>NZ_AP017977.1 GCF_000648235.2 Neochlamydia sp. S13 | reverse complement strand
GGAACTGCACAAGCCTCTAAGATAGGGAGCAGCAATTCATTGGGCAAGCTTTCAATAGATGCTGGAGAGATGGGATGCATTTTATTTCCTTGGGTAGTGATAACTTTTTCAGCATTTTAATTTTTTAAAGACAATATAAAAAATTAAAAAAGCAAGTCAAACGAATTCGTATCCTTATCAATGAAAAACAATTCACAGATAATCTACCTCGCTTTTTTTAGGTAAATTCAAGGAAAAGGGGTAGACTTTCCAAGCATTTAGGAGCAGCCACAGGTGTTAGCTATTAAGTGACGCGGCAATTTTGGTTTGGCTAAAAGAATGAGATTGATTCTTTGCTTTATTTAAAAAAATGGCTCTTTTTGGCGCAATGTTTTAATTCTTCTACCGCATGATGGAATACAATACGCCTAGCTTCTTCCTATCAAGAAAGGTTGTTATCCCAGCCATAACACCCTGCAGAAAAAGAGAGAAACTTCTTGCCATTATAAATGTGTAGGTTAGCTTAAGTTACTTAGTTGCGGGAAGGAAAGCGGATGACTTGTTTAAAGATAAGATCGCTAAATTTTTTTTTTATTTCATTTTAGCCCACCCAAATTTAAAAAGTACTTACGGTCAATCCGTAATCGAAAACGCTGCCTTATTTGTTCTGCAATATCTTTCAAAGGATTTTCCGCTAATTCAAGCTTTGTAAGCTGAGACAGCTGCCCGATTTCTGCAGGCAGGCTGGTGAGCTGGTTTTGATTTAATTTAAGCGTTTTCAGCTGAGACAATTGCCCGATTTCTGCAAGAAGACTGGTGAGCTGGTTTTGGCTTAAATCAAGCTCTTGTAGCCGAGACAACCGCCCGATTTCTGTAGGAAGACTGGTGAGCTGGTTTTGATTTAAGTAAAGCCATTGCAGCTGAGGCAGCTGCCCAATTTCTGTAGGCAGAGCGGTGAGCTGGTTTTGATTTAAGTAAAGCCATTGCAGCTTAGACAGCTGCCCAATTCCTGTAGGCAGAACGGTGAGCTGGTTTTGATTTAAGTAAAGCCCTTGCAGCTTAGACAGCTGCCCGATTTTTGCAGGAAGGCTGGTGAGCTGGTTTTCTCTTAAGTCAAGCGTTTGCAGCTGAGATAGCTGCCCGATTTCTGCAGGCAGACTGGTGAGCTGGTTTTGATTTAAGTCAAGCGTTTGCAGCTTAGACAGCCGCCCTATTTCTTCAAGCAGGTTGGTGAGCTGGTTTTGATTTAAGTAAAGATGTTGCAGCTCAGATAGCTGCCCGATTTCTGCAGGAAGGCTGGTGAGCTGATTTTGATTTAAGTAAAGCCATTTCAGCTTAGACAGCTGCCCGATTTTTGCAGGAAGGCTGGTGAGCTGGTTTTCTCTTAAGTCAAGCGTTTGCAGCTGAGATAGCTGCCCGATTTCTGCAGGCAGACTGGTGAGCTGGTTTTGATTTAAGTCAAGCGTTTGCAGCTTAGACAGCCGCCCTATTTCTTCAGGCAGGTTGGTGAGCTGGTTTTGATTTAAGTAAAGATGTTGCAGCTCAGATAGCTGCCCGATTTCTGCAGGAAGGCTGGTGAGCTGGTTTTGTCCTAAGTTAAGACTTTTCAGCTGAAGTAGCTGCCCTATCTCTGCAGGAAGGCTGGTGAGCTGGTTTTGATTTAAGTAAAGCCGTGTCAGCTGAGACAATTGACCTATTTCTGCAGGCAGAGCGGTGAGCTGGTTTTGATTTAAGTCAAGCGTTTGCAGCTTAGACAGCCGCCCGATTTCTGCAGGCAGGCTGGTGAGCTGATTTTGATTTAAGTGAAGCGTTTGCAGCTGAAACAATTGGCATATTTCTGGGGGTAAATAAGTCAAGCCTGCTTTAGATAAATCCAAAGCCGTGATGTTTTTACAATTTTCTTCAATCCAAGCTTTAAATAGCTCTCCTTTTTTTTCTAGAGGCAAGTGCTTAATTTCTTCTCGGCTCAAGTATTCTTCCCCACCAGGAAGTTTTTTCCAAAATAAAAGGCGATTAATATTTAAGAGATAAGAAGAGTAATTAGCCAGCGTTAAGCCTCTTTTTTCTTCTGTTTTCCATTTAAATTCCAAAGGAGAAAAAGACTTGGCTAAAGTAAAGATTTGCTTAAAGATTGCATTTACCTTTGCTGTTTCAGAAAGCTTTTCTTCTAGCTTATAAATCTTATCTACAATAAGAGCCTGCTCCTTAACATTTCCTTCAGGAACATGCACTTTATCTATTTGTCTATAAAGAGGGGGCATGACTTCAGTAGCCAGCAGATGATGCCATCTTTTACAGACGCTAAATAAGGAAGGAACTGCACAAGCCTCTAAGATAGGGAGCAGCAATTCATTGGGCAAGCTTTCAATAGATGCTGGAGAGATGGGATGCATTTTATTTCCTTGGGTAGCGATGACTTTTCAGCATTTTTATTTTTTAAAGACAGAATATAAAAATTAAAAAAAGCAAGTCAACCGAATTCGTATCCTTATCAATGAAAAAAAACTCACAGATAATCTACCTCGCTTTTTTTTCAGATAGATTCAAGGAAAGGGCAGAGACCTTCCAAGCATTCAGGAGCAGCCACAGGTTTTGGGGATCAGGTGAGCGGCAATTTTGGTTTGGTTAAAAGAAGGAGATTGATTCTTTGCCTTATTTGAGAAAAACGGCTCTTTTTGGCGCCTTGTTTTAATTCTTCTAACGAATGATGGAATACAATACACCTAGCTTCTTCCTGTCAAGGAAAGTTGTTCTCCCAGCCATAACACCCTGCAGAAAAAGAGAAAAACTTCTTGTCATTATAAATGTGTAGGTCAGTTCAAGCTTACTTAGTTGCGGGAAGGAAAGCGGATTACTTGTTTAAAGATAAGATGGCTAAAAGATTTTACTTCATTTTAGCTCACCCCCATTTAAAAAGTACTTATGGCCATCCTACAAGCGAAAACGCTGCCTTATTTTTTCTACAATATCTTTCAAAGGATTTTCCGCTAATTCAAGCTTTGTAAGCTGAGACAGCTGCCCGATTTCTGCAGGCAGGCTGGTGAGCTGGTTTTGATTTAATTTAAGCGTTTTCAGCTGAGACAATTGGCTTATTTCTGCAGGCAGGCTGGTGAGCTGGTTTTGATTTAAGTAAAGCCATTGTAGCTGAGACAATTGCCGATTTCTGCAGGAAGACTGGTGAGCTGGTTTTGGCTTAAATCAAGCTCTTGTAGCCGAGACAACCGCCCGATTTCTGTAGGAAGACTGGTGAGCTGGTTTTGATTTAAGTAAAGCCATTGCAGCTGAGGCAGCTGCCCAATTTCTGTAGGCAGAGCGGTGAGCTGGTTTTGATTTAAGTAAAGCCATTGCAGCTTAGACAGCTGCCCAATTCCTGTAGGCAGAGCGGTGAGCTGGTTTTGATTTAAGTAAAGCCCTTGCAGCTTAGACAGCTGCCCGATTTTTGCAGGAAGGCTGGTGAGCTGGTTTTCTCTTAAGTCAAGCGTTTGCAGCTGAGATAGCTGCCCGATTTCTGCAGGCAGAGCGGTGAGCTGGTTTTGATTTAAGTTAAGCCCTTGCAGCTTAGACAGCCGCCCTATTTCTTCAAGCAGGTTGGTGAGCTGGTTTTGATTTAAGTGAAGCGTTTGCAGCTGAAACAATTGGCCTATTTCTGGGGGTAAATAAGTCAAGCCTGCTTTAGATAAACCTAAAGCCGTGATGTTTTTACAATTTTCTTCAATCCAATTTCTAAGAAGCTCCCCTTTTTTCTCTAGAGGCAAGTGCTTAATTTCCCCTCGGCTCAAGTATTCTTCTCCACGAGAAAGTTTTTTCCAAAGTAAAAGGCGATTAATATTCAGCAGATAAGAAGAGTAGTTAGCTAAAGTAAAATATTTTTTTTCTTCTATTTGCACTTTAAATTCTAAAGTTGAAAAAGACTTGGCTAAAGTAAAGATTTGCCTAAAGATTGCATTTACCTTTGCTGCTTCAGAAAGCTTTTCTTCTAGCTTATAAATCCTATCTACAATAAGAGCCTGCTCCTTAACACTTCCTTGAGGAACATGCACTTTATTTATTTGCTTATAAAGAGGGGGCATGACTTCAGAAGCCAGCAGATGATGCCATCTTTTACAGACGCTAAATAAGGAAGGAGCTGCGCAAGCCTCTAAGATAGGGAGCAGCAATTCATTGGGCAAGCTTTCAATAGAGGCCGAAGAGATAGGATGCATTTTATTTCCTTGGGTAGTGATGACCTTTTATCATTTTTATTTTTTAAAGATAAAATAAAAAAATTAAAAAAAGCAAGTCAAACGAATTCGTATCCTTATCAAGGAAAGACAACTCACAGATAATTTACCAGCGCTTTTTTTTTCAGATAGATTCACGGAAAGGGGGTAGATCTTCCAAGCATTTAGGAGCAGCCACAGCTTTTGGCGATTAAGTGACGCGGCAATTTTGGTTTGACTAAAAGAATGAGATTGATTCTTTGCCTTATTTGAGAAAAACGGCTCTTTTTGACGCAATGTTTTAATTCTTCTAACGAATGATGGAATACAATACACCAGTTTCTTCCTATCAAGAAAAGTTGTCCTCCCAGCTATAACACTCAGCAGGAAAAGAGAAAAACTTCTTGCGGTTATAAATGTGTAGGTTAGTTTAAGCTTGCTTAGTTGCTGGAAGAAAACTTGTTTAAAGATAAGATGGCTAAAAGTTTTTTATTTCATTTTAGCCCACCCCAATTTAAAAAGTACTTACGGCCATTCTACAATTGAAAACTCTGCCTTATTTTTTCTGCAATATTCTTCAAAGGATTTTCCGCTAATTCAAGCGTTTGCAACTGAGACAGTTGTTCTATTTCTGCAGGAAGGCTGGCGAGCTGGTTTTGGCTTAAGTAAAGCCATGCCAACTGAGACAGTTGCCCAATTTCTGCAGGAAGGCTGGTGAGTTGGTTTTGATTTAAGTCAAGCGCTTCTAGTCGAGACAATTGACCTATTTCTGCAGGAAGACTGGCGAGCTGGTTTTGATTTAAGCAGAAGTATTGCAGCTGAGACAGCTGCCCGATTTCTGCAGGAAGGCTGGTGAGCTGGTTTTGATTTAAGTAAAGCGATTGCAGCTGTGACAAGTGGCTTATTCCTGCAGGCAGAGCGGTGAGCTGGTTTTGATTTAATTCAAGCGATTGCAGCTCAGACAATTGACCTATTCCTTCAGGCAGGCTGGTGAGCTGGTTTTGATCTAAGTAAAGCCCTTGCAGCTTAGACAGCTGCCCGATTTCTACAGGCAGAGCGGTGATCTGGTTTTCTCTTAAGCCAAGCGATTTCAGCTGAGACAGATGCCCGATTTCTGCAGGCAGAGCGGTGAGCTGGTTGTGATTTAAGTTAAGCACTCGCAGCTGAGACAGTTGCCCGATTTCTGCAGGCAGACCGGTGAGCTGGTTTTGATTTAAGTAAAGCCTTTGCAGCTGAGACAGCTGCCCGATTTCTGCAGGAAGACTGGCTAGCTGGTTTTGGCTTAAGTCAAGAGTTTGTAGCTCAGACAACTTCGCGATTTCTATAGGCAGAGCGGTGAGTTGGTTTTGGCCTAAGTAAAGCACTTGCAGCTGAGACAGCTGCCTGATTTCTGTAGGCAGACTGGTGAGCTGGTTTTGGTTTAAGGAAAGGGTTTGCAGCTTAGATAACTGGCATATTTCTGGGGGTAAATAAGTCAAGCCTACTCCAGATAAATCTAATTCCGTGAAGTTTTTACAATTTTCTTCAATCCAACCTCTAAGAAGCTCCCCTTGTTTTTCTAAAGGTAAATACTTGATTTTTTCTTGACTTAAGTATTCCGCTCCACCAGGCAGTGCTTTCCACATTAACAGACGATTAATATTTATAAGATAAGAGGCATAGTTAGCCAGAGTAAAATACCTTTTTTCCTGGGTTTTCCATTTAAATTCTAGCTCCGCAGGAGCAAGGGATTTAGCTAAAGTAAAGATTTGCCTAAAGATTGCATTTACCTTTGCTGCTTCAGAAAGCTTTTCTTCTAGCTTATAAATCCTATCTACAATAAGAGCCTGCTCCTTAACATTTCCTAGAGGAACATGCACTTTACCTATTTGCTTATAAAGAGGGGGCATGACTTCAGTAGCCAGCAGATGATGCCATCTTTTACAGACGCTAAATAAGGAAGGAACTGCGCAAGCCTCTAAGATAGGGAGCAGCAATTCATTGGGCAAGCTTTCAATAGATGCTGAAGAGATAGGATGCATTTTATTTCCTTCGGTAGGAATGACCTTTTATTATTTTTATTTTTTAAAGACAAAATATAAAAATTGAAAAAGCAAGTCAAACGAATTCGTATCCTTATCATCAGGGTAGGTATCAGCTAACTTGTTAAGCAAAGAGCAAGCTACTATGCCTTGTAGGCAATAGCTAGATATAGAAGGTTTTTGCTCAGCTTTGGGCCGACTAGACGTAGTATGCTTTTGAGTTGCTATCACTTAAGATTTTATAACCTGTATATATTTAATTTTTTTACATACTTATCTAATTGGCGTTTAGTATCGCTTGGACATGAAAACTCTTGCTGCATGGGCTTAATAAAGGCTTTGGCTTCTTTTTCACTGTCCTTAAGGTAATGCTTGGCTAAAGTAGGGCATTCTCTTTAACAGGTCACTTGGCTGAAGATAACTACCCATCTTTGTTCAACGCCTGCATAGCAAGAGGTACTCTCAAAAGCTCGATAGCTTCTATTATCTCTACAGTTTTGTCGTAAGGCGCTTCGAATATGAGTTCTTTGGCCTCCTTGGTTTGCATGGGAACAGGCGTGACAAATAAGCTTATTCTCTTTTAAAGGTTTGCAAGGGAGTTAGCGTATAAAGAGCACTATCTCCTACTTTATAGTCCAACATGATTTAGAGCATTTTTCCCCTGAGGAAAGACTTTAGGAGCATTTTTTTTAAATGCTATATTTCCTTTACAAGTCAATCACTACAAAGCCCTTAATTTCTTGCAAAGTTTACTATAAAACCAAACAAGTTAGATGACCAATAGGGCCACCTTTTTAAATTCTGCTTTAGCGGCGAACTTAATCAAAATCATCCTTTTATTTAAGCTATCTTAAGTTGATTAGATGGAAGCAGCTAGAGGAAGAATTTGATAAGATGTTTGTAGAAAAATAAGCCAACCAGCTAGGCCTGTAAGATTAGTTGCAGGGCTCCTTTGTCTTGCAACACATGGAGGAGATTTCTGATGAAAATAGGGTGTATCGATGGGTAGAGAACGCTTACTGACAATATTTTCGTGGGTATGGCTTTTAGCACCAGGCGCACCCATCCTACTTCTTTAATAAACGCGAGTTATCAGATAAGGAAATAGTTGAAAAAAGGCCTTCACATGTTTTAAAAGCATTTTGCACTAAAAAACTTAAAGCTGGAAGGTCAAAATGGTTGAAAAAGTTATCTACTTAATAATCTCCATTTTTTGCGGTGTAGATGATTTTTTGGAAGCAATTGGAGGTGGAATGACATACAACATGGGTTAAAAACCATTTAAAAACCACTCATTGAAAAAGCAATGAAAGAAGTAGAAGGCTAAAATGATCATTAAGTGAAGCGATGACTATTGTCATCATTTTTCATAAAAGTGGCTATAGAACGTTTAAAGATTACTCTATGCGACAGGTCATTCCCTTGCTGAAGACATATTTTCCTCATGTTCTTTCCTACCATAAGTTCCTCACTTTAATGAAAACATGCTTATTTGTCCTTTTTGTTTATTCACAAGCTTGCTTAAAGAGAGTGTATAGGCATTTCATTCATTGATTCTTCTACTCTATTGGCAGTGTGCCATAATCGTCGCATCCACTCCCTTCCAAGTTTTTAAAAAAATAGCCAAAAGAGGAAAAGCCTCTACCAGGTACTTTTATGGATTCAAACTACATTTAATTATTAATGATAAAGGAGAAATTCTTGCTTCTATGTTAACGCCAGGAAATATGGAGACCCAAGCCCCTGTTTCTGATCTATCTAAAAATATTTTTGGCAAAATGTTTAATGAGTTGGCTTACAGTTTAGGTAGAATTGAAGCAGACTTAGAGTGTTTTCTTATCCGATAACTCACGCTAATTAAGCTTTTATTAAGAAAAAACTTTGACGCCAAAAGCAAAAATATTCTAAAAGGAAAATTTCAAAAAAGTAAGGGGTAAAAAAAAATGAAAAAAATTTTAATATTTTTGCTTGTAATCATGGCAGCTTATAGCCATGTGTACAGCCAAAGCTGTGACCATGCTAGAGGAAGAACCCACAACGCCTTGATTCCTACTTTTAAATTAGCCTTGGCGCCTCGCCCTGCCACCGATGAAACGGCTATAGCTTTTTTTGGGGAAGTAGGCAGAAGGAATTATCGTGCCAATGGAACAGTAGGTTGGCTCTACAGCCATGAAGATCGATTCAAGCTTTCAGCTGAATATTTAACACAAAGATTAGGCTATCGTTTTTCCACCGGGAAAAAAGAACGGTGGATGCATCAGTATGCTCTTGGAGCTAAGTATCAACATGATTTTTATCATCAGTTTTTCAATAAGGTGGAGGCTACAGCCTATTACTCTTACGCCGCGTCTCACAATTTAAAGCCTAAGAGATGTAAAGATTTTCTTTACTGGCGCCGTATTGCTGGCTCTAGCAGCTATGGAGGCTCCCTAGGGATAATCATAACCCCTTGGTATTCCAGCCGCTTTCAGGTAGATGCAGATTTTGATAGCGTAAGCTACCGTCGAAAATATAGATCTAGAAAACATCTATCTGGCTTAGGGGCAAGCTTTGGCTATCAACAACAAATTGCTTCTCATTTTCTTCTTGATCTCTTAGCCGAATTTAAACGCCCTTATAATTATGGAAAAGTACGTTTAAGCTGGTCTCAGCCTGAATGGACAGGATTGACTATAGGATTATTTGGTGCACATACGCGAGGAAAATCTCACCTTCCCAACCTTACCACTGCAGGTATCGAGCTTACCTACGCTTTTGGAACACAAAAACAGATGGATAACAACGCCTGCAACCCCTGCTATTGTGACCCTGCTTTAGCAGGCTGGGTGAGTGCACCTGCAGTTTATATGCCTGAAGTGTTAGCGATTGCGGAAGAAAAAAGAAAGAAAATGATTGTGCCTCCCTCCTGCCATGAATTGAATTATTCTCCTATTCCTAATTTTATCTTTTTAGGTAATGAGCCCTATAGCTTTGATATCAGCCCTTATTTTAGCAACCCCAGTGGAGGAGCTTTAACTTTTAGTGCCTCCGGATTACCGGCAGGGGCAAGTATTAATCCAACGACAGGCCTCATCTCAGGGATAGGTTTACAAGATAATCAGGTATATAACATTGTCATCACGGCTACAGCTAGTGATGCTTGTGCAAGTGTAAGTCAATCTTTTACCATTAGCTTCCCCTGTGCTCCGCCTACATCGACTCCCCTAGAAAATCCAGTAAATTTGGCCATGCTTGGTGGTCAGCCCTATACCTTAGATCAAGTCACAGGACATTTTTTTAGTCCAAACGGTGAGCCCTTCACCTTTACGGCCACAGGATTACCTTCTGGCTCATCCATTAATCCCACAACAGGGGTAATCACAGGAATTTCAAGAGGATCAGGACCTGAATTTAGGGTGACTATTATAGGCACCACGCCTTGTGGTTCAACTAGCCAAAGCTTTGTTCTAACATTTTATTCGGCTTAAGCATGAAGTTTAGGTTGGTAAGCTAAAAATTAAAGGTTGGAAAAAAGTATACAAGAGGATAAAGAATAATGGGCATCGCCCCCTTTAGCAGGGGGCGTCTCGCTCTCATCGCTTGAATCCCTATGGTCCCACCTAACAATGAAAAATTTATAGGAAGAAATAGGAAAAAAGAGGATAGATAGGAGAACAGGAAGGTTTTAGAAAGAGCCGGGAAGTAGGGATTTTTCATCTCTCAGTAAAAAATTGCCCGTTTAAATTATTGCTTAGACATGAGCTGGTATAAGTAAAAGCACACTTCCTTCTTTAACATTTTTAATGAGCACATGTAAAAATCAATTTAACTTGCAAATCTTCGAGGAGAGATTTTTCGCCTTTAAGATTAGAAATTTTGTCTATTAATCTTCGTCTTACACTGTCATTTTGCTTAGCAAGAAGAACCAAATGATCTTTCAATAGGTCAACGTTAGAAGTAGTCAAAGGTACTTCTTTTAAGCTTTTCATCAATTCATTCGTATACTTATCAAGCTTTTTGGCGCTTTCTAACATTTTAATGGAAGAATTAACAGGGTGAGTCTCTATCCACTGACGCAACTCTTCTATTCCTCTATCTTCATCTTTTTTTTCTAAAATCTCATATTCTTGATAGGAGGGGGCTCCACATGAAGTAAACAAACTAAAAATATAATTCATTATTTCCTCTCTTTTTTATAGGTTAATGAATAAAAATATTAGAGCAAAACTCTACTTTTTTTAGCTAAGAAACTAGAAATTTGCTCATCGATTATAAGATGGACTTAAAACTATCATATTCCCTTTTGTAAAGACAGTCCATCAAAAGTTTTAAGGTTCGTCGCCCCTCGCTTTAATAATAGAGTTTAATAGGGGAAAAGCCATAAGGCTTGCTCCTATGAACATATCAGCGCTGCCAGCTCCTTGCCCGCCATCGGTAGCATTTAAAGCAAATATGGAAGATACACCTCGAGTAAAGGTAACAGTTGCACCTGCTAAAAGGTAGGTAGTACCCAAATTCCTATTATTCCCACAGGTCTCAAAGATATGATGACCAAGTTTTCTCACATAGTTGCCCCCAGGGAGCCCCCAGACGCCAGCTGATAAATACTTCACTTTTTTAATTGTAGAAGAAAGCTTCTCATCATATCTAATCGTACTATCCTTGATTGCTTCTTGCGCCTCGGCAGGTTTTTTCTTAGCTAGATCGAAAATTTTTTCCTTTAAATAGCTTTCACACTTTCCTTGAAAAGGCCCATCACTATTAAGCGTTTGAGAAAGACATTGCATGCAAGCGATGAATTTATTTGTAAGAGTAGCATTAGAGGCGTCAATATGGCTGATTACTGAAGTAATATCCCCTGTATTGAGCACATTGGAAGTTTGCCCTGCGGCATCGGTAAATGCTGTCATATTTATATTAACTACCATATCCTATTCCCTCAATCTTTTAAAAATATTGATTACTAAACTTAAACCTAATAGTTATTTTAAAACATAAGGATAAAGGATAAAAATATTACTTTCAAGAAAGAAAACCCTTTTAGTGAGAAAATTAATTATTTTTTCATCTAAATAATGAAGAAATCGAACTATGTTATTCTAATGCTTTAGCAGAAATTTATTATAAGTCACCTAGTAAACTTTCTACCTAGGAAATTTTTAAAAAAAGTTTAAAAACAGAGTTGCTGCTAAAATTATAAATAAATGCTGTTGGAAAAGAGGGGCCTATTTGCGAAAAAGCAAAAATTTAGCGAAGGGAATGAAATCCACAAGCTGCAAGGCCCTAGTAGAAAAAAACATTCAGGATAAACTTCCTTCTCTTAATCCATAAAGAATAGGCCACCTGCATTTTCTCTGCATCCATGTATAAAAGCTTTGTAAGGTAAGAAGGCTAAAGCCGCTAAAAAAGATGAGAGTAAAATTTCTATTTAAAATTTCACTAACTTATCCTTTTTTGTTATTTTTCTTGCTTAGTTTTATATCTTATAAAAGATAACTTAATGGAAAATTTTTAAACCTTTTCTATCAAATGCCAAGCATAAATTTTTGCTATTCCCCTCTCTTAATTTGGACTTGCGGCTACCCATTTACAACCCTTGCATCCATTGCCCTTTACAAATCAACTTAACCTTTTTACCTTCATAAGTAGTTGCCTCCACATCTACATGCTCATCCGAAATCATCATGTCGACATGTACGGTACTTACATTGCATCCTATATCTGCAAGCTGCTCAGGGGACATTGAAGGGCCTCCATCTATACACATACTATAGGCAAAACCCACGGCAATATGGCAGGCAGCATTTTCATCATACAAAATCTCTTCAAATATCTTACCAGTTTGGAATATCGGAGAGTCTGTCCCTACTAAAGCCACCTCACCTAAAAAGCGAGAACCTGCATCGTTATCGATATATCTTGCAAAATTTTCTTCCCCTTCACTAGCCTCAAAATGAACAAGTTTTCCTTCTTTAAATTCCAAATGCAAATCTTTAACTATTTTACCATTCACAAGTACAGGACGCGTAACTTTTACTTTACCGGTGGTTAAACGATAATCAGGAGTAGTGAAGCACTCTTCGGTGGGAATATTAGGCTCAAATTCCCCTCCAGGTCCTTGGCTTCCCCCTCCCACAAAAAGAGCTTGAGGGCTTAAAAAAACCTTTAAATCGGTATCAGGGCCTGTAAAATGCAATTCGCGAATTTTCATTTTAGTCAGGTGCTTGGCACGAGCTTGCAAGACACTATTATGTTTCTTCCATAATTCAAGGCAGTTAGGTTGATCAGCCCGGCAAATTTTGAAAATCTGCTCCCACAGTGCTTCACAAGCTTTTGCCTCCTCAAGTTCAGGAAAAACTTTTTTTCCCCACTGCGGGGTAGCTGCTGCTGCAACTGTCCACTGAACTTTCGACTTACTTACACCCTCAGTATAATATTTTTTAAGAGCTTTAAAATTACTATTGGAAAGAGTGTTAATTTTTTGAGGATTTAAATCTGTAAGGTTATCGGGAAGTTCACTACCAATCAATCGTAAGACAGCAGCTCCTTCTTTTACAAATTCTTCATATTTTTGACTAAGATAGTGAGGCACATACGCTAAATCATCGTCTTCTATCGAATCTAAGAGACGAGTTCGTATTAAACGAGGCTCAATAAAATCTACATTCACATGCTTGGCTCCTCGGCGATAAGCTATCTGGCAAAGCAGATGGGTAAGCTCACGATGGCAAATTTCTGCTGTAATGTTAACAATCTGTCCTTTTTGTACATTTAAGCCATGTTCTATCAGTAACTGTGCATAAGTATAGAGTTTTTGTTTAAAATCCATCATTTTTTTGAGCCTCAAAATGGTTTAATAGTGTGTATTTTTTTCAAGTTTGCTATACTACCTTTTATTTAATAACCTTTAAAGGAGGAAATAAAGAAGAATGACATCACAAGAACGCACACTCTCCATCATTAAACCAGATGCTGTAGGTAAAAATCAGATAGGTGAAATCATTGCTCGCTTTGAAAAAAATGGGTTAAAGATTGTGGCTGCTAAAATGAAACATTTAAGCCAGCAGGAAGCCGAAGGTTTTTATGCTATTCATAAAGAACGTCCTTTTTTTAAAGACCTTGTCAGCTTCATGATTTCAGGTCCTGTACTTATTACGGTATTAGAAGGTAACCAGGCCATCCTTAAAAACCGAGAAATTATGGGAGCTACTGACCCTAAAAAAGCCTCTCCAGGCACTATTCGTGCAGATTTTGCACAGTCTATCGATGAAAATTGCGTACATGGTTCAGATTCTGCTGAAAATGCTCAAACCGAAATTAACTATTTCTTTAAAAGCACTGAAATCTGCCCTCATACCCGTTAAAACTATAAGGATATTTACTATGTTAAGGACTACCCTATTTTTTCTATTTGCTTGTTTAGCTCCTTTTTCGCTAATGGCTGCTGCTGGCGATACTTCTCCTCAACAGACTTTATCTATGATAAAGCCTGATGGCATCGCGAACAAACATGTAGGTGAAATTATTGCACGTTTTGAGAAAAATGGCTTACAAATTTCAGCTGCAAAAATGCTCCATTTGACTGCCGAGCAAGCGGGTCAATTTTATGCAGTCCATAAAGATCGCCCCTTTTACAAAGATCTTATTAACATGATGAGTTCAGGGCCTGTCATGGTGATGGTACTAGAAGGCGAAGATGCTATAGCTAAAAATCGTCAATTAATGGGTGCCACCGATCCTTCTAAAGCTGCTGCTTCTACTATTCGTGCAGATTTTTCTAAATCCGTCACAGAAAATACTGTACATGGCTCAGATTCAGTAGAAAATGCTAAACTAGAGATTGCTTTCTTTTTTAAACCCGAAGAGATTGTCAATCCTATTAAGTAAGCATTTGTAGACTTTTACAAAAAGGGCAAAAAATTAAAAGTGGAGATAGAAGGGTCAAACCTCTGGTTTTATCCTTTTTCTCTGCTGCCCTTTTTTAAAATTTAATGCCTAGCAGTTCTATCGATCTTTTATAATTTAAAATCCTCTCCAAGGTAGGTACGTCGAGCCTGCTGATCATTAACTAAAGTATCGACTGTTCCGGATAGGATGACTTTTCCCTCGCTCACTAGATAACTACGATCGACAATAGAAAAAATCTCTCGTGCATTATGGTCTGTAATTAAAATGCTGATATTTTTCTGCGTCAAATGTGAAATCATCTGCTTGACCTCGTGAACCGATAGAGGATCAATATTCGCAAAAGGCTCATCGAGCATTAAAAGGGTAGGATCGGTCACAAGGGCTCTAGTAATTTCTAAGCGACGTCTTTCCCCGCCTGAGAGGGCTATAGCTTTTTTCTTGGCTAAAGGCTCAAGATGAAGTTCTTGTAACAACTTTTCTAAGCGTAATTTACGCTCTGCTTTATTTAATGGCAAGCACTCTAAAATACACATAATGTTTTCTTCAACAGTTAGGTAACGAAAAACAGAAGGCTCTTGAGCTAGATAGCCCATTCCCATACGTGCGCGCATATGCATAGCAGAACGGGTGACATCATATTGATTAAAAGATACAGTGCCTGCATCAGGGCGAATAAGCCCTACCGTCATATAAAAAGCTGTGGTCTTACCTGCTCCATTAGGACCTACAAGTCCCACGATTTCTCCTTTTTTAACGTAGAAAGATAGACCATTAACGACCTTACGTCCATTATAGCTTTTCTGAAGATCCTGAACCTCCAAACATATGTTATGCTCGTTATTATGCATGATCTAGATACCTATACCTATTTTTGCTTCAAAAGTTGGAAACCGTTCTTGCAACATCTTGCATTCCTTCTCTATAAAATTAAAACGCACATCGCCTATTCCTTGCACCCTATCTTTTTTCGTATAAGGATCTTTTAATACTTTTACAGAAGGGGCACTAATCTGCAAATGATTAGACCCATCCAGAAAAAGCACACGCTTTCCATAATCTGATAAAAACAACATTTCTTGGGTCTCTATATTATATTCTAAGCGATCAGAGATTGCTAGATGGGAAAATTGCTCTTGCTTTTCTTTGTCATTAGCCTTGCGCTTAAGCAACCAAACGCTACCCTTAAGAAATAATTTCACTGGCTTTAGCTGCTGAGCAATTTCATCATAATAAATAAAAACTTCATCAGCATACATCTCACCCATAGAGCCTGTAAGATGCACCTGCTGGCCCTTCATAACTTGGCCATTAGCATCACGTGGACTTTCCAGATGAGCCTGTCTTAACTTTCGATCCACTATAAGCTTATGGTAAGTAGAAAGAGTATAATCTAGATTTTTTGTCTTGTCTTGGTATTTTAAAACCGAAGGACCTCTACATTCAATCAAACTCACTTGCTTGCTTGCATCGATTGAGTGCCTGGATATATAAACCTTTTCAGGGGTTGTCAATTTGCCTAAACCTAAATAATCAATTTCAATTTGCTGATATAAAGTAAGAATATCTTGTTGCTCATCCCAGCTCATTGTTGCACAGGAAAAATTTATTTTATGGGCAGGCTCATAAGCTGTGCCTGTATAAAGAGAGCCGCTAGGTTTATCAAACTCTAATTGCCGCCTAAAAACATCCCAGTCAATTTTCTGAGCATCGATAAAATCTCCTTTAGGATTACTTAGGCGACACATTCCCGAGGATGTATTGGCTTGCAAAGATAAGATCCCCACCCTCTTAGTTTGCAAAGTGTTTTGCTTATCTAGAACAAAGGGTGACTTTGTTCTTTTATAGGTTCCATGATCAGCTTGCGCGAAAATTTCATGATTGTAATTGATAGTAACGTTAGGAGAGGCGGAGATTTCACTTATAGCAAGAGAAGATTTCCCCTCTTGTTCCTGCCGTTGCAGATAGATGGTCAGTTGATGGCTTTTAATTTCTAGAGGTTTAGTAAGAAGGGAAGCTTTCTCTTGAATGTTTTCTTTATAGACAACATATTCATGGTTAGGGCCATTCAAAAATTTTCCCACCAAGTTTTGAGCGTCTATTTCTGCTTCCGAGCAGCTCATCTGTCCACCATCTTGCAAGGCAATTTCAGCGCCTTGGACCATTTTAAGGTGAGAAAGGCTCCTTTTCTTAGTCTCTTTTGCTGGAAAAATAATTATTTCTTGAGCCTTCACCTTTCCTAATTCATGCTCAAGAAACACTTTGCCGCTTAGATGAACTAATTCTCCCTTGTAATGCATATTTTCTGCTTCAACACTCAAAGGTGTTGATTCTTCAGCAAGCAGACAATTGAAAAGGACACAAGATAAGAAGAGGTATTTTCTCATAAAATCCTACCGTCTGGACCAAAAAGTTTAGCTTTAAAATGATAGGCCTTTAAATGAAAAGCTTCTTCCTCGCCCTTCAAAGAAAATTCGACTTTGTCTGCTGTCCCTTGCATTAAAATTTTTTCCTGTTCGACTACTTCTTTTAGTTGATGACCGGCTATCGCATACCGTTTCATTTTTACTTTTTTAGCCACTAAAAGATCTTTTTTATAATGATACTCGGCTGTCTCTGCCTCTATAAAGCGTAAAAGTTGCATAGGACGCAATTCCAACCTACTTTCTGGAGACCAGGAAGAGGAAAGAGAGGTGGCATGAGCGGAACGTAGACGTAATTGCCCATCAGGTTGTAAAACAGCTTCCCGCCCATCAGGAAGAAGGTAATAAAGTTCTTCTTGCATCAAGCATTTAACATTTTGCAGATGTTCTACTACCTGAGGATGAGAATCTTGCTGCTTTAAAAGCAGCTGAGCCGCATCCGCTATTAAACGCATGTGCAAACGTTCGCCTCTTTTGTAAAAATAGATATCCTTTTGAACACCTTCTCTTTCTTGGCGTGCTGTATAAGAATTTAGCTGCATGGCAGACTTAGAGGATTGAGATGCGGCAAGCAGTTTACGATATTCTAGCTCATCTTTTTCATTCACATGCCCTATTTGCCAAACTATTCCGCTTAATAAGGCTACCATAAGCAAGATTATCAGCGCAAACTGAGGAGAAAGCAAAGAGACACGCTGACATTTAGGGGAGAATGCAAAAGGAGAAAAAGAATGTTTTTTGACCATGACCTGAGTTTTTTTAATTGATATAAGCTTTAAAAGCTTTTTTTAGCATGCTTAAGAAATAAGAGTTAGTGGCCCTGGATCAAATCATATAATTTCTCTAGTATAGTTAACAAAGCAGGTAAATCTTTGAAATCTAAAACAGAAGAAGCATCGCTTTTTGCTTCCGCTGGATGAGGATGAGATTCCATAAACAAGCAATTAGCCCCCGCACTGATAGCGGCTTTGGCTAAGATAGGAATAAACTCCCTTTGTCCCCCTGATTTATTTCCTAGCCCTCCAGGCAATTGTACAGCATGGGTAGCGTCAAAACACACAGGCACACCAAATCCCTGCATAATAGGGATCGCTCGCATATCACAGACTAGATTGTTATAGCCAAATGTCGCTCCCCGCTCAGTTAAGATAATATTCTCATTGCCAGCAGCACGGAATTTTTCTACCACATTAAGCATATCCCAAGGAGCCATAAACTGTCCTTTTTTTACAGTAACAGGAATTCCTGTTTGGGCAGCTGCATTAATAAGATCGGTTTGTCTACACAAAAAAGCAGGAATCTGAATTAGATCACAAACCTGACCTGCTGCCTGCGCTTCTTGGGGAGAATGCACATCGGTCACAATGGGCAAATCGAGTTCTTTTTTCACTTTTTCTAAAATGCGTAAACCTTCTTCCAATCCAGGTCCGCGGAAAGATTGGTAGGAAGAGCGGTTGGCTTTATCATAGCTAGACTTATAGATAAGATTAATATTGTGCTTAGAAAATAAATTTTTAAGCGCTTCTGCCGTTGCTAAGCAATGCTCTTCGCTTTCAATGACGCATGGACCTGACAAAATAGCTAAGGGTTGTCCTTTACCGATGGAGAATTTTCTAAAGGGTACAGTCTGCATAAGTTTTTCCTTGAAATTTCTGAAAGTAGGGTGACAGTTTCTTGATGAATATTGGGAAATTCTTGAAGGTATTTCCTTACATTAAAGGGCTCTAGAGATTTAGAATGGCCCGGTTGAGGAACAAATAAGTGAGTGACCAGGTCAGCTAGAGGGGCTATAACAAAAAGTCTTTCATGCCAATAAGGATGAGGAATTTGTAGATCGGGTTCATTCACTATTTCGCTTCCATAAAATAAAATATCTAAGTCCACTCTTCGGGGGGCTTCTTTAGGCTTTGCTTGCTTGCCTAAGCTTATCTCAATAGATTGCAATTGTCTTAACAGTTCTTGAGGTAAAAGAGTTGTTTTAAAGCGACAAACAGCATTGATATAAAATCTTTGAGAGATAGAGCTTACAGGTGTTGTACAATAAAAGCGAGAAACCTCTAAATCGTAAATGCTAGAAAGAGCAGCCATTTTTTCTATAGCATGGGATAAAATTGCATAGCTATCTCCCACATTGCCTCCTAAGCCTACATAAACTTCTGGCAGATGCATTTCAACCTTAATGGCTTTAGAACATTTATCGTATTCTTATCATAAGGATCTCCCTTAAATTTATCCAGCATAAATACTCTTCTACTAGGTGGAGTAAATCGGGTGCTGGCACAGATCCTAAATAGAGCCACAGACTATAATGGTTAAATATTAAAAGCAAAACGTCGTGTTAATCTTTTTCAGGGCAAAACAGGGTGCTTTGATAATTTTTTTTGGCATCTACTCCATTAAAAAGAGGCTTATCTATGGCTCAAGAGAAAATGGCTTAAAAAAGCTAGCGAAACATAAGCATTGCCTGCCTGGCTAGAGGACATGAATGTGTAAATGCAGCGATTGTATTAATGGATGCTCATTATAGCCACTAGGGAGGCTATGGATGAGATTTTGAATAGAAAGGCTGGCCATAGGATAGAAATTAAAGGTAATCAGAGTCATCTTAAAACCGAAGTGTATAACTTTTTTAGATAAGCAAAAGCAGTTAATTAAGAGAGAGGAGAGAAAATTACTCAAGAGTAAATTCATGAGAAAGATCATAGTCGCATAGAAATTTGCTAGGTGTGTAAGTCAATGCAGTGAGTAGCTTACCCATTAGGAGAAAGAGCATTTACTGCCAATGATTAAAGGCGTTTTGAAGGAATGATAGCAGCTAAAGTAGGGGATGTTACCTGCTATTATAAAAATGCAGGGGGCTAAAGAATCTACAAACTGAATGCGAGCCCAGGGGATTTCATAGAAAATAGTCTACATCAGGATAGTTTTAAAGAAGATGCTCATTAAGTGATAGAGGCTTTGGGGCTTAAAAAACATGGCTTTAATCAATCGCTTAGCTGCTCACATACTAAGAACTATCGATCCGTAACAAGCAATGACAGATACTCGATGAAATGCCATTTATGCACTTGATTATTTGAGAGGATTGTTAGGCAACAGCTTACCAAATAATTTTCATCACAATATTGGGAGAGGGAAGAACATTATAAAAAACCATGGTATTATAAGAGAATAGATTGTATTTTGTTTATTACATGTACAAGCACGCTATTAAAAAACCAATAAAAACATGTATAAAGGCCATACTGTGAACGCTAGCTCTTCTATCACCCTTGAGCAATTGCCTAATGAAATATTAGTCCCCATTTTAAAGCATTGTACCTCGCCTGCCCTTTTTAGCGTTTGTAGAAGATGGCATCATCTGCTAGCTACTGAAATCATGCCTTCTCTTTATAGGCAAATAGGCAGCATTCATGTTCCACAAGGAGATATTAGCAAGCAGTCCCTTATTGTGGATAAGATTTACAAGCTAGAAGGTGGGCTTTCTGAAACAGAAAAAGTCAAGGAAATTTTTAAGCAAACCTTTGCTCTAGCTAGCTCACTTTCTCCTATGGAGTTAGAATTTAAATGGGTAACTGAGGAAAAAAGATATTTTACCCTGGCTAATTATTCTTCCTATCTTATAAATATTAATCGCCTATTAATTTGGAGAAGCCTTCCTGGTGGAAAGGAGTACTTAGAGCAAGAGAAAATCAAGTATCTGCCTTTAGCAAATAAAGGAAAACTTTTTAAAGATTGGATTGAGAACCATGGTAAAGGGATCACAGAAGCAAATTTAGAAGGAAGTGGCCTGATCCTTTTACCTCCGGAGATAAAACAGTTTTCTCAGCTTGGTAGGCTTTCCCTAGGCAGCAACCAGCTCACCACCCTTCCTGCCGAGATAGGGCAGTTGTCTCATTTACAATGTCTTGGCTTGCAACACAACCAGCTAACTGCTCTTCCCGCCGAGATAGGGCAGCTGCCTCAACTGAAAGACATTTTCCTAAGCGGTAACCAGCTTACCAGCCTTCCCGCAGAAATCGGGCAGCTTTCTCAGCTGGAAAATTTTTACTTAGACAACAATCAGCTCACCTCTCTGCCGATAGAAATAGGGCGGCTGTCTCAATTGCAATATCTTGGCTTGCAACAAAACCGGCTAGCTGCTCTCCCTGCAGAGATAGGAGGCTTGTCTCAACTGTGCACTCTCCACTTAGACTACAACCAACTTACCACCCTTCCTGCAGAGATAGGGCAACTCTCCAAGCTGGAAATGCTTTATTTAAGCGAGAACCAGCTTGCCTTTCTTCCTCCAGAAATATGGCAACTTTCTTCACTCTACCACCTAGCCATAAGCAGCAACCAGCTCACCACGCTTCCTGCGGAGATAGGGCGACTTTCGCAACTGGAAGGCCTTCAATTAGACGACAACCAGCTCACCACTCTTCCTGCAGAGATAGGGCAGCTTTCACAGCTGAAAGTGCTTCTCATAGGCAATAACCCACTTACCTCTCTTCCTGCCGAGATAGCGCAGCTACCTGAATATTTATATCTTGCGTTGGAGCAAACTCTCCGCCAAATCCTTCAGAAAAATTAAAGCAGCGTGTTAAGCTGTACCTGTGGAAGGACTTGTTTTTATCATTTATAATACTAAAAGGACAAATTAGTAGGCATAGAAAATCTTAAAGATAGAGAGAGCCTGCGGCTTATTATAGAGATATAACATGAAGACAGTGGAATCGTATGAAGATTTAAGTTGGCCAAGCAAGGGACATAATTATTATTCTTTTCCTTGTTTGAAAAAACTCTATTTTTAAATTAATGCAGCCGTGAAATTTTTTGGGTAAATTGGGTCGCAGTAATTAACGTTTCCTTTTTCCTAGCTTATTAACCCCCTCATGCCTACCTTAAAACTTGTAGCACTTCATTTGCATCGATTACTTGTATGTTTTCAGGTAAGTCCAAGTCTTTAGGCTTTTCAGGAATAAATAATCCGTAAACAACTTGCTTATTAGATTGCCTAGCTGTAGGAGGAAGACCTTTATATTTTAATTCTTCAATAGTTTTATAGATCCATTGAGCGGAAGGGGGCTTTGCTATCCATTTTGCTTCTCCAATAAATAAAGCTTTACCCTCGACTGAATCAGCTAATATATCCCATTCTGAATCTTTCTTATGCCAATAACGGCTTGCCCTTCCAAAAGCAATATTGCTCAATTGATAGGGGAAACGTGGAACCGCGGCTCGACAAAGGTCTTCCCATGTGACAGAAAATATAGGCTGAAAGGAATTTTTAAGATAAGCTTGACGTTGGGCCGAGCTGATCTGAGTAAAATAACTGCGCTGAGGAGCTACAATTTCAAACCAAAAACGCATGAAAGGATCTTTTATTTTATAAAGAGTGCGTTTAGAATTATATTCAGTAGAACCAAAAGAAATCTCTCGCTCAATTAAATCAAGTTCTAATAATCGTTGAATTTGGCGCATAAAAGAAGTGACAGGCTGCCCAATGCGAGCTGCAATCTCTGATAGGCGATGGGCTCCTAGGCCTATGGCATCTAAAATAGGCCTTAAGCCTATGGCAGCTTCTTCTAAAAGCAAGTGATTAGGCTCATCGTTTAGTGCTCCAAGGGGATCTAAAACCAGCTGATCAATATTTTCAAAAAATGAGCCCCTATTGTTATTTACTAGTTCCCAATAACGGGGATGCCTCCCCAAATAGAATATGTTTCCACCATTTCTCGAGAACTTTTAATATTTAAACCTTCTGCCATGTAGCCTGCAGTTATAGGTTCTAGTTTAATAATTTCGTTAGCTCTACCAAACAAAGGAGCAGAAGCATCTAATACGGCACCTTGCATCATGCGTTGACTTGAGCCTGATAATGCCACAATCATTTTTGCTTTTTTCCCTTCATGATCAATAAATTTTTGCAGAACGCTAGCCAATTCAGGAGATGAAGAGATAAGATAAGGAAGCTCATCAATTATTAAGGGGCCGCGCCAGCCAGTATACATCGCCTCTTTAGCTAATCGCATGAATAAGGAATGCCAATCTGAATATTCAACGGCTGCAAAGTCCGGTAAAGCTTGCTGAAGGGCTAAAGCAAAATATTTTCTTTGGATGGCGGGGGCCGATTCATCTGCTGTATAGTAAATACCTTGGTATTTATGAGCCCATTCTAAAAGTAGACGCGTTTTTCCCACCCGCCTTCTTCCCCAAATAATAGCCATTGCTGCTTCCTCGCTATTAGCTAAGCGATCCAAGCGAGACAGCTCTTGCTGCCGATTAATGAATCTCATATACACTCTTTTTCTTATTAAAGATTATGCTTCATAGCATAATGTTTAATAACATAGTTTTTCAACATCTATTTATTCACACTCTTTTAGGCAAATACAATTTTCTCGTCATATATGAATCTTAAGAGGAAAGCTATTCCATTAACTTCATAGCTTAGCTTATGAGTAGAAAATTGAGAGATTTTATTAAATTGCAGATCTTAAAAAAGATAAACTTTCCCCGAGCAAGATCTAAGGCTAAAAAATTTCTTAAAAAAATTGCTGGTAGGTTAATAGAGAAGCCCTTTCAGAATTCTACCACTTAAACAAACGGTAGCAAGCTAAAAATTTACACGTTTTTTAAGCGCCTTTTTATTTTATAAAGCCTTGATTACATCATTCATTACAAGCAGCACCTTAAAAATAGAATAGAGTGAGAAATTTATTGCCAGTTGCTCATTTTTATGACACAATTAGAGAAAAGGTGTCATTAAAACTTGCCATTTCATCCTCATTTTACTATTACTATCCCGTTAGCATCCGCTCTTACAGCGATTGAACGCACGCGAGGTTTTTTAGAAGCTGCTAAGCTTTCAGAGAATTGGTTATCCAAAATGCAAGCCCGTGCACTAATTTTGGAAGCACATCATACCACTCATATAGAAGGGACTCACTTGAGCCTCGATCAGTCTAAAAAGCTGCTTTCGGGGGTGAAAATGTCGGATGTTAATTTTGAAGACGTAAAGGAATTATTAAATTATAAAAAGGCTTTTGATTTTGTCGCTGACTATGTTTTTTCCCGCGGGACCATTACTGAAGGCTTAATTAGAGAAATTCACAAACGCTTAGTCGAAGGTGTGCGAGGAAATAGTGCTCAACCGGGCCAATATAGAACCATTCAAAATTACGTAGCTAATTCAAAAACCAAAGAAATCATTTATACTCCCCCTGCACCCTATGATGTTCCCCTACTCATGGCTGAACTAGTCGATTGGTTACAACACGAAGAAAAGATCCCTCCTGTGCTGTTAGCTGGAATTGCCCAATTTCAGCTAGTTCATATCCATCCTTTTCTAGACGGTAATGGCAGAACAGCTCGGCTGCTATCCACCTTATGTCTTCATCGGTCGGGATATGATTTTAAAAAGCTTTTTACGATTAGCGAATATTATGATCGCAATCGACAGGAGTATTATCAAGCCATCCAGTCTGTTAGAAATAATCATATGGATATGACAAGCTGGCTGGAGTATTTTTCTACAGCATTAGAGACACAAATGCATGAAATCCAACTTAAAGGATCTCAGGCGATTAAATTGGATATTTTAGCCCTAAAATATAAACTGTCTGAAAGGCAAAAACAGGCCCTAGAAATTTTACTGGAAACAGAAAAAAAGTTTACTATTCAGGAATACGAGTTGCTCTGTCCTGGCATTAACCGACGTTCGCTCCAACGAGACCTTTCCCATCTGATAGAAATAGGGTTGATTTTACAGGAAGGGATCAAAAAAGCTACCCATTATAGAATTAACCCCAGCCTAGATTAATCTTTTACGACATTTTTATGACACCTTTTACGACAAAAAACCGTAAAATCAGTCATATAAAAAACGATAGAGAGGATAATCCCTCTCTCTTTTGGCTCCTTTATAAAAATTTTTCGCCTTAAAGAGAATGTCAAAAACACACATCTATACTTTTCTTTAAAAAGCTTTTTATTGATGAAAGAAAAACATATAATACGCTTTAAAAAAATTTAGCCTGCATACCCAACCCTCTGAAAGATGTCTCTCTGCTTAACGAAAAGGATTGTATAAAGTATGGAGGTGCATAAGGAGTAGCTCAAAAGCGTGTAACTACCGCTCTTTTCAATTAAGCTATTTCTCTAAGCTTATATTCCTTGCCATAAAAAGACCCAGTTCTATAGGTGAGTGGTATGTAGAAAAAAATAAGGACTTTTACTAAACACTTTTTTCTATCTTTATTTGACGTTTTATCCATTTGAACTTGAAAATAAGATAGAGATTACTGTATTGTTTTATTACTTGTTTTGGACTGATAGCTCAGTGGATAGAGCACCCGCCTTCTAAGCGGGTGGTCGTAGGTTCGAATCCTACTCGGTCCAATTTTACTTCCCTTCCCTATTTTTCTTTAATCTTTGATTACGTTGTAAACTTTATAAAAAAGCATTTTGAATTCTAGGCAATCATTTTTTCCCTGATTTAGGGATAATTCCAGTAGATTAGCAAGCACCTATTTAAATCAGAGGAGCAAACTATAGGGGGCATAGAATTTCAAGAAATCTAATAGAGAAGTTTAAAAAAACGATCGTAAGTAAAGCGAAAAGATTCAGCTAGTAAACCTTTGCAAAAATAAAGAAACATTTGCTTTTGCTGTTAGCTAAAGCGGATGAGGCAGAGTAAAGGAGGGATAGCCCATACAACAAACTTACCCTCCACCTTTTATTTAGCCTTCCTGCTTAACTGGATTACCATCTTCAAGTATTTCCAGATTCACACGAATGCCATTGCGGCTAGCCACAGACATTAAAAGAGTACGAATGGCATTAATCGTTTTACCTTTTTTACCTATGATTTTTCCTATATCCGATTTTTCAACCGATAGTTCAATAATCAGAGTTTGTGTTCCCCCAATCTCATTAATTTTTACCTTGTCAGGATGGTCGACCAGATTCTTGACTATGTATGCTACAAATTCTTTCATAGTTCGATCCTTTTTCAATGTGTATATTTGACAAAAGTTTTCCAAATTTAGACTTGTGTGGCCCTTATTCTGCCCTTACATCTAGGGTATCCCAATTATTTTTATAAATCTACATAAAATTTGTATATCTATTAAAGGGGGGTGTAATTAAAAGTGTTGGCAAGATAAGGAAGGATTAATACATACTGAAAATGTAGCAAAAGGAGGTTCATATGTTTAACGAAGAAGAAGTTAATAAAGTATTTAATCGCTTAAAGAATCATCCCAACTTATTAGAATCCATTAGAGAATTATTAGATATTACCGAAGGAGTTAAAGGGATTGAAGTGGCGGATGATGCGGAATTTGCTCTTATTCCCGAAGTTAGAGGCTTAGGAAAAAAATGCCTTGAGGATTGGGCAAAGCATCAAGTAAATGAACAAGAAGCTAAGGCTCGGGAAATGAAATTAAGACGGCACTCAAAAAAAAACTAAATTGGCATACAACATTTGGGATAGTAGGCATGGAAGAGAGATGCTTCCTACAAGCAGGAAAATTGATTAGACCCTTTTCCTTGTCTTCCAAGGTTAGATGTAGAGGGTATTCTTTACCGTTAGAGCGAGCAATAACCGACTTTGGAGCAGATATTGCGTTTGGAAAAGTAGGGGAAAAGATGAAGGAGCATTATGGAATTGAAGCTCCCTCTTCCATGGTTAGATTGATTACCCAAAAGCATGCAAGCAAAATAGCTAAGCTAAAAAAAGAAACGTCGAGCCAAGAAGCAATTATTATCAGTGAAACAGATGGGAGTATGGTACCCATTGTGGAGATAGATGAGGCCGACAAACAAGCAAAAAAAGATGCAAGAAAAGCACGGAAAGTATGTTGGAAAGAAGCCAAACTAAGTTTGGCAAGAGGCAAGGATAGAGCCAACCGCTTTTATGCTGGTAGTATTGGAACGGCAGAACAAGCGGGTCAACAGATGCTAGAATGTGCTTCTTTAGCGGGTCTGAAAGAAGGCAGCTATGTGCATGTCGTAAGTGATGGTGCTCCGTGGATAGCTGAACAAGTAAAGCTAAAATTTTGCAATCGAAGCGGTCACTTAATTGATTTTTATCATCTGTGTGAATATTTATCCGAGGCTGCGATTTGGTGCAATATTTTTGAGCCAAAAAAGTGGTTAGAAGAAAGTAAAGAGAAGTTAAAAGCTGGAAAAAGCCGAGAAGTTTTCAAAGAGATTGAAATTAAGTTCAAGGGGCTAGATCATCCTGAGCAGGAGAATGGCTTAGTGAGATGTTATAGATATATGGAAAAAAGACTGGATATGATGAATTATAAAAGCGCTTTAGATAAAGGCTTACCGATTGGTTCAGGCGAAATAGAGAGTAGCCATAGGCATGTGGTGCAAAAGAGGCTGAAAATAGCGGGAGCTTGGTGGAAGGCAGAAAATGCTAATGCGATACTGAACTTAAGAATAGGTAGATTAAATGGCCACTGGGAAGCTTACTGGAGTTCCTACAAAACTGCTGCTTAAAAAGAATTGCCAACACTTTTGTTTACACCCATTAAAGGGGTGATTTATAAAAAAAGCTCAGATTACCCCCTCATAAGAAAGCCCTTCTTCGCTAGGAATGAGCCTCTCGTTAATTAAATCGATTGGCTTGTGAGTACCAGCTTTAACGGGTTGAACATCTAGCCCCTTTCTTTTCCCAACTTGGCTAAAAATCTTTCACTAACGGATTTCTGCCAAAGACGAAGAGGCTTGCTTCCAAAGGTCAGGCCTTCTGCCTTTTTTGTAATTTCTATATAGAGTAAATTGACTAATTATCAAAAGTTTCCCTGCGATATTTGCTAAATAAAGATGCATTTTCTCTTGTTTACCTTAAAACCTCTTAGGAGACAAATTTGCTTGCCAGCCATATTATTTCCTTCAGTTGGTCGTTTTAATGAATTTCAAGAAAACTCTCGTCCTTTTTAGATTTTTGTTGAAACTTTTTCTCTACTCTTTAATGCTAGCTTTTTCAGCTTTAGGAAGAAATAGTCACCTTTTTCCCCTCCCCTGCATGTTTTATTAATTTTTCTACCCACACTCTCATATCCGAAGGTATGTCTGCTTTAAAGCTTAAAAGATGGCCTTTAACAGGGTGCTTAAATTGAAGAATATGAGCATGAAGAAGCTGCCTACTAACTCCATATTTTTTGTTTATCTGTAGATTTCCATACAGAGGATCTCCTAAGATAGGGGCTCCTAAGTGTTGCATATGAACCCGTATTTGATGAGTCCTGCCTGTTTTTAAATTGACCTGTACTAAGCTAAAAGGAGCGGAATGATTTTTGGTTTCACATACACTAATGGCCAGACGTCCTCCCTCTTCTAAAACCTTCATCTTTTGTCGGAAAACAGGATGTCGCCCAATAAAATTTCTAATTTCCTGGCTACCAGGATTACCTACACAGATAGCTAAATATTCTTTATAAACTTCTCGATTAGAAAACATTTCAATTAAACGGGTATGGGCCTCAGTAGTTTTAGCAGCCACCAGTAAGCCGGAAGTGTCCTTATCTAAGCGATGAACGATGCCAGGACGTGGATAAAGCTCCTCTACCTGATTTTTTGGTAGATTCTGGCAATGATAAATGAGAGCGTGTACGAAGGTACCAGTAGGATGACCAGGTGCAGGATGTACAACCATACCAGCCGGTTTATTGACGACAATCAGGTCATTATCTTCGTAAATAATATTTAAAGGAATAGCTTCCGGCTGCAGTCCAATTTCAGGGGTAAGGATATAATGGATATGGATTTCATCATCTACTAAGGGTCGATAACGTTTTTTAACTACTTCGCCATTAACAAAAATTCTTCCCTGCTCTATTAAATATTGAAAATATGTTCGAGAATGTACGCCTAAAAAACGCTGGGAAAGAATTTTATCCAAACGCTCTCCCTCTTCCTCCTCGCGGATAATCACACATTCACTTTCATCGTTTTTCATGCGAAACTTATATTTATTAGAGGAAAATCGACTCAACAGCTAATGAAAACTTCTATAGCCTTTTTTAAGCTTTCCTTTTTTTGTTTTTATAAGAAATAACCGCAGGGGCAACTTCCTTTTGAGGAAGGGCAAATAAGACTAGATTAGAGTGCGTATAATTGTAATCAGGTGCTAGCTTCTTTAAGAGGCTAAAAATATGAGCTTCTAAAAGCTCTAATTGCCCGACATTTTGTTCGTTACTAACGAATTTGCCTATATAGTGCTCTTCTTGATAAGTGACTTCTTCTAAATACCCACTGCCTGGCTGAAGGAAGAAATGAAGATATTCAGGAGTATTTTTTTCTAAGGCCCTTGTAAAGGCCTCATCTACTAAAAAGCCAAGAAAAAGTGAGGGGATAATAAAATTCATTATTATTTATTGTTGACTACGACCTTTTCTAAGAATCTCTTTAAAACGCTGCTGGTGCTTTTGCATGCCATTGCAGATGTTCATGGCTAAGCCTTGCATCATAGCCTTATGCATCTCTGGAGCCTTTTCTTTAAGATCAGACATGCTGCTAATGGTTGCAAATCGCTCACTATTTTGTGGAGATGCGGCCATGGAGGAAGGCGTAGTAGAGGAAGAAGTATTCATAGCCTCTGGTACACTAGCAGAATTTACTGCCTCGGATTTTTCTGCTCCCATATTGCTCCTTGAATTAACTAAAATTTATTTTTCTTCTATTGGCACTATAGCAAAAAAATGAAGAATTTACCAAATAAATTAGCTTTAGCTTTTCTTAAGTTTTGGTATAAACGCCCAATTAACCCTTCTAAAGAAAGTTAATGAGACAAAAAAACTTTAAGACTCTAGCTAGCTTAGTTGGCCCCTACCTGCGCTTAGCCTTCTGAGGCACGACGAGCTTCTTCTTGCACTTGCTTTAAATGGGCTTGCTGTTGAGCCATTCTACTGCATACATTCATCGCAATTCCTTGCATCATCGCTGAGTAAACTTCAGGAGATTGATCTTTTAATTCCGCTAAATTACTCACACTGCCTCCTTCTACCGCAGCGGGGTTAGTTGCCGAGCTCGCCGAAGGGGTGACAGCATTAGCAGGACTTACTGCTGCAGAAGAAGTTACAGTGGAAAGAGAGGTTATAGTAGGATCACTCATCATACACCTTCTGGTAAAAGATTTCTTCTCTTTCTTTATTATACTAAAATTATGATTTTACAAACACTATCTTATAATAATTTTAAGAATTATTCTTTTCCAGTTAAAGCTATCTATTTAATAAAAAAAGAAATTTTTTCACAGGGAAGATTTTATTTTTAGAAAAGGGCTATTTTTTATATGCTTTAATAGAAGAAAGCACTTAATCCTAAGAGGTAAAATTTTTAAACGTTAAGTAGCTAAATCTTAAAAATTTATTTTTTTCATGTTTTTTACTACCTCTTACGCGCTAGGGTAAAGAGAAAAGAGGAGTGCAAAAAGAAATAAGTAGAGCTAAGGGATAAATTTTATTATTCTTCTACTTTTAATGCATCTTTTACCGCTTGAATATCAAACCCTTTACGGATAAGGGCGGCAAAAACTTTTTGTTTTTCTCGATAATCAGCCAGATTGCGAGTTTTATATTTGGTATTTATTAAATGCTGAATGCTGTGCTGAGAAGTATTTGCTTGGACATACATTCCCACATATTTATGGGCTTCTACACGAGATATTCCTTTATTCATCAACTGGCAGATAATTCGTTGAGGCCCTGTATGACGAGCCAATTGCCTTTTAACAAATCCTTCAAGCCACTCATTATCATTTAAATAGCCTAGGCGTGTGCACTCTTGCAAAATTTCTTCTATAGTTTCCTCTGAAACTAGGTTTCTTTTTAACAATTTTTTCATTTGAATAGATAGATAGCTGCGCAAGGCAAGGCAATCTAAAGCGTATTTTTTAGCTTTGACATATTCTAACTTTTTAAACTTTTCTTGAAAGGCTGCTAAGCTATCGCTTTCTGGAAGCAAGGGTTGGCGTCCGAATATTTTGGTATGGATATCTCGCCAAGATTCCTCTTCAATAAATACAGTCATTAGCAAGCGAGATCCTTCTTTGGGCAGACAACTAATTTTCATGTGGCTCCCCTTTTTGATCACTTCATGAGAACGATCTTTTTTACAGGCCTTTGGTCCATACGAATTCCTTTGGAAGAAACACTTTTAACGGTGGTTGCAGCAAAATCAAATATGACTTTAGATTGCTTCTGTTTAATTTTGGGAATAAGCTGTAATTCTACACGCGCTTGCTCTGCAGTAGAAATATACTGTAGCTCCATTCCTTCTTCAATATAATTATAAATTTTATCCAAAATGAACTGAGTAATAATGAAGCGTTTAGCAAAACAAATATGAGTTTGAGGATTTTTGTAGGCTACATTTATAAGGGTTTTTTTGTCAGCAATACCTGCATACACGACTTTATTGCCGTTATGATGAACATATTGCTTTTCAGGTATATTAATCACAGTGTAGGTACCATCTTTAAACATAAGCAAAATCTTATCAAAATTTGTACATTCAAAAAGATTATTACCACCTACTTTAGTGCCGACAAATCCAGAAACAGGATCAAACCCTACTTTAACATTTCGTAGAGTCATTGCACGCTTATCTACTTGTTGGATAGCTTGTAACTGGGTGGTACGAGGATAAGCTTTGCCATATTTGTTAATTATTCCGCGAATGTAATTAATCGTAAACTTTTTAATATCTTTAAGATCTTTTTCTACTTTCGCTAGTTGCTTACGTGTAGCAGCAATTTCTTCTTGATTTTTATCTAAATCGAAACGAGAAATACGTCGAATGGGAATATTCAGCAAAGCTTCTCGATCTTCATAAGTAGGAATACGAGAAAGTTGCTGATGGAAAGGTTCTAAACTTAATTCTATCGCTCCATGAATTTTATCATAGGAAGAGATATTTTCAATGGTTTTATAAAGGCGATTTTCTATAAAGATCTGTTCCAAAGTCTTATTAAAAATTTTTTCATAGAGTTTTTTACGCTCAATTTCTAGCTCTTGAGATAAATAACCCTGTAGCAATTCGGTATGATACTCTAAGACTTCATTAACAGTAGGCTCCCAAGGTAAATTATCCTTAATGACTACAAGTGAAGAGTTTAATACTATTTCACATTCGGTATAGGCATGTAAAGCATCAATAAGATCGGGTGCATACTGTCCTCGCGGTAATTTGATCTCAATTTCTACTTTTTCAGCGGTGTAATCATTGATTGAATCAATTTTAATTTTGCCTTTCTTGGCTGCTTCATCAATCGAACGGATTAGTGATTCTGTGGTAGTTCCATAGCAAATCTCCGTGATCACCAAAGTCTTAGGATCTCGTATCTCTATCTTGGCACGCAGCTTGACTTTCCCTTTCCCTTTCTCATACTCAGAAGCATCCATGATACCGCCTGTAGGAAAATCGGGCACAATCGTATACTCGCGCCCCTCTAAGATAGCAATCTCGGCTTCCAGTAGCTCTACAAAATTGTGAGGGAGGATATGCGTTGCCATTCCTACCGCTATACCATCGGCACCTTGCATCAGCACTAAAGGAATTTTGGCAGGAAGCGAAATAGGCTCTTGATGGCGCCCATCATAAGAAGGAATCGTTTGGGTGAGTTCAGGATTAAACATGGTGCTTTGAGCTAAATCAGAAAGCCGTGTTTCAATGTAGCGTGCTGCTGCCGCAGGATCGCCAGTGAACATATTACCAAAATTTCCTTGCTGGTCTAGCAGGTAACCTTTATTAGACATATTCACAAGGGCTTCCACGATAGGCGCATCCCCATGAGGATGGTAGGCCATAGTTTGGCCAGCTACATTGGCCACCTTATGCAATTTGCCATCATGCATCATCCATAAAGTAAATAAAATACGCCTCTGCACCGGCTTAAGACCATCCACTACATTAGGAATGGCGCGATCTAAAATCACATAAGATGCATATTTAAGATAATTAAGCTGCATGAGTTGCTTAATGTCATCCATAAGATTTTATACTCAATAATCCATTTAGATAGTTTAGGGATACTAATAGCCAACAACACTATAGGCTTAACAAAAAAAAACCGTAATAAAAAAATAATAACGCAAATTTAATAAAACAGTTGAAACACCCTTTATTTAATGTTGGCTATATTTAGTAGGAGTTTCTTTTTATTTCTTGCCCGAAAGGCTATTTTTCTTTATTGCCTGGTTTATCTGCTGCTAGGGTAGCTATTTCTTTTAAAGAATCTTCATCTTCGTTGATTAAATTACGCATGATAAATTGCTTACGTTCCGGTGTATTCTTACCCATGTAAAATTGCACAGTCGTTTTAATATCAGAAAAAGCATGAATGGTTACAGGAAGAAGGCGGATATTGTGGCTGATAAACTGCTTGAATTCTCCTGGGGAAATTTCACCCAAACCTTTAAAACGGGTGATTTCTATTCCTTTTTTTAATTTAGCTACCGCTTTATCACGCTCTTCAGGGCTATAGCAATAATAAGTTTTTTCTTTATTCCTTACTTTGAATAAAGGTGTTTCTAGTATGTAGAGATGTCCATTTAAAACCAATCCTTCAAAATAGGTAAGGAAAAAAGTAATCAATAGATTGCGGATATGCATGCCATCCACGTCCGCATCGGTAGCTAAAATAACCTTCTGATAGCGAAGCTGAGAAATATCGTCTTCCACATTAAGGGCACTCATCAGATTAAACAATTCTTCATTTTTATAAAGTTGATCCAGTTTCATGCCATGCACGTTTAAGGGTTTGCCACGTAGAGAATAAACAGCCTGCGTAAAAGGATTTCTAGCAGCTACAATGGAAGCGCTTGCAGAATCTCCTTCTGTAAGAAAAATCATGCTCTTTTCTCCATCGGCAGTTCCATCTTGAAAATGACATTTGCAATCACGAAGCTTAGGAATTTTAAAGGAAATTTTTTTTTGCTTTTCTTTGGCCTCTTTCTTAACATTTGCAAGCTCTTTGCGAAGCTTTTCATTAAAAGCGATTCTCTCAATAATTTGATTAGCAGTCGTTGGGTTTTTATATAAAAGATCAATTACAGCTTCTTTTACTTCTTGAACGACCGGCCCACGCACTTCATTATTGCCTAATTTATTTTTAGTCTGCGATTCAAAAAGAGGATCTTTAACCTTAACAAGAACTGTTCCTACTATGCCTTCCCGTACATCCACCCCTTGAAAATTCTTTTTAGCATATTCATTGACGCCTTTTAAAAGACCTTCGCGAAAAGCTGATAAATGGGTACCTCCATCAGCCGTATATTGACCATTCACAAACGAAAAGTAGGTCTCTCCATAACTTTGCGTATGAAGAAAAGCAAATTCAAGCATTTTGCCACGGTAATGCAAAGGCTCATAAAAACGATCGTCGACGGCAACTTCAGCATTTAATAGATCGAGTAAACCGTTTTTGGACTCAATACGCTCACCATTAAAGTGAATCACCAATCCAGCATTCAAATAAGCATAATGCCAAAGACGTTTAATGATGTATTCTTTATGGAAGCTATATTTCTTGAAAATTTCTATATCTGGAATGAATTGCACAAAAGTGCCGTTAGGTTCTTTTGTAGTGCCTTCAATTTTGTGCTTTAAAACTCCTTGAGAAAAGTGGGCCTCAAAGTAATGGCCATCCCGATGACTGCGCGCTATAAAGCGGCTAGAAAGAGCATTTACCGCTTTGGTTCCCACACCATTTAGTCCTACAGAAAACTGAAAAACATCATCATTGTATTTGGCGCCCGTATTGATTTGGCTCACGCATTCAATCACTTTACCAAGAGGGATCCCTCGCCCATAGTCTCTTACGGCAATCATTCCTTTTTCTTCGTCTAATTCAATGACAATTTTATTCCCATGCTTCATAATAAATTCGTCAACACTATTGTCGATAATTTCTTTAAGCATGATATAGATACCATCATCTGGATGGGAGCCATCGCCTAAACGCCCTATATACATCCCCGATCTTAATCGAATATGGGATAAGGCGTCTAAAGTTTTTACGCTACTTTCGTCATATTGCTTTGCCATGAGTTAAACACTATGTTAAAAGGAATTTGAATGATTTATGGAAACAGAATATATAAAAACGAATTCTAAATCCAGGTTTTTGAACAGGAGCACCTACACAAATGCATACAACAAATTTTTTTAAAGATAAAACGTTATTGATTACTGGGGGCACCGGCAGCTTTGGACAAACACTAGCTAAGCGCCTACTCATAGAAGATCAATGTCGTAAAGTGATTATCTTCAGTCGAGATGAATGGAAGCAGTGGGAGATGCGTCAATCAGCTCCTATTTTTTCTCATCCTAAAATCCGCTATTTCCTAGGAGATGTACGCGATAAATCACGCCTTAAACGCGCTTTTAGTGAAGTTAATTATATTGTGCATGCAGCTGCTTTAAAGCAAGTGCCTGCTGCTGAATATAATCCTACGGAGTTCATTAAAACAAATATTATAGGTGCCATGAATGTAATTGATGCTGCTATCGATAGTGGCGTTGAAAAAGTTATGGCGCTTTCAACCGATAAAGCTGCCAATCCTATTAACCTTTACGGGGCGACTAAGCTATGTGCAGATAAGCTGTTTGTGGCAGGAAATTCCTATGTAGGCGCCCGTAGTCACCCTACCTTTGCTGTAGTACGCTATGGAAATGTGCTTGGTAGTCGAGGAAGCGTTATTCCTTTCTGGAAGAAACTACTAGCAGAGGGTGCCCAGGCATTGCCTATCACAGATAAAAGAATGACACGTTTTTGGATCACCCTTGAGCAATCTGTCGATTTCGTGCTTCAATCTTTTTTACGTTCCCAAGGGGGAGAAATTTTTGTGCCTAAAATTCCTAGCATGAAAATCGTAGATTTAGCTCAGGCATTTGCACCTGCAATCCCTCACAAATATACCGGCATTCGAGAAGGTGAAAAGCTGCATGAACTTATGATAGGCTTAGAAGATGCTCGTCATACCTTGGAATTTACCGATCATTATCTGATCATTCCAGAACTCTACCATCACGATGAATTACTGAAAGAGAAGCTATTAACACGAGGAGAGGGTCGACGATTGCCTGAAGATTTTTCTTATGCCTCCAACACTAATTCTCAATGGCTTGGAATTGAAGCTCTGCGTCAATTGATCCTCCAGCTTTGACCATAATTTTAAAATTATTTATAAGGGCGTAATTTATATCTATTAAGGAATGCCATGCGAATTGGAGTACTGGGAATCAATTATAAGCTTGCTGATTTGAAACTTCGAGAATTATTGGCTAAGGCTTGCCAAAAACGCTTGGGAGCAGGAACGTCTATGCATGGCCATCACCACTTTATTCTTCTCTCTACTTGTAACCGCACAGAGATTTATTTTTGCTCAGATGATTTAGCTGATACTCATACCTATCTTCTTAATATTTTTAGAAATGAAGTCGACATGCAATTTGATCAAAAGCTCTACTCTTATTTTGGACATGATTGCTTCTATCATCTTTCGCGCGTGACGGCAGGGCTTGATAGTGCTATCGTCGCCGAAACAGAGATTCAAAGCCAAGTTAAGCATGCTTACAAGATCTCTTGCCAATTTTCTCAGCTTCCCGAAGACATGCATTATCTTTTTCAAAAGTCTTTAAAGATAGCTAAAAAAATCCGCTCGCAACACCTTTTAACTCGCGCTCTTCCTGATATTGAACATGCGATCTTTAACACAGGCAGCCATTTTTTTAAAAATCTTTCTCAGGCTAAAATCCTTTTGGTGGGGGCCTCGGCTATCAATCAAAAAATTCTTCGCTTTCTGATGAGTAAAAATTTTACCGACATTACGATTTGTAATCGAACAAAAAAGCATGCTATCGATCTTGCAAAAACCTACCAACTTAACCTTTTAGAGTGGCAATCTCTTGCCCAATGGCATCAATTTGATTGGATTATCTGTGGCACGAAAGCTCCTCAGGCATTGATTAGTTACTCCCACTTACCTATTAAGGAAATTCCAGCTAAACTTCTTATAGATTTAGGGGTGCCTCGAAATATAGATCCTTCCATTGCTCGACATAATAAAATCACTCTTCTTAATATTGACCAAATTAATCGCATGCTTACCTTTCGCAAGCAAAAGCTTTACGAACATCTGACTAAGGCTGATCATGGCATTATCGAAGCTACTAAGCAGCACATTCATCTCTTTAAGCAAAAGCAAACTTATCGAGAGCAGTTACTAGCTGTAGGAATGGGCGCTTAAAGTTTTTTTAAGCTCCTTGCACTGCTTTTTAGGCTCCGGTAGAGGCTTATTTAATTTTTTCTTCTCAATTCTTACAAGCTATTGTATGATCGAGATAAAAAAATTGAGCGCACTACCATGCAAGGCTTCCTAAATTCTTCAAAAAACTTTCCCCTACTCCTATTTCTTGTCCTTGGAAAAGCTGCCATCATGATTTTAACCATTCTCTATAGCCCTATTGGCTTGGGACCAGACGAGGCTCAATATTGGACATGGAGCCAAGATCTTAGCTGGGGCTATTATAGTAAGCCGCCCGGCATTGCTTGGCAAATCTGGCTGGGCACTCATTTGTTAGGAAATACAGAGCTAGGGGTACGCTGTATGTCTGTGGTTTTAGCAGCCCTCTATCCTCTTTTGATTTACTCCCTAGCACGAGCTTGTAGATTAAAGCCTAGGACATGCTTTTGGGCAGGGCTCGTTATGGCTTTAACCCCTCTAGGCATAGCGGGGAGCTTTTTCGCTATTACAGATGGGGGGATGATGCTCTTTTGGATCTTAGCGTGCCTAGTGATCGCCTATTCTTTAAATAGAGGTCAGAGGCCTTCTTACTGGCTTTTAGGCCTAATCGTAGGATTAGGAGCTCTTTTTAAATGGCCTATCTATATTCTATGGCTAGGGATTCTTTGCTTTTTCCCTCTGTATCCTCTACTCATTCATCGCCATTTTTTGATAGGCTTAGCTATTTCTCTTTTAGGGCTTTTTCCTTCACTCGTTTGGAATGCCCAGCATGATTGGGTAACTTTTCGTCATGTTTTTTCTACCCTGTATGTCCCCCAAGTTCCTTTGCAGGCAAAATCTACCTTTTTTAATGGCAATTTTTGGGAGTTTCTAGGAGCTCAATCAGCCTTGCTCTCTCCTATTGTTTTTATACTTTTAATCCTTAGCTTTTACAGGTTATATAAAGAGCGGAATACTCTTCCTTCTGCTTTATGCTTTTGCGGTCTCCTTTGTTTTTCTTTGCTTAGCCTATTTTTAACGCTCTCTATTTTTAAAAAATTGCAAGGCAATTGGGGAGATTTTGCCTTTCCTTCAGGAATTGTATGCCTCTGTTGGTTTTGCTGTGAACGAGCGCAGAAAATGCTTTTTTGGCTAAAGGGAGGGCTCGTTCTCTCCATTTTATTATGTCTATTAGCTTTTCTACTCCCCTCTCTGCAGTTGTCCCTCCCTTTTAATACTCCTTATAAAATTAATCCCTTTAAGCACAACCTAGGATGGAGCACATTGCGCCAGGAACTGGCTACTCTAAGGGTAGATCCTGCCCAGGAATTTTTATTTAGCGATAAATACCAGATGAGTAGCCTCTTAAGCTTTTATAATCCAGCTCAGCAAAGAGCTTACTTTTTAAATTTACAGGGAGCAAGAAAAAATCAATTTTCCTTTTGGCCTAGCATGAAAGAAGAGCAGCTAGGAAAAACAGGCTATTTTATTGTAACTGAGAATCATCCCCATCTTGATCAGCTGGATGATCTTCAGATCCAGCACTACTGCCACTTACTTGCAAAATATTTTCAGACAGTTGAATTTAAAGAGAAAAAAATTCTTTTTTCCCTTGGCCATCAGAAAGTTAAAGAAGCTGCTTTATTTAAATGTATAAATTACCAAGGCCTCACCCCTGCTGATCCAGAGTTATATTGATCTTAAAGAAACACTTAAAAAAAAAATCAGGCCAATAAATTCTAAGAACTAATTATCAAGAGATAGGCGACAAAAAGCCCTTTCTTTTTCGATTTTAGAGCTTTACATCTAGAATATTAATAAGCGTTTACGTTATCATGAGATCATGAAAGCAGGATATTCTAGCTGCTGTTTGGGACTCCTTGGGAATATAAAGCCAATCAACGATAATTATTTTTTTGGGGGCTCACGACGCTAGCCATCCGTTGCCAGAATACGTGCTATTCGAGGCATCGATCGCTAGGGAGCGAACCCACCTATACAGACTGTGTTGATTACGCAGTTTTCCAAGCCCCTTACAGCGGCCCTTTTTACCCTCGCTGAGCTCTTTTTTTTAAGCTCCTTTATTTAAGCTAGCCCGTTGAGTCAAGCTCATTTCTCCATTTAACCTTAAAAAAGATAACCCCATTGCTCTTATTTAGAATAGATCGATTCTTTGAGAAGTTCTTCGATGAGGAATTTGGGTGACTTTGTAGGCTTCAGAGAGAGAGGAAATTTCAACTTTAAAATAAACCTTTAAGGTTTTTAAAAATCTATTCACCACTTCTTGCTTGCTTGGCAAATACTCACCTAACTTGCATAGGAAATTATCATGAGAGCGTCGTTCACGATAACCAGGCATTTTAGGGGGCATTTTTAGGTAAGCCATGTTTTCTGCCTGGTAGTCCCATAAAAATGAAGTATGATGTAGCCAACGATTTTTCGTCATATATTGAGCATTTCCTCCACATTTTCTCCCTTTAATCACATAATCATTCTCACATAAACGCAATTCTATCTCCTGAAAGACCAAACGATAAAAAATCTCGCTCCACTGGAAAACAGCATGAGGATAGCAGGGAATGCCTAGATCTGCCTGATTAAAAATAAAAGTTTTTATGATAGAATCCGCATCAATGAAAACGGTCCCTCCCCCGCTAAATCGGCGAATCAGTGGCACAGGCTGTTTTTGAAGTCTATTTAGATCAATGACTTTTTCAGGAGAAGAAGATATCCCCATGACGATGGCTTCTGGAGGGTTTGGGTTGATTAAACACCAATTACGTTGATCAACGCGCAAAAGAGCTTCTTCCAGCTGCAGCTGCTCGAGAATGGTAGATTGACTTAAAAGCAAAACATTAAGAGGGGGACGAAAGGGGGCCTTACTCACTTCCTTCACTGCTAGGAAAAGAAGAAAGAGCCTCTTGATTGACTAGCTCAGAATTTTTATTAGCATTAAACCGCACTAAGGCAATCATTAGAACAGAAATATCTGCTGGCGAAACTCCTGAAAGGCGTGAGGCCTGTCCTAAATTTAAGGGATGGGCATCTGCTAGTTTTTGTAAGGCTTCATTTCTTAAGCCTGTAATAGAGGCAAAATTGAAATCTTTAGGAATGAGAATATGCTCAAGATGAGCCAATTTAGCTACTTCGCTATGCTGACGTTGAATATACCCTGCATATTTTAAAGCAAGCTCGATCTGAAAGTTAATTTCCATGCCGTAATCCTGCATTTCAGCAGGATAATCATTTAACAAACTTGCATAATTATTTTCTGGGCGGCAAAGAAGCTGCGCTAAGCTATACCCTTTTCCTTTGAGCTGAACGAAAACTTTGTCAAGTCGATTCACACCTTCTTGAATCATTTTTTCTTTATATTTAAGAGAAGCATAGCGTTTTTCTTCTATCAAGCCAATTTCATAACCATAATGACGCAATCTAAGATCGGCATTATCTTGCCTGAGCAAAAGGCGATGCTCGGCTCGGCTAGTGAACATGCGATAAGGCTCATCTAAACCCTTAGTGACCAGATCATCGATCATTACACCAATGTAGGCTTCCGATCTTTTCAAGATTAACGGGGGCTTAGCTTGTACATGATGAGCTGCATTGATTCCTGCCATTAATCCTTGTCCAGCAGCTTCTTCGTACCCTGAGGTTCCATTGATCTGCCCCGCTAGAAAAAGTCCTTCTATCGTCTTACATTGCAAAGAGCTATCAATTTGCCCGCTTACTACATAATCATATTCGATAGCATAAGCAGGACGCATGATTTCAGCATTTCTTAAAGCAGGAATACTTTTAATGAAAGCCATTTGTACATCAAAAGGGAGAGAAGAAGAGACCCCATTCACATACACCTCTTCTGTTTTTAAGCCTTCAGGCTCCAGAAAAATTTGATGGCGCTCTTTATCAGCAAATCGCACGATTTTATCTTCAATCGAGGGACAATAGCGCGGGCCCACTCCGGTGATTTTACCTGAATACATAGGAGAGCGATGAATATTTTCTAAAATAATTTTTTTAGTTTCTTCTGTAGTATAAGTGATATAGCAAGATATTTGAGGCAAGCGATTGATTGGCTCATCATCGAAAGAAAACTTGACATTCGGATCGCCAGGCTGCTCTTCAGTGTGGCTATAATCGATCGATCGCTGGTTCACCCGTGGCGGAGTACCTGTTTTTAGACGTCCTAACTTTAAGCCTAGCTTTATCAAGCTAGCTGATAAGCCAACAGCAGGCTGGTCACCAGCACGGCCACCGGCATAATTGGTCTCTCCAATATGCAGCAAGCCTCGCATAAAAGTTCCGGAAGAAATCACTAAAGCTGAGCAATAGTAGAGAATACCTTCCTTGGTAATCACCCCTTGGATGCGATCTTGTTCAACAATTAATTCTTCAATGGTCCCTTGTTTAATTTCTAAGCCAGGCGTTTTCTCCAAGCGATGCTTCATCTCCAGCTGATAAGCAGCTTTATCGGCTTGTGCTCTAGGAGCCCATACCGCAGGACCTTTAGTAGCATTCAACATCCGAAATTGAATTCCTGTGCAATCGATAGCTTTGCCCATTTCTCCGCCTAGGGCATCGATTTCCCGGACAATATGGCCTTTAGCCACTCCCCCTACAGCAGGATTGCAGCTCATTTTTCCAATCGTATCCAAATTCATTGTTAATAAAAGTGTTCTTGCACCTAGGCGAGCAGAAGCTAAAGCAGCTTCGCAGCCTGCATGGCCAGCTCCCATGATAATAACATCATACTTGGTTGGATATTTCCACATAAAACTCAAAGATTAAAAGAAGTAGTTGAGAAGCAAAAGAGAACGCAGGGGTTCTCTTTAAAACTCTGCCAGCTTTTTTAGCCGGTTAGGTTTTGTGACGATCACGTCTACTACGCTTCTTGCGCTTATGCTTTGCAATTTTGTATCTGCGCTTCTTTTTTACAGATGACATAGTTTCTCCCAAACAACAGTTATATATTTTAAATTTAAACGCTTAAAGACTAATTTTGGGAATAATACTCTATTTGGGATTAAAAAGTAAAGTCATATCTTGAAGAGAAGAAGGGTTAAAACTTTTTGTCTTTCCTAGCAAATTTCTTTAAATTCATTAAAGCACCCATCAAGCTTCTTTTACTCTTATCCAACAACTCTTCAGCCTTCTTTAATTCTTGCTATAAACATCCAAAAAATTCATAAAAAGCATAAAGTACCGATAGACCGTGATAGGTTTAAACTCAACTAGTTATCTTCTTTGCTAAGGATAGGAAAAGAGCTAGAAAGGCCGAAGAACGCTTTAATTAAAATTACCAAATTCGGAGGCCATCTCTTTTTCTGCAGAGGCATTGGGGTCGTATTTAACAGGAATATAATTAGCAAACTGCACGATTTCTTTACGATAGGTAAAGTTAATACTTCCTACCCCGCCATGGCGGTTTTTAGCTACTATCAATTCAGCCATGCCAGGTTTATCCATAGGATCATAATATTCTCGCCTCAATAAGAATAAAATAATATCCGAGTCTTGCTCAATACTACCACTTTCACGCAAATCACTCATCATCGGACGATGTCCTTGACGCTCTTCTACTTTTCTTGACAGCTGGGATAGACATAGGACAGGAATATTAAGCTCCCTTGCCAAATTTTTTAGTAAACGTGAAATTTCTGAGATTTCATTCTGACGATTTTCCTGTCCTCGAAAAGAGCCGGAGCCTGTAATCAATTGCAAGTAGTCTATCACTAAAAACCCTATGCCGTAAGTTTCTTTCATACGTCGGGCACGTGCTCTTAAATCTGTAATTTTAAGTCCAGGCTGATCATCAATGACCATCACATGATTTTGCATCATATTGACAGCTGAAACAATCCTTTGGTATTCAATACCATTTAAAGAGCCTGTTTTAATTTTATCGGACTCTACTTCTGACTGAGAGCAAATAATTCGATGCACGAGTTGCTCTGCACTCATCTCTAAGGAAAAAACACCTACTGGCATATTGCTCTTAAAGCAGACATTTTCGGCGATATTGATAGCTAAGGCCGTTTTACCCATAGCGGGGCGAGCAGCAAGGATCATCAAATTAGAATTATTGAGTCCATTAATTAACTTATCCAAGTCGGTATAGAAAGTAGGAAGACCAGTAATACCACTTTCTTCCGGCCCACGTTCTTGATAACGAACCTGCCGCTCTTCTAAAGCTTTCAAAAAAGGAGTAGCCGTTTCAGCCTTAACGCCGGATAAAATTTGGCTAATCAGCTTACCTGTCGTTTGATTGGCAGTTTGGCTTATTTGATAAAAAAGTTGCTGGGCTTCATCTAGAGCACCCAGCACATCTTGTGGCTCTTCCAGGGCTTTTTTTTCAACCACTTGAGACGTATTAATCATGCGTCTTAAAATAGCTTTGTTGCGAACAATGTCGGTGTATTCTTCAATATAAGCGGAAGTACCAGCATATTGAGCTAAAGTTGTTATATAAGCAGCTCCACCTGCCGCTTTTAGCTTACTTAAGCGCTTTAACTCTTCACAGACAAGATGCACGTCAGCAGGCTTATCATTTTTATAAGAAGTCTTTAAAACCTCAAAAATGATTTTATGCTCGGTGTAATAAAAATCGGCCTCATCTAGGCCATCCGCCGCAATGTTAAGGCCGTTGACACTGGTAAGCATGCATCCTAGAACCATCATTTCAGATTCTTTAGAGTTAGGAGCCACGCGAACTTTAGAAGGATTATCTGACATATCCACATCCCATTAAATTTGGATAAACTATACTATAAACCTCTAGTTTATCCCAAGAAATTGCCGTTTACTTCTTTAGCTTTCTCCCTTATCCCTCTTTCACTTTCTTAATTTAAGGCGTTTATTATGAACAGCTTAAATATTTTTAATCCACGTTTTAGTAAATATTCATTTACATAGATTAAAGCTCACCATTAAAGAAATGCTATAAGTTAAGATTTATCGGCTATTAGCAAAAACAAGAGGAATAAAAATAGTTTAAGCCCTGAATTAATTGCAGGCTTGGCCTTATTTTTTTTAAGCTGTCTTGCAACCTACTAAAGCTCAAAGTGACATTCATCAGACATCTAAGGCTAAACTAAAAAAATTCTTGTCAATTCTATAAAAATCTTTTAAATAGTGAGGTATGAGTGATCCAATTTCTTTAAACCTATTAGCTCGCCAAGCCACAAGCCTTAAGCAAACGCAGCGCCTGATGATGTCGCCACAAATGCAACAGGCTATTCATTTGCTACAAATGCCTGTGCTAGAGCTTTCAGCAACCGTGGAGCAAGAAGTTCAACAAAACCCTTTGCTCGATTTTATTGAAGGAGAAGAGGAGAATTCTAATTTAAAGAAGTTAGAAGAAGAGAATGCAGAAATTCCTGAGGAAGGCGAACAACAACCTGAAAAAGAATTATCTTTTAATGAAAATGATTTTGAGATTATGAAAAAACTCGATGAAGAGTTTCGGGACTATCTATACGATCTTCCTCCTTCCAGCCATCGCACACAAGAAGAAGAAAAGCTTAAGACATTTCAGGAAAGCTCTATTTACGCTGAAAGTTCTCTTTTTGAATATTTAATGCAACAGGCAAAAGAATCTTTTGATCATGAAGAAGATAGAGCAATAGCTGAAGCAATCATTGGTAACTTTGATGAGAATGGATTTTTGCAAACTCCCCTTCAAGAAATTGCTGGGCTTTATAATTTTCCTATAGGAAAAATTAAAAGTCTTTTAAAAACAATACAAGCTTTCGAGCCCTATGGGGTTGGAGCCGCCAATATGCAAGAATCTTTACTTATTCAATTACGATGTCGCCAAAAGCACCATACTCTCGCTTACAAAATTCTTGAAGAACATTATGAAGACCTTATTCATAATCGCATTCCTTCTATTAATAAAAAGCTTGCTTGCTCCTCGGAAGAAATCTCAAAGGCTCTGCAAAAAGATATTTCTCGCTTGGATCTGCATCCTGGAACAGGACATTTCAAACATTTTGTCCAATATATTACTCCGGATGCTACTATTGAAATAAGCAATGATAACTTAGCTGTACGCATAAACAATGATTTTCTACCCTCCATGCGGATTAATAGACGTTATTTGCAGATGTTAGAGGATGAATCTCTTTCTTCAGATACCAAAGAGTTTATTCGTATTAAGTTATCCTCGGCTAAATGGCTCTTTAAGAATGTGCATCAGCGTAATGACACTCTTTTAAAAATCTTAGAACTACTTACCAACCAGCAAAAGGAATTTTTCTTGGATGATTGCGGCAAGCTTATGCCTTTAACAATGAAATCAATAGCCGAACAATTGAACTTGCATGAATCTACTATTGCCCGCGCAGTTGCTAATAAATATATCGATACTCCCCGCGGGATCCTTCCTTTGCGCTCCTTTTTTACAAACGCTTTACAGTCACAAAAAGGAGAAGACATTTCTTCCAATACCATAAAAAGCTTACTGAAGGAAATAATTAGCCAAGAAGATAAAAAACATCCTTTGTCCGATGCCAATTTATCTAAGCTATTAACGGAAAAAGGAATGGACTGCGCTAGACGTACAATAGCCAAATATCGAACCGAGCTCAAGCTAGGCAATGCTCAGCAAAGGCGCCAATATTAAAGCTTTGTTCTTAAAAAATATGGAAGAGTTAACAACTTACTTTTTATTTTTCCTTAATTTTCAACCGTTGAAGTGAGTTTAACACGGACTTAATGCAATCGATAAACTTGGGAGAAAGAGATCCTGACGACTAAGAAAAACTGCTTAAAAAATAGAGAAAAGATGATTTAGCTGAAAAATTTACGCCGCCTAGCATGAATGGTAAATTAAACTAAATATTTAGTTAATTTATAAACTTAAGAGCAAAGCCTTATTTTTAGCATGAATGAGCTTACATTTTAAGTTATGCTAGATAGAAAAGGATGAAACAGCCGCTTATAATTTTACTTTGGAAATATGCCGTTTTACCATTTCCTAGTAATGTAACCTACTAGCAGTTAATAAGCTAGTATGTTGAGCTAAAGTCGTTAAACTTAAACGATTGATTTCGCAGCAGGTGCAAATATAAAGGGAGCATGGAAAAAGAGACTTTTTCTTTTAGCCAAAAAATTATCTCTCCATCCTTGCAAGCTATTGTGCTGGGATACTGGCTTATTTAATTATGTAGGACAAGTTATGCAATCTAAATATACGGATTTTATTCCCAAAAGCATTGTATGTTTTCGTGAAGGTTATTCAAAAGAATACTTTTTAAATGATCTTTTTGCAGGAATCAGCGTAGGTGTTATTGCGCTTCCATTGGCTCTGGCTTTCGCCATTGCTTCAGGGGTGTCACCGGAAAGGGGATTATTTACAGCAATTATCGCGGGTTTTCTCATTTCTTTGCTGGGTGGTAGCCGTGTGCAAATTGGGGGCCCAACAGGAGCTTTTGTTATCATCGTAGATGCAGCCATACAAAAGCACGGATATGAAGGCTTAGCTTTGGCCACCCTCATAGCGGGTATCCTGATCGTATTGATGGGGTTGGCACGCTTTGGTGTACTTCTTAAATTTATTCCCTACCCTGTAATCACAGGGTTTACCACCGGCATCGCACTGATTATTTTTTCTTCGCAAATTAAAGATTTTTTTGGACTAGAGGCAGATAGAGTTCCCTCTGAGTTCCTTGAAAAGTATAAATTTTATTATGAAATCGCACCTACATGGAACCTATGGGCATTTTTAATTGCCTTTTCGACGCTTACCTTAATATTTGTATTAAGGCATTATCATCCTAGATGGCCAGGTGCAATCATTGCAATCACTCTAGCTACGACTGCTGCCTATTTTTTTGATCTTCCTATTGAAACTATTGAATCCAAATTTGGAGAAATCCCTAGAACTCTTCCCAGCCCAGCCCTTCCTCACTTTTCCTATGATCTTTTTAAAGCGGTACTCCCTGACGCCATTACAATAGCTTTATTAGGAGCCATAGAGTCTTTATTATCCGCTGTTGTGGCCGACGGAATGATAGGAACCAAACATAGATCAAATGGAGAGCTAGTGGCTCAAGGATTAGCAAATATAGGATCAGTAATCTTTGGAGGCATTCCAGCAACAGGAGCCATTGCCCGTACCTCAGCTAACATAAGAATGGGGGCCAAAACGCCTGTAGCAGGTATGATTCATGCCATTACCCTTCTTCTGCTTATGCTTTTTTTGGCTCCTCTAGCAGGGAAAATTCCCTTAGCGGCTCTGGCGGGTGTCCTAACATTTGTTGCTTGGAATATGAGCGAGCTGCCGCATGTTATAGAAATTTTAAAAGGACATCAGAGTGACGCAATTATTTTACTCATCACATTTTTACTAACCGTTTTGATAGATCTTACGGTTGCTGTACAAGTCGGTATTATTTTGGCAGCTCTGCTATTTCTGAAACGAATGACTGACAAAACTACCGTAGAAATTTGTCAAAATTTAGTGAAGGAGAATAAAAATGAAATAGCAGAACCTTCTGATGCTGAACTTCTTTTTCGAAAAGATATCCCCTCTGATGTGACAGTTTTCGAGATTAGAGGGCCATTTTTCTATAGCGTGGCTGATCTACTCGATGAGGTTCTTTTTCAATTAAACTATCACCCCCGAGTTTTTATTCTACGTCTTCATAAAACTCCCTTAATTGACGCGACTGGATTACGAGCTATTAAGCAATTTGGATTGAAGTGTAAAAAGAAAGGCATAATATTTATGCTCGCTGATGTCGATGATAAAAACTATGATTTATTTATTAACTCAGGAATAGCAGAAGCCATTGGAAAAGACCTTATGTTTAAAGACATTGAAGCAGCCCTTGCTTATTGTAAATAGTTAAAGTCATGGTTTGCCCCTAATTTTTTAGCGTTTATTATTCTCTGCCCCCAATGAAATTTAATGGCAGATAGAAAGCTTCGCTCCTTTACGGTTGGGCTGTTTGAAACTTCGTTTCTAGAGACAACTCTATTCTTTAAAAGTTACAAGTAAGCCTTTTGCCTCAATTATATGGATAATAGCCTCTTTTTCTTTCTATTTTTTATTAATCTACGCGAGTTATCGGATAAGAAAACACTCTAAGGTTGCTTCAAATTATACCTAAACTGTAAGCCAACTCATTAACTTTTGCTTTTCCATGCGAGTAAATTGCATGCAGGGCTTACAGGGCTCGTAAGCATAGGCCACTATTTCGCTGATTAGATTGACAAAAAAATTTCAAGCGCTGCGATGTCGAGGATGTTCGATTTGACAAGAGGTTTTCAATTTATTGTTAACGCTTTCAATCACCTCGCTTTTTTAATAAAATCTTATCTGCCAGTGACATTAGCTTGTTTTTCATATTCTTTCTAAGCCTATTAATAATTTCTAAGCCCCTGCCGTAAAGCTTGATAAACAATTGGTGAGATAAGTGAGTAGAGCAGGCGGATTTCACTCCCATCCCCTCTTAAAGCCGGACGGAAGCCTCTCGGCTCATCCGGCTCTCATTATCTAAACTGTTGGTATATAACCAAGCTTCCAATGAACGAATAAATTGGGAGAAGACTTTGCAATCTGTGCTATATAGTGACATGCTTTGATCTTGTGTCTATTGTATTTGCGATATTTTCGTTTTGTCCATTTACACACATAGTCATTTACGTTCCTCCATAGCCAGCTCCCTTACAAATCTTTAAAAGAGAACAAAGCTTATTTGTCACGCGTGTGCCCATGCAAATCAAAGAGGTAAAAGAACTCATATTTGAAGTGCCTTACGACAAAACTGTAGAGATAGTAGAAAGCTATCGAGCTTTTGAGAGTACCTCTTGCCATGCAGGCTTTGAACAAAGATAGGTAGTCATTTTCAGCCAAGTGAACTATCAAAGAGAATACCCTACTTAGCCAAGCATTACCTTAAGGGCAGTGAAAAAGAAGCCAAAGCCTTTATTAAGCTCATGCAGCAAGAGTTCTCATGTCCAAGCGATGCTAAGCGTAAATTAGATAAGTTTGCAAAAAAAATTTAAATATATACAGATGATTGAACTTCAAATTATAGCAACTCAAAAACATGCTACGTTTGGTGGGCCCAAAGCTGAGCAAAAACCTTCTATATCTAGCTATCGCCTACAAGGCACAGTAGCTTGCGCTCTAACAAGTTAGCTGATGCCCTCCTGGTGATAAGGATACGAATTCGTTTGACTTGCTTTTTTAATTTTTTTATATTGCCTTTAAAAATTAAAATGATAAAAGTTATCACTACCCCAGGAAATAAAATGCATCCTCTCTCTTCGGCCTCTATTGAAAGCTTGCCTAATGAGTTGCTGCTCCCTATCTTAGAGGCTTGCGCAGTTTCTTCCTTATTTAGCGTCTGTAAAAGATGGCATCATCTGCTGGCTTCTGAAGTGATGCCTTCTCTTTATAAACAAATAGCCCAGCTTCATTTCCCCCGGGGAAATGCCACTACCCAGCAAACTCTTATGTTAGCTAAAGTTTATCAACTCAATCCTATACTTACCTCTACTGAAAAAGCTTATCAAGTTTTTAAACAAGTTTTTACCTTAGCTAAATCTATTTCTCCTTTGGAATTTAAAGAGAAAACAGAAGAAAAAAGAGGCTTAACTCTGGCTAATTACTCTTCTTATCTCTTAAATATTAATCGCCTTTTACTTTGGAAAAAACTTCCTGGTGGGGAAGAATACTTGAACCGAGAAGAAATTAAGCACTTGCCTCTAGGAAAAAAAGGAGAGCTTCTTAAAGATTGGATTGAAGAAAATTGTAAAAACATCACGGCTTTGGATTTATCTAAAGCAGGCTTGACTTATTTACCCACAGAAATAGGCCAATTGTCTCAGCTGCAAAAGCTTAACTTAATAGAAAACCAGCTCACCACTCTGCCTACAGAAATCCGGCAATTGTCTCAGCTGCAAAGGATTGGTTTAAGCCAAAACCAGCTCACCGCTCTGCCTGCAGAAATCGGGCAATTGTCTCAGCTGCAACTGCTTTACTTAAGTCAAAACCAGCTCACCGCTCTGCCTGCAGAAATCGGGCAATTGTCTCAGCTGCAAGTGCTTTACTTAAATCAAAACCAGCTCACCGCTCTGCCTACAGAAATCAGGCAATTGTCTCAGCTGCAAACGTTTGATTTAAGCCAAAACCAGCTCACCAATCTGCCTGCAGAAATTGGGCAGCTGTCTGAGCTACAATGGCTTAACTTAAATCAAAACCAGCTCTCCAGCCTTCCTGGAGAAATCGAGCAACTGTCTGAGCTGCAAGAGCTTTACTTAAACAACAACCAGCTTACCAGCCTTCCTGCAGAAATCGGGCAGCTGTCTCAGCTGCGAGCGCTTAACTTAAATCAAAACCAGCTCACCAGCCTTCCTGCAGAGATAGGGCAGCTACCTCAGCTGCAAACGCTTAGCTTAGAAAATAACCAACTTACTTCTCTTCCTCAAGAAATAGGACAGCTACCTCAGCTGCAACTCCTTTACTTAAACAACAACCAGCTCACCAGTCTGCCTACAGAAATCGAGCGATTGTCTCAGCTGCGAGCGCTTTACTTAAACAACAACCAGCTCACCAGCTTGCCTGCAGAAATCGGGCAGTTGTCTCAGCTGACACGGCTTTACTTAAATCAAAACCAGCTCACCAGCCTGCCTGTAGAAATCGGGCAGCTGTCTAAGCTGCAAACGCTTGAATTAGCGGAAAATCCTTTGAAAGATATTGCAGAAAAAATAAGGTAGCGTTTTCATACGAATTCGTTTGACTTGCTTTTTTAATTTATTTATATTGCCTTTAAAAAATAAAAATGCTGAAAAGTTATCACTACCCAAGGAAATAAAATGCATCCTCTCTCCTCGACATCTATTGAAAGCTTGCCTAATGAATTGCTGCTTCCTATCTTAGAGGCTTGCGCAGTTCCTTCCTTATTTAGCGTCTGTAAAAGATGGCATTATCTGCTGGCTTCTGAAGTGATGCCTTCCCTTTATAAGAAAATAGCCCAGCTTCATTTCCGCAGGGGGAATGCCAATAGCCAGCGAACTCTTATGTTAGCTAAAGTTTATCAACTCAATCCTGGACTTACCTCTACTGAAAAAGTTTATCAAGTTTTTAAACAAGTTTTTACCTTAGCTAAATCTATTTCTCCTTTAGAATTTAAAGGGAAAACAGAAGAAAAAATAGGCTTAACGCTGGCTAATTACTCTTCTTATCTCTTAAATATTAATCGCCTTTTACTTTGGAAAAAACTTCCTGGTGGGGAAGAATACTTGAGCCGAGAAGAAATTAAGCACTTGCCTCTAGGAAAAAAAGGAGAGCTTCTTAGAAATTGGATTGAAGAAAATTGCAAAAACATCCTGGTTTTAAATTTATCTAAAGCAGGCTTGACTTACTTACCCCCAGAAATAGGCCAGTTATCTCAGCTGCAAGAGCTTAACTTAAATCAAAACCATCTCACCGCTCTGCCTGCAGAAATTTGGCAACTGTCTCAGCTACAATGGCTTCAATTAAGCCAAAACCATCTCACCGCTCTGCCTGCAGAAATCGGTCAACTGTCTCAGCTACAATGGCTTCAATTAAGCCAAAACCATCTCACCGCTCTGCCAGCAGAAATCGGCCAATTGTCTCAGCTGCAAACGCTTGATTTAAGCCAAAACCAGCTCACCAGCCTTCCTGCAGAAATAGGTCAATTGTCTCAGCTGCAAGAGCTTTACTCAAATCAAAACCAGCTCACCAACCTTCCTGCAGAAATCAGGCAGCTGTCTCAGCTGCAAACGCTTTACTTACATCAAAACCATCTCACCGCTCTGCCTGCAGAAATCGGGCAGCTGTCTCAGCTGCAAACGCTTTACTTACATCAAAACCAGCTCATCAGCCTTCCTGCAGAAATCGAGCAGCTGTCTGAGCTGCAAGGGCTTTACTTAAATCAAAACCAATTCACCAGCCTTCCTAGAGAAATCGGGCAACTGTCTGAGCTGCAAGAGCTTTACTTAAACAACAACCAGCTTACCAGCCTTCCTGCAGAAATCGGGCAGCTGTCTCAGCTGCGAGCGTTTAACTTAAATCAAAACCAGCTCACCAGCCTTCCTGCAGAAATCGAGCACTTGTCTCAGCTTACCAAGCTTGAATTAAAACAAAACCAGCTCACCAGTCTGCCTACAGAAATCGGGCGATTGTCTCAGCTTACCAAGCTTGAATTAAAACAAAACCAGCTCACCAGTCTGCCTACAGAAATCGGGCGATTGTCTCAGCTGCGAGCGCTTAACTTAAATCAAAACCAGCTCATCAACCTTCCCGCAGAAATCGGACAGCTACCTCAGCTGCAACGGCTTTACTTAAATCACAACCAGCTCACCAGCCTGCCTGCAGAAATTGGGCGGCTGTCTAAGCTGCAAACGCTTGAATTAGCGGAAAATCCTTTGAAAGATATCGCCGAGAAAATAAGGCAGCGTTTTCAATTGTAGAATGGCCGTAAGTACTTCTTAAATCGGAGTGGCTAAAATGAAATAAAAAATTTTTAGCCATCTCATCTTTAAACAAGTAATCCGCACTTAAATCATAACCATCTCACCAGTCTTCCTGCAGAGATAGGTCAGTTTTCTCAGCTGCAATTCCTTAACTTAGAGAACAACCAGCTTACCTCCCTTCCGACACAGATGGAGCAGCTATCTGAACGGTTAGATCTTAAGTTAAACGGAAATCCGCTGGAGAACATCTCAGATGAAGTTAAGCAGCGCTTTAGGATGTAACTGAAAAGCTAATTATCTTTACCATCTATAGCATTGAAAAGACAAAATAATATACTCAGAAGGTTTTAAGGATATAGAGGTAAGCGGCCACGGGGGTTATCAATTATTTTCTGATAAGTAAGACAAATTCTAGAGTTTATATTTACTTAATCATATATTGAATAGTATGCAATCTTCATATGAGCAGCTATTTGCAGAGAATGCAGAGCTAAGAGCCGAAAATGCGCATTTAAAAGCGGGGGTAAATAGATTAGAAAAGTTAATCAACGCGAGTTATCGGATAAGGAAATAGTTGAAAAAAGACCTTCACATGTTTTAAAAATATTTTGTACTAAAAAAGCTTAAAGCATGGAAGGTCAAAATGATTGAAAAAAGATATCCACTTATTAATCCACATTTTTTGCGGTGTAGATGATTTTTGTAAACAATTTGAGGTTAAATGACACACAACATGGGTTGAAAGCCACTTAAAACCACTCATTGGAAAAGCAATAAAAGAAATAGAGGGTCAAAATTATCATTAAGTGAAGCGATGATTATTGCCATCATGTTTCATAAAAGTGACTACACAACGTTTAAAGATTACTCTATGCGACAGGTCATTCCCTCGCTGCAGAAATATTTTCCTCATGTTCTTTCCTATAATAAGTTCCTCACTCTAATGAAAACATGCTTGTTTTCTCTTTTTGTTTATTCACAAGCTTGTTTAGGAGAGTGTACAGGCATTTCTTTCATTGATTCCACTCTATTAGCAGTATGCCACACCCGTCGCATCCACTCCCATCCTAGTTTTTAAAAAAATAGCAAAAAGGGGAAAAACTTCTACAGGGTACTTTTATGGATTCAAATTACATTTAATTATTAATGATAAAGGAGAAATCCTTGCTTATATGTTAATCCCAGGAAATGTGGAGACCCAAGTCCCTGTCTCTGATCTTTCTAAGAACATTTTTGGCAAAATGTTTGCCGACAAGTGATATATATCACATCAGTTACCTATCAAGCTCTACGACAAGGGCTTAGAAATTATTACTAGGCTTAGAAAAAATATAAAAAACAAGCTAATGTCACTGGTAGATAGGATTTTATTAAGAAAGCGAGGCATCATTGAAAGCGTTAACAATAAATTGGAAAACTCTTGTCAAATCGAACATCCTCGACATCGCAGCCCTTGGGATTTTTTTGTCAATCTAATCAGCGGAATAGCGGCCTATGCTTATGAACCCTGTAAGCCCTGCATTCAATTTACTTCTGCGGAAAAACAAAAGTTAATGAGTTGGCTTACAGTTTAAGGCATGATTTGAAGCAGCTTTAAATTGTTTTCTTATCCGATAACTCGCGTTAATCTCTTGCTCCTTGTCCTTTTCTTGCTGAAAAAGCTAGCATCTCATATAAGACAGCAAAAAAGGAAGTGCCAGCGGCTATTCGAGGATATGAGGAAAAGCTTAAAAATTTAAGAGTTGAATTACAATTTAAAGCCACCTAGCAGCTAACGAAACAGATAAGGAATATTCCTGAGGAAGAAACAAATTTTCCTGCCTTGCAAATGTTTTTGATCAAACGCCTTAGGCCTCTAACATCCTAACTGAAGAGGAAAGGTGCAAGATAAACAAGCGTATCTTTATGCTTATCATTACTTTGGGAAATACTTCCCTTTTTCTGACTGATGATTCCATCAAAATTCCATTGCTCTAGCCAGCCATCGGTATCACAACTGGCTAAGCTGCGTTTACTAGAATAAAAGCTTCTCAATTTGGCAATTACCTCTTTAGGTTCTCCTGGCCGCTTAACATAGAGGTGTTTCCCATCTAGATCGGTAAAAGAAAGTGGGTGCACTTCAAAGAAGAAGTCTAGATTAGCCGCAGTAATACAGTACTCTTTGCCTACCTGAAGAAATCTAATAGCACGAAAAGTCATCAGTTTCTCTCTTATAAATTTTCCATTAGCAGACTCATAACAGGCAATTGTTCCATCGCTAAACCCGACCACTAATTGGCTTTGATTATAGTCGCAAACCGTAAGCTTAACTTGCTTTTTCTTGAGATACTTATCTGAAGGTAAAGGCTCAAGCTCTCCTTCATATATTTTGGATCCATTTTCTGTATTCCATACTCGATACTCTCTTTTAGAGCCATTGTTCCATAACATCATCACTTGAGAATCATCAAACAGGCATAGCTCTTTAAGGGGTAATTCGATAATCTTACCTTCTAAAGAAATAAGCTGATCAGAAGGTAAGGAGGTAAAGTATCCCCCTAAATCTTTAAGAAGGTAAAGTGAACCATCTATACAATGAATCAAGGCTTGATTATCACGGCAGTCCATGCAAAGAATGGGATAGGCAAAAGATGTTTTTATCTCATGCCTCTCTGCTGTTGCTATATTAATTACCTTAATCTTTTTGCGTTCAGGCAGAAGAAGAAGAAGAAAGTTTTGCTCAAAATAGGCTTGCTCAAATGCTCCTAGGAAACATAGGGCTTGCTTAGCTCTAGGCTCATTGTCTTTCCAACGGTAGAGATAGCCCTCGGTAGTAAGCAAGTGAAGATGGTTGCTTTTCCAATGGATTAGATGGGCATGCTTATCCTTTAAATTATCAAAAATCAGCCTACCTGTCTTTCTGTTCAGTTTATAGAGCTGGGCTGTCCCCGCTGTCATTTTCAAAAAGGCTAGATCTTTCTTGACCTTTAATTCTAAAATCTCTGGGGAGCCAGTCAGAGGAAGCTTATGCATCTGATGATGAAAATATTCAGGAGAAAAAGAGGAGCGCAGCTTTCCAGGAACATACTTTTTCTTATAAATCTTTTTCCAGCCGAAGCGGGAAGTTTTAATTTGGGTAAGGTTGCTCCAGCGACGAAAAAATAGCTTTTTCCATAAAAAAGAGTCTTCTGCTAGCTGCTTCCATGGCTTACTAACTAAAGCAGCCATGCCTAAATCTTTTTCTGGCAATAAACTAAAGATAGCTACTTGTAGCTCAGTAGGTAGGTGATTAAAGCTAGGATTGAAATTTACTCCCATCGCTTTTTTCCTTTTTCATTCAAATTAATGTTAAAAAATCACACAGAGAAATTATTAAATAATTACTTATTAAGAAGCATACTATAAAAGAGATATTAGCATCAAATAATAATGATCTATATATACAATCATTAAACATCATCCATCTAATTGCCCTGTTAGGTTAAAAGCATAAAGCTACTCAGGATCTTTAATTGGCTAAGAAAATTTTGTGTACGCGGCCAACAGTGGTGTTAGAAAAGATTATAGGGATAAATTTCAGATGATCAGATCAATGATAAAAAGCTCTTCAGGCTTATTGGCAGCAGAATAAGCTGATTCTTAAGCACAAATAGACGATTAAGCGTCCGGGTTTTTGAAAAAAGAATAAGTTTAGAAATGACCTTTAAAAAAAAAGCAAAAGCGAGATGAAAATGATTTTCTTATCCCCTTTATAAATTCTGATTAAGTTCTGCTTTTGAGCCCCTGAATTTTAGTTAATACTCCTGCATGTATCCTTCATTAGGAAAGGTAGAAAAGAAACTTTTAGGATTTTTATTGCTTACTTTGTATATTCTATTTCACTTGCCTTTTTTAAACCCTTAGATATCCTTGCTTAAATATGCGCTATTTTCTCTCCTTGATTATCTTTGTTAATTTTTTAGTTAATTATTTACAAGCAGCTCCGACTCCGCAAGTTCAGGTTGGTGCAGATCTTTTATTTACAAAAGATTACGTTCACCTACTTAAAAACAAAAGAATTGGGTTAATTACTAACCATACTGCTGTCAACAGCCAAATGAAATCCACTGCTTCTTTGCTCCAATCTCATGCCAAGCAATACGATTTTATTCTTGCTGCTCTTTTTGCTCCCGAACATGGGATCACAGGTTCTGCCCATGCCGCTGAATTTATAAAAGATGAAAAGGACTCTGCTGGTATTCCTATTTTTAGCCTGCACGGTGCCACGCGTCGCCCAACAGATAAAATGCTCGCCCAGCTAGACCTACTTCTTTACGATATTCAGGATATTGGGTCACGCTCTTATACTTATATCACCACCTTATTTTACGTAATGGAGGAGGCAGCAAAACGTCAAATCCCTGTCATTGTTCTTGATCGTCCTAATCCTATTAATGGTAGGGTGATTGATGGTCCTTTGCTAGAAGAGAAATGGCGCTCGATAGTAGGCTACATTAATGTTCCTTATTGCCATGGAATGACAGTCGGTGAACTGGCGCGCTATTTTAATGATCAATCCAAAGTAGGTTGTCAGCTTGAAGTCATTCCTATGCGAGGATGGCATAGGAACATGACTTTTCAAGACACAGGCCTTCCGTGGATTCCTACCAGTCCTTATATTCCTGAAGCCACCACGGCTTATTACTATCCTGTGACAGGCATCTTAGGAGAATTACAAATAGTAAATACTGGCATAGGCTATACCCTTCCTTTTAAAGTCCTGGGAGCTCCCTGGATTGATGCTAAGATCTTTGCTCATCACCTCAATAGCCAAAAATTTCCAGGCGTTTACTTTGAACCTTTTTACTACCGTCCTTTCTATGGAAGGTTTGCTAATGAGGAGTGTAAAGGTGTCATCATTATTATAACTAACCATTTAATATATAAGCCTGTAAGCACTCAATATCTACTTATTGGAATCCTTAAAAGCCTCTATCCAAAAGAATTTAAAGAAGCTTTAGCTAATTCACAGGATCGTAAGGCAATGTTTTGTAAAGTTAATGGGACAGACAAAGTTTATCAGATTATAAAAGAAGAAAAAAATATTGTCTGGAAGTTGCGTAGCCTTCATGAAAAAGAAAGAGAAGCATTTGCCCATCAAAGAAAAAAATATTTAATTCCTTCCTACGCAGAAGATTAGCACTCTCATAAACAAACTGCTAAAAACCTTTATCCTTCTATTGACAAAAATTACACTAAAACCTAGAATCCGTATCTCCCTAAACAATTTTTCTAAACAGGAGCACTGTGCTATGACAAAAATAAAACCTCTTGGTAATCGCGTTTTAATTAAACGTTCCAAACCTCAGCCTACCAAAGGTGGTATCCTACTGCCAGACTCAGCACAAGAAAAACCAAAAGAAGGAGTGATTGTAGCTGTCGGTCCTGGTAAATTAAACGATGAAGGACAAAGAGAGCCCCTTAATGTACAAGTGGGTGATCGCATTTTATTCAGCTCATATGCTGGGACTGAGATCAAAAATAGTGATGAAGAAGATGAGCTTCTAATCATGTCTGAAGATGATATACTTGGTGTTCTTGCTTAACTGTGATTTCTATTCAAACTTTATGGAGCTCTACTTATGCCAAAACTATTACAATTTAACGAAGAAGCTTTAAAGTCCATCCTTAAGGGTGTGCGGACTTTAGCTAAAGCAGTCAAAGTAACCTTGGGTCCCAAAGGACGCAATGTGGTGATCAACAAAGGCTTTGGCTCTCCACTATCTACTAAAGACGGAGTAACCGTTGCTAAAGAAATTACTTTGAAAGACAAATTTGAAAATATGGGCGCACAACTTGTTAAAGAAGTGGCCTCTAAAACTTCCGATATAGCTGGCGATGGAACGACTACAGCCATTGTGCTTGCTGAAGCTCTTTTTAGTGCTGGTGTTAAAAATGTGACTGCTGGTGCCAACCCTATGGCAATCAAGCGAGGCATGGATCAAGCAGTGAATGTAACTTGCCAAGCTTTAGATCAACTAGCTTGTCCTATTAATACTCCCGAAGAAGTCAAGCAAATTGCTACCATTTCTGCTAACAATGATAGTAGCATAGGTGCCATTATTGCCGAAGCTATGGAAAAAGTTGGCAAAGATGGTATTATTTCAGTAGCCGAAGCCAAAGGTATTGAAACCACATTAGATGTGGTCGAAGGCATGCAATTTGATAAAGGCTATCTGTCTCCTTATTTTGTTTCTAACCCAGAAAACATGACGGTAGAATTATCCAACGCGGCTATCTTAATTACCGATAAAAAATTATCTACAGTTAAAGATGTAGTGCCTTTTCTAGAAAAAGTGATGGAACAAGGAACAAGGCCTCTTCTTATTATTGCTGATGATGTAGATGGAGAAGCTTTAGCCACTTTAGTTGTCAATAAACTTAAAGCCGGACTTCCCATTTGTGCCGTTAAAGCACCAGGATTTGGAGATCGTCGTAAGGCTATGCTTGAAGATATGGCTATTCTTACCGGAGCGACGTTAGTTTCAGAAGAAACAGGTCTTCGCATTGATCAAGTAGATAGCGAAGTTTTAGGACACGCTAAGACAATTAAAGTTTCTAAAGAAGAAACAGTGATTATTGATGGAGCTGGTGAGCTGAAAAAGATTAAAGAAAGAGAAAATCAGATTAAAGCCCAGATCAATCATCCAGCTGTCTCAACTTATGACAAAGAAAAACTTGAAGAACGCTTAGCAAAATTAGTAGGCGGAGTGGCTGTCATCAATGTAGGAGCAGCTACAGAAACGGAACTTAAAGAGAAAAAAGCTCGGGTGGAAGATGCCCTTCATGCAACGCGCGCAGCAGTAGCAGAAGGAATTGTTCCAGGAGGAGGAGTGGCTCTTTTACGTGCTATCAAGAGCTTAGAGTCACTTAAGTTACCTAGCGATGAAGCGATCGGGGTAAATTTAGTCCTTCAAGCTGCTTATGCACCAGCCACGGCTATTGCCAATAATTGTGGCAAGCAAGGTAATTTAATTGCCGAGAAAGTCTATGAATTTAAGGGAGCCTTAGGATACAACGGCTTAACCGACGAGTTCACAGATTTGATTAAAGCAGGCGTAATCGATCCTGTACGTGTAACTAAAACGGCTTTGATTAACGCCTCTTCGATAGCCTCTCTCCTTTTAACTACTGCTGCAATGATTACCGATAAACCAAAGCCTAAATCTGCTATGACCGGGGCTCCTGGTATGGGCGATATGGGTGGCATGGGTGGTATGGGTGGTATGGGTGGCATGGACATGATGTAAAAATACCAGCTAAAAAGTCTTAACCTAACCGGAAGTCAGCAATGTTGGCTTCCGGATTATTTCATGGAGTAATTATGCCTACCTATGCCTATCATTGTACAAGTTGTAATGCTAATCATGAAACTTTTCAAAAGATTAGCGAAGAACCCATAAAAATATGCCTATCTTGTGGAAAGCCTACCTTGCAAAGGGGCCCAGGAGGAGGAATTGGATTAGCATTCAAAGGAAAAGGATTTTACATTAACGATTACGGAAAAGGCGCCTCTTCTGGGGAAGAAAAAGCTTCTGGCCCAGATAACTGCGCCTGCGGCAAAAATAAATGCGAATAAAAAAAGAGCTTATTCACTTAAAACCCTCCTAGGGGCCTCTACTGAAAGCTCTTCGCATTCTCCGATAGGGTCGGCAACTTTTTTGTAAAACATTACGATCTTTTTCTAGGTATCTAATTTTTAGAGAATACTAAGAAAAACCTATAAAAGGCTTTAGCCTCCAAAGTTTGAGCTTTTAAAGCCTAAACTCTTTTAAAAATTTAATCCGGCTCTACAGCCTACAATTACAACTCTAACAAATTTCTTTTTTCCCGGAAGAAACAAGACAATTTTATTAGTTAAAAGCTTTAATTTAATAACAACCCTCCCACCTCTCCTTCCTGTAGGAATATGATAGCTAATTGAGCCGCTAGATTTAAATGAGAGCTTTTTAGAGAATGCTTCAAAGGAAATAAAGCTGGATTCTCCTAAGATAAAAGTTAAGGCTTGCGAATTTCAAATTGTAGACTTACCCACCCTTGTTCCTCCTGCTCTTTAAGCACTTTCCACCCCCAAGCTTGGGCTAAATGAAGGTAATCATGCTTTTGCTCAGATAAGATACCTGATACTAGGCAAATATCATGGTGACCATGGAGACATTTTAATGCCTCCCAAGCATTCTGCTGCTCAGCCATAATCATATTCATTAAGATTACAGGCGGTGCAGAGAGAGAAGAGATTATAAAATCCTGAGGGAGGCTAATGGTTACCTTATCCTGCATCTTATTTAGCAGAGCATTTTCTCGGGAATGCTTTAAAGCCTTAGGATCAATATCCAGAGCATACACATGTTTTGCCCCTAAAGCGACTGAACATAAAGCTAATACCCCACTGCCGCAGCCAATATCTACGACCTCTTTCCCCCATACATTATCATTTAACATATCCACTATTAATCGGGTAGTAGGATGAGAAAGGTCCCCAAAGCCAGCTCCCGGAATAAGTTTAAGCTGCTTCCCGTAAGAAGAGCAGGCATACGGTAAATCAATATGCACGCAGCCGTCATAAAAATTAAGACCATAGGCTTCCCATTGTGATTGCCAATCAATTTCTCCTAGCTCACTAGGCTCAGCAAATTGAATGAAAGGGAAAAGGTTCAGTAAAGACTTAACTGTCGGCTCATTTTCAGCCAAAATATAAATACGAGGAAAAGCTTTAAAATCTTCTTCCATATAAAGAGGGGTTAAGCCTGCCTCTTGCAACGATTCCCATGCTTCATCTAAAGAGGTTTCATTTTTAACATGTAAAGCAAAACATGGAAAAAGCTTCATATCATTCATGAGCTAACCTGGAAAGTCTGTTTACTTAGTTTTTCTTCAGAAAGCATTTATCTCCCCTCTCCTCTTTTTAATCTAGAGGTAATCACAACTCACAGAGAGTGGTTAAGCAAATACGCCTCTTCATAAAGGTTTAGAGCTTGATTAAAAATTATTTTAAAAGCCATCAGCTATAAATAAAGGGTAAAGGACTGAAAGAAGCTTTCTATTTTAAAATTATTGGATAACAAGAAACTTATAGGGTGTTTTCTTCTTCTTCAAAATCCTCGTAAGCCTGTACGATTTCATCATCTTCTTGATACTTTTCCTGAGGTTGAAGCTGACTTTTGGCCTTTCGTTCAGAGAAAGTAGTTTTTTTCTTTCCTTTTACATACAGCTCTAAAGGAACGCCTACGAATCCATAAGTTTCCCGGAACTGATTATAAAGATACTTCTTATAACTTTCACTCATCAGGTTAGGATAATTAACAAAGAGGATAAACTTGGGCGGCTGTACATCCACTTGCGCCATATAGTAAATCCTTAAGCGTTTACCGCCAATCATGGGAGGATGATTCTTCTGTAGCGCACTTTCAATAAATTTATTAAGCTGATGCGTAGGAATACGTTTTAAAGAATGTTCTTGCACGCTTTTAATTTCTTCAAAAAGCTTTTCAACATTTCTTCCCGTGGTAGCCGACATAAAGATCTTAGGACAATGACTTAAAAAAGAAACCTCGTCATTGATGTCTTTTAAACAATGTTCCATACGAAATCCTTTAACCAGATCCCATTTATTAAATACCAGAATACATCCTTTGCCACTTTCTTCGATTTTATTAGCAATCTTCTTATCCTGTACGGTCATACCCTGTTGGGCATCTAACATCAGCACACAAATATCTGCGCGTTCTATAGCCCTTTCCGTACGAATAGCTGCAAATTTGTCTACCACTTCATGTTCAGCATGCTTACGACGTATACCAGCTGTATCGATTAAGCGAAAATGATCATCTTGGTGGGTTACAGAGACATCTATACTATCCCTAGTCGTACCTGGAATGGGACTCACAATGCAACGCTCTTCATCTAATAGAAAATTAATAAGTGAGGATTTCCCTACATTGGGACGCCCGACAATTGCTACTTTGGTAGCCAAATCCTCTTCTGCTTGCAAGTCGTCTTGCTCTAGGTCTTCAAAGGCTTCCTCTAAAAGCTCAGCCATATGCCAGCCTTGCGCAGCAGATACTGAAATCATCTTCTTGATTCCTAGAGAGTGAAATTCATGCAGGAGGTATTCTTGGGCTCCATTATCAATCTTATTGACAGCCAAGCAAACAGGTTTTTTAGTTTTTAGCAAAATTTTTGAAATTTCTTTATCTAACTTGGTAATTCCCAGATGAGCGTCTACTACCATTACAATTGTGTCCGCTTCTTCAATCGCTACTTCCGCTTGGCGTAAAATATGCTCATTAAAATCTGCGTGCGAATGGTAATCCATCCCGCCAGTATCGATTACTTCAAAAGCTCTGCCAAAAAACTCAGCTTGACTATACAAACGATCGCGTGTAATTCCTTCAGCTTCATCAACAATGGCGATCTTTTTTTTACAGATACGATTAAAAAGAGCGGATTTTCCTACGTTAGGTCGTCCTACAATAGCTAGTTTAGGTAAATGTGTCATAACTCTATCGATTTTAATGTTTAGTTGACAAATCATAACATTTTAAATGTTAAAAATAAATAGACTTTTCTATAAATTTAATTTAGTATACTTGTGTAAAAACAAATCTCTTTTTATGGGCGCCAATTACCTTTCAGATGACATCTCATTTTCTCTTTTAAAAAGGGAAATTTCCGCTTATTCTTGGAACACTTTCCGCAGTGATGCAATCGCTGCTCTAACCGTGGCCTTGATTACTTTGCCTCAAGCGATGGCAGCAGCTCTTCTTGCCGGCCTGCCTTTATCGAGTGGTCTTTTTGCAGCCATTTATTCCTCTATTTTAGCGAGTCTATTAGGATCTTCACCTCAACTTGTAGTAGGTCCTAGTAACGCCATTGCTATTTTGGTACAAGCAGGCACAGCAGAAGTTCTTTATCATCATTATCGTGAAGTAGTCGGAGTAGATCGCGATATTATTGCTCTGCAAATCCTAACGCAGTTAACCTTTTTAACCGGTTTTTTACAGATCGTAGCAGCAGGATGCAAGTTAGGAAGGCTTACCCAATTTGTCAGCTATACCGTTATTATAGGATATATTGTCGGCACTGCCCTTGCAATGGTAATTACTCAATCCTACGTTCTCCTAGGCCTCAGCTTCATGCCTGGCGTCCATTCACTTTATGAACGAGGAGCCTATCTTTTAGCTCAATGGCGTAGCATCCATATTCCTACGACTTTGATAGGAATGGCAAGCCTGGCCTTGCTTATTTTTTTAAGACGCACCAATCAGCGTATTCCAGCAGCTTTTCTCTCTTTAATCTTTGCTGCTGTAAGCGTTTATCTTTTACAGATCCCCGCTATTGGCAATTTTATTGATCATTTCTTTGCCTTTGATGCCCAGCAATCAGTGCATAAAATTCTTTTAGTAGAAGACACCGGGGAATTAAAAAATGCTATTCCTCATGTTAAGTTATTCTTTTTTAATACCGGTATTATGAATGAATTGCTTCCTGTCTCTTTTGCTATTGCGCTCTTAAGTATCATGGAAACCACTTCCACTTCCAAATCAATCGCTGCGGGAACAGGCCATGCCCTTTCAATCAATCAAGAGATTTTCGGGATTGGAATGGGTAACTTACTGGCCTCTTTTATTGGAGCTATGCCTATCTCAGGCAGTGCTTCCCGCAGTAACCTTAATGTTACCTTGGGAGCCAAAACACGCTTTGCTAGTATTATGAACTCATTAGTTGTTGCCTTATTGTTAGGAGCTTTTGTCTTTTTCATCACCAAGATTCCTTTAACAACTTTTGCTGCCATTTTATTAATCACTGCCGCCAATCTTGTAAATCCTAAACAATTCCTTGTATGCATGAAGGCGACTAATTCGGATGCCTTAGTTTTGTGGGCTACCATCTTATCATGCCTATTTTTTAGCCTAGATGTTGCCTTCTACATTGGTATCATCATCTCGATTACATTATATCTAAAAAAAGCAGCTATTCCACAACTAATCGAATATGATTTTGACCAGGCAGGTGAGCTTATTAACCTCGATAGATCTGGTGCTCATAAAGAAAAAAACATACGTTTCATCAAAGTAGAAGGAGAACTTTTCTTTGGGGCAGCTGATTTGTTTCAATCCACATTGAAGTCCATTACAGAAGATGATAACAAAACTAAAGTTATCATTTTACAACTTAAAAATGCGCGCGATATTGATGCCACTTCCTGCCTTGCCTTGCAACAGCTGAATAATTATCTTAAAAACTCAGAGCGCCACTTAATCACTTGCGGAATTACGCCTCCTTTATGGGATGTATTTTGTGCCTCAGGGATTATTGAATCGTTAGGTAAGGAAAACCTTTTTGTCTTTGATGAGCGGCAGCCTCAGCATCATATGTTAAAAGCTTTATCACGAGCCCATGAACTTGTCAGCCATTCATCAATTTCTCCTCCTTCCCCAGAAGTAGAAACGCTTTTTACAAGCTTACCGACTGCCCCCTAATTCAAAACAATCTATTTATTAATTACTTGCCCACCCAGGCCTTTTAATAAACAAGTTCTTTAAAAAGTTTGCATCATACTTAATAACATAAGTGCTTAGCTTCTCTTAAGCTTTATACTCGTTCGGCTTTGCTCCTTATGATAAAAAGTTTTTCTATCCCTATTTTTCTCTTTCTAAAATTAAGCCGGCAGGTAATTTCTCACCAAAAGCCTGCTCTTGCTCTTGTAAGGTTAAAGTAGCAGTTTGAGTCAACATTCTCTGCAAATGCTCATGTTGAGGAAGAAGAGAAAAAGTGTTCAAAATATTATCTAAAGTAGTTTGCGAAATATCTACTTCACGATGAGCCGTTTTCCTAGCTAATTGACCTAGAAGATGAGCTAATGGATCGTGGGGAGAAAGCTTAAGTAAAGATTCAATCCATCTAGAGCACTCCTCGCTGGGAACTACATAGGCTAGAGATCCATAGATTAAATGACGGGCTCCTATACGACCCAAAGCCCAATAATCTGCAGCCACTGCTTCATCAGCACAAATGCGGGTGAGAATGGCTAGTCCTATTTTTCTTTTTAGGGCCAGATCGAGCCATTCAAATGAAGCTAACGTTCTTATTTTTTCTGAATAAGAATAGATATCATTTTTACTTTTAAGAATAATTTTAGAAGTCTTATTAGGTAATAGGGTGGCCAGAATATCATTAGCTAACTGAATTTGCTGGCCTTTATTTAAACCACCCGCTATGCGGCGATAACAGATCCACTGTTGAATGAGGCATTCAAAAGACTTGGCTAACTTAAAATCTCCTAAAATAATCTTCCATAATTCTTTGATGCGAAAATCATCCAAAGGATAGCCAAAGCCAGGTCGCAGAAAAAAGCCTATCATATTCCACCAGCGTGGCTCAAGATCAGCAGAGGCTTTACGTTGATCAGCTAAGCTTAACAAGGTATCAAACAATCCTCTCAATAGGCTTAAAGGCCAATCTAGGCGTGCTCTATCTAAATAATTCTCCAATTTTTCCATCATTTTTTCTGCTTTAGTCGAGCTTGTAAATATTTCGCGAAGATACTCTTGAGATGACTTTAAATAGGAGGAATCAAAACTTTCATCCTGGCGTTTCGACTCTAAGGAGGAAACATTATTTTCTTGGCCTGATATCTGCCGTACTTGAAATTCTAAAGGCCAGCGATGCCCGGTTGTTGGCGATTGCAACCATACTTCTAATGTGCCGATAGCTGTCAGCTTTATATGAAGCTTTACAGGGATATTATCTAGGACACTTTCAGAGAGCTGCTTTTTCCCTACACGCAAAATGGTATGAATGGCAGGCATTGCCTGCAGTTCTTGATTATCGATCTCTATTATATCTCCCTTTTGGTCATCTAAACGCACTTGTGATGTATATAAGCTAAACGAGACGGGTACATTGGGCCGCAATGAAAAAGTATGTTCACATTGATAGCTTGCACCTTCTTCAGCTCCTCGAGGCAAAAGAGTCAAAGCTTGGTTTGAAACTGTACCATCAAATTTTTTAACATCAATTCCTAGATAATAGGTTTTGGGGATTCCACTAGCTATCCTTACTCCATAGCCTCGACGTACTTTTCCATAGTAAGCGGCTCCTCGGGCCACAGCTATATCAAGACCTACGCTTTCCAAAATTTTTGTTTGTGAGCCCGGATACCATCTTTCCAATGAGCATATAAGAGCTTGCTGAAAAATAGTAGGCTTCATGGAACCCCCATTAAAAAGAATGTAGTCAGGAGCTTTTTGAAACTGCGAGCGCTTTAAGAACGTAGCTAAATGTTTGGTGATAGAAGGCTCTTCTTCGTAGGGAAGGCCTACCATCCGAAATCCTGTAGACCTGCGTAATTGAAGAGCTTCTTCAAGAGAATATTGTGCAAAAAACCCATTTAATAATAAATGAGCCACTTCTTGGCGTTTAACCTGGATAGATAAGCTTCCTTTAACTACCGCAGACCCTGAACCTTGCAACAAAACTGTAAAATGATCTACAGCAGAGGCTGCATTTTCTAGCAAAGCTTCCTTAGCAGCTTTAGCTTGATGTTTCAGCTGCAGCCATTGAATAAGCTGGAAATCTCTTTTTCCATACTCATGAGATAGCCTTTCTTCAAGATAGTGGGCAAGAGCAATATCCATGTTATCACCCCCTAATAACAGATGATCACCTACAGCCCTACGGTTTAAAGTTAGCTCGCTTTTTCCTTGCTGCACTTCTATCAAACTAAAATCCGTAGTACCGCCTCCTACATCACAGACAAGGATAGTTTGTCCTGCCTGCATCTGTTGCTGCCATTGATTTTCATGTAAAGAGATCCAACTATAAAAAGCTGCTTGGGGTTCTTCAAGCAAGGTTAAATGAATAAATCCTGCCATCTTAGCAGCCTCAACAGTTAAACGTCTTGCTACTTCATCAAAAGAAGCAGGAACTGTCAGAACAATCTCTTGTTGTTCAAACTCTGCCTCAGGATTCGATTTAGCCATGAGGTAATTCCAGGCATGACGAATATGGTTCAAATAATGCGCTGTGGCCTCCAAGGGGCTGATTTTTTGATCCGCTTCACTAGCTTCAGGGGGAAGGATTTTATCATTTCTATTAGCAACTGAATAGCTTAGCCAGCTTTTAGCCGACTGAACAAGCCGCGTGGGGACCCTAGCTCCGTGTGCATGGGCAAAAAAGCCTACAAATGTGTCATTATTTTTTTTCCAAGGCAAATCTAAAGCTGCTCCTTGCCACTCCATGGGAGCTGAAAGATATACAAAAGAGGGTAAGGTATGGCGTAGTCCTATATAGCTGGGCCCCAGCAGCTGAGGTACAGCAAAAGATTGAATGGAAGCTTTGGGATGTTGAGTATCCACATATGAAATGCAACTATTTGTCGTTCCTAAATCAATTCCAATAATATATCTCATCTCTTATTTCTCCCGTTTAAAGCTAAAGCTTCCAAAAAACACTTTAAAAAAAGGACAGGCAAGTGGGGTCACACTTGCCCCCACCGCTTTGGTTAATATCTTAGCCATGGCATCTATTTAGACTCTTAGCTATCTCTTAAGTTTTAATTAGAGATGGCTCAAGACATTTTATTAGCCATTTTAAATAGGATATTCCTGCTTGCCTGAATTAATATTGATATAAAGCTATAAAGCGTAGGGTTTCTGCCATGGCCTAACGATTATTAATAAATCCTTGCAAATAGGGCAGGCTCACCTATGGGGAGCTAGCATGTGAGGCAAGGGTAGATTTTTTTTAAAAATCTATAGGTTTTATTGAAACCCTTTGATCACTTTCTAGTGAAGAGCCATGTTAGATAGCAAGACAAGTTAGAATTAATTTTAAAAACATTTTGCCAAATAACAGTTTAGCAGCTCTTTTATCTAGTAAGACCTATTAATCCTTTAAGGGTTAGCGAGGTAGACTACAATATGTTTAAAAAGACCTTCTAATACTCAAACAGAGAAAAAGCCACGTGTAACCTTCATTCACCCAGATTATTGAAGGGATTTAATCGCTCTTCAGAAACTTTTATCTCTTAAATTTAAAAGAAGCTGCACCCGATTTCTTTGCCCGTCCGATAATACAAAGCTACTTTATGTTCTGCTTTAGCCCAAACCGGCTCCCTACAGCAAGGGCAAGGCTTACCAAGCTTATAGCATCTTGTATTTCCTAGGAAATTTTACATTTTCTTTAGTACATTTGCAAATTGTAATTGAGAATTTTCTCTACCTTGGGACTTTTTTAGTATGAGGATAGTTAGATAAGCTACCTTTAGTTAAGAGAAATGCAAAAGAAAAATATGACATACAACAATTCATTCCATCGGCACACCTTCCAGGAAGGTAAAAAGTAGAATAGCAACTTATGCAAGGAAAAAGAATAAAAAATTTTATTTCATTTATTTCCTCTTATTTGCCACAAGAATTATTTCTTTAATGGCAAACCTTGGTTTATTTGACATACAAAAATTCTTTTCCTATACTCTGTGATTATTTCTGTAGAGCAGGAAAAAGGTCAATTTTAAGCCATTTTCAAGAAGGAACGTATACGAGTGAATGGATAAGGTCTTAGTAGATGGAATCAATAGATCCTTCCATTTAAGCTACTAACTAAAGTCTTTTCCTTAAAAATTCATTAATCATAATAATTTGGAGTATTATTCATATTTTATCTGGTTATTTAAACTCTATTTTTATATAATAAAGTCAATTTTCATTTATTAGTGAGAAAAAATATGACACATGCCAGTGCTTTTAAAACATCTGCTTCTAGAAGATCTGAGAAAATGGAAGATTTAGATGTTGCGACGCTCGACAAGGATCAAGGCTCATCGTCCATTGTAAAGAAAGATTCAGCGGGCAGATCTTACACCATCTACACTGAAAATATTTACCATTCTAGCTATGCCTGGCGAGTAAAAAAAGGCTTAATAGCTTTGGCTGCTACCTTTTTTTCTTGTGGATTAGCATTGATATCAAAAAGTGTAAGAAAATTTTGGCACGAATGTATAAGCGGTATCGAAACTAAGCAGATTAAAGTCTTGACCAGGTTAAATCCGACCGATGAGAAAACCAAAAATATAGGTAGTAATAAATTTTCTTCTCCAACTCTACCTGAGCAAAAGCTTTCTTCAGTTAAAAAAGAGGTCAATCCTCTTCCCTCTTTTTCTTCTCCTACTTATCACTCTTTAGAAAAGGAAAAGCTTCCCTCTACGTTTACCCCGCAAGCTCTACCTGAAGAAAGCACCTCAATACCTAAGTCTGCTCTTTTACCTCAAAGCCAATCTCTACTTTTTCAACTCTTTTTTCCTTCTACTAAGGAAATTGAAAGCTTAAATACAAAAGAGATCCCTCCTATTCTTAGCTTAGAGCCAAAAGAGGCACAGCTAAATCAGCCAGGTAATCTTTTTACAGAAACGCATGATCGCTATCATAATCGGATAGAGGGTGTCATGAAGCAACCGCTGCATACATGGCTCCAAAGAGAAGAACATGAAATGCGACACATTACAGGCTTACAAAAAGAGAGCTTGCTTAGTTTTCAGAAGCGTATTGAGGATAGGCTCAATCAATTTAATCAATCTTTTCAGTTGCTACCTCGTTTTCGACGATTAGCAAAAAATCCTCTTCTCAAGGAGCTGAAAATTAAAGACCTCGAAGCTGCATGGGAGCAGTCGGCTCTTAAAATTTTTCTGCTAGATGAAGAAGAAGTGTCTAATATGAGCATAGACGCTATCAACAAATTATCTACTAGGCAGGCAAAGTTTCTAAGCCAGCAAGCCACGATGTTAAGAAAGAAAGAGCTTGGCTTAGCTATTAATTCCGCCGAGACTTTGAAAAAATTGACTTTATGGGATCTACGCCAAGTAAATATAAGTTCCCTTGAGCTGGTGATAGAGCATTTATCAAGCAATTTAATCGAATGCTTAACTGAAGAGCAAAAGTTAGGCCTTAATATCGATCTTCTAAGTGCTAAGCAGTTTAGAATTATTTACAAGAATGAAAAAAGTATCAAAGCTTTATCTGCAAACGCTCTAGTGATTGGCTTAAATAATGGCTTATTTGATGGAAAAATTAGTAGGCTAATCTCTTCTGAGCAAGTGAGAAATATAAACTTTACGCAAGTGAATCTAGATGAGCAAGAGCATAATCAAATGATCCTCAATACGATCATCGATACAATCACCAAGAAAGATAAGAGCTTACAAAGCCTTCAGCAGGCTAGCCTTTTATACTTATTGCCTTTCATCAACCCTATTTATCTTCGTCATTTAACACCAGAGCAAATTCAAGCGATTGATTTTAAAAATGAGAAAATTACACAGGCTATGGTTAGCGGGATAATAGGATGGAAAGGATGGCAGCGAACAAATTCACCTAGCAACCTTCAATTTTTTACGCCTCAGCAAATTATCAACTGCTTACAAAGAAATCTATTCAATTCTGAAGCTTTACAGTCTATCTCAGGAAAACAGGTAGAACAGCTAGATTTTACCCAATTGGATTTATATAAGCTCGAACAGGATCGCCTTATTTTTGTTTGCCTGAATACGATCATACACAGGCTCACTATACAAGACTCTAGTTTAAAAAGCCTCCAAGAGCCTAGCTTCTTATACTTATTGCCTTTTTTAAACCCCGTTTATCTCAATTATTTGACTCAGCAACAGATTCAACAGATTGATTTTAAAAAAGAAAACATTACGCAAGCTATGGTGGATGAAATCGTAGGAGAATCCAGAACAAATGGAATAAAAAATACCATAGAATTTTTTGAACCCCAGCAAATCATCGACTGCCTACAAAGAGATTTACTCAGTCCTGAAGCTGCGCGTCTACTTTCTGCAGAAAAAATTAAGCAGATAGATTTCACTAAGATTGAACTTCTTACGCTCTCTCCTGCTAGTAAGGCTGCTATCAATGTTTTTATGCATACTCTTACTATAAAAGATAAGAGTCTACAAAACCTTGGGAAGAGTAGCCTTTTATATTTATTGCCGATTATACCGCTTTCCTTACTTAATTATCTTAGCCGTGAACAAATCCAAGCGATTGATTTTAAAAAAGAAAGCATAACCCCAGACATGCTAAAAGGAATTCTAGGAGTCGATCACACATCTAGGCCTATAAAAACTTTAGAATTCTTTATGCCAGCGCAAATTATAGACTGTTTAAAAAGAGATCTATTTGATATGCGATCAGCTCTCTCTTTAACTCCTCAACAAATTGCTCAAATAGACTTAAAAAAAATTGAACCTAAAACCATGGTTATCCTAGCTCTTATTCGCCGCCATTCACTTAAAAATTAAGAGAACTTAAAGTTTACCTAATAAACTGCAAGCGGTTAGAATGGAAGATTGTTTCTAAGTCTTAAGTTATTGTTTCTTAAGACTAAAAAACATTTTCTGGAATAAGGCTAGCAAGAGAGTTTAACTAAAAATTAGACGCACTACTTGAATTTTTTAGATAAGCAGTCTGGCTCGATTAAATGCCTGTAAATTTCTCTATCCTACTTAAGGCCTTCAATTTTTTCTAAAAAGGGAATCCCCGAGATGAGAAAGTTTTTTCTCAGTAAAGTTTCTTTCCCCCTACTTCCTAAATTTTCTCTGCGTTCTCCTATACTTCCTGAAGAGAGCAGGCAAACTTTTTCTCTTTTAACTCCCTTTTTAAACATCTCTTCTACAGAAGTATTGCTAAAATTAAATACAACGCTTAAGGGATTAAGGACTAATGAAGCTAAAGCTAGACTTGAGAAGTATGGGCTAAATGATATTAAAGGCGATAAACCTGCTAATAAATACACTCTGCTATTAAAGTATTTTATTAATCCTTTTATTGTTTTGTTGGTAATGCTTGCAGGCATTTCTTTATTTTTAAGTAATATAGACGCAGCCATTATTATTTCAGTGATGGTAGCTATCAGCGTGATAATAAGATTTTTTCAAGAGTGGCAGTCGAAAAAGACGGCAGCGAAACTTAAGGCCATGGTAAGTACCCAAGCAACCGTGCTGCGGCGTGAAGACTCGAATAGTGAACCCCAAAAACAAGAGATAGATATTAAGCTTTTAGTACCTGGCGACATTATCCATCTATCAGCGGGAGATATGGTACCAGCAGATGTGAGATTACTCTCTGCCAAAGAATTATATGTTAGCCAGTCATCCCTATCAGGAGAATCTTTACCCGTCGAAAAAGAAGCTATTTCTCATCCTGCTAGGAGCACAGAAAATTTATGGGAAATGCCCCATCTTTGTTTCATGGGCACTCATGTTTTCAATGGAACTGCTCTAGCAGTTGTCCTAACAACCGGAGAGCATACATATCTTGGTGGAATGGCAAAAAGCATAACCCACCCTCGTCCCCTAACCGCTTTTGACATAGGAATTAGTAAGGTCAGTTGGCTGCTCATTCGGCTAATGTGCATAACAGTCCCCATAGTTTTTTTGTTGAATGGATTCATTAAAGGAGATTGGCTGGAGTCTTTACTGTTTGCGTTGTCAGTAGCCGTAGGTCTAACACCTGAAATGCTTCCTATGATTATAACTGTTAATCTTGCTAAAGGTGCCGTAAGCATGTCTCATCATCGGGTAATCGTCAAGCACTTAAATGCCATCCAAAATTTTGGAGCTATGAATATCCTTTGTACAGATAAAACAGGCACACTTACTCAAGATAAAGTCATCCTAGAGAGGCATTTAGATATCGAGGGAAACGATAATCAAGAAGTGTTGCTTTTTGGTTATTTAAACAGCTTTTATCAAACCGGCCTCAAGAATCTTCTAGACAAAGCTATCTTAGAACATAGCGAAATAGAAAAAACTTTAGATTTAAGAACCAATTATAAAAAAATAGACGAAATTCCTTTTGATTTCGTGCGTAAAAGAATGTCTGTTATCGTAGAAAAAAATGCGCATGAACATCTTTTAATCTGTAAAGGTGCCTTTGAAGAAGTTTTAAGCCTGTGTAGTGGGGTCAAAATAAAAGGCTCTACTCTTTCTTTGTCTCTTTCTCTCAAAGATAAAATAAATAACTTAGCGAAGGAACTTTATCAAGAAGGCATGCGTATTTTAGCTGTGGCTTACAAATGCGTAGAGCCTACTGAAAGCAAGGAATATACGGAAAAGGATGAAAAGGAGATGGTACTTCTCGGCTTACTAACTTTTCTTGATCCTCCTAAATCAACAGCAGCAGAAGCCATCGCTCAATTACGCTGCCAAAATGTTCAGGTTAAAATTTTAACAGGAGATAATGAGTGGGTAACCCATCGAATTTGTCAATGGGTCAATCTTAAAGTTGAGAATTCTCTTACCGGGCATGAACTTGAAAAAATGAACGATAAAGAACTTTCAAATGTAGTAGACCACACAACCCTTTTTACTAAATTAACGCCTCTTCAAAAATCTAGAGTAATTGCCTCATTAAAATCTAATGGCCATATAGTAGGGTATTTAGGAGATGGAATTAATGATGCTCCTGCCCTTTGCGAAGCTGATGTAGGGATTTCTGTTGATACAGCTGTCGATATCGCTAAAGAATCAGCTGATATCATCATGCTAGAGAAAAGTTTACTTTTTTTAAACGCTGGGGTGGTCGAAGGGCGTAAGACCTTTGGTAATATTCTCAAATACCTAAAGATGGCTTTAAGCGCAAATTTTGGAAATGTGTTTAGTATTCTAGGAGCTAGTGCTTTATTTCCTTTTCTACCTATGTTGCCTATTCAATTACTAATTCAAAATCTTTTGTATGAGATTTCACAAGCGACCATACCTTGGGACCACGTGGATCCAGAGTTTTTAGCCTATCCTCAGCGTTGGGAACGTGGAGATATAGCTAAATTCATGCTGGTGGTAGGGCCTATAAGCTCAATTTTTGACTATATAACTTTTGCCGTTATGTGGTTCATTTTTGCTGCCAATACTCCTGAGAAACAATCTATATTCCAAACGGGCTGGTTTATAGAAGGATTACTTTCTCAGACATTAATCGTACACATGATTCGAACTCCCAAGATTCCTTTTATTCAAAGCATGACCGCATGGCCGCTTACATTAACAACATGGGTAATTATAGCTATAGGAATTTACCTTCCTTATGCATGCATAGGAGCAAGTATTGGATTGGTACCTTTGCCCTGGAGTTATTTTCCTTGGCTATTAATTATTTTATTAGGGTATTGTCTTCTCACCCAGCTAGTAAAAATGTGGTTTATAAAAAAGTTTGGACGTTGGCTATAAAAGCTTTCCAGTTTGCCGGGGAAAGCTATTAGCTTAATAGTTCGCTAGTAGGGCTTTAAACCAATAGCGTTTACTTATTGACAAGGTAAAAAAATTTACTTTTCTTTAGAAAAAAATTATAGAGTTTAAATAGCTCGAGGTGCATACCTAACTGATTCGGCAAGCTATTCTAAATCAAGAGATAGCAAGGAAAAAATTTCGTTCCCTTTTAAAATACCCTCCTAGTTTTTTAAGCCTACAATAAATTATAGGGTTATAAGCAGCTCCATATGCAATCATACCTTTAAAAAAGCTAGAGTCTTAAGTTAGGAAAGATAGTTAGTGAAGGCTTAGCTTCTTCTTTAAAGCGTAAGGCTTGCTTTTTTTTAAATGAAGTAGGGAATAAAATACAAACTTTTTTAGCCGCAGATGGAAAATGCTGCCATATTTCGCCTAAGATGTTTTTCAGCAAATTTCTTATTAACTTAAGTTCAAATAGCTCAGTTGCTAGCTCTATCTCCGCAGAAAAGGGGTAAGTTGGCTGCGCTCTAAGCAAAGGTTTTCAAGCTGAAAAAGCTGCCTTATCTCTTCTACAGGAACAGTAGTAAGCTGGTTGCCCTCTAAGTCAAGTATTTTCAAACGAGAGAGTCGCCCTATCTCCGCAGGAATAGCGGTTAGCTGATTGTTGCTTAGCCAAAGCTCTTGCAGCTTGGAAAGCTGCCCGATTTCTGGAGGAATAACGGTTAGCTGGTTGTTATTTAATAGAAAGCTTCGCAATTCGTTAAGCTGCCCTATCTCTGTAGGGACGCTGGTAAGCTGGTTGTGCTCTAAGTTAAGCATTCGCAGCTGAGAGAGTTGCCCTATTTGTGCAGGAAGACTGGTAAACTTGTTGTGATTTAACACAAGGCCTAGCAGCTCGGTAAGCTGTCCTATCTCTGTAGGAATAGTGGTTAGCTGGTTGTGGTCTAAGTAAAGCCTTGTAAGCTGAGAAAGCTGCCCTATCTCTGCAGGAATAGTGGTTAGCTGGTTGTTGCTTAACCAAAACTCTTGCAGCTTGGAAAGCTGACTTATCGCTGTAGGAACAGCTATTATCTGATTATTATCTAAGGTAAGAGTTTGCAGCTGCGATAAATGCCCTATCTCTGCAGGAATAGCGGTTAGCTGATTGTTGCTTAGCCAAAGCTTTCGCAGCTTGGAAAGCTGCCCTATCGCTGTAGGAACAGCAATTATCTGATTATTATCTAAGGCAAGAGTTTGCAGCTGCGATAAATGCCCTATCTCTGCAGGAATAACGGTTAGCTGGTTGTTGCTTAACCAAAGCCCTTCCAGCTCGGAAAGCTGTCCGATAGCTGTAGGAATAACAATTATCTGATTATTATCTAAGGCAAGAGTTTGCAGCTGCGATAAATGCCCTATCTCTGCAGGAATAGTGGTTAACTGGTTGTTGTTTAATTGAAGCTTTCGCAGCTCAGAGAGCTGCCCTATCTCTGCAGGAAGAGTAGTAAGCTGGTTGTTGCTTAATCTAAGAACTTCTAGCCAAAGGAGCTGTCCTATTTCGGCAGGAAGAACGGTGAGCTGGTTATCGTTTAGTAAAAGCCAAGTTAGCTCAGACAGCTGTCCAATCTCTGCAGGAACAGCGGTGAGCTGGTTATCATTTAAGAAAAGTCCTGTTAGCTTAGAAAGCTGCCCTATCTCTGCAGGAACAGCGCTAAGCTGATTATCGTTTAGTAAAAGCCAAGTTAGCTCAGACAGCTGCCCAATCTCTGCAGGAACAGCGGTGAGCTGGTTATCATTTAAGAAAAGCCCTGTTAGCTTAGAAAGCTGCCCTATCTCTGCAGGGACAGCAGTGAGCTGGTTGTACCCTAAGTTAAGGTTTGTGAGCTGCGAGAGCTGTCTTATTTCGGCAGGAACAGCCGTTAGCTGGTTATCGTTTAGTAAAAACCACGTTAGCTTAGACAACTGCCCAATCTCTGCAGGAAGAGTGGTAAGCTGGTTGTTGTTTAACGAAAGCTCTTCCAGCTGCGATAATTGCCCTATTTCTGGGGGTAAAAGGGTTAAGCCAATTCCTTCTAACTGTAAACTCGCAATATCTTTGCCATACCTTTCAATCCACTCTTTAAAAAGCTCTCCTTTTTTTGCTAAAGGCAAATACTTGATTTCTTCTTGCTCTAAATATCCCTCTCCACCAGTTAATTTTTTCCACATTAAAAGGCGATTAATATTTAATAGATAAAAGGCGTAATTAGCGGCTGTAAAACACTTATTTTCTGCAGGGTTATTTATAAATTCTAGAGGTGATAGAGATTTAGCTAAAGTAAAGGTTTGCTTAAAGATTGCCTTTACTTTTTGCATTGGAAGAAGCTCATGGTCTAGCTTATAAATTTCATCTAAAATAAGAGCATGCTTGCTAACATTTCCTGGAGGAAAATGAATTTCAACTATTTGCCTATAAAGAGAAGGCATGACTTCAGTAGCTAGAAGATGGCGCCATTTTCTACACACATTAGATGAGGAAGGTGTGGCGCAATATTTCAAAATGGAAGTTAGTACTTCATTAGGTAAGTGCTCAAGGGCAATAGAATTATTAGTATGCATTTTATAGCCTTTATTAAGATTTATCTAAATCCTTAAGTCTCTTTTTAATGAAAAAGATATAAAAAAAACCCAAAGCATGCAAGGAAATGCTAGCAATAGATTCAAAGATTAATTCTCTTTTCAGACTATAGACTTGGTTCCTTTAAAAGATGCTATATTGTTTTTCTCTTAAGAGCTTCGGTTTGCATTCCTCTTTTACTATACCTTGATATAGGTGCATTGATGTTCTAGCCTCGCTTTATCTTCAAACTGACTTTCGATCTTTTGCTTAGGAAATTGATTGTTTAAAAAGACTTGTCTTATTTTCCTAAACTGGCTTTGTATACTAAGGATTAGCTTGCATTCCTATAAGAACAGAGAATTAAAATCTTCCAAGTATCCCAGCCAAGTTTTTGCCAAGCTTTTATGAGGTGAATTAAAGATCAGGTAATTGAAACACAATGATTGATTTGCAAAGCTTTTCGGCTCTTTTCCCCTTTAGTTATTTGAGACCTTCTGTCTTTCAGCCCTTCTAAATGATGACGATAGCATCATTATAACCGTTTCTCAATAGCATATGCACAATAGCGGGCGCGCTTTTATTATTTGCTAAGCACTTTTTGCTTTCATCGCCCTGGCTAATTAAATTGGGACTAGACTCACCTTAAGCTTTCTTTTTAGCCAGGGTGTTTAATTCCTCAATCTGTATGATAAAACCCTATAAACCCAGTTTCTCTCTCCTCAACAGGTTATTCGAATTTGAAAAAAGGCCCTCTGTATCCCTACACAATATTACTCAGATAGCTTTTTAAGCGTATAAACAGATGATTGCGCATTTAAAAAATTTAAGTCTTTATTATACGCTTTGAAAAAAGTCGAGTAGCGCGAGGGGATCACACCCTCACGCTCTCACAGTTCCGTACGTGAGCCTCTCAGCTCATACGGCTCCTATTGTCTAGTCGCAGGTATGGCGCCCATTTTCCAGTGAGCAAATAGCTGAGGTTCTCGTTTTGCGATCCCTCCCAACCAATGCATTGCCCTTCTGCTGTGGCCTCTTAACTTCTTGTATTTCCTTTCCGCCCACCTTGCTAATGTACGGTTTGCAACATTGAAAATTTGATAGAGTTCTGATTTGTAATATTTACCATAGTAGTTGATCCAACCTCTTATCATGGGGTTAAACATTCTTGATAAATCTACAATCTTCTTGTCACTGCGCAGATGCATTTTCCAACTTCTCATCGTACTCGTTATTGCTTTCTTTGCTTTATTGCTTACTGCGGGACTAAAGTTGATGAAGAGCTTTCCATACCGATTCTTTGATCTTCTGGCTCTAAAAGTATATCCCAAAAAATCAAATTTCTCGTTTAGGTATCTTTTTCTTCGTTCATCATCTTTGCAATAGACGATTTTTGTCTTTGCAGGATGCAACTCCAGTTTGCATTGAGCTAAGCGTTCTGCAATAGCTTTCTTTATTTCGTTGGCTTGCGCTTCCGTTTGACAGTGAACCACTATATCATCAGCATAACGCTCGAATGGATTACCTGGATAGCATTTCCTCATCCATTCGTCTAAGGCATAATGAAGAAATAGATTGGCTAGTAAAGGGCTGATTACACCCCCTTGTGGAGTCCCTCTATCTCTTTTTATAAGTTTCCCGTCTGCATCTTGCTCTGGCGCTTTTAGCCAGCGTTCTATATACAGAAGAATCCATTGGCTTTCGGTGTGTTTCCTTACGGCTCTCATCACGAGCTCGTGGTCTAAATTATCGAAAAATCCTTTGATATCAAGGTCAATAACATAGTCGTTGCGCCAACATCTCTGTCTAGCGACTCCTACGGCTTCTAACGCTGATTTTCCAGGTCTGTACCCATAAGAATCAGGATGAAAATGTGGGTCAATCTCTGGCTCTAGATACAGCTTAACGACCATCTGTGCGATTCTGTCTGATACTGTGGGTATTCCCAGCTTTCTCAGCTTTCCATCACTTTTTGGTATGGCAACTATCTTTACGGGAGGCGGAAAGTAGCTCCCCGACGATAGGCGATTCCAAAGTTTATACAGATTGTCTTTAAGATTCTTTTCAAATTCTTCTATAGACTCTTCGTCAACACCTGCTGCTCCTTTGTTAGCTTTTACTCTCTTGTATGCTTCCCATACAATGGATTTAGAAATACAATACGACTTTGCTGTATTCATCGATTCCTCCTGTTTCCAGTTGTTCGATTAATCTTAAGCTAAACAATATAGTCCCCTTCGCTCCACCTCCATTACAGAGGTCTCCTCACTACTACGGGCTATTCCGCCCCTGTTCCTTGCATCGGTACTCTGGTTCTTATGGGGCTTCCATTTGAACTTCTCCCTTTTCATCAAGGCGACAGGTTCCCACGTTCCGTATAAGAGCCTGTAGTTAAGTTCACGTCACCTTTATGCCGGATGCCATCTAAGCAGTTAATATTAGGTTTCCCTTAGATTTGTCCTGGGTTAACTAAGACCCCCCAGTTTTGACATCATCCCTATGCTTTCGACACGTCATCAGTGATTCATTTGCATTCGTCTCCTTAACTCTCACCTGATATAGTCTTGCTATACCTTTTCCTTAACGCTCACCACATGGGCTCTTTACCCATGCAGCTTAAGGTGGTTTGTAACCTATGCCTAAGTCATCGGTTACTAGGGGCCTTCCCTAATCTCTTGTACAGCATCTTTGACCCGCCGTTGGCTTGTCAAAGTTCGTGGCGCACCTTAGTCTGCATAACCAACCCTCTGAAACATGTCTCTCTACTTAGTTCGAGGGGTTTTTATAAAGTACGGGGCTGCATAAGGAATCTCTTAAAGGCGTATTATAAAAAGAGAAAACACATTACCTTCTATTAAATTTTTTAATAACCTCAACATTTTTATTTAAAAAACTCCTCTTTTTTAAGAAATTTGACTTTTATCCTTTTCTCTCACCACCTAATCTATAAAGTAGATGCAGAAACAGTGTGATTGGAAAATTCGAGAGAGAGAAGTTTAGATATTCCTCGTTCTTGCATCGAAACACCAAAGAGCACATCGGCAATCGACATGGTAATTTTATTATGGGTAATGATGATAAATTGACATTTTTCTAAGAAGTGTTTTACGACATTGACAAATCTTTCCACATTCGTATCATCCAAGGGAGCATCAATTTCATCTAAAATGCAAAAAGGCGCAGGCTTAACTTCAAAAATAGCAAATAATAAAGCTAAGGCTGTTAGGCATTTCTCACCCCCAGACAACAAGTTAATCGAACGCATCTGCTTACCGGGGGGCTGCGCAATAATTTCTATGCCTGCTTCCAGAATATCTTCTGTTTCTGTAAATTGAAGATCAGCTTCCCCTCCATTAAATAAAATTTTAAAGTTTTTCTTAAAGTTCTGGCAAATCAACTCAAAAGTTTCCTTAAAAATCTTTCTACTTTCTCCTTCTAAATGAGCAATGATTTGTATAAGCTCTTGTTTAGATCCATTCAAATCATCAATCTGTTGATTCAAAAATTCGTAACGAGCTTTATGTTGATCAAATTCATGGATAGATGTCATATTGATATCACCTGCAGACTCTATCGTTTGGCGTAAAGCACGAATTTTCTTCTCTCCTTGCTCCATACTTTTTTCTAAAGGAAGATTTAAAGCTTTAACTTCAGGGATAGTTATTTGATAGCGCTGCTGCAGTTCATTCTCTAATGATTGTCTGGAAGATTCTATATGAGCTAACTGAATGGCCGTTTGATGCAGCTCATTTTCTAGTTGTTTTAACTCATGGTAGTACCGAGATAATTGCTCATCCATTCCAGCAAGGGTTAATTTTTTTTCTGCAACTATTTGCTCTTTTTCTGCAAGCAAGTTTACCAATCCTTTCAAATTGCCTTCCGTCTTTTCTAGCATGGAATCAAATTCTTGCACACTTTGCTTGAGCTGTATTTTTACTTGCTGTCCATTTTCAATCTCTTCTAACAAATGCTCTTCGTGTTGCTGGCTCTCCAAATCCTTCACCTCTAATACATTTAAGGCATGGATAAGCTTGCGATTTTCTTCGGCTATCTCCTGTAAAATAGCCTCTTTTTCTTGCATCTCATGACGGGCACTTTTAAGAAGATGTAATCTTTTCTCTACTTCTTCATGAAGGGAGGTGGATAATTTTTGCTCAATCTCTAAGGTTGTTTTGGCATCATGATATTTTAACTTAAGTTCGCTAAGAAGGTTTAAGAGTTGCTCGCTAACTAGCTCAAGAGCTCTATTTTCGGCTTCAAGCTGCTTAACTTCATTTAACGCTTTTTCTAGATCTCCTTGTGTTCGTTGTAAAGCAAAGTTTACTTCTACCAGCTTCATTTCCTCTCGACGAATACCCTTATCCAGCTCGTTTCTTTCTAATTGAAGTTGGGCGTGTCTTTCTTTTAATTTTTTCAATCTGGTCTGAAGATTATTTATTTGCAGCTCTTTTTCCTCTACGCTTTTATGTAAAGCTTTAAGTTCAGCTTCACGTAGAAAAACATTATTTTCCCCTTGAGAAATCGAGAAAAAGACACGATGCCTATCGATATAAGAACCGTCTATTATCCAAATGCTAGCTTCAGGGAAACTTTCAGAAAGCTCTTCAGCCTGCTCTAATGTTTCGACGATAAAACAGTCCTTCAAAAATTGCTTTAAGCCTACAGGAGCCCCAACAAGCTGGGCTAACTCTTTAGCCTTGGGAGAGAGAGGAGATAGCTCGAGGGATGATGCAGTAAGACGATCGAGGCAGATTAAAGAAAAGTCTTTTAGCTTATTTGCGGCTGCATATTCTATTACCTCTTTAAGATGCTGAGATGTATGGACCACTAAAGTTTGTGCATAAGGCTTCATGATCTGCGCTAAAGCCTTTTCAGCTCCCTCTTGGGGGGTTAGATATTCATATAAGCCATAAATCTTATTGTATAAAGGGCTTTTAATATTAGAGGATTCTTGCAAAAGGTGTTTACTGCTAGCTGTGAAGCCTTCTTTATCTTCGCGCAATCTTATGAGAACATTCTGGCGTGCTTTATCTTCAGCTAGCTCACTTTGAGAGCTTATATAATTAGATTGAAGGACATTAATCTCAGCACTCAATACCTGAATCTGCTGTTCTTGCTCATTTAAAATTTCTCTTTGGTTATCTACAATTTCAACAACTTCTTCCACAATTTTCTTCTTTTCGATAACTTGAGATTGCAGTTCTTTAATTAGCTCATTCAAGCGTTCTTGCCGGTTCAGTAAATATTCTCGGCGTTCTTGATGGTTCTCTAATCGCACATTGTTTTGCTTAAGATTACTTTCTATCTCATTTTCAGCTTGCACAAATTTTATCAACTTGTGCTGAGCATGCTGATATTGTTCGCGCACGGCAGACAACTCGTCTTCCATACTTTTAACTTTATCGCGTTGCAGTTGCGAAGCTGTTAACATTTGTTGTAAGCACTCTTCCCTCTCTTGCTGCTGTTTCTGTATGTTAACTTTTTCAGCTTGTCGCATCTGCCGTTTTTCTAACATATTTTCCAGTTCGTGCTGCCAGCGCTTTTCTTTTGTAACCGTTTCTTTTAAACGCTCTTGATAGGAAAGTTTTTCGCGTCTCTTAATTTCTTTTTCACTTTGAGTTTGATAAAGCTTTTCTTGCTGCTTGCGTAAATCCAATTCACTTTCTTCTTGAATAGCTTTGGCTGCTTGTAATTCTTTTTTCATTTCTTCTATTGTCGTTAACATTTCTGCATGCAACAACTTCTGCGTCTCTTCTTTTTTAAATATCTCTTGGCATCTATGTTGTAAGTTGTCATATTTAATAACAAAAATGCCTTTTTCCAAAATTTCTAATTGTTGCTTGTGCTCTTTAAAAAGGCGCGCTTTTTCAGCTTGCTGCTCCAAAACAATGATTTGCTTTTCAACTTCTAAATGAATATCCTTAACTCGCATAAGATTCTGATCGGATTGCTCTAACTTGCGCAAAGCTTCGCGTTTACGTTGCAAAAAACGAAGGATTCCTGAAGCTTCTTCAAAAATATACCTCCTTTCTAAAGGAGTATAGTTAATAACCTGGTCAATTTTCCCTTGCTCAAAGATAGAATAAGCATCTTTCCCCATACCAGAATCAAGCAAAAGGCTATGGATGTCTTTAAGGCGTACTTGATGGCCATTGATAAAGTATTCGGATTCCCCACTGCGGTGAAGGCGTCGCATAACAGCTACTTCTGTATATTCAATGGGTAAAGTCTTGTCAGAGTTATCCAATACTATAGCCACTTCGGCAAAATTAAGAGCTTTACGTGTAGAGGTACCAGCAAAAATAACATCATTCATTTTATGCCCACGCATAGACTTAGCAGATTGCTCACCCAACACCCATCGAAAAGCGTCAGCAATGTTAGATTTTCCACAACCATTGGGGCCTACAATAGCTGTAATCCCTTCGTTAAATTCAAGAGTAGTGCTTTCTGCAAATGACTTAAATCCAAAAAGTTTTATCTTTTTTAATTGCATACTCCAGCCTTTCCTTTATCTAATAATTGCCTTCTAGGATATAGAATGAAAGATTCTGTTTCAATATAGAATAGGCCTAGCAGCAAGCTATCTTAGGAAGCGGTCTGTCCTTTTAAATAGAGCAAAAGAAAGCTTGCTTATAAAGGAAAGGAGTTAAGTTCTATCGAACAGGAGAGGGTCTCTATAAAAAACAAGCAAAAAACATAAAAAACTTTATTTCTTTTTCAAAAGAGTTTAAAAAGAAAATTCTTGAATAGCCTGCAAAAAGAGGAGGCTTTCTGCAAAAGCTAATTTTTTTAAAAAATCAAAAGGTAAAGTAAATTTCCACTGCTTTCATTACTTAAAGCTAAAAATCTAAAAAGATAGGGAAAAATAACAGCGCAGGAAAATGAGAGACGGCGAGCAAAAATTCCACTCATTCAAGAATATAAACGATTATGAAGGCTTAAGGTATCAACCCTATGTTTGAAAACACGATCAGTTTTTGGCTTCTTTTCAATCTTGCCATTCTAATATTTATTTGGTTGGATTTTAAATTCTTTCATGCTAAAGAAAAAGCACTCTCCATAAAGACAGCCCTCATTGCTACAAGTTTTTGGATTGGCCTCGCCCTAGCTTTTAATTTAGGGATCTACTGGACAAGAGGGCTTGAAGATGCCTTAAGTTTTTTAACGGGCTATCTTATTGAATATTCTTTGAGTATAGATAATCTATTTGTTTTTCTCATTATCTTTTCTTATTTTAAAGTTCCCGAGCGCTACACTCATAAAGCTCTTTTATGGGGCATTTGGGGAGCTATCGTTATGAGGGCCTTCTTTATCCTATGCGGTATAGCTCTAATCCAGACTTTTTCATGGGTAATCTATTTATTCGGTGCATTCCTTATCTTTACAGGTATTAAGTTAGGGAAGACTTCAGGTGCGGGTAATTCCCCCGAAAACAACCTAATTATTAAAATTTTTAAACGCTATTTTCCTTTAACAGAAGGCTATGAAGGCGATAATTTCTTTGTAAAAAGAGAGAAAAAACTTTTTGCTACCCCTCTTTTTCTTGTACTTTTAGCTATCGAGACCACTGACGTTGTCTTCGCTATTGATTCCATCCCGGCCATTATGGGTATTACTCAGGATGCAATGATTATTTACTCTTCTAACATTTTTGCAGTTTTAGGGCTGCGCTCCCTTTATTTTGCTCTAGCGAACATGCTACGCCTTTTTCATTATCTTCATTATGGCTTAGCTATCATTTTGATATTTATTGGATTAAAAATGCTGCTTTCAGGGTTTTTACATTTTCCTATTGGGGTGACCTTAAGTGTAATATTCATTATTCTTGTTGCTTCTATTGGATTGTCTTTTTTAAAAAACCAACATAAGAGTGAGTAACCCTACTAAAAATCCCATTAATGCCCCATAAAATAATAGAGTATAGAGCTCTGAGTAAACTAAAGGTAGAAGCAATTTTTCCACTTCTATTCTAGAAGATAGATAGATGAAGGCTTTTTCTTTTAAAGCAGGCATTCTTTTTAAAAGGTTCTCTTTGACTAAACCTTGAACTTTTCCTGATACTGCCTTAGTAAAAAGCATAGCACCCATAGGAATCTGATTTTTCAAATCTTCTATAATTTCCTGCAAATTATCTTCCAAAAGCTCCTGAGCATTAGGCAATAAATCCGTCTGATTGAGAGTTTTACCTAATTGAGCAACCAAGTCATGCTGGCTCCTCTTTAGCTTTCTTCTTAGCAGAAAGTAGGTCATAAGCACGCTCACTATTCCTATTACAGCCCCACAAACAGGAAAAAAATAAATTAGATTTAGCACGGTCCATCCTTGAAAAAAGCAGTAAATACTAATTAATAATTGAATTTTATTTAATTTAATGATAAAGTGTTAGTTATCGTTCATTTAAAGAGGTTATTTATGTTTTCTGCCGACATTTTAGAAGAAAAACTCAATATAAATGAAAGGAAAATGCGAGAGCTGGCTATTCGTTTAGAAAAGCTAGATGAAGATACGCATGCTTTTTTAGAAGAACTGGAAATTTCTCCCGAGCAATTGACCACCTTTATTTCTCAAAAAGAAAATTTCACTGATGACAATTGGCAGGAGCTTCAACAACAAAAAAAACAGATGGACGACAAATTAGAAACAGAGCTTAACAATATTCGCAATCCTCTACAATCTAAGCAAATCTTTTCCTCTTTAAATGTAGCTCGCCATTGGCTATATGTCCGATAGCAAGCCCTCAATTTTTATTGCTCTAGCCTAAAAGCTTTAGGAGACTCCTTCTATCCTCTCCCTCTCCAAATTTTTGAGTCTACTTGAAATGCTCCAAGAGCTTTTTATGACATTTGGTAAGTTTCTCTCTATAAAAAATCTAACAGCTTAAAGCCCTTTTTAAGAAAAAACTCAAAAGGCCAGAGATTAGAGCCTTAGAATACTAGGCAATAAGGCTAGGATTAATAAGATTTTGCAAATATAGCATCTAAGGTAGCAGGTTTCCCAGTCAAAATGCAATGGCCCTGCGTACCGCTTTGATGCATGGGCAAGCAGCGGATAGAGACTTTCAATTCATCAAGCATTTTTTCTGTTCCCTCTTCTCCACACCATTTGGCCAGAACAAATCCGCCATGAATTTCGGGCTTATCCAGGTTAGAGGGAGTAAAAAAGCTTTTCATCTCATCAAAAGTATGGATATCGCGACGAATATTTCCATCCCGGAATTTTTTAGCTTGCTGATAGAGGGCCGATTGAATCTCCTCTAATAACCTTAAACTTTCAGTAGGAATCTGCTCTATTTGTATGGAAAGTTTTTCTTTATGAGGTTTATCTCTTCTATAAACAATTACCGATTGTTTTTCTATATCGCGTGGTCCTACCTCAATGCGCAAAGGCACTCCTTTTTTAATCCACTCCCAATTTTTTTCTCCACCTCGTTTGTCGCGTTTATCAATCCACACGCTGAGAGGTCTCCCTGCATATTGAACTTCTTGCAAGCTGCTTGCAATCTTCTCCGCATAGGCCCACACTTCATCTTCCATCTCAGGTTTCGGGACTACAGGAATGATTACAATTTGCTTTGCTGCTATACGTGGAGGCATTCTTAGGCCATCATCGTCGCCATGGCACATAATCATACCCCCAATCAGACGAGTAGTAATTCCCCATGAAGTTGTAAACCCATACTCCACCTGCCCTGCTTTGTTGCTAAAGCGTATATTAGAAGCTTTAGCAAAATTTTGCCCTAAATAATGCGAAGTTCCCCCTTGTAATGCTTTACGATCCTGCATCATCATTTCAAGAGTGTAGGTGCTTACAGCTCCCGGAAACCGCTCACCGGGAGATTTTTCTCCTATGATAACAGGAAGAGCCAGAACGTTTTCTACAAATTCTCTATACATTTCTAGCATCCGCAGGGTTTCATCTAAAGCCTCTTGGGCGGTAGAATGTACAGTATGCCCTTCTTGCCATAAAAATTCGGTAGTGCGCAAAAATATGCGGGGACGCATTTCCCAACGTACCACGTTCGCCCATTGGTTAATTAGCAAAGGTAGATCCCTATAAGATTCTACCCAACGTGAAAAAGACTCTCCAATAATTGTTTCTGAAGTAGGGCGAACAATAAGCGGTTCTTCTAATTCTCCGGTAGGAACTAAACGACCATTTTTCTCTTCTAAACGATGATGAGTAATAACAGCACATTCTTTAGCAAATCCTTCTACATGCTCAGCTTCTTTTTCTAAATAGCTTAAGGGTATAAAGAGAGGAAAATAAGCATTTTCGTGCCCGCTTTTTTTAATGCGCTCGTCAAGCTGGCGTTGGATATTCTCCCAAATTGCATAACCCCACGGCTTGATAACCATACACCCTCTGACAGGAGAATTCTCGGCCATATCAGCTGCTTTAACTACCTGCTGAAACCATTCGGCATAATCTTGTTCGCGTGTAGGAGTAATGGCGCTTTGGACTTTAGCTTGAGACATTTGATACTTCCATTTCATTTATGAAAGCAATTAATCTAGCGTGTTTTATGTTATCCTACAAGGAAAAGTCTACTTAGCATAAAGAATGGAATTTACTTTGCATCCCTACTACTAAAAGTCTCCAAATAACCTCTCGTTTACTCAATTAAACAAACCTAGGCTTAAGCCAGGTAAACCTTTCTCTTGCAAGCGTTGCATTTCTCAGTTTGCCTAAGAGGGTAAGAAATGAACGTTATTAGATTTTTTAAATTTTAGAGAGCAAGAATAAAAAAGAGCTTTGGCACTATTCTCCAAAACTCTAAGAAATTTTATGGACACTTGATAATCTACAAATGAGGCTCTACGACTATAAAGCTGTGCGACAAATTAGAGGATTCCTGGCTTTTAGATAGATTGGTCTTTTCCAACTCCTGTTTCTGGTCGATTATCTGATCAATAAATTGGTAATGGGCGTACTGTTTTTCTAATTCTTCTTTCAGTCTTTTAACTTCGCTTTTTAAATTTTGAATTTCTAGTTCTCGGTTATCCTTTACATTAATGACGCCTTTAACAGTTCCCCCTTCTAAATTGCTTTCCGTTTTCATCTGGACTCTATACTTATCAAAACAGTGAGGAAGAATAGATAGAATAGAGAGCAAGCGCGCATTCAAATCAAGATAGTCTTTTAAGAGGTTATCACAATCTGATGATTCCTCTTCTTTTTCTTGCCGCCTAGCGAGGGAACGCATGTGATTAAGGAGAGAAAGCACTTGTTGTACTTGCACCTCATTTTCACCTTTCTCTTTTAAAAAAAGCACAATGGTTTGTAAATCTTTTTCAACATTTTTTCGGCCCTCTTCTAAAGTCTTTAGATAACTCTTAATCATCTTATTTTTATCTTCTATTTCTGCTTCTTTTAGCCGCAGTTGCGCATGTAAAACATTTATTTCACTCGTATGCTTTTCTATATTGTTCTCCGCCTTGAGGAGATTTTCATTAGCATTTTTAAGATATTCGTCAATTTTATTATAATTATGCGTCCTTTCAGGAAGCTGAGGATTAATAAGAGGATGAGATTTGTTAGGGTGGCTAAGACGCTCAATATAAAAGGAGCCTACTGCGCTGCTCAAACATACTAATCCACAAGCCAATGCAGCTACTAGCATAGGCAAGGTTGAAAAGCCAATGGCAGCTACGCCACAAGCTACTGTAGCCACTCCTCCGATAACAGCTCCACTCTTGAGTAGATAGTAAGGCAAAGGGAGCGTTTTGCGCCCATTTAAATTGCCTTTTTGGTTTTCTGCCAACCGCGGGTTTTCTAACATACTTACTATTTTAGAGTTTAATACACTCGTCATAGATACCTCCTAATATTACAAGCCCAATAAATTCATCTATATATTCAAAAATATATTTTACACAAGTAAAAAGCAAATTGCTCTTTAACGATTAATTCTTTGGTATTTACTAAATAGATAGGCTAAATGGCTAGCGGTTAACAAACTATTAATATTAAATATCCCCCAAGATTTTTATTTAAATGTTTATAAACAGTTCTCTTAAAAGGTAATGTAGATAAAGTTAAATAAAAGAAAGTAAGCAAAAGAGTCACGCTTTCTAAATTTGCTGCTTAGCTTTCTTAAGCTTGTCATTAGAAAAATTAATAAGGGGTAACAACCACCCTGTTTTTAAGTATGACAGGAAAAAACATCAAAAAACTTTAAACATTTTTTTTAAAATCTGGCTACGAGGGAGAAATGAATAAAATTTTATGTGCTCTTTAGAACTAGCTTAAGAAAAAATTGGGGAAGGTGGGGGTAAGACTTCAACAAACTCTTCTTCGTACAAGGCGATTATTAAGATGGAAGCAAAGAAAAAAAAGCCTTAAAGCTTTTTAAGCTTCGATGGGAAAGATAAAAAATTAAGCCGAGAATTCCTTCTATGCGTTACTTATTCTGAAAAGTTCATGTTATGATAAACAGCATCTACATCATCCAGCGCTTCTAACCATTCTATTAAGGCCAAGTTAGCTTTTGCGCACTCTTCATTACATTCTATAAAAGACTTAGGTATCATTTCTAAGCTAGCTTCCTCGCATGCAATATTCGCTTGATTTAAGGCTTCTTTAACACTATATAAAGCAGTAGGATCTGTGGTGATGAGATAGATCCCATCTTCACTATCAAAGTCTTCTGCGCCTGCTTCTGTGGCTTTTAAAAACAGCTCTTCTTCAGGGGCCTGCCCTTTATTAATCTGAAGAATGCCTTTACGATCAAAATTGAAAGATACGGCACCAGGCGTAGCGATCGTTCCTCCCCTTTTATTGGTAGCAATGCGCATTTCAGAGGCTACACGATTTTTATTATCCGTCATCACTTCAACAATAATTCCTACTCCTCCATGGCCATACAATTCATACATCATCTCTGTATAATCTGCTTGATCGGCATTAGAAGCTTTTTTAATGTTCCGTTCTACAATTTCATTAGGGACATTTGCCGCGCGTGCTTTTTCCAAAGCTAACCTTAAGCGAGGATTGTTTTTTACCTCTGGGCCTCCTCCCACCTTTACAGCGCTAATGATCTCTTTGGCAATACGAGAAAATATTTTGCCTTTTTTAGCATCTGCTTTTCCTTTTCTATGTTTAATATTTGCCCATTTACTATGGCCAGCCATGATAAAATTCCTTTAATTTATAGAGCATTTTTTAAATCTGCAAGCTTAGTCAAGATGCGCGAAAAGGTGCACCCGATGTTTTTTAATCCATTGGTGGGCTATGTCAAAATGCTCGTAACTTTCTTCTTTTGCTTTAAATTCTTTGCTATGAATGCGATGTAGGCCTTTTTCGTCCATGTAAGAAGGACAAATATGATGCAAAATTTCGTGGAAAATAACGTAGTTAATCACATACTTTGGGATGTTCGTGTTATCCAACAAACGATTAATTTTTATTAGCTTAAGAGGGTGATGATAAAGGCCAAAAGTCACACACCTTTTATTAAGTTGAGTATGTTTGCCAAACCACGTAATAAATAATTTTACTTTCCCTTCAAAATATTGATCATTAAGTTCATCGTAAAGATGTTGGAGATTATAAACCTTTCCTTGGCAAGACAGTTTGGATTTGTCTAAGGTATGCGAATAATCAAGCTTTTTAAGGCTATTTTCCATAAAGATTTTGATCTCAGAAGAAATCATCTTATGCTCTTGGCGAATGTAACAAGCCAAAGAATCTAAAACATTTTGAGGAGCCTCTAAAAACATGCGATGTAAAGAAACTTTCGTACAATCAGTTTCCCATCGTACACTTAACATAGTAGAGCGGTTGTCATTAATTTTCAGCTTTAATTTAATACCTGATAAATTTTCGACTTCTTGTTGAAAAACAGTTAGTGTCATAACATAATAAAATTATTTTAATAAAAAACAAGAAATTCTTAAACTATTACAACAAACGTTCCATGAAAACTCGTCCGACATAGAAGCCGTCTTTTTCTTTAATCCAATGCGTCTGCCTTCCAAATTCTCGAAAGCCCATACGAGTATAAAGATGAATGGCAGGGTTTTCTGCATAGACTTGGAGATGTAATACTTCAATCTTAAAGTTTTCTTTCGCCATATGGCTAAGATTACTGATTAGCAAAGTTCCTACACCTTGCCCTCGCATTTCAGGTGCCACAATAATACCAAATTCACACTGATGAGCAAGTTTCCGGTAGGGCTGTAAATATAAGGTAGTAATTCCACAGGGAACGCCCTCTTTGGTGGCTGTTAAGCTGCATTTATACCGGCTAAACCCTATCCACCGTGCCACTGCATCATCTATTTCAACTTCATCAAACATAGGAAACCAACGGGCCACGCTAGGATCTAAAAGCCATTGCTTCAAATATTTTCCATCACTTAAATCTGAATAGCGCAGCTCTATTCCTTCTGGAGAGTTTTTTTTCTCTGTCATTCAAACTCCTTCAAATAAGCATTTACAAAATCATCAAGTTCACCATTCATCACTGCTTGGATATCTCCTGATTCATGTTTAGTTCGAGTATCTTTAACTAAAGTATAGGGTTGGAAAACATAATTACGGATTTGACTGCCCCAGGCAATTTCTTTCTTTTCACCTGAAAGTGCTTTAAGAGCGTTCTCTCTTTCTGTTACTTCTTTCTCATATAATTTTGAGCGCAACATCTTGTGACAGGATTCTCTGTTTTGCACCTGGCTTCGTTGAGTCTGGCTAGAGACCACAATTCCGGTCGGCAAATGTGTCATTCGTACAGCTGAATCCGTTTTGTTAACATGCTGTCCACCAGCTCCAGAGGCACGGTAAGTATCCACTCGGATCTCCTCTGGCTTAATATCGATCACAATATCATCAGTAATTTCTGGAGTTACATCTACGGAAGCAAAACTTGTATGCCTTTTGGCATTGGCGTCAAAAGGAGAGATACGCACCAAACGATGGACACCCTTCTCAGCTTTAGCATACCCATAAGCAAATTCTCCATCAAATTTAAAGGTAATGCTTTTTATACCAGCGACGTCGCCTTCTACCCTATCGATCAACTCTACTTTCCATCCGCGTTTAACTGCCCAACGTTGATACATACGAGATAACATCAAAGCCCAATCGCAAGCTTCTGTTCCTCCTGCCCCTGAGTTAATGCTTAAGTAACAATTTTTATTATCTAGCTCACCCGCAAGCATTTTGCGAATTTCTAAATCATTTAATTTTTTCTCTACTCCATCCAGTTCTTGGACTAATTCATTCACTAATGCTTCATCCCCACTTGCATAAGCTTCAGGCAAAAGTTCTTTAAGATCGCAGAAAAGCCCCTTGCAATTTTGATAAGGAACGCTCCAAGCCTTTAAAGTGTTTGCTTCCTCGATTACTAGCTGAGCTTTTTCGTGATTTTCCCAAAAAGAGGACTTCTCCATAAAAGCTTCTAATTCTTTAATGCGTGCTTCTTTGGAAGCTAAGTCAAAGATACCTCAACATATGCAAAAGTTTATCTTCGATAATTTTTAAACGTTGCTGAGTTTCCGAATTCATAGGTTTCCTTATAAGTTAAGAACTGTCAAATAATATATCTCATAGAGCCATAAAAAGTCAAAGTAGATATAATTGCTTTTTAATAGGGTACCTACGTTCTTCCTACTCATTTTTTCGTTAAATTTAGTTTAATCTATTTCCACTTCTTTTGATAATAGGTAAGGCACAAAAAATTAAACATAAGAAGAAGTTTTACAACTTTGTCTATAGATTATTAAATTTTTTAATTTACTTCTTAAAATAGGATAGAAAAGTTTAACTTTACCATCTAGGGGTGGAGAGTTGTTAACCTCCTATATTAGGAAAATTTAATTTAGATTTAATTATCAAAAGAATTTAAAGAGCAGCCTCTTATTTTATTTAAATGATTTTATATCTTAAGCTCTTTATAAGCTTTTTTTCTTGTGCAAAAAAAAAGCAATATTTTAAATAGATAGATATTGAAAGGTGGGTAGCAGTCATGCACGTTTCCCTTTACGAAGAAGAAAATGAGTGGTATTCCAACTTATTAGCTATAAACAGCTATAATGTTGCTGAAACCAAATATCCTTATCTTTATTGGACTGAAAACCACCTCCAAGCCATGTGGTGGGAGCAAAAATATTTTAAAAACTTAAAAACAAGCGATCAGCTACCCATTACAGTCATTTCCCCAGGGATATGGAATCATGAAGCAGGCCCTGTTTTCCTAAAAGCTCATCTTAAAATTGGCGATCAGGAGCTAAAGGGGGACATTGAAGTTCACCTAGAGGGTGAGTCTTGGGCAAATTTACAGCATGACTCTGATAACCGTTACAAAGAGGTTATTTTACATGTCTGTTTATGGCCTCCCCTTTCTGCTGCGCCTACCCAACTAAAGAATGCAAAAGGAGAGAAGGTTTATCAAACTTACCTAGCTCCTTATCTGACAATTTCGCAAACGAGAATCCTTCAACTTATCGATATTGAACAATACCCTTATCGAAAATTTTTGGGAAATAATCCCTCTTGCTTTTCACCCTCTAGCTCTTTTGTAGAGGAAAAAATATTTAATCTTTTGCCCTCATCTGTAAGTTGGGGGCTTGCCCAAAAAGTTCAATATCTTAAAGGGCATATGGAAGATGCCCGCCTTCTTCTACCCACTGGAATTGCTATGGCCTTAGGAGGCAAGCAAAATGCGGAAGCGTTCTTTGAATTATTTATAAGGCTTCTAAAATACAAAGATAAAACTGAGAATGAACTTCTAAGTATAGCTTTAGGAATGAGCGGTTTTTTTGCTGAAAAATACAAGTTAAAATGGAAAGATTCCCTCTTTTATCAGGAGCTTCTTCAAATTTATACTCAGTTTTCCACCCTTATCCCTCACTCAATTCGTCTTTTACTAAACCAAATAAGGCCTTTAAATCATCCCATCAGGGGGATAGCTTATTTAGTCAAATTAATTCAAGACCCTTTAATGCCCTCCTTATTTACCGAAATATATGCATGCTGGCACCAGGGCTGGCCTGAAGCTTATTTGAAAAAAGATTGGAAGCTACTACTCAATAGAATTAAAGATCGATTACCCTCTTACTCGGACGAATATTGGAGGCATCATTATACTTTCGAAAGTCAAAAGCAAGCCTTACCTATACCTTTATTAAAAAAAAGTTGGAAAGATAGGGTGATTCTTAATACTGTCTTACCCTTACTATCTAGCGAAATAATTCAAAAAAACAACCCTTCTGAAATTAAAGCTTTTCATAACTTTTATTCTTTTCTTAATCGTGTGAAAGATGATGAGACATAAATCTTTTTCGCTCGTCCTTTTATGCCAATCATTCCTAAACAATTTTATAAAGCAAAGTTAAATCACGAAAATAAAATTTTACTATAACCCCATCTTTAAACAGTATAGTAAAGGCCATTTAAAATAATTTTCCTTTTAATATAAAAAGTGATAGGATGAGATAATTATAAAGTTAAAGAACTTTTGACAAGCTCAAACTTTATCGAAAGCAAAGAAATTAAAAATTTTCCATTTCTTGTTAGCTTGCCTCTTTGTTGCAAGAAAATGAGGCAAATCGTATAGTAAGGATATTTTCTTTCTGAAAAAATGCAAGCTCGGTTGGTTTGAAATATTTTTTATTAACATTCAAAAGAAATCCTGGAGGATTTTTATGGTCGAAACTACTAATGTACAAAGCACGGCTTCTTTAAGTGTAAGATCACTAGGAGATACTGTAAAGTCAGGCGCAACATGGCTAGGGCGCCAATTTAACCATGGCGCTAGAGCAATTAAAACACTTGTAGCCAGAATGTGGTTTGCAACTGTTGATTTTTTTAAAAATTTCCCTGCTTATCTCCGCTCTGGTTACGGTGTTGGAGCTATCTTAGGAACAGCTGGTCTCTCTGGATTAGGAGCAAGCTTGACTCTTAAATCTAAAAAGCAGCAGGTTGCTCGCGCTGTTGCCACAGTAGCAGCAGGTGCGTTACTATTTGTTGCAGGCGCAGTGATGTTTGCTTTTGGCTGCAATCCTGTTACCTTTTCTCGCCATACCTTTTAATCCAGGTACATGTTTAACACTTAGACGCATTCATGTGTCTAAGTGTTTTTCTAAAATCATCCTATCCTCTTTATCAAAGAAATAGGTAAATAGGGGACGAGGAACCCTTATTTGCTCTCTAATAAACGTTAGTTCTCCTTCTCTATTCTGAGCAATTAGACGCTCTCCATCAGCCACCTCAATCTCTAGGTCTCCTTCTAAAGTTACATTTTCAGCAATAAATTCTGAACACCCTTTCAAGGTAATCTTCAAAGATTCTTCTCTAATAATTTGCTTTTTCCAATAAGAAGAGGAAAGCTTTTTATTAATTCCTCGATTAACCACGTATACATTTTTCAACACACAGCGTCCTACCTTTTCACTATACGTGATGATCCCCTGGGCATTTTTATGGCCTACTATATTTTCTGCATAAATTAACAGACTGCCTTTTATATTCACTTTTTGCAGAATAAGCTCAGAAATTTCTAAGACCATCTCGGAATTTAAACTTAAACTTCCTCCATGAATTTTTTGAGCAATTACCGAATATAAAGGGCCTAGAGCGGGATGAAAGGAGGTAATACAAGTAGGCCCCTCTTGAATGTATTTATCCTCATTAGGAACTTCGGGAAGCTGCATTTTGCAATAATGAGTAAACAATTCGTAATGATTTTGTAGTTGATCCCAGTAGCATCCTTCAGGGGTTTCCAAAAAAGATTGTCCTTCTGTAAATGCTCTTTTTGTCACCGAAATTGTTTTCCTTCTTTGGTTATAGGTAACAAACGTACGGAGGTCTTTAGCTTGCAAATGCTCTTGCCTTTGAAGAAAATGAGTAGTCATTCCATCGGCAATATTTTGCATAAGCGATTCTAAACGTCCTGCATACACCTGTTGTCTTCTTCCTTCTAAAGAAAGGCAAGTGACCTTATGTTTCATGTTAATTAACATGCCAGGAATTGGGCAACTATCCACTAAATTTTTAATCGCCATTAAATCAATGAATAGTATATTAGTGTTTGCAGGAAGCGCCGAGTAAAAGCCTCCTTGCTGTTCAGCTATTTCTGGAATGTTTCTTTTTACAAAATCTGGATATTCAATATTGGAAATGCAGTACTCATACCCTTGATTACTCTCTTTCTCTATCAGCACATTCATACCTTCAGCTGTATTTAACAGGCGCGGACAGGAGGCAAATCCTAAACTTTGGTTATTTAGAATTCCACACCCGCTAAAAGCAAGCAGCCCATAATCAGTCGAAGCGGCAGGGTTATTGATCTGCCTCACCAGAGCTTTAGTGTAACCTTTCTTTAACAAACGATCGATCACACCTGCTTCTACTGCCAGTTTCCAAATCACTCCATGTCCACCGGGCTTAAAAATAACTTTCATGGATTCTGCCACTGCCCAGTTTCCTTGCTTAGTCAGGACAGGCACTAAAGGCTGCTTAAAGAAATCAAACGTATCTTGCGGCCGCCCAAACCAACTCGACCGCTTACAGATATCGAAGACATGCCTATAATTATTTTTCTCATCAGAAGTCATCATAGCCACTGGAACAATTAAATATTTTCCCTTCAATTTATAATATAGGTATTCGCGCGCTTGCAGATCGCGAATTAATCCTTCTAATAATGTTCTCCCCTCAAAGAGCAGTTCTGCTGAAGGCAAATCTTCGCCAGTTTTTTCATCCTGCAATTTTAAGCGATCCCCCGCTCCACCTACTGGATATATTTCTGCTATCAAAGGCATCTTTTCCACAGCCTCTCGAATCGCCTTCCTTACAAAAGAAGTTTCCTGGGATATATCGTAGCCTGGCGGCTTACTATAACGTTCCGCAGTTGGTAAAAAGTTATCTTCCTTCTTCTCTAATTCTTTTTCTTCAATAAGCTGTAACATCATACAATGATAGCCAACCAAGCCACCCATCATTGCATAAAAGTTTTCAACAGGTGCTAAGCTTTCAATTAATTGATTAAAAGCTAAATGAGGATTCGAATGTTGATGCATCCCTTGAAAAATTATAGGTCCTTGGCCTAAAGCTAATAAAGACTTAATAATGACTTGTGCGTGTGCATTACAGCAAAAAAGAAAATCCTTTAAGCAGGAGTTTTGTTGTAGAAAAGCTTGTACTTCGAGATTTCGATCCAATATGTCAAGCCGCTCGTCAATCTTCTTAGCGTTTTTCAATTGCTCATTAAGAGATTTTAACCTTTTAAGGCTATGTTTGATAGAATGAATAGCAGAAGTAGATGTGGACATGGTATTTTTCTTTTACTTGGTTAAGATGGAAGCATTTATAGCAAAGAATTTGATTTTATCCCTAATCCAATAACCGATCTTAACGCTTTTTTCTTATAATTTCTTTTGACTTATAAATGAAAACAGCGCTACAAAGAATCCCCTAGCTAGGAATGTTACCAAGACAATCTAGTTAACTTGATTTAACAGTAGGAAGAAAGAAATATCCTTTAACAACGCATAAGGAGTAAATGATGGCAAAAAAAAATTCGGCCTTTATGAAACCCGTACAGGTGAGCCCTGAATTGGCAGAAATCGTCGGACAAGGCTCTATGCCGCGTACGGAGATCACAAAAAAAGTATGGGAGTATATTAAAAAGCATAATCTTCAAGATGCTCAAAATAAAAGAAATATCAATCCTGATGCTAAATTAGCTAAGGTTCTTGGAAATCAGAGTATTGATATGTTTAAAATGACAAGCAAGATTTCTAAGCATATTAAAGAGCCAGAAGCAGCTAGTTCTTAGACTCTTCTATAAAAATGCTAATCTTTAATGCCTTATATATTAATGGTTAGCATTTTTTTCTTTTCATTTGTAAGGTTCTTCCTTAAAATTTTAACAACTCCATGAAAAAAAACCATAGACTCAACAAATTTATTATTAATTTGCCTAATTTTTTTTGGGACCTTTGGTGCTGTCTGTCGATTATAGGGATTTGGCCACGTTTTATTGAAAATAAATTGGTTAGTAAGACCTTCAAAAGGTTTAAGATTCCCTATTTGCCTAAAGATCTACAAGGATTAAAAATAGCCCAATTTTCAGATTTACATCTTCATCCTCAAGTTTCCCAGCGATTTCTAAAAAAAATTAAAAGAAAAATCGAAAGCTTCCAACCTGATATCATTGTATTTACAGGAGATTTTCTTTGTTTTTCTCTTTCTCGTGACTTGATGAGGCTCGAGCAATTTTTTGCTTCGTTAAAAGCGCCTTACGGATGCTTTGCCGTTCTAGGTAATCATGACTATAATGCTTTTGTTTCTGTAAATGAAAAAGGAGAGTATGATGTCCTCCCATCTTCTACGGGCTCCATAAATAAAGTTTTGAAACGTTTATGGACAAATAAAATTTTGGCAAGAAGAGTAACAGATCATGCTAGGGCGGTAAAACCTCATGAGGAATTGGAAAAAGCTTTAAAAAACACTCATTTTCGATTACTAAAAAACGAATCCCTGTTGGTTCCTATAAAAGGTAGCTTTATTAATATAATTGGCTTGGAGGAGTATTCCACAGGTCGACATGCCCCTAGATTAGCTTTTCAAACTGTTGATCCCCATTTCCCTGGACTTGTCATTGCTCACAATCCAGACATTGTACCTCATTTGCTAAATTTTTCCTGGGATGTTATCCTATGTGGACATACCCATGGAGGCCAAGTTAATCTTCCCTGGCTATGGAAAAAATTTACTTTAATGGAAAATCCTTACTTGAAAAAAGGTTTAATATGCATGCAAAATAAATGGATTTATGTCAACCGGGGCATAGGGAGTATCATGCCCTTTCGATGGTTTTCTATGCCTGAACTCCTTCTGTTGACCTTAGAGGCTTAAAATCATGACTTCTCAAGAAGTAAGCGTTATTCTTTTATGTGGGGGCCAAGGTTTGCGCATGCAAAATGCTACTCCTAAACAATTTCTCACTCTCCATAATAAGATCATCGCTACTTATAGCTGGGATGTTTTTAAAGCCCTACCTGAGGTGATTGAAATTGTAGTAGTTTGTGACCCTGCCTATCAAAATTTTTTTGCTTCTCCCGACCTTTCAGTACCGTTAAAGTTTGCCTGTCCTGGTAGGCATCGGCAAGACTCTGTTTTCAATGGCTTAAAGGCTCTTACCTCGCAAGCAGGCTTTGTCTGCATTCATGACTCTGCTCGCCCTATTATTACCCCTCCCCTAGTGCAACGTGTCTTAAAAGCAGCCTTCCAGCACGGAGCCGCCGCAGCTGGCATGCCTATTAAATTTACGATTAAAGAGCACGACGGAAATCATATAGTCAAGCAAACGCCTGATCGCTCCACCTATTGGGAAGTTCAGACGCCTCAAGTAGTTCGCAAAGATATTTTGGAACAAGGCTTTGCTTATGCTCTTGAAAATCATTTAAAGGTCACTGACGATGTCTCCTTAGTCGAACATCTAGGACATCCCGTCAAATTAGTTGAGGGATGCTATACAAATCTTAAGATTACCACGGCCGAAGATCTTATTCTGGCTAAATATCTGCTCCATGAGCCTAGCTAGAAGATGAAAGAATATAATTATAAAATGATTATTGCCTATGATGGCACTCAGTACAATGGTTGGCAGATTCAACCTAATGGTATAGCTATTCAGCAAAAGATTGAGGAAACCCTTAAGATAGTGCTAAGACATCCTACCTCCTTAATAGGGTCAGGAAGAACAGATGCTGGAGTCCATGCTTTAGGACAAGTGGCTAACTTTAAAACCTCCCTTCGAATTGAACCTAGACGTTTCTTGCATTCTCTAAATGGAATATTGCCTAAAGATATTCGCATCCATAGCTTAGAAAATGTTCCTCTTAACTTTCATGCCCGCTATAGCGCAAAAGGAAAGATTTACCATTATTATCTTCATCTTAAGCCTACTTTAAATCCTTTCAATCGCTTGTACTCCCTCCATGTGGGCGAGAATATAGACAGCGATTCTTTAAAAGAAGCAGCTCAACTTTTTATAGGCACTCATGATTTTACTGCCTTTGCCAATGAAGCCCATTCAGGAGTTGCGGCCCATGACCCCATAAGAACTCTCCAAAGGCTTGACGTCGTTCCTACCAAGGAAGGTTTGTGCTTAGAATTTGAAGCCGAAGGCTTCCTTTATAAAATGGTGCGCAATATTACGGGTACTCTTCTAGAAATTGCTTGTAATAAACGTTCAATTTCCTCTATTCCTGAGATTTTTGCCTCTAAAGACCGCCGCTGTGCTGGTAAATCCGCTCCCCCGCACGCTCTATTTCTTATGAAGGTCATCTATTGAATTTCATCTCTTTAGCTAGCTATCTTGTCTTGCCTGCCTTAGAAGAGGTCTCTTTGGTCTTCAACAGCCTTAAAACCTCTTGTTGCAAACCTTTAGGTTACTAAATTTCTTTTTTCCTCCTATTCTGCCCTCTACCTCTTTCTTTTAAACCAAGGAAAGGAAATAGTTAAAAAAAGCCCTTCACAATATACAGGCATCTCGTTTGCCGATTTTACTCTATTGACAGTATGTCATACATGCCGTATCCACCCCCCTCCTAGTTTTCAAGAAAATAGAAAAAAGAGGAAAAACCTCTACAGGGTGCTTTTATAGATTCAAACTACATCTAGTGATTAAGGATAAAGGGGAAATTCTTGCCATATATTAACACCAGGAAATGTAGAGACCCCTATCCCTGCTCCTGATCTATCTAAAAACATTTTTGGCAAAATGTTTGCCGATAAAAGCTATATATCTCATCAGTTATTTATCAAGCTCGATGACAAAGGCTTAGAAATTATTACCAAGCTTAGTAAAAACATAAAAAACAGGCTAATGTCACTGGTAGGTAAGATTTTATCAAGGAAACGGGGCATCATTGAAAGACTTAACAATAAATTGAAAAACTCTTGCCAAATCGAACATCATCGACATCGTAGCCCTTGAAATTTTTTTATCAATCTAATCAGCGGAATAGTGACCCATGCTTACAAACCATGTAAGCCCTGCATTCAATTGACTTGCATAGAGAAACAAAAGTTAATGAGTTGGCTTACAGTTTAGGTATAATTTGAAGCTGCCTTAGAGTGTTTTCTTATCCGATAACACGCGTTAATCTATATTCTTAAAAACTTTGGAGGATGCCCATTGCTTTTTTAATATTATAGGTTATAAAGACATCTACCTTTTCAGCTATAGCTTGAAAAACTGTTTTACTTCGGCTGAAATGTTTTCTAGTAGATTCCCCTTTAGCTTAAAATTTAATAGTTTAGGTAGCTGCTCTATCTCTGCCGGAAAGGCTGTTAGTTGGTTGTCGCTTAAGTAAAGCGCCTGCAGCTTCGATAGCTGCTCTATGCTTGCGGGAAGAGTAGTTAGCTGGTTATTGTATAGCCAAAGATATTGCAGCTGAGATAATTACCTTATCTCTATTAGAATGGAGGCCAGCTGATTGTTGCTTAAGCACAGGTCGTATAGCCGAGAAAATCGACCTATCTATGCAGGAAGCAAGGCTAGTTGGCTGTATCTTAAGGAAAGTCTATTAAGCTGAAAAAGTTACCCTCTCTCCGGGGGAATATTGGTAAGATGTTTATTATCTGAGTTAAGGCATTGCAGCTTCGATAGCTGCCCAATCTCTGTAGGAAGGGTGGTAAGCAGGTTGCCACTTAAGTGGAGCTTTTGCAGCTTCGATAGCTGTCCGATTTCTGTTGGCAGACTGGTGAGCTAGTTTTGATTTAAGCGCGGATTACTTGGTTAAAGATAAGATGGCTAAAAGTTTTTACTTCATTTTAGCTCACCCCCATTTAAAAAGTACCTATGGCCATTCTACAATTGAAAACGCTGCCTTATTTTTTCGGCGATATCTTTCAAAGGATTTTCCGCTAATTCAAGCTCTTGCAGCTCAGACAACTGCTCGATTTCTGTAGGCAGAGCAGTGAGCTGGTTTTGATTTAAGTAAAGCTCTCGTAATCGAGACAGCTGCCCGATTCCTATAGGCAGGCTGGTGAGCTGGTTTTTATTTAAGTAAAGCCATTGTAGTTGAGACAGCTGCCCAATTTCTGCAGGCAGAGAGGTGAGATGGTTTTCTCTTAAGTCAAGCCCTTGCAGCTGAGACAGCTGTCCAATTTCTGTAGGCAGAGCGGTGAGCTGGTTTTGATTTAAGATAAGCTCTTGCAACTGAAACAATTGCCCGATTTCTGCAGGCAGAGCGGTGAGCTGGTTTTCTCTTAAGTCAAGCGTTCGTAGCTGAGACAATTGACCTATTTCTGCAGGCAGAGCGGTGAGATGGTTTTCTCTTAAGTCAAGCGTTCCCAGCTGAGACAGCTGCACGCTTTCTACAGGCAGGCTGGTAAGCTTGTTTCCTCTTAAGTCAAGCGTTTGCAGCTGAGACAGCCGCCCAATTTCTATAGGCAGAGCGGTGAGCTGGTTTTCTCTTAAGTAAAGCTCTTGCAGCTGAGATAACTGGCATATTTCTGGGGGTAAATAAGTCAAACCTGCTCTAGATAAATCTAAAAAAGTTAAGCCTTTACAATTTTCTTCAATCCAACCTCTAAGAAGCTCCCCTTTTTTTTCTACAGGCAAGTGCTTAATTTCTTCTCGGCTCAAATATTCTTCCCCACCAGGAAGTTTTTTCCAAAGTAAAAGGCGATTAATATTTACAAGATAGGAAGAGTAGTTAGCCAGAGTAAGATACCTCTTTTCTTCTATTTGCACTTTAAATTCTAAAGCTGAAAAAGACTTGGCTAAAGTAAAGATTCGCCTAAAGATTGCATTTACCTTTGCGGCCTCAGAAAGCTTTTCTTTTAGCTTATAAATCCTATCTACAATAAGAGCCTGCTCCTTAACATTTCCTTGAGGAACATGCACTTTACCTATTTGCTTATAAAGAGAAGGCATCGATTCAGAAGCTAGCAGATGATGCCACCTTTTACAGACGCTAAATAAGGAAGGAACTACGCAAGCCTCTAAGATAGGGAGCAGCAATTCATTGGGCAAGCTTTCAATAGATACCGAAGAGATAGAATGCATTTTATTTCCTTGGGTAGTGATGGCTTTTCAGCATTTTTATTATTTAAAGGCAATATAAAAAAATTAAAAAAGCAAGTCAAACCAATTCGTATAGATTTAAGGAAAGGGGGGGCCTTCCAGGCATTTAGGAGCAGCCACAGGTTTTGGCGATTAAGTGACACGGCAATTATGATTTGACTAAAAGAATGAGATTGATTCTTTGCCTTATTTGAGAAAAACAAAACGGCTCTTTTTGGCGCAATGTTTAAATTCTTCTATTGAATGATGGAATACAATACGCCAGTTTCTTCCTATCAAAAAAAGTTGTTTTCCCAGACATAGCAATCTGCAGAAAAAGAGAGAAACTTCTTGTCTTTATAAATATGTAGTTTAGTTTAGACTTGCTTAGTTGCCGGAAGGAAAACGGATTACTTGTTTAAAGATAAGATGGCTAAAAGTTTTTTATTTCATTTTAGCTCACCCCAATTTAAAAAATACTTATGGCCATTCTACAATTGAAAACGCTGCCTTATTTTTTCTGCAATATCTTTCAAAGGATTTTCCGCTAATTCAAGCATGATAAGCTGAGACAATTGCCCAATTTCTGCAGGCAGGCTGATGATCTGGTTTTCTCTTAAGTCAAGCCCTTGCAGCTGAGGCAGCTGCCCAATTTCTGCAGGAAGGCTGGTGAGCTGGTTTTGATTTAAGTAAAGCCCTTGCAGCTGAGACAGCTGCCCGATTTCTGCAGGCAGAGCGGTGAGTTGGTTTTGATTTAAGTAAAGCCCTTGCAGCTGAGGCAGCTGCCCGATTTCTGCAGGCAGAGCGGTGAGCTGGTTTTGTTTTAAGTAAAGGTTTTGCAGCTGAGACAGCTTTCCGATTTCTGTAGGCAGAACGGTGAGCTGGTTTTGGCTTAAATCAAGCCCTTGCAGCTGAGGCAATTGCCCGATTACTGCAGGCAGACTGGTGAGCTGGTTTTGGCTTAAATCAAGCCCTTGCAGCTGAGATAACTGGCATATTTCTAGGGGTAAATAAGTCATGCCTGCTTTATATAAATCTAAATTCGTGATGTTTTTACAATTTTCTTCAATCCAATCTCTAAGAAGCTCTCCTTTTTTTTCTAGAGGCAAGTGCTTAATTTCTTCTCGGCTCAAGTATTCTTCCCCACCAGGAAGTTTTTTCCAAAGTAAAAGGCGATTAATATTTAAGAGATAAGAAGAGTAATTAGCCAGCGTTAAGCCTTTTTTTTCTTCTGTTTTCTCTTTAAATTCCAAAGGAGAAATGGATTTAGTTAAGGTAAAAACTTGTTTAAAAACTTGATAAACTTTTTCGGTAGAGGTAAGTCCAGGATTGAGTCGATAAACTTTAGCTAACATAAGAGTTTGCTGAGTATTGGTATTCCCTTGGGGGAAACGAAGCTGTGCTATTTTTTTATAAAGAGAAGGCATCACTTCAGTAGCCAGCAGATGATGCCATCTTTTACAGACGCAAGATAAGGAAGGAACTGCGCAAGCCTCTAAGATAGGGAGCAGCAATTCATTGGGCAAGCTTTCAATAGATGCCGAAGAGATAGGATGCATTTTATTTCCTTGGGTAGGGATAACTTTTCAGCATTTTTATTTTTTAGAACAATATAAAAATTAAAAAAGCAAGTCAAACGAATTCGTATCCTTATCAATAAAAAAAACACTCCCAGATGACCTATGAGAGTTTTTATTTCAGATAGATCCAAGGAAAAGGGGGGAGGGGCTTCCAAGCATTCAGGAGCAGCCACAGGTTTTGGCGATTAAGTGATGCGGCAATTTTGGTTTGGCTAAAAGAATGAAATTGATTCTTTGCCTTATTTGAGAAAAACGGCTCTTTTTAGCGCAATGTTTTAATTCTTCTATCGACTGATGGAATACAATACCCCTAGCTTCTTCCTGCCAAGAAAGGCTGCTCTCCCAGCCTAGCAATCTGCAGAAAAAGAGAGAAGCTTCTTGTTATTATAAATCTGTAGGCTAGTTTAAGCTTGCTTAGTTGCTGGAAGGAAAGCGGATTACTTGTTTAAAGATAAGATGGCTAAAAGTTTTTTATTTCATTTTAGCTCACCCCCAATTTAAAAAGTACTTAAGGCCATTCTACAATCGAAAACGCTGCCTTATTTTTTCTGCAATATCTTTCAAAGGATTTTCCGCTAATTCAAGCTTGGTAAGCTTAGACAGCTGCCCGATCTCTGCAGGTAGAGCGGTGAGCTGGTTTTGATTTAATTCAAGCCATTGTAGCTGAGACAATTGACCTATTTCTGTAGGCAGGCTGGTGAGCTGGTTTTGACTTAAGTAAAGCCATTGCAGCTGAGACAGTTGCCCGATTTCTGCAGGCAGAGCGGTGAGCTGGTTTTGGCTTAAACCAAGCCATTGCAGCTTAGACAACCGCCCGATTTCTGCAGGCAGACTGGTGAGCTGGTTTTGATTTAATTCAAGCGCTCGCAGCTGAGACAATTGACCTATTTCTATAGGCAGAGCGGTGAGCTGGTTTTGATTTAAGTCAAGGGTTTGCAGCTGAGACAGCTGCCCGATTTCTGTAGGCAGAGCGGTGAGCTGGTTTTGGCCTAAGTGAAGCTGTAGCAGATTAGACAGCTGCCTGATTTCTGCAGGCAGAGCGGTGAGCTGGTTTTGATTTAAGTTAAGCTGTAGCAGATTAGACAACTGCCCTATTTCTGCAGAAAGGCTGGTGAGCTGGTTTTGATCTAAGTAAAGATATTGCAGCTGAGACAGCTGCCCGATTTCTGCAGGAAGGCTGGTGAGCTGGGTTTGATTTAAGTAAAGCCTTTGCAGCTGAGACAGCTGCCCAATTTCTGGGGGTAAATAAGTCAAGCCTGCTCCAGATAATTTTAAAGCCGTGATGCTTTTACAATTTTCTTCAATCCAATCTCTAAGAAGCCCTCCTTTTTTTTCTAGAGGCAAGTGCTTAATTTCTTCTCGGCTCAAGTATTCTTCCCCACCAGGAAGTTTTTTCCAAAGTAAAAGGCGATTAATATTTAAGAGATAAGAAGAGCAATTAGCCAGCGTTAAGCCTCTTTTTTCTTCCGTTTTCTCTTTAAATTCCAAAGGAGAAAAAGACTTGGCTAAAGTAAAGATTTGCTTAAAGATTGCATTTACCTTTGCTGCTTCAGAAAGCTTTTCTTCTAGCTTATAAATCCTATCTACAATAAGAGCCTGCTCCTTAACATTTCCTTGGGGAACATGCACTTTACCTATTTGTCTATAAAGAGGGGGCATGACTTCAGTAGCCAGCAGATGATGCCATCTTTTACAGACGCTAAATAAGGAAGGAACTGCGCAAGCCTCTAAGATAGGGAGTAGCAATTCATTGGGCAAGCTTTCAATAGAGGCCGAAGAGATAGGATGCATTTTATTTCCTTAAGTAGTGATGACTTTTCAGCATTTTTATTATTTAAAGGCAATATAAAATAATTAAAAAAGCAAGTCAAACCAATTCATATCCTTATCAAGGAGAAACAACTCGCAGATAATTTACCACGCTTTTATTTCAGATAGATTCAAGGAAAGGGTGGAGACCCTACAAGCATTTAGGAGCAGCCACAGGTTTTGGAAATTAATTGACGCGGCAATTATGATTTGACTAAAAGAATGAGATTGATTCTTTGCCTTATTTGAGAAAAACGGCTCTTTTTGGTGCAATTCTTTAATTCTTCTAACGAATGATGGAATACAATACGCCTAGCTTCTTCCTGTCAAGGAAAGTTGTTCTCCCAGCCTAGCAATCTGCGGAAAAAGAGAGAAACTTCTTGTCATTATAAATGTGTAGGTTAGCTTAAACTTACTTAGTTGCGGGAAGGAAAGCGGATGACTTGTTTAAAGTAAGATGGCTAAAAGTTTTTTATTTCATTTTAGCTCACCCCCATTTAAAAAATACTCATGGCCATCCTACAATTGAAAACGCTGCCTTATTCTTTCTGCAATATCTTTCAAAGGATTTTCCGCTAATTCAAGCTTGGTAAGCTGAGACAGTTGCCCGATTTCTGCAGGAAGACTAGTGAGCTGGTTTTGGCTTAAACCAAGCCTTTGCAGCTGAGACAATTGCCCGATTTCTGTAGGCAGGCTGGAGAGCTGGTTTTGATTTAAGTAAAGCTTTTGCAGCTGAGACAGTTGCCTGATCTCTGCAGGCAGACTGGTGAGCTGGTTTTGGCTTAAACCAAGCCTTTGCAGTTGAGACAATTGCCCGATTTCTGTAGGCAGGCTGGAGAGCTGGTTTCGGTTTAAGTAAAGCCATTGTAGTTGAGACAGCTGTCCAATTTCTGCAGGCAGAGCGGTGAGCTGGCTTTGATTTAAGAGAAGATATTGCAGCTCAGACAGCTGTCCAATTTCTGTAGGCAGAGCAGTGAGTTGGTTTTGATTTAAGAGAAGATATTGCAGCTCAGACAGCTGTCCAATTTCTGTAGGCAGAGCGGTGAGCTGGTTTTGGCTTAAGTCAAGCTCTTGCAGCTGAGACAATTGCCCGATTTCGGCAGGCAGAGCGGTGAGCTGGTTTTGGCATAAGTGAAGCTGTAGCAGATTAGACAGCTGCCCAATTTTTATAGGCAGAGCGGTGAGCTGGTTTTGATCTAAAAGAAGATATTGCAGCTGAGACAATTGACCTATTTCTGTAGGCAGGCTGATGAGCTGGTTTTGATTTAATTCAAGCCTTTGCAGCTGGGACAATTGCCCGATTTCTGTAGGCAGGCTGGTGAGCTGGTTTTGATTTAAGTAAAGCGATTGTAGTTGAGACAGTTGCCCAATTTCTGCAGGAAGGCTGGTGAGCTGGCTTTGATTTAATTCAAGCTTTTGCAGCTGAGACAATTGCCCGATCTCTGCAGGAAGACTGGCGAGCTGGCTTTCATTTAATTCAAGCGTTTGCAGCTGAGACAATTGGCCTATTTCTACAGGCAGAGCGGTGAGCTGGTTTTGATCTAAGTAAAGCCCTCGTAGTTGAGACAGCTGCCCGATTTCTGCAGGAAGACTGGCGAGCTGGCTTTGATTTAATTCAAGCTTTTGCAGCTGAGACAGCTTTCCAATTTCAGCAGGGAGGATGGTGAGCTGGCTGTGGTTTGAGCGAAGCCGTGTCAGCTGAGACAATTGGCCTATTTCTGGGGGTAAATAAGTCAAGCCTTCGCACAATAAATTTAGCAAAGTTAAGTTTTCACAATTTTCTTTGATCCAATCTCTAAGAAGCTCTCCTTGTTTTTCTAAAGGTAAATACTTGATCTTCTCTTGATCTAAAAACTCCCCTCCACCAGGCAGTCTTTTCCACATTAGCAGGCGATTAATATTTATAAGATAAGAGGAATAATTAGCTAGCGTATAATATCTCTTTTCCTGGGTTTTCCATTTAAATTCTAACTCCGCGGGAGCAAGAGATTTAGATAGAGCAAAGGCTTGTCTAAAGATTGCCTTGACTTTTTCTATTTCTGAAGGTCTATCTTCGAGCTTATAAATTTTATCTACAATAAGAGCCTGCTTGTTAATATCTCCTTGAGGAAAGTGCATTTTACCTATTTGCTTATAAAGAGAAGGCATGACTTCAGTAGCTAACAGGTGGCTCCATCTTTTACAGACGCTAAATAAGGGAGGAGCTACGCAAGCCTCTAAGATAGGGAGCAGCAATTCATTGGGCAAGCTTTCAATAGATGCCGAAGAGATAGGATGCATTTTATTTCCTTGGGTAGTGACGACTTTTCAGCATTTTTATTTTTTAAAGGCAATATAAAAAAATTAAAAAAGCAAGTCAAACCAATTCGTATCCTTATCAATGGAAAAGCAACCCACAGATGATCTACCACGCTTTTATTTCAGATAGATCCAAGGAAAGGGTGGAGACTTTCCAAGCATTCAGGAGCAGCTACAGGTTCTGACGATTAAGTGACACGGCAATTTCGATTTGGTTAAAAGAATGGGATTGATTCTTTGCCTTATTTGAGAAAAACAGCTCTTTTTGGTGCCTTGTTTTAATTCTTCTACCGCATGATGGAATGCAATACGCCTAGCTTCTTCCTGCCAAGAAAGGTTGTTCTCCCAGCCTAGCAATCTGCCGAAAAAGAGAGAAACTTCTTGTCATTTATCACTTCTACTCTATTGACAGTATGCCATACTTGTCGCATCCAATCCCTGCCAAGTTTTTAAAAAGATAGCAAAAAGAGGAAAAACCTCTACAGGGTGCTTTTATGGATTCAAACTACATTTAATTATTAACGATAAAGGGGAAATTCTTGTTTATATGTTAACGCCAGAAAATGTGGAGACCCCTGTTTGTGGTCTGTCTAGAAACATTTTTGGCAAAATGTTTGCCGACAAGGGATGCATCTCTTCCCTATTGTTTATCAAGCTTTACAGCAAGGACTTAGAAATTATTACTGGGCTTAGAAAGAATATGAATAACAAGCTAATGTCATTGGTAGGTAAGATTCTATTAAGGAAACGGGGCATTATTGAAAGACTTAACGATAAATTGAAAAACTCTTGCCAAATCGAACATCATCGATATCGCAGCCCTTGGAATTTTTTTGTCAATCTAATCAGCGGGATAGTGACTTATGCTTACGAGCCCTGTAAGCCCTGCATTCAATTGACTCGCATGGAGAAACAAAAGTTAATGAGTTGGCTTACAGCCTAGGTATAATTTGAAGCTGCCTTAGGATGTTTTCTTATCCGATAACGCGCGTTTATCAAGCTATTTATCTTGGTAAATTTTAAGTGGCTGGCTGAGCTACTACTCGTAAAATTTGACATAAAGTAGCTTTTACTTTTAAGATTTATAGAAAATCAACTAGCTTTTTCCACGTACCGCAAATGGCTTACATTTTTATTAACCTATTAACTTAGTCTTTTTGCTGTCCTTTAGCATATCTAAAGAAAGACAGAGCAATAAAGTTAAATTAAGCTAAATATTACAAAAGAAAGATATATGACTATTTATTCTACTCCTACCGCCATGCCTCTTTACCGGCACCCTACAGGAAGGCTTTTTCGGTCCCATCCGCAAGGAGGTTACGAGGAGCAAACTCCCGACGGATGGATTCCCGTTACTAACAGTCATTTAATTCGCTCTATCCAAGAAGATTCTTTTAGTATTTCCCCTACACCTCCTGCCTTAGCTTGTCGTAGCTTGGCAATTTATTCTCAACCCACCACAATCCCCTCGCATCTCTTTCTTAATCTCTTAAAAAAGAAGTAATTTTTTTAATGATTGAGAAGAGTCTTATATTTTTCATGGATAGTTAGAGCTTCTGCCTCTGGAACACTATAGCCATCTTGTTCAATTAGATGGAAAATATCTTGGTTGAAGGACTTGTCTTCCCATTGGTCCGTATCAAGTCGACGGATTTCTACTGTTCCTTCGGTAGTACGTGCAATAAATGCTGGGGTAACATAATAACGCCAATCCATAGCTAATCTCCTTTATCCTATTTTTATTTGATCTATTCCTGCTCCAAATAAATTTAATTGTACCTGCTCACACAATTTAATTACGCTCCTTGGATTAGATAAGCCAGTACTTTCTAAAATTTTCTCACGTGAAGCACTATCTTCTAACTTGCGCATGACCTGATCTAAGAAGCGATGGGACATTTCTTTAATGGATTCATTTGTGCCATCATGAACTTGAAGAAAATGGAACTGAACTTCTCCCATAATTCTTTTTCCAGTATACGGTGTTTTTAAGTAAACCTTTGCATGAATACCCACATAGCCACTGGAATAATCTTCTTTAAACTTATTAGAAAAAACTATTTCATATCCTCTTTTTTGAGATTCTTTGGCAAATATATGAATAGCTTGGCGCATTTCATCTATATTGTTGGCAATAAAGGTAGTACGTATGGTGTCATTCAACTTCTTTACCGCCCCTGAAAAATCTGCCCCATTACCTGCCCATATGCTAGCTTTCCTATCCATACTTACTTGAGTTTTGATAAGAAATTGGCTTTCGTCCCCATGAAAAGAGTAAACGCCACTTTCCTGGCAAGTAGCTGCTACCATTGCTAAAAACTCGCTTTTCACTTCCAAAGCGCTATCGTGCAATTCTGTAATAGTGGAAGCATCATTTGTCCAGGATAAATGAGCTAAAGAATTTCTTTCAGTCTGATAGTCTTTTTCCAGATTTATCTTGTGGGCAATTTTTTCTTTTCGCTCCTTCCAGGCTTCCCTTATCAATGAAGCTTTATCAGGGATCACCCCTTGTACGCCTTCCAATAAAATTAAAGAATGGCTTCCTGCATATTTATCCGCATGATGGGCAGCCATACGTAAGTTTTGAGCAACCTTATCAGTTAGCTGTTCTCCCTCTAGAAGTTTTAAGACCTCCCTATTAAACTGAAGGACCCCCACATTCTTTCTGATGGTTTGATCTTGTAGCACATCGCAGACTAGGAAGGGTAAGACCAGCTTACCATCTACATTTCCTACCATTCTAGTTTTCAATAGCTCTTGTTTTTTACCAGCAGGTATTTCATTTAATTCTCGGATCCTTTGCTGAAGAGAAGATGAGGAAATAGCTAGCAATGTTGTGTAAATTTCAGGATAGATTTTCTCCATGACTGCTAAATTATCTATTATAGTTGAGTGAGCTTCTATAAGAAAATCTTTATACTTCTGTTCTACTGGCTCTCCTTGTTCTAACCTTTGTAAAAACTTAACATAAGCTCCTGGCGCTCCTTGTACATATCCTAAAGCCTTTAATTTTTCTTCTGTTGAAAGCTTCATTAGCTCTAAAATAGCTTCTTGGTCTTCTGCAGATATAAAATCTGTCTGAACCATGGCACCTGGCCCCTTAATTATTCCTTTTTCATTAAGACTTTCAAGAAAAGAGGGAGAACCTAATCCTTGCTCATGCAAGACTAAAACCACTTTTTTTCCTTCTTTCTGTAATTCTTGTGCTAAATTTGCTATTAGCTCGGCTATTTCTAAGGCTTCTCCTTCTAAGGAAGCAGTGTTAACGAGGTCAAATTCATCTAAAAGAATAGTATCAGAAGAAGATTCTAATAGGCCTTTTTTGATACTTTCATAATTTTCCTGCAACCATTTTAATTCATGGCCTTTTAGCTCATAATAACCCTCGCGCCATAGATGTTTTTGCTCTTGGCCAGTGCTTTCATGCAATTCGAAATAGGAAGTAAGAAACCTCTTTTTTAGATCAAATGTTGTAGGGTCTTTAACCGCTAAGCGAATTTGCTCAGATTTACCGGTTCCCGGTGCACCATGTACAATACAAACCCCATGAATTTTTAAAGCTTTTTTTATGGCAATGACAACAGGTAACCTCTCTTTTACGCTCTGCGTCGGTTGGTGGGAGCTTTTTGTAGACTGGTGAAAATGAGCAGCCCATTGCACCTTAGAATCGCAACTAGACCTCTCCTTACCAATCTCTTGGATGGTATGACGACGAGCTGCTGCGGGGAGTGAGAGACGTCCGGTAGAGTAAGACCGAGAATAAAGAATACTTGTGCGCAACATGATACGGTGAACTTCTAAAGTACTTTTAGTTATAGCCTTACAAGTATGGGACAGAGCAGTATGCTGCCCTACGCCACTAAATAATGTTTTTCGTAAAGGTATCATTACTTTCTCCTTTCTTCTAACTTAACGATCATTAATAAGAATTCTTTTACATTTTAACTATTTTTTAATTATATATTATTAACAATATATAATTAAAAACAATTTTTTTTAAATAACAAAAATAAACTTTATAAAATAAGCTACATTTTATTATTTATTAACAATTTATATTTAAAATATAATTAGATAAAAAATAAAAGAAAAATAGAAAAAGTCTAAAAACGCCTTTGAATAAAAACTTAAAGAAAATATACCAGAAAAAATAAATAAATAGTTAAATATTTAAAACAACTATTTGTATAAAAATTATTGTTAAAATAAGTTTAACTTTCACTATATAAAAAAACAGGTGTTTTTACATACTAACTTATTATTTTTAAAAGCTTATTATTGAGATTATGCTTGCATAAAGAGCTGCTCAAAAGTATGTAATTACAATCGCCTAGTGGTTCTAAAAAAGATGACAATGCTAATTAGGAGATTGTAGAAAAAAACTAAAGCTTGGATAAATATCTTTTGATGTTTATCAAGGTTCATGAATATTAACTTTTCCTTTCACTTGCTATAGCATCTGCTTGAAGAGCTGGATTATATTAAAGAAAAATATAGCTTTTAAAGCTTTATTCAAATCATGAAGCTATCATTTTAATAGTAAAAGATTTAAATGTGTGAGGTGTTCTTTTTTTAAGAAGGAGAAGAGATATGCCAGGAAGTTTTGAAGGACTTACAGATACTCAATGGAGAATCTTACAACCGCTTTTGCCGCAAAGCTCTTCGAAAAATTTAAAAGGAAAGCCTCATACTCCCTGGAGAAAAATCTGTGACAGCTTATTTTGAATTTTGATTACAGGGTCACGTTGGTGGATCTTCCTAGAGGACCGAATTGGGGATCAAGATCGGCTACTCATCGGTGGCTAGGTAAATGGCAAGAAGATGAAACTTTAGATAGCTTGCTAGCGCCATTAAAGGAATGCGCGGATATGGGACTAGAATGATTAATTGGGAAAAACTAATATTTTTATTAAAAGCAAGGTGATTAATAGCTGGCCGTTCGATAGAAGCAAAGAATTTATTAAATATTTTTAAGAGAAAAGGTAGATACAAGTAAAAAATACGAGCATGCAAAAGTATTAAGCTAGAACCCTAGACTTTCTAGCTTTTGCGAATTATTTAAGACGTTAAAGTCGACGACACGAATCACATTTGAAGGGAGGTTATCATAAGCAGCTTTTGAAACGAGCACCGGCTGAGCAGAAGTTTGCAAGAGAGCTTTAATACCTCTTGGAGTATCTTCAAAGCCAATAATATTATCTTGGTAATCGGCAAGTTGTTTGATAGCAGTAAGGTAGCTTTCTGGATGAGGTTTAGGGTGAGTGTAAAATTCGCGGGTAAACCAATAAGGGATGGTATTGAGGATAGGAAGCTGACAGCGAACAGTATCCACAAGCGCCTGCGGAGAATGAGTAACAACACAACGCTTGATATTAGCTTTGTTTAAAGCCTCTAGCAGTTCCTGCACTCCCGGCATAAGTTGAATATCCTGGTGTAAAAGTTCAATCACTTTTTCTCTTTTACATGCATACAGAACATCCCAGTTAGGCTCTACTTCATAAAGGGCGGGCAGCTCGCGATAAATTTCTTCCTTTAAGCCCTCCGCATGATAATGAGCAGCTTGGCAATAGCGTGCAAAGCTCCAGTCAAGATTAAAACCATATTTCTTACACATGTACTGATAGGCTTTAAAATGAATTTCTTCGGTATTAACTAATAAACCATCGAAATCGAAAAGAAACAGTTGATAATCATCTATCCAATGCATAAGCTAATGATTCCAATTTTAGTTAATTTATTCATATGAAATACTTTTCTGTTGTTTTAACTTTCCTTCTAGCCTTTTTTCTTAGCGGTTGTTTTTTCTCTGAAGAAGCAGAAAGTGAACGAGCACGCCTACAAAATGCAATAGGAGAATATATCTATCGCCGCCACAACGAATATCTTTTTAAGCCCGAGCCTGCTACTCAATCAGCTCCAATTCTATATTCCTGGGAAAACAACTCTTTTCATTCTATTACTAAAGAATATTTTCGTTGTAAAGGCAGTAGCCTTAATCCTCCGCATGTCGTTCAACGCAAGCAAGAGACCTTACGTTTTTTCGACTGTGGAGGAGCGGAACGTCATAGTTTGCCTTTGCATAATGATAAGGAATTTGTCTATCCTATTCTAATTAATTTGCTTAATTACCTCCAGCATAAATCAGGTAAAAAGATTGTCATTACCTCGGGCCATCGCTGCCCTCAGCATAACGTTTATGTAGATGATTCTCTAGAGAACCAGTCATCTAAACATATGATTGGGGCAGAGGTTTCTTTTTATGTTCAGGGGTGGGAAGATAAACCAGCAGAAATTATTAAGCTTATTCATCACTATTATTTGGAAACACCTAAATATAAAGGATTAAAAGATTTTCAAGAGTTTAGCCGTTATGAAAAGCAAGATACGAATGTCTCTACGCTGCCCTGGATGAATAAAGAAGTGTTTGTAAAGCTTTTCAAAAAAAAGGAGGGGCGTAATTTTGATAATCGCCATCCTTACCCTTATATTAGCATCCAAGTACGTTACGATATGGAGACCCAAACAAAAGTATTTTATTCCTGGGAAAAAGCCCATCGAAACTTTTTACGCCAATAAAACATAGTATATAAAAAAAGTTTATATAGTTTCTCAAAAGAACATTAAATAAATAGAGGAAGAGGCTATAAAAGATTTGAGGTAGGTTGGATAGAAAAAAAATCTAAAAAGAGGCATGGCGAGGACAAAACCTCCTGAGCTACTGCTTTATAATACGCTCTTTGAGCCACTTCTTACGCCATCATTTACATCATCATACCCTCTCTTTAAGGAGAGAGAGCTTTCGGAAAGGCAATTCCCTTTTTAGACACTCTAGCTATAGTTTCTTTAAACGATTAAAGCCGCCCTCTCCTAAATATTCAGTTGATTTCGCAGCCAAATAGCCAAGTCAAAATTTTTTTCTATCCAGTCATCTCTTTGCTTACGTATTTTTGTTAGATGTAATTCAACTGTTTGCGGATTTAATAAAAAACCAGCCTCTTGCTCTTGGCAGCCATTTTCTTTCCCATACACACGATCCAGTATAATCTGCCCATACAAAGGGGTAAAGTGAGAGATCTCGAAAAAACGTCTATTAGAGTTACCTATTGATAAATCTTCTTGATTAAAAGCGCAGAAGCCGGAGAAATCGTAGATAGGGTAAATGGCACTTAGCTGGCGTTTCAAATTTTCTAAAGCTTTCCAACAATTACATTGATAAAGCGCTTCCCAATAGTAAACATGGGCTGGACTAAAGACTACTTTCAAATCAATATTGTTTTCCTGACACCTCTGCACAAGCTTTCTAAACATAGCCACTTTTTTATCATCAATTTCATAATTATTGAAGATTAACCTTTTCTCTTCTTTCAAAAATTGCACAGGGTTTTCGACAATTATTGGATTAAGAAGGATAAAATCATTTTCATCAATCTTAACATAATAGCCAGCCACCTCTTCTAGCTTTTTAGGATTTATATTGTGTTCAAAAGTAGACCAACTAAATTTAATAGTTTGTTGTGACAATAAGCACTGGGCCCAGTCGGAAAAAGAGAGAGAAGCCCTTCTCAATCGATCTTCCCTATATTCTGCTACAGGCTCAAGCTGGCTTGCAAATGCAAAAAAGTCTAAACTAAGAAAAACTGCTTTCAGATCAGGTTGGTTATACAAAGCATGTTCAAAGTAGCCAAAGATTTCGTCAAAGCGAGCTCCGGAAAAAGCTGCCTTATAAGCTTGCCCTCCAGCTAATTGATTATAATAGGTTAATGGAAAACCTGCACGTACACGTGAGGATCCTAACATAATAGCTGTCGGCTTTTTAACTATAATCTTAGCTGCCTTATCAAATCTTTCCTGTGTGCTCTCTAATTTTTTATCATTAAATCCAACAATTATAGGAGGCTTAAAGTAATCAAAAGGATCTATTAAATAATTAAAAGAGACAATAAATATAAGAGCAATTAGGGTAGCAATGAAAAAAGCAGTAAGAAAGAGATGATGGTTTTTATTAGGCATATTAGAATTGATAATAAAGAAATTCAGTAACGGCATCCAAATCTATCAGGCAAATAATAAAGATCGCACTCAAGCTTAAACCTGATAAAATAGGATATTTAATAAAACGTTCTTTCCACCACATGCTATTGGGAAGTAATAAGGTAGCTAACAGACAAGCCAAAATTTTTAGCAAATCGTAGAGGCGTACATTGGAAAAATGAAGCCTTTCAAAAGTCACTCCATAAGCTTTCAAAAAGGCTAAGCTATATTCATATTTTTCAGGAAGGATTACTCCATTATAACCAAACAATCCCTCTAATATCATCCAAGCTCTATGTAAATCAGGAGAGCGGAAGATAACAAAAGCCACTACCACGCAGAAAAAAGTAAAACACTGTCCTAGAAGAGGTGATAACTTAATATTAAGCTTACGCCATAAATGATTAATCATAAGAAAAAAACCATGGCAGAGCCCCCACACCACAAAGGTCCAATTAGCCCCGTGCCAGGCTCCACCAAGGAGCATAGTAATCAACAAATTAGCTAATTTGCGGGTCTCCCCATATCTATTCCCTCCTAAAGGTATGTATAAATAATCTCTTAAAAAGTTAGAGAGCGAGATATGCCAGCGCCGCCAAAAATCAATTATTGAGGTGGCTTGATAAGGAGAGTTAAAATTAAGCGGTAGTTGAATATTAAAGTAGAGCCCTAGCCCAACAGCCATATCTGAATAGCCAGAGAAATCAAAATAAAGCTCTATAGAATAAGCTAAGGCCCCTATCCAAGCTTGTAAAAAAGGGATTAGAGTTTGATTTTGATCAAAAACCGGGGTGACATATCCATACATGGCATCAGCAATGAGGACTTTTTTGGCTAATCCTATGACGAATAAAAATGTTCCTTGGGCAAAATTGTAACTAGACCATTGATAGTTGGCAGGGTTGTCAAATTGCGTAATCATTTCTTTATGGTGCAATACCGGGCCTGCGATTAAATGAGGAAAAACTGTTACGAATAGGCTGTAAGAGCACCACCCTCCTGGAACGGCCCTCGCTTGATAAACATCTACAAGATAGGCTATTTGAGTAAATGTAAAAAAAGAGATTCCTAAGGGTAGAATGATATCTAATAATTTTATCTCAGAAGATAAAAAATAGTTAGCACTGCTAATAAAAAAATTAAGATATTTAAAATAAAGTAAAAGAGCCAGATTGAATGTTAAGCTTAATAGTAGATAAAGCTTTTTTCCTTGGCTTGTAGAAGCATTATATATCTGATTGCCTGCTATATAATTAAAAAGAATGGATGCACATAATAAAGGAACAAACCGCACATCCCAGTAAGCATAAAAGATTAAAGAACTGATTAGCAAAAACAGCTGAGCACCTTTCTTAAGGTGAAAATAGCAGCAAACAAAAAATATTGCTACCACTATAGGAAGATAGATAAAGATGAAAAGGTAAGAGTTAAATAACATCTTCGCTCATTTTTATTTTTAATAATCCCTCTAATATTCTGTCTTTTCAAGATCTTCGAAGTGGATTTTTTCATTCTCCCATAATTTCTGAACAAATCGACGATGCACCCAGGACAAAGTTTCATAGTCCTCTATATTGACTTTTTTACGAGAAATGCTCTCATGATGAACTCCTACTGCAAAGGGAGTATATAAACAGTGCAGCCCTTTTGCACGCACTTTAACTGCTAAAGCAGTGTCACTAAATGCTATAGGGAACCATACTTCGTCAAATCCGTTTACTTCAAGGAAGGTCTTCTTTTTAATCATGCAGCAAGCAGCTGTAACGGCTGCTGATATTTTCAAAAAATTAGTTTTCCTAAGGTGGTGAAATTTTTCTAGCCTCTCTTCATGGTGCCAAGATTTCATAAAAGCGGCTCCTGAGGATTCAATGATCACGCCTCCATGCTGCAATAAGCCATTAGGGTAATTTAAGCGGCAACCGACTAGTCCAATTCCAGGCTGTTCGATCCAACGGCACATCTCTATTAAACCGTCAGCATCTAAGTCTACATCATTGTTAAGAAAAAGGATATTTTCTATATCTTTAGCTATTTTAGTTTCCCTAACCGCCCTATTATTTAAACGTGAATAATTAAAGGGCTCCTCTACTCGAATAACTTCTACCCCCAGTTCCCTCAATTTTTCTGCTATAGAAAAGTCTTGGCTATTATTATCAATGGCAGTCATTTTCACGCGGACATTTTTTTGCTTCATGATATGATTGACAGCAGATAAGGTGAGACGGAAATGATCTTTATAAAGCATGATTACATGCACTTCAGGAATACTAAGGAGCTGAGGGATCGCCCTTACACTTGATTTGGAATAGCCTGGCGTCCAATTCCAGTTTAATTTTTTACTTATTGAATAATTTTCGAAAGATTTAAGAATATTTCTTAGCGCAGGCAAATTTGAATAGTGGATCTCTTGCTTAATTTTATTTTCTTCTCTAATCGCATAAAGAGGCAAAGGTACTTTATGAAATAAAGCCCCGGCTGCTTCTAATCTTAAAGGTAAATCAAAAGTGTGTATTCCTTCACTTTCTTTAAGCAATCCCCCAATTTTTTCCCAAAGATTTTTAGGAATAAGCAAAGTATGTCCTAGGTCATCATTAAACACATAGGGAAAACAAGGCCGTTGCGGCTTAAGAGTACGAGTTTTTGGAAGGGGCATACAGTGATGATCGATTTGATATTCATCACAGAATAATACAGTAAAATCTTTTTCACCCATAAAATTAAGAGTTTGCTCATAGCGATAGAATAGATCAGGCCTCATCCAATCTCCTACCGGCAAGATAAACAAGTAATTGCCCTGAGAGAAGCTAGCTAAAGCATTTATTACCTCACTTTGAGAAAGATTTTTTTCAAAATTAAATACTTTTAAGCTTGCCAATTCGTTAGGAATGAAATGATTGAGTAATTTTTTTATTTCTTTGTCCGACTCTTTGGAAATAGCTAATAAAATTTCTTTATAGGGAGCTGTTATATCTAAAGCCGTCCTAAGTGTTTGCTTAAGATATTTTCTAGGGCATTGAGTCGCATCAATTAAGATAGAGTAATAAAATCTATTATTGTCTGGTAGAAGAGCATGTAATCCTTGAACAGTTTCTTTTAATCTATTCCATTTAAAGGATTGGTTATCCTCAAGCTCTATATTTTCCTCTAAATGTTTAGTAAATTTTTCTAGATATAAAAAATGCTGCTTAAAATAAGAGAGTAAATAAGAAAAAAAGCATCTTTTTTGAAAACCGCGTAATAAATATCTCGCTGAGACACCTAAGTATGTGGTACAAATCCTACCCAATTTTTTTATTTTACTCATCATACCAGCTCACAAGGACCCTCTCTTGCTGAGAGAGTGTTTTTAATATATCGCTTACCAATAGAAACATGGAGTAAACAATACCACTTGTTAAGGAAATAAGAAAAGGATTGGTAAACCCAGAGAGAAGCCATACGCCAAAAAGACCTAAAAAAGCCAGCTTTAATCGATTAAAGGGTGGCGCAAATAGTTTGTAAGCTATGATAGCTACCGGAATCATTAAAATAATAAAGCCTAAGATTCCAAATTGCATGAGAAAAGCAATCCATTGAACCTCATAAGAGTGGTGCAAATCTCCTCCCCTTACTAACTTTTCCACATATCCTCCAAGACCTTTCCCTAATAAAGGATAAATATCAAGCTCTTCCATCAAGGCGTTAATCTGATCTACGCGCACTTGATCAGACATCTGGTTATCATGGCTAAAAAAGCGCTCATAAATAAGAATTTGTACTTTTTCTATTCCTATCCAACTTAACCCTAGAATAGCGACTAGCGTGGTTAAAATCGCCATTCTGAAAAATCCTTTAAAGTTTAAGGTAAAGGCATATAAGATTATACTTATTCCCACCACCCCATAGAGGAAACGTGAGAAACTAAGAAAAATTGCAGGCAAAGTAATTAGCAGAAATAGCCATTTAAAATTTTTGCTTAATCCTAAGTTTAATCGATTACCTTGTAATACGAAAAGCAGTAAAAAAGGCGTGATAATATCTACTGAGGTTTGCAAGCGGGATAAGTTACCTTGAAGCATGGCCATGCTCATATAACGAACCCCTAAAAGGTCTAATAAATGAAACATGTCTATAATTTTCAAAAGGTGGAGAACGACTACTGTCACTTTAATTGTCGAGTAGGCAAAATTAGAATAGATAATCACTTTTAAAATTTTTTCCTTAGTCGTTAAATCTTCGTGCACTAGATTCAAAGTCATGATGACAGTAGCAATAGTGATGGAAAAAATTTTAAATTGATCGAAGCCGCTATTTAACCATTCATTTTTTTGCCAATGGCCAATAAACATCCAAATCAACAAAAAACTTAAGGAAATGCAAGCAAAACAGATGAGGCGAAGTTGATGCATTGTCAAACGCACTCTAAAAAAGCTATAAAAAATCATTAGACAAAAACACCCAAGAAACAACCCACTTTTAGGGGTCATCATTCCATGGTTACCGTCGGAGGGGAACGTTAAGCCTATGACGAGCATGGCAAAATAGGGCCATACCCAAAAAGAAAATTTTAATAAATTGGCATTTGCTAGCATACCTACTCTTTATAAGCATGGTTTATTGTTGATAGGTAATTTTAAGGGTAAGGAGCTGTTTTTTCCTATCACCCTAAGAAAAAATCCGCTAGGTTTCGCACCCATCCCTGCTTAAAAAACCCATGACAGTAAATTGTTTTTTTTCTCTTCATCCAAGGAAGATGAGCAAGCATTAAGAAATCTTTTAGGATCTTTTGCTGCGAGAGGCTTAGCAACTGCTGATAGCGGTGAAAAAAAATGAAAGCCTGTTGAAATTTTTTTTCATCAGCCTGGCGCCACTTATGCAATTTTTTCTTTATATTACAAAAATTAAAAAATTTCTGAGCCCCTAATGTATTTGTGGAATGTTGCCTATAGTAGAGAGTAGCCTCATTAATGACCCCTATTTGGCCGAAGGTCGAGGCGATTAAAGCTAACCACCAATCATGCATAAAAGCTTCATGAGGGATAGGCCTGGCCAGTTCATTCATGAGACGATTGATCATTATCGTGCACCCGGTCACTACATTTTGCGCCAGTAGTTTATTTAAGCTAGAAGAATGAGGGGACTTAAGATAAGTATAATGCCAAAAAGAGGGGTCTAGCAAATTTAAACTTTCATCTACCACGGTTAGGTCGCTATGGACAAGCAAAGGAAGTTCCCCATACTTGTTTTCCATGGCTATCATGCAAGAAAGAGATTTTTCAACTTTATTAGGCTTCCATACATCATCCTGGTCAGAAAACATCAGATAAGAAGAGGTCGAAGCTTGCATCAGCTGGGAAAAATTAGCTTTTACTCCTTGACGCTCTCTACCTTGGAAAAAGGTTATCCTATCAGGAAACTTAGAAAGAAAGCTTTCAATAATTAAGGGGGTATTATCTATGGAAGCATCATCTCTAATTAAAAGATGAATATCAGGATGAGTTTGCTTTAACAAAGACTCTATTTGCTCTGCTAAATACCTTTCCCCATTATAAGTGGCCAGAAGGATATCAACCTTCCGAGGGTTAGAAAAGCTAAGTTTTGATTCCATTATTCCGCCTTATCCACCATCTTTCCACTAAAGTCCACGGATGGCATTTTTGAAACTGATAATACAATATTTGGGCAAGATCATAAGCAAAATAATTTTTAAGAGGATTATTTATTAAATGCTCAATAATTTCTTCAAGAGGAGCGACTGCTTTTTCCCATACAAGCTGCTCCCTTAGTTCTTTAAGATTGCTTTTTATTCTTAGCGTTTCAGCTGAATCATCTATTAGCTGGCTTATCGCTAAGACTAAAGCCTGAATATCTTGTGCGGGTACAACTTTGCCAATTTTATTTTTCAAGACGAGTTCTGCAAAGACATCCCCCTCAGTAGTAATAAGGGGCAAGCCTGCCCAAATATAATCTAAGAGCCTGGTGCGAAAAGAATATTGAGTTTCCAGATGCTCAAAATGTGTGGATACCCCAATATTTGCATCCAAAAGAAAATTTTCCCGTTCTTCATAAGGTATCCATTGTTCATTAAAGAAAACAAACTGATCTTTAATTTTTAAGTCTTCCGCTAGCTTAATTGCTTTATTGGCCATACTCATGATAGGAATGCTGGCGTTAGGATGTCTGATTCCCATAAAAACTAGCTTTATATCGCTTCTTTGCTTAGAAAGTTCCTTAACCGCACGAATAAGAGTCAAAGGATCAAACCAGTTCCAAATACCTCCTCCCCATAAGAGAAGCTTATCGGAAGCTTTAATATTAAATTTTTCGCGAAAACCGCTTTTAGATTGAATAGCAGGGCGGGAAGGAATCCCAAAAGGGGCGATGCCTACTCGTTTATGTAACGTTTCATCTTGATCATAAATGGTAGGGGAAATTTTTTTTAAACTTAATAAAGAGCCCATCCAAAGATCTCTTTGCCGATGATTGGCGCAAATTACGGCATCAGCCATGCGTAGATTGAAATTAATGGTATGAATAATCGCACGATTAAGATGTTTTCTTACTTTAAGTGCTGAGGGCTTAAAAATTTCTAAATGCTCTAGAGGCTCAGGATCATAGGCATCATAGATAAGAGGAATTTTATAACGCTTAGCATGGAAGGCAAGGCTTTGGTCAATAGTTTGAGTGATGATAACATCTATCTTTTTAAACTCGATGGGACCTGTGCTTATCGTAAACGTAGTGGAGACTTGATCAGTTTGATTAGGAACATGTAGAGTCACTTGATGGTTTTTAGCAAGTGCATGCGCAAATTCCCAATAACGAATGGCCGGTCCCGCCATTGATTTTCCCAAGGTATCTAAGCAATTTAAAAGTATTCTTACCATTTAACTCGTCAGGTTTCCTTGAATTTTTTGCTCATAGGCTTTTATACATTTTTCTATAGAACCGACCTCAATCTGGCGTCCATTCTCTAAGTAAATTCCTTTATTACAGATTTCTAATAAAGAATGGGTATTATGGCTGACAAAGATGATCGTTCTGCCACTCAACGCCAGCTCACGCATTTTTTTTATACATTTAGCTTGAAAAGGGGCATCGCCTACAGCTAATACTTCATCGAGGACCAGCACCTGAGGATCTAAGTAAGCGGCGATGGAAAACCCTAGGCGCGTGTACATCCCACTTGAATAGCGCTTGACTGGCGTATCTAAAAATTTTTCAATCTCTGCAAATTCTACAATCTCATCAAATTTTCGAGCAATTTCACGTTTGCTCATTCCTAATATAGCCCCATTTAAAAAGACATTTTCTCTTCCTGTTAGTTCAGGATGAAAGCCTGTGCCTACTTCCAATAGGCTGGATATCTTTCCTCGAAGGAAAATTTCACCATCTGAAGGCATGATGATGCGTGATAGCAACTTCAGCAAGGTAGACTTTCCTGCCCCATTGCGGCCAATAATCCCAAATCGGTCTCCTTCTTCTATGGCTAGTGAAATGTCTTTTAAGGCCCAAAATTCTTCTGTTTGCTTTTCTTCGGCAGCTGCTGCTGCTCGGCGTTTATGGCCCCCCATTCTCTTCCAAAAGCGACGTCCGTGCATAGCCAATGTCTCTACAAGTGTCGTTTGCCCTAGGGGAGGTTGATCATGGAATATCGTATACTTTTTCGAAACATTTTTTAATTCAACGATATTTAAATTACCCATTTATAACCTATCTACAAAAGAGCGTTCCATTTTACGAAAATAAAGAAAACCGGTAACTACTAAAATAAGCGTAACAACAGCAGAAGTAGCGATGGAATAAACCAAATGAGGGTAGGTAAAACCAAAAAGAGACCATCTAAATCCATCTATAATTCCTACCGCAGGATTCAAGCAGTATAGCCAGATCCATTGGCTAGAAATCTCGCTGCTGCTGTAGCCTACAGGAGAAATAAACATGCCAATTTGGACAACAAAAGGAATTAAAAACCTACAATCTTTAAATTTTACTGTCAAAGCGGAAAGCCAAAGAGATCCTCCCTCACTTAATAGCAGGGCCAGCATAATAAAGATAGGTAACCCCATCAGTGTGGTAAAATTTAAAGGCTGAACAATAAAACAAAAAAAGAACAACAAAATCATGCCTATGAGAAAGTCTGCAAAATGTACAGCAATTTGTGCGGTAGGGATGATAATACGAGGAAAGTAAATTTTAGAGATTAAATTGGCATGATGGAGAATGCTCGTTGAACCTTCCACAATAGCATTAGAACATAATTGCCAAGGAAGCAAACCGGCTAAAACAAAAGAAGCGTAGTTAATATTTCCCGAAGAAAGATGAGCGATTTGCCCAAACACCAGCGCAAAAATCCCCATATTGATAAGAGGGCGGATGACTGCCCAGGCTATTCCAAAAAAAGCTTCCTTGTAGCGCACTAAGATATCGCGCCATGCAAAAAAATATAAAAGTTCCCGATAATCGATTAAATCTTTGAGATATTGGGCTTGTCTTATATGGGGATTGATTCTCAGCAAAAAAGGCTTCGTAGGCTTGTTCATAAATCAAAACAACACTATTAAAAGGCATAAAAAAGTTTATTTTAGACGCTTCGCTTGTTTTAATACAGTACTTTTAACAAGATCCTCTCCCCTCTTATTTCTCTCTAATTCTTTGAAATCTACGAAGGGCTCTTTGATATCCTAGGATGGTGGCCTGGAATAGTAACCTGCTAAGTAGCTTCCAGGTTAAGGAATAGCCTTATAAGCAACACTGTCTACATGATGTGCTTTAAAAAAGTTTTATCCTCGCCATCTTTTTAGCAAGGATAGAAAATTCTTATGTTGAAAGGCTATTACTATTTATTATCTAAATCTCAAGTGAGTTTTCAATACTTGTACCTTCTCCAAGTTTTTAAATAATTTAAAACGCTATCAAATATAGGAAAAAAATCTTCAAGTGACTGGTCATGAAAATCTCTAGAATTTTCAGAAACCGTACAAATATTTTTCTTTTCAAATTTTTTCCTAGTGATTTCTTCCACATTTTTTGAAAGAGTAGCGCTTATCGAAGCAAATTCACTGTTTTTTTGGTAATGGTCTTCTCTTTTTTTTAAAAGGGACTTAACGAAATGATTAATAAGAATCTCTTTTTCTTTAGGGGAAAAAGTTAAATTAATATCATAGTCGCACTCGCGCACCGTAGCTTGAAGCGCTTTTTTTTCAAAAGCAGGTTTAATAAAGTCTTGCTTTATTTCTCTCATGATTGGATTCATCATTTACCCTTATTTTACTCGTTAGCCCTTTATTATTTACCAATATAAATGTAGGTCTTTCTTAAAATTAAATAAAGTCATAAGGAAAAATTTACTATTACAAAATTTTTCTAACATTCGGCTATATTTTGCTTCGATGCCTGTGCTACTTGTCTCATTAAAGAAATTATATTTATTTAATTTAATAAAATTTTTCAATGAAACGGTAGGGAGGAGTTGTTTTAAAAGTCTCTAAAAAATATATAAGTATCCTCTCAGGGGTAAGCAGAGATATGGGTTAGAGCGCAGGTAATAGGTTTTAAGATGAAGCCAGTGCTGAATGAATACTTGCCCACATTTTCTCTAAGCCTTCTTTTAACTCTATTTTTGGGTGCCAGTTAAGAGTTTGGCTAATTAGCTTTGGAGATAAAACGCTAAAAGTAGGCTTACAGCTATGATTGAGTAAGTTAACATTAATTTTTCTTTTAGAGATTGCTTCTATGGTATCTAAAACTTCTTTTAAAGAAGTTCCTTGGCCAGAGCCCACATTAAAGACTTGCACTAAAGCTTTTTCAGGAGGATTATTAATGATTAAATGAAAAGCATGGGAAAGATCATCTAGATGGATGTAATCCCTTACGCTATTAAGAGAATCAATAATATTTAAGGTAGAATTATCTATTAATTTGGAAAAAATGACTCCAATGAGTCCATTTGTACGCGTAGAAGGAAGAAGAGCACCATAAGGGTTACTTATCCGCAATACAGTCCCCCGAATTCCATACTTTCTGCAAAATAAAGCTAAATAATTTTCTACCGCTAGTTTATTAATACTATAACTACTCCAAGGATGGGGAGGATCTGACTCCTGATGGGAAACTAAAGAGCTTTTTTGATACATATTTCCTCCACTACTTGCAAAAATAATATGACCTTGAGGATTAGCTCGGGCATAGGCTTCAAAAAGAGTAAGAGAAGATAAAAGATTATGAGAAATATCAGAAAAAATATCTTCATCGGAGGTCCATGGATTGTTTACCCAAGCTAAATGGATCAAAACGTCGGCCTGTTGGACAAAATTATTGATATCCACAGGATTGTTTAGATTTCCTATAAATTGCTGTTGAGAAGGGATGGTAGAAATAGGTTGACGAACAAGGCGTTTATGAGGGAAAGGAAGAAAATTACAAAGGTGATTTCCTATAAAACCTGTACTGCCCGTAATTGCGATCATAGGCGCTCATTTAAAATAGTTGATTTTATAAGACATTCATTGAAGATTTGCTTTTTAACGATAGTTCTTCTTTAATTTTTGAGATAGTTATTTCTAATGAAAATTTCTCATTAAAGGTTCTCTGGGCATTGAACGCTAATTGACGTGCTCGCAAAGGATGATTAATAGTCTCCACTAAAGCCTTTTCTAAAGCTTTAGCACTAAAAGAGCGACATAAATAGCCGGAATAATTATGCACAATAGCTTCCGAACACCCATTCACATCGGTAGAAATAATAGGAACACCTAAAGACATGGCCTGCAAAAGAGATAAGGGCAAACACTCTAACACAGAAGATTGAATAAATAGGTCTGCCTCATTGTAAAAGGAATCCAATTGATGGATATCGATACAAGAAATAAGATGAATGCGTTCTTGCAGATTCGCGCTAAGAATCTTTAAAATGATGTCTTGATTATAACTATCTAAAGAGTCGGGTAAACCTACTAGGGTCAGACTCACATCCTCAGGGATTAACCCTTTTTTTATACAGGCAATAAAGGCATCCACAAGTAAATGAAAACCTTTCCTAGGAGTGCTAAACCCTATAGAAAGAAGGTTCTTGATAGGCTTATGAGAAGCTAAAGATAAACATCCTCCTTTTAATCCACTCCAATATAATACTTTTCCTGAGACATCTAAAATACTGTTCCAAATATTTTTCGTGCTTTCCGATCCGAACCAAAAATTGAATCTTTTTTTATAACTCACCCTCTTTAATAAGTGAAAAGCTAGGTTGGTTTTAAGATAAATAGTAGGAGAAAAAGATTCATGGATATACCAGTAAATCTTTTTAAAAGGAGCAAACAGTAAAAGTGGTAACACAAGAGCAGAGCTGGCTGCACTGTTAACAATAATAGTGGAGGAAGCCCTTAGGTTTAAATAAAGAGTGACCCAAATGAGTGCCCCCAGACGCTTCCATTTCCCGATAGGTTCATCCCACTTTAAGCAGCCTGCAGGAGCTATAAAAAGAGGAATATTAAATTTTTCATATTCATTTTTCAAAGGACCTTCGCGCATGGAGATGACAGAAACTTTGTAGCCTTGGCCTTTAAGAGAGATAGCAAGATCTAACACTAGCTTAGATCCTCCTCCACCCGGCGCTAAATCGTGTGTAATAAGGGTAAACTTCTCAGATTTTCTACTATAATGAGAAAAATTATTGTTGAAATTTACCGAAGAGCTATTGAATTTGGTAATCTTGGGCGTACAGATAAACCGAGTCAAAATGCTTCCCAAATTTATCGCATTTTTGGCTTTGAGAAATGCTTTAGATCCCTCATAAGGAGAAGGAGCATTTTTATTTAAAGAAGCAGAACGAGTGACCGTCACAAAATAATTGAGATAGATCTCTTCACGCTCCTTTTGGCTAAGCCTGATCTCTTCCTGGGAAGCATTCTCCTCTATATAGCGATAGTAATAAAGATTCTCATTTAAAAAGCTAATCTCATAATTTATAAGAGAGCGAACAATATAATCCAAACTGCCTTGATATTTATACTCTCTATAAGCACCTACGCTTGTGTGAAGCTCTTGTGAAAAAAATATATTACCGTAGGTCATGGCAAGATTAAAAGTCATAAAAGCTTCTTCAATATGTTCAAGTTGGATAACTTCAAACATTTTTTCTTCATAGATTCTTTTTTGAGAAGCATCAAAGCAATGTCGCCGGCTATCTTGATCTACTAAATCTACGCGTGTAAAGATAAAATGCATTTGAGAAGCGATAGCTTTGTCTACCAGCCTTTCTATCCTATTAGGCGCAAAATAGTCTTGAGGAGAGAGAAAAGTTAAATAATCTCCTTGAGCAATTCCTAAACCTCTGTTGATAGCTTCAGCAAGAGTTTGAAAATTTTCTTGAAGGTAAATGCATTTATATTTCGTAGATTTTATAAAATCTTGAATGATAGAAGAGGAAGGAAGAGTAAAATGGCTGTCTAAAAGAATAACTTCCAGAGAAGCATATGTCTGTGCAGCTACTGAGGTTAAGGCAGCCTCTAAGTAGTCGTAAGGGCCGCAAATAGGAATAATTAAAGACACCAAAGGAGTTTTCATAGATTAAATTTTATTTAAACTTTACAGTGTACTTATTACGGGCAAGCACCTGTTTTATCAGCTTGCCACGTTCGTGTCAACCGGTGGCACGGTTTCTCCTCTATCCTTGCGAATAATTTTTGAACGCTTTTTCCTATCCACATTGCTTAGAGGGTTATCTAGCCCTTCTTGATGCTGATCCATTCATTAGTCATAATTATTAAAATTTTTAATTATATCATCATACTCTATATTGTATCCTTTTTCTATCTCTAGCACAGATTCTATAGGCTGGCCCCACTTTATTCGACGAGCAAGCTTAGTGTTGATTAAAAAGCTTTTATCCCGGCACCAATAATGATTAATTCTAAAAATGTTAACACTGTTTTTCGCTGTAAAAGCACCATGGACAAGTTCTTTGTTTTCATTCACGGCAAATTTATTAGTAGAGTAGATAAAACTATGAGGATTCATGATATCTACCACATAGGCAGGCTTAACAATAGATTTAACATGCAAATCACCATCTACTGCTCCTCTATGCACTAATAGATCGGTCAATTTTTGCCCTTCAGGAATGTAGTCTACGTTACTTGTTCCATACATTACCCAATTGGCTACCACGCCTGCAAATTCTTCATAATTCTTTAAAGCTTTTCTCAAATTTTTGTAAGGCAGCGTAAAAAGAAATTCATCGGTATCAATGATGGCGCACCATTTAGATTCTTTGGTAATTTTTTTCAAGCAGTGCATGTAAGCTTGAGTTTGAATGCTATTCCACTCTATAACATTTTGGCTACCATAATTCCATTCTATTACCTCAATAAATCCTTCCCTTTCATATTGATCTAGATAAGGTTTCCATACGTTGACAGGTCCATTATTATATAAATAAAAATGTTGGACACCTTGATGCTTATGAAATTCGATCCATTCAGGCATATAAGGAAGATCATCTTCCATAAAAATTGCACAACTTGATAATTCATACTTATAGCCCGCATATAGGGTCTGTAAGATTAAGAGCCACCCACAGAAGATTAAAAAACGCTTCATAAGTTTCTGATTTCCTCGCCTTTTCTTACTACTACTGTAAATCCATTGCCTACTTTGTCATCGATGTCTTGGACAGCTACTACCTCCCAGCCATAATGCTTGCATATATCTAGCATATCTTGAGTAACCCAAACTGACCAATGATGGTGATCGTCTTCTTTAGGGGCAGTCAAATGTTCATGACGATAGATAATTTCCTCTAAAGAAGTACGTGGTCTATTTTTATCAAAGGTCCGCTCTTTATGAGGAATAATCATATAAACATATCCTCCTGGCTTTACGACGCGCAGCCATTCCTTGATAGCTTTTATAGGATCAAAAAAATGCTCAATGACATGAGAATTGATTACAAAGTCAAATGCATTATCCTTAAAAGGGAGATTATCTCCGCTTGCCACTATGTCAACTTTCAAGGCATGTCCTGCTGTCTTTTCCTCTGCTCTTTTGAAAGGTGTGGAAAGCTCGTCGCTATAATCGACATTAAGAGTTTTTAATCCAAAAGGGTTATGGGCAGAACCTCCAATTTCAATTCCTCTTAGCCCATCTAGTAATTTGTGAGCTAAAGCGCTTTCTTGGAAAGCATTTCTTCTATAAAAGGTAGGATTGAATTCACCAGCTCTCACACTTTCTTTAGAAGGAAGAATAAGTAAGGATCGAATGGTGTTTGATCTGAGGCCTACAAAAAAAGTAAACCAACAGACAGCCACTAAAAATACTATCCATTTCACATGCTGCATGATTATTTCCTTTATGGGCACAAGTTATAAGGGTTAAAACACTTTATATTTTCTATAAAAAACTTGTCTACTGGATTTCTTAAGTTTAAAACCTCTACATTCTTGGCAGGATAAAAAAATTTATAAATATTTAAGAGACGGGTGTTTTTGATTTGCTGAAAAGTTGTGCTTATTTATATTTTCAAGTTTTAACTTTTACACCTTATAAGTTCAATAGTTGGTAATAAGCACACCTGCCAGGATATTTTAACAAAATCAAAGAAAGTAAAATAATTTAACGATTCCCTCTTTCATCTTAGGGAAGCCTCTTTTCTTCATGCGAGCTTTTCACAAGTTTACCGGCTAACTTGTTACGTTAAAAAAGAAATTAAGCTTAGGTATATGTTTGAAAGTAAGCCGTCACGGGGTATCAATTATTTCTTGATAAATAAAGTAATTTGTAGAGTTTGTATTTGCTTAATCATATATTAGACCTCTTTCGAAACTGAAATAAAATGCAAATTTTAGTAAAATGGTGACTCAACATTTAAGGAGACACCATGAAATTTGATAAGATAGAGAAATTAGATGATGAACGCTTCCGACGATTGACAGGGGTCAAGCGTACCACCTTTGATAAAATGGTGCAAATTTTACAGCAAGCCGATAAGGCCAAGAAGATTAAAGGTGGGCGTAAATATAAACTAAGTCTAAAAGACATGTTGTTGATGGCCTTGGAATATATGCGCGAATATAGGACCTATTTTCATATTAGCCAAAGCTATGGAATTAGTGAAAGCTCAGCTTATAAAGCGGTGAAATGGATTGAAGATACGTTAATCAAGCATCCAGAAGAAACAGATAAGATTATAGCAGGCTATTTCACAATGCACGACTTTATGAGCAGCACTTATCAAGGCAATATCATTAGGATTTGATGGTTTGCATAGGTTATGCGAAGCTTGGTCTGGCTATTTTTATGAAACTCTTTTTGTTTTCCATCTATTGCCCATTTTTATAGAAATAGTTACTTCTAAGTACTCTTGTAGGATACCATTCCTTATAGGAACCGCTGCCTTATTTTCTCGGCGATATCTTTCAGAGGATTTTCTGCTAATTCAAGCTGATACAGATTAGACAGCTGCTCGATTTCTGTAGGCAGGCTGGTGAGCTGGTTTTCTCTTAAGTCAAGCGTTTGCAGCTGAGACAATTGCCCGATTTCTGCAGGAAGACTGGTGAGCTGATTCTGGTTTAAGATAAGCCATTGCAGCTGAAACAGTTGCCCGATTTCTGCAGGAAGGCTGATGAGCTGGTTCTGATTTAAGTAAAGCGTTTGCAGCTTAGACAGCCGCCCAATTTCTGCAGGAAGACTGGCGAGCTGGTTTTGATTTAAGTAAAGCGTTTGCAGCTGAGACAGCTGCCCGATTTCTGTAGGCAGACTGGTGAGCTGGTTGTGATTTAAGTAAAGCCGTTGCAGCTGAGACAATTGCCCGATTTCTGCTGGAAGACTGGTGAGCTGATTCTGGTTTAAGATAAGCCATTGCAGCTGAAACAGTTGCCCGATTTCTGCAGGAAGGCTGATGAGCTGGTTCTGATTTAATTCAAGCGTTTGCAGCTGAGACAACTGCCCTATTTCTGCGGGAAGGCTGGTGAGCTGGTTTTGATTTAATTCAAGCCATTGCAGCTGAGACAGCTGGCCGATTTCTACAGGAAGACTGGCGACCTGGTTTTGTCTTAAATCAAGCCTTTGTAACTGAGGCAATTGCCCAATTTCTGCAGGAAGGCTGGTGAGCTGGTTTTGATTTAAGTAAAGCACTCGTAGTTGAGACAGCTGGCCGATTTCTGCAGGAAGACTGATGATCTGGTTTTGATTTAAGTGAAGCTTTTGCAGCTGAGACAATTGCCCGATTTCTGCGGGCAGAGCGGTGAGCTGGTTTTGGCTTAATTGAAGCCATTGTAGCTGAGACAATTGAACTATTTCTGCAGGAAGGCTGGTGAGCTGGTTTTGATTTAAGTAAAGCCCTTGCAGCTGAGACAATTGACCTATTTCTACAGGCAGGCTGATGAGCTGATTTTGATTTAAGTAAAGATGTTGCAGCTGAGACAATTGGCCTATTTCTGCAGGAAGGCTGATGAGCTGGTTTTGATTTAAGTAAAGCACTCGTAGTTGAGACAGCTGGCCGATTTCTGCAGGAAGACTGATGATCTGGTTTTTGCTTAAGTGAAGCTCTTGCAGCTGAGACAATTGCCCGATTTCTGCGGGCAGAGCGGTGAGCTGGTTTTGGCTTAATTGAAGCCATTGTAGCTGAGACAATTGAACTATTTCTGCAGGAAGGCTGGTGAGCTGGTTTTGATTTAAGTAAAGCCCTTGCAGCTGAGACAATTGACCTATTTCTACAGGCAGAGCGGTGAGCTGGTTGTGGCTTAATTCAAGCCTTTGCAGCTGAGATAATTGCCCGATTTCTGTAGGCAGGCTGGTGAGCTGGTTTTGATTTAAGTAAAGCCATTGCAGCTGAGATAACTGGCATATTTCTGGGGGTAAGTAAGTCAAGCCTACTTCAGATAAATCTAAATCCGTGATGTTTTTACAATTTTCTTCAATCCAATCTCTAAGAAGCTCTCCTTTTTTTTGTAGAGGCAAGTGCTTAATTTCTTCTCGGTTCAAGTATTCTTCCCCACCAGGAAATTTTTTCCAAAGTAAAAGGCGATTAATATTTAAGAGATAAGAAGAGTAATTAGCCAGAGTAAAATACCTTTTTTCCTCTGTTTTCCATTTAAATTCTAAAGGAGAAATAGATTTAGCTAAGGTAAAAACTTGTTTAAAAACTTGATAAACTTTTTCAGTAGAGGTAAGTCCAGGATTGAGTTGATAAACTTTAGCTAACATAAGAGTTCGCTGGGTAGTGGCCTTCCCCTTGGGGAAATGAAGCTGTGCTATTTTTTTATAAAGAGAAGGCATCAACTCAGAAGCCAGCAGATGATGCCATCTTTTACAGACGCTAAATAAGGAAGGAACTACGCAAGCCTCTAAGATAGGGAGCAGCAATTCATTGGGCAAGCTTTCAATAGATGCCGAAGAGATAGGATGCATTTTATTTCCTTGGGTAAGAATAACTTTTCTGCATTTTTATTTTTTAAAGATATATAAAAAAATTAAACAGACAAGTCAAACAAATTCGTATCCTTATCAATGAAAACAACTCACAAATGATCTATCAGCGCTTTTGTTTCAAATAGATTCACGGAAAGCGTGAAGACCTTCTACGCATTTAGGAGCAGCCACAGCTTTTGGGGATTAAGTGACGCGGCAATTTTGGTTTGGCCAAAAGAATGAGATTGATTCTTTGCCTTGTTTGAGAAAAACGGTTCTTTTTGGTGCCTTGTTTTAATTCTTCTACTGAATAGACCTCTTTCGAAACTGGAATAAAATGCAAACTTTAGTAAAATGGTGACTCAACATTTAAGGAGACACCATGAAATTTGATAAGATAGAGAAATTAGATGATGAACGCTTCCGACCATTGACAGGGGTCAAGCGTACCACCTTTGATAAAATGGTGCAAATTTTACAGCAAGCCGATAAGGCCAAGAAGATTAAAGGTGGGCGTAAATATAAACTAAGTCTAGAAAACATGTTGTGGATGGCATTGGAATATATGCGAGAATATAGGACCTATTTTTATATTAGCCAAAGCTATGGAGTTAGTGAAAGCTCAGCTTATAAAGCGGTGAAATGGATTGAAGATACGTTAATCAAGCATCCAGAAGAAACAGATAAGATTATAGCAGGCTATTTCACAATGCACGACTTTATGAGCAGCACTTATCAAGGCAATATCATTAGGATTTGATGGTTTGCATAGGTTATGCGAAGCTTGGTCTGGCTATTTTTATGAAACTCTTTTTGTTTTCCATCTATTGCCCATTTTTATAGAGATAGTTACTTCTAAGTACTCTTGTAGGATACCATTCCTTATAGGAACCGCTGCCTTATTTTCTCGGCGATATCTTTCAAAGGATTTTCCGCTAATTCAAGCGTTTGCAGCTTAGACAGCCGCCCGATTTCTGCAGGAAGACTGGTGAGCTGGTTCTGATTTAAGTAAAGCTTTTGCAGCTGAGACAGTTGCCCAATCTCTGTAGGCAGAGCGGTGAGCTGGTTTTGGCTTAAATCAAGCCATTGCAACTGAGACAATTGACCTGTTTCTGCAGGCAGACTGGTGAGCTGGTTCTGGTTTAAGTAAAGCCCTTTCAGCTGAGACAACTGCCGGATCCCTGTAGGAAGTCTGGTGAGCTGGTTTTGATTTAAGTAAAGCCCTTTCAGCTGAGACAGCTGCCCAATCTCTGCAGGCAGAGCGGTGAGCTGGTTTTGATTTAAGTAAAGCCATTGCAGCTGAGACAACTGCCCTATTTCTGCGGGAAGGCTGGTGAGCTGGTTTTGATTTAAGTCAAGCCATTGCAGCTTAGACAATTGGCCTATTTCTGCAGGAAGGCTGGTGAGCTGGTTTCCTCTTAAGTCAAGCGTTTGCAGCTGATACAGTTGCCAAATTTCTGCAGGAAGACTGGCGACCTGGTTTTGGCTTAAATCAAGCCTTTGTAACTGAGGCAATTGCCCAATTTCTACAGGCAGGCTGGTGAGCTGATTTTGATTTAAGTAAAGATGTTGCAGCTGAGACAATTGGCCTATTTCTGCAGGAAGGCTGGTGAGCTGGTTTTGATTTAAGTAAAGCACTCGTAGTTGAGACAGCTGGCCGATTTCTGCAGGAAGACTGATGATCTGGTTTTTGCTTAAGTGAAGCTCTTGCAGCTGAGACAATTGCCCGATTTCTGCGGGCAGAGCGGTGAGCTGGTTTTGGCTTAATTGAAGCCATTGTAGCTGAGACAATTGAATTATTTCTGCAGGAAGGCTGGTGAGCTGGTTTTGATTTAAGTAAAGCCCTTGCAGCTGAGACAATTGACCTATTTCTACAGGCAGAGCGGTGAGCTGGTTTTGATTTAACTCAAGCCATTCCAACTGAGACAGCTGCCCTATTTTTGCAGGCAGAGCGGTGAGCTGGTTTTGATTTAAGTAAAGCCATTGCAGCTGAGATAACTGGCATATTTCTGGGGGTAAGTAAGTCAAGCCTGCTTCAGATAAATCTAAATCCGTGATGTTTTTACAATTTTCTTCAATCCAATTTCTAAGAAGCTCTCCTTTTTTTTGTAGAGGCAAGTGCTTAATTTCTTCTCGGCTCAAGTATTCTTCCCCACCAGGAAGTTTTTTCCAAAGTAAAAGGCGATTAATATTTAAGAGATAAGAAGAGTAATTAGCCAGAGTTAAGCCTCTTTTTTCTTCTGTTTTCTCTTTCAATTCTAAAGTTGAAAAAGACTTGGCTAAAGTAAAGATTTGCTTAAAGATTGCATTTACCTTTGCTGTTTCAGAAAGCTTTTCTTCTAGCTTATAAATCTTATCTACAATAAGAGCCTGCTCCTTAACATTTCCTTGAGGAACATGCACTTTACCTATTTTCTTATAAAGAGGGGGCATGACTTCAGTAGCCAGCAGATGATGCCATCTTTTACAGACGCTAAATAAGGAAGGAACTACGCAAGCCTCTAAGATAGGGAGCAGCAATTCATTGGGCAAGCTTTCAATAGATGCCGAAGAGATAGGATGCATTTTATTTCCTTGGGTAGTAATAACTTTTTCAGTATTTTTATTTTTTAAAGACAATATAAAAAAATTAAAAAGCAAGTCAAATCAATTCGAATCCTTATCAGTGAAAAACAACTCATAGATAATCTACCTTGCTTTTTTTTTCAGATAGATTCAGGAAAGGGGGGAGACCTTCCAAGCATTTAGGAGCAGCCACAGGTTTTGGAAATTAAGTGACGCGGCAATTTTGATTTGCCTAAAAAAATGAGATTGATTCTTTGCCTTATTTGAGAAAAACAGCTCTTTTTGGTGCCTTGTTTTAATTCTTCTACCGCATGATGGAATACAATATGCCTAGCTTCTTCCAGTCAAGAAAGGTTGTCTTCCCAGCCATAACACTCTTCAGAAAAAGAGAGAAACTTCTTGTCGTTAAAATGTGTAGGCTAGTTTAAGCTTGCTTAGTTGCGGGAAGAAAAGCGGATTACTTTCTTAAAGATAAGGTGGTTAAAAGTTTCTTATTTCATTTTAGCCCACCCCAAATTAAAAAGTACTTACGGCCATTCTACAATTGAAAACGCTGCCTTATTTTTTCGGCGATATCTTTCAAAGGATTTTCTGCTAGTTCAAGCTTGGTAAGCCAAGACAACCGCCCGATTTCTGCAGGAAGACTAGTGAGTTGGTTTTGTCTTAAGTTAAGCCTTTGCAGCTGAAACAATAGACCTATTTCTGCAGGCAGAGCGGTGAGCTGGTTTTGGTCTAAGTGAAGCTGTAGCAGATTAGACAGCCGCCCGATTTCTGCAGGCAGACTGGTGAGCTGGTTTTGATTTAAGTAAAGCCATTGCAGCTTAGACAGCTGCCCTATTTCTGCAGGCAGAGCGGTGAGCTGGTTTTGATTTAAGTAAAGCCATTGTAGCTTAGACAGCTGTCCGATTTCTGCAGGCAGACTGGTGAGCTGGTTTTGATTTAAGTAAAGCCCTTTCAGCCTAGACAGCCGCCCTATCTCTGTAGGAAGACTGGTGAGCTGATTTTGATTTAAGTAAAGCGCTTCTAGCTGAGACAATTGACCTATTTCTGCAGGCAGGCTGGTGAGTTGGTTTTGATTTAATTTAAGCGTTTGCAGCTCAGACAGCTGCCCGATCTTTGCAGGAAGGCTGGTGAGCTGGTTTTGATTTAATTCGAGGCATGCCAGCGTAGACAGCTGCCCGATTTCTGTAGGCAGAGCGGTGAGCTGGTTTTGATTTAAGTAAAGCCATTGCAGCTTAGACAACCGCCCGATTTCTGCAGGCAGAGCGGTGAGCCGGTTTTGATTTAAGTAAAGCCCTTGCAGCCGGGACAACTGTCCTATTTTTGCAGGCAGAGCGGTGAGCTGGTTTTGATTTAATTCAAGCCTTTGCAGCTGAGACAATAGACCTATTTCTTCAGGCAGGTTAGTGAGCTGGTTTTGATTTAAGTAAAGCCATTGCAGCTTAGACAATTGCCCGATTTCTGCAGGAAGGCTGGTGAGCTGGTTTTGATCTAAATCAAGGGTTTGCAGCTGAGACAATAGACCTATTTCTGCAGGAAGGCTGGTGAGTTGGTTTTGATTTAGGTAAAGCCATTGCAGCTCAGGCAATTGACCTATTTCTTCAGAAAGACTGGTGAGTTGGTTTTGATTTAGGTAAAGCTCTTGCAGCTGAGGCAGCTGCCCGATTTCTGCAGGCAGAGCGGTGAGCTGGTTTTGGCCTAAGCGAAGCTGTAGCAGATTAGACAGCTGCCTGATTTCTGCAGGCAGAGCGGTGAGCTGGTTTTGATTTAATTCAAGCCTTTGCAGCTGAGACAATAGACCTATTTCTTCAGGCAGGTTAGTGAGCTGGTTTTGATTTAATTCAAGCCTTTGCAGCTGAGACAATAGACCTATTTCTTCAGGCAGGTTAGTGAGCTGGTTTTGATTTAATTCAAGCCTTTGCAGCTGAGACAATAGACCTATTTCTTCAGGCAGGTTAGTGAGCTGGTTTTGATTTAAGTAAAGCCATTGCAGCTTAGACAATTGCCCGATTTCTGAGGGTAAATAAGTCAAGCCTACTTCCCATAAATCTAAAGTCGTGATGTTTTTACAATTTTCTTCAATCCAATCTCTAAGAAGCTCTCCTTTTTTTTCTAGAGGCAAGTGCTTAATCTCTTCTCGGCTCAAGTATTCTTCCCCACCAGGAAGTTTTTTCCAAAGCAAAAGGCGATTAATATTTAAGAGATAAGAAGAGTAATTAGCCAGCGTTAAGCCTCTTTTTCCTTCCGTTTTCTCTTTAGATTCTAAAGTTGAAAGAGATTTGGCTAAAGTAAAGATTTGCCTAAAGATTGCATTTACCTTTGCTGTTTCAGAAAGCTTTTCTTCTAGCTTATAAATCCTATCTACAATAAGAGCTTGCTCCTTAACATTTCCTTGAGGAACATGCACTTTACCTATTTGCTTATAAAGAGGGAGCATGACTTCAGAAGCCAGCAGATGATGCCATCTTTTACAGACGCTAAATAAGGAAGGAACTACGCAAGCCTCTAAGATAGGGAGCAGCAATTCATTGGGCAAGCTTTCAATAGATGCCGGAGAGATAGGATGCATTTTATTTCCTTGGGTAGTGATGACCTTTTATTATTTTTACTGTTAAAAGCAACAATAAAAAAATTAAAAAAGCAAGTCAAGCGAATTCGTATCCTTATCAATGAAAAACAACTCACAGATAATCTACCTCGTTTTTTTTCAGATAGATTCAAGGAGAGGGCGGAGACCTTCCAAGCATTTAGGAGCAGCCACAGGTTTTGGGGATTAAGTGATGCGGCAATTTTGGTTTGGTTAAAAAATGAAATTGATTCTTTGTATTTGAGATAAAACGGTTCTTTTTGATGCCTTGTTTTAATTCTTCTACTGAATGATGAAATACAATACGCCAGTTTCTTCCTATCAAAAAAAGTTGTTCTCCCAGCCATAGCAATCTGCAGAAAAAGAGAGAAGCTCCTTGTCGTTATAAATGTGTAGGTTAGTTTAAGCTTGCTTAGTTGCCGAAAGAAAAGGGGATGACTTGTTTAAAGATAAGCTTGTTTAAAGATAAGATGGCTAAAAGTTTGTTATTTCATTTTAGCTCACCCAAATTAAAAAGTACTTGTTATTCTACAATTGAAAACGCTGCCTTATTTTTTCGGCGATATCTTTCAAAGGATTTTCCGCTAGTTCAAGCGTTTTTAGCTGAGACAGCTGCCCAATTTCTGCAGGAAGACTGGTTAGCTGGTTTTGATTTAAGTAAAGCCCTTGCAGCTGAGACAATTGACCTATTTCTGTAGGCAGAGCGGTGAGCTGGTTTTGGCCTAAATCAAGCCATTGCAGCTTAGACAGCTGCCCAATTTCTGCAGGCAGAGCGGTGAGCTGGTTTTGATTTAAGTAAAGCCGTGTCAGCTGAGACAATTGACCTATTTCTGCAGGCAGGCTGGTGAGCTGGTTTTGATTTAAGAAAAGCCCTTTCAGCTGAGACAATTGCACCATTTCTGCAGGAAGACTGGTAAACTGGTTTTGATTTAAGTAAAGCGTTTGCAGCTGAGACAGCTGTCCGATTTCTGCAGGCAGAGCGGTGAGTTGGTTTTGATTTAAGCCAAGCGTTTGCAGCTGAGACAATTGCCCGATTTCTGTAGGCAGGCTGGTGAGCTGGTTTTGACTTAAGTAAAGCCATTGTAGCTGAGACAGTTGCCCGATTTCTTCAAGCAGACTGGTGAGGTGATTTTGATTTAAGTCAAGCGTTTGCAGCTGAGACAGCTGCCCGATTTCTGCAGGAAGATTGGTGAGCTGGTTTTGATGTAAGTCAAGCGTTTGCAGCTGAGACAGCTGCCCGATTTCTCCAGGCAGATTGGTGAGCTGGTTTTCTCTTAAGTCAAGCGTTTGCAGCTGAGACAGCTGCCCGATTTCTGCAGGAAGATTGGTGAGCTGGTTTTGATTTAAGTAAAGATATTGCAGCTGAGACAATTGGCCTATTTCTGTAGGCAGAGCGGTGAGCTGGTTTTGATTTAAGTAAAGATATTGCAGCTGAGACAATTGCCCGATTTCTGCGGGCAGAGCGGTGAGCTGGTTTTCTCTTAAGCCAAGATCTTGCAGCTGAGACAGCTGCCCGATTTCTACAGGAAGGCTGGTGAGCTGGTTTTGATTTAAGTAAAGCTCTTGCAGCTGAGACAGCTGTCCAATTTCTGCAGGAAGGCTGGTGAGCTGGTTTTCTCTTAAGTCAAGCCCTTGCAGCTGAGGCAGCCGCCCTATTTCTGCAGGCAGAGCGGTGAGTTGGTTTTGGCTTAAGTTAAGCTCTTGCAGCTGAGATAACTGGCCTATTTCTGGCGGTAAATAAGTCAAGCCTGCTCCAGATAAATTTAAAGCCGTGGTATTTTTACAATTTTCTTCAATCCAATCTCTAAAAAGCTCCCCTTTTTTCTCTAGAGGCAAGTGCTTAATTTCTTCTCGGCTCAAGTATTCTTCCACACCAGGAAATTTTTTCCAAAGTAAAAGGCGATTAATATTTAAGAGATAAGAAGAGTAATTAGCCAGAGTAAAATACCTTTTTTCCTCTGTTTTCCATTTAAATTCTAAAGGAGAAATAGATTTAGCTAAGGTAAAAACTTGTTTAAAAACTTGATAAACTTTTTCAGTAGAGGTAAGTACAGGATTAAGTTGATAAACTTTAGCTAACATAAGAGTTCGCTGGGTAGTGGCCTTCCCCTTGGGGAAATGAAGCTGTGCTATTTTTTTATAAAGAGAAGGCATCAACTCAGAAGCCAGCAGATGATGCCATCTTTTACAGACGCTAAATAAGGAAGGAACTACACAAGCCTCTAAGATAGGGAGCAGCAATTCATTGGGCAAGCTTTCAATAGATGCCGGAGAGATAGGATGCATTTTATTTCCTTTGGTAGTGACACTTTTTCAGCATTATTATTTTTTAAAGACAATATAAAAAAATTAAAAAAGCAAGTCAAACCAATTCGTATCCTTATCAATGAAAACAACTCACAAATGATCTACCAGCGCTTTTGTTTCAAATAGATTCACGGAAAGGGTGAAGACCTTCTACGCATTTAGGAGCAGCCACAGCTTTTGGGGATTAAGTGACGCGGCAATTTTGGTTTGGCTAAAAGAATGAGATTGATTCTTTGCCTTGTTTGAGAAAAACGGCTCTTTTTGGTGCCTTGTTTTAATTCTTCTACCGCATGATGGAATACAATACGCCTAGCTTCTTCCTGTCAAGAAAGGTTGTTCTCCCAGCATAGCAATCTGCAGAAAAAGAGAGAACCTTCTTATCGTTATAAATGTGTAGGTTAGTTTAAACTTGCTTAGTTGCCGGAAGAAAAGCAGATCAGACAGCTGCCCGATTTCTGTAGGCAGAGCGGTGAGCTGGTTTTGGCTTAAGTAAAGCCGTGTCAGCTCAGCTCACCCCAATTTAAAAAGCACTTACAACCATTCTACAATTGAAAACGCTGCCTTATTTTTTCTGGAATATCTTCCAAAGGATTTTCCGCTAATTCAAGCTCGATAAGCTGAGACAGCTGCCCAATTTCTGCAGGCAGAGCGGTGAGCTGATTCTGGTTTAAGATAAGCCCTTGCAGCTGAGACAATTGACCTATTTCTGCAGGCAGGCTGGTGAGCTGGTTGTGGTGTAAGCTAAGCACTTGCAGCTGAGAAAGCTGCCCGATTTCTGCAGGCAGAGCGGTGAGCTGGTTTTGATTTAAGTAAAGCGCTTGCAGCTCAGACAGCTGTCCGATTTCTGTAGGCAGAGCGGTGAGTTGGTTTTGATTTAAGCCAAGCATTTGCAGCTTAGACAGCTGCTCAATTTCTGCAGGAAGACTAGTGAGCTGGTTTTGATTTAAGAAAAGCCCTTTCAGCTGAGACAATTGCCCTATTTCTGCAGGAAGACTGGTAAGCTGGTTTTGATTTAAGTAAAGCGTTTGCAGCTGAGACAATTGCCCTATTTCTGCAGGCAGACTGGTAAGCTGGTTTTGATTTAAGTAAAGCGTTTGCAGCTGAGACAATTGCCCTATTTCTGCAGGCAGACTGGTAAGCTGGTTTTGATTTAAGTAAAGCGTTTGCAGCTGAGACAATTGACCTATTCCTGCAGGCAGAGCGGTGAGCTGGTTTTGATTTAAGTAGAGCTCTTGCAGCTGAGACAGCTGTCCAATTTCTGCAGGAAGGCTGGTGAGCTGGTTTTCTCTTAAGTCAAGCCATTGTAGCTGAGACAGCCGCCCGATTTCTGCAGGAAGACTGGTGAGCTGGTTTTCTCTTAAGTCAAGCGTTTGCAGCTGAGACAGCTGCCCGATTTCTGCAGGAAGACTGGTGAGCTGGTTTTGATGTAAGTCAAGCGTTTGCAGCTGAGACAATTGCCCTATTTCTGAAGGTAGATAAGTCAAGCCTGTTATAGATAAATCCAAAGCCGTGATGTTTTTACAATTTTCTTCAATCCACTCTCTAAATAGCTCTCCTTTTTTCTCTAGAGGCAAGTGCTTAATTTCTTCTCGGTTCAAGTATTCTTCCCCACCAGGAAGTTTTTTCCAAAGTAAAAGGCGATTAACATTTAAGAGATAAGAAGAGTAATTAACCAGAGTAAAATCCCTCTTTTCTTCTATTTGCACTTTAAATTCCAAAGGAGAAATAGATTTAGCTAAGGTAAAAACTTGCTTAAAAACTTGATAAACTTTCTCGGTAGAGGTAAGTCCAGGATCGAGTTGATAAAATTTAGCTAACATAAGTGTTTGCTGGGTATTGGCATTCCCTGGGGGGAAATGAAGCTGCGCTATTTTTTTATAAAGAGAAGGCATGACTTCAGTAGCCAGCAGATGATGCCATCTTTTACAGACGCTAAATAAGGAAGGAACTACGCAAGCCTCTAAGATAGGGAGTAGCAATTCATTAGGCACGCTTTCAATAGAGGCCGAAGAGATAGGATGCATTTTATTTCCTTGGGTAGTAATAACTTTTTCAACATTTTTATTTTTTAAAGACAATATAAAAAAATTAAAAAAGCAAGTCAAACGAATTCGTATCCTTATCCATGAAAAACAATTCACAGATGACCTAAAAGCGCTTTTGTTTCAAATAGATTCAAGAAAAGGGAGGAGACCTTCTAAGCATTTAGGAGCAGCCACAGCTCGTGGGGATTAAGTGACGCGGCAATTTTGGTTTGGCTAAAAGAATGAGATTGATTCCTTGCCTTATTTGAGAATAACGGCTCTTTTTGGTACCTTGTTTTAATCTTCTACTGAATAGACCTCTTTCGAAACTGAAATAAAATGCAAATTTTAGTAAAATGGTGACTCAACATTTAAGGAGACACCATGAAATTTGATAAGATAGAGAAATTAGATGATAAACGCTTCCGACGATTGACAGGGGTCAAGCGTACCACCTTTGATAAAATGGTGCAAATTTTACAGCAAGCCGATAAGGCCAAGAAGATTAAAGGTGGGCGTAAATATAAACTAAGTCTAGAAAACATGTTGTGGATGGCATTGGAATATATGCGCGAATATGGGACCTATTTCTATATTAGCCAAAGCTATGGAGTTAGTGAAAGCTCAGCTTATAAAGCAATGAAATGGATTGAAGATACGTTAATCAAGCATCCAGATTTTGCTTTGCCGGGACGTAAAGAACCGTTGAAAAGCGATACGGAATATGAGGTTATTTTAATTGATGCTACAGAAACGCCTATTGAGCGCCCTAAAAAAAACAAAAGCGCTATTATTCATGGAAAAAGAAAAAACACACCCTAAAGACGCAGCTTGTAGTCGATAAAAAAAGCAAGAAAGTGATTTGCACTTCCTATGGTAATGGTAAAAAGCATGATTTTAGGCTATTTAAAGAATCCCGAGTTAAAATCCATCCAGAAATAAAAGTATTAACAAATTCAGGTTACCAAGGATTAAAAAAGCTGCACATTCAAACACTGATGCCTAAGAAAAGAGTAAGAAAAATCCTCTAAAACGAGGACAAAAAAGCAAATCAAAGTTTATCAAGAGAAAGAGTTGCCAATGAAAATGTCATTGGCCTCCTTAAGCGATTTAAAATCATAGCAGATCGCTATAGAAATAGACGTAAAAGATTTGCACTTCGCTTCGACTTAATTGCAGCAATCTATAACTGGGAATTGAATATGTGAGTTTCGAAAAAGGCCTATTGAATAGTATGCAACCTTCATACGAACAGCTAGTTAGAGAAAATACAAAGCTAAGAGCTAAAAATGCGCAGTTAAAAGCCGTGGATAAATAGATCGAAAAAGATAATCATTAAGCTTGAAGCGCGTATTGTCCAGTTGGAGGCTTAAGCTTAATCAAAATTCCAAGAATAGCTCCAAGCCGCCATCCACTGATCAAAAAGCTAATCCTTACCTTACACCCACATCAGAAAAATGATTGCTTCTTGACTCGACGCTTCTTTTTTTAGCTTAGCTATTTTGCTTGCATGCTTTTGGGTAATCAATCTAACCATGGAAGAAGAAGCTTCAATTCCATAATGCTCCTTCATCTTTTCCCCTACTTTTCCAAACGCAATATCTGCTCCAAAGTCGGTTATTGCTCGTTCTAAAGGTAAAGAATACCCTCTACATCTAACCTTAGAAGATAAGGAAAAGGGTCTAATCAATTTTTTTGCTTGTAGGAAGCATCTCTCTTCCATACCTACTATCCCAAATGTTGTATGCCAACTTAGTTTTTTTTTGAGTGCTGCCTTAATTTCATTTCCCGAGTCTTAACTTCTTGTTCATTTACTTGATGCTTTGCCCAATCCTCTAGGCATTTTTTCCCTAAGCCTCTAACTTCGGGAATAAGAGCAAATTCAGCATCATCCGCCACTTCAATCCCTTTAATTCCTTCGGTAATATCTAATAATTCTCTAATGGATTCTAATAAGTTGGGATGATTCTTTAATCGATTTACTACATTATTAACTTCTTCTTCGTTAAGCATATGCAACCTCCTTTTGCTATACTTTCAGTATGTATTAATCCTTCCTTATCTTGCCAACACTTTTAATTACACCCTCTACCAGAAAGTATAGGAATATTTCCTTGACGAAATAAAGAAAGCTCATTTAAAAGTCTAAATTTGTTTTTTTAACAAAACTATTTGTGATTTAACTCTCTCTTCTAAGGAATAAAATTATGCAAATTTCCTCCCCTCTAGACTATGATTATTCCCGCCCATCATTCACTGCGATGCTTCTTTAAATCAGGTGAGCAGCGAGATGGCAAGAATTGAAAGGGAAGTCTATCGCTTAAGAGGACTCATAGGCGCTTTTGATGAGACAATGCAGGAAAGTGCTGCTCTGACAACGGATGTGAGGGATGCCTATTTACAAGAGCTAAGGAAATTAGAGCCTAACTCCTTTTAAAGTTTTCTACCTAAATATTAATAGTAGTTATAAAAAAATCAAAAATTTAGAGAATTTATATGCAAGCAACTCCCAGCTTAGGCCTGTCGCCTCGTATTTTTTATCAAGAGCCCCCACTAGAAACAGAAGGTAGTGTGAGCCTGTTATCTGTTTCTCCAGTTATCGAGGAAGACAAAGACTATCATTCTCCATCTCCTTTTAATACCTCTATATTCTCCACCAATGGTACGCCTGAGGAAAAGCTTTTAATGCAGCGCCTGACAGCCTATTTAGGTAGAGAAAAAGATTTGTTAGGAGAAACTCTGGCTCACCTTCAAGCTGAAAGTTCTCTTTATACCTCCGAGGAAAAAAGTAAACTAGCTAAGCTTTTGCCTACTCTGAAGCTACCTTGGTTTATAGTCACAGAAGAGCAAAGAAAGGAAATAGTAGAACAGGGGATAAGCGTAGCTTCATATCCACGTTTACAACCTTTTCATAAAGTGTTAGCTGCTATTGTAGATACTATAGACTCAATTACAACTTCCTCCTTTAAAGACAAGCTAAAAATCTTAGAGGCCTATTATACTAACTTTATAACTCAGCTCCTTGAGGCCTCTAGCTTAAGAGAGCGAGAGGCTTTGCTAGCCTTGAAAGCCCAAGTCTGTGGGGATTCCGTGGGTTTTCTTCTCCTTGATATAAACAAAGCGCGCGCTATGCTTTCTATCGATGAGTTAGGCCTGCCTTGCCGCACCAATACCCATGGCAGGCATGCCGTCGCTTCTTTAGAAGGCTTACACTGTAAAGCTAATCCTACTGCTGCTGTGGTCTCTGATTATCTAAACCCTGCTTGGGAATATGCGGCTACTTCTTTAACTCAAGCTTTTTCTCCCACCTCTTTAATTGCAGCCCCTACCTCTTTCCTTAAAATCTCCAACGTCTTAACCTTCAACTGGCAAGCCTCTTTGGATCAGGAGGCCAAAAAAGCTTTTAAACAGCAACTATGGCAGGGCAAAACCTCTCAGCAAATCTTCAAAGATCAGCCTGAGCTTAAAGAGAAATTATGCAAGGTTGCTTATTTGGAAGCCCGTACAGTACAGGTAGGCTATACCATCGGGCATGCTAATGAAAGTATACGTCCTCAAGCTATTTTGTTAGCTGACCTTATTAGCGTTTTAGAAATGTTTGATTTATTGTGTGATGAACGCTTACTGACGGCAGAAGAGGTTATTGAAAGCTGGCCCTTTCTTTTAAAAGAAGTGCATAAGTCTTATCCTTCTAATCCTCACGAGCTTTTCCGCGCGTATAGAACCTGGATGGAGCAGCTGCCTGAAGAGCAGCTTTTAAGCGAATTTTCTTCTAAGGGAGAGTTTAGCCTAAAATCTGAAGAGCAAGGCTTACGTGCTTTTCATGAAGATTATTTGAAAAGTAAAGAAGAAAATAACTTTTGGCAACTTTTAGCCCTATTAAAGTTACATCCTAAGCTAGCTTCAAAAGCTTCTTTAGCCTCTTTAATCGACCTACCTTTAGCTTTACGCTGGATCGCTAAGCTTTTTCCAGGAAAGTCTATAGGAGAGCTTTTTTGCCTTATCCCTCCTTTACTAAAAAAAATTGATAAAGAAGCGTTTAGCAGCCTAGTCATCGCTAGCCTCCTTATTCTCCCTAATGATGGTAAGGCCGATAACTACATTATAGAGCTTATTTGGAAAGATCAAGAGATAGAAAGCTTAAGGCTGGCCTGCATTGATAATGACCGCGCTTTTGAGCCTGCTATTATCCCAGCAAAACAAGGACATGGCATTCATTTAAAATGCCTGCCTTTATTGCTTAAAGGATGCATGAGCCAACCGATCGCTAACTCAGTTAAAGAATTTATTTTGAATTTAAACCCCCGTGATTTTTTGCTACAATGGATCCAGCAATTAGACCAAAGAAACCAGCAGTACCAAAGGCTTATTCATCAAAAAAACTTAACGAAAGAAGATTTTTTAGATGAAGCAGCTGATCAAAAGCTAGATATTCCCCTTTTACTGCCTAAACGATTATTGTCTACGTTTTTTACAAAATTGCAACTCCTACAAGATAAGCTTAAACAAGATCATGTGACTCACTATGACCTTTTTCAAGCTTTAGAGCCAACTGCTTTTGCCTGCTATCAAGTCCTAATGCAAAGGCATGCTAATCCTTTAGATGCACTGCTAGCCCTACATCGTCAACGCACAAACGTGGAAGCTCTCCTAGAGCCTACCACTTTAACTGCAATGGATACTCTCCCCTTTTTGGTGCCTTTAGAAGAAGAAGCTAGCGACTTTCTAGCAGTCCTTAACTGGTCAGCCCCTATTCCTGTCTTGCTTGATTCCCTGAAGATAGTCAGTGCTCTCTCCTTCTGCCCTCGTCTTCCTCTTTCTTTGATGCAAAAGCAGAATTTTTTGCTGATTGCTATCCAACTAGGCAAAGCCTCATTAGTTAAGTTGGCCCTGCACTTAGGAGCTAAAGCTAACCATGCCGATGAAGCTGGACAAACAGCTTTGCATAAACTGATGCGCACCTATGATTCACCTCACTTAGATGAAGGGCAAGTATTTTCCATTGCTGATCTTTTGCTAGCCCAAGAAGATACTGACCCTAATGCTGTCGATGATCAGCATTCTCCTCCTCTTTTTCCTCTCATTAATCGTGCTATCCATGCCCCCACCCGCTTTTCTTTTTTATTAGCCAAGCTGGTTAGCAAGGGAGTAGATTTAGAATACCCTGATCACTTTCATCAAGGAAGAACGCCCTTAGAAAAAGCCATCGCCGATAACAACTTATTGGTATTTATCGAGCTAGCTAAAAAAGGAGCAGGCGTTAAAACGCATCCGGCTAGAATTTTAGAATTTGCCAAAATGCATGCGCAAAACTCTGAGCTTGGAAAGGCTTTGCATCTTTTAGAAGCTCAATTGCCAGCCTTTGCTTACCTGCGCTCTCTTGCACTATTTACCCTACCAAGCACTGGCCAAGGCTTTGAATGGGAAGGAGTAGATTCAGGTCGAGCCAAATTACACCCCCTAGTCATGCAACAGCTTCCATTAAATGCAGCCTTAGATTTTATTAAGCTTCCTCGCACCCATGGACGCAGTGCAGTCGTAGCAGTAAGTTATCTACATCGCAAATTGCATTTTAAACCTCACCCTGAGATGGCAGGTAGGGAATATGCAGTAGGAAGTCTCCATCGTGTGCTCATTGGACATGGCACACCGGAAACCGAGCTATTTAAATGCTACAATGCCCGTCGCAACGCTTACCCTCTATTAGTTTCGGAAACAAGTGAAGGACAAAACTTAGATGACGCCTTAAAAGCAGGCAATACATTAGCTAATTTAGACTTACACCGCGTGCATAATATGATGCTCCTAGCTATGCTAGTTAACCCAGAAGATGGCAAGCCTGATAACTACATCTTGCAATCTTTTATCAATCATCAAGGTGAGCAAAAAGAGCAGCTAGTTTGTGTCGATAATGATCACGCTTTGATTCCTTCTTTTTCAACGGAAGGAAAGTTGCAAGTCAAATGCATCCTATTTTGCTTAAACCAAATGCAAGAAGCTCTTCATCCTAAAACGAGAGAACGCTTTTTGCAAATTGATCCATTAGAAATATTACGCACTTGGTTAGCAAACTTGGACATACAACAGCAGCGCTATACTAAACTCTTTACCGAAGAAGAGCGCGACTTTGCCTATGCTTACCATAAGCAAAACCCTGTAATTTCTATTCTCTTACCACCTAGGACGGTAGCCAAGATTTATCAAAAGCTTACCCGCCTGCAAAGGGCTTTAAATAATAATCTTGATTTGACCCCTCTAGAGCTTTTAATCCGCTTAGACCCTCCTTTAGGAAAATATTACGAGCACCTTTTACAAGATACTAGAGCCCCAATCTATAGCCGTTTCTTAAAAGGTCCAGGGCAATTTTACGAAAAAAGCCTTCATGGCTTAGTAACCTCAAGTACCAGTCACTCACTTTTAAAATCCAGTAATATGCCTACTAAAGATCTAGTTAAACATGAAGAACGCTATATCCCTAAAGAAGCATTAAAAGAGCTGCAGACTTTAATGAGTCAAAGCCATCCTAACTATCTCCGTGCCGTTGCTGCGTCCATACAAAAAGGAAATATTGCACCTTTTCACGAGCTTTTGACTGACGACTTGCGTGAAAATGCCCTAGCATTTATAGATATTTCTCAGCAAAAGCAAGAACTTGCTCTGCTAAAAGCCATGACCTCCTCCTCTTTTGAGACTTTATCCTTACATCACTGCCAATCTTTAACGGAGGCCCTTTTAAAAAACCTAATCGTAGCTTCTGCTGCTCTTAATAAGCTAGATGCTAGCCATTGCTCCTCTTTAAAGTCTTTTTCTTTCCCCGAATTATCTTGTTTAACTCATCTTAACCTCTCTAACTGCCCTCATCTTTATAAGCTTGGCTTAAAAGCCCCTAAGCTACGTTTTCTTATTTTAAAAAATAATCAAGCCTTGACCTCGCTACAGTTAGACGCCCCTCTTTTAGAGGAACTCGAGCTAGAGGGGTGCCTAAGTCTTTCGGCAAAACAAATTCAAGCTTTAGCTAAAAGCTGTCCTCATCTCAGGCGTATAACTTTGGCTGGCTGCGATCTTTCTTCTTTGCCTCATTATAAGCTTATCCATCAACACCCTTTACTTATTCGATATAACTTAGAAAATTTTTCTTCTCAAGTCATGGAGCAGCTGCAAGGCCTACTTAATAATTCTCTTAATAAATGGTGTTCTAAGACACAAAGGCTACCATACGAGGAGCTCAGCGCTTTACTAGATGGGCTTAGAATAAATAAATCCCTTGTTCACCTAAGTCTTAAAGCAGGGACAATAGATAATGAAGGCAGTATCGCTTTAGCTAAAGCCCTCAAAACGAATACTTCGCTTACTAAACTACTCCTTTCAAGCGATCAGATAAGGAAGGAAGGCGCTAGCGCTTTAGGCAAAATCCTAGAAATTAATGCCTCAATCACTAAACTAGACCTTTCATGGAATGAGATAGGCAAGGAAGGGGCTAGCGCTTTAGGCAAAGCTCTAGAAAAGAATACTTCGCTCACTGAGCTAAATCTTGATATGAATAAGATAGACAATGAAGGTGCTAGCGCTTTAGCTAAAGCATTAAAGAGTAATGCCTCGTTCACTAAGCTAAATCTTAATAACAATAGGATAGGCAAGGAGGGCGCTAGCGCTTTAAGCAAAGCCCTCGAAACCAATAATTTGCTCACTGTATTAAAGCTTTATAACGATAGGATAGGCTATGAAGGTGCTAGGGCTTTAGCTAAAGCCCTCGAAACCAATACTTCGCTTACTGAACTAGACCTTTCAGGGAATGAGATAGGCTATGAAGGTACTAGCGCTTTAAGCAAAGCCCTCGACACCAATATTTCGCTCACTAAATTAAACCTTAGTTCTAATAAGATAGGCAAGGAGGGCGCTAGCTCTTTAGCTAAAGCCCTCGAAACCAATACCTCGCTTACTGAACTAGAACTTTCAGAGAATGAGATAGGCTATGAAGGTACTAGCGCTTTAAGCAAAGCTCTCGAAACCAATGCCTCGCTTACTGCACTAAGCCTTTCAAGGAATAAGATAGGCTATGAAGGTACTAGCGCTTTAAGCAAAGCTCTCGAAACCAATACCTCGCTTACTGAACTAGACCTTTCAGGAAATGAGATAGGCTATGAAGGTACTAGCGCTTTAAGCAAAGCCCTCAAAACCAATACCTCGCTTACTGAACTAGACCTTTCAGGGAATGAGATAGGCTATGAAGGTACTAGCGCTTTAAGCAAGGCCCTCGAAACCAATAATTCGCTTACCCTACTAGTTCTTAACGACAATCAGATAGGCTATGAAGCTGCAAGCGCTTTAGGTAAAGCCCTAGAAACCAATCATTCGCTCACTATACTAAACCTTAAAGGCAATGAGATAGGTCTTGAAGGCGCTAGTGCTTTAGCTAAAGCCCTAGAAACCAATAATTCGCTCACTACACTAGATCTTTACAACAATGAGATAGCCTATGAAGTTGCTAGCCCTTTAGCTATAGCCGAAGCTGATAGAGCTTTAGCTAAAGCCGAAGGCGCTAGCGCTTTAGCTAAAGCCCTAGAAACCAATCACTCGCTCACTGCACTAGATCTTTACAACCATGAGATAGGCAATGAAGGCGCTAGCGCTTTAGGCAAAGCTCTTGAAACGAATACCTCGCTTACTAAGTTAAACCTTAGGTCTAATAGGATAGGCTATGACGGCTTTAGCGCTTTAGCTAAAGCACTTGAAACGAATATTTCGCTCACTGAACTAAATCTAAGCGGGAAGAATTTCACAAATTATGAAGCTATTAAGGCTTTAGCTAAAGCCTTGGAAACCAATACTTCGCTCACTTCCCTGGGCCTATCTTGGAATATTAATAGCAAAAACCCAACGCTAGCTTTTATCCGTGAATCTTTAAAAAGAAATCAAACGCAGCGGCAACCATTGGAAGGGCAAAAATCTCAAGCAGCTTCTTTAGCAGAAAAATTGAATTCTAGCCACGAGAAGAAAGCGCTAAAGCACGAGGTAAATTATTTAGCTCAGGCTGATCATACTTTTTCTACAGAAAATTTCCTTCCAGGTGAAAGAAGGGTTTTGGATTCTCTTTCTGCTGATTCTGTTTCCCTGCTTGCCTTGCAGCTATGGAATGTGCTCAACGGCTATTTTGCATCAAACGACTTTCAAGAAGCAGATGATGAAATCAAGAGAACGACAGCTCATTTTCAAATTCAGTTATTAGATCTTCAGCATTGCGATTATTCTCTATTTAGCCAACAAAAGCTTCAGCAGGCTCAAAGTTATTTAATCAATATTTCCTCTTACCTAGCTCACAAAAAGATAATTTCACCCGATTATTTGCTTACTGGGGAAAAAGAAAATGAGGAAAGAGAATCCTCATTCTAATCGAGACAAGGGCCGTTTAACAAAAACACCCTTTTTATACCTTAAATAAACTGTTTAGATTAATCAAGTGAATTATAACATTTTAAGCTTAGCATATTTAGCGACAATGCTTCTTTCGCGATTATCTTTAGAAAAAAAGATTTTGTAGGTAAGCCCTAGAGAACTTTGATAAACCTCACGAATGATCCCTATCCCAAACTCTTGATGAAAGATAGCAGCTCCTATTTCATAGTGATCAAACGATTGATCCTCGCCTCCATTTATGCTTGGCTCGCCCTTTTCTTCCGGATAGTCTTTAGGTCTAAAAGTTGGAAGTGGCGATGGATGGATACGTTCTAAGTATTCTCTGGGCACCTCACGCATAAAACGACTAGGGAGCTGATGCCGTGCCATGCCCCACATATATCTATATTGGGAGTGTGTTAAATATAAACATTCTTTGGCACGCGTCATTCCTACATAGAAAAGACGTCGTTCTTCTTCTAAAGCCTCAAGCTTATCTTTAGAATTAACATGAGGAAATAAATCCTCTTCTATTCCCACTAAAAAAACGACTTTAAATTCTAATCCTTTTCCATTGTGAATAGTCATTAAGCTTACGCGATCTTTCTTGGTATCGGCCTCGTCTAGGCTAGACTTTAAGGTAAGCTCTTCTAAGAAAGCCCTTAAAGTCGCGTCGACAGCGGTTTGTTCCCATTCAATTGCTTTGGTAATTAAAGCATCCAAATTCCCTTTACGATCTTCAAAAGACTCGGGATCCTCAGCTAAAAATTGAAGATAGTCGGTCTCATCTATGGCAGCCCGCACTAATTCTTGTAAGGAAGCTGATTTAGCCACTTCTCGCAAACGATAGATAATCCCTAAATATTGCTTTAAAGCTTCTTTTTGCTTAGTAGCTAGCTTAATAGGATGCTGCAAACCTTTATCTTCAGCAATAGCTTCGCAATAAGCTAAAATTGACAATTGCTCTTTCGAGGCTGCCAGGCGAATTTTTTCTAAAGTAGCTGCTCCTATTCCTCTGCGAGGGATATTGAGGCTCCTTAAAAAAGAAATATAATCGGTCCCTGAATAAACCATACGCAAGAAAGATAAAATATCTTTAATTTCGCGTCTTTGGTAAAAAGATAAACCTCCTACAATCACATAGGGGATCTGGCGATATAGAAAATAATCTTCAAAAGCGCGTGATTGATTATTGGTGCGATAAAACACTACTATTTCATTATAGGGAATGCCTTGCTCACGATGCTGGCGAATTTTATCGGCTACAAAATCCGCTTCATCACGCTCAGTATCGCTAGCATAAAACTTTATTTTTTCTCCTTTACCTAAATCACTCCACAGCTGTTTTTCATAGCGATTGGCATTATGAGCAATCACAGCATTCGCCGCTTCTAAAATATTGCTACAACTACGATAGTTTTGTTGTAGGCGAAAGATCTGAGCACCAGGATAATCTTTTTCAAAATTTAAAATATTATTAATGTTGGCTCCCCGCCAGGAATAGATAGATTGATCCGGGTCCCCTACCACAAATAAATTGCCGTGCTTTTGCACTAAATAATTTAAAATTTTATATTGAGCTTCATTGGTATCTTGATATTCATCGATAGATAAAAATGTCCATCGATCCTGGTATTGTTCACGCTTATCGGGATGTTCTTGAAAAAGCCTTACTACCAAAAAAAGAAGATCATCAAAATCTACGGCGTTGTAATGTTTTAACTTAGTTTGGTAGAGAGAATAAACACGAGAAAGATATTCCTCGGCCGGTGAAGACATATAACTGACTTTAATATCTTCCGGCCTTTGCAAAGCATTTTTAGCTTTTGAAATCAATCCTCGAAAGGTCTTAGTATCCATCTTTTTATCTTTAATTTCCAACTCCGCTAGGCAAGCTTGAAGCACTTTATGGATGTCTTCTTCATCATAAATGGTAAAGTCACGCTCATACCCTAAAGCTTGGATAGATTCACGTAAAATTCTGGCTCCTAAACTATGAAAAGTACATAGAAGAGGGGCTTGCCTTCCTACTAAGATGCGAATACGCTCGCGCATTTCTTCAGCAGCTTTATTAGTAAAAGTTAAACCTAGGATTTGAGAAGTTGGGACTCCCATTTCAATTAAAGAGGCTATACGCGAAGTAACAACCCGTGTTTTTCCTGAACCTGCTCCTGCTAATACCAGAATAGGGCCTTCAATAGCATTCACTGCCCCAAGTTGCTCTTCATTTAGCTGAGATAATAAAGTCATAAGAAGTTAAGCCTTAAACAAGGTAAAGATTATGAATTTTATAAGTATAAATCATTTATTTCCAGAGATCTTCTTAAAATTCGCTTTTTAAGTAAAAATTATTCAACGTTCTTTTTGCTAGCCGTATAAATCTTTTGCACATAATAGGTTTTAATTTTTTTCCCTTCCTTAAGTTTTTTTGCAGAAATCTTGAAATAGAAGCGCTAGTGATGTAAATATAGCAGGTAACCAAAGGCTTTCTACATGCAACGTCGCGAATGCCAGGGAATTTCATGGCTTGAATTTGAACTTTTAGCGCCTTTTAAAAATCTTACTCATGGCATCCTTTTACGTCATGGAGGATATAGTACAGATTTGTTTGCAAGCTTAAATATGGGCTTTAGCTTGCAAAACCTCCCCGAAAATAAAAATGTTAAGCTTAATCGCGAAAAAGTAAAAAAGATTTTTGCTTTTAAAAACCTTTACGACTGCCAATTAGAGCACGCTGATAAAATTGTAGAAATTACTCATAAAAATAAAGGTTTAAGGCCTACCTGTGACGCTTTATCAACTGTATTGCACGATACAGTATTGATGATTACCCATGCAGATTGCCAAGCTACAATTTTTTACGATCCTGTTCAACAAGCTATCGCCAATGTCCATGCGGGTTGGAAGGGAAATGTACAAAATATTTATGGCAAAACTGTAAATTTCATGAAGCACCATTATGGATCCTTTCCCGATAATTTACATGTCTGTATTTCTCCTAGCTTAGGGCCTTACGATGCTGAATTTATTCATTATCGTCAGGAACTACCTCAAGCCTTTTGGGAATTTCAAATGAGCCCATGCTATTTTGATCTATGGACGATTGCTAAAAATCAACTTTTGCAAGCAGGCGTCTTAGAGCATCATATTCAGATTGCACAAATAAGTAACTTTTCTCATCCGGAAGATTATTTTTCTTATCGTCGCGAGAAAATTACAGGCCGCCATGGAACGTTTGTGGCCATAAAGTCCTCCTAGACTTTCAAGCATAAGATGAATGGTAGCTAATGATTTTGTAGCAGGAAATGTTTATTTAATTTGATACTCAGCCGTCTTATTTCTTATCTTGGGCGGCCTTGCAATGTCTACCACCGGTCGTTCTCTGTCTAGAAAATTATAAAATCCCCAAAAAAACGCCTTTAGCTTTTAGATAGACTCCCTCCCTTATTCAATTATCCCTATAAGAGCGTGTTCAAGTAAAAAGAGAAGCATGATTAAAGCCTTCTTTAACCTTTTTGAAAAAGACTATAAAAACAGAATGACTTAATGGTTAAACTTAACAAAAAAGCAGAGATTAGCTGCAGTTTTTCTCACAAAACTTTTGTGGATCTAATTCCACTGTTTCTATCAATAGGGTCGATGTAACAATAGGCCATAATCTGCCAAAAGTTTTGTGGTTTTTATACAAAGCTAGCAAAGATTTTTTTATACTCTTTAAAAGACTGGATTTATCGATGCCCTCATGCTCAAAATGGTGATAAACGGCTTGATAGCAATCTTCCTTTAAACTTAGAGCCTTTTGCTGGAGTTCGCGTGCTCTTGTTTTTACTCGTTTATTTTTTAAACCATATTTCCTTGCTAAGCTTTCGATAGGTACAGGACATTTGCTAAAAATAGTTCGTATAGATTGACGAAAAAAGATTAAAACTTTTCTATTTTGGCTAGCTTGAAGTAAGGGTTCAATGATATGCTGATAAACAGGAAGGTTTCCTTGGGCAGCTATAAAGACTATTTCTTCTAATCCTATTGAATCTAAATACCCCGAAGGAATGCAATCCTTAGTGGATTTTAATCGGCCTTTTCCATCGAATTTAAAATATTCAACATTTAGATAACGAGGAGTATTTTTTTCTTCTACAAAAAAACGAATGAGCAAACGCAAAGGTTCGGCATAGGCTCTATTCATCTTCGACAATTTGCTTTTCTTATGGGTATGCCAGGCAATGCTTTCTAAAGAAGTGGGAAGGTTTTCTATGATTGCATATCTTCCTTTAGGATCTATATACTTAAATTGGGGAGTGGCAAGAGCCCAAAAAAATTCTTCTGACCTTAAAAGCTTGCTATATTCAAAACATAGCTTATTAGGCCCTACTACAAAAAGAACCTTTTCATATTTTTGAGAAGTATGGGGTTTAAAGATTTCGAAAACTTTATAAAGATTAGGCAATTGAGTGGTCTCATGACCTTTAAGGGAGTCCCCCAGTTCAAATAGATGTTCCTGGTTTTTCTTATCCCTAAAATAAAAAGGTTGATTAGCTTTGATAAGCTTGCAACCTTGCTGCAGCTCTTCACGCCATTGCACATGCTTTAAATCAAATTTTTCTAAAAGAAAGCAACCTTCTTTAATTAAAGTCTTCTCTAGTGAAATTAAATCAGCTCCTATATTTTCCTTTCGATAATGAGGAAGGCTGAGGATAAGACTTTTCATGCCCTCATGAAACAATTCAATCTCAAATTTTCCCTGTTCTTTTGCTTGGTGGATTCTTTTTATAAACTTTAACAGCGATTTTTGCTCTTTAGCTGCAACTTGTGAGGGTTGCTGGATTGGCTCTTTGCAAATTACCTTTTGAAAAATGTGAAAGGGAAGCTCTCCTGCCGTCATTCCTTCTAGAGCCATAATTTTCACGTGCTTTCTTAAAGATTTAAAAGAAGTTTTATCATAAAAAGGTTTATCTTTTTTATGATAAATCTCAGGAAAATGAGCATGTAGAAAGGTATTTAATTTCCGGCTTTTTTCTGATCGCACCAATTCTATTAAAGGGTAAGTAGCTTGGTAAAATAGCTGAATTTGCTCTCTCGCATTATTGACTACAGGAAGAGCAGCATGGTTTTTACTATTTGCAAAGCGAGCATTTAAATACTCTTGATAAGTGCTATCGAGGAGGCGGTAGCGAAATTTTTCAAGCTCTTGATAAATGGCATGTGTAGCTTTTATAGCCGCATTAAGTTTTTTTTCAAAAAAAGCACTGCCCACCAAAACGTTTGCAAAAAAATAGAGCAAGCGAAGAACCCTACCTCTCCAGCCTGCAGAAGAACAGTAAAGCTTATTTCCCCATAAAGAGGGGACAAGATGGATAATTTCTTGATTAGAATGCGCGGCTGCATAAATATTTTGAAAGTTATGGGAAATTAACTCTAACGACTGTTCAGGTAGTTTGGGTCCACTCACACACTTATTTCCATTTTTTAAAACGGCATCAATAGTGCTGCCTCTATTTTTGGTCTATTTTAAAAGCATGCCACTATTCATGAATAAATGAAAATTTGATCCTATTCATTGAGGTATTCGAAAACGCGCTTAGGAGCAGGGAGACTATCTTGGTATTCTTTCTCAGCTTCTTTCTCAATAAGAGCAATTTCTTTGCTTTTATTATAAGTTTCTATACGATTGCACCACTGATCATTTTGCGTATTTTTAACGTCGAAGTCATAATAATAAACCATCCCATTTTCCAGTCCCATCCACCCCACATATTTTGAATCTCCATATAGTCCCCAAAAACTTTGAAAGTCCACATGAATCAAAAGATTTTCAGCAGAAAAATTAGGAGCTAGACGAGAAGAAGTTAGGGGATTGGATTTTAGATTCTGTAAAAGCTCTTCTACCACATCCACGAGTTGAGCTCGTGCTTGGTAGAGCTCTAGAATATTTTGGGTACGAAAATTTAAGCAAAGGCGATGAACACTGTCGGTGCTGTTATAATAAGCCCAGGCATCATCTAAATGCCAGCGATGCTGATGAGCTAAACGGGTTGCTTGACGTATGGCTGCCCGCGTAAAAGCATCTGAACTATAATCTTTACTTATAGGTGACTGAGCTTGCGAACGTTGAGGACCTTTACAAGCAGCTAGAGCAGTTAATAAAAGGCAGAGGGTCAAAAAAATTCTCATAAATAAACCAAGCTAATTTCTTAAAATACGCATATTATTTGTTTAAAAGATATTTGAAAAGAAAAACATGTTGTTCATCTTCCATCTTCTGTTGGGTTGTCTCAATAGATAGTTTAATATTATTTATTTACTTACCTTACCGCTTTTAAGCTATTTTTGTGGAACAATAATTTAGATACCATTTCACAAACTGAGGAATTCCTTCCTCAAGCGTAGTTTTAGGCAAAAATCCTAATATCTGTTGGCTCGCCTGTATATCAGCATAAGTTTCTAAAACATCCCCAGGCTGCATAGGTACAAATATCTTTTCAGCTTTTTTGCCTACAGTTTCCTCAATGATCTCTACCATTTTTAAAAGATCTACCGGCTGATGATTACCAAGATTAAAAATTTCATTTTTGCCTTCCCGATCTATAGAAGATTTAATACCTTGGACAATATCGTCTATATAGGTAAAGTCCCTTCTCATTTTACCATGGTTAAAAATATGGATAGGTTTTCCCTCAAGGATAGACTTAGTGAATTGGAAGTAAGCCATGTCGGGGCGTCCCCAGGGGCCATATACAGTAAAAAAGCGCAATCCTGTAATAGGTACTCGATATAAATGGTAATAAGTAGAAGCCATGAGTTCGTTAGCTTTTTTTGTCACCCCATAGAGGCTAGCCTGATGATCCGTTCGATCTTCTATAGAGAAAGGTATCTTTTGGTTTAATCCATAAACGGAAGAAGAGGAAGCATATACTAATTGAAGGGCTGGAAATTGACGGCAAGTTTCTAAAACATTTAGGAAGCCTTCAATATTTGCCTTCAAATAAGCTTGAGGATTTTCTAAAGAGTAACGTACTCCTGCTTGTGCCGCTAAATGAATAAGATGGCTAATTTGATGGTGGGCAATTAGCTCGTATAAAAAGTTAGCATCGGTGATGTCCCCTTCAAACAAAGCAATCCCATGTTTTTCTACCTCCTTAGCCCGTGCTCTTTTAAGCAAGGGGTCATAATAATCATTAAAATTATCTATACCAATAACATGATCCCCGCGCTTTTTCAAAGCTTTGGCCAAGTGAAAGCCTATGAAGCCAGCAGCGCCAGTAATTAAAACATGTTTCATCAAAATCTCTTGTTAGATCATAATTATAAAAGAGCAAATAGTGAATAAAATTTTTGCAATCCCCACATTTTATAGCAGATCCCAATTGTATGGCAAATCCTTCTCCATCTATTATCGCAGCCTTCGACTTCGACGGAACTTTAACCTACCGCGATTCTCTTTTACCCTTTTTAAATTTTGTAGTCGGTTCAGCTCTTAAAAGAAAAAATCTTTGTTTAGAAAGCTTTCATTTTTTCCAATATCTTCTAGGATATCTCTCCCGCCAACAACTCAAAGAAGCTTTGCTTACTCGTTTTTTAAAGGGAAAAGAACGTCATGAGATAAAAATGTATGCCGAGAGATATGCTAAAGAAATTTTACCTACACTCCTTCGTCCTCAGGCCATAGAAAGAATTCGTTGGCATAAAAATCAAGGACATCGTTGCGTTTTAATAAGTGCTAATCTTGATATTTACTTAAAACCCTGGGGGCAAGCGGTAGGTTTTGATAATATCATTGCTTCGCGGGTAGCTTTTTCGCCTCAAGGTTATCTCACAGGATACTTACAAGGATTAAATTGCCGAGGAGCGGAAAAGGTTCGCCGTTTAATAGAGGAAGAAGGGCCTACAAAAAACTATATTTTGTACGCTTATGGGGATAGCCAGGGAGATCAGGAGCTATTACAGTGCGCTAACTTTTCCTTTTATCGCCGATTAAATTAAGTAAGATAATGATGGCAAATTCCTCTAAAAAAGATCTGATGGAAAGTAATTTTGAGGGCTTAATTCCTGGACCTGCTGAAAGTGATCAATCCTTTACTGAGAGAGTAGCCTATTGCTTGAATTTAAACAGTCAGATTACTCAAGAGCTGTTGCAAGAATTTCCCTTTGCTGTAGAAGAATCTCCACGTTCTGCCAATATTTTAAAAGAAGGGTGCCAAGAAATACAAAAGCTCTATGATATATTTCCTACGTGGGTGCCTCTTTTCTTTAGTAATTACAAATTACTTCCCTGGCATGGCGGATGCACATGGATTTTTCAACAGACAGATGATTATCCGGCTTATCCTTTCCTGCAGCTAAGGAAGAATTTACAAAATTCTACCCATTATGGGAAATTTTATACCCGTAAGGAATTAATAGCTCATGAATTGTCGCACATAGGGCGGATGAGGTTTGAAGAGCCTATATTTGAAGAAATTTTAGCTTACCGCTCTTCACCTTCAAGCTTTAGAAGGTTTTTTGGACCCATCGTTCAAACCTCCACTGAAAGCTTAATTTTTGTTTTTCTTCTTGTTTTGGTTGTTGCTTTAGATATCTTAACCCTTGAGCAGGAAAGTAAAACTTTCTCCTATCTTTCTAAATTAGGACAATTATTCCTTATAAGCTCGCTTCTATATGCTTTAATACGTTTATGTTTTCGACAGTACCAATTTAAAGTAGCCCTTAAAAACTTGCGACAGATCGTTTTAAATAAAACCGCTGCCGATGCTATTATCTATCGACTTACCGATGCAGAAATTATTAATTTTAGCCGTTTATCCCCTAAAGAAATTTACGCTTATGCTTTTGAAAGAAAAGATAGTTCGTTACGGTGGACACTTATCTACAAAGCTTATCTAAGCAAACACCGTCTTTCTGATCATTACGATGGCTCTCTTTATCATAATAACCCTCCCACGAAGCGCTCTTTTAAAGATTTTATTCATTGGATGTGGGAAAGTAAGCCTAGAAAATGGCCTGAAAGCATTCCTATAAGCCAGCTTGCCAAACCTCTTACACAGATAAATGATGATCACCTTAGGCTTACCTTTGTTAATCATGCTACTATACTGATTCAGTGGGGAAATATTAATATACTTACCGATCCAATTTGGTCTAAACGTTGCAGTCCATTCTCTTGGATGGGACCTAAAAGAGTGCACTCACCGGGTATATGCTTTGAAGATTTACCTCCTATTCATCTCGTGCTTCTGAGTCATAATCACTACGATCACATGGATATACCTACCCTGCGCCGAATACAAGCCCAACATCACCCTAAATTCATCACCGGATTAGGTAATAAAAACTATCTCAAGAAAAAAGGCTTGAAAGACATCGATGAACTTGATTGGTGGGAAGCAATCAAAGCAAACAACTTTGAGATCATCTTTACACCCGCTAGACATTTTAGCATGCGAAATCTCTTTAATAAAAATAAGACCCTTTGGGGAGGTTTTATCATCAGGAAAGACCTAGAGTGGATTTATTTTGCAGGAGATACAGGCTATGCGCAGGTTTTTGAGAAAATTAAAGCTAGATTTGGCTCTCCTCGGATTTCTTTATTGCCTATTGGAGCCTACGAACCCCGTTATGGAGCCTTTTCATATGTCTCCTTCTGATGCCGTCCAAGCACATATAGATTTAGCTTCTAAAAAAAGTATTGCTGTACATTTTGGAACCTTTCGACTTTCCGATGAAGCTATTGATGATCCGGAAAAACAGCTTAAAATGGCCTTAAAATTTTATCGCCTCGCTGAAGAAGACTTTATCGTGCTCAAGCCTGGCAAAACATATCAAGGATAAGTATGTATCATTCCCCTATCGGTATCCTTCTTGTCAATTTAGGTACCCCTGACTCTCCTCAACCCAAAGATGTGTATAAATATTTGGTCGAATTTCTAACCGATGAGAGGGTAATAGACCTTCCTTGGCTACAACGGCAGCTACTTGTAAGAGGCATTATCATTCCTGCACGCTACAAACAATCGGCTAGATCCTATCAAAACATTTGGACAGCTGAGGGATCACCTTTGATGGTATATGGGAAAAGAGTAAGGGACGCCTTACAAAAAGCTTTAGGTGATAATTTTTATGTAGAGCTGGCGATGCGCTATCGAAATCCTTCCTTAGAAAAGAAGCTGTTGCTGCTTTTAAACAAAGGAATTAAACAACTGATTATCCTCCCTCTATTTCCTCAATATGCTTCAGCATCTACGGGATCAGTTTATCAAAAAAGCATGGAAATTTTAAAAAACCAGATATCTTTACCTAAAATTACATTTATTAACTCCTTTGCTGACCACCCTGCTGTCATCCAGGCCTTTTGCCATGTTGCTCTTAAGAATAACCTAGCAGAATACGATCATTTCTTGTTCAGTTTTCATGGACTTCCCCAGAGGCAAGTAATAAAAGCTGATAAAAATAATTACTGTTTAAAGTCACAAAACTGCTGCCAACAGGCTTGCCAAGAAAACGTTGATTGTTACTCGGCTCAGTGCCATCTTACGGCCCATGCAATCATAGGACAACTCAATCTGCCTACTGAAAAGACTAGCTTAGCTTTTCAGTCACGCCTAGGCAAAGATCCATGGCTAGAACCTTTTACCCCTCATGTGATCAAAGAGCTTGCTAGGCAAAATAAAAAGAAAATCTTGGTGTTTTGTCCCTCCTTTGTGTGTGATTGCCTAGAAACTACCTTTGAAATTGGCGTAGAGTATGCGGAAGAATTTAAGAAAATGGGAGGGGAGCGCTTAGATATTGTTCAAGGGCTTAATGATGAAACTGTATGGATAAAAGCTCTTGAAAAAATAGTAAGGGAAAACAGCTCGCAATTTTAAAATACTTTCCATGATAAATCTTGCTAAGGTAAGAAGCCATTCTTACTTTTTTTTGCAAAAAAGCGATAATCGCGGAAGCTGTGAGAGCATTTATTAAATACAGGACTCTAAAAAATTTAAAAAAATAGGAGTTTTAAAGCTAGAGCCTATAAAGGCTAACACTTTTTTAATGCTATAGGCTTTAGAAAACTTTGTCTATCCTTGAAAAGAAATCCAATCTCTCACAGCTATCCCTGCTAGTTAATAAGCACGACTTTTTAAATACATGATTGCGCAAGAACAAAAGCCTATTGAAACGGGATTCTATTCTTCTTTTTTTCTTCTTTTTAACGAAGATGGTGGAGAAGAGTCTGCTGGATAGGGAATCTCTTTTTCCTCTTTCTGGCTTTTATCAATCCTAGACTTTCTTTTCTTAGACTCTAAGGGGATAGTTTCTTCCATTAAAATCTCAGGCGTTGCTTGCTTTTTTTCTTCTTTTATTTCTTCTGCTGCCCCATCAGCAATTAATTCTCCTTCAATATCAAAGAAATCAATCACTGTATTACCAATCAGTAATTGCCGTCCGTTAGGAGAAAAACTTAAATTGTCATTACAAGGCAGAGATATAAAATAAAGAGGGGTCTTTTCTTGCCCCTTCCACCATATCCTCTTCCTGTTAACCTGCCAGAGAGCGCCCCATTCAGAATTGCCAGCGACTATCCACTGTCCATCTGGAGAATAAGCTATTTTATTAAAACTCTCTCCAATCTCTTCTGCCTCATATTTATACACCTTGTCGGTAGGTATGTGATAAACATAAAATCCAGGTTTTTGCGAAGGTTCTTCTGCAAAGCTTATGGCAAGTGATTTTCCATCCGGAGAATATGCTAGGCAGAGGATCGGCTTGGGGGGAATTGTTAAGATCCTCTGGTTTTCCTTAAGTGCGTCAAGTTCGCATATGCCAAGCTTACCAAGCTTCAACAAAAAAGCTCCTGCTTTTTTATCAGGAGATAAAGCAAAGGGGCCAATAAACTTAAATGACGAGTCATGACCGCATGATGCATAATCCCGCTTAACTGTAGCGGATGATGGGGCCCCCAGACTCCAAAAATAAGCCCTATTTACGCCCGGCTCTATGACAACCATCGAATTATCACCGTTAGGCAAAAAACCTATCTTCTTAACAGGAACCCTAACTTTACCTGTAAAAGTGGTAAGATATTTTCCCGTATTCATATCCCATAGGCGGATATCACAATCCAACGATCCTGTAGCCACTAACCAGCCATAATTATCCTGCAACCGATGAAAGAAAGCTGCGCTGCAAACTTCTTTAAGGTGACCCTTCAAGGAAGATTTACATATCCACTTGTTTGCCTCCAGCTTCCATAGGCGAGCTGTACAGTCAGCAGAAGTAGTGGCTAGCCAATTTCCATCCTCAGAAAAAGTTATACTAGTGATAAGACCTGTATGGCCCTCAAGGATTTGATGACGCTTTCCATTAAAAGCATTCCATACATGAGCGGTATTGTCTTTAGCGCTACTCACCATCCATTGGCTATCAGGAGAGAATACCGCTTTTCCACTCCCTTCTACATCATCAAATTCGATAAATTTCACAAAACGTTTATTTTCTACATTTACGTAATAAGCAGCTTGGTTTTCATACATGGAATGAGTATATTTACCATGGGACAAAGGCGGCAAAAAAGGAAATTTTTTAAGAACCAGTGGATGCCATAATAAGGGATTGGAGGCTAATTGGCTCCATTGTCTGGACACTTGCCGGCTAAATGCTAAATCTTTAGCAGGTAAATAAGAAAAGATTTTTATCCATACTTCATCAGGCATCTTAGAAATAGCCCAAGAATCTATATTTTGCGAAATTTCTACAGTACTTGGAGAAAAGGCTGGCGAGATATTATTAATCATTACAAACTCCTTTTGCTAAGGATTAAGCTTTAGAACAATTATTTATTAAGCTAAACAATAACATATTAACTATACGATTAATTAATTTCAATTTTTATTTATAAAAAAAGATAATCAGTAATTAAAAAATATTTTTTTTACTTTTTACGACAAAAAAAATTAAGCAGTTTTTATCTATGAAGTAATTAATTTTATTTTCCTAGATGTCCACTTTTATCCTTAAAGCCCATCCCTACCATCTTAAATCTATACCGAGCGTTTAAAAATAAAGTTGCAGATTTTTCTCAAGGGCCACGTCGCATGCGAATAGCCTTACCCTCGTTTTCTAAGCTTTTTAGGATGTAAGGATTCTAAAGCCTAGCCTTGTATCTCTGTTAATTCCTTAAATCATACTAGCATCATAGCTTCCTTTTTACAAAGGACAGAGGGTCATATAAAGTTAATAATAAAAACACCTGTGTGAGATACATTCAACGTTCTTAGCTATTTATTTTTGGATTAATAAGCTTCCTTAAAATACCAGCTTCTTGCTGAAGAAGCTGGATTTTTTAATCAACTTAGAAAAATTAATTCATTATTTTATTTAAAAGTTTTAAGATTCCTTGAAGAAATAGTAAGAATATATAAAGCTGGTAATACGACTAAGGTGAGTAAAGTGGAGCTAATAAGACCGCCAATGACCACGGTGGCTAAAGGTTTCTGCACTTCAGCTCCTGCCCCTTGTGCTAATGCCATAGGCAAAAACCCCAATGCTGCCACTAGAGCTGTCACGACAACTGGCCGAAAGCGTGCTATGGACCCCTTTAAGATTGCTTCCTTAGCTGAAGCTTCCTCTAAAATCCATTGATTGATGCAATTTATAAGAACTAAACTATTTAATATGGCAATGCCCGAAAGAGCAATAAATCCGATTGCTGCTGAAATGGAAAAAAGTATGCCTCGCCACCATAAAGCTATGATGCCACCAGTAAAAGCTAGGGGAATAGCACTAAAAACTAAAAAAGCTTGCCGAATCGAATGAAAGGCTACATAAAGCAGAATAAAAATTAAAAAAAATGCTGCTGGTACTACTATCAATAAACGCTTTTTTGCAGCTATTAAATTTTCAAATTGGCCTCCCCATTCTATCCAATAGCCGGCAGGGATTTTAACTTCTTCACTAATCTTCTTTCTGGCTACCTCTACAAAAGTAGACATATCAGCACCTCTTATATTAGCCTGAATTATTACTACCCTTTTTCCATTTTCTCTCCTAATTTGATTCAAACCTGTTGTGATATCTAAATTAGCCACTTCACTTAAAGGAATATAAGGAAAAACAATTTTTTTATTCGCTTTACTGGTAGCGAGCGGCAAACGTATCGGCAACCTTGATAAAGCTAGCAAGTCATTTCTTAACTTTTCAGGCAATCTAACAATAATATCATAATGCCGATCTCCTTCAAAAAGGGTTCCTGCTTTTCCACCCCCAATTGCCACTCCAACCATTTCCAGAACTTCTTTCATATTCAGATGGTAACGGCTTAAAATGTTTCTATTTATATTAATTTCTAAAGTAGGTAGCCCATCAGTTTTATCTACCGTAACATCGGCCGCCCCTGGTAATTTTTGCATGACCTGAGCAATAGCCTCGGCAGTTTTTTTTAACACTTTATAGTCATCCCCATAGACTTTCACTGCTAAATCACTTCTTACCCCTGCTATTAGCTCATTAAAGCGCATTTCCACAGGTTGGGTAAACTCATAAATATTGCCAGGGAGCTTTTTTAGCCTAGTCTCTATAGCTTTTACAAGATCTTCTTTATTTCGCTTAGCATCTGGCCATTCCGGACGAGGTTTAAGAATGACAAAAGTATCTGAGGCATAGGGAGGCATTGGATCGGATGCCATTTCAGCGGTACCGGTTTTTGAATAAACATAAGCCACTTCATCAAATTTATTAATTACTTTTTCTATTTGTAGCTGCATGGAAGTAGCTTGAGTTAAAGAAGTGCTAGGAATTCTTGAAACCTGAATGGCTAAATCCTGTTCATCTAATGTGGGAATAAACTCTTGCCCAAGAAAGCTAAATAAAATTAAGGCTGCTGCCACCATGAAGATGGCGATGGTAGCAACTAGATAAGGAAAGCTAAGGATCCTCCAAAGAAGGCACTCATAGACTTTTTTAGCTGTGGAAATAAAGAAATTTTCTCTTTCGTGTAGGGGTTTGGTGATCCAAATAGCTACCATAGCAGGCACAAATGTCAAAGACAAAACAAATGCGCTTAATAGAGCAAAAAGCACTGTTAATGCCATAGGATGAAACATCTTTCCTTCTACCCCTGATAAAGTCAATATAGGAAGATAGACTGCGATAATAATCGCTTGCCCATAAACAGAGGGCTGTATCATTTCTTTGCTAGCTTGCATCACTTCTTCTAAACGCTCTTCTAGCTGCAAGCTTTTTCCCTGTGCCTTTTGCTTTTCCCCTAAACGCCTTAAGCAATTTTCCACAATGATAACAGCTCCATCAATAATCAGCCCAAAATCAAGCGCGCCTAAGCTCATCAAATTGCCGCTAATTTTAGCTTGAACCATTCCTATAGCAGTTATTAACATAGAAATAGGAATCACTAAAGCAGTGATCAAAGCAGCACGAAAATTTCCTAGGAAAATGAATAATATTACGATAACTAAAAGAGCACCTTCTATTAAATTCCTAGCTACAGTCTGAATAGTCGTATCTATTAATTTGCTTCTACTCAAAACAGGTTGGGCAATAACCCCGAGGGGTAAGGTTGTATTGATCCATTGTAATTTTTCCCTTACCGCTTCTGCTACGCTACGGCTATTTTCGCCAATTAGCATCAGTGCCGTACCGATCACTACTTCTTTACCATCTTTACTAGCACTACCACTACGTAGCTCTTTTCCAATGCTTATCTCTGCCACATCATGAATAAAAACCGGCATGTCTTCACGCATGGCAACCACAATATTTCCAATATTTTCTTGGTTTTCTATCCTTCCATCGACTTTAACAATCAAGGATTCTCCGCCGCGTTCAATGTAACCGGCTCCTCCATTAAGGTTGTTTTCTTCAATAGCGGTAAGTAGATCTTGTAAGCTAATATCAAAAGCCATCATTTTCTCAGGACTGGGCTCCACATGATATTGGCGAATAAAGCCTCCCTGTGCATCCACACCCGCTATGCCTTTAACAGCTTTAATTTGAGGGGTTATTATCCAATCTTGAACCGTACGCAAGTAAGAAGCTAATTCCACATCAGTCTTAAGTAATTGTCCCTCCGGAGTTAAATAACTTCCGTCTGCATGCCACCCTAGGCCTGCCTCCTGCTGCTTAGATTGTCTCATTTCAGGACTGTAATCTACTGACCACATAAAGACTTCGCTTAAGCCTGTGGAAATAGGTCCCATTTTAAATTCAGCCTCAGCTGGTAAAATGTTTCGAACATCCATTAGCTTTTCATTAATTTGCTGTCTAGCAAAGTAGATATTTACCTGATCGTGGAATATAGCTGTTATCTGAGAAAATCCATTACGTGAAAGAGAACGTGTACTCTCAAGTCCTGGGATGCCGCTTAAGGCAGATTCTATAGGGAAAGTCACTCTTTTTTCTACCTCCATAGGTGTCAGCCCTATAGCCAGGGTATTAATTTGCACCTGATTGTTAGTAATATCGGGTACAGCATCCATAGGAAGATTTTTTAAAGCAGATATACCTAAAAGCATGGCACAAGCAATAGCTGCGAGGATGAGATAACGATAAGCAATAGAAAAATTTAGGATTTTTTCAATCATTTTTAATAGCCTTCTTTCCATCCTCTGCTTTTAAAATAAAAGTATGAGTAGCTGCATAAGGAGTGCCCTGTTTTATTCCTGAAAGGATTTCTATATAAGTGGGATCAGATCTTCCTATCTTTACTTCGCGTTTTTCAAATCCTTGGGAATGGGCGATAAAAAGGACAGTTTTTCCTTCAATAACTTGAATAGCCTCTTTAAGCACAGCTATAGGCACTTCCACCTCTTCGGCTATAACTTCTACTCGAGCATACGAGCCTGGGTACCATTTTCTAGATTGATTAGCTAATAAAGCTATAGCTGTTCCACTACGGGTCTGTTTATCAAGAATAGGACTAAGATAGATGATTTCTGCTAAATCAGAAAATTTCTCTTCCTTTAAAAGAGCCACCTGAACTTTGTCCCCTAGCTTAAGGTAGGGAAGATCTTGCGCATATACTCCTATCTGTACCCATACGGTATCTAGATCAGCAATTTTAAAAGCTTCTTGACCTGCATTTAGCGATGAACCTAAATTGATAATTTTGCTAGTTACCATTCCATTTAAGGAAGACTTAATCTGATAGCTAAATAAGTCACAGCTCTCTTCTTGAGCCAGTTGTTTTACATCTTTTTTGCTCATTCCTAAGAGGTAGAGTTGCTGCTCTGCCAACTCTTGTTTGACACAAGCTTCTTCTGCGGTTAAAAATGCTCGAAGATAAGCTTGTTCAGATGTTACATTCTTTTCTTTAAGAATAGCTTCAGCTTTAAAAGCTTGTTGTGCTAAGGAGGAACGCTTCAGCAAGGTAAGATAAGCAGCTTTAAAATTTGCCATTGGCCTGCTTTGTAAGACAGCTAATGTTTCCCCCTTGCTTACATAATCTCCAACATTTTTGCTAATATGGCTCGCTACCCCCGAAACTCTAGCTACAATGATGGCTTGCTGTTGCTCATTGATAACAATTTGGGCTGGCGCCCCAAAGGTTTTTCGCAATATGCTAGGAGAAGCCTTTAATGTCTCAATTTCTGCCTCTATCATCTGTTCATTACTTAAAGAGACAAAGTTGGAAGGTTCAGGCTTAAATTCCTGGCTTGCTGCCAAATAATGTTGAAAAACTAATCCTATATATAAAAAAATTCTTTTGCTCATTTGCATCTCCTTAAGTCAAACCTTTTAAAGCCCTTGCGTATTTGCATAACCTACCCTTACTAATCGATTGAGCTCTACTTTTCTTTGATGATAATCCACTAAAGCATGAATATATTTGTCATGCACGTCAAAAAGGGTACGTTGGGCGTCTAGAAGTTCAAGGTAATCACTTTTTCCTTGCAAGTATTCCTGTTTAGCACCTTCAAAAGTAGCTATAGCTACAGGCAAAACATCATTATTATATAGTAGCCCCTCTTGGTAGGAAGTGAGAAGTTGCGCGTACTCAGCTTCTAATTGCAGGCGTGCTTGCAAGTTGTCTTTATTTCTTTTGTTATAAAGCTGGTTTAATAAATGCTTGGCTTTAGAAATGTTGCCCTGATTTCTATCCCATATCGGGATAGCCATGGAAAATCCAAGCAATAGTCCCTCTCCATCCTCAGCAGAGTTGATATATCCTGCGGTAACTACGAGGTTAGGAATACGTTGCGCTTTTTCACTCGCAATCATGAGGCCAGCATTTGCTATCTGCAGCTCCCATTGTTTCGTTGCAATATTATCATTTTGCTCAGCAATAAAGACAGCAAGATCCTCGACTAAAGTAATTTCTAAAAGGTTATAATCAACAGAAGTAAAGTCAGGACGACTATCTCCCCAAATCAGAGCGAGCTTTTTCTTAGAATTTTCAAAATTATTGCAAGCTTTTTCTAAAGCTAGATGAGCGGTTAATACTGATAACTTAGCTTTCTTTCCTTCTAAGGAAGATATTTTTCCTCCTTCAATTTTTGCAGAAGTGGAAAGAAGCACTTCTTGGGCACTTAGTTGGAGTTCTTGAGCGAAACGCAAATATTCTTGCGCAGCAGCCACCTCAATAAAAGCTTTTTCTACCTGGCAACTTGCCTCTAACTTTATGACTTCTATTTCTTTGAAGGCTAATGATGTTTGGAGCCCAGCAGTCTGTTTTCGAAGATGTCTTTTACCCCCTAATTCAATAGCTTGCGATAAATTGCAAGAAAACCCTCGATCTCCCGCCCTTTTTTTCTCCTTCCCAATTAAATTAGCTTTATCAATTTCTACAGAGACGACGGGATTTGGCAGAAAATTTGCCTGATATTCCTCAGCCTGTCTAACTTTCCATGTGGTGTCAACGATGGCTACGGCAGGAGAATAAGTTAAAGCTCGCTGGGTAGCCTCATCTAAAGTTAGTAACCTTGCTTCCATTAGCAAAGGCCACAGGTAAAAGTAAAGCACTAAACTTAATTTGGGGAACTTAGACAATCTCATAGGGATTTACAAGAGTATGTGTTAAAATTTTTCCGCTGGTGTGATTACCTGCTATAGGATTTTTGAATAAAACCTTCAAGTAAAAAAATCAACCACTACTTTTTTTTATTTTAAACAAAACTAACAGAAATAATTCTATTATTATTTATTCATTATTATGCTATAATCTACACTTGTTAATAAAAAAAAGGGTTTAATTATGGATAATAATAAAAAAATAAATATCCCTAACTATCATTTTAGAGATCCTTTAGTGGCTCAAGAAGCAGTAGCCCCTAAAGTTTATGGTACTATTCCTTCTTCTTGCTCATCTAAAACCCATGAGTGTGCCCTAGCATCTTTTAAAATTCGTATTTCATCTTCTCTTAAAGTATTAAAAAGGAATATTACCCTTGGTTGGGAAGTCTTCGTATCGATTATAAAAGAAGGTTTTACTAAGCTTTTACAGTTAATATCTGACCTGGCTCACCGCATTCTGCATATAAGACGACTCTCCTATCATGGGCTTTTAGAAAGTGTGGCAACCATAGAGAATTCACAAACAGATTGGAGCCTTAACCTAGCGCTGTTGAAAAATTCCTATAAGAAAACACAGGATCCTCAATTAAAGAAACAAATCGAGTTCATGGCCACCAATTATCTGGAAAAATCTGCCCCTATTTACCTTAACATGATGAAATTATTACAAAGAAAAATTGGCGTATTATTTCAGGTGGGACCTTATACGAATTATCATTACCATCGCATGGGATTTCGGCAAAATCCAGGACTAGGAGCAGAAATTAATAAAAATTTAGCATTTACCCATAAGAGTCCTCTCATTCTTACCGATACTACCGAGGTTACTCAATTTTTTCCTTTAAACTTTCATGTGATTGATAGTGCAATTTCAGAAGCTGAGTGGGAAACTACACTCACTCAAGCCTTAAATGCACATTTTTCCAAGTTTGCCAAAGAACCACGCCAAGCTTTTTCACAAGCGATGAATGTAAGCTTATTAGTGGATTTAACTTCTTCTTTGGAAGAATTAGTTAAAACTAATGGAAAAAGAGAAAAGGAAGAAGCTTTTGAAAAGCAATTGGATTCAATACGTACAAGCCTTAATTGCTCATTTGATAGGTCCATTGAAAAATTTAGAATGCAGCATCCTGAATTGAGTAAAATTTCTACAAGTAAATTTAAAAAATTATTGCAACAAAATAGCACTTGCATTTGCAGACTAACGCTTGACGAAATTGCGGGCATTAAAGTTTTACCAGTCTTTACCGACTTAAAAGGTAAAAAAATTCTTCAAAAGCATCCTGCCTTTTTAGATTTTATTGAGCAAACCGGCTTGTATATCGGCGCAATTAACATGCGTAAACATATTCTTAATGGCTTTAATATTAGACCCGATATTAAATACCCTATTAAAGGCCCTGATGCTAAAGATATTCCTAACAAAGATGTTTATTTTCCTGATAAGCTTGATTTAACTAAGCTAGCACTCTTTGACAGATTCTTAGCAAAAGTTTCCTCTCCAGAGATGCATGCATACTCTCCTCATCTAGCTATTTTAGGCGAATCTACCTTGCATCTTTTAAAGGGCCTACTTAATGAAATCAGCGATAAGCAGTGGAAAAAATTTCAAGGACATCCAATAAAACGTGAAATCATTCAAACCTCATTGTTTAAAATAAAAGAGCATCTGGCCACAGCAGAACTTTTTATGGATGATTATAGTAAGTATGCGCAAGAAATTGAGTTGGTTCATTGTGAAATTGCCAACCTTTTAACGCTTACAGCCCCTTTTGAAGAAAAGGCGTTTCCTACTATTTTGCCAAAGCAGTTAGCAAACGTTCCAGAAGAACTGCGCCCTTTGATAAAAGCAGGCCTAGGTAAGACGGCAGTCAACGTATTCGCTGGAATCAATGCGGCTTTATTAAACCTGAACCCTCACCCTACCCGAGTATTTAGTACAGGCTTTTATTATGAGCAAGCAAGCTTTATAGGCAACGACCAACGTATTGAGAACGCTTTGCAAGATAGTAGCTTAAAGCAAATTGATCTATACGCATGCCAATTTAATCCTAATATTGAAATTGATGCTGATCATACTCACTATGCGATAAGGGATGTCAAAGAAGATATCCGACAAATACTGTGGCAAAAAAACGAAAATAAGCAACTTACTGTAGCGGTCGATTGCACAATCGATTATATCAATTCTCCTAAAGTCCACGATTTGCTTGCCACCTTCCAGGAAGAGATAAAAGACGGTAAGTTAAACTTTGTCTTTTTCCGTAGTGGACAGAAATTTGATATGTTTGGAATGGATAACTACTATGGATCTCCATTTTACATGGTTAATAATGGAAAAGCTCCCTGGGATGCCTTTAATTCCTTAACTGAAGACATTGCCCATAAAACGGATCAACTAAGCCTTCAATGGTTCTCTCTTGCTTATAAGTATACGACTGAGCAAATGGATAGTTATCGATCGGCTATTTTTAAAAATACTAGGGAAATTCTTGATGGTGTTCCCCCACTCCTTCAGCCTTTAGGCAAAGAGAGTAGCCAGAAGATACGCATTAGCACCGCAGATCCAGAGATGGAATGTTCCTTTATCGATATAAAACTCATAGGAAAAGGCCATGCCCTAAAAAGTAGGGCGATTATGGGGCTTTTCTACAAAAAATGCTTAGCGAAAGGGATAAAGGTACATTCCCGAGCTAGCTTTGGGTTTTATCACCCTAATTGCATCATTATTTCCGTTAATGCAGAAGAAGGCTCTAGCACTATAAGAATAAATCCAGGCTTAAATCCGGAAGAAAATCAGGTAATTGCAGGATTCATTAAAGAGCTAGTCAATGATGCTCGCCTTTAGAAATTTATGACTAGCTATCTCCCTTATAAAGTTGTCATCCTCTGATAGAGATGTGCACTTATAGGCTTTAAAAAAATTAAGCCTGCACACCCAATCCTCTAAAAGCTGTCTCTTTAATTAAAGAGAGACTTTGATAGAGCGTGGCGGTTGTATAAGGAGTAGCTAAAAAGCCTATCCTTCCTGAGCGTTTATGAGAATAGATAACAAACAATTCATCGATGCAATGTACAAGAAAATTATAAAAAAGCTTAAGCAGGATGCTTAGAAAGAGGCAAAAAGAGAAGAAATTGCTAAAACAGCTTTTCCGCATTCAGTAGAGAAAATTTATCAACAGGTAATCATGGCTTTTGCGAGGCCGAAAGTTTTTCTTTATCCTTAAAAATCCTTTTAGCCTAGGACCGAGCAAGAATTGCTCATTTTCTTTAAGTTCAGGATGCACTTTTCAATGACAACAAAGGCATCTGTTTGTCACTAGATCGATTGGATGTAGCAAGGGCTTAATTTCAAGAAGTTTGATCTGCTGCCAAGAAAAAACCTTATCAGCCGCATGCATAGCAAAAATAACAGTGTGGACAACCTTCTACACTACGAATCTCATACGAGATAACTGCCCTAGCAGGTAACAACTCGCGGTTGGCCCCAGGATGATAAGGTCGATTTTCTGCTTGAGGTAATGATGAACAGCTAGCTTCTTGATCCGTCGTAAGTGGCTTGGAACTATTCTTAGAATTTTGATTAAGCTGTTCTTCTAAGTGAGCAATGCGCGCTTTCAAGTTTGTTGATTACCTTTTCCTGTCTATTTACCCAAGGCTTTTAGCTGAGCATTTTCAGACCTTAGCTCTACATTTTCTTTAAATAGTTGCTCATATGAAGGTTACATACTATTTACATGGATGCTTAAGTAAATATTAACTCTAGAAATTATTTTGTTTATCAGGTATCTATTGATAGCCCCCCCCCCCGGTGACCGCTTACGTCTTTTATAAACAAGGGTAAAATTATTTAAAACACCTTATAAGATTATTACCTAAATGCGGAGGCTAAAACGCTGCTTTAATTCAGGGGGAGATACTTTCCAACAAGTTTCCATCAAGATTAAGATCTATCCCTGCGGGCAGCTGCTTTAAGCTTGCAGGCAAAACAGTTAGCTGGTTGTTGCTTAGGTAAAGAAGCCGCAGCTGAGAAAGAAGTCCTATTCCAGAAGGAAGGATAGCTAGTTTGTTGCGCCCTAAGAAGAGCTCTTGCAGCTGAGAGAGCTGTCCTATTTCCTCAGGAAGAATGGTAAGTTGGTTATCGTTTAAATACAGCTCTTGCAGCTTAGAAAGTTGCCCAATTGTTGAAGGAAGAGTAGCTAGTTTGTTGCCACCTAAGAAGAGCTCTTGCAGCTGAGAGAGGTTTCCTATTTCTGCAGGAAGAATGGTAAGTTGATTATCATTTAAGTACAACCCTCGTAGCTTAGAAAGTTGCCCGATGGCTGCAGGAAGGGTAGTTAGCTTGTTGTCACCTAGGAAAAGCTCTTGGAGCTGAGAGAGCTGACCTACCTCTGCAGGAAGCGAAGTGAGGTGGTTGCCGTTCAAGCAAAGCTCTTTCAGATTAAAAAGCTTTCCTATTTTTGCCGTAAGGGTGAATAGATGATTATCGTTTAATTTAAGCTCATGTAGCTGAGATAATCCCCCTATCTCGGGAGGCAAAGCAGTCAATTTGCTTCCTGTTAGCTCAAATTTCTTAATATTTTTGCCATACCTTTTAATCCAACCTTCAAAAAGCTCTCCTTTCTTTTCTAAAGGCAAGCCTTTGATGTCTGGTCGGTCTAAATATTTCTTATAGCCTGGAAGTCTGGACTCTATTAAAAGACGATTAATGTTTAAAAGAAGAGAAGTGTAATTAGCCAGGGTAAAATATTTTCTTTCTTCGATGTGCCCTTTAAATTCCAATGGAGCCAGAGATTTAGCTAGAGCGAAGGTTTGCCTAAAAATTTCCTTTACCTTTGCTAGTGTAGAAAGCCCAGCTGGTAGCTTGTAGAGTTTATCTAAAAGGTTAGCCTGCTCGGTAGCTTTTCGTTGAGGAAACTGCATTTTACCTATTTGCTTGTAAAGAGAGGGTATAACTTCATTAGCTAGCAGGTGTTGCCATCTTGTACAAACGCCAAATAAGGAAGGACTAGCACAATCTTTTAAAATAGAGGCTAATATTTCATTAGGGAGAAGTTCGAGATTCATAGAAATTGGACTCATAGGTGGTCCTACTTATTAAGTTGTATATCTATTTTTGTGCTTTTTTATAAGATTAAATATATATATAAAAACAAAAAAAGCAAGCAAATTTTAGAAGCAGGACAAGCAAGAAAAGCTCCACAATTTTAGGTAAATAATCCTACTAGCAAGTATTCCAAGTATTTGTGCAGAGCAAAAAATGTCGCTGCCCTTTCCCTACCTACTTCTCCCTTATGCTCTAGTATACGTCTTCTAATAAAATAACTTAAGAGCCATTAGGGCAATTAAAAAGAGATAATAGGGCTCTGTTTGTTAGCTACAGGTATGTCGCAGGCAACCGAATGCGATCGATCCAAATATAAATAAAGAAAAACTTACTTAAATTTTAAAGTTTTTTAGCCAAGAGGAAGCTAGAAAATCAGCTATCTAACAAATGTTGGAGAGTAGCAAGAGCTTTTAACGAATAAAAGGTTGAAAAAATTAATTACCTAATATTTTAATTTCCAGAAAATTTATTTTATAGCTTTTAATTTGTTGATGACTAAGCTAGGAGTCAATAATTGAGGAAAAATAAAAGGCTCTTGTTCCTGCTGATAAAGCACATACAGGGGTACGCTATGGCGCCCAAATTTTTGCAGCTCTTCCGTAATAGCGGCATCTTTTTTTGTCCAGTCAGCTTTCATCCGCACTACGCCCTGCTCGTTAAATTGAGCATGAACGTCCGCCCCTCCCAATATCATATGATTAGCTTGGCATATTAAACACCACTTCGCTGTAAAATCAACAAAAACAGGAATACCTTGAGAAGTTAACTCTGCTAGTCGTTGGGGAGAAAACTCTTCCCATATAACCTCTTGCTCAGCTATAGCAGGAGAAAAAGAGATAGAGGGGGAGGTAGACTTAGAAGCATAAAGTAAAGCATATAGACTAGCCAGCAGTCCAAAGATGGCTACGCTTGTAGCAATCCTACAGCTTAATTTGGAATGAAGAGGGGTCGCCCAGCGCCCGTAAATCCAACAAGCCATACTTATCATAAAAAAAGCCCCTAATAACAGGATAAGAGCTAATGCATTTGTTTGAGCTGCAAAAACCCACATTAACCATAACACGGAAGCAAGCATGATAAAGCCCATGAATTGTTTAAAGGTCTCCATCCATTTTCCCGGCTTAGGTAAAAAACGCAGAAAAGAGGGGTAAGCAGATAGGATAAGATAAGGAGACGCCATTCCCATTCCTAAGGAAGTGAAAATCAAAAAAGACAAGTAGAAAGGTAAAGTCATAGCAAAACCCACTGCTGTACCCAAAAAGGGGCCCGTGCAAGGGGTAGCTATGAGCGTGGCTAGTACCCCACTTAAAAAGGAAGCACATCTTCCCTTTTTTGTCCCTTGATGCTGTAGCTGTCCCGCAAAAGAGCCCACTTTGATTCCTATTTCAAATACACCAAATAAGCTTAAACTAAAAATGAATAGGACCGCTGACAACAAAGCGACAAAAGCAGGCTCTTGCAGCTGAAATCCCCAGCCTACAGCATGGCCATAAGCCTTTAAAATCAAAAGAGCTGCAGACAATATCCAAAAAGAAACTAGAACGCCTGCACTAAACATCAAGCCATGCTGTAAAGTCAACTGACGGCTTTGCCCCGACATTTTAACGAAGCTTAAAATTTTAAAAGAGATTACCGGTAGAACGCAAGGCATCAAATTTAAAAGCATTCCGCCCAAAAAAGCTAATATCAAAGCCATTCCCAATCCGCCCTCATAATCGCTGGATTTGGAGGACAAAGTGATATTCCAGGAGCGAGGGAAAGCCTCATTGAAAGCCCAGACAGAATTTTCTTTGTTAAGATCTTGGATAGGCACAGCTACCTCGATAGCTTCCGTGGCTATTTTTTCTGCCTGCTGGATAGTCAGAACTAAAACACCTTTAAGAACAGTTGTAGGCAACGAAGAATCTTTCTCTTTAAAGGCAATAGAGTAAGAAGAAAAAGAACTCTCTTGTAAAGAGATAGAAGGCTCTAAATGATAATCTACGCTTTGCCCCTCCTCGGGAAAGAAAAAAATATTTAAAATTTTCTCTGCTGGCGCTAAGGGAGATGGCATGTTGAGCTCTATCAAATCATTGATACGCTTGGCCGTAATATTCCCACGAGTTTTTGGCAGCAAACGACGCGCTTGCTCGAAAATAGAGGTTAAAGACTTGTCCATGACTGGGGCAAAAGAAGTAGAGGTCAGGTTCATCTGCACGTTAGTTTCACCTGGTAAGCAGGCTGAATCTGAACAGGCTAAGTATTTAATAGTCGCTCTAAACTTATAAGTGTCAGAATGATTGAGATTCTCGGGGGGAAAGATCTGACACAAAAAGTGCACCTCATTTTCATAGCCAAAGCCAATGGATGAGGGTGATTCAAAACGTTGCGGATAAGGCCATTGAAGCTCACCGGCTTTAAACCCAGGTGGCAGCTCCCAAGTAACCGAAACAGGCATGCCTGCATCTCCTGGATTTTTCCAATAAATATTCCACGAGGGAGCTATGGTAAGGCTAACTTTTATCCAAAAGGGCTCGGCCGCCTTAAAATTTAGCGTTTCGGAATGCACATAAGCTTTAATAGGTAAAGAAGAGTCATTCACTAAAGGCTCGATTAAGCCAAGATTAGATGGAAATGAATGAAGTTGATTGACTTGAGAAGGATTTTCACTGTATAAGAGAGAGATGAAAATGATCAAAAAGCCGAGTAACCTATAAGTTATATGCCGGAATTTGACTGCCAATGTAAAACCCTTCTTTTTTAATTAAAGGCTATACTTTAAAGGATTTATGAATGAATGTAAACATTTTTATAGCTACTAATCCCTTTTATGAAGCCTATATACATTCTGATTTTTTAGGCAAATTGATCTTTATTGGCCTCCTTCTACTATCCATGATAACCTGGATTATTTTACTCCATAAAATCTGGCAAACCTACCAAGCAAGAAAACAAGCGGCTCGTTTTTATGATATCTTTCAGCTTCAGAAACAAAATCCCTTGAATTTAGACTGTGAAGCTGCCAGTAGGGTAAAAAATAGCAACCCCTACATGGATCTTTATTCTCTTCTTAAAAAACAGACGATGGAAATCTTTAATAAAAATAAGTATGTGATGCAAAAAAATAGGGAGACTGAACAAAGTGTACCGTTTCTTTCTCTTACGGATATTGATTTTATACAAGGCTCTTTAGCTACTCAAATCGCTCATCAAACTAAAAATTTAGAAAAAAATCTTTTTATCCTATCCACGGTGGTAAGCCTAGCTCCATTTTTAGGATTACTTGGCACTGTGTGGGGCATATTGACAAGCTTTTCAGACTTCCAGGTACAAGCATCAGGCAGCACGCCTCAAATGGTACTAGGTGGGCTTTCTCTTGCCTTGGCGACAACAGTTTTAGGGCTCATCGACGCCATTCCTGCTCTAATTGGCTATAATTATTTAAAACATGCTATTCGCGATTTTGAGATTGAAATGGAAAGCTTTGCCAACGAAATGTTGGGTGCTGTAGAGCTGCAATATAGAAAAGTGGACTTCTCATGAACAGGCGATTCATTCAGGCTTCTATCCATAAAAATATCGAAGAACCTACTGTTAATCTAACCCCTCTAATTGATGTGGTCTTTGTCATTTTAATTATATTTATTTTGATAGCTCCTCTGCTGGAGCTTGATAATGTAGAGCTTGCCCAGGCGGCCTCTGGCTTGCACGAAAGCAGCTCAAACTTTGTTCAAGCTAGCAGCCCTATCTCCATTCATGTGCGCAAAGATAATACTATTTGGTTTAATAAACAAATGGTAACTCTAGAACAACTATTTACCTTGTTAAAAGACGCCAAAAAACGTTATCCTGCTGCCCAGCCCCAGTTATATCATGACCGCACGGCCCACTTTGGAACCTATCAAGCCGTTAAGAATACAGCTGAAAAAGCAGGATTTACTCAATTAGATGTGATTCTTAAACCTGCCTAGTTTTTTAACTATTATGAGTAGTATCTACCTCCACGATAAGACGTTATGGCCAATCACTCTCGGGGTCATCATAATCCATGTTGGAATGATTTTAGGAATGATCTTGCTCCCTTTTTCCAAACAAGCTCCTCGCCAATACAACGAACGTCTAGTGGTGCATACAATTCCGCTCACTCCCCCAAAAATTCAAACAAAATCCTCTCCCCTCCCTAGTGAGAACAAAGAAAAATTGGCTCTAAATTCTAATATTCTTCCCAGTCCAAAATCTCCCGAAGAAATTGCTGCTAAACTTATTGCCTCTCCTCCCCCTATCCCTCTTAACGTAGAAGAAGCAAAACCTCACACAAGTTCTCCGGCTCCTACAGAATCTACTCAAAAAATTGAAACCCCTTCTTCAACCGATAAAAAAAACATAAAAGCTTTGAACTCTACCGCTATTCAACAGACGCCCAATAAAAAAGCAGTCCCTAAAAAAGAAAATGCAATTCCTCAATCCACCCATTCAAAAACCGGCAAACCATCTATTAAGAAAGACAATACTAAAAAAAGCGTTAGTCCTGCATCTACTGCAGCCAAGCCTGCTGAAAAAAAGCCGATAAAAGCCCCCTTGAAAAAGTCTTCTGCAGAGGCTCAACGTGAAAGCCCTAATTCCCAAGCAAGCCCCGAAGCCAAGGAGAAACAGAAAAAACTTCTTGCAGCTGCCCAGGCCAGCCTTGCCAAGCTTGAGCAGAGCCGAGCTCATCGAAATGCTTCTTCCTCTCAAGCAAGTCAGACGGCACTCGCCTCAGCTGCTACCATCCCTGCTTTGCAAACAGATACTCTCCCTGCAGCTTATACCCTTCCTTCTAGCGCAGTAGAGAGAAGCTATAGAGATGAGTTAGCTAGCCGGCTTAAACTTTTACTAAAATTACCTGAGCACGGGGAAGTTCAACTAAAATTAACAGTCGATCGCTTAGGCCGAGCCATCAAGGTAAATATCATTAAATCTCCTAGCCACTTAAATCGCCTCTATATAGAAAAAAACTTGCCTACGTTAAAATTTCCTCCTCTAGGAAAAGATTTTGCAAACATGTCGGAATATACTTTTATCATTCAATTAAGTAATGAATTATGACTCATCTAAAATATTATTTTATTATTTTCTTTCTTTTTTTAGCCTTTAAGCAAAATCTGTCAGCCCTAGCAAACGAAGACAATGAAAAAATTGTAGTTAGATTAGCGACGGAAAGTAAGCTAATGCCTCTTTATCTAGCTCCCTTTTATCAAGAAAATCCTGCTTTTACTGCTCATTACACCCAGCAGCTAGAGCAGGTTTTACAATTTGACTTAAATCATAATGGCATGACCTTTACATTGAAAAATGAGTCTAAAGCCCCTGTTGGCAACTTTCTTGATGCCGTTAATAGCTCTAGCTGGAAAAGCCTGAATGTTTACTATGTATTAAAAATATTGATTAAAGACAATCAAATGTCGGCAAGAATGCTTTCCCTGAGCAGTGATCATGAAAAATCAGTAAATAATATTCCTTTAAGTGGAGACCTTAGCCAAGATCGCCGGCAAATACATCGTCTAGCCGATAGCCTCCATAAAAGCTTATTTGGCAATGAAGGAATAGCCAGCACGCGAATAATTTACACCTGCAAAACCTCTCATGGCCTTAAGTCTATTGCTGAAGTATGGGAAGCTGATTACGATGGCGCCAATGCCAGACAAATTACACATGAAAACAGTCTGATTGTTACCCCTACCTATATTCCTCCCCAACAAGGCCACGCGAGTGGAAGTATCATGTATGTTTCTTATCGAGCAGGGCAGTCAAAAATCTATATAGCTTCCTTAAAAGATGGAGTAGGCCGGCGCTTCAGCTTACTTAAAGGTAATCAATTAATGCCCGCTATTACCAAACAAAGGGATAAGGTAGCTTTCATTTGCGACTATACCGGCAACCCTGATCTTTTCCTGCAAACGTTTGATCCTGAAAAAGGGGCTATAGGTAAACCTCAACAAATTTTTTCTACTTATCTAGCCACGCAAGGAACTCCTACCTTCAGCCCAGATGGAAGTAAAATTGCTTTTGTCTCTAACAAAGATGGATCGCCCCGTATTTATGTCATAGACATCCCAGCGCCCGGGGCAAGCCTTAAAAACATTAAAGCTCTCTTGATTAGCAAATCAAATCGTGAAAATACCGCCCCTGCCTGGTCCCCCGATGGCAGTAAGCTAGCTTACTGCGCAAAGAGCCACGACACCCGCCAAATTTGGATTTATGATTTTGACAAAAAGCAAGAAAGGCAAATTACTAAAGGAGGTGGTCATAAAGAAAATCCCACCTGGGCTCCTAATAGCTTACATCTTGTCTTTAACTCTGCGGACAATAATAACAGCGAACTTTATTTGATCAATTTGCATCAACCAGAAGCAGTAAAAATTTCCTCGGGAGAAGGTCTGAAGCGCTTTCCTGCATGGGAACCTAAATTTAGCAAATAGCTCGTTGCCTTATACTGCTAGTCAAGCTCTAAGTCCCCTGAGGGCACTTTTCTTCCATCGGCTACTTGGCTTGATCCTCAAAGCTTTTGCTTTGACCCTGGCTAAATTTAAAAGGCTATAATAAACTCTACAAAAATCGCTCCAGTAAGAGCAAAAAATTTAAAGCCCAGTAGCAAGCCTTTTTATAGCTTTTCAGGATCATACGCCTAAAACAGCTCAAAACATAAGCAGCTTAGTGTTAAAAGGATAAACTATCTAAAGCCTTTTTAGAAAGATAGGGTTTTCCTCCTATCTTTCCTTTGTAAAACAAGCTAATTAAAAAAGCTCTTTCAGAATATTTCCCCTTTTATGTTACTATCTCATTTTTATAATTATTTATAGCCACAAAGCCGAGGATTTTATGAAACTAGCTCCCTATTGCCTGCTTTTGAATATATTTCTCATTAGCTTATCCTTTACAAGCTGCAGGCGCACGAGCGATGATGTATGGGAAGATACGAAAACCGCTGGGCGTCATATTGGAAGAGGTGTTAAATCTCTTGGCGGTAAACACGGAGATTCACGCCAGGTCTATTCTCCTGACGAATTTTATACCATGGGTAAGCAAAGCAATTCTGCTAACATTTATGCTAACGAAGACTTTATACCGTTACAAGATCAGCCCCACGATGCCGAGTTAGCAATGGCAGAGTCTGTTAGCCAACAGCCGAGAGAAAATCCAGGTGATCCAGGCAGTACTATTCCCGACATTCAATTTTTCAAAGATCCTAGTACTATTCAAGGCCTTTCAGGTATTTTCCAAAGTATCAAATTTGATTATAATAGCAATTTGATCAAAGGACAGGAAAATATGACTATCTTACGCAAAGTAGTAGACTATCTGCAAAGAAATCCTAATACCTATATTTTTATTGAAGGGCATACTGACGAAAGAGGAGCAGAAGCTTATAACCTAGCTTTAGGTTCGCGTCGTGCTAACGCTGTTCGTAATGCTCTGATTGCCGAAGGCGCCAGTCCTGATAATATTTTTACGATCTCTTATGGTAAAGAACGTCCTGCCGTGATGGAAAGTCACGAAGAAGCCTGGGCACAAAATCGTCGAGCAGAATTTAAAATCTATCAAAGATAATGTTTATAGAAATCTTCTTTTCAAGGCTCAGGTTGCGGAAGCAACCTGGACTGATAAAAACTATCATATTCCTTATCCTACCTTTAAAACTTTGCTGTTTAGGCAATATTGAAGCGGCCCCTACTCGTTATTATAACGATCAAACAGCCGTGGTTTTACGTGAAATGCGCGATAATCTGGATGATTTGCGTCATGAGGTCAGCAATCACGAAATTGAAATCAAAACCTATGATGAGAAAGTCCGTACTTTAGAAACGATTATCGACTCGATGCGCCAGCAATGGATAGAAGCAGGGCATGCGCAAACAGAAGCATGGAAAGATTCTTCTAAAGCTCTGGAAATGAAAATTAATAGCCTTGAGCTACTTACTCAAGGGATAATTTCTGATGTTAAACAGTTTAAAACCTACACGAATGAAATAGCGACCACACTCTCTCAGTATAAGCAAAAGCTCACGGAATTTGAAAAAATTATTGAATTTCAAAATCAAAACATCGACAACCTTCATCAAGCGATTAAATCCGTTGCAGAGGCTTTAAATCCCACAAGCGGCCTTTCGGAAAAAGCTGAGCTTCCATCCGTTAGGATTTATAAGGTGGTACCCGGCGACACTTTAGAAAAAATTGCGCGTAAGCATCAAACGACTATTCAAGCCATTAAAGAGCTTAATGGCCTTTCCCATGATAAGATCGTTGTTGGCCAAAATCTTAGAATCCCATGAGTAATTCGCAAGCGATTGGAATTTTTGACTCAGGTATCGGCGGGCTAACAGTGATGAAACAAATCATGCATAAGCTTCCTCATGAAAAACTTATTTATTTCGGCGACTCGGCCAGGTTGCCTTATGGCGACAAAAGTGCCGATACAATTCTGCGTTATTCTATAGAAAACGCCATCTTTTTAATGGAACATCAAATTAAATTACTAGTCATCGCCTGCAATACAGCTTCAGCCTATGCCGTGGATAAGTTGAAACAGATCCTTAAAATCCCTATTGTTGATGTGATTCAGCCAGGGGTGGAGCATGCTGCTAAAGCTTCACGCCACCTAAGAATAGGCGTGCTTGCTACGCGAGCGACCACTGAATCAGGTATTTATCCGCAACAAATTAAAAAGAAGCTTCCCTCTTGCCAAGTTTACTCCATGCCATGCCCCCTGTTAGTGCCCCTTATTGAAGAGCATCTATTTGATCATCCGGCCACTCAGCTGATTATTAAAGATTATCTTGCCCCTTTAAAGCAAAGCAGCATTGATACATTACTTCTTGGATGCACTCACTATCCTCTTCTTCGTCCTTTGATCCAAAAGGAAATAGGCCCGCATGTCTATATCGTAGATTCGGCTAGCACCTGTGCAGAACATGTGTCACTCACTTTAGATACTTATAATTTACATGCCTCCCCTGATGAAAAACCTTCTCATCGCTTTTATGTCTCTGATTATCCTGAAAAATTTCGCTTGCATGGCTCAAAGTTTCTTGGACATCCCATCGATAAAGTAAACATTCCTTTAAAAATGAAGTTTGAGATTTAAAGTAGACGACCAGCAAATACTAGTGGGTTTCCTTTATCAAATGAAAGATAGATTGTTATTTATTCGTAAGACTATTTATCAGCTGATGGGGCTGAAAAACAAAAGAGCTTGTTATATTTTGAAGTGTACTTTTCTTTCTTAAGTAGTTAATCTTTTGATTTAAACTATAGCAGGAGCCATGCTATCGTTTGTTAACTTTAAGGAAAGGGATAAGCATGAAACATTCCGTATTTACTTCCGAATCAGTAGGAATTGGTCATCCTGATAAAGTGGCTGATCAAATCTCTGATGCTATATTAGACGCTTGCCTTGAACAAGATGAAGACTCTAGAGTGGCCTGCGAGACAATGGTAACTTTGGGTCTTGTCGTTGTCGCAGGAGAAATTACGACCAAAGCGCAAGTGGATTATCAAGAAATCGTACGTAACACCCTCAAATATATAGGATACGATCAAGCACAAGAGGGCTTTGATTATCGCTCATGTGGCGTGCTAACTTCCATTCATAAGCAATCTTTAGACATCGCACAAGGCGTCAATGAAAGAGAAGGCCTTTATAAAGAACAAGGTGCAGGCGATCAAGGCTTAATGTTTGGGTATGCTTGTGAAGAAACACCCGAGTTAATGCCTCTGCCTATCACGCTAGCCCATCAAATTGTTCGAGAACTTCATTGCATTCAGCAAAACAAACAACTTCCTTATCTAAGACCCGATGCTAAAACGCAAATTACAATCGAATATAATGAAAAACATCAACCCATTCGTCTTCATACCGTCGTTATCTCCGTACAGCATGCAGAAGAAGTTAAAAGAGAAACAATCGTCCATGATATGAAAGCACTTGTGCATAGGATAGCCCCTAAAGGCTTTATTACAGATCATACTCTTTTCTACATTAATCCTACCGGCCGTTTTGTTATTGGAGGCCCTGCGGGAGACTGTGGGCTTACCGGAAGAAAGATTATTGTAGATACTTATGGAGGAATGGGCCATCACGGAGGTGGGGCTTTTTCAGGTAAGGACCCTTCTAAGGTAGACCGTTCCGCTTCCTATGCAGCGCGTTATGTGGCAAAAAACATCGTGGCGGCCAAATTAGCCCGGCGCTGTGAAGTGCAGATTTCCTATGCCATTGGTGTTGCTCATCCCATTTCTATTAAAATTGATACCTTTGGTACAGGTTCAGTAAGCGAAAATATTCTCAGCAGGGCTGTCCCTTTAGTGTTTGATTTAACACCTAAAGGTATCATTCAAATGCTTAATTTAAAAAGGCCTATTTATCGTTCTACCGCTTTTGGTGGGCATTTTGGGCGCCATGAAGAAAACTTTACTTGGGAAAAAACAGATAAGATTATTTCCTTGTTAGAATGCGTAAAAATGGAATCCTTTGCCGCAGGATAGAGTATGTCATTAACAATCGAGCAAATGAAAAAACTTCTTAAAGAAATTAACTCTTCTTTAAAAGAAGCGCTTTTTGATTATTGCACAGCTCCACATCCTCAAAAGATTGTCCTTCATTTCAAAGAGGCTCCCCCTTTATTGATTTGTTTTCAAGAAGCCTTTTTACGTTTTCATCTTACCCAATACTCTGGCCAAGATACTTCTTCATTTTTTTCTAAAAAGCTGACTCAGCACCTACGGGGGTGGTATTTAAAAAGCTGTGAACTTGTCAATGAAGATAGAATTTTACGAATGGTTTTAAAAAAAGGCGAGCTCACCCAAACTCTTATCAGCGAGCTTATTCCTAAAAAACCCAATTGCTATCTTGTGGATAGCCAACGTAGTATCCTAGTTTCTTTACATCCTACTATCCATACTTCTTATCTTCCTCCTAAAACTCTGCCTCCTCTTCTATCACTCGGCTCTCCTGAAGATACTACTAGTGCTTCAGTTGAAGCTATCTACAGACATAAAGAGTTAGAAGCTGAATTTCTTAAAAAAAGAAATACGCTAGTTGGCGAGCTAAAAAATAAATTAAATAAAGCCCAGAAAGCTGAAGCTAAATTTTCTGAAGAGCTAGAGAAAGCACTTCTTTGGGAACAAGCACACCATGAAGCTTCCCTTCTTCAAGCCAATCTATATAAGATAACTAAGGGCTTAAGGCAGGTCAGTGTCAATGATTGGTTGAAAGATAATGGAGAAGTCATTTTAAACTTAGATCCTACCTTGCCGCCCTCAGAAGAAGTCTCTAAGCGCTTTCAAAAAAGTAAAAAATTAAAGAAAGCAATTGACCCCCTCTCCGCTCAGTTAAAGCAGGCCCATCAAGCCGTAGAAAAGTTATCTTTAATGCTAGAACAGGTGCAACAGATAGAAACTAAGCAAGAGCTTGAAAGTTTTTGTCAGAGACATGAGGGCCTATCTAAAAAAATAATAAAGAACAAACTAGCCAAGAAGACTTTATCTTTACCTTATCACGAATTTGTTACTCAAGCAGGGTTAAAGATATGGGTGGGTAAGAACGCCCATGCTAACGATAAATTAACCTTTACTTATGCCCATGGCTCAGATTATTGGCTACATGCTAGAGATGTCCCTGGATCGCATGTCATTTTACATCTGGGTAAGCATCTTAAACCCGATGAAGAATCTCTACTAGATGCCATTCATGCAGCTCTTTTCTACAGCAAAGCTAAAGAGCGCCAAGAAGGAGAAGTTTGCATCACTCAATGTAAATATGTCTCGCGTTATAAAAAAAACCTTCCAGGAAAAGTCCATCTCTCTCTTCAACGTATTACCTATGCTAAAATAGATCTGGAGCGGCTGAAAAAGCTTAAAGAAAATAAGTTTACCAATCTTAGTTAGGGTTTAAGGTTGAGTTAAATAATAGAAGTTCTGGGCAAGCTTCTTATCCAATCACGTAATAAACACTAGGCCTTTAACTAGCGAGGAAGCCGTTGGAGATGTAATACTGCTTGAAGAAACTTTATCTGTATAGCCTAGAAAAAGGAATTAACTCTTTAAAAGCTGACTTTCTCCTTAAAAAGAGATTTTTATTAAGCATAGGTTTGCATAAAAAGCTGCTCAAAGGCGTATTATTTCATCCGATAACCTATTAGCTGATGAGGACGCAAGCCATTTCATTTATAAGCAAAAACGCTGCTTTATTTTTCCTGGAATATTTTCCAGTGGATTTTCTTTCACCTGAAGCTTTCGTAGAGCTGGTAGCTGTCCTATTTTGACAGGAAGGGAGGTAAGGTGATTGCCGTTTAAGTAAAGCTCTTGCAGCCGAGAAAGCTGCCCTAACTCTGAAGGAAGAGAGGTAAGTTGGTTGTTGCTTAATCCAAGCTCTTGTAGCTGTGATAGCTGCCCTATTTCGATAGGAAGGGTAGTGAGTCGATTTCTATGCAAGCCAAGCTCTTGCAGCCGAGAAAGCTGCCCTATCTCTGAAGGAAGGGTGGTAAGCTGGTTGTTGTTTAAGCCAAGCAATTGCAGCCGTGATAGCTGTCCTATTTCTGCCGGAAGGGTGGTAAGCTGGTTGTGACCTAATTCAAGCAATTGCAGCTGTGATAGTTGCTCTATCTCTGCCGGAAGGGTAGTGAGCTGGTTGTTGCTTAAGCCAAGCAATTGTAGCTGTGATAGCTGCCCTATCTCTGGGGGAAAGAGAGTAAGCTGGTTGTTGCTTAAACCAAGCCCTTGCAGCTGTAGTAGCTGCACTATCTCGGTGGGAAGGGTGGTGAGCTGGTTGTGATCTAATTCAAGCTCTTGCAGCTGTGATAGCTGCCCTATCTCCGCGGGAAGGGAGGTAAGCTGGTTGTTGCTTAATCCAAGCTTTTGCAGTTGCGATAGTTGCCCTATCTCTGCAAGAAGGGAGGTGAGTTGATTGTTGCTTAATTCAAGCAATTGCAGCTGCGATAGCTGCCCTATCTCTGCAGGAAAGAAGGTAAGTTGGTTATTGTTTAAGATAAGCCCTTGCAGTTGCGATAGCTGCCCTATCTCTGTAGGAAGAGTGGTAAGCTGATTGTTGCTTAATCCAAGCTCTTGTAGCTGTGATAGCTGCCCTATCTCTGCAGGAAAGAAGGTAAGTTGGTTGTTGTTTAAGTCAAGGCATAGCAGTTGCAATAGCTGCCCTATCTCTGTCGGAAGGGAGGTAAGTTGGTTGTTGCCTAGGCCGAGCCCTTGCAATTGCGATAGCTGGCCTATCTCTGCCGGAAGGAAGGTAAGCTGGTTGTTGCTTAAATCAAGCGCTTGCAGCTGTGATAGTTGCCCTATTTCTGCCGGAAGGAAGGTAAATTGGTTGTTTCTTAAGTCAAGATCTTTCAGTTTTGTTAATTGCCCTATCTCTGGAGGTAAAAAGGTTAAGCCAATTCCTTGTAAGTTTAGCTTCATAAGTTTTTTGCCATGCCTTTTAATCCACTTACTAAAAAGCTTTCCTTTTTCTTCTAAAGGCAAATACTTGATTTCTTCTCGGCTTAAATATTTCTCTCCCCCAGGGATTTGTTTCCAAATTAAGAGGCGATTAATATTTAAGAGATAAAAGGAATAATTAGCCAGAGTAAGATATTTTTTTTCTTCGGTTTTCCATTCAAATTCTAAGGGATAAAGGAATCTAGCTAGAGTAAAAATTTGCTTAAAGATTGCATTTACTTTTGCTGTTTTAGAAAGCCCTTCTTCTAGCTTATAAAGCTTATCTAAAATAAAAGCCTGCTCGTTAACATCTCCTTGAGGAACATGCATTTTACCTATTTGCTTATAAAGAGAAGGCATGACTTCATTAGCTAGCAGTTGGCGCCATCTTCCACATACACTAAATAAGGAAGGGCTAGCACAAGCCTTTAAAATAGGGACTAGTATTTCATTAGGCACGCTTTCAATGCTGCTAAAAGAGCTAGGATTCATTGTATGGCCTTCTTTAAATTTGATGATTTTTTTAATCTTTCTTTAGGGCATCATATAGGGAAAAACGCAAAACATACAAGAAAATGCTAGAAATAGAGCCTTAGCCATAAAGCTTGAAAATAGAGGAATGTAATGAATTGCTAAAGACTTTACCCCTGCTTTAGCAGAGAACTTTAAAGGTTAATGGCTCTTGATAGGCCGGGAAGTTCTCTGTATCCTTAAAGCTTTTTGAAAGCAAGCCTCTTCATCCCCTTTAAACATTAGGTGATAAAGATACTAAAATATTTTAGCTCGCCGCCGTAAATACTGCCTTATGCCCGGGAAATTGCATGAAGATTTTATTTACCCTTTACCATTTCCATCATGGAGTCTCGATCCCATCCAGCTTTTGCTCTCTTACCCTTAATTCCTACTTTTGTTTTTGTATCACCGTGATTTCTCGCCACATTTCAGAATAATACGTTTTCAATTAACACTTTCTACAATTAAGCATACGATACAACACATAAGCTTTTTATCCTTTTTTTGTTTAGGCATACCTTTTCCCACGAAGCTATCGCCATCTTCTCTAGCTCTTTGTAACCCTTGTAGATACGATTGGACCAATAATGGCTGCGCAAATAGTGCCCCATGTTTTCAACCGGGTTAAGTTCAGGACTATAAGGAGGCAAGAAGAAAAGGTGAATATTAAGAGGAAACTTAATTGACTTGCTAATATGATAACCGGCTCGGTCTAAAATTAATAAGGCATGAAAAGAAGCTGGTAATGATTGATTAATTTGCTTAAGAAGAATTTCTAACCCCTTGGCTATTTAGGAAAGGAAGAATCATTCTTTCTGACTTCCCTGAACGTGGGCAAACAGCTGTAGCTACCTAGAACTTTTTATACTCTGTCTGCCTTAAGAGCTTTTGGCTTAGTTCCTTTCTTTGCCCATCTCCTAGTAAAGGTGCTTTGTTGCCTAAAGCCTTGCTTCATCTTCAAGCCAAACTTCGATCTTTTGTTTAAGAAATTGTTTGTTTAAAGTGGTAATGAATTCTGGAATTTTTTTAAAGGCTTCTTGTTCTCTTAAGTTGGCTTTATAGTGCTTAAGGGGGGGGGCCAAGGGTGGCATAGTGACAGCGACGTAAAATTGCCCAAATTCCTGGAACGGTTAAGTTTTTGCTAAACTCTTTTTTTAATATAGCTTGCAAATCACGTAAATGGAAAACATTGATGTTCTCTTCAGATTTAGTCCCTTTTTCTACTCGCTCTAAAAATGCTTTTTCTTGCTTAAACGTTAAAGCTCTTTTTCTGCGAGTTATTTTAGGTCTTCTATCTTTTAGTCCTTCCACATGGTTTTGTGAATTCTATCTAGCCGGTGATTTTTTCACTTAGCCTATAGAAAAGCAGTCCTATTTATTATTCTTCCTCTTCTAAGAAACGATAGCCCACTCCCCGGACCGTCTCAATCCACTGAAAGTTGGGGCCTAATTTTTTACGAAGAGAAGCAATGTGCACATCAATATTTCTATCCACCACAAAAGCGTCACTATTTTGAATATCGTCAAGCAATTGGTTACGTGTTAAAACCTTACCCATATTTGTTACCAAGCGCTTTAAAATCCCAAACTCTGACAGGGTTAAAGATATAGATTTATCGTTTTTTCTTACTAGATAACGCTCTACTTCCATCGTAAAATTACCAAATGCAATAGTTTTTAAAGCTTTTTCAGGGAGATCTTTGCCACGTCGTAGTACAGCTCGAACGCGTGAAAATAAAACTTTAGGAGAAAAAGGCTTCGCAACATAATCATCGGCCCCTAATTCCAGCCCTAACACTACATCTAATTCCTCACTTTTTGCAGAAATCATGATGACAGGGATATCTTTTAATTCGGGATGAGTTTTCATTTTTCGGCAAACATCTAGACCACTTAAGCCAGGAAGCATAATATCCAAAATAACTAAATCCGGTTTTTCTTTTTCAATGGCCCTTAATCCATTCAGACCATCAGTTTCTGTATGCAATTTATATCCAGAAATATCTGCTTGTAATTTAATCAATGCAGCTATATCTTCCTCATCTTCAAGCAGGACAATTTTTGATTTTTGCATGATACGCCTTTCTCAAGGTAAATTCTTTTTATAATTTATTTTAACATAGGCTGGATTTTTATTTCATCAAATTTTAAAATACTTTTTTTAATGGTTTTTTCTTTCATTAAAAAATTTTTTACAAAGTTTAGTATAGAAGATTTTTAAGGTTGACTCTAATGTCCTATTTTAAAATTTTTACTCTTTCGTTTTGTTTTAGCTTGCTGTTTATTGCTCTCTTTATAGGGTTTGCTTTTGATTCAAGAAGCACTCTTAACCAAACTTATGAGCATTTTGCTAGCCAACAATACGATGAAGCACGCCACCATCTCTTACATGGCGATCATCCTATTTCATTAGCAGATTTTTATTTATATGAAGGGTATATAACCCGTGAGAAATTAGGAGTAGAAAAATCACAACCTTATTTTTTAGAGGCTCTGCAGCATCCGGCTAATAAAAGAAGCAACACCGCTTTCGAATTATCATTAAATCTAGCCTTGAATGCTTTTTTACAAAAAGATACTGAAACCTTACAACAAGCGCTTGATCAATGCCTTTTGTATACTAATGCTGATCATCCTTGGTTCCTTTTCTTTAAAGGCAACTATTTTTATCTGCTTAAAGATTATCCTCAAGCCCTTACCCATTGGCAAGCTAGCCAATCTAGACCCTGGCTATCTAAGTGGATGGAAGCAAGCTTTCAACGTCATCTTCCAGAAGATAAAGTGAGGCTTGATTGTTTATACGCTCAAATTGAGCTAGGCCAATTGGAGGAAGCCCGCCAAGCTTTGAAAGAAATGCTTTTTACCTCTTCAGCGGCTACCAAGCATGATGCTAACCTTCTATTAGCTTTAAGCTACAGGAAAGAAGCCGAAACATTGCTCCCACCTGCACGCCCTTTTGCTTTTCAAAAAGCTGCTGGCTATCTCCAATTGCTACCCGAATACAATGTCTATTACATACAAGAAAAAAGCTCCCTCGCTCATTCCTTTAAAGAACAGCTTTTGCAAGAAATTGAAGGCTCTACATTTATAAACTTACCGCTTTATCTTCAGACGTTAGAAAAAATGCAGGCTTCTACTCAATTAGAGGAAATAAGTAAGCGATTTGCTCAAAGATTTACTGAGATGACCCTTACAGGAAATATTGAGGAAGCTTCGCAATTTATCCAAGGAATAGCAGACCATTTGCATGAAGGTAATTTTAATCAGCTATTGGCCTCACAATTAACAGCCTCTATGCAAGAAGCGATAAAAAAAGGCCGCCTTCATTACTGGAAAGAAGGTTGGATTCTCAGCCAAAAGCTTCTCTCTTCTGATTCCTCATGCCTGCCAACACTCATCAATGCTTTAACATCTAAAATCTTAAGATTGATTGAGGATAATCCTGAAATTTTTAAAGAAATTTACTCCTATCTTGACCTATGGCAGGCTTTAGAAAAAAGGGCTTTCCAGCGCTATACTTTAGCTCGGCAGCTATTGCAAAAAGCCGAATGTCTTTGGTCGCTTAAAAATGAACCTCAAAAAGCCATCAATCTTATAAAATTAGCCACCTCCTTACCCTTCGAAGAAGAGCTAAAAGAGTTCCAGCAAGATATTGAACGTGCAGTCATTAAAATATATCGACAGGCAGTTCTTCAAGATAATATTCACCAGTTTGCCTTTATTCAACAAGCTGTACAACAATTTAATTTTAATTCTCTGCCCGTTCTGGAGGCAGCAGAAATTGCTAATCAAATAGCAGATGCACAATACTTGTACAAAAAAAAGCAGTTTACCTTAGCTGCCGATAAAGCTTTAGGAGTGCTTAAAGTTACTCCTTGCAATCAAGCAGCTCGCCGTATAGCTGTTTTGGCAGCTTATCAAGAAGGGAAATATTTTGAGGTGGTCGAACATGCTAAGCATTTAAACAGTCTAGATTTTTCTATCTTAGAGCCTCTGGCCGTTTCTATGCTCATTACGGGAGAGAAGGAAGGCGCCTCTTTTCTGAGACTTCTCTCCGATCATCAGCCTTTATCTGATGATAATAAGCTGCGCCTAGGTTTAGGCTATTTACTAGTATCTCAGCCCGAACCAGGCATTGGTTGGCTGTCGCAAATTCAAAGGGCTAAAAATGATGGATTCCATGATGAAGTCCTCTTAGGATTTTATATTGCCGCCTTTCAAAAGCAGGATTGGCTGCAAGTAATTAACTTGTATTCTCAACTGGCTCCTTCTAGGCAACAAATTCCTGCCGTTCAAGGAATGATTATCCAATCTTATCTTGCCCAAGATCAAAGAGAGCAAGCCGAAGAAATATTTGCTACCTTTTTAAAGCACAGTCCCTTTAATTTTCTCGAAGAAAGGGGCTCTACGGCTTATAATATCCTTAAAAAGCATTTGTATAGTTTTAATGCCTACGATTTTGCTGCCCGCTATTTTCTGTATGTCGAAAAAGATTTAGCCCAAGCCTTAAGTTATTTTCGTGAAGTTAAAAATCCCCTTCCTGATCTTCTTTTAGAAAGGGCCCAGCTTGCTTATACATTAAAAAATTACCCTGAATCTGTTAAAGATTTACATGAAGCCTTACAAAACGCTCAGGGCTCGCCACGAGAAAAAGCTTTATTGCTTTTAGGTCAAATTTATTTTGAAATTGGTCTATATCCTGATAGCGTTTCTTCTTTTAAAGAACTATTTGCTTTAAATTGTCGGCAGGATCTGAGTGTTCATCGATTATATGGCCAAGCGCTTACCCTCCTAGGAAGACCTGATCTTGCCTCTATACATTTTAGGCACTTTGAAATAGATCATCTTGCTTCATTTTCAACTCCTCAAAATTTTGGCATAGACCTTAAGGAAAATAGATCTTTCCATAAAAGACCACAGCTATTAGAACATCAGCTACAGTTATACCCTCAAAGTATCTCCCTTCAGCTGCTTTCAGCTAAAGAGCTTGTTTTTTGTTTCAATTATTCAGCGGATAGCTGCGATAATAGATCTGAGAAACTTCTATTAGCACACGAAATTCTTAAGAAAATTAATGAAAAGCACTCTTACCTTCCAGAAGCCTGGTATCTTCAAGGTCAAGTTTTAACTCATTTAAAACTTAATCGAAGTGCCAAACAAGCTTTCTCAAAAGCAATTGATTTAAATCCTTACTATGTTGAAGCCTATAAGCAACTAGCGATAATTAATAAAACTGAGAAAGATTTTGGCTCTGCCCTTTATCATCTGAGGCAAATTTTACAAATTACTCCCCATGATGAAGAAGCATGGAGGTCGCTGGCTTGTATAGAAGAAGAACAAAATCATCTCAGCGATGCCATTCAAGCCTGGAGTAAAGCATTAAAGCTCCAACCCCTTCACCCCCTTTATCTACTCAAATTAGCGCATTTAAGTTTTAACCTACACGCCATAGAATGGAGTGAGAAGGCATAAATCAATTATACCGATCCCCTCAAAAAAAATTTAAAGATGGAAATTAATGTGCCCGGCAAGCTTTTGCTCCTTCTTAATTGAATCTTTTTGCTTTTTGCTATATCCTATAAATAATTTAAAAGAGATCCATTGATGTTTTTTGTATTTGTACTTTTTGCCCTTTTTGCTAGCGTTTTCACAGTCGGCAAAGTCGCTCTAGAATATGCACAGCCTTTTTTTCTGATTGGATCGCGCATGCTAGTGGCGGGTATACTTCTTTTAGCCTATGAATTTTACCGCAAGGGCGCCCGCATCTCCATGAACTGGCACAGCTTTGGCCGTATCTTACGCCTGGCTTTCTTTAACATTTATATTACCAATGTACTCGAATTTTGGGGTCTTAAATATTTAACCTCTTTTAAAACATGTTTTATCTATAGCCTTTCTCCCTTTATATCTGCTTTATTTTCCTATTTTATTTTCACAGAAAAAATGTCGATAAAAAAATGGATAGGATTAATGATTGGATTTGTAGGCATACTTCCCATGTTACTCAGTGAAACATCTGCAGAGCAAAAAGCGGGCCATTTCTTTATGTTTTCTTGGGCAGAGTTAGCTGTAATCATTGCAGCTACCACAAGTGTTTATGGATGGATTCTTTTACGTCAGCTCGTTAATGAAAATCTTTACTCGCCTTTATTTGCCAATGGAATGAGCATGCTGATAGGTGGGATCATTACCCTTTTTCATTCGATGTTAGTAGAAGATTGGAAGCCAGTACCTGTTAATCTCAATAACCTTGTCCCCTTCTTTATTTGTGCCGCTTGGTTGTTACTTGTTTCAAATCTTATCTGCTATAATCTTTATGGCTGGCTGATGAAACGTTTTTCTGCCACTTTTATGTCTTTTGCAGGCTTTTCCACTTCAATGTTTTCTGCTCTATTCGGGTGGGCTCTCTTAGGAGAGGAGCTAGGCCTAGCTTTTTTCATTTCTTCGGCCCTTAATTTGCTAGGCTTAAGTCTTTTCTATCAAGAAGAATTAAAAAAGTCTAGCGTTAGGGTAGACCAACAAACGACTAGCTAAAGAAAAAGCATCTCCCGGGTTTATACTGCCTTTCTGTAGTTGATTACTTTTTTCATAAACTATCCATCGCATTGCTCATCATTTCCTTGAAATTACCTAATGAATTATAGAATTAAGGCTCTCACAGCTAACAAAAACGGGGTGCTAACATAAAAAGCCTTGTTTAAATTTAGAGCAAACCTTATAAAAGGTCTTCCTGAAGCTTTATCAAGAGTGTTACCATGTCATCCTCCCGCATTGAAGGAGAAACTTACTTTCAAGCTAATACCTTCTTTTATAACGACCACATCAACCCTATCATTGCTTCTATTATTCCTCAGTTTGAGGGTATGATGCGATCTTATGTGATCTTACACTTAATTTTTTTAATATTAGGTGGGATTGAATGTATCTTAATGGTTACCTTTTTTAGCTTATTGACACAATCAGCTTTACTGGCTATGTGTTTAGCTGGAGTATTTCTTACTTTTTTTTCTTATTTCATTTTGAAAGTTTATTACCAGACTAAGAAGCCTGAGCAGCATAAAGAGATCATTCAACGTTATTTGGCTGCTTGCAAAAGCCTTTTGAATTATCAAGAAGGCTGCCCAGAGCATCATATTGCTTTAGCCAATGCATGTTGCAAATTAGCTAATAACCTTCACGGCAAAGAGTATAATTTCTACTCCTTCCCTCAATGGCTAAAATCTTTACATTCTTTTATAGAAAAATTTAGCTGCTGGTGGCATTGGCAAGATGTCCATCGCTTTAAAGAACTTCTCTTGTTAACTTCTGTAGAAGAGAATATCAAGCTTGTCAAGTGTGAGCCGACCAGCTTGGAAGTCCATGCCTCGCTTGCCAATGCTTATGTTATGCTTTCCGGGCTTTACGTAGATCCGCGTAAGTTAGAGGGCTATGATGAAGAACGTTGGATGCCTGTAGAGCGCTATTCCTTTCAGATGGAAGAAAAATTCCGTGCAATTGCCGAACGAGCCATTGAAGAATTTAAGGTCCTTAATGATTATGCGCCCAATGATCCCTGGGTTCATGCGCAATTAGCTTATAGCTATCGGGATTTACAAATGCCTAAAGAAGAAATTAAAGAATATGAAACCATCTTAAAATTAAACCCTGGTGATCGAGAAACTTTTTATAAACTGGGCCTCCTTTACTTCCAACAAGGGTTCAATGCGCAGGGACTACGTGTGTATGAAGAATTAAAACGTACGCATTATAAAAAGGCAGAAAGCCTAATGGAAAATTATGGCTTATTTAAACCTTTTTCTTAAGAGCATCCATTGAAATACTTATTTATTTTATTTACCACTCTATCTTTATCATTAGCTGCTGAAGAGTCTGTTATAGATTTTTTTGAAAAACGTTTATCTTTACAGCCTCCCACGGAGCAGGAAGAATTAGCTGTAGTCCAGGCTATACAAATCTTTCTTGAACGCATTCAACAAAGAAATATTAATGACGCTTATTTTCTAAGTACAAGTAAGGAGTTTCAAAAAGCCTCTTCTTTCAACTATTTTCGGCTATTCACCCAAGACCTTTATGGAAAAGTTTTAACTATTCAACTCACTAGAAATAATGTTTCCTTTACTAATGTAGCCAAAGATCAAGCTACTTACCAAATCTTGTTAAAAGGCTCGCCAGCTAATCAAAAATTTTACCTTGAATTTGATCTGGCTAATCAAGAAGGCGATTGGAAAATTATGCATATCAAAATCTATGAGAGCTACTCTTCCACTTCTTCGCAGCAATCTTAATTTCTTATATAAGAAAATCCTCAATTGTTTCTTAAATATATTTTAAGTTTTTTATCCTTTTCATTCCTCACCTACTTTTAAACCCAGCTTGAAAGTCGCGCCTTAAGTTGCCTAAAATCCCTTGAAATAAATTTTCAATCCATTGCTCAGGAAGTTGCAAGCCAGCTTTAATGGCGCTGACCTTAAATCCTATTTAAAGGCACGTAGCAATTAAGGTTTTCTAGAATGTATTTTTTGTTTAATCTATACCTTTTTTGTAAGATGAGAAGAGTGATGACAAATCTATCTAACGCCAAGCGAATCTTGTTAAAACTTTCTGGAGAAACCCTATTAGGTGAGCAGCCTTTTGGCATCCATTTTCCTACTACGCAGCAGTTAGCTAGCGCGCTAAAAAATATAAAGCAAGAAGGTTTTGAATTAGCTTTGGTCATTGGAGGAGGAAATCTTTTTCGAGGTCTTCAATTAAAAGACTCAAAAATCCCTCGCTCTGCTGCAGATCAAATGGGCATGTTAGCTACCCTCATGAATGGTATAGCCCTACAGCAAGCCTTAACCTCTATTGGCTGTACAACTAAGCTAATAAGCGCCCTTGAATGCCCTAAGGTGGCCGAAAGCTATAACTGGAACCGCACTAACGACTACCTTGCTGCTGGCCATATCGTCCTTTTCGTAGGTGGCACCGGTAATCCTTATTTCACTACGGACAGCGCTGCTGCCCTACGTGCTTGCGAAATACAAGCTGATGTTTTGCTTAAGGCTACCAAAGTCAAGGGTGTCTACACTCAAGACCCTTTAAAATTTCCTCAAGCAAAAAAATATATGACTTTGTCTTACTCTCAATATCTTGCAGAAAAGCTAGAAGTTATGGATACAACTTCCATCGCTCTTTGCATGAATAATCAGCTTCCTATTTTTGTGTTTAGCATGGAAGCTCTTGGAAAAGAATCTTTAAAACAAATATTATCGAAAACGGAAAATGGAACATTAATTAGTTAAGAAAAGTCTATGAAGAGACAGTCTGAACATAGGAAAAATGGAGTTGTATAATGAATATTCTTGAACAAGCAAAATCTAAAATGTTAGTAGCGATTGAACATTTGAAAAATGATTTAAAATCTATACGCACCAATCGTGCCAATGCGGGTATGTTAGATAGCATTTTTGTAGAAATTTATGGCTCTAGCATGCGTATCAAAGAAGTTGCTAATGTGACAGCCCCTGAAGCACGTACGCTTTTAATTACTCCTTTTGATCCTTCTACAACAAATGCAATTGGCAAATCCATTGAAAAAGCTAATCTAGGCTTTATGCCTATCGTGGATGCTAATTCTATCCGCATTAAGATTCCTCCTATGGATGAAAATATGCGCAAAGAGATGGTCAAGCAATGCCATAAAAAGAAAGAAGAAGCAAAAATTAGTATTCGTAATATACGCCGAGAATTTAATGAAGCTGCCAAAAAACAGAAGACAGCTGGTGAGCTTACTGAAGATGGGCTGAAAAAGAATGAGAAAAATGTCCAAGAGTTGACAGATAAGTTTTGCAAAGAAGCTGACGAGCTAGCAGAAAAAAAAGAAAAAGAAATTATCACCATTTAGTTATTGCTTATAAAAGTCAAAATCCTGTAACATTAGGCCTCTTTAAGGAAACTTGAAGAAAAATACCTTATAGATTTCTCAATCTTATAAGGTGCTAGTCAGGCCCCATCGTCTAGCCTGGCCTAGGACACCGGATTTTCATTCCGATAACAGGGGTTCGAATCCCCTTGGGGTCAATTGCACGAGACTTTAGCTCAGTCGGTAGAGCATCTCACTTTTAATGAGAGGGTCGATGGTTCGAGTCCATCAAGTCTCAAGCTTTTAAGCAATGTCTATGTTACACTTCATCTCAAGCTTTAAGGTAATTTTAACTTTTTAATCTTGCTAATTTAAGTTAAGCATTTATCAAGCCAATTACCCGTAAATCAGATCCCTCATTTTTTGCCTTTAGAAATACTTTATCCTTTAAATAGGCCTCTCAAGCTTACAAAGCATCTGCTTTTCCATCTTTCATGGTTTATATTTAACTTGCATCTAATTAAAGTCCTAATCTGCCTACCTTTTGTTATTAAGCGCCCCTCCCTCCTATAAATGGATCAAACTTAACTGTAAAGGATATTAGAATAGGTTTATGCTCTTAGCATTTAAAAACTCACTAAAAATTAACTTTTACAAATGAAGAGATAAAACCTTAAGCTCTTTGCAAGCTAATGGTAAGCTTAAGCCTCTACTAGAATCCTGTCGGCTATAGATAAAAACGCCCTCTAATGGGTGCCAAAACCAAATAAGCAAAAAAACACTCTACCTACGAAAATAAATTTATACTTTTTTGCTCACATTTTCTATAGTAGGTGTAAATATATAACATCTATCAAAAGATCGATTATGGTTAAAAAGGCCTTTGAATTTTTTGAAGAGCAAGTTCCTGAACGCCCCATTGAATGCACAGAATGCAAAAAACCTGTGGCCATTTGGTATACGGAGCTCATCGGAAATACTGTCTCACAAACCAGCATGTGCTCAGACTGCCCTATCTTTCGACGTAAGCTCCATGGCCAAACAAGTGAAAAAGAAATGGGCCATATGGTCGGGGAAACAAGCCTGGCTTGTGGGGAATGCAATACCTCTTTAGAAGCATTACGCGTAGGAGCCTCTTTAGGATGTAGCAATTGCTACGAAGTTTTTGATGACATTATCTTACAAGAACTCCTCATTCTCGATAAAGTTCCTCCTCGCGTAAAAGCTAATAAAAAAATTTTTCCTCTTCATATAGGACGCAGCCCCGGTGAGGTTAGAGAAATCAGCCCTTCTTTACGTCTACTAGCTCTTAACGAAGCCCTCAATGAGACAATAAAGAGAGAAGATTATGAGCAGGCTGCATGGCTGCGTGATCAAATTAGAGCTTTGACAGAGGAAAATGTGGAGAAAAGTAATGGCCAACAATAATAAATCTAATGTTATTATTAACCAGAAAAAGCTTTGGCAAAACAATGATAATGACATTTGGCTAGCTTCCATTCTTCATCTGCATCGAAATCTTGAGAAATTCAATTTCCCCGGCAAACTTAGTACAGAGCGACGTAAGCAGGTGGTTTCAGTTTTAAGCAAAGAAATTCTATCTTTAGATCTACTCGAGACAGCCACTCTTATTCGGGCGGAAGAAATGGAACCTTTTGAGAAAGAATTTCTAGGAGAACATTTTTGGTCTAATGATAATTTTATCCAGGCTCATTTAGGAGAAGCTTTTATCATTGACGCTTCGGGGCAATTTTTAGCTTCTTTTAATATCCGCAATCACCTCCACTTGCAGCTTATCGAATGTAAAGGCGAACTAGAAAAAGCCTGGAATAAACTTCTGAAAATTGAAACCACTATCGGCCAGAACATTTCTTTTGCCTATAATGCTAAATATGGCTTTCTTACTGCAGATATAGGTAGCTGCGGCACAGCTTTACTTGTTTCTATCTATCTTCAACTTCCCGCTCTTGTTCATACGGGAAAAATGGAGGAAATAGTAGAAAAAAATAAAGAGGAAAGCATTGCTTGCTTTGGCCTTCGAGGCTCTCCCAAAGAAATTATTGGTGATTTGCTAGTCGTGCAAAATAACTATACCCTAGGCGTTACCGAGGAATCGATCATTTCTAATTTAAATGCCTTTGCCACTAAAATGGTTGTCGAAGAAAACACTGCTAGAAATCAAATTCGAGCCAGTAGCGATCCTTATATTAAGGATAAAATCAGTCGTGCCTTTGGTATTTTGACCCATTCTTATCAAATTGATGCTATTGAAGCCCTCAACGCTATCAGTCTCCTTAAATTAGGAATTGAAATGGGCTGGGTAGAAGGCATCTCCCGCCAATCCATCAATCAACTATTCTTTAATTGTCGAAGATCCCATTTGCTAGCAGAATTTCATGAGAAAACACATCTCCCTCAAGAAGAAATTGTCCATAAAAGAGCAGAGTTTATCCATAAAGCTCTCCTTCAAGCGCATCTAAGAGTTTAAAAATAAAGCTTGTTTAGCTTGCTAATTATAAATTAGCAAGCTTTTTTCCTTATTAAATAAAGCAAACATTATTCAACTAGGGGTAAAATAAGGCGTGAAGGATAAGCCGGGCCGGTATAGATTTTATTGCGGGCTATAGCACACCGACCAGAAGCCATTTCTAATAAACCCACGTTGTGATTAACCTCATAGCGAGGAAAATTTGAACCGCAAATTGAGACTCTTATACAATGCCCTTTGGCAAAAACCATACTCGTAGAAGCTAAATCAATCTCAATCTCATAAGGCTTTTGCCAAGAAGCCCATCTTTTTAGCTGAGGAGATTGAATGGCCGTTCGATGGATTCCATCGGAAATTAAAATGCTACGCCCATCCGGGTAGACATCACTTAAACGTACGACGAAATCGGTGTCAGAAGCATTGGAAGTTACATATAATTTAGCTAATAAATGGCCAGTGACTTCCAGGTCTTCTTCTAAGGGTTCAGTAGTAAATACCAGTACATCGGAACGACTTTCAATCGCTCGCTGATCTCTAGGGCCACAGTCTAGAAAGAGATTACGCCCTCCTATTGTAGGAACAGGATTTTTAGGGTCAGCATTAAAGGAATAGACGACCCTTTTTTCTTTTGTTATCTCGGTCATTAATTTATGGCTTTGCCCCAAATAAAAAGCTTTATTTTTAGCAGGTATGGGCCAATTTTCAGCAGTTTTCCATACGTTTCCTTTCGAAGGCGAGCCATCAAAAGGACCCATCACGTAATAGGTCACGGGAGGCAATTGATCTACACCATTTTCTATGCCTTTAAGGTGATAATCAAACCAACGTTGAGGAGACATATCATAAGAGGGAGAAAATCCTTGAGGAGGAACAGGAAAATCACCTAGCTTAGAGGATATAGGCCACCAATGAGTCCACGGCCCTATCAACAATTTCTGCTTTCCTAAAGCGCCTTTCCCTCCATGATTCTGCCGAGATACGAAAGCATCGATGGTCCCTTGCAAAAAGGTGTCATACCACCCTCCATATAAAAATCCTGGCACTCTCACTTTTTGTGCCACCTTGATTGAGTCTAACTCCTCCCAAAATGCATTATAAAAAGGCTGAGAGCTTACAAAGCTTAAAACCCCTGTATCTTTAGAATAATATCCTAGCCATCCTTCTACCTGATTTTTATGAAGCTGTCCACCTGGAAAAATGGCGTGATGGTATAAGCTACCTGCAGCAATTCCAATATACTGACATTTAAGAGATGGAGGTGCAGAAGGTGCTAGTAGCAGTTGAGTGCAGCCTACGGCTGAAAAGCCTAAGGTCCCAATCTTTCCATTCGTATAAGGACTTTTTGCTAACCACTCAACTGTATCATACCCATCTTGTAAAGCTCCCCAGCCATCGGTAATAAAAGGAGCCGTCTTCCCATTGATATCTAAAGCATTTCGGGTATCCTGCATGACTACTACATAGCCAAAATGGGTGAGAGAGGTATATCCCACCCAAGGCATTGCTTTGCGACCCGCCGGGCATCTTAATAAGATACAAGGAGCTTTTTTTTCCCTTCCATCCGCGGGAAAATAAATATCTGCCGGTAATTCATAACCATCTCGCATGGGAATTTTAACTGTCAAATCGGCAACAAAATTATCTTTGGCCCAACATAATGAAGTACTTAAAAGAAAAAAAATTGTCAAAATTTTTAAATGCATGCGTTCTTTACCTCGAGTTAATGAATGAGTTTAATATTTTAGGGGAAGTAAAGTCAAAAAATATGTGGAGTAGATGCTATTTTGATTGAGATAAGGAACAATTTTAAGAAACAAAAAAGAGCAAAATTAGACCTCTTTCGAAACTGGAATAAAATGTAAATTTTAGTAAAATGGTAACTCAACATTTAAAGGAGGCACCATGAAATTTGATAAGATAGAGAAATTAGATGATGAACGATTTCGCAGATTGACAGGAGTAAAGCGTGGTACCTTTGATAAGATGGTGCAAATTTTACAGCAAGCCGATGCGGCCAAGAAGATTAAAGGCGGGCGTAAATATAAACTACGTTTAGAAGACATGCTGCTAATGACCTTGGAATATATGCGAGAATATAGGACCTATTTCCATATTAGTCAAAGCTATGGAATCAGTGAAAGCTCAGCTTATAAAGCGGTGAAATGGATTGAAGATACGTTAATCAAGCATCCAGATTTTGCTTTACCGGGACGTAAAGAGCTTTTGAAAAGCGATACGGAATATGAGGTTATTTTGGTTGATGCTACAGAAACGCCTATTGAGCGCCCTAAAAAAAACAAAAGCGCTATTATTCAGGGAAAAAGAAAAAACATACCCTAAAGACCCAAGTTGTAGTCGATAAGAAGAGTAAAAAAGTAATTTGTACCTCATTTGGCAACGGCAAAAAGCATGATTTTAGGCTATTCAAAGAATCTCAGGTTAAAATCAATCCACAAATAAGAGTGTTAACCGATTCAGGATATCAAGGATTAACAAAGCTGCATGCCCAAACCCAGATGCCCAAGAAAAAAAGTAAGAAGAAGCCTTTAACTCAAGAGGATAAAAGAACAAACCAAAGTTTATCCAGAGAAAGAGTTGCCAATGAAAACGTGATTGGCCTCCTTAAGCGCTTTAAAATTATAGCCGATCGCTACAGAAATAGACGTAAAAGATTTGCACTTCGCTTCAACTTGATTGCAGCAATCTATAACTGGGAATTAAATACGTGAGTTTCGAAAGAGGTCTATTGCCTAACTAAAAGAAAAAAGCTAATTCAACTGTAGATCCAGCTGTGGTTAAGTAAAATTTATTTTTTACCTTATCCTAGAAAAAAAACTTTTCTTAAAGCAGGGGGGATTGAGGACAGCTAATCTTTTTAAACTGTATAAGTTGGGTACACCCCATCTTTCGCGCACTTTCTAATTGCAAGGTAAGCCATTTCTCTTTATCTATTAGCAGTGCTTTGCTTTCTTCAATAAATAACATTCCTTCAACCTTTAACAGGTTACTTTCATCTATCATGCTGATGATCTCTTCTGATAAACCCTTAGTTTCGTAAGGAGGGTCAATATAAATGATATCAAACTGCTCTCCTTGCTTTGCTAGCTTTTTTAACACAGCCCTAGCCTCTCCCCATAAGGGGCGGACTTGCTTTTCTACCCCTAAAGATTGTATATTCTCACGCACACATTGGAGGCTTGCTTTAGCTTCATCTACAAAGGTTGCTTGAGCCGCCCCTCTGCTTATAGCTTCTAGCCCCATCGCCCCTGATCCACAAAAAAGATCTAAAAAAGAAGCGTCTTCTATATAAGTTTGACAAATATTAAAGAGAGCTCCCCGTAGCTTATTGGTGGTGGGCCGAGTGAGAGTATGTTTAGGAAACTGAATTTTCCTGTTTTTATAGCGACCTGCAATGATATATAACATAAATGACTTTAAAAAATTAATTTTCCCTCGACAAAAAAACTAAATTTTTTTACTTATGAGAAAATTTATTGTCCTTTTTATTTAAGATAAGGAAGAGTATAAGATGCCTAGCACATGATAGCGAAAAATACCAGTAGGGATGATGCCTAATAGAGCATGAACCTCTACCTGTGCTCCTGCTTTAGATTTCATCTTCAGGCTGATATGATTGTCATTTTTAATAGCTAAACTGGCAATACCCTGCCTCCAAATATCTTTGCTCGGCTCTACAATTTCATTAAAGCTCTGAACAAATTTATCTGGACTCCAGCCTAGCAGGCTCCTGCATTGATTATTAACAAATAAAATTTTATTTTCTTTTTGAGAATAAAAAATAATTGCGCTGGCATTTTCTGCTCGTAAACTATCAAAGAGGCGTCTTAAATCTAGAGTATAATTATCGACAGCCAAATCTTTAAAGCGTGAAGAAGTGTTATAGTAATGACTTGCTCCTGTAATTTTTTGGGCAATGTCAATGCAGCGTTTTAATTGTATATTGGCTTGAATGCTATTTCGAACTTTTTTTTCGGGAAGACAGGAAATTTCTTCTTCAAATATGTCAGAAAGAGGAGGATAGATAGAGCCTGCCTGCTCTAAAGGCAGACTCGAGTAAATAGGCATGCTTTGATTTTCAATTTCTGCTAACTGAATCAAGGTTTTAATTTCATACGTCAAATCCGACACTTTAATCTCTAGCTGAGCAATTTGCTGCAATTTTTTATCAATGCATTCGCGCTGCTCAGTGATTGTTTTTTGAGAATCGACTAAAAGCAATTTTTGCTGGTCTAAAGCGGATTCATAAGCCTGCTTGCTCATTTCATACTCTGCTGCAGAAGCACTAAGCTTTTCTTGTAAATGCTGATTATTCTGTTCTCTTTCCAGCAATTCTTTAGTTTTTGCCTCTAAATCTTTCTGAACAGCCAGTACATGTTCATGTAATTCATTATACTGTTCTTGAAGATCTTCTAGCGCTTTGGCTTGAGTCATGTCCAGCTCAACAATATTGGACTGCTTAGGGGAAAACTCTGAAGCCTCTGCAGCAGATAAATGATTATCCCTTGTACCATGCTCGGCTTTATGGCTTAAACGACACATCATCCAAAAAATCCCTAGAAGCCCTATACTACTACAGAATATTCCAAAAGCCAGTAAATTCCATCCTTTTTGCACGGGCATATACAGCCTCCCATAGCTACTCAAAAGCATTATAGGCAAAAGGTAGAAGGCAATAATGATCAGTAAGATGGTGTAACGTGAGCTATAGGATTTATACATAAATTCAATTTATTAAATATTAAGAAGATATCTTGCCAGAAGGATTAATAAGTTTAAACCTCAACATTAATTTTTTACATTATTTCCCTTAAAATCAAAATAAAATAAATCTTTAAATTTTTTGAAGAGATTTAATGCCGAAGTAACTTTTTACATTTATTCTTAGCCAATCTCAAGAGGAAGAAAGGCTAGCATTAGCGCTTGGCTACAAGGCAAGGCCTTTATGAGTTCTGCCACGATCAACTAGCTTATAATTAAATCTTATAAAAATTAGAAGCCCGCGGCTGAGAAAGGTTATTAAAAAGTTTCTCTATATAACGAGGGAAGGGAAAAAACTAGTGCCCCCTGAAATCTTTTGTTGTAGGCTAATAATTTTTATTAGTACCTTTTTCTAATATATTAGCTACAGTAGTAAACGCTCATGTATGCTTGGCTACATACCATCCTATCCTAAAAAAATAAAGCAATAGAATCCATAAAATGATTGCATAAATGTTTTCTTTAAAGGGGAAAGATTGATCTAAAGAAGAATATTGAGGATGTACAGGGGAATACCAAACCCTTTGCTTACGGCCTTTATATGCTTTTAAAGCTTCTTCTGCTGCCCAGGGATTTCGATAAGCATCATTTTTAAATAAAGTTTTTCCGTAATATTCTTTATTATTCACCGTAAAGCGATAGTCTGCTTTAACTACCACACGATCTTCGCTTAGTGGCTCGATGGCCCATTGAATGTTTTCTATAGGAGCAGAGGCCGTAAAAGCTAGGTAAAAACAGGTCAAATAAAGCGCTCGAAAAGTAAACCAACCTACCACGCCTGCGGCTAAAGATAAAAAGGAAAGCCACAACAGATTTTTATGCATTTTTAAAATATTTTTTAAAAGCTTGTGGAAGAGAAGATTTAAATTGCATATGTTTGCCATTGATAGGATGATTAAATCCTAACCCTTGAGCATGCAAGCATAGCCTGCGCACAGGAGTAACCGAAGAACCATACTTAAGATCTCCTAGCACAGGATGGCCTGCAGCTTTACATTGAACGCGAATTTGATTTTTTCTTCCTGTTTCTAGAGTAAATTTTACTAAGGAATAGTGCTTACTCATTTCTATAACCTGATAATGCGTGATAGCTAAACGACCACGCTCTGGATTTAAAGAAGAGTGTACAAAATAATTTTCATCCTCATAAAGGTAGGATTCCCATTTGCCTTGGGATTGTTCCATACGGCCTTCTACAATAGCTATATATTCTCTTACAATATGGTGTTCCGCAAAAATTGCTTTTAATTTTTCATAAGCCCTTTCTGAAAAAGCAAATAACATCACACCAGAAGTATCTTGATCCAACCGATGAACAACATAGACCTTACGCGGACGAAAATGTTTTTTTAAAAGAGCATGCGCGGTGTTATCTTTTTCAAAAGCGCTAGTCACACTTAATAAACCCGAAGGCTTATCAATCACTATTAAATGAGAATCTTCATATAATATCCGTAAATCTTGTATATAAGGATCTGGCCTTGCTCCTACGGTAATTGTTTGATTTTTTTTAATCAGCTTGCTACTGACTTTTTCTACACTTTCATCGACATACACCCGTCCCTCTTTTAACCAGGAGCGTAGAGTTGTTTTAGAACTATTTGGGGATAAAAGAGTTAAGGCGTCTAACAATGAAAGATTTTGGTCTAAGGTAAGTTTCATACGATACTTCTTGAGCTTAATGCTATTAAGGGTAAATGTTTTTAATACCAAGCATTTCAGTTTGGCTTTGACGAATTATACAGTAATGCCTATAATTTCTTCTTATATAAATTTATGTCATTAAACATTTAAGAGGGAAAATGGCTCAAGCACCTAGCGAGAAAAAAAAAGAAAAACGTTCGTCGGCATTAAAAAGAGATCTTCAAAGTATCAAAAGAAATCAGATTAATAGAGTGTTTAAATCGCAAGTCAGAACAGCGGTACGTGCTCTAGAAGAAAATCTTTCCAAAAAAGATGCGGCATTAAATCATAAGCATTTAAGTGAAATTTACAGCCTAATGGATAAAGGTGTAAAAAAAGGCGTCTATAAAGTTAATAAAGCTAATCGCACTAAAGCACGTTTTGCTGCTCGCGCGGCTAAAGCCTTATAAACACCTTTGCGAAGCACTTGCACGATAAATTTTAGAAGATAAAGGGCAATTGCTCCGCAGCAATATTATTTTGCTAATTTCTCAAGGATAAAATTTAATCCTAAGCGATACGAAAAGCTAATTAGACGGATTAATTTTTTTAACTTTCTTTTTACCCCTGGCTGGAGGTTTTCTTCTACTTGCATAATTCCTGATTGCTCATCTACTGAAAGAGCTGACAATAAAGCAGCTTTTTCTGATTCTTGCATGTTTAAGAAATAGTCCAAATAATCGCCTGTAAAATATCCTCTCCATGATTCCAGCCTTTTTTTTATCCAAGGTGGATAGCTACCTAAAGCCAAGGATTCTTTAAGATGAGAGTGGTAAGAGAAAAAATTTACTTTTCGAAAGCCTAGAGTAAGCGCACGCTTGCCTTTTTCTATTCTATCCCATTGGTCATAAATATATCCTACTCCTTCGGAATCGATATTGGTAAAATAATGTAAGGAGTCTTGTAGAAAATATTCAGCGGCTGTTAAACGATGGCGATTGAATAAGCGATCGTGTAATATCCAAAGAACTTGATAACCTATTCTAGCATAATCTTGATTGCGCTCCTCTATTTCACGGGCAGAGATGGAGGAGCATTGAATTTCTATTATTAAGCCCTCTTTTTCCCAGTACACATCTGCAATGCGATTGATAAGAGGAAATTCTTTCTCTAATTCACAATCAGGTAAGCAATTTTGTAAATAATGCTGCACCTGTAATTGGACAAGGGATTTGCCATTTTGTCGACAGGATCGATTGGGCTCTAGATGGTAAAAGTGCATCTGTCTTAAAAGGCCTCCCCGCGATTTGACGAGGCCTAGACACTCCCTACAATAATAATGCAGACTTTTATCTGCTTGATGAGCAGGCACCAGATTTTCTTTTTCATCTAAGGCATAAAAGTGCATAACTTTTTCGCTCGCTTAAAAATCTTTTGACAAAATGCATTTATCCAAGTATGAAGTTGATTTTTCCCTGGGACATTATTTAAAAGAAAAAGATGGTATAGATTGACAAAAATCAATATAATAGTTAAATATTCCTATACCCTTTTTAAGGAAATATTGATTGTAATATTACTTTCTCAACGTTTTATGAGCCGACAAAGCTACCCTTTCAATAAGGCTTTTAAACACATATTACACAAAAAATTTGCAATTCGTCAATACCATTACATAAAAGCAACATGAATAAAGATAACTTTAAAAGCAATTTTTCTCACCAACATCAACAGAAAGTGGATGAACTCGTTTCCATTGCTAAAGAGCAAGGGTATATCACCTACGAGGAAATTAACGATATTCTTCCCATGTCTTTTGATTCGCCCGAGCAGATTGATCAAGTGTTGATCTTTTTAAGTGGCATGGACGTCCAAATCCTTAATCAATCTGAAGTTGAGCGCCAAAAGGAGCGTAAGAAAGAAGCGAAAGAATTAGAAGGCCTTCCTAAACGTTCTGAAGGCACTCCTGATGATCCCGTAAGAATGTACTTAAAAGAAATGGGCTCTGTTCCCCTTTTAAGCCGGGAAGAGGAAGTTGAAATTTCCAAACGAATCGAAAAAGCGCAAATCCAAATTGAACGCATCATTATGCGTTTTGGCTACTCCACTGCTGAGACCATAGCAATTGCTCAATATTTGCTACAAGGAAAAGAGCGTTTTGACAAGTGTGTGGCAGAAAAAGAAGTGCCTAATAAGCAAGAGTTTCTTAATCTTTTACCTAAACTATGCGCTCTTCTCAAACAGGAAGAGCAACATCTAGTAGAGCTTCTTAAAAAAATCGATGATCCTGACCTAAATAAAGAGAATAAGCCCTCGCTATTAGAAGAAGTAGAGAAATGTCGTATTCGTACTCAAGCTTACTTACGTCGCTTTCATGTTAGGCATAACATTATTGAAGACTTTGGCGAACTTATCTTAAGAGCCTATGACCGCTTTTTACAATTAGAAAAAGAAATTCAAGAATTAACTCCTCGGGCAGAAAGAAATAAATTTGCTGCTGCCAAGCTAGCCTCTGCCAAACGAAAACTTAAAAAACGTGAAATTGCCGCAGGTAGGACATTAGAAGAGTTTAAAAAAGACGTACGGATGCTGCAGCGTTGGATGGACAAAAGTCAGGAAGCCAAAAGAGAAATGGTCGAGTCCAATTTACGTTTGGTTATTTCTATCGCCAAAAAATATACGAATAGAGGCCTTTCCTTTTTAGATTTGATTCAGGAAGGTAACATGGGCCTTATGAAAGCCGTGGAAAAATTTGAGTATCGACGTGGCTATAAATTTTCTACCTATGCAACTTGGTGGATTCGCCAAGCTGTTACCCGTGCTATCGCCGATCAAGCTAGGACTATCCGCATACCTGTACATATGATTGAAACCATTAACAAGGTCTTACGGGGCGCTAAAAAGTTGATGATGGAAACGGGTAGAGAGCCCAATCCTGAAGAACTTGCTGTAGAGCTGGGTATCACTGCTGAGCGTGTGCGTGAGATTTATAAGATTGCCCAGCATCCTATCTCTTTACAAGCAGAAGTAGGTGATGGAGGAGAGAGCCAATTTGGAGACTTCCTAGAAGATACGGCTGCCGATTCACCAGCAGAAGCCACAGGATACTCCATTTTGAAAGATAAGATGAATGAAGTGCTCTCTACCTTAACGGATCGGGAAAGAAAAGTTCTTATTCAACGTTTCGGATTATTAGATGGTAAGCCTAAAACGCTTGAAGAAGTAGGAATAGAGTTTAATGTAACTAGAGAACGTATTCGGCAAATTGAAGCCAAAGCCCTAAGGAAAATGCGCCATCCTACCCGCTCTAAACAGTTAAAAGCCTTTTTAGATTTGCTAGAGGTTGAATAGAGGGAGGGATTTTTAACTTCCAGCTTTTCTATAAGCGAAAAAGCTAAAGTTATTTTATCACTTCAACAAAAAAGTAAACCGCAATCATAAAAGGCAGGAGAGGAATAGAATAGGCTTCTTAACACTCTTTTCACCCGTAGCCCTAAAAATTAATCCATAGGCTGAACTTACTCCTTATCCTTACATTTAAAAAATAAAATTTACTCTTTATTTTTAAAAAAGTAGAGGGGCCTTGAAAAGATCCTTGTAAAGCGATATAGTTCAATTCAAATTCTAAATTAATTTTACTTTTACTTCACCCTTCCCAATTTTCATGAGCAGCATATTACCCAGAGAAAAGAACATTGAAGGAGTTGATGCTCAGAAAGCCTTAAAAATTCTTCAACCTGAAGGAAACCTTAGTAAAATTATAAAAGGTTTTGAATCGCGTGAAGAGCAGCAGAAAATGATGCAAAACATCATTGAAGCTTATAATAAAGATCAAATAGCTTTAATAGAAGCAGGAACAGGGACGGGTAAAAGCATTGCTTATCTTATTCCTGCTATTCTCTGGGCAGCCCAAAGAAAAGAACGTTCGGTTATCTCCACGCATACAATCACCCTGCAGGAGCAACTTCTTTTAAAAGATATTCCTATCGTAGCCCAAGCGCTTAATATCACTGTCAAAGCAGTGCTTGTAAAAGGGATGCGCAACTATGTATGTTTGCGAAAAGTAGAAGAAACACGCGCAGAGCAACTCCTTCTTGCCCCTCAAGAAGCAGAGGAATTTGCTCGTATTGATGCTTGGGCACATACGACCTATGATGGTTCTAAGTCTTCCTTAACTTTTGAGCCTTCTGGACACTTATGGGACAAGGTCTGTGCAGAAAATGATACTTGCAGTAAAAGCCAATGCCCTTTTTATCAAGACTGCCATTTTTTTAAGGCTCGAAAAGAAGCTAACGAGGCGCATCTGTTGATCGTCAATCACCACTTGCTTTTTGCTGATTTGGCTAGCCGTGCTGAATCTAAAAATTATCAAGACCCTTCCATTTTGCCTATTTATACCAAAGTTATTTTAGATGAAGCTCATCATATTGAAGATATTGCTACAGAATATTTTGCTCAAAAAGTAAATCAGCTAGATCTATTGCGAGTGGTAGGACGTTTAGCAGCAGAAAAGGGCGGTAAAACTCAAGGGAAGTTAGCTCAACTTAAAGAAAAAATTCTTGCTCACTATAATTCTAAAGCGCCCCCAACAGAAATCAGCTCCCTTTTAAGTAAATTCAATATTGATCTTCCAGGCATACGTATCGATCTTCTTAAGCTGATTACTGAAGGCTTTGATAAGCTCCATGCTTTCATTAACATAGCAAAAGCTGGTATAAGGCCTAATGAAGAACATTCTAATGAAAACAAACTCCGCCTCTTGCCTGAGCATTATAAGCATACTTTATGGGTAGGAGAAATTAAAAGTCATATTCACGCTTTAGCTACTAGCTTACAAAAGTATGTACAAGTAATCAGTAGCATCGAAAATGCTCTTAAAGCGCTAGGTCAAGAGCCTCTTAATGAAGTCTCTAAAGGTATTCGTTATGAAATCGAAGCTCTTTGCGGGCGATTGGCAGACGCGAGTTTTATCCTGCAACAGTTTGTAGATACAGCTCCCCCTCCTAGTAAAGTAAGGTGGATTGAAGCCCAGCTGCTTAAAACAATGATTAATGTAAATATTGCAGATGCCGAATTAGATATTGCAAAAGCTTTAGCCGAGTATTTATTCAAACCCTTTAGTAGCGTAGTTCTTTGCAGTGCTACCTTGGCTACCAATAAGCAATTTACTTTTACCAAGCAACGCTTAGGGCTTACTCCTTCTTACATAAGCAAGCTTACGCTAACAGAAAACATCTATGATTCTCCTTTTGATTACCGCAAGCAAGCTTTATTAGCTATCCCTAACGATATTCCTAATCCTCTTGATAGCAGATTTAATTTAGCAGCAGCAGAGAAAATTTGGGAATGCATTCAGGCCAGCCATGGAAACGCTTTTGTGCTTTTTACTTCATACAATATGCTTAAAATATGTTACCAAGTTTTACAAGCACGTCTTCAGCAATATAAATATACTCTTTTTAAACAAGGCGATGACAATCGTCAAACCCTGCTTAATAAATTTAAAAAGACCGATCGATCTGTGTTATTTGGAACAGACTCCTTTTGGGAAGGAGTCGATGTAGTAGGAGAGGCACTTCGCTGTGTCATCATTGTTAAACTACCCTTTAAGGTACCTACCGAACCTATTACTCAAGCACGTACCGAGGCAATATTAGCTAAAGGGGGCGACCCTTTTATGGAGTATTCTTTACCTAATGCAATCGTGAAATTCAAACAAGGTTTTGGTCGTCTTATTCGTAACAAAAATGATAGAGGTTGTATTGTATGCTTGGACACACGGTTGATTACAAAAAAATATGGACAGCAATTTTTGAATAGCCTCCCTCCTTGCCAGCATATTTTTATTCCCAGTGAGAAGTTACGCGAATATATGCAAAATTTTTATAAAAAAACTACCTATCTAGCTAAAAATAATTCTAGCTAAAAGGATAAAGTCTATTAGACTTAATTTAAAAACTTTTGTTAATAGAGTTGTTTTAGCCAGAGGCTAAAGAACTTAAAAGCCTTCTATAAATTTAAAATAAAAAACTTTTAAATATTCGAAGGCTAGCGAACTAGGCTTAATTTAGAGCTACTTGCTTAAGGCCATTATATAAATAAACCTTTCAAGCTTTTCTCGCAGGTCTATGCTGCAAGATTGTCAACCATCCAAGCTGCTCTAGCTAGCGTATAAAAACTATTACCTGCTAGCTTAAGTTCTGAATAATATAGATTAAATTTATGAAAACGAAGAATTAAGAAAAAGAGGATTAAAACTTAAAATACGAATACTGGAATCTGTTGCAAGAGCAATCATACTTCCATCTTTAGAAAAAGCCACGCGTATTTCATTATAAATAGTGCTGGCGCTTTTTAAATTAGCAAATTGTACCCCTTCTGCTACTGTCCAAAGATTCACTTGTCCTTGGAAATTAGTCGTTACAAGGATACTACCATCAGCGCTAAAAAACACACTTTGCACTTCCTTCTCGTGTTTAAGGTAATGGATAGCTTGTCCAGAACAGATGTCCCAAAGGATAGCATAATTCTCCTGACATGCTGCGACAAGCTTACTTCCATCAGGTGTAAAAGCGACCTTATTGACTTCCCCAGCGTGCTTAAAGGTATGAAGAAGCTTGCCACTCACAGCCTCCCAAAGGCGCACGGTATGATCTTGTGAAGCCGTTGCTAGTAAATTTCCATCGGGTGAAAAGCAGCAATCCCATAAGTCTCCTTCATGGTTTAATGTATAGAGAAGCTCACCAGTAGGCACTTTACAAACACGTACAGTTTTTTCTTCAAAGATGGTAGCGAGTAACTCTCCATGAGGAGAAAAAACATTTTCATAAATTTCTCCCTCATAATTTAAAACATGGATAGGTTGACCCTTGGCAATGTCCCAAAGATGTAATTTATTATTATCATCTTCTACCGTAAGAGTTCTTCCATCAGGTGAAAAAATCGCATGAATGATCTCTTCATTATGGGAAAAGATATGTAAGCATTCTCCTGTAGAGATTTTCCAAAGGTGCACTAATCTATCATCCGAAAGGATGGCAAGCATCTTTCCATCCTCGGAAAAAACTGCATGGATCACCATGCCTGTATGTCCTTTAAGATTGTGGACAAGTGCAGAGGTAATGATATTCCAAAGATGAACAGTACCATCCGAAGAGGCTGTCGCTAGTAGGCTTCCATCGGGCGAAAACAAAGAGCAAATGTCACCCTTAAGCTGAGTAGGAGAATCCTGAAACCGGCCGTGGGCTAAATTCCATAGACGCGTTTTGTCAGCAACTTCTACTAATAGAAAGCCAGCACTATCAGAAAAATCAAAGAATGTTTTCCCTCCCACATACGGTGGTAGCTCAATTTCTTTTTGAATCTTTCCTGCTTTTAAGTTATTTTGAGTTACAAAGCTATTAATATACATAGCCCTAGTATATGACGAATTAGGTGAAGTAAAAAATGGAAAATCATAACGATAAAGCGAGGTCCAAAGAATAGGGTCTTCTTTTATCCTATTCCATTGGCGACATACCATGCCTGCATGGACTAAATCTTTCACAGAAAGATAAGAAAAAATAAGAGTAAGAAGCTCTTCGGGTAAGCGCAAAATGGGTGAGGAAAAAGAATAAGAAGGATTTAGCAGAGTAGGGGGGAAATAAGATAAATTATTAATTTGCATTTATGTAACTTAATTATTCAAATTTAATATAAAAAACTCTCCCTTCTTATATCTTTATAATATTTTAAAGTCAAGAAATAAAAATTAATTATCAATAAAAATAAAAACTTACATAATTAAAGGCTCCTCTTAGGTATTAAAATAAGCTAAAATATAGGCTGTTTAGCTGAAGCCTATATGACAAAAAAGTTTATCCTAGTATCTTAAATGATCGAGAATGACAAGTTCTTGAATATATTGTATAAAAAAAGCTGGTAGGCCACTTAAGCGCCCTAAACAAAAGATACTCAATGCCAACATTTTACATCTTGAAGACAAGTTGCTAATGGACAGATCTTCCTTATGATCTTCCATCTTGGAAATCAGTTTATCCTTTAATTTATTGATGAAAACAGAGCCATTTATTCGAACAAATTAACACTTATTTAAGACATTCGCTTTGCCAAAGGGCGGGTAGATTAATAGAACTTAAGTGTAGCTATAGTCGATAGCCAAAGTGTCAAAACTATTGAAAAAAGGGCTCTGCTGATACGGAGAGGGTATGAAAGTTAAAGGTAGGAAAAGACGCCTATTGGTGGATCAACTATTAATGCAGCTATAGTATGCAGCATGGTTTGCAATGACAGAAATGAGCTAAATGCGCTGTTTTATTTTTTCACTGAAAAAGTTGTATGGCCAAAAAAATATTTGCCCGTACAGGATATAGCGGGGAAGAGATGGAATCAGAAGCAGCTTTATAGGATATTGATTTAACAGCCATTAAAAGATCTAAACAAAAAGGTAGAGAATAGAAAGGACATTTGCTGGGTTACGCTTTCAAGCTACTTCTTATGTAATCCCGTACTTCATAAAATTCCTCTCATTAAGTAGAGAGGCAACTTTCAGAGGGCTAGGTATGCAGACTTAGTTTTTTTAAAGCGTAGTTTATCAAATACCGCAGATTAGATAAGGATTATGAGGCATTGCCAAACACCAGCCAAGCGTCTTTCTCCTTAGCTATGATATCACCCATGGTAAGAAGAATAGCTCAATAAATTAATTCGGAGAATCTCTCTTATTCCAGCTATAGTATTAAAAAAAGCTTCGATTTTTCTTCCCTTACTTACAAGCTGTTGGCTAAGAAATCTTTTTTTCGCCTTAGAGTAAGGTAAAAAGAAGAGAAGAAAGAGCATTTATTCAGTTTTGTTACTCTAGAACATAATCCAAGCCTTAAGTATCTTCAGGTAAGCATGCTCTCTTGAAACCTTTAATTTAGCTAGATTAAAGGCTTAGTCAGAGTCATAACAATCAGAAGAATCCTCATCACTACTACATTCATAATAACAATTCTGTAAGTCAAAGTTTATCCCATCAGATGACCCAGATTGACCACTTTTTTTATCTATTCCTTGAAATATTTTAATTGCAAATTCTTTCTTATTAGGATCCATCAAAGCATTTATATAAGCTAAAGAAAGAATTTTTAAATCTTTTATAATCTTTAAAGTTTTTACTTTCAGTTCGCCTCCTTGATCCGATAACGTTTTATTGAGAGTTTCTAATTTAGCTATAAAATTAGTAGAGGTTTTATCATCTTTATCAATTGACGAGCGTACTTTTGGGTTTTCACACAAATCTATAAAATATTTTTTCGACTTATTTACCTTTTCTTGTGAATAATCGGATAAATTAGCATAAATAGAAATATAATCGATCTCTAAATCTTCTGCATAACGTAAATATTTTCTACCTATGGCTTTCATATTATCTAAAGCATCCCTTTCTAGCTCCTGTACGTACTTCATCCATGCAGCTTGGATATCTTGTGAATTCCTTCTTTCTATGGTCGAGAAATTAAAATTTGAAATCTTCACTTTATCCTCAAATTTTTTTTCCTCTTGTTGTAGGATTAAATATAATCCCTTTTCTAACTCTTTTACTTTATCGGAAAAATCAACTTCAGCAGGGTTTGATTTTTTTTTGAGGCAACCCCTCAAGCCTATCTTTCTTTTTTCAAAAGATTCTTTTATACTTGACACATATTGAGCATACACGTCTTTTAAAAGAGTTACATTTTTTGAAAATTCATTCTCTAAAGATCTAATACAAGCTAAAAATTCAGATTCCTCTTTTACAGAAAGCTGGGATGACTTTTCAAAAACAAATTCTCGATATCTTCCAGTTGAGTGATCTTTTCCACTTGTCTCAGCATGCTGATAGCCTGGATAACGGTTGGGTCCAAACAAACGCTTTCTTATAAGGCGATAGCCTGCCGAGGTAGCACCCAAGACGATAGGGTTTTGTATTTGCCTAGATTTCCAATTTATATCTCTCCATGGATCGTCTTCTTCTTGCATTAAAGTCATATGTACTCGATCTCCCTCTAGCTGTAAATGAGTGCAAGATAAGAAAAACTTAGGAATTGCTGCTTTAAAAATATTTTGATTAACTCCTTTTCCAGTAAAGGGGCAATTCCAATGAATACGTTTAAATCTTTTTTCTTTGAAATGATTATGAAGGAATTGTCCATCAACGCCAAACAATACTGTTACGCCTCGTTCTCTTAGATGGGAGACTCTCTGCATGACTTCTTCTTTCTTTTCAGAAGGGACAGCCAGCTCTGTAGCAACAATGGAGGAAGCCAAAAGGGGGTGAGTCTCCTCATGTTTCTTGATAAAAGCTTCAGTAAAGGTAAAAGTTCCTTCTCCTATAAACAACCTCTTTTTACATGTTTTATTTTTCCATGTGGAAACTTCTTGATCTAAATGAATATCTTTTACCTCTTTATTTTTTTGACCGTATAAGGTAGCAAGGAGAATCTGTCTATAAAGCTTTTTATTTAGAGATTTTTTAAGATGAAGAAGAGAAATAAGGCTATGGGCATTGCTGCTTGGTTTTATTTTTTTAGCTTTCTCATAATAACGGCGTGCTTTATAAAAATTTGCCTGCTTAAAGGCTGCCTCTAAGCTCGCTAAATAGGTTGTATGTTTCAATTCATTGTCGGCAGGAATAGATTTATTTTTAAAGTGAGGCTGAAAAATTAGCATAGAATCTTGGCATCTAACAGCCACAGAACCATCGGATAATTCTGTTAACGAATTAATCTTAGGGTCACCTTCTAAGGTTGCTGTAAAAATGATTTTTCCCTCTCTATTTACCACATGTATTCCTGAAGGGGTAGTATATGTTCCATACATTATAGAGCCATTTGAAAGTGTTATCATAGCATTGACACCCCAAAAGCCAGCTCTATGCGCATTCGTAGGCTCTTTTTCAAGGCCCTTTCTATAATAGAATTTTATTAGTGCATTTCTTCCCACAGATGCGCCAACAGCAATTGTTTGGCCATCTAGACAAACATAAGGGCAATTACGCAAACAATCAATCCATAGCTGGTCATTTTTCCATGTTTGTTCAGCTTGAGTTTCTATATCATACCTTGTAAGCAACTCTTTATTGTCTTCCTGGAGAAGCAAAACTTTCGTCTTCGAAGCTAAGCGGATAGCAAAAATTTTCTCTTTCTTATCCCGGCTAGGTATGTCAATAAATTTTCTTTGTGTTTGATCGAATTGCTCCCAGCAAACACTACCATTGGTTTTATCTAAAATAATAAGGGAGCCATCACCCAAAGCTAGAATCTGTGTCTGCGGCGCCACTTCCTCTACTCCGCCTGTAAGAAAATTAAGCTTTTTTATCTCTGTCTCCCTTCTTTCTTTTTCCGAAATTTTTTCGTATTTTATAAGCGCCCAGGCATCATGAAAATAAAGAATTTCAGTAACAGATTGATGAACTCTCGTATCAATTATTTTTCCTGACACATGTAGCTGTCCTTTTTCATCTCCTAAGATCAGCGAGCCATCGCTTCTTTCTGCTAAAGCTGTAATGCACGCAGCATTTTTTACTCCAAAGACTTCATAAGTATCCGTTGCCCAATCCCATGTTGTAACCGTATCGCCAATCGCATAGCTGATTTTCCCGTCTGCTCGACAAATAGAGATGGCGTCAGGAGGCAATCTTAGCATCGCTTTACGTTTCCAAGTCTCAATCTTAGGAGAGGACGGCTCAAGGATTACCGCATTTTCTTCTGCTTGATATGTAGGCTGCACAAAGAAACCTTGTAATAATCGTTTTATTTTAGCAGCGGAAGATAAATAAGTTAATGCCTCGGTCCTGACTTTTGGCGATATGCTTACAGGAAAAAGACCTTCTTGTTTAGGAACTTCGGCATAAATTTTTTCGCTCCCGGCTTTTTCAAAAAAAGTGAAAGTACCTTCTAAGTTGGTATGAGTAGCTATAGGATTAAATGAAAATGCAAACATATTGCTTCCTTGGATCAAAATATAAGTTAACTTAATGTTTAAAAAATAAATGTATAGCTGAATTTTAATATCCAACACAATTGAAAATAAAAATTTACTTTCATAAGGGCTACTTTCCTTTAGCCATTCTTTTTCGTATCCCCTTCATTTAAATCAAAAAATAACCTTAAGGTAAAATAGCCTTGCTACATAACTTTCAGGAAGTTTTTTAGACATTAAACTACCAGGCTATTCTTTAAAATGACTGGTGCCAGCTAGCGTAAGTTAAAGTATTTAAGCCAAGCAAAATTTTGAAGGAAGTTAGCAAAAGCATGTGAGCCTTACTCGTTTTCAATTTAAAGATTCACCACAAACTTCTTTTAGCGCGTCTGCTTACCTCATCTGCTCGCTTCTTGCAAAAAAAGCTCAACATAGCTTCTTAAGGAGAAGCATTTCCATTTTTTGTACTATACATATCTACTCCAGTAGTCATAAACGTTTCATGTTAGCCCTATCCAATCATTTTTTATTGTAAAAAAGGAAAAGGTGCAAGAGGGAAAACTTGAGGATTCACCAGAAGCACAATAATTGATTCTAAAATCATTCCTTCCTAAAAAAACCTGAAAAGGATGTAAAGATTATCGGCATGCTGTTTTTAGAAAATTCTGCCCCTAGCATTTTTTGAATGCTTCGCTACAGGCTCACCTATGTAGGATGTTGCCTACACAACAATAATGCGACTCTAGTTCAAGGGTTTATCAAGATTAGTCAGAAGGTAAGAAGATGGCTGGCTAGATAATACAATGCAAGCCTTGCTTTAGCTTGCTGGAATGTTAAATCGACAACATTTACCAATGGTGATTTTTTTAGTAGGGAAAGATAGGGAACTAATGATTGATCATAGGTTAAAGGAAAATGAATAAGCAGAACCTATTGGTAGAGGCAAAGGGCTTGCTATGTTTTTCAAGCATCTAGCTGCCTTGGAGACCTAGCCTCGAATGGTTGAATTTTTAATTAACCAAGCTTACCATTCATCCATAAGTTAAAAATTTATTAAATTTATCCCTAATTTACGAACAATAGGATGGTAAGTTGGCCGAGCCATATTTTGGCTTCAAAGAAAAGTAAGGCAGGCCCTATTTCAAGGGAAAAGAAAAATAATAAAAAGCTTTTTCTTATATTAAGTTAATAAAATTGTGTATTGCCTCCCTTAATGAGACAGCATAGTAAGCCTAGAAATTAAAAAGAGGAAGGAAAGACAATTGGTTTGTGATAAACTCAAATTAAAGTTATAGAAGGTAAAAAAAAGGCAAGCATCTTATGGTTGAAGAAGATCGCCCAGATCCAGAAGCTTTACTTCAGTTGATTAACCGGGAAGAAGAAAAAAGTAAAGGAGGAAAACTTAAAATTTTTTTTGGGATGGCTGCTGGTGTAGGTAAAACTTATGCAATGCTAGAGGACGGTCAACAGCGTCGCTTAGAAGGAGTAGATATTGTCATAGGTGTCATTAACACCCATGGACGAAAAGAGACCGCTGCTCTTACGGATGGTTTGGAAAGTATCCCTGAAAAATCCATTAGCTATAGGGGAAACATTTTCACAGAGCTTGATATAGATACCATTATCAAACGCAAGCCTCATATCGTTCTTATAGATGAACTAGCGCATACCAATGTTCCTGGGTCGCGCCATACGAAACGATGGCAGGATGTAATAGAGATCCTTGAAGCAGGAATCGATGTTTACACCACCTTAAATGTTCAACATATTGAAAGCCGTAAGGATGTAGTGGAAGAAATTACAGGCATTGTAATCCGTGAAACTGTTCCTGATAGCCTTATAGAAAGGGCTTCTCAAATCGAGTTAGTGGATATCACTCCTACAGGGCTTTTAAGGCGCCTTAAAGAAGGGAAAGTTTATATAGGGCCTCAATCTGAAATTGCTGCAAAAAATTTTTTCCAAGTTGATCGATTAACGGCTTTAAGAGAAATAGCGCTGCGGCTAACAGCAGAAAAAGTGGATCATGATCTGCATGGATTACTGCCTAGTGCTGAAAGATCTAGCTTATGGAAACCTTCTGAACGCCTAATGGTAGCGATTAGCCCCAGCCCTCATTCTCAGCGCTTAATTCGCCTTGCACGCCGTTATGCCTTTACCCTAGACGCTCCTTGGATTGCTTTGCATGTCGATAATGGGAAGAAGCTAAGTGAAAAGGATCAGAAACAGCTAGCGAAAAATCTCTCTCTCGCTAGAGAACTCGGAGCAGAAGTTATCACGACTGCAGATACTTCTATAGGAATAGCCTTAAAAAGGATGGCCAAACAAAAAAACGTTACTCAAATTATTATTGGTCGTCCACAAAATACCTTGTTTAAAAAACTGATGGGAATGAGTAATCTTCTTGATATCCTCAATCAAGAGGCTAGCGGTATCGATGTACATGTAATCCATCATGATGCCTCTGTTCCCCTAAATGCATCTCCCTGGGCTAAAGTAGAATTTACAAGCACCTATAAAGATTATGGATGGGCCCTTTTTTTTACCCTACTTATAGCTATGCTAGGGGGAGTAGGCTCCTTATATCTAAGCTACCAAATGGTAGGATTTATTTTCTTTTTTTTCTTTTTAGGCTTTAGCCTATTCCTAGGAAAAGGTCCGCTTGTTTTATCGGCCACAATTTTTTCTTTGATTTGGTCCTTGCTTTTTTTACCTTCTTTTAATTCAGCTTATTTTGGAGAAATGGAAATAGGTTTGTTTTTATCTTTTGCAACAGCTACTTGCGTTTTAAGCATCCTTACTGACCGCATTAAAAAACGCGAGCAACTGCTTAGGCATCGAGAAGAAAAATCACAAGTACTTTATGAAATTGTAAAGGAACTAGCTACCACTTCTTTTAATAAAGAATTATTTTTATCTATCTGTGCTCGCCTAAATAATCTGCTAAACGGAAGAGCCGAAATTTTTCTGAAAAAAGTTGATGATGGTCTTATGATCCATGTCGAGACCGATTTGCTAAAAGATGAAAAAGAGAAAGCGGTGGCTACCTGGGTATTTGAAAACACAAAAATGGCAGGATGGTCTACAGATACATTATCATCCGTTAACAATCTTTACCTACCCTTAAAAGGATTTAAAGAAACAGTAGGCATTCTAGCTTTTCGACCTAACTTCCCTAAAGTGATACAACAAGAAGAAATAACTCTTCTTCAAACAATTTGCCAACAGGTAGCTCATTATGTGGAAAGAACCTTTAAAGAAGAAAAGTTACGAAAAAATGAATATCTTAAACAGATTGAAAAAATTCAACATAACATTCTAAGCTCTCTTTCTTTGGAGTTTAAGACACCCCTACATTCAATCAGGGGAGCAGCACGTGAACTAAAAAGTGCGGAACTTGCCAAGAATGCAGAGCTTCGTTCGCATAAGATTCAACAGATTGAAGAATCTTCTAATTATTTAAATCGCATGGTAGAGAATATAGTGACTATGTCTCAATTAAGCACAGGCTTTCTCAAAGTCTCCAAAAAATTACTAAGCCTCTCTGAAGTGATTGAAGCGAGCCTAGCAAGCTTACAAAAAAACCTTGAAAAACATATCATAAAAGTTGAAGTCGATAAAGATATCCCTCCTATTTATTATGATTTTTCTTTGATAGAACTTCTTCTTTGTAACTTATTAATTAATGCTGCTGCTTACTCTCTGCCAGGTAAAGAAATTTTAATTTCTTCTCATAAAATGGAAAAATTTGTTCTTCTTTCTGTCGCGGATGAAGGGCCAGGCATTCCTCTTAATTTTATTCCTCGGCTTTTTGAAAAATTTTATCGAATTCCTGGCACGCCATCTAATGGAATGGGTTTGGGGCTAGCCGTAGTAAAAACAATCGCGGATCTTCATCAAGCAAAAATTGAGGTTCATAATCGCCCTAAAAGAGGAACAGTGTTCACTCTCTATTTTCCTCTAGAGAACAAGTAAAAATTATGAAGAGATACAAATAAACATTTATACACATTACTTTTATATAAGAAATTTCTGCCAATCATCTTAGGTATCCCCCCACCCTATATGCTGTCCAAAAAACCTTGCCTATAACTCAATCTAGCAGTAGATATTTTCAGACATATTAATTAATAAGATGCACTAAGCTCATTAAGCTTTCGGTAGGCAAGCATAACTTTTTTTAGTTTAAGCTCTTTTAAATGGTAGAAATAGTTGGATTAAAAAACGTCTGGCTAAAAGAAAATTGAAGAGAGAGTTGATGAAAAAATTCATTCTTGTTGACATGGATTTGATTACTTTGATACCTTAGGGGGGTAGGGTATATCTTTATAACACAAAAAGTATTTATGAAAAATTTAAAGGGTGAACATACACAAGCCAAGCCCCCCTCTTATCATGATCAACTCTCGCATTTAAATAGAATAAGCGGGCAGTTAGAAGGGATAAAAAAGATGATTAAAGAGGAAAGGTATTGCCCGGAAATTTTAACTCAGCTTAGAGCTATCCGTTCAGCTATAAAAAGCATTGAAAGGCGGATCTTGGATAACCATCTATCCTCCTGCGTGACCGAAGCCTGCCTTTCTCAAAATCAAGAAGAGCAAAAAAAGAAAATTGAAGAGATTAGAATATTGATTAAACGATTTGATTGAATTTTAAGCATAAAGTAATTCGAGATAGCATAAGAAGGGAGGAAACATCTTCATTATCACGCGAGCCTTTCCGCAATCAAAATGAATGGGGAGCAGGGCAGTGATTGATCTGGGGGAAAATTAGAGTCTTTAGAGTCGTTAAAAATAATAATTAGAATTAATTAATAATTTAAAAAAGGAAAAAAACATGAAAATTTTACTAAGTTTCTTAGGTGCTTCTTTTTTAGCAGCTAGTTTTCTTACTGCTGCTCCAGCTATAAATAACTGCGAGTGCTCACAGTGTACTTGCACTCAAGATAAGCATTGTGGATGTTATGCTAAATCGGGATGCCACGGTTTATCCCCGACCGCTACAGGGGAAGAATCTTCTCAAGAAAAAAATTCTAGTATTGCTAATTAAAATCCTTGAGAATCTCCTTATTCCCTTTCTATATGCATTTTAGAAATGTTTAAAGAAAAAAAGACATTTCTAAAATGCTCTCTTAAAATCGTTAATGGATACAATGCTTATCCACTTAAGCCAAGCTTTCTATAATTAATAAAAGGCATCCCTTTTCTATATATCATAGAAAGTTAAGGAAATAGGAATTAAAAGGATGAGCTTCAAAAAAAGGTTTATTTGAAGAGCGGGGTTTAATGCACGTTGAGGATCCTTACGCTTGTTAGCTTTTCTAGCTCCATACAACACTTTTAGAAGGTTGATAATTTCTTAAGATGCGGTGCAGCTACCAGAAAAAGACCTGAAAAGTTTCAGAATGAGTTGCTTATAAAGAACAAAGCTAAAGAATTTTCCCTTGCAATAAATAAAAAAACAAATAAAACTGGAGTAAGTATCTAAATTTAAAGGGGCCTTAACAATCATTCGATTAAGTGGTAAGATTCTAAGATAGCTTTGCTTGAGGAAACGAGTTATTAGCCCTGTATGCCAAAAAGCGTAAGTGCATGGCTCAAAGGCTTAAATTACCTAGGTAGTTATTTTAAGGAAAATTTAAATCTAATTAATTACAAGACATCTAATTTTAAATAAACAAAATGCGAAGGGCTTATTAATGGACTTAGAGAATGAATTTTTATTAAGCTACCAGGTCTTAAAGCCTTTTAGAGAGGATTTTGGACAAAATGTACCCAGCGTTTACAAGCAGGCTAACTGGAAAGGGAGAGTTTACTGCTTTATTCAATTAATCAGTTCCCCAATCACAGCTTTATTTAAAGTAGGGAGAAAAGTTGGAGCTGTTGCAAGCTTAGTTGCCACTGTGGCTAGCTTAAGTCTCTATCTTATTACAAAATGTTTAGGGAAGATTTGGAAAAGAAAGCCTATAAAGCGACAGGATGTGTTGAATGAAGCTGCAAATATTAAAAAACTTACCTTATATGCGTTAGATCTATCATTAGCGTTAGCCTTGTCTCCTATTGGCATATTGGCCTCTAGAGTACGCTATCTTATAGGAATAATTTACCCACCTTTAGCTTTCTCTCCAAGCTTTTTGGTAATAAAAATTTGATAATTTTTTATATAAATATTAAATTTTTTGCTGGAGAAAAGCCTAAACAAAGCCACCCCTATAGAAAAAACTCTTAATAATTTTGTTTAAAAAACTTCGTTTATTCCCTCCTTTAAAAAAATTAGCCTTTGAAGGCTTCTCTTTCCTTGAAAACAGCTTTTAAGTATATGCCCGCAAGAGAGAGCTGATCAAGACGCCTATAAGAAAGCGCCCGCCCCTTTTTTTGATAAAATAAAAGCAAATTTAACTGCAGAAGAAGCATAATGCTTAGCTATCCTGAAGATTTGAACGACCAAGAATGGGAAGGAATCAAGCATATTTTTTTCTGTTTTCTATGGAAGAAGACTTTATGCCCCTTCCAAACAAGGCATATTAGTTGCTATTCTTTAGGTAAATCATCCAGGATGCTAATAAAGATAGCTTCCTCATGACTTTCCTCCCGGGAAAGGTATGTTTAATGATTTCCCTAGACGGAAGCTTACCGGGAAATTTGAAAAGATGGATACATACCCATGCAAGAAGAAAAGAATGTCAATGGAAAAAAAGAAGGGCCGCCAGCAGACTTAAGGGATAGTCAGAGCATGAAAAATGCAAGCCATGGCAGTCTAAAAGGCTAAGATGGAGGGAGGGAAAAAATTAGAGGAAGAGAAAGACAATTTTCAGTAAATATTTAAAGGTTTTTTAATAGGTTGCCATCTAACAGCAGCCAGCCTCTCTGATAAAGAAGACTTAAGAAGACTTTTTAATAGCAATCAATGCAAATGCTTAGAAAAAGTATGGGTAGATCAAGGCTATCAAGAAGAGATAAAAGCCACGGGCTAAAATTAGGGTAAGGAAGCTGAAGAAAAAAAACGCTAGGTAGGAGACAGGCTTCTCTATGAAAGCTGGAATGCCGTGTGTATTTCTTAACAGAAGGAATCTAATGTTTTTCCTCAAAGCTGGAGAATAGAGAGAACTTTAGCATGAATAAACAAAAACTAGAGGTTATCAACGGATTAAGAATAGTTACCTACACCTTCGCAAGCTGCAATTTATAACTCAATATTTAGGACTAGGTTAAGGAGAGAATAAGCCTCAGGGCAACTTCTCAGGAGATAATTTGAAATTGCGAATAAGAGGTAGAAGGCTGGCTATAATTAACTTCTAAGCATGCTATATAGCTACTTCCAAAGTATGCTTGAAGGAGAGAAAGCAATTTTTCTAATTTTTCCTTAGGACCTTGTGCTATAATTTCTACTCTTCCATCTTTAAGATTACGCACGGTGCCTGTAAGTCCCAGTTGAGAGGCATAATGAAGGGTAGTTGATCGAAAACCGACACCTTGCACGTGTCCCGAGACTAAAACATGTAATTCTAATAGCTCGTGGAAAGGATTCAATATGTTCATTTTTTATAATTTAAGAGGTTATCATAGAGGACGCTGCTGACAACCCGCCCCTTTCTGTGGGCTGAATGTCTTTAAGTTTAAATAATATCTTCATAAGATTGCCAATTTTTTTAACAAGATATCTCACCTTCTGATTGATCATTAATTTCATTTTCATTCATTTCCCCTAGAGGGAAGTTTAAAATCAAATCTTGTACCTGCTCTATTGATTCGGCTCTACTTATTTGTTCCCTAAAAGCTCGTGTTCCAGCAGATTTTTTTAGATACCAACACCCTACTCGACGCATGTCTACCACAGCACGGCGTGTCTGTTGATAATTAATCGTATAATTGAAATGCTCAAGCAAGGCCTGTCGGCAGTCTTCTAAAGTACGACTCCTAGGCTCTTCCCCTTGAAGCTTTCTAATGATATCTTCTACGATCCAAGGTTGGCCTAAAGTTCCACGGGAGACAAGGATGGCGTCGCAGCCGGTATGCTCAAACATTTTCTCTGCAGCCAAGGCATCAAATAGATCTCCATTGCCAATAATTTTGATCGATTTTGCAACCTCTTTGCATGCCTTAATCCAATCCCAATTGGCCGCTCCTCGATAACCCTGTTGGCGTGTACGGCCATGAATACATATAGCTTTTGCACCGGCTTGCTCTGCTATTTGTGTGATCAAAGGAGCATTGATAAGATTTTCATCCCATCCAGCTCGTATCTTGACAGTCACCGGAATCTTAACAGCCGCCACCATTTTTTCTAAAACCTCTCCAATCAAGGCAGGATTTTTCATCATTCCAGATCCACTTCCATCCTTAGTCACCTTATCGACAGGACAGCCACAATTTAAGTCGACAACATCAAAACCTAAATCTTCAATAATTTTTGCAGCCTGGCCGGCAATTTCTGGTTTACTTCCACAGATTTGCCCTCCAATAGGATGCATTCGGCGAGCATAATCCAAAATATGAAAGGTTCCTTGGTCAAAGCGCACCAGGGCATCCATTTTGACCATTTCACAATATATCAATCCCGGATGATAATTAGCTGACATTTGACGAAAAGGATAATCAGAGCATCCCGCCAAAGGTGCATAGAAGATATTATTAGGAAGCTGAATAGCCCCTAGCTGAAAAGGCACCTGGAGAAATGATGTTCTATTTTTCATCGAATTAAAAAAATAATTAAATCTTTAAGAAGATTTAGGCTAAAAAAAGCAAGAATGGGGCTAATATCCACCATTCCGAAAGGAGGAATAATTTTTCGAAAAAGATTAAGATAAGGATCTGTATAGAAAGCTATAAATTGCATAAATCTATATTGCATGAGTTGCGGTGCCCAAGAAGAAATAATTCTGCCAAAAAGCATCAGCATATAGATTTGAAAAAGCAGATCAACGATAGGAATAAGCCACATAAAAAATAAGGGGTAGTAAATTATTAGGACTCTAATATATAAAAAAAAGTCTTTTCTGTCTAAGAACTTTAACCTATAATAGGACCTTTATTTGGGAATATTTTAAGCTTAGGAAAAAGCGCATGTTGGATAAGCCAGAGGCTTCTATCACATTAGGCCTGGAGCTAGAAAAAACCGTTTTGAGGGGCATTCAACTAACCTACAATAAAGGAAAGCCCACTTTTAGCAAGCTTTTTGAAATAACAGGAGAGTTTGATAATGTAAATCCGCTTTACATTTATGAAGAGCACCCTGATTTGCAAAAAAGCCTTCAGAAAGATTTAGTAATCACAGCGTTAGATACCCCCGAAGTGCTTATACGCCACCTCGAAATAAAATTAAAAAAAGAAAAAGATATAGAACAAGTATTAGCTTTTCAAGCCGAACCTCTGCTACCCTATCCTTCAGATCATGCTGTCTTAGATTATCTTAAGATTGGCCATTCAGAAGAGGGGTCTTTATTAACTGTTTTAGCAGCCCGTAAAGACTACATCCAAAAACATCTACAACGCTGTTCCCCGCTTCGAATAGAACCCGAGGTTATTACCGCTTTACCCGCTGCTTTATACAATTTTGCTATAACCTGCGTGCCTTCGCCTAACCCTTATTGTATCATACATCTTGGTACTCAGCAATCTACAGCCGTACTTATACAAGATTCCAAGCTTATAGCTGCTCAGTCCATTTTAGGAGGCGTACAAACATTTAAAGAAGCCTTGATAGAAGAAGAAGATGGTTCGATTAATTTTGCTGACCCTCACGGTAACTTACTGGGCGCCAATCAAGCCGTTCCTGCTTACCAAGCTTGGGAAAGTTTGCGTCTAGAAATTAAACGTGTAGTTTTTTCTCTCTCCAAACAAGCCAGGGGACAGGAAGTTAAAGAATTATTAATTACCGGTTCCACTTCTTTAATTCCCAACTTAAGAGCCTCTTTAGCTTCAGATTTAAGAATGCAACAAATTTTTCCCCAACCCGAGATTTTCCCTCAATTAACTGTGGATAAAATGCAAGAATTTGCAGCGCCCTTAGGCATAGCTTTAGCGGGTCTTCCTCTTCTAAAAGACAAAATTAATTTTCGTAAACAGGAATTTTCCTATCCTCATCCTTGGAAAAGATTGACTAAATCTTTATATGCCTATGCAGGCTTATGTATCGCTTTAGCTTTAGCTTTATATATATTTACTCAATCTTATCTTGCTTATCATCTCGATAAGGTTAGGCAAGATTATATTGAACTCTTACAGGTTATGAATAAGCCCTACGCTAATTTTGAGAGCTCTTACGAAGGAAATAACTCTTTATTTAATGCTTCTGATAGCCAAGCTAAAGACATTCTAGAGCTCTCTGAAAAAGATCTTTTAGAACGAGTCCATTACCTTGAAAAAAACTTACAGAGTAACCCTGATATTTTTCCCCTTTTACCGATCGTTCCTAAAGTAAGCGATGTTTTAGCCTGGTTAAGCACACAAGATGTCCTTATAGGAAAATGTAAAGGGGAAAAACTTCCTTTACCACCGATTCAAATAGAGAGCTTTCATTACGCTTTAGTTAAAAGACCAGAACAACATAAGAAGCAGGAAAAATATCAGGTAAAAGTTGAAATTGAGTTTACAAGTTCGATACCCAAGCAAGCACGCGAATTCCATGATGTATTGATTGAGCCCAATTCCTTCGTAGATCCTAAAGGAGAAGTAAAATGGAATAGCAGCCATGGTCGCTATAGAACATCGTTTTACTTAAAAGATAAAACTCTTTATTCCTCTTCTTCATAAGGATAACAAAAATAATTAAAATGTTAGAAAATATTCCTCGTAAGCGACTTCTCTTTTATGGTTTGTTCATCGGATTGCTGCCCTTAATTTTTGTGGCTCTGCATTTTTATTCACAATTAGAAAAGTTGAATCACCTGAAAGAGACTATTCATTGCACCCATGACACAGCTATCATGCGTGAAAAGAAGCAAGCCACCAATATGGCTGTTATCCAGCACTTTCGTGAAGCTGATCATCATTATATTGATAAATATTTGGAAAGCTTGGTTTTCCTTGAAGCGGAAATTGAAAGTCTCCAAAAACTTGAAAACAACAAAAATTTTGCTTTCGATGATGCCTTAAAAAAAAGATTAGAATATTTAACTAATAATAATAGCTTAGCCTTTACTGAAGGGATCGTACAGTCCTATCCTCTTTTTCAAGAAACTACCGAAACACTTGTCCATCCTGTGGAAGTGGATGTGGAAGATATCCAAAAAATTTTATCTCGCATTGAAGCTATCCCTATTGGACCCTACGCTCCTCCTTCTCATCCCCCTCAACTTCTTATTTTAGATTTCAAAATTAATAGAAAAAATATTTCCGAAAATAATGAAGCTTTCAGCCTAGATTTAAAACTATTAAAAAGAGAATTTCTTTAGACTTTATGAAACAACTTAAATTCCTACCACTTCTTATCTTTCTTGTCTGTATAGCTCATGGATGTATACCTACCAGCCTCAGGGATGAACAGCCAGCTTTAATTAGCATCAACTTAATTGATCGCAATGGGCTTAATGAGACTATTACCAATAAAGAGCGCTTGAATCAATACGAAAATGTAAATTTTCTAGGAGCTCAACCTTATCAAAAAGTTTTAAGAGTCTATCAAAAAGATAGCCAAGGAAGCTCTCCAGCCTATATTACTACCTACTATGAAAATGGACAGCCTCGGCAATATTTAGAAGCTGTCAACAATCGTGCTTATGGGTTTTACCGAGAGTGGTATAAAGATGGCACTTTAAAGCTTGAAGTTACTCTTATTGGAGGGATTGCAGACTTAACATCTAGCGCTGAAAAAAGCTGGCAATTTGAAGGATGCGCACGCGCGTGGGATGAAAATGGTAACATTCAGACAGAAATAACTTATGAAAAGGGCTTGTTAGAAGGAGATTCTATTTACTATCATCCAAATGGAAGGATATGGAAACGTATTCCTTTTCACAAGAATCAAGCGAATGGCATAGCAGAATACTATCTTGATAATGGCCAACTTTTACAAACGATCATTTTTTGCAACGGAGCTCGCCATGGTGAAGCTATACGCTACTGGCCGCCAAAAAAAATTGCAGCTCAGGAACATTTTGACCAAGGACTATTGGTTACTGGCCAATATTTTGATAGAGAAGGTAGTCTTATAGCTGAAATTATCGAGGGCGAAGGATATCGAGCCATCTTTAATAAAAAAAATGTGCAAGAATTACAGCAATTTCAAGGAGGAGTTTTACAAGGTAAAGTAAAAATTTTTGATGAAAGCAATCGCCTTCAGCGCCTTTATCATATAGAAAATGGCTTAAAAAATGGGGAAGAATATGAGTATTTCCTTTTAAAAGGCTTAAAAGAGGCGCGTCCCAAATTGTTAATCAATTGGTATCAAGGTAAAATTAATGGGTATGTAAAAACCTGGTATGAAAATGGTAGCATCGAGAGTCAGCGAGAAATAGTCAATAATAAACGCAATGGGTTAGCTACAGCTTGGTATCAAGATGGAAGTTTGATGCTTATCGAAGAATATGACCGAGACCTAATTATGAAAGGTGAATATTACAAAAAAGGGGATAAAAATCCGATAAGCGAAATTTTAAATGGCCAAGGAGTAGCTACTCTTTATGATGGAGAGGGCCGTTTTATTCGAAAAATTCATTATTATAATGGGAAGCCTCAGGAATAGCTAAATTTTTCCTTGCTTTTTTCTTATTTATAAGGTATAAATTAGCTACCGTTGAAAGACGCTCTCTTCTTAAAAAAATAGCTTTTAATTAATCAGTAAAAAACTTAAAAAAAATGCTTGGGCAAATCAATTTTTTCATACCAAGCATTCATGCTTTTTCTCTTTATCTATTCGTATAAATTTATTATTCTTTCTTTGGATTTTTATTAAAATTGGAGATTATTATGGCTCAAGCTAACGATGCAGAACGTAAAAAAGCACTCGATTTGGCAGTTAGCCAAATTAAAAAGCAATTTGGCGATGGTGCCATTATGTCGCTCGGCAAACACTCTTCCGAGCGAGAAATTAGTGTAATTAAAACTGGCGCCCTTTCTTTAGATGTAGCGTTAGGCATTGGGGGAGTTCCCAGAGGACGCGTAGTGGAAATTTATGGGCCTGAATCTTCAGGTAAATCTACTTTAGCATTACATATAGTTGCTAATGCGCAACGTAATGGTGGTGTAGCGGCTTATATTGATGCAGAGCATGCTTTAGACCCTGGCTATGCGACTAAGATCGGGGTTAATATTGATAATCTATTAATTTCCCAACCTGATAGCGGAGAAGAAGCTTTAAACATTGCGGAAGCATTAGCTCGTTCGAATGCTATCGATGTAATTATCATCGACTCTGTAGCAGCCTTAGTGCCTAAATCAGAGCTTGAGGGGGAAATCGGTGATACTCACGTAGGTTTGCAAGCACGTATGATGTCCCAAGCTTTACGGAAGCTAACATCTGCTCTAGCTAAAAGCAACACTTGCGCTATTTTTATTAACCAAATTCGTGAGAAGATTGGGGTCATGTATGGCAACCCTGAGACCACCACAGGTGGAAGAGCTTTAAAATTTTATTCTTCTGTACGCTTGGATATTCGTCGTACAGCAGGAATTAAAGGAAATGAAAATGTAGAGATTGGTAATCGCGTACGAGTCAAAGTAGCAAAAAATAAAATGGCCCCTCCCTTCTTAACTGCTGAGTTTGATATTCTGTTCAACGAGGGCATTTCTCGCACCGGAACAGTTATTGACATGGCAGCTGAATACAATATTGTAGATAAAAAGGGTGCGTGGTTTAGCTACAAAGGCCAGCGTCTAGGGCAAGGTAGAGAAGCCGTTAGAGAAGAGCTTAAGAATAATACCAAGTTGCTAGAAGAACTGGAAACTTTAGTATTAGAGCATCTTAATAATAAGATTGCCGCCAAAACAAGTAAAGCCTCCGAAGCTGAAGAATCTTTAGCAGAGCTTATGGAAGTTTAATTGTAATCTTTAAGCCGCAAGGCTTATGGCCCTTTTCATTTAGGACTTTTGCCAAAGTAGGCAAAAGTCCTTTTTGCATTCCACCTTTTTTAAATAAAATCTTCCCTTCAATTTTTAATAATACGTTCTTAAGAAGCACCTTCTGCAGTCGCATGTTTTATAAGTGAAAGCTCCTTAGCTGATGGAACAGCTTTCAGAGGGTTGGATATACCGTCTTAATTTTTCAAGCGTCTATAGTTTTTTAAAGCATATAAATGTTAAGTTAAGAGAATGTATAATGCAGCCTCTGACTTTACCTATTTCGCGCTATATCCTATCGATAAATATTTACTTTGGCCTACAGATTTTACCTTGAGAAATAAAACAAAGCTTTTGATTCGTCTCCATCAATACAGGTTTCATGGCTTACCAAGGCATCCATTAACAATTCCTATTGATCCTCTAGCCTGTAGCTTTATTATTTTCTTCATATTCCCCTTGTGGTGGCTTCGGTTGTTTAGACAGTTTTTTGCAAAATTAAGTAAGAAACTCTACCTTTTTAAGGTTTGTTCGATACAACATTAATCATCTTCTTCCAAAATTTAATTCGAATTTTACGTAGCTTGGAGTTTCAATGACCATGTTGGTTTTACGCCTATTATCTTATCTTACTTTTTTCATTTTCACCTAATTAATTATTATTCCATATGCCTCCGCTGGGGTCTTGTATTTTAAAGACTGATGGGGACGGTTTTTATTGTAAAACTCAAAATATCTGGTAAGTCCTTGATAAACCTCAAGTCCGTCTTGATAATCTCTCAGATATACATCTTCATACTTGACTGACCTCCACAAACGCTCTACAAATATATTATCTGTTGCTCTTCCTTTTCCATCCATGCTAAAAGCAATATTTTTTCCTCTAACAAAATCTACAAACCTGTTGCTTGTAAATTGTGATCCTTGATCTGTATTAAAAATCTCTGGAATACCTTTTAAAAATGCTTCTTTTACAGCTTCAATACAAAAATCAACATCTAGCGTATTTGAAAGGCGCCAAGAAAGAACATATCTACTGTACCAATCCATCACCGCTGTTAAATATAAAAATCCCTTCTTCATTGGTATGTACGTTATGTCCGTACTCCATACTTGATTACACTTATTTATCTGCAAGCCTCTCAATAAATAGGGGTATATATGATGCTCAGCATTAGGTTTACTTAAGTTCGGTTTTTGATAGATGGCTTCAATACCCATTAATCTCATAAGCCCACTAATCCGCCTTCTACCTACTTTTAAACCCTGATTATGCAAACAAATAGTCATCTTTCTAGATCCATAAAAAGGATGCCTGGTATATTCTTCATCTATCAAGCGCATTATTTTAAGGTTGAACTCACTTTCTTCTCTTGGATGATAATAATAGGTAGATCGTTCTATCCCAAGAAGTACGCATTGTCTTTCTACTGAAATCTCTTTTGATTGACGGTCAACTAAAGAGCGCTTTTCAAGCCTTGTCAGTATAGTTTTTTTTTAAGCCAATCTAACTCAACCTTTAAACGCCCGATCTGTTGATAAAGGTTGTCAACCAACTTTTGATCTGTCTTATTAACTTTATCCATGCTGCTAAAGAGTACGGGTAAAGCTTCTATGAGATGCTTTTTCCATTGAGAAATTTGAGTTGGATGCACCGAATATTCTGTAGCAAGCTCGTTAATGGTTTTGAACCCTTTAAATGCTTCTAATGCAACTTTTGCTTTGAACTCCGACGAGTGTCTTTTTCTTTTTGTGGACATAACTTTTCCTCTTTAATATTAAGTTTTTATTTTAAACTGAGGGAAAGTTTCTTACTTAAACTTTGTCCAAAAAAGCGGAGCCACTATACCTAGCCATTTTTTCAGCTGCCTTGATACTTTATTTATAGGCTACAGCTGCATTAAAGTTTGCTAGCTTGTCCAAAGTTCTGGCGAAGCGATCGTCCTAAATAAATGTTAATATTGTATAGAAAAACTACGTAAGGTGTAATTATTGAGATTACAAACAGCCTTTTCCTAACTCTAAATAAAAAAGAGATCGATAGAGATAGAAGAGTTGGGAAAAGAAGGAATTATATTTGTAACCTCTTATCTTACAATAAAGGAATTAAGCGCCATGGCAAAAAAGAAACATGGCTAGAAGCTGTTAAAGTAAAGAGAGTATAACAATCATAGATGTAGCTAGGGCTGTTTACCTACGTTAAGGGAGAGCCAAAGAAATGATTCTGCAATTCCTAAATAGCCAAAAAATAGGGTTTCTTCTTGAGCAGAGGGGTCAATCGCTACCATCTTCTCTTCATGGCTTACTAATTTTAGGCCGAGCCAATTATCCTATTAGCAAAGCAATTAAGCTTTCTCTTACCCATCACCTTTTCTTCCAGTCTCCTTATAGCCCTTAAACTTAAACCGATTGAAAACTGTGGCGCAATTTACTTAGCCGTTAATGGTTGAATGGTGCCTATCAGAATTACAAAGGGCTATAAAAGATGGCGATAGCTTTGCGGAAAAGGATAGCCTAAACGAAAAGAGGATGATGTGTTGTATCGTATGCTCAATTGCAGAAAGAGGTAATTGAAAGAGTATTAAAAGCGAACAATTTGCTCGAGTAAATTATCTATTTCCAGCCCTATTTAAAAAATAAACCGGTTTATAAGGGGAAAGATCGCAAATCAGTTTATTGACAGCCTGCCCTTAAAATGTAAATGATGGCATGGATTAACTATTACCTAAAATGCCTAGAGGGCTTGTCAGCTCTTTTCTTGCATCTACAAGCGCATGCGTCCTTCTTAATAGATTGCCTTGCCGACGTTGAGCTATTTGTTACTTGCTGAGCCCATACTTGCATCTGTAGGCGCACTAAAAAGCTTGGACAATAGCTTGGAAGAATTTAGGTCATAAGCGTCCAACAGGATGTAGCCTGTGATTCTTCTAAGGGTAAAGCGAAGAAAGAGTGGAAAATGCATCAGCCTGATAACGGCAAATGGAGAATTTAGACGAGGGGCTACTTATTTACCTAGACCTGCATGAAATTATTTATCAAGTAAATTACCAGCAGCAGATAGCAACAAACGGATGATTGAGTGGCTAACGAGATGATCCTTTAAGCTACCAAAGAATGTTCATGAAGATGCTGCTTACAAGCAAGCTTCGTTCCATTTATCTTACAGGCGAGGTATATAGACTCTTTAGTGCCTTCAGGACGAGGAAGGTTAAAGCCAGAAGACGGGCAAGCCCAACAAAAACAAGAGAAGTGATGCTTTAAAAGTTGTTGAAGGCTTAGGAGTAGGCGATAAAGCTAGGCAGCTTTAGAAAAAGCTCTGCTGCTATCTTAGCAGATTGCTTGCTGGAGCAGGAATGTCTTCGCTTTAAAAAACATGGCAAAAAATTCTCGGCAGAAGCTCCTCGCACAGGGAAACTAGCTCGTCAGAGACAAGCATTATATATTTAGAACAGCGATTATAAATAAGCTGGCAAAAATTAAAATGCCTCCTGGCCAATCGGTACTAACTTAGATGACAAAGCATAATAGAAGACTACACTTTAGACAGAAGGAGGGCTACATCATTTCGCGGCACAGCCATTAATCCCAATTGCCAAATCTTTTTAATTTTTATTATTTTAAAATCCCTATCTTATTTAATTAACTAGCTTATATCAAACAAAACTTAATAAAACATTAAATAATAAATGTATCATATAATTGATAGTTTATTATACAATGTAATTATATATTTTTATTAGTAATCTATTAATTTAAGGAGATAGAGATGAGTAGTCCTATGCACAGAGTAGAAGAAGTAAAAGACCTTGAAATGAATAAAATCCTAGGGAGCTTAAATAGCATGCCTAAGCAAGGCGCCTCATGGAAAGGTCATACATGGAACATAATTAAGGATAGTTTAAATAGCTTGATAAAGAGCATTAGAACAGGACATTGGATTTCTGGCGAGCAATATAGGAATGATAAGTTTTCCGAGACATTAAGACTGCTTAGCACTAGTGTTATAAAACTTAAAGGTGCGATGCAAGAATCTAATTTAGAAATCCAATTAAATTCTTCTGAACAGGAAATAGATAATTACTCGTTTCATCAGGCAAATTATCTTTTAACCTTAGCGGTTAAAACCCATGCAATGAAGATAAATGAGATATTGGAAAAAATTGATACCACCAAGTTTAATTCAGAAAATGCAAACTATCTAAATGAGATTGGAACTAATGTAGATCAGTTAAATAATATTTGTGCAGATGTTTTAATTGCCGAAACAGATTTTATCAATCAAGCTCAAGAAAAAAAGCTTAAAGATTTTAATAGAGAAGAAGAGATGAAAATTCTACCAGGTAAGCTGCATGAAGAATTAACAGTTCTACGAGAAGCTCTAAGCAACTACATCAATCCTTTAAGTAGCGATGAAGAGAATAGGAGTTCGCTCATGGCAAGGAATAACTTGGACCTGTTATTAGAGTCAATCGCTAATGACCTAGAACCCGAAGCATTAAAAAAAGAATCCAAAAAAGCGATTAAGCTTACGGAAGGTTTTTTAAAAGAAGCTTCTATCTCTTCAGAGGAAATAAAAACTATTCTTGTTAAGCTAAAAGCGACTCATGAGCGCTATGCAAACTTGCTGAAGGAAGATTAAAAGCTCTACGTTTCACCTAAACAAACTAGCGCGGGATTTTCCGCGCTTTATTCAACTTTTTCCAAATTGATTTGTGAAGTAAGCAAGTCACATAAAGTGCTTAACTCAGGGACATCCAGATTAAGCTGCTGGCTTATCACTTTAAACGCCTCTATTTCCTCTAAAAACATTTTAAAAGCATCTTCTCTACCACACTTGGCTACCAAGTTGATTAACTTCCCTTGATGAGCATCTTGCTCGACATCTCCAAAATCATCAGCAATTTGAAAAGCCATGCCAAAATGATAAGCAGCTTTTTTTATATCTGTAAGTTTATCTAAAGCTCCTCCTCCATATAACCATCCTAAGACAAAAGAAATCTCAAATAAAGTGCCCGTTTTCATCCGAATAATTTCTTTTAGGGTATTTATATTTAGATCAGGAGGATAGATATCTAAAAATTGCCCTCCTGTAGCCCCCAAAAGACCTGTATTAAATGAGCAATTTTCTAGAGCAAGAAGGCAAATTCTATCACTATGGGCAGAATGAAGTACTCGCGATAAGCTTAGTACTTTTGCATTCTTAGCAAGAAACTCATACCCCGAAGCAATTAAAGCATAACTAGCTAATAATGCTAGAGATTCTCCATAGACTTTATGAGCACTGGGCTTATCCCTTCGCACATCATCGTTATCCATACAGGGCAAATCGTCCGCCAATAAAGAAGCGGTATGGAAAAACTCAACAGCAAGAGCTGCAAAAGATACATCTACTGAGGCATTCAAAGCTTTAGCAATTACTAGTACCAAAAAGGGGCGAAAACGCTTGCCACCATTCATTAAGGCATACTCACAGACGTCACGCAAGTTTGTTTTAGGACCTAGAAGAGGGATAGCTTGACGCAAGCTTGATTCGAAAGAGAGCTGGTAGGGTGCTAAAATGTAAGAAAAAGGATCATTTTTAATCATAGACAGTAAGCTTTAAGTAATTTTAATAATAAATTTTATAGTAAGACTTTTAAAGAGGAGTAATGATCGCTTTTTGAGATGAGCGAATAAGTTGATGGGAAGCTATATATCCTCCTGCATTTACACATGGATAACAGATCACCTGTTTGCCCCATAAAGTTCCGGGATTGGTTACAGAATTACAACCTACTTGCGAATCATCGCCTATAATAGCACCAAATTTTTTTAAGTCTGTTTCAATGAAGTCTCCATCTAAATAGATAGAAACATTTTGACGATTTAATCTCAGATTAGCACATTTTGTTCCAGCACCTAAATTTACACGCGAGCCCAAAATGGTATCACCAAGGTAAGCAAAATGGCCAGCTTGAGCTTTATCAAACATGATAGCATTTTTCACCTCGGTAGCATGGCCAATTACACATTCATTTCCAGCAATAAAGTTGCCTCGAATGTAGGCACCATGACGCACACTACAATTTTGGCCAATGATACAAGGACCTTTAATATAAGCACCAGGTTCAATAATAGTACCTTGACCAATAGAAATTAAATGAGGATTTACCAAATAAGTTCCCTGTGGAACAGGAACTTCAATTTCTCCTAACGCAAGAGTTTGCAGGTAAGAGGGGATAAGAGACAAAGCATTCCATACAAAAGTACAACTCTTAAAAAGTCTAGCATGCGCAAAGGTAGTAAGATCAAAAAAATAGTCAGGCGAAAAATTATTCATAGCTTAAAGGTATAATAAAAAAAAACGAAGAATACAAGATTATTCTTGTAGACAAGAAAAGTAAATAATAATTTTAAGCATAGTTAAACTAAAGAAGAATATAGTTCTTAATAAATTTATTCTTCTTCCTCTTAAGGTGTGGAAATGTAGATAACCCTATCTATTTACTTCTGTTCTAAGTCTGTTGATAAGTTGTTGATAGAGTGTTGAAAAGCGGCCAGTTAATAACAATTTAAGCTTATCGACAGGCCTATACACAAATTCATGAACCTAAATTACCCTACTTATGAACAGAAAATTTTTTTCCTTTATTTCTCAAAAATTAAATTTTTTTGCTCTTTTCAAGCTAAGAATTCTTTTTGACATTCAAGAGTGGCTTATCCATAAGGGGAGAAAAAATAACGACCTAATGGATGGATCTTCTTTCTCTAATCTACTAAAGAGACTTATAATCTTTTTCCTCAAGTAGCTAATTCTCCCTTCAGGTATTTGAATATCAAATTTTGGAGAATAGCTATTAAAAAGCTCTAAGGACCAACTAGTTTACACTTTTTACAAATTTTTTTATGAATACTTATAAAGATATCCATTGTCCTCATTTTGCTATCTGTTCAGGTTGTACAATCAATAAAGATGTCGATAATCCCCCTCTTTTGAAAGAAGTTCAGAACTTTTTTTCTGAACAAAACGTGCCTTTTAATTACTATTCTGAGCAAGTGGTGAAATGGCGTTACCGTGCTAAGCTGGCAGTGAGAGGCTCTGCTGAAAACCCTCTTATCGGCCTCTATGAAAATGGAACCCATCAAGTAGTAGATATACCCTTATGCCGAGTGCATCATCCTTCAATTAACCAAGCCGTTGAAAAATTAAAAACATGGATCAAGGTTTATAAAATCAAGCCTTATAATGAAATCACTCAGGAAGGGCTATTGCGTTATGTCCAGTGTGTTGTTAATAGGTCAAGCGGACGTGTACAGCTTTCTTTAGTTTTAAATGCTTCTGGTGGAAGAGAGGAGCTTTTAGCGGCCAAGCTTTTATGGGAGCTAAATCCCGATGGGTGGCATTCAATATGGATTAATTGGAATCAGCAGAGAACAAATGTAATATTTGGCAAAGAATGGGTGTTAGTAGAAGGCGAAGAAGACCTGTGGGAAACGCTTGCGGGCGCTAAGGCTTGCTTTCACCCAGCCAACTTCGCCCAAGCCAATTTAGCTGTATTTGAAAGGTTGTTAAATGATTTGAAAAGTAGCCTAATAGCTAAGGAAAAAATTGTTGAATACTACGCTGGCGTGGGGGTGATAGGTTTTTCATTAGCAAAGAAAGCTGAGAAGATTGAATGCTGTGAAATTAACCCTTGGGCCCAAATTTCTTTTGAAAAAGCTCGTCAGCACCAAGGTTTTTCTCATATTTCTTTAGTTTCAGGTTCCTCTTCCTCTCATACAGAACTATTAAATCATGCAAATGTAGTCATTGTAGATCCTCCACGTAAGGGCTTAGATCGCTCCTTGCTTAGTGCTTTGCTTGAAAATGAATTTCCTCAGGAACTGCATTATATTAGCTGTGGTTGGAACTCTTTTAAACACGATTGGAAAGAATTAACAAAGGGCTGGCAACTTATCTGTGCTCAAGCTTATTTATTTTTTCCTGGTACCAACCAATTAGAAGTCGTAGCAAAATTTAAGAAAAAATAAATAATACACTTTCCAGCTACTCCTTATGCAGCCTTGTACTTTATAAAATCGCTTTCATTAAGTAGAGAGGCATTTTTCAGGGCCGGGCAGGTGACTAAGCTTTTTATCACTTTGACGTGCAAAGCTCTTTCTTGAGTAGCCATAAGCTAGTTTTAAAGGCTTATAAAGCAAGGCTATATGAAGAGCCCTTACTTATCCACACTGCTTTGCAGTCGTAGCACATGTCTCTTTATTCCCTTCTTAATTTTTAATTTTTATCTTCCCCATATAAGCATTCTTATATGCTTTGAAAAGTCTACCTACTTTACCATGAAGGGGAAAATCAAATCTTTATACGCAGAATCTCTTCACGCAAGGTCGTAATTTTTTTAACTTATAAATCTATGAAGGGTGGTTCAAAAAGCCTCATCTTTCCAACGATAATAGCATTTCTATAGCTTGATAAGCCTCTTGGGCTCATGCATATTGCGGTAAAAGTTAAAGAAGAAATCTTTAAACGAAGCTGTCTATCTATGAAATGTCTTAAACAGCGTACTAAAGGAAGAAATAATTTAAAAACAAAGCTTTAATGCGCTTGCATTATTTTTAAATACAAAAATTTTTAGTAAAGAGGAATAAAAATCTGAGTGAGAGGATTCGAACCTCCGACCCCTTGCACCCCATGCAAGTGCGCTAGCCAAGCTGCGCTACACTCAGATAAGAAATGATTAATTTGCCGTCATGCCTTCAAATTGCATTTCAGTTTTTTTGAAATCTCTGACAGCCAGACGAGCACAATGTTCGATAATTTTTTCCAAAGGATCAGTTGGGTCTACTTCAGCGGCACTTATATCTACAGAAATAGAAGCGCTAAAGGAGGTACCCCCTCTCAATCCTTTTACTTTAAAGTTGGCAAAAATTCCATCTTTTTTCTTTGATATATTGATAAAACGAATTAAATTGTTTTCAGCTATATTCATCATATGTATCCTTTAAAAGGCCATATGATAAAGATCTTCTTCCTTTATCGTCAATGTTTTTAAAAAGATGATAGAGGGCCGTGAAAACTTTTTAGCAAAAAGATTAGTGCTTAGGATAAGCATCAAAAGCATAGAGGAAAGAAACTTTATAAGTTTTACTAGGGACATTTGAAAAGGTTTGTTAATTTCTTTTAAATTAGGAGAAGATTATGACAGGATTTGAACTTGGATTGTCTTGGCAAAAAGCTTTAAAAGACGAATTACAAAAGCCCTATTTACAAGAATTAGAAGCATTTGTAGAACGAGAAAGATTTCAAGGTTTCAACGTCTTTCCCCCACGTGAATTAGTCTTTAACGCTTTTCGCATGACGCCGTATGAGTCTGTCAGAGTAGTTATTATGGGGCAAGATCCCTATCATGGACCCCGCCAAGCGCATGGACTTTCTTTTAGCGTTCCTGAAGGTGTCCGTCCTCCCCCCTCTTTGCAAAATATCATTAAGGAGCTTAATGCAGATGTCCAAATACCTATACCTAAGCATGGATGCTTAATCCATTGGGCTGAACAAGGTGTTTTATTATTGAATGCTACTCTCACTGTTCGGCAAGGGGAGCCCCTGTCGCACCACGGAAAGGGCTGGGAACGTTTTACCGATGCGGTCATTGAACATTTAGTAAATGGCAAGGAAAATTTAATTTTTATCTTATGGGGAAAGTCGGCGCAAGAGAAATGTCGTCATATCATTGCTAGCCATGAGGAAAAAAAGCATCACATTTTAATGGCAGCCCATCCCTCGCCTTATGCAGCTCAACAAGGTTTCTTTGGATGCCGTCATTTTTCTAAAGTCAATGACATATTGCGCACCAAAAAACAAGAACCTATTGATTGGGCTATACCATAAAATAATGGCATGCAAGTTGCTGATTATTTCTTCTATAAAATCAAAAATTTTATAAAAGAATCTAGTAAATCTTTGATAACTCCTAAGGTAGCTAAATGCTTTATTTTTAAAAACGGCAAGAAGATTCCTCTATCTCACGGGAAAACTTAATAAGTTTTGAAAAAAAAGAAGAATGCTTTGTTTTAACAAAAATGCTGAAGAAAAGTTTTTTTAATAAAAAATTAATTTGTGTATAGTTTAATTGAAATAAAGATGTATTATTTATTATAATATATTAAAGAGCTCTATCGCTTAGTAGTAAATTTTTCTGCTTCTTAATCTTTTAAAGTTTGGGTAAATTTATGATAATTGAGCAGGATCTAAAAAAGATTTTTCAAAAGTTAGATCACGATCAGGTCTTACATCTCCAGTTAAATGAAAATGAGCTAGGAATAAAAGTTTTTGATGGGGCTTCGAAAATATTTTTAACTACTAGGGTTTATAATGGAGATAATTTTATTCCAAAAAGTGTAAGGAATGGGATTGCAAGAAAAGCTCCTTGGAGTCGTGCCTCTATTAAAACTTTCCTTTCCGTCAATGAAAACCAATATCATGTCGATTTGAATTATTTAGGCTTATTACAACAAATGAATGCGCAAAGTTTTGCACTTTTAATGGAAGACTTTGCACGTCTTGCCTATGGATGGAGAGTTTATTTAGACGAACAGGACCAGAACGACTTAATACATGTGCGTGTATAACTTTAAGTTTTCTTCCTAATTATAAAGAAAGAAATATTTATATTTACCTCTGTAGGACAAAGCTATGCGTATAAACTTTGATACCACTCATATTGAAAATTTTTTGAACGATTCTTCTCAAAAATATGTGGTGACTTTGAATGAAAATTCACTACGATTTGTTCCTTTAAGGCAAACATCCATTTTCCACAGAATAGCGGCATGGTTTGGATGCGGGCCTCTTAACCTTAATAATATAGCTAATTTCATCAGCCATCATAACGAGGAAATCAATCAAAAGTTAACTCCTGCAAATCAGATACTTTTTTACCAAAAACTCATTGGAAAATGCTTACATTACAATAGTAACTATATCCACGCTTTCTCTCATGTTCCAAATTCTGTTTTAAATGCTTTTGAAAAGCATGTGCCTATGTGTAGCGATTCCTTCTTTTCAAAAGAAACGACTTATCATTCACGGGAGGATGGATTAGATGGAAATGTGGATTTCAGCTACTCGAATAGAAGACTAGGTTTTGGGTATGTGGTAGATGGCGCAGGGCATAATAATCCGTATATGCAACCTGTATTACAAGAGTTATTGCGAAAATTTACCCAGTCTTATGAGCAAGCTCTAGAGTCGCGTAAGTTCAAAACAATTGAATCGGCACAACAATTCTTAACAGATCAACTTGGACAATTGGCGCGGACCTTAACTTCAGATTCGCGGCCTATCCATAAAAATTCCAGTACTTTTGAAGACCTCTCTTATCATCCCGCTATTAGTTTTGCTCAAACTATTAAAATTGGCTCCAGTTACTATTTACTCAGCGTAGAGCTAGCAGACACGATGATTGTCATTAAAAAAGCAAATGGAACCTTTGATACCTCTTTAGCTACCTCTAGGCCTGATTTTGGCTTAGGAAGCGGCACAATTAATGTGCACACTACCCCCATTAGTCCGGGGGATACCATTATTGGCTTTTCCGATGGAATTGGTGAATATTTAACTTTAGAAGAATGCACGGAAATTATCTCAAGCAGCATGCCATCTAACCTATTAGAAAATTTTAAAGATAAAATTATTGATAAGGGCAAAGAATTCACAAAGAGAGTATCTGATACAAGTATGCGTCGTGAAGAGGACATACAATCAGCTAACCAATCTAGATATATTAAATATCATACTTTTGACGTAGCCAGCCCGCGTTATCATGATGATATTAGCCTATTTGCTCTGACAGTTTAAGAGCCTTCTATAGCTGTAGCAGATATTTAGGCTCACCTGTTTTAACCTAAAAAATTCCTTACAGAACCTATCCCGATAATATTAAAAAATTTAAATTTGTGGTGTATACTTTTCTTTTTTAAGAAGGAGAAGACGTATGCCAGGAAGATTTGAAGGACTTACAGATACTCAAGGGAAAATCTTACAACCGCTTTTGCCGCAGAATCCTCCAAAAAATTTAAAGGGAAAGCCGCATATTCCCTGGAGAAAGATTTGTAATAGCTTATTTTGGATTTTGATTACCGGCTCGCGTTGATGTGATCTCCCTAAAGGACCGAATTGGGGATCAAGATCTGCTACTCATCGGTGGCTAGGTAAATGGCAAGAAGATGGAACTTTAGATAGCTTGCTATCAGTATTAAAGGAATGCGCAGATGTGGCGGGAATGATTAATTGGGAAAGACTAGCGATTGATGGTTTTTTTTTCAGGGGGAAAGGGAGGCGGTGAGTTAATAGACTATGGTTACAAATGTTTTTAGACAGATTAGGAGCAGGAATACGATCATTCACATTTCCTGGCGTTAACATATAAGCAAGAATTTCTCCTTTATCATTAATCACTAGATGGAGTTTGAATCCATAAAAGTACCCTGTAGAGGTTTTTCCTCTTTTTGCTATTTATTTAAAAACTCTATGGGAGTGGATGCGACGAGTATGACATACTGTCAATAGAGTAGAATCGACAAGCGAAATGCCAGTACATTCTCCTAAGCAAGCCTGTGAATAAACAAAAATAGGAAACAAGCATGTTTTCATTAAAGTGATGAATTTATGATAGGAAAGGACATTAGGAAAGTATTTCTTTAGAGAGGGAATAACTTGCCGAATATAGTAATCTTTAAAGGTTCTATAGCCACTTCTATGAAACATGATGACAATAGTCATCGCTTCACTTAATGATAATATCGACCCTCTATTTCTTCTATTGCTCTTTTCAATTAGCGCTTAGTGATGGCTTTCAGCCAATATTTTACGCCATTCAACCTCAAATTGTTTACAAGAATCATCTACATCGCAAAAAATGGGGATTAATAAATGGACATCTTTTTCAATCATTTTGACCTTCCAGCTTTAAGTTTTTTTAGTGAAAAACATTTTTAAACCGTGTGAAGGTCTTTTTCAACTATTTCCTTATCCCATAACTCGCGTTAAATAGCCCAGGAGTGGAAATTCTTCTTAAAGCAAATTAGTCAATCGCTGCCTACTTCTTCCCATGCTTTGCTAATCCTAGGCCGAGCTAGCTATCATACTAGTAAAACGCTTAAAGTTCCTTCCAATATTCACCTGCTCTTTCTACCCCCTTATAGTTCTTAAGCTTAATCCCCTTGAAAACCTATGCATTACCTGTGTAGCCATTTTTGGTCTAATCGTGTTTACCGGGGTTATAAAGAACTAGAAAAGATGGCAATAGCTTCTTGGAGAAAGGTATGCCTGGAAGAAAAAAGAATGAAAAGCTTATGTACTGTATCGTATGTCTAATTGCGCAAGGAGTAATTTAAAAGTGTACTGGCATATTTCTGGGGGTAAATAAGTCAAGCTTACTTTAGATAAATCTAAAGCAGTGATGTTTTTACAATTTTCTTCAATCCAATCTCTAAATAGCTCTCCTTTTTTTTCTAGAGGCAAGTTCTTGATTTCTTCTCGGCTCAGGTATTCTTCCCCACCAGGAAGTTTTTTCCAAAGCAAAAGGCGACTAATATTTAAGAGATAAGAAGAGTAATTAGCCAGCGTTAAGCCTCTTTTTTCTTCTGTTTTCCCTTTAAATTCTAAAGGAGAAATAGATTTAGCTAAGGTAAGAACTTGTTTAAAAACTTGATAAACTTTCTCGGTAGAGGTAAGCCCAGGATTGAGTTGATAAACTTTAGCTAACATAAGAGTTCGCTGGGTAGTGGCATTCTCCCTGGGGAAGTGGAGCTGGGCTATTTTCTTATAAAGGGAAGGCATCGCTTCAGAAGCCAGCAGATGATGCCATCTTTTACAGACGCTAAATAAGGAAGGAACTGCGCAAGCCTCTAAGATAGGGAGCAGCAATTCATTGGGCAAGCTTTCAATAGAGGCCGAAGAGATAGGATGCATTTTATTTCCCTGGGTAGTGATGACTTTTCAGCATTTTTATTTTTTAAAGGCAATATAAAAAAATTAAAAAAGCAAGTCAAACGAATTCGTATCCTTATCAAGGAAAAACAACTCACAGATAATCTACCGGCGCTTTAATCCAAGATAGATTTAAGGAAAGGGTGGAGACCTTCCAAGCATTTAGGAGCAGCCACAGGTTTTGGCGACTAAGTGACGCGGCAATTTTGGTTTGGCTAAAAGAATGAGATTGATTCTTTGCCTTATTTGAGAAAAAAGGCTCTTTTTGGTGCCTTGTTTTAATTCTTCTACCAAATGATGAAATACAATACGCCAGTTTCTTGACTGTCAAGAAAAGTTGTTCTCCCAGCATAGCAATCTGCAGAAAAAGAGAGAAACTTCTTGTCGTTATAATACGCTTTCAAGCTACTTCTTATGTAATCCCGTACTTTATAAAATTCCTCTCATTAAGTAGAGAGGTAACTTTCATAAGGTTAGGTATGCAGACTTAGGTGCGCCACGAACTTTGACAAGCCAACGGCGGGTCAAAGATGCTGTATAAGAGATTAGGGAAGGCCCCTAGTAACCGATGACTTAGGCATAGGTTACAAACCACCTTAAGCTGCATGGGTAAAGAGTCCATGTGGTGAGCGTTAAGGAAAAGGTATAGCAAGACTATATCAGGTGAGAGTTAAGGAGACGAATGCAAATGAATCACTGATGACGTGTCGAAAGCATAGGAATGATGTCAAAACTGGGGGGTCTTCGTTAACCCAGGACAAATCTAAGGGAAACCTAATATTAACTGCTTAGATGGCATCCGGCATAAAGGTGACGTGAACTTAACTACAGGCTCTTATACGGAACGTGGGAACCTGTCGCCTTGATGAAAAGGGAGAAGTTCAAATGGAAGCCCCATAAGAACCAGAGTACCGATGCAAGGAACAGGGGCGGAATAGCCCGTAGTAGTGAGGAGACCTCTGTAATGGAGGTGGAGCGAAGGGGACTATATTGTTTAGCTTAAGATTAATCGAACAACTGGAAACAGGAGGAATCGATGAATACAGCAAAGTCGTATTGTATTTCTAAATCCATTGTATGGGAAGCCTACAAGAGAGTAAAAGCAAACAAAGGAGCAGCAGGTGTTGACGAAGAGTCTATAGAAGAATTTGAAAAGAATCTTAAAGACAATCTGTATAAACTTTGGAATCGCCTATCGTCGGGGAGCTATTTTCCGCCCCCCGTAAAGATAGTTGCCATACCAAAAAGTGATGGAAAGCTGAGAAAGCTGGGAATACCCACAGTATCAGACAGAATCGCACAGATGGTCGTTAAGCTGTATCTAGAGCCAGAGATTGACCCACATTTTCATCCTGACTCTATGGAATATAAGAAATAGAACAGATTTAGAACTTGGAGATATAGCCAGAATGTATAATCCAGTTATCAGAGGATGGTTGGCATACTATGGGAAATATTCTCCATCAGCTCTATACCAATTCTGCAGACATTTCAATAAGACACTAGTGGCTTGGGGAATGCGTAAATACAAGGAACTTGCAGGTCATAAAACAAGAACGACTATCTTTATAGGAAAGATAGTAAAGGAAAACCCAGAGTTATTTGTACACTGGAATAAAGGAATGATAGGAGCGTTTGCTTAATTGGGAGCGGTATGAATTGAGAGGTTCCTGTACCGTTCTAAGAGAGGCTTGTGGGGAAGTTTCACAGGCCGACTCACCTCATACCTGCGACTAGACAATAGGAGCCGTATGAGCTGAGAGGCTCACGTACGGAACTGTGAGAGCGTGAGGGTGTGATTCCCTCGCGCTACTCGACTTTTTTTAAAGGGTATAATGTGTAGGTTAGTTTAAGCTTGCTTAGTTGCTGGAAGGAAACTTGTTTAAAGATAAGATGGCTAAAAGTTTGTTATTCATTTTTGTCCACACCCCCATTTAAAAAGCACTTACGATCATTTTACAATTGAAAACACTGCCTTGTTTTTTCGGCGATATCTTTCAAAGGATTTTCCGCTAGTTCAAGCGTTTGCAACTGGAATAGCTGCGCGATTTCTGCAGGCAGACTGGTGAGCTGGTTTTGATTTAAGTAAAGCCATTGCAGCTGAAACAGCTGCCCAATTTCTGCAGGCAGAGCGGTGAGCTGGTTTTGATTTAAGTAAAGCGCTCGTAGTTGAGACAGCTGCCCGATTTCTGCAGGCAGAGCGGTGAGCTTGTTTTGATTTAATTCAAGCGTTTGCAGCTGAGACAGCTGCCCGATTTCTGCAGGCAGAGCGGTGAGCTTGTTTTGGATTAAGTCAAGCCTTTGCAGCTGAGACAGCTGTCCGATTTCTGCAGGCAGAGCGGTGAGCTGGTTTTCTCTTAAGTCAAGCTCTTGCAGCTGAGACAATTGGCCTATCCCTGCAGGCAGAGCGGTGAGCTGGCTTTGATTTAAGTAAAGCACTTGCAGCTGAGACAGCTGCCCGATTTCTGCAGGAAGGCTAGTGAGCTGATTTTGGATTAAGTCAAGCCCTTGCAGCTGAGACAATTGACCTATTCCTGCAGGCAGGCTGGTGAGCTGGTTTTGACTTAAATCAAGCCATTGCAGCTGAGGCAGCTGCCCGATTTCCGCAGGCAGAGCGGTGAACTGGTTTTGATTTAAGTAAAGATGTTGCAGCTGAGGCAATTGACCTATTTCTACAGGCAGAGCGGTGAGCTGGTTTTCTCTTAACTCAAGCGTTTGCAGCTGAGACAATTGGCCTATTTCTGAGGGTAAATAAGTCAAGCCTGCTCTAGATAAATTTAGAGCCGTGATGTTTTTACAATTTTCTTCAATCCAATCTCTAAAAAGCTCCCCTTTTTTTTCTAGAGGCAAGAGCTTAATTTCTTCTCGGCTCAAGTATTCTTCCCCACCAGGAAGTTTTTTCCAAAGTAAAAGCCGATTAATATTTAAGAGATAAGAAGAGTAATTAGCCAGAGTTAAGTCTCTTTTTTCTTCTGTTTTCTCTTTAAATTCCAAAGGAGAAATAGATCTAGCTAAGGTAAAAACTTGTTTAAAAACTTCATAAACTTTTTCAGTAGAGGTAAGTGCAGGATTGAGTTGATAAACTTTAGCTAACATAAGAGTTCGCTGAGTAGTGGCATTCTTCCTGGGGAAATGAAGCCGTGCTATTTTTTTATAAAGAGAAGACATCGCTTCAGAAGCCAGTAGATGATGCCATCTTTTACAGACGCTAAATAAGGAGGGAACTGCGCAAGCCTCTAAGATAGGGAGCAGCAATTCATTGGGCAAGCTTTCAATAGATACCGATGAGATAGGATGCATTTTATTTCCTTGGTGAGTGATAACTTTTCAGCATTATTATTTTTTAAAGGCAAAATAAAAAAATTAAAAAAGCAAGTCAAACGAATTCGTATCCTTATCAATGAAAAACAACTCACAGATAATCTACCGGCGCTTTAATCTAAGATAGATTTAAGGAAAGGGTGGAGACCTTCCAAGCATTTAGGAGCAGCCACAGGTTTTGGCGATTAAGTGACACGGCAATTTTGATTTGGCTAAAAGAATGAGATTGATTCTTTACCTTATTTGAGAAAAACAAAACGGCTCTTTTTGGCGCAATGTTTTAATTCTTCTATCGAATGATGGAATACAATACGCCTAGCTTCTTCCTGTCAAGAAAGGCTGTTCTCTCAGCCTAGCAATCTGCGGAAAAAGAGAGAAACTTCTTGTGATTATAAATGTGTAGGTTAGCTTAAGCTTACTTAGTTGCGGGAAGGAAAGCGGATTACTTGTTTAAAGATAAGATGGCTGAAAGTTTGCTATTTCATTTTAGCCCACCCCAATTTAAAAAGTACTTATGGCCATTCTACAATTGAAAACACTGCCTTATTTTTTCTGCAATATCTTTCAAAGGATTTTCCGCTAATTCAAACCATTTCAGCTTGGACAATTGCCCAATTCCTGCAGGCAGGCTGGTGAGCTGGTTTTGATTTAATTCAAACGTTTGCAGCTGAGACAGCTGCCCGATTTCTGTAGGCAAGCTGGTGAACTGGTTTTGATTTAAGTAAAGCCATAGTAGTTGAGACAGCTGCCCGATTTCTACAGGCAGACTGGTAAGCTGGTTTTGATTTAAGTAAAGCAATTGTAGCTGAGACAGCTGCCCAATTTCTGCAGGCAGAGCGGTGAGCTGGTTTTGATTTAAATAAAGCCATTGTAGTTGAGACAGCTGCCCAATTTCTGCAGGCAAGCTGGTGAGCTGGTTTTGATTTAAGTAAAGCCATTGTAGTTGAGACAATTGACCTATTTCTGCAGGCAGGCTCGTGAGCTGGTTTTGATTTAAGTAAAGCGCTTGCAGCTTAGGTAGCTGCTCGATTTCTGCAGGAAGGCTGGTGAGCTGGTTTTGATTTAATTCAAGCGTTTGCAGCTGAGACAGCTGCCCGATTTCTGTAGGCAGGCTGGTGAATTGGTTTTGATTTAAGTTAAGCCGTGCCAACTGAGACAATTGAACTATTTCTGTAGGCAGAGTGGTGAGCTGGTTTTGATATAAGTCAAGCCATTGCAGCTGAGACAATTGACCTATTTCTCCAGGCAGACTGGTGAGCTGGTTTTGGCTTAAGTGAAGCTGTAGCAGATTAGACAGCTGCCCTATTTCTGCAGGCAGAGCGGTGAGTTGGTTTTGATTTAAGTGAAGCGCTTGCAGCTGAGACAATTGGCCTATTTCTGAAGGTAAATAAGTCAAGCCTGCTCTAGATAAATTTAAAGCCGCGGTATTTTTACAATTTTCTTCAATCCAATCTCTAAGTAACTCTCCTTTTCTTTCTAGTGGCAAGTGCTTAATTTCTTCTTGGTTCAAGTATTCTTCCCCACCAGGAAGTTTTTTCCAAAGTAAAAGGCGATTAATATTTAAAAGATAAGAAGAGTAATTAGCCAGAGTTAAGCCTCTTTTTTCTTCTGTTTTCTCTTTAAATTCCAAAGGAGAAATAGATTTAGCTAAGGTAAAAACTTGTTTAAAAGATAGATAAACTTTTTCAGTAGAGGTAGGTACATGATTGAGTTGATAAACTTTAGCTAACATAAGAGTTTGCTGGGTAGTGGCATCTCCCCTTGGGAAATGAAGCCGTGCTATTTTTCTATAAAGAGAAGGCATCGCTTCAGAAGCCAGCAGATGATGCCATCTTTTACAGACGCTAAATAAGGAAGGAACTGTGCAAGCCTCTAAGATAGGGAGCAGCAATTCATTGGGCAAGCTTTCAATAGATGCCGAAGAGATAGGATACATTTTATTTCCTTGGTTAGGAATAACTTTTTTAGCATTTTTATCTTTAAAAACAATATAAAAAAATTAAAAAAGCAAGTCAAACGAATTCGTATCCTTATCACCAGGGGGGGATCGGCTAACTTGTTAAGTAAAAAGCAAGCTACTATGCTTTGTAGGAGATAGCTAGATATAGAAGGTTTTTGCTCAGCTTTGCGCCGACCAGACGTAGTATGCTTTTGAGTTGCTATAACTTGAGATTCTATAATCTGTATATATTTAAGTTTTTTTACAAACTTATCTAATTGACGTTTAGCATTGCTTGGACATGAAAGCTCTTGCTGTATGAGCTTAATAAAGGCTTTGGCTTCTTTTTCACTGTCCTTAAGGTAATGCTTAGCTAAAGTACGGCATTCTCTTTGATAGGCGGCTTGGCTGAAGATGACTACCCATCTTTGTTCAACGCCTGCATAGCAAGAGGTAGTCTTAAAAGCTCGATAGCCTTCTATTATCTCTACAGTTTTGTCGCAAGGCGCTTCAAATATGAGTTCTTTGGCCTCTTTGATTTGCATGGGCACACGCGTGGCAAATAAGCTTTGTTCTCTTTTAAGGGCTTGTAAGGTAGCTAGCGTATAAAGAGCACTATCTCCTACTCTATAGTTCAACATGATTTAAAGTATTTTCGCCCTGAGGTAAGCTCCTAGGAGCCTTTTATTTAAATGCTATATTTTCTTTACAAGTAAATCTATTACAAAGCTCTTAGTTTCTTGCAAAGTTTACTATGAAACCAAACAAGTTAGATAGCCAACAAGGCCGCCTTTTTAAATTCCGCTTTAGCGACAAATTCAATCAAAATCATTTTCTTATTTAAGCTATCCAAATTGATTGGATGGAAGCAGTTAGAAGAAGAATTTGATAAGCTGTTTGTAGAAAAATAGGCCAACAGCTAAGCCTGTAAGGTTAGCTGTAGGGCTCCTTGCCTTGTAACACATGTATAGAATTTCTGATGAAAATGTGGTGTATCGATGGGTAGATAATGCTTACTGGCAATATTTTTGTAGGCATGGCTTTTGGCACCAGGCGCACCCATCCTACTTCTTTAATTGACACGAGTTATCGGATAAGGAAATAGCTGAAAAAAGATCTTCACTTCACATGTTTCAAAAGTATTTTGTACTAAAAAAACTTAAAGCTAGAATGTCAAAATGGTTGAAAAAGATAGCCACTTGTTAATCTCCATTAACATTGCATGTTCTTAAGGAAATCCTATTGTTGCCTCTCTTCTCACTTATGATATGCTTGCATTTCTTAAAATAAGACCTTCCTGAAATTACTTCGCTATACAATATAGTCGCTCCTTAAAGCCCTTCAAAGAGCCTATCAAGGACTGCAAAATTTACACAGAAATTCTATGTCTGCCTGAGGCGAGTTAGAAAATAAAATGTAATAAAATAGCTTACTGTCAGAAGTAAAGCCATAACACTTCAGACTATGGGTTTAGCAAGAGGTCCTTTCTATAGGGGAGAAATTTTATGAAAGAGGGTGTCTGGCTCTTATAAAGCTTAATAAAGCTTTTATTTCAAGATTTGCGGCCCGATACAACGACTTTCAAGTTATCTAGCAATTCACAAATAAGTGATTGATGGACTTTAGAAATCGAGACGCTTTTTTGATCTAGGATTGCTGTAAGCTTCTTGAGTTGTTGAATAGTATTTTCTCCCCAATTTGGTCCCCTTTTATCTTTGTCTTCTAAAGGAAAAAGTTCTCGAATTTTAATTAAGAGTTCAGCTTTTGTTTCCCCTTGATAAGACTCTACAAAATTTTGCTTTTTTTCTAGAGGGGCTTCTCGGCTTGCCAAAGTATAAACGGCCTGACGAGGCATCGCTTCTATTTGAGGACGCAATTTTTTGGGGAGCTGTTCACAAAATTCATAATACTGTAAGAAATTATAAGGGGTTTGACGGTTGCCATAGGCTGCTAATAGCCAGGCTGTAAAAGCACCATCCTTATAACGAGTAAGAATAGATTGCGCTTTTTTTATGCGTTCTCCGTGCAAAATTGCAGCTTGGTTGTTAATAGCCTTGACTTCAGAAGTAATAGAAGTTAGAGAGGTAAAGTCTTGCTCTAGGTCTTCCTTTCCTACGGCATATTGGCGCAATAGATTAAGAAGAAATTCTTTTTCTTTTTCATTTAACTCACTGAGGCTAAAAATTCCAGAAAAACTGGTAAGATTTCCACTGGCTGATTGCTTAGCTAGGGCAGACATTTTAGAAGTTTGACTATTTTTCTTGAGACGCTCTGATATCAAACTGTTAACATGGCTCATGGCTTTTTCTATCCTTAAGAATTTGAAGGTAAATAGAGGTCAAAATTTTATTAGTTAAGGCGTTAATTTTAGTCTAAAAATGTTTTTTAAATAGCGATCATCTTTTATGGGCGGGTCAATGTAAAGCGGCTTGACATTATAAGCGTTTAAGAAGTTCTTTAGTTAAGGCAATATAGTCTTCAGCTGCCCTGCTATTAGGTACAGTATCAAAGATGGGCTTACCAAATATGGAAGCTTCCGATACACAGATGTCTCTGCGTATTTTAGTTTTTAAAAGTTTCTTAGGAAAAGTTTTATCGATGACTTCTAAAAAAGCCTCATTACTTTTTCCACGAGGATTCCAAAAGGATAAAATCACTCCTAATAAATTTAAAGGGTGACGTTGCCCGATACTTTCCATAAACTGCGAGAGCCTTTCCAATCCCTTAACGCTATAGAATTCTGGGGTTGCACATACTAGCGCGTGCTGAGCGGCAATCAAAGCCGATTCAGTTAACCAACAAAGAGAAGGCGGGGTATCAATAATAGTAAAATCGTAGGGCGCATCTTTGATACAGTCACTTAATCGCTCATGAGAGTAGCGGTCGGAGGCCAGCTGGCCAGTAACTTCCACACGCTCGAGCCATGTATCTGCAGGAATAAGATCAAGGTTGCCAACACTAGTTTTTTTGATTACTTCTTTTAGAGTTTTATTACCTTGCAAAACTGTAGCCATACTATCATTTTCATCAGGATCAAATCCTAAGCCTGTTGTTAAGTTGGCTTGTGCATCAAAATCTATTAAGAGTACCTTCTTTTTATGAAACTTTGCTAAGGCTGCACCTAAATGTAAAGCACTCGATGTTTTAGCTGTTCCTCCCTTAAAGCTGCTAATAGCTATACACTGCATGATGAGGAAGTCTCCTTCTTAAAAGGTGTTTCCAAGCTTCGGCTCTTTTTTTCTTGCTCTATCTGTAGAATTAACTCATCCAGTTTAATTTGGCCATGCACTACATTGTCACGTGTGCGTAGGTTAATGGTCTTATTATCCTGTTCTTGATCGCCTACAGTCAAAATATAATTAATCTGAGCAAGCTGAGCGTTACGGATTTTTTTGCTAACAGATTCGCTTGCGTCATCTACATCTGCATGAAAGCCCTTCTTTTTCAGTTTATCGCATATTTCATCAGCATAAGGAGCATGCCTATCAGCTACTGTCAAAATACGTAATTGAAGAGGGCTAATCCATAAAGGAAACTTCCCTGAAAAATGCTCAATTAAAATACCAAAAAATCGCTCCACAGAACCAAAAATGGCCCGATGCAGCATGACAGGTCGTTGCCTGCTTCCATCAGCTGCGGTATATTCCAATTGGAATCTTTCGGGAAGAGCCATGTCCAATTGTATCGTTCCACATTGCCAAGTACGATTGATTGCATCGCGAATATGAAAGTCAATTTTAGGCCCATAAAAAGCCCCATCACCTGGATTAATTTTATAAGAATATCCTGACTCGTCTAAAGCTTCTTTCAAGCCTTTGGTAGCCATTTCCCATTCTTCATCGCTACCAATCGTATTCTTTTCCGGACGGGTGGAAAGCTCAAGATGATAATGCAATCCAAAAGTAGTATAAAGGCTGTCGGCCATGCGAAGAATAGAAAGGATTTCCTGTTTGATATCACTAGGCTTCATGAAAATATGAGCATCATCCTGGTGGAAACTACGGCAGCGAAATAACCCTGATAAAGCGCCTGAGGGCTCATAGCGATGTACATTACCTATTTCAGCCACACGTAAAGGAAGCTCTCGATAGCTATGCACATGAGATTTATAAAAAAGCATACAGCCAGGACAATTCATGGGTTTAATGGCATAATCATGCTCCTCAATAGAAGAGGAAAACATATTTTGCTTATAGTTAGTCCAATGGCCTGAAAGCTCCCAGAGTTCACGGGCCATCAGTGTAGGAGTTTTAATTTCAATGTAATTTCCCTCTTCTAAATATTCTCGAATGAATTTTAATAAGGTGTTCCAAATGATCATTCCTTTGTGATGAATAAAAGGCATGCCAGGAGCTTCCTCCTTAAGAGAGAATAGATCAAGATGAGGTCCTAAAACTTTATGATCTCGTTTTTTAGCCTCTTCGATTTGCTGCAAATATTCTTTAAGCATTTTACGATCAGGAAAAGAGATGCCGTAAATACGAGTGAGCATCTCTCGTTGAGGGTCCCCTTTCCAGTAAGCTCCCGAAGTTTTCATTAACTTTATGGCTTTAACCTTTCCTAAATTAAAAAGATGGGGTCCGCGGCAAAGATCAAAAAATTCACCTTGATGGTAGCCTGTAAGTTCCGAATCAAAGCTATTAATTAATTCAGTTTTGTATTGATTATTTTCAAAAGCTTGCAACGCTTGTTCTTTGGAAGAAAAAATTTCTCGTTTCGTTACATAGTTTTCACCAATGATAGCTTGCATTTCTTTTTCAATTTTTTCAAAATCGCTTTCCGAAATATTTAGATGGGCAAAATCATAATAGAAACCATTCTCGATAGGTGGCCCGATAGTGGGCTTAGCTTCTGGATAGAGACGAAGAACCGCTTGGGCTAGTATATGAGCAGATGTATGCCAGAAAATCTCTTTACCTTTAGGATCTTCAAAGCTAAAAAATTCGACCTCATCTCCCTTACTTAATTCTTGCGATAGGTCATATTTTTTTCCATTAATACTTACCCCTAGAGCTTGATGAGGGCCCCGAAGATTCATCTTTTCTGCTAAATCTCTAGCTGTGCTTTTTTCAGGAATTTCTATAGATTGCTGGTTATTCAATTTGACGAACATAGTAATTAGCTTATCCTTAAGATGATAATTAATAATAACCTTCCTTAAAACATTTGGCAAGGAAAGAAATTGTCGAAGTTAACAGACAATAGGGAGGTCGTGCAAGTAAAAAAGAGGAAAGGATGGAGGGATAGGCCTGGATGTATGGATAAAGCAAATAAAACTGTTTAATTAATATAATTTATTAGTAGAATTATTGCTAATTCAGTTGATGAAAATAATTAAAGCTTTTTTTTGCTAAAGGCTGTGGTTTATATAGCAACCATGTTAATAGTATGAATTCAATCCGTGTTATTAAATTTGAAAATTTAGTAGGTAGATTATGGTTAAATTTTTTAAGCCTCTAATTGTAGAGTCTGCTTCCCAGGATCCTTATCTTCAAAATTCTAAATATGAAAAAATTCGCGCTAAAAACGTACGCTATCAAGGGACTACGTATGAAAAAATTACTTATAGAGAGCTTAATGTTCATAGCTTGGGATGGCGCATATGTTATGGCGTCTTGGCAGCTTTAGCTACTTTATCTTTAATTTCTTTAGTTTTAGATTATAAAGGAGTAAAAAAATTATGGCTGCGCGCGTCTACAGGGACTAGAGACAATGTAATATTGGTCGCTCAAAAAGCTATCAACCCATTATCAGATAATCTTCCTAATCTAGGAAAGGCAAAAAATCAAGAAACTAATTTTTTAAAGGATGTAAGGAAAAGGGAAGCGGCTTTAATTGAAGGCCGATGGACTGGTAAGCCAACTAAGAAGGGGGCTACAGCAAAGGCTCAAGCTGCGGTAAAGATTAAAGATAGTGGTATTTTAGAGGATGTAAGGAAAAGGGAACTGGCATTTATCGAAGCTAAATTACCTAAGCAGAGTGATAAGCCAATTTCTGCAGGAAATTGGGGCAAGGATTTTATAAGTCGGGTGAGAAGAAATCAAAAGACTCAGCGTGAATTAAAAATGGCTCGAGAAGTGAATACCACCCCTCAAGAGAAAGTAGAAGAAGCAACACTGCCAGCAAAAAGGGGTACAAAAAAATCTCTTAAAAAAAGTTTTTCGGTAAGGTTTAGCCAAGAAAGAAAAAGGGAATATAACAAAGAAGCCCCACCTATAGATGTAGATCATCAAACATCTATAAAAAGAAATCTTTAATATCTAGTAAAAAATAATTTTTCCTTGTTTATTATTAATCTTTTGATTGGGAATGTAATTTGTCTACTCCCTTTTCCGTTGGTTTTGAATAGATTAAAGGAGAATGGGCTTTAAGAGGAATTTGTTTATCGATTGTTCTTTTACAACTTATTGCCACCTTGTATATGATGCAAAAAAAATAGACATAAGGTTGTAAGGTGGAGTTTGAAAAAATTTTATCTCTTTTATCCCGTTCTCCCCATCCTATAAATGATAGAAATTTTTTTACTGATGTTTTTACCTATGTTTCTCAGCGTCGTAAACGCTTCTTAGCTAAAGATGCCGATAATCTGAAACGTGTGGCTAGTGAGGAATATGATGAACTTTCTAAAAGATTAGATCGATCAAAATTTCAGGAAAGCTGTGCTGTACGTAATGTTTTAAAAACTAGGAGGTTGGCTAATCTATTAATCAATGATAAAGGAGAGTTAAATTTTGCTTTACTCACTAAAGTTATCCATCTTATCTCCCAGCATCTTTATTCTCTAGGCCCTGAGCGCCAGCATGACTCAGTACGTCAGGAGCATCTTTTAAAAGCTTTGAAAGTATTAAATGAGAATAAAGATGTGCAAAGACAGCTTCACACCATTCAAAAACCTTACTCCAATAGAATTGCCGAACAGCTAATCATGGCTACCTTACAGCTACCTGAAAAAACTACTCTTACTAATGCTCATGCACGTCGGGCAGCTCTTTCTGCTTTTCTTTGTTATCTTAGGCAAAATATAGGTTCTTGTTTTGCTACTGCTCCCTGCCTTATTATCCATGATGAGCAGCCCCTTAGATTTTTATTAGATATTGATGAGTTGCTAATTACAGGGCGATTAAAAAGGACTTGGGGTGGAGCGGAATATTCTGTGCCTTTAAGCCCTTCCTGGGGCTCAGGAGATCTTAAGAAAATCATTCCCACCTCCCTAGCAGATTTATCTTTATCTCCAGGCTTAATAGCTGCCTGCGAGGTAATAGGGTTGGTCGATGTAGAAGCAAGCCTAGATGCAAAATGTATTCAACTAAAAGCGTTAGCCAAAGAGATCATAAAAGTTCAAGACGAAAATTCTATCTTTTATATTTCTGCAGAACAGCTGCTTAAACTAATTTTGCTAAAATATTATCATATTACCACAAAGGATCTAGAGGATTACCAACAAAGGACTTCAGAGTCGATGCAAAGTAGCTTGATGTTCCAAGTTCCTCAAGCAGGCTCTAGTAAAGGCCAGGCCTGTGCTAATTTTTTACTTCATTATGACAAGGCTAAAGAGGCCTTTAAAGCCCTTGCTGATAATGCTCTTTTAAAAGCTTGGGAGTTTACAGTTGCCAGCTTTGCGGAAAATAAAGCAGGTTTTACTCAATGGAATCTGTATGCTAGCTTAGGCTTAGAACCGCAAGAAAAAGGAGGAATTGGTCAATGTTTATATGCTTTTTTACAAAAAAAGCTTGAAGAGACCCAGGCTAAAATGCAGAATTTGGAGGAGGAACATGCCCAAATTTATGCCCAAGTGAAGTATTTAGAAGGACGTATGCGGCATGCTTCGGAAAAAGAGGCTGCCTGGTTAAAAGCTGAATATCAAAGTAAGCGCAATGAGTTTTATACTTTCGAAGATTTAAAAAACAAAACTCATAGGAAAGCCTCAAGGTATGCAAACTTATTTAACCTAATCATTCAGTATTATACGGAGCTTTTCCCCAAGTATTTTCAGGAAGTATATGATGCGGATATGCATGATTTTACAGCTAACCCCTATGATGATAGCCCTGCAGGTTTTCGATTGCTTTATAAGTTTGGGAGAAACAACCCGGCTTCTTGGATGCGTATTTATGAACCTTCTCAATTCATTGATTCTTTAGCTAGCTTTTTTTCAACCACAGAAAGTGAAATAGCTTCGAGTGCGGAATTGGAAGGCATGAAAGATGAGTATGCCGAAATGGTTACCGCTATTATTTCGCATGTGCGAACCAACGAATTTTTGGAGACCTCCTTTTATCGCATGGCAGCTGCCCATCACTCCCGTATAGTTCCCGCTCCTTTAGAACATTTAGATCAAATTGAAAAGAAGCCCTGGTGTTATACTTCGGGGGGCAGCATGGAAACTTTAGTATCTACCTACTTTCGCCGCGACAGCAAACCAGTAAAAATTAGCCGTTGGATAGAAAGTCCTGTAGAATTTTTGGTTTTTTTGACAGATATTATGAAACAATCTCCCCCTTCTATTAGCGAAAGATTTCTTAAAGACCCTACCAAGCTTATGTTAATGCACTCTCCCACCCATGCCTTTGGTTTTAGGCCAGGCTTGAGTCCTTTTAAAGAAGCTTGGGCAAATGATGCATTTACTTATACATGGATAAGGGACAATCTGATTGCCCCTATGTCTAATTTCATCGAACGCATACGCTTAAACAATGAAATGTTAGATTATCTTGTTGACTCTATTTCTCAAGGTTTACCCGCACGTTATAGACATTCTTTTAGAAAGAAATTTACTGGCTTATCCAGTCCTATGAAAACAGTAGAGTTTCGAAATCATTTATTAGGGCAAATCCAACAGGAGCGGGGACTAGGAGCACAAGAAAGAGCAGCGCTTTCGTCCGATGTAATTGATGGAACTTTATACAACTTATTGCCGCTATTTTCTATAGAAGAGTTAGAAGAACGCGTAAAAAATGTTTTTAAGGAACTAAAGGATATTATCTATATCGATGAAAATAAGTTTCCGCTACAGGCTTGTTTAAGGGCTCTGCTTAAAAGTTCCCCAAAGACTAAAGTTGTTACCTCTCAGGCCTTACAAGATGTTTGTAAAGCAATTGTATGCCTTTATCTAGATCGTACCTGTTGCTCTCTAGATTATCATCTTCGAGTGACTCAAGCTGTGCAAAAGCTAGGTTATGCCATGCCTAGCTCAATTTTTTTTGCGGATACCAATTGGGTAAAAGATTATTTTGCTTTTGTGGTCAATCCTGGAAATGGCTCTTTAGAGTTATGGCGGGTAGATGTTTTAGGGTCAACAGGCTACCCGATGAGCCTATGGGAGCATTGGTTAAACGGCTCCCAGCGCCAATCTCAATGGGGAGTGTATCCGCGTCCTTATGAATATACTTTCTAGCTTTATCAAGCGATCAGGATGAATCGATTCAAACAAGCTTTAGAACAAACTTAAAGTTTAATTAATTTCTTAGATTTTTTATCTACCCCCGTTTATTGGCAAAGCTAGAAGTGCTTTTGTATATAGTTCAAAACTATTTCTTCGCTTTAAATAGGCCGTGCTTATCTAAAACCATTTTCTAAGATTAAGGCACAAGTTTTTATACATAATTGCATAAGAAGTTGTTGAAAAGAGTATTGTTAGGCTAATGTCCAAGTAACCTTATCTTTTTCTCAGCTTTTGCTTTTTTCTTGTTAAGGATGTTTTAGAATGCTGCTTAAATACACTGTAGATATAGAGTTCAAAAAGTAAATTCACCCTTACAAGCTGACCCTTTCTTTAAAAATATAACCTTTATTAAGTATATGTTTGCATAAAGAGCTGCTCAAAAGCATACAACTCTTCCTTTCTAGGTAGAAAATCATCCAAGGTAATAAAAAACTCCACTAGCTATTAAACGATTAAGATTTTCACTGCGGTGATTAACTTCTCTTTTTTTCATTATTATGAAGTTTAGCTTCTAATGTTATTCTCGGCTTTATTTTCATCCTTTAACATTTAACTTAGTGTTCTTCTCGCTGGCTTCTCAAAGGGTTTTTCTGTAAGGACATAATTTTATTAAAAACTATAAACATAATTTAAAATTCCTCATTAATCGGGAATAAGTATTGACTTTTAGCCGATTAATCTTTAAAAGATATGCATCGAAAAGTACGATTGAAAGCAATTTTAGCTTTTTATGATTAATAGCTTTAGTGTCATACTTACAGGTACTAGAAGCTATTTACTCATAATAAAAAAGCTAATGTTGAACACTTAAACTTGCAATGTAAGTAATAACGGAGAAGTCATGAAACATTATAAACTACTTTTCTCGCTCTTAGCGCTCATGGGTATAACATCTATTATCAGCGCACAAGAGATTGAGAATAATAGATTGAGTCAAGAAGGAAGATTGAACGAAAGAGATTTCAATGCCCTTCAAGAATATATTTCAACTAAAAGAAACGTAGATCTTGCCGAGAAAGCCAACAACTTAAAAGTAAGTGGCGATGTTAGATCTGAATGGCGTCATGTGAATGAGAAAGGCGTTCTTCCTAAAACCAAAGGAGGAGGAAGTGTTTTTTCTCAAGCCCATTATGTAAGCGATGGCGATTATAAAAAACTGCGAGGTGGTAAAGCTATAGATCCTTACACGATTAAAAAAGCTACTCCAGGGGGCCTACCTTTATCCCGAAATGATTTTAATGTTGAATTCAACGTTTTCTTTAAATATGAATATGACCGTACCTATGCCGTAGCTCATTTGCAATACGATAATGCATGTGGGGTTTCCGACAATGGATGGTTAAATTTTAGTCAAGATCCTGCCGGATACCATGGTAGCGGTGCAGGAAAAGATTTTAGTTTAAAAAGAGCTTATTGGGGATATAACATCTACGAAGGTGGCGGCACTCGCTTCGATATTGAGGTAGGCCGTCGTAAACTTTACGATGTTTTTGAATCTGAAGTGCAGTTTGGTAGCCGTATGGATGGTATCGCCCTTTACTATAGTGGAAGTACTGAAGCTATAGGAGAATGGTATTGGACAGTAGCTGGTTTTGTGGTGGATGAACGAGTTAATCACTTAGCTTATGCTACAGAAATTGGCTTAATGAATATCAAAGATTATGGACTAGATGTTCAATACTCTTTCATTAACTGGAACAAATATGGCCGAAACCGTTTTCTTGTGAGAAATCCTAATGGCTTTAGATTTAAAACATCTCAGCTTACTCTTACTTATCACTTAAATCCTGATTGGTTCTGGGGCAAGCCTACTCAAATCTTCGGTGCTGTGCTTTATAATGGCGAAGGACGTCATAAATCAGGTGCTTATGAAGGTCGTAGGGACGAACTCAACCCAACCCAATGGTATGTTCACCATCATCAGAACCATCATCATCGCTCGGATAACCGTCAAAAATGGGGATGGTACCTTGGTTTCTTAATCGGTCAGGTTGAAAAAGAAGGCGATTGGTCTTTTGAAGCTCAATACCAATGTGTACAAGCTTATGCAATGCCTGATAACGATACTAATGGTATTGGCCGCGGAAATATCCTCGAAGAGAGTATTACCTATCAAGGACGTGGTAACACTAACTATAAAGGATGGAAATTTGAAGGCTTATATGCTTTAACTGACAACTTGTCTCTTGATGTTAAACTAGAATTAACAAGAGCAGCTAAAAAGAGTATTGGTGGAAAACATCATTATTCCAATTTTGTAGCTGAAGCTATTTACTCTTTCTAAATTAAGAGAGACAATCTAGCCTAAATACAAAAGCTAAAATTTGGTGTCTTCGATGCCAAATTTTAGCTTTTTAATTAAATCTTTTCTTTTCTCTCCTATAATTTTGCTCTTCAAAAAATGTTAAAAGTCCAATAAATAGCCCCCTAGACTCTCTACCTCAGCAAAAAAATTATTCCTAAAACATTTGCTAATCAGTGAAGGTTTTAGTTTAAGTAAGCACTAAATTCTTGTGGTAGGGATAGAAAAAATAGGATAAAGAAATTTAATTCCTCTCTCTTCTCTATGTAGGCCTAAAAATTATTTGTTAGGCTTATTGAAAGCTCTACTTATTTTTTGCCGAAATTCTTAAGAAGGCTATTGACAGATTAAGCAGGCCTTTGACATAACATGCATTTTCATCAAAATTTGGTAATTCACTATGACTATGATTATTAAAAGAACGCTAATAGGAGTAATAGCATTTTTATCATCCCAAGCAGCTGCGCAAGCAGATAATTGTAGCGATAACCGTTGGGCAAACACTGAACTTACATCCCACTGTCTAAACAGCCCTGCAAAGAGCTTGGAGGAAGCAGGTAGTGTCTATTGCTCTGGAAATGGCAAAAGGAATTCTTATGAGATGGAAAGAGAGAATGCCTATGAGCAAACGTCTCCTTTATCGCCTCATCAATTTTATATAAGCCCAACCTTTTATCATATTCATAGGGAACGCTCGTTCAATACAGGGAGCTCTAAGCAACATAACTTTATCTATGGAGTTCATGCAGGCTATGATAGGATTAAGCGCTGTCGCCTCTATGGGGGCTTAAATGCCTTGTATGCTGCGGGAAAGTTACAAGGGCGCAGCGCAAAAGGCCATAAGCTTAAATCCTGTTATAGAGAGGGAAATGTTGAAGGGCGCGTAGGCTACACTTTTCAGATGAAAAGAGGCTGGATGCCCACATTTGTACCTTACTTGGGGTATGGATACTTGTGCGAAACTAACAAATTTCTTAAGCCCTCCCCTGTAATACATAAAATGCGCATTTCTTATGATTATTTTACAGTAGGGTTTCTCTCTCTCTTTTATCCCCATCCTTCATGGGGGATAGGAATCAACTTTAAAACACGCTTCCTTTTTACTAGTAAATGTAGGATCAGCGATGACCCTGATCCCCATCAAAGAGACAGCACGATTAGCCTAGAACATAAAATTCAGTATCGTTTTGAATTACCTCTTATTTACAGATTAAATGGCTGGGCAGATAAGCTAGCCTTATCTGTGGTACCCTTTTATGAGTATAGACATTATGGAGGACATCCAGATTTTCCCTTTGATTTTGCAGAAACTAAGATGAACAATTATGGCTTTGATTTTCGCTGCTTGTATATGTTCTAAGTGTTCATCATCTTTTAGAACGATTAAAAGTTTTTTTGCTGATCGTACGCTTGTTTCTTCATCATTTTCCGCAATATTTTTAGCTTTCTGCCCACTAGCATAAGTGCATGGAGTTAATGGAATAAAAGGCGAGGCTTTAAACAGCAGGGAGAGAATGGGAGCAGGAGTACCAAAAAGTTCCTTATAAGCTTGTCCTCTATCTTATCTAAGAGCCAGTTTGTAAGGTTTAAATTTAATAATACCAACTTAAAAAAAGGTAAAGATGGAAATTATAATTACATGCATTAGACTTTTCCGTTATTTAACAAAAAGAGGCCAGGGCTCTCTTTTAGCCAAAAAAAGGTTAAATAAAGGAAACTTTTTTCCTTGCTTAAGAAAAACTTTAAGGAAAGGCTTTTCAATGAGTTTTCTAGCTTTTTTTGTTCTCTCTTTGTCTTATTTTTCCTATCTATCTGCGCTAGATATGAGAGTAGCAGATCCTTGCGGTAATAGCTTTTTGATCCAGGTAGACGAAAATACTCCTTTCCTTGAAGTCATAGAAGGAATCCAAGCTCAGCTAGTTGAGCTAGATATCGCTCAGAAGACGGCAGGATCATATTTAAATGGCTCAGAAGCCAATCCAGAGCTATCTTTTAATTACACTATAGGAATACCAGAAATATGTGTGAATAAAGGTAAACATAAAGTGACACGTAATTATTCTCGCCCTGTTAAAACAGATGAAAAAAATAACATTCGTTATGTCATTCGTTCATTAGCCAAATATAATTTAGCTCAACTGGCAAGAGAAAAATCCTCTTTAGAAAGAGCAGGAGATAAAATCAACCATCTACATCCTTTTCGGTTTTTACAATGCATATTCACTGATGAAGAGCTCAAAGCAGGCCTACATGCTATTCGTAAAAAAGGTGGGTATGTGTGGAGCAATTACTATGATGGAATGAAAAGCAGTTTAAATGAAGAGTTTGATAAAGATAATCTGATCCAATTTACTTGCGATTTTGCCGACAATGTCGGAGTGAATGTAAATGAAATTTTACCTTATGTGCAAGCGCGCCAATGGAGTAATTTGGTGGATGTACTTATTAATAGCATCCCTCGCCAAGGAAATCCTCAGCGCTACGATATGTGAAACGAAAAGGTTTAGGAAAGAGCTTAAAGATCAATGGACGAAATTTAATAAAGGAAGGATGGATGTCGGAAAAATTTTTCTCGCGGCTTAGTTATAGTTTTGGCAATGAAGATTGGAGATCTGAGCAGGAAGCGTTAAAGATTAAGACAGGAGATCGAGTTCTTAGCATTACGGCAAGTGGGGACCGCCCGTTACATCTTCTTCTAGATGATTGCGAGGAAATTGTTTCCATTGATGCTAATCCTATTCAAAACCATCTTTTAAATTTGAAGTGCGTCGCGATGCAACATCTCTCTTACAAAGAGTACATTGAATTTCTAGGCGCTGTGCCAGCATGTAAGCCACGCCTGCATACTTTTCAAAAGTTGCTTCCGCATTTTGAGGAAAAATCTAGAGACTACTGGATGAATAAAAAAAAGATGATTGAGAAAGGCGTACTTTATCAAGGAGTGGTAGAAAAAAAATGCCAATCAATCGTAGCGCCTCTGCTACGTATGTTAAGAGGTAAAAAAGTAGATAAGTTATTTGAATTCTCTGATCTTAAAGAACAGCAAGAATTTGTGAAAAAAGCATGGGATAAGGTTTACTGGCGTAAGTTGTTTGATTTAAGCTTAAATTCAGCGCTAGCGCGTTTGCTTCTACGCTGTATTGTAAGTGATCCTGGCTTATATAACCATCTTAATGGGGCCACACGTGTTGGTAGCTATCTTTACAGGCGCATGCATAATAGCTTAATGCATAACCTGGCCAAAGAGAGTTTACTATTTTCATTAATTTTAAAGGTAAAGTAGCTCCTGAGGCCTTTCCTCCCTATTTAACACAAGAGGGTGTAAGCATTATCAAAAAAAGAACCCATCGCCTTAAAGTAAAAAATATCGATGTGGTAACGTTTTTAGAGTCCAGTCCCGCTAATAGTTTCGATTGTTTTTCCTTGTCCGATGTGGCTTCTTATTTAAGCCCCAAAAATTTTGCAAAGATGATGCAGGAAGTTCTACGGGTAGCTAAGCCTCAGGCTCGTTTTTCAATTCGTCAATTTTTATCTAACCATCAGCTTCCTGAAAATCTGGTAAGTTCCTTTGCAAGGGATGGGGAGCTAGAAGATAGGTTGGAGAAAAAAGATCGCTGTTTTGTCTATCGTTACATGGCAGGCACTATAAGTAAATAATTAATACCCCTATGCTTTTAAGCCGATTGCTATGCAATCCTGTTACTTGATAAATTCTTGCATCTAGAGAATTTGCCTAGAAAAGGTTTTAAACTCTGCCGATGAAAAGGAAAGAGCCTGTTTTAGCGCTCAATAAAAAGAGGCTAAACCGTTAGCAGGGCGTGAAGGTAGGAAATGTGTATAAAAAGGAGGCGGAGGGGGAAAGCTAAAAGTAGAGGCTTCCTAACGGGGAGGGACAATTTTAATGAAGATCCTCTTTATTTTTAAAGTTGCGGAAAAGAGAAAACTTATATTTGCTAAGGAAAAGCGATTTTAGCTTTTCCTTCAATAGATTTTTCCTTAAAAGAGGGTAAACCTCTAAAATGATAGAAACCATTATATTTTTTTTCATTGCCCATCTGCTCAAAATTTCTTAAGGGCTAGTGATCAAAGTTGCGAAGAATACAACTTAGGAAAGATAAGGGAATAATTGGAGCGTAGCGGGGTCGAACCGCTGGCCTCTACAATGCCATTGTAGCGCTCTACCAACTGAGCTAACGCCCCTCAAGCAAAACAAAAATTGTATGATGAAGCTTGTTTTTGAGCAAGAAGAATCCCTCTTCTTTTAAATATTTTTTCATTATGCGGCAGACTCTTATGCTGAATGGCGCTTAATAGCTTTTATACCGAGAGGTTAGTAGAGTATTTTTAGACTGTACTATTACTTTTCTCTAGGTAAGCTTTCCACCATTTGTTAACATACTCAATCGTAGAAAGGGATGCAATGGTGGTTTCTACCACATCTTTCATTGCTTGGACTTTTTGCTCTATTAGCAAGGAATGATTTTCTTGCCTCTCTAACAATCCGTAAATCACTGCTAACCATGCTAACTCCTTATTTAGCAGGGTGGCGATCTTAGCAATCATTTTCCCTTCCTGGGCATGTGCCTTTTGGTAATCATCAAAGCATAAGATGGAGATAGCTATAGCAGCTACTGCCGTTTGAATATTACGCATTTTCTTTTCATCTTTTTCATTATCATCGCTGAACTCTAGATCGGTTGTATCTATACATACTTTGGGATGAGCATAAATGACATATTCATTATTAATAAAAGGTCCTTCAAGGGTAGCAGCAGAAGATGAAGCTTTTACTTGAGTTAAGGGCGTGGAAGCTGCAGGCTCTTGCTTGGTAGAAGAAGAAGAATTAAGAGACGATCTACAAGTGTTTTTTTTGTTTCCCAAGAGAGTATTCCATGAATTTTTAATCTGTTCATTAAAAAAAAGAGATTGCATAAGTGTATTGATTACATGCATCAAAGCAAGAGCCCGGGGATTAACTTTGCGTGCCTCTAGCAGTGAATAAATGGTTACCAGGGTAGAGATCTCCTTGTTGATAGCTAGCTGGAATTGATAGTAAAGAGCTGTTTGTTTGTTTTCTTCAGCCTGTTGAATGAGAATATGAATGATGCACTCTGCTAAAGAGGCTACAGATTTAATGATTTTACCCATTTTTTTATTGTCATCTTGAGAGTCATGAGTTAGCAATAAACTAAGGGGTTTGATTTCTTTATGAGTGTAGGTGATAGTATGTTTATTAGTAGAAGGATACAAAAGCTTTTCTTTGTAAAAATCTTTAGCAAACATGGGGCTTTGATAAGCATTTTGAGAGGTACTGGCTACTGAGGACATCACGGTTTCTCCTTGTTAATTCCTATAAAGATACAAAATTTATCTTAATTGAATGAGGTGAGAAGAAAAGAGAGGGTAGAGAAGATAAAAAAAGTAATGTTAATCTAAAACTTCTTTTACCCATTTATTTTATAGAAAGCAATATCAATTTGGCGATAAGCCTGCCCAAAAGCTCAAAAAATACTTAAACTTTATTAATTTTTAGAGGTTTAAATTTCATCTAAGCTTGGATCTCGTTCAAATGCTTTTTGCCACCTTTCCATCATTGTTAATCCCTTATCTAATTCTCTATTAGAGTCTTTAGAATCTCTTTTTGCTTGATGGGGCCCTTCTTTTTTTTTGATGGAGTGGGCATTAACCATCGATTGAAAAGAGATTTCAAACTGCTGATGATAAAACTCGAAGCACCCTTCTACTGAAGTAAGAGGCTTAGATAAAAGAGTTTTTTTTTGGGAGAAGCGCAGGATGGATTTTTGCTTAACCTCTAGGGGGGAAGCCTGCTGTTTAGAGTATTTAAGTCTTTTTTGATAGCGAGCATTCAGCCATACTAAGAAATCTTCAACAGTTTCTGTCCTAGCATTTCGCCTTCGGGCAAGCCAAGCTAACTTTTTATCAGAAGTAATAATGGTTTCTTGACGAGGATTTTTACTATGTTTTAATTCCTGCAAAATACGTTCATCTGCTGTTTCTCCGGTGCTTGTAAAAATAATTTCTAGTTGTTGCAGATGTGTACGGGAACTTTCCCCTGCTTGATGATGAGCATCAAAAATGATGGTGGCCTGGAGGCCAAGCAGATGAATTTTTTTATTTAAGTCTTGGATAATAGCTTCTCTTTGGGCTTGCAGCTCATTGTCAGCTTTTAACACGCGAAACATTAAATTATAGCCATCAATGAAATAATGCATACTCCTTATCAGCAATCTCTGAGCATTTCAAGAGAAGGGATTAATTTTTCAATGGCCTTGCGGCGATGAGAAATCCTATTTTTGGTCTGTTCATCAAGCTCAGCAAAAGTTTTGTCATAATCATGTTTAATAAAAAGAGGATCATAACCAAAGCCATGACGTCCACGCTCTTGATTGATAATGAGCCCTTCACAGGTGGCATGCACACTTTTTTTTATCCCCTCGGCAGAAGCTAAGGAAAGCCAGCATTCAAAGTAACCTGTTCGTTCAATATCTTCTAATCCGTGCATTTCGGCTAAAAGTTTTTGGCGATTTTCGCCATCGGTGGCCTCTAAGCCTGAATAGCGGGCCGAATAGATTCCTGGTGCCCCTTTTAAAGCAGGTATCACTAGTCCCGAGTCATCCGCTAATACCCATTTACCTAGTTTTTTAGCAGCATGCAAGGCTTTTCTTTCAACATTTTCTTTAAAAGATAATCCTTCTTCCGGAAGGGCTTCATAGTCTGGAAAATTAAGAAGGGATAAAATATCTAAGTGCGCCACTTCCTTAAAGGATTTTAACATGTCTCGCAATTCACGAATTTTATGGACATTCTGAGTGGCGAGAATAAGCTCCATTTAATCTCCTAAAAAACTACTAATTTTTGCGATAGAATAATTTTCGTCTCTAAATTTAAAAGCCTCACCTTCCTTGCAGCCTAGCATAGCTTGGGCATATTTTGACTGAAAAGAAAGGATATGCTCTTCAGGATTGGCGTCCCATGGGCCTAAAATTTTATAAACTGTTTGATTTCCGGCACTATCGACGACTTCAACTACGCTTCCTATACCCACTTCGCTTTGAAGGATATCGTCTTTAGTAATGATGCGAGCAAGCTTAAGCTGGTCTGATAGAACTTTAAGCTCACCTTGCAAACGTGCTCTTCTTTCAACGGCAAATTTATACTCAGAGTTTTCTCTTAAATCTCCTAAAGCTCTAGCTGCTTCTACTTCACGGGCATTTTCTACCATCTCTACAGTACCAATTTGTCTGATTCTTTCCTGGGTACGCATGTACCCCTCTTCTGTAGTCCAAATGACATTATCATCCCCATGTTTTTTCTTATGTTTAGCTTCTGCTAGGGTAGGATGCACCACTTCAGCTAACGAACGTAAAATTTTGTTATCATGGTCGGTAAAAGTTTGACATTTTGACACCAAAAGAAGGAATTCTTTGATGAACTCAAGGGAAGTGCCCTCCAGAATAAAGCGAACTAAGGCATATCGCTTATTAATTATCATATTATAAATTTTCTTAACTAAATCGCGATATTCTACTTTACTCTCTAGATGGCTTAAAAGAACAAGGAAGGCTTCGAAAAATTGATTCAAACCTTCTTTATCATGGAAGGGAAGCGTGGTATCTTCCTTATTAGCTAGCTTTTGGAAATACCACACAAAGGTTTCAGGCGACTCAAAGGGATGATTAAGCATGTGGGAAATTTTTTCTTTTAGTAACTCTTTGTTTTCACTTTGATTGAGCTCTTTGAGAATATAATCCCTGATAGGGCTTTGCTGATTGGAAAATAATACTTGTAAGAATATTTCTGGCCAATCCGGGCGAAAATCTTTAACAAGGCCTAACACACGTTTTCTTAAGGCTTGAATTTCAATGCTATTGATAACTTGGGGTACATCTTTGAAAATTTTAATTAAGCTTTCTGCTGTTTTTCCCTCTACTTGATGGGCAAACATGCTTTCTAGGAATACATAAATCTGTAATTCTTGTTCGGGAGTTATCGTGGGATCAGATAAAAGATTTAATAGCTTATCCTTTAATGTGTTTTTAGTTTCTTGATTCTTACGCGCATTGGGCAGGTCACGGACAAAATTATAAGAAGACTGGATAAATTCATTAATGCTGCTAATATTTTGCAACGCTTTGGCCATTCTTTCATCAGCAGTAAGCTCGGCTTTTCTTAAACGGAACGGTTCTTTAAGTTGAGAGGGACTTTCTATCAGGGGGTCTTTTTTTATTTTATTACGGGTTGCCTGCCACCATTTGGCCCATTCATTTTCAGGAATCACCAATTCGCAAAGCTCTTCTTTTATTTCTGCCGCATTTTTGGGTCCCAAATCCCGGAGCAGAAGTTTGATTACCTCTACCGCATTTTCTTTGGCCTCTTGTTCAAGTTTATCTGGATTAGAAAAACGGCGGGCAAGAAATTTATTATCCTCTAAAGGAATCAAGGTTTTGAAAGCATTAGCATAGGTAAGATATTTACGACCCGTCACATTTTCAAACTCTATCGTTACCTGTTCTCTAAGAGCCGAAATGTCTACAATTTCTCCTGTCCCCCATCCACCTGTATGAAATACAAACTTACCCTTAGCCATATGAGCAATTAAATCATAATTGGAAAGAGCCGATTGAAAATTTTCCTTAGTACGTAGCCCCACTAATTTTAATCTTTCATTTAGCAAAGGATCGTTTTGATAGCGCTGATTGATTTGCTCTAAAGCAATCTCTGCTAAGCGGGGCGTATGAGTTGTCTGCAAATCGATAAGAAGCTTGATAATCTGATATTTTCCTACAGGTTCCTCAATTTTTTCCCAGAGAGGTAGGGCTGTTTCAACGACTTTTCCGAAAGAAGCGGCAAAATCTGAGGTTTTGATTAATTTTAACAAATAATCTAACTCCTCTACCTCTACAATATCGCAGGTGCAATATTCTTCCCAAAGTTGTAAGAACTTGGCAAAGTTTCGATGATTAATCAGTGCCTGAAATTCCTCCAGATAACCCATGGTAGATAGCCCCTTATTAGTTAAAAGTGTTAAAAAATTTATTTTTTAAAGATTGTATTAAAGCAGTATAGCTTCTAAAAGGTATAGTGTAAAGGGAGATTTCCCAAATAGCTTGGATTGAAATTTTGCAAGCTTTAAAGAAGAGAATAAGCAAACTTTCATCTATCTTAACCCTCTTATTTTCAATAATTTGATTTTATCTTTTTATAATCGAGCCCTCAATTATTTATAGTCTTGTTTACGTCTAAAAAATTTTTTGATATTAAGAAAATATACCTTCTTTTTATCTCTTTTATTAGGAAAGCGTCTCTATGAATGACAAAAAAGCTAAAAATATTTTTGAAGCAGTTAAAAATTCTGCCACAAGCTTGGTATCAAAAAGCCATGGATCTGGGCCTGAAAAAAAAGAGGTAATCCCTGCTGAAGAAGTGAATTTTCTTAAAACAGATGAAATTTTACAGCTGCATGGTGACGCTGAAATTAATGAAATGCTAAATAAAATGTATAGAATGCAGGAAGATATTCAATCTAAAATGCATGAAATGTATGGAAATGCAGGGCTTTCAACCCATCAAGTTAGGAATTATCTAGATAATCCTAGTAATTTCTCCCCAGAAATGTGGCAAAAAATTCAGGTGCAAAGAGATCAACTTGAGAAAAAGGTGAATGACGTTTTAAAAATTTATGCTAAAAAAGCTAAAACTTTTCAAACAGGGCATATGCTAAAAGCGAGCGAAATAGCCAAAGAGAGAAAAGCAAAAACCCTAGCAGCGCGTAAGAATTGGATTCCTATGTAAGGTTTTACTCCTCTTATCTCTCATCTTTTCCTTAAAATTATTGGGAGATCGCTGGAATCACTTAAGCAAGTTTATTGCTGGCATACCTTCCTGCTTGATAGCTAAAGATAGAACTTAGCTAAAAAGAATGAGGAAAGCTAGCGAACATAAAATAATTCTTATTTAAATTAAAAATTACTAACAGCCTTAAGCATTCTTTTGCTGTCGTCAGGCTTTCTTCTTGCAGGAGCTAGAAGGTTTTTGCCGACCTTAAGGGCTTTTAAAATAGCTACAAGCTATCTACAAAGCTATGAATAAAGCTGTTGATATAACCGCAGCTCTTGAGCAGAAAGTTCTTAGCGTACAAGCATTTTATGCAAATCGCGGATCAACCGTAAGTAGCGTACTCCTGGCTGTTAAGTTTATGGAATTATTCTCAAACTATTGATCGGCTAAAAGGGGATAGGAAAGGCAAGATACAGGCGGTTATTGTCCGAACTACTATAAAACCCCCCATTAGAGAGACTAGCTTGATAAGCTTATGGAAAAAGTAGCTAAGGGCTTAGCATCATGTAGCCTCTAAAAAGGCTTCCAATTATAAGATAGAGTAAATTTTTTTAATAGCTAGGCTGGGTGGAAAGAGGAAATTTATAAAAGACTTTTAATCTAGCTTTTTATCGCTTAAGAAAAATCGAACGAGGGGTAATGAGCAAATGAATTATTTGGACGTTCCTCTCTTACGAACAGGGCAGAGGGTAGAAAAGCTAAGCAGCGAAACTGCCAAGTTTAAGTCTACAGGGAACTAGTAGTCTAAGGGTTCATTAAAGTTATCACTTACTTTATTTCAGAAAATTTGAGGGACAATCTAGCAAAGCAGGGCTTATGGTCAAAAAAGTTGATTTAATAACACCTTATGGCAGCCAATATAGGGTGCTTCATCATTTTACAAAAAAGCTGTATGAGGCCTGGATAAGAGCTGGCTATGAAGCTAGGTTTTTTGAGGATGCTACAGAAGCTTTAAAAATCATGCTTTTAGATCCGCCCGACTTAGTCATAGGATTTAATGGAGTACCCCGTCATGATCAAATCTCTTATAGTGATATCCTCAAAAAGCCTTATCTTAGTTTAATTGTAGACCCTTTTTATCATTTTTTAAGCGAAATTTCTTCACCCTATGTGATTATAGGATGTGATGATTATTCTAGTGTGACCGCCTTTAAAAATACCAATTTTCATCAGACGCTCTTTGTGCCTCATGCTGTAGAAGCGGATCTAGCCATCAATCCGGGGGGTGAAAAAATCTTTGAGGTAACAATGCTTGCCACTTTCATCGATTATGAAGCACGACGAGAGCAATGGCGCCTTAAATACCCTTTACAGGTCTGCGAGGCTATGCATGAAGCGGTAGAGCAAACTTTTCTGGATCCTCAGCTAGCTTTTATTGAAGCCACATTGGGAAAGGTTCAGTGGGCGTACTCCAAACATCCTGAGTTACGTACTGCGGAGGTAGATATCATCAGCCTGTTAAAAGATGTGGAACTATATATTAAAGGAAAAGAGCGAATAGATATCCTTAAAGCTATTCAGACAGTGCCTGTGCATGTATTCGGCCATAGTGTTGACAAAGTAAATTGGAAAAGTTACTTTAAAAACCAAAGCAATATCATTACTCATGATTCTGTTACCTATGAAAAAAGTATCGAAATTATGAAACAAAGTAAAATTGTACTCAATAGCAGTATCAAAAATAAATTTGGAGCTCATGAGCGTATTTTTACTGCTCTGGCGGCAGGAGCTCTTGTCGTTACCAATGAAAATAATTACTTAAAAACTTTCTTTTCCCATGATGTAGATATCGCCTTTTATCAATACCATCGTCTGCTCAACCTTAATCAAATGATCGTGGACTATTTAGCTGATGAAAGTCACCGCCAGCAGGTGGTAGAAAACGGTAGAGAAATTGTAATGAATTACCATACCTGGGATGCTCGCATTCGGGAGTTTGAAAAGGACCTTTTCCCAAGGGTCGAAGAATGTATGTTAAAAATCTGATAGGATTTGAAAATTTGCTATTGTCAAGAAAAAGCAATAGGGAATTTCTTTTTAACTTTAACACAAAGGAGGAGTACATGGCTTCTAAATTACAGTCTTTTTCTGAATCGGCTGACTTGCCAGTAGATTATGAAGGAACGCTTACCTCGAGTTTAAATATACCGTTAGATGAAGTTGTCTTAAGACATTTTGGCTCCGACTCTATCATTTGTATGACTCTATTAAGTGGTAGAACGATTGAACTGCCTTTGCATTTAAATCTTAAAGAGAGCGGTCAAGCAATACTTGCTATCCCTGAAAAATACTATAAGCAATCCGAACATTGTAGGGAGCTAGATCATTTGCTATCTCATTTATTTAACAATCAGCGTAGCCTCTTGATGGAAATAGATGCTCAAGCCCAACAACTAATTATTACCCCCTTGCAATCTAAAAAAAACAAATTTAAATTTACCTTTTATTGTTGAAAAATTAGAGAAATCGTTAGGGTTGCAAAGCTATTTTTTAGCTAAGTTAAATGGAAAAAAGGAAGGCTTAAAACTTTGATTTTTTATTTAGCGCTCATAAGTGATTTAACTTTTTAAGTTACCCTATAGGTCGGCTAGGAAGCTTACTTATTGCATACAAGGCCTCTTTTTAATAAAAGGAAGAGGCCTTGTATGTAATAGCAAAAGGAGAGAAGGGTGGCTTTTTAAGCCATTGCTTATTAAAGAGTGAACAGCTTAAGTTGCAAATAAAAGTGCTAGATAGGCTCACTTAAATTAAGGCTTGGCCTATTGATCAAAATAATTTTTTTCGAGAAAAGCTTGGCGGGTCTTGCAGGGGAGCTAAAACGATAGAAGAAAAAATTTACGTGCTATTCTAATTAAATTTTAAGTTTTTGAAATATTTAAGCTTTTAACAACTTCTCTTCATTTTTTAGAGCATCTTGAGAGCCTGGAGGTGGATTTATTTAATGCTTTTTCAAAAGTGTCTGTCTGGCTCCAGATTTCAATTTGTTGGCGTGCACGGGTAATGGCTGTATAGATGAGCTCTCGACCAAAATGCTCACTACCTTCGGGAAGCAATAAAATCAAATGATTGAATTCACTACCCTGGCTCTTATGTACAGATAAGCAATAAGCATATTCATAACTGGGTAATAGAAGGGCAGGTATTTTTTTATCAGCAAATAGGGCATAGTCCCCTGCTTGCACATGGCCTTCGAGTTGGTGAGGTTTTTGTCTGATAAGAAAGCCTACATCTCCATTATATAGATCTCTGGTAGAATCATTAGTGGTAATGATTATAGGAATAATCATGCGTTGATGAACTTTAGTCTTCTTTAAAATTTCTTGGTAGAAAAAAGCATTCAGCTGATCTACTCCTAAGGGTCCTTTTCGAAGAGGGGAAAGAATACGGAAATGGTTCATTGATAATTCGGAAATATTTGATTCTTCCCATGATAAATAAGGCTCTACCTTTAACCATAGCTGCTGCTGAACAGAAAAAGCTGGCAGATCTTTGCTTAATCTTACAAAGTGTAGAGCTTTTTTTGAAGATTGTAAGCGTTGTAAAGCTGCTTGGCTTTCTCCTTTTTTGATCTCCTCGGCTAAGTCAATGATTTCTTCTAACTCTGAGCGTAGGCATTTTTTTAGTTCAATGAATTGATGAGGTTTACAAAGGCAGGTCATGTCTGCAAAAAAAGAACCTGCTTCAATAGGGGGCAATTGATAAGGATCTCCAAGCATGATAAGACGAGCACCGGGCTTAAGTGCTTGAAAAAGTAAAGACATCAAACGAATATCAATCATAGAAGATTCATCAATCACTAATAAATCAGCATTAATGAGAGGGGCGGTAGAAGATAGGCTTTTTGATTTAAGGCCGAGTAAAGAATGAATAGTGGTAGCATTGATAGGAGAGAAACCTTCCAGATCACTAACTGCTTTACTTAAGCTTTTCTGTAGCTGCGCGGCAGCTTTTCCTGTAGGGGCAGCTAAAGCAATACGGCAATTATCTTTTTGAATATTATTCAGGCTATTCCAAAACACCTTAATAAGTAAACCCGCCGTATAAGTTTTACCGGTTCCAGGTCCACCGCAAATAATCGTTAATGATTGGTTTTCTAGTTGAGCAATAGCTTGGGCTTGTTCAGGAAGTAAGTTGTTAGTAGATAAAAGGTGAGCAAGGTTGGCTTGGAAAAGTGCTTTATCAAGCTCAAGAGAAGCTTTTTGCTCTAAAAGGCGATGAAATTCTCGTAAGCAACAATGTTCGTATAACCAATATTTTTGAAAATAGAAAAGATCATTTAAGCGACATAAAGGAGTAGGAGGAACTATATCTTCTGTTTCTGTAATAAGGTGGAGTAAAGAAGGAGGGATATGGTGGGTACTGCGGCTAATTAATCGTTCTAATTCTTGCCATTCTTCTGGGGAGAAATGATTCTGCTCTTGAACTTCCCATACATCTTGAGGTTTAGGTAAAACTTCAGCGTCAGAAACTTTTATACATAAATGACCTGCTCGAGTCGATTGAGAGAGATGAAGAAGGAGCGGTAGGGTGTCTACAGAGGCATTATAGCTTTTAATTAAATAATCTGCTAAAGCAAAATCTACCAAGGGGAGTGCTTGATTATTCTTAAGCTTATCTATTAGATTGATGTTTTGTGAAGATTGCATGATTTTTATTTAAAATAAGGGAAAAGTTTTATTTTCTCATCTAACTGCTCTTAAGATCAAATTTTTAAGACACCTGTATGTTTTCCTGTACTTGCACTAAGTCCGCGTAAAAAGATGTAAAAACATCCTCCAAAAATTTCTTCAAAAGGTCGCTTGTCTACTAGTTTTAAGTAACGCTTTACAGCTTCGCAATAAATATGTGCTTGAAAATAGTAATCATGCTGTTCCATAGCTGCTTTCATCTTTTCAAAGTCATAGGCTTCAATGTTAGGACCTAGCCAGTTACTTTTCCAATCCAGAATGTAATAATGATGATTATGAAAAAATATGAGGTCAATGACTCCTTTAAAAAAACCTTTATGCCATTGAAGCTCTTCTACCAACATTTCTTTTGCACTCGGATAAAGAAATTCTGTTTCACGGTAAAGCAAGGAAGGGTGTATATCTTTAAGACAAAAATTCTCGCTGATTTTTATTTGCAAAGCCTCATAGGTGATTTCGCAAAGTACTTTTTCCCAAGAATGAAACTCAGTCTCTTGAATTAATGGATGAATCCAGCTTTTTAAATCGTTAGCAGAAGCAATTTTATTTACTACCGAAAAAGGTATAATTTCTAAAATCTTATGCAGTAGTTTTCCTGTTATATTTCCAGAGGGAAGGGTGTGTGCATTCTTGCAAGGAGCTTGAAAATTATGAGGCACCGCGTTAGCGGGCTCTAAAGAGTAAGGATCTCTGCTTGCTAGAGCCTTTTTGTAACGTGTAAGGGAGGTAAAAGATTGAATAAAGTTTTTTTCCCCTGGAATCTCTACAGAAGGAGGAGCCACAAGAGGAGGAATGTTTTGATTTTTTAGAGGCGCTACTTCATCAAATGTTTCCTTTAATAGGGAATAGGTAATGTGGGCCTCTGGATAAGCTTGGATAAAGTTTTGTAACCGATAGCTATCACCCTCTTTAATCCGGCTGTAAAGCTCTTGATAACTGCAATTTTCTTGTCCTAAGCGTGCTAAGAAGATATCCATAGGAGAGGCCCCCCCACACTCTATTTCGGTGGGCTTATCGCTCACAGCTACAGGTATATACAAGCGGTATTTGGCCCGCGTCATAGCTACATACAGCTGACGCATCTTTTCTGCATCCATCTCCTCACAATATTTAACATAGGAAGCAGAATGTTTTTCTAAGCAAGGGACTAGGTAATGAGAGGTTCCCTCCTTTTGAGGAATCAGGCGATCTCTTGCTTGTGTGCGACCCACCAGCCCATAAGCAAAGACGATATCATATTCTAAACCTTTGCTACTATGCGTGGTTAAAATAGAGACAGCTTCACGGCTGGGATCAGTAACTTTTTTAAGGCGTTCTTCATCTTCTACCCCCATGTTTTTATATTCATCTAAGAAAGCAATCAGATGCTCGGGGCTTGCGGGATGCTCATTTTGATACTCCATTAGCAGGTAGGCAATTTGAGTAAGCTCATCATAAAATATATCTCCGCCTTCTCTTTTCATAAGTCTTTCAGCTACGCTTAAGCTATCCATAGGCCCTATAGATTGCATGATGCGCTGAAAAAAAATAGGAAAACCTTCTTGAGATAAATGGCGTTTAAATGCATAAAATTCAGCTAAGATACGCTCTAAAAAATTTGGATCTTCTAATTTTTTAATTTCATTATAATTCCATCCTAATATGGGGCCTCCTAAGGCAATTTTAACGCAGTTTTCATTGCGTGGATTTAATATCCCTACTAATAATTCTCTAAGGCTCTCCCAAGCAATGGATTCTGTCAATGAGGTTTGCTTTTGCAAATGATAGGGAATATGATGACGATCAAAATAATAGGCTAAGCGCTGACCTTGAAATCTATCTTTAATTAAAATGGCAAATTGGTTGAATTTAAAGCCGTCTGAATTGTGGAGACGTGTGATTTCTTGCGCTATAAAAGGAAAGAAAAACTTTTCTTCACACTCTTCAGAGGGGAATCTTTGGGTTGACTTAGAACCAACGGGGGCTTGAAAGAAATGAATGCTACCCTGTTCATCTGAAAATTTTCTTTCCTTTATGTGAGGGGAAAATTTGACTTCAGAATAATCCAAGTAGGCGTTTTCCGCTAGGGAAGGTAAAGAAAATAATCCTGGGCATGCTTTAAATAGAGTATTCAAAGCTTGTACTAGCGAGGGTTGAGAACGATAGTTAGTATCTAAAGAGGCTCGATTTGCAAGGCCTAAGGATTTTCCGGCAGAAAGGTAAGTGTAGATGTCTGCTTGCCTAAAAGCATAAATAGATTGTTTAGGGTCACCGACTAAATAAATTTTGCAGGTAGAATTTTCTAAAAATAATGTGTTAAAGATTTGCCATTGCACCGGATCGGTATCTTGAAACTCATCGATAATGGCAGCTTGATAAAGGGAGCGTACTTTACCTGCAAAGGAGGGGGAATGGATGGCCTTAAGCATATGCTTAAGTAAATCATTTTCCTGATGTTTTTCTTCTTCGGAGAGATATTTGTGCATTAACAGGCGGCAGTAGAAAACTAGGCGGGCAAATATAAATTCATAGCTTTTCGCTTGCTGTATCAGGGGATAGAGCGATTGAGTAAGAATTGGAACTAGCTCAGGGTAATTCAATGAAGAATTTTTAGGAAGGTTATTGGATTTCTTTTTATTAAGATTAGTGGGGGCAAGAAATTCGCAAATAAATAATCCCTCCTTAAGTAAGAGATCAAAATCATCAGCATTCCAGCTATCTTTCCTAAATAACTCAATAAAAGCATGGATAGAGCTTGTACTTTTGTTTCTAATGCTTTTATAAAAACTTATTTGGCGTTCAACATCTTCTTGCATCTTCTCAGGTAGCCAGCCTCTTTCTTTTTTTAAAGTTCGCATGATGGTGCAAAACTTTTCCACGTCTGAGGAGAAATCAGGAGTAGCTGCTACCTCGCACTCCTTTGTCAAATATTTTAATAAGGCTTCTTGAACTTTTTCTAGGCGATTGCCATGGGCTTGTAGCACAATCTGTAATTGTACAGGGCTAAAAATATGGGGCCGTATCTCTGTACGGAAGAAATCACGAATAAGTTGAAGAAGTTCTTGTTTTGTTAAAGATCTTTGTTCAAAGGAGCCTTTATGCATGCTAAAGTCACTTTCAAATAAAAAGTTAGTCAACATGCGCAGGCAGAAACCATGGATTGTATAAATTTGAGCTTGATCAAAAGTGGCCAGTGCATGTTCTAAGCGCCGCTTAGCTTTTTCAACTTGGGCATCTCCTTGTTCCATGATAGCCTGTAAATAATCACAAGCTTCATCCTTAGAGGATTTCTGAAGAAGGGATAAGGAATCTTCTATCTTATTTCTAATTCTAGTTTTTAGCTCACGAGTAGCTGCTCGTGTGAATGTAACCACTAGAATTTGTTCAAGAAGAGAAGGCTCTTGTACCCCAGCATCTTCTTCAATTAACAAGCGTATTACAATATTTTCGATGGAAAAGGTTTTACCCGTACCTGCCGAGGCTTCAAGTAAATAATGCTGGCGTAAATTTAAACTTCTATGAAGGACATCAAAACTCTTCATACTCTTAAATGCAAAGATCCTTTTTTGAGATGGAGGCGAAAACTAATAAAGTAGAAAAATGAAGCATAGCAAAATAAGAGGTTTAATTGGATCTAAAAGATTTGCTTTAGAGGAGTTAAGTGAAGGTTTTTTTTGTTTTTTTTGGTGTTTGCTAAATTGTAGAAATATTTTAATTTTCCATAATGCTCATTCTTTTGAGTATCTTCAAGTTTTAATTTTCCCCTCTTTTTTCAAATTCCTCTTAGATGTTAGCTATACATATCCTTTGAAAGCTATCCTTCTACTTAAGAAGAAGCTTTTATATAGGAGGCGATTGTATAAAGATCAGCTTAAAAGCTTATTATACGCTTTTGAACTACTCTTTATGTATCCCCATACTTTATAAAATCCCTTTCGTTAAGCAGTGAGACATCTTTCAGAGGGGTGGGTAGGCAGACTAAGTTTTTTTTAAGCGTATGACTTCGCCTCAAAAAATATAAATGTTGGAGGCAAGGCAACTTATTTAAGAGGATATCTTAAAAGCCGTATTTTACCCTTATCCTTGTGCATGTTATTAAAGAAATTTTAAAGCCTGTAGCTTAATCTCTATAAGGGAGAACTCGATCTATCTATCAATGATTAAGCAGATCTTTAGCCGGATCGATAAGTTAAAAGAAAGATTTTAAGATGTTCTCTTATATGCTTTTGAGCAACACTTTATATAATTTCATCCTTAATGAACATCTATCTTAAAAAGAATGCAGCTCCCCAAAGGGGTCATCTCTTTTTTAGATTACAGAGACCTACTCCCTTTAAACCGTGGTATTTCATTGCTTTTGATGTCTCTTTTCAGAGCAGCAAGATACCTGGATTAATGAAGTTTAAAAAATATAATAATATGCTTTAAAAAAGCTAAGTCTATTATCCAATCCTTTAAAAGCTGTCTCTTTAATCGTAGAGACCTACTTATAGAGCAAGCGATTGCATGAGGAGTGGAGCAAAAGCATATAAATAGTGCTAACAATAGATTTAGTATTTTTTGTCTCTTTTAGGCAAAAAAAAGAGAATAAAAGGAGTTTTTTAAATTGAGAACTAAAACCTAAAATTAAAGAAGAAAATTTTGTAAGCTATAATTTTTAATTAAATACTTTAGCCGTTTCTATTCCAGTAATTCGTCTAATTTTTCTTTAATTAAAATCATATTTTCTTCAGTTAACTTTAAACAGCAATGTCCTCCTTCTTCTGTCATTATCTTCTCACTTTGCTTTTCTAAAGATAAGCTTTTCCACTCTTCTTTCTCCTCATCTTCACAATCATCGGGAAGAAATCCATAAGGCAGGTATAAATGCGCCTCCCCTTCGTCTTCAAAACATATAAAAACTTCCTGGCATCTAGGCTCTTTTGCAGCAAAAATGATATACAAAAAAAGTAGCTTTTTTATTAGATAGCTTTCCTTTTTAAGTTTATGAATTTTTAGAGTATTGATTCCGCACCTGTGAGTTTCAGAATTATGCCAATATTCAATGGCACCCAATAATGTTGTCGTATCCGATCCCGACGTTATTACAATCATTTGATGGGTACGGATGGTAGGTGCATTGAAATAATAATCTTTTGCCTCGGAAGGAGTAGCAGGACGGATTAAAAAATTTTTGGCATTTAAAAGAGGCATGATAAAGCTAGAAAAGCAGGGAATATTGTTCCACGTATTTTTTGAGGATAGGTAATAGCGCTGTTGCAAGAGATTAATTTCTTGAAGCTTAGACAATAAGGCGATCGCTAAAGGGCTGTCGGAAATTTTTATAGATAAAGAAGAAAGAGAAGACTTTGTAAGCTTTAAAGGCTTTAGGCTTTGTTGAACGGTAGCGTTAATTTTTGAGTGATAGGTTGTAGTCTCCTTTAATTGGCTCTCCCTTGAGGGTTCCTTACTTAGGAAATTAGGAAGGTGAGAAAAAGTAGGACTTAATGAATGAGTATTCATACAAAGATCTATGTTTATTAAATTTTAGATAGTAGGGTCTTCTAGGAGATATTTTTTTTGCGCCTTATAGGCTTTTGAGGGATATTAAAGAGCAAGTTATTAAATAATGTAACCCAATCAATAATTTTAAATAAGTTTTTTTAGAGCCCATTCTATTTTTTATTCTTCTTGGGAAATCCATTCTTGATAAGGCTTAGAGAATAGAGAACGTGCTTTTGTCTGCCAGTTTTCAATCATATTAGCTGCATTTAAGGATTGTGGGCGGCAAACCCATTGAAGATATTTATTATAGATAGGGTTAAAGCTATCATTTAAAGATTGATGCATAGAGGCTTGGACTACCTGCTGATCATGAAATACTAAATCGTATAGCCATTCTTGAGTGAGAGGGGATACGTTGTGTAGACTTTCAAAGTAATATTCCAAAATATGTTCTAGCTCTGAAAAAGCCTGTTGAGAATAAGCTTTTTTTATTTTTCCGCTTTTTGAGCATAATAGCTGTTTTTCCCAAGGAAGGGAATAATGATCAATAAGACAGCTAAGGATAACAAATTCCCCCCAGGGTTTGAGGATATCATTCTTATTACCGCTAATGTTGGCAATTAACCCTTGCTCAGAGACTTCACTCAAACTGCCTACAATTTTTATACGTACTCGATCTTTATAGTAAATTTCTAGAGGAGGAAGTTTCCATCCTTTCTCGTCCTGCACAGGAAAATGATAGCGTTCATGCAAGGTTATCTCAAAAATTTTGCTAACATCCACATTAAGCTTAGAAAGAGTTTCGTGGTATTTAGCGATGGTACTGTGAATATAAGAAAGGGCTACCTGCTTGAAAAGGCCTAAGGGAAATTTTCCTTGTCTTTCCGCATGGATGATCGCCTCATTCACACTGTTTTTTAAAGAGGCTTTTTTAAAATCTAACATTTGCAAATGATTGATCACAAAAAATTCTTCTGTTTGCAAACCATGATCTTCCTCTCTTAAAAACATTCCCAAGTTTTTGTTAAGAAAGCTTTTAATAGGGTTTTGGAGAGCGTTTTTGAGATGACGTATTTCTAAAACAATTTCAGGAAAATTAAGCTCTACTTTCACTTGCGGAGTAAAATCGTGAAGAAACTGATGACGATCTTTTTTGTCAGCAAGATAATAACTTGAGGCTAACTGATAATCATAATAAGAGTAGTTGGGAAGGCGTTTTTCTGAAGAGAAGTATTGGTAATCAAAGGAGCGGTAAGGATGAGCATAAGTAAGCGTAGAGGAAACTTTACCTTTTTCATGCACAAAAGCTTGATCTATATAATGGAGAAGTTCGGTCACTACGAGAGAAGGGGCCTGATCTTTTCCCTCGTTTCCTGTGTAATGCGTATAACTTAAAATAAAGTAGTTTCTGGCTGATAAAAGCGCTTCTAAAAATAGATAACGGTCATAATCATTACGGGTAGGGCAGTAGTCGCAAGACTTGTTTTCTTTCATTAAATTTAAAGAAGAGCTATTTTCATTACGTGGAAACACGCTTTCATTCATGCCTATTAAAGCAATAACTTTAGCAGGTAAAGAACGCATAGGTAACATCGAACAAAATTTAACAGTTTGTAGATGATTTTCTTGAAAAGTAAAATGCCGGTGATTTAGGTAAGTTTCTAAATGCTTTTTTAAAGCATCAAAGCAGACTTTATGATTAGGAAGCCAACAGGCTGCTTTAGTGAAGGCATCTAATTGATTAAATAAATCTTGATTTTCTTCCTCTTCTGCGTCTTTGTCCGCAAGATAGGTATAAGTAAGACGTTGTAACTCTAGAATCCACTCCTGGTAACTTTTTTTTGTACCATCGACCAAGCTTTTTAAGTCTTTCTTTAAAGCTCGCATGAGAGCGATCCATTTTCCTAGCAAAATTGCTTGGCTAGTTTCCACATGATTAGGGCGAATTAAAGCTGTAGAATCTTTAGGCAGCTGATCCATAGCTAAGCCTAAGAGCAAGCTAGCAAAACCTCCTTCCCAAGTTCCTTTAAGGGTGTCATCAACCATATTTTGACAATGCCTTTGGTGGAGAAGTTCATTACGATGAAGTGCATCTCCCCCCCAGTGGATACCTACATCTTCCAGCCAGGTGCGTATTTGCAAAACTTCCTCAGCAGAGATTTGGTGTTTTCTTTGAAAGGTCGAGAAATTGAATAAATATAAGATGTCTTCAGCATCCCAGCGGCCTGAAGGAAGGTTAAGCAGATGCCAAAACTGTTTAGTAAGCGAATCTTCAGCAAGTGCATGCATGTCGAGTAGTTGGTAATCTAATTGAGGATTTTGGGTGCCGAAAATTTGTCGAATATAAGGAGCATAAACAGTGATATCAGGGGCCATCACGATAATATCAGAGGCCTCAATATCCCCCTCTTTTTTAATAAGTTCTAAAAGATTATTATAAAGAATTTGTATTTCTCGTTGCCTTGTGGGAGCGCAATGAAGTTGAATAGAAGTATCGTCAGAGATAAGGATTTTTTCTGCATTATCTGGATTACGCATGAACAGCAAATCCGCTTGAATGTAATCTAAAAGACATGGTGCATGTTTAGCTGCTTCCCAGATTAAAGTGTCATCAAGGTGTTCAGAATAAATCTCCTCTTTCTGTAGACAATGAGGTAGAGCATACTGAGCATAAGTTTCCTGATCCTTTTGTTCTAGTAATTCAGACATTTTACGCCCTAGCTTACCCCAATTGGCTAACAAAACATTTTTATCGCGTAAATAGCTTTCTAGCTCTTGCTGCTCAGAGGAAAGAACCTTTTGCTTTTTCCAAAATTGTTGTAATTTTTTTGCTTCTTTTTCAGATAAAATATCGCTCCAGAAGATAGAGCAGGGGGATAGCAAATAGTAATTAACAGAATATTGCTCGGCTATTTTTTCAAAGAGTAAATAATCACTATTAGCCATAAAGCTAATAGAAAAAAGATGAACTTGAAATTCGATGAAGAAATCGTTAGCTAGAATAGGCTCGTTATAAAAACAACTCCAGTTATTGTCCGGGGAGGAAAAGAGGGAACGCCAGAGAGCTTGTTGCCATCCTTGTTCATCAGAGTTCCATTCATCGACCATCGCTTTCCCATATTTTCCATAGTCCCTAAAAAGCTGAGCTACAGTTTCTGCCAGTAGGGCTAACCGTTTTGCACTGCGCTTAGAGAAAAGAAGAGATGGGTCAGAGCTAACATTAACTTTCAAGTAATCGAATAAAGGAGACCAATTTCTTTGCTGAGCGGGAGAAAGAGTATTCCAAGTAAGAGCCATTTTGTGGATATGAGCTTCAATTGCTAAAGTTAATTCCAATTCATTGGGATAATAGAAAGAATTTTTTTGCGGAGAAAAAAAATCGGGAAGCTTTTTTAAGGCCTCTTCTAGATAGATGATTTCTAGGCCAGCAGCAATTTCTAACTCCGGATCTTTAGCTAATTGCAAAATCAGCCAAGATTTAATCGCTAGTGTAGGAACGATAATAAGGCGTCGCGCAAAAGGAGAAGAGCTGCCAAAGAGGCCTTGTTTAAGATGGTCATAAAGAATTTCAATACGATTGCTATAAAAAGTTTTAATCATAAGGGTTTACTCTACCAACAGCTTAAACTATCTAGTCGTTAAGTAAACACTGTAATAGCAAAAAACAAAATTGTGAAGAAAATATATTGCTTAAGCCCTTGCTTCAGAGAAAAAAAGAATGAAGTTAGGTTTTAAAATATAGCTAGAGATTGAGTATGGAAGCTAAAAATTGCTTATTTAATCATTAAGTTAAAAGTTATGCGTTTTTGAGCAACTGTTCAGGTAATTGCAATCTTAGTAAGACTCTATTCTTAAGAAAAAAGGTAGCGTGCGGATAGCCAATTGTCTTTTAAAGCATATAGGCATGTCCTAATGCTGCCTATCCTGGCATTGCCAAATAGCTTTTCCATCAAGTCTTTTAAGAAGATATCGACCCTACAAATATCTAAACTATAAAGAAAGATTCTATTCATTAAGGTTACTTGTGTTTTTAAAGGATAACGGGACAGGCCAAAAATTTGAGGTAGTGAGGTTAATCAAGGGGAGGTAATCAATAGGGTTCATAAGAAAAGCTACTTTATCTTCAAGCTTTGTAGCTGCAGAAAGCTCTTTTGTTTTTCTCTCTTGTGCTCCTAACCTTAAGAAAGCATACGCTAAAAAGAAAGCTTCTTACACCGCATACCCTATAGAGTAGATAGCATGCCTAAAGAATTTTCACCTTGAAAGTCCAAGTCTAGAAACTTTTTCCTTCCATCCCTTATAATCCCAATCCTATTTTTTGCTTGAGTCTTAAGAGTGCACTGCTCATACTGTAAAAATTGTTAAATAATATATAAGTTTAATATGTTAACTTCTCTTATTCGCAAATATTCTTCATTTACCTATTTAAATGTCACTCAATTTTTGGGGGCACTTAATGATAATATCTATAAGTTATTGATTGTTTACTTCTTAATCGATCAAGAAGGGATTGAAAATGGACATAAGATTTTAGCTTTAACAGGAGCTATATTTGTACTGCCCTTCCTGCTATTTTCTGCCTTTTCAGGCGTATTAGCTGATCGTTGTAGTAAGAGAAATATTATCGCCTTCACTAAAATTTTAGAATTAATGGTTATGACGCTAGGTATCTTAGCTTTTTGGTATGAAAGTCGCTGGGGATCTTATCTTATTCTTTTTCTGATGGCTGCTCAAACTGCTTTATTCGGTCCCTCCAAATATGGAATTTTACCGGAATTAGTGCCTCATGATAAGATTTCTAAATCCAATGGGCTGATGGCTTCTTTTACTTTTTTGGCTATTATATCGGGTACGTTTTTTGCCTCTTTTCTGGTAGATATTACGGGAAGAAATTTCATTGTGGCTGCTATATTTTGCACGGTTATTGCTTTAGTGGGGGTCATTTCGAGTTTTTGTATTGAGTATACTCCTCCGGCAGGCTCTTTGAAAAAATATGATGCTCGATTCCTATATGACATTTATAGCAACTTAAAGCTTGCTAGTTTGCATCCTTCATTATTAATGGCAGTATGCGGCTCTGCTTTTTTTCTATTCTTAGGCGCTTTCGTCCAACTTAACATGATCCCCTTTGCCACCCAATCTCTTCATCTGACTGATATTCAAGGCGGCTATTTATTCCTTTTAACAGCTTTAGGAATTGGAACGGGATCAGTAGTGGCTGGAAAAATATCTGGTAAAATGGTGGAATTAGGGCTAGTTCCTATTGCAGCCTTAGGAGTAGCCATTAGTTGTTTTATGATTGACTTGTTCTCTCATAATCTCGTGATGGTGATGGGGCTAGTGATTCTAGTAGGTTTTTTTGGGGGAATCTATGAAATACCTTTAGATTCTTATGTGCAAGTTGCCAGTCCTAAGAAAAATAGAGGACAGATTGTGGCAGCCACCAACTTTTTAAGTTATATCGGCGTGCTGTGTGCTTCAATTATGTTATATTTGACAGAAGAAATGTTAAAATATAGCCCTGATAAAAGCTTTAGCATTATTGGAACCATTACCTTGTTTATTACGGTGCTAATTGGCTATCAGTATTTCGATTACTTAGCTCGCTTTATTGGGATGATTCTTTCTCGTTTACATTTCCAAGTAAATTATTATGGTCTAAAAAACATTCCTGAGACCCCTACTATTTATGTTTGTTCTCATACCGCATGGAATGACACTTTGCTGATGCTAGGAGCACAGCGCAGGAGATTGCGTTTCTTTATTGAGCAAGAACAAGGGCATAGCAGTAAGTTTATGCGTCGGCTTTATCGTTTATTACGTGTCGTTTTTATCCCTGATATTGAGCCCCTAGAGAGAAATACAGCATGCTTAATGGCAATAAAAAGGACGCTGGACAAGGGAATCTCAGTATGCATTTTTGTGGAAAATGAAGCCATTGAAGAAGAGATCGAGAAGTTAAAGCATTCTTATAGCTTTAGAAAAATTTTAGATGAAACTTATTATTCTATCGTTCCCGTCATTATTTCTAAAGGGATGAAAGACAAAAAGGCTCGTTGGTTTGTCTCGCTGATGAAAAAGTTTCGTGTTCCTGCTTCCCTTGCTTTTAATACTAAAATACCAGGGGAACAGCCCATACCCGAAGACTTTGAAGATGAACTTTGTTTAGTTACAGACTAAACATATTTTGGTGGCAACGGTTTTTTAGACAGTTTTTTGCAAGATTAAATAAAAGCTCATCTTTTTAAGTTTTGTGCGCAGCAATATTAATCTTTCTTTTCTACAATTTAATTCAAATTTTAGGCAGTTCGAAATGATTAAAGGATTTTTTGCCCTGAAATAGGGCTCTAAGAGAGCTTTTTCTCAAAAAATGCTATATTTTCTCTACCAATAGATTATTATAGAGCTCTTAATTTCTTGCAAAGTTTACTAGGAAACCAAATAAGCTACATAACCAACAAGGCCATCTTTTTAAATTCCGCTTTAGCGACGAGCTTAATCAAAATCATCCTCTTATTTTAAGCTATCTTAAGTTGATAGAATGAAAGCAGCTAGAAGAAGAATTTGATAAGCTGTTCGCAGAAAGTGTAGGCCAACCAGCAAAATCTGTAAGGTTAGTTATGGGCCTCCTTATCTTGCAACATTTGTAGAGAATTTCTAATGAAAATATATTGGATAAAGGGTTAGATAGTTCTTATAGGCAATACTTTTGTGTTTATGATTTTTGGCATCATGCGGTACCTACCTATCCACCCTACTTCTTTAATTTAGCTAAAATTCTGATACCATGGTTGCCTGGCATGCTATTATTTAAGTGGAGGCATTGATTAGGAGAAGCTGGACTTGTTACGGGAAGCATTTAACAGTTTACATTTAGCAAGTTGCATACATCCTATGGCAGCTTTTGACAAAGCTTGGGCTGATACGAGGCTGCTTCTGGTGCATTTTGGTGTTCACTTAGATTATTCATCATTTCCATCTTAGTAGGAGAACGCTTCCTACCTACCTTTGTTTTTATATCTCGATCCAAAAACTCATCCGGCGTAATTCTGGGCAATAACTAGGCAAGTAAATGGGACAAACGAGCATGCTTTTTATCTAATTTAAGCCATCTTCCTTTTACTTTTTTTGATTTATGAGCTGTATGCTGATCAACAATCAAAAAAACTTTTTTAGTCGCTTGATAAACCAACCTTTTCAAAAATTTGAGAAACATATTTTCGTTAAAATTCTCGTGAAATACCATAAAGCTTAACTGCCCTAAAGTGGTAATCTTTGAGATGATGCTATAAGAAAGTCGATTTCCTATACGCTTTACAACTGGCGTTTTTCCTTTTATTCCGTAGTTTTTTCCTGCATGATATCCCATCTCAGCCCCATCTCAGCCCCATCTCATCGCCCCAGTGAATGGTTGCTTTTTTACGTTTTGCTTACTTACGAATTAAAGGATATTTTACCTGAAGCCACTTATTAATCGTTTGGGGATTTTGCTCAATTGCCTTACGAGCCGGTTTTTTGGGAGAAAATTTTCATTTAGTTAAATATCTCCTTACCGTTCATTTGGAAAGGCGAATGTAAAATTTTTGCTCCATTAATGACCCAACAGATTCTCTTGTCCAAAGTGAATGGGGCATTCCTACTTCATCTGGGCAAGAATTCTTCACCATCTTGACAATTTGCGTACTTTGCCATGGCAATAGCTGGCTACCTTGTTGAGGACTTCTTTAGCGAATCTCTAGTCCTTTAGCACCTGATTCTAGACAGGCTTTTGCCCACTTCCAAATAAATTGCCTACTCACACCTAATGTTTTCGAGATCGTTATTTAAATAGTTTTATTTAAAAATAGCCTAATAGCTTGGTATCGAAGCTTTTCTTAAATCATCGGCAATAAAAATCGTGCATCTTTTGCTTTCATACCTCCCTCATATAAACTTTAAAATGGCATAATGTAGAGCATTTTATGCTCCGATTAATAGCTGCTAACATAATAAGAGCTTTTGATCCGGAGCGAAGTGCGGCAGAAGCTAGGCGAAATGCTACTTATACGCTTGATTACTTCAGAGGATTGCTAAGTAAGGTATTTGTCAAATAATTTTGATCAGGACATCCTAACTCCATTGTACGTGGGTTGCATTTTTTACATCATGTTTGAGGCTGGCGATGTTAAAAAAATGGTTTTTGGAATAAGTGATTATTTTTGTTGCTGGAGTGAGGCGGCTGAATCGGCGGTTAGCTGGTAATCCCCCTGGTGATAAGGATACGAATTCGTTTGACTTGCTTTTTTAATTTTTTTATATTGTTTTAAAAAATGGAAATGCTGAAAGGCTACCACTACCCAAGGAAATAAAATGCATCCTATCTCTTCCGCATCTATCGAAAGCTTGCCCAATGAATTGCTGCTCCCTATCCTAGAGGCTTGTGTAGTTCCTTCCTTATTTAGCGTCTGTAAAAGATGGCATCATCTGCTGGCTACTGAAGTCATGCCCACTCTTTATAAGCAAATAGGTAAAGTGCATGTTCCTCAAGGGAATGTTAAGGAGCAGGCTCTGCTTGTAGATAGGATTTATAAGCTAAAAAAAAAGCTTTCTGAAACAGCAAAGGTAAATGCAATCTTTAGGCAAATCTTTACTTTAGCCAAGTCTTTTTCTCCTTTGGAATTCAAAGAGAAAACAGAAGAAAAAAGAGGCTTAACGCTGGCTAATTACTCTTCTTATCTCTTAAATATTAATCGCCTTTTACTTTGGAAAAAACTTCCTGGTGGGAAAAAATACTTGAGCCGAGAAGAAATTAAGCACTTACCTTTACAAAAAAAAGGAGAGCTTCTTAGAGATTGGATTGAAGAAAATTGTAAAAACATCAAGACTTTAGATTTATGTAGAGCAGGCTTGACTTATTTACCCTCAGAAATATGCCAATTATCTCAGCTGCAAACGCTTGACTTAAGAGGAAACCAGCTCACCAGTCTGCCTGTAGAAATAGGCCAATTGTCTCAGCTGCAAGATCTTGACTTAAGAGAAAACCAGCTCGCCAGTCTGCCTGCAGAAATCGGTCAGCTGTCTAAGCTACGAGAGCTTTACTTAAATCACAACCAGCTCACCAGTCTGCCTGCAGAAATCGGGCAATTGTCTCAGCTGCGAGAGCTTGATTCAAGCCAAAACCAGCTCACCAGCCTTCCTGCAGAAATTGGGCAGCTGTCTAAGCTACGAGAGCTTGGCTTATTCGACAACCAGCTCACCAGCCTTCCTGCAGAAATAGGTCAATTGTCTCAGCTGCTACAGCTTAAATTAAATCAAAACCAGCTCCCCGCTCTGCCTATAGAAATTGGGCGGCTGTCTCAGCTGCAAAAGCTTAAATTAAATGAAAACCAGCTCACCAGCCTTCCTGCAGAAATAGGACAACTGTCTGAGCTGGAATGGCTTTACTTAAATGAAAACCAGCTCACCAGTCTGCCTGCAGAAATAGGTCAATTGTCTCAGCTAGAAGTACTTGAATTAAATGAAAACCAGCTCACCGCTCTGCCTACAGAAATAGGTCAATTGTCTCAGCTGCAAGAGCTTTGCATAAAGCAAAACCAACTCACCAGTCTGCCTGTAGAAATCGGGCAGCTGTCTCAGCTTACCATGCTTGAATTAGCGGAAAATCCTTTGAAAGATATCGCCGAAAAAATAAGGCAGCGTTTTCAATTGTAGAATGGTTGTAAGTACTTTTTAAATTGAGATGGGCTAAAATGAAATAAAAAACTTTTAGCCACCTTATCTTTAAACGAGTAATCCGTTTTCTTCCGGCAACTAAGCAAGCTTAAACTAACCTACACATTTATAACGTCAAGAAGCTTTTCTTTTTTTCTGAAGAAGCTAGGCGTATTGCATTCCATCATGCGGTAGAAGAATTAAAACATTGCACCAAAAAGAGCCATTTTCTCAAATAAGGCAAAGAATCAATCTCATTCTTTTAGCCAAACTAAAATTGCCGCGTCACTTAATCGCAAAAACCTGTGGCTGCTCCTGAATGCTTAGAAGGTCTCCACTCTTTCCTTGGATCTATCTGAAAAAAAAGCGGTTTAGGTTATCTGTGAGTTGCTTTTCTAGATAAGGATACGAATTCGTTTGACTTGCTTTTTTAATTTTTTTATATTGCCTTTAAAAATAAAAATACTGAAAAGTCATCACTACCCAAGGAAATAAAATGCACCCTATCTCTTCGGCATCTATTGAAAGCTTACCCAATGAATTGCTGCTCCCTATCTTAGAGGCTTGCGCAGCTCCTTCCTTATTTTGCGTCTGTAAAAGATGGCATCATCTGCTGGCTACTGAATTCATGCCTTTTCTTTATAAGCAAATAGGTAAAGTGCATGTTCCTGAAGGAAATGTTAAGGAGCAGGCTCTTATTGTAGATAGGATTTATAAGCTAGAAGAAAAGCTTACTGAAGCAGCAAAGGTAAATGCAATCTTTAGGCAAATCTTTACTTTAGCCAAGTCTCTTTCAACTTTAGAATCTAAAGAGAAAACAGAAGAAAAAAGAGGCTTAAGGCTGGCTAATTACGCTTCTTATCTCTTAAATATTAATCGTCTTTTGCTTTGGAAAAAGCTTCCTGGCGGGAAAGAATACTTGAGACGAGAAGAAATTAAGCACTTGTCTCTAGAGAAAAAAGGGGAGCTTCTTAGAGGTTGGATTGAAGAAAATTGCAAAAACACCATGTTTTTAAATTTATCTAAAGCAGGCTTGACTTATTTACCCCCAGAAATATGCCAGTTATCTAGGCTGCAATGGCTTAACTTAAATCAAAAACAGCTCACCAGTCTGCCAGCAGAAATCGGGAAGCTGTCTCAGCTGCAAAAGCTTTACTTAAATCAAAACCAACTCACCAGCCTTCCTGTAGAAATCGGGCAGCTGTCTCAGCTTACCAAGCTTGAATTAGCGGAAAATCGTTTGAAAGATATTGCAGAAAAAATAAGGCAGCGTTTTCGATTGCGGATTGACCGTAAGTAATTTTTAAATTTGGAGGGGCTAAAATGAAATAAAAACTTTTAGCTATCTTATCTTTAAACAAGTCATCCGCTTTCCTTCCAGCAACTTAAGTAAGCTTAAGCTAACCTATACATTTATAATGACAAGAAATTTCTCTCTTTTTCTGCAGATTGCTAGAGTGGGAGAACAGCCTTTCTTGACAGGAAGAAACTAGGCGTCTAGGCGTATTGTATAATTATTTGAATTCTATTTTTCTAAGGGTATATGTATAATCGATTGGCATGGTATATTCACACGATTTAAGAAAAAAAGCTTTGAATTATATAGAGAATGGCGGCTCAATGGCCACAGCTAGTGAGGTGTTTGGCGTAACAGTTCGCACGTTAACAAACTGGATTAAGCGGAAAAAACAAGGTGATCTAGCTCCCAAAAAAAGACGGCCGAGTCCCAGTAAAATTGATAGTGAAAAGCTAAAATTATATATAAAACAAAATCCTGATGCCTACCTTAGGGAAATAGCTGAGGCATTCGGAGTGACAATAACTGCAGTTTTTTATGCCTGTAAAAGACTGAAAATCACTTTAAAAAAAAGACACCCTTCTACAAGGAAAGAGATGAGAATAAACGAGAGGAGTTTAGACAAAAGCTAGAAAACATTCCGGAAGAAAATAGGATTTACATAGATGAGAGCGGGATAAATGCCTACTTACAGCGCCAGCATGCAAGATCACCTATAGGAGAAAAGATTTATGGTGCTATAGCAGGTCGTTCATTTGCTAGAGAAAGCTTTATAGCAGCTAAATGCAAGTCTAAAATTTTAGCTCCTTTTTGTTATACAGGTACTTGTAATTCTCTTTTGTTTAACATTTGGCTAGAAAAAATATTGATACCCGAGCTTAAAGCAGGACAAGTTCTGATAATGGATAATGCTACCTTCCATAAATCGCAAGCCACTCATGAGCTTATCAAAAAGGTAGGGTGTGAGATTTTATTTTTACCGCCTTATTCTCCAGATTTAAATCCTATTGAAACCTTTTGGGCTAATTTTAAGAAGATCGTGGCAGCAAACTTAAGCAAGTTTTCTACTCTTGCTCAAACCATTGATTACTCTTTTTTAAGTATATGTTAATGAACAGAAATTTAAAATTTAAACAACTATATTTCATCATTCGTTAGAAGAACTAAAACATTGCACCAAAAAAAGCCATTTTCTCAAATAAGACAAGAATCAATCTCATTCTTTTAGCCAAATCAAAATTGCCGCGTCACTTAATCCCTAAAACCTGTGGCTGCTCCTGAATGCTTGGAAGCCCCCCTCCTTTTTTCCTTAAATTTATCTGAAATAAAAGCGTGGTAGGTCATCTGTGAGTTGTTTTTCATTGATAAGGATATGAATTCGTTGATAAGGATACGAATATGTTTGACTTGCTTTTTTAATTTTTTTATATTGCCTTTAAAATAAAAACGCTGAAAAGTCATCACTATCCAAGGAAGTAAAATGCATCCTATCTCTTCGGCATCTATTGAAAGCTTGCCCAATGAATTGCTGCTCCCTATCTTAGAGGCTTGCGTAGTTCCTTCCTTATTTAGCGTCTGTAAAAGATGGCATCATCTGCTAGCTTCTGAAGTCATGCCCCCTCTTTATAAGCAAATAGGTAAAGTGCATGTTCCTCAAGGAAATGTTAAGGAGCAGGTGCTTATTGTAGATAGGATTTATAAGCTAGAAAGTAGACTTTCTGAAACAGCAAAGGTAAATGCAATCTTTAGGCAAATCTTTACTTTAGCCAAGTCTTTTTCTCCATTGGAATTTAAATGGAAAACAGAAGAAAAAAGAGGCTTAACGCTGGCTAATTACTCTTCTTATCTCTTAAATGTTAATCGCCTTTTACTTTGGGAAAGACTCCCTGGTGGGGAAGAATACTTGAACCGAGAAGAAATTAAGCACTTGCCTCTAGAAAAAAAAGGAGAGCTTCTTAGAGATTGGATTGGAGAAAATTATAAAAACATCATGGCTTTAGATTTATCTAAAGTAGGCTTGACTTACTTACCCCCAGAAATAGGCCAATTGTCTCAGCTAACACGGCTTTACTTAAATCAAAACCAGCTCACCGCTCTGCCTGCAGAAATTGGGCAGCTGTCTCAGCTGCAAGTGCTTAAATTAAGCCAAAACGAGCTCACCGCTCCTCTGCCTGCAGAAATAGGGCAGTTGTCTAATCTGCTACAGCTTAACTTAAATCAAAACCAGCTCACCGCTCTGCCTGCAAAAACCGGGCAGCTGTCTCAGCTTCGAGCGCTTCACTTAAATCAAAACCAGCTCACCAGCCTGCCTGCAGAAATAGGTCAATTGTCTCAACTGCAAAGGCTTCACTTAAATCAAAACCAGCTCGCCAGTCTTCCTGCAGAAATCGGGCAGCTGTCTCAGCTGCAAACCCTTGATTTAGATCAAAACCAGCTCACCAGTCTGCCTGCAGAAATAGGCCAATTGCCTCAGCTGCATAAGCTTCACTTAAATCAAAACCAACTCACCAGTCTGCCTGCAGAAGTCGGACAGCTGTCTCAGCTGCAAGAGCTTTACTTATATCAAAACCAACTCACCAGTCTGCCTGCAGAAATCGGGCGATTGTCTCAGCTGCAAACGCTTGATTTAAGCCAGAACCAGTTCACCAGTCTGCCTGCAGAAATCGGGCAGCTGTCTAAGCTGCAAACGCTTGATTTAAGCCAGAATCAGTTCACCAGCCTGCCTGGAGAAATCGGGCAGCTGTCTCAGCTGCAAACGCTTGAATTAAATCAAAACCATCTCACCCGCCTTCCTGCGGAAATCGGGCAATTGTCTCAGCTGCAATGGCTTAACTTAAATCAAAACCAGCTCACCAGTCTGCCTGTAGAAATCGAGAAGCTGTCTAAGCTGCAAACGCTTGATTTAAGCCAGAATCAGTTCACCAGCCTGCCTGGAGAAATCGGGCAGCTGTCTCAGCTGCAAACGCTTGAATTAAATCAAAACCATCTCACCCGCCTTCCTGCGGAAATCGGGCAATTGTCTCAGCTGCAATGGCTTAACTTAAATCAAAACCAGCTCACCAGTCTGCCTGTAGAAATCGAGAAGCTGTCTGAGCTGCGAAGGCTTGACTTAAATCAAAACCAGCTCACCAGTCTTCCTGCAGAAATCGGGCAATTATCTCGGCTGCGAGGGCTTTACTTAAACAACAACCAGCTCACCAGCCTTCCCGCAGAAATCGGGCAATTGTCTCAGCTTAACAATCTTGGATTAAAACAAAACCAGCTCATCAGTCTGCCTACAGAAATCGGGCAGCTGTCTCAGCTTACCAAGCTTGAATTAGCGGAAAATCCTTGGAAAGATATTGCAGAAAGAATAAGGCAGCGTTTTCAATTGTAGAATGGCCGTAAGTAATTTTTAAAGGTGGGTGGGCTAAAATGAAATAGAAACTTTTAGCCATCTTATCTTTAAACAAGTCATCCTCTTTCCTTCCCGCAACTAAGCAAGCTTTAACTAACCTACACATTTATAACGGCAAGAAGTTTTTCTCTTTTTGTGTAGAGTGTTATAGTGAGAAGAACAACCTTTCTTGACAGGAAGAATCTAGGCGTATTGTATTTCATCAGGTGGTAGAAGAATTAAAACAAGGCATCAAAAAGAGCCGTTTTTCTCAAATAAGGCACAAAATCAATCTCATTTTTTTTTTAATCAAACCAAAATTGCCGCATCATTTAATCGCCAAAACCTGTGGCTGCTCCTGAATGCTTGGAAGGTCTCCACCCTTTCCTTGGATCTAGCTGGAAAAAAAACTTTGTAGATCATCTTTGAGTTTTTTCCCCTTTGATAAGGATACGAATTCATTTGACTTGCTTTTTTAATTTTTTTTATATTGCCTTTAAAAAATAATAATGCTGAAAAAGTTATCCCTACCCAAGGAAATAAAATGCATCCTATCTCATCGACATCTATTGAAAGCTTGCCCAATGAATTGCTATTCCCTATCTTAGAAGCTTGCGTAGTTCCTTCCTTATTTAGCGTCTGTAAAAGATGGCATCATCTGCTAGATTCTGAAGCGATGCCTTCTCTTTATAATAAAATAGCCCAGCTTCATTTCCCCAAGGGGAAGGCCACTACCCAGCGAACTCTTATGTTAGCTAAAGTTTATCAACTCGATCATGGACTTACCTCTACCGAAAAAGTTTATCAAGTTTTTAAACAAGTTTTTACCTTAGCTAAATCTATTTCTCCTTTGGAATTTAAAGAGAAAACAGAAGAAAAAAGAGGCTTAACGCTGGCTAATTACTCTTTTTATCTCTTAAATATTAATCGCCTTTTACTTTTGGAAAGACTTCCTGGTGGGGAAGAATACTTGAGCCGAGAAGAAATTAAGCACTTGCCTCTAGAGAAAAAAGGGGAGCTTCTTAGAGATTGGATTGCAGAAAATTGTGGAAATATCGTGGATTTAGATTTATCTAGAGTAGGCTTGACTTATTTACCCCCAGAAATATGCCAGTTATCTCAGCTGCGAACGCTTTTCATAAATAAGAACCAGCTCACCAGTCTGCCTGCAGAAATCGGTCAATTGTCTGAGCTGCGAGAGCTTCACTTAAGCCAAAACCAGCTCACCGCTCTGCCTGCAAAAATAGGACGGTTGTCTCGGCTGAAAGAGCTTTGCTTAAATCAAAACCAGCTCACCAGCCTTCCTGCAGAAATCGGGCAGCTGTCTCGGCTTACCAAGCTTGAACTAGCAGAAAATCCTTTGAAAGATATCGCCGAAAAAATAAGGCAGCGTTTTTCAATTGTAGAATGACCGTAAGTACTTTTTAAATTGGGGTGAGCTAAAATGAAATAAAAACTTTTAGCCATCTTATCTTTAAACAAGTAATCCGCTTTTCTTCCGGCAACTAAGCAAGCTTAAACTAACCTACGCATTTATAATGACAAGAAGTTTTTCTCTTTTTCTGCAGGTTGCTATGCTGTGATAACAACCTTTCTTGACAGGAAGAAGCTAGGCGTATTGTATTCCATCATTCGGTAGAAGAATTAAAACATTGCACCAAAAAAGAGCCATTTTCTCAAATAAGGCAAAGAATCATTCTTCTTTTAGCCAAACCAAAATTGCCGTGTCACTTAATCGCCAAAACCTGTAGCTGCTCCTGAATGCTTGGAAGGTCTCCCCCCTTTCAGTGAATCTATCTAAAAAAAAGCGAGGTAGATTATCTGTGAGTTGTTTTTCATTGATAAGGATACGAATTCGTTTGACTTGCTTTTTTAATTTTTTTATATTGCCTTTAAAAAATAAAAATGCTGAAAAGTTATCACTACCCAAGGAAATAAAATGCATCCTATCTCTTCGGCATCTATTGAAAGCTTGCCCAATGAATTGCTGCTCCCTATCTTAGAGGCTTGCGTAGTTCCTTCCTTATTTAGCGTCTGTAAAAGATGGCATCATCTGCTGGCTACTGAATTCATGCCTTTTCTTTATAAGCAAATAGGTCAAGTGCATGTTCCTGAAGGAAATGTTAAGGAGCAGGCTCTTATTGTAGATAGGATTTATAAGCTAGAAGAAAAGCTTACTGAAGCAGCAAAGGTAAATGCAATCTTTAGGCAAATCTTTACTTTAGCCAAGTCTCTTTCTCCTCTAGAATTTAAATGGAAGACTGAAGAAAAAAAATATTTTACTTTAGCTAACTACTCCTCTTATCTGCTGAATATTAATCGCCTTTTACTTTGGAAAAAACTTCCTGGTGGGGAAGAATACTTGAGCCGAGAAGAAATTAAGCACTTGCCTCTAGAAAAAAAAGGAGAGCTTTTTAGAGATTGGATTGAAGAAAATTGTAAAAATACTACGGCTCTAGATTTATCTAGAGTAGGCTTGACTTATTTACCCCCAGAAATATGTCAGTTATCTAAGTTACAAAAACTTATCTTAAGCCAAAACCAGCTCACCAGTCTACCTGCAGAAATCGGGCAATTGCCTCAGCTGCAAGGGCTTAACTTAAATCAAAACCAGCTCACCAGCCTTCCTGCAGAAATCGGGCAATTGTCTCAGCTGCGATGGCTTTTCTTAAATCAAAACCCGCTCACCGCTCTGCCTACAGAAATCGGGCAGCTGTCTCAGCTGAAAACGCTTTATTTAAACCAGAACCCGCTCACCGCTCTGCCTATAGAAATCGGGCAGCTGTCTCAGCTGCAAACGCTTTACTTAGATCAAAACCAGCTCACCGCTCTGCCTGCAGAAATAGGTCAATTGTCTCAGCTACAATGGCTTCGTTTAAGCCAAAACCAGCTCACCAACCTTCCTGTAGAAATCGGGCAGCTGTCTCAGCTGCTAGATCTTTACTTAAATCAAAACCAGCTCACCAACCTTCCTGTAGAAATCGGGCAGCTGTCTCAGCTGCAAACGCTTCACTTAAACAAAAACCAGCTCACCAACCTTCCTGCAGAAATCGGGCAGTTGTCTCGGCTGCAATCGCTTTACTTACATCAAAACCAGCTCACCAGCCTTCCCGTAGAAATCGGGCAGCTGTCTCGGCTGCAAACGCTTAACTTAAATCAAAACCAGCTCACCGCTCTGCCTGCAGAAATCGGGCAACTGTTTCAGCTACAATGGCTTGAATTAGCGGAAAATCCTTTGAAGGATATCGCCAAAAAATAAGGCAGCGTTTTCAATTGTAGAATGGCCATAAGTACTTTTTAAATCGGAGTGGGCTAAAATGAAATAAAAAACTTTTAACCATCTTATCTTTAAATAAGTTTCCTTCCAGCAACTAAGCAATCTTAAACTAACCTACACATTTATAATGGCAAGAAGTTTCTCTCTTTTTCTGCAGAGTGTTATGGCTGGGAAAACAGAACTGGCGAACTAAAATCTTGATGGTTGTGATAGTACTACTTCATTAAACTTAAGGTGTATCAACAAATATCCTTTTAGAGCAGCCATGAATAGCTTGGCAAAAAGGGCAAATAGCAATGCAAAATAAGCTGTTAATCAATCTTCTTACTTGAGGCAGAGCATGAAGTTTTTTTAACCATTCCTTGGCAGAAAGCGGCTTAAAGTTTTTATCCACCACTCCTAAGGTTTTTTCTTAGCCTATCTCTAATGTTTAGGGTAAAATTTAAAGTAATATCTAGAGGCCAAAAGGGATGATTTTCAGAAATTCGAGCCACAAGGGTTAACTGTCTTTTATCGAACTCTCCCAATAAATCTCGTATTTCTTCATAACCGGCATCAAAAGCAAGCTCTTCATAGGAAAAATCTTTTTAAAGAATACCCTTTAAAAGTTGTAAAGCAAGCTGCCATTTCTTTAAAAGCTTATACCTTGCCTTGAGAACTTTGGCTACCTGCATTCTTTTTTTACCTCTTGTCTTAAGATTGAGAAAGGAATAATTCACCTAGGAAAGGAAAATGCTCTTTGCCTTTTTCACAGTAATGCCATGTGACGATCGATTGACAATTAGCAATTTTTCCTAAAGCTCCACAATACTGCCGGGCTACGCCTACTGAGAAGTTTCCCTTCTTAAGGTATAGAAGTGTCATCTAGGGCAAGTACTCCTTTTTTTAAACCCATACTTTTGGCCATATGCTGTGCCAATCGTTGTTGCATCGCTCTATAATCTCAAAAACTTTGATTGACAAATTGTTAAATAGCTTGCTTATTTCCTCCAGGAAGCCTTTTTGCCATAGGTTCGATGAATTTTCTTTCTCTCTCCCATATCAATCCTGAAATGCATAACCTGCACCCGTGGAACCTTTCTGATCTTCCTAAGAGGGCCTTAAAAACGTTGATCCATTCATTGAGTTGTTCGCTAGTGGAATTTAATTGATTTAGATCCATTGTCCCTCCTTATTAACAAATCTTACCTATATTCATACTAGAAATTTACTTAACGAGGTAGTACTAGGTAGCTTGGAGTTTCAATGACCTTGTTGATTTTGTTCCTAACATTGTATCTTGCTTTTTTCATTTCTACCTAATAAGTTATTATACCCTATTCCTTTGCTAGGGTCGTGTATTTTAAAAACTGATGTAGAAGGTTTTTTAATGTAAAACTCAAAATATTTGATAAGTGCTTGATAGACTTCAAGCTCGTCTTGGTAATCTCTTAGATATACATCTTCATACTTAACCGGCCTCCACGAACGCTCTACAAATATATTATCTGTCGCCCTTCCTTTTCCATTCATGCTAAAAGCAATATTTTTTCCTTTAGCAAAATCTACAAACCTAGTGCTTGTAATACGAGTAAATGGGTGATCTTTATTAGGTCACACAATCAAAGAAGTGCCTAAAGCTTCATTAAGCCAACTCTATTCTGCGAGACACTTGTTTTACCCCTCCCTTGTATGTATAGAGGTCGGCTAATAACCGCAATTTTGTAATCTATAGCTCTAAAAAACAGTTTAGATATAGGAACTCAGAGTAGACATGCTTGCTTATAATGAAAAGGCATTGTATGTTAAAAGGAAGGTTTAGAAGCTCAAAAGATAAGAAGTTTAACCTTATAAATAATTAGTGAGGAACATTTGCTATGAGTGAATTGATATCAAAGCAAGAAGGGATTCTTCAAAAAGACTATGCCATTCATAGGGGGCCTAATAGCCATACAAGGATTCGTGGCGTAGCAATTAATACTCTTCTGCACATTATTCATCTTCTAGCCATCGTCCAATGAGAAAAACTTCTAAACCTTTATTGATTCTTTTTGTCCTGCTTCTACTTACGATGAGTCTCCCCTTAACGACTTCTGAGTGGATGCGCGGAAGCGTTTTGGCTATTCTCTCTCCTATTTGGGAAAGCTTAAGCCATTTAAAGGGGCAAAAAAAGCAAGAATTAAAAAATCTTGGGCCCATAGATTTATATAAAAATAGCATGCCTGAGATTCAAGAACCCTCTTATGATGCTGTAGCAGCTCGTATTATCTTTCGTTCTCTAGGAACCTGGAATAGTTCCTTGTGGATTAACGTGGGAGAAGAAACGAATGAAGTTTATGAAAGTCCTTTGGTGGCTAAGAACAGTCCTGTATTGGTCGGTGATTCAGTGGTAGGCGTGATAGATTATATGGGAAAAAGGCAATCACGCGTGAGGCTGATTACAGATTCGGGACTTGTACCTTCGGTGCGCGTGGCCAGAGGGTATGAGCAGGGTAAAGCTATCGCAGAATATATTCCTGATCTACTTGCGTATATACATGCTCATGGAGAGGTGTTTGATAATGGGCGGGAAAAAATGCTAGCGGAAAATGTATTGCGCCATTTACGTCTAAAGTTATTGGAAAAAAAGCATACCTGGTACTTAGCTAAAGGGGAAATTCGAGGACAAAGCCGTCCTATCTGGCGAACAGATGGCCATCTCCTTCGCGGGTCAGGTTTTAATTATGATTTCGAAGATGAGCAGGGGCCTGCACGCGATTTACGTTCTGGGGAGCCTATAGGTTCTTCACAAGAAAAAGCTATGCCTTTAATAAAGGTAAACGATATTTTAGTGACTACAGGCATGGATGGAGTCTTTCCAGCTGGCCTTAAGGTAGCAATAGTGACAAAAGTAGATCTTTTAAGGGAAGGAGATTTCGCCTTCGAATTAGAGGCTAAACCCACGATAGGAAATTTAGATGACCTAACATGGGTGTATGTTATAGCCCCATCAGAATTTAATGAAAAAGATCAGCCTAATTTACGTTAATTTTTAATTTCCTTTTATCTTATCTTTTAAAATTACAATTTATACGCTAAAAAAAAAACTTAGTCTGCATATCAACCCTATGAAACATGCCTTTCTACTTAACAAGAGAAATCGTATAGAGTACGGGGCTACATAAGGATTCGCTCAAAAGTGTATCACATGTGATTAGAAGAAAAGAGATGAGGATAAGCTTCTCTTATTCTAGATTGTTTTTAGATGGCTGGTCACTTTTTTGCCGGTATTAGTATTTAAGACTTGTCCCTCTCAGCCAGCGTGGCTACATGGCTTGCTTGAATAAGTTTTCTTTATTTTTTTTCATATTTTTTTTCAGTTCAATGACTTATGGTTTTTCTTATATCCTTCAATCAAAAAAATCATTTAGGTCCCTTATTTTTTCTACATTATTTAATAAAATTTTTCTATACCATCTTGCTTTAGTAAATTATTAAAACACTAGGTGTATTATGCAAATAAATCTATCATCTAAAGCATGCCGATTTATTGATCATAAGGCCGATTACGTGCCTATCATAAGTACTGTGACTAATTTAGTTTGTATCTTTCAAAAAGTTTTTATCATACCCTTTAAGCAAGAAAAGAATATTTCTAAATGTCCTTACTATTCCTACCTTAACCGAAAAAGTTTTGGACGGTGTATAATTTTATTAATTCCTGTATTAGGAAATATCCTTGTAGGAATTGGGGACTTTGCTTGTAAAAGAGAGAGTGATAAAGACGCTTTGCCAAAGCCGGCCAAGTACTATGGAGGCATATCTAAGCATGAGGGCCAACCTTCTAGAGACGATAAAAAAATATTTCCTCTTACTCTCAAAAAAGAGGCGGTAGAGCTGAAAAATTTTAAAGAAAAGCTTCAAATTAGTGCCCAGCAAAAAGTGAATACACTTAGGGATGCTAGTAAAGATCATCAAAACGATAGGGAAGGTGTCCTTGCAGCTATTCAGCATGATGACCTAGCAATGCAGCAGACTTGCCAAGATTTCCAGGATGCTAAAAAAGTTGTATTTGCCGCCGTTCAGCATGATGGCTTAGCCCTCCAGCATGCTAGCCAAGCGCTGCAGAATAATAAAGAAATCGTTCTTGCCGCTGTTCAACATGCTGGCTTAGCCCTGCAGTATGCCAGCCAAGAGCTTCAAAATGATAAAGAAGTCGTTCTTGCAGCTGTCCAGCATGGTGGCTTAGCCCTACAGTATGCCAGCCCAGAGCTTCGAAATGATAAAGAAGTCGTTCTTGCAGCTGTTCGACATGCTGGTTTAGCTCTGCAGTATGCCAGCCAAGAGCTTCAAAATGATGAAGAAGTTGTTCTTGTAGCTGTCCAGCAAGACTGCTTGGCTCTTAGATACGCTAGCCAAGAGCTTCAAAATAATCGAGTAATCATTCTTGCCGCTGTCCAGCAAGCACCATGGGGGCTTAAGTATGTTAGCAAGGAACTTCAGAATGAGAGAGAAATCGTTCTAGCTGCCGTGCAGAAATTTGGTCTGTCGTTTAGGTATGCTAGTCAAGAGCTTCAAAATGATAGAGAAATCCTTCTTGCCGCCGTCCGGAGAAGAGGTTCTGTACTTATGTATGCTAGCAAAACTTTGAAGAACGATAGAGAAATTGTTCTTGCAGCTATCCAGCAAGATGGTTTGGCGCTTAGGTACGCTAGCGAAGAGCTTCAGAATAATCCTGAACTTGTTGACCTGAGTTTCGAGCTTTTTAGGCAGCAATCAAAAGGCTCGTTTCTTGGCTAGAAAACCTTAATGAGGGCTTTTTTGGCTGGCGGCAATAAGCTGCTACTCCTGCCAGCATATTGGCTAGAAAATTTGCTACGCTTCTTAATCTGAGTGTATAGGCAATGTAAGAAATGTTTTTTAGTTGCTCGTTTACAGTTTCGATTATAAATCTTTTTCTTAGTAAAATTTTGTCTTAAAAGGACATCAATTTTCGCTTTATATTCGATCGTATACATGTCAATAGCTCTAAAAAACCGTGATTAATAAACTTTTGCCTTAGCTTAAAGGAAAGATAACCTTTATCGCTAGACAGCCTTCCCATCAGGTTTTTTGACAAAATGCCGACCATAAAAACATTGGAAATGTTCCTAAAGTTGGGCTGAAAAAGTTAAAATCTGTCCATTCCCATTGATAATCAGGTGATGTTTAAGGCTCTGAAAGTCATCCTGAAGGGGTTTTTCCTCTTTTAGCTCCCCCTTTAAAAACCTTATTTCTTGTAATTCTTTGTTTATGACCAACGGCAATAGAGGTAGAGTCAATAAGGCAATCCTGGTGAGCTTTCTCTTTCTAGAAAAGCAATTTTTTGGAAGTTGTTATCCTTTTCTTTCTTTCCATTTAATTAAAAGCTTTCTGGGTAGGCATAATGCGATTTTGGATTAAGTTTAGTTGAGCTTCAGCTCTTCTAAAATCTTCTTGTATCATTAAATTCTTCAATTCTTCAAAACTGGCATGAATATCACATTTTAACTGATCAGATAAGTTAGGCAATAAGTCTAAATAAGTAGGAAGAGATTCATCAATAAAAGGCGTTAATTCTTTTTTCATCCAATGGTTAGAATGAAGGTTAAGGTGTTCTATAATCTCATGACAAGCAAATAGAAGATCGTGGACGTGCATGCTTGCTGTGAGCAAAATTGTTTGGTTAGAGGAAGATTCTGCAAATTTTGCTCTCCAAATATCAGGTACAAGGGCAGAATTTTTCTTCGGCTCCTTTAATATACAAGCTTGAAATGTAGCAATTCTTTTATCTAAGTAAGTAGTAAAGTCGCGTCGAACAATAGGAAATTTAGAATCTGTGCTATGGGTAATAGCTTGGCGTCGGGCATTTTCTAGCCACTTATAAACTACTGAAGATTTTAAACTCGTTTTCTTAAAATAACAATTAATTATGTCTAAATGATCGAGGTTGAACTCATCGTTTAGAGTGTTTTTCATTTTAGTTAATAAATTCAACTAGGATTGTAATGTGTTCATGTTTTTTATAAGCCTTTAATTTTATTAATTAAATTAGTCGAAAAATATTTGTTTTTTTTAGTTTGTATCAATTTTTTTACTACTTCTACTAAAATTAATATAGAGCCGAACGAAAATTGAGTTAATTCTGGAGGAAGGCCTAACGTTTCTTTAGCCAAGACGCTTTCTTCCTCATTTGAAAATTTGTCTACCAATTGCTTGGCAGCATGGTAAACTCCTTGGCCTAGCCAGTTTACCATAAATTTTCTTTTTTCTTTAGTAAGAGCAGCTATATCTTCTCTAGATAAAACTTTGCGCATTTGGAAGTCATGTAATAAAACTTTAAGAGTTTTATCCATCGCCTCATTTTTGGAATTAAATAAAAAATCGAGATTGTCTTTAATCTTTCTTAAAAATACTTCCGATATAATTTGGTAATCATGATCAATTAGCGTAATACATTCTTCTTCTAGCGGAAAAGTAAGCGTTGAAATGTTGTCTACTTTTCCATCATCTATTTTAAGAGACAGAAGAAGTTCAATTAAAACACATAAGATTAAAAATGAGAATGCTGTTTTCTTATCCCTTAAAGCTTTTTATCTACAACTTTGCCTCTAGCAGCTTAAAATAAATTAAGCAGGTAACGAGAGGGGAGCGTCAAGATTAGCAAGTAAAAGCTTTATGGTTAGCCTCTCACCAGATGGTAAGTTTCTAGAGCAATGATCAATAATGTGAATGCTAATAAGGCTAATAATAGAGGTTTGCCACCTCTTACCTGTTCTTGGGAGGGGAGATAAAATTTATAACGACCGAGCCAGACCATGCCGATAGGAAGCAGTCCATTAAGGATTGCTTCCCCAAAGCCACCAGCAATTCCTAAAGCCTCTAAAAATATACCTGGATAGCTGCCGGCAAAGATAGCGGGAGGGATAAAAACTATTAAGCAAAGAAGTATACGTGTCCATCCTTGGCTTTTTGCCGATATTCCATCGGCTAAAAAATCTACCATAGAAAGAGAGACCCCTAAAAAAGAGGTAATCAGAGCAAAATATCCAAAGTAGGTAGCTAAAAAGCCAATCCAAGGGTGTCCTGTAATTGTATGGAGAAGTTGAGTAACGGGGATTCCTTCAGCGACCGCCTTAGCTATTTGCGATTCAGGAATTGTTCCAATAATCATCCATTGCCATAAGGTGTAGATAATAAAGGGGAGGCTAGTGCCTATCACAATAGCCGTCCGTAGTTGTTGCACATTACGATGCATAAGGGTGGTTAAAGAAGGTATAATATTATGATAGCCATAAGCGCTAAAAAGGGTAGGCATTGCTAATAAAAATACATTCCAATTTCTTCGGGTAAGAAAGCTCATTTGTACTTCGGTACTTCCTAATCCTATGAGCAAAAAGTAAGAGAAAACAAGCGCTATCATAAGGATTAAATTTACCCGGTCTATTACTTGCGAGCCTAAGAAAACAATGAAACCAAAAAGACTAGCAAAGGCTATGTAGCCTTTATAACCTGTGAGATGAAAGCCCAAGCTTTTGACTTGGGAGATGAAAAGAGGAGTACCGCCAGCAATGTAAGAGACCTCTAAGCAATAATAAAGAAAGAGAAAAGCTGCTCCTGCTATCCACTTACCACAAGGTCCAAAAAAGCGTGCGGCCATGGATAACACGTTCGCCTCCTCTTTCATCCAGAGCGTGGCTTCCAAAAAAAGCAGGCCGGTGATAAGCATAAATATCCAACAGATAAGGTTGACTGCCATAGCTGGTAAGAATCCTGAGAAGCCAGTTACAACAGGTAGGGCAAGCATGCCTGCACCGATACAAGTGCCTGAAACAAGTAATATTCCACTAAGAGTGCTGAATTTATTATTTATAGTAGGCATAGAAATTTAATTACCCTAGGTTTTATACGCAGGAAAAGAGATGTTAAAAATTGCTTTAAGGCAGAAAATTATCAAAAAAACAGATAAAAACAAAATGTTTTTGCAAATTAGAGGGTTTTAAGCTTAAATTAGCATTTTTTAGGAAATAGAATGAAATTTGCTGAATTGAGGGTTAGTATGTCTGAAGCTGTTTCTTTTTTTAGGTAATGATCGCCATGAAAAAAGAGATAGAAGGCCAAAAATTTTAACTCCTCGCACATTAAATGAATCTAAGTAAGGTAGTTCAAAGGTTATGAAATCAGTGGGCGTAGTCGTTCTAACATTAAATGCTGAGAAGCATCTGGTACGCTGTCTTAATCCTATCATGCAATCATCGTTAAGCCCAAAAATCCTTGTAGTAGATTCATCCTCGAGGGATCAAACCAGATCCCTTGCTTATTCATTAGGTGTAGAAGTTTTATCAATCCCACAAGCAACTTTCAACCATGGTAAGACCCGCGAGTTAGCAAGGAAACATCTAGGCACTGATTTGGTAGTTATGCTAACCCCTGATGCCTATGCGGTAAATCCGCAAGTTTTAGAAAAATTGGTTGAACCCATTATACAGGGCAAAGCATCGATCGCCTATGCAAGGCAAATTCCCCATGAAGGAGCCGACTTTTTTGAATCTTTTCCTCGGTATTACAATTATCCTGTTCGAAGTGAAATTCGAAGTATTGCGGATAGGCGCCGTTATGGCTCCTATACATTCTTTTGTTCAGATTCATGCGCTGCATACTTAAACAGCGCTTTAGATGAAATTAAAGGCTTTCGTTCTGTTCTTTTAGGAGAAGATACACTAGCGACTGCTCAACTTTTGAAAATAGGGCATAAAATTGCTTACGTAGCAGAGGCGGAAGTAAGACACTCTCATCGCTATAGTTTACGCCAAGAATTCTGTCGATATTTTGATACAGGATTGATGCGAAAAAAATATGAAAATATTTTAAATTGTGCGGAAGACGACCAATTGAGAGGGAATCACTATGCTACATGTATGCTTAAGCAGCTGTATCAAGAAAAACCTTTATTGCTCCCTTATGCTTTAATGCATATAGGTGCTAAATGGGCAGGATATCGCTTAGGGCAGGCTAGCATTAATGCTCCCTTGTGGTGGAAAAAAGCTTTAAGTAGCCAAAAGTATTACTGGAAAAAAATTACTACCTCTTAAAATGCAATAGGTTTAACATCATTACACTGCCTTGTTATTCCCTCCTAAACAGCGGATGTAGGTTCTACTATCTGCATTTAAAGCTGTAATACAATTTTAAGAGATATAAATAAGGTAGATTGAATTAAGAGAAGAAAGATCACTTTAATTCTATCAAGTTTAAAAATTCATTTTATTCAAAGAGGCTTATGACATGCCTTTAAGCGAGAAAAGAAAGAAAGTAAAAATTAATTTTTTGTTTTCGCCTTTTGTTTTACTAAATGTATCTCTCCTTATAATTTTCGCTTCTTGCTCAACTGCTAATTTTGATTATCCCATTATGGGACCTGACGAATTTGTGATAGACTCTTATCGCATACGTCAAGGAAAGTTAGCAATCTTGGAGCTAGAGGGAGTAGAGCTTGGAGAGCTAGCAGAAGAGGATATGTTAGAGTACCGGGATGTGATCGCTGAAGATGATATTTTAAACATTGCTGTTTATCACCCCACCCGTAAAGATTTAATGCAGTCTATTCAATTTATCAATGAGTCAACGGGTGGATTTAAAGTCTATCAAGGAAAAATAGATGTACCCGATTTACCTCCCCTGGCAGTCAAAGGGCTTACTTTAGAAGAAGCTCGTGAGGAATTGCAAAGAGCTTTTAGGGACCAAATTCAGGATATAGAAGTTTATGTCAATTACCGTGATCGCCTACAACGTCGTGTGGAGTTAATAGGTTTAGTTTCTATTCCTACCGTACCGGTAGACGGAAAAATGCGTCTTTATGAAGTGCTTGCCAGATCTCATATTCCGCCAGGCGCTAACTTATTTAAAAGCTATGTAATGCGCGAGGGACGTCAATTGCCTATTGATTTGCATAGGTTAATCAATGAAGGGGATATGAAACAAAATATTGTAATGCGTGGAGGGGATAAAATCTTTATTGCTGCTCCCTCGGATGCTACAGTTATGGTGATGGGAGAGGTGCGGGCTCCTCGCCCCATCAATGTTCCTTACGGCTTTATTTCTCTACGTGAAGCTTTAGTGACGGCGGGGGGTATTCCTTTTACGGGTAATGGCAACTGCATCCATGTAATTCGTGGGAATATGCTTTGTCCTAAAGTCTACCTAGTCTCTTTAGATCACATCGTGCATTTGCCCAACGATAGCTTACTATTGATGCCTGGGGATACTGTATATGTAGCCGAAAAGCCTTTGACGCAATGGAATAGATTTATTGAGCAGTTGATTCCTAGCTTTACTGGCCTTCAAGCAGGATATGGAACATACCAGTTAATTAACGATTGATTGTAGTAGAGGTTTACCTTAAAATGCCGCCGATAGATAAATATCCCTCAGAAAGTGTGATTACTATCACTGATCTTTTGCATATCTTAAAGATACATAAGGTCGCTATTATATCTGTTGCCTTATTTTGCTGCATCTTTGCTGCCTGCTTTGCTCTATCTCGGCCTGTTATTTACAATATCTCTGGCACTTTCAAAGACAAAGGTAAATCCAAGTCGGGTCTTTCTACATTAAGTCAGCTTCTTATTTCCGGTGCTAATGAGACCGAAGGTGAAGCTTTAGCTACCATCAAATCTCGCAAGCTTATGGAGAAGTTAATTTACCGGCGCGGCTTGCAGGGCTTATTGATAAAAATGGAACCCCGCTTTGATTTACTGGGATCCATACCGGAAAATATTTTAGTGGAATATGCTCATTTTATTTCCCTTAAAAAACCCATCTTACCCGATCATCCCCCAAGCTTATGGCTGCAAGATGTAGCTTACAATGATGAGATTTCTAAAGTTTTTACTCTTCATTTCATTAATGAAGAATTTTTTGAAGTTTATGATGAAAATAATAGAAAGATAGGTAAGCATGAATGGGGGCGAAAAGTAACAGGTAAGGATTATGCTTTTACTGTTATGAAGAAATCCTCTGAGCCTTTAGCCGGTACTCAATGGTATTTAGAGTTGATGCCCCTGCACAGAGTATCGGAAGATCTATTGGCCGCTTTATCCATCCAAGCGGATCAAAATGACCGCAATCTCCTTCATATTAAATTGCAACATAGTAATCGTCATGTAGGCACAGAAATTTTAAATTCTATGATGCTGATTTATCAGGAGCATATTCGCCAGGAGCAAAAGCGTATTTCTCAGGAGCAGATTGCTTACTTAGAAAAACGCCAGCAGGAAATGGGAGCTAAATTGCGTCAAATGATGGTAGCGCATGCAAAAAATATGTCATCGGACATATCTACCAGTGGCTTTTTTAATTCGCTTAAAGCCATAGAGTTTTATTCTGCCAATCAAACGCATTACCAGCAGAAATTATATGATATAGAGTTAGCAATTAGGAGATTAAGTCACGCCCAGCAAGAAAACTGTGCTTTTTATGATCTACAAGGTGATCCCGGGGTTATCAATCAATCATTGGCAGAAATTAGAGCTTTAAAGCAGCAAAGCGATGCTTTAGATATTGCTTTAAAAAATGCTTATCCTTCTGGTAATCATCATTTTCATGATAGCTTTACTGAACAGTTATTAGATTTAGAACAAGCCAAGCGTCTATCTATAGAAGCTACTTGCTTGCTAAGAAGTTTAGAAAGTGGGCAAGGTCAGCCTACCATAGATCTTTTAGTTAATGATTCAAAATTTGCTGTACAAGCTTGGCAAGATAAATTGCTAGTCGCCCAAAATGATATGGATAGCTGTTTTTCTGAAGAAGAAAGGACTGACAAGGCTTTAGCATTAAAAACAGCGAAAGAAAACTTTGTGTCTTACTTAAAAAATTTAATACATCTTTTTGATGTCCAAGAAAAAGTCATTCAAGAGCGTTTAGCCTTTCAACAAAGCCCTCAAAATGAATTCCAAGGGATTGATATTGTAACTTCTAAAGAATTATATATCTCTTACACTCGCATGCTTAATGAAGTGCAAGGTTTGATCCGCCAACTGGATTTTATGATTGAGCAGCTGAAAAATCCTAATTTTGAAGTGACTTCAATGAGTGGAATTCAAAATGATTTTGTCACCAACGAGATGATCTCTAAAGCTTCACAAATTGTTCAGGCCCTCAAAGATCAAAATAATCGCAGTGCTAAAGAAATGGAACGTTTGAAAGAACAATTAGATGTTCAAAAAGATTTCTTGCGCCAACACCTAAATCAAGCTGCTATGCTTCATAAGCTTAAAGAACAGCTGATTAAGGAAAAAATCGTTTCCCTGCAAAGTGTAACATTAGGCCTGTTACGTCAGCAAATTTCTATTTTAGATAAGCATATGCAGGAATATATGGCTGTACGCTTAAATGACCTAAAGCAGGAGACTAACCTCATCGTTCAGCATCAAGAACAGCTGCGTAAAGAAATGAAGGATTTACCTAACAAATGGGTTGAAGAGCGTTTAATTGATCAGCAGCTGCTCATTAATCAAAAGATGGTGGAAGAAATTACAAGTTTAGTAGAATCAAAGAATTTGACGAGTAATTTAGAGATCTTGCAATCTTATCCTCAAGATTTTGCGGTGCCTCCTCTGCATCCAAAGTCTCCGCGTAGTTTGTTGTATGCTGCCTTTGGTGCGTTTACGGGGGCCTTTATAACTTTTACCTTCTTTATTATTAAATCCACCGTATCTGGCATTCGAGTCAGCCCCTCTAATCTTAAAGCTAACGATTTACACCTCTCTGGCCATCTAACTCCTAAAGCTTCTAATGATTCTAATGAAAATTTGATGGACCAAGATTTAGATGTTCTGCGTCGTATGATTGCTTATATGACCAATAGCTCACAGTCGCAGCTAGGACAGTCCTTACTTCTCCTGAATGGAGCAGGAATTGATTATTCTTATCACTTAGCCAAACTCTTAACCAAGCTTGGTCAAAAGGTTGTCTTAATACCTATCTGCTTTAAAGCGACTTCCCAAGGGTATGGGACAGGATTAATTCAATATCTGCAAGGAGAGATTGAAGAACCCATGATTACTTCCCAGGGCTCGTACGATTGCATTTACGAAGGAGGCGTCTCACGATTTGCAGTAGAATTAATCGGCTCCCACCGTTTCAAAAATTTATTAGAGCAGCTTGTGCAAAGATACGATTGGGTCTTAGTCGTTAGCGATGCCATGCCAGCTAGTGGACAAGCGGATCTCTTAATAAAAATATTTGATCATGTGGCTGTTAACTTGACTAATGAGTCTCTTTCAGATTTGAAAACTTATATGCCTTACAAAGAACATTTAGCAGATAAGAAAAGAGTCACTTTTATCTTCAGCCCTGCAGAAAGTTAGAAGAGCAGTAAATGTTTTTGCTATCAGCTTCGCTGCCTCATTTTGAAAGCTAAGCTAAAGAAGTTTTTAGCCTCTCTAGGATAGCAATAAGAGCAATTAAAAAGGTAGCCAGATATTAGTGGCGCTGCATCTGTCCACACGAGGAAAATAATCAGGAAATGTTTTTCATCCTCTCCTCTTAAAATTTTTTTCTGCTTTACGCATTTTCATCCTTGGCCTAATTATTGGCGATAGTCTCGAATATTTCTCATGAAGCTTTCAAAATTTGAACGAAAGGGATTTAAATCTATGCCCCCTCGTCTGGTGTACCGGCCATAAATTGTCAGCTTATGACAGCGACAATATTTTTGCAAATCCATGAAAATACGTTCAATACAATGCTCTCCAAATTCATAGTGGCTGCGAAAGGAGATAATGTATTTAAGAAGGGACTCTTTATTAATTTTAGGCCCTATATAATGAATGTAAAGACTTGCCCAATCAGGTTGTTTGGTAACAGGGCAGTTAGATTTTAAAAGATTAGAATAAAATTCTTCCTCCACAAGTTCTGCTGCATGTCCAAGAATGGAAGGATCGACGGCGTAAAGATTGGTTTCAATATCTAGATTGTCTAAGCAAAACCCCGGGAGATTTCTTAAGCAAAGGCTTGCATAATCTTTAGATTGAATAAGGTTAACTTTTACTGGCTGGCCCACACATTTTGCTAAATCTTTTTCTAAGATGGCCTGGACATCTTCTAAATTGGCAAAGGTTGTTTGATGGAAGGAGTTTAAATAAAGCTTAAAAGATTTAGATTCTACAATATAAGGGGATTGGCAAGGAAAGAAAAATTCTCCTATCGCTAGGAGAGGTTTGCCTTTTACGTTAAGCCATGACAGCTCGTAAGCATTCCAAACATCATAGCCTTGAAAAGGTAAATTTACATCAGCGATCCCAATTGCTTGGCGTTGTTTATCTCTAGGTAAAGGGCATAGTAAGCTAGGATCATATACAGTATCATAAAAGGTCTGTTTTCCTAGTGGTGAATTGATAAGAGTTTCATCCTTCATAAAAGCCACTTTTTCGATAAAATAAAGTTTAATTTAAGCATCTACCATACTCTGCAAAATGATATTTTTTCAATGGTTAACTCTTAAGGGAGCTATCTTAAGCACCTCTCAAAAATAGAGCTATGCAAGGAAACAGAGCTTTTTTTGCAAAATAAAGAGAAGGCTAGCTTGTAAATCTGAAAGCAATGATGATAACATCTAGGGTAAACTGTGTCTGGAAACCTTTATTTCACCCTTTGCTTCAATAGGGGAAAATTATCAATTCCTTGATCAAATACAATTTTTTTTCGTAGTTTGGCTTATTGCCCTCAATTCTATCCCTCAACTCCCAATTAAAAAAACAGATAGCCATGCTTTCTTTTTTATGGCCCTTGTAGGACTTAAGAAGCTTTAAAAAAAAGCAATTATGTAAGCTAAATAGACACTTAAATCTTCTTGAGCTTCCCCTTTTAATTAAGAATAGTTTTTTTTTAAGCATATCGCTCTATAAAGAACCGCTTAAAAGCTTATAAATAAGGGGCTGTCTTCTAAGATGATTTTTTTAAAAGCAGGTTGTCATAGTAAGTGGGCTTATTTGTTTAACCTACTAAGAGGGGAAGAGTATAAGCTTTTAAAGCAAACCTCTTTAAAGCTGAATAAAGTAAAATTTGGTTTAAAACTTCTAGTAATACATTTTGCCATTAGCGATGAGCTTCATGGCGAGCTTTGATTTCTCGCCATTTTCGCACCATTTGAGCTCCTAAAGGAGCCGATTCTTTTCCCCATGCCCCATATTTTAGGTAGACTACTACCACCAATTCAGGATTGCCCCAGCGATCTAGATACAGGAGAGCATGCGAATCGTTAGGTATTTTTTGACTAAAAGCAATGCCTCCGAACCAGACATGAGTATAAAGGTTTGTCCCATCGTAAAAGTCTAAGTCAATATTCTCCATGGATTCCGCTGTGCTGGTTTTTCCAACCATTTCGTCTTTGAGCTCAAGATAGTCGGCAATAGCTTCAGGATATTCACGATAAAAGCGGGAAAGGCTAGTCAATCCCTCAGATAATTGTTTTAAAACTACCTTATGCATACCAATAAGCAAAATATTGCGAATAATATCAGGCATAAATAGGTTTCTTTGGACGAGGGTAGGAGCTTTTTTCACGATTTGGGAGTGATCAAGACAGGCAGCTTCAAGGGGCTGTTTACTCTGTGCTTGTGAACGGTACCCGGCTGTTAAAGAAACTATCTTGGGCTTTAAAACATGCCCTTTATTAGCTATAGCAGACAGCATAATGCTAGTCTGCAGGGGGGTAACAACTAAAGTATGTTGGCCATTAGCCATAGCATAAAGGCCGGTACGATTGGTTATAAGATCATTAGGAACTTTTCCTGCAATTTCACCAGGCAAGTCTATACCTGTGCGTGTGCCAAAAGAGAAATCTAAAGCCGCTTGAGAAAGATCAGCCGGAGAGCTTAAATACTCTGCTGCTAGAATAGAAAAATAAGGATTACTAGAGGTTTCAATGGCACGAATTAGATCAATTTTACCAATGTTTTTGGCATGGCTTTTAAGCATACGGCCTCCCTTGTAATATTGAGGAATAGGAGTGCCATCTTGGTGATAACCTACAAAAGTATCCTTACCTTTTTTAAAGATCTGGTCGACCATAATTAAAGGATTGATGCTGCTAGGAGAGAGTTTATCATTGTTCAGATGCTGATAGCGTTGCTTTAATGCTTCATAAGAGGTAATCAACTTAAAAATAGAGCCCTGCGTTGCAGCTTGCCTATAGGCTTGGGAACGCCCATATCCGTATCCCCGTAGAGGATAAAAAGCGCGGGCAAGATCCTTTTCTATTTGCTTTCCATTAGTTTTGTTGAGGTAACGATAATATCCAAGTAAGGGTCTATCCAGATGATGAAAGCTGCGAAAAGTACGTAAGTAATCTTTAGTCATCTCTTCATCTAAGCCTTTCAAAACAAAAGATAAATTAAAAAAGGCATTTTTCCAAGGAAGTGCCGCATGAGCACCTGCTTGCAGTTCGTTATGCCAGGTTAAAAAGTGATTAAGATAAGGCCTAATTTCTGCTGATCCATGGTAGGGAAGGCGACCTGTCAAAAAGACTAAAAGTAAGTCCCATTGATGTTCATTCCAAAATAAATTAAACATCTCTTTTTCTTGCTTATCAAAATAGTCTATATAAGGCTTGGGGTATTGATGATGGGCTTTTTCTTCTGCCCGTTTTTCTTTTAGAAAAAGCTTTTCATTTTCTTGGCGCCAAGGTATGAAATGTTGTTCATGGAATAATTCTTTAGCCATTTTTTGCGCTGTTTCTTGTAAAGAAATGTAGGCAGCGGAAGAATTTTTATAATCCTCAAGCGATTGCTGTCCTTTTACAGCAAGGAGCTGGGGAGAAAAGCGATCGTTACAGACGGCAAGGCGGCATAGATCAACAAGTAAGATCTTATCATAATGTAAAAATAAAGCAGAAAAATAGGGAGCTAATATTTTCTTTTGTTGTTCAACGCTGTCGGCGTGTGCTTTTAAATTATTCTCAATTGTCAGCTGTGTTGGAAGGGGAATTTTTTCTTTTCGCATTTGAGTTCCATCTTCACCATACAGTAGCTTTAACAGCGCATAGATGTTACAGGTGCCACTTAATTCAATTAACCTATCAATCGCTTGTTGTATAATCACTGCCTTTTGCACGCTATCTACCTCTTGGATAGCCTGCATGATTGGAGTATCGGCTTTCAGTATAAGTTTTAAATAATTATTCCAATCAACCATTAAGGTATCTTCATAAAATTCTTTAGTTTCCTCCTGATAAAGCTCTCTTTCTAGGGGGCGTTTTTGATCCCACATTTCAGCTATATAATTCTCACTTTCAAACCAGCGAATGATGTTGGCTATTTTCTTTTTTGCTGCCTCTGGATTAGCAGCGGGAATAAAATCGTTAGGGTCTGTGCGTGGGTAAGAGGCTAAAGCAAGAACTTCCCCTGATTGGGGATCTAATGCTACTATAGCCCCTCCTTTAATCCATGGTTGCTTGGTAAGCTTGGAAGGATATTTTGATAAACGCGTTTCGCGAATACGTTCATTTTGAATAAGAAGTTGCTCTGCATATTCTTGCAGCTCAGCCGAAATCGTAAGAAGGATGCGCTGTCCTGCTACAGGCTCATGCGAGCCTGATAATTCTCTTAAGAAATTGCCGCGCGAATCAGAATAATAACTTTTCTTGCCATGATAGCCCCTTAGATTATTTTCAAAACTGCCCTCTACTCCGGCCTTCCCTACATAGTCATTAATCGTATAAGCGTGATCGAGAAGATCTTGAAGGCGCTGCCGGGCTTGAGTTAAATTATCAACACCTGAGGGAAGAGGTATTTCGTCCCCTGCATCACTACCTTGAATATATGCTTCCAACATTTTGATCTCCCGCATGATTTTATCATACTCCTGACGGTTAATCGCCCCCATATATCCAATGATATCCGCAGCTACACGTCCTTTAGGATAGTGGCGCTTAGGTACTTTCTGCACATGAAGGCCTAACCAATCCTTTTCAAGCATTTTTAAGCGATAATATTCTTTTTCGGTAAGATCTTCTTTAATTACGAAAGGTATCTGTCCATAAAATGAGCTTTTAGCATGAATAAGATCCTCCAGCCTTAGAGGATCTAAGTGAAGCTCTTCTCCTAGTAGCTGCGACAGCTGCGTAATATACTCTTTACGTTTAAATTTCTTTTTTTTATTTCCTTGAGCATCCTTTTCCCATCTAATCGAAGGAATGTGGCGCAGCTGAGAGTAGATGATAGCAGCCCGATAAGAAATTTTATTCAGAGCTAAGGGATAGTTGAAGCGGTCACGAATAGTAGCTCTTTTAGAGGGTTCAATGACAGTCTTTCGTTGAGGTTTAAGCGCCTCCTCTAATTTGACCTCATATTGGATAACAGCCAGATACCAAATGCGCAGGATAATTACAACCAGGGCGATAAAAATCAGATTAAGGATTTTATTAGCCTTTTCTGGTATATTAAGATTGCTTTTTGCTCTGCGAGAAGAAGAATGTATATGTCGTGCCATGATTTTTATTGTCCGGCTTTGAGAATATACGATTTTGAATTCTAAAGCAAAATAGGATTGCAAAAATTGAATTGATGTTGCAAAAGAATTACCACATCAGGCATAATTTAACTCGCAATCATTAAATGCGCCTGTAGTTCAATGGTAGAACAGTAGCCTTCCAAGCTACGAGTGTCAGTTCGATTCTGATCAGGCGCTCAATTTACAAATTCTAATATCAACCAAGACCGAAATTCTATCTTAAGTAGAATGCCGTCGTCAAAATAAAGGGACAAGGCTTGGCAACACAACAACAAGTTAATGTTACTATTAAAGATCTACTAGAGGCTGGTGCTCATTTTGGTCACCAAACCCGTCGATGGAATCCCAAAATGAAACGTTTCATTTTTGAAGCGCGCAATGGATTATACATCATAGATTTAGCTAAAACACTTCAACAGATAAGATTGGCTACAGAAGTAGTTAAAGAGGTGGTCGCAAAACATCGTTCTATCCTATTTGTAGGGACAAAAAAACAAGCGAAAGTAGTCGTGCGTGAGCTAGCTGAGCAAGCGGGAGAATTTTATGTTTGCGAAAGGTGGCTAGGTGGTATGCTAACTAATATGTCAACAATCCGCCAATCCATTAAAAAGCTTGAACGTATTGAAAAACGTATTACTTCAGGTGGAGAAGGATTAACAAAGAAAGAGCTTTCTTTATTAAATAAAGATTACACGAAACTCAATAGCAATCTTTCAGGAATAAGAGGGATGCGTAAGCTACCAGGCCTGGTGATCGTAGTAGATCCAAGTAAAGAACATATCGCCGTAGCTGAAGCTAACAAATTAGGTATTCCTGTGATGGGCTTAGTGGATACAAACTGTAATCCTGACCCTATCGAATATGTCATTGCCTGTAACGACGATGCTCTTAAGAGCGTTAAACTTATCATCCAAGCATTAGCTCATGCTATTATAGAAAAGAAAAACGAAATGCAAATTGCATTTGGCAAAGGCGATGTAAAAGAAGATGAGGAAAACGAAGAAGGTGTAAGCGGCAAATATGATGAAAAAGATGAGGCCGATGAAAAAGCTTCTGCAATTTCGGAGGTTTAATTTATGTCAAAGATGCCTATTACTGCTACAATGATTAAAGAGCTACGCGAGAGAACCGGCGTAGGGATGGGAAAATGTAAGGAAGCTTTGGAAGAGGCTAATGGAGATATGGAGCTTGCTATTTCAAATCTCCGTAAGGCAGGCATTGCTTCTGCTGTTAAAAAAGAAGGCCGTACTACTAACGAAGGGATGATTGGCTTTTTTGAGAATGACAAGACTGCTGCTATTGTTGAAGTTAACTCAGAGACGGACTTTGTAGCTAAAAATGAACGTTTTAAAGAGTTTTTGGAAAACATTGCTGCAGAGATTGCTAAAACCCATCCTACCTCTTTAGAAGCATTTCTTGCGCAGCCTTATTCTAAAGATGCTTCCATATCTATTGACCAATATCGTGCAACAGTCGTTCAAACGATTGGCGAAAATATCCAGATTAAACGCTTGTTTACCGCTGCAAAGTCTCCATCTAAATCGATTGGTATTTATTCTCACCTTGGTGGTAAAGTAGTTACAATGGTTGAGATAGAAGGCTCTGATGCAGAACAATCTTTAGCTAAAGATATCGCTATGCATGTAGCGGCTGCTCATCCAGAATTTCTTTCTCCTGAAAAAGTTCCCGCAGAGCTTATAAATAATGAGAAAGAGATTGCCAAAAGCCAGATCAAAAACAAGCCAGAGAATTTTATTGATAAGATTGTTGAAGGTAAGCTCAATGCCTATTATGAAAGTGTATGCTTAACCAAGCAAAAATTCATTAGGGACGATAGCAAATCGATTGCCCAGATCGTTGAGGAGCGCGCCAAGCAAAGCGGCAAGCCCCTTCAATTAACTAACTTCTTGCGTTGGACTGTGGGTCAATAGTTAAAGCTCTACTTTCTATAGATTTAAAACGGGAGAAAAAACACTCCCGTTTTTTCATTTGCGGTTATTTCCTTGTTATAGGTATGATGAATATCAATAATTATTCTTTAGTTTAATATGACACCTATTAAGCGATCTCTTTTAATACTAGCTCTCACATTGATGTGGAGCCCTTGTTTTCTCTTGATAAAACTTGCTTTGGTTGATTTTAATCCTGCCACGATTGTTTTTCTGCGAGTCAGCTTAGCTAGTCTAATATTTTGGATAGCTTTACGCTTACAGGGAGGATCTTTACCAAAAAGCTTTACTTTTTGGAAACATTCAGCTTTTATGGCTATATTTTCTTCGGGGCTTCCTTCCTTCTTATTTTGTTATGCTGAAACCTCTATAGAAAGCGCTCTTGCAGCCATACTAAATGGCTGCTCACCCATGTTTACAGCCATTTTAGCTCATTTGTTTTTGCCAAATGATAGAATGTCTATTCATAAGCTCATAGGCATTTTAATAAGCTTTTTTGGAATTTTATTACTATTTTCCCCCAACATTGCTCAAGGCATGGATGGAGATTTTATAGGTATGTCTGCGGCGTTAGTAGGTGCTTTTTGTTATGCTATTAGCCATGTATATGCTAAAAAGTTTATTGCTGGGCAAGCCCGTTTTGTAGCTCCAACGGCCCAATTATTCATGACAGCATTGATGATGTTACCTTTTGTCTTAGGTTCCCTAGAGACAAAATCTAGTTTTACCTTTCCCTCATTAACCAGTATGCTAGCTATTTTAGGGTTGACATTGCTAGGTACATATTTAGCTTTTTTGATTTATTACTATCTTTTAGAGCATTGCGGTCCTACAGCTCTATCAATGGTTTCTTGTTTTTTTCCTGCGGTAGGTATGTTATTAGGCTATTTATTTCTCGATGAAGCTTTAACTGCAGGCGGCATTTTCTCAGCGGGTTTAATCCTTTTAGGGATGTTGATTGTAAATGAAGTCATTAGCTTTAAATGGCGGCGTCTAAGATTCTTTCAGCAAGAAGCTTAATAAGCTAAGCCCTGAGCTCATCTATTGGATAAGCAGAAAGATTTTTTCTTAAGGTGTGTGTGTCTATTAAGAAGTTCTAGAGATTTTTTTTGTTGCATGCTTTGTTTATTTATAAGGGTTTAAGCTAACGCTCTTGCCCAAGGCCTTTAGACTAAAATTTCTTTCTAGCTCCGCAAAGCTACAAATAGACCACCTTGCAAACATGCGGGTCATCTTGAGATTTCTTAAAATTTACAAGGGCTAATTCAGCATATTTATTGTTAAGTTTATCAAGCATGAGCTCGAGAGCTTCCTGGATGCGAGAGGGATAGTGTGTCTTGTAATATTCTAAATCATCAGCTTCTAGATAATAAGGATTATGATTATGGACTTTAGAAGCTGAAATTTGAATAGATAAAAGCACATAAAAAGAATCATTTTTGAGATTAAATCCTCTTCCTTCATAACCTTCATCCCATAAGGAATGACCATAATACACATTCTTCAACTTTCCTTCAGAATTAAACTCTAATTCAGCTAGGCTACATTCTTGAGTTTTAGCATATTTAAGGGAGTGATCAAAATCAATTGATAAGATAGCTGAGGAAAGAGATTTTTTTAAAATTTTCAAGTTATTGTCGGTCAATTTATTTAATGGGTGATTTTCATAATATTTTTTCCATTGAAGTTTGTTTTTAAAAGAACATAATATTTCCTTAGAAACAAATATAATCGTATTAACGAGAGGCACACAATAGATTAGAGCTGTGAATAAGCAAACGATTTTCTTGCTAGTCGATAGAGGCTTTAGCTGGTCTGGGTAGAAAGCCTTATTACAAAAAGTTATGCTAAAATTTTTATAAGCTTGCTTAAAAGGTTCTTGGAATATTGTTTTAGTCGATAGATGAAAATCTCGTTGATTCCTCAAAAGAGCTATTTGCATGCCTAGATCGTCTCCTTGGTATAAGTGTCCTCAAAAATTTATTATATACCTTTTTTCGTACAATTACATCAATAGGCAATTTGGTCCCTCAATTTTTATTACATCTTTATGGCCGAAGGCATGGGCTAGGTCAAAATAATATTGAGCCAATTTTGAGTCTTTCTCCGTCCCTATTCCACTTTCATAACACTGGAATAAATGGTAAGCTGCATTTTTATAGCCATTCTCGAAAGACTTTTTAAAACATTCAAAAGCTTTCCTTAAATCTCTTCTCGTACCTAGTGCTCTTTCATAGCATATGCCTAAATTGCATAAGGCTTCTTGATGATCCTCTATAGCAGCTTGGCTTAAATACTTAAAAGCTTTTGCTTTAACCGAGCAGATCCATGCTTCATCCTCCTGGTCGGAAATACAAATGCTAAGATAGAAATTTAGGTAATGTGCTCCTATTTCACTTAACTCAGCAGTCTCTAGATTTTTATTCTGCTTTTTTAACTTCAATTTTTTTAAATGAATTCTTACAAAAGACATGCCATGGGTAGTTTGGCATAAATGGGTGCGGTTCGTGGGGTTAGGTCTTAACTGCTTAGCGGGAAGATTCATTTTTGTGCTGGCTTCATAGCCAGATGGTGTAGTCCAGGGTTTATTACTTACATTTCCTGCAAAAAGGATGCTTACCACTTCAAGATTTTCGTCGATTACAGGAGAGCCTGAATTTCCATGAAAAGAGTCTAAGTTTGTTTCGATATGTTGTTCACTACATTCTTTTTTTACGGACGCCCCTAGATGAATTTTCAAGGGTAAACCGCGAGGATGCCCTAACATAAAGATTTTTTTATTTAATAAAGACTTTTTTATAAAATTAACTGCTAAAGGTCGACGCCCGATCACTTTTCTATCTAACTTTATTAGAGCCCAATCAATTAGGTGATCCGGCGCACATGTATAATTAAAAAAAACCACTCTTTTAAAACTGTAAATATCTGATTCGCAAAATTCATAATCCTCAGTTCTCATTTTTTGACTTTTCATCTGAAAGCCAAATACGAATTTAATACGTTCTAATTCGCTTTGCGCTTTTAGACTTGTTCGGACAATAACGCCTCTTGCTTTTTTGGGTTTTAATTTCGTATAGGGATTTGAACGTGTAATACAGTGAGCGACAGTAAGAACATGTTGAGGCGATACTAAGAAGGCTGTACTTAATCCAGGAGTAGGCTCGTGGAGAAAAGAATCGGTATGGCCTAAAGGGATTCCTTTAGCTTTTTTAGAAATACGTTCGCCTAATGTTCTCACCCTCTCCGTATCAAATTTATAAGTAATAAAGCCGTAATTATTGATTCTAATTAACTTATGGTCTGGCATCATGCATGCCACACTGTCGGCTTGCTCCTGAATAGTTTTTTCTAAAGACTCACCTAAATTGAGTTCATTGAGTTTATAAAGATTTTCAATGCAAAAATCTTGAGAGTAAAGTTGTGAATTAACGCTTTGCCCAATAGCCATGTTATTTCCTTTCTACAAAAACTATTAATAAGCTTTATTTTTGACCCCTAATTCTTAGATCCGCGGGTTTTATTTCTCTTCCCTATAGAGCAGGCCCTACATAGAAAGAATAGTCGCGATGATAGCGATTCTAGTATTGAACAATCAAACGACTAAAAAAATAAATAATGAACACTTCCTACCATGCCAAAAAAGTAATTTTGCTAAAAGTTAAAAATCTAATTCTTATTTCTTTAAGGGTATAAATTTTACTTTTAAAAATTTATCTATATAGCTGTTATTTAGGTTAATTTCTTTTTCAAAAAGGCTTTTCTTTTTTTGAAGAAGGTTTGCCTGGCTATCCTGTGTGGGAGAAATTCTGAAAGGTTAGAGCTCCCCTCCTTCTCTTTAATTATCGATAGCCAGACATCATCCAGCCACTGGTAAAATTTTTTATCTTTTAACTTATTAGCGTTTTTATCTGTTTTATTATTTGCTGGTTTTAGTGCCCTTTAACCAAAATTTAACTTTATATAAAAGAGTTTCGTTCTTAATGAATTTTTTTTAAGCCTCGTATCAGGGGGGCCTTTATATTACTTCTATTCCTTGAGAAAAAAGTGTGTTAGCTTAAAAGTTGAGGGTAAAAATACTAGGCTTATCCCTACGGGCTATAGCAGAAAAAGAAACGGTTAAAGATGATTGCCTACATGTTTGCTAAATAATGAACCAATAACTTTTTTAGCGTTTTAGTTTATGCTTAAACAGGTTTTTTTATGAAAAGGAAATATAAGAAGGATGAGAAAATAAGAGCGGATTTTAGGTAAACTCCTTCTTTAGAATTTCCTATACTGGAATAAGATTAATTGACCCAACCGCCTCCAAAGGAAGAAGGTAGATAAATTTTTTATATTAATTACCTGTCTAGACTTGTCTTGGGTAGATTTGCTACCGGATAGAAAGGCATGTTATTTTTATTCTTCTTTATTAAATTTTTTAGAGTAGAAAAAATTAATATTCAAAGGTTATAGAGAATATTCTAAGGGAAAATATTTGCCTTTTGCTTAGAGACATTCTCTGAATTATTAAAATCGTTTAAAATAGAGGCTGTTTAACCAGGAGCCTAATATGATAAGAAAACCTTATCCTAGCGATTTAAATAATCAAGAATGGCAAGTGCTTGAACCTATAATATGCAAGAAAAAAGCTGGCAAGCCACCTATGCACTCTAGACGAGAGATGCTTAATGCTATCTTTTATGTCTTAAGGACAGGTTGTCAATGGATAGATCTTCCTCATGATCTTCCTCCTTGGAAATCGGTCTATTCTCAGTTTTTAAGATGGAAACAGAGTAATTTATTCGAACAAATTAATACTTATTTAAGGCGATCGCTTCGCCAAAGCTTAGGCAAATTAGCGGAACCTAGTGCAGCTATAGTCGATAGCCAAAGTATCAAAACAACTGAAAAAAAGGGCTCTGCGGATACGACGGCGGCAAGAAAATTAAAGGTAGGAAAAGGCACATAGTGGTGGATCACTTGGGACTGTTAATAGCAGTTGTAGTAAGTAGCGCAGCTTGTAGCGACAGAGATGGGCTAAAAGCGTTATTTTATTATTTTCAAGGAAAAGTTTTATGGCCAAAAAAAATGTTTGCCGATACAGGATATAGCGGGGAAGAGATGAGATCAGAAGCAGCTTTGCATGGTATTGATTTAACAATCATTAAAAGATCTAAGCAAAAAGGATTTCATCTACAAGCAAAAAGATGGATAGTAGAAAGAACATTTGCCTGGTTTGGCAAATGCCGCAGATTAAGCAAGGATTATGAGACCTTAACCAACACCAGCCAAGCGTTCCTCTACTTAGCGATGATACGTCTGATGGTAAGAAGAATAGCGCAATAAATTAATTCAGAGAATGTCTCTTAATGAAGCCAAATGATAGAAAAGATTTATTAAAATTAAAGGAATTAAGGAGGATAAATAACGATTTCTTTCATTTAAATGATGAGATGCAGGTAAAAAAGCCTTGATTGGCTTTCTTAACGCCTAATGGAAAGGTGATTGTAAATTATTAGAGCTATATTCTATGATGCTTGAGCTAAGAAAGATCCAAGGTGCTCTAAAGAGGATGAAGCAATAATGGCAAATGCAATGCAATGGATTGATTCGCATGCTCATTTAACAGATTCTACTTTTACGGCTGTTGATTCACTTTTACAACGTGCACAGCATGCAGGTGTGCGCTCGGTTATAAATATTTGCACAAGTATTAGCACTTTAAAAGCAGGTTTAGAATTATCTAAAAATTATCCATGGATTTATAATGCTGCCGCTACACCTCCTCATGATGTAGAAAAAGAAGGCGAAAACGTTTTTGCTGTGATTGCTAGGCATGCACGCAAAGGCCATTTAGTCGCCATAGGTGAGACGGGATTAGACTACCATTATTATGCTTCTTCGTCTGCTATTCAAAAAGATTTCTTGCGGCGTTATTTTCACTTAGCCTTAGAATGTAAGTTGCCTGTGGTGATTCACTGTAGAAATGCTTTTAAAGATTTCTTTGAAATTTTAGATAAAGAATATATGAGTAGCAATGGTAAACATCATCCCGGAGTTTTGCATTGTTTTACGGGCACTATAGAGGAGGCTGAACAGGTCATAGAGCGAGGATGGTACTTATCAATAAGTGGGATATTGACCTTTAAAAATAGCGAAGAGTTGCGGCAGATTGTAAAGAGGATACCTCTAGAAAAGTTGTTGATAGAAACAGATGCGCCTTATTTAGCACCGCAGACTCGACGGGGAAAAATAAACGAGCCTGCTTATATAGTAGAAACAGCTCAAACTATTGCTCAGCTAAAAGATATCTCTTTGAAAGAATTAGCCGACCAAACAGTAAGAAATGCTTGTGAATTATTTAAAATAAAAATTTGATAAAACTTTTAAAAATTGTAAGATTAAGTTAATATCATGCACAATCACACGTTTATATGGTTAATGTATGGCAAATAATATTATGCGCATTTGCAGCTTAGGGGATCACTTTTGGTATCCTGAAATAAATAAACAGATTAATTTGCTTATAAAGCATCCTAGGCACCATGTAGAAGTGGATTGTAGAACTCTTTATAAAAAGCATTCAAAAACGCTTACCGCTCGGATTACTGTAATTGCTTCTAAAATTTTTCATAGTCTGAAATTGTTTTTTCTTTCTCAATATCGACTAGCTTTTGACCGCGCCGTTAAAACTCTTATTTACTCAGAAGAAATAAAAACCAAAGTAGTCAGCAAGCCCTCCATTGCTTCGGAGCCTGAGTCTCTTAAGCCTTTATCAGAAGATGATTCTTTTAAACCTTTAACGGATGTACTGACGGCTGAAAAGATTGCAAAAAGAGAGCAGCTAGCTTTATTCAATAAAAAAAATCAGGCAGCCATAGCTATTCAGAGATTTTATCGCAAAATGAAGTTTATTGATAAAAAAATAGAAGAAGAAAAAGCTTCAAGAATCCATGTTCTAAATGCTTTTTACGCTTTAATTCAATATAGTGTCCATAAAGAGAACCTTAAAAGATTGGATGAAAATCTTAATTCTCAATGGCGTATAGTAAGTTTTTTTAAGAGCGAGAGCGATCTTGATCAGCATATACGCCTGACAGCTTTAGAGCAAATGAAGACTTTACGAGAAAAGTTAGTAGAAAACACTAGAATTTCTTCTACTTTAAAAATAAAAATCGACGATGAGAATCTGGCTCCGGAGATCGTTTTAAAAGAAATTAACCGCGAGATCAGTATTCAAGAAACAAATTTGGCAAAAATTGATAAACGTATTATAGAGTTGAGAAGTCAAAAAATAGCTAAGTAGCAATAAAATAAAAATCATTTAAGCATTTGTTTATAAAAAGCCTAGTGGCTGCCTTTTTTCTCTTATGAAAAGACTTTAAGCTTTTTACTAAAGAGGCTGTTGTTTTAAATGGCTTATAAGCCTTACCAGGAAATACAAAGTGGCTGAAAGCACATAGACAGATTAAGCAGGTAAGACAAATAGGTAGGAAGCTTAGATTTTTTTTAAACTCTCTACTTGATAGACTAGCTCGGCTCCTAACAAAAATCTCTTCCCCCCTCATTAGAAAAATTTAGGAAATCATGAACTATATACTTTTTTTAATAGCTATATTGAGTTGTTTAAGTCGTTTAGTTGCTGCTGAACCTCTTTATAATTTGAAGGAAACAGAACCTACCGTAGTAGTAAAAAATGAACTTAAACGTTTAGATCAACTCATCTTTGTCACTGAAATGAATTTAGAGCAGCAAAAAGCTTTGCGGGAACTTTTTCTTTATTACCAGGATCGACAATCTTCCTATTTACAAAATCCTCAGGATAAAGAATCTACTTTACATATGGTAAAAGCTGCTTATCAATTGTTAGAAGCTATAAAAGCCAACCATCTGCTACAGACTTTTGATACAGAGTTTATTAGTCAATTGACTTTCTTTTCACAATTTGCGACTAAACAGGGAATCCCCAGCCCTTAAGAGCCATGGATATTATTTACTATCTTGATCGAAAAAATGGCAAGCGTGAAATAGAAAAAGTGTATGGGGCCAGAGCCCTTAAGCTTTTATATGGTCACGATTGGATCAGCAAACTAGTAGGGCCTGTGCTTTTACATAGTTTAGTAAAATATTCTTTTTTCTCAGCCTGGTATGGTAAATGGCAAGCTTCGGTTAAGTCTAAGAATAAAATAGAGCCTTTCATTCGTGAATTTGGCTTAGACCCACTAGAATTTTTAGAAGAAGTTTCTTATTTTAAGTCTTTTAATGATTTCTTTATTCGCAAGCTTAAACCTACAGCTCGCCCTCTTGCTTCCGGAGAGGATGTAGCTATTATTCCTGCTGATGGACGTTACTTATTCTACTCCGATCTATCCCAAGTGGATGGCTTTATCGTCAAGGGAGAGAAATTTGATTTAACAAGTTTATTAGACGATGCTGATTTAGCCGCGCACTATGCTAAGGGAGCTATGGCCATCGCTCGGCTTTGTCCTACCGATTATCATCGTTACCATTTTCCCTGTGATTGCGTGGCTGGCAAAACAAAAATCATTAATGGTTGGCTTTACTCTGTCAATCCTGCGGCCTTAAAAAAAGATATTCATATTTTTACTAAGAACAAGAGAACTCTTTGTAAATTAGCTACATCCTCCTTTGGTTGTATCTTGTTTTTAGAAATCGGAGCGACTAATGTAGGTAGTATTCACGAAACCTATCAGCCTGATGTGCTGCAAAAAAAAGGAGATGAAAAAGGCTATTTTTCATTTGGCGGTTCTTCCTTAATCTTATTATTTGAGCCTGGTAAGATTCAATTTGATCAAGATTTGCTAGCTGCTAGCCGGCAAGGTTTAGAAATTAAATGTTTAATGGGCCAGAGTATGGGAAAAGCACTTAGCTAACAGGGGCAAATCTCCGATGGCTCTCAGCCCTCAATTTTTAATGAATTTTCTAAAAGCTTATAGAGCTTATACGCTTTTGAAGTACTTCTTATGCAGCTCCGTACTTTATAAAAGTCCTTTCCTTAAGGAGAGAGATAGCTTGCAGAGGGTTAAATATATAGACTAAGTTTTTTTTAAGCGTATTATCCTTTCCTTCGCTTTAGATAATCCTTCTTCCTTACCTAATTGTATGTCTAATTCTTAATCCAAAGTCTCCCAAAGCAACAAACTTCCCCTAGATTCTGTTGCATGCATGAAAGGGGGGCTGAATGTTTATCTAAATAATCTATTTTTTCTTTTAAAGAATACCCTTAAAAAGGGAATACTTAAGCCTGCATTTTAAAAAGAAAGAGTTTCCCTTTAACGATTTTCTAACTTCTTAAAGGCTTGGTTTTTTCAATGGATGATCGCGTAAGAAGCTTCCCAAAAGCGCATAAGCAAAGAAAAAGCTTTTGAGGCTTATTTCTAGAGTTTATGCACGTTGCTTGTATTAAAAGCAATTTTTAAGTATTCTTATCTTCTTAAATGCCTAAAAAAGTTGAGATATCATGTTTGGATTTTTAAAAAAAATTTTTGGTTCGGCTCAGGATCGTCTAAGACGAAAATATTTTAAAATAGCACAAGAAGTTAATGAGTATGATGCTAAGTTTCAAAATTTAAGTGATGAGGCACTGCGGGCAAAAACGCAAGAGTTTCAGGAACGATACAAAAAAGGTGAAACATTAGAGCTTTTACTTCCGGAAGCCTATGCCGTGGTAAAAAACGCTTGTAGGCGCTTAGCAGGCACAGAAATTCACGTTTCAGGTTATCATCAGAAATGGGATATGGTCCCTTATGATGTACAGATAGTAGGGGCTATTGCTTTACATCATGGCTCAATTGCCGAAATGCAAACTGGCGAAGGTAAAACTCTAACGGCAGTAATGCCTCTTTATCTAAATGCTCTTACTAAAAAACCTGTTCATTTGGTTACTGTTAACGATTATCTAGCTCAGCGTGACTGTGAATGGGTAGGAACTGTTTTTCGTTGGTTGGGATTGACTACAGGTGCTTTAACAAATGATACGCCAATGGAGGAACGTAAAAAAGTTTATCTTAGCGATATTGTTTATGGAACTGCCTCTGAATTTGGCTTCGACTATTTACGCGATAATTCCATGGCTTCTAGTAAAGAAGAGCAAGTTCAACGTGGCTATTACTATGCTATTATTGATGAAGTGGACTCCATCTTAATCGATGAAGCTAGAACTCCCTTGATTATCTCAGGGCCTGTACCTGTTAGCCGACAAATGTATGATGAGCTTAAACAAAGCGTAGCAGATATGGTACGCTTCCAACGCGATTTATGTAATCGTCTTGCTTCTGAAGCTAAAAAAACTTTAGATGTTTTAAAGCCTAATGAAGGTTTTTCTGCAAAAGCAAAGCGCGATAAAAAGGAAGAAGAGCAAGAAAAAGAGGCTTATCGCAAGCTGTGGTTAGTAGGTAAGGGCACGCCTAACAATAAAATCTTAAAACGTTTGAAAGAGGATCCAGATGTTCGAGCGGCTATTGATAAATGGGATTTATACTATTATTCAGATCCTAATAAAGAAGAAAAGCATACAGCTTTAGCAGAACTTTATATTCTTATTGATGAAAAAAGCAATGAGTATGAATTAACGGACAAAGGGATTAATCTCTGGAAAGAGGTCGTAGGCAGTGATCATGGCGATGACTTTATCATGCTAGATATTAGCCATGAATACTTACAAATCGATGAAGATGCCTCTTTAGATGAAACGGCTCGAGTGCAAAAAAAGTTAGAAGTGCAAGAAGAGGATGCTAAGCGGAAAGAACGAGCGCATAATCTTCGCCAGTTATTGCGTGCGCATCTACTGATGGAAAAAGATGTCGATTACATTGTCCAGGATGATAAAATTATTATCATTGATGAAAATACCGGACGCCCTCAGCCTGGTAGGCGTTTTTCTGATGGCCTGCATCAGGCTATAGAAGCAAAAGAAGCCGTTTCCATCCAAAAGGAGACGCAAACGTATGCGACTATTACTTTACAAAACTTTTTCCGTATGTATGAAAAGATAGCAGGGATGAGCGGGACTGCCGTAACAGAAGCTAATGAATTTAAGCAAATTTATAAATTAGACGTCCTGGAAATACCTACTCATAAACCTTGCTTGCGCAAAGATTTCAATGATGAAATTTATATGACTGAACGTGAGAAATACAGCGCAATTTTAAAAGACGTACGTGAGGTGCATGAAGCAGGCCGTCCTCTTTTAATTGGAACAGAATCGGTAGAGGTTTCAGAAAAACTTTCCCGTATTTTTAAACAAAACAAATTAGAGCACACGGTTTTAAACGCTAAGAATCACGCCAGAGAAGCGGAAATTATAGCGAGTGCGGGTAGCCGTGGAGCTATTACTATTGCCACTAATATGGCAGGCCGAGGAACAGATATTAAACTTGAAGCTGGTGTCGCTGGGATAGGGGGCCTTTATGTCATGGGGACCACTCGTCATCAATCACGTCGTATTGATCGCCAATTGCGGGGCCGATGTGCTCGTTTAGGAGATCCTGGTTCATCTAAATTCTATGTTTCTTTTGAAGACTCTTTACTGCGCTTATTTGCTTCTCCTCGCTTGACAGCTGTGTTACAGAAATTTCGTCCTCCTGAAGGGGAGCCGATTTCTGCTTCCATGCTTAATAAATCTATCGAAACTGCTCAAAAACGTATCGAGCAACGTAACTATACAATTCGTAAGCATACACTAGAGTATGATGATGTGATGAATAAGCAACGAAAAGAAATTTACTCTTTCCGCAATGATATTTTACATGCGCTAGATATTAAACCCCTTGCTATTGAAGTTTTAGAGTCTGTTTGCCAAGCAGCCGCGGAGAAGTATTTTAAAAATCGCGGAGAGGAGAACGGCTGGAATCCAGAGGACTATCGTCATTGGCTAATTAGCCACTTTCCTGTAAGCTTTCCTGAAGGGCACTTCGATGATGAACACGCAGATATGATAGATCTTGAGAAAAAAGCGATTGATCAAATCGTAAAAGCCTTTAATGAAAAATATGAACGTGAAGATCTAAAAGCTCCTGCCCAATCTGGCCAAGGGGAAAAGCTAGTGCCTGCTTCCAGACCTGTTAACGAAGCTATTCGTAATCTAATGATTCGTAAGCTAGATCAACGCTGGCAAGAACATCTATTAGCTATGGATCATTTGCGCTCGGATGTTAACTTGCGTACGTTTGGTCAGCGCGATCCTTTGATGGAGTTTAAGCAAGAAGCTTTTATTCTTTTTGATGAATTAGGTAATTTATTAAGAGGCGAGATTGCCCAAGGACTCTTTCGTTTTGAAATCTTAACGCAGGATCATCCTGCTATCCAACAATTATTAAGCCAGATGCGCCTTGAGACCCAACGCTCGTTGGTCGCCGACTTAGATGGGGACTCTCTACCTGCTCTTTCCACGAATAATAATGAAGAAGCAAGGGAAAGCAATGCTCCTGCTGTTCGTTTACAACCCTTGGTTGTCGAGCCTAAGGCAGGACGCAATGAAAGTTGTCCTTGTGGCAGTGGTAAAAAATATAAAAAATGCTGTGGCCTTCAACAAGAAGTGGGAGAGCAAGTTTCTTAAAAGCATGGATTAGGAGCTCTTCTCATCAAAAGGGCTCCTTTTTTTCCTTGTATCTTTTAAGGTTTCTGATTAAGCAAAAAAATCTTAGGCAAATCTTTTAGAGTTTATGAGACCAAACAGCAGACAGTCACTCTCATTCTCACCTGGATTATCTTTAGTTGATTTTATCATTTTAAGAAAGAAGGGGAATTGATTAATCTTTTAAAGATCTTATTTCTCATCCTAGGTGCTTTGTTGAGGAAAAGCAGTTTAAAGGCGCTCATTTTCTGGACAGAAGAAGGCTTAAAGTTAAGGAAAAGAAAGGTGAATGAAGAAAACCTTATAAGGTAACTCAAAGGTTTCTTGTGTAACTAATCAACACTCCTACCCCTTAAATCTCTTAAAAGTAGCTCTACCTGCTAATCCAAAGAGCGCATCGCTCGCCAGCTTAAAAAGATTAAAAGCCCAGCAGTACCTAGATATAAAAACCAATAATTAGCATTCCATTGCAGAGTTAGGATGCCTTCTTGAGAAAAACTGAATAAAATGATCCCAAAAATAAGAAAAACAGAGCCCGTGAGCAATAAAACAAAAGGTAGCAAAAAGCTTGTTGGATAATTAGCAGAAGAAGTGGCTGCCTCTGAGTCTTCTTCTTCCTCAGAAGATTCTTCGTCTACTTTATTGATATCATAAGTTGCAGAGGAATCTTGACGATAAGAAGGAAAAGGAGCAATATGGGTCAAGCTTTTATCATGTTGGGTAAGAAGAGAAGAAGAGCTTAGATACACACCACAATAAGGGCAGTTCTCATCAGAAAATGCGACACGACCTTCGCAATTCCAGCATAACTTCTTTTTGGGTAGGGCGCTCATAACTGGCTCTGTGTTAAAAGGGTTAAAAACAATTTCATGGCCTTATTTATAATTTCTTGCAAGAAATAAATCAACTGATGTTAAGGAGTTTACTTGTCTAACTACTTTGCCAGAAGCTACTTTTTCTATCTACCATTGTGTGTAATGATTGGATTATTTTACGGCTGTGCTGCTTACAAGTATCCTACAGAGTGTTATTATGTTGAGCCTCCACTCCTTTTAGAACAGGAAGAGAGGCTTTTATATGATACTTATCATTTTCAAGCTTCTTCTCATTGGCTTTATTACCTAATTCCTCGACACCGAAGCCAAATCTATTGGTATGATGTAGGCCATTGGTGCACATGGGCTCTTTTTGGAAATGATGATCATGGACTTTTTGCTGAAGCCCAACTGCCCTTGTTTAAACCTTGCAGGCCTACTAGCTTTCTTAAGGCTTTTACATGGATGGTGCGCAATCCTTTACATAACTTCTGTCATTACGTGATAGGGAATGCTGGATGTGTAAATGACGAATTTACCCTTCTAAAAATCAATAAAAAACATTTTTCTTGCTTGCATTATGAGTCAGTAGCGCGCACAGTTTTTGCTGGTCGTTATACATCTTTTTACTTAGGGTTACATGGAGGAAAGCCATTCATCTCTTTACGTTTATCCTACGGGCCTAAATGGAAAAGTGATTTTTATATTGGATGGCGTGAGAGGGGAAATTTTGGAATAAAATTTTTGCCCTTAACTAAAAACTCTTTAGTCGTCTGGGAGAATCTTCCTTATGAAGATGCAGAATAAGGGTCTCACCCTTAATAAAGCTCTTCTATTCTAGCCTTTCTATACCTATAGCTTAAGCTTAACGTTCATTCTTTACCCCTCACCTGTAGGGGTGTAGTAATCGGAACAGTTGATAAAGCAAGAGAAAAGAAGATGGAAAATAGTCCAAATCATCCTGACGGGGTAGCTATAGGGGAAGGATCAGCATGTGATCCGGCTGCTATTCACACGACGCAAGGGGGCAAATCTATAGTGCTGATGGATGCAAAGAAATAAGAAGGTGCCTACTTAAAGATGGATTCTTTCTAAAGCTTTAATAGCTTGCTCGGAAATTTACATTTACACTCAAGAGGTTGAAGAATTCGGCATCAAGATTGAGAAGTTAAGTTTTGATCATGCGCGCATGGTAAAAAGAGGGGATCTTGGCAAGATGATGAAAAATCTAGAAGGATTAATAGCTTCCCAACTTATTAAACATGTAGGGAGATTTGGTAAATTCATTTCTCTAAAAAACCCAAGCAATGCGAGAAGACAAATGAGTGCTTAGCTTGAGAAAAAATTATTGCCACTTAAGAAATGTTACACTGTCTTTTGCCGCTAGAAAGTAAGGAGGTTTTTGCGGCACTTAATAAAGCTTTTCGGAAAGCTAACATTATAATAGACACAAAGCACTAAAGGTAGAAGGGATTGACAAAACTTCAGAAGGTATTAAAGTGCAGCGGGCGGAAGGAAAGAGTGATACAGCGAAGATGTTATGGGTAGTTGTAGGCCACTTTATGAATACCTGTAAGGTTTGTTTAGAAAAAGGTGAAGTAATTTTTAATGAAAAGGATTTGATTTCTGTAAATGTTAGTATGGAAACAAATGTTCCCGGCATTTATGCTGTGGGTGAAATCGCTTCTAACTGGTGTTTACCTCATGGGGCTACACAGCAAGGTTGCGTAGCTGGCCGCCATGCGGCTGGAAAAGAAGCCTATACGTAGTAGGAGGCGATCCCTCATGTGGTTTTTGCATGCCCGGAAATTGCCTCAGCTGGAGTGTTCTTATAGGGGGCTTTAGAAAGGGCATCAAGCAGTGGTAGAAGCTTTTCCCTTGCATGCTTTAGGCAAGTTTCAGGCTACGTATCAAAGGGAAGGATTTACACAAATAATAAAAGATAAATTTATAGGGAAAAATCTAGGTGCTCCAAGCTGTGGGCACAACGCTTCTATTATAATAGTGCAAATGAGCTGGACGATGGCGAATAACTTGACTATCGAGCCAATTAAAAAGATCATTCATGCCTATTTAACGGGGGGACAGAGGCTTGGCTAGAAGCTACCTTTATAGCGGCTGATGCACCTTTACATTTTCCTTTTAAAATATAAAAAAAGCAGGCTTAATTCTTATGAATCCTTTAGAATTGTTTGATAATACGCCTAGGATAAAAAAGAAAAAGTTAAACATTCTTCCTATTAATCCTGACGTGGCCCACCAGGATAAAGCTGTTGGCCTTGGACGTTTCCCTTCTTGGTTACATCGTAAGCTCCCCGCCGGAAGCAACGTATGGAAAACAGGAAATATCTTTAACCAAAATCGCTTGCACACAGTTTGCGAGGAAGCCAAATGCCCTAATCTAATGGAATGCTGGTCTAAAAAGACAGCGACCTTCTTGGTGATGGGTAAAGAGTGCACCAGAGCTTGCGGTTTTTGCGATATTGATTTCTCAAAAGCTCCTAAAGCATTAGAAGCTGATGAGCCCCAGCGTGTAGCTGAATCGGTATTAGCGCTGGGCTTAAAGCATGTGGTGATTACTATGGTGGCTAGGGATGATTTGCTTGATGGAGGTGCCGAGCATTTATCTAAGGTGATTGAGGAAATTAGGCGACAAGCTGGTGAAGTTACCATTGAGGTCTTAACCTCTGATTTTGCCGGTAAACATGCCTCCTTAGATGTTATCCTAAAAGCCTGCCCTGAAATTTTTAATCACAACTTAGAAACGGTGCGTGCCTTAACACCTCGCGTACGTCATCGAGCAACTTATGATAACACGTTGAAGGTGTTAAGCTATGTAAGGAAACAAGGAGCGCAAGGCCTACTTCTTAAGTCAGGAATAATGGTAGGCTTAGGGGAAAGTGAAGCGGAAGTTTTTGAAACGCTTAAAGATTTAAAAACCGTAGGCTGTGATATTATTACCCTGGGGCAATATCTACAACCCCAAAAAAACAAGTTGTTAGTTAAAGAATTTATTACTCCTCAACAATTTAAAAAATATGAAGAATATGGATATTCCTTGGGAATCAAAAATATGTATTGCGGACCTTTTATTCGCTCTAGCTATAATGCTGAAGCGGTTTGGAAGCAGACGTGTAAAGGAGAAAAACAATGAGAGATGAAGAGGCAGCTATTGAAGGTTTACCTTTGGCTAATGCATTAGATCATGCAATTCTTATGCACCGTGAGGTGCATTTCGGAGGAAAGTTTGATGTCATGCTGGATTATTATCTTAATGAAGGAAAAGGGGTAAACCCTGAGTTTGAATTAGAAAGCATTCATACGTTAGCCAAAATAGAGAAAAAAATGAAAACAGATTTGGCTCCTTTAATGCTTGCAGGGGCCGAGGCAGAAAAAATTGCAGAAGCCAAGACAGCTTACAAAAAACTTAGAAGCTTATATGAAAAGCCTAAGCCAGCCATGAAAAACATGCTTTTAGTGGCTGATTTAATTTTATCTGAAGATTTAGAGGCTGCTCAAGAAATTGAAGCGATTGTTCAGGAGAAAGGAGCTATTGTACCTGCTTTAATAGAATTGCTCAAAGCAGAGGAATTTTACGATCCACTTTTTCCAGGATATGGTTTAGCGCCTTCATTAGCTGCCAAATGCTTAGGAATGATAGGCGATAAACGTGCTATTATTGCCTTATTCGAATCCTTAAGCCAAGGAGATTTTTTTGAAGAAGATATTGTGTTGGCAGCTTTACGTGCCATAGGAAAACCAGCTAAAGAGTTCTTGTTAAAAGTTGTGCATGGTCGTCCTATTAACGAGGACAATGAAAGAGCAGCTATTGCTTTGATTGCTTTTAAAGAAGAGGAAGATGTGGCCAAAGCATGTTTAGAAATCCTAAGAGATTCTCAAGTTCGTAAGGATATTCCTTTGGCAACCTATTTGATTTTAGCTTGTGAAGGCTTAAAAAGCTTAGAGGACCGTACAGCTTTCCAGCTTCTTGCACAAGAAAGTGGAATGCCAAAGATGCTTATACAAGATATTCATGCTGTTGCTAGCCTATGGGAAACAGGCCTTAGGGGAGATTAAAGAAAGAAGAGTACATCTATCCTTTGTTTCACAAGCTAGGGTTTATACACTAATACTTAGGATGGTATAATGAAGAAAATAAGCTTTAAAATATTTTTTTGCAAGCTATAAAGGATAGGTAAAATGCACTTTCCTCAAGAAGGTATTAGCAAGCAGGCTTTTATTTTAGATAAAATTTATAAGCTAGAGGATAGGCTTTCTGAAGGAGAAAAAGCCAAGGCAATCTTCAAGCAAACCTTTGCTCTAGCTAGAGCGCTTGCCCCTTTGGAGTTAGAATTTAAATGGAGAACCGAGGAGAAGAGATGTTTTACTCTGGTTAATTATTCCTCTTATCTTATAAATATTAATCGCCTATTAATGTGGAAAAAACTTCCTGGTGGGGAAGAATACTTAAGTCAAGAAAAAATTAAGTATTTACCTTTAGAAAAACAAGGAGAGCTTTTCAGAAAGTGGATTGAAAGCCATGGTAAAAATATTAGGAATTTATCGTTAGCGGAAGTTGGCTTAACGCTTTTGCCTGCAGAAATAGGTTGTCTTTCTCAACTGCAAGAGCTTAGCTTAACTAACAACCGGCTTACCACGCTTCCTGCAGAGATAAGGCAACTTGCCCAGTTGCAAATTCTTTACTTAAGCGGCAATCAGCTCACCGCCCTTCCTGCAGAAGCAGGGCAGCTCTCTAAGTTAGAAAGGCTTTTTTTAAGCGCAAATCAGCTCACGGCTCTTCCTACTAAGATAGGCCAGGCCTCCCAGCTGAAATGGCTTTACTTAGATGACAATCGGTTTACTACTTTTCCTATAGAGATTAGACATCTCTCTCAAATGCAAAAGCTTGATTTATCCTATAATCAGCTTACTACCCTTCCTGCAGAGATAGGGCAGCTGGCTAAGCTTGAAATGCTTAATTTAGATGACAACCAACTTACCAATCTCCCGATAGAAATAGGGCAGTTATCGCAGCTGCAGACGCTTAGCTTAAGTTACAATCAGCTTACTGCTCTTCCTATAGAGATGGGACAGCTTTTGCAGTTACGTTGGCTTGACTTAGAGAACAACAAGCTCACCACCCTTCCTGCAGAGATGGGTCAGCTAACTGAACGGTTAAATCTTAAGCTAGACGGGAATCCGCTGAAAAGTATTCCTAGTGAACTAAAAAAGCGCTTTAGACTGTAGCTGGAAAGGTGCCTTTTTTCATCATTTATAATATTAATTGGTAAGTTTAGAAAGGTTTAAAGATATAGAGAATCGTCGGTTTATTACAAACGCCTAGGATCTAAAGTTCTGTTTTCCTGCTAAAGTTAAAGCAAAATTTTTTAACCAGTTTTTACATTTTTCTAGCGATAAGTTTAAAAATTAAGCATTTTTTACATTTTCTTGCCCATTTTGTTTCTTCCATGTATAAGCATCTCACTAAAAAACAATTAAACACAGTATATATCTTAAAGAGGCCATACCATGAATCCTAGCTCTTTTGTTACCATCGACCATTTACCTAATGAGATATTAACTCCTATCTTAAAGGTTTGCTCTAGCCCCTCCTTATTTAGCGTTTGTACAAGATGGCGTCATTTGCTAGCTACCGAAGTCATGCCCTCTCTTTATAAGCAAATAGTTAAAGTTCATTTTCCTCAAGGAGATATTAGCAAGCAGGCTCTTATTGTAGATAAAATTTATAAGCTAGAAGATGGGCTTTCTGAAGGAGAAAAAATCAGGTCAATCTTTAAGCAGACTTTTGCTCTAGCTACAACCCTTGCCCCTATGGAGTTGGAATTTAAATGGAGAACCGAGGAAAAGAAATGTTTTACGCTGGCTAACTATACCTCTTATCTTATAAATATTAATCGCCTGTTAATGTGGAAAAAACTTCCTGGGGGAGAAGAGTACTTAGCTCAAGAAAACATTAAGTATTTGCCTTTAGAAAAACAAGGAGAGCTTCTTAGAGATTGGATAGAAAACCACGGTAAAAATATTGAGGTGTTATATTTAACGAGAATCGACTTGACCTTTTTACCTCCAGAGATAGGGCAGCTTTCTCAGCTGCTAGCTCTTTATTTAAACAACAACCAGCTTACCACTCTTCCTGCAGAAATAGGGCAGCTCCCTCAGTTGCGAACTCTTAACTTAAGCAATAACCAGCTTGCCTCCCTTCCGATAGAGATAGGACAGCTCTTGCAATTGCGATGGCTTTATTTAAACAACAGCCGGCTTACCAACCTCCCGACAGAAATAGGGCAGTTATCTCAGCTGCTAAGCCTTGAATTGGATGCCAACCAGCTCACCTCCCTTCCTGCAGAGCTAGGTCAGCTGTCTCAGCTCGGTAGACTTTCCTTAAGCAACAACCAGCTTGCCTCTCTTCCTACAGAAATAGGACAGCTTGCCCAGCTGAAAAAACTTACCTTAAACGATAACCTACTCACCTCTCTTCCTGCCGAGATTGGGCAGCTGTCTCAGCTGCAAGGGCTTAACTTAATTCAAAACCAGCTCGCTAGTCTTCCTGCAGGAATCGAGCAATTGTCTCAGCTGCGAGGGCTTGATTTAAGACAAAACCAGCTCACCAGTCTGCCTGCAGAGATAGGGCGGCTGTCTAAGCTGCAAACGCTTGACTTAAAAGAAAATCAGCTCACCAGCCTCCCTGCAGAAATCGGGCAATTGTCTCAGCTGCAAAGGCTTGACTTAAATCAAAACCAGCTCACCAGCCTACCTACAGAAATCGGGCAATTGTCTCAGCTGCGAGTGCTTATCTTAAGCCAAAACCAGCTCACCAACCTTCCTGGAGAAATCGGGCGGTTGTCTCGGCTGCAAAGGCTTGAATTAAATCAAAACCAGCTCATCAGTCTGCCTGCAGAGATAGGGCAGCTTGCCCAGCTATGAAGTTTTAGCTTAAATAATAATAAACTTTTCTCCATTCCTACCCACATAATGCAGCTATCCCAGCTGCGAAGCCTTCGCTTAAACGACAACAAACTCACCACCGTTCCGATAGAGATAGAGCAGTTATCACAGCTGCAAACCCTTTGCTTAGACCACAACCATCTCACCTCCCTTCCTGCAGAGCTAGGTCAGCTGTCTCAGTTGCGAGATCTTAACTTAGGCAATAACCAGCTTACCTCTGTTCCTGCAGAAATAAGGCAGTTCTTGCAATTGCGACGGCTTTATTTAAAAAACAACCAGCTCACCTCCCTTCCTGCAGAGATAGGGCAGCTCTCGCAACTGCACTACCTTGATCTAAAAAACAATCAGCTTACCACTGTTCCTGCTGAGATATGGCTGCTCTCTCGATTGAAATGGCTCGGCTTAGAGAATAACCAGCTTACGTTTATTCCTGCCGAGATCGAGCAGCTATCGCAGCTGCAAATCCTTCGCTTAGGTGACAACCACCTTGCCACCCTTCCTGTAGAGATAGTGCAGCTATCTCAGCTGGAAAAACTTCATTTAAACAATAACTATCTTACCGTCCTTCCAGCAGAGATGGGGCAGCTCTCGCGACTGCAAGAGCTTGATTTATGCGATAACCAGCTTGCTTCCCTTCCTGCAGCGATAGAGCAGCTACCTAAACGTTTAGATTTGAGGTTAGACGGAAATCCGCTGAAAAATATTCCTAATGAACTAAAAAAGCGCTTTAGACTGTAGCTGAAAAGGTACCTATCTTCATCATTTATAACATTAAAATGGCAAATTGGCAGGCTCAGAAGCTTTAAAGATATAAAGCTTTTGGTTTATTATAGAAGCGTAGGATCTAAAGCTCTGTTTTTTTGCTAAAGTTCAGAAGAATTTCTTCCAGCTTTTTATACTCTTTTGCATTCAATACTTAAATATTGAATATTAATTTCTACCATTTTTTTTGCTTATTTTGTTTTTTTCATGTATAGGCGATACTTCTACAAAGCGAATAAAAACATGTATACATCTTAAAGAGGCTATACTATGAATCCCAGCTCTCCTGTTACCATCGACCATTTACCTAATGAGATATTAACCCCTATCTTAAAGGTTTGTGCTAGCCCTTCGTTATTTAGCGTTTGCACAAGATGGAGCCACCTGTTAGCTACTGAAGTCATGCCTTCCCTTTATAAGCAAATAGGTAAAATGCACTTTCCTCAAGGAGATATTAGCAAGCAGGCTTTTATTTTAGATAAAATTTATAAGCTAGAAGATAGGCTTTCAGAAGGAGAAAAAGCTAAGGCAATCTTCAAGCAAACCTTTTCTCTAGCTAGATCGCTTGTCCCTTTGGAGTTAGAATTTAAATGGAAAACCGAGGACAAGAGATGTTTTACGCTGGCCAATTATTCCTCTTATCTTATAAATATTAATCGTCAGTTAATGTGGAAAGCATTGCCTGGTGGAGGGGAATACTTAAGTCAAGAAAAAATCAAGTATTTACCTTTAGAAAAACAAGGAGAGCTTCTTAGAGATTGGATTGAAAATCACGGTAAAAATATTGAAAGGTTATATTTAACGGGACTTGGTTTAACCCTTTTACCTCCAGAGATAGGGCAGCTTTCGCAGCTACGAGCTCTTAACTTAAGCAATAACCAGCTTACTTCTCTTCCTGCAGAAATAGTGAAACTGTCTCAGCTGAAAGAGCTGTACTTAAACGGCAACCATCTCACCGGCCTTCCCATAGAGATTGGGCGATTCTCTCAGCTAAAAGCTCTTAACTTAAGCAATAACCAGCTTACCTCTGTTGCTGCAGAAATAGGGCAGTTATCACAGCTGCAAAGCCTTTGCTTAGATCACAACCAGCTCACCGCCCTTCCTGCAAAGCTAGGTCAGCTGTCTCAGCTGCGAGATCTTAACTTAAGCAATAACCAGCTTGCTTCTCTTCCCACAGAGATTGGGCAATTCTCTCAGCTAGAAGCTCTTTATTTAAACAACAACCAGCTCACCACTCTTCCTGCAGAAATAGGACAGCTCTCACAGCTTCAAACACTTAATTTGAGCACTAACCAGCTTGCTTCTGTTCCTGCAAAAATAGGGCAATTGTCTCAGCTGAGAGAACTGTACTTAGACGACAACCATCTCAGCGCCCTTCCCCCAGAAATTGGGCAATTCTCTCAGCTAAAAGCTCTTTATTTAAACAACAACCAGCTCATCAGCCTTCCTGTAGAAATCGGGCAGCTGTCTCAACTACAAAGGCTTTACTTAAGCCAAAACCAGCTCACCAACCTTCCTGCAGAGCTAGGTCAGCTGTCTCAGCTGCGAGATCTTAACTTAAGCAATAACCAGCTTGCTTCTCTTCCCACAGAGATTGGGCAATTCTCTCAGCTAGAAGCTCTTTATTTAAACAACAACCAGCTCACCACTCTTCCTGCAGAAATAGAACAGCTCGCACAGCTTCAAGCACTTAATTTAAGCACCAACCAGCTTGCCTCCCTTCCGACAGAGATAGGAAAGCTTTTGCAATTACGATGGCTTTATTTAAACAACAACCAGCTTACTTCTGTTCCTGCAAAAATAGGGCAGTTATCTCAGCTGCAAAGCCTTTGCTTGGACCGCAACCAGCTTACCTCCCTTCCTGCAGAAATAGGGCAGCTTTCGCAGCTGCGAGCTCTTAACTTAAGCAGTAACCAGCTTACTACCCTTCCTGCAGAGATGGGGCAGCTAACTGAACGGTTAAATCTTAAGCTAGACGGAAATCCGCTGAAAAGTATTCCTAGTGAACTAAAAAAGCGCTTTAGACTGTAGCTGAAAAGGTGCCTTTTTTCATCATTTATAATATTAATTGGTAAGTTTAGAAAGGTTTAAAGATATAGAGAATTGTCGGTTTATTACAAACGCCTAGGATCTAAAGTTCTGTTTTCCTGCTAAAGTTAAAGCAAAATTTTTTAACCAGTTTTTACATTCTTCTAGCGATAAGTTTAAAAATTAAGCATTTTTTACATTTTCTTGCCCATTTTGCTTCTTCTACGTATAGTTGTTTCCCTGAAAACAATCAATATGTATATCTCTTAGAAAGGCTATACCATGGCTCTCAGCTCTTCTATCACTCTCGAACATTTACCTAATGAAATACTAGCGTCTATCTTAAAGGCCTGTGCTAGCCCCTCCTTATTTAGTATTTGTACAAGATGGAGCCACCTGTTAGCTACTGAAGTCATGCCTCCCCTTTATAAGCAAATAGTTAAAGTTCATTTTCCTCAAGGAGATATTAACAAGCAGGCTATTATTTTAGATAAGATTTATAAGCTAGAAGATGAGCTTTGTGAAGGAGAAAAAGCCAAGGCAATCTTTAAGCAAGCCTTCGTTCTAGCTAGAACCCTTGCTCCTATGGAGTTAGAATTTAAATGGAAAACCCAGGAAAAGAGATATTATACGCTAGCTAATTATTCCTCTTATCTTATAAATATTAATCGCCTGTTAATGTGGAAAGCACTGCCTGGTGGAGGGGAGTTCTTAGATCAGGAGAAGATCAAGTATTTGCCTTTAGAAAAACAAGGAGAGCTGTTTGGGGAGTGGATTGAAAACCATGGCAAGGAGATTACGATAGTAAACTTAAGAGGAATCGGCTTGACTCTTTTACCCCCAGAGATAGGGCAATTTTCTCAGCTGCAAAAGCTTGACTTAATCGACAACCAGCTCACCACCCTTCCGGCCGAGATAGGTCGGTTATCTAAGCTGAAAGGTCTTTACTTAGATTGTAATCAGCTCACCACCCTTCCGACAGAGATAGGGCAACTCTCACACCTGCATTGGCTTTACTTAAGCGACAATCAACTTAACTGCCTTCCTGCAGAGATAGGGCAGCTTGCCCAGCTACGAAGCCTTAGCTTAAACAATAATAAGCTTTCCTCCATTCCTACACACATAATGCAGCTAGCCCAGCTGCGAAGCCTTTACTTAGAAAACAATAAGCTTACCACCGTTCCTGCCGAGATAGGGCAGCTATTACAGCTGCAAGAACTCTATTTAAATAACAACCAGCTTACTTCCCTTCCGGCAGAGATATGGCAGTTACCACAGCTCAAATTGCTTGCCTTAAGCAACCATCAGCTGACCTCCCTTTCTGCAGAGATTGGCCAGCTATCGCAACTGCAAGACCTTCATTTAAATAACAACCAGTTATCTATGCTTCCTGCCGAGATAGGGCAGCTCTCTAAGCTACAAGGCCTTTACTTAGAAGGCAACTCACTTACTAATCTCCCGATAGAAATAGGGCTGCTTTCGCGGCTGCAAAGGCTTAACTTAAATAACAACCAGCTTACCTCCCTTCCTGCAGAAATCGGGCAGCTTTCGCAGCTACGAAGGCTTTACTTAGAGAATAACCAGCTTACCTCTCTTCCTGCAGAAATCGAGCAGCTTTCGCAGCTACGAAGGCTTTACTTAGAGAACAACAACCTAACCGCTCTTCCTGCCGAGATAGGGCAGCTCTCTAGGCTGCAAGGGCTTTACTTAGAGAACAACAACCTAACCGCTCTTCCTGCCGAGATAGGGCAGCTCTCTAGGTTGCAAGGCCTTTACTTAGAGAACAATCAGATATCCATGCTTCCTGCCGAGATAGGGCAGCTTTCGCAGCTGCTAGATCTTCGCATAAATAGCAACCAGCTCTCCACTCTTCCAGCAGAGATAGGGCAGCTCTCTAACCTGCAGAAGCTTTACTTAAGGAGCAATCAGCTTACCAACCTTCCTGCAGAGATAGGAAAGCTCTTTAATTTGCAAGACCTTTACTTAGAGAGCAACCAGCTTACCGCTCTTTCTGCAGAGATAGGGCACCTTTCTCGGCTACGAAGGCTTTACTTAGACGGCAACCAGCTTACCTCCCTTCCTGCAGCGATAGAGCAGCTAACAGAACGGTTAGATTTGAGGTTAGACGGAAATCCGCTGAAAAGTATTCCTAGTGAACTAAAAAAATGCTTTGGGTCGTAGCTGAAAAGGTGCTTGTCTATATCATTCATAACATTAAAAGGGCAACCTGATAGGTTTAAAAGCTTTAAATATATAAAAAGCCTTTGATTTATTATAAAAGCGTAGCATCTAAACATATGTTTATTTGATAATGCAGGGAGAAAAATCCTTACCCACTTTTTTATTCCGCTATTTATAAGCTTAAAAATTAAAATTTCTTTTCTCACGTTTTCTTGCCTATTTTGCTTTTTTCATGTATAGGTAACGACTCCAAAACGAGCTAAAAATAGGCATAAAACTTAACAGAGACCATACCATGAATCCCAGCTCTTTTATTACCATCAACCATTTACCTAATGAAATATTAGCCCCTATCTTAAAGGTTTGTGCTAGCCCCTCGTTATTTAGCGTTTGTACAAGATGGAGACACCTATTAGCTACTGAAGTCATGCCCTCTCTTTATAAACAAATAGGTAAAATGCACTTTCCTCAAGGAGATATTAACGAACAGGCTTTTATTATAGATAAAATTTATAATCTAGAAGATAGGCTTCCTGAAGGAGAAAAAGCCAAGGCAATCTTCAAGCAAACCTTTGCTCTAGCTAAATCTCTTGCCCCTATGGAGTTGGAATTTAAATGGAAAACTGAGGAAAAAAGGTGTTTTACGCTGGCTAACTACTCCTCTTATCTTATTAATGTTAATCGCTTGTTAATGTGGAAAAAACTTTCTGGGGGGGAGGAGTACTTAGCTCAAGAAAACATTAAGTATTTGCCTTTAGAAAAACAAGGAGAGCTTCTTAGAGATTGGATAGAAAATCAGGGTAAAAATATTGAGAGGCTATGTTTAACGGGAATCGGCTTAACCTTTTTACCTCCAGAAATAGGTTGTCTTTCTCAACTGCAAGAGCTTAACTTAACCAGCAACCAGCTCACCACACTTCCTCCAGAGATAGGACAGCTTTCTCAATTGCAATCTCTTTACCTAAACGATAACCCTCTCACCGCCCTTCCCATAGGGATTGGACAATTTTCTCAGCTAGAAGCTGTTTATTTAAACAACAACCAGCTCACCACTCTTCCTGCAGAGATGGGACAGCTCTCGCAGTTACGTTGGCTTAACTTAGAGCACAACAAGCTTACCTCTCTTCCTGCAGAAATAGGACAGTTATCTCAGCTGCAAATCCTTTGCTTGGGCCACAACCAGCTTGTCTCCCTTCCAGCAGAAATAGGGCAGCTTTTTCAGCTGCGAGCTCTTAACTTAAGCAATAACCAGCTTACTTCTCTTCCTGCAAAAATAGGGCAGTTGTCTCAGCTGAAAGAGTTGTACTTAAATGATAACCCCCTCACCGCCCTTCCCATAGAGATTGGGCAATTCTCTCAGCTAAAAATTCTTTATTTGAACAACACCCAACTCACCACTCTTCCAGCAGAAATAGGACAGCTCGCACAGCTTAAAACACTTAACTTAAGCACCAACCAGCTTGCCTGCCTTCCGACAGAGATAGGACAGCTCTTGCAATTACGATGGCTTTATTTAAGCAACACCCAGCTTAACTCTGTCCCTGCAGAAATAGGGCAGTTATCTCAGCTGCTAGGCCTTGAATTGGATGCCAACCATCTCACCTCCCTTCCTGCAGAGCTAGGGCAGCTGTCTCAGCTCTGTAGACTTTCCTTAAGCAACAACCAGCTAACCTCCCTTCCTGCAGAAATAAGGCAGCTCTCGCAATTGGGCTGCCTTGATTTAAAAAACAATCACCTTACCACTGTTCCTGCTGAGATATGGCTGCTCTCTCCATTGAAGTGGCTCGGCTTAGAGAATAACCAGCTTACGTTCGTTCCTGCCGAGATCGAGCAGCTATCACAGTTGCAAAGCCTTCGCTTAGGTGATAATCACCTTGCCACCCTTCCGGCAGAAACATGGCAGTTATCTCAGCTGGAACAACTTCATTTAAACAATAACCACCTCACCGCCCTTCCAGCAGGAATAGGGCAGCTATCTAACCTGAAATCTCTTTGGTTACAAAGCAACTATCTTACCATCCTTCCAGCAGAGATGGGACAGCTATCGAAACTTCAAGAGCTCCACTTAAACGACAACTAGCTTACCGCTCTTCCTGCAGAGATGGGGTGCCTTTCTGAACTGCAAGAGCTTGATTTATGCGATAACCAACTTACCTCTCTTCCTGTAGAGATAGAGCAGCTACCTAAACGTTTAAATCTTAAGTTAGATGGAAATCCGCTGAAAAGTATTCCTAGTGAACTAAAACAGCGCTTTAGATTGTAAAGCTTTGCTTGTCTTGTAAATTAATTAAGGATAAAGAAATAGAAAAAGTTATGCTTGAAGAATTAAGGAAGAATTTGTTAGCTTTTTGTTGGCTGTTCTGCCTATAAGACAGGCTTTTCAAGGATAATAGACTTGCTTTTCCATAGGCCAGAGGCATAGCGCCAATAATAGATGATCACTGATCCTATACTAAAGAGAAGCCAAAAATAGAGGGCCACTTCTACGGAAGCTTGAATTTTTACTACAAAGAAGTAGACAGGAGCAACCATCAGTATCCATACGCTTAAGGATCCTGCAATTAATAAAAATGTAGTATCGCCAGCTGCTGTTAAAATTCCTGATAGCAGCCAGCGAATGCCTTCAAAAAATATATAAATGAGAGTAGCATATAGGCAATTCATGAGTTTTATTTCAATAAAAGCCCTATATTCAGGTGTAGCATAAGGGAGAAATTGGTCGATAAGCAGAGGGTGAAAATAGACAAACAGGGTAGAAATAACCAATAAAAAAAGCAGATGAATACGTATACCGGCTTTTAATACGTGAGAAATAAACCAGGTGCGTTTAGCACCAATAAGATTTCCGCAGATAGTAGTAGCAGCTTTACTCACTCCTTCTGCAAAAAAAAGCAGCAGCATAAATAGACTTTGGCAAATTCCTGCTATAGTAATATGTACTTCGCTCAATCTTGTCATCATTTGATAAAAAGCTGCCCAACCCATGATTTCTATTAATGCAAACATTGCTCCTGGAGAACCAATTTTAAAACATTGCCAAAAAGCTAAAGGGCGAAAGTAAAAATTTCCTGTTCCCTTTTTTTCTCTGTTTTCTTTCTTAAGGAAAAAGTAAAAGAGGACAAGCATCTGAAATAAAGATCCTAGACTTGTGGCAATAGCTGCCCCCAGGATGCCCATTGAAGGCACCACTCCCTCGATGCCAAAAATAAGAGAGATATCTAAGAAGACATTAATAACATTAGCGCCAATGGCTAAAAGAGTAATTAATTTAGTTTGGCCTTGCCCTACAAAGAAGCCACTGAGGGCGGCATAAGCAGCAAAAGTGGGGCCAAATAACAGCATCCAGCGCATATAAGTTCTTTCCATGGCTGTTTCTGGGGAAGAACCGTAAAACCATTCGCTTCCCCATATAGCCATAGGAATAAAGAAAAGGAAAGAAAAGAGGGAAAGCCAGATCATTTGCCAAACAGGCTCACCCATACGGTTAAGCTGTTGAGCACCGTGATATTGAGCAACAAAAACTTCAGTAATATTGGTTAGCACCACCCATCCAAAGAGTAATCCCCACCCTAAAGTAGAAGCATTGACAGCAGAATTGAGGGCGGCTGTAGAATAATGGGCTAACAGTAACCTATCGACAAAAAGCATGAGCATCATGGAAAAAGAGGAAAGCATGAGCGGCAAAGAGATAGAAAAAAGCTCTCGAAAGCTGCCTTCTTGATATTTAGTAAGTGCCATAGGACCTTATGAAAGCAAAGGTATTTTAAATTTTATGTAAAATTAAAAATGGTCATAAAGAAAGAGATTACATCAGTAAAAAGGCTTCTTGGCAGATACCATAACAAATGAGCAGGGGATTGTAAACAATTTTTATTGAGAAAAGTCTCCTTGTTTTTTAAAAGGTAGGAAGAAAGCTTTTAATGAAAAAGATAGAGGAAAGTAGCTAGGTTAAACAAATTATTTAAATTCCTTGGTAAGCTTTAAAGAGGAAATAGTTGTTTCTTCCCTTAGCCTTCAATTGAGCAGCAAGTAAGAGGGGATTTTTAGGATAAAAATAAGAAAAATAGAAAAAGCTTCTTGCTTTCTTTAAATCTATCACTTTTAGTGATAAACTTGTTGACTTAAGAATATTTAAATAACCTTGTCTTATCGAAAATTGGAAAAATGCTAGAAGGACACTCCAAATTTTATATGAAGAGAATAAGGTTGTAATGGCCTAGGGGTTTTAATCAAAGTAAGCCTAGCTTGATAAAGCTCCATCTTAAGGAGAGACTTGAGTTTCATTTTTGCAAGAAAGAAAGTATAGCAAAAATATATCAATATGCTAGGATGCATTTAATAACAAAATTGAGATATAAACATGTATAACCTCATTACTTTAGCTTCCCATCAAATGTTACGCTTTTTTGCCTATTCACTTCTCATCGCTTCTTCCTTTCTATTCACTAGTTGCGAGTCGCAAAAGACAATTGTCAATAGTCTAGATGAAAGAGAAGCTAATGAAATTCTTGTTTTTCTAGAAAGCAAAGGAATCAATGCCAATAAGATGCAATCTGCAGGGGGAGGAACGGGTGCTTCTAAAATAGTTTTATGGGATGTAAGCGTAAATGAAAAAGATGCTATTCAAGCCATGGCCCTGCTAAACCAAGCTGGCCTACCAAGAAAGCGTAGTCAAAATTTACTTTCCATTTTTTCTAATGTAGGGTTAGTGCCTTCTGAAAGACAGGATAAAATCCGTTATGAGGCTGGACTAGCCGAGCAGATTGCTAGCGTCATACGTAAGATAGATGGTGTTTTAGATGCAGAGGTTCAGCTTTCTTTTCCTGAGGAAGACCCTTTAAGCCCAGGGAAAACTAAGGGCAAAATCACAGCTTCTGTATATGTAAAACATAATGGGGTGTTAGATGATCCTAATAGTCATTTAATTACCAAAATCAAACGTTTAGTGGCCGCAAGTATCACAGGTCTAAATTTCAATGATGTAACGGTCATTTCTGATAGAGCACGTGGAAGCGATCTATCTACCTCATTCTTATCGGGCGAGCATGAAGAGAAATCTTATGTGAGCATTTGGACAATTGTTTTAGCCAAGGAGTCGGTGACACGTTTTCGAGTAGTGTTCTTTACTTTTTCTTTTCTTCTTTTACTTATGGCTGTGTGTTTAATTTGGTTAACTTGGAAGATTTATCCTTTATTAAAAAGACATGGGGGTTTTAAAGAACTGTTTCATCTTCAACCATTAAAAATTGGGGCTCCTGAAGAAGAGAAAACCCAGGACACTGAAGAACCTGCGGAAGATAAAAATTCTTCGGAAGATAAAGGTTTGGTTGATAAAGATGTTGATGAGACATAAGGCTCTTTACTATGCATACCAAAACACAAATTCTTATACGTATTTTGCTAAATCGCTTTCATCCTAAGACATCTCAAGAATTTCTTAAGGGGTTGCCGGAAAATGAAGCAAAGCAAATTATTGGACATCAGATAATTACGACAGATGTAGATCCTATCTTTGTTAAGCCGCATGAATTTCTTAAAGAAATCCATTATTCTTGGGTAGCTCCTCATGTTCAACAGTTTCCTACTCATCTTCAAAACCTTATGGTCTCAGCATTGCCTAATCCTTTGGCCGCTAGCTTAAAAAAATATTTAAATATTAGTGACCCTTCTGTGTTCATGCCTAAGCCTGCGAGGGCATTTTTTATTAGGAAGCTATACGATCAGGTTAAGCAAACTGAAATTCTTTCACCCGCTTTTTTGCCCAAGCAAGATTTATCCATATTGCTAGCTTTATCGCGTAGGGAAATTATTTACTTAATTGATTTTTTAGGTTTATATGATTTAGCGGAAGAATTGCGTCATGTGGTAGACAAGAAAAGTTTACAAAAAGTCTATGCATGTTTAGACAGTAAAAAAATACAGTTTGTTCGTCTCTGCTTACATCAAAAAAGTAGGTTCATTGCTGCTAAAATGGATCTGCAGAAATGGAAAGGAGAGAGCACTGAGCTACAACGAAAGATTCACCAGCGAGGCCTTTACCGCTTAGGAAAAGCTTTAAGCGGCACTCACTCTCATTTTATGTGGTACTTGCTAAGGAAATTGGATATAGGGCGTAGCGCTATTATAGAAAAACACTATAAACTACCGAGTAGCCCTGCTGTAACTTCGGTGCTTATCCAACAAGTGATAAATGTTATGAACTTTTTAAAACCGAAGAGTGAAATGTGAAAAAGAAATTTTTTTCCCTGATCCATGGCAATGGCGTTCATGTAGCTCCAGAAACACGTGTTATTCCTGCTGAAGAGTTTTCGCAAGCATTGGAAGCTTACCAACTCATGGAAGAAGTAAAAAAAGATGCCCTCAAGTATAAGCAAGGAGTAGCTGAAGAAATCGAAAAACTTAAGGAGCAGGCGCAAAAAGAAGGATTTGAGGAAGGTTTTAAGAAATGGGTAGAACAAATAGCTAAAGTGGAAGAAGAGATTATAAATGTACGTCATGAAACAGAAAAAGTAGCTTTACCCATTGCATTAAAAGCTGCTAAGAAGATTGTAGGTCGAGAGCTGGAGCTATCCGAGACTGCGGTTGTAGATATTGTTAGCAATAGCTTAAAAGCGGTAGTAACACACAAAAAAATCACCATTTACGTAAACAAAAAAGATCTTGAAGCATTAGAGAAAAATCGCCAGCAAGTTAAAGATCTCTTCGAAAGTCTTGAAACGTTGATAATTCGAGAGCGTGCAGATATTGAATCGGGCGGATGTATTATTGAGACGGAAGGGGGTATTATCAATGCCCAGCTTGAAAATCAATGGCGTATTATTGAAAATGCTTTTGATAGAATGATGAAACAACATGAGAAGGCGGCACAGGGGCATGGCTAAAACTAAAGCAATTATTAAACGTTTATTTTCTTTAAACTGTCTGTCATGGATGTTAGTACTAGCTCTATTATGTATGATCTCTCCTGAATGTTGGGCCCAAAGTTCTCCTCCTCGGAGTACCACTTCGATAGAAGCTGGAAAAGCTGTAGTAAGGCCCGGAGAGAAAACCCCTGCAGAAAAAGAGCTGGATATACGGTTTGATAATTTTAGAAAACCTTCCTTGATTACTCAGGCGGCGGTATTATCTCTTTTGGCTATGCTGCCCTTTATAGTGATGATTTTATCTTCATTTATGAAAATCGTCGTCGTCTTGTCGCTTTTGCGTAGTGCGCTTGGTGTCCAACAATCGCCTCCCAATCAAGTGATCAACGGGGTTGCTTTCATGCTGAGTATCTATGTGATGTATCCTACGGCTTTAAAGATGTATGATGCCTCGATGCAGGTGGTTAACCAGCAAGCTGCTCCAGAATCCCTTATTTCTGCAGGATCTTCTGCATATATAATGGCTTTAGTGGAAGCTGGGAGAGAGCCTTTGCGTGATTTTTTGAAAAGAAACTCTTCTGTTAAGCATCATGCTTTGTTTTACCGTATGGCTTATCGCGTTTTACCGGATAATTATCGACCCACGCTAAAGCCTGATGATTTTATGATTGTAGTGCCAGCTTATATTACTAGCCAGCTTAAAGATGCATTTGAGATAGGAGTGCTCATTTACATTCCCTTCTTTGTCATAGATCTAGTCGTATCAAACGTTTTATTAGCGATGGGTATGATGATGCTATCCCCCGTAACCATATCTATGCCTTTAAAATTATTTTTACTTGTAATGCTAGATGGATGGACAATGTTAATTGAAGGCTTGGTAAACACTTTCCGCTAAGGATCAGATTATGTTTCAGACACAGGTTATACAGCTTGCTTATCATGCTCTTTTGCTGATTCTTATCCTTTCAGCACCACCCATTTTGGTGAGTATGTTTTTTGGGGTGATCGTAGCGATCTTTCAGGCAGCCACACAAATTCAAGAACAGACTTTATCATTTACTATAAAATTGGTGGCGGTAACGCTTACCTTGATGATTTTAGGGGGATGGTTGGGAGCTCAGATCATGGAGTTTGCAGGGGATATATTTTCCCACTTTGCACAGTGGAGTTTAGCTTCTCAAGGGTGATAAACAACTTGTAAACACAATTGCACTTTCCCGTGGTTTTATTTAGCCTCTAAAGACTACTCGTTAAGATAGAGACAAAAAATATAAGAATTTCATAATGGCTGAAACTACTGACAGTTTTATAGCGTTATTTTTAAATAGTGCCTTCAATACCGAAGGGGGATTGCTCTCTTTTGTTGCGCTTTTCTTTTTATTTCTCTCACGCTTTTTCCCTATTCTTTTGCAATCACCTTTTTTTGGAGCAAGGGTGATGCCTCAGCCTGCAAAGGTGGCTCTAGGGATTGGTCTCTTTATCATCTTTTTACCGCAATTGCTATTAGTTACCCATAAAATTGATTTCAACCTAAAGCTAGTTTTTTTAATATTTAAAGAGTTGTTTGTGGGGACAATCATAGGCTTCCTCATTAGCTTGCCTTTTGTTATTGTGCAAAGCGCTGGCATTATCATTGATCACCAGCGAGGGGGAGCCAGCTTAATGGTTAATGATCCGACCATTCAAAATCAATCTTCACCTCTAGGAACGTTGTTCAACTACGTGATGATTTGGATATTTTTTATGATCGATGGTCCTTTTTTATTCATGGAGGCTATCCTTACCTCTTATGAAGTAATTCCTGCTGATCAAATTATCAATCTCAAATTTTTTGAACGATCCTCAGTATTCTGGGCGAACGAGATTGCCCTGCTAAATAAAATAATGGTCATCAGTATTCGTTTGGCATCACCTGCTTTAATTATGATTATGATGACAGACTTCTTTTTAGGAATTGCTAACCGCCTAGCCCCGCAAGTTCAAATTACTTTTTTAGGCATGCCTTTAAAATCATTATTAGCCCTATTAATTGTATGTGTAGGCTGGAAAATGCTGAATGAAGAAATGGCTAAGCAAGGCTATGTATGGATAAATGAAGTGATCAACATGCTAAGAACGATTAAAGGGAGCGTGAGTGGATTTAATGAGGTGGGAGCTGTAGTTTCATGATTTTTCACCTGAAAATCCCGGTTTCAAAAACAGGTGAGCGGTTAATACATAGCCTGGCAGAAAACTCTTAAGTATAAAAGGCTTTTAAAGCGTTTATTTTCATTGGGTAAGGTTATGCTAAGAAAGCCATCTACTTAATAAAGAACACATTTATCAGAGAATACCAATTGCTCTTTTAACTTTATAGGTTATGAAGACGGCAGCCTTTTCAATTACAGCTTAAAAAGTTGCTTTACTTTCACTGAAATATTTTCTAGGAAGTTGCCCTCTAAGTTAATAGTTAGCCATTCTGGTAGCTGCCAGATTTCTGCAGGAAGGTTGGTGAGCTGTTTGTCGTTTAATTAAAGGTATTTCAGCTGAGATAGCTGCTCTACCTCTTTAGGGATAATGGTTAGCTGGTTGATGCTTAAGTCAAAGCATTGAAGCTGCGATAATTGACTCCTCTCTATAGGAATGATGTCAGGCAGGTTGTCGCTTAAGTGGAGTCTTTGCAGCTTTGATAGCTGCCCAATCTCTGTAGGAAGGAAGGTAAGTTGGTTGTTCTACAAGAAGAGCAATTGCAGTTGGGATAGCTGGCTTATCTCTATAGGAAGAATGATAATCTAGTTGCTGTTTAAATGAAGGTGTTTAACCTGAGATAGCCGACCTATCTCTATAGGAAGGGTGGTAACCAGGTTGTCACTTAAGTGAAGCTTTTGCAACTTGGATGGCCGCCCGATTTTTGCAGGCAGACTGATGAGCTGGTTTTGATCTAAGTGCAGATTATTTCTTTAAAGATAAGATGGCTAAAAGTTTGCTATTCATTTTAGTCTACTCCAATTTAAAAAGTACTTACAATCATTCTACAATTGAAAACGCTGCCTTATTTTTTCGGCGATATCCTTTAAAGGATTTTCTGCTAATTCAAGCGTTTGCAGCTGAGACAGTTGCCCGATTTCTGCAGGCAGAGCGGTGAGCTGGTTTTGATTTAAGTAAAGATGTTGCAGCTGAGACAACTGCCCTGTTTCAGCAGGAAGGCTAGTGAGCTGGTTTTGATTTAATTGAAGCCATCGTAGCTTAGACAGCTGTCCGATTTCTGTAGGCAGAGCGGTGAGCTGGTTTTGATTTAAGTAAAGCCCTTTCAGCTGAGACAATCGCCCTATTTCTGTAGGCAGAGCGGTGAGCTGGTTTTGATTTAAGATAAGCTGTAGCAACTGAGACAGTTGGCCTATCTCCGAGGGTAAATAAGTCAAGCCTGCTTTAGATAAATCTAAAACCATGATGTTTTTACAATTTTCTTCAATCCAATCTCTAAGAAGCTCTCCTTTTTTCTCTAGAGGCAAGTGCTTAATTTCTTCTCGGCTCAAGTATTCTTCCCCACCAGGAAGTTTTTTCCAAAGTAAAAGGCGATTAATATTTAAGAGATAAGAAGAGTAATTAGCCAGCGTTAAGCCTCTTTTTTCTTCCGTTTTCTCTTTAAATTCCAAAGGAGAAAAAGACTTGGCTAAAGTAAAGATTTGCTTAAAGATTGCATTTACCTTTGCTGCTTCAGAAAGCTTTTCTTCTAGCTTATAAATCCTATCTACAATAAGAGCCTGCTCCTTAACATTTCCTTGAGGAACATGCACTTTACCTATTTGTCTATAAAGAGGGGGCATGACTTCAGTAGCCAGCAGATGATGCCATCTTTTACAGACGCTAAATAAGGAAGGAACTGCGCAAGCCTCTAAGATAGGGAGCAGCAATTCATTGGGCAAGCTTTCAATAGAGGCCGAAGAGATAGGATGCATTTTATTTCCTTGGGTAGTGATGACCTTTTATTATTTGTGTTTTTTAAAGACAATATAAAAAATTAAAAAAGCAAGTCAAACGAATTCGTGCTCTTATCAATGAAAAGCAACTCACAAATGATCTACCACGCTTTACTTTTAGACAGATTCAAGGAAAGGGGGGAGACCTTCCAAGCATTTAGGAGCAGCCACAGGTTTTGGGGATTAAGTGATGCGGCAATTTTGGTGTGGCTAAAGGAATGAGATTGATTCTTTGCCTTATTTGAGAAAAACGGCTCTTTTTGGTGTCTTGTTTTAATTCTTATACCGCGCAGGACCTCTTTAAGGTTTATACAAATTTTTAGTCGTTAAGAAAATGTGAACGAGAATGAGACATGAAAAAAAATGTTAAGCATCGTTTTTAAAATTTTACCTACTTTTTGCCTCTAAACATACAATGAAAATATACCCAAATCTGCTCAAAATTCTCTTGCCCTACTGTAAGTGAAAACCTATCTTTAGCTGCTAGGCCCCTATAAGGGGCCACATGTTCTTTATATCTTTAAAATCTTCTAATCTTATCCCTATCTTCCTTTTAACAAGCTAAGTGATCCAGATACAAACTTTTCAAGTTATAGGCCAAGCCATTACCTTATATCCTCAGGAATACTTTTTAATGGATTTCCCTTTAGATCAAGATCTAATTCCTTTGATATCTGCCCCTATCTCTATCGGAACAAAGATAAGCTGATTATTTTTTAAGTCAAGCACTTGCAGCTGCAATAGCTGTCCTATCTCTGCAGGAAGAGTAGTAAGCTGTTTGTCGTGTAAGTCAAGTTCTTGCAGCTGAGAAAGCTGCCTTATCTCTGTAGGAAAGGTGGTAAGTTGGTTCTTGCTTAAGTCCAGGTATTGTAGCTTGGATAGCTGCCCTACCTCTTTAGGGATAATGGTTAGCTGGTTGATGCTTAAGTCAAAGCTTTGCAGCTGCGATAATTGACTCATCTCTATGGGAATGATGGAAGGCAGGTTGTTGCTTAAGTGGAGTTGTTGCAGCTTTGATAGTTGCCCAATCCTTTATAGGAAGGGAGCCAAGCTGATTATTATCTAAGTTAAGGTGTTTAACCTGGAATAGCTGACCTATCTCTATAGGGAGGGTGTTAACCAGGTTGTCACTTAAGTGAAGCTTTTGCAACTTGGATGGCTGCCCGATTTTTGTAGGCAGACTGGTGAGCTGGTTGTGATTTATGTGCTGATTACTTGTTTAAAGATAAGATGGCTAAGAGTTTTTTATTTCATTTTAGCCCACCCCGATTTAAAAGTACTTATGGCCATTCTACAATTGAAAATGCTGCCTTATTTTTTCGGCGATATCCTTCAAAGGGTTTTCCGCTAATTCAAGCTTTTGCAGCTGAGACAATTGACCCACTTCTGCAGGCAGGCTGGTGAGCTGGTTTTGATTTAAGTGCGGATTACTTCTTTAAAGATAAGGTGGTTAAAAGTTTCTTATTTCATTTTAGCCCACCCCAATTTAAAAAGTACTTGCTATTCTACAATTGAAAGCGCTGCCTTATTTTTTCGGCGATATCTTTCAGAGGATTTTCTGCTAATTTAAGCGTTTGCAGATCAGACAGCTGCCCGATTTCTGCAGGAAGACTGGTAAGCTGGTTTTGATTTAAGTAAAGCGTTTGCAGCTGAGACAGCTGCCCAATTTCTGTAGGCAGGCTGGTGAGTTGGTTTTGATTTAAGTCAAGCACTCGTAGCTTAGACAGCTGCCCGATTTCTGCAGGCAGAGCGGTGAGCTGGTTTTGATTTAAGTAAAGCGTTTGCAGCTGAGACAGTTGCCCGATTTCTTCAGGCAGGCTGGTGAGCTGGTTGTGGTCTAAGCCAAGCACTTGCAGCTGAGACAGTTGCCCGATTTCTTCAGGTAGGCGGGTGAGCTGGTTTTGACTTAAATCAAGCCATTGTAGCTGAGGCAGCTGCCAGATTTCTGTAGGCAGAGCGGTGAGCTGGTTTTTGCTTAAGTAAAGCCGTATCAGCTGTGATAATTGGCCTATTTCTGAAGGTAAAGAAGTCAAGCCTGCTCTAAATAAATCCAAAGTCGTGATGTTTTTACAATTTTCTTCAATCCACTCTCTAAATAGCTCTCCTTTTTTTTCTAGAGGCAAGTGCTTAATTTCTTCTCGGCTCAAGTATTCTTCCCCACCAGGAAGTTTTTTCCAAAGCAAAAGACGATTTATATTTAAGAGATAAGAAGCGTAATTAGCCAGCGTTAAGCCTCTTTTTTCTTCTGTTTTCTCTTTAGATTCTAAAGGAGAAAGAGACTTGGCTAAAGTAAAGATTTGCCTAAAGATTGCATTTACCTTTGCTACTTCAGTAAGCTTTTCTTCTAGCTTATAAATCCTATCTACAATAAGAGCCTGCTCCTTAACATTTCCTTGAGGAACATGTACTTTACCTATTTGTTTATAAAGAGAAGGCATCACTTCAGAAGCCAACAGATGATGCCATCTTTTACAGACGCTAAATAAGGAAGGAGCTGCGCAAGCCTCTAAGATAGGGAGCAGCAATTCATTGGGCAAGCTTTCAATAGATGTCGATGAGATAGGATGCATTTTATTTCCTTGGGTAGGGATGACATTTTATTATTTGTGTTTTTTAAAGACAATATAAAAAATTAAAAAAGCAAGTCAAACGAATTCGTATCCTTATCCATGAAAAACAACTCACAGATAATACGCTTTTAAATTACTCCTTACACAATTAGACATACGATACAGCACATAAGCTTTTCATTCTTTTTTCTTCCAGACATACCTTTCTCCAAGAAGCTATTGCCATCTTTTCTAGTTCTTTATAACCTCGATAAATACGATTAGACCAAAAATGGCTACGCAAGTAATGCCATAAGTTTTCAACAGGATTAAGTTCAGGACTATAAGGAGGTAGAAAGAGCAGGTGAATATTGGAAGGAACTTTCAGCGTTTTACTAGTATGATAGCTAGCTCGGTCTAAAATTAGCAAAGCATGGGAAGAAGCAGACAGTGATTGACTAACTTGCTCAAGAAGAATTTCCACTCCTTGGCTATTTAAGAAAGGTAAAATCATCCCTTCTGCTTGCCCTGAACATGGGCAAACAGCTGTAGCTACATACAGATTTTTATATTCTGTCTGCCTAGGAGCTTTTGGCCGCGTTCCTTTTTTTGCCCATACCTTAGTAGAGGTGCTTTGTTGTCCAAGCCGTGCTTCATCTTCAAACCAAATTTCGATGTTTTTCTTAGGAAATTGTTTGTTTAAGCTGGTGATGACTTCTGGAATTTTTTTTTAAAGGCTTCTTGGTCCCTTAGGTTAGCTTTATAATGCTGAGGACGAGGAACCAAAGGCGTATAGCGGCTGCGACGTAAGATTGTCCAAATTCCTTGCAAGGTTAAGTTTTTGCCAAACTCTTTTTTTAGAATAGCTTGCAGATCAACTAGGTGGAAAACATTGATGCTTTCGTCAGGTTCAGGCCCTTTTTCTACCCTCTCTAAGAAAGCTTTTTCTTCCTGTTATTACAGGCCTCCTATCTTTCAGGCCCTCTAAATTTTGAGCATTATACCGGAAGTTCCACTTTTTTAGAAACAATCGGTAGCAATCAAGCTGTTGATTATTAATAATTTAAGTGAATTATCGGCGCTTCTTCCTAGTGACTACATGCGCATGATTCTTTGGTAAAACTTTTGGTAACTCTACTTTTAAGGCTTCAAGCATTTGTCTGTTTTGGTGACGTGGTTCGGGGATTTGCTGAAAACTTAAGCCATCATTTACTGTCCATTCTATTAGCGTTAAAGTAGATAAACTGCGCAAGCCCTCTTCTACTGTTAAATAAAGGTCCTTCCAGGCTTTATCAAGTTCTCTGATAATCATGTAGGCTAACATTACAATTAAAACATGGCCCCTTGTACTTTCTTCTGAACGTACATAGACTGGCCGTATCTCAAGATCGTTTTTTACTGTTCTAAAAGCTGATTCTACTCTAGCTAAATCTTTATAACGATCATGTACTTCTTGCATGCTCACTTCTTCGCAAGCAAGATCGGTTTTAATCACATAGCAACCATCTAGCTTAGCATCCTCAGCTAGTATTTCTTGATTGAGGCATACAGATAAACTTCTATCTTGTGCGCTAACTGTCACGCAAGTTTTAAGCGTTAAACGCTCGATTTTAGTTTTAATTTTTTTCAGCGCTACTTCTACCTGTGCTTTGGGATGCGCATGTAGATAGGCATTTTGCATAGCGACCAATTTTTCAATGCTAGCTAGCTTGCTGAGACGAGAATGGGCGATTTCCTGGGCGCGCACAGGATTGCGCTTAAGAATATATCTTATCCCATCTTCTTTGACTTCAGCCAAGTTATTATCAAATAGCGTATATTCGATCACACCTTTTTTCATTAAGGTCTCTATTTGAGCTTTTGTCATAGCGGTAATATAATGAAAACCCTGCTCTTGTAAATTTTCGATCTGCCCGCTTTTAATCATCCCTCTATCGCCTACAAAAGTGACTTTCTCGCATTTAAAGCGTTCTTTAGCTTTTTTGATCTGAGCATGGAAGGTAGAAGTATCTTGGGTATTGCCTTTAAACACTTCGGTTGATACGGGTGTGCCATCGGCTGAACTTAGCAAGCCTATCACAATTTGCTTCTTACCTTTCTTTTTGTCTCGGTTGTAACCCCAATCGGCAAGCTCGTTTTTCTCGCCTTCTAAATACGAGCTAGTGACATCATACAAAAATAAGTGAGGAGGTTTCTTGCAAAAACTTTTAGTAAATAATCGATCTTCGATAGAGGCTTGGCTTTGGCATAACCACAAAAGATTCTTATAAAGATCTTCTTCGTTAAAGCCCTTTTGCAAGTCAATTACAGGTGCAATGGCATACGTTTCTGCCAACCTGACGGCAGAAAGCCTTGAGCCTTGCTCCAATACGCGTGCTACCACTTGCCACAACGCGAGCTGACCTTCTCGGCTATTGCCAAGTGCATCCACAATTCCTAAACGTTTAGCCATTTGGTAGATCACCCATACGCCACCGACAGATAATCCCTCTTGCATTGTGGCTCCACTACACGAGGTTAAAGCTTGGAGATTACCTTTATGTTTTAAAGCTAACTCGATAGCAGCAATTTCTTCAGGTGTGCAATTGGATAGATTACCCACCGTGCGTTTTTTGACGGTTTTGCCTTCTCTATAGGATTCTCGTAGCAAAATTGTTTCATAAACTTTGCCGGCAGCTGATTTAAATTTTGACTTCACTATATGCATACCTACAAAATACACTAATAAAAAGATTTATGTAAATATTAAAAACAATTTTAATTAAAATTTTGGTGACTACAAAATTTTATAAAAAAGCCATAAAGCTTTAATAATAAAATAATTAAACACTTTAACCTTATAAAAAAAATGGAACTTCCGTTATACCTTCGGATCCATTTTTGAATAGCGCTTGTACAATAACCTAGCGCTTTTCCTATCTGATATGCGCTTTCTCCTTCCATCACCACTGCTCTTAGTTTACAACTGTAACTGCCATAGGCTTTCTTTTTTGCCATGGCATTTAATTCCTCTATTGTATGATAAAAAGCTACAAACATGGTTTCCTCCTTTCCAAACCTTTTCTCTCCCTAAATTATCCTCCTTATTTGAATTTAGAAAAAGGCTGTTTGCAATTCTCAATAGCTGCTACTTACGGAGTTCGTTTAAATGGTATAACCTACCTCGCTTTTTTTTCAGATAGATTCACGGAAGGGGGAGACCTTCTAAGCATTCAGGAGCAGCCACAGGTTTTGGGGATTCAGTGACGCGGCAACTTTGGTTTGGCTAAAAGAATGAGATTGATTCTTTGCCTTGTTTGAGAAAAACGGCTCTTTTTGGTGCCTTGTTTTAATTCTTCTGCCGAATGATAGAATCCAATACGCCAGTTTCTTCCTGTCAAGAAAAGTTATCCTCCCAGCTATAACAATCTGCAGAAAAAGAGAAAAACTTCTTGTTTTTATAAGTGTGTAGGTTAGTTTAAGCTTGCTTAGTTGCGGGAAGGAAAGCGGATTACTTGTTTAAAGATAAGGTGGCTAACAGTTTTTTATTTCACTTTAGCTTACTCCAATTTAAAAAGCACTTACAACCATTCTACAATTGAAAACGCTGCCTTATTTTTTCTGGAATATCTTTCAAAGGATTTTCCGCTAATTCAAGCTTGGTAAGCTGAGACAGCTGCCCGATTTCTGCAGGCAGACTGGTGAGCTGGTTTTGATTTAAGCTAAGCTGTAGCAGCTTAGACAACTGCCCGATTTCTGCAGGAAGGCTGGTGAGCTGGTTTTGATCTAATTGAAGCCATTGCAGCTGAGACAATTGACCTATTTCTGTAGGCAGAGCGGTGAGCTGGTTTTGGCTTAAAACAAGCCATTTTAGTTGAGACAGCCGCCCGATTTCTGCAGGCAGGCTGGTGAGCTGGTTTTGATTTAATTGAAGCACTTGCAGCTGAGACAATTGACCTATTTCTGCAGGAAGACTGGTAAGCTGGTTTTGATTTAAGTAAAGATATTGCAGCTGAGGCAGCTGCCCAATTTCTGCAGGTAGACTGGTGAGCTGGTTTTGATCTAATTGAAGCCATTGCAGCTGAGACAGCCGCCCTATTTCTGCAGGAAGAGCGGTGAACTGGTTTTGGATTAAGTTAAGCGTTTGCAGCTGAGACAATTGGCTTATTCCTGCAGGAAGGCTGGCGAGCTGGTTTTGGCTTAAGTTAAGCGTTTGCAGCTGAGACAATTGGCCTATTTCTGAGGGTAAATAAGTCAAGTCTGCTCTAAATAAATCCAAAGCCGTGATGTTTTTACAATTTTCTTCAATCCAATCTCTAAGAAGCTCTCCTTTTTTCTCTAGAGGCAAGTGCTTAATTTTTTCTCGGCTCAAGTATTCTTCCCCACCAGGAAGTTTTTTCCAAAGTAAAAGGCGATTAATATTTACAAGATAGGAAGAGTAATTAGCCAGCGTTAAGCCTCTTTTTTCTTCTGTTTTCCATTTAAATTCCAAAGGAGAAATCGATTTAGCTAAGGTAAAAACTTGCTTAAAAACTTGATAAACTTTTTGGGTAGAGGTAAGTCCAGGATTAAGTTGATAAACTTTAGCTAACATAAGAGTTCGCTGGGTAGTGGCATTCTTCGTGGGGAAATGAAGCTGTGCTATTTTTTTATAAAGAGGGGGCATGACTTCATTAGCCAGCAGATGATGCCATCTTTTACAGACGCTAAATAAGGAAGGAACTACGCAAGCCTCTAAGATAGGGAGCAGCAATTCATTGGGCAAGCTTTCAATAGATGCCGATGAGATAGGATGCATTTTATTTCCTTGGGTATTGATAACTTTTTCAGCATTTATATTTTTAAAAACAATATAAAAAAATTAAAGAAGCAAGTCAAAACAATTCGTATCCTTATCAATGAAAATAACTCACAGATAATCTACCTCGCTTTTTTTTCAGATAGATTCACGGAAAGGGGGGAGACCTTCCAAGCATTTAGGAGCAGCCACAGGTTTTGGGGATTAAGTGACTCGGCAATTTTGGTGCGGCTAAAGGAATGAGATTGATTCTTTGCCTTATTTGAGAAAAACGGCTCTTTTTGGTGCCTTGTTTTAATTCTTCTGCCGAATGATAGAATCCAATACACCAGTTTCTTCCTGTCAAGAAAAGTTATCCTCCCAGCTATAACAATCTGCAGAAAAAGAGAAAACTTCTTGTTTTTATAAGTGTGTAGGTTAGTTTAAGCTTGCTTAGTTGCGGAAAGGAAAGCGGATTACTTGTTTAAAGATAAGGTGGCTAACAGTTTTTTATTTCACTTTAGCTTACTCCAATTTAAAAAGCACTTACAACCATCCTACAATTGAAAACACTGCCTTATTTTTTCTGGAATATCTTTCAAAGGATTTTCCGCTAATTCAAGCTTGGTAAGCTGAGACAGCTGCCCGATTTCTGCAGGCAGACTGGTGAGCTGGTTTTGATTTAAGTAAAGCCATTGCAGCTCAGACAACTGCCCGATTTCTACAGGCAGGCTGGTGAGCTGGTTTTGATTTAAGTAAAGCGTTTGCAGCTGCTGAGATAGCTGCCCGATTTCTTCAGGCAGAGCGGTGAGCTGGTTGTCGTTTAAGTCAAGCGTTTGCAACTGAGATAACTGGCATATTTCTGGGGGTAAATAAGTCAAGCCTGCTTTAGATAAATTTAAAAACATGGTGTTTGTGCAATTTTCTTCAATCCAACCTCTAAGAAGCTCCCCTTTTTTCTCTAGAGACAAGTGCTTAATTTCTTCTCGTCTCAAGTATTCTTTCCCGCCAGGAAGTTTTTTCCAAAGCAAAAGGCGATTAATATTTAAGAGATAAGAAGAGTAATTAGCGAGAGTAAAATGCCTCTTTTCTCCTATTTGCACTTTAAATTCTAAAGTTGAAAGAGACTTGGCTAAAGTAAAGATTTGCCTAAAGATTGCATTTACCTTTCCTGCTTCAGAAAGCTTTTCTTCTAGCTTATAAATTTTATCTACAATAAGAGCCTGCTCCTTAACATTTCCTTGAGGAACATGCACTTTACCTATTTGCTTATAAAGAGGGAGCATGACTTCAGAAGCCAGCAGATGATGCCATCCTTTACAGACGCTAAATAAGGAAGGAACTGCGCAAGCCTCTAAGATAGGGAGCAGCAATTCATTGGGCAAGCTTTCAATAGAGGCCGATGAGATAGGATGCATTTTATTTCCTTGGGTAGTGACAACTTTTTCAGCATTTTTATTTTTTAAAAACAATATAAAAAATTAAAAAAGCAAGTCAAACCAATTCGTATCCTTATCAATGAAAACAACTCACAGATAATCTACCTCGCTTTTTTTTCAGATAGATTCACGGAAAGGGGGGAGACCTTTCAAGCATTTAGGAGCAACCACAGGTCCTGGCGATTAAGTGACGCGGCAATTTTGGTTTGGCTAAAAGAATGAGATTGATTCTTTGCCTTATTTGAGAAAAACGGCTCTTTTTGGTGCCTTGTCTTAATTCTTCTACCGCATGATGTAATACAATACGCCTAGCTTCTTCCTGTCAAGAAAAGTTACCCTCCCAGCCATAACACTCTACAGAAAAAGAGAAAAACTTCTTGTCGTTATAAATGTGTAGGTTAGTTTAAGCTTGCCTAGTTGCTGGAAGGCAACTTGTTTAAAGATAAGATGGCTAAGAGTTTTTTATTTCATTTTAGCCCACCCCGATTTAAAAGGTACTTACAACCATTCTACAATTGAAAACGCTGCCTTATTTTTTCGGCGATATCCTTCAAAGGATTTTCCGCTAATTCAAGTGTTTGCAGATCAGACAGCTGCCCAATTTCTGCAGGCAGAGCGGTGAGTTGGTTTTGATTTAATTCAAGCCATAGCAGCCGGGACAGCTGCCCAATTTCTGCAGGCAGAGCGGTGAGCTGGTTTTGATTTAAGTAAAGCCCTTGCAGCTGAGACAATTGGCCTATTTCTGTAGGCAGAGCGGTGAGCTGGTTTTGGCTTAAGTAAAGCCATTGTAGCTGATCCAGCCGTCCTACTTCTGCAGGAAGACTGGTGAGCTGGTTTCGATTTAAGTAAAGCTCTTGCAGCTGAGACAGCTGCCCGATTTCTACAGGAAGGCTGGTGAGCTGATTTTGATTTAAGTCAAGCCCTTTCAACTGAGACAATTGCCCAACTTCTGCAGGCAGGCTGGAGAGCTGGTTTTGATTTAAGGAAAGGGTTTGCAGCTCAGACAATTGGCCTATTTCTGGGGGTAAATAAGTCAAGCCTGCTCTAGATAAATCCAAAGCCGTGATGTTTTTACAATTTTCTTCAATCCAATCTCTAAGAAGCTCTCCTTTTTTCTCTAGAGGCAAGTGCTTAATTTCTTCTCGGCTCAAGTATTCTTCCCCACCAGGAAGCTTTTTCCAAAGTAAAAGGCGATTAATATTTAAGAGATAAGAAGAGTAATTAGCCAGAGTTAAGCCTCTTTTTTCTTCTGTCTTCCATTTAAATTCTAAAGTTGAAAGAGACCTGGCTAAAGTAAAGATTTGCCTAAAGATTGCATTTACCTTTGCTGCTTCAGAAAGCTTTTCTTCTAGCTTATAAATCCTATCTACAATAAGAGCCTGCTCCTTAGTATTTCCTTGAGGAACATGCACTTTACCTATTTGCTTATAAAGAGGGGGCATGGCTTCAGAAGCCAGCAGATGATGCCATCTTTTACAGACGCTAAATAAGGAAGGAACTACGCAAGCCTCTAAGATAGGGAGTAGCAATTCATTGGGCAAGCTTTCAATAGATGCCGAAGAGATAGGATGCATTTTATTTCCTTGGGTAGTGATAATTTTTCAGCATTTTCATTTTTAAAGAAATATAAAATAATTAAAAAAGCAAGTCAAATCAATCTTGATTATTTTGAGGGGCTTTTGACTTATTTTAAGCACTGAGTGACAAATGTCAAGCCTGAAGGAATTAACAATAAAATCAAGACCCTGAAACGGTAAGCCTATGGATATCGAGAGATGGAGTACTTCAAGCTGCACCCTTATCATCTTCATAAACAAGAAACATCGTAAGTAAGATGATAAATCCTACAAAACCGGATGAACCTCTATTTCCATAACTTTTAGCTGTTTAGTTTAAAACTTTAAAGAAAACATCTTACTCGATTAGTCTTCAGAATTCCTAATTATTTTTTTGCTAAGGAATGTAAGTTTTAAAATTATAGCGGAGCGCTACCGAAATAGACGTAAAAGCTTTGCGCTTGGCTTCAACCTGATTGCAGGAATTTATAACTTGGAATTGAATAGATTGAGTTTCAAAAGAGGCCTAGCATTACTATAGGCGATGGTCATTATAAGGACATAAGCATCAAGCGAGCGCCTATTTTATCATTGTCAAAGTTAAATAATAGGAGGTGTTTCGGCTTCAGAAGGTAGCCATGGATAGAAGTTCAAGCTTTACTTAGGTTTTGGATAATTCGTTGAGTTTTAAAAAAATTGTCCCAGCTTAAAGTTATTAAATGGCTTGTACCTCCTGCTTTTCGGATGAGGCCCTATCTTTAATACTTCTCACTAGGCTCCTTCGCTTGCTCGATGTAAGCGTTCGGACAAGGTAGATAAAATTCCCCTTTTTAAAAAATTTACATCTACATAAGCCTCTTGGTGTTTTTCTTGATCAAGTTGTCGGAGAACGGCATATAGATTAGAGGCGGCTAGATCAGGTTCTGCAAGAGGCCCTAAAGCAAAAACTTTGCAGCCTGCAGGATAATGTCGATCGCTGAAGCCAATAATAACGCCTTCTACAATATTTTTAAAAGACTGTACAAGTTTTAACTTAGCTTGAGGAGCATAGTGACGATACATGCCTCCTGGGCAAAGAGGTTTTTCACTGTTTTGTTGCTGAAATAAAGGAAGGTATCCTAGAGAAGAGCAAAAATCTTCAGCAGTTAAAGCACCTTGACGTATAATTTGCCAGTAGCCATTTCTATAAGTTAAGATCGTAGATTCTAAGCCCTTTTGGCAGGTTCCTCCGTCTAACACTGGAAAGGCCTTGCCAAAATCATGTTCAACATGTTCAATACGAGTAGAGGATGGGCTGCCTGAAAGGTTTGCTGAGGGCATAACCAGAGGTCCTGTTTGCTTCAACAATTCTAAAGCTAAAGGATGCCGAGGAATGCGAAAAGCTGCAGTGGGCAAGTTGGCACGTGCTTTGGCTGGAATTAATCTACATTTGACTGGTAGCACGATTGTCATAGGGCCAGGCCAAAAAACTTGTGCTAAGATCTCTAAATCGCTGATGTTTCCTTGCTGGTAAGATAATACCTCGTTAAGTTCAGCCACATGGATGATTAAAGGATTATTAGAAGGGCGTCCTTTAAGGGTGTAGATATGCTCGATAGCCTGAAGGTGATTTAAAGAAGCTGCTAGCCCATACACAGTTTCTGTGGGCACACCTACTACTTCTCCAGTATTCAGCCTGTGGGCAGCCTCTTTTAAGGAGATGCGCATAATAGCTCAATAATCTCTTGTAGATAGATAATGAAGTGATCAATTTCTTCTTTAGTATTGTATAAGCCAAAAGATATTCTAGCTGTGGCTGGCACACCAAAATGGCGCATGGTGGGCTGTGCACAATGATGTCCTGTGCGTATAGCTACGCCTTTTAAGTCCAGCATAGTGCCAATATCGAGCGGATGAGCTCCTTCCACGATAAAGCTGATGATAGCCGCTTTTTCTTTAGGCTTTCCAATGATGCGCACTTGTGGAATGCTTTCCATTTTTTCAATGGCATACTCTAAGAGCTCCTGCTCATGAGCGTGGATAGCAGAAAAGCCGATCGTGTTGATATAATCAATAGCAGTGCCTAAACCAATCACTTCCGCGATAAGGGGTGTGCCTGCTTCAAACTTTAAAGGTAGCACATTATAGGTAGTTTCTTCCCAATCGACCTTATCAATCATATCGCCTCCTCCTTGATAAGGTGGCATTTGATTGAGAAGCTCTGCCTTGCCGTATAAAATTCCTATTCCTGTAGGCCCGTAAAGTTTATGACCTGAGAAAGCGTAAAAATCTGCGTCTAAGGTTTGGACATCGACTTTCATATGCGGAACAGCTTGCGCGCCATCCACCAGTACTTTGCTTCCATAGGCATGAGCCATTTGAATCATCTCGTGGACGGGATTGATAGTGCCAATGGCATTAGAAACGTGCGTTAAAGCGACTAGCCTAGTTTTAGAATTTAAAAGCTTAGCAAACTCTTCGAGTTTTAAATTTCCTTGGCTGTCGAGGGGAATAAATCTTAGGACAGCTTTTCTATCTTCACACATCATTTGCCAGGGAACAATATTGGCATGATGTTCAATCTGCGTTAAAATAATTTCATCACCAGGCTTAATAAACGCTTTTCCAAAAGAATAAGCCACTAAGTTGATAGAGTCTGTGGTGCCGCGCGTAAAGATAATCTCTTCGATTTTTGAGGCATTCAGAAGCTTTTGAACTTTCTCGCGGGCTTCCTGATATTTTTTAGTAGCCAAAAGAGAAGATTCGTAAATCGTTCGGTGAACAGTACTGTAATGATTTTGATAAAAATCTTGGATGGAATCAATCATGCACTGCGGCTTTTGAGCTGTAGCGGAAGAATCAAAATAGATGAGCGGTTTTCCATGCATCGTTTTTGCAAGCATGGGAAAATCTTTCCTAATTTTTCCCACATCAAAAGAAGCTGGTTTCATCGCCTGGCTCCTGCATAAGGTATCGAGAGGCTTGCTTGTTAATGGCTTTCATAAGAGAAGGGTAGGGGATCATCTCAATAATTTCTTTACAAAAGCCGTAGACTAAAAGATTTTTAGCTGCTTTTTCAGAATACCCCCGCGTCCTTAAGTAAAAAAGCTGTTCCTGATCAAGCTGTCCCATGGTAGCTCCATGAGAAGCTTTAACATCATCTGCAAATATTTCAAGGTTAGGCTTACTATCGGCTTTAGCTTTATCACTAAGCAGTAAGTTACTATTCAGCTGAAAAGCTTGGGTCTTTTGGGCAGCTTGGTGTACTAAAATTTTGCCTTCAAAGCTAGAATGGCTAGCATCGTTTAAAACACTTTTAAAAAGCTGCATGGAGCGGCAGTAAGGGGCTTGATGTTCTACTAAAATATTTGCGTGGGCTTCTGCTTGATCAGAAAGCATCCAAAGGCCATTTAAGCTAGCCTCTGCATTTTCACCGGCGAGGACTATTCGGTAGTCATTCCTTAAAGAAGTAGAGCCTTTACTAGCCAAAATAGATTTGAAGGTACTACCTTTTTTGAGGCTAGCGCGAAAAGCTTCGAAATACCAATGCTTATTTAATATTTCAAAAGGAACTTGGAAGTAGCGTAGATGAGATTCTTCATCCATTGCCAATTCAATAGAAATATTGGATAAAAATTGTTTTCCTGGCCCATCCACGTGGGTGGCAATTAAATCCAGCTGGGAGTGCGCCCCCATGAAGCCTTGGATTCTCGGGTTCGTCCATAGAGAAAGGTTGGGCTCATGACTATTAAAATGTAATAGCTGCAAAGGGACATCTGCCAGAGTTTTAGGGGGAGCATAGATAAAGATTCCTTGACGATGCAGCGCCGCATTAAGAATCGCAAAAGGATCCTTTTCTTCTATAAGCAGTTTATTCCATTGATTGTTTAGAAAGCTTCCATAAGTCCGCCAAGCTTCCTTTAAAGGTAGAATGACCATTCTTTTAGGAAGAGCAGACAAATTAGATAGCTGTGGATAATAATTTCCATTAATCATCACTAAAACAGAGCCTGAGCATTCGGGCAAGATGTGCGGGGCAATAGAATCAGCAGATAAGGGGATAATGTGGGCGGGCTCAAAGGCTTGTATATAAAGATTTCTTAAACGAAGATATTGAAAAACTTCAGATTGGCGAGTGGGTAAACCTATTTCTAAAAAACGCAGCCAGGCTTTTTCTTTAAGCTTTCGCGTAGGGTCTTTTTCTTCAAGAGCGCCCACATACATCTTTTGAAGCATCTGCTGAAAAGCTTGTTGATCGGTATAGTTCTCCGTGATCATCGTAGAGCCTCGCTTTGAGGAGCTGGCACTAACCAATCGTACCCTTTATCTTCTAGCTGGTGGGCTAATTCAGGACCACCTGATTGCACTATTTTTCCTTCCACCATGACATGGACGACGTTAGGTTTAATATAGTCGAGAAGCCTTTGATAGTGAGTGATAAGAATTAAGCCCATCTGAGGATTCATCAGTTGATTGACGCCTCGAGCCACAATACGCATGGCATCAATATCAAGCCCTGAGTCAGTTTCGTCTAAGATCGCAAGCGCAGGCTGTAAAACAGCCATTTGTAAGATTTCATTGCGTTTTTTTTCTCCGCCAGAAAAGCCTTCATTCAGGCTACGTTCTTTAAATTCCGTTTTAATTTCCATACGTTTCATAATCTCATCAAGAGATTTCTCAAACTCTACTAAAGGCATTTCAGGAGCGCCTTTGGCTTTCAATACAGAATTATAAGAAGCATGTAAGAACTGCAAATTGCTAACCCCAGGAATTTCCAAAGGATATTGAAAGCTCATAAAAATTCCTGCATGAGCTCTATCTTCTGGTGCCAATTCCACTATATTTTGGCCTTTGAATAAAATCTCTCCTGAAGTAATTTCATAAGCCGGATGGCCTGCTAAAATTTTTGCGAGGGTAGATTTTCCTGCACCATTAGGACCCATGATGGCATGAATTTCACCGGCTTGCACAGTTAAGTTTAATCCTTTTAAAATAGGCTTGTTTTCTACATTGGCATGAAGATTTTTAATTTCTATAAGCGCTTGGGGAAGGTGAGTCATGAATAATTATCCAACCGAATTTTCAAGTTTTAATGTTAGCAATTTTTGAGCCTCTGCAGCAAACTCAAGAGGTAACTCTTTAATCACGTCTTTACAAAAGCCGTTAACGATCATATTGACAGCATCTTCTTGAGAAAGGCCGCGGCTTCTCATATAGAAAAGTTGCTCTTCATTCATTTTAGAGGTAGAGGCTTCATGTTCCACTTGGCTAGAAGAGTTGCCTACCTCAATATAAGGAAAAGTGTTAGCGGAGCATTGATCTCCTACTAACATGGAGTCGCATTGCGTATAGTTACGAGCTCCATGGGCTCTGGGCACAATTTTAACTAGGCCACGGTAACTGTTGTGAGAGGTATCGGCTGAGATTCCTTTAGAAACTATGGTTGAACGGGTGTTTTTTCCTAGATGAATCATTTTTGTTCCTGTATCAGCCTGCATATGATGATTAGTCAGGGCTACCGAGTAAAATTCCCCTACGGAATGATCACCTTGCAGAATGCAGCTAGGATATTTCCAGGTAATAGCAGCTCCCACTTCTACTTGGGTCCATGAAATTTTAGACGAAATACCTGCGCAGCGACCTCGCTTAGTTACAAAATTATAAATTCCACCTGCTCCAGTTTTTGGATTACCTGCATACCAGTTTTGAACGGTAGAGTATTTAATTTCCGCATGATCCAAAGCAACAAGCTCTACTACCGCAGCATGGAGCTGATTATTGTCATAAGCAGGCGCTGTGCACCCTTCTAAATAGCTCACAGATGAGCCTTCTTCGGCAATGATAAGGGTGCGTTCAAATTGGCCGCTTTCTTTATCGTTAATGCGAAAATAGGTAGAAAGTTCCATGGGGCACTTAACGCCTTTAGGAATGTAAACAAAAGAGCCATCAGTAAACACCGCAGAGTTTAAGGTAGCATAAAAATTATCACCAATAGGAACGACACTGCCTAAATATTTTTTTATAAGATCAGGATAAAGGTTAATGGCTTCAGAGATCGAGCAAAGAACCACTCCTGCCTCCTCTAAATTTTTCTTAAAAGTGGTCCCAATCGAAACGGAATCAAAAACCATATCGACCGCGACATTCGTTAATCTCTTTTGTTCATCCAAAGGAATCCCTAATCTTTCAAAAGTACGTAAAATCTCTGGGTCTACTTCATCTAAGCTATTATACTTAGCCTTAGTCTTAGGAGCAGAGTAATAGCAAATATTTTGAAAATCAATAGGAGGATAGTGGAGATTAGGCCAAACGGGTGGGGTAGATTCAAGCCATAAGCGGTAGGCTTTAAGACGAAAATCTAGCAAAAATTGAGGTTCATCTTTTTTTGCCGAGATGGCACGTATAGTCATCTCATTGAGCCCTTTAGGTAAGCTATCCATTTCAACCGCAGTTGAAAATCCGTATTTATAATCGGATTGACCCCTAAATGCTTCTTGTGTAGCCATTAAATTCTCCTTATAACTTGCTAAGAGGATATCACAGTAGAGACAAATGTAAAAAGTAAAAAGTTGACGACAGATAGCCTTTAATCAAAGCTTCGATCTTACAAAGATTAAAAAAGCATTATAACATTTAAATGATTAATTTTCAAATAACTAAGCATTAAAAACTATTTTTTCTTAAGCTATTTTTCAAAGGGGTAGGAAGTTCTCTTTTAGCTTTTTTTCTCAAGAGATTTAATAAAGTACCAATACCCCTATCATGTAGCTTTAAAGGTGTAATCTTTGGGGACGCACTATCAATCTAAAGGTCCAGGGCAGCTATTCAGATCTCGAACACTCTCAAAAATCCACGGTTTATGAAATCCAAACTTTTTGGCTATTCGATTGGTGGTTCGTAAGACCTTTTTCTAGAAGAGAGCGTTAGAAAAATATAATTTTCATAAACTTCTAACGGTTAATAAACCTTACCTACATAGTGACGGCAAAAAGATTTATCTAATGATTGATCTCTTCATCGAGCTTTTTTTTATCCATCAGTTTATCATCTTGGTAAGTTTGCAAAACTCTTGGATGGCCTCTCTGATCATATTTATTAAACTTGCCATGACGTAAATCATTTTTATATTCTGCTTCAAAGTAGAGAACTCCTCTATTATTCCAATATTGAAAAAGGCCTTCTTTTTTTCCGCTTTGGTAGGTGCCGCGTGAAGCAAGCTGCTCATTTTCATGATAAGATAGAACTTCTCCATTTTTTTGCCCCTGAATGTAATCTTCTTTACGACAAATTTTCCCATTGGGAAAGTATTCAAGAAGGGGGCCTTGCAAAACATCGTTTTTGTAAGACAAGGTAAGGTGAGTCTTGCCATCCTCGTAGTAGGTGGTACTCATTCCGTCACGAACGCCGTGATGATAAGAGGTGCTGCTGATTTTATTGCCAGCTTCATTATATTCGGCCAGCTCACCTTCAAGAAGTCCATTTACATAGTGAGCCTCTAGAGCTTTAACTTGAGGGTCAGTATCACGAGAAGGATAAAAAATTTGATGCAGGCCTTCCAAACGATTATTTTGGTAATGAGACTTTACTATCAGGCCATTTGGCTTACGAGCTTGATAAGGGCCTTCTAGATTACCATGTTGGTAATAGCCTTGCTCGATAAGAGTACCCTCTTGATTCCATAAGGCTTTAAGGCCATGAAGGATGCCATGATCATAGGTTAATACGGCTTGAGGCTGACCATTTTTATAAAAGCTTTTTTGTTCCCCATGCATCTTTCCTTCGAGATAATTTAACAGGTGGGAAGGGCTTTGTTGACTCGTTATGGCATCCATAGGATAAAGCTCACGCGCAGGTCCTGTTCGCAAACCTTGTTGATAAGTGTATTCTTGATGAAGCGAGCCATCTTCGTACCAAGTAAAGGAAGTGCCCTCAATTTTTCCATGCTGGTAGTTTAGCTGGCTAGCTTTTTGCCCATTAGGCCAAAATGTTTCTTCTTTGCCGTGTAATCTGCCGTTTTGATAGAAGCTGATGCGTTTGAGTTGACCTTTATTATGCCACTCTTGAACTTTATGGATAGGGAGGTTTTGATCAAAGGACGCTTCATATAAAAGTGTGCCTTCTTCATTCCAGTGACGAGATTCGCCTTGTTGCTGGCCATGAGAATAGCCAGTGCGGTTTTTAAGTTGGCCATTGGGAAACCATTCTTCATAGGTCCCATGCAGGGCCCCTTTAAGATAACAGGCTTGAATATTGAGCTTTCCATTAGAATGCCATGCTTGACTAGGGCCATCCTTCATATTTTCTTTATAGCTTTCCTTTAGAGAAGGGTGGCCATTCTCAAACCATTCTTCAAGCAAGCCAGTTTTTTGATGGTTTGCATAGGTTATACGAAGCTTAGGCTGGCTATTTTTATGAAACTCTTCTTGTTTTCCATCTAATTGCCCGTTTCTATAGAAATAGCTACTTTTAAGTACTCCTGTGGGGTACCATTCCTTATAGGAACCTTCGTAATTTCCATGGATAAGCCTATATTCAGCAAGCTTATTGCCACTATCGTCCAACTCTAAGATGGGCTCAAGTAAATACCCGTGGGGATCATAATGTGCGGATTTAGCTACTTTACCATTAGGATGGTTGAGAAAGTGCAGCCCTGTCGGAGTACCTTGAATAAATCTTCCTTGGCCTATTAGCTGGCCGTTCTCATTAAAAAATTGCTCTAAGCCTTCTTTTTTTCCTAAAGTATAGCTAGCTCTGTAGCTCTCTTTGCCATTAGGATGATATTTTACATGCTGGCCGTTAGGCTGCCCATATAAAAAATCTTGAAACTCTTTTGTCATACGATTGGGATAATATAGATGGAGGGCAGGGACAGTTTTTCCATTATCAAGCAGCCCTAAATGATAATAGACTTCTGCTTTTAAAGAGCCATCCTCATACCATTCTTGGGTAAGTCCGTGTCTTAGTCCTTGTTGATAATGAATAAGAGAAGCTTTTACTTTATTAGGATAAAAAGTTTCATATGGGCCACTAAGTTGATCAATTTTATAAAAGCCTTTTCCTGCTATTTCTCCATTAGAGTAACGAATCTCTAACGGGCCATGCTTAACATCTTGTTTCATATAATGAACGCTTTCTATTAAGCCATTAGGAAAATAGGTTCTGACGGGTCCGTGAAGCTTACCCTTATCATAAAAAACAATCTTTTGAATGGAACTATCTTCATTAAAAAATAGCTGAGGGCCATGATAAACAGGACGTTTATCTAAATAGAGTAAATCAGCCTCTCTTTCAGGATTAGCATTTTTTCTAAAGCGTATTTCTTTGACCGGAACCCCTTCTTTACTTTCGCCAGAGGGCTCGTAATATAAGATAATTTTAGGGGTGCCATCCGGATGATGATCGATAATTTCCAGGCGCCAATTGGGTTGACGTTCTTTTAAAGTCGTGATTACAGCTTCTGTAATGGGAATCTCACCAGCTTGGTGTTGGGGTTTATCCTCGCTAAAGCCATTAGTGAAGATACTGAGGATAACAAGAAATATATTAAGGCGCCAAAAATACATGAAATACCTTAAATGAAAACATTTTTTAATTTAACTGCCCTTTAATCTCATTTTTTTCTAAATCTGGCAACCATAAAGTAGCCATTATTCCTATAATAAAAAAAATACCTAGGATGCTTAAAGCATAGACGGGGGCATGCTCATTAAAAAATCTAGTCATTAAGCCCCCTCCGCCTTGTCCTAAGCCTTCCGACACACACCACGCCATGCCCATCAAGAAAGCACTTACCATGCCTGGACTTTCAGGGACCAACCAATGGCCAAAAGCGATCAATACTGAATTAACAGTGGCGAAAAAAGCCCCCAATAAAAAAATTAGAGCAACAAACGTTATATTGTCAAAAGTAGGATAAAGCAAAAATATATAAAAAGCTATCATAGCAGCCACTGTAGCCCATAGGATAACTCTCTTAGGCGAATATCGATCAGATAGATAGCCTGCCGGAATCAACATCACAGCGCCTCCTAAGATAAGAAAAAGATGACCGCCGCCATGGCAAATCCAAGGGTTGTAACCTTTACATATCAAAGTGTCAGGCAGAAGAAAAATGGTAGCCCAAAAAAGCGTTTGATTGCAGACTTGCGCGATATACAAGAGACGTAGATTGCGATTTTTGAACATCCTAAAAAGGGCTTTGAGATTAACCTCATGGGCGGAGTGAATAGGGGTAAAATTGTGGATACCTTGAAGACCGTAGAATGAAGTAAATACCAAAAGGATTGCCGGCAGGGTCAAAATGGCCGTGGCACCATGTAAAGCAGAATGAAAGTAAGTATAGATGATTTGGCTGCTTGCAAGCCCTAAGGCTCCTCCAGAAGCAAAGATAGCAATTACCATTGCTTTACGATGAGGCGTTAAAGCTCCAGATAAGCTAGTCGCTGCAGGATGAAAAGCTCCCGACCCTACACAAGTAATAGAATAAATCAATAAAAGTATCCAGTAATTTGTGGAGTAAGCTAAAAAGGTGTTGGCAGCAGTAAACAAGATGCCCAAGCAGATAAGCTGCTTACGCCATCCTCGGTCGCTCAACGGCCCGAAAAATATTTGCATCCCTTCCCCAAAGAAAGCTCCTGCAGCCGAGATAGTACCAGCAAGAAATAAGTCTAAATGAGCCAATGTTTTATACATAGCCCATATCCCTATCATAAAATCTACGAGAAAGTGCGCTAACCAGATAAAGATTAACGGGCGGATCATATAAAAGTCATAAAATAATAATTTAAAGAAAGTAGATGCTATTATAAAGTTTTGGAATTAAGTAATAAAGGGAATAGTATGCTAGCTAGGCCTTTTAGGATCTTCTTTAATTTTAGCCTTCTAAAAGTAGCTGCCTACTTTTCTGTTATATCTTTTATGACGAAAAATTAGTTTAAACATAACGCAGAGAAAAAATTTTCATAGAAGTTAGCATGTCTAACCGAAAAACGAGCGAACATAGGCCTATTTGACTAGCCTCATTAACTCCCTCTGGCTTTATGAAGAGGCGCGCCGCATTTACTCATTTCCCTCTTTTTCGCTTAACATTCTTGCTTTCTCCTTTGGAAGAATCTTTTTAAGTAAAAGTAGCAGGATTGCTCTCAAGCGAAATATGAAATGAGTATGCATGCCTTATGGAAGAAAATGGTGTACCTCGAGCAACAAATTGAGCAGATAAAGATTGTGACAGAAGAGTTAAATACAGCTTTAGAGGAAAAAGCTCCTATACGCGAGGTGATAAAGAATGTTCAAACGCGCTATGAAGAAGAATATTTAAATTAATAACTTTTAAATCAAGGTAAAAAAATGATTAAATGTCTTATGGGGTGTAATTAAAAGTGTTGGCAAGATAAGGAAGGATTAATACATACTGAAAATGTAGCAAAAGGAGGTTCATATGTTTAACGAAGAAGAAGTTAATAAAGTATTTAATCGCTTAAAGAATCATCCCAACTTATTAGAATCCATTAGAGAATTATTAGATATTACCGAAGGAGTTAAAGGGATTGAAGTGGCGGATGATGCGGAATTTGCTCTTATTCCCGAAGTTAGAGGCTTAGGAAAAAAATGCCTTGAGGATTGGGCAAAGCATCAAGTAAATGAACAAGAAGCTAAGGCTCGGGAAATGAAATTAAGACGGCACTCAAAAAAAAACTAAATTGGCATACAACATTTGGGATAGTAGGCATGGAAGAGAGATGCTTCCTACAAGCAGGAAAATTGATTAGACCCTTTTCCTTGTCTTCCAAGGTTAGATGTAGAGGGTATTCTTTACCGTTAGAGCGAGCAATAACCGACTTTGGAGCAGATATTGCGTTTGGAAAAGTAGGGGAAAAGATGAAGGAGCATTATGGAATTGAAGCTCCCTCTTCCATGGTTAGATTGATTACCCAAAAGCATGCAAGCAAAATAGCTAAGCTAAAAAAAGAAACGTCGAGCCAAGAAGCAATTATTATCAGTGAAACAGATGGGAGTATGGTACCCATTGTGGAGATAGATGAGGCCGACAAACAAGCAAAAAAAGATGCAAGAAAAGCACGGAAAGTATGTTGGAAAGAAGCCAAACTAAGTTTGGCAAGAGGCAAGGATAGAGCCAACCGCTTTTATGCTGGTAGTATTGGAACGGCAGAACAAGCGGGTCAACAGATGCTAGAATGTGCTTCTTTAGCGGGTCTGAAAGAAGGCAGCTATGTGCATGTCGTAAGTGATGGTGCTCCGTGGATAGCTGAACAAGTAAAGCTAAAATTTTGCAATCGAAGCGGTCACTTAATTGATTTTTATCATCTGTGTGAATATTTATCCGAGGCTGCGATTTGGTGCAATATTTTTGAGCCAAAAAAGTGGTTAGAAGAAAGTAAAGAGAAGTTAAAAGCTGGAAAAAGCCGAGAAGTTTTCAAAGAGATTGAAATTAAGTTCAAGGGGCTAGATCATCCTGAGCAGGAGAATGGCTTAGTGAGATGTTATAGATATATGGAAAAAAGACTGGATATGATGAATTATAAAAGCGCTTTAGATAAAGGCTTACCGATTGGTTCAGGCGAAATAGAGAGTAGCCATAGGCATGTGGTGCAAAAGAGGCTGAAAATAGCGGGAGCTTGGTGGAAGGCAGAAAATGCTAATGCGATACTGAACTTAAGAATAGGTAGATTAAATGGCCACTGGGAAGCTTACTGGAGTTCCTACAAAACTGCTGCTTAAAAAGAATTGCCAACACTTTTGTTTACACCCTGTCTTATGCATCCTCTTACACATTCAGTTGTAGCTGAATTGATTCCCCGAAAGGAGGTCAATATCCTTGATCAGAAAATGCTAGAAAAATTAACTATCACAGGTATTACCGTCTCTTCAGCGTTTAAAAATTTACATCGCGTGGGCTGGAGAGTTTACCCCAGTGGAAATAAAGAAGTATTTACTAAAGCCTTTAAACAATTTTATTTCGTGCATGGCTTGCAGCAACAGGGATATTTTTGGGAAGATAAAAGCGAAATGGATGTTCCAACGGAAAAATTAGCGCAAAGTATACTCTTGCACTATTATGCCAGCTTGAAATCACCCTCAGATTCGGCTAGCTTATCTAATATCCAACAGCAAAAAGACAGCTAGCAAATCTTATATACATTAAGTGAATCTTATATACATTATTAGAGTAGAGTAACTCCTATAACTTTACGTTAAGTATTTATTTTCGTGATATTTTAGAGGTCCTATCTCTGCTCTTTAGAAAAATGGCTAGCTTAATTGGTTCTCAGATTTTAGTTTTTGATCATTTACTTTGGCAAAAAATTTGGTTAAAGGTCTCATTATAAGAATTGTGTGGGATAAGAGTTTTATAAGCTATAATGAAAATTGCATTATAAGTGCTACCTAGATTGCTCTAATTAAAAAAATTTGTTTTTTAAGCTTCTTTGCTGAGGAAGACTTACATTCCACATTTAAACGACCAGCTTTTTAAATCTGTATGCGTCCTCTCTATCAGTTATACCCAAATATTTCTAGGTTAGGCAAAACGATGATTAACTAAGGGGGGGGGGCTGGCAGCTTAATATCACGCCGGGCTATTTCCAAAAGTTTTTCTCCCATACGTTTTTCCTCTTCCAAAGAAAGCTCCATTAAATTGACTATCTCTTTTTGTTTATAATGTTCACACAAAAAACAGATAAGATTATAGATAGGCTATCTCATTATGCTCGACTTTATGAGCAGCACTTATCAAGGCACTATCATTAGAATTTGTTGGTTTGCAGAATGTATACAAAGCTCAAGCTGGCTATTCTTATGAAATTCTTCTTGTTTTCCATCTAATTGCTCATTTTTATAGAAATAGTTACTTTTAAGTACTCTTGTAGGATACCATTCTTTATAAGAACCTTGTTTAGAATTGTGTTAAGGAGAGAATAGGTTTCAGGACAACTTCTTAGTCGTGGGAAGAAAAGCTGATTGCTTCTTTAAAGATAAGATGGCTAAAAGTTTTTTATTTTATTTTAGCCCACCTCAATCTAAAAAGTGCTTACGACCATTCTACAATTGAAAACGCTGCCTTATTTTTTCTGCAATATCCTTCAAAGGATTTTCTGCTAATTCAAGGGTTTGCAGCTTAGACAGCTGCCCGATTTCTGCAGGCAGAGCGGTGAGCTGGTTTTGATTTAAGTAAAGCAATTGTAGCTGAGACAATTGACCTATTTCTGCAGGAAGGCTGGTGAGTTGGTTTTGATTTAAGTAAAGCCATTGCAACTGAGGCAATTGACCTGTTTCTGCAGGAAGGCTGGTGAGCTGGTTTTGATTTAATTCAAGCCATTGCAGCTTAGACAGCTGCCCGATTTCTACAGGCAGAGCGGCGATCTGGTTTTGATTTAATTCAAGTCTTGTCAGCTTAGACAGCTGCCCGATTTCTGCAGGCAGAGCGGCGAGTTGGTTTTGATTTAAGTAAAGCCATTGTAGCTGAGACAACTGCCCGATTTGAGCAGGAAGGCTGGTGAGCTGGTTTTGATTTAAGTCAAGCCATTGTAGCTTAGACAGCTGCCCGATTTCCGTAGGCAGAGCGGTGAGCTGGTTTTGATTTAAGTGAAGTACTTGCAGCTTAGACAGCTGCCCGATTTCTGCAGGCAGAGCGGTGAGCTGGTTTTGATTTAAGTAAAGGTGTGTCAGCTCAGACAACTGTCCGATTTCTGCAGGCAGAGCGGTGAGCTGGTTTTGGTTTAATTGAAGCCCTTTCAGCTGAGGCAGCCGCCCTATTTCTGCAGGCAGAGCGGTGAGCTGGTTTTGATTTAAGTAAAGGCGTGTCAGCTCTGACAGCTGTCCGATTAATGCAGGCAGAGCGGTGAGCTGGTTTTGATTTAAATCAAGCGTTTGCAGCTGAGACAACTGCCCGATTTGAGCAGGAAGGCTGGTGAGCTGGTTTTGATTTAAGTAAAGCCATTGCAGCTTAGACAGCTGCCCGATTTTTGCAGGCAGAGCGGTGAGCTGGTTTTGATTTAAGTAAAGGTGTGTCAGCTCAGACAGCTGCCCGATTTCTGTAGGCAGAGCGGTGATCTGGCTTTCTTTTAAGTCAAGCGATTGCAACTGAGACAATTGGCCTATTTCTATAGGTAGAGCGGTGAGCTGATTTTGATTTAAGTTAAGCCGTGCTAACTGTGACAATTGACCTATTTCTGTAGGCAGAGTGGTGAGCTGGTTTTGATTTAAGTAAAGCTCTTGCAATTGAGACAATTGGCATATTTCTGGGGGTAAATAAGTCAAGCCTGCTTTAGATAAAACTGAAGCCGAGAGGTTTTTACAATTTTCTGCAATCCAATCTCTAAGAAGCTCTCCTTTTTTCTCTAGAGGCAAGTGCTTAATTTTTTCTCGGCTCAAGTATTCTTCCCCACCAGGAAGCATTTTCCAAAGTAAAAGGCGATTAATATTTAAGAGATAAGAAGAGTAATTAGTCAGAGTTAAGCCTCTTTTTTCTTCTGTTTTCTCTTTAAATTCTAAAGCTGAAAGAGACTTGGCTAAAGTAAAGATTCGCCTAAAGATTGCATTTACCTTTGCTGTTTCAGAAAGCTTTTCTTCTAGCTTATAAATCCTATCTACAATAAGAGCCTGCTCCTTAACATTTCCTTGAGGAACATGCACTTTACCTATTTGCTTATAAAGAGGGGGCATGACTTCAGAAGCCAGCAGATGATGCCATCTTTTACAGACGCCAAATAAGGAAGGAACTACGCAAGCCTCTAAGATAGGGAGTAGCAATTCATTGGGCAAACTTTCAATAGATGCCGAAGAGATAGGGTGCATTTTATTTCCTGTGGTAGTGATAACTTTTTAGCATTTTATTTTTTAAAGACAATATAAAAAAATTAAAAAAACAAGTCAAACGAATTCGTGCTCTTATTAATGAAAAACAACTCACAGATAATCTACCTCGCTTTTTTTTTCAGATAGATTTAAGGAAAGGAGGGGCTTCCAAGTATTTAGGAGTAGCCACAGGTTTTGGGGATTAAGTGACACGGCAATTTTGGTGTGGCTAAAAGAATGAGATTGATTCTTTGCCTTATTTGAGAAAAACGGCTCTTTTTGGTGCCTTGTTTTAATATTTCTACCGAATGATGGAGTACAATACACTAGTTTCTCCCTGTCAAAAAAAGTTATTCTTCCATACATAACACTCTGCAGAAAAAGAGAAAAACTTCTTGTCGTTATAAATGTGTAGGATAGTTTAAACTTGCTTAGTTGCGGAAAGAAAAGCGGATTACTTGTTTAAAGATAAGATGTTTAAAAGTTTCTTATTTCATTTTAGCTCACGCCAAATTAAAAAGTACTTGTTATTCTACAATTGAAAACGCTCCCTTATTTTTTCGGCGATATGCTTCAGAGGATTTTCTGCTAATTCAAGCGTGTGCAGCTCAGACAGCTGCCCGATTTCTTTAGGAAGGCTGGTGAGCTGGTTTTGATTTAATTTAAGCCTTCGCAGCTGAGACAATAGACCTATTTCTGCAGGAAGGCTGGTGAGCTGGTTTTGATTTAAGTGAAGCACTTGCAGCTGAGACAATAGACCTATTTCTGCAGGAAGGCTGGTGAGCTGGTTTTGATTTAATTCAAGCCGATACAGCGCTTTAGGCAGCTGCCCGATTTCTGCTGGCAGAATGGTGAGCTGGTTTTGATTTAAGTAAAGCGTTTGCAGCTCAGACAGCTGCCCAATTTCTGTAGGCAGAGTGGTGAGTTGGTTTTGATTTAGGTAAAGCGTTTGCAGCTCAGACAGCTGCCCAATTTCTGTAGGCAGAGTGGTGAGTTGGTTTTGATTTAAGTAAAGCCTTTGCAGCTGAGACAATTTGCCTATTTCTATAGGCAGGGCGGTGAGCTGGTTTTGATTTAAGTCGAGCCGTGTCAGCTTAGACAGTTGCCCGATTTCCGCAGGTAGACTGGTAAGCTGGCTTTGATTTAACTCAAGCGCTTGCAGCTGAGAGAGCTGCTCAATTTCTGTAGGCAGATCGGTGAGCTGGTTTTGATTTAAGTCAAGATATTGCAGCTCAGACAGCTGCCCGATTTCTGCAGGCAGAGCCGTAAGGTGGTTTTGATTTAAGTAAAGCCGTGCCAGCTTAGACAATTGGCCTATTTCTATAGGCAGAGCGGTGATCTGGTTTTGATTTAAGTAAAACCATTGCAGCTGAGACAATTGCCCGATTTCTGCAGGAAGACTGGTGAGCTGGTTTTGATTTAAGTAAAGCGTTTGCAGCTCAGACAGCTGCCCGATTTCTGCAGGAAGACTGGTGAGCTGGTTTTGATTTAAGTAAAGCCGTGCCAGCTGAGACAATTGGCCTATTTCTATAGGCAGAGCGGTGAGCTGGTTTTGATTTAAGTCAAGCACTCGTAGTTGAGACAGTTGCCCAACTTCTACAGGAAGGCTGGTGAGCTGGTTTTGATTTAAGTCAAGCTCATACAGATTAGACAGCTGCTCGATTTCTTTAGGAAGGCTGGTGAGTTGGTTTTGATTTAAGTAAAGATATTGCAGCTGAGACAATTGACCTATTTCTGCAGGCAGAGCGGTGAGCTGGTTTTGATTTAAGTCAAGCGTTTGCAGCTTAGACAGCTGCTCAATTTCTGCAGGAAGACTAGTGAGCTGGTTTTGATTTAAGTGAAGCCATTGCAGCTTAGACAGCTGCCCAATTTCTGCAGGCAGAGCGGCGAGCTTGTTTTGGCTTGAATCAAGCCATCGCAGCTGAGACATCTGTCCGATTTCTGCAGGAAGGCTGGTGAGCTGGTTTTGATTTAAGTAAAGCCATTGTAGCTGAGACAGCTGCCCGATTTCTACAGGAACGCTCGTGAGCTGGTTTTGATTTAAGTCAAGCGTTTGCAGCTGGGACAGCTGTCCAATTTCTGGAGGCAGGCTGGTGAGCTGGTTTTGGTTTAAGTCAAGCGTTTGCAGCCGAGATAACTGGCATATTTCTGGGGGTAAATAAGTCAAGCCTACTCTAGCTAAATCTAGAACCGTGATGTTTTTACAATTTTCTTCAACCCAATCTCTAAGAAGCTCTCCTTTCTTTCCTAGAGGCAAGTGCTTGATTTCTTCTCGGCTTAAGTATTCTTCCCCACCAGGAAGTTTTTTCCAAAATAAAAGGCGATTAATATTTAAGAGATAAGAAGAGTAATTAGCCAGCGTTAAGCCTCTTTTTTCTTCTGTTTTCCATTTAAATTCTAAAGGAGAAATAGATTTAGCTAAGGTAAAAACTTGTTTAAAAACTTGATAAACTTTTTCGGTAGAGGTAAGTGCAGGATTGAGTTGATAAACTTTAGCTAACATAAGAGTTCGCTGGGTGGTGGTATTCTTCCTGGGGAAATGAAGCTGGGCTATTTTTTTATAAAGAGAAGGCATTACTTCAGAAGCCAGCAGATGATGCCATCTTTTACAGACGCTAAATAAGGAAGGAACTACGCAAGCCTCTAAGATAGGGAGCAGCAATTCATTGGGCAAGCTTTCAATAGATGTCGAGGAGATAGGATGCATTTTATTTCCTTGGATAGTGATAACTTTTCAGTATTTTTATTTTTTAAAGACAATGTATAAAAATTAAAAAAGCAAGTCAAAACAATTCGTATCCTTATCAAGGAAAAACAACTCACAGATGAGTTACAACTACTTCTTTTTTCAGATAGATTCAAGGAAAGGAAGGAAACCTTCCAAGCATTCAGGAGCAGCCACGGGTTTTGGGGATTAAGTGACGCGGCAATCTTGGTTTGGCTAAAAGAATAAGATTGATTCTTTTCTTTGCCTTATTTGAGAAAAACGGCTCTTTTTGATGTGGTGTTTTAATTCTTCTACCGCTTCTACAGGCAGACTGGTGAGATGGTTTTGTTTTAAGTGCGGATTACTTGTTTAAAGATAAGATGGCTAAAAGTTTTTTATTTCATTTTAGCCCACCCCAATTTAAAAAGTACTTACAAGCATTCTACAATTGAAAACGCTGCCTTATTTTTTCGGCGATATCCTTCAAAGGATTTTCCGTTAATTCAAGCGTTTGCAGATCAGACAGCTGCCCGATTTCTGCAGGCAGACTGGCGAGCTGGTTTTGGCTTAAGTAAAGGTTTTGCAGCTCAGACAATTGCCCGATTTCTACAGGCAGAGCGGTGAGCTGGTTGTGGCTTAAATCAAGATTTAGCAGCTGAGATAACTGGCATATTTCTGCAGGCAGGCTGGTGAGCTGGTTTTGATTTAAGAAAAAGCCATTGCAGCTGAGACAATTGCCCGATTTCTGTAGGCAGACTGGTGAGCTGGTTTTGATTTAAGTAAAGCTCTTGCAACTGAGACAGCTGCCCGATTTCTACAGGAAGAGCGGTGAGCTGATTTTGATTTAAGTAAAGATGTGTCAGCCCAGACAGCTGCCCAATTTCTGTAGGAAGGCTGGTGAGCTGGTTTTGATCTAATTCAAGCCCTCGCAGCTGAGACAATTGCCCTATTTCTGCAGGCAGGCTGGTGAGCTGGTTTTGATTTAAGTAAAGCCCTCGCAGCTTAGGCAGCTGCCCGATTTCTGCAGGCAGAGCGGTGAGCTGGTTTTGATTTAAGTAAAGGTGTGTCAGCTCAGACAGCTGCCCGATTTCTGCAGGAAGACTGGTGAGCTGGTTTTGGCTTAAATGAAGCGATTGCAACTGAGACAATTGGCCTATTTCTATAGGCAGAGCGGTGAGCTGATTTTGATTTAAGTTAAGCCGTGCCAACTGTGACAATTTACCTGTTTCTGTAGGAAGGCTGGTGAGCTGGTTTTGATATAAGTAAAGCGTTTGCACCTGAGACATCTCCCCGATTTCTCTAGGCAGAGCGGTGAGCTGGTTTTGATTTAAGTCAAGCCATTGCAGCTGAGACAATTGCCCGATTTCTGCAGGCAGAGCGGTGAGCTGATTTTCGCTTAAGTGAAGCTCTTGCAGCTGAGACAGCTGCCCGATTTCTACAGGAAGAGCGGTGAGCTCGTTTCCTCTTAAGTCAAGCGTTTGCAGCTGAGACAATTGGCCTATTTCTGAGGGTAAATAAGTCAAGCCTGCTTTATATAAATCTAAATTTGTGATGTTTTTACAATTTTCTTCAATCCAATCTCTAAGAAGCTCTCCTTTCTTTCCTAGAGGCAAGTGCTTGATTTCTTCTCGGCTTAAGTAGTCTTCCCCACCAGGAAGTTTTTTCCAAAGTAAAAGGCGATTAATATTTAAGAGATAAGAAGAGTAGTTAGCCAGCGTTAAGCCTCTTTTTTCTTCTGTTTTCCATTTGAATTCCAAAGGAGAAATAGATTTAGCTAAGGTAAAAACTTGTTTAAAAACTTGATAAACTTTTTCAGTAGAGGTAAGTCCAGGATTGAGTTGATAAACTTTAGCTAACATAAGAGTTCTCGGGGTAGTGGTATTCTTCCTGGGGAAATGAAGCTGGGCTATTTTTTTATAAAGAGAAGGCATCGATTCAGAAGCCAGCAAATGATGCCATCTTTTACAGACGCTAAATAAGGAAGGAACTGCGCAGGCCTCTAAGATAGGGAGCAGCAATTCATTGGGCAAGCTTTCAATAGATGTCGATGAGATAGGATGCATTTTATTTCCTTGAGTAGTGATAACTTTCCAGCATTTTTATTTTTTAGAACAATATAAAAATTAAAAAAGCAAGTCAACTGAATTCGTATCCTTATCAATGAAAAACAACTCACAGCTGGTCTATGAGAGCTTTTATTTCAGATAGATTCAAGGAAGGGGGGAGACCTTCTAAGCATTCAGGAGCAGCCACAGGTTTTGGCGATTAAGTGAAGCGGCAATCTTGGCTTGGCTAAAAGAATGAGATTAATTCTTTGCCTTATTTGAGTAAAAGGGCTCTTTTTGGTGCAATGTTTTACTTCTTCTATCGCATGATGGAACACAATACGCCTAGCTTCTTCCTGTCAAGAAAGGTTGTTCTCCTAGCATAGCAATCTGCAGAAAAAGAGAGAAACTTCTTGTCTTTATAAAAATGTAGGTTAGTTTAGACTTGCTTAGTTGGGGGAAGGAAAGCGGATTACTTGTTTAAAGATAAGATGGCTAAAAGTTTTTTATTTCATTTTAGCTCATCCCAATTTAAAAGGTACTTATACGCTTTTGAGCAACTCTTTATGTAATCATATACTTAATAAAAAGCTTGTTTTTACGGATAGAGCCCCCCTGGAAAAAGGTTAATTTCTTTGTCGGTTATGCAGACGTAGGTGCGCCACAAACTTTGACAAGCCAACGGCGGGTCAAAGATGCTGTATAAGAGATTAGGGAAGGCCCCTAGTAACCGATGACTTAGGCATAGGTTACAAACCACCTTAAGCTGCATAGGTAAAGAGTCCATGTGGTGAGCGTTAAGGAAAAGGTATAGCAAGACTATATCAGGTGAGAGTTAAGGAGACGAATGCAAATGAATCACTGATGACGTGTCGAAAGCATAGGGATGATGTCAAAACTGGGGGGTCTTCGTTAACCCAGGACAAATCTAAGGGAAACCTAATATTAACTGCTTAGATGGCATCCGGCATAAAGGTGACGTGAACTTAACTACAGGCTCTTATACGGAACGTGGGAACCTGTCGCCTTGATGAAAAGGGAGAAGTTCAAATGGAAGCCCCATAAGAACCAGAGTACCGATGCAAGGAACAGGGGCGGAATAGCCCGTAGTAGTGAGGAGACCTCTGTAATGGAGGTGGAGCGAAGGGGACTATATTGTTTAGCTTAAGATTAATCGAACAACTGGAAACAGGAGGAATCGATGAATACAGCAAAGTCGTATTGTATTTCTAAATCCATTGTATGGGAAGCATACAAGAGAGTAAAAGCTATAGTGGTTTGAATTTTAAATTTCTTTTCCTTAACATATACTTAAAAAAGAGTAATCAATGGTTTGAGCAAGAGTAGAAAACTTACTTAAGTTTGCTGCCACAATCTTCTTAAAATTAGCCCAAAAGGTTTCAATAGGGTTTAGATCTGGAGAATAAGGCGGTAAAAATAAAATCTCACACCCTGCCTTTTTAATAAGTTCATCAGTGGCTTGCGATTTATGGAAGGTAGCATTATCCATTATCAGAACTTGTCCTGCTTTAAGTTCAGGTATCAATATTTTTTCTAGCCAAATGTTAAACAGAAGAGAATTACAAGTACCTGTATAACAAAAAGGAGCTAAAATTTTAGACTTGCATTTAGCTGCTATAAAGCTTTCTCTAGCAAATGAACGACCTGCTATAGCACCATAAATCTTTTCTCCTATAGGTGATCTTGCATGCTGGCGCTGTAAGTAGGCATTTATCCCGCTCTCATCTATGTAAATCCTATTTTCTTCCGGAATGTTTTCTAGCTTTTGTCTAAACTCCTCTCGTTTATTCTCATCTCTTTCCTTGTAGAAGGGTGTCTTTTTTTTAAAGTGATTTTCAGTCTTTTACAGGCATAAAAGACTGCAGTTATTGTCACTCCGAATGCCTCAGCTATTTCCCTAAGGTAGGCATCAGGATTTTGTTTTATATATAATTTTAGCTTTTCACTATCTATTTTACTGGGGCTCTGTCGTCTTTTTTTAGGAGCTAGGCAACCTTGTTTTTTCCGCTTAATCCAGTTGGTTAACGTGCGAACTGTTACACCAAACACCTCACTAGCTGTGGCCATTGAGCCGCCATTCTCTATATAATTCAAAGCTTTTTTTCTTAAATCGTGTGAATATACCATGCCAATTGATTATACATATATCCTTAGAAAAATAGAATTCAAATAACTATAACAAAGGAGCAGCAGGTGTTGACGAAGAGTCTATAGAAGAATTTGAAAAGAATCTTAAAGACAATCTGTATAAACTTTGGAATCGCCTATCGTCGGGGAGCTATTTTCCGCCCCCCGTAAAGATAGTTGCCATACCAAAAAGTGATGGAAAGCTGAGAAAGCTGGGAATACCCACAGTATCAGACAGAATCGCACAGATGGTCGTTAAGCTGTATCTAGAGCCAGAGATTGACCCACATTTTCATCCTGACTCTTATGGGTACAGACCTGGAAAATCAGCGTTAGAAGCTGTAGGAGTCGCTAGACAGAGATGTTGGCGCAACGACTATGTTATAGACCTTGATATCAAAGGATTTTTCGATAATCTAGACCACGAGCTCGTCATGAGAGCCGTCAAGAAACACACCGAAAGCAAATGGATTCTTCTGTATATAGAGCGCTGGCTAAAAGCGCCAGCGCAAGATGCAGACGGGAAACTTATGAAAAGAGATAGAGGAAGCCCACAAGGAGGTGTAATTAGCCCTCTACTAGCCAATCTATTTCTCCATTATTCCTTAGACGAATGGATGAGGAAATGCTATCCACGTAATCCATTCGAGCGTTATGCCGATGATAGTGCGCCACGAACTTTGACAAGCCCAAGGCGGGTCAAAGATGCTGTATAAGAGATTAGGGAAGGCCCCTAGTAACCGATGACTTAGGCATAGGTTACAAACCACCTTAAGCTGCATGGGTAAAGAGTCCATGTGGTGAGCGTTAAGGAAAAGGTATAGCAAGACTATATCAGGTGAGAGTTAAGGAGACGAATGCAAATGAATCACTGATGACGTGTCGAAAGCATAGGGATGATGTCAAAACTGGGGGGGGGGTGTCGTTAACCCAGGACAAATCTAAGGGAAACCTAATATTAACTGCTTAGATGGCATCCGGCATAAAGGTGGCGTGAACTTAACTACAGGCTCTTATACGGAACTTGGGAACCTGTCGCCTTGATGAAAAGGGAGAAGTTCAAATGGAAGCCCCATAAGAACCAGAGTACCGATGCAAGGAACAGGGGCGGAATAGCCCGTAGTAGTGAGGAGACCTCTGTAATGGAGGTGGAGCGAAGGGGACTATATTGTTTAGCTTAAGATTAATCGAACAACTGGAAACAGGAGGAATCGATGAATACAGCAAAGTCGTATTACCTGCGACTAGACAATAGGAGCCGTATGAGCTGAGAGGCTCACGTACGGAACTGTGAGAGCGTGAGAGTGTGATTCCCTCGCGCTACTCGACTTTCTTTAAAAGGTATTACAACCATTCTACAATTGAAAACGCTGCCTTATTTTTTCGGCGATATCATTCAAAGGATTTTCCGCTAGTTCAATCGTTTGTAGATCAGACAGCCGCCCGATTTCTTCAGGAAGGCTGGTGAGCTGGTTTTGATTTAATTCAAGCCATTGCAGCTCAGACAATTGACCTATTTCTGCAGGAAGAGCGGTGAGCTGGTTTTGATTTAATTCAAGCCTTTGCAGCTGAGACAGCTGCCCGATTTCTGCAGGAAGGCTAGTGAACTGGTTTTGGATTAAGTTAAACCATTGCAGCTTAGACAATTGCCCGATTTCTGCAGGCAGACTGGTGAGTTGGTTTTGATGTAAGTGAAGCGTTTGCAGCTCAGACAGCTGCCCGATTTTTACAGGAAGACTGGCGAGCTGGTTTTGATTTAAGTAAATCATTCGTAGTTGAGACAGCTGCCCGATTTCTGTAGGCAGAGCGGTGAGCTGGTTTTGATTTAATTCAAGCACTCGCAGCTGAAGCAGCTGCCCGATTTCGGCAGGCAGAGCGGTGAGCTGGTTTTGATTTAAGTAAAGCCCTTGCAGCTGAGACAGCTGCCCGATTTCTGTAGGCAGAGCGGTGAGCTGGTTTTGATTTAATTCAAGCCTTTGCAGCTGAGACAGCTGCCCGATTTCTGCAGGCAGAGCGGTGAGCTGGTTTTGATTTAAGTAAAACCATTGCAGCTGAGACAATTGACCTATTTCTGCAGGCAGGCTGGTAAGCCGGTTTTGATTTAAGTAAAGCCCTTGCAGCTGAGACAATTGCCCGATTTCTACAGGCAGACTGGTGAGCTGGTTTTGATTTAATTCAAGCCTTTGCAGCTGAGACAGCTGCCCGATTTCTGCAGGCAGAGCGGTGAGCTGGTTTTGATTTAAGTAAAACCATTGCAGCTGAGACAATTGACCTATTTCTGCAGGCAGGCTGGTAAGCCGGTTTTGATTTAAGTCAAGCCTTTGCAGCTGAGACAGCTGCCCGATTTCTGCAGGCAGAGCGGTGAGCTGGTTTTGCCTTAAATCAAGCTGTAGCAGATTAGACAACTGCCCTATTTCTGCAGGCAGAGCGGTGAGCTGGTTTTGCCTTAAATCAAGCTGTAGCAGATTAGACAACTGCCCTATTTCTGCAGGCAGGCTGGTAAGCCGGTTTTGATTTAAGTCAAGCCTTTGCAGCTGAGACAGCTGCCCGATTTCTGCAGGCAGAGCGGTGAGCTGGTTTTGCCTTAAATCAAGCTGTAGCAGATTAGACAACTGCCCTATTTCTGCAGGCAGGCTGGTAAGCCGGTTTTGATTTAAGTAAAGCCCTTGCAGCTGAGACAATTGCCCGATTTCTACAGGCAGACTGGTGAGCTGGTTCTGGCTTAACTTAAGCTTTGTCAGCTGAGACAATTGGCCTATTTCTGGGGGTAAGTAAGTCAAGCCTGCTTTAGGTAAATCTAAAGCCATGATGCTTTTACAATTTTCTCCAATCCAATCTCTAAGAAGCTCTCCTTTTTTTTCTAGAGGCAAGTGCTTAATTTCTTCTCGGCTCAAGTATTCTTCTCCGCCAGGAAGTTTTTTCCAAAGTAAAAGACGATTAATATTTAAGAGATAAGAAGAGTAATTAGCCAGCGTTAAGCCTCTTTTTTCTTCTGTTTTCCATTTAAATTCTAAAGTTGAAAGAGACTTGGCTAGAGTAAAGATTTGCCTAAAGATTGCATTTACCTTTGCTGCTTCAGAAAGCTTTTCTTCTAGCTTATAAATCCTATCTACAATAAGAGCCTGCTCCTTAACATTTCCTTGAGGAACATGCACTTTACCTATTTGCTTATAAAGAGGGGGCATGACTTCAGTAGCCAGCAGATGATGCCATCTTTTACAGACGCTAAATACTCGATGATATACATTTTTATTCTTGACAGTTAGGCAACTTTTCTTGATGACTCAAAAGTTACATTTTCCTGTACTGCATTTAAATGTTTACGAGAAGGCCTTAAAACAAAGATTTCATCTAGCGTCTTTTCAAAATTACTGAAGAGTTCTCTTGAATTTTCATGCTCAACAATTTCTCTTACAACTTGACACAAAGCATCCACTCTAGACTTTTCTACTAGGCTCCCCAAGGTTGCTAAAGGGAGTTTGTTCTTAATGAAATTTGTTTGAGACAAATGAAAAAGAAAGCAGTGGTCAAACAGCAGGCTTAGAATCAAAGGTCGCTCTGATCCCTCAACGCCGCACTGTTTGGCCAAACTGCAAAACCCACAATGACTACTCCAATCCTCAATAAAAACCTCTACTAACCATCTTAAAGTATATCCTTGCATCACATCTTTCATATTCCATGAAAGATTTGCAGCCATAAGATAGCGATACTCATTTTCGCCCTCATATTTAAGGGCTATTACAAATCGTTTTTTGTGGTGAGAAGGAACATACAATCTTGCTCCCCCGGCTTGCACCACATTTTTTTTATCACCGCGAATGAAAATTTCCTGATTCCAGCCTTTGTAGGCTTCAAAGAATTCTTGGCATGAGAGAGACTTTTTACCCCGCATGACTTTTTGATTCTTTCTAAGTTGAGTAATGATTTGCACTCCAGGCCAAATACCTTCTACTCCATCTACAAACAAGCTGTTGCCGTAAAGAGCATCAGCCAGTACACAAGTGACCTTAAAAGCAGGAAATTCACAAGCAAAATTTTTAAGTAATTGTAAAGCTAGTGTATACTTTTTTGGATATTCTATTGACCTTTTAGGCTCTTTTGGGCGGTCTTTTTTAGAAATTCCCAACTTTTTTAGTTTCCTCACTTCCTGTTGCCATCTTGTGAGTACGGGATCGGGAGAATAAAAGGCAAAGGAGACGGGAATGCAAAATTTTTTAGTCACTAGCTGAAGAAATACTATATTTTGACCACAAAAATAACCACTAGTTTTTTTATCACGGATTTTATGTAAATGATGCAACTTCTCAGCATTTTTTGATCGACTGTGATCTTTATCATCGATAACAAGAACCCCTTCTGTGATGCCATGTTTACGCAAGACCGCGCGAACACTACAAATTAGCAGCCTATTCCAAGCAATCTTAGCACGTCTAAACATGGCCGATAAAGCCATCTTTTTATAACTTTTAAGCCCAGCCCTTTCAAATTTTGCCCAACAGATTGAATTAGTAACTAATATTCCCATCAAACAAAAGGCTAGCCAACACCATTGAATTTTGGATAAATTATTATGAGGATTTTCTTGCTTGAGAGCAACTTCAAGTTGATTTAAATATTCTTTAATAAAGGGAAGCGGTTGGGAAAACATAGACAAAAAATTATTCTTAATTAATTGATAAGGTATAACAATATTTCATTAAAAATTAGTCAACAAGAAAAAAGTATATCATCGAGTAAATAAGGAAGGAACTGCGCAAGCCTCTAAGATAGGGAGCAGCAATTCATTGGGCAAGCTTTCAATAGATGTCGAGGAGATAGGATGCATTTTATTTCCTTGGATAGTGATAACTTTTCAGTATTTTTCTTCTTTAAAGGCAATATAAAAAAATTAAAAAAGCAAGTCAAACCAATTAATACATATTTAAGGCGATCGCTTCGCTAAAGCTTAAGGCAAGTTAGCGACACTTAAGTGCACCTATAGTCGATAGCCAAAGTGTCAAAACAGCTGAAAAAAAAGAGCTTTGCGGATACGACGGCGGCAAGAAAGTTAAAGGTAGGAAAAGACACATATGGGTGGATCACTGGGGACTGTTAATAGCAGTTGTAGTAAGCAGCGCGACTTGTAATGGCAGAGATGGGCTAAAAGCGCTGCTCTATTTTTTTCCATGAAAAAGCTCTATAGCCAAAAAAGATATTTGCCGATACAGGATATAGTGGAGAAGAGATGGAAGTAGAAGCAGCTTTACAGGGTATTGATTTAACAGTCATTAAAAGATCTAAGCTAAAAGGATTTCATCTACAAGCAAAAAGATGGATAGTAGAAAGAACATTTGCCTGGTTTGGCAAGTGCTGCAGATTAAGTAAGGATTATGAGGCCTTGCCAAACACCAGCCAAGCGTTCCTCTACTTAGCTATGATACACCTGAGGGTAAGAAGAATAGCGCAATAAATTAATTTAGAAAATGTCTTTAAAAATAAGGCCTCGATTATCAAAGCATTATTAGAGCATTGTTTTTCCCCTTAATGAGTATATGAAAAGGGTTTGGCTTCTATAAAATTAAAACACCTCTTTATTTTTAGATATATGTTGATAAAATGGAGTTGTACTTAATTGCTGAAGGGGAGGGTATGCAATGTCTAAAAATAAAAATCATGATAAAGATCAAGTGGCCCCTTTTCCCTTTGATAAAATGCCTTATCAGGAAAAAGGAGAGTCGATGGATGAGCTTAACGATTATGATATGGGCGAGCAAGAACTGGATTTAGGAAAAAGTGAATGCCGTACCCGTCACTGCAGTTTAGGAGATGAAAGAGGAGCGGGGCACACGAGCCATAAGGAGCGTGCTGGCTAGGCCCTCTGGCATTTAAAGGAGCTCTTAGAAGTAGCCCAGAGATTAAGGGATGCTATTCCTAAAAGCTCCTGAATAGAAGATAAATTATCTGCCACTTCTAAATTTTTTCTAATAAGCTATAATGAAAATTGCCTTATAAGTATCGCCTGTATTGCTCCCGCTAAAGGAATTGAGCTTTTAAGCTTCTTTGCATAGGGAGGACTTGCATCTCACATTTAAACGACCAGCTTTTTAAATGTGTATGCGTCCTCTCCGCCAGTTATACTCCGATATTCCTAGGTTAGAAAAAACGATGATTAACTAGGGGGAAAGGCTGGCAGCTTAATATCACGCCGGGCTATTTCCAAAAGTTTTTCTCCCATACGTTTTTCCTCTTCCAAAGAAAGCTTCATTAAATTGACTATTTCTTTTTGTTTATAATGTTCACACAAGAAGCAGATAAGATTATAGCAAGCTATCTCATAATGTTCGACCTTATGAGCAGCACTTATCAAGGCAATATCGTTAGAATCTGTATCTGCAAAATGCCTGATTAACTCTTTCCCTTCGTTGAGAATGCCATCCATACCTTTACTACGATCGGTAAAATTAAGGTCTAATAATGTTTTCATAAGTTCTCTTCCTTTATCAGCAAAATTAGAAATTCCTTGAATTTTGCTAGAGGTGGGATCAATATTTAGCATCCCAAAACTCTGTTGCAATCGTCTTATCTGGTTTTCTGTTTCTAAAATATGAGAGGAAAAAGCATCTTTTAATGCTTGGTTAGAAGATTGGCTAGCTAATGTCTTTAAATTATCATGGGTTTCTCTTTCAGCATTATAAAGATGTCTAAGGCCTGTTTCTAAGAACAGATCTAAAGCTGAATTTTTTTCCATATAAGCCTCCTTAAAGCTTATTAATTTTTAAAGAAAAATATAATAATACTTAAAATTGTGCTAAAGAATTTCTTAAATGTAGCTGCAGGCTAAATCACTTTACTCATTCCAGGTAGTGTGTTCTTTTTTTTAAAGGGTGCACTATTTTTTCTCACTTTTATTAGGAGCGCATAGGCTCACCATAACCATTATTACAGTAGTAAATTTAGAAGTCTTTAAAAAAATATAGATAGAGCATTTTCTTTAAGGCCTGTGTAGAAGGTCTTTGGTTACCCTACGTGTTAAATGTTTTCCAAATGATAAAATCGACCTTAAAAAGAAAATTGTTCTCTAGAGGAAGTGCATGCTGAGAATAATTTTTTTCCCTTTTTCCATCTATCCAGAGCAAAAAGTTTCCGAAAAGCTTTTGTTTTGGATAGAGAGAAAGCCGATTAAATTTTATTGTTATTACTTACAAGCCATCAGCCGATAGGATCAAAATTTTTCTATCTTTTCAAGAAAGAGCCTGGAAAGATAAACCTGGAAAAGCCAAGCCTAAAGTTTTTTTAAGCTAATTTATCCTAGCTAAGCTAGCTGATGAAAAGATTAGATTTTTAAAAAATTTATAATTGTAGATCTTTTTAATCTTATTAACTTGAAAATATAGTTTTCTAGTCTTACGCTATTCTTAAGGTACCTTTAACATAAGGAGGCGGATATGTCGGTAGATGTATTTGAGACAACTTTACAAAAAACACATGAGTGGCTTAAAGATCTTATGAAGTTATTAGGATGGGCTGAGGAAAAAAAAGCTTATTTGGCTTTAAAAGGAACATTGCAAGCTTTACGTGATCGTTTATCCGTAGAAGTGTCTGCGAAATTAAGTGCTCAATTGCCTATGTTAGTGAGAGGGTTTTATTACGAAGGATGGAAGCCTTCTGTAATGCCCGTTAAGGTTAAAACTACGGAAGAATTTTTAGATTTTGTGGCTTTTCACTTTAATAGCCTAGCATTGGTACAATATTCGGATGTAGAAAAAATAGTGCGTGCTGTATTCCAAGTAGTTACCCAGCATGTTTCTAAAGGAGAAATTGAACATATCAGGCAAGTTTTGCCTCTTCCTATCGCTGAACTTTGGCCTTCTTCTTAAAGTTAAGACTTTTTTATCTTTCTGCTGAAGATGCTGCAAAGAAGAATTTATTGCGCTTTTGCCTTAAGCCCCTTAAAAGGGCTTAAGGCAAAAGCTTTGCTATAAATGCTTAAATATAGCTTTTAAAAGTCTTTATTAGCTATTGCATGGATTACAATCTCTCTCAATTTCTCATTATTTAAATTTTTCTTTTCTATTCTTAAAAAGCTTATCTTATCAACTGATTAAAATGTAGGACGGAGCCAAGCATTCAACTTGTTTTTTTCTCTTAAGGCTATAAGTTTTAACTAGCAGGTGGCTTATAAAGAGTTTGTCTTTACAAGTTTCTTGAGGAAATTATGTACAATGATTCCCTTGTTCTAAAAAACCTAAAGCTTTTCTATTAAAAAGTGTGCTTTTGCCTTTTGCTTGCTAGCAGTCTCATCTAAAGCTCTCTTAAGAGCAAATGGCCACCTTTGCCTAGTGTAAAATGCGAGCCTAGGGAAGATTTTTCTCTGAAGAACAAAAAAGATAATAAAAAAACTTGCATTTGAGAGAAATGAATGTTAAATGAATATTTTATCTATAAAAGTTGAAGAAAACCCATAAATTTTTTAGGAGTGTTAAAATGAATAAGAAAGATCTCAAAAAACTTGCTTTGCTAGGTATTACAGGTGGCGTAATGATGGCTTCTCAAGGTTCTGTTTATGCTGATACTAGCGATCATTTAGCGACCCCTGGAGTACTCATGGCCAGCGGTTGTGGAGCTGGCACATGCGGAAATCAAGGCAAACCCTCTTCTGGTTTAAATCGTGAATCTCGTATCATCGCTGAGGCTGATGAAAGCCTTAAAAGTAGCTCTTCTACTCAATTGATGACGGAAGATCAATTGAAAAGCCAATTGAATGAACAAGGTAAAGAAAATTATAATAGTTTAAATGCAGAAGGAAAAGCATTAGCACAGAAGTTAGCTAGCAGGACATGCAAAGGAAATAATGATTGCAAAGGCTTAAACTCTTGCAAAACAGAGGAACATAGTTGCGCAGGCAAAGGTTCTTGTGCTGGATCAAGCGCTTGCAACTTCAAAGATAAAAATCTTGCTATCAAAGTTGCTGCACAAAAACAAGCCGAAAAGCGTGCACAAACCAATCAAGGCTCTAATTAAAATTTGACTCCTAGTGTGTGCATATCTTTAAGTTTTAAATGCTTGGATGTGTGCACACTTTTGGCAGCTTCTATTGCTAATTAAATAGAGTTTAAATTGATAGGCTATTTTATAGGCACTTAACCTTTAAGCTTAGGTTAACTTTTTTTATTCATGATTAAGCTTAAAAAACTTATGATTCTAACGAGGGAGAGAAATGAAGAAAAGAGATCTTAAAAAATTAGCTTTACTTGGTTTGGCAGGCGGTATGATGCTTTCACAATCTGTTCATGCGCAGCAGTCTTCTTCCCACGCTTATCTTACCTTGTTAGCTGCTGCCTCTACTCCTGAAAAAAGCAATCCTACTTCGGCCCCTTCTATGGCTACTACGCAAGCTGAAGCCGACCCTAATGCTGGTAATTTAGGCTATCATTTGATGGATGAGGAGGAGTTGCTGCTTGAGCTTAATGAGGAGGGTCAGCAAAATTACAAAGCTTTAGATGTAGCTAATCAAAAATTAGCACGGGAAGTGGCTAGCGCACGTTGTGGAAATACCAATCAATGTAAAGGGCTAAATGCTTGTAAAACTGACAAGCATGAGTGTGCTGGACAAGGCTCTTGCAAGGGGCAAGGTAAATGTGCGATTGCAGACAAAAACCTTGCTGTTAAGCTGGTTTATGATAAAATGACGAAAAAAAGGGCACTTGCTAACGGAAATTAAACTTTAAATGCCAGGCCTATATTTCTCTTTCTTAAACTTATGGTAGGAACAAAAAAATTTAAGTATTGCCAGGATGGCTATGAAAAATGCAAACATTCCTAACTTAGGAATTGGAATAGGTTTAAGGCATGTCCACTACGAAGATATTTTTCGCTTACAACCTGAGATTGACTGGTTTGAGATTATTAGTGAAAATTTCATGGTGGAAGGTGGCAAGCCTCTTGAAAATCTTGAGAAAATTTTAGCTAAATATCAGGTCGTGCAACATGGAGTAGCTCTAGGAATTGGAAGTGCTGATCCTTTAGACTACAATTATCTAAAAAAGCTTAAAGCCTTAACACGTTTAACGAAGACACCCTGGTTATCAGATCACTTATGCTGGGGGCATCTGCCCGGTGCTCACTATCATGATTTACTTCCTTTGCCTTATACCCAAGAAGTCATCAACTATGTAGCCGAAAGAGCACGTATTGTACAGGATTATCTAGAAATTCCTTTTGCCCTTGAAAACCTTTCTTCCTATGTAGCTTTTCAAGAGGATGAGATGCCCGAATGGGAATTTTATACGGCTGTTGTAGAGAAAGCTAACATTTTTATGATGTTGGATGTCAACAACATTTATGTTTCTAGCCGCAATCATGGCTTTGATGCCCAAAAATATATCCAAAATCTTCCTTATGATCGTGTATTACAGATACATTTAGCGGGTCATAGCGATCATGGCGATTATGTACTAGATACCCATGATAATTATGTAAGGGATGAAGTGTGGGATTTATATGCCGATATTTATCCCCGCACAGGGGGAGTTTCCACTTTACTTGAATGGGATGATAATTTTCTTAGTTTTCAAGAAACTTGGGATGAGGCTCTAAAAGCAAAAAAGTTTCAGAAATCTTTACATGACAAGGCTAGCCTTGAAAGACCGATGCGTCAATTGCAAGGGGTAGAAGTATGAAGGCTATGGAATTAGCGTTTGATAAGCAAGTACCCGCTAACCTTAGAAAGCTGCAAGAGTGGTTTGCAAGTATACTGGTAAGACCTGTCGATCAAGATAGCCATATGAATCCTATCTCTCCTTCACAAGAAAGCATGGAAGAAGAAGCATTTGACTACATCGTTCCTAGCCCTACTTTAAGGCCCGCTCAACGTATAGAGCTTTACAATCAGCAATATTGGTGGAGGCTTTTAAGCATTTTGCATGATGCCACACCCCTCGTTGTGCGCCTGTTTGGGCATCATGACTTCAATGAAAAAATTGGTAAGCCTTACCTTACTCATTATCCTCCTGATACCTGGTCGTTAAACTTTCTTAGTGACCGGCTTCCTCAATGGATAGAGGAGAGCTATCAGGAAAAGGATAAACAATTAATATTAGATGCGGCAAGAATTGACGCCGCCTTAAATTATTCTTTTTTTGCTGCCCATTATTCACCTGTGAATGCCCATATAATAGCGGCAGGGATGGATAAAACTCTTAAACGTCGCATGTGTTTACAGCCTCACGTTTTCTTATTTAATTTACGTTATGATATGTTTACTTTCCGTCAGGAAATGATAAAGCAAGAGGCAGAATATTGGGAAAATCACGATTTTCCTAACTTAGCTCAAGATCGTCCCTATTATTTTGTAGTATACCGTAATGGTGAAAATAATTTACAGTGGGATGAAATTGACTTTTCTGCTTTTCGTTTCCTAAATCTTTTTTCAACAGGAACAAGTCTTGAAGAAGCCTGCGAATGGCTTGAGCAACAAGATGAGCAGCTTTATGCTGAGGCAGCAAGTAAGCTACATCTTTGGCTTCAAGAATGGGTATTCCGGCAATGGCTATATTTTGATGATAAACAGTCGTGAAGCAGCATTTTTCGCCCTTCTGCATTCATTAAAAGGGGAGAGCTTTATTTCCGAATATTTAGGAGAGTGGTTTAAAAAAGAGCAGCCTTCTTCTCAAGATTATCAATTAGCCCATCAAATAGCTTACGGTTCTGCTCAGATGGCTCTAACCTTAGATTATTTGGCTTTGCAGCTCTCTGAAAAGAAAAAGATGCGTTTAAAGTTAAAAGAAAAAGCTTTACTACGTACAGCTTTATATCAATTTTACTTCTTAGATAAGCTTCCTCATTACGCGATTGTGGATGAGTCAATCAAGATTGCAAAGAAACATTTCCATTCTTACTTTGTTGCTTACTTAAATGCCATATTAAGGAAGTTTTCTCTTCTTTCTTTAACTCTACCCCAAGGAATGGATCTACCTTCTCTTAGTATCCGCTATTCCTTTCCTCTTTATTTTATTAAAAATCTTAGCAAGCACTACGGCTTACAGGCGACGATAAAGATTTTAGAAGCTAGCAATAAGCCTGCCCTAACCATGGCTCGGCTAAGAAATATAGTAGAAATTCCGGCAGAGTGGAACACAGTTATAGAAGAACCAGTCAAGGTCATTACTGTCCCTGCTTCTGAGGTTAAAAGGGTGGCTTCCTCTGCAGATTATTATATCCAAAATGTTACCCCAGCAAGCTTAATAGGAAATCTTTCTCAAGGGATAAGTAAAGCCCCTACCAGCATATTGGATATATGCGCTTCTCCGGGTGGTAAAACGTTGGCTCTTCATGACTTTTTCCCTCAAGCAGCCTTATATGCCAATGATGTCTCCTTGCAAAAAATACAAAAACTAAAAGACAACTTTGCAAAATATGGTGTGCAAGCTCAAGTAAGCTGCAGTGAAGGCGAGAAGTTAGAACTTGATAAAAAATTTGATCTTATCGTTTTAGATGTGCCTTGCAGTAACAGTGGAGTTTTGAGTAAACGTCCTGAAGCTCGCTGGAGATTAAACGAAGATCAAGCAAAGCAGCTTAAAATCATTCAGCTTAATTTGTTAAAACATGCTGTTCATCTGTTAGAAAATGAAGGCGAAATTTGGTACATGACCTGCAGCATTCTCCCGGAAGAAAATGAAGAGATAGTAGCGCTAGCGTGCCAAGAATTGGATTTAATAAAAAAGAACCTCATTTCCATCTTGCCTAACGCAGAAGGGTGGGATGGAGGCTTTGCCTGCTGTTTAGTTAAGAAATTAAGATAAAAAACAGAAAAATTACAGGCTTTTTGAGTTCCTCCTTACGCAGTCGCCTGGTTTGCAAATCAATCTCCTCAAGTAGAGAGGCAGCTTTTAGAGGATTGGGTATGCAGGCTCACTTTTTTTTAAGCATATAATAATCCACATACCCTTCCATCTATTCACCTCTAAACGTTCATCCTATTTCCCTGATTTATTGGATGGAGTTAGCGTTCCCAAAAATTAGTCTGTGATATTTATAATGGTACGAATATGTTGACATAGCAAAGGAATTTCTGAAAAATTTTGGTTTTCTATCTTATCTTTTAAAGTAGAGATTTTATCAGCTAATTCGGTAAGCCTTTTATTTTCGGCAGATCGAAGGGCAGGAGAGAAATTTATCTCTAATAAGGGTTGATACACCTCTTTTAATTTTTTCATATATCCATTTAAATCCTCTAAGTCTAAGGGGATAAACTCTTCTAATTCATATTGTGCTAGTTCTTCCCAAGAAAATAAAAGGTCTTGTAAATGTTCACTAGCTTCTTGTAAAGATATATTTTTGGTCTGATTATAAGCTAATAGCCAAGGATCTTGTACATCCATCAATAAATTGTTCCTTAAGAAAGTTAAAAATTGTTGCTTGCTTTTTAGATAATTTTCTATATCTTTAATAATTAATTTATATTTTTTATTGTTAGTAGGATGTTTTTTTTTGATTAATTGATAATGTAGTTTTTCTAAGTTAGAAATTATACTAGATTTAAAAGCACGAGGTACATAATATTTTATACGATTATAAGTATCTGTATTTAATTTTAAAGGGCTGCTAAAAGTTAAAGTAAACGTTTTTAAAAAAGCTGCTCGAGCTGCCAAGTCCTGGTGTGGTCTTTCAATAGGTCCACTCATTTTTTCTCCTAGCTATAATGTTTTTTTACTATTTTTAATAGTTCTGTAAATATTTGTACTCTATCAGACAACTCTTCTTTTGGGAAAGATAGATTACTAGAGGAGGAGACTTCTAATAAGGAGGATAATACTCTTGGTTCACGACAAGCTTGCAGCAAGTTTTGTGCTCCTCTATGAAAGCCTTGTTCTAAGCATTTCTTAATGTTCTTTCCTTGTTGGTTTAGCTGTTCTTGATAAGTTTCTGCTGCTGCAGGATCATTATTAAGCCTTATATTAATAGAAGTTTTCAAGTTCTTAATAATTTGTTCAGTTAATTCCCCTTTTGCTAACTTCATAAGGCTCGTAGCAATAGTTTTCCAATTTCTACGATTAACCTTAAAATCATGATCAATTAAAGCTATACTTCTCTCTTCATTCGAAGCGTTAGGATTTAAAAGGGAAAATAAAAGCACGGGGAAGAAGGGAGCTCCAAGAATTCACTCCGGTACAAGAGAGTATTGCTTTGGCAAGGCGTCTTTACAAACATTCTTAGATGCGAAACAGCTTGCACAAGAAAAAATGTTAGATAAGTTACCACTGGTAGAAGTAATTTTTGCCAGGTAACTTATGCTTATCAGGTCAAGTACTGTTTTAAGACATCCTGCCTTAAGATCTATTTCATTCAAGCACTCCTGAATAAAAAGAGGGTATCTGAACTGCTACAATATTTTTTTACCTAGCTCTGTAGATTTCTAAAAATTCCTTTCCTAAAGCTTCTAAAAGCTTACGATAAGTGGGAAATCCTAGCTGATGGTCTATCAGGGGAAGACCCCAAGAGCTAGGTAAAAATGTAATATGCTTCTGAGGATCTAAGAAAGATTTAATATAGGTAATGGGATCTAAATAGCAGACCGCATCTCCCAGACTTACATAGTTAATCACATTTTGAAATCCCCCTGCTGCCAATAGGCAAGGAGATCCAAAAGTATATACGTCTATCATATTTAGCTCCTCAGCTGATAAAAGGCCTTTAGCTCTTAAGGTATCAGAGGCCCCAATACTATGCGCATAATGGATAATTCTTCCTCCGCCTTCCACACCGCCTATTTGTGTTATCAATTCCCGCCATTTTGAAGCAAGCTGTTTAGCTTGAGGAGAAACCCATCCACATCTAACTGCTAGAGATTTTAGAAAATCATAAGTCCATCCTTCTGTGGGGCGGAAAATGTAGTGGATGTTATTGCCACCATGAAATTTTGAAATTATTTCTAAGCTATACATGACATCATGGCGAGCATTTAAAATTCCATTAATCAAAGTAATTCTTACTTTGTCATTTATTTCTCCTTGCCCTATCACCCCCGCTTCATTCTTTCCTATATAAAAGCCACAGATGCCTAACGTCAGCTTTCCAAAAATAGCGCTGGCTGTTCCTTCAATCTTCTCATTAAAATTATGTTCTAATGAAAGATGTGTAGACATGAAGGCGTGCATATTGCGAAGTAAGCTGAAAATTTGCTGACCGATATCGGTAACTTGGGAGTAAATAGCGCTCCATAAGTTACTAAAAGAGAATAGACCATAGGGATCCATGCGATTGATAGGATTATTAGAGGCAAAAGCATATAGGTTAGGGCTCTCCATAGAACCTAAGGGGTCTTGTGTCGTCCATTGGCCTAGGGAAGGATCGTAATAACGTTTTCCAAAATAAATAAGTCCAGATTCCGGGTCCATTCTTTTACTTGAAAAACGCCATGGATTATTGCAGGAGGGGTTCTCTCTTTCTTCTTCCCCAAAAGCAGAATAATGCGCTTGTTCTATCACGGTTTGATCGGCAAGTGAGATAAGTCCACAGACTGAGCCGCGATGATCATGGAGAGGAACGTATACTTGATCTTCTATTTCTAATAGGACGGCGCTTCCGATTTCTGCTCCTAGCCCCTCACCTAACACACGCAATTCAGTTATTTGATTTTTATCATTGACTGCTCCAATTTCATTTAGACCATCATAAAGATATTTTTGTTCCCATTTTTTTTCACCATTAGGGGCAAAACATGTCTTTGACAAGCGCCGATGAAAAAGGTCATAAGTATATCGATAAACTTCCCCGTTATCCTGGCGTAGAGCTATCATGCGATTCAAAGCATCATATTCAAAACGAAGTTTGCTGCCTTTCGTTATCTTTTCTTTCAAATTGCCGTTAGCATCATAACCATTTTGGGTGTTATGGTAACCTATTAACTGCCCCAAAGGATTAATTATGCATTCTTCATAATTTTTAGATGTTTGATTTCCTAACCAGTTGTAGGTGTAGGTGTTGCTAAAAAGTCCTGCTTCATTTGTTAGGTAGTTTTGATCATCGTAAATAAAATTGTGCTTATGTTCACCCGTAAGATCTTTAAAAGTGATATTTTCGATAATCTGCGGCTTTTCAGGCAAATAATGAATAGCTTCAGACCAAAAAGGCGTAGAAATATGAGTAAGATAACCTTTGCTATTATAACTACGTAGCTCTTGACCTATGCCGCCTGCCAAGTCACTAATCAGCGGATGGCCATTTAAATTTCGCTCTTGATAATTATGAATCAAGGAATCATTTAAAAGACGCTGCCTCTCAATTTTTCTAAGATAAAGGCTGTCGTAGCTATACTTAATGGAAGATGTATCCGGAAGATCTAATTGAATGCAACGGTTGAGCTCATCATAATGCCTGGTGGTTTTTAATCCGTTGCCTTGTACTTCTTCTAATAAGCATCCGTCGAGAGAAAAGGTGCGCCGTGTAGATAAGGAATGAACTTTATCTTCAATATGGGTGAGATGCTGGAGAGAATCATAGGAAAGAATATAGTGGATCGTAAGATCAGAAGAATGAAGGGCGGTAAGGTTGCCTAGAGAATCATATTCATAAAAGATTGTCACCCCATCCGGCTTGAAAAGGGCGCTTAGCTGACCTGCCTCATTGTAAGTATAATGGGTAGTCATAGGCCTTACTGTACCAAATCCTTCAATGCATCTAATAAGGCGATTATAAGAATCATAATGCCATACTGTACTGATGGTTTTCCCGTGGCTTAAAAAGTAAGTTTCCTTGGCTTTATGATTATTCGCATCCCACTGTAATTCTTGTAAGAAAAGTATGTCGCCTAGACTGTTCTTTTTGGTTATTTTCACAGGTCTTTTAATCGCATCATAAAGAGTGAGAGTCACATTTCCTGATGGATCAGTCACAGCTTCTTGGAGCACTTGCTGTCCTAGAGAATTGAAAACAAGCTCTTCAAGGGGAGAAGGTTGTACAGGGGTGGGCTCTACCCAAGTCATCTTTTGTATCTTGCCCTTGGCATCTTCAAGACGAGTAGATTTTAAATCATTTTTAAAATCATATTCTTTAATAGTAGCAATAAAATTTTCAAGATGGGGGCCATACCATTCTTTAGAAACGGTTTGCTGACCTAAATGATTATATTCATATGTTAATCGCTTACTAATAGTTTTACCTGTCATTTGCTCGAGAGCTTGTAAACGGCCCATATAATCATATTTATAGCAAATTCTTCGATCTGAGGCCTCTCTTGCTTCTAATAAATGGAAGGCATTATGAATAAAAGTAGTGGCTTTGTATAAAGCGCCTGTTTTATCAAAAGCTTCATTTTTAAAGAGTCGCCCTAAAGGGTCACGATGATAAACTGTATAATTTCCTTGAATATCAAAAGCAACTTTTAAGGATCCATCCAAATTATAAATAAATTTTTCAACCCTTTGATCAGGGTAGAGGATAAGGATAGGCTTACCATAAGCATTGTATTGGGTGTAAGTAGTACAACCTTTAGCATCCGTTTGGGCTATCACGCGATTAAGTACGTCGTAGCGTGTCTGCTTAGAGGGATTGATAACGTTAAAGTTTTCGTCCATGACGGCCGGATAAATCACTTGAGTCTCACGACCTAAGCTATCATATTCATAGGTAGTTTGATTACCACACTCATCAATAAATGCTCTCTTATTGCCTTTTAAATCATAATGAAAATAAGTTTTTTTTGTCTGATTATTGTTATCCGAAACTTCACTACTAATTAAACGATTGGCAAAATCATAGGTATGGATAATTTGTTGAAAAATACCTGTAGGGCTGATACATGTTTGTTTTAATAGGTTGCCATTTAAATCATAGCTTTTCTCGGTAAGCCCTTTAACTTCATCTGAGGAAGTAATCAGCTTGTGATGCTCATCGTACGTGTTATTGATGGAATAATAATGTTGATTATTTGCATCGTAATAATCTTCTTGGATAACCTTCGCTTGGTGGTTGTAGTGATAGATGATTTTCATCATAAGGTGAGCTTGGCCGGTCGAAAAATTCAAAGCACTCTCTTCTATCCTTTCTGTTAAGCCTAAGGCAGGATGGCTTGTACGATAACTAATTGTTTTTATATGCCTTTCGCTGACGTTGGTAAGATCATTTATATTCTTTGAAGATCCATCGTCTTTGCCAATGCTGGTGACCTGCCAAGCTTGATTGTAAGAGTAAAATTCTCTTAGAATAATTTTGTTGTTAATACATGTTAACTTGGACTGAAGGTAGGGAGTATTAGGGAAATATGCATAGATTATTTTTTTTCCATTATCTTCTTCTGTGCTCTTTAGAAGATCATTTGCATATTCATAGGTTATGCTATAATGCTCTATCCCATTTTTTAAAGGATAACCGTCATGGCCTATTTGAATAGCTAGCGTGCATGTGCCAGTAAGGTTGCCATATAGGGTTTCTTTAATTAAACGATGATGGGCGTCATAAGAAAAGGAGTGGGCAATAAGAATAGTACCCTGAGCATCGGCTATATAACGCGTACGAAGCTGCTTGCTGTTTTCCTTTTTCTCTGAAGCTTGAGTCCATATTAATTTTTCTAGGCGAGAAAATTGGCCAGCTGAATCGTAATTTTCAATATCTGTTATATATCCGTCGCAGAAGCGATAAATGGTTTTGCAATTAAGAGCATCATAGACCTCCGTATACCCTTCATGATAAACAAAGCTACGAGTAACAATAGCTGTGGCATCATTTCCTACAGGGCTTTTTTGAACTTTAACTTTCCCGGCATGAGGATGGTCTTTTCCATAATATTCATATTCTATGTAACGGCCCTCCGGTAATTCGCGCCGGCTGATGAGATAACCTTCTTGGGAAGGATGCTTTTGATAGTGATAAGCAATAGAAGGAGAGCTAGAGGAAATGACTTCGGCAATTAAACGAGGATCACGGAAGCGATAGGTGACTTGTTGGTTATCATGGGTTTGAATTATACATTGCTTATAAGGATCATCACTATGTTGAATGTTCAGCCAGCTATAGAGATGCTCATCAGTAAAGTCAGAGGCTTTTACAGCTTTTAAGCGATATTGCTGATCATATTCATACGAGATTTTGTGCGTAGAGGTGAAATGGCCTGCCTCTCCTGGCGTAGATGCGTTAAATAGGTTAGGGAAGTTACACTGCCATCCCGATAAAAAACAGTCTTCTCCTGTGTGATATCTGCGCAGGCTGAGAGGAGCCGGCCCGCTAAGATGTAAATCGTTTTGAGCTTCCGTGTACTGGCCGGTCATGATATTTACTGAATCAAATACATAAGTAGGATTTTGCCACTCATGCAAGGAAGGTAATAATGAAGAAGAGGGGAGCTCTTGCGTATAGGCACCGTAGGAATTGATGAATAAAATAATAAATAAGCAAATAAGCTTTTTCATGAACTAACCAAAATTAAATAACAGAAATAGCTTAACCAAGAATAAACTTAAAGGGCAAGAGACAATCTATTTATAATGAAATTTTATGATTTAAAAATAAAATTTACATATGATTTTTTTAGCTTCTCTTCCTTATATTTTTTTCTGAAATATTTTTCGGCCGATTTCACTTTAGCTTCGCAGGGAGAAAAGAGTTAGCTCAAGTAAAAACGTGCTTGAAGATTGCTTTTAGCTTTCTTATTCAGAAAGCTCAGTTTTTAGCTGATAAAGAAAAGACTTTGTTTCACTAGCTAAACAGATGCCCTAATGGAAAATTGTTGATAAAAAATATCAATTAGAAAAAAGATTAGGTTAAATGCCAGTTAATGACAAATGTCCTTATTTTGAATCAACGTATCGGAATCTGATTCGGTAGATACAAGTTGTAACTGACTAGCAGAAAGAGCAGGCGTATATAGAGACAAAGTAAAAAGTATTAAGAGATAGTATCGTAAAAAAATCATATCTATTTTCTCAACCCTTTTTAGCTGTTTAAAGGTATTGAGTCTAAGGAAAGTTTGATTTTCAAGCAGTAAAAAAAGAGGTTTAAATCGAAAATATTTTAATCTTGGGTTTAATCCTTAGTTTTATCAGTCAATTTATATTTTTGGAGCCTACTATTAGGCTTTTCAGGTAATGTATAGGTGATTTTTCCCTGATTAAGCAACGAAGAGAGAACTTTTTTTAATCCCCCTGAAATGTGTTTATGTCCCAGGATTTGAGATATTTCACTCTTCGATAAAGATTCTTTTCGAAGCAATCTTATCACTTCTTTTTCCAAGGACTCGGGCCTTGACTCGGGCTTCGACTCGGGCCTTGACTTAGGCCTGACTTTTTCGGCTTCTTCTGCCTGTTCTTCGGGCCTTTTCCCTGTGGCAAAGAAAGACGAGGGCAAGAAAGTGGTCACGACTGATTCCGCTCGCACTTCCCAAGTGGGCTTGGGGTTTCCATTTTCTTTACACCAGTCGATAATATTGAGGGTACCCATTCCCCATTTTTCAATAATACCAGCACGATAAAAGACACTGGCAATAATGGGAGTCCACGGCTTGGATTCATGAGGTCTTGTCAACTTTTCTGGTGTGATATCAAAGTGCAAGACTCCTGGATTGATGATTTCCAAGCGCATCATACATAGCAATTGCAACAGCGCCTCCTGCTGTCGTGTAATCTCTATGGCAGATAGCATTTGCTAAAGCTTCTCTTGTAGCAAGAGGAGGATAAAGTGGATAGTCCTCTCATATCATTTTACCAGGAACAACACGTCCCGAAATAGGAACATGATCAAGCAAGAATAATTCGCCTCTTCTTAAAAGATCGAATGCATTCCCCCAATAATCACGATTATCCATAAACCCAGTCAATCGGTCAGAGCCTCTGAAACGAGCGAGCCTTATTGATAGCTGTGGATAGTTTGAGAATAACCTTTCGCTTTTTCCGTATAGGACTACAGCAGCGTTGATAAGACGTCGAGCATCGAAAAGTCCTAATCCTCTTAAAATTGATTCAGGGTCAGTGTACGAGGGATTTTTCATGCGACCCAGTTTAACCGCGTTTTGTAGGGTGGATTGAATTTCTTCCTCATCTAAATCTTGTATAGTTATCCACTCTGGTGTCAACTCATTTTCCCACCGCCGATACGCATGAAATTTATCTAAAACACGCTTTTCATATTCCCCACGAGGCATAATTTGAGTTGTAGGGCCATGCCGAAGATAGGGCCTGCCATCATAGCAATAAGTACCTAATTTTCCAGATACCCTAACGAGAATGACTGCTTTGTCGCTTCCAATAGCTACAGTTTCGATTTCAGGAAAAGCGGGTGGTTCGATCTTGCGTAACTCTTGAGCAATATCTTCGAGTGTCTTTGCTGTTACTTGTTGGCCTGCTATTTCCCCTTTATCGGAAACTCCAAAGAGCAAAAACCCGCCTAGACCATTAAGCATTGCGCATACTGTTTTAGCAGCTTCTGAACGCTGTCCCGTTGTCTTTTTAAACTCCAGGTTCTCAGATTCGCCTTTTGCAACTAATTTCTGTAGTTCTTCTAGACGCATTATGACTCCCTGCCCTTGGGAAATATAGCCTCCTCTTTGGTCACTTCACCTTTGGTTAACTCTTCAATTTTTTTGGCTAGCTTTACACTAGGCGAGCGCCTACCGCGCAGAATTTCTCCTAAATGAGTCCGCGAGATGCCTAAATCTTTGGCAAAATCTGTCTGAGAAATCCTTTTACGAAATAGGTATTCGTCTAAATCCATAAAGCTAGCCCCATCCTTTTTAGGGTCAAGTGTACTATTTTTTTTATAAAATGCAATGTTTTTTGATTTATTAGGTACTTTTTGTTGTGCAAAGTGAACTAAGTGGTATATTTTTCGTGTCAATTAAATCATAACGGAGGATTTATGACACAATTAGCATATAACCCGCCTATAAAAATGCTGATCGATGACATCCAAGAAGTTCGTGTTCTTGTCGACTCTCCTGAGAACTAAGCATTACCAACGTTTAGGTCCTGAAGGGATCTTTACCATCATACAAAAGCAAAAGCCACCAATATCAATCCCTTGGATGCCTTAAACGGTGGAATGTACTACGTCCAAGGCAAAGTCGAGATGTCCGCGTTCATGATGAATCAGCTTATTCGGCAAGCAGGTCATTCTATAAGCAAGGATCCAAAGTCCGATGATACCCAGTGTATTCTTCAGGGGAAAAGAACTGACACGGGAGACACTTGGACAGAAATATTCTCAATTGCCGATGCAAAAAGAGCTGGCATTTATCGTGAGGGTACCGGATGGACTAAGTAGTACTACCTCGTTAAGTGCCTTTCTGATAATAATGTAAGTAAGTTTTATTAATTAAGGAGGGGGCAATGGACCTAGAGCAATTAAATTCCATCCGCGAACAACTTAATGAATGGATTAATGTTTTTAAAGCCAACTTAGGAAGATCAGAAAGAGTTCACTGGTGCAGATTGTACATAGCAGGATTAATATTGGAGGGGGAAAGGAAATCTATCGAGCCTATGGCAAAAAGACTTCCTGGAGGAAATGAACAAGCTATTCAACAATTTGTCAATCAAAGTCCTTGGGATTATGCAGCGCTACAGCAACAATTAGCTAAGCATATGGCTCAAAGCATGGGGGTTAAAAAAGGAGTACTTGTTCTAGACGACACTTCTTTACCCAAAAAGGGAAAGTTCTCGGTAGGGGTAGCTAGGCAGTACTGCGGAGCTTTAGGAAAAATTGCCAATTGTCAATCAATCGTCACATGGCATTACTGTGAAAAAGGTAAAGAGCATTTTCCTATCCTAGGTGAATTATTCCTCCCCCAATCTTGGACAAAAAGCAAAAAAAGAATGCAGGTAGCCAAAGTTCCTAAGGCAAGATACAAGTTTTTAAAGAAATGGCAGCTTGCTTTACAACTTTTAGATGATATTCTTAAGAAAGATTTTCCCTATGAAGCGCTTGCTTATGATGCCGGTTATGGAGAAAAACGAGAGTTATTGGGAGAATTAGATAAAAGGCAGCTAACCTTTGTGGCTCAAATTCCTGAAAATCATAGCTTTTGGCCTATCGATATTCCTTTAAATTCTACCAAGAACATTAGAGGTAGGCCAAGAAAATATCCAGAAGTAGCCGATAGAAACTTTAAGCCCTTTTCTGCCAAGAAGCAGTTTTATTTATTAAAGACATTATAAAAAATTAAAAAAGCAAGTCAAACGAATTCGTATCTTTACCAAGGGAAAACCAATTCTAGATGATCTAACAGGGCTTTCTTTTCAGATAGATTCAAGAAAAGAGGGGACACCTTCTAAGCATTTAGGAGTAGCCACAGGTTCTGGCGATTAAGTGAAGCGGCAATTTTGGTTTGGCTAAAAGAATGAGATTGATTCTTTGTCTTATTTGAGAAAAAAGGCTCTTTTTGGCGCAAATGTTTTTAATTCTTCTATCGAATGATGGAATACAATACACCAGTTTCTTCCTGTTAAGAAAAGTTGTCCTCCCAGCCGTAACACTCTGCAGAAAAAGAGAGAGACTTCTTGTCGTTATAAATGTGTAGGTTAGTTTAAGCTTGCTTAGTTGCTGGAAGGAAAGCGGATTACTTGTTTAAAGATAAGATGGCTAAAATTTTTTTATTTCATTTTAGCTCACCACCAATTTAACAAATACTTATGGCCATTCTACAATTGAAAACGCTGCCTTATTTTTTCTGCAATATCCTTCAAAGGATTTTCTGCTAATTCAAGGGTTTGCAGCTTAGACAGCTGCCCAATTTCTACAGGCAGAGCGGTGAGCTGGTTTTGATTTAAGTAAAGCAATTGTAGCTGAGACAATGGACCTATTTCTGCGGGAAGGCTGGTGAGTTGGTTTTGATTTAAGAAAAGATATTGCAGCTTAGACAGCTGCCCGATTTCTGTAGGCAGGCTGGTGAGCTGGTTTTGATTTAATTCAAGCCGTTCCAGCTGGGACAGCCGCCCAATTTCTGCAGGCAAAGTGGTGAGCTGGTTTTGATTTAAGTTAAACCATTCCAGCTGAGACAGCCGCTCAATTTCTGCAGGCAAAGTGGTGAGCTGGTTTTCTCTTAAGTCAAGCGTGTGCAGCTTAGACAATTGCCCGATTTCTGTAAGTAGAGCGGTGAGCTGGTTTTCTCTTAATTCAAGCCGTTCCAGCTGGGACAGCCGCCCAATTTCTGCAGGCAAAGTGGTGAGCTGGTTTTGATTTAATTCAAGCGTGTGCAGCTTAGACAAGTGCCCGATTTCTGCAGGCAGAGCGGTGAGCTGGTTTTGATTTAAGAAAAGATGTCGCAGCTGAGGTAGCCGACCGATTTCTGTAAGCAGGTTGGTGAGCTCGTTTTCTCCTAAGCCAAGAACTTGTAGCTCAGATAACTGCCCGATTTCTGCAGGCAGAGTGGTGAGTTGGTTTTGATCTAAGTAAAGATATTGCAGCTGAGACAATTGGCCTATTTCTGAGGGTAGAGCGGTGAGCTGGTTTTGATTTAAGTGAAGCACTTGCAGCTGAGACAATTGACCGATTTCTGCAGGAAGGCTGGTGAGCTGGTTTTGGCTTAAATCAAGCTCTTGCAGCTGAGATAACTGGCCTATTTCTGGAGGTAAATAAGTCAAGCCTGCGTTAGATAAAGCTAAAACTGTGATGTTTTTACAATTTTCTTCAATCCAATCTCTAAGTAGCTCTTCTTTTTTCTCTAGAGGCAAGTGCTTAATTTCTTCTCGGCTCAAGTATTCTTCCCCACCAGGAAGTTTTTTCCAAAGCAAAAGACGATTAATATTTAAGAGATAAGAAAAGTACTTAGCCAGAGTAAAATACCTCTTTTCTTCTATTTGCACTTTAAATTCTAAAGTTGAAAGAGACTTGGCTAAAGTAAAGATGTGCCTAAAGATTGCATTTACCTTTGCTGTTTCAGAAAGCTTTTCTTCTAGCTTATAAATCCTATCTACAATGAGAGCCTGCTCCTTAACATTTCCTTGGGGAACATGCACTTTACCTATTTGTCTATAAAGAGGGGGCATGACTTCAGTAGCCAGCAGATGATGCCATCTTTTACAGACACTAAATAAGAAAGGAGCTGCGCAAGCCTCTAAGATAGGGAGCAGCAATTCATTGGGTAAGCTTTCAATAGATGCCGAAGAGATAGGATGCATTTTATTTCCTTGGGTAGTGATGACTTTTCAGCATTTTATTTATTAAAGACAATGTAAATAAATTAAAAAAGCAAGTCAAACGAATTCGTATCCTTATCACTGAAAAACCCCTCACAGATAATCTACCTCGCTTTTTTTCAGCTAGATTCAAGGAAAGGGCGGAGACCTTCCAAGCATTCAGGAGCAGCCACAGGTTTTGGCGATTAAGTGATGCGGCAATTTTGGTGCGGCTAAAAGAATGAGATTGATTCTTTGCTTTATTTGAGAAAAACGGCTCTTTTTGGCGCCTTGTTTTAATTCTTCTGCCGCATGATGGAATACAATACGCCTAGCTTCTTCCTGTCAAGAAAGGCTGTTCTCCCAGCCTAGCAATCTGCGGAAAAAGAGAAAAACTTCTTGCTGTTATAAATGTGTAGGTTAGTTTAAGCTTACTTAGTTGCCGGAAGGAAAGCGGATTACTTGTTTAAAGATAAGATAGCTAAAAGTTTGTTATTCATTTTAGTTTACTTCAATTTAAAAGTACTTAAGACCATTCTACAATTGAAAACGCTGCCTTATTTTTTTGGCGATATCTTTCAAAGGATTTTCTGCTAATTCAAGCGTTTGCAGCTGAGGCAGCTGCCCGATTTCTGTAGGAAGTGTGTTTAGCTGGTTTTGGCCTAATTTAAGCACTCGTAGTTGAGACAGCTGACCAATTTCTGTAGGCAGAGCGGTGAGCTGGTTTTGATTTAAGTCAAGCACTTGCAGCTGAGACAGCTGCCCTATCTCTGCAGGAAGAGTGGTAAGCTGGTTGTTATCTAAGTAAAGCAATTTAAGCTGAGACATCTGCCTTATCTCGGTTGGAAGAGTGGTGAGCTGGTTGCTGTCTAATTCAAGCGTTCCCAGCTGCGATAGCTGCCCTATCTCTGCCGGAAGAGTGATAAGCTGGTTATTTTTTAAGTAAAGCACTCGGAGCTCTGGTAGCTGCCCTATCTCTGCCGGAAGGGAGGTGAGCTGATTTCTATGTAAGTCAAGCTCTTGTAGCTGTAATAGCTGCCCTATCTCTACCGGAAGGGAGGTGAGCTGGTTTTGGCTTAAGTCAAGCCATTGCAGCTGAGACAACTGCCCTATCTCTGCCGGAAGGGCGGTGAGCTGATTTTTATGTAAGTTAAACTCCTGCAGCTGAGATAACTGGCTTATTCCTGCAGGCAGAGCGGTGAGCTGGTTTTGGCTTAAATTAAGCTCTTGCAGCTGAGATAACTGGCATATTTCTGGGGGTAAATAAGTCAAGCCTACTCTAGATAAATCTAAAATTGTGATGTTTTTACAATTTTCTTCAATCCAATCTCTAAGAAGCTCTCCTTTTTTCTCTAGAGGCAAGTGCTTAATTTCTTCTCGGCTCAAGTATTCTTCCCCACCAGGAAGTTTTTTCCAAAGTAAAAGGCGATTAATATTTAAGAGATAAGAAGAGTAGTTAGCCAGAGTAAGATACCTCTTTTCTTCTATTTGCACTTTAAATTCTAAAGCTGAAAGAGACTTGGCTAAAGTAAAGATTTGCCTAAAGATTGCATTTACCTTTGCTGCTTCAGAAAGCTTTTCTTCTAGCTTATAAATCCTATCTACAATGAAAGCCTGCTCCTTAACATTTCCTTGAGGAACATGCACTTTACCTATTTGCTTATAAAGAGGGGGCATGACTTCAGTAGCCAGCAGATGATGCCATCTTTTACAGACGCTAAATAAGGAAGGAACTACGCAAGCTTCTAAGATAGGGAGTAGCAATTCATTGGGTAAGCTTTCAATAGGTGCCGGAGAGATAGGATGCATTTTATTTCCTTGGCTAGTGATAACTTTTTCAGCATTTTCATTTTTTAAAGACAATATAAAAAATTAAAAAAGCAAGTCAAAACAATTCGTATCCTTAACAATAAAAAACAACTCACAAATAATCTACTAGCGCTTTTATTTTAGATAGATTTAAGGAAAGGGGGCCCCCCAAGCATTTAGGAGCAGCCACAGGTCTTGGCGATTAAGCGACACGGCAATTTTGATCTGGCTAAAAGAAAGAGATTGATTCTTTGCTTTATTTGAGAAAAACAGCTCTTTTTAGCTCAATGTTTTACTTCTTCTACCGCATGATGAAATATACGCCTAGCTTCTTCCTGTCAAGAAAGGTTGTTCTCCCAGCTATAACACTCTGTAGAAAAAGAGAAAAACTTCTTGTCCTTATAAATGTGAAGGTTAGTCTAAGTTTGCTTAGTTGCGGGAAGGAAAGCGGATGACTTGTTTAAAGTAAGAGGGCTAAAAGTTTTTTATTTCATTTAGCCTACCCAAATCTTAAAAGTACTTACCGTTCTACAATTGAAAACGTTGCCTTATTCTTTCTGGAATATCTTTCAAAGGATTTTCCGCTAATCCAAGCTTTTTCAGCCGAGACAACCGTCCGATTTCTGCAGGCAGAACGGTGAGCTGGTTTAGATTTAAGTAAAGCTTTTTCAGGTTGGATAGCTGCCCGATTTCTGCAGGCAGAACGGTGAGTTGGTTTTGATTTAATTTAAGCCTTTGCAGCTGAGACAATAGACCTATTTCTGCAGGCAGAGCAGTGAGCTGGTTTTCTCTTAAATCAAGAATTTGCAGCTCAGACAACTGCCCGATTTCTGCAAGCAGAGCGGTGAGGTGGTTTTGACTTAAGTCAAGCTCTTGCAGCTGAGACAATTGATCTATTTCTGCAGGCAGAGTGGTGAGCTGGTTTTGATTTAAGTGAAGATATTGCAGCTCAGACAATTGCCCAATTTCTGGAGGCAGAGCGGTGAGCTGGTTTTGATCTAAGTCAAGCTCTTGCAGCTCAGACATTTGCCCAATTTCTGGAGGCAGAGCGGTGAGCTGGTTTTGCTTTAAGTTAAGCTGTAGCAGATTAGACAGCTGCCCGATTTCTGCAGGCAGAGCGATGAGTTGGTTTTGATTTAAGTAAAGCCCTTTTAGCTGAGACAGCTGCCCAATTTCGGCAGGCAGACTGGTGAGCTGGTTTTGCTTTAAGTAAAGCGTTTGCAGCTTAGACAGCTGCCCAATTTCGGCAGGCAGAGCGGTGAGCTGGTTTTGCTTTAAGTAAAGCGTTTGCAGCTTAGACAGCTGCCCAATTTCGGCAGGCAGAGCGGTGAGCTGGTTTTGCTTTAAGCAAAGCGTTTGCAGCTTAGACATCTGCCCGATTTCTGCAGGCAAAACGGTGAGCTGGTTGTGATTTAAGTAAAGCTTTAGCAGCTGTGACATCTGCCCGATTTCTGCAGGCAAAGCGGTGAGCTGGTTGTGATTTAAGTAAAGCTCGAGCAGCTCAGACAGCTGCCCTATTTCTGCAGGCAGAGCGGTGAGCTGGTTTCGATTTAAGTAAAGCCCTTGTAGCTGAGACATCTGTCCTATTTCTGCAGGCAGAGCGGTGAGCTGGTTGTGATTTAAGTAAAGCTCGAGCAGCTCAGACAGCTGCCCGATTTCTGTAGGCAGAGCGGTGAGCTGGTTTTGATTTAAGTAAAGCTCGAGCAGCTCAGACAGCTGCCCGATTTCTGTAGGCAGAGCGGTGAGCTGGTTTTGATTTAAGTAAAGCGTTCGTAGTTGAGGCAGCTGCCCAATTTCTGCAGGCAGAGCGGTGAGCTGGTTTTCTCTTAAGTCAAGCGCGTGCAGCTTAGACAATTGCCCGATTTCTGTAAGTAGAGCGGTGAGCTGGTTTTCTCTTAATTCAAGCCGTTCCAGCTGGGACAGCCGCCCAATTTCTGCAGGCAAAGTGGTGAGCTGGTTTTGATTTAATTCAAGCGTGTGCAGCTTAGACAATTGCCCGATTTCTGCAGGCAGAGCGGTGAGCTGGTTTTGATTTAATTGAAGCCATTGCAGCTGAGACAGTTGCCCGATTTCTGCAGGCAGACTGGTGAGCTGGTTTTGATCTAATTGAAGCCGTCTCAGCTGAGACAGTTGCCCGATTTCTGCAGGCAGACTGGTGAGCTGGTTTTGATCTAAGTAAAGATATTGCAGCTGGGACAATTGGCCTATTTCTGAGGGTAAATAAGTCAAGCCTGCTCTAGATAAATCCAAAGCCGTAATATTTTTACAATTTTCTTCAATCCAATCTTTAAGAAGCTCTCCTTTTTTTTCTAGAAGCAAGTGCTTAATTTCTTCTCGGCTCAAGTATTCTTCCCCCCCAGGAAGTTTTTTCCAAAGCAAAAGGCGATTAATGTTTAAGAGATAAGAAGCGTAATTAGCCAGCGTTAAGCCTCTTTTTTCTTCTGTTTTCCATTTAAATTCTAAAGTTGAAAGAGATTTGGCTAAAGTAAAGATTTGCCTAAAGACTGCATTTACCTTTGCTGCTTCAGAAAGCTTTTCTTCTAGCTTATAAATCCTATCTACAATAAGAGCCTGCTCCTTAACATTTTCTTGAGGAACATGCACTTTACCTATTTGCTTATAAAGAGGGGGCATGATTTCAGTAGCCAGCAGATGATGCCATCTTTTACAGACGCTAAATAAGGAAGGAACTGCGCAAGCCTCTAAGATAGGGAGTAGCAATTCATTGGGCAAGCTTTCAATAGATGTCGAAGAGAGAGGATGCATTTTATTTTCTTGGGTAATGATGACTTTTTCAGCATTTTTATTATTTAAAGACAATGTATAAAAATTAAAAAAGCAAGTCAAACGAATTCGTATCCTTATCAAAGGGAGGGTATAGGCTTACTTGTTAAGCAAAGAGCAAGTTACTGTGCTTTGTAGGTGATAGCTAGGAAGGTTTTTGCTCACCTTTGGGCCGACCAGACGTAACATGCTTTTGAGTTGCTATAACTTCAAATTCTATAATCTGTATATATTTAAGTTTTTTTTACAAACTTATCTCATAGATGCTTAGCATCGTTTGGACATGAAAATTCTTGCTGCATGAGCTTAATAAAGGCATTGGCTTCTTTTTCACCGCCCTTAAGGTAATGCTTAGCTAAAGTATGGCAAGCCCTTAAAATAGGAACTAGGATTTCACTAGGCACTTATGCAAGAGAGATAGAAGAGCAAGGGTTCATTTGCTGGCTTTTTTAGGCTTTTTTAAAGTAAAAGATGTTGAAGAAAGCTAAAAGAAGCAAGAAAAATTTTAAGTTAAGTGGACTACCTGTACATTTAAAAAAGCCCATTCTTCTATTTTTCTTTAGAAGAAATTTAATTTTCTTGCAAAGAGGTAGGAGTAACATTTTGAAGAAGCTCTATAATTTCATCACGGTTAAATTGCTTTAAAAGCCGATGATCATCCACTCCTACAATATCTTCCAGGAGTTTTCCTTTTCTAGTAATCATCTTGTCGATCTTTTCTTCAAAAGTGCCCTTAGTCACCAATTTGAAAACTTGAACTCCTCTAGTTTGGCCACTACGATGAACGCGGTCTGTCGCCTGATTTTCCCGGGCGGCATTCCACCATCGATCATAATGGATAACAACAGAGGCAGCGGTTAGCTCTACTCCTAATCCCGCAGCTTGCAAAGAACCTAGAAAAACTTCACACTGTGGGTCTTCATTAAAGCGTTTAAGTTGCTCTCCCCGATTAATCGTTGAACCCCGAATAGCAGCAAAGCCAATGTGGCGCTCTTCTAGATATTTTTGAATGATATCCAGCATGTTCAAATATTGAGAGAATACCACAACTTTCTGGTGGCTTTCACGGGCTTCTTTCAATAGCTCGATGAAAAGATCCCATTTGCCAGCTTGGTAAAGCTTATATTCAGAGGGGGTTTTTAGATAGCAGGCCGGATGATCGCAGATTTGTTTTAAATACGAAAGAATAGCAAATATATGTAGGTAAGGGATAGGCTGACTCCCATGGGTAAGTTTATCCAGCACCACCTGTCGCGATTGTTCCACAACATTATTGTAGAGAATAGCTTGAGATTCTGTTAGTCCGCAATGGGAGATCTCTTCAGTTTTTTCTGGTAGATCGTTAAGAACATTTTCTTTCTTCCGTCGTAGCACGAAGGGATTTATCAATCGTGATAAGAGAGCTTTACGCTTTAAATCCTGCTTTTTATCGATAGGTTTAACAAAATACTCGCGATAATCTTTTTCACCAGGCATATAAGTAGGTAAAACCAAATCAAATAAAGATTTTAACTCACGTAGATGGTTTTCTATAGGAGTACCTGTGAGCCCAAGGCGCATGTGGGCATTAACGTGGGCTAACGTGGCGTAAAGACGACTCCTATAATTTTTTGCAATTTGAATTTCATCAAAAATTGCTAATTCAAAGGATATTTTAGAAAGCAATTGGTGTTCAATTCGCCACACACCATAAGAAGTTAAGAGAATATCATAATGCTCCTGAAATTCATCCAGGCTGCGATGAGTACCATAAAAGGTAGAAACACGTAATTTAGGCAAGTACTGCGCAAGCTTATCCTGCCAATGGTAAATGACGGAGGTGGGGCAGATGATTAAAAAATAGCTGTTACCCTTTTGTTTTTGCTTTTCGCCATGATTGATAATAGCTGCGATTAGGGCCATCGCTTGGTGGGTTTTACCTAGTCCCATATCGTCGCAAAGTAGTCCTGACAGCCCCTGCTGATAAAGAAACCATAGCCAATGGAGACCCTTTTGTTGATAGGACCTTAGGTCACAACTTAGACCTAATATATTAGGTTCGGCAGGAATTTTAAATTCTATAAGCTCTTTTAAAAGATTGAAAGAAGAGGAGTGATTGTAATTTTTTTCTTTTTTTCCTTCTTTTATAGGATCTAAGGCATTCAAACGAATCAGTTCAATCGTAGAAAGGGTTAGGAGATTATGACGTTTATCCAAGCGTTTTTTTGCAAGAAGCTTCAACCAATCATAGCGTTTGTCTTCAAAATCAATTAACCCAGCTTCTGTAAATTTAAAGCGCTGATTTTTTTTTGAAGCTGTCCATAGCTCTGCAATAGGAACAGCACCCTCTTTGGAGGTGTACTCTAAGTTAACCGTGTACCACCCGCGTGTATTAAAATCTGATTTAGAAATAGTGCTTACGGTAAGCTCAAGCTCTTTAGGAGGTGTAAGGCGTGGGTCAAGGCTTTTTATAAATGGCTTTAAGTTTTTGAGCTCCTGCTCTAAAAAAAATAGATGATGCTCAGGTTTTATTTCCACTACCTTCTGATAAGCTAGGGGTAAGCGACAAGTTAAAGGGAGTTCAGCAAAACCTTCTCCCTCTACATAAGTAAATTCGTCAAAAAAATAAACTTCTTTAAGGGTGTATTCTGATAATAGATCAAAGGTGGGAATAACAAGGATGTGCTCGTCTTTAGTTAATTTTATCACTAATCCTGCATGGACAATAGGTTGCTTTTCACTAAAAAAGCCCGGAATAACTTTTAGCTCCTCACGATTATTTCTGATAAACATAGGAATTTGATCAGGATTTAAGAAAGACCCAGGGCGCAAGGGAAGGCTTACAGGCGTAGTATTTTTAGCATAAAACCCTTGGCTCTCGATGTAAATCCAAGCGCCAAAATCCTTAGTTTTCAAAGTTTGCTCTTGGGTAGCTACTGTACGTTGAAAAGAAAGCAACCCTTTTTCTATATCCATTTTATAGTTTAGTAATGCCTCTAAGCTCGCTACGTGTGTTTCAAATCCTTTGTGAGTATTTAGCCACGTACGATGCTGCTGGACAAATTCTCCCACTTTTTCGGCAGGAACTAGGGTTTTCGCTTCTTTAAATCGCAGGCCTTCTAGCTTGTAAAAGCCCTCCTCTTCTAGATAAGCCCATGAATCAAAAAGCTGGGACATAGGCTTGCTAAGATCTCCAGGGCAGTGAACGTAACACTGAATATGAAGGTTCCATTGTTCATCAAAAGCAATCACATAGGAAGCTTTAAAGCTCCCTTCATGAATAATACAGCCTTGTAAATGTTCTTTGATGAAAGCTAAATTTTCATCAAGTACTTGTGCTAGATGAGCCTGGCTAATCACTTTAGAGCTTAATAAGCCTAAAGGATCTAAAGGATAAAATCCTTTAAAAGGTACCAGTAGCCAACTTCCTAATTGAAAGCTTTGAGAAAGAGAGGGGGAGCTGGCAATAGGGGGAGGGGTTTTACTCGAGTCAATTAGAAAGCAAGCATGTGCTTTATCATAAGTTATTTTAATATTAGGGTCAGCTTTCAGTGGATACAAACGCAAAGGCGAATGAACGGTAGCTAAAGCAGGGATAATCAAAGGCAAATGCGTGTGGGGAATATAAAATTTGCAGTAGAGAGTAGGAAATTTTACACTCATGTAATTAGGGATACCTTGGGGCGTATAACTAAAATCTATTTGATAGGTTTCCCCAGCTTCTTGCAGAGACATCAGCCACTTTGCCAAGTCATTCCAAAAAGAGAGTGCATAGCTTAGCATAGGACTGGGACGACCTTCTTTCCAACGACGAATCTCTTCGGGCGATAGATTGGAAAATTTTAAAGAAGTTTCTTCCGTTTCTTTATAGCGATTAAAAAGCAGATGTTTTAATTGAGCGGCAGTAGCTTTTGTAGTGCTTTGGACTAAAAAAATTTGTTGTCGATTGGCATAGATGGTGTAAATCCCCTTGGAAGAAGGTCTAAACTTTACTTCCTCAAATTTCATCTGTTCAGCACAAAGATAACACAGCTTATTCCAAAGAGACTTTTCAAAGCGCTTATGAAGAGGTTGGCGGCTCTTGTTAAAAATATATAGATAGGCGGCAGCTAAATGGGGGCAGGCGGCCACATCTCCGCTTTCCTCACAGGAGCAAAAAGCATCCTTTAAACGGTTGACCTTATCAAATTGAAGAAAGGACCACACGCCTTGAGGATTTTTTTCATCCACTACTTTAACTTGATAGGTTTCTCCTGAAAACTCTACTTCTTTAACCTTTCCTGTTTGTAAGAGCTTCTCTCCTTTCTCCTGGAAGGGTTTAAGAACACTAGGTAGTGGCATATCAAATACCTAACAAAGAAGAAGTAGCAGCTAGGGAAAGTAGATAGCTAGTCCTATTACGAAGGTTTAATAAAAAAATTAGCTGAGCATTAATTCTTCTATACTCCTCTAAAAAAGGCAGGCTGGCCACTACAGGAAGTCCATAATTAAGGCGATTAAGCATACTAATGGGAAATTGATAAGTTGAAAGCATTGAGTATAGCATTTTTAATGTTTTAGTGCGAATAACCGCTTATAGATGTAGCTCTCTGCCAAAAAGGGTATTGAACAAGGGCTTGTGAAAGATGAGGCTTTAAAAAAATTATGGGACAGGATTGTATTTTAAAAGATAGCCTTGCCGGTCAGTAACTTTAGAGTAAACCCATGGATCATCATTCTCACGCATTAACCGATCACAGCCCATGCTAAAACCGACAAAAAAGCCATACTTGCGCATAGCATCCAGCGTATATTGTGAGCTGCTAGGTAAATAGTTACTGCGAGGGCCATCAATAGGTGTAATTATTGTTTGATGAAAGCCAATGAGGCTTTCGGCGACAGGGCCCATCAGGGGGGTGGTACAGCAATAAGGCTGGTCTTGCAAAGAAGCGGGCTTAAGGTGGGCTAAATCGGCATCTTTCCCCCAAGGCTCTGCCCTAAGGCAAAAAGAGATTAGAACAAGAGGAAAGAGAGTGAAGAGGTTGAGGGCTATACGTATAGGCATTTAGAAGGAAGTCTGAAAAGTTAATACAGGAAAAAGATGATTTTTGATCATATAATCTTTAGCTAATGTTTTGTATAAATGTTCATTAAATTCTTTTGCTCCTAGGCCTGCACCATTAATTCCTCCTATGTACCATCCCATTTCAAGACTTGTAGTAATAGCTCCTGCGGCCCAATTCCCATGATCAAAGAAGTAGTAAGCGGTAGCGATAAAAAGCGAATTGACTAAGAAGGCGGTAATAGCTGTATTTTTTTGTCCCAAATAGTAATAACCCACTCCAGGAAGCAGAGCATTAAGTGTCTTAGCATGTCTGACTGACTTCGCATGTTGGTTATAAGTAGTGAGAAAATAGGATAAATTCTCATTAGAGCCTAAGCATGGACTGTGAAGTGCCGAAAAACTGGCATGAAGGACATCTTCAGCATGTTGGAGATTCTCTGCGACTTTAGGGCGAACTTTTTCAAGGAGAGCAAAAACTTTTTCAGCTTTAGCTGGTTGGCCTGCTCTTGAATAAGCATCATAAAGAATTTGAAGAAGATTCTCAAAAGCTAGAAATTGAGCTGAGATATTAGTCAAGCTACTAGCCTCAAAAGCCTCTACAGCTTCTTGATATTTTTCACCTAAATAATAGCTTAAAATAATATCATATTCTATCTGCTGTTTTCGATAGAGCTGGTTGGAAGGAATAAGAATCAAAGCACGTTTATAGCTAGTAATAGCGCGATAAAGGTCATTTTCCCGAGCAAACTTGTTAGCTATAAGAAGTTCTTTAGCCCAATCTTCTTGCAGCTCTTCAGAAGTTAAATCAGGAAAAGCGGAGGGAAGATTTTCTATAACATGCACAGGCGCAGCAAATTGAATATTTGGTTCAAGTTGACCAGCTTCTTTAAAAGAGCAAGCTACTAAGCATAGGCATAGTGAACCTATAAATAGATTAGTAACGATCTTCACTGCCATCCGAATTTTCTGTATTAATAATATTAAAGAAATCCATCGCTTCATCAGTTTCGCAAACCCATTCCTTAGGGCGCCGGCTCTTGACACGATAGATATTTTGCTGATGTCTAGTGATGTTGTCAATTTCTTCTTCAGTATCTAAGATGATAGGATGAATAAAAATCATTAAATTTTGCTTTGTATTTTTAACTTGCTTATCACTAAAAGCTGCTCCTAAAACAGGAATGGATCCTAAGCAGGGAACTTGAGTACGGTTTCTTTCGTCCGTATCGCTTACCATTCCACTTAAGATTAAGAAAAACTTATTGGGAACATGTACTTTTGTTGTGGTCCTGTTAATTTTAGTAGTAGGGCCCACTATCTGGCTAGTTGCAGTTGAGCTGCTCGAAATTCCTCCAGAAACAATGGAGCTAACTTCTTCTTGAATTTCCAAAGTAACAATATCATTACTGCCAATGATGGGGGTAACCTTTAAATTAGTGCCGACATCTCGAAACTCGAAATTCTGTGTTAAAATAGTACCTAAGTTGTTAGCAATAGATTGCGTAGGAAACTGCGTGTTGAGGCCTACAAAAACTTCTGCTGGTGAGTTATCTTCGGTAAGAATTTTAGGATTCATGATAATGCGTGACATAGACCTTTGTGTTAAAGCTTTTACAAGGCCTCCTAAGGTCGCATATTCTTTTCCATTATGAGTGATGGTCTGCCCAATAACTCCTAGTACAAAACCGCTTACGCTTGTAGCTTGGGCAGCAGCATTAGGAATTAAACCAAGACCTGATGAAGCCATCCCCGCCGGTAGAGTAGAGGCTCCCGATAAGAAAGCTTCCGCACCAGAAGTATTGCCTCCACCAAAGTTGGAAGCTACATTAGTAGAGAAGTTTAAGGAATCGGTGATGTCTGTTTCTAAAATAAGCATTTCAAGGAGAACCTGGCGGAGAGGGACATCAATGTCGCCTAAGAGCTCTCTCATCTTATCAATAGCATCGCTTGTTCCCGTAAATATAAGCGAGTTTGAGGATTCAATCCATTGAACGCTATTAATAGAAGCTAAGAGGTCCGTATTGGTTCCGGCTCCAGAGACTGTGAGGCTTTCAGCAATCCTAGCTAGAGCCTTAGCAATTTGCTCTCCTTTACGGTATTGCAACTTATAAATAGAAAATTGAGTTCTTTCAATGTGGCCTACAGGTAGTTCAGCATCAATTCTTTCTTTACGCTGAACTTTTTGGGGTGAAATAGGCTTGCCAGGATTGAGCTGAAAAACCCAGTTACCATCTTTATCTAAAACCCACTTACCATCAGGTCCTTTTCCATTGGGAATAGGCTCACCGGGCTCAAAGTACCAGTTGCCTTGTTCATCAATTTTCCAATTACCTTTAGGAGGTCCACTACCATTCACAGCTGCTTCAGGAATAAATTGCCAGTTACCATTTTTGTCCAAAATCCATTGACCTGTCTGCTGTTTTGTACCAAAATTAAGATCTTTGGGGTTAATTATTTGTGTTGTGGCTCCTGTCTGATCAAGATATTTCAAGATAGATAGAGTGCGTTCCACGAGATAAGGGCTTCCTACGATGAAAATACTATTGGCTGCTTTATGAGAGATAAAGTTAATTTTTTGATCTTGGGCAATTGGTTGGATAATCCGTCCTGCCAGTGCAATAAGTGCGTCTGCCGATTGGGAACGCACAACATATTGGCCGATAACCAATCCACTTTGTGGGCTGTCCAAGCTATTAAGTAAAGCGCTGATTTCTCTAATATTCGAGGATAGATCTGTAATTATTAGATGATTAGTTTCTTTAAGTACTTCCACTAAAGCATTAGCAGAAATCATAGGTTTTAAAATCAAGGCAGCACGTTCTGCTTCTAACGTATTAAGTCTAAAAACCTTAGTTATAATGTCGAAACTCTGCCTTTGATGGACACTTCCATCCTCGGTCACCACCTTGGAGATACCGGCAACTTTACTATTGCGATGAATAATGATAGTGTTTTCTTGCTCGATCAATTCTAGGTCGTGGATACGTAGCTCTTGCAGTAGAGCTGTCATAATATTATCAATAGTGGTGGGTTCTTCTGAGACTATTGTAACAGTAAATTGTAAATCGTTTTCATCGAATACAAAATTCTTATTAGAAATGCGGCTAATGAAACGAATATATTCTGTAATAGCGACATTATTGAAATTAATGAGGATAGTTTTAGGAGGTTCATTGGTATTTGTATGGCTAGCCGTAAGAGGCTTAAAGTTAGAAGGAGAAGAAGAGTGTGTGCCAGTATCTTGGTTGGTCGCGGAAGGCGCTGAGGATTGAAATAAGGGGGCAGAAGAAGAAGGAAATAAGGATGGCGTTTGGGATGATGAAGAATCTGAGGTAAAAGCAGGTTGAATAGGAGTATTAAAATCTGCTGAATGATTAGAGGTAGAGTTATCTATGCTTGGCGAGGAAACCGTACGCTTATGTTCTGGTGAGGAAGTAGGATTGAGCATAGAAGGAAGGTCGGTAGAACTCGAAGAAGTTGTAAAAGAAGGGTGGACCTGCGGGGGAAAGGAAGATTCAGAAGTAGTGGAGAGCTGGGGTGGAGAAATAGTTGGGGGCTGTAAAGAGGCAGGCTGAGCTTCTGGAGGCTGTGTAAGAGTAGGCAATAGTTCCGAGGCTGGTTGGTTGGCTGTGTTAAGAGAATCGGTAGGCTGTGCCAATTCAGGTAGAGTATCAGCTGTATGAGATTGGGGATAAGTAAAAAGTTTAGGATAAAAAAAGCGGCCAATTTCTGGCGATTCATTCTTCTCTTGAGTAGATGAAGAATCTGGGGGAGAAATAGCCAGAGGCGGCAAAGTGGGTGGTATTTCCTTATTATCTAATGCTTCATCACCACCATAGGGAAGTGTTGACGGCACAGAGTGTTCAGCTTTTATATAGGTGTAACAAAAGCATGAGGTTAAGATGAAGATAGCTAATGATAAAGCTTTAGGATAGGTATAATATTTTTTCATGTAGAGTAGGGGGTTATGTCATACTAAAAAGTCAGGATCATAAAGTCTCGATTGATTTAATGCAATTTTATAATTAATTTTTTGATTAAGCTATTTGATCATCCACCAACCTGTTTACTAGCTATAAGGTCATGAAAATCAGAGGAAAGGTGTTTTTTCCACTCTTATTCAAAAGATAGTAGATGAGCAAAGATTTCTATGAAAGGAACTATTAGGAAGGACGCTAAGGTATACAAATGGGATTCTAAAGAGCATTACAGGAGATGCGAGAAGGGCTTTTTTAAAAGTAGAGGCTTTCACGGCAGAGGCAAAAGAAGCAGGCTTAATAGGCGAATAGCCTTAGACACAGACTGAGGTAATGTTAGCTTTAAGCGTCTTCATAAGCTTTGCAAGCTAGAATCGGACAAAAAAAGTAGGTGGGTGTTTTTAATCCTTTCCGTAGGGAGAAGTATTTGGCTAAATTACCTTTATACTTTAAGATTTGAGCTTATTGGAGAAACAAAAACAGCTTCTTCTTATCCTTCGCATTTTTTTTAAGCAGGAAAAGATTCTTTAAAGCTTTTCCTAAGAAAGAAAGCTTAAGAAGTATAGTAGGATGGCGAGTAAGTAACGCTGATTAACGGATAAGAAAACCCTCTAAGGCTGCTTCAATTACACCTAAGCTGTAAGCCAACTCATTAACTTTTGCTTTTCCGTGCGAGTAAATTGCATGCGAGGCTTACAGGGCTCGTAAGCATAGGCCACTATTCCGCTGATTAGATTGGCAAAAAAATTTTAAGCGCTGCGATGTCGAGGATGTTCGATTTGACAAGAGTTTTTCAATTTATTTTTAACGCTTTCAATCCCCTCGCTTTCTTAATAAAATCTTATCTACCAGTGAAATTAGCTTGTTTTTCATATTCTTTCTAAGCCTAGTAATAATTTCTAAGCCCTTGTCGTAAAGCTTGATAAACAATTGGTGAGTGAGTAGAGTAAGAGAATTTCACTTCTATCCCCTCTTAGAGCCGGACGGGAGCCTCTCGACTCATCCCGCTCTCATTATCTAAACCGTTGGTATATAAACAAGCTTCCAATGAACGAATAAATGGGGAGAAGACTTTGCAATCTGCGCTATATAGTGACATGCCTTGACCTTGTGTCTATTGTATTTGCGATATTTTCGTTTTGTCCATTTACACAAATAGTCATTTACGTTCCTCCATAGCCAGCTCCCTTACAAGTCTTTAAAAGAGAACAAAGCTTATTTGCCACACGCGTTCCCATGCAAATCAAAGAGGTAAAAGAACTCATATTCGAAGTGCCTTACGACAAAACTGTAGTAATAGTAGAAGGCTATCAAGCTTTTGAGAGTACCTCTTGCTATGCAGGCTTTGAACAAAGATGGGTAGTCATCTTCAGTCAGGTGACCTATCAAAGAGAATACCGTACTTGATCTAAGCATTAACTTAAGGACAGTGAAAAAGAAGCTAAAGCCTTTACTAAGCTCATGCAGCAAGAGTTTTCATGTCCTAGCGATGCTAAGCGCCAATTAGATAAGTTTGTAAAAAAACTTAAATATATACAGATTATAGAATCTGAAGTTATAGCAACTCAAAAGCATGCTACGCCTGGCCGGCCCAAAGCTGAGCAAAAATCTTCTACATCTAGCTATCACCTACAAGGCACGGTAGCTTGCTCTTTGCTTAACAAGTTAGCCGATACCCCGCGGTGATAAGGATACGAATTCGTTTGACTTGTTTTTTTAATTTTTATATTGTTTTTAAAAAATAAAAATGCTGAAAAAGTTATTACTACCCAAGAAAATAAAATGCATCCTATCTCTTCGACATCTATGGAATGCTTGCCCAATGAATTGTTGCTCCCTATCTTAGAGGCTTGCGTAGTTCCTTCCTTATTTAGCGTCTGTAAAAGATGGCATCATCTGCTGGCTACTGAAGTCATGCCCCCTCTTTATAAGCAAATAGGTAAAGTGCATGTTCCTCAAGGAAATGTTAACGAGCAGGCTCTTACTGTAGATAGGATTTATAAGCTAGAAGAAAAGCTTTCTGAAGCAGCAAAGGTCAATGCAATCTTTAGGCAAATCTTTACTTTAGCCAAGTCTCTTTCAACTTTAGAATTTAAATGGAAAACAGAAGAAAAAAAAGGCTTAACGCTGGCTAATTACTTTTCTTATCTCTTAAATATTAATCGTCTTTTACTTTGGAAAAAACTTCCTGGTGGGGAAGAATACTTGAACCAAGAAGAAATTAAGCACTTGCCTCTAGAAAAAAAAGGAGAGCTTCTTAGAGATTGGATTGAAGAAAATTGTAAAAACATCACGGCTCTAGATTTATCTAAAGCAGGCTTGGCTTATTTACCCCCAGAAATAGGCCAATTGTCTCAGCTGCAAGAGCTTAAGTTAAGCCAAAACCAGCTTACCAGCCTTCCTGCAGAAATCCGACAGCTATCTCAGCTGCAATGGCTTTACTTAGAAGAAAACCAGCTCACCACTCTGCCTACAGAGATAGGTCAATTGTCTGAGCTACAAGGGCTTTTCTTAAATCAAAACCAGCTCGCCAGTCTTCCTGCAGAAATAGGGCGGCTGTCTAAGCTGCAAGGGCTTCACTTAAATCAAAACCAGCTCACCAGCCTTCTTACAGAAATCGGGCAGCTGTCTCAGCTGGCATGGCTTTACTTAGAAGAAAACCAGCTTACCGCTCTGCCTACAGAAATCGGGCAGCTGTCTAAGCTGATAGGTCTTGACTTAAATCAAAACCAGCTCACCAGTCTTCCTGCAGAAATAGGGCGGCTGTCTAAGCTGAAAGAGCTTTACTTAAATCAAAACCAGCTCACCAGCCTGCCTGCAGAAATCGGGCAATTGTCTCGGCTGCAAAGGCTTGAATTAAATCAAAACCAGCTCTCCAGCCTGCCTGAAGAAATCGGGCAATTGTTTAAGCTGCGAACGCTTTACTTAAATCAAAACCAGCTCTCCAGCCTGCCTGCAGAAATCGGGAAACTGTCTGAGCTGCAAAGGCTTGAATTAAATCGAAACCAGCTCACCAGCCTTCCTGCAGAAATCGGACAGCTGTCTCAGCTGCAATACTTCTGCTTAAATCAAAACCAGCTCGCCAGTCTTCCTGCAGAAATAGGTCAATTGTCTCGACTAGAAGCGCTTGACTTAAATCAAAACCAACTCACCAGCCTTCCTGCAGAAATTGGGCAACTGTCTCAGTTGGCATGGCTTTACTTAAGCCAAAACCAGCTCGCCAGCCTTCCTGCAGAAATAGAACAACTGTCTCAGTTGCAAACGCTTGAATTAGCGGAAAATCCTTTGAAGAATATTGCAGAAAAAATAAGGCAGCGTTTTCAATTGTAGAATGGCCGTAAGTACTTTTTAAATGGGGGGTGGGCTAAATGAAATAAAAAAAATTTAGCCATCTTATCTTTAAACAAGTAATACGCTTTCCTTCCCGCAACTAAGCAAGCTTAAACTAACCTACGCATTTGTAACGACAAGAAGTTTTTCTCTTTTTCTGTAGAGTGTTATAGCTGGGAGAACAACTTTTTTTGATAGGAAGAAGCTGGGCGTACTGTATTCCATCATTTGGTAGAAGAATTAAAACAAAGCACCAAAAAAAGCCGTTTTTCTCAAATAAAGCAAAGAATCAATCTCATTCTTTTAGCCAAACCAAAATTGCCGTATCACTTAATCCCCAAAACCTGTGATTGCTCCTAAATGCTTGAAAGGTCTCCCCCTGCAAACGCTTGAATTAAATCGAAACCAGCTCACCAGCCTTCCTGCAGAAATCGGGCGGCTGTCTTATCTACAAACGCTTGAACTAGCGGAAAATCCTTTGAAAGATATCGCCGAAAAAATAAGGCAGCGTTTTCAATTGTAGAATGGCCATAAGTACTTTTTAAATTGGGGTGGGCTAAAATGAAATAAAAAACTTTTAGCCATCTTATCTTTAAACAAGTCATTCACTTTTCTTCCAGCAACTAAGCAAGCTTAAACTAACCTGCACATTTGTAACGACAAGAAGCTTTTCTCTTTTTCTGCAGATTGCTATGCTGGAAAAACAACCTTTCTTGACTGGAAGAAGCTAGGCGTATAGTATTTCATCATTCGGTAAAAGAATTAAAACATTGCGCCAAAAAAAGCCGTTTTTCTCAAATAAGGCAAAGAATCAATCTCATTCTTTTAGCCACACCAAAGTTGCCGCGTCACTTAATCGCAAAAACCTGTGGCTGCTCCTAAATACTTGGAAGGTCTCCCCCCTTTCCGTGAATCTATCTGAAAAAAAGCGAGGTAGATTATCTGTGAGTTGTTTTTCATTGATAAGGATACGAATTCGTTTGACTTGCTTTTTAATTTTTTTTTATATTGTCTTTAAAAAATGAAAATGCTGAAAAAGTTATTATTACCCAAGGAAATAAAATGCATCCTATCTCATCGGCCTCTATGGAAAGCTTGCCCAATGAATTGTTGCTCCCTATCTTAGAGGCTTGCGTAGTTCCTTCCTTATTTAGCGTCTGTAAAAGATGGCATCATCTGCTGGCTTCTGAAGTCATGCCCCCTCTTTATAAGCAAATAGGTAAAGTGCATGTTCCTCAAGGAAATGTTAAGGAGCAGGCTCTTATTGTAGATAGGATTTATAAGCTAGAAGAAAAGCTTTCTGAAGCAGCAAAGGTAAATGCAATCTTTAGGCAAATATTTACTTTAGCCAAGTCTCTTTCAACTTTAGAATTTAAAGAGAAAACAGAAGAAAAAAGAGGCTTAACTCTGGCTAACTACTCTTCTTATCTCTTAAATATTAATCGCCTTTTACTTTGGAAAAAGCTTCCTGGTGGGGAAGAATACTTGAGCCGAGAAGAAATTAAGCACTTGCCTCTAGAAAAAAAAGGGGAGCTTCTTAGAGATTGGATTGAAGAAAATTGTAAAAATATTACGGCTTTAGATTTATCTAGAGCAGGCTTGACTTACTTACCCCCAGAAATAGGCCAGTTATCTCAGCTGCTACAGCTTGAATTAAATCAAAACCAGCTCACCAGCCTGCCTACAGAAATTGGGCAGCTGTCTCAGCTCCTACAGCTTGAATTAAGTCAAAACCAGCTCACCAGTCTGCCTGCAGAAATTGGGCAGCTGTCTAAGCTGCAAACGCTTGGCTTAAATCAAAACCAGCTCACCGCTCTGCCTGTAGAAACTGGGCAGCTTTCTCGGCTGCAAGGGCTTGATTTAAGTCAAAACCAGCTCTCCGGCCTTCCTGCAGAAATAGGTCAATTGTCTCAGCTGCAATGGCTTGAATTAAATCAAAACCAGCTCACCAGCCTTCCTGCAGAAGTCGGGCGGCTGTCTAAGCTGCAACTGCTTGGCTTAAATCAAAGCCAGCTCACCAGCCTTCCTGCAGAAATAGGGCAGCTGTCTAAGCTGCAAACGCTTAAATTAAATCAAAACCAGCTCACCAGCCTGCCTATAGAAATCGGTCAGCTGTCTCAGCTGCTACAGCTTTACTTAAATCAAAACCAGCTCACCAGCCTGCCTACAGAAATTTGGCAGCTGTCTGAGCTGCAAACGCTTTACTTAAATCAAAACCAGCTCACTAGTCTTCCTGCAGAAATTGAGCAGCTGTCTAAGCTGCAACTGCTTGGCTTAAATCAAAACCATCTCACCAGCCTGCCTGCAGAAATAGGGCGGTTGTCTCAGCTGCAAGAGCTTTACTTAAATCAAAACCAGCTCACCAACCTTCCTGCAGAAATAGGTCAATTGTCTCAGCTGCAATGGCTTGAATTAAATCAAAACCAGCTCACCAGCCTTCCTGCAGAAATCGGGCGGCTGTCTTATCTACAAGCGCTTGAACTAGCGGAAAATCCTTTGAAAGATATCGCCGAAAAAATAAGGCAGCGTTTTCAATTGTAGAATGATCGTAAGTACTTTTTAAATTGGGGTGGGCTAAAATGAAATAAAAAAACTTTTAGCCATCTTATCTTTAAACAAGTAAGCCGCACTTAAATCAAAACCAGCTCACCAGTCTTCCTGCAGAAATCGGCCAGTTGTCTCAGCTAGAATGCCTTACTTAAACAACAACCAACTTGCCAACCTTCCTGCAGAGATAGGTTAGCTTTCTCAGCTGGTAGACCTTCGTATAAATAACGCGAGTTATTGGATAAGGAAATAGTTGAAAAAAGACCTTTGTCATCCGTCATGGTTAGTGACCCAGGGTCGGCAGTTTTAGTGACCCACCCCCTCGTCACCTTTAGTGACCCACCCTAGCTACCAAATTTTTTTTCTTTATTTCTCTTAAACTGCATAAATCTTCATGGGACAATCTTTTTTAATCTTGTCTCGAAAAGGAGATTTTATGCCAAGGAAGAGAAATATGGTAGAATTACAACAAGTCATTTTTCGATTAAAACTTGAAGCAAAGCATTCGCTCTATTAATCGCGATACCGGTATTCATCGTACGATTATCCGTAATCTCAATAAAGTTGCGAACAACACCGGATGGCTATCTAACGATAGGTCTATCCCCTCTGAGAATGAAATTCACCAGGCTCTCGTAGCTTTTGATTTAAAAAAATCTTTAAAATCGCATGGCTTAGATCCTCTTAAACCTTTAATTAAAGACTGGTTAGCAAAGAACCATAGTTTTGTGGTCATTCATAAGCTTATTCAAGAGCACATCACGTGCAGTGAATCAACTGTACGAAGATTCATCCATCAACATTTTCCTAAACAAATTCAACCTATAATGATCAGACAGCATATTCCCGGTGAATGTGCGGAAGTAGATTTTGGTTATCTAGGTTTATGTTTTGACCCTGAAAGTGGTAAAAATCGTCGCGCTTGGGTCTTTTCTTTAAGGCTCCGCTACTCACGCAAAGCCTATCGTGAAGTTGTTTTTGATCAGAGCACCAAGACGTTTTTAGCCTGTCACATTCATGCTTTTGAATGGCTAGGTGGAGTACCTACAAAAATTGTTATCGATAATCTAAAAGCTGGGGTAACAAAAGCTTCTTTGCATGAACCTTTACTCAACAGAACTTATCAGCAATTAGCAGAACACTATGCATTCATCATCAGCCCTTGCATTCCTTACAAGCCTCAGCATAAAGGTGGGGTAGAAAACGACATAAAATACATCAAGAGAAATTTCCTTTCCTTTTTCTTAGAAAGTCAAGCACAAAAAGGCATCGAAGTGCCTTCTAAAGGTGATTTTCAGAAAGCTCTTGACCAATGGAATTTCGAGGTTTCTGAAAAACGCAAAATTGGGGGTGTTGATCGTACGCCTCAAGCTCTTTTTGAAGAAGAAAAGGAGCATTTAAAATCCCTTCCAAGTTGCCGTTGGGATGCTTTGGAATGGTATTGTACAATGGTAGGAAAAGACTGGAGAGTGCGCTTTGATAAAGTTTGGTATTCGGTTCCCTATGCTTTTATAGGCCAAGAAGTACAAGTTTGTGCTAGCCAAAGCTCTGTTAAAATTTTCCATGCAGGCCAAGAAATTGCTATGCATTTACGTTCATATAAGCCTAATGATTACGTCAGGGCAAATTTACATGCCCCTTTGCAGCAAGAAGAAGTGCTTAATGCCACCCGAGGTGGATTACTAGCTCAAGCAGAAACCATAGGCCCTTTTACCTTAAAGTTGAGTGAAGAGCTTCTTAATGATCCTTCTCACGATAAATTGAGGCCGGTTAGATTAATTTTAAAGCTTGCCTTACGCTATAGCCCTACTAGATTAGAGAAAGCCTGCAGACGAGCCCTTACCTACGGCACTATTTCTTATACCAGCATAAAAGCGATCTTAGAAAAAGCTTTAGATCAAAAGCCCTTTGAAGAGCAATCTACAAAATTAGATAAACCGCAAAAGTATTTTAAATTCGCTAGAGACCCACAATATTTTACCCAAGGAGCTATGTATGGATGAAATGATTTTGCTTAAAGCAAAACTTAACAAGCTTAAATTGCCTAAATTGTTGGAAACGCTTCAGGAACGTTTAAAACAGGCTATAAAAGAAAAATGGTCTTATTCTCAGTTTTTGGACATATTGCTTACGGATGAAATGGATCGTCGTAATCAAAGTCAGTTTGCAAAAAAGCTCGTAAAAAGCCATCTGCAAGTCAATAAGACATTAGAAACTTTTGATTTTTCATTTAACACAAAGATTTATGAGCCTACCTTTAAGGAATTAGCGACATGTCATTTTGTAGAAAATAAAGAATGCGTGCTAATCATCGGCCCCAGTGGAGTAGGAAAGAGTCATCTTGCCCAATCAATAGGCCATGAAGCTATTAGAAAAGGCTATGAGGTGCTTTTCTATAGAACATACCAGCTTTTTTATTGGATATCTATGGGCCATGGAGATGGCAGCTATAGGAAAAGACTACAACAGGTCATTAAAGTACCTTTATTAATTTTAGATGATTTTGGGTTACAATCTCTTAGTGAAGCCAGTCAAATGGATCTTTATGAAGTAATTTGTGAAAGATATGAGAAGGCTGCAACGATTATTACCAGCAATAGAGAATTTGGAGAGTGGCAGGAAATATTTGCCAATCCATTAATAGGTAGTGCAGCACTAGATCGTTTGATTCACAGAGCCACAAAGCTTGTGATTGAAGGAAAAAGTTATCGTATGGAACAATTCAATAAAAGATCAAAAAAACAAAATAAAGAAACCGGGAAGTAAAGAAAAAATCCAAGCTAGGGTGGGTCACTAAAGGTGACGAGGGGGTGGGTCACTAAAACTGCCGACCCTGGGTCACCAACCATGACGGATGACACAAGTCATCCCTTCAATGAGAAAATATTTTCCTAGCATCCTTTTCTGTAATAAGTTCATTACTTTAATGAAAACATGCTTGTTTCCTCTTTTGTTTATTCACAAGCTTGTTTAGAAGAGTGTACAGGCATTTCTTTCATTGATTCCACTCTATTAGCAGTATGCCACACCCGTCGCATCCACTCCCCTCCTAGTTTTTAAAAAAATAGCCAAAAGGGGAAAAACTTCTACAGGATACTTCTATGGATTCAAATTACATTTAATTATTAATGATAAAGGAGAAATCCTTGCTTATATGTTAACCCCAGGAAATGTAGATGACCGGCTCGCTGTCTCCGGTCTTTTTAAGAACATTTTTGGCAAAATGTTTGCCGACAAGGGATATATATCACACCAGTTATTATCAAGCTCTATGACAAGGGCTTAGAAATTATTACTAGGCTTAAAAAAAATATGAAAAACAAGCTAATGTCACTGGTAGATAGGATTTTATTAAGAAAGCGAGGCATCATTGAAAGCGTTAACAATAAATTGAAAAACTCTTGTCAAATCGAACACCATCGACATCGCAGCCCTTGGAATTTTTTTGCCAATCTAATCAGCGGAATAGTGGCCTATGCTTATGAACCCTGTAAGCCCTGCATTCAATTTACTTCTGCGGAAAAACAAAAGTTAATGAGTTGGGTTACAGTTTAAGGCATGATTTGAAGTAGCTTTAAGTTGTTTTCTTATCCGATAACTCTAGTTAAATAAGTTTAACAATTTAAGCACCCATCAAAAGTTTGAAAAAAGGCAAAGAAAGCTTTGCCTCTTTTCATGCCGTTATACCAAGGTAGCCTTTATAGCAAAAAAACTAGTTAAACCGACTGAAACTATAGTAGCCAAGCAGGCTGAGCGTGTAAAAAATTCTGTAACCTTTAAAGCAGTATGTTTCCATGTTCCCATCTTATGTTTTAATGCACCCAACCATCCGGGACTTTTTAAGGCTTCACTTCCTTGCGTTTGCTGGGCTGTGGAGAGAAAAGATGTTTCTCCCCTTGCAGCTATTTCTTCTGCATTCAAGCTAGAATCTTCCAGCTGTTCAGCAAATTCTTGAGTGCTTTGTGAATTTAATGCCTTATTTTCATCATATTCGCGTTGTATTTCATCCTCCCAATCTTGCATATATTGCTTAGTAATCTCGTTTCTTTTAACAGCAGCTTTTTCTTCAATCTCTTTCTCACTTAGATCTGCATCGTGTTGATGAAGGAGGCGCTCTTCTAGCATAGCATCAAGCTGTTTACTCATTTCTTTAAAGCTTATCTTTAAGCTAGCAAAACTTTTGCTAAGACTTACGTGACCTTCTTCTACGCGCTCTAAATTTCCTCTTATTTGTTGTTGCTCTTTTCTTATTTCTGCTTGATCTACAGCTATTTGTAACTGATCTTTTGCTATTTGGGCGTGATCTTCTGCTATTTGGGCGTGGTCTTGTTCGATGAGTTTGAAAGCTTTTTTTAGCTCGGCTTGCTGGTTCCTTATTAATTTAAAGTCTTTTCTAAGCTGTACTTGTGCTTGTATAAGCTTAAAAGAATTTTCATTTGAGGCCTCCAGCTTCTCTAGGGTTATATCTAATATAGCTGTTACTTCTTCTACCTCTATGCGCCTTTGCTTGAATTCTTTACTTAATTCTGCATGTTGCAAATGCACAATGTTGCTTAGCCTAATTCGTTCATCTTCCATCTGTCGAATGTCCATTGCAAACAGCTGGTCAATTACATTCTGGATGACTGCATCCTGCTCCAATTGAGCTATTTTTGCATTAATTTGTATCGTTTGTTCAGAAAAAAGGAGGGCTTGATTATCTGAAGGAACTTCTTTAACTACCATATTGTTAAACCTTATTTTATGTTTTTAATAAGCTTGTTATCCGTTCTACAATTTTAGAAGCTTAAGTTTTCTCTTTAGATTCTACTCCCATGAAAATGGAGCAAGTAAGCTTAACTTCTTAATCAATATTAAAAATAGTTGTTTATACCACTTTTGCAAATCCTAAAGAAAGTAGGCACAGTGTGGATCTCCCTAGCCTGCTAAAGTAAGCACTAACGCCACTTTCATCTTTTTTTTCCTGCATTTTCTTTAAAATTGTTTCAATATTAGAAGTTGCTTTTATACCTAGTTCTTTGCATATCATGGGTTGGTGCCTTCTAAAATCTAGATAATCATTTAAAACCCCGTTTAATATTTCTAATACATCCTCAGGTTGATAATCTTTCTTTAATAGATTTGCAATAACCAGCTTGTTCCCTAGAACTTTAAGCTTATTAGGAATAACAATTGCTTTGTTGATTGCCCTTAAAATTGAATCGCAGCTTACCCCTTTTTGTAATCCCAAAGTAGTTTCAATACGTATTAAAGTAGCCTGCAATTCTTTATTTTTTTTCTTTAAATTTTCGTTAATCTCAAAGATCAGCCTAATAGCTTCGGTTAGGGGAGTGTCAGGATTTACTTTTAGGCCTTCCTCTATCATTAATTTTAATATTTTTGGCGGAAGAGTAGGGGCTTCTTGTGCCTGTTGAGTTAGCAAGGCTATTTGTTGGTTTAATCTCCCTCCAAGGTCCCTAAGATGTTCATTTTCTTTTGTAAGAGTTTGGAATCCATTCTCAGCGGCTTGCACTTTAGTGGTCAAACGCTGCTTCTCACTTTTAAGGCCCTTGTTCTTATCTTTAAGAACTTGGTTTTCAGCTCTAAGATTAGCGTTGTCTTGTTTAAATGCATGGCTAGCTTGTGTCAGCCTAGCTTTATCTTCTTTCAAAGAGCCGTTTTCTTGCGATAATTTTTCCTTGTCTGTCGTTAAAGCTTGGACAGCTTCTCCGAATTGTTCGTTTGCCTGTAAGGCTAGCTGCATGACAGCTTGAGTTTTGCTGGCTTTATTTTTCCATTTTTGCGCTTCTTGCTTTAAAACTTTATTTTCAGTCGTAAGAATTATATTATCACTCTTTAATTTCACAATAGTTTCCATGAATAATTGATTTTGTTCGCACAGCGTTTTCAAGTGCTGCTCATGGCGTTCATTTTTAAACAAAATAACTTTAGCAAGGTTATCAACTTTTTCATTAAAATTGTTGGTTTGATTTTCTAGAGTTAGTATTTTTCTAGCTAAAGCATTAAAGTCAGTTTCTAATAGCTCCTTTGAATCTAAATTAATCATACAAGCTCCTTAAGTTAAATCAAAAATAGTTAAAAGGCTTCATAAAGAAAGACTTACCCTTAATGAATATTTTATTTACTCATTTAGATCAAGGAGAATTTTCATAGAAAAGTGGAGCTTTTCCTCCCTAATTAATCTGTAATTTATTGAACTTGTTTTTAATAATAAAAAGAATTGTTTTAGAATTGGCGAATTTTTAGACGCTTAATAATAAACTTAAAAATAAGTTTAACTATCCATGTAACTATTCATGTAGCTATTTAGGACCTTTCATTTGCCTAGAAAATTTTGAAAATCTGCAAAAAAACTTTTCTTTTAATAAAAAATCTAATGTTTTTAGAGATATGCCTATAAAGCCAGTAAAACCAATTGCAATTACGGCGGATGTTTTTACATCCCTTCCTTAAGAAGTCCAAGCTTACATTAGCTCAATATGGTTTAAAGCATTTTCGCCCTCAGGTAAGGATTTAGGAACGTTTTTTTTATCAAAATTGCTATACTTTCTTTACAAGTAAATCCTTATAAAGTTCTTAATTTCTTGCAAAGTTCACTATGAAACCCAATAAGCTAAACAATCAACAAGGTCTTATTTTTAAATTCCGCTTTAGCAATGAGCTTAACTAGAAACATCTTCTTGTCCAGCTATCCAAGTTGATTGAATGGAAGCGGCTGGAAGAAGAGTTTGATAAGCTGTTTGTAAAAAATGTAGGCCAACCAGCTAAGCCTGTAAGGCTAGTTGTAGGGCTCTTTATCTTGCAGCATATGGATGGAATTTCTGATGAAAAGGTGGTGTAGCGATGGGTAGAAAATCCTTACCGGCAATTTGTGGATATGATCGTTTCCAGAGTGAGCTGCCTACCCACCCTACTTCTTTAATTAAATGGAGTTCTAGGTTAGGAGAAGCTAGATTTAGCAAGATTTTACAAGGAACGATCGCAGCAGCTGTTTTGAGCGGCGCAGTGAAAAAAAAGCCTTAAAAAAAGTCATTGCCGATACAACAACGATGCCTAAAGCTATCGCTTTTCCTACCGATGCCAAGCTTTATTTTAAGTCTATTCAAGCATTTGTAAAAATGGCTGATAATTACCCAATCACTTTGCGATAAACCTATAAGAAGCTAGCTAAAACAGCTTTGTGCATGCGTGCTCGCTTAAAGCCTATGCCCGCCAAATGAAAAGAGCTAAAAGAGAAGAAAAAAAGGCTGCCTACTCACTTGGGAAGAGTAATACGGGGGTTTGAGGGAAAGACAGAAAAGCAAGCCTTTGAGCCAGAAAGCTCTTTTTTTTTAAAACTATTAAGCGTATTTATGCTTAACAAAGAAACGATTCACCTAAGGTGTATAGCCTGCATGAGCCCCATGTGGAATGTATTGCTAAAGGTGAAATTGAGAAAAGTTATGAATTTGGCTGCAAGGCTGCGCTAGTGATTACCCCTCAAGAAGGGTTAGCTTTAGATGTCAGAGCCATCCATGGCAACCCTTACGATGGGCACACGCTTGAAGAAGCTATTAGGAAAGCTGAAAGCAATAGTGACAAAAACATCGAAGTAGATTTTGTAGATAAAGATTATCGAGGTCAGACGGTAGAAGGCAAAGCTATATTTATCTCTGGGCAAAGAAAAGGCCTAACTCATTGGATCCAAACTTAAGCTAAAAAGACGGCAAGCGATAGAAGCTCATATCGGCCACATGAAGAATGATGGCAAACGGGGATGTAATTATCTTAAAAGCCGTTTAATAGGTTGTCTTAAAGCCATTTTATGTGGAATTGGCCATTACATGCGTTTAATTTACGACTGGCTAGTTGCTCAAAATTCTCCCAAACGTCTTTATTCAGGCTAAAAAAGCTCGTTCTCTTTTTTTATTGATTGCTTCATTATCCTATCTGGAAGGCTACCTGCTGCTCTAAAACTCTTAATTTTTAGCCAATTTTCATAATCATCAACAAGGATTCTTGGGTTTTCAGTTTTTTAGCTTAGTACGAAAAGAAACTTCACAATTATTCTTTCTAAAATGGATGCAATGAAGAAATTTTTTAGGTTAATTCAGTTCGAACTAATACTACTACGTTAAATTTAAGAGGAATCAAAAAATAGCGTTTTAGATGAGTCGTGAATAGCTTGGCAAAAAGGGCAAATGGTAATCCCGACTTTGAAGTTATTTTATAAGTAGTTAATTATTAAAGGATTACATTCAAAAATTCAGACACAACATAGGGGGTTGACACGTAGTAGTACTAAGTAGAGAAATAGCTTTCAGAAGAGGGGGTAGGCTTAGTTTTTTAAGCGCATAATATTATGCCCAGAGCTGTATTAGGCCATGCTGGAACTATTGGCTAGAAGGGTTTTACTGGCGATGAAAAGCATCAAGCGAGTGACTATAATTTTCATGATCAAAGACCCAGCATGATATATTCATGATTACCCCTCTAGTACTAATAGGGCTAATGCAGGAGAGAATTTAAAAATAAGCGAGCAAGCGTAAAAAGATGAGGGCATAGCTCAGTGCTTTTTCTTAAACTTAAAAGCTTCTTAAATTAAATCTTAAACTTTAGCCTAGTTAGGCTAGAGACTGTATAGCAATGAAGGTAATTGCTTTTTCTGATAAAATTTTATGCATGGCTCTTTTTCTTCGTAGAAAAATTTCCATCCATAAAGGAGGGTTTAGCTTTTCTGCTGATTGCCAAATCTCCAACAACTCCTTTTCCGACATTTCCAGATTGGTATTACTTAATATATAAGAATCATTAGATTTCCAATCGACTTGCTGAATTTGGAATTGCGAATGGGGATCACTCCCTAAGGGCGGATTTTCGCAAATGACTTTAAAAGGCGTTTTATGATGGGGTCGAGCCCATAAATAGCTATGGCCACAAATTAAATATTGCACCTTATTTTGCTGCGTATCAATCGTTAAGTAATTAAATTTAAGGCTTTTATCCAAGCCGTCTTCGATGATGAGCTGGTTAAGGAGATAAGCTAATTCTTTAAGGTCAGTTACTCTTTTGTAAAGAGCCTTTAGCATACCACGAAAAATAGAGCAAACCACCATGCCATCGGAGTAGTTTAAGGAAGATTCGGCAAAAGCAATGCCGTACGAACCTGGATTTATTTCGAGAAAATCGTAATACACTCCTGCAATAGCATGGGTGTTAGAGGCTGTAACTTTGACGTGCACGCCGTTCCATTGGGGGGCTTTATCATGACTTAGAACTGCTTGGGTGCGACGTAAGCTTTCTGATAATTCGCTCAAGTAATCTTTAACAATCTTATCTTTCTCAAAGCTCTCGGAATTTAGATAACCAGATACAGCAGCAATAAAATCTACAATATCTTGGTATCTGTCCCTAACTTCTGGTTGCAAAGCTTTCACAAGAATTTTTTGCATGCCTTTGGGCATTAAAGAAAGATGAATATGCCCCTGGCTAAGTTTGCCTAGCATAAGTTCATAAGCAATAATACCCAATGAATATATATCTGAAGGAAAAGAGACGGAGTCGGGATGCTGCTGCTGCTCAGGGCTCATATAGATAGGTGTGCCTATCATTCTTGGCTGTTTAGAAATATCGGAAGAAGATTCTTTAAGAAGTTGGGCGATGCCAAAGTCTATCACTTTGATGACATCAGATTCAGTCACTAGGATATTTTCGGGCTTTAAATCCCGATGAATAACCCCATGGGTATGAAGATGACAAAGTGCATAGGAAATATCTATGATAATTTCTAACGCTCTTCTAAGAGATATAGGGGTTTGCAAGATGTATTGGCGCAAAGAAATACCTTGGATGAATTCCATGGCAATGTAAAGCCCTCCAGCCCATTTACCTTGCCCATACAGCTTGACAATGTTAGGATGGTCTGCCAAGGCTATAATCTCGGCTTCTTTTAGAAAACGTTCAACAATTTCAGGATTAGAAACAAATTTAGGAGAAAGAACTTTGATGGTTGTAGGTTCATTGGTTTCAGGATGCGTGCCTAAATAAAGGATGCTCATTCCTCCTTTTTCTAAAAGTGCTTCAATCTTGTAAGGACCGATTTTTTTAGGAAGAGGGAGGGATAGAAAACTTTCTTTATCCGACGGCGCGGCAGGTAGGGTAGGGCGTTGATGGGATTCAGAAGCTGTCATAAGATAGAATCAAGCCTACATTTTTATTTTCTCAAAAATTATGAGAGCTATACAGGCAAAATAAATTTTCTCCTTTGCAGCGGTTTAGCTAATATCTAGAATTCTTACGCCTAAGGCTTCACCTAGCCTAATCAATTCACCTTTGGCAATACGTCTTCCATTGACGACCAGGTCGACACCGTTTTCAGGATGAACATCTAGCTCCAACAAATTGCCTGGCTGCAGTTCAAGCATTTTTTTCACCGACATTTGCAGACGGCCTACTTCGATGATAATAGATAAAGGAATCTCATCAATTTTAACCGACGTTTCTGTGGGTATTACGGCGGAAGATTCTTCTTCTGAAGAGGTAAGCTCTTCTTCTATTTCTCTATCTTTAAGTTTCTCGTCGGGGGCCAGATTAGATGCTTCTTCCGACTCATCTTCTGCTTCCATTTCTGAGTCAAAATCGGATTCCATGTCAGATTCCATTTCAGAATCAAATTCTAATTCTGACTCAAAATCTAAAGATGAATCATCCTGTTCTTCGGGGGGAATTTTACTCATAAAGGTCTCTTCCTCTTGATAATACAATGGGTGGTCCAAGATTTTAATATTTCCGTCTTTAATTTTTCCAATAAAAAAAGGGATTCCATTGACAGTAAGGGTAATACGCCCACCTTTATCATCATAAGGTTTTACTGTGCAAGAATCCAGAAGAATAAAATCTCCTTTTCTAACGGTTTTCCATTCTGATGGATGGATAGAGGTTCTGCCTGCTTCTATATGCACAGGAATTGTCAGTTGTTCGGCCAGCGATGCATGCAGAGGAAGTTCTAGAGAACGCTCGGCATATTTTTCTTTCCAAGAACGACGGAAGGTAGGTGAGACAATCATACGTCCTATTAAAGTCTTTCCCCGCAGTTGAATTTTGATGTCCATGCAAAGGGAATCTTCTATCGGCATACTGCTTTCTTGTAGAATCTGTGGGGAAAGAGATTGATCGAAAGGAAGCTTATTGATTAAGTGTATCACTTCGTAGGCGGCAAAGTAGTAAAAACCTTGCAGGAATTCATCTTCGAGTACATCATGCTCATGGTCATCCTCATTAAGGAGGAGAGATATCAAACGATAGATATCTTCTGCTGCCATTATCCAGGTCAATTGACCCTCTAGAGAGGGAATCGAGCAAGAGAGGGGGATAACTGGACCCATCCCGACGCATAACTCGTCTTTTGTACGCCATTGAAAAGGGGTGGGTTCTATCTTAAAATCTGGGATCTGAAAGATTTCTTCTAATCCTTTAGATAAATCTTCCCAAGGAAAAGGAGGGGATGATCCAATAAGTGGGATTTCATCGAGTTGCAAAAGAGCGGTAGGAATTTGTTTAAGCCAATCGTATGGCATAGAAGCTTTGGGGGAAGTCACGCGCACGCCTTCATAAAATGTTATAGACCTCTTTATAATGACATAAAAGGAGCCGAGATTGTCAATGCAAAAGTACAATTTAAAAAATTTTAATCTTTCTTAGCAAAGTACCTAATAAATATTAGACTTTTTAAAAACTGTAAGTCGATAAAATAAGTTTTTTTTTAAGATTTGCATTTTGATATTTATATCTATTTTTAATTTAATCCTACCCCTCTTTATCAAGGATAGGGGCGTCTATTTTAACCAATTTTTCGACAAGTAAGCTTTTAGAAGAAAAAGGTTTTATCCTAGTCAGTAGGAGCTGGCCCAAGCAATTTATCATCTTTTTAGCTTTCTTAAGAATTCGCAATCATTAACTTTCTTCATCTTCTTTTTGTTTTCTATTGTCTTGCCGTTTTTGCTGCTCCTCTTGCTGGCCATCGCGTGGGGGTTGCTGAGGTGCCGCAGGATTAAATGGAGGAGTTTCAATTTGGGTAGTAGCCACTACCATATGGACAGTATATCCTTTTTCATTTAAGGATGAAAGCAAGGATTGTTGATTTTGTTGCATATCCATGAATGATTTTGCACCCTGGGTGAGATTTTCAAAGCGAATATTGAATTCTCCTTTAGCACTTTCATAGGAAGTGAGCACCAGATTGGCACCTGCAAACATAGGAGGATGCTTTAAAGTAACTATGGTATCCGTCTTGCCTTGGCTATCTATTGTAGTGATAGCTTTTACAATAGCATCTATTAGCTGTTGCGTGGTCAGCTTTTGAGAAGGCATATTTGTTTCTAAGTTTTGATTATGAGACTGAGAACTAGAGCTTACATTCAAGGCTAGAGGGTTAACATGAGATAAATCCCCTGCCTCTTGGGAAAAGCGTATGGTTTTTTTGTCTTCATGAGCTTCTACCTTATCTTTCTGAGATTCTTCCCACATTCCTTCCCTTGTTTTAGACCGGGAAGCTTTTTCTTTTAATGCTAAGTTTTTATAGAGTCCATTAGGGGATTCCATAGGGAGTTCGTCTGAAGAGACCATTTTAGCTACTTCGGAAGTTTCGCTCTCATTTTTCTTTTTCACTACTTCTTTAGAAAGATCAAACAGGGAGGGCTGTTTTGGACTAGGTATTTCTTCGGCGAGCAAAAGAGCTTCTGTTTCAAAAGAAGGATCTACAGTTTTTGCTTTTTTAGAATCTTCTTCTTCCTCTTTTTGGCGACGTTCTTTTTCGCCAAGAACCTTTTGGAAATCGCGAGAGGAAGCGCCTGAAGGCTTAGAGTTTGAGGCGCGACTAATAGTGACATTATCTTTATTCTGATCGCCTGTAATTTTAAAGTTATACATATTAGCTAACTCCTTTTCTGTCTTTTTCACTGCCCATCAGACAGAAATTAATTTTTTATTGTTTTGAAGCTTTTGTGGATTGCATTCTACCCAAGAACATGGTGCTTCCTAATTCATCTTGCTCACGTGCTTCTATAATTTCTAATTCTTTAGCTCTTTCTTTTGTCCAGTCTTCTTGATGAGTTTTGAGCTTATCCACTTCTAAACGCTTTCGATCCAATTCTTGTTTAGCTTCCTCTACTTTTTTTTGAGCCATTTTAACTTGATCTTTTTGATCCTTAACTTTTTTTTCTTCTATCTGTAATTTTTCTGCTACTACTTTCAGATAAATTTTCATTTGCTGAACTTTAGGGCTAGTTGTAAGGTGGCTGCTTTCAACACGTAATTGCTGCAATTTGTCTTGTTGATGCGCCAAAACCTTGTCTCTTACAGCTTCTACATTTTTTAACTTTTCCTCTTCCTTTGTTAATAACTCTTTTTTCTCTTTTAAAATTTTTTCAGCATCTTCTACACGTCTTCGCTTGATATCTAAGACCTGCTTCAAAGGATATATTATACTATTCATGAAAACTCATAGCTCTTGTCATTTGAAAAGATTTTTTAGCAATTGATAGGTCTCTTCAAAAGAGCATTTTTCTTCCACGCCTTGTTTCAAAAACCTATTAACTTTATCAATATAATCGATGGCAAAGTCGCCTGCTTTATCAGCTCCTCGTTTATATTCGCCAATTTTAATTAAGAGCTCATTTTTTTTGTAGTTAGCTAATACTTCTTTTAATTTACCCACCAATTGTAAATGATCTTTAGGAACAATCGACATAATCACCCGGCTGGCAGAAGAAAGTACATCGATGGCAGGATAGTGATATTGACGCGCCAGATCGGCAGATAAAATTAAGTGACCATCTAAAATAGAGCGCACCTCATCAGCTACGGGCTCATTCATATCATCACCTGCTACCAAAATAGTATAGAAGGCGGTAATAGAGCCTTTATCTGAGTTGCCAGCACGTTCTAATAGCTTAGGCAGCGTGGAGAAAACAGAGGGGGTGTAACCGGCACGGGCAGGTGGTTCTCCAGCAGCTAAACCCACTTCACGCAAGGCACGCGCAAAGCGAGTCACAGAGTCCATCATTAAAATTACCGACTTACCTTGATCTCTAAAGTATTCGGCGATAGCTGTTCCTACATAGGCAGCATTGAGTCGTAGCTGAGAGGCTTGATCAGAAGTGGATACGACCAACACAGAGCGCGCTAAACCTTCGGGTCCTAAATCTTTTTCGATAAAATCGCGTAGTTCACGTCCCCTCTCCCCAATGAGGCTGATTACGTTAACATCCGCACGTGCATTACGAGCAATCATACCTAGTAAGGTAGATTTACCTCCACCGGCAGCTGCAAAAATTCCTACCCTTTGTCCTAAGCCGGTAGTTAAAACTCCGTCTATTGCCCGCACTCCAACAGATAAAGGAGATTCAATTCTTTTTCTTTTAACGGGATCTGGCGGAGCTTGAAGAACTGGATAAATCTCATCTACTTCTAAAGGGCCTTTAGTTTCTACATCTAGGGGTTCTCCTAGCCCGTTCAGGACACGCCCTAAGAGATTAGGGCCTACCTTAATATGGAGAGGCATATGAGTGGGGATAACTTCTGAAGAAGGTCCTATTCCTTTCATTTCTCCTAGCGGAGAAAGAAGAACCTCCTCACGGGTAAAACCTACTACTTCTGTGCGTAACGGCTCCCCCTCACGTTTGACAAGACAAACTTCTCCAATTTTTACGTTAGGAACAATAGCTTTGATAAGCATTCCTACTATTTCTGTGATGCGTCCATTGACGGTAGTCAATTCTAGCTCATCAATACTTCCTAAGAGTTTATCAAATTTATCATCCAAGCTCATTATTAGTAGTGCTCCTTAATCTTCTCAATATGCTTAAAGTGATGGCAATAGTAGTCTTTTATTAATGATTCAAATCAACTTGCAAGCATCTTCTTGAAACTAGACTTGGACGTTCATAATTGTTTTGGTAGATTCTAGGGCTTTATTCAATACGCTACTAAAAAATTCTAGTTCTTGTTGAATAAAGCCTACTTTAATTTGTACGGCTAGCATGGCTGCAGCATTTATATTATTTTTATTTAAATGCATGTATTGAACTTCTTTAGTAATCGATTTTAATTGTGCTTGTCCATCGGTAAGGAAGCCTAAAAAGCGGTCGATGGGATTGGGAGAGATGGCTTGGGGAGCAGGGGGAACATTTTCTACCCCGGCAGCAGAAAGAGCTATCCGCAAGTTATCATTAATATGGGTAAGCTTGTTTTTTAAAAGATTACGGTAAGCTGGTTTAATAGCCTGGCCAGGGAGAGCAAGCTGGTCTTGAATTTGAGACATGCGTGACATGACATCTTGAGCTTGGGCTACAATATCTACAGGCTGTACTTTTTTAACTTGATCAACTTTTTTATTAAGCTCGGCCACTTGCTCCATTAAGGTAGGCTTACTAGGGGTCGACTCAATTTTTTCAACAGTCATGGCTTCTTTTTGCTGCTTTTGCTGTTGCTCTTGCTGTAGCATCAAAGATTCAAAGTGATCTTTATCAACAAGCCCTTCTGCTTCTGCGTTTGCATTAAGCTTCGAACTGCCTATCTTTTTTATTTCGTCTATTTTATCTAGTGTCATAATATTTAACTTCCTATCTTAATTTCATTAGATTAACTAATTATTAAGACTGTTAAGCTACTCTACTTTTATTTTTTTACTTCACCTTTTTCATGATTAAAAAAGTGTGATTTTAAATCATTTAAATCTTTTTGTGCCCATTGCAACGAAAGGAATCCCAAGTTTTTAACTGTTGGGTCATTGCTTTTATCCATAGCTTCTTGAATAAGCTTTTCCCCTTTTTTACGTTTAGGCTTCGTTAATAGGAAGCTTATACCCAAAAAAGTCTGTGCTAAATAATTTTCGGGCTCTTTTTGAACCACTTCCTCAAAAATTTTTGTAGCTTGCTTAACTTCCAATTTATTAAGAGCTATATAGCCTAGGCCAATTTGAGGGGCGGTGCTTTCAGGATTGAGGGTTTGTGCAGCTTGGAAGATACGTGAAGCACTTATCTCATCAAGCTGTTTCACTGCTATAAAGCCTGCTTCAATGAAGAGAGAAAAATCTTCTTTGAAATCCTCAACCATTTCTTTTGTCATGCTATTGCTATCCTTTTTTTCCATCGTTCCATGCTACCCGCAGATACTTAACTTTTAGGCTTAGCCTGGATCAAAGGTTATCTTGCCTTTTGCTCTTTATAAGCCTTCCTGTTTCCCACAGACTTTGATCCAGTCTTTTTTTAAGCTTATGATTTAATATTACGTGCCATTGATGAAATCGCCGTATTAGAGGCACTTACAATATCAGTAGTCATTTCTGATAACTGAGAAAGGTGATTCATCAGCATTTGCATTTCAAACATATCTCCAATACTAATAGAACTTCTATTATTTTGAATTTGCAGTAGTTTAGCTTTAGCGCTAGATACCGCATTGTTAATGATACCAATAAGCGATTGTACCTCAAATCCCGACTGGCGATTAGCTCCGCTATAGCTAGTAGGAGCTGAAGGAAATGATTGATTACTATTTGAAGACATATTTTATCCTCCTGTTAATTTAGGAGTATAAGCGTGCCAGAGATTCATACTGGAAATTTCATTTCCTGAAGATGAGCATTCATCTTCTTTCTGAATCACTTCTCACTTCATACATGTTGTTAAGCGTTCGGCTGGACCTCAATCTTCTAGAGAATCGCTCCTCTATCTTCCATTTTAAAAATTGCCGCCCAGCAGAGCGCTTAATTTAGCTCACTTAGGCGAGAGTCTGGACATAACCTTTAATAAAGAGGTGTACCCGTGCAAAAGTACTCCCAATTTATCAAATTCGTCTTTATTTTCACCTTTTCTTAATAAACTTCTAATATCTTGTATTCTCTCTTCAACTTTCTTTTTATAATCTTGATGGCTATTAAAAGTTTTTAATTCTTTTTCTAGCTCAAAAGTAAACTCTTCGCCTTTTTTCTTTTTCTGCTTCTCAAGACCAAACATTTATTACCTCATTTACGCACTACTAGCATTAGTAGGGGGATTTCACCACCCTTAAGTTTATTATAATATGGAATAGGAAATAATTGCAAGAAAGAGAAGTATTACTTTTTTTTTGCTCTCTTTAGCGATTATACTCAATACGATACTTGACCCCTTCTTTTTCTAAGAAAACAGCGGTAGGCTTAATACTTATTATTGTCATTCCATCCAAAACATCTCCTCGCGTAAGTATGCGGCCATTAATTACCACATTGGTGTTCACATCACCTTGGTGCGAGACGCCTGTAATTTCATATCTATCGGTGATATTGATCATCGATTGCTCAGGTGCTAGCTCGGCAACAAAATTTTTAATCGTGCGTACACCTGGAATTTCTTTAATATTAATGAGGGTTTGGCTGTAATCATTCATTTTTCCGGCGGGAATATGGCCTGAAAGAATAACCTCTCCTTCATTCATTTGAGAGGATACATCTTTAAAACCTTGGTTTTGTAAAAGCGCACTTATCGCAGAAACGGCATCTTCTTCAACGATCACGCGCTTTTCCAACAGATCAAGGTAGGGGAAATTAGAGGCAATATAATCCCACAGCTGCTCGGCTTGCTTTCTAGATTTTAGGTAGCCGGAGATGACAAAATGACCAGGGGTAGGTGAATGAATGGAAATGCCTTTCCAATTAGAGTTTTGTGAAAGTATTTGGTTAATTTCTCTCCAAACCCCTTCATCAATAATCACACCACTGTCATCAATGCTACGTAGATAGGGAAGGCCTTGGAGGTTATATAAAAGTTGTGTTTTATCTGATCCAGATAAAACGTGGCCCACAAGAAGTAGACGTCCTGTATTACGATTAAAAGAGTATTTGACATGCGGGAAAGCCGATAAGGCTTCTGTAAGGTCACGTTCAGGATTAATAACTTGTTGGGAGACCACAGGTTTACTCTTAAATAAAGTTGCTGTGCCAATTCCAATGACAACAAATAAGCCTGTAATGATAGCGATTAAAATAAAAGCTCCTAAAGCTTCATGGGGGTATACCTTGTTAGGGGGGGGAGCGATTACAGGAGGTGCTGCCGCTGGAACTTCTTCGACAGCTGCTTCAGTTTCACTCGCAGGGGGGGGAGGCAATTCTTGAGGATCTTCTTTTAGAGTTTTAACTATTGAAGGGAGTAAAGGAGCAATAATTGTTTGCATTTCACCTTCCCGGTCGTAAACCACAAAAGAGGAGGTACCCATAAGAATTAAAGTATTGGTAGGAACAGATTCTCTACCTGTTAAAGGCTTTCCATCTACAAACGTTCCATTGCGACTTCCTAAGTCTTCTAAACTTATCGTATCTTCTTCCGTTACTGTAATTTTAGCATGTTGGCGTGAAACACTCGTATCATGGAAAACTATGTCGCAACTATTAGGATCAGTTCCAATGATGTAAGTACAAGAAGGTTGTAGGGTAAACTCGGCTCCATGATTAGGACCTCCTACCACTTTAATCAGCCAACGGCCTGTTTCAGCTAAATCAAAGTGAATTTCAGGATAATTAGCCGTTTCTAGAGGCTCTTCAAAAATAGAAATATCCTCCTCATTCTGCTGGTCTTCAGAGTGGCTGGCTTCTTGGAATAGCTGTGAGGCCGGGGAATCATTCATTATCTGTTTTTCATCTTCCTTAGAAGTGTTAGGTGTATCCAAAGCACCTTGCCTTTCTGCCAAAGAGTCACTCATTCCTTCTTGCTCTCCTTCTTGTTCCGGCGGGACTCCTAAGAACTCATCATCACTTTCCAATTCTTGTGGAGAAGCATCCTTATCATCAGCAAGCGGTAACGCGGTTTTATCTTTGTCTTCAGCTGATTGATCTTTAGAAGGCTCCTCTTCCTCTGAGAATTTTTTTTCCTGCTCAGAAGCTTTTTCTTTATTTTCCTCTAAAGGAGCGAAAAAGTCTTCTTCTTCATTAAAGGGAGTAGAAGCAAAAGCTGCAGGATCCTTCGCGGACTGCTCATCTTCTTTACCTAGTGGCTGTTCGTGCTCCCGTGCGGAGGATGGAAGATTTTCTTCTGCTTCTGCCTCTTTGGCTTCACTGAGTGGAGACTGAGATGCAAAAAGCTGAGAAGAGTGTTCGTCCTCTAATGTAGGCAAAGCTTTTTCACTCTCTGCATTTTCAGAAAGGTTTTCTAGGGCGGAATCATTTATTTCTTCATGCCCGTTAAGAAGAGTCTTTTTTTCTTCATCGATCCATTGAGTGTCGCCTTCTGCATAAAAACGATAAAGCCCCTCTCCTATTTGAACCCTATCTCCATGGTGTAGTAGCCAGGACTCTTGGATAGGTTGCTCGTTAACATACACGGGATGGGTAAGGCTTAAAGCTTGAATTACAATCCCTTCGGGAGTTTGGCGACAGAGTAGATGTTTACGTGAAGCAGAAGGATCTTCAATAAGCAGCTGGCAAGCGTCTGGATCACGACCTATTACCCATTCGTTTCCTTCATCTAAGGAGAGTACAAGACCTTTTTGCACACCCTCTTCTGCAACTAATTTAGCGACCATATGTTAACCGTTGTTATATCTTATCTTCGTATTGAGAATTATTTTTAATGGTGAAGCGCTTGTTCGCGCCAGAATAGAGCTACATTGTAAAAATCTTGAAGAAATTCATTAAAGCTCTTATAATCAAGATTATAATCAATTATACGCGATAGCGTCAATCGATTTCCATCCTCTGTTAGGCCTAATACACAATTTCTAGTTGTTTGTCCGAACAAGTTTGCATCCATTATTTCAGCCAAAAAGGCTTCAGGATTTTCTTTAGGGCACTCACATAAAATGCATTGCAAAGAGAAGCCTTCGGCTAGTGTCCCTAGCTTAATAGAAACTTCTTCCTCGATAGGCAGACTAAAAATCCCTGGTGCTTCTTCTTGAAGTAAATCTTCATTAAGACCTAGATCTTTTGAAAGCTGACTACAGAATTGTTTGAGATCGACCATATGGATCCCTACCTTTTTAAATCATCTCTGATATTTTATGTACCAAAAATAATGCCAAAAATAAAGATTAAAAATAAATGATGTCCTTTAATTTTGTGATGAGTTCCTTACAAGCAATAGGCTACGTAAAACCTTAGATTACGTAAAACCTTTAAAACGAGGGAGACCATTTGCTTTCATCAAAGGTGAAACCAAAAATTTTAACTTTTCAGCGTCTCTTTTGTGTAAGCAAAATAAAGAGATAATAAAAATTAAGCTAGGGTTTTTTTATGCTTTAGATAAGGATCTATTAGATGAGGGGTAGAGAATAGAGCCTTACTTGCCTTCTACAAAATGAGCAATTATCCTCCCAAATTCCTTAAGAGACATAAGTTGCCCTCAATAACTTTTGGTCAAATGGCAAGCTGCTCTTCTCTCATCCGCTTGATTATTCGTAACTTAGTTTTTGATATTAGACCTCTTTCGAAACTCACGTATTTAATTCCCAGTTATAGATTGCTGCAATCAAGTTGAAGCGAAGTGCAAATCTTTTACGTCTATTTCTATAGCGATCGGCTATAATTTTAAATCGCTTAAGGAGGCCAATCACGTTTTCATTGGCAACTCTTTCTCTGGATAAACTTTGGTTTGTTCTTTTATCCTCTTGAGTTAAAGGCTTCTTCTTACTTTTTTTCTTGGGCATCTGGGTTTGGGCATGCAGCTTTGTTAATCCTTGATATCCTGAATCGGTTAACACTCTTATTTGTGGATTGATTTTAACCTGTGATTCTTTGAATAGCCTAAAATCATGCTTTTTGCCGTTGCCAAATGAGGTACAAATTACTTTTTTACTCTTCTTATCGACTACAACTTGGGTCTTTAGGGTATGTTTTTTCTTTTTCCCTGAATAATAGCGCTTTTGTTTTTTTTAGGGCGCTCAATAGGCGTTTCTGTAGCATCAATTAAAATAACCTCATATTCCGTATCGCTTTTCAAAAGCTCTTTACGTCCCGGTAAAGCAAAATCTGGATGCTTGATTAACGTATCTTCAATCCATTTCACCGCTTTATAAGCTGAGCTTTCACTGATTCCATAGCTTTGACTAATATGGAAATAGGTCCTATATTCTCGCATATATTCCAAGGTCATTAGCAGCATGTCTTCTAAACGTAGTTTATATTTACGCCCGCCTTTAATCTTCTTGGCCGCATCGGCTTGCTGTAAAATTTGCACCATCTTATCAAAGGTACCACGCTTTACCCCTGTCAATCTGCGAAATCGTTCATCATCTAATTTCTCTATCTTATCAAATTTCATAGTGCCTCCTTTAAATGTTGAGTCACCATTTTACTAAAATTTACATTTTATTCCAGTTTCGAAAGAGGTCTATTGATAGACTTCTTTGACAAGCTAGACAGGGAAAGGTTTATAATGCTTTTAAATGCATTTTTACTTTTTACCCCTCTCAAAAAATAAGAAGTTAAACATCGTGTGATAAGAAAATGTGGATGTTTTTTAATGAACTTCTTATTACCTTAGACGATGCTTTTACTCAATTTTAAAAGCTCTAGCTTGTAAATTTTTTATGGCTTAGTGGATTATTAATTTTTTTCTTAATCCTCTGAGGAAACAATTTACTCGTTTGTTTAAGTAGGATAAGGCGTAAAACTACTAGTTAATCTAGGATATATTCATCTCTTCAAACCCTTTAATTATAAAAGGCTGGCATGAACCCGAAAGAATTTCAAGCATTACTTGATCAAAAGATATTCACTTCGTCCGAAAAAGATAAAGCATGGACTTTGTACAAGAAAGAAAGCCCACAAAAAGCTCTTGCCTTCTTAAAAACGATTGAAGATAAATTTGGCTCTATAAGAAGAAGTTTGCTGTTACACCCTTTACCGGTTCCTTATAAAGTTTGGGGAGAGAATTATATTGAAGCAGAGACGATAGCCCAGATGGATAGAGCTGCTCGTCTACCTGTAGCGCTAGCAGGGGCCTTGATGCCTGATGCGCATCTAGGGTATGGCCTTCCAATCGGGGGAGTTTTGGCTACAGAAAATTCTGTTATTCCCTATGCCGTAGGGGTCGATATTGCTTGTAGGATGAAGCTGACCATTTACCCTCTCCCGGCACATGTTTTAGAAAATCCTACGAGCGTTGAGTATAAAAACCTTTATTCAGCTCTGCTAAATAATACTGTATTTGGTGCAGGCGCTGCCGGCATCCACAAAGGTAAAATCGACCATCCAATATTAGAAAAATCCCATTGGGAACTTTCCCCATTGATACGTTCTTTAAGGCAAACGGCTATTTACCAAATTGGTACGAGTGGGGGAGGAAATCATTTCGTGGAATGGGGTGAGCTAAAAATTTTTGAGACAGAAAATCCTTTTAAGCTTGCGGCGGGAACTTACCTGGCGTTGCTCTCACACAGTGGTTCAAGAGGAGTGGGTTTTAAAATAGCTGATTATTATACTAAGATGGCCATGGCCCAGCTAAGAGAATTGGACCATTCTGTTAAGCATTTAGCTTGGCTACCTCTTGATCATGATCTAGGTAGAGAGTATTGGGAGGCGATGCAGCTGGCAGGGCAATTTGCTTCTGCCAATCACCATGTTATTCACCAAAGAATAGCAGAGGCAGTAGGAATAGCTCCCATTGCTACGGTGGAGAATCACCATAATTTCGCTTGGCGGGAAAAGATTCATGTGCAGGGAAAGGAAAAAGAGGCTATCGTCCATCGTAAAGGTTCAACACCTAGTGGAAAAGGTGTTTTAGGGATTATTCCAGGAACGATGGCTGATGCCGGCTATGTGGTTGTAGGTAAGGGCAATCTAGATTCATTAAGCTCTGCTTCGCATGGCAGCGGCCGCCAAATGGCGCGCACTAAAGCAAAAAAAACGATTTCCTTAGAACAGCATCTCAATTCTTTATTAAAGCAGGGTATAGATTTAATAGGCGGGGGATTAGACGAATCACCTCAGGCTTATAAACCTATCGAGGCAGTCATGAAAGAGCAGAAAGATTTAGTTGATGTAATAGGAAAATTCCAGCCAAAAATTGTACGCATGGCCGCTGAAGGTAGCTTAAGCTCACTATCTTCATTGCCTCAAGGAATTGTAGAAGGTGAGTAATGGTAAAGATCTATAAAATCTTTAAGTAAAGCCAAAAAGTTTACCTCAAAAAATAAATAATTTTCTTAAAAAATGAGTTTTTGTATAAGGGGAATTTTAGAGAAAAATTTACCATTTAAGGATCTATACATGGAAGCTCCTCTTCAATCAAAACCTTTTTATGTGACACCTGAGGGAAAAGAATTTAGCCAGCCTCACGTAAAGCTTAATACTAAAAAAGACAAAAAATGGGTTTACAAGCCTCATGCTGATTATCGTTTTGGCGATTCGCATTTATTTTATGCCTGTCGATCCAATCAAAAAGAAGCCACTTTATTCTTCCTAAAAAAGATGACGAATTGGGTTTTGTCTAGTCCTCCCGTCAATATAGACAATGAGTCCATTATTCACCTAGCTTGTCACAATGGAGATGTAGACATCTTGCGTAGCATGCTTGAGCATTGCCGCGGATCACCAGGAATAAATAAAAAAAATGCTATGGGAAGAACTCCTTTAGCCATTTTAGTAGAAAAAGCTAATCGTTTAGGAGTTATGACTTTGCTTGTGCATGCCATTCGTACCTGGAAGTTTGATCCTACAGAAACGTATGATCCTTTAACAATAGCGATTAATATAGGTAGAGATGATATTGCGGGGCTATTTATCGCCTATGAAAAAAAGTGGCAACATAAATCTTTTAAACGGCATTTAATAGAGCAGCCAAACTTACAAAAATTATGGGATCATCCAGACACAGATCGCTGGGCATGTCTATTTAATAGCCTTACTTCGATGATGACACGTATTCAAACTGTAATAGGAATGCATGACATTAAAGGCATAAAAGCTGTTATATCGCTTGATTATGATTTTAAATACGCCGGGTCCGTTCCTTATCTTTTAAAAATAGCTCTCGATTATAAAGATTCATCTATGCTCCGCGTTCTAATTGAGCTGGGATTAGAAAAAGCTAAATTTAAGAAAGAAACTTTTATGCTTCATGCTGCTGCTAACTGGTGTGATTATGAGCTAATTCAGCACATTAGCCAAAAATATGCAGAGAAGGGAGATCTACAGAAAGTTTTACAGACATATGATAGTAGGGGAGAGACACCTTTATATAAACTATGCAACGAACTGGCTAAAGAAGTTAGTTTATCCGCAGCTGCAGAAGAGACTCTTAAATTTTTTTTAGATAGTGGAAGCTTTATATGCTCAGCCTCTACAACAGATTCGCTGCCCAAAGTTGTTTTAGAAGGTAAAAACTATGATTTAAGAAGATTCTTTAGAAAAAATGCTGGCAAAGATAAAGATGAGTTTTCAAAAATTTCTTCGGATGATCTTTATAAGATTAAAAGAGAAGAAATTTTAAAGATGGATTCTGTTGCCCACATAGAGAAAGAAGGGATTACTCAACTGCTTAAGGAAGCTTTAAAATTAAAAGACCAGGACTTTGTAAGCCATCTAGTTTTAATAGGAGCAAAACCTGACCAAGAATGTTTCCTCATCGCTATTGATCATCAGCTTTTTTCAGTGGCTGATGCACTTTTAAATAATCGATACGAGGTTGTTCCTTTACCTGGTAGCCTCCCTAAGTTAGGCAAGGAGGGAAACTTTTTCATTAAACATTGGCTAGAAAAGATAGTGGATGCTAGCCTGCGATTAAAAGAAGCTGAGTTTCAAGAGCTTGGGATTGAAGAAGCTATTAAAGAAGCTTCTTCCATGCTCACTATTCCTCAAAAAATTATGTATGCCGTGCGCTATCAATCTTCTTCAGTGCTAGCCAATTTATTAAAAACCTCTCCTCGTGCACTTACCACCCTTTCATCTTTACAATTACAAGAGGTATGGAGCGTTGCCTGTAGCCGCTCAGTAGAGGCGGTCCAAGTTTTAATAAAAGAAGGATTTGATCATACATTAAAGGATGAAGAAGATAATAGTGGCTTGCATCTGGCTGCCAAAGCTCTTAATGTTGAGGTTTTAAAGTATTTTATCCAACAACAAATGGATGTCAATGCTCTTAATAAAAGCGGCCTGGCCCCCTTACAGCTGGTACAGGAAAAAGCTTGTGATCCAGATGAAATTATTTCTTGTATTCAAGTGCTTCTGCAAGCAGAAGCACAAGGCCTTTCATCAGATCAGCTTGAACTAATCTGGAATAGAGCTAAAAGTTTAAAAGATGAAGCCTATCTCCTTGAATTATTCCAAAAAATGCCTAATATGGTGATTTGGCATTGTTTTGGATCGGGGGGTTGTGACACCCTTCATTGGCTTTTATCAAAGAGTAAGGCCCCTATCACCTTTACAGCTGAGGAAGCTGATCAATTATTAAAATTTGCTTATTACAATGACGATTGCTTGCGAATTATCCATGAGCAAAAATGGGTGGACTTGAATAGGATGGATGCTTCAAAAAATACAATCTTTCATAAGGCTGCTGAGCGTCAAGCTTTAGAGGTAATGAAGTATTTGTCCTCTCGGAGAATAAGTAATATTAATGTAATAAATGCTAACCAACTAGCAGCAATAGACATCTTAGTTAAAGGAGAAGCTACTTCTAAGCTATGTGACACTATTCTTCATTTGATTGAACAGGGAGCAATCGTACAAAAGCCGGCGACTATACAAGCAATATGGAAAAGTTTTATCTTAAAACACCCTTCCCAGCTTTACAAATTATGTGAGAGAAAAATCTTGGCACCTCTTACCGAAGAGGGGCATACTCCTATTCACTTTGCTACGCAATATGCAGGACCTGAAATTCTTCGCGAGCTTATCGGTTATCAATGTTGGCCTGTTGATCATCCAGATGAGTATGGCAACACGGCTCTAGATTTAATATTTCTTCAAAATTGGTTCCGAATAGAACAGGATACTTTTGAAAAGATTTTTCTTTTACTCAAAGCTGGTGCCGCCGTAAAGCAGGCAAAATCTCATGGCGGATGGCCTCTTCTTGCTATTTTTGATAAATTATGGACCGATAGTTTTAATGAGGCTAGCGCAAGGTGCTCATGGCAAAATAATTGGGCCGCAAATGTAAATAGTTCTTCTAGCTTGCAAGATCGTTTAAAAAGCTTTTGGGAAGATAGAAAAGGAATGATTGACACATTTATTAGGTTTTATGCAAGTAATAAGGGAAATATTCAAGCTCTTTTGCATTATATGGATAACCAACATTGGGAAGAAAATGTGTGGTATTGCATTTCTGGAGGATATACAAAGCAAAATGTACCTTATGTAGGCACAGTGGAAAAATTTCTTCCTTCTATGGGAGGCATGACCCATCGTAAACATTCTATTAAACATACCTTACCTAAAATTTACAAGGACTTAAAGAAGATGGTCTAAAGCTTAGAAAAGGATATAGAGGGCTCCGTATCCTTTTCTCTAATGATCTCTTTATCAGCCCTTTATAGGAAAACATTAACGGCTAGAGAAGCAAAAAGTTGACGGCTTCTTAAGTCCTTTACCTTTCCTAAGGTAAAAAAATTATAAAAGCTTGAATAGCTATAGAAGAGAATTAATAATAAGAAAGGACGCTATCAATAAACAGTCCTTAGGTGGGCCACAGGGGGGAATTTCATCGCTTGGTGTCTTTTTAGTTTAAGTTTTTGGTTCAGTGGATTATACGCTTTTGAGCTACTTCTTATATAACCCTGTACTTCATAAAATCCCTCTCATTAATTAGAGAGACATCTTTCAGAGGGAGGGTTATGTAGATAAGTTTTTTTTAAACGTATTAGGCCTTTTCTTTGCTCATAAATAAATATGCTTTTGCCTTCAGCCGTAGGGCTTGGAAAGCCTTTATCTACAGAGGCTACTACAATGTTTTGCCGCTATTGTTTTTGAGCTTTCTTAATAGACCTCTTTCGAAACTCACGTATTTAATTCCCAGTTATAGATTGCTGCAATCAAGTTGAAGCGAAGTGCAAATCTTTTACGTCTATTTCTGTAGCGATCGGCTATAATTTTAAATCGCTTAAGGAGGCCAATGACGTTTTCATTGGCAACTCTTTCTCTGGATAAACTTTGGTTTGTTCTTTTATCCTCTTGAGTTAAAGGCTTCTTCTTACTTTTTTTCTTGGGCATCTGGGTTTGGGCATGCAGCTTTGTTAATCCTTGATATCCTGAATCGGTTAACACTCTTATTTGTGGATTGATTTTAACCTGTGATTCTTTGAATAGCCTAAAATCATGCTTTTTGCCGTTGCCAAATGAGGTACAAATTACTTTTTTACTCTTCTTATCGACTACAACTTGGGTCTTTAGGGTATGTTTTTTCTTTTTCCCTGAATAATAGCGCTTTTGTTTTTTTTAGGGCGCTCAATAGGCGTTTCTGTAGCATCAATTAAAATAACCTCATATTCCGTATCGCTTTTCAAAAGCTCTTTACGCCCCGGTAAAGCAAAATCTGGATGCTTGATTAACGTATCTTCAATCCATTTCACCGCTTTATAAGCTGAACTTTCACTGATTCCATAGCTTTGGCTAATATGGAAATAGGTCCTATATTCTCGCATATATTCCAAGGTCATTAGCAGCATGTCTTCTAAACGTAGTTTATATTTACGCCCGCCTTTAATCTTCTTGGCCGCATCGGCTTGCTGTAAAATTTGCACCATCTTATCAAAGGTACCACGCTTTACCCCTGTCAATCTGCGAAATCGTTCATCATCTAATTTCTCTATCTTATCAAATTTCATGATGCCTCCTTTAAATGTTGAGTCACCATTTTACTAAAGTTTACATTTTATTCCAGTTTCGAAAGAGGTCTAATGATTTCTCCTTACAGCTTCCATTCAATCAACTTGGATAGCTTTCATAAAAGGATGCTTTTGGTTAAGCTTGCCGTCCAAGGGGAATTTAAAAAGGCAGCGTTGTTTGAGAAAAAAGCCTTTAAAAATTTGCCTCAGAGCAAAAAATGCTTTAAATCATCTTGCACGACAGCGAGCTTGGAAGATCGGGAATATACATAGAACAGTTAAGCCTAGAACACAGGCTGCTGGAGAGGAGGCTTGAACCATAAGGTTTTTTCCAAGAGGATTTGTGGGAAAGCTATAAAAATTTTTAATTAAATAGCTTTCCTTGGAATTTACCTAGAAGAAAAAGAAAATAATATTTAAAATTTTGAGCTTATCTTAAAAAGTTTAGCTTTATTTTAAATATACTAAAAAGAATCATTTATTTTCTCTAATCCTATCCCTAAACTTTCGGGCCAAGAATATTTATACCCTTTTCCCGACCAATAATTGTCATCCAATCCATTTAAGCGTTTATGACCACCGCTCCATCCAAGCGGCTCTCGATAGGCTATTTCATATTGCTTTCGAGTATAGTAATAAAACACTTTATAATATCCATCCGTATAATCAAAGGTATACCAGGGGCTATCACACTCGCGCCAACGCCATGGTATATCATTACGTCGAGGTTTTATCTTGATAGGAAGTAATCTTAAGAAAAGAAGTAATCTTGTAAAGCAATTACGGATCTTTGCCATTCTATCACTATTTCTATAAAGCATATCAATAGGATAAACAATAGCTTTACCACATTCCCTCTCGGTCTCGTCGAAATGAGGATTTTTTTTCACTAACTCCAAAACTTTACCTGCTAATGCATCTATAGGCAAGGTACCCGCGTAACCTAAAACAGTGATATAGCGAGTTCCCCAAAAAGAAACATGGACTTTCGCCTTACAAGCTAAGGGTTTTAACTCGGTAAATGAAGATACACTCTCTAAAATTTTTTTAATACCCATGCAATATGCTCATCTTTATTCCAAAGGTCTAAACATTATTCTTATAATTTCATTAACAATATCAAAATCTTGTTTGTTAAGAAAAGCTCTTTTTTTAACTATTAGGTGATGAAATAAATTTTGCTGGTTTCTTAGCTCTTTATATCTACTCTTGGAATTTAATTTTATATAATCGCAAGGGGTTTCCAGCAACAAGGAACTTACTAAGGGTTCATAAAGGCTTTTTATCGCAGCTTTTAGCGCTTTATGAGAAATTATTCTCAATAAGAAGAACAATTTCTGTTAAGGGGCTAAATGAGGGCTTTTCTATTGGTTTTAAATGAATTAACAAATAAAGTAGAAATTTAAGCTAAATAAAAATAAAGGCATATTATTATGAAAATAAGCCAATTACCTCGTGCATACGTTTCAATAGATAAGATAGCTGATTATCTACCTATTCTTAGCACGGCCACAAATTGTGGTGGCTTCGGTTGTTTAGACAGTTTTTTGCAAAATTAAGTAAGAAACTCTACCTTTTTAAGGTTTGTTCGATACAACATTAATCATCTTCTTCCAAAATTTAATTCGAATTTTACGTAGCTTGGAGTTTCAATGACCATGTTGGTTTTACGCCTATTATCTTATCTTACTTTTTTCATTTTCACCTAATTAATTATTATTCCATATGCCTCCGCTGGGGTCTTGTATTTTAAAGACTGATGGGGACGGTTTTTATTGTAAAACTCAAAATATCTGGTAAGTCCTTGATAAACCTCAAGTCCGTCTTGATAATCTCTCAGATATACATCTTCATACTTGACTGACCTCCACAAACGCTCTACAAATATATTATCTGTTGCTCTTCCTTTTCCATCCATGCTAAAAGCAATATTTTTTCCTCTAACAAAATCTACAAACCTGTTGCTTGTAAATTGTGATCCTTGATCTGTATTAAAAATCTCTGGAATACCTTTTAAAAATGCTTCTTTTACAGCTTCAATACAAAAATCAACATCTAGCGTATTTGAAAGGCGCCAAGAAAGAACATATCTACTGTACCAATCCATCACCGCTGTTAAATATAAAAATCCCTTCTTCATTGGTATGTACGTTATGTCCGTACTCCATACTTGATTACACTTATTTATCTGCAAGCCTCTCAATAAATAGGGGTATATATGATGCTCAGCATTAGGTTTACTTAAGTTCGGTTTTTGATAGATGGCTTCAATACCCATTAATCTCATAAGCCCACTAATCCGCCTTCTACCTACTTTTAAACCCTGATTATGCAAACAAATAGTCATCTTTCTAGATCCATAAAAAGGATGCCTGGTATATTCTTCATCTATCAAGCGCATTATTTTAAGGTTGAACTCACTTTCTTCTCTTGGATGATAATAATAGGTAGATCGTTCTATCCCAAGAAGTACGCATTGTCTTTCTACTGAAATCTCTTTTGATTGACGGTCAACTAAAGAGCGCTTTTCAAGCCTTGTCAGTATAGTTTTTTTTTAAGCCAATCTAACTCAACCTTTAAACGCCCGATCTGTTGATAAAGGTTGTCAACCAACTTTTGATCTGTCTTATTAACTTTATCCATGCTGCTAAAGAGTACGGGTAAAGCTTCTATGAGATGCTTTTTCCATTGAGAAATTTGAGTTGGATGCACCGAATATTCTGTAGCAAGCTCGTTAATGGTTTTGAACCCTTTAAATGCTTCTAATGCAACTTTTGCTTTGAACTCCGACGAGTGTCTTTTTCTTTTTGTGGACATAACTTTTCCTCTTTAATATTAAGTTTTTATTTTAAACTGAGGGAAAGTTTCTTACTTAAACTTTGTCCAAAAAAGCGGAGCCACTATAAATCTCCTGATTATCTTTCAAAAATGTGTCATCTTACCTTTTATCAACGAAGAGAAAATATTGAAAAGCGATTATTACTCTTATCTAGATCAAAAAAGTTTTAAGCGCGCTCTGCTCTTGTTGATTCCAGGATTAGGAAATGTAATCATAGGAATTTGCGACCTGGCTCAGTGGATATTAAAAAGTAAAGACTTCTTGCTAAAAGCTCTTCAAAAAAACAGCTTGGTCCTTAAGTTTGCCAGTGAAAGGTTAAAGAACGATAAAGACTTTATATTAACTGCAGTTAATAAAAATCCTTACGTACTTCAATTTGTCAGCAAAACACTTAAAAACGATCCAGAAGTCGTGTTGGCAGCTACCCTGCAAGATCCTAGGTCACTTAGATTTGCTAGCAAAAAACTTAAGGATGATAAAGATTTTATACTTGCCGCCGTCCAGCAAAATGGCTTGGTGCTCGAGCATGCTAGTGAAAAACTTAAGAGTGATACCGAGGTAGTACTGGCTGCCCTCAAGCAGGATCTTTGGGCACTTAAGGATGCCAGCCAAGAGTTTAAAAATAATAAGCAAGCCATGCTTGCTGCTGTTCAGTGCAATCCTTGGGCGCTCAAATTCGCTAGCCCTCAGCTGCAGAATGATAAAGATGTAGTGCTTACAGCGGTGGAAAAAAGCGGGGAGGTCTTCCAGTATGCTAGCGAAGAGCTTAAAAATGATAAAGACTTCATATTTAACGCTTCTCAGAAAAGCTACTCTATGCTAAAGCATAGCAGTGAAGCGCTTAGAAAAGATAAAGAGTTTGTGCTTGCGCTCGTTCGGCAAAACAGCTGGGCCATTCATGATATTACCAAGGAGCTCAAAGAAGATAAAGATGTCATGCTTGCTGCCGTTAGACAAAATGGATATCTGCTTCTCTATACAGGAACAAAGCTTGAAGATGATAAAGAATTAGGAATTGCCGCTGTTAGCCAAAATGGCTTAGCTCTCCAGTGCGCCAGCATAAAGCTCCGGAACGATAAGGAGGTGGTACTTGCCGCTGTTAGTCAGAATGGCTTGGCCCTACAATATGCCAGCATAGAGCTGCAGAACGACAAGGAGGTAGTACTTGCTGCTATTAGTCAAAATGGCTTGGCCCTACAATATGCCAGCATAGAGCTCAAGAATGACAAGGAGGTCGTACTTGCCGCTGTTAGTCAGAATGGCTTGGCCCTTAAGTTTGCAAGTGAAGAGCTCCAGGAGGATAAGGAGGTAGTAGTTGCAGCCGTTAAGCAAAATGGCTTGGTGTTTAATCATGTTAGCCCGTACCTTAGAAATGATATGGAGGTGGGGATAACAGCTATGCTTCAAAATAAAGAAGCCCTAAAGGGTGAAGAAGGCAGGAAAATTGCATGAAGATTTTATTTACCATTGCTGTAATAGATAGGACTTAACCTGACATTTGTGATAAAAATAAAGGAAACGCGATTTATAAGTCGCGAAGCTTGAAGCCCTGTCTTTCATTAAAAGTGATAGCAGGGAAGTTGAAATGAGCGACTTGAACCAATAAGGAGTGTCAAAATGTCAAATTTAGCAACTCATCAAAAAGTTATAAAAAATAAAATTGGTGTTTTAAAGCTAGCTGAAATATTAGGAAATGTCTCTCATGCATGTAAGATGATGGGATATTCTAGGGATAGCTTTTATAGATTCAAAGAACTTTATGAGACAGACGGAGAGGCAGCTCTTTAGGATATGACACGTAAAAAAACCTGCATAAAAACCAGAGTGGACGAGCCTATCGAAAAAGCTGGGGTTGATTTTGCTCTTTAAAAGCCTATTTATGGACAAGTAAGTTTATGTAACGAGCTTAAAGAAACAAGAAATTTTCATTTCGCCAGGAGATGTGCGCTCTGTTTGGCTTAAGATATAATTTTTAAGACTTTCTAAAAACGCCTCGAAGCATGGAAAGCTAAACTGACTTTAAGAAGAAATGATATTAACAGAGGACCAACTAAAAGCTCTTGAAAAAGCCAAGGAAGAAAAAGAAGCGCCTGGCGAAATTGAAACTGAACATCCAGGCTATTTATTAGCTCAAGATACCTATTACGCAGGCACTATTAAAAGCGTTTAGACCCATTTATCAACAGGCAGTGATCGATACTTATTCTAAAGTAGTTTTTGTCAAACTATACGATAGGAAAAATGCGTTGGTAACAGCGGATATGCTTAAATGATCAAGTCATTCCCTGGTTTGAAGAGCAAGGTAGTCGTGCCTTAAGAATATTAACCGATCGTGGTACAGAGTACTGCGGAGCAAGAGAGCATCATGAGTATGAACTTTATCTGGCCATTGAAGACATTGACCATTCTCGCACTAAAGCCAGGCACCCTCAAATCAATGAAATCTGCGAAAGGTTTCATCAGAGCATCCAGAATGAATTTTATGCCACAGCTTTTAGGAAGAAAGTGTTTAAAAATGTTGAAGAATTACAAGAGGATGGGGATAAATGGATGAATGAGTATAATAACGAGAGAACACATACAGGAAAGTATTGTTTCGGCAAAACGCCTTTACAAACATTCTTAGATGCCAAACATCTTGTGCCAGAAAAGATGTTAGATAAGTTATAACTGACAGAAATAGCACCTGCCAGGTAACTCATGTTTGTCAGGCCAAGTACTGTCTAGGACATTTTTAATCTCTCTTTTATAAGGAGAATGTGCTATGCAACCTAGTAATTCTGTAGATAAAAAAACCTCTTTTTCTACTAACCCTTCCAGTTCATCTCCTTCTTCAGGAAGCTCACCTGTTAATTCAGTCTCTTTCCCGATCATTAGCTTAGAATCACAAAGTCTACATCCTTTATCTGAGCAATTGATAACCCCTTTTATCACAGACAGCTTGAACTTGAATCGTGCAGGCATGGATATAATTGAAGAAGTAAATGAAGTAGCGACTAGCGTAATAGGAAGCCATCCCAGGCTTCCTAGCTTACAACAAGTGGCAGTAGATAACTTAGGGTGGTATACACATTTATCTCAACAAATAGGCAATCGCCATTACGAAACAGCTATGCAAGGCAGAGAGCTGATTGACGCTCATGCCGAGCTTGCTCAAAAAATTAGAAAAGGCGAAAACGACTTAAGGCATCACATTGAAACTCAAAAATTGCAAGAAAAAAGAACAGCCGCAGAAGTTGAGCAAGCAAAGATTGAATTAGAAATAAAAAAAATTGAATTAGCGCAGTTACAAAGAAATATTTTAAAATCCAGGTGCTTAGTCTATTTAAAAACTGCCTTGGAAGGATTTGCTGGACGCCTAGATTTGATAGATAAGCTTAAAGACGCTTTGCTGCCTGTAGTTGAAAGAGAAGTGCATGCACCTACCATATGGCGAGCACTATATGGGCTTGCTGGCATGGGTAAGAGTGAGCTAGCCTGCTACTTTGCTAATGAGCATAAAAACCTTTATTCTCTTGTTTGGTGGATAAATAGCGAAACGGCAGACAGCCGTGCTCATGCTTATCGGTCGCTAGCTATTGTACTAAAGATAGATATAGATGCAAAAGCTACCATACTGGAGATGGAAGAAAGTCTTTTCTTTTGGTTAGAAAATCATTTTTTTGAAAAGCCTTGGCTGCTAATTTTTGATAACGTGGAAGAGAAATTTTCCCTTCCGCAGCGGGGAGGCTTTGTTTTAATGACAGCTAGAAGAAAAGATATAGCTCCTTCTCATAAAGGATGTCTAGAGGTTTTGCCCTTTACCCAATATGAAGCTATAGAGTTTCTAAAAGGACAAATAGAAGAAGACGAAGAGCAGTTGCAACTCTTAATTGATCGGCTACTTGGCTATCCTTTAGCTCTAAGTAAAGCCGCCGCTTACATTGTAGAAGAGCAAATGCGCCTACAAGACTATTTGCGAGAATTAAATCAAGAAAACCAAGAAGGCTATGTACGCTATCCTTTTTTTATAGAAAAAGTATGGCGTTTGACTTTTCAAAAGCTAAATACTCAGCATCCTTTCGCTTTGAAATGGCTCCAGGTGTGTAGCTACTTAAACCCTGAAGGCATTCCTCTTAATTGGATGCAGACATGGCTTCAAAAGGAAGCCGAGCTAAGTGAACGGCAAGAGAACAGAGCTGCTCGAGCATTGCTTAAAGTCTTAGAAAATTATGCTTTAATTCGTTTTGATGCTACTTCTAAGCAGTTTAATCTGCACCGTCTAGTGCAAGAGGTCATACGTTCGGCGGCCCTCTTTCAGAATGAAGAGGCAGAAGTAAAAGGAGAAGAGACGAATTTTGTCCGCCAAGCTTACCAGCTTCTTTTAGAAAAAGGTAATGAGATAGAAATAGGCACGCCGGAAATATGGGAATTGGCTCTTAACTGGTTAGGCCACGCTGAGCATATGCTTCAACATTTTGCCGAAGTACTCACTCAAGGAGCGCAAGGTCAGCTATGGAGCCAAATAGGGCATGCTAAAAGGATAATCGTAGATTATCAAGGAGCTTTAGCCGCCCACCAAAAAGCCCTGCATTGCTTTCAAGCTGAATATGAGGGTAAGTTTCATCCGGATATAGCTTGTTCCCTACATAGTGTAGGGCAAGTATTACGCTGGCTAGGACGGCTTAAGGAGGCTAAGGAACATTATAAACAAACTCTACACATGCTCCGCGACTTGCATGGTACTCAATCTCATCCGCATGTGGCTATTTCCCTAAACAATTTAGGGATTACGTTCCAAGCTCTAGGATCCCTTAAGAAAGCTAAGAAGTATTATGAGCAATCTCAACAGATGCATCTTGTCCTTGGGGGCGATCATTCTAATTTTGAGGTAGGTGCTTCCTTACATAACTTAGGAGTAGTATCGCAAGAGATGGGACAGCTAGAGCAAGCTAAGCAACATTATAATCAAGCCTTACAAATTTACGATGAACTTTATGGTACACAGCCTCATCCCAATGTGGCTATCTCTTTAAACAATTTAGGAACCGTTTTATCTACACTTCAGCAATATGAAGAAGCGAAGCAGGCATTTCGAAAAGGAATGGAGATACAAGAAGATTTATATGGCAAGCGTCCTCATCCTTCTCAAGCAGATTCTTTAAACAATTTAGGTCTCTTGCTGGCAGAAATAGGAGAAGTAAACGAAGCAGAGGAGAATTTTAGAAAAGCTTTAGAGATGCAACGCAGTTTCTATAAAGATGAAAATCATCCTTCTATTGCACTTCTCTTATTTAACCTAGGAGATGTTTTAAGAGGACAAGGAAAATTTACTCTTGCTCTTCCTTGTCTGGAAGAAAATCTAAAGATAAGACGTCATTTGCATGGGAACAAAGCGTGTCCAAAGTTAGCTTCTGCATTAGCTTCTTTAGGAACAGTCTTAATTAGCCTACAACAAGGAAATCAAGCTAAAGCCTGTATTAAAGAAGCGCTAGAGATGCAATATGCTATCGACGGCGATCAGCCTAGCAATGCTTTAGCTGCTGTCTTAACTAATATGGGTGCTGTTATGCGTTTATTGAAAGAACGCGAAGCAGCAAAACCCTATTTTGAAAAAGCTTTGCAAATTTATCGTTTAAACAACGCTGTTTTGCCATCATTTGAGCTTGCTAATGCTTGGTACAATTTAGGAATAATATTAGAGGATTTGAAAGAGGTTGAAGCTGCTGAGCAACATTATAGAGAATCTTTAAAGATAAGACGGAGTCTCTATAACTTGAAGCCCCATCCTGACGTAGCCGCTTCTTTAAGAGCAGTGGGAGGAGCTTTAAAAGATTTAAGGCAATTTGAACAAGCTAAACAGCATTTTCAAGAAGAATTAGAAATACAACGTGCCCTGCATCCTACCCAACCTCACGAAGGTGTAGCTAACTCTTTATTCAATTTAAGCCTTTTACTTGTCGATTTGAATAAATACGATTTAGCCAAGAAACATATGAAAGAAGCTTTAATTATTTACCAGCAATTGCATGCGATTGAGGAAAAAGAAGCTGCTCAAAAAATGTTGAAACATATAAATTTGAGGATAATCACGATAAGAGCAAGTAAGGAAAGAGAATTAAATAAGCTAAAGAAACAAAGCAAAAATAAAAAAGAGATTTGCCTACTTATGTAAAAACGATCGTTTTAAGGAAATAAGTAGTTATTTTATTTAATAGGTCGTATTTAATTACTTTATTGCTTTTCTTTAAGTTTAATAATATAAATGTGTTCAATTAATTTTAATTTAAGCTCGTTACTGAGGAATATTCAGTGGAAACAAATAAGTTATCTCAAGCTTGCAGTTATATAGATAAGGTGGCTGATTACATACCCATCGTCAGTACAATAACTAACCTATTTGATATTTTCCAAAAACAGGTCATTTTACGCTCTCAACCAAAAGAAAATATAAATAAAAACTCTTATTATCGACATCTTAGTCAGAAAAGCTTTAAACGGTGTATCATCTTGCTAATTCCTATTATAGGAAATATAGTTGTAGGCATTTGGGACTTTACCCATCAAAAATGCTACCCTAACTTTCCGCCGTCGGCGCATCCTACATCTCCGCAGCGTAGCTTCCCTTCCAGTAATACAGCGGCTATGCTTACCGCTGTCCAGCAAAACAGCTGGATCCTTGAGCCTGCGGAGCTTAAGCTAAAAAGCAAGGAAAATAAGGAAGCTGTTGCCGTTCAGAAGGAACCACAGCATTCGGAGGAGTGGCTATCAGAACTAGAATTAAATAAGGAGAAGAGATGTCTGCTTGCTGTCGTTAGACGAGATGGCTTGAAACTTCAGTACGCAAGTGAAGGTCTAAAAAAAGATAAAAAAGTGGTGCTTGCTGCCGTTCAGCAAAATGGTAAGGCACTTGCATACGCCAACCAGGCATTAAAAGAAGATGAAGATGTCGTGCTTGCTGCTGTTCAGCAAAATGGCACGTCCTTTGAGTATGCGCATGAGAAACTTAAAAATGAGAGAAGTTTTGTGCTTGCTGCCGTTAAGCAAGATGGCCGGGCACTTCAGTACGCCAGCCAAGAATTAAAAGAAGATAGAGAAGTAGTATTTGCTGCCGTTAAGCAGAATGGCTCGGCACTTCAGTACGCCAGCCAGGAATTAAAAAAAGATAAAGAAGTGGTGCTTGCTGCTGTTGAGCAAAATGGCTGGCTACTTCGGGAGGCAAGCCAGGAGTTAAAAAAAGATAAAGAAGTGGTGCTTGCTGCCGTTAAGCGAGATGGCTGGGCACTTCAGTACGCCAGCCAGGAATTAAAAAAAGATAAAGAAGTGGTGCTTGCTGCCGTTAAGCAACATGGCTTGGCACTTCAATACGCCAGCCAAGAATTAAAAGAAGATAGAGAAGTGGTACTTGCTGCCGTCCAGCAAAATGGCTTTGCATCTTATTATGCCAGCCAAAAATTAAAAGAAAATAGAGAAGTGGTGCTTGCTGCCGTCCAGCAAAATGGCTCGACCTTTGAGTATGCGCCTGAAGAGCTTAAAAATGAGAGAAGTTTTGTACTTATTGCCGTTCAACAAAAAGGTTGGGCACTTAAGTTTGCAAGCCAGAAGTTAAAAGAAGATAAAGAAGTGGTGCTTGCTGCTATTAAGCAAGATGGCTCGGTACTTGAGTACGCAAGCCAGGATTTAAAAAAAGATAATGAAGTAGTCCTTGCTGCCGTTAAGCAAGATGGCTTGGCACTTAAGTTTGCAAGCCAGAAGTTAAAAGAAGATAAAGAAGTGGTGCTTGCTGCTATTAAGCAAAATGGCTGCGCACTTCAGTACGCCAGCCAGGGTCTACAGAAGGATAAAGAGGTAGTACTTGCTGCTGTTAAGCAAAATGGCTGTGCACTTCAGTACGCCAGCCAGGGTCTACAGAAGGATAAAGAGGTAGTACTTGCTGCTGTTAAGCAAAATGGCCTGGCACTTCGGCATGCAGGCAAGAAATTAAAAAAAGATAGAGAAATTGTGCTTGCTGCTGTGCAGCAAGAGGGCCGATCACTTGGGTATGTAAGCAAAGAAGATAAAGAAGTGGTGCTTGCTGCCCTCAAGCAAGATGGCTGGGTACTTAAGTACGCAAGCCAGGTATTAAAAAGAGATAAAGAATTTGTACTTGCTGCTGTTAAGCAAAATGGCTGGGCACTTGAGTACGTCAGCCAGGCATTAAAAGAAAATAAAGAAGTAGTGCTTGCTGCCGTTGAGCAAAATGGCTGGGCACTTGAGTACGCCAGCCAGGAGCTAAAGGAAGATAAAGAAATGGTGCTTGCTGCCATTAAGCAAGATGGCAGGGTATTGCAGTGGATGCTGGAAGCACTTAAGAATGATAAAGAGATTGTGCTTGCTGCAGTTAAGCAAAATGGCTATGCACTTCAGCACGCCAGCCAGGAGTTAAAAGAAGATAAAGAAGTGGTGCTTGCTGCCGTTAAGCAAAATGGCTGTGCACTTCAGTACACCAGCCTGGCATTAAAGAATGATAAAGAAGTGGTGCTTGCTGCCGTTAAGCAAAATGGCTTAGCCTTTTATTACGCAAGCCAGATGCTAAACAAAGATAAAGAAGTGGTGCTTGCTGCCGTTAAGCAAAATGATAGGGCACTTCAGTTCGCCAGCCAGGAGTTAAAAGAAGATGAAGAAGTAGTGCTTGCTGCTGCCCAGCGAGATGTCTGAGTACTTGTGTACGCAAGCCAAGCACTAAAAGAAGATAAAGAATTTGTACTCACCGCCGCTTAGCAAGATGGCAGGCTATTGTAGTGGATGGGTAAGCACTTGGATAAGGAGATTATACTTGCTGCTGTTAAGGGCCTTGTTGCGTAAATGATCTAATAGTTGGTTTGTTTAAGGCTTATCAAGCTAGTACCCATTGCCCTTGGGGCATTCTCAGTTCTGTCAACTTATTCATCGCCAGAGATTTAGCATATAATTCTGCTCGCTGGTAGTCTAGCTTCCTAGGGCGAAAATCTCGGGATGCTTTCGCTCATTTGAAGGAGGGGCCTTTTTTTTGTCGCATACGCAGCTATATCTCAACAGCAAGAAAACAAGGCTGGAGCATTTTAGAAGCATTAGTCCATGCAATTTGAGGATCACCCTGCTTGCAGCCTCTTCCCTCTCCATAAACCACTTCTAGCAAATTTATAGTTCTCAAGGCTTCGCTTACCTATCAAATGATGACCTGAATAGTTACAAATTATGTCAAGCTGTATTAAACAGTAAAATTATTCTTTTCTTTAATTCCTTTTTTGCTGTACAACTAAAACTTAAACATAAAAAGTATTTTTTAAAGCAAGTTTTTCTTGAGGAAAATATAGATGCAACCTGCTGATCTTATGCGCAAAGAGGATTTTCCTTCTATTAAACCCTCTATCCCCTCTCCTTCTTCAGGAAGCCCACCCATTACTTCAATCTCTTTTCCCACCCCTAGCGTAGAATTACAGAGTCTACATCCCTTATCCGAACAATTGATAACGCCTTTTATTACAAACAGCTTGCACTTGAATCGTACAGGCATGGGTATAATTGGAGAAGTGAATGAAGTGGCTACTAGCGTATTAGGAGAAGTAAGAACAAACCCCCACCAACTTCTTAGCTTACAACAAATGGCAGTAGATAGCATAGGATGTAATCTACATCTATCTCAACTAATGGGCAATCGTCATTATGAAACAGCTATGCAGGGCAGAGATTTGCTTGCCGCCCATAGCGGGCTTGCGCATGAAATGAGAAAAAATGAAAATGATTTAAAGCATCAGATTGAAACCCATAAATTACAAGTAAAAGAAAAAGAGATAGAAGTTCAAGAAAAGGAGATAGCTTTAAGAAGAAAAAAAATTGAACTTATGCAGTTGCAGATGCAGGATTTAAAAAATAGTCGCTTTATCTCCTTAAAAGCTCCTCTTGAAGGATTTACTGGGCGGCTAGATTTAATGGAAAAACTTGAAAATGCTCTATTGCCTCTAGCGGAGAGAGAAATGCATGCTCCTAGCGTATGGCGAGCAATCTGTAGTTTTACAGGGATGGGAAAGAGTGAGCTAGCCTGCTACTTTGCTAATAAGCATCAGCAGCACTATTCTCTTATTTGGTGGATAGATAGTGAAAGGGGTGAGGGGCGTGCCCTTGCCTATCGAAAGCTAGCTACTACTCTAAAGATTGATATAGATGAGAAAGCTACCACGCAGGAGATCGAAGAAAACCTTTTCTTTTGGTTAGAAAACCATCCTTTTGAAAAGCCTTGGCTGCTAATTTTTGATAACGTGGAAGAAAAAATAAAGCTTCCGCAGCGCGGCGGCTTTATTTTAATAACGTCTCAAAAAAAAGACATAGGCCTTCTCTTAAAGGATGTTTGGAAGTTACGCCCTTCACTCAACAAGAAGCTATAGAATTTTTAAAAGGGCAGCTACCTGAACAAGAAGAAAGACAGCTGCAACTTTTAATTGATCAGCTGCATAGCTATCCTTTAGCTTTAGGCATAGCTGCAGCGTATATGGTAGAAGATGAAATGAGCTTACAAGACTTTCTGCAAGAATTAAATCAAGAAGACTTCATCCAACAAGAAGGTTCTGAACGCTATCCTTTCTCTATGAAGAAAGTATGGCGTTTGGCTTTTCGAAAGCTAAATACTCACCATCCTTTTGCTTTGAAATGGCTGCAGGTTTGCAGCTACTTAAGCCCTGAAGGCATTCCCCTAGATTGGATGCGGGCATGGCTCCAGGAGAAATCCGAGCTAAGTGTAGGGCAAGTGCTTGAAGCTACTCGCACTTTGCTTAAAGTTTTAAAAAGCTATACCTTGGTGCGCTACGATTCTCGCTCTAAGCATCTTAGCGTGCACCGTCTATTACAAGAGGCCCTGCGTTTCTTACCTAAATTGCAAAAGAAAGTGACACAACAAAAGGAAGAAGGGATTCAAGAAAGCTTTGCTCAACAAACCTATAAATTTCTGTTGGAAAGAAAGCAATATCATTAGACGATCCAGCAGCAAGGGGGTCAATCATTGCTTGGCTTCCCCACGCGGAATCTCTGCTAAAAGAGCATGATCAAGAGTTATTAAATAAAGAAGAACAGGGGCAGCTTTGGCAAGCGGTAGCAGAAGCTAAAGATATAATGTTAGATTATCAAGGAGCTTTAGTAGCTTACGAAAATGCTGTAAACTGCTTTCAAGCAAAATATGGAGATCAGCCTCATTCAAGATTAGCTCAATCTTTAAATAATTTAGGAGTGGCACTGCGAAACTTAGGAAATTGGGAGCTAGCCAAGCAAAATTATGAGAAAGCTTTAAAAATGCTTGTGGATCTTTATGGTGATCAGCCTGATCCGCAGATAGCAGCTTGTTTAAACAACTTAGGAGACATATTACTATATTTAGGAGATCTGAAGCATGCCAAGGAGAACTTAAGGCGTGCATTAGAAATGAATTATAGGCTTTATGAGAGCGATCCTCATCCTTATATAGCTGCTTCTTTAAACAATTTAGGAAAAATATCACGAGAATTGGGAGATTTAGAAGAAGCTATGCAATATTATGAAGACGCTCTAAAAATGAAAGATAGGCTTTATAGGAGTCAATCCCACCCCTCTACAGCAAGCACCTTAAGCAATTTAGGGGTAGTACTATGCAAACTAGGGCAGCTACAGGCTGCTAAGGAACGCTTGGAGAGCGCTTTAAAAATGTACGATGCCTTTTATGGAATTCAACTTCCCCCGGCTGTAGCTGATTGCTTATACAATCTAGGAATGATACTAAAATTACAAGGACAGAGGAAAGAAAACGAGCAAAATTATCCAGAAGCTAAGCAATGCTATCAAGAAGCTAAGAAGTGTTATAAAAAAGCTTTAAACTTATATGATACTTTTTATGAAGGTCAACCTCATCCCATGATAGCTACTTTTTTAAACAGTCTAGGCGCTTTATCTCGCGTCAGGAATAAGTTTAATAAAGCCAAGCAATATTATGTAAAGACTTTAGAAATGCAGAAAGCTTTACATTTTAATCGACCTCATCTAGAGGTAGCAGCTTCTTTAAATAACCTAGGAGGAGTACTCTACAAACTGGGGCAGCTGAAGGAGGCTAAACAATACTATAAAGATGCTGTAGAAATGCTTTGTACTCTTTATGGAAATCAGCCCCACCCTAATCTAGTAGAGGTCTTTAACAATTTATTAATTGTATCAAAAGACCCTGGGCAAGTCTAGTGTTGGCAGCCAGAGAACACTTTGAAGAACTTTTAAAGATTTAAAAAGGTGCTTGATAAAAATAGACCTGAGCGAGTGATAATAAATTCTTTACCTAGCTTAGAAGTAATGTGGCATGTATAGCTCAAAAGACGGAAGTAGTCATTGGGGATAGGATTATTTAAATTCTTGATGCTAAGCTGTTAATGTAAATCATAAAGTCCATAAATAGAGAAAATAGCTATTGGCAAGAATTTTTTATTTTGCAGATACCCTCCGACCTACCTATAAAGCTGAGCCTACCCCCGTGACCGCTTACCAAAAGGCGAAAACCAAGGGATGCTAAGAGGAAAGTATATACAGCAATAAAAATAATTGTTGTATTTAAAAATATTAATTAATACTACTCATTAAAGAAAATCATTTTGTCTTATGTAGCTAATTTACGCTTTTTAACATTAAATAATACTTGCTTTTAAAGGAGAAATATTATGCAACCTACCAATAATGAACAATCGGGCACAACTAATAGTTCGACATCATCTAGCTCAGGACCTCAACAATCAGTCAGCAGCTGGAATGCTCGTACCTGGAGCTCCTCGTCTTCTTTTCAGCCTCGTTCTTTCCAACCCACCAGCTTTCGTCCTACCTCTTATGCGCCTCCCTCTAACTCCCTTAGCCCCGTGGTTTATGGGCAACCGAATTCTCAAATTACATCGCCTGCTTTAGACTCTTCGCGCCTTACTCCTGTATTTCAAGAAGCAGCCATTCAGGCTCCTTCTAGAGGTAGTCAAAAATTAGTTACACAATCCTTAAAAAAAGGAGCACTAAGTATTAAAGAAGATAGAGAAATGCTAGAAAAGATAAAAATTGTTTTATCTGAACAAACAACCCAAACAATAGCCTTACGCAGACAAATAGATGAAAGTGTAAATTCATTTTACGATGAATCGATGAAGATGAATAAGCTTTGTAGTTCTTTAGCTTTTGAAATCGCAAAAGCGTTGAAGGATGCCACAATAGCAAGCATAAGAACAGGTGAAGCACTACAAATGGATTATGATGAACGTAATCGATCTGTAGAATTTACAATACATTTGGCTACTCAAGTAGGACAGCGCTACTACGAGACCGCTAAGCAATTTATGGATCTACAAAGAATCAATACGGATGGTCGATTCAAAGATTACCAAGAGTGCATCAATTTAGTTTTCTATGCTAGAAAGCAAGAACTTGACTTACTTAAGTCACGCTTAGAAGTTTTAGCTCACCATGAAAACCATGAATTGCAAATTATGACAGCTTTGCATAATCAAAAGCTTAAAGAAGAATCTCAACTTTTTGATCAGCTAATGCAAGGGGCTAATTTCGTTTCCGAGCAAAATGAAAAAGAAATAAAATTTTCCCTAGAAGAAAGAAAATTAGCTCAATCCCATGAGGTCGATTTAGTAAAATTAAGCTTAGAGAAAGAGCGGGTAGAGCTAGAAGGTAAAAAAGCAGAAAATGAAAAAGAAATAGAAGAACTTAAAGAAAAAAACAAGATGGAAGTAGAGAAGTATCTTGCTGAAAAACATGTAGAAATAGAGGGCAAACGTATTGATGCCGATACAAGATGCCGATTAACCGAGACAGCAGCTACAGCGACCACTAATACACTCAACGCCATAGCTAGTATAGCTAAGCCAAAGTGTCTTTTAATGTAAAATTTTCTATAAAAAGAAAGATGCTATTTAAAGCTTCTTTCTGTGTAAAAAAATCTTATACCTTAAAAACTTGTTAAAATCAAATAATGAGAGAGATTAAATGCAATTATTTAATCTCTCTTCTTCCTAAGGAGAATGTGCTATGCAACCTAGTAATTCTGTAGATAAAAAAACCTCTTTTTCTACTAACCCTTTTAGTCCATCTTCTTCTTCAGGAAGCTCACCTGTTAATTCAGTCGCTTTCCCGATCATTAGCTTAGAATCACAAAGTCTACATCCCTTATCTGAGCAATTGATAGCCCCTTTTATCCGAGACAGCCTGAACTTGAATCGTGCAGGTATGGATATAATTGAAGAAGTAAATGAAGTAGCGACTAGCGTAATAGGAAGCCATCCCAGGCTTCCTAGCTTACAACAAGTAACAGTAGATAGCGTAGGGTGGAATGTGCATCTATCTCAACAAATAGGTAATCGCAATTATGAAACAGCTATGCAAGGCAGAGATTTGATTGACGCTCATGCCAAGCTTGCTCAAAAAATTAGAAAAGGCGAAAACGACTTAAGGCATCACATTGAAACTCAAAAATTGCAAGAAAAAAGGACAGCCGCAGAGGTTGAGCAGGCAGAGATTGAATTAGAAATAAAAAAAATTGAATTAGCGCAGTTGCAAAGAAATATTTTAAAAACTAGGTGCTTAGTCTCTTTAAAAACTCCCTTGGAAGGATTTGCTGGGCGGCTAGATTTAATGCAAAAGCTTGAAAATGCTTTGTTGCCTGTAGCAGGAAGAGAAATGCATGCACCTAGCGTATGGCGAGTACTATATGGGCTTGCAGGGATGGGAAAGAGTGAGCTAGCCTGCTACTTTGCTAACAAGCATCAGCAATACTATTCTCTTATTTGGTGGGTAGATAGCGAAACAGCTGAAAGCCGTGCGCATGCCTATCGACAGCTAGCTACTGCGCTAAAGATAGATATAGATGAAAAAGCTACCACTGAAGAGATTGAAAAAAATCTTTTCCTCTGTTTAGAAAGCCATCCTTTTGAAAAGCCTTGGCTCCTAATTTTTGATAATGTGGAAGAAAAGATTACCTTCCCTCAGCGGGGAGGCTTTATTTTAATGACCGCTAAAAGAAAAGATGTAGCTCCTTCCATTAAAGGATGTCTAGAAGTTTTGCCTTTCACTCAGAAAGAGGCCCTACAATTTTTGCAAAACCAGATAGCCGAACAGAAAGAAGAGCAACTGCAACCTCTAATAGATCAGCTGAGAGGCTACCCTTTAGCTTTAGGTAAAGCCGCGGCTTACCTGGTAGAAGAGGAAATGAGCTTACAAGACTACCTGCAAGAATTAAATCAAGAAGATCTTATTCAGCAAGACGGAACTGAACGTTATCCTTTCTCTATAGAGAAAGTATGGTTTTTGACTTTTCAAAAGCTAAACAATCAGCATCCTTTCGCTTTGAAATGGTTGCAGCTGTTCAGTTATCTAAGCCCTGAAGGTATTCCGCTAGATTGGCTGCAAGCATGGCTTCAAAAGGAAGCCAAGCTAAGTGAAGGGCAAGAACGCCAAGCTGCCCAAGCTTTGCTTAAAGTTTTAAGAAATTACGCTTTAGTACGTTATGATGCTACTTCTAAGCAACTTAGTCTGCACCGTTTATTGCAAGAAGTCCTTCATTCTATGATTATCCTTAGGGAAAAAACAAACCAAGATGTTCTCCAACAGGCTATACAAAAAGAAATCAGCTCTAATGATCAAGACCTTAAAGAAGTTTTTGATTTTATTTTAGAAAGAAGTGAGCTTATAGATAAGGAAAAACCTGAAACATGGAAACTAGGAATTAGATGGCTTCCACATGCGGAGCATTTATTAAACAATTTTATAGAACATGGATTTACCCAAGAGGAATTAGGCAAGTTAAAGCATGCTATTGGAAGAGCGAAGCAAGTGGCCCTCGACTTTTCAGGAGCTTTGGATGCCTATCAAAGTGCTTTGGTATATTTCAGAAATGTCTACGGGTATTCTCATCATCCAAACTTAGCAAATTTATTAAATGACTTAGGAGTTATGCGAAAAGATTTGGGAGAATTTAAATTAGCAGAACAGCATCATGAAGAAGCTTTAAAAATTCAACGTAGTCTATACGGAAATTCATCGGAAAGAGTAGCCATTACCTTAAATCACTTAGGGAGGGCTTTAAGATTTCTTCATAAGCCAGAAAAAGCTAAGCAACATTATGAGGAAGCTTTAGATATTTATCGTAGCATATATGATGGGCAATCTTGCCCCCCGTTAGCTAGATTGCTCAATAGCATAGGAGTCGTGTTATGGGATATAGATAAAATAAAGGAGTCTAAAAATTATTATAAGCAGTCCTTAGCCATGAATCGTATCTTACATGGAGCTCAGCCTCATCCTGATACAGCAGATTCCTTAAATAATTTGGGAATTAGCTTCTCTCGCCTGCAACAACATGAAAAAGCTAGAAAGGCTTATCAAGAAGCTTTAGAGATAAAATATGCTTTATATGGGACGGAGCCCCATCCTTCTGTGTCTGATTCTTTGCATAACTTAGGATATGCATTGAAAAGGCTTGATCAGTTGAAAGAAGCCAAGCAAAATTATAAAAAAGCTTTAAAAATACTGCGTATAATTTATCAGGATCGGCCTCATCCTTCTGTCGCTACTTTATTAACTAAGTTAGGTATCCTATATTCTGACTTAAAAAAATTTAGCAAAGCAGAGCAAAATTTAAATGTAGCTTTAAGAATGCAGCGTAGCATTGATGGAAACCTGCCTAGCCCTTCTCAAGCCTTTACTTTACACATGTTAGGCACTATATTGGGAGAACAAAAAAAATTTACACAAGCTCTTCCTTATTTTGAGAAAGCAGTAGAAATGCGGCGTGCTATATATAACGCTCCTCATCCTATGCTCGCTCACTCTTTAAATATGTTGGGTTTGGTACTCATTGAGCTTAAAGAATATAGCTCCGCGAAAAATTCTTTGGAAGAAGCTTTAGCTTTGTGTAAATGCCTACCTGCAAGCATAGAGCAAAGTTATGCTCAAAAAACTTCAGATGATTTAGTATCTCGTCTTCATATTAGAGTTACAAATGAAGAGATTATTAGGAATAGTGAAAAAAAACACGGTTTCACTCAAGAGAAAAAATGTTTAGTCATGTAAATTTTCTGGTTGGTAGTAAGCGGTCACGAGGGTTATCAATTACTTTGTGATAAATAAAATAATTTCTAGATTTTATATTTACTTAATCATATATTGAGTAGTACGCAACCTTCGTACGAACAACTATTTAAAGAGAATACAGAGCTAAGGGCTGAGATTATACAGCTAAGGACTGAAAATGCCCAACTTCGAGCTGAAAATTGGCAGTTAAAAGGCGTGATACATAGGTTAGAAAAGATAATAGACTTCTTTCGAAAGGGTGTAAACAAAAGTGTTGGCAATCTTTTTAAGCAGCAGCTTTGTAGGAATTCCAGCAAGCTTCCCAATGACCATTTAATCTACCTATTCTTAAGCTTAGCATCGCATTAGCATTTTCTGTCCTCCACCAAGCTCCCGCTATTTTCAGCCTCTTTTGTACCACATGCCTTAAGGCTACTTTCTATCTCACCTGATTCGACCGGTAAGCCTTCATCTAAAGCGCTTTTATAATTCATCATATCCAGTTTTTTTCATATACCTATAGCATCTTATTAAGCCATTCTCCTGTTCAAGGTGCTCTAGCGCGTTAAACTTAGTACTATAGTGGTAAATATAGACATAGTTTTCTTTGCTTTTGATAATGGTAGTACCATGCACTCGCTTAAGGCTTACGACGCCAATTAGGCCATTCTAGCCAATAGCTCCAACATTGCTTAATAGAGGAGTGTGCATATATCACTAGACGCCTAGCTTCTTGCAAGGTATATTTAATTAGTACTACCTCGTTAAGCGTGCCTTAAGAATAGAGCTTAAGTCTTTTGCGTCTATACTTATTTAAGAGATTCTCTCTCTCCTAACGTGTAGAAGCTATAGGTCAATGTTATGTTTGGTAAGGAGTTCTTTTAACTTGGGAACCAAATTGCGTTTACGATGGTGTTCCTCAAGAAGCTGCCGGATATTTTTAGTCCATTGAGCGATAGATTGTGCTTGTATAGCAGCAAGATAAGCTTTATCCAACCACTCTGCTGCTCGGTCATAATAAGATGCCCCTTGCTGAATGGCCTCTGTGGCAAGTTTTTGACAGTTTTTTAAAGCCCATTCAGGCCGCTGAGTTAAAGCTTCCTCAATAAGAAACTCCGGCATAGTTCTAAATTTTTCTGCGATCTTAATAGCTTCATCAATCATTTTCTCATATAAAAGAATTTTAATTGACTCCTCATAATGGTAGGGCCTGTCAATTTGAACAAATTTTAAAATGCCTGGTTTGATGATATCCCATTGGCTTTGCGCCCCCTTTTGTAAAGCTTTATAGTCTTCCAAAGAAGAGGCCATAGTAAGCAAATCTACTCCAGCTTTTATACCTATCTGGATTTGACCTACTTCAAAAGCTAGATCTCTTGTCCACCTTAATAAATCTCTTGCTAGCCAACCTTCTTCATGGGATCTTTTATAGCAAAGAGCTGTTTTTAAAGCCAATTGGAGCTCTTTACATCCATAAAATTGTTGAGAGAGCTTTAAAAGTGTATCAGGGGCTCGAATATGGCTACTAATGAAGTTTTCTGCTTCAACATATCTTTTAAGCTCAATGAGTAATTTCGCATATTCTTCGTCCATGCGCGCTAGATGAGCTAAAAGTAGACAGGTATCAAGCTTTTTTCGTCGTTTTAAAACACGAAAAGCAACCTCCGCAATTTTTTTGCTGACCTCTTCATCTAGCTCATTAGCAAAATCTGCTTGATTAGTAAGAGCTGCTTTCAGTAGGGGATAGTCCCATCCAGCCTTCATCAATTCAGGAGCAGCATCAAAAGCGCCATCCGATTCTTCGTTCCAATCATAAAAAATTTCAATCCAAACTGCTTTTTCTTGCGAAGAAAAATGACTGATAAGAATGACTTCTATCCAAAGCGACGCTAAAGCATCTAAAAGTTCCTCGTAAAGGTCATCTCCGCCAAAGTCGGTAAAGGTTTCTTTTCTTTCTATTAACGGCTTAGTGATCGCCTTTAGAATAGCAAAAGCATTAACTCCATCTTCAGCTTCTAAGAAAGGAATAACTTGTCTCATTAGTTCTTCAATTCTTAAAGCTATCTCACTTAAACCCTCTCCTTCATCGTCCCAAAAATCATAATCCTGATAAAGGATATCTTCCATTTCACTAACAATGACTTGAGTATCCAGAAGAAATGTTGGTTCTCCGGTTGCTACAGGGCGGATAAGGAAAATTTGAATGTCTTTCACCAGATAAGGATGCTGCTCGATCAACCTTAACAATAAAGATCTAAGCATGCTCAGATCTAAGGTTCTTAGTTTCTCTTCTAAAGGCGGGCCGAAAGATTCAATACCTTGACGAACAATTTTAAGTAAGACAGCTACAAGATGTTTGCAAGGATAAAAATCAGAAGGGCAGGAGCAGTAGCCTTTTTGCCACTCTTGATTTTTTAGAGAAACTTTTACTTGGTAAGGCTCGGGTAAGCTACCTTGAACTGTAGCATATAAAGTATCCGCGACTATTGTTAAAAAAGTAACTTTTTCAATGTAATTTTCACCCTTAAGGAAGGTGTTTGGAAAACACCATTCTTTAATCATAGCTTCATTAAAATAAAAAGGATTTTTTATCATAATTTTTGACTGTGTTATCAAAATCTCAATCAAATTAAGTGCATATTTTACTGTTTTAAAGCCTTTTATTCCAAGTGCTATCAGTCCAAGCAAAAATAATGGATGAGTATCTTCTTTAACCCACATTCCTCACCTGAAATTTAAGCTACTGATTGCTAAGTGATTATAAAAATTGATTCTTAAATTTAAATTTTACAACCTTTTCATATTCAGAAGCTTATAAAAAGTAGTGAGGAATATGGGCTTTAAGTTTTCGCTGTGTTAAGTCCAATCTTAAAAAAATTTGAACAATCCTCTAGGCGTTCATCAATAATCTTTCGGTTTTTCTTGTCGCTCATCATATTTTGAGGCAGAAAAGGAATATCTTCTGGCCACTGGTTAGGAAGCTCATTGGGGTGCTGAGCCTTCCAGTGATACAATTCCTTACGTTCATACATTGTCTTTCCCAAGCCATGCACAAGTAGCTGAAGGTTGCGCATGATAAAAATAGTAACCAGCTGAGGTTGGAGGCAGGCTCTGAGGAAAAGGCATAGGAAAGGGTAGAGGAGATGGTGCACGGTAAGGATGGTGACTACTTGGAACAGGGGGTAGGCTTGGAGCTGCTGGCAAGGTAGGGGGACTAGGGCGATTTGACGATGGTGGTGCTGAGGGGGGGGGGTGCGCTGTCGTTTAGCAGATTGATCCTGTTGTAGTGGAAGCACGCGAGAAGCAGAAGAAGCAGATTGCCCTTCTTCTCTCTGAGATTGCTGTTCCTCTATTTGAGATGTTTCACTTTTACGGTTTTTAGCTAGGCTTAATAAGCGGCTTTGTTGGACAGATTAATTCAAATTCGCCTGTTGGATGCGATCTAATTGAGAAGCAGAAGGAGGCAAAGAGGTGGATTGTCCTTCCTCTCTCTGAGGTTGCTGTTCTTCTGTTTGAGAGGTTTCAGTTGTACGTGTTTTAAAGGAAGAAACAACTGGCATATTTTCAAGAGGTGGAGATGGGGGAGTTGATCCTGCGCCTCGCATAAATTTTTTCCTTGGTGACATTATTGGTGACATTAATAGAGTGGATGATAAATTGAACATATCACTAAATAAAAAAATATAAATTAAAAAGGAAGGTTTAAATGATTAGTAATATTTTTGATAATTATTTAAGCAAAGTAGATAAATTTACCCAAAAATCGTTTAATCAGCTAATTGAAAACAATTTTAGCAAAAATCTAAATTATATTATCGCAGTAGTAGAAGATGCAAAAAATCAGGTATCTTTATATGATGGCTGCACATTTGCAAAAATACAACTAGAATTAGGAGCCAAAGCGAAATACAATCCTGAAACCGCCGAAAAAATGGCTAAGATCTATTATTGTTGCATTAACCAATATTGTGGCACTAATCAAATACAGCTATATTATCCTAATTATGTAGGCCGCCAAGAAGATCTAAAAGAAATAGCTTGTAAGGCTTATATTTTTGCTAATGATTCTTCTCTAAATCCCTCGAAAAGAGCTGAATATCAATTTGACTTAGGTCATTGCTTTTATCAGGGAAAGGGAACGGAACAAAATTTTGCTCAAGCTTTTAATTGCTATCAAAAAGCGGGGTTAGAAGGAAACTATCCTCCAGCGTTATTTATGGTGGGGCATTGTCTCGAAAGAGGCGAAGGTGTTTCCAAAGATGAAGAAACCGCGCTTCAATGGTATTTAAAAGCTGCAAACTATTCAGACGATGTAGACATCGTACGCCATGTTGCTCAAAAGTTTGAAGAAAAAGGACGGATAGAAATAGCCCATCTTTTATATCAAAAAGCTGCTCAAAATCACGATCCTGTAGCAATTGATTATTTGATAAAATTTTATGAGTAAAAAGGAGTGGAACAGTATCAGGAAGCGATTAATAAATGGAAATCTTAGCTGGCTAAGGTCGTTCAACAACTTAACCCTGATTCTCTTCTTAAAAAGTCCTATTCTTTGCCTTCTATTTCTTATTCTGGGGAAGGAACCATCCGCGGTTGATAAATTTTGACATCAACTTGGCGATTCGCCAAGTTGATGGAATTTTAACCAGTTTTTAGCTCATCTAAAAGCATCGTTTATTCGGTAAAAATATCTGTTTTTTGAGAGTTGCAGAAAGTCAATTAATCTTTAGCATGCTTTATCTTCGAGTGCTGGGATGGCGTGCATCTAGAAAGAAGAGCAGCTTTCCGACCTATATTTTGCACTCCCGTTTTATCGTTTGGAGAAGGGGTTAATATTTCCTTAATTCACCTTTTGACAAAAAATGCTATGGAAAGCCGTTATAGCTGGATTGAGAGATCGCTGCTGTGGCTGGGAAATCATTTGTTTTGTTTATCTTTTTTTACGCGGGGCAAAGAAGCTGTCAAATATATACGCAATCGTTGTTTTGGATGGTTTAAATGTATCGCTTGCCATTCGAAAATGATGTTTCGCATTTCATCTCAATTCTAAAAAAGCAGTATCTCCAAAATTTTCATTTTGAAGGAAGTTTAAAGAACCAAATGAATTGTAGAATCCTTTTTGGATTCTATAATTCATAGTAAAATTGGACACTCCAAGAGAAGATACTTGCTTCTTGGTCTGGCATTTTCATTAATAGACCTCTTTCGAAACTGGAATAAAATGTAAATTTTAGTAAAATGGTGACTCAACATTTAAAGGAGGCACCATGAAATTTGATAGGATAGAGAAATTAGATGATGAACGGTTTCGCAGATTGACAGGGGTAAAGCGTAGTACTTTTGATAAGATGGTGCAAATTTTACAGGAAGCCGATGCCGCCAAGAAGATTAAAGGCGGGCGTAAATATAAACTACGTTTAGAAGACATGCTGCTAATGACCTTGGAATATATGCGAGAATATAGAACCTATTTCCATATTAGCCAAAGCTATGGAATCAGTGAAAGCTCAGCTTATAAAGCGGTGAAATGGATTGAAGATACGTTAATCAAGCATCCAGATTTTGCTTTACCGGGACGTAAAGAGCTTTTGAAAAGCGATACGGAATATGAGGTTATTTTGGTTGATGCTACAGAAACGCCTATTGAGCGCCCTAAAAAAAACAAAAGCGCTATTATTCAGGGAAAAAGAAAAAACATACCCTAAAGACCCAAGTTGTAGTCGATAAGAAGAGTAAAAAAGTAATTTGTACCTCATTTGGCAACGGCAAAAAGCATGATTTTAGGCTATTCAAAGAATCCCAAGTTAAAATCAATCCACAAATAAGAGTGTTAACCGATTCAGGGTATCAAGGATTAAAAAAGCTGCATGCCCAAACCCAAATGCCTAAGAAAAAAAGTAAGAAGAAGCCTTTAACTCAAGAGGATAAAAGAACAAACCAAAGTTTATCCAGAGAAAGAGTTGCCAATGAAAACGTGATTGGCCTCCTTAAGCGATTTAAAATTATAGCCGATCGCTACAGAAATAGACGTAAAAGATTTGCACTTCGCTTCAACTTAATTGCAGCAATCTATAACTGGGAATTAAATACGTGAGTTTCGAAAGAGTTCTAATGTCTGAGCAAGCTGATCGGATTGTTGTACAGCCTCTTGCTGCATTTGAATGGCAGAATCTAACGCTTTTCCTTAATCGCTAATTTGGCAGCTGTGCCATCCGTCATGGTTAGTGACTCAGGGTCGGCAGTTTTAGTGACCTATCCTAGCTACCAAAATTTTTTTCTTTATTTCTCTTAAACTGCATACTCGATGATATACTTTTTTATTCTTGACAGCTAGGCAACTTTTCTCAATGACTCAAAAGTTACATTTTCTTGTACTGCATTTAAATGTTTACGAGAAGGCCTTAAAACAAAGATTTCATCTAGCGTCTTTTCGAAATTTCGGAAGAGTTCTTTTGAATTTTCATTTTCAACAATTTCTCTTACAACTTGGCACAAAGCATCCACTCTAGACTTTTCTACTAGACTCCCCAAAGTTGCTAAAGGGAGTTTGTTCTTAATGAAATTTGTTTGAGACAAATGAAAAAGAAAGCAGTGGTCAAACAGCAGGCTTAGAATCAAAGGTCGCTCTGATCCCTCAACGCCGCACTGTTTGGCCAAACTGCAAAACCCACAATGACTACTCCAATCTTCAATAAAAACCTCTAATAATCATCTCAAAGTATATCCTTGCACCACATCTTTCATCTTCCATGAAAGATTTGCAGCCATAAGATAGCGATACTCATTTTCTCCCTTATATTTGAGTGCTATTACCCATCGTTTTTTATGATGAGAAAGAACATATAACCTTGCTCCCCCGGCTTGCACTCCATTTTTTTTATCACCGCGAATGAAAATTTCCTGCTTCCAGCCTTGGTAGGCTTCAAAGAATTCTTGGCATGAGAGAGACTTTTTACCCCGCATGACTTTTTGATTCTTTCTTAAGTTGGATAATGATTTGCACTCCAGGCCACATAACTTCTACTCCATCTACAAACAAGCTATTGCCGTAAAAAGCATTAGTGAGTACGCAAGTGACTTTAAAAGCAGGAAATTCACAGGCAAAATTTCTAAGTAATTGCAAAGCTAGTGTATACTTTTTTGGATATTCTAATGGCCTTTTAGGCTCTTTGGGACGGTCTTTTTTAGAAATTCCCAACCTTTTTAGCTTCCTCACTTCCTGTTGCCATTTTGTGGGTACAGGATCAGGAGAATAAAAGGCAAAGGAGACGGGAATGCAAAATTTTTTAGTCACTAGCTGAAGAAATACTATATTTTGGCCACAAAAATAACCCCTCGTTTTCTTATCACGGATTTTATGTAAATGAGGCAACTTCTCAGCATTTTTTGATCGACTGTGATCTTTATCATCGATAATAAGAACCCCTTCTGTGATGCCATGTTTACGTACGACCTCGAGAACACTACAAATTAGCAGCCTCTCCCAAGCAATCTTAGCACGTCTAAACATGGCCGATAAAGCCATCTTTTTATAGCTTTTAAGCCCAGCCCTTTCAAATTTTGCCCAACAGATTGAATTTGTAATTAGTATGCCCATCAAGCAAAAAGCCAGCCAACACCATTGAATTTTGAATAAGCTATTGTGGAATTTTCTTGTTTGAGAGCCACTTCACGTTGATTTAGATATTCTTTAATAAAAGGAAAGGGGGGGGGGGAGAATATAGACGAAAAATTATTTTTAATGAGTTGATAAGCTACAACATTATTTTATTAAAAATTCGTCAACAAGAAATAAGTACATCATTGAGTATAGAGGCTTATGAAGTTTAAATTTAAAGGTGTAGGATAAGCAATTTAGAAGTAAGAGTATAAATTATTGGGAGGCTTATAATGTTAAATTAATCATTTGAATCCATTTCAGTCGCATAAGTCTTTTTAAACTCTTCTTTAATAAGCTTTAATTCTCGATCTAGCTTTTCATGGATAGCTTCTAAGATCCACTGTTTTTTTGAATAGCTGGAGTATACTTTTTTGAAAATTTGAATACGTTTTTCAATCTCATTGGAGATAGTGTCATCTAAAAAAACTTGAATTCTTCTTTGTTTGGATAAATCACCCACATTTTCCAATTTAAGCTTTTCAGCAATAGCTTCATAAACCCATTTTCCCTTGGAGCATTTTTTATTGATCGCTTTCAGCGAAAAAAGATGCTTTTCAAGTTTATCATGCAAATTGGAACCTATCGTAAAAGTGTAACTTTTCTCTTTAATAGATAGCAATTTATTTAGTTGTTCGTCGATATCAGCATTACTCATAGTATCCTTTTTTACGAATTTAACAACATCGCTTCATTAGTATTAGGAAAAGTTTTGTTAAATGGGGTCTTTACTACTTAAAAAGCAACAAGGCTTAAAGGCAGCTTTGTACTTCCTTCGCTTTAAGTGAGCAGCCAAAAAACTACTTCTATTCCTTCTTAATAGGCTTTTCATTCTCAGCTTTAAGATAATCTCTTAGGATTTATCATATTACGTTTAAGGATAAGGATATAGCAAATTTAAAGGAAGAAGATTTTTAAAAATTTCTTATACATTTTCGGTGCGAAGAGAGTTATTTAGTTTATATAAATTAAAAAATCTTATTGAGTAAGAAATGTGCATTATAATATAAAACTTGCTCAAGGATTTAGGTTTTGTAGCTAAGACTTTATATAATGGAAGAGGGGTCCTCTTTTTTGTCCTTCTTTAAAAGCAATAATGTAGCTATATGAGTGAGGAATCTAAATAGCTGACAAAAGGTCCGCAGAAAAGAGGTTGTATGCCTTTAAGTTTAAATCAGCTTTTTCCTTTTCTTTGCATAAGTAAGAATCTAGCTAAAAAGCTTCGGCCTTCGTTGCTCATTTAAGCATGCATCTTCTCAGATAAAAAAGGCTTTGTAATTCTTGGGAGGAACTCTCTCCGAGTCATTAAGAGAAAGATAGAAGGGGAACCACTTAAGCGGGAAGAGTTACTATCTTTTAAGAAGCATATAAAATATTTTTAATTAGTTGGCTGTTTTAAAGGATAGAGTATGCACCGGTTGTCTATAGAATATATGACTGACAGCAAGGCTAAGAAAAGGAGAAAAATTTAACTGCCCGGCTTTATTAGCGCTCATTTATCATCAAGCGGTCTACTTAAGGGATTAGAGTTAGGCTCGATAATCTTTGTAGGATAAACATACCTTTAAACGGAAGTTCCACTTTTTTAGAAACAATCGGTAGCAATCAAGTTATTGATTATTAATCATTTAAGTGAATTATCGGCGCTTCTTCCTAGTGACTACATGCGCATGATTCTTTGGTAAAACTTTTGGTAACTCTACTTTTAAGGCTTCAAGCATTTGTCTGTTTTGATGGCGTGGTTCGGGGATTTGCTGAAAACTTAAGCCATCATTTACTGTCCATTCTATTAGCGTTAAAGTAGATAAACTGCGTAAGCCCTCTTCTACTGTTAAATAAAGGTCCTTCCAGGCTTTATCAAGCTCTCTGATAATCATGTAGGCTAACATTACCACCAAAACATGGCCCCTTGTACTTTCTTCTGAACGTACATAGACTGGCCGTATCTCAAGATCGCTTTTTACTGTTCTAAAAGCTGATTCTACCCTAGCTAAATCTTTATAACGATCATGTACTTCTTGCATGCTCACTTCGTCGCAAGCAAGATCGGTTTTAATCACATAGCAACCATCTAGCTTAGCATCCTCAGCTAGCATTTCTTGATTGAGGCATACAGATAAGCTTCTATCTTGTGCGCTAACTGTCACGTAAGTCTTAAGCGCTAAACGCTCGATTTTAGCTTTAATTTTTTTCAGCGCTACTTCTACCTGCGCTTTGGGATGTGCATGTAGATAGGCATTTTGCATAGCGACCAATTTTTCTATGCTAGCTAGCTTGCTGAGACGAGAATGGGCGATTTCCTGGGCGCGCACAGGATTGCGTTTAAGAATATATCTTATCCCATCTTCTTTGACTTCAGCCAAGTTTTTATCAAATAGCGTATATTCGATCACACCTTTTTTCATTAAGGTCTCTATTTGAGCTTTTGTCATAGCGGTAATATAATGAAAACCATGCTCTTGTAAATTTTCGATCTGCCCGCTTTTAATCATCCCTCTATCGCCTACAAAAGTGACTTTCTCGCATTTAAAGCGCTCTTTAGCTTTTTTGATCTGAGCATGAAAGGTAGAAGTATCTTGCGTATTGCCTTTAAACACTTCCGTTGATACGGGTGTGCCATCGGCTGAACTTAGCAAGCCTATCACAATTTGCTTCTTACCTTTCTTTTTGTCTCGGTTGTAACCCCAATCGGCAAGCTCGTTTTTCTCGCCTTCTAAATACGAGCTAGTGACATCATACAAAAATAAGTGAGGAGGTTTCTTGCAAAAACTTTTAGTAAACAATCGATCTTCGATAGAGGCTTGGCTTTGGCATAACCACAAAAGATTCTTATAAAGATCTTCTTCGTTAAAGCCTTTTTGCAAGTCAATTACAGGAGCAATGGCATATGTTTCTGCCAGCCTGACGGCAGAAAGTCTTGAGCCTTGCTCCAATACGCGTGCTACCACTTGCCACAACGCGAGCTGACCTTCTCGGCTATTGCCAAGTGCATCCACAATTCCTAAACGTTTAGCCATTTGGTATATCACCCATACACCACCGACAGATAATCCCTCTTGCATTGTGGCTCCATTACACGAGGTTAAAGCTTGGAGATTACCTTTATGTTTTAAAGCTAACTCGATAGCAGCAATTTCTTCAGGTGTGCAATTGGATAGATTACCCACCGTGCGTTTTTTGACGGTTTTGCCTTCTCTATAGGATTCTCGCAGCAAAATTGTTTCATAAACTTTGCCGGCAGCTGATTTAAATTTTGACTTCACTATATGCATACCTACAAAATACACTAATAACGGCATTTATGTAAATTCTAAAAACCAGTTTAATTAATATTTTGGTGACTACAAATTTTTATAAAAAATCCATAAAGCTTTAATAATAAAATAATTAACCGCTTTAACCCTATAAAAAAAATGGAACTTCCGTTTAAAGGAAGTTTTTAAGAGGGGTTTCAAAGCAATATAGAGAAGAATATTAAACTCATTTTCATAGATGAAAGTGGTAACAGAAGGTAAAAGTATATTTATTGTAGGGTAGACAAAGAGGTCACTACAAGGTTATTAAGAAAAAATGTTTAAGGCTTAAAGCTTTTTTAAGTACCTTAAGCCCTTTACGAGGGCTTAAGGTACTTTAAAAATACTTTCTTGTAAGAGACGAGCTATATTATTTACCTAATTTTTATTCTTAGTTTATCTGGATAGAAGTTGTTTTTTGTAAGGTATCTTGCAGGCCTTTAAGGAGGTTATCATGCATACCTTTGACGCTAAGTAAATCTTCCCCTAAACCACTAAGGCTATCTAAAAGGTCATCTAAAACTTTTTGCAGCTGCTTAATCATGGCTTGTAACTCTTCAATGATAGCATCATATTTACCTCTAACCGAAGCAATAATAGCTTGAGAAACATTCATTCCTCCTTGAATTCCACTTTTAACTGCCGTTAGTGTAGATTGAGTGATACTTACTCCTGCCATAATACGATTAAAAGTATTGGGATTTTTTAAAGCTTTGGTCAGGAGCTTTTCAATTAGCTCCATAGCTTTAGAACCTTTGACGGACTTAAGAATTTTGCTTAATACATTTCCTAACACGCGGTAAGTTGTATCGGCAATTCGTTTGGCAGCGCTTCCTATTACATTTACAACCTCAGATAATTCTTGTAACGCTTTTTTCATTATCTTTCCAGTAACACTAATAGCCTTAGATAAAATCTTTACGCTGTTCACTAAATCCACAACCTTTTGTATGACGGTCATTACCTGCTTTAGGATTTTCGCAGTCGAAGCAGCGACTCTTACTGTGGCTTGAGTAACTGCAGGGACAGCAGCAGCGGGATTAATACAGCTTAAGATTCCAATTGTTATGGTAATAGCCATTCCTACTGCCATTGCAATGTATTGAGCATGTTCTCTACTAATTCCGCACATCTGGCAAAAATCAGGAATGATATCAGATTCTGTTAGCATGGTGGTAAACATAGTAGTCACTAGCTGTGGACCTAGCATACCCACCGCCATTATAGCCATAGTGGCCATCACAAATAATTGAGTAATAGCTCTTAACCCCGCCTTTAACCCATCTAAAAATCCATTGCCACTGGGGATAATTTTATCTATTAATTTAGAGACTATGTCTACGATAGCTTCAATGAGTTTACCCGTTAAGTTGAGTGTGGTATCTAATAAAGCAAAGACAAGGCCTAATAGACCTCCTGTCGCTACAGCCATCAATACGGTTATAACCTTTATTACCGGTTCGATGATTTTCATAAGAACGCCTAGAAAGCCTGATTTTCCTTGCTGCTTTTGCATCTCTTTTTCTTTTTCTTGCTGCTCGCGAACTTGCTGCAATTGCATGCCTAATTTAGCAGTGGCTTGTTGTTTAGCCTGTTGGGAACGAGAGGTTTGTATTTCATAAATTGTATTTTGAGCTTCAACAATCGCTTTACTAATCGTCATAAGTAAATCGATGGTTTTTTGCTTACCCGGACCATTTGGCATCAGTAATTGTAACTGCGCCATCGAAGTATTTAGCATCTCGCGTGCTTGCACAAGAGAGGTCGTTGCTAGGTTGGAGGAGATATCTTTAAAAGCATTCTTCATTTGCTCTGCAGATGGCTGCCAATTTACCGGTAATTGATTTTGAACTTTAGTCTCACTGATTGTTTTATTTATGATCTGCTGAGCAATAGCTTTAAGAGCGTTAGGAATACTAGGATCTTTGATGTTTTCTATAGCTTTTTTAAGAGCCGCAAGCTCAGTAGCGTTCAAGTTGTTCTGACCTGCATATTCATCGAGATTAAGTTTAAGGTTAACTTGAAAGCTCCCCTTTAGAGCTCCATTATACATTGCATTATTCAAAGGAGGTTTCCACCCTGCTGGAGTACTAAATTTTTGGCTAGTTTGTTTAAGAGCTGCATTTTGTAATTGTTTAAGTTTATTCTGGTCCACTCCTTTGAGTGCAGGGGAAGGGTTATAATGCTGATAGATAAGAGCCGCTTTATCTTCGGGAGAAAGCGAAGTATCACTATTTACCGCTTTTTCAAAAGCAGCATTATAAGTGTCTGAGAGGGAAAGGTTGTAAGAGGAGTTGTCTACAGCAGGATTTAACTTAGATACATCAACTCCTGCTTTCAACGTTTCTTGTTGGGCTTGCCCTGTGAGCGTTTGTAGAATTTGATTAAGGTCGGCGCCCGAACTTAGCCTGGTACCCTCGGTGGTAGCTGTAGAATTATAAAAAGCAAAGGTAAGCTTTGCTACATCGCTGGAGGATAGATTGTTAGCTTTTGCATAAGATGTTAATGCTGCATTAAAGTTATTGGCATATAAGGTGCGTTGCCCTTCGTCAGTTAAGGGTTGCGTATTGCTATTTTGATTATTAGCATTCGTTTGGGCTTGGGTTTGTAGATGGGAGAGGAGGGCTTGAGGTTGAAAGAGTCCGTTAGTTAGTAGAGTGGGATCTTTTTGGGCGGCTTCAGAGGGAGCAGGAAGTTGAGGACTTCCAGGAGCAGTAAAAGAGCTAGGCTTGGCAGTTTGCGTGGATTTGTTAGCCGTATCAGTTGAGCGTGGATCTTCCCCTAAAGTAGGAGGAATAGTATTAACTTCGCCAGGTTCCCCCACTTGAAAATTATTGTAATTAGTATTGAAATTGGTATTAAGTGACATGTAGTCCTCCTCAAAAACTTGGTAGAATAAAAATAGGAAAATGGAAGTTTCTTATATTATTGCAAATTTTTTTTAATTATTGATGATAGATTTAATGTAAAAATTTTTTAAAAGCTTTATAATCGCTTTTTTTTGTTTCTTTGGTTGCCTCTTATGGGCTAGTGTGCCTGCAATAAGTTTGGTTGATTTTGACCCCGAGCATTTTTTTTGCTTCCCTGCTTTTAAGCGATCAGCGTCACTGACTAGCAAAAAGACCCGTAAAAGGCCTTTTTGCTCGTTTATGCTTATCTGACTTAGCCTGTAGACTGAACCCCAACAGAGCTTCCCAGCTTCCTTTCATCTTCAGAAAATTTACGTAGTTGCTGCATAAGATCGGCAATTAATTTTGAATTTTCGCTTTTAGCGTTATTCATTAAGTCCACAGTTTTAAAAGAGTTTTGGATGTAAGCATCCATCATGGCTTTTAAAGCCTCTGCTTGAGCTTTCTCTACCACCAATTCTGATTTCCATAAGTTCATCAGTCCCTCGGTAGACTTATTTAGCATGGTGGAAGTCATGTTGAAGATCATCATTTTGTTAGACACGCTATTGGCATGGGTCATGAAATAGCTAGTATTAAATTTTTCTAGTTCATAATTTGCTGTCTCAGATTCATAGTTGGCCTTATTTAAATCTCTTTTAGCAGACAAAGATTCCTCAGAGCTTCTTAAGCTCTCAGCTTCCGCTTCCTTCAACTTTGCTGCTCTTTGATCTTCAGCATCTTTCAAATTTTTCTCAGCCGTTGTAATTTCTTCTCTAGAGCCACCTTGCTTAGCATCTTCTAGATTTTTTTTAGCCTCGGTTACATTTTTATCCGCATTTCTCATTTGTTTGACTTTCATTTCGTTGGCTGTGTGTTGGCCTGACACTTCATCGTAGTGCTGTTTAGCATTTGCTTTATGGCCTTTAAGGCGTTCAGCGTTATCTTCGTACGTTTTTTTTTGTGATTTCATTTCTTTATCAGTGTTGCGATTGACCCTAAATTGCATGGCGGCTTGTCCTAATGAAACTCCTGCTTCCATAAAGCAGGCGATTGCACTGGCCATATACATCTTAGACTCTTTTTCAGCTGCTTGTAGAATTTGCTGGGCTTGGCCTTTGGCCAGCTCATTAATCATACTCATTTGAGATAAAGTAATTTCTTCTTGAGCCATGGTCATTTGACGTAAGACATTAGAAATTTCTGTAAAATTCATAAAAAAGGCCACCAGGGGATTGGGTCGTAAAAAGGGATTGCCTGTGCCTGAAGATTCTGATACCCCGGCAGCCTGGGCATTAGGAGGAGGAATATGTGCGAGTAGATTGCGTGTATGTTTAGCAGATACAGCCTCTTTTCCAGTGGAGGTGCTATCTGTATAATAGGCCTGGTTGGGCTGAGCTACTGCTTTGGCAGCTGAATTCGCTCCTGCAGCGGGAACGGCTCCAGAATCAGAAGGGGGTAGATAAACTCCGCCTCCCTGGCTTTGTCCTGTGATATTTCCAGATGTCATAATTTCCTCCTTCTCTATTTTTGAAGAGAATTGTTGTTAAATTTTTTATATTAACTGCGAGACGGTCGTATGGTTAAATTCTATAGAACCGCTCCTAAATGCCGTGTAAATAGTTTCAGCAAAATAAATAATTTCTTCGATCTCTTCATTGAGCTGGCTAGGGGTGGCATCAATGCTTTCAAGAACCCCTGTATAAGCCTGATATAAATGATCAAAATCCTCTTCTTTCAAGCTAGCCGTAGCCTGCTGAATATATAGAGCTATGTTGGATACAGGCTCGCCAGCCAAAGAGGGTAAAAAAGTTTGGAGATTTTCTAATCCCTCCACTAATTCAGCCTTTAAATGTAGAAAAAGCTCTTCTAAAAGTTTCTTTTTTCCCCTAGCCACTGTTAATAAAGACAAAATTAATAGAAGAGGAAGTATTAATGCTGTCAGGGCTTGCTGTTGCTTGGTAGTGGCTCCACATGCACTTACAAAGCTTTCCACAATTTTTTGCCAAATGCCTGTTTTCAAGGTAAGGATTAGAGCTAACTCAATTCCAAAAGATTGCTTTCTTTGTTGTTCCTTTTCATCTTTTTCTTTAAGAGGTGAGGAGTAGGTAAAGCTAAAATGGCTTAAGGCCCAGCTTAAAGCAATGGTGGTGAGGACAAGGCCACGAGAAATCATTAGCAATAATTGCTTATTTCCTTGATCTTCTTGGAGTAGATGGATTCTTGCGATAAAATCTACTAACCTTTGAGTGGATGAGGTTAAAGCTTTTCCCATAATTCCCGCCGAGCTTTCCTCTTTTTCGATCCCTTGCAAAGCAATTTTAAAGCTTAATAAAAGTGCGGGGGCAGCTTCCTTAATCGTTTGGGCCATAGTCACCGTACTTAAAGAGCTAATCAGCGGACCCAAAATAGTTAGAAATTCTCCATGGTTTTTTCTATTATAACTCTCTTTAACGGCCTCCAAAGCATGGGCTAGATTTTTTCTAGCTTTTTGTATTTCACTATTGTTTTCTTTCATAGGTGGCCTTCAGCAGCCTTTTTATTATGAATGTGGGCAAGGGTGGAGTAGGCCATGCCTAATTGGTTGGCTGCTCCCATCAACTCATCAAAAAATGGATCATTAGGCCCTAAGCTTGCTAAGCTATTTTTTATCGCTTCAAAAGTGGGAAAGCTGTCTTTAAGGATGCCTTGTAAGGCTTTTTCGGCTAACTCTGAATTCATCTGCCTGCGAAAATCTAACGGCGAGCCAGCCGCTGCGATAGGATTTTGAGAATCTAGAGCATTTGCAGAATTTTTAATTCCATTGAGTACTTTTGCTGCTCCTTCTAATAGCTTTCCTAGCGCAATTAAGGAGGGGTTGCGTTCTTCTATAGGGGCCTGTAAGCTTTGCTCGTAAGCTGCTCGTACATTGCTGGGCAGCCTCTCCGTAATTTCTGCTAGCACTTGTTTCCACGTGTCATCAGCTCGCGGGGGCGTTACTTCTACGCGCATATGTTCTAAAGGATGTAAAGTGGGCTTGCTTGGGGAGGTGTCATATTTCCATAAGGCTTGCTTGTCAATCTCAGTAAATGAAATAGAATCTAAATTATTTGCAATGCCCATCGATAGGCGTAAAGCATAGCTAGCGGCATTTTGATCATTGAGAAGAGAAAATTCTGGAATGCCGCCTGGGGCACCTGTTCCACTTCCTGAGATGCTCATCGTCTACCTCTCGGAGTTTTTTACATGAGTAATAGATTCATTTTCTGCTTTAACTTTTTCTATAATGGCAGGATCAATCTCTAATTGGGAAAGAAGATAGTCGTAAGTCATCAACCATTTTTCTTTATCTAGCATGTATTCTTGCTTATCTGCTGCTCTTTTTATGGCCTGCTCTATAGCCATAAGAGCACTGGCATAATCTTTAGCCTCAATCAAGCAATCACACATCTTTTCAAAAGGTAATGGATCTTCAGGATTTAGCACGCCTAATTCCATAAGCATGGCAACGGCGGCAAGCCAATTTTTTTGCTGAATATAGCAATGGGTCAAGGCGATGGTATATTTTTGATCAATAGGTACCATAACTTTTAGCCAACGATAAAGCTGGCTGGCTTCTTCAATTTCATTTTTTTGGTAAAGGGTATAAGCAAATTTATAAACGTAATCCATAAAATTTGCGTCAAAACCTAAAGCTTGGGCAGGTAACATGCCATTTTCAAAAATATCGATCAGCGCTTGTTCTTGTAGCTTTACCTCCTCTTCACTTAATTTTCCTCGATGGGCATCCACTGTCTTTTTAATGGCTTTTCTAAATTCTTCTGGGTTAAAGTCTTGTGTTTCTTCTGCCATGGATAAGTTCTCCTTCATTAGGTTTTATGGCGTGAGATGTTTGTTTGAAGTCTTTCTTGCAGTTCTAGGGGTTCAAATGATCATGGGGCTCCTTTAAGATAAGGTAAATTGTCCTGTTGATTCATCTTGTGTAAATGCTGGATGAGTAAAAGAGACCCTTACTTTTCTGCTTTAATAGTATCTTTAATTTCCTCTTGTAAATGCTTTATAGTCAGCAAAGCACGATCTTTTAGCATTTGAAATTCAGGTTTACTACCAGCTCTTTTAATCGCCATCTCCAAGGCAATAATCGTGGAATAAGAATCTTTCATGGCTACAAAGCAGTCTGACATGTGATAGTAGGGGATAGGGTTTTCAGGATCTAGCACACAGCAAATGGTGTAGGTATCTACGGCGTTTTTGTATTCTTTCATCATGTGAAAACAGGAAGCAAGCCCAAGGATATATTTGGCTTCATTAGCATTTAACATGATAAGTAGACGAAAAACTTGCACGGCATCTTTATAGCGGCCTGTTTGATAAAAATTGTAACCTTGCGCATAAAGTCCTTCCACTTGCTGATCACTAAGGTTTAATAGGTCTTTTGGCATATGTCCATTTTTAAAAAACTCGTCAGCTAATTGAGTCACATTCTTTTCTTGGCTTGCATCATTCTTCAGCTGTTCCCCTAAGCTTTCTACAGCTTTTTTTATTTGTTCTTCGTCACTTTTCATGAAGTTTCCTTTTTATATTGAAAATTCTGGATTATTTGAAAATTGCAGATAATATTGTGCTTAATTGTTGCAAGATGCTGTCGGCCACACTGCCCTGCTGACTTGCTGCATCATTACTTTGATTAACATTAGCCTGCAAGGATTTGGCTTGATCAGAAAGGGTTTGTTGGCTGGCCTGTAATTTACTAATGTAGTTTTGGTTGACGTTATTAAGCGCATTACGGGTGGCTTGGGCGGCATCTTTGTCCCAGCCATTGGTGCCTCCTAGAACTGTACCATCTCCTTGACTAAAGGTGCGCATTTGCCTAAGCTTATCACTATAAGCAGCTTGCCACTGCGATAAGAAGCTTAAAGTTTGAGACTGGGAGGCAGCTACATTTTGTATAGTCCCCAGCATGCTGATAAGAGCTAGTAAAACTTCATTTAAGATATAGGTGCTATTGGAATCCCTGGTTAAGGCAGTGGGGCTAAATTGAGGATTGTAGTAAAGGTTTTGCGTATAAGAGTACCAGTCCCCTAAGTCTTGGCTTGCCTCAAAAGAGCCTGAAGGTTGGCTGCTAGTAGCGGTTTTGGCTAGCTCGCTGGTATAGAAAGCAGAAAGACGTTGCACAAAAACTCTTTGCGCGACAGTCCAATTAGCAGAGTTTTGAGATAAAGTTCCTACCGGACCATTAAAAGATTCATAGATAGCTTGATAAGATTGCACGTAAGTAACGCCGGTGCTATTTTGGCTATTCAATAAACTTAACACACTAGATTTGTTAGATGTTTGGATAACTGTCGTGGTGCTTAAGTAGTTGAGGAAAGCTTTAGTAAAATTTCCATAGTTGTTGCTAAGGGTAGCTGTATAGGTAGTGCCGTTAAGAGTGAGAGTTTCTGAGGTACTACTACTAGATAAGATCGAGAAATTAAAATTTTTAATGAAATCAGAGAAGGCTGCTTTGAATTGTCCAGGTAGATTGGAAACATTGATAATGCTACTAAGATCTGTATTTCCTATATTCGGATTGGCACCCACTGAGGCTGTATAAATATTATATAATCCTTTTAAAGGGCTAGCTGAATTGGAAGGATCATAAGCTGCAGAAGGGATGGAGCTTGTGCTAGGATAGCCTAAGACTTTAGTATAAAATTGGTTGATAAAACTTGTAATGTCGGTCGTATCTATGGAATTAAAATTGGCGGGAGTTAAATTGCTATTAAGGGTCGCTGCACTCGTGGTAGAAGTGTTATATAATTTTTGAGTCGGTATCACAGCTAGTTGGCCACTCACATAAGAAAGACTTGTATCTAGCACATATGAGCCAGCAATACTGTTAAGATCTTCTAAAAAATTTTGTGAATTAGTACTTGAGGTCATAGGGCTCCTCCTAAAAATGCCGAAGTTATTTAATAAGACCTTAAAATCATGTGTAGAAAGAAAAGAGGCTGTCTTTAAGATCTACTAAAGGCTTCATGCTTATATTGTAAATTTTTTTTATTTATCTTTTACTGTTAATAAGTTTACCTAGCGATATTCTGGGCCATTTTTTGGATAATTTGTGAAATCGCTTGTAGAGCTGCGGACGCAGATTTATAATATTCCTCAAAGATATAAAGATAATTCCTCACCGTCTCTTTTTGAGTATCATTTAAGTTTTCACTAGCTGTAATAGCAAAGGTAATATTTTGCTGAAACTTTCCTGCTGCATTAGCATCGCTACTGTTAAAAGCACTATAATTATCTAACATCCATTTTCTAAAGCCTGCTGAAGCTAGCCCTGGTGGCGTGGTCGAGAGAACGGGTTGGCCATTTACACTGAATGTAGTATTTAAATCTGTTAAAACTTGTTTAAGCCTTGAATATAAGCTAGTAACATTGCTTCTATCGCTTGCGGAAGTAATCGCTGAAAGTGTTTTTAGCTGTTCAGTTAATTGGGTACGGATGTTCACCAATTTCTTATAGGCCGAGACAAATCCTGAAGATCCAGGAGCAATAGAAGGAAGAATAACAGGGGTAATAGGCTTGTTATAGAAGGCACTTGCCGCTTGTTGATAACCAGGGCTCCAAGCGGACGGCCCGTCTTTACCCCTGCCATCCCCATAGTTAAAATTAAAAGCACTAGATTTTGTAGTAATTTGGTTATGTAAATTTTGAAGTTCGGCTAAATTATCTAAAATTTGTTGGGTCGTATTCAAAGCACTTTTTAGCTGAGCCATATTTTTGGAAATGATCTGGTTACCTGTTTGAACGTAGTCAATTTCAATAATGCTTTGTAAGCCGCGTGCTCCTCCATAGCCCTCTAACTGTGCTGCCTGGACAGCATTAGCAACTGCGGAGACTTGAATAGCTAGGTCTAACCATTGTTTTAATTGGTTAGCACTTAGCTGGGGAATATTGCTGCCAGCCGCATTGGTATTCACGCCAATTGCTGCAAGAGAGCGTAAAATGGCATCATAATCTTGTGCCATACTCATCGTCATGAGATGTTGATTATAAGAAGACTTACCTGCTGAGGGAGGGACTTTAGCGGATAAGCCATGGGCAGCCAAAAAGCCCGCGCTTACGATTGAGCTAGGGTAGATGATCTGCCCTGAGCTTGTTACAATGACTCCGTACTTAGCCAGATTAGTCAATTGATTAAGCGCAGCATTGACTTCGGAAACGTTTAAGGCAGAAATAAGTGATGCCGGGTAGGCATTGGATGAGGTCGTAGAGCCTTGCAGCTGCAACACTCTTACAAACGCCATAATAGCATTATAGTAAGCAGAGGCCACTTTAGCATTAGTATATTCTAGCCGTGTAGGAATAGCACTGGGCATTCCACTTATATTTACATATGGTGTTGTAAAGGTCATAACCTACCCCTTCTTATAGTCAATGAAGGACTTCATGTTTAATATCAGGCATTCTTACTTAGATTTTTTTTAAGTTTTTTAGTAAGCAGATGAGCGTAAGTAAGTTAAATTTTTTCTTCTCAACTGCTCTTTTCTTTATAAAGTATAAATCTTTATTTTAATAATTATTTTTAATATTTTTATACGGCCACTTCCAAAGCTGGATTGGTTCCTCCCATTTTGATGGCACCCGTATTAACAGCAGGGGCAAGCATTAAATCGTTGGCATAGACTAACTTATTGGCAGGGTCCATCAATCGCTGGGTGAAGGTATATAGATCTAAAGAAGGCTTAATGTAGTCTTTAAAACTTTCTACGGTTGCTTCAAAAAAAGCCTCATTTTCTGTCTTTTTTATGTTGTCTAAATGGTCAGCAATGCTTCTGACTAATGAATAAGGTTGTGCGGCATCATGGATATCTTTAGCATTTGCATTGGCAGGCCCCACCAGCAGATCAGCAAGCTGCTGAGCTTGCTCTTGAGCTTTCTTTAAGCCTATTATGGGTAGATAAACAGCAGTCATACTGCTTAGAAGCTCTTGATGGAGATTAGCTTGGGAAAGAGGATTGTTCTCAAGGGCGGGAGATAAAGAAATGCCTGTAGCTATTCGGCGAGCTTCGTCTTTAGCCAACCCTTGTAGTCCCAGCTGATATTGCAAGTTGTCTCTTAAAGTAGCTTGAGAGATTTGTTCGGTGTTTGCTAACAAAGCAGCAGCAACTTTGTTGGCAATTTCAGAGGGTGTAGAGATTCCAGCAAGCGTTAAATTGCTGGCTAAATTACTAATGAACAGATTGGTGTCTAGATCATTGGGAGTAAAAAAAGGATCGCTTGTAGCAGTAGGAGCAACACCTGCTATTGAGCTGGCTATTTGTAAGGCGTCACCGGAAGAAAAACCTTGCGATTCCAAAGATTTTTTTAAGCCGTCTCTAAAATCAATTTGAGAGGTAAAAAGCGGATCATAAAAGGCGGTAGAAGCGGCAGAAAGTGCATCAGCGGCCTGCTCGCCTGTAATTCCATTTTTGGTTAAATTTTGGGCTAGATTATTAAAAAATTGATCGGAAGCTGCTACAGAAGAAGTTTGTTGAAAAGAGGTTAAAACAGCATTTTGAAGCATTTGTTGAAGAGCACCTAGGCCACTTGAGGATAAACCTGCTTGCAATCCTAATGCATTAGCAATTTGAGTAGATAACTGTTGAGCGGCATAGGCCTGGACAAAAGGATTGGAAGCGAAATCATTGATGCCTAATCCTTGCCCAGTTAAGCTAGCAATAGTGGATGAGCTGAGACCAGCCAAGCCTAATAATTGGGCGCCTAAGCCAGATTGTCCTAAGGAAGAAGACAGTAAACTTAAAGCTACTCCTGCCGATGAGAGGTTAATGATCGCGCTTAAAGTGTTTAAAGCCTGGCTAGCGGCAGGGTTATCATTAAGGTCTTGTAAAGCAGAGGATAAGCTATTTTGAGAGATAAGATGGGTGACATTGCTAATAAAGCCCAAGGCTAAAGCTTTGCTTATATTGACGCCATCAATAGTACGGCCAGCTGCATCATTTTTTAGTAGATCAATCATCTGCTGGCCACTCACCAGGGAAGCACTGGCCAATATATTGGCAGTGGCTACTAAGGATACATCAATCGTTCCTGGTTTTAACACAGCATTAAACCTTTGATAATAGGCATTTTGATTTCCTTGATTATGCAGCCTTGCGACGATGGAAGGCTCTAGAGAGGCTGCAATAGAAGCTAAGCCTGCAGTGTTGCTGTTGCCTGCTGCTGAATTGTTATTTGTAACCATTTGAGAAGCAAAGGAAGCAGGAAGAGCCATTAAAGATGTTTTAACGGGTAAGTAATAATCAAGAAATTCTCGCATATCTAGATTTAACTTTAAGCCCTTGTTAATTTGCCCTACGACAGCAAAGGTGAGCTGAAAAAGAGGTAGATAGATAGATTCAATTAAATCGGTAGGAGTGGCAGTGGGATAAGGAGTAAGCAAAGGGATGGGCGAAGCATTAATGAGGGCAGGGACATTTACGGGAGCAGGAGGTGCAGAAGAGGCTATAGGTAAAAGAGGAGCATAGGTAGGAAGTAGTTCTTGAGCGGGAAGAGGCTCTAAGCCATATCTTTTTCTTTTTTCGTTAATCTCCGCTAGCTTTTGATTGTTTTTGGCTGCTTGATTGTTATAAGCATTGGCAGCGTCATTGTAATTATTAATTGTCTGATTACGGGAAGTGACATAGTTATTGTAAGTATTAACAGCCTGATTATATGTCGCTTGTGCAGCATTGTAGGTAGCGGTGTTTTGGGCATATTCTTCAGCAGAAATGTTACCGGCTAGAAAAGCTTGCGTTTGAGCTTGATAAAGGGTGTAGGCATTATTAAAATTAATGGCTGCGTTATGGATACTTGTGGTGCTGCTATTATCCTGGGAAACACCGCTATTGTAGTCAGCAATGGGTATGTTTACTAAATTAATCCCATCATTAGCGTCTTGGTTGATTTTTTGAGTTTCAGCTTGTAGGCTCAGAAGTTCTTGGAGGATTTGCAAGAGATTATTGGCATTATCGATAGAATTTTTGTAAAAATTGGATCGAAGCAGATTAATGAGGGCACTCTCGCTGTATGAGCTTTGCTTATTCATGCGCGTGGCAAGAGAAACTATTTGCAAATAAGAGAGAAGGGAAGGTTTAGGAATTTGAGGATTATCAGGATTGAAAATAACCAGTCCTGGGTTAGCTAAAGCTTTACTAGCTAAGGTATCCCCAGAAACTTGTGTGGAAGAGGGGGAGGAAGCCGAGGAGGAAGCATTGGAATTGGCTTTCACCCCAGAATTAACGGCTGAGATGTTTTCGGTCGAAGGATCTTGCTGACTATTATTTTGTAGAGGGCTAACCATATTAACATCTCCTGTCTTAAGGCTTTTGCATTAGGCACGAAAAATTCTTCTTAGTATTCTTTTCTCTTTTAGGGATATGAATGTAATTTGTGTGCCTAAGAAATTTTTTAGAAAACAATTTTAAACCTTATAATTTAATTATATTAAAAAATAAATTTACCATCAATTATTTTATTAAAAAAATATTTATAGTTTTTCCTTTTTTAGCATGAGTAATTAAGGTTTAAGAGGCTTAACTTCGCAGGTCTTAAAGCTGGGCATTAATAAGAAAAGAATATTGCTTTATAACAATCATTAATCTTATCTAGCCGATCCACTGGCTTGTTATTCAGCGTATCTTTTTCTCACTTTTTCGAGTTCCTTTAGGTCAACCAAGGCAGCACAAATCATTCTTCAAAAAGAAGGGTGTAAAAGGTAAAGTCTTCTCAGAAATTAGGTCAATAAACCTACATTTAAGCTACAAAAGTTTTTAAGAAAAGGGGTTTTTTTATTCAAAATTCTATTTAAGCTGCCACCGATGATGCAGATGCTTAATAAAAAACATTTTAGAAGTTTGCCCGTCATTAAATTTTTTTGTGCTCTATCTTTTAAGCCTAGGAGAATGGTCAAGCTGCTGCGTTAGCAAAGGTTGTTTTTCTGGCAGAAGCCTATAGGGGAAAGGGAGAGGCGAGCTAATGATTATTAAAATCTTTCCAAAAAGAGTGGTGATGGGAAATTTGGCTAGTTTGAGGAAATAGCCTTCTTTCAATAAATTTACGCCAAGATCTAGAAATCTGGTCTAAGTTGATTTCTAAAAGCCCATAATGGGCGTTAGCCATGGTACTATGGATATTTAAAGCATCTATCAGCAACTTAAGCCAATACCCAGTGTGCGAAAAGTCATCTTCAAGATACAAGGCCGAATAGCGTATCACTTCAGGAGCCGTACGGTGGGTAATCATCCATCCTACGATTCTCTGCTTATAACGTAACGCTAGACTGTTTTCATATTCTATTAAGTTTTTTTCTCTTCCTAAAGGGAAAATGTAGTCGGGAATGCTCATTTGTTCCTGACGATGCATAAGATCTTGTCTTTCTTTGTGAGTGATCTTTTTAAAAAGAAGCTCTTCGAAACCCTCTTCTAAGGTAACATTTTTGCTCTGCCACCATTGGAGATTAAAATCAGAGCGTTTAAAAAGACATTCGATGATTAAAGGCCTAGGGCCTTGCCACTTTTGCTCTAAGAACACCTTTTCCAACAGGGAAGCCATAGGGCTTTCTTGAATGTAAGAAAAGGTTGCTAAGGTGGTAGAGAGCGAAGCTAGAAGTCTGGACATTTCTTCTAGAAGAAGCCGTGCCAGACGAGGATTAGCATGGTGCTTGTCCAAATTTAACGAATGGATGTGAGCAGTATGTATCTGCAGGTGGGCTGTCGCTAAGATAATCCCTACAGGCTGCTCTTGCTCAACCAATCCAATCCCATAGACAGGCGATTGGATTTCAAAAGGATCTAGGCCATTTAAGCAACTATGCAGGGAGGAAGGTAGAAGTTGAGCATAGCTTTCGCACAGGCTTGCCTCTTGCAAGGGAAAGGTAAGAGGAGCAACTTTCATGATAAATCCTCTGGGACAAGGCAACAAACGTGGAAGCTTTTAAGGAGTTGAAAAGATTTATCTTCTAAATTTTTAGTTGCCTAAGGAGTTTTTTTAGCATTTATTATGCATTTCCCAATGCCCTTCAAGCAATCTTTTCAGTGTTTCTCTTAATAAGAGGTGCTTTTAAATCGGTGATGGTTTCTTTATCGATAATGATTTCTTCGATGGTACTATCAGAGGGCACTTCATACATTAGCTCTTTCATGCTGCTTTCCAAAATCATCCGTAAGGCCCTTGCGCCTGTGCCAGCTTCCATTGCTTTACGGGCAATGGCATGGAGAGCTTCGTCGGTAAAGGTAAGCTTTACTCCTTCAAGTTCAAACATAGCCGCAAATTGCTTGGCTACAGCATTTTTAGGCTTAATTAAAATATCTTTTAGATCTTCTAGCTTAAGTTCATTACAGTTGGCGATACTGTTGAAGCGACCGATAAACTCAGGAATCATCCCAAATTGAACAAAATCTTCAGGTTCTGCTTTCGATAGGAGCATACTCTTTTGGTTAGGATCAATACTTTCTTTAGATTCATTAGTAAATCCAATCGTACTTCTTCCCAACCGCTTAGCTACCATTTTTTCCAGGTTAACGAAAGCTCCTCCTACAATAAATAGAATATTTTCGGTGTTAACTTTTATATATTCTTGGTTAGGGTGCTTACGTCCTCCTTTGGGAGGCACATTAGCTATAGTGCCTTCAACTATTTTTAGAAGAGCTTGTTGAACGCCTTCACCAGAAACATCTCGAGTGATAGAGACATTAGCGGTGGTACGGTTAATCTTATCAATTTCATCCACATAGATAATTCCCTGCTCAGCTTTGGCTACATCATAGTCAGCCGCTTGCAGTAGACGCAGGATGATATTTTCAACATCTTCTCCCACATAGCCAGCTTCGGTAAGAGTCGTAGCATCAGCGATAGTAAAAGGCACATCGAGGATGGTTGCTAATGTTTTAGCTATTAATGTTTTTCCTGAGCCGGTAGGACCAAAAAGAAGGACGTTAGATTTGCTAAAATCAATTTTATTTTCCCCATCCTCTTTATTTTTATTTAGCGCTTGCAAACGCTTGTAATGATTGTAGACGGCAACAGAAATTGTTCGCTTGGCACTTTCCTGGCCAATAATGTACTCATCCAGACGCTCTTTAATTTCTTTAGGTTTTAATAGCTTTAGCTCATGATTAGGTGTCTTTTTTTTATCTACAATTCCTGCACAGAGGCGAACACATTTATCACAAATATATACGTTAGGTCCTGAAATAAGCTTTTCCACAGCTTCTTCTGAACGACCACAGAAAGAACAGGCAACTACTTCTTTAAGAGGCGTAGGTTTTTTTGACATCTTGACCTTTAAATAAATTATTTTTTAGGTGTAACAACTTCATCAATTAAGCCATACTCTTTTGCTTCAAGAGGACTCATATAAAAATCTCTTTCCGAATCTTGAGCAATTCTTTCTACATTTTGTCCTGTAGCTTCAGCCATAATTTCATGAATGCGCTTTTTTAAATAAAGAATCTCTTTCGCTTGCAAGGCAATATCAGCAGAAGACCCGCCGACGCCTCCAATAGGTTGGTGAATCATAATCCGGCTATTAGGTAAGGCATAGCGATGGCCTTTTGTGCCTGCAGCTAGTAAAAGAGCTCCCATGGAAGATGCTTGGCCTATACAGTAAGTATTGATGCGGCAGCCCATCCATTGTAGGACATCGTAGATAGCTAAACCAGCAGTAATGTAGCCACCCATAGAGTTGATGTAAAGATTGACATCTTTTTTAGGATCTTCCATCCTTAAAAATAGAAGTTGAGCGACAACTACATTGGCTACATGATCAGTGATATCGGTTCCAATAAAAACGATGCGGTCTTTAAGTAAGCGGGAAAAAATATCCATCGATCGCTCGCCCCGCCCAGTATCTTCAATCACATAAGGGGTCAGCGAGTTTTTTGATCTTTCTTCATTCATAACAATCCTTATTTATTGTAGCTGCTTCAAACTTATAAGATGAAATATTCCGCAAGTCAAGTATTAATCTATATGCTGGGCTTGCTCGACAAGAAAGTCCTTAGTTTTTTGAGTGATTAAAAAACTATACAGTCTTTCTCGCATATCTTCTGCTTTCATCGATTCGTCAATAACAGCGGTCTCTTGGCTGAGCATTTGTTTCATAAACTCTTGTATGATTTCTTCTTGAGAAACCTCTATTTGATGATCGTCTGCTATCTCGCGTAGAAGATAGAATAGGCGATAAGCATTTTCAATGCTTTGAGTGATCTGCTGTCTGGCTTCTTCAGATTTTTTTTCAAGCTCCTCGGGGCTTAGGTTTGCTTTCCGAATATTTTTAAGCGCTTGCATGATTTGCAATTCTTTATCTTCTTTTGTCAATGAATAGGGAATATCAAACGGATATTTTTCTGCTAGCTGTTTTTCAATTTGGCGTCGTTGCTCCATCTGGGCATACTCATCTGCACGCTTTTCCAAGTTTTTTTCAATACGGGCCTTTAATTCTTCTACGGTAGGAGCACCGGCTTTGGCAGCTAGTTCGTCATTGATCTCAGGAAGAAGCGCTTGTTGATGAGCGGTGATGGTAATTTTGCAGCGGGTAGGCTTGAAATTTGCATGCTCAGAATGATCATGTGTAGGATCTTCACAAGTCTCTGCATGGGTAGAGTCTTGTTCACTCATGCCCTCTACAACATCGTTAACATTTTTGCCAATAAGAAGATTGTATAACCATGCTCCTATCTTGCCCTTTTCTACCTGAAAGCGGGAGTCTTTACAAATTTCAAAGCCTTCATCCATATTTTCGATAGTTAAGTCAACGTAATCCCCTTCAATAATAGGATGATCCACCTTATCTTCCCAAGTCGCATGAGAAAGTTGAATTTGCTGCAGAATCTCTTGGACCTTGGCAGGGCTAATAGGTTCCTTTTGAGCTTTTTTAACGGTCAGTTCATCTGGCTTGACTTTTGGTACTCGCGGCTCCGCTTCATATTCGATGACTAAGTGGGCCCCTTTTTCGAGAGAAATTTCTTTAATTTGTGGGCGTTGGATGGTATCCCTACTAAAAGGGTAAGCTTGGGTAAGTTCAAGAGCTTCTTGGAAAGCAGTGTTGACAAGAAGATCATTCCATTCTTGGTGGACAGGAGCTTTATAATTTTGCACGACGAAATTTTCAGGAGCCTTTCCTTTACGGAAGCCAGGCAAGGTCACTTCTTTATTAACATTTTTAATCGCTTTTTTGTAGGCCGCCTGAGTTGCCAGAGGAGAGACAGTAATCTCGAGTTTTATTTTACATCCTGGTGCACGTGAAAAGATAACATGAAGGTTATCATTTTTATATTCGTTTTGTTGAGCTGACACAAAAATACCTCATAATAAAAGATGGAGAGGAAGATAGAAAAAAACTACTTATCCTAAAGAATCAAAATTTTAAATTATCATAAACGGAAATATAAGAAGATATTGCTAAAGTAGCGGGTGATGAGATTTGAACTCACGACACTCACGTTGGCAACGTGATGCTCTACCCCTGAGCTACACCCGCAGTCTATTTCCTATGCCTAAAAAGTTTATCAATAGCGGGTGATGAGATTTGAACTCACGACACTCACGTTGGCAACGTGATGCTCTACCCCTGAGCTACACCCGCACGATTTTTAAGCGCAGAAGTAGAAGTATAAAAATATAAAGCTTTTCTAACAAGGAAAAAAGAGAGGTCGCTAAAGGTTGTATGCCGAGGGTCTTTTTAAAGTTTAAAGTCTCTTGAAGAAAAAGATTTTGACCGAGACGCAAAAAGTGTTATTTAATCTCTCCAGAGGCTGTGTAGTTTTAAAAAGGATTAACAGTAGACCCTTCCTATTGCATTCATACAGAATCCTTTGCTTGGCAGCCAGAAAGCAAGGAGCTTTTTTATTTTCGTAAAAATAAAAAGAAAAAAATAGGGATTATTTCATAAAGTTAAGGCAAGAGGCCAAGGAATAGAGCAATTTTTGGTAAGCTTAGCGTAGTTTATTGGGATGAGGGATGTTAAATGGGATGGATCCTTAGAAAAAATAAAGCTAAAAAATTTTTAAAGAGAGAGAGGCGGCAAAAGAAAAAAATGCTAGCCACGTTTATAAAAATCGGCAACTAAAGCTTTAAGGGCGAGAGAGAAAAAGACTTTAAATAGCTAAAAAACAATACGAATGAGGATTCAAGTTAAAAGAGATAAATATAGATTATAAGAAAGATAAGTCAAAGAATAGGGAATGCTACGCCTCTTTCGTCCATAATTTTTCTTAAAAGTTCAGAGGTTAAAGAAAGAAAAAATATAATAATACTTGAATTTATTTACGAATTTTAGTTTGTTTTGACAACATGATCTTAACTTTATATACTGCGCCGATGTGGACAGTAGCTCTTACCCTTCATAAAAAATAAATTTTTAAGAATATAACATGCTAAACTTTCGAAAGCTTAAGCAAGATTACTCGTCAGCTTTATTAAAAGATGGAAAAGCTCTCTATGAAAAAGGGACAGTTTCGTCGGCAAAGATTGTCACTTTAGACGCTCAACGTGTCCGTTTGAGTTGTAAAGTACAGGGGGCCTTTGAAAAAACTTACAATTGTGAAATAGAAATTGATAGGCGTGAATCCACGACCATGGATTCTGATTGCGATTGCCCTCATCAGTATGATTGTCAGCATTTATCTGCTGTTCTGTTTTATTTAGAAGCGCATTTAGATGAAACCATTGTGAAATACTCTAAAGAGACTGATCTAGGCAAAAATCCAGCTATTGATGAATCTGAAAAGGAGACCCTACGAGAAACCTTTAAGGAAGCGGAAACTAAGGAAACCGTGCGTCGCAACAAAAAACAGCAAAAAGAGCTGCTTATAGAATATGTAGGGGCATCGGATGTTTTAGGGAAATCTCCTTTTTTCCTTCCCGAAGAAGAGCTAATACAAGATAAAGCAGAATTGGCTATCATCTTCTCAAATATAGCCCCTACTTCCCCGCAATCTTATGTGGAAGTGCAGCTAGCTTTAAGATTGCCTTTTCGTTCTAAGCCTTTAAATATCGCTAATGCTCGAGAGTTCTTGGATTCTTTATGTTATCAAGAGCCTTTTTACATTGGAAATAAACGTTATTATTTCACTTTGCAATCCTTTGATGAGGATAGTGCCCAAACTCTTAAAATGCTGATGAATTTTGCACGTTTCCCTGAAGTAAAAGAAGATCGCAATTTACGCCTTATCCACATTGATTTAGAAGCCTTCGGAAATCTTCTTGCTCAGGCTTATGAGGGAGCTATTGCTCGCCCTAAAGCTTTAAACACCTCTTATGAAACGGAGGCTGAACATCCCTTGTTGCCTTGTTTTTATTGTGGGACTATGGAGGAGCCCTTACGCTATTCAGGCCAGCTCGGGAAGCTGCGTTTTGAGTTAGAATATATAAAAGCAGATAGCCCTAAAATCCTGGTTAATCCAACTTTGATGATTGACGAGGATCAGAGGGTAACTTTACCAGAAGTGCGCCTCTTTGAATGTGCCAAGCCTGGCTTATTGTATCAGAACAATTATTATAGATTCCAGCCACGCATTCGACGCAAACATCTCCGTAATCTACCAGCTATCCGGGATGTAACCATCCCTGAAGCTCTTTTTGGAACTTTCGTAGAGAATTCTTTACCTGAGCTTATGCGCTATGCAGATATTTATAATCGTGAGATTATCGATCGCTTTGTGACCTTACCCTTTGTGGGTAAGCTACGGGCTATTTGCGATATAAATTATTTAAATGGTGAGCTAGAAGCCGCGCTACAGTTTATTTATGATGATATTGTTGTACCTGCGGCTCCTTCGCAAATTAATCCTAATCACATCTTACCCTTTGTAACAACAGAAGGAATTTTAGCACGTAATTTGACAGAAGAGCAAAAAATCTTACGTGAACTCTTCCAAGATTTTATTTACGATCCTTCGACCGGTTTTTTTATTGCCAAAACAGATAAAAAAATTATTGAATTTATGACCGATATTATCCCTCATAATCAAGATCGTATTAAATTTAATTGCCCTGAAAACCTTTTAGATCAATTTATTTATGAAGAGACTAAATTTAAAATTCACCTTAAAGAAACCGATCGTATTGACCAATATGAAGTGCACATTAAGGTGAATGGGTATTTAAACGGCTTTACCTTAGATATGTTGTGGGAATGTTTATCAACAAAGCGCGCTTTTGTAGAGTTAGCACGAAAAAAGAGCACGAAAAAGAAAGATTCTGCTTCTAAATCGCATAAAATTCTCGTTTTAGAGCTGGATAAATTGGCGCCAATTATCCAATTACTAGATGATATAGGGGTTAAACAGCTAGCAGACCATGTGCAGGTTTGTCCTTTGTGGAGCTTATCAAGCATCGATGTCAAGGCTTACCAAGGTTTACCTCTAGATATTACCATGAGCCCTAAGCTAAAACTTATTCAAGAGCAGATGTTAGGAATGGCTGTTCCTTGCACAAGTGTTATTCCTAAAAATATTCAAGCCTCTCTTAGATCCTATCAAAATGAAGGTGTGAGCTGGCTTAACCGTTTACGTGACATGCATTTGAACGGTATCTTAGCTGATGACATGGGTCTGGGAAAAACTTTGCAATCAATTATTGCAATTACGCAGCATAAACTTGAGCATCCTAAAGCTATTTCTCTTGTTGTTTGCCCTACTTCTTTGGTTTATAACTGGAAAGAAGAGATTGGTAAGTTTAACCCTCAGCTTAAAGTATTAGCTGTAGACGGCACTCCTACTCAACGTAAAAAGTTATTAACCTCTATTCGCGACTTCGATGTCATTATTACCTCTTATAGTCTTTTACAAAAAGATGTAGATTTCTATATTACTATTAAGTTCGGTTATTGCATTCTAGATGAGGCCCAGCATATTAAGAATCGTGGAACCCGCAATGCCAAATCGGTAAAAATGATACAAGCCGCTCATCGTCTAATCTTAACAGGTACGCCTATAGAAAATTCATTAGATGAGCTATGGAGCTTGTTTGACTTTTTAATGCCTGGCTTGCTCAGCAGTTATGAAAGGTTTGTGGAAAAATATATTCGGCATCCTTCCCAGCCTGCTGGCTCCCAACTGGAAATTTTACGCCAGAAAGTTTCTCCTTTCATTTTACGGCGCATGAAACAAGACGTTCTTTCCGAACTACCGCCTGTCTCTGAAATTGTCTACCATTGCCATCTTTCTGAAACCCAGCGCGAGCTTTATCATTCTTATGCCGCCTCGGCAAGGGAAGAACTCTCTAAGCTAGTCAAGCGGGAAGGCTTTGAAAAAATTCAGATTCATGTGCTAGCCACACTGACTCGTTTGAAGCAGATTTGCTGCCATCCAGCAATCTTTGCTAAAGACAAAGCAGAAGTGGGGGATTCTTCTAAATACGATATGTTGATGGAGTTGCTGCAAACCCTTATAGAGGGAAAGCATAAAACTGTTATTTTCAGCCAATATACGCGCATGCTTAATATCATGCGGGAAGATTTACAAAGGCAAGGTATTCCTTTTGAATATCTGGATGGAGCTAGTAAAAATCGTTTAAATATTGTAAAAAAATTTAATGAGGATCAAAATATCCCTGTTTTTCTAGTGTCTTTAAAGGCCGGGGGTACAGGGCTAAATCTTGTCGGAGCTGATACCGTCATTCATTATGATATGTGGTGGAACCCGGCCGTAGAAAATCAGGCAACAGATCGCGTGCATAGAATTGGGCAAAAAAATGCCGTTTCAGCATATAAATTGGTGACACTCAATACAATCGAAGAAAAAATCATGGAGCTGCAGAATCGTAAAAAAGGTCTTGTGAAAAAAGTCGTAAGCTCAGATGACGAAGCTATCTCGAAATTGACTTGGGAAGAGGTGTTGGAGTTGTTGCAAACATAAAAGGTACAATAGAGGCCACATGAGTAAGAAAAATCAATTAGGAATTAAAGATAACTTTAGTAAAATGGCCCGTTCTGCTTTTGGGCAGCTTACTAAGTTTCGTGGCGTCTTCTCAAATGATATTGGCATTGATCTTGGAACTGCTAACACGTTAGTTTTTGTTAGAGGAAAAGGAATCGTTTTAGCAGAGCCTTCCGTTGTGGCTGTTGATTCTACTACTAATGAAGTTTTGGCTGTCGGCCAAAAAGCAAAAGCGATGTTAGGCAAGACTCCTCGTAAGATACATGCCGTCAGGCCGATGAAAGACGGGGTGATCGCGGATTTTGAAATCGCCGAAGGTATGCTTAAAGCTTTAATTAAACGTGTGACACCTTCACGTAGCTTATTTCGACCTAAAATTCTTATCGCTGTTCCTTCTGGCATCACAGGAGTAGAAAAGCGTGCAGTAGAGGACTCTGCTCTGCATGCTGGTGCTCAAGAGGTCATCCTTATAGAGGAGCCTATGGCTGCAGCAATTGGAGTCGATTTGCCTGTCCATGAAGCCTCTGCCAATATGATTATTGACATTGGAGGAGGGACAACAGAAATTGCTATTATCTCTTTAGGGGGAATTGTAGAATCCCGTTCTTTAAGGATTGCAGGCGATGAGTTTGACGAGTGCATTGTCAATTATATGCGCCGTACTTACAATTTGATGATCGGTCCTAGGACTGCAGAAGAAATTAAGATGACCATTGGGTCAGCTTATCCCTTGGGAGGTAACGAACTAGAAATGGAGGTTCGTGGACGAGATCAGGTGGCAGGGCTACCTGTAACCAAAAGAATTAATTCTGTAGAAATTAGAGAATGCTTAGCTGAACCTATTCAACAAATTATTGAGAGCGTTAAGCTAACGTTAGAAAAATGTCCTCCTGAATTAGCGGCCGATTTGGTGGAAAGGGGAATGGTTTTAGCGGGAGGAGGGGCTTTGATTAAAGGCATTGACAAAGCTTTGATTAAAGAGACAGGCTTACCGGTTATCATCGCTCAAAATCCTTTACTTGCCGTATGTTTGGGGACAGGAAAAGCGCTAGAATATCTGGATAAATTCAAAAGACGTAAACAATTGTAAATGATAGGTAAATAGGTAAGCATTAGCAGACAGAGTTTAAAGCTAACCCAGCTAATTTCAAGATCTCCAGTGACCCAATATTTATAAAAATTCTTAGCTGCTTTTAAAAGAATTCTAAAGATGAAATCAATGGTTATCAAGCAATAGTGCTGTGTGAGTATTCATATTTTTCATTTTCTCCTACCTTACTTATTAAGCTTGTTTAGATAAAAAATAGATCAGTACTCTACTTGGTGATACCTATTGAATTTTTTAGGCTTGGCTAGAGGAGAATAAGGGTGCTTAAAGGTTGGCAATATGAAAATTAAAAATCCGCGTCTTAACGAATGGATTGAAGAGATGCGGCAATTAACGCAACCTGATCGCCTCATTTTATGCGATGGTTCTTTAGCTGAATATGACCAGCTGTGTGAGCAAATGCTAAAAGCTGGCTCTTTTCTTCAACTTAATCCTAGCAAGCGTCCCCATAGTTTTCTTTGCCGTTCCGATCCACGCGATGTCGCGCGTGTAGAAGAAAGTACTTTTATTTGTTCAAAAAATAAGGAAGATGCTGGGCCTACCAATAATTGGCGCGATCCTCAGGATATGAAAAAAACTTTGAAAGCTCTTTTTAAAGGATGTATGCGAGGACGTTCCATGTATGTTATTCCTTATAGCATGGGTCCTTTAGAATCTGATATTTCTCATATAGGAGTAGAGCTTACAGACTCGCCCTATGTCGTCGTCAGTATGCATCATATGACTCGTATGGGCCAAAAAGTGTTGGAGGTGTTAGGGGAGACTGGCTCTTTTGTTCCCTGTATACATTCTGTAGGAAAGCCTTTGGCTGATGGGGAGAAAGATACCGATTGGCCTTGTAATCCTGATCATCGGTATATTGTACATTTTCCTGAAGAGCGTACCATTTGGTCTTTTGGAAGTGGTTATGGAGGGAATGCTCTTTTAGGTAAAAAATGTTTTGCTTTGCGTATTGCTTCGGTCATGGCAAGGGATGAAGGGTGGCTGGCAGAACACATGCTTATCTTGGGGCTTACTAACCCTTACGGAGAGAAAAAATATATAGCCGCGGCTTTTCCTAGTGCTTGTGGTAAAACAAATTTAGCCATGTTGACCTCTACCCTTCCCGGCTGGAAAGTGGAAGCCATTGGTGACGATATTGCCTGGATGAAATTTGGCGCCGATGGACGTTTATATGCTATCAATCCGGAAGCAGGTTTTTTTGGCGTGGCACCAGGTACCTCAATGAAATCTAATTGCCAGGCTATGCGGAGCATTGAACGCAATAGCATTTTTACAAACGTGGCCTTGACAGATGAAGGCGATGTGTGGTGGGAAGGGATGACAGAGCAGATACCTAAGCATTTGCAGGATTGGTTAGGTCAGGAGTGGACTCCTACCTCTAAAGCTCCAGCTGCACATCCAAACTCTCGTTTTACAGTTTCAGCTTCTCAATGTCCAGCTATAGACCCAGCTTGGCAGGATCCAAAAGGAGTGCCGATTTCCGCCATTGTATTTGGGGGCAGGCGTTCCTCTCTACAGCCTCTATGTTTGGAATCTTTTAGCTGGCAGCATGGTGTTTTTTTTGGTGCTAGTGTCTCTTCTGAGATGACTGCCGCTGCTAAAGGAACGGTAGGTAAGCTACGGCGCGATCCCTTTGCTATGCTGCCATTTTGTGGTTATAACATGGGAGACTATTTTGCTCATTGGCTATCTATGGAAAAGCAGACTCCTCCTGAAAAATTACCAAAAATTTTTTACGTCAATTGGTTTAGAAAGGGAGAGAAGGGTGAGTGGCTTTGGCCAGGATATGGCGAAAATATTCGTGTGTTGAAATGGATTTTTGAACGTTGCGCTGGGATAAACAATGCAATTGAATCGCCTTTAGGCTATGTTCCTGGACCTAAAGCTCTTGACTTAAGTAATTTGCCTATTACAGAAGATGCCCTAGCTAACCTTTTTTATATAGATAAAGAACAATGGAAAAAAGAGGTGCACGAAACTAAAGCTTACTTCAGAATGTTTGGTGACCGATTGCCCAAAAGCCTGCTGCAAGAAATTCTTTCCCTTGAGTCACGATTGCAATGAATCTAGATAATCTTCATTTAAAATATATACGCAGGCTTATCCTAGTTTTAACCGCTAGTGGAGCTTTAAATATTATTCTCCTTTCTCTCTTCTTTTATTGGTTTATTAAAGATGCTCCGCCACCCCTTTATTTTGAGCAAAAGCCTGCATTAAAACAAGAGCAACAAGTTCCTTTAGCTAGTACAAAGGGAAATATTGAATTAATCCATTATTTTCGTTCATTATCTTTTGATGAATTGGTAGCTAGGCTTTCAAATCATCAGCTGATAGAAAATGGTTATACGCAACGAGATATTGCTCTAGCCTGCTTGGTTGCATTTCATCATTTCGACTTATCGCGTGCCTTATTAGGCCATCCACCTTTGGCGCAGCAACGTTCTATTATATATGGTCAGCTTAAAAGTGGGCAACCCGCTATGATTACTGTTTATCCAGGATTATCGGACGAAAATTTTCAAGCGGTTATCCAATTTGCTAACACTGAAAGATGGCCTTTAACTAGCAAAGGACTGTTTTTGCAGCTTAAAAAATTTAAAGACCGGGAGGATACGAGTTTATCTGATGCTTTTTTTATGACCTCAGAATTTCTTGCTGTAGAATGGCTTTTTAATCGAGCTGAAATACCAGTAAGTAAAATAGAGCTGCAAAATATGCTTTTGGATGGTACATGGGGCATGCTGTCAGGCTTTGCTGAGCAACAAAAAATTGTCCAAGATCTTTCAGCTGCTAGAAGGCAACGTTTTTTATTAGAATATGTGGATGGTCAGTCCAAACATGCGGCTTATCTACTCTTGAAAGTAGATGGGGAGTTTGCTTTGAATAAACTCGATGATTATCATGTACTAGCTTTACTAGCACTATTAGAAGATAAAACTTCTGAAAGTGAAAAGTATGCTTTAGACCTACTGGACAGGCCGCGCAGTGATAATGTATGGAAAGCTGCAGGAGCTAAATTATACCAGTATGCAGGAGAGCTGATTCCTGAAAACAATTTACCTCATGGTGCTATGAAACGCTTTATATTAGGGGCTTCTTCCGCCGAAGTACCTCTTAAAAAGCCCATCATCAGAGAAAATCCCTCTAAGCCTCTTGTCCCTCTATCACCTCCTCCTCCAACCCCATTTAATTCTTCCCCTAAAAAACCTGCTAGTCAAACGTTAGCACCTAAAGCTCCTAAGTCACCTACTTCTTTTCCTTCCGATCGTTTATATATTGTTCAAGAAGGCGATTCTCTATGGAAAATTTCTCGGCGCTTTAAGGTCGATATTGAGGTTTTGCGTGACTACAATAAACTTAAAACAGATGCTCTGAAACCCGGCACACCTTTAAGAATTCCTTCTTAAATTGTAACTTTAGAAAATCTTTTCACACCAGTAGAAAAAAATCCTAGATTGTTTTGCCATCACTAAAACAGTTTTTCCTGACTTGGACACTCGTTAGACTTAAAACATTGATTATAAGATTTTAATCTACTTCTTATGCAGTTGCGTGCTTTGTAAAATCCCTTTTGTTAAGCAGAGACACATCTTTCAGAGGGTTGGGTATGCAGACTAAGGTGCGCCACGAACTTTGACAAGCCAACGGCGGGTCAAAGATGCTGTACAAGAGATTAGGGAAGGCCCCTAGTAACCGATGACTTAGGCATAGGTTACAAACCACCTTAAGCTGCATGGGTAAAGAGCCCATGTGGTGAGCGTTAAGGAAAAGGTATAGCAAGACTATATCAGGTGAGAGTTAAGGAGACGAATGCAAATGAATCACTGATGACGTGTCGAAAGCATAGGGATGATGTCAAAACTGGGGGGTCTTAGTTAACCCAGGACAAATCTAAGGGAAACCTAATATTAACTGCTTAGATGGCATCCGGCATAAAGGTGACGTGAACTTAACTACAGGCTCTTATACGGAACGTGGGAACCTGTCGCCTTGATGAAAAGGGAGAAGTTCAAATGGAAGCCCCATAAGAACCAGAGTACCGATGCAAGGAACAGGGGCGGAATAGCCCGTAGTAGTGAGGAGACCTCTGTAATGGAGGTGGAGCGAAGGGGACTATATTGTTTAGCTTAAGATTAATCGAACAACTGGAAACAGGAGGAATCGATGAATACAGCAAAGTCGTATTGTATTTCTAAATCCATTGTATGGGAAGCATACAAGAGAGTAAAAGCTAACAAAGGAGCAGCAGGTGTTGACGAAGAGTCTATAGAAGAATTTGAAAAGAATCTTAAAGACAATCTGTATAAACTTTGGAATCGCCTATCGTCGGGGAGCTACTTTCCGCCTCCCGTAAAGATAGTTGCCATACCAAAAAGTGATGGAAAGCTGAGAAAGCTGGGAATACCCACAGTATCAGACAGAATCGCACAGATGGTCGTTAAGCTGTATCTAGAGCCAGAGATTGACCCACATTTTCATCCTGATTCTTATGGGTACAGACCTGGAAAATCAGCGTTAGAAGCCGTAGGAGTCGCTAGACAGAGATGTTGGCGCAACGACTATGTTATTGACCTTGATATCAAAGGATTTTTCGATAATTTAGACCACGAGCTCGTGATGAGAGCCGTAAGGAAACACACCGAAAGCCAATGGATTCTTCTGTATATAGAACGCTGGCTAAAAGCGCCAGAGCAAGATGCAGACGGGAAACTTATAAAAAGAGATAGAGGGACTCCACAAGGGGGTGTAATCAGCCCTTTACTAGCCAATCTATTTCTTCATTATGCCTTAGACGAATGGATGAGGAAATGCTATCCAGGTAATCCATTCGAGCGTTATGCTGATGATATAGTGGTTCACTGTCAAACGGAAGCGCAAGCCAACGAAATAAAGAAAGCTATTGCAGAACGCTTAGCTCAATGCAAACTGGAGTTGCATCCTGCAAAGACAAAAATCGTCTATTGCAAAGATGATGAACGAAGAAAAAGATACCTAAACGAGAAATTTGATTTTTTGGGATATACTTTTAGAGCCAGAAGATCAAAGAATCGGTATGGAAAGCTCTTCATCAACTTTAGTCCCGCAGTAAGCAATAAAGCAAAGAAAGCAATAACGAGTACGATGAGAAGTTGGAAAATGCATCTGCGCAGTGACAAGAAGATTGTAGATTTATCAAGAATGTTTAACCCCATGATAAGAGGTTGGATCAACTACTATGGTAAATATTACAAATCAGAACTCTATCAAATTTTCAATGTTGCAAACCGTACATTAGCAAGGTGGGCGGAAAGGAAATACAAGAAGTTAAGAGGCCACAGCAGAAGGGCAATGCATTGGTTGGGAGGGATCGCAAAACGAGAACCTCAGCTATTTGCTCACTGGAAAATGGGCGCCATACCTGCGACTAGACAATAGGAGCCGTATGAGCTGAGAGGCTCACGTACGGAACTGTGAGAGCGTGAGGGTGTGATCCCCTCGCGCTACTCGACTTTTTTTAAAGCGTATTATCAATGTTTGTTGTTTTGGCTATGAATAAGATGACAAAGCTTGGAATGCCCAAAGGGCATCGGGTGCTAACTTAGGTGGTAGTACTTAACAGACGAGCTATAAGATCATTTACGCAAGAAGGCCACTTATAAACTAGAAGTGTCAAACTCAGAAAAAAAATTGCAAATCATTTTAAAATAATATAAAAACTAGTTGAACACTCAACTGGTTAAAACTAAATAAACCTATGAACTTAGAAAGCCTATCTACTCCTCAATATATATTTCCTGTATTTAAAGAAATGGAAGAAACTTCTACTACCTCGGAGGAAAAAACCGTAGTATATACTGAAATCGCTTTAAGAATATTTACAAGGCTAGCATTGCAAGATTTATGTCGTACAGAGCTGGTATGCAAAAAGTGGAAACAAATTATTCACGAAAATAAATCTCAATTGATAGAAAGAAATAATTTATACGAAAATTTTTATCTTCAATATTTTAAAGCTGCCTTGCGCAAGGAAAAAGAGCAGAATGATGCAGGTAGAAACATTAAGCTTTCTAAGGGCTCTGATTTTTTAACCTCTACATACCCCACACTTCATCATAGTATTATAAGAAACTGTATTCAATGGTTTAACCAAACCATGCCAAGTAGTGACATGTTTTGGAGTCCATATTACTCTCAAAAATTACAACCCTACCTAGGGTGGCTATCAGATTGCGTAAATAGAATTGCTTACTTTATCTTTCGAAGCGACAAATTTTTCTCACCAAGTAAACGGGAAGTGTCCTATGTGTTAGAATTAAAACTTGCCGTCCAAAAAAAGGATTTTTTGCAAGAAAGCCTATGTATCGAAAAACTAGGCGATATTTATGTGGAAAAAAGAACTTCTAAAACGCTTCTTCAAGCTGCAGGACTTTATAATTATGCTTTAAAAAGACATTCTTTATTATCTTCTTCAGAAGATAAAGGAGAAATTCTTAAAGAGAAGCTTTTCAAAGCTCAAAATCTTCTTATTAAACTATGCGAAGGAGAACCTATAAGCCTTGAACAAATGCAGAAACAATTTGAAAGCAATCGCAGCGCATTAAAAAAATTTAGAGAAGAAGTAGAGAAGAAAATTCAAGTTCTCGGACCAAATCCTTCTTCTCAACAAGTAAAAGAGCTTTACCAAGGTATTGCTCTACATATAAAAAGTTTTTTCGGTTTTCTTGTAAAGCAAGCGATAGACATTTTAGGCCCGGCACCTTGTGAATATGCAATGATAGGTTTTGGTTCCTTAGCGAGGGAGGAAATGACACCCTACTCTGATTTAGAGTTTGGTATTCTTATAGAAAAAGATTCTTCTTCTAGCAGAAATTATTTTAGACATCTCACTGCTTTACTGCATTTAAAAGTCATTAATTTAGGAGAAACTATTCTTCCTGCTTTGAATATTCCGCGTATAAAAGAGATAGATTTTTTTGATAGTATTACCCCTAGAGGTTTTGCTTTTGATGGGGAAGGGGTAGAAGGAAAAGGCTGTAAAACGCCTCTGGGTAATGGGATAACATTTGAGCTTATTCAAACTACTGAAAAGATGTCGCAATATGTTGCTAAAGATGAAAAAGGCCAATGGTGGCATGAGAAAGAACCTCATCTTCCTATGGAACTTTTGACATTCACTCATCTGTTAGGCAATCCAGAGCTAACCAAGCAATATGAGGAAAAAGTTCAAGAAAAACTTAAGGTTTTTTATCAAGAAGGCTCTGCTCTTCGTCAATATTTAGCTAAGCAGCATTTGTTTTATCAAGATATGGTAACTTTTTACCCAGGACTAGGAGACTTAAAAACACAAGGCATGCTTTTTAAAGCTAAGAATGACTTTTATCGCTTTCCTCATCTAGCCTTGGACCGGTTAGCCCTTCTCAAAGAAATCTCAGCAATGGATACTTTTACCAGGATTGATCGGTTAAAAGAAAAAAAGGTTTTAAATAAGGATAGCGCTAAAAAGCTAAAAGAATGGATGAGTGTAGCATTGTTAATGCGCCTAAGGACCTATTGTAAGTATAAAGCCCAAAATGAAATGATGAATCCTTTAATTCAACCTTTCGGATTGGAGGATCCTACACTTATCCAAAAGCAGCTTGCACTAGATAATGCAGCTTTAGCGCAGATAAAGAAGATTTACCGCGTTTTTATCCCTTTCGGCCAGGCTATCATCCATATGTTTTCATCAGGGGAAGAAGATTCCCTTAAGCTTTCCACTCTAGATGATTCACCCGAGATGGAAGGAGCCATAGCTTTAAGGCTTTTTCAACACCAAGAGGCAGAAAAGCGGTATAAGCAAGCTAGTGAAAAGGATTCCAAGAATAGTCATGTATTAAATGCTCTAGGAATGATTTACCTTGAGCAAAAAAGGTTAGATGAAGCGGCTCGATGTATCAATCAAGCACTTGAGATAAATAAAGAGAGCTATAATAAAAATTTTATAGCCCTGGCAAGAGATTACAATAATATGGGAATGGTTTATCAAGCTCAAGGGGATGCAGGGCAGGCGGCTAGGTATACCAAGATAGCGCTTGCCATTAAATTTTCACTTCAAGAAAAAGATTATGAGACTCTAGCAACGTATTACAATAATCTAAGCTCGATCTACCTAGACCAAGGAAAGTTAAAAAAAGCAGTTATGTATGTTAAGAAGGCACTCGAAATCAACCTTAAGCTTTTTAGGGAAAATGCTCTAAGCACGGCTGTATATTACAACAACCTTGGAATGATTTACAAAGATCAAATGAAGCTGGATAAAGCAGCTAGATATGTGAATCAAGCGCTCGAAATTAACAGTAAAATGTTTGACGAAAATCATCCGAGGGTAGCACATAACCACCATAATCTGGGAGTGATTTACTACGAGCAAGGAAATTTAGAAAAAGCGTCTGCATCTACTCACGAAGCGCTCAGAATCCGCCGCAAATTTTTTGGTGAAAATCATCCGATTTTAATAGGATCTTATAGTGCTTTAGGAATGATTTACTACGATCAGGGGCGTTTAAATGAAGCGGCTAAGTATTTAAATCATGCTCTTATAATTAACCGCAATCTTGCTAGGAAGAATGATCCAGAAACGGTACAAAGTTTCAGCAACCTGGCAAATATTTACCAAGAACAAGGAAATTTAAAGCAGGCGATTGAGTGTATCGAGGCTGCATGGCAAATCGCTTATAAACTATATAAAGAAAATCATCCAATTATGGCCATAATTTATGCCAATAGAGGGAAAATTTACCAAACGCAAGGGAATTTGATACAAGCGGCTAAAGATATCGAACAAGCTCTCAAAATTGATCGCAGAATTTTTGGTGAAAAACACCCGAAAGTGGCATTTCATTATATTAATCTAGGAGTAATTTATCTCGATCAAAGTAAGTTAGGGGAAGCGGCTCTTGTTCAAAATAATTTAAATAAAAAAACTCCTGTTCGCAGAAAGCTAGATGAAGTAGTTCTCGATCAAAAAAAGGTAGAGGAAGCGGCTAGGTGCATCAATCAAGCGTTATCTATTGATTCTAAGCTGTTTGGCAAAAATTATCGCCTGATGGCGAGCTTTTACAATGGTTTGGCTCAACTCATTTACAAAGCCCAAGGCAATTTAAAAGAAGCAAAAAAGCTTATTAGGCAAGCGCTTGCAATTGACAAGAAAATTTTTGGTAAAAATCACCCTAAGGTAGCAAGAGATTACAACAATCTAGGAATGAATTATGAAGCCCTAGGAAAATTTGAAAAAGCAATTAAATATGTTAATAAAGCGCTTAAAATTGATCGTGAAATTTTTGGTAAAGATCATCCGCGAATGGCATCGGGTTATAGCAATCTAGGGCTGGTCTACAAGGCTAAAGGAGAGTTTAAAAAAGCAGCAAAATATGCTGAGCGAGCTTTCGAGATCAATCGCAAGGTTTTTGGAGAAAATCATCCCAAAATGGCTGATTGTTACCGTAATCTTACATCCATTTACCAAGCTCAAGGAGATGGAGCCAAAGCAGTTTTCTGCTTTCAGAATGCTTTACGTATTGAACTTCAACCTCTTCTTGAGAATAACCCCAATATGGTCATTCGCTATTCCCCATGCAAAATTGACTCAAAATCATTCAAAAACTAGGCTTAGAGAGAGCAGTTAAATTGCCTCACTAAGATAACATGTAATCAAAATAAGGACACTTGTCATTAACTGGCATTTAACCTAATCTTTTTTCTGATTAATATTTTTTATCAACACCTTCATTTATTGTTATCTGGGTTCTTGTTTCAATTCCAATTTCACTTTTCAATAACGCGGCTATAACATAATTTTTCTCCTTATATTGTTCAATAATCTTTTCATATTCATTGACTAAGCGCGATGTCCTACCCACCGAAAAAGCTGCTTCTTCTGTAGACATACCTTTTTGTTTGCATAGCAATATTTGCTTGAAAGTGGATATATACCTTTGTATCGCTGGTAAAGAGTGTTTTGTTTCTCTGCTCACTTGCTGAACAGTTTTTTGCTCAATAAAGAGCTTTTCAATGATCATTGTTTTGTGAGTTAAAGTAGGGCCTATATCATGGATAGATCCTCTTCTGGGAAGAACCTCACGGTTTTCTAATTCCCACTCCTTGATATATTTGCCTACACTTTGTGGCGATATCTTTAACAAAATAGCTAATTCCGCGTGGGTTAAGCAACCTTCTTGATCAAAAGCTTGCTTACACATCCGCGCCACAGCTTCTTTTTTTATAACCCTTAATTTTTTCCCCTTGGCTCTTTCCATAGCATCTTGCGAGCTTACCAAATCTAAAATTACCGTTGTTAAACGTGTATTTTGAATAGATTTTCCATAAGATGAAAATTCATTGCGGTGGACTGTCGGCCATGTAACTTGTCCCGGCTGCATATGAGAGGTCTGCGGATAAAATTGATGCACCATATCCGCTATTGATTTAACCAGTACTTGCCTTGTCCTTGTTCCTCCTAGCTGTGGGCACTCATGCGAAAAAAACGCTTCCAAAGCACCTTCAAAGCATTTAAATGCTTGAGGGCAAAATGTAGCATGGTTTGCATCGATGTTCTTCTTCATGGCAGCCTCCGCTCGTTCCTGATAGAGTCGTTCGACGACATCATTCTTTTTTTTTCGTCTTGCGCATGATAATATTGGGCACCAACTATATAAACTTCCTCCAATCTTTGTTTAAAAAAGGCTTTATCTTTAAACTCTTCATATAGCAGGGAAAAGGTTTTAGTAGCATAGATGGAAATTCCTACCGTTAAGGCTATTTCAAACTCATTGAAATGTTTGCTTTTAAGAAAGGCTACTCTTTTAAACTTCTGTAGATAGTTTTCCACAGCTTCTATGCTATGCTTAATATGTTGGGCAATAGCCACAGGCTCTTTGCCCTCTAGCCAAAGCCGTATGGCAATAGCTCTATGGCTGACACCAGGGCCTATATCTTTTTGTTGACCTCGGGTGGGTAATAGAATGCCTATTGTTCTAAGCTCTTTAATATCTCTTCGAATGGTTCTTATATCGCACATTAATAATTCTGCTAGGTCCTCTTGAGTTAAGTATCCTCCTTGCTCTTTAGCTTCTTCAGCTATACGCACAAGTCTTCTCCTTCTTAGCTCAACACTTCTATCTCTATTATTATCCTGGGAAAAATTTCCTTTGTCTCGTTGGTCAAACAGCGTCAAAACCATAGGTAACATCTTGCACTCTTTTAAAGATTTGCCAGCTCCTTCTTCAGCTGCTACACAATGATATTTAATTTGCCCTGGTTTTAAGTGACTTTGGTGAAGTTCGGAAAAGTACACTTCCTCAATCAGACCTACTAAAATTTGAGCTTCCCAAGGACTTATTCCTGTTCCTTGAACAGCCAAATTTTTCATCTGCTGATGGATGTTTTTGATTTGAAGTCGTCTTTCTTGATCTTCTTTAGAATTTATAGTAACATTTTTCATGGCGTTCCTTTTATGGATGTTTTTGTTTTTTTCTTTAATTAAACATTATAAAGGTGAACGCCAGTTTTTTTAATAGATTTTCCGTTTTAAAAAAAAATTTATAAAATAGACAGATGACCTAATCGAAAATACCAATTGTTGAAATTGCTCTTGCAAGAGGGGCAAAAAATAATAAGAGAATTAAAAATGATTGATAAATATGGAACAGCCTTTGCGAAGATAGCTGGAAGCGTGGAGGAGAAGAAGCTATTTAAAAAATTTTAGCTTAGACGGAAAAGTTTTTTAGATCGGCGCAAACTAGGTGAGTAGACGGGGGATTGTTTATACCCGCGTGACTTATTTTAGCCGTCATGCAGAATTAAGAAATTTAGCCTCTTTCAATTCACCTGAACCCTTTCTTCAATTTTTTTAATATATTTTTAAACTTGATTAAGCTCTTTCTTTGCCTATAGCGTTTTTAAGTCTTTAATTTATCACCCTTAAAATAGGCCCGACTATCGATAATCACTTCATGAGCAAGGCCTGTGATGCCTATCAGATTAACAATTAGCATACAAGTTATACAGAGGTCAGCAAGGCCCCATACTAAATTTATCTGAATCAAAGTTCCTAAGGGAATCAGTAAAATATAAAGATAGGTAAAGGGGCGTGCAAAACGATGCCCTCCTAGATAAGTGATCGCTTGCGTGGCACAATAAGCCCAGGCAAGAATAGTAGTAAACCCAAACATAATGAGGGCAATGATGACCACATATTCACCGATTTGATGTCCCAGGCCTATACGAAAAGCATAAGTGACCATATTGGTGCTTTGTAAATCACCGTGCTGCCAAGCACCCGTAACCAATAAAACAAGGCCTGTCATCGTACATACAATCAAAACCATACAAGGAGCAACAAGAGACACAAGCCCATCGATTACAGGATGTTCGGTACGTGCGCTTGCTTGTAAAATGGGTACAATTCCGGTGCCTGCATCTGTAGCAAAAATAGCTCGGTTAAAGCCAGTCGTGATGGCTTTTAAGATGCTACTTCCTATGATGCCCCCCGCTGCTGCTTGAAAGTTGAAAGCGGAGGTGAACATTAATTGCAAAGCAGGCAAGATCTTCTCACGATTTAAATAGAGGATAATCAAAGTAAAAGTAAGATAGAGAAAAGCTTTCAAGGGCACGATGATGGAGGCAAAACGTGCAATTCTTTGAATGCCGCCTAATAAGACGAGTCCAATAAAGAAAGCAAATATAAAGCCACACAATAAAGGGGGAAAGCCCATCTTTTGGATTGGAAGTGTCATGGAATTGATCTGAGCAAAATTACCTACTGCTAAGGCAGCAAATATAGTGAAAATACAAAATATTTTAGCTAGGCTGTTTAAGCCAAGCCCTTTACTTAGATAGTACATAGGGCCGCTTACATACTCTCCACCTTCATCTTTCTGACGATATTTGGCTCCTAAAATGCAGCTTGAATATTGGATTGCTGAGCCAAAAAAAGCAATGATCCACATCCATATTAAAGCACCCGGCCCACCTGTTGAGAGGGCTATAGCCATACCGGAGATATTGCCGGTGCCAAAATTTCCTGCCAATACAGTAGAAATGGCTTCAAAATAACTAATATTTCCCTGTGCGTTTTGTTGTTGTTTAAGTAGATAACTAAAGCTGTTTTTGAGCCTAGCAATTTGAAAGCCACGAAGTTTTATGGTGAAATAAAGGCCTAAGAGTATGATAAAGGGGAATACAACACACAAGGTGAAAATTTGATTGGTCCTTTCTAAACTTGGCATTATATAAAGGTCCATTAAATTCTCGATTTTATTAGTTAATAGTTTTTTAGAAAAAAATAGTAAAAAATGAAGGAATCCCTCTAAAGATTAGGGGAAAAAGGTAAAAAAGTTAGCAAAAAAATCAATTCTTGCATGCATGCGGACAAAATATCACAAAATAAGCTAGCTTTCAAGAAAATTATTTGAAAGGTAGGGGTTGCTTTCTTGATTTAAAGCTTTGCATATTGTATTATTTTTCAGTAATTTACAATTTTTTTTATCTATGGATTTTATACATCAACCTTATGTACCTGGCGAGACAATTGCTGCTATAGCCACCCCCCCGGGAGAAGGAGGAGTGGCGATTGTCCGGATATCGGGCAATCAAGCTTTTGACGTAGCAAAAAAAGTTTTTTCCGGTCCTGTGTATAGCTATAAGTCCCATACTGCTCATTATGGCCAAATACGCGACTTGAATAATCAACCTATCGATGATGTGTTGCTCTTGGTCATGCGTGGACGCCGCTCTTACACCGGGGAAGATACTGTGGAAGTGCAATGTCATGGGGGTAGCTTGATTACCCGCCATGTATTAGAAGTTATATTGAAAGCAGGTGCAAGAGCCGCCCGCCCAGGCGAATTTACTTTTAAAGCATTTATGAATGGTAAGCTAGATCTGGCGCAAGCTGAGGCAGTACAATCTTTGATTGGTGCTAGGAATGAATATGCCCTCCAAGCTGCAGAAAACCAGCTAAAAGGCTCCTTATCCGCGAAAGTATTAGGCTTTCAAGAACGTCTCACCTTGATCGCTGCTATTTTAGAGGCCTGGGTAGATTTTCCCGATGAAGGGCTTGAATTTACTACGCTAGAAGAGATTTGCCAGGATCTGGAGGCTATTCTTATAGATATGCAATCTCTTTTTAACACGTTTCGCGATGGAAAAATATTAAAGGAAGGAATTTCCCTTTGTTTGGTCGGTTGTCCCAATGTAGGCAAATCTTCTTTAATGAATGCACTCCTCGATAAAGAGCGTGCGATTGTCTCTCATTTTCCTGGAACAACACGCGATATTGTCGAAGATGAAATACGTTTAAATGGGCTTAATTTGCGCTTGCTAGATACAGCAGGGATTCGGGTGACAGATGAGCTAGTTGAGCAAGAGGGTATTCGCCGCTCCAAAGAAGCTATGGGGCAAGCTGATCTTATTCTTCTTGTGTTAGATGCTACCAAAGGGATCGAGGAGCAGGATCACTTTTTGCTTAAAGAAGTCCCTGCTGCTAAGACGATTGTGATATGGAATAAGATCGATTTGCCACATGTATCTTTACCTGCTATCGCTCATCTACCCTATGTAGTGCCCTTATCGGCAAAACAAAAAATAGGACTCGATCGATTACGGCAGGTGATCGACTCTGTCATTTGGAAAGAAGGACCTCCTTCTAAAGAGGAGGTATTGATCACTAATGTCCGCCATCGAGAAGCCCTACAGCTCTCTATTCAAGCAGGCCAAAATGTCCTATCAGGTTTAAAGGGAAATATCTCTCCAGAGTTTTTATCGATGGACATGCGGCAATGTTTGGCTGAACTTGGGAAAATTATTGGAACAAACATTTCAGAAGATATATTATCCGCCATATTTTCGACATTTTGCATTGGTAAATGATTAGATGAATAGAAAAGAAAAAGCAGCCAAAATTTTTACAATATTAAACAAGCTTTATCCTAATCCTCCTATTCCTCTTTTACATAAAGATCCTTATACTCTCCTCGTAGCTGTGCTATTGTCTGCTCAATGTACCGATAAATGCGTTAATCAAGTGACCCCTAAGCTTTTTGCTAAAGCTGATACGCCCGAGAAGATGGCCCAGTTAGACATAGAAGATATTCAAAAGATTGTCCGTCCTTGTGGACTTTCTGCACGTAAAGCTGCTGCTATCCATCGCCTCTCAGAAATTCTTGCAGAAAAATATCAAGGCAAGGTGCCTGATACCTTTGAAGAATTAGAAGCCTTGCCAGGCATTGGCCATAAATCTGCGTCTGTGGTCTTAAGTCAATCTTTTGGCAAGCCTGCTTTTCCAGTAGATACTCATATCTATCGATGCGCCCTACGCTGGGGGCTAAGTAAAGGGAAAACAATTGCAGCAGTAGAAAAAGATCTTAAGCTCCTCTTCCCTCAAGAGACTTGGAATAAATTGCATCTACAAATCATCTATTTTGCGCGTGAATACTGTTCGGCTCGTCACCCTCATGTGGATAGATGTCCTATTTGCAGGATAATAACCCCATCGTAAGCGAGCTTATAGATATGCTTGCGAGGTAGGCAAGCTAGCAAAAAGCATTCTTTAAAATGTTATAAAGTAATAGTTTGCAAAAAAGCTTTTAAGAGTATAAATAAAGAATAACAACGCTAAAAAAGCTATAATAGGTTTTGAACGCATCCTATAAGAAGGTAAGGCTATGACTTATTCTCCCCCTAAAGTTTCACAGGAGAGTAAAATTTTTGGACAACAAAAAATGGGAGTAGATCCGCAAAGAGATAAGCAATCTTTAGAAGCTTCTCTTGATAGTAAGGTATCGCATGTTGTTGCTTATCATATTTTTCCTTCAAATATTCCTTTGCTTGGCCAGGTGCAACCGATAAAGAGCCTTAAAGAAAGATCTATTTTGCCTACAGAGCCTGCATCATCGGTTACCCAGCAAGTCCTTCAAGAGTGGAGGAAAGACCTAGACATAGATCCTGACGATCTTTATGAAATCATCGAGCAGCGGGGATTAAGAGATGCCGATAGCCAATTTAAAGTGCTGCGTCTTTATCTTGAGAAGTTTTCTGTACCTATACTCCTTAAAATAGAAAGTTTTGCTGAGCTCTCCCTAGATCAAAAGCTTGAACTTTTCAAAATAGCGCTTGTGTATGATTCTTCTACTGTAAATGAATGGCGAGCGGCATTTTCCAAATCAAATCGCCAGTTTTTCAGCCATAGCAGTAGTTTAAGTGCAGTGTTGGAAAAGTTCATCGATATAAAAGAAGAGAATCGATTAATCGATGAGATCTTTCTTTATCTAACCAAGAAAGGGGAATCTATAGGTATAACGGCAACTGATCATTTTTTAGAAAAGATCTTGCAAGCTTTCGAGCCCTTTTTGCAAAAAAAAGAAATGCTTATTTGGATTGCCTTTGCTTTCGATCGCCTAGCCCTCCTTTCAATTTCTACACAAGAAGAGAGTCTCAAAAGTCTACAGCTTATAGAGTGCTTAAGTAAGCTAGAGGACTCTCTTAAATATCCTTTAGTAGCTTTATTTTTCGATTCGTATTATTTTCCTTTATTTCTGCAAGTTAACTGTAAAATAGATAACGCTTCTTTGCCATTACTCCTCTTTACGCTTCTTAATTTTAGAAAAGAATGCTGGGAGGGGGTTTGTCAGCTATCTCCTAAAAAGCTAAATCATGTTCTGTCTACTATTCTTCATATCAGTCTATCCCTTCTCTTAAGCGATGATCAAAAAAGCGCTCTCTTTCGCCTTGTATTTCTTTCAAGCCATAAACAGGAGATCTTTTTACAAGCAGTAGCTTTAAAAGGATTATTAGCTTTTCGCAACCCTAAGGTATTTGAAGGGTTAACACTTAAAGCGTCAAAAGATTTGCTGCCCAACCAATTTTTAAAGGCTCTCCAGCATTTATCCTTGCTCTCTACTTCTGAGCTTTCTTTTGATTTTTCTAAATATTTTAACACTTTTGCTTCATTCCGCCGCCCTCACGCTTTGATTGATTATGCTATTAAATTACAAAGATTAGAAGAGGAAGCAGGAAGGAGAGTTGTTTTACAAAAGTTAAAGGAGTTTTTCCACGATGTTATGCAAGACCGATTTCACGATAAAAGATATGACTCTTCCTTAAGTCCTCATTTAAGCCATGTTTTTAATTCTTTTCCTGCCTTGGAAAAGCGCTGGAGAAGAAATGAGGTTCGATATTTTATTGACGAAAGCTTTTTAGGAGAGTCGCTAGCCTCTGCAGTTGTAGGGTGCATAGTGGAGGAGAGCGATGCTGTAGAAGATTTGCTTTTATGTACCACAGAAGTTTTAGGAAGCTGCCTTTCTATTGAGGGAAATTGTGAAGATAATAAAGCATTATTAGCCTATATCCTTGATGGGAAAAACAAGCTGTTGTGCATTAAAAGCCAGGGCAAAATGATTGGGAGAGCCATTGTACGCTTGCTTTGGAATGAAAATCTTGCAACGCCCGTTCTTTTTTTGGAAACTTTTTACAGTTCCTTACCTTATACGGAAACAAAACAAGGTATAGTTTCGCCTTATGACCAACTTGAAAAAGCTATTGTTAAAGCTGCCCTTGCTAAAGCATCTTCTCTTAGCTTGCCTCTTTTAAAAGCTTATTCATCTAATAATCCTGAGCATCTGCTTTATGAGCATGCCATTGTTTCCTTAGGGGGGAGAGCCCCTTATGAATGCTGTGATGCGATAGGGGCTACAGGAAGTGATGAACAATGTTTGAATAGCGTCTTTAGCATTCCAAAATCCCAGCTTATTCCCCGGGACGCCATAAAACCCTGGATTTCATGAGGCTGTAATGCCCAGACTCTGTTTCTTCTTTAGTTCTCTTTGCATATCTTATATCAGCTTTATCATAAGACTCGCTTGCATGGAATTGCTGATCCAACGGATCACATTTTTCAGAAGGTGCACGATTAGCAGCCAAGGATTCAATAGGATGAGGATAATCTTGAGGAATGCCTTCAAAAGGAACCTCGGCAATACGTCCACAGACAAGAGGGATATTTAGCTTCTTTGCCACTTGAAGGGAGGCTTGGCATAAAGCCAATTCTAGAAATTTCTGAGCATTTTTATCAGGAATATCTAAATGAATTCCTTCTTGCAAAAGGACAGGGGCATGACCTTCATGATCCCATAGTATTTTAAGGCAAAGACGGCCTACTAAAGGCTCATTAGAATCCTCTGCTGTTTTATATAGTTATTTGAATTCTATTTTTCTAAGGATATATGTATAATCAATTGGCATGGTATATTCACACGATTTAAGAAAAAAAGCTTTGAATTATATAGAGAATGGCGGCTCAATGGCCACAGCTAGTGAGGTGTTTGGTGTAACAGTTCGCACGTTAACCAACTGGATTAAGCGGAAAAAACAAGGTTGCCTAGCTCCTAAAAAAAGACGACAGAGCCCCAGTAAAATAGATAGTGAAAAGCTAAAATTATATATAAAACAAAATCCTGATGCTTACCTTAGGGAAATAGCTGAGGCATTCGGAGTGACAATAACTGCAGTTTTTTATGCCTGTAAAAGACTGAAAATCACTTTAAAAAAAAGACACCCTTCTACAAGGAAAGAGATGAGAATAAACGAGAGGAGTTTAGACAAAAGCTAGAAAACATTCCGGAAGAAAATAGGATTTACATAGATGAGAGCGGGATAAATGCCTACTTACAGCGCCAGCATGCAAGATCACCTATAGGAGAAAAGATTTATGGTGCTATAGCAGGTCGTTCATTTGCTAGAGAAAGCTTTATAGCAGCTAAATGCAAGTCTAAAATTTTAGCTCCTTTTTGTTATACAGGTACTTGTAATTCTCTTCTGTTTAACATTTGGCTAGAAAAAATATTGATACCTGAACTTAAAGCAGGACAAGTTCTGATAATGGATAATGCTACCTTCCATAAATCGCAAGCCACTGATGAACTTATTAAAAAGGCAGGGTGTGAGATTTTATTTTTACCGCCTTATTCTCCAGATCTAAACCCTATTGAAACCTTTTGGGCTAATTTTAAGAAGATTGTGGCAGCAAACTTAAGTAAGTTTTCTACTCTTGCTCAAACCATTGATTACTCTTTTTTAAGTATATGTTAATGAACAGAAATTTAAAATTCAAACCACTATACATAGCATTTTAGTCTTCCCATCAAAAACATTTCCTAATAAATCCTTCACATCTTGAGGATTTCCTGTCATGAGAGAAAGGCAGCTTTGGAAAAAGCTTAGTGGCTATCATAGAAGATCGCTTGTCGAAACGGCGATGTACCGCTTTAAAAGAAGCTTTGGAGAAGATTTTCGCTCTAGGAAGCTAGACTATCAGCGAGCAGGATTATATGCTAAGCATTTGGAGATGAATAAAATGGCAAAATTTGGAATGCCCCAAGGGCAATGGGTACTAACTTGATAAGCCTTTAAGCAGACCAACTATTAGGTCATTTACGCAACAAGGCCTTTATTTTTATCATTTTTATAATTTTTATTAATTATGAAATTAATAATATTTTTTATGTTTTGAATTAATTTATGGAATTGTTATTTAATTGAACTTGGCTGACTTTAGAGGGGATAATGAGTTAATTAAAGGTTTAAATGTCGTAATCTTGTAAGGATAAAGCTTAGCCAGGCAAGGCCAACAAAGCTAGAGAGAAAAAAAGGTTTTAAGACAATAAGGTCAAACACCAGGCTTTAAAATAATTAATAAGGAAAAGTGAAGGATAGAGAAAGAGGCAGGCCGGCGAAAGCATACCAGTAAAACCTTCACATGCAAGCTTATTACTTTACGAGAGATTTCCTTATTGAGGCAAGGTAGAAAAAGAATCTAAAGTTAGACTGAAATAGATAAATAAAAACAAGCCTTTAAAATAGCTATAAATTTATGCTTTTAAAGCGTCTTGATTTTACAATCTTTTCTAAAAGTATCTAGATAAATAGATAAAAAAAGATTAAAACAGTTTCTAATTTCTCTCTTCTCTCAGAAAAAAAATTAGGATTTGATTACCTTGCTTTGGTTTCTTGACAAAGCAAGTAAAGCTAATTTTTATAAAAAATAAAGGGTTAGAGCTACCAAGGCATGCCTTGACCTAAGAAGAAAAAGATGCTTAAAGAAATTTAATTTTAGCCTCTTATTTGCATGCGGAACGGTTTGCGTAGTTAGTGTCTATCCATTTTAGATAAGCGCCCGATTGAACATTTTCAATCCATAGAGGATGATTGATGTACCATAGGATAGTTTCCTTAATGCCTTGAGAGAAGTTGTGATCAGGATGCCAGCCGATTTCTTTCTTAATTTTGGAGCAATCAATGGCATAACGGAAGTCATGCCCGGGGCGATCTTGCACGTATTCAATGAGCTTAATATAAGGCTCTTGATTAACCTGCTTGATCTCGGCAAAAATTTTGATGATTTCATGGATGAGATCAATGTTGCGCCACTCTTCTTCACCTCCGATATTGTAAGTTTCTCCTGAATTTCCTTTTTCCAGTAACATCCACAGCGCTTTGGCATGATCTTCCACATACAACCAGTCACGTACGTTAGTACCTTGCCCATAAACAGGTATAAGTTTTTTTCTTAGACAATTAATGATGGTCAGAGGAATAAGTTTTTCAGGAAAATGATAAGGGCCGTAATTATTGCTGCAATTAGAGATGCAAGTAGATAGGTGGTAAGTTTTTCCATAAGCACGTACGAGATGATCGGAAGAAGCTTTTGAAGCAGAATAAGGAGAATTAGGTGCATAGGGGGTTGATTCTGTAAAAAAGCCTTCATTTCCCAAGCATCCATAGACCTCGTCGGTAGAAACATGATGGAAATGGATGTGAGGGAGCCTACGGATAACTTCTAAAAGGTGAAAGGTACCTAATACATTGGTCTCAATAAACTCTTTAGGCCCATGAATACTACGATCGACATGACTTTCGGCTGCAAAATGAATGATAGTATCAATAGCATATTCTCGGCACAGATGTTCAATAAAGACTTCATTCTTTATATCACCTTGATGAAAAAGATAGCGCGGATCGTTTTCTACTTCTTTTAAATTTTGAGGATTACCAGCATAGGTTAATAAATCAAAATTAAGACATAATCCTTTAAAGTGAGGGACATTTTTAAGAAGATAACGAATAAAGGCAGAGCCAATAAAACCTGAACCTCCTGTCACAAGAATATTACTAACCTTTCTTTTTATTTTCATACAAGACCTTTTAAAATATTATTTTCCTTTTCAGCAATGTCTAGCAGGTATTGGCCATATCCGCTTTTACCTAGTTTTTCTCCCAAAGCATAAAGTTGCTCAAGGGAAATAAATTTTTGATGGTAGGCAATTTCCTCAAGCGCAGCAATACAGTAGCCCTGTCGCTCTTCAATCACTTGTACAAATTGACTTGCTTGCATCAAGCTTTCATAGGTTCCTGCATCTAGCCAAGCGAAGCCTCTGCCCATGACATTTAAGGAAACTTGACCTTTTTCCATATAGACACGATTAATATCCGTAATTTCTAATTCGCCTCTTGCAGAGGGTTTTAAAGTTTGAGCAATTTTTACCACTTGATTGTCATAGAAATAGAGGCCGGTGACAGCAATATTAGATTTTGGCTGGGTAGGCTTTTCTTCTAAAGAGATGACTAGGCCTTTTTCATTTATTTCCGCCACTCCATACCGTTCGGGAGATTTGACTTCATATCCAAAGAGAGTAGCGCCAAGTGTTTTTGACAAAGCTTTTTCTAGCAAAGGCCCTAGATGGTTGCCGTAGAAGATATTATCCCCCAAGATTAAGCAGACAGCATCGCTGCCAATGAAGTCTTGGCCAATAATAAATGCTTCAGCAAGACCGTTCGGCTTAGCTTGTACAGCATAACTTAGAGATAAGCCGTATTGTGAGCCATCACCCAAGAGCCTTTTAAATAAAAATTGTTCTTCAGCCGTCGTGATGATAAGAATATCTTGGATATGAGCTAACATGAGAATAGAGAGGGGATAATAGATCATGGGTTTGTTATAGACAGGAAGTAACTGTTTAGAAACCCCTAGGGTTAGAGGATGCAAACGTGTGCCGCTGCCACCTGCTAAAATAATACCTTTCATTGTTTTATGCCTTGCAAGGTAAGGATTTGTGAAAATATCTTAAGATTTTAAAGGATGTTATGAATGTTGCAGGAATTTGTCAATTTTTTTGAACACCAGCTTTTTTTAAGAGCTAAACATCTAGAGGGACAGCAAAAAAAGCTTCAGCTTATCAGTTGATAAAGGATTTTGCACCTAAGCTGTTTAAGGTTAAACGATTGCTAATTAATTATAGCGGTTTCTCCAGGTTAATCTTGCAAGAGAATTCGGTTTGCACAATAATTTTGCCATCCAGCAAAATCTACTCATGGGTAAAGTATGTTATTAGATGACTATGAAGAATTCACAGAAAGCCAACGTAAAATTTTGGAACGTTACGTGACCAACACGAGTGGTCATATTTTTGTCCTTCGTAATCTTCCGGAAGTCATCAAGGGAGCCTTGTTTTCACGCTACTCTCGTTCTACTTTAGGCCTTCGTTCGCTGTTACTCAAAGAATTTATCTCCAATGAAGAAGAATCGGGGTTTTTGACGATTGCCGGAGCAGATAAGGAACATTCAGAGCAGGATAACGACCAGTCTTTAGCTATCAAAAAAGCACAAAATTTTTATGATCGCATTTTGGATGGATATGGAGATGACTCGATAGGAGAGTTAGGAGGAGCTCACATAGCCATTGAAAATGTTTCTATGCTATCGGCTAAGTTTATTGAAGACTGTCGCATAGGGGGTTCTCCTCTGGAGAAATCTACACGCTACATTTATTTTGATCAAAAAGTTAAGGGAGAGTATCTTTTTTATCGTGAGCCCATCTTGATGACTTCTGCTTATCGAGATATCTATGTAAGCACTTGCAATATGCTTTTTGAAACTTACTCTAAGCTTATCCCGCCTCTAACTCAATTGTTTGAGGAAAAGTTTCCTTATCAACCCACTGCTTCAAAGACGGCCTATACAGCGGCTTTAAGAGCTAAGGTACTAGATTGCTTGAGAGGTTTGTTACCTGCAGGAACCTTGACTAATATGGGGATCTTTGGCAATGGACGTTTTTATGAGCAGATGATCCATAAGCTCCATTGTAATAATCTAGCTGAAATGCAAGGTATTGGGAAAAGAATGGGTGATGAATTATCTAAGGTAATTCCTTCTTTTGTTCGTAGAGCTGAACCTACCCACAAGACCCATGAAAACTTTTGTAGATTTTTTGAAGCTATGCAAACAGATCTTCAGGTGGTTGCAAATCTTAATGTAGGATATCCTGAGAAAAGTAGTGAGCCAGGCGTTCGTCTCATAGGGGATGATCAGGATGCCGTAATTAAAGTAGCGGCTGCCTTGTTATTTTCGCATAGCAATAAGAGTTTAGTGGATCTGTGGAATCATTGCCTGGGATTACCAGAAGAAGAGTTAATTCGCATTCTAGACGCTGGCTGCAACGCACGCGAAAATCGACGCCATAAATCTCCTCGTGCTCTTGAACATGCTAATTTTACTTTCGAATTTATTACCGATTTTGGTGCTTATCGTGACCTCCACCGTCATCGTCTACTTACGCAAGAACGCCAGTTGCTAGGCTGTGATTATGGCTACTATATCCCTCCTGAAATTTCAGGGACTTCTTTCGAAGAAGATTACACGATGGCAATGCATAAAGCTAAAGACGCTTACCAGGCAATCGCCACGGAATTTCCTGAAGAAGCCCAGTATGTAGTTCCTATGGCTTATAATGTAAGATGGTATTTTCAGATTAACTTGCGCGCCCTACAATGGATGTGTGAGCTACGTTCTGCTGCTGCAGGTCATCCTACCTATCGTTTTATTGCTCAAAGTATGGCTCGTCAAGTTTGTGAGAAATTTCCTGCTTTTGAGCGTTTCTTTAAGTTCGTCGATTATGAAGGATATGACATGGGACGGATGGGCCAGGAACAGCGAAGGGTGGAAAAGCATCATTTCAAACAAAGGGCTTAGAAAAGGGTTTTAAAGAATTGAAAACCAGATAATTAAGTGAGAGCAATTTCCAATTTAGAGCTTGTTTTTTAAGTTAAGGCGTCTCTCTTACCTACTTTTGTTATAAGCATTTGCATAAAATATAGGTCCTGACAAGGGGACTATCTTTACGTTAAAGTGTATAATTTTTGAAGAGTTTATTAAAATCTCCTAGAGCCTCCTAGCTGTTAAAAATTCCTTTGTATAAACTCTAAGCTTTTTAATTTTAAAGGAGTTCTATATCTCTCTAGGCTTGATCTTCATTTTTATCTTCTCAATAATAAAACTAGAGTGGTAGCATGCTAAAAATTTACTACGCTAAACCTTATGACTATTCTATTTTATTTTTCTAGATTTTTACCCTTCTTTTGGTGACAATAAACCACCTGCATAATTTTTTCTAACTATTTGCCTTTTTATTAATCACCAAGCTTTTAATTCGTTTTTTGGAAAATACATGGATAATCAAACGTTTGCTTCTCAAGGGAGTATTTTAGGTGCTATTTTATTAGTGGCCGGTTGTTGTATTGGCGCTGGGATGTTAGGCCTGCCTGTCTTATCTGCTCAAGCAGGTTTTAAGCCTTCAGTGATCATGTTTATTATCTGTTGGATCTTTATGTTGTCTACAGGGTTATTGTTGTTAGAGGCTAACCTTTGGTTTAAAGAAGATATTAATGTGGTATCTTTAGCCGATCGAACACTAGGAAAGATGGGTAAAGCGGTGGGCTGGATAGTTTTTCTCTTTCTTTTTTACTCTCTGATGGTAGCTTATGTGTCAGGCAGTGGCGCGCTATTTGCTGATTTTTTTGATCTGTTTTTCGCTATTCATCTTCCCAGGTGGGTAGGGGGACTCATCATGAGCGCGCTATTCGGTTTTATGATTTATAATGGAACAGGCACAGTCGACAAATTTAATCGTTTGCTTATGTGCGGACTCATTCTTACCTATCTTTTAATCGTCTGTATAGGCAGTTCTCATATAGATCAAAAGCTTTTGAAACACCACGATTGGTCAGCAGCTTTTTTTGTTATTCCTGCTATGATTGTCTCTTTTGGATTTCATAATCTGGTCCCCAGTTTAACCCAGTATTTAGGAAGGGATAGCCGACGCTTGTGCATAGCATTGGCAATGGGTAGCTTTATTCCTTTGATTATTTATTTAGCATGGCAGAGGCTTATTCTAGGTATTGTGCCTTTAGAAGGCGAAGATAGCTTAAGAGTAGCGTGCAGCGAAGGGCAGATGGCTACCCAAGCTTTAAAAATAGTAGTAGGTGCTTCATGGGTTGTGGATATTGCTCAATTTTTTGCTTTTTTTGCTATTGTCACTTCGTTTCTAGGAGTTTCCTTAAGTTTTGTCGATTTTTTAGCAGATGGTTTTAAAATCCCGAAAAGAAGTGGAGGGAAAATCACTTTATGTAGTCTAGCTCTGTTGCCACCTTATCTTTTCTCGCTTATTCATCCTGGCGTATTTTTAACAGCTCTCAACTATGCAGGCGGATTTGGAGCTGTCATTATCTTTGGCATCTTACCAGCGTTGATGGTGTGGTCAGGGCGTTATCATAAAAACTTTAAAGGACCTCAATTTATAGCTGGAGGAAAACCTATACTTTTGCTGATCATTTTGTGTTCGGTAAGCATTATTATTTTACAATTATATCAGACGATAACCTCTTAACGATGGAAAAGTGAGATGCTTAAAAGTCAGTATAAGCTTATAGGAGGAATACTTCTCGTAGCTGGAACAACTATAGGAGCAGGGATGCTAGCTCTTCCTGTAATTACAGGCTTTGCAGGCTTTTTTCCTTCAATTTTTCTCCTCGCGCTTTTTTGGATGTACATGACCTATACAGCGCTTTTGCTAGTCGAGGTTAACCTGGCGATGGGGAGTCAGGTAAATATCATTTCTATGGCCAAGCAAACTCTAGGTCGTCCAGGAGAATGGATTGGATGGGTGACTTACCTGTTTTTGCTCTATTCTCTAACTACAGCTTATCTTGCAGGAAGCGGCCCTATCATTATAGATTGCATAAAACTTTTAACAGGTTACTCTTTACCTATGTGGTTAGGAACGGTCTGTTTATTAATCATTTTCAGCTGCTTTTTACATCGAGGCACCCGTTCGGTAGATTATCTTAATCGTTTATTGATGGCAGGGCTAGCCATTGCGTATGTGATGATGGTTCTATTTCTCGCTCCCTATGTAGATATCAGTTTATTAAAACATGTGGATCCTAAGTACTTATTAATTTCGGTAGCGATCGTGGCTACCTCTTTCGGCTTTCACATTATTATTCCTAGCCTTATCCACTATTTGGAAAGAAATACTACCCATGTAAAAGTAGCTATTTGGGTAGGAGGATTGATTCCTTTTATTGTTTATCTCCTCTGGGAACTATTAACATTGGGTATTATCCCTTTAAAAGGAGCCTATGGGTTAAAAGATGGCTATGAAAATGGTTTTAATGGTGCCTATCTGCTATCGATAGTTTTAGGAAATCCCCATCTTGCCTTATTGGCACGTTGCTTTTCTTTCTTTGCCATAGTCACTAGCTTCTTAGGAGTCTCTTTAAGCCTCTTTGATTGCCTTAAAGATTCCTTAAGGATAGAAAAAACAAAAAAAGGGCAAGCAGTTTTATTTGCTTGTACATTTATTCCCCCGTTAGTTTTTGCTTTATCCGGCCCGCGTATCTTTTTGGTCGCTTTAGAATATGCCGGTGCTTTTGGGGTGGTGATTTTATTAGGATTATTTCCGCCTCTGATGGCATGGTCTAAGCGCTATAGGCTGTTATGGCCCTCTTCTTATCAAGTGGGTGGGGGAAAAGAAGGGTTAATAGGGGCCATAATTTTTTCTTTGCTAGTCATTTTAGTAGAGCTGGCTAATCAAATAGGATTAATAAAAATCGAAATGAATTTTTAAAGGATAATAGGTATGTCTCAAAGCGCTAAGAAAAGAATCCTTACTGGCGATCGTCCGACAGGTCTTTTACATTTAGGCCATTATGTAGGTTCACTAAAAAATCGAGTAGCTTATCAAGAGCACTATGAATGTTATCTGATTATCGCAGATCTCCATATGTTAACGACTAAGCCAACCAAAGAAGATATTCTAAAGATGCGCGAGCATCTTAAAGAGATGGTCTTAGATTACTTAGCTTGTGGTATCGATCCTGCTAAAACTACTATTTATCTGCAATCAGCTACCCCAGCTGTTTATGAGATGAATCTTATTTTTGAAATGATGGTCTCTTTAAATCGTCTGATAGGCTTACCTAGCTTAAAGGAAATGGCCCGGAATGCCCATATGGATCCCGAGAGTGTGCCCTTTGGGTTGGTAGGATATCCTGTTCTACAAACTGCCGATATTCTCATGCCTCGTGCCCATGTAGTGCCCGTGGGGAAAGATAATGAAGCTCATGTTGAGCTGGCAAGAGACATAGCTCGTAGATTCAATCAATTGTATGGTGAAGTTTTTCCTATGCCTGAAGCTTCTATTAGTGATGTACCCACCTTAGTAGGCATTGATAATAAAGGAAAGATGAGCAAATCTGCAGGCAATTGCATCTTTTTGTCAGATGATAAAAAGGCCGTAGAGAAAAAGGTAAAAAGCATGTATACCGATCCCCATAGAATTCATGCTCATCAACCCGGGACCGTGGAAGGAAATCCTGTCTTTACTTTTCATGAAGTTTTCAATCCAGATAAAAGCGAAGTTGAAGATTTAAAAAAACGTTATCGTGAAGGCAAGGTAGGCGACGTAGAAGTAAAAGAAAAATTAGCTGTAGCTTTAAACCTTTTCTTAGAGCCTCTACGGGAGCGACGCCAACATTTTGCTGAGGAGAAGGGTTTGATCGAAGAGATTATTTATGAAGGGACTCAGAAAATGATCGAGGTTTCTAATGCTACTGTAAAAGAAATGCGTAGTGCGATGGGATTAATGGGCAATTGGAATAAAATTTCTCGCATAGCTCGTGAGCGTCGTGAGAAAGTTGCCTCTCAATCATTGTATTCTTAAAATCTTCTGTTTTTGTAAGCTTTAAAACTTAAGATTGGTAATTTAAAGAAGAAATTTATGTCTTTCTCAGCTGCCTCTCTTACTGAAGGGCCTAGTTTTATAAGAGTATGATTGCCTAAAAGGGCGCCTTAAAAGCCCATGATCAGTTCTTTACTTTGTCGAATTAGGTAATGAAGACGCAAACCTTTTCAGTTAAAGCCAAAAATGCTTTTCTATTTCAGTGGGCATGCTTTTCAGCCTATTTTCTTTTAACTTAAGATTTAACCTGATTAGATAGCTAGCCTATATCTTAAGGAAGGATATTGAGCTGCTGATTGTCAAGGTTCGCAGCTTGATAAGCTATGCTCTAGCTCTGTAGATAGACGAGGCTGATTTCTACTAAATAATTTCTTAATATAATATCTTTACCGTTTAGTATCTTTAATGGCCTATGAAGTGACTTTTTTTAAGCTAAAGTGCTTTCTTCGAATAGGAATGTAAGAGGGCTATTATCTCTTACTTCCATGCGAAACTTAAAATAAGGTTTTAGAGCAAATTTAGCAAGAAATGAAAATATGCTTTCTGGCATTCAGAAAAAATGTTATACTTAAATTTTCCTTAAACTTACTATCTACAATTATTTATGTTTAAACTAGTGACTGATTATGAGCCTTGTGGAGATCAACCTCAAGCTATAGAAAAGCTGAGTGAAGGCGTTCTGCAGGAACGCAAAACGCAAGTTTTGTTAGGCATCACAGGGTCGGGTAAAACATTTACGATTGCTAATGTGATTGCTAGGACCCAGCGACCTGCTTTAATTATTGCTCATAATAAAACTTTAGCAGCGCAGCTTTATCAAGAGTTTAAGACCTTTTTTCCCCATAATGCTGTAGAATATTTTGTCTCCTACTATGATTACTATCAGCCGGAAGCTTATATAGCTCGTACAGATACTTATATTGAAAAAGATATGGCTATCAATGATCGCATAGATAAATTGCGATTAAGTGCTACACGCTCTCTTTTAGAAAGGCGCGATGTTATCATTGTGGCCTCCGTTTCTTGCATTTATGGCTTAGGTTCGCCCGAGTATTATCGCGAAATGAATCTTACCTTAGAAACAGGTCAAACGCGTCGTCGTGATGAGATTCTTCTACATCTGGTAGAAATGCAATACAAACGCAATGATATGGACTTTTCGCGGGCTACTTTTCGTGTTAGAGGAGATGTGTTGGATATTTTTCCTGCCTATGAAGAGGAGCGGGCAGTACGTATAGAGTTTTTTGGGGATGAGATCGAACAGATTAGCGAGATAGATCCTTTATTAGGTAAAGTGCGACATCGTCTTGAGAAAATTACTATTTATCCTAGTTCTCACCACGTCACTCCCGAAGAAGTTCGTTTGCATGCTCTTGAAACGATTAAGGCCGAATTAGAAGAACGTGCCAGCTATTATGAAAAAGAAAAAAAATATATTGAGCATCAAAGGATTGTAGAGCGTACACGCTATGATCTAGAAATGATTAAAGAGATTGGCTTTTGTAAGGGTATTGAAAATTATTCACGCCATTTTAGTAAGCGTAATCCTGGCGATCCGCCTCCATGTCTCATCGATTATTTTCCCCATGATTATCTAATGATCATTGATGAATCTCATCAAACTGTGCCGCAGCTACGTGCCATGTGTAATGGAGATCGTGCGCGCAAAGAAACGTTGGTCAACTTTGGCTTTCGTCTTCCTTCTGCTTTTGACAACAGACCTTTGCAATTTGAAGAAACTTATAAGCGTATTCATCAGGTGATCTATGTTTCCGCGACCCCTAGTCCCTGGGAAGTTGCTGAGGCTAGCGGCGAAGTGATTGAGCAAGTGATTCGCCCCACCGGCTTACTTGACCCGGAGATTGAAGTGCGGCCGGCAGAGGGGCAAGTAGATGATTGCTTAGCAGAGATACATCAGCATACGAGCAAGGGCGGCCGTGTGCTTGTTACCACTTTGACTAAACGTCTATCTGAGGAACTAAGTAAATATCTTAACGAGCTGGGCGTACATACTAAATACTTGCACTCTGATATTGATACGATTGAGCGAATGCAGATCATCCGCGATTTACGGGCTGGAGTATTTGATGTGTTAGTCGGGATTAACTTATTGCGGGAAGGTTTAGATATTCCAGAGGTTTCCTTAGTGTGCATATTGGACGCCGATAAAGAAGGCTTCCTACGTAGCGAAACGGCGTTAATTCAAACTTGTGGCAGAGCCGCTCGCAATAGTGAAGGACGCGTCATTATGTATGCTGACAAAAAGACCAAAGCGATTCAAGAGGCGTTAAGAATTACCCAAGAACGTCGCGCTATCCAACAAAAATATAATGCAGAACATGGGATTACTCCACGGACTGTCCATCGGGAAATTTCGCCTTTGGTAGAAGAGGTAGAGGAAGAGTCTAAAAAAAGAAAAAAAACTTTAAAAGTTGCCGAATCCCAGCATGAATATCTCACCTTGGAAGAGGTGCGGGCTAAAATAAAAATGTTAGAAGTAGCTATGAAACGAGCAGCTAAAACGATGCAGTTTGAAGAAGCTGCAGAGCTACGTGACCAAATGCGTAGATATCAGCAGATGGAAATAGATCTTGCCTAAACTTCTTTTTGATTCTATTGCTTGAAGGAATGATATTATTTATCAAGTCTAACCCTAGGTTCTATCGTTTCCAAAGCTGAAAATACAAGAATCTGGCCTTCTTCCGCAGTAAATTACTCCCCTAAAAATATTAAAAAATAAAGCTACTCTATAAGATGATAGGCTTGCTGGCAGCTATAGCTCACGCTATGCAGCCTCCTTACAAAATCAAATTTATAAGCTTGCTTAATACGTACCAAATAGGCTTCACTCAGGATTAAAAGATAAAATCCATGCTAAAGGCAAAGCCCACCTTCCAGGTTGCCTTTTATGCTGAATCTAATGGTAATGAACCTGTTAGGAAATGTTTAAAAATCCCTAGACGAAGAAACACGTCTCATGAGTGGGAGTGACGTTAAAAAAGTTCAATTTAGATGGCTTTTAGGCCTTCCACTAGTTCGAAATCTCGGTGATAAGCTGTGGGAAGTTAGAAGCTCGATACCCCATGGAATTGCCAGAATAATTTTTATAATATCAACAAACAAAATGGTACTTTTGCACGGATTTATTAAAAAAACTCAAAAAATTCCTTCACTGGATTTCAAACTTGCTAAAGAAAGGATTAAAAATTATGAGAAAAAAGACAGTTAGAAAAAACAAACATTTAGGGTCTGATTTTAATGATTTTCTTCGAGAAGAAGGAGTTCTAGAAGAATGCGAAGAAGTTGCCGCCAAATATGCATTTGTCATGCAGTTAGAAGACGAAATAAAAAAACAGAATTTGACAAAGGAAGAATTTGCCAAACGAATGAAAACAAGCCGCTCTGCTCTTAATAGATGACTAGACCCGACTCGGCCTTCAAATCTAAATTCTTTTGTTAATGCTGCTTTAGCAATTGGAAGGCATGTTAGGGTTAACCTCGTATAGAGCAAGGACGCATAAGGGGAGTCAGGAAACTGTTGGAAACAGTGAACAAGTCCCGTTTTTTTCAGTAAGGTCTTCTGCGAATGCGCATTTAGTAAGCTCAGCTTGAAGACTAACAGAGTCTGTCGATGTCTGGAGAGCCTGTCAATTTTTCTGTGTAAATTAGCCAGGGAAAGTGCATGAAGATTTTATTTACCATTTAGCTGTCCTAGATAGCACTTGAACTGACAGACATGAGTTACCTGGCAGATACTATTTCTGTCAGTTGTAACTTATCTAACATCTTTTCTTGCGCAAGATGTTTTGCATCTAAGAATGTTTGTAAAGGCGTCTTGCCAAAACAATACTTTCCTGTATATGTTCTTTCGTTATTATTGTCAAGCGACACCAACAATTGCCCCCCAGCCATAGCAAAATTTGACCCTTCCTCCACTAAAATTGGAGAGTGTAAAAACTATGCAAGAATACAATTGTTCCCTGGATAATTTAAATCCTCAAGGGGAACTTATGAAACAACAAGAAGATGTGGAGTGTATGCTAACCTTGCATACACTTGGATGGGGCCACAAACGTATTGCTAAGGAACTTGGTATCAGTAAAAACACTGTGAAAAAATACCTGAAACAAAAAGGCTGGGTTCCTTATAAAAGTCCAAAACGAAAAAAAGTTACCTCTGGACTTGAAGATCGAATAAAGGAATACTTTTTTATTCATAGAGGAAATGCAGACGTAGTTCGGCAAGAACTTCTAAAAAACCATTCTCGCTATATTTCTCTTCGCACTATTGAACGAGCGGTAAAACCTTTTAGAGATGAGCTACAGGTAAAAGCTCAAGCCACCCTGAGATTTGAAACACCACCAGGAAAACAACTACAAATTGATTTTGGTTCCACTCGCCTATACATTCAAGATAAACTCACTCAAGTCTTCTTGTTTGTTGCCACCCTTGGTTTTTCAAGAAGAATTTACGTTAAGCCTTTTTTACATGAACAACAATCGTCTTGGTTTAAAGGAATAGAGGAAGCCTTTTTCTATTTTGGCGGTACTACCGAAGAGGTGCTTGTAGATAATGCTAAAAGTTTAATAACTAAACATTATGCGCTTACTAGAGAAGTCCAATTTAATGAGCGTTTTACTGCTTTTGCAAATTACTGGAGATTTTGTCCTAAAGCCTGCGCTCCTTATCGTGCCAGAACAAAGGGTAAGGATGAGAGAGCTATAGGGTATGTTAAACGCAATGCTATCGCAGGGCACAAGTTCGCTAGCTGGGAATCTCTCGAAAGTCATTTAGAGCATTGGATGCACAATATTTCTGATCAAAGGCTCCACGGTACTACGCGTAAAATACCATTGGAAGTATTTGAAGAGATGGAAAAAGATGCTCTTCGCCCTTTAAAGGGAAAACCACCCTTCCTGCAGATTCGAGAACTTGACCGAATCGTTCATAAGGATGCTTGTGTGGAGATCGATACGAATAGATATAGTGTTCCTTGGAAGATAATTAAGGAACGGGTCTTTGTTCAGCTAATAGAAAATGAGGTTCGCATCTTCTATAAGCAAACTGAAATTGCTCGTCATGTAGAATGCAAAGGAAAATATCAAAATATTCTTAATCCCGAACATCTTAAAGGAATTGTAGGAACCTTTCGGCCAAAAGAGCATGAAGAGATTAAGTGTGTAGAAAATTTAAATTTTATGGATGCGGAGTTATCTAGACCTCTTGCGGACTACGAAAGGTTAGTAGGAGGTAGCTGGTCATGATAATAGAACAAAACAGGCTTGATTCCATGCTGACTCGGCTAAAGCTTTTAGCGATCAGAGATAGCTTAGATTATTTGCTCGATCAAGCTATTGAGCAAAAATTGACACTCAGAGAAAGTTTACAATTGCTTGTTGAACATGAATTATCCTGTAAAGAGGAACAACGGATTAAAATGGCGATAAAGATTGCAAAATTTCCATGTGTTAGGACATTAGAGAATTTTGAGTTTGAGAGCCAGCCAACCCTGGATAGTAGGCAAATCAAAGAACTTTCTGCTTGTCGTTGGATTGCCCATGGGGAAGCCGTGTTATTTTTGGGGCCTCCAGGTGTGGGGAAAACCCATCTTGCTATTGCATTAGGTAGAGAGGCCATTCTTAAGGGTTATTCAACATTATTCATTTCAGCAACGGCTCTTCTTACTCGGCTTTCGAATGCTCATAAAAAAGGGCAATTAGAAGAAGAGTTATGCCAGGTAAGTAAGCCTAAGCTCTTAATTGTTGATGAACTTGGCTATTTGCCTTTTGAAGCCGATGCAGCTCATTTGTTTTTTCAGCTCGTTTCCAGACGTTATGAAAAAGGCAGCATGCTCATCACAAGCAACCGATCAGTAGGAGAATGGGGCACAGTTTTTGGAGATAGTGTAGTAGCAACAGCAATATTAGATCGTCTTCTTCATCACAGTCAGGTGGTTACCATTCGTGGAGAAAGTTATAGACTGCGCGAAAAAATGCGTTCGGGACTTGTAAAACGTGGCGAGTCAACGAACGAGAAAAAATAAAACTAGGAGGAGGGTCAGATTTTGCTATGGCTGGGGGTCAATTGTTGGTGTCGCCGGCCAGAGGTGGGGGTCAAAAGTTCATGTCGCCAGGGGGTCAATTTGTCATGTCGCTTGACAATTATACTCCTTCATCCATTTATCCACAGATTGTGCAACAATTTTTCTGTAAAATCTGAGATCTTTTTCTTTTAACCTATTTTTTTAAGGTGTTTTGCCCCTTTTTAGATTGTTTGCGTCAATTTTAATGAGCCCCCCTTCATTGGGGTGAGGGGGCACGATTAAAATTGACACTCACAATCTTAAGAGGCAAAAATATTGTTTATCTTTTTTGTTCTCACTATCTTATCTTCAAGTATACTTTATCACTCATCCAATCCTCATGGATTTCCTGAAGTACTACTGTAACAAATCTTTCGCATGATTCTTCATTTGGAAATACTCTTACTACTCTTGTGCGTCTCTTAATCTCCTGATTTAATCTCTCCATTATATTACTCGATGATATACTTTTTTATTCTTGACAGTTAGGCAACTTTTCTTGATGACTCAAAAGTTACATTTTCTTGTACTGCATTTAAATGTTTACGAGAAGGCCTTAAAACAAAGATTTCATCTAGCGTCTTTTCGAAATCACGGAAGAGTTCTTTTGAATTTTCATGCTCAACAATTTCTCTTATAACTTGACATAAAGCATCCACTCTAGACTTTTCTACTAGGCTCCCCAAGGTTGCTAAAGGGAGTTTGTTCTTAATGAAATTTGTTTGAGACAAATGAAAAAGAAAGCAGTGGTCAAACAGCAGGCTTAGAATCAAAGGTCGCTCTGATCCCTCAACGCCGCACTGTTTGGCCAAACTGCAAAACCCACAATGACTACTCCAATCCTCAATAAAAACCTCTACTAACCATCTTAAAGTATATCCTTGCATCACATCTTTCATATTCCATGAAAGATTTGCAGCCATAAGATAGCGATACTCATTTTCGCCCTCATATTTAAGGGCTATTACAAATCGTTTTTTGTGGTGAGAAGGAACATACAATCTTGCTCCCCCGGCTTGCACCACATTTTTTTTATCACCGCGAATGAAAATTTCCTGATTCCAGCCTTTGTAGGCTTCAAAGAATTCTTGGCACGAGAGAGATTTTTTACCCCGCATGACTTTTTGATTCTTTCTAAGCTGAGTAATGATTTGCACTCCAGGCCAAATACCTTCTACTCCATCTACAAACAAGCCGTTGCCGTAAAGAGCATCAGCCAGTACACAAGTGACCTTAAAAGCAGGAAATTCACAAGCAAAATTTTTAAGTAATTGTAAAGCTAATGTATACTTTTTTGGATATTCTAATGACCTTTTAGGCTCTTTGGGACGGTCTTTTTTTAAAATTCCCAACTTTTTTAGCTTCCTCACTTCCTGTTGCCATCTTGTGAGTACGGGATCGGGAGAATAAAAGGCAAAGGAGACGGGAATGCAAAATTTTTTAGTCACTAGCTGAAGAAATATTATATTTTGACCACAAAAATAACCACTTGTTTTTTTATCCCGGATTTTATGTAAATGATGCAATTTCTCAGCATTTTTTGATCGACTGTGATCTTTATCATCGATAATAAGAACCCCTTCTGTGATGCCATGTTTATGCAGGACCGCGCGAACACTACAAATTAGCAGCCTATTCCAAGCAATCTTAGCACGTCTAAACATGGCCGATAAAGCCATCTTTTTATAACTTTTAAGCCCAGCCCTTTCAAATTTTGCCCAACAGATTGAATTAGTAACTAATATTCCCATCAAACAAAAGGCTAGCCAACACCATTGAATTTTGGATAAATTATTATGAGGATTTTCTTGCTTGAGAGCCACTTCAAGTTGATTTAAATATTCTTTAATAAAGGGAAGCGGTTGGGAAAACATAGACGAAAAATTATTTTTAATGAGTTGATAAGGTATAACAATATTTTATTAAAAATTAGTCAACAAGAAAAAAGTACATCATCGAGTATTAGAAGTTCGAATTTTTACGTGATGATGGAAAGAAAATTGAAAAAATGTCAGCCCCTCCTCTACATTGTTTTCAAGCCACTCTACAAACTTAGGATAAGTGACGCGGCAATTTTGGTTTGGCTAAAAGAATGAGATTGATTCTTTGCCTTATTTGAGAAAAACGGCTCTTTTTGGCGCAATGTTTTAATTCTTCTACCGCTTCTACAGGCAGACTGGTGAGCTGGTTTTGATTTAAGTGCGGATTACTTGCTTAAAGATAAGACGGCTAAAAGTTTTTTATTTCATTTTAGCCCACCCACATTTAAAAAGTACTTACGGCTATTCTACAATCGAAAACGCTGCCTTATTTTTTCGGCGATATCTTTCAAAGGATTTTCCGCTAATTCAAGCTTGGTAAGCTGAGACAGCTGCCCAATTTCTGCAGGCAGGCTGGTGAGCTGGTTGTGATTTAAGTAAAGCTGTTGCAGCTGAGACAATTGCCCGATTTCTGCAGGAAGACTGGTGAGCTGGTTTTGATTTAAGTAAAGCACTTGCAGCTGAGACAGCCGCCCTATTTCTGCAGGAAGGCTGGTGAGCTTGTTTTGATTTAAGTTAAGCCTTTGCAGCTGAGACAGTTGTCCGATTCCTGCAGGAAGGCTGGTGAGCTGGTTTTGATTTAAGCCAAGCCATTGCAGCTGAGACAGTTGTCCGATTCCTGCAGGAAGGCTGGTGAGCTGGTTTTGATTTAAGCTAAGCCATTGCAGCTGAGACAGTTGTCCGATTCCTGCAGGAAGGCTGGTGAGCTGGCTTTGACTTAAGTAAAGCGCTTGGAGCTCAGACAACTGCCCGATTTCTTCAGGCAGGCTGGTGAGTTGGTTTTGATTTAATTCAAGCCTTTGCAGCTTAGGCAGCTGCCCAATTTCTGTAGGCAGAGCGGTGAGCTGGTTTTGATTTAAGTTAAGCGTTTGCAGCTGAGACAATTGACCTATTTCTGCAGGCAGAGCGGTGAGCTGGTTTTGATTTAAGTGAAGCACTCGTAGTTGAGACAGCTGCCCAATTTCTGTAGGAAGACTGGTGAGCTGGTTGCGGCTTAAATCAAGCGTTTGCAGCTGAGATAACTGGCATATTTCTGTAGGCAGAGTGGTGAGCTGGTTTTGATTTAACTCAAGCGCTTGCAGCTGAGACAATTGACCTATTTCTGCAGGCAGAGCGGTGAGCTGGTTTTGATTTAACTCAAGCGCTTGCAGCTGAGAGAGCTGCCCAATTTCTGTAGGCAGAGCGGTGAGTTGGTTTTGATTTAAGTAAAGTGTTTGCAGCTGAGACAGCCGCCCGATTTCTGCAGGAAGGCTGGTGAGCTGGCTTTGATTTAACTCAAGCCTTTGCAGCTGAGACAATTGACCTATTTCTGCAGGAAGACTGGCGAGCTGGCTTTGATTTAAGTAAAGCCATTTCATCTGAGACAGCTGGCCGATTTCTGCAGGCAGAGCGGTGAGCTGGTTTTGATTTAATTTAAGCGTTTGCAGCTCAGACAGCTGCCCGATTTCTGCAGGAAGGCTGGTGAGCTGGTTTTGATTTAAGCTAAGCCATTGCAGCTGAGACAGTTGTCCGATTCCTGCAGGAAGGCTGGTGAGCTGGCTTTGACTTAAGTAAAGCGCTTGGAGCTCAGACAACTGCCCGATTTCTGCAGGAAGGCTGGTGAGCTGGTTTTGATCTAAGTAAAGCCATTGCAGTTGAGACAATTGCCCGATTTCTGCAGGCAGGCTGGTGAGTTGGTTTTGATTTAATTCAAGCCTTTGCAGCTTAGGCAGCTGCCCAATTTCTGTAGGCAGAGCGGTGAGCTGGTTTTGATTTAAGCCAAGCCATTGCAGCTGAGACAGTTGTCCGATTCCTGCAGGAAGGCTGGTGAGCTGGCTTTGACTTAAGTAAAGCGCTTGGAGCTCAGACAACTGCCCGATTTCTTCAGGCAGGCTGGTGAGCTGGTTTTGATCTAAGTAAAGCCATTGCAGTTGAGACAATTGCCCGATTTCTGCAGGCAGGCTGGTGAGCTGGTTTTGATCTAAAAAAAGCCTTTCTAGCTGAGACAGCTGCCCGATTTCTGCAGGAAGACTGGTAAGCTGGTTTTCACTTAAGTCAAGCTCTTGCAGCTGAGATAGATGCCCGATTTCTGCAGGCAGAACGATGAGCTGGTTTTGATTTAAGAAAAGCTTTTGCAGCTGAGATAACTGGCCTATTTCTGGAGGTAAATAAGCCAAGCCTGTTCCAGATAAATTTAGCGAAGTTAAGTTTTTACAATTTTCTGCAATCCAATCTCTAAGAAGCTCTCCTTTTTTTTCTAAAGGCAAGTGCTTAATTTCTTCTCGGCTCAAGTATTCTTCCCCGCCAGGAAGTTTTTTCCAAAGTAGAAGGCGATTAATATTTACAAGATAGGAAGAGTAATTAGCCAGCGTTAAGCCTCTTTTTTCTTCTGTTTTCCATTTAAATTCCAAAGGAGAAAAAGACTTGGCTAAAGTAAAGATTTGCCTAAAGATTGCATTTACCTTTGCTGCTTCAGAAAGCTTTTCTTCTAGCTTATAAATCCTATCTACAATAAGAGCCTGCTCCTTAACATTTCCTTGAGGAACATGCACTTTACCTATTTGCTTATAAAGAGGGGGCATGACTTCAGAAGCCAGCAGATGATGCCATCTTTTACAGACGCTAAATAAGGAAGGAACTACGCAAGCCTCTAAGATAGGGAGCAGCAATTCATTGGGCAAGCATTCCATAGATGTCGAAGAGATAGGATGCATTTTATTTCCTTGGGTAATAATAACTTTCTCGGCATTTTCATTTTTAAAAACAATATAAAAAAAATTAAAAAAGCAAGTCAAACGAATTCGTATCCTTTCAATGAAAACAAATCACAGATAATCTATCCCGCTTTTTTTTCAGATAGATTCACGGAAAGGGGGGAGACCTTCTAAGCATTCAGGAGCAACCACAGGTCTTGGCGATTAAGTGACGCGGCAATTTTGGTTTGGCTAAAAGAATGAGATTGATTCTTTTCCTTATTTGAGAAAAACGGCTCTTTTTGGCGCAGTGTTTTAATTCTTCTACCGTATGATGGAATACAATACGCCTAGCTTCTTCCTGTCAAGAAAGGTTGTCCTCCCAGCCATAAACACTCTGCAGAAAAAGAGAGAAGCTCCTTGTCGTTATAAATGTGTAGGTTATTTTAAGCTTGCTTAGTTACCGGAATGAAAAACTGATTGCTTCTTTAAAGATAAGATGGCTAAAAGTTTTTTATTTCATTTTAGCTCATCCCCATTTAAAAAGTATTTAAGACTATTTTACAATTGGAAACGCTGCCTCATTTTTTCTGCAATATCCTTCAAAGGATTTTCCTCTAATTTAAGCTCTTGCAGCTGAGACAATTGACCTATTTCTACAGGAAGGCTGGTGAGCTGGTTTTGATTTAATTTAAGCGTTTGCAGCTCAGACAGCTGCCCGATTTCTGTAGGCAGGCTAGTGAGCTGGTTTTGATTTAAGTAAAGCCCTTGTAGTTGAAACAGTTGCCCAATTTCTGCAGGTAGGCGGTCGAGCTTGTTTTGCTTTAAGTAAAGCACCCCTAGTTGAGACAGCTGCCCGATTTCTGTAGGCAGATTGGTGAGCTGGTTTTGGCTTAAGTAAAGCCCTTGTAGTTGAAACAGTTGCCCAATTTCTGTAGGTAGAGCGGTGAGTTGGTTATGATTTAATTCAAGCCATTGCAGCTTAGACAGCCGCCCAATCTCTATAGGTAGAGCGGTGAGCTGGTTTTGGCTTAAGTAAAGCCCTTGTAGTTGAAACAGTTGCCCAATTTCTGTAGGCAGGCGGTCGAGCTGGTTTTGGCTTAAGTCAAGCGTTTGCAGCTGAGACAATTGACCTATTTCTGCAGGAAGGCGGTCGAGCTTGTTTTGCTTTAAGTAAAGCACCCCTAGTTGAGACAGCTGCCCGATTTCTGTAGGCAGATTGGTGAGCTGGTTTTGGCTTAAGTAAAGCCCTTGTAGTTGAAACAGTTGCCCAATTTCTGTAGGCAGGCGGTCGAGCTGGTTTTGGCTTAAGTTAAGCGTTTGCAGCTGAGACAATTGACCTATTTCTGCAGGAAGGCGGTCGAGCTTGTTTTGCTTTAAGTAAAGCACCCCTAGTTGAGACAGCTGCCCGATTTCTGTAGGCAGATTGGTGAGCTGGTTTTGATTTAATTCAAGCCTTTGCAGCTGAGACAGTTGTCCGACTTTTATAGGCAGAGCGGTGAGCTGGTTTCGATTTAAGTCAAGCCTTTCCAGCTGGGACAGCCGCCCAATTTCTGCAGGCAAAGCGGTGAGCTGGTTTTGATTTAAGGAGACGTATTGCAGCTGAGATAACTGGCATATTTCTGCAGGCAGAGCGGTGAGCTGGTTTTCATTTAAGTCAAGCCTTCGCAGCTGAGAGAGCTGCCCAATTTCTGTAGGCAGAGCGGTGAGCTGGTTTTCATTTAAGTAAAGCCGTTCCAACTGAGATAATTGGCCTATTTCTACAGGAAGGCTGGTGAGCTGGTTTTGACTTAAGTCAAGATATTGCAACTGAGACAATTGGCCTATTTCTGAGGGTAAATAAAACAAGCCTGCTCTAGATAAATCCAAAGCGGGGATGTTTTTACAATTTTCTTTAATCCAATCTCTAAGAAGCTCTCCTTTTTTCTCTAGAGGCAAGTGCTTAATTTCTTCTCGGCTCAAGAATTCTTCCCCACCAGGAAGTCTTTCCCAAAGTAAAAGGCGATTAATATTTACAAGATAGGAAGAGTAATTAGCCAGCGTTAAGCCTCTTTTTTCTTCTGTTTTTTCTTTGAATTCTAAAGGAGAAAAAGACTTGGCTAAAGTAAAGATTTGCCTAAAGATTGCATTTACCTTTGCTGTTTCAGAAAGCTTTTCTTCTAGCTTATAAATCCTATCTACAATAAGAGCCTGCTCCTTAACATTTCCTTGAGGAACATGCACTTTACCTATTTGCTTATAAAGAGGGGGCATGACTTCAGAAGCCAGCAGATGATGCCATCTTTTACAGACGCTAAATAAGGAAGGAACTACGCAAGCCTCTAAGATAGGGAGTAGCAATTCATTGGGCAAGCTTTCAATAGATGCCGAAGAGATAGGATGCATTTTATTTTCCTTGGGTAGTAATAACTTTTTCAGCATTATCATTTTTTAAAGACAATATAAAAAATTAAAAAAGCAAGTCAAACGAATTCGTATCCTTCTCGATGAAAAACTACTCACAAATGATCTAACAGCGCTTCTTTTTCAGATAGTTCCAAGGAAAGGGGGTAGATCTTCCAAGCATTTAGGAGCAGCCACAGGTTTTGAGGATTAAGTGATGCGGCAATTTTGGTTTGGCTAAAAAAATGAAATTGATTCGTTGTATTTGAGATAAAACGGTTCTTTTTGGTGCCTTGTTTTAATTCTTCTACCGAATGATGGAATACAATATGCCTAGCTTCTTCCTGTCAAGGAAAGTTGTTCTTCCAGCCATAACACTCTGCAGAAAAAAAGAGAAACTTCTTGTTATTATAAATGTGTAGGTTATTTTAAGCTTGCTTAGTTGCCGGAAGGAAAGCGGATTACTTGTTTAAAGATAGGATGGCTAAAAGTTTTTTATTTCATTTTAGCTCACCCTAATTTAAAAAGTACTTACGACCATTCTACAATTGAAAACGCTGCCTTATTTTTTCGGCGATATCTTTCAAAGGGTTTTCCGCTAATTCAAGCTTGGTAAGCTGAGGCAGCTGCCCTATTTCTGCAGGAAGGGTGGTGAGTTGGTTTTGGATTAAGTAAAGCCTTTGCAGCTTAGCCAACTGCCCGATTTCTGTAGGCAGAGTGGTGAGCTGGTTTTCTCTTAAGTCAAGCGTTTGCAGCTGAGGCAGCTGCCCTATTTCTGCAGGAAGGGTGGTGAGCTGGTTTTGATTTAAGTAAAGCCATTGCAGCTTAGACAGCTGCCCTATTTCTGCAGGAAGGGTGGTGAGTTGGTTTTGGATTAAGTAAAGCCTTTGCAGCTTAGCCAACTGCCCGATTTCTGTAGGCAGAGTGGTGAGCTGGTTTTCTCTTAAGTCAAGCGTTTGCAGCTGAGGCAGCTGCCCTATTTCTGCAGGAAGGGTGGTGAGCTGGTTTTGATTTAAGTAAAGCCATTGCAGCTTAGACAGCTGCCCTATTTCTGCAGGAAGGCTGGTGAGCTGGTTTTTTCTTAAGTCAAGCCTTTGCAGCTTAGCCAACTGCCCTATTTCTGTAGGCAGAGCGGTGAGCGGGTTTTCTCTTAAGTCAAGCGTTTGCAGCTGAGACAGCTGCCCGATTTCTGCAGGAAGGCTGGTGAGCTGGTTTTGATTTAATTCAAGCAATTGTAGCTGAGACAATTGACCTATTCCTGCAGGCAGATTGGTGAGCTGGTTTTGATTTAATTCAAGCAATTGTAGCTGAGACAATTGATCTATTCCTGCAGGCAGACTGGTGATCTGGTTTTGATTTAATTGAAGCCTTCGTAGTTGAGACAACTGCCCGATTTCTGCAGGAAGGCTGGTGAGCTGGTTTTGGCTTAAGTTAAGCGTTTGCAACTGAGACAATTGACTTATTCCTGTAGGCAGAGCGGTGAGCTGGTTTTGATTTAAGTAAAGCCCTCGTAGTTGAGAAAGCTGCCCTATTTCTGCAGGAAGGGTGGTGAGCTGGTTTTGGCTTAAATTAAGCGTTTGCAACTGAGACAATTGGCATATTTCTGGGGGTAAATAAGTCAAGCCTGCGTTAGATAAATCTAAAGCCGTGATGCTTTTACAATTTTCTTCAATCCAATCTCTAAAAAGCTCTCCTTTTTTTTGTAGAGGCAAGTGCTTAATTTCTTCTCGGCTCAAGTATTCTTCTCCACCAGGAAGTTTTTTCCAAAGTAAAAGGCGATTAATATTTAAGAGATAAGAAGAGTAATTAGCCAGCGTTAAGCCTCTTTTTTCTTCTGTTTTCCATTTAAATTCCAAAGGAGAAATAGATTTAGCTAAGGTAATAACTTGTTTAAAAACTTGATAAACTTTTTCAGTAGAGGTAAGTCCAGGATTGAGTTGATAAACTTTAGCTAACATAAGAGTTCGCTGGGTAAGGGTATTCTTCGTGGGAAAATGAAGCTGGGCTATTTTTTTATAAAGAGAAGGCATGACTTCAGTAGCCAGCAGATGATGCCATCTTTTACAGACGCTAAATAAGGAAGGAACTACGCAAGCCTCTAAGATAGGGAGCAACAATTCATTGGGCAAGCATTCCATAGATGTCGAAGAGATAGGATGCATTTTATTTTCTTGGGTAGTAATAACTTTTTCAGCATTTTTATTTTTTAAAAACAATATAAAAATAAAAAAAACAAGTCAAACGAATTCGTATCCTTATCACCGCGGGGTATCGGCTAACTTGTTAAGCAAAGAGCAAGCTACCGTGCCTTGTAGGTGATAGCTAGATGTAGAAGATTTTTGCTCAGCTTTGGGCCGGCCAGGCGTAGCATGCTTTTGAGTTGCTATAACTTCAGATTCTATAATCTGTATATATTTAAGTTTTTTTACAAACTTATCTAATTGGCGCTTAGCATCGCTAGGACATGAAAACTCTTGCTGCATGAGCTTAGTAAAGGCTTTAGCTTCTTTTTCACTGTCCTTAAGTTAATGCTTAGATCAAGTACGGTATTCTCTTTGATAGGTCACCTGACTGAAGATGACTACCCATCTTTGTTCAAAGCCTGCATAGCAAGAGGTACTCTCAAAAGCTTGATAGCCTTCTACTATTACTACAGTTTTGTCGTAAGGCACTTCGAATATGAGTTCTTTTACCTCTTTGATTTGCATGGGAACGCGTGTGGCAAATAAGCTTTGTTCTCTTTTAAAGACTTGTAAGGGAGCTGACTATGGAGGAACGTAAATGACTATTTGTGTAAATGGACAAAACGAAAATATCGCAAATACAATAGACACAAGATCAAAGCATGTCACTCTATAGCACAGATTGCAAAGTCTTCTCCCCATTTATTCGTTCATTGGAAGCTTGGTTATATACCAATGGTTTAGATAATGAGAACCGGATGAGTCCAGAGGCTCCCGTCCGGCTCTAAGAGAGGATAGGAGTGAAATTCTCCTGCTCTACTCACTCACCAATTGTTTATCAAGCTTTACGACAAGGGCTTAGAAATTATTACTAGGCTTAGAAAGTATATGAAAAACAAGCTAATTTCACTGGTAGATAAGATTTTATTAAGAAAGCGAGGGGATTGAAAGCGTTAAAAATAAATTGAAAAACTCTTGTCAAATCGAACATCCTCGGACATTGCAGCGCTTGAAATTTTTTTGCCAATCTAATCAGCGGAATAGTGGCCTATGCTTACGAGCCCTGTAAGCCCTGCATGCAATTTACTCGCACGGAAAAGCAAAAGTTAATGAGTTGGCTTACAGCTTAGGTATAATTGAAGCAGCCTTAGAGGGTTTTCGTATCCGATAACTCGCGGTATTTTAGGAGAGGTTAAGCATGCTTGGATTAAAGCTTGAGCTATTCGATGCTTGGTCTGCATTTATCCGTTGCATTCTTAAAAGTTACAGGCAAGCCTTTTTCCTTCTAAACCTATCATTAATCTTTTGTTTTCCTCCTTTTTCTACTAAAAAAAGCATCCTCTGCTAAATGTTATCAATCTAACATTTTAGCAAGCTTGGGCTGTACCAATTAAGGCTTGTATCTCTTTTTCTAAGGTGCCATCTATTTAATCATCCTACCGCTTAGAAGAGCCTGCAATATAATTTTTAGAATAAGAAAGAAGTTGAATGCTTGGATAGCTTTTAAGAAAGTCTCCTTTAGTTGTAAACCTAATTTTATATAATTTTAATAGAGAGAAAGAGAGGGGCTTATCATTAATGCATAAATAATGGTTTTTAGGATAGGAACTTGCTACTAGACCCATAAAAAGAAAAGATGGCAAGCATTTTTCATGGAACGAATTTATTAGAAATTATCAAAGTATACACAAAAATTTAGCAGAAAATGAAAAATAATCAATGTTTGAGCCGGTTGATAAAAAGGAATAGCTATGATTTTTTCTCAAGCCCTTCTTAGAAAGATACTTAGCATAGTTGCATTTTATTTTATTCTTAGAAAGTCTACCAAGCAAGAAGAGGTAAGCCGGTTATTTAAGACTGTTGCACAACTTTAATTTCACGCTTGTAGCCCCTTATTCTTAGATATTTGAAGCTAAAAATTTGAGGAAGTGTACCTGAATAGAGTTTTCAAACACCTATGTGACAATCTTTTTCCTAAATTTTCGTAAGATTGTTTTTAGCCTGAGTTTTTCTTAAATTATGTTAAGATTTAAATAAAAATAAAGCTTAAGATAGCCCTACAGCTGTCTTTTTTGCTTGAGTGCTTGTTTTATAATTAGTTAAACATAAGACGCAAAAGTAAGATTATTTTTCGCTAAGTGAAGAAAAATGTTGCACAATATATCCAAAGTTAATATTTATTACTTCGTCATGAAACTCAAAAAATCAGGAGGCAAATCACCATGGCATTAAAAGATACGGTCAAAAATTTAAGAGACCTGCTTCAGAACATTACTAATGATTTAGAAAAAGCTGAGAAAGGCAATAAAGCAGCTTCTCAGCGTGTTCGTACAGGAACCGTTAAGCTTGAGAAAGTTTCTAAGCTTTATCGTAAAGAATCTATCAAATCTGAAAAAACGACGAAAGGTACAAAGAAAACGGCTAAAAAAGTAACTGCTCCTAAAAAAGCTTCTAAGCCAGCTGCAAAACCAATCGCTACAAAGCCAGCTGCAAAACCTGCAGCCAAGCCAAAAGCTAAAGCACATAAAGCTAAGGCACGTCCTCTTTCTTTAAAAAGACCTACCGCAAAACTTCCTACGAAGCAAGTGGGCTGGAGATAATTGATAGTTTTTTAGGGGGGTTATTACCTCCCCTTTACCTCACTTTCCTCATCGAATTCGAAAAACTTATCTGACCTGGTGAATAAAAAATCCAACTAGCAGGCGCACTTATATTTTTTAAGTTGCTTACGTTGTTGTACAAAGCTTCTAACTGTTCCTAAATCACCTTGCTTTTATATAGCTGCTTATTTAACCTTATTATTTGACCAAAATTTAATAATCTAGCGATATGCCTTATTCTAAACAAACTCGTTTTGCGAATGTTAAAATCAATGAATTTTCTAAGAGAGGACATGGCTTAGGTCGCATCGAACGTTCAGAAGAGGAAATTAAGGAAGCTGAGATAGCGTTTACCATCCCTGGAGATGCAGTCTATTCTGTGCTACATGGCAAAAATAAAACGCACTGGGTAGGAGGAATACAAAGAATTATTGAGCCTTCCAAAGACCGAATTATTCCTAAATGTATACATTTTGGCTCCTGTGGTGGATGCCAATGGCAACAAATGTCTTATGATACTCAACTGCGTTATAAAGAATCTTTAGCTAAAGATATTTTCCGCAGTGTAATCACGCCAGAGACCCATCTATTTCCTATTATGCCCTCTGAATCTGAGTGGAATTACAGAAACAAAATGGATTTTACCTTTTCAAGAGATCTAAATAAAACTAAGTACTTAGGCTTGATTCTTGACTCTACCAAAGGAAAGGTTTTTAATCTTGTAGAATGTCATCTTCCCAACCCCTGGTTCACTCAAGCTGTCCATGCGGTAAAATCTTGGTGGGAAGAGTCAAATTTAGAGGCCTATTACCCCATCAAGAATACCGGTTCATTAAGGTCCTTGACGCTACGTGAAGGAATGAAGACAGGAGACCGCATGGTAATGTTGACGGTCTCTGGTAACCCTGATTATGCTTTGCAAAATCGCCACCTTGAGAGCTTTGTCCATGCGTTACATAGTGCTATTGAGCCACAACAGTCAAATGCTAAGCTAAGCATATTTGTTAGGATACAACAGATAAGTCCAGGAATGGCCACTAACTTTTATGAAATGTTACTTTATGGACCTCAGTATATTGAGGAAGAACTAGACATTCAGGCAGATATTGAAAAGCCTGCAGAAACTTATAAGTTTAGAATTAGCCCTTCTTCTTTCTTTCAGCCTAATATAAGGCAAATAGAAAAGGTTTATTCTTTAGCCCTGCAATTAGCGAAGGTAAACAAAGAAGATACCATCTATGATCTTTTTTGCGGCTCAGGGGTGTTAGGTATTTGCGCTTCAAAGAACGTTAAGCAGGTAATAGGCATAGAAATATCTCCGGAGACAGCTTTTGATGCGCGTCAAAATGCTGCTTTAAATAATAGGCAGAATGTCACTATTATTTCAGGAGCGGTGCGCTATGCTTTGGGCCAAATTCAAGATGAAAATTTATTTCCTCTACCTGATTTAGTCTTATTAAATCCTCCACGTGCGGGTCTCGATCCTCTCACCATGAAACATTTACTTCGTCTCAATGCTCCCAAAATCCTCTATATTTCTGGCAATCCTCAGGCCCATGTAGCTAATATTGCTGAGTTATCGCAGAATGGTTATACGGTAAAATATATTCAACCTTATGATCAATTTCCTCAAACTATCCATGTCGACAGTTTGATTCTCCTAGAAAAAACTCCATCAAACATATAGGCTCTTTTTGAAATTTACGATTTGTAAGGCTGATGCTTGCTCCCGTGCAAGAGTAGGAATCATAGAAACTGCCCATGGGGCGATAGAAACGCCTGTTTTCATGCCTGTAGGTACACGGGCAGCTGTTAAAACCTTGACTAATCAGCACCTGTTAGATATGAAGGCTCAAATTATTTTGGGCAATACTTATCATCTGATGCTTCGTCCAGGGGTAGAAATTTTGGGTAAAGCTGGTGGTTTGCATGCTTTTATGAACTGGCAAAGCCCTCTTCTTACTGACTCAGGAGGATTTCAAGTTTTTTCTTTGTCTGCCCTTAACAAGGTCACGGATAAAGGAGTCCATTTTCAATCGCATATCGATGGTTCGCGTCACTTTTTGGGACCCGATGAGAGCATGTTCATTCAAAAAACTATAGGCTCTGACATTGTGATGGCATTTGATGAATGTACGCCTTATCCGTGTGAAAAAAAAATTGTGGAAAAAAGCTTAGAAAGAACCCATCGCTGGGCGGAGCGCTGTAGAAATTATGATTTGCAGCCTCATCAAAATCTTTTTGGAATCGTACAAGGTGGAGTGCATGCTGATTTACGTCAGCAGTCTGCCCAGTTTTTAGCTAATCTAGATTTCCAAGGATATGCTATCGGTGGCCTTTCCGTTGGCGAGCCTGCTTCGGTGATGTATGAGGTGCTTGATCATACAGTGCCATTTATGCCGGTAGAAAAACCACGCTATTTGATGGGAGTAGGAACGCCTCGTAATCTAGTGGAGAGTGTAATGCGGGGAGTCGATATGTTCGATTGTGTGATGCCTACACGAAATGCACGAAATGGCACGGCTTTTACCTGGGCCGGAAAAGTGCAGATAAAGGCTGCTCGTTATGCTGAAGATTTTTCTCCTCTCGATCCATCTACGCCCTCCTATACTTCTCAGTTCTCTAAGGCTTACTTACGCCATCTCCTCAATGTGGATGAAATGACTGGCTTAACATTAGTCACGTTACAAAATCTAGCCTTTTATCTAGATTTTATGCAAAAATTAAGGGAAGCAATAAAAAATGATACTTTAGCCGATTTTTATCAAAAAGTTTGTGCCTTGTATCCGCATTAAAAGGATGAAATATGATTAAGAAAATGACTTGCTTTTCTACACTTGGCTTTACTCTATTGAATAATACGATAGCTTTTGCGCAAGAGGGCACTAACCTTGAAATCGTTCCCCGTGATCAAGGAATGACTCAAACTTTTGTAATGATTGCGATCGCTCTGATTTTTTTCTATTTGATCTTATGGAGACCGGAGCAAAAACGTCGTAAAGCCATAGAAGAGCAGCGTAGCGCCTTGAAAAAAGGCGATCGAGTAACTGCTATGGGGATTGTCGGAACGATCGTGCGTATAGAAGAGAATACTGTTATACTTAAAATGTATGATGGCTCAAAAATCGAGATGCTTAAAGCAGCTATTACTGATGTAATAGCAGCCACAGAGGAAGAAGCTAAAAAAGCTGATAAAGAAGAGCGAAAAGTTGAGGAAAAAAACTTTTAAGGAAGATAGCTATGCCACTTGATGATGATTATTCTCACAAAAGGCAAGAGATGGTAAGAACACAGCTTCTTGCCCGAGGGATTACTGATCCAGCTACCCTGGAAGCTATGCGGCATGTCCCTCGCCACTTATTTGTTCCTGCTTCTATGCAAGAAGATGCCTATGAAGATAGGCCTTTACCTATAGGGGAGGGGCAGACTATTAGCCAGCCTTTTATAGTTGCTTTGATGAATCAATTAGCTGAAATTACTCCTAGTTCAATTGTATTGGATATTGGCACCGGCTCTGGCTATGCAGCAGCTGTAGCTGCCTATACAGCGCAAGAAGTCTATACTGTTGAATTTTTGCCTAGCCTAGCGTATGCGGCTCAACAATGCTTTAAACAGCAAGCCTATCATTCTATCCATTGTAAGGTGGCAGATGGCTCCTTAGGCTGGCCTGAACATGCCCCTTATGATGCTATCATTGTTGCTGCAGGTGCTCCTGCAATTCCTCAAACTCTTATCAAACAACTAAAAATTGGCGGTCGCCTGATTATTCCTGTGGGCGATAGCTTTAGCCAACTTCTACTGCGTCTGCGTAAAACCTCTGAGGAAACATACACTCAAGAGACCTTTGAACCTGTTCGCTTCGTTCCTCTAATAGGTAAAGAAGGATGGGAAAGTTAGGAGAAAAATGGCCAGCAAACTAGGAGAATAATGAAAAATTATTTTATCTTACGCCATCCAGTTCGCGTCCGGTTAGCTTCGAGGGGAATTTTTTTCTTGTTAGCTGTTGCCCTCCTATTCTCTAGGCCACTTTCAGCAAAAGTTGTAGAAACGCATCGTTTTGCTGATATTCTTCAAGAGGTAGATTCACATTCTATACTGTTTTTTGACATTGACGATACCCTGATTAATACGACGAGTATGCTAGGCAACACGCCGTGGTGGAGCTATTTTGTATCTAAAATGGCTACTGCTAATTTGTCTAAAGATGAGGCACGTTTAGAGATTAATAAAATCATTCAAAAAATTATGCTTCAAGTTCCGATGCGGCTGATAGATCCTTCTGCTGCTGAAATTATTAGACAACTTCAGCAAAAGGGAATTCTTACTTTTGCTTTAACAGCTCGTTGTTTAAATCCTGACTACATGCAAAAGGCTGACCTTTGTGCCTATAAACATTTAAAAAGTGTCGGCATTGATTTTTCTCTTAATCGACTGCCAAAATTGATTGATTCTAACTCCTACAAATGCTTTTCTCAAGGCATCATTTTTACCGATTATCAAGATAAAGGCCCTTTCTTAAAAGATTTTTTAAATTATCATTTTCTTCGCCCTAGTAAAGTTATATTTATCGATGATAGTCCGCGCCATATGAGGTCGGTGGAAAGCATGATGGAGACTATGGGTATACCATTTTATGGTTTTAGATACAGCCAGCTAGATCATTTTCATAAACAATTTGATCCTTTACTAGCAAATATTCAACTAGAAGCATTTCTTCAAAATGATCGCCTACTATCAGATGAGGAAGCATTAGAAATAGCTCAAGCGCAACCTGATAAAAATCCAGACTATTTTATTAATGAGCTTATAAGGAAGTGGCAAAATTGAAGCTTTTAATATGCTTGCCTAATTTTTTATACGTGTTTTACATCTATTTCCAGCTTTCATGAGATAGACGTTTCCTGCCCGGCAGTCTTTTCACCACTCCGGCTTCCTTACCCTATTTTAGCACATCGCTTTTGCCCTCCTCTCTTGAATAGTCTTGATCTAGGCATGCTTTTTTTACTGATTCCCATGGATTATTCTCGAGGAGTTCCCTTAAGCCTTCCTTATCAGATATAAGGCCTCCTAAGCTTTTTACAACTATGATAATCGGCTCGGCCTAAAAATCCACAGGGCATGGGAGGATAAGATAAAACTGAGAAAGAAATAAGACAAACTGCTCAAGCTTTTATAAAACATAGACGACTCTCCCTTTTTTATTAAAATAAAAATTGCTTAATAAAGAAGAAAAAGAGTAATTTTCTGGCAAAAAGGTAAGGGCTAGTTCTTTAAAAAGCAAGCTACCTCTGCCTCATAAGGTAATAGCTTACATAAAATCTTAAGGAGCTTTTATATGATGCCGTCAGATTCTATTTCTAACGCCCAGGCAACTTTCCGTACTACAGTTTCAGAGAATATAGAAGATCCCGTCTCAGGAGAGCTGATGACTCGGGCGGTTACTTTGTTTCCTTGTGGTCATACCTTTAATGAAGATACCGTCATTCAATGCTTAGCACGCAATAAACTTTGTCCCCTAGATAGAACTCTTATTGAAAGGCATGCACCTAACTACACGGTCAGGCACCTGGCCGAAACGGCTGAATCTCATCCATTAGAGGAAATTAAGCATGAGCCTAGTGAGGAAGCTGCAGGACATTTCTTGCGTGGTAAAGAACTTGCTGAAAAAGGAGAGCATGCCACTGCTATAGAAGCTTTATTGCAAGCTTTGCAATTAACTCCTACGTATGAAAAAGCCCAAGCCTATCTTGAATTTTGCCTTAAACGCTCTTCCGAAGCTTCTTCATCTTTACAGCCCCTTCCTCTCGTTTTTTCTGATAAAGATAAAGAAAAAAAACTTCCTTCTTTAGGCTCTTATAAAGAGCGCTACACTGAGCTCTTATTCAATCTTTTAGAAGAACCTTCCATTCAAGAGCATTCAACCTTAAAGAAAATACTAGAGAATCAATTGGAAGAGTTGATGAGCCAGGACAGTGAAGAACTGAACCAGGAAGGAAAAATAAGTTATAAATGGACGGAAAAATTACTCGGAGAAAATAAAAAGATTAGGCAATTTGCCCTTGAAAAACTGCGCCAAATCCACCAAAGTTCTTCCTCTCTTGCCTCAACCGCTCCCCAATCTTCTATTTCTACCTCTTCTTCAACCTCCTCTAAAGAAATTCAACCTCTTTCTCCTCTATCTGTAACACCTCTTTCCATGGCCTCTCTTTACAACGCAATCATCCAAGTTCATTTTTCTGAAGGGAATGGGGATTTTATAAAACAAGCGCGTATTTTAGATAAGATTTATGAAATTGACTCTACTCTTCCTATTGAAGAAAAAGTGCCCTACATCTTTCAAAAGCTCTTTACTTTGGCCGCTTCTCTTTCTCCTACAGAATTTGAAGGAAATGCTAAGGAAAGCAAGGCTTTTACCCTTTCAAATTATTCCTCCTATCTATTAAATATTAACCGCCTCTTACTTTGGCAAAAGCTACCGGGAGGAACAGAGTTCTTAAACCAACCACAGATTCAAGCTTTACCTTTAAAGAAAAAAGGAGAGCTGCTAACGCAGTGGATAGAAGAGCATGGTAAAGATATCATCTCTCTGAACTTAGATAAGTCAGGCTTGACGTCTTTACCACCAGAAATAGGGCAGCTTTCTCAGCTGCAAAGACTTGACTTAGCTAGCAACCGATTAACCGCTATTCCTGCAGAAATTGGGCAGCTTTCTCAGCTGCAAAGGCTTAACTTAGCCGGCAACCTGCTAACCAGTATTCCTGCGGAAATCTGGCAGCTTACTAAGCTGCAGTGGCTTTGTTTAGGCTACAACCTACTCACCGCTATTCCTGCGGAAATAGGGCAGCTTTCTCAGCTGCAAGCCCTTTACTTATACTGCAACCAGCTAACTAGTATTCCTGCGGAAATCTGGCAGCTTTCTCAGCTGCAAAGCCTTAACCTAGCCAGAAACCGATTAACCGCTATATCTGCAGAAATTGGGCAGCTGTCTCAGCTGCAAAGCCTTGACTTAGGCGGCAACCCACTCACCGCTATTCCTGCGGAAATCTGGCAGCTTTCTCAGCTGCACACCCTTTGGTTAAGCAACAATCAACTAACTACTATTCCTGCGGAAATCGGGCAGCTTTCTCAGCTGCGAATGCTTTACTTAAGCGACAACCAGCTAACTACTATTCCTGCTGAGATCGGGCAGCTTTCTCAGCTGCACATTCTTTGGTTAAGCAACAATCAACTAACTACTATTCCTGCGGAAATCCGGCAGCTTCCTCAACTTAGACAGCTTAAAATTGAGGGAAATCTCTTTTAGGGGAGTGTCTCTTAAAGTGAATAGAAGTGTTTTCTTACAAAAGAGGCGTGGCAAGCATAAGATATTTTTAGGCTAGAAAATAGGCTGCTTATTAAAGATTATTTTCATGCTTACCCCTCTTTCTAGACAAACTTTTTTCTAAGAACTAAATGCACCCTTTTGTAGTTCATCATAAAATGATAGATGCGATTAGACCGAAAAGGGCTGCGGATATGAGACTCTAGGTTTTCAATTAAGTTAGGACTGTAAGGTGGATAGGAAGAGAAAGTGAACTTTATTAGGAATCTTAACCTTTTCGACACCATTATAACTTTTGAGCTTACCCTCTTTCTACTGTTATGCTTGTCTGTCTGTCTGTCTGTCTGTCTGTCTGTCGATGAGGATAGTGGTAGAGTCGGGGTTTAATCTTTAAGCTTTTCCTTAAATGATGATTGATTTTCTTAAACAAATGGGTATCTTCCTACTTCTTAAAATAAGTGCAAACCGTGTTCCAAGGAGGAAAATCTTTGGGTAAATAATGGCAGTGAAAATCGGTTCGTAAGACATAAGAAATAGATTCCATTATTTCCCTTTTTACATGTTTAAAGGGTCTACCTCCTTTGCTGTAAGCTACTTCAAAGTAAACTTTAATAGTTTCACATTCATAATCTGATAAATTACTAGGATAGATAGTCCTCATGCTTACTTCCCTTTTTCTCTTAAAATTATCTTAAATAAGTTATTTTGCATCAACTGCTTGGATCATTAAAGGCTGAGATCAATAAGTAAAGAAAAAGAAACAGAGATTACCGAATAAGTTTTAAGCTTTCTTGATCTTTTTAAGCTTGCTTAAAATACAGAGAGTAAGGCAATATAGCGCTACATTCTGCACCGGTAGCTCAATCGGATAGAGTACCCGGCTACGAACCGGGCGGTTAGAGGTTCAAATCCTCTCCGGTGCAATGATTATCCATACAATTGTATCAGGTCCTTTTCAAACGAATGCTTATGTCATTAGCTGCCCTGCCACTTTGCAAGCAGCAATCATTGATCCTGCTCCAGGAAGTGCGCCGGTAATTATAGATTATCTCACTAGAAATCACTTATTTGCTTCCAAAATTCTTTTAACTCATTCGCACTGGGATCATATTGCTGATGTAGCGCCCCTTAAAAATAAATATAAGATTTCTGTGTATGTCCATTTGTTGGATGCAAATAATGTAGAAAACCCTGGAAGTGATGGCTTGCCTTGTTGGATTGATATAGAGGGAGCTAAACCTGATCATTATGTGAAAGCTGGTGAGAAGGTTTTTGTAGGGAATGTTACTTTTGAAGTCATCGAGACTCCTGGTCATACCCCTGGTGGTATTTGTTTTTATAGTCAAGAAGAGCAGCTGTTATTCTCAGGGGATACTTTATTTAAAGGTACGATTGGCAATTTATCTTTTCCTACGGCACGACCTTCCCTTATGTGGGATTCCTTATCAAAGCTTGCCAAGCTACCGCCTGATACGCGTGTATTTCCAGGACATGGAGAGGCCACTACGATAGGTGCCGAAGAATGGCTAGAGAGGGCCGAAGAGTTTTTTGGAAATTAAAGATAAAGATTAAAAAAGGAGTTTACGATGGGTGTGTTAGTGGGTAAGCAAGCCCCAGAATTTAGGGCAAAAGCGGTTATAGAGGGGCGAATTATCAACAATTTCTCATTGGTTGATTTTTTAGGCAAAAATGTTGTTTTTTTCTTCTATCCTTTAGACTTTACTTTTGTGTGTCCTACAGAGTTACATGCCTTTCAAGAAAAAATTGAAGAATTTGAAAAGAGAGATACTCAATTGGTTGCTTGTTCGGTAGATAGTCCCTATTGTCATGCGGCTTGGCTAAATACTCCTAAATCAAAAGGAGGCATTCAGGGCCTAACTTATCCCATCGTGTCTGATATGAACCGTTGTATTGCCTGCGATTATGATGTGCTTATTCAGCATGAAGGCATTGCCTATCGAGGGCTTTTTATTATAGATAAAAAAGGTGTTGTACGCCATCAGGTTGTCAATGATTTGCCATTAGGCCGTAATGTCGAAGAAGTTCTGCGGATGTTAGATGCCTTGGTCTTTATCGAAGAGAATGGCGAAGTTTGCCCTGCTAATTGGCAAAAAGGTAGTAGAACGATGAAGCCTACTAGCGAAGGGCTTGAGCACTACTTTACTTCTGTTTAAATGTTATAGGGCTTTTTTGCCTATTTAATTAGTAAGTGTAGCGCTGTGATTGGTTTTATAGTGTTTTAATTAAGGGCAATGATTTTGATCATTCCCTTACTTGGTTATGAAGCTTAATGATTTGTTTGAGCTCCTAGTCACCTGATTTTTAGGTCTTCATCTAATATCTTTAAGGTTCATATCCAATGCTCTGTACAGGACAAAAATTGAAAAAGCCCGTCTAAAAATTTATACTGTTATCTTTTACGAGGAGAAAACAGATGAAAGAAATAGACGAGCTAAGAGAAGTTTTAAGTCAAACTTTAGATTGGAACCGAGCAAGACTTACATGCTTTTGCCAAATTGTTCTAGCTCTTTTTAGGGTTAGAAGCGTTAATCTTACTCAACTAGCCACAGCTTTTCAAGGAAAAGCAAAACTAGACTCCCACTATAAAAGGCTACAGCGCTTTTTCCGAGAACTAAAATTTGACATGTTGGATGCTTTTAAAATCATTTTACAAATATTTCCTATTAAAAGGAAAGTATGGCTGATTATAGATAGAACAAATTGGCAGGTAGGTAGCAAAAACATTAATATTTTAACCTTAGCGATGGCCTATGAAGGAACAGCTATTCCGTTGGCCTGGTTTGTGATGAATAAAGCTGGTAATTCCTCTACTAATGAACGCATAGAAGTTTTAGAAAAAGTTATTAGGCAATTAGGCCCATCAAAAATTGCAGGTCTTATTGGAGACAGAGAATTTATAGGGAGTCAATGGTTTGATTATCTGATAAAAAGTGAGATTCCTTTTTATATGCGTATTAGGGAAGACACTCTAGTGGAAGGAGCAAGAAATGGCTATGCAGTTTCTCTTAGAGACGTATTTCGTCATCTAAAAGAGGGTAAAAAAAAAGTGTTAGCTCAACCTTTACAGATGCTCGGCCATTCCTTTTATGTAGCTGCAAGCCGTCTAAAAGATGAGCTTTTACTCGTGGTCACTAATAAAAATCCAAAAAAAGCTATAAGCATCTACAAAACTAGATGGGAAATAGAGACCTTATTTGCTTGTCTAAAAACGCGAGGCTTTTGCTTGGAAGATACGCATTTAACATATACTGACAGAATTGAGAAACTTATCTTTGCCTTAAGTATTGCTTTTTGTTGGGCGTATAAACTAGGTAATATAGCTGCAAATGTAGTCCCTATTAGCATTAAGAAGCATGGTAGAAAAGCTAAAAGTTTGTTTCGCTATGGGTTGGATAAAATAAGGAAAATCTTATTGGGAACACCTAGGTATTTTAACCTTTTTCTTTGGTTGCTAAAGCTTTTTGACCCCTTGTTATCCTCAAGTATACCTAAGAGGGTTTTTTTATGAAAAAATTATTTTTTGTCCTGTACAGAGTATCCAATGAACATAATCTTTTTAAGTTCTTGAGTATTCATCTTTTGCGCTTTTTTTTAATAACGATTGCCTTTACTCTCTTCTTTAATCAATCACCAAGCGCTTTTTTGAAAAATTTTGCTGAGGATAGATAAAGTTTTTTTTATGCCCTTTTCCGCAAAATATTTGTAAACATTTGTAAATAAATATTGAGAGATTAAAATTTATTTTATTAACATTTTCTCTAAGAAATCAATCAACGAAAGCATGCAAAAATCCTTTCACCATATGCTCTTTTATGCAATATATAAGAAACAAGAAGGGAAAATACTAAAGACCTAGCAAAAATTAGGTATCGGCTACGCTTAAGAGTTTGATTGCCAGCTAGTATGGTCGGACATCGTGCGAGGATAGATCGAATGGCAGCATATACAATATACATTTAACTTAATAAACAAGTGTTTACAAAATATGAAAAAACTCATTCAAGAAATTGCGCATTTTAAAAAGAACCTTAGCGAGGAGGGGCGCGCGCTTTTTGCTCGGTTGGCACTCGGGCAAAAGCCAGAAGCACTTTTTATTGCATGCTCTGATAGTCGCCTAATGCCTAGCCTTTTTGCTTCTACTCATCCCGGAAATATATTTGTGCTAAGAAACATTGGAAATTTAATACCTCCAGCTTCTTCCTCACCTTACGATAGCAGTGCTTCGGCAGTATTAGAATTTTCTACATTTTCTCTTAACGTTTCTGATATTATTGTTTGCGGTCATTCTGAATGTGGAGCTATGCAAGCTCTAGCTCGAGGGGTCGATGGCCATACTTGCCCCCATCTTGGTTCCTGGCTAAAGCATGGAGAAGAAGCTTTAAACAAGGTGAGAAAAGGACTTAGTATTAACCCTTCTTTATCCGAGCATAATCAAATCTCTCAAATTAATGTGCTTCAACAAATGCAACATGTTATCAGCTATCCTTTCATTCAAGAACGCGTGGAAAAAAAGCAGCTTCGAGTGCATGGATGGTGGTTTGATATAGCACAAGCGGATGTCTATTGTTATAAGCAAGATCTTCATCAATTTGTTTTGATTGATGAAGAAGAAGCAAATCTAATCGCAAATAATTTAAGCTAGTTTGTAATTAATTGATTTTTTTAACAGATTTTTAACTCGTGCTCTCAAAGCATAGTGATAAAGATTATAAAAATAAAATAGTTAACGTGTGGACTAAAGACGAGCGAAGGAGGAAAATATGGATAGTTGGCAAGGAAAATCTTGCTAAATTCTTTAATCCCTAGCCCACACTATTGATAAACCTACTGATCCTAATACTTCAAGGTTGGCTCTTTAATTATCGAACGCTTGGTGGCAAAAGTAGCTCTAGGTATTTATATTACAGCACACGTGTATGTATGTTAGAAGAGCAAGGTGTTTTTGCATGTTTTAAGAAAAGATGCTTAGCTAGCTTGTTTATGAAATAATTTATCAAAGAAGCTTAACCTTGAATTCAAGGCCCCTCCCTTAAAAAGACGAGGGCGAGGAAAAACCCGTCCTACATTTATACAGGTTACTATCCCAATAACGGCACACACTTTGAAGACTGTCTTCAATATTAAGTAAACGATTATATTTGGCGACTCGGTCTGTACGAGAAAGAGAACCTGTTTTAATTTGCCCCGCATTTGTAGCCACCGCTATATCGGCAATTATGCTGTCTTCAGTTTCCCCCGAACGATGAGAAATAATAGCAGCATAGCTATTGTTTTGAGCTAAGCGAATAGTTTCTAACGTCTCAGTTAAGGTACCAATCTGGTTGGGTTTAATTAAAATGGAATTAGCGACATTTAGGTCAAAACCCCGCGACAGGAATTTAGGATTAGTCACGAAAATGTCATCTCCTACTAGCTGAATTTGATGTCCTAATTTTTTAGTAAGATGCTGCCAACCCAGCCAATCATTTTCGGCCAGTCCATCTTCAATTGAATCGATAGGAAACTTCTTTACCAAATTTTCTAAATAATCTACGACTTCTTCGGCTGTTCGTTCGATAAAGGGTCTCTTTCTTTTTTGTTTCTTTTTCTCTTTATAAAGATGAGTAGATTCATCATAGAACTCAGAAGCCGCGCAATCTAATGCTAGCGATACATCGATGCCAGGACGGTATCCTGCTTTTTCGATGGCTGAGACTATCATTTCTAAAGCGATCTCATTGGACTCAAGATTAGGAGCAAAGCCTCCTTCGTCACCTACTGCCGTAACATGGCCTTCTTCTCTCAGTATTCCTTTTAAAGTATGAAAAATCTCTGCTCCCCAGCGTACAGCTTCATGAAAGGAAGGAGCTCCTGTAGGTCGAATCATAAATTCTTGGAAATCAAGCAGATTATCAGCATGAGCTCCGCCATTAAGAATGTTAATCATCGGGCAAGGAAGAATATGGGTATGAGCTCCACCTATGTAGCGGTATAAGGGAAGTTTAGCGTTAAGGGCTCCTGCTCGTGCTAAGGCTAAAGAAGCTCCTAAAATTGCATTGGCTCCAAAACGACTTTTATTTTCACAGCCATCACTGGCGATCATCAGACGATCTAGACGAGCCTGATCAAAGACATGCTCTCCTACTAGAATTTGAGCGAGGGGTCCATTCACATGTGTGATAGCTTTTTGCACCCCTTTACCTGCAAAACGTCTCTTATCTCCATCTCTAAGCTCTAAGGCTTCATGCTGGCCTGTCGATGCACCTGAAGGCACTGAAGCTTCGGCACTAATATCACGATCGGTAGTAATCATGACTTTAAGGGTAGGGTTACCGCGCGAATCCAAAATTTCTATAGCTTTTACTGAGCGAATATAAGACATGCTTTTACCTTCGAGTTAATTTTTTTAAGATATATTCTAGGCGGTTTCTTATCAAGTAACTCTTCTAGAGGGATAAAATTTTGAAATTGCTCGCTCTCAAATGTCTACTCATAAGCTGTTAAGCACATTCTTCCTAAACCCTATCCCTCAAAAAAATGGATCCTTAAGCCAAGAGCAGAGGAGGGTCAGTTACAAAGGTAAGGGCATAATTTCTTTAACCTCCGCAAGAAGACAGAGTGATGACCGTAAGAAATGAAAGGGCGGCAATTACTGGTAAACTTTTTAAAATTTTAATATAAAGGAAAAGCTAACGGCGTAAGTGTTCTTGCGATAGAGCTTCTAGCAAATACTGATAAGAAGCAAAGCGTAAGGGAGAAAGCTTTTCGTTTTCTACGGCGGCATGTACAGCACATTCTTTTTCATGTGTATGAGAACAATTAGGAAACTTGCACTGTTGTCCGATTTCCTCAATTTCAGGAAAGTATTGCTCGACTTCTTCTTTATTAAGATCCCATAAGCCAAAACTTTTAATTCCTGGAGTGTCTATACACCAGCCGCCAAATTCTAACGGAATAAGCTTTGCCGTGGTAGTAGTATGAGAACCTTTTTTAGTCTTCTCCACGACTTTTCCTACTTTAAAATTAAGGCCTGTAATGGCATTAATAAGAGAGGATTTACCTACGCCTGATTGCCCTGAAAAAACGGACGCTTTATTTTTCATTATGCTTTTTAGCTGATCTAACCCTTGTTCGTTAACAATACTAACAGGTATTACATGAATCTGCGCGGCTTTATAAGCATGCAGAAAATCCTTATAAAGTTCTTTCTCAGTCGCGGGTGTGGTAGGATGATCGAGTAAATCAATCTTGTTGACCACTATTACAGGTTCCATACCGCCTTTGCGCGCGGCTATAATGTAGCGATCCACAAGAAAAGGCTTAAGGGGTGGATTGACGACGGAAACAGTAATTAATACCTGATCTATATTAGCAGCGATTAATTGCTCTTGACGCCTTGAAAGATTGTCAGCGCGCGATAAAACAGAATAACGTTCTTCAACATGCGCGATAAGGCCTTCCTGAGCATCTGTTCTTTGAAATAACACCAAATCTCCTACGGTAACAAGATTTTTAAATTGTGTTTTTTCCTTTTTTAACAGACCACGCATAGAACAGGCATAGATTGCATCCTCATGCTCTACCATAATTCCTTGAGGGGTAATGGATAGAACTCTTCCCCGTAGTAAATCTTCTTTGGCAAGTTTAATATTTTGATGGAGTTCTTTATTTTTTTGCCGTTTATCTCTATCTGTTTTTTTGTATTTGGAACGATCTTTTGCAGAGGCTAGTTTACGCTCTTTCCGCGAATTTTTACGGTCATCTTTAAAATAATCGGCTTCAAGGTCACAACCTACCCATTTTTTTGGCATACGTGGCAGATCATCTTGTTTAGAATTTTTCATAAAAGTTCTCTCTTTTGGCGCAAACTATAAAGTAAGAGTCCTGCTGCTACGGAAACATTGAGAGATTCCATTTCCCCAGACATAGGAATGGTGATCGGTGAACCGATAGAAAAAGCTTCTTGAGAAGGCCCTTGAGCTTCATTGCTTAAAACTAAAAGAACTCCTGCCGAAGGCTTTATCTGTTCAAAAGGGACTCCCTTAATGTCAGCAACTAAGCCTTGTAAGTTGTTTACTTTAATAATCTCTTGTAAGTCTTTCCAAGCACCTTGACGCATAGGAATTTTAAACACAGCCCCACGAGAGGCACGCAGGGCTTTCTCATTAAAAGGATCGCAAGTTTCCTCGAGTAAAAAAATGCCTTCCCATCCTAAAGCTATGGCTGAGCGAATAATGGTACCTAGATTGCCGGGATCGTTGATACGATCTAACGCCAAGAGGTATTTTTTTCCATAAAGATTAGAGAATTTAGGCATAGGTGCTTCAGCTAGGATGCCTTCAGAAGATTGGAGGCCTGATACTTTTTGAATGAGCGTAGGAGCAGCTAAAATAATTTTTTCGGCTTTCACATTTTTAGGTAAAAGATGGGGAGAGGAAGCTAAGATAGTTTTAAAAGTAAGCAAAGAACTGGCCTCAGCGATTAATTTGATCCCTTCAAGCACGAGGGCCTGATGATGCCAGCGATAATCATGATTTTGACGTAGCTTTACTAAATGTTTAATTAAAGGATGCTGAGGGCTAGAAAGTTCTTTCATAAAAATAAAGATTTATTACCTTGGGATAGCTAACTATAACTTTTTTTACTCCATCTTGCAATAGATGAATCGAGGCCTTTCTCTCTTCTCTTATGTTCTTTAGGAATTACAATGCAGAGTTTTGTTTGTTGCCTTAAGCAATTTTTTTAGTTTACTATTAAGTATAAGAGCTAAAGATATAGCTTAAAGATTTTAAACCGTTCATTTTAAGAGTCTATTAAGCATTTTCAAAGCGATGAATATCTTGCCTAAAATATCTCCTATTTTCATTGGAGGTTCTAAAAAAATTTAAAAGAAAGCTAAGATATTAGAGGAGAGCTTTGGTTTTTAACTAGATTGATAAGTTTCTTGTTTTTTTGAAGTCCATAGCTGGCATGCCGAAGCGCTTTACCATTTTGTTGAACGGCTGTAAGCACCATGTTCTCATCATTTTTAAAATTTTGGCTAGCATACTCAAGGGCTAAACCATTTTGCTTGAGAGCAACAAGCACGACATTTTTATTATCCTTTAAAGCGGGGCCAATATACTCAAGGGCTAACCCATTTTGCTCAAGAGCAGCAAGCACGACATCCTCATTATTTTTAAGTTGTTCGCTAGCGTACTGTATGGCCCAGCCATTCTGTCGCACAGCTTCAAGTACAATTTCTTTATTATCTTTAAGTTTTTCGTTAGCATACTGCAGGGCCCAGCCGTTCTGTTGAACGGCGGCAAGTACGATTTCCTTATTATTTCTAAGTTCTTGGCTAATTTCTTGAAGCATCGAGCCGTCTTGCCGGACCGCAGCCAGGACCACTCGCTTATCATTTTGAAGCTCTTTGCTAGCATGCTCAAGAGCCCAACCATCTTGCTGAACGGCGGCAAGCACCACACTTTTGTTGTTTTTGAGGTTTTCACTCGCATACTGAAGAGCCATGCCCTTTTGCTTAACAGCTGCAAGTACAATATCTTTATCATCCTTAAACTGTTCGTTAACATATTCGAGCGCCCAACCATTTTGCTTGACAATAGCAAGGATCAACCTTTTATTGTTCTTAATCTCTTTATTGCTGTTTTGGAGGGCTAGGCTCTTTAGTTCGACATTTGGTGTTACAGTTTTTTTTCCCTTGCTTTTACGGCAAGTAAAATCATAAATTCCTATGCTTATATTTCCTAGAATAGGAATCAATAAGATTATACATCGTTTAAAGCTTTTAAGTCTGAGGTGAGCATAATAAGGGCTTTCAGAAGAACTCTGCTCGTGATTAAAATGTAAAAGGACACATTTTTGGAAAATATCAACTAAATTAGTCACTGTGCTAACTAGGGGAATATAGTCTGCAATATTATCAATCGAACAGCAAGCTTGAGATAAATCATGGATTTTCATTGAGGCTTCCATATCAATTGGTTGAACTAATAAGGAAATTAATTTTAATTAAAGAATTATTTAAAATCTATAAGCTTTATTTTTCTTCCATTTAAGGGGAAAGTGTAGAGCAAGGGAAAGTAGGCCTATTTGTCCCCATAGTTTTAAGGGATTTTAGGCGCCCGAATTTTGATCAATATGCCTTTTTAAATAAGTACTAAAGTTATCTATTTCCTAGTCAGCCTAGCTAGTTTGATGAGCTCCTCATTTTTTTGTAACTCCCGGCTAGCATATTGAAGGGCCCAGCCATTCTGTTGGACAGCCGCCTGCACAATATCTAGATTGTCTTTAAGGGCAGAGCTAGCATATTGAAGGGCCCAGCCATTTTGTTGGACGGCAGCAAGCACTACATCCTTATCATTTTGCAGTTGTGGGCTAGCAAATTCAAGAGCGTAACCATCTTGCTTAACGGCGGCAAGCACCACATCCTTATCGTTTTTAAGCTTTTCGCTAGCATAGCGAAGCCTTGAAGGTCTTTTTTTAACGGCAGCCAGCACAATGTCTTTATCGTTCCTAAGCTCCTCGCTAGCCTCTTCAAGGGCCCAGCCCTCGTTCTGAATGGCAGCAATGATCATCTTTTTATTTTTTTTAAGCCTTTCGCTGGCCTCTGTAAGAGCCCAGCCGTTTTCTTGAATAGCAGCAAGCACAATCTTAGGATCATCTTTAAGCCTGGGGCTGGCGTATCGAAGGGCCCAGCCATTTTGCCGAAGAGCCGTAAGTACAACATCCTTATCATTCTGCAGCCTAGGGCTAGCAAACTCAAGGGCCCAGCCATTTTGCTCGACTGCCGCAAGTACAATGTTTTTATTGTCTCTAAGCTCTCGGCTAGCATATTGAAGAGCTTCGCCATTTTGCTTAACGGCTGTCAGCACGATATCTTTATCTTTTTGAAGTTCTAAGCGAGCGCCCTTAAGAGCAAGGCCTTCTTTCTTAACAATAGCAACTAAAGCCTCTTTATCTTTTTGAAGAGTTGTATGTTTAGAAGAAAGATTCTTATCTTGTTGCTTTTTATTATCATTTTTTCGATGCAAGAAGTCTAGGATGGCAATGGTGAGATTACCCAAAACAGGAATCAGTAAGGTTATACATCTTCTAAAGCTTTTGCCACTCAGGTGTTTATAGTAATGGCTCTTTACTAAGCTTTCCTTTGATATGAAGGTCGAGATAATGCATTTCTGGAAGAGATCAACTAAATTAGTGACCGTGCTGATAACAGGGATATAGTCAGCGATATTATCTATCCTACTGCATGCCTGAGATAAATTGCTTATTCCCATTCTGTATCTCCTTAATAGCTTATTTAGACTTGGAAACAAATTTAATTTTAGATTCATTTAAATCCAACAAAAAAATGATTTTTTTTCTCCGGTTATTCAAGGGCCTGCTTTTTATTGTTAAAATTGGAGGTAAATAATATTTTTAAATTCCTGATTTTATTTCTTAAATGAAATGATCCTTATAGAGTGTTAGATAAGCTAATGAGAAAAATCGTTAAAAAGAGTGCTGTCGGCAAGGACTTGGTAGCTTAAAGAGCGATAGCTAAAAAGTTAAGGTTTAGCTTTTCTTTAAACGTTGATCTTGCTTCCTTCCAAGACGTTTAACCTTATATTGCTTTGACAGGATTTAATTATGGACAGCTTTTTATTAGTATGCTCTATGCTTGAAGAACTTATAATTTAATGTTTTTTATACTGCTGAGGGCTTTAATATTTTAAATTATTTCATGCATCTGGCATAAGCTGCATAGAGGAAAGAGTTTAAGCGGTATATAGATAGGTCCTGAAAATTGAAAACCTGGGGAACAAGTTTGAATAGATTTTAAAAGGAGATATTCGAAAGTTTGCTTCCGTTTATCATAAAGCCCACATTCCGCAAGTTAATTTCCCTCGTCATCTAATTTCTGCCAAAGGGAACTAAAACCAGTAAAACATGTCTCATGTTAGGGTTTAAATTAAGGATTAATTCTTGTATGCTTTCATGTAAAAGGCTTAAGGTAAAATCCAATCCATTAATTATCATTAACTTGACGCTTTTCCTCTGATCATAATCGCTCTGGGATATGAAGAGACCACCGGGACTATCATAATCCCTTGTGTAATTTTGTTACCCATTGCAAAAACAATTTTAAGGTGACCAAGACCCGTGCTACTTATACTTTTCCATCGTTTATGTTCTCACTTTCTTTGCTTTGAAAAGAACAGGATTAGCCTTTTCTAAAAAAACTTAAAGCAATTTCCAGTATCAATAAAAATAATATCCGGGAATCGCTACAACCTGCGGAATGTGGGATAAAGGAAAGAAAATTTTTTATTTAAAGGAAGGGGAGCTGAAAGGGCTTAAAGATGTTTGGCTAGACAAAGAAAAAAGCTGTTTAATTTGGCCATTCAGGATATTCCTAAAAGTATTGCCTAAAAGCTTAGTTATCCTGAAAGGCCAGAATTAATAGAGGGATATTTGCTTTTATTTGAAATTAACCATGGAGGGTTCAAAAATAAAGCAAAAGAAGAAGCTCTTTTCTGTATTGAAAAGCAGTGGCTTGGAGCTTTTATACCCCAGCTGCTAATCATCAAACAAAATTTCTCCCTGCTGCCGGCTCTGCAGCCAATATAAAAATATTTCATTAAGCTTAGAAAGTTGCTTATATTGGCATGTAACCCGAGGGATTAATTCCTCTACCCTTTAGTTTTCTTTATTTAGCTCTGCCAAAAAGAGTGAGGGCTCCTCCTCCTATGATCATGGCTATTCCACCAATAATGTACCACATCGTATTGTCTGTATAACGGCCCGTAACATCTTCCACAACCTTCTCTGTGAATGCTTGAGAAGAATTGATACCAAATAACAGAAGAGCAATTCCAACTGCTAAGCTAACCAAACCTAATATACGCATAAATTTCTCCTGAGATAAATAATTTAAAAATTAGCTAATTTTATACGAGTGATAGAAAAGCTTTTCACGTTCTCCATTCTACTATTTCAAGCTGTAAAATTATTATAACTGGCTTCTATATTTTGTATAGTTTTTTCCTAGCCTTAAAAGATTTTTGCAAAAGCCTTTAGTTTAAATTCGGCCAATGTTTGGACTGCTGAAGCATTTTTATGCTTTCCTCAGCTGCTTGCAGATTATGCAAAATAGCGTTCTTTTCCGCTTCTTGCAATAAAAGGCCCATGCTTTTACCAGGCAAAACTCCTAGAGATTTAAGCATACTGGCAGTCACTAAAGGCTGTTTTTTTATCGCTCGTTTAATATGAGGTTTCAAGCGTTCCTGATTTTGTTCATGCTCTTGATAAAAAGCTTCTTCGCTATCTTCAGATAGACGGGCTGCGAAGATCTCTAAACATACTTGAGAGTATGAATGAGCGTAAAAGTGGACCCATTCAGGATCAGAAAGCCCTGGGGCTAAAGATAAAAGCTGTTTTCCAGTCTGCACAAAAGTAGCAAGTTTGGTCTCCTCCGTGCTGAGGCGCAAGTAACTGCAAAGGTTTTGCAGCTGTTGCTTATCAAAAGAGGGGAATAGCTCAAGGATATATAAAATAGTAGGAGTATAGGTAGGGAATTTGGAAAAAGGGCTAAGGTATTGACTTAAATCTTTTAGATGCAAGTGAGCAAGTGAAGGAAAAATAACTGGCAATAGACCTAAACGGTGCATTTCCATCAAAGCATTTGCGAAATGAGGGTAGCCAGCCATTTTTACAAATTCTTTCCACACCCTTTCTATAGCAACGGCTGGAAAAAGAGTGTTAGCCTTTTCTTGAATAGCTTGTTGGGTGGCTTCATCTAACCGAAAATTAAAGCGGGCAGAAAAGCGTATAGCTCTTATCATGCGTAAACGATCTTCAGAAAAACGTTCAAAAGGGTCTCCCACTGTGCGGATAAGGCCTAATTCTAAATCTCTTCTTCCTTCCACGTAATCATAAATCTTTTCTTCCAAAGGGTCATAGAACATGCTATTGATAGTAAAGTCCCGGCGTTTTACATCTTCTTCTTCATTTGATAGCTCGATGCTTGTTGGCTTTCTACCATTGACATATTCTAAATCTTTTCTGAAAGTAGACACTTCAAATTGATATCCCTCCAATATGACGATGACCACTCCAAAAGCAAGGCCTACTAAGAGGGTATGAGGAAAAAGTTTTAAAATCACCTCAGGGGGTGCATCGGTAGCAATATCTATATCAGCTGAAGGTTGGTTCATCAAATAGTCACGTACCCAGCCACCGGCAAAATAAGCTTTGTATCCCGCTTGGTTTAACTTTTTTACAATATCTGTGGCTAATTTTTTAATATACATAGAATCATGTTACTAAAAAAAGCTATAAGGAGGCAAGAGATAGCAGGGCATTCTTGCTATCTATAAAACTAACGATCATCTATTTTTCTTTTCCAAAGATGCTTGAGGAATGCTTTTATCTTTTGATATCCTTCTCCTTGCTTGCTTATGGATCATCCTTTATAATTGAGAAGTTTAAGCGAGTAATAAATATTATGCCTTCAAAAATTCGTGTTCTTGACGAACATACTATTAATAAGATTGCAGCAGGCGAAGTCATTGAAAGTCCAGCTTCTGTGGTAAAAGAATTAATGGAAAACTCTTTAGATGCAGGGGCTACAGAAATTTGTGTAGAGATTAAAGGAGGGGGTCGTCAGCTTATCCGCGTGACTGACAATGGTGCGGGGATGCAGCAAGATGATGCCGTACTCTGTTTAGAACGCCATGCTACCTCTAAAATTAAAGAAGTAGAAGATATCCAGTTAATTTTTTCCATGGGATTTCGAGGGGAAGCTATTCCTTCTATTGCATCTATTTCCAAATTCACTCTCTTGACTGCTCCACAAGAGGGAGGGGAAGGCACCCTTGTGATTGTGGAGGGAGGGAAACTCATGCACTGTGGCCCTGCTGCCCGTGCTCCTGGAACGACGATTGAAGTAAAATCTCTTTTTTTTAATGTCCCGGTAAGAAGAAAATTTCAAAAATCTCCTGCCTATGAAGCTCAGGAAATTCATAAAATCATTACCCTACTTGCTCTTGGCTATCCTCATGTTAAATTTCAACTGATCAACAATCAGAGCAATGAAATTCAAACCGGAGGCTCTTCGGGCAAAACTTTTTCCCATCAATTGAAGGAGAGAATTGCTGCATTAATGGGAGCCGAATTTGTGACGAGCTGCTGTGAAGTAGAGATTACAAATGGTGATTATAGCTTGCATGGATATGTAGGGGCCCCTCATTATTCTCGTCAAAATCGTACCGGTCAATATCTTTTTATTAACAAGCGCGCTGTTTTTTCTCCCTTGATATCTGCAGTTGTGCGAGATGCCTATGGCACAAGTTTGCCCACTAATCGACATCCTATTTTTGTTTTACATTTGAATGTACCCGGCGAGACCGTGGATGTAAATGTTCACCCACAAAAAAAAGAGGTTAGGCTTCGTCAAGAAAATATATTAAGAGAATTAGTTCTTAAAGGAATCCAACAAGCTATTCATAAAGGTAATGTAAGTTCTCATCAGGATCATCAGCCTATTCATGAAGATTTTAGTTCCCCTGCTTCTACTTCCACCTTTATAATGCCTGCCGTTAAGCCGGCATTTTCCTTGCATCCTATACAAGAGAGAAATTTAGCCAAAGAGTATCAACCGCTGCCCCCTATGGCTAAGGCTCCTTCTAGAGAGGAGCCTCAGCCTTCTTTGCTTGCTCCTCTTGCCCAAGAAAAACGTTCTTTTCCACGTGTTTTGGCAACGATACCAGGTTATATTATTTTGGATGCTTACTCATTAGAAGCGTGGAAACAGGTATCCGCTGATACACTTTGCTTAGTGGATCAGAAGGCAGCGCATGCCCGCGTGATTTTTGAAAATTTGTTGCAGGCACGCACTGGAAATGCAGCTGTTCAATCTTTATTGATTCCTCATCATATCAATTTGCCCCCCTCTGAAGCAGCCGCGCTATCTACGAACCTAGACAATTTTGCGCAGATAGGAGTGCATATCCATGAAAGTGGGCCTCATAGCTTTATGATAGATGCTGTCCCCGCTACATTTGGAAACATAGATCTTTCTCAATGGGTAGTAGACCTGTTAGATATGATGCACAGCTTTCCCGAAGGTAAAATGATGGATAAAGAAATGGAAAAACGCTTATCCGTAGCAGCAAGCCATGCTGCCGTCCATTACCGCAAGCGCTTGCAAACAGAAGAAGCTCAATCGATAGTCAATCAATTGTTTGTAACCTCTATGCCTTTTTTTTGTCCTCAAGGAAAGTCTACTCTTGCTTTTATAAGCGCCGAAGAGATATTTAGAAACTTTAAAGGGTAGTCTATGAATTTTCAAAACCGTCTAGCAAAAGTTGAAAAAGTTCTTCATGATTCTAACGTTGAGGCTTTCCTTGTCGAGGATCCTACCAACCTTTACTATTTGACTGGATTAATTTTATCTGCGGGAAAGCTGCTTATTAAAACTCAAGGCAATTCTATTCTTTTAGTGGATAATCGTTACTATGAATATTGTAAAAATCAAGCACCTGTGCCTGTTTTTTTAAGTGATAAAATTTCTTTAGAAAGCTTGCTAGAAGGAATTAGCACGCTAGCCTTTGACGGCGAGACGATCTCTTATCAAACCTATGTAAGCATGCAAGAGAAGCTTAAAGATCTTAAATTGGTTTCTTTAAGTCACTCCCTTCAAAAAATTCGCACTCTAAAAGATGCGCATGAAATAGCTATTCTTCAAGAAGCCGCTCAACTGGGAATGGAAGGATATGCATATATTAAAAGCCTTTTAAAAGAGGGAGTAAGAGAAGACCAATTGGCTGCCGAGTTAGAAATTTTTTGGAAAAAAAAGGGAGCTCAGGGAGTAGCTTTTGAGCCTATTATCGCTTTCGGAGCTAATAGTGCTTTACCTCATTATCGTCCAGTAGAGACAGAGTTAAGGGAAGGCATGACTGTGCTTTTTGATGTAGGCGTAAAATGGAAAGGTTATCACTCGGATTTATCTCGTACACTTTTTTGGGGTGAGCCGCCTGCCATCATGCGGAAAGTTTATGCAATTGTAGAAAAAGCTCAGCAACGTGCCATGGCGCTTTGTAAGCCAGGAATAACTATAGGAGAATTGGATCGGGTAGCTAGGGATTACATCTCAGCGTGCGGTTATGGAGAGCATTTTTTACATAGCTTAGGCCATGGAGTAGGCTTAGAAATCCATGAGTGGCCTTCGCTCCGTAACAAAGAACCTTATCAGCAGCTGCCGCTGCAAGAAGGGATGGTCATCACCATTGAACCTGGCATCTATCTTCCTGGTATAGGAGGCGTGCGTATTGAAGACACCCTCCTAATTACTTCTACCGGCTATCAAGTCCTAGGCTCGTGAGGATGGACGGGGTTCGATTCTTAAAGATTGGGCATATAGATCTTTCTCGAATTGGTTTTTATCTGTTGGAGGTTGGGAGTACCAATCGCTTTCCTTTACCCCTGCTGATTGATCTTTCCTTGAGGGATGAGAAGTTTGTAATTTCGTAAGGTCATTGATTAAAGAATCTAACTTTTTTTCGTCCGTTTTTACATTCTCTTCAGCAATTTCGATGTTTCTATCATTTTTTAGCTTGAATTTCTCAATCATTCCCTCTAAATCCATGGAGGAATTTTTCGAATAAATTTCTTTGGCCACATGATAAAGCCACTCTGCAATCTCAATTTCTTTTTCTAAATTTTCTTTACTAAATTGTTCTTCAGGAGCAATAGTTTCGCCTGATTTTTCGGCTTGCTGGATTCTTTCTTTTATATCTTGTAGTTGCTGGTTTAAATAAGCTTTATGAGTTTCATAAGAAATGCCTGCTTTTTGCAACTGAATGTAATCGCCAAATTTTTCTACTTTTAAAGCATAGGAAAGCTCTAAGCTTGCATCACTCTTTTTATAAGAGAGCCTTAAAGAAGAAACGTTATTCAATTTAGCCTCATTAATTTCTTTAGTGATGCTTTCTATCTGTTTGTTTAAATTATTAATTTCAGCGGTTAATCCTTCTGGCGCTTCTTTAAATGAAGAAATGTATTTTGCAATTTGGCGTGTTTCATTTAAATCTGCTTTAGACTTCATATATTTCTCTCCATCTAAAACAATTCTTGATAATACTGTATGTATCATGGGAACGACGGATAAACTAGGATTATTCTCAGCAAATTCCATAATTTTATTTAAAGAAAAGTTATTAGGATTTGAGAAGCTTTTTTCCAAATTTGCATATATATTCTTTGTTTGTCGGGGAAGGGCGGCAAAAGTTTTATGCAGCCGTTGCACACTTCCTTGATTTAATCCTAAAAAAATTGCCTGGGCAGTGGCAAAATCGCCATTTTTAAAAGCTTGATCGGCAATGCGAACATACAAATCAACCACTTTAACACGCTCACCTAAATTGTCTGTGTTAACAATTTTTGAGGTTGTAGAATTGCTGATCATATTTGATAGCTTAACCCACTGATCTATATGAGGGCAAATCTCTGCATATTCTGATTTTTCTCTTGCACTCTCATTTTTTAAAAGCTCTTCTTTCGTTATCTTTTTAAAGATATCTGCAAATAATTCTTTAGTTTGTGCAGCCCTTTCTTCCACCATCGTGCGGTTGGCTCCCGTGCTTTTAAAGGGTGCAGAGATTGTATGGCGGATGTTTTTTAAGGTGGTACTATTATCAATTTTTGATTGTAGGCTGCTTTTTACTTCGCTTGCCTTGCTTTGCGCTTTTTTAAAATATTGCACATTTTTATCTTTTAAGCGCTCAGAAGCTATCTTAAGGTTATTAGAAAGTTTTTCCCTTCTTTCCGAGGAGGTCATCTCTCTAAATGAGGAGATAGTAGATTGCTTGACCTTAAGGGCTGTAGTCTTAGCGGCTCGGGCAGAAGTTTCTTTAAACTTCGTCACTTTATGGCTTAGCAGCGATTTAATTTCGCCTAATTTTTCTGCTGATTTATCTTGATAGTCTCCAGCTTTTTCTTTAGCTTTTTGAATACCTTCTCGCGCGTTAAAAAAAACTTCTTGTCTTTGTTCTTTGTTTGTTAATCTCTTACTTTCTTCAAAGGTTTTCTTAGCTATAGAACTTACCTTGGAGGTTGCACTTTGAACAAGGGAGCTAGCTTTATCCCAAGTAAAAGAAGTCATTCGATGGGATTTAAGCTCGGGAGGAGTTTGTTCGGTTGATTGAGAAAGAGTTTTTCCTAACGGAATAGACTCTAAGGAATTCTTTTGGCTATATATATGCCCAGTAGGAGAGACTTTTGGTTGGCCAGGAAGAGCTGGCAAAGGTTTATTAGGGGGTAAGGGTTTAGTCGCTGAGGGAGCTGTTGTGAAATCGGAAGGAAAGAAAGGCTTGTTGGCTATAGAAGACATTTGCATACCTCATAATTAAAATCCTACTAATAGTTATTATAATATAATTATTAATTATTATTTAATTATAAATGTAATTAAACTTTGTAAAGGGTGTTGTTAATTAACGATTGCAAGTTGCAAGTTCTTAACTTTAAGCTTATTTTTTTATTTTTTTAAAAAATTAAAAATTTACATTTTATCTAAATCTTTAAAAGGGTAAATATGTTTTTGAGCAGCTTAAGCTTGTTAAAAGGGAAAAAAAGGGGCGAATTTTAAACCTGAGTAGGCCTAAAAGGAACAATTTAGCACCTAAAGGTTCCTTCAAAAATTTTACGATAAACCCACATTCCTCACCTGAAATTTAAATTACTGATTGCTAAAGCTTTATAAAAGTTAACTCTTAAATTTAAATTTTATAATTTACTCATACTTAGAGCGTTATAAAAAATAGTGAGGAATATGGGGATAAAATATATTATAAATAAAAAGCTGTTCTTATCTTACTGTGATTCCATTACAAATGAGTTTTAGATCTTAAATTTTCATGCTAAGCTTTAGACAAAAAATATTTCTTTCCTATCTTGTTGTATTTCTAGCCTTTCTTGTGGGTTTATATCCTTTTGCTACCCGTACAGTTCAGAAGATTGCTACCCAGGCTATGTATGATAGCTCTCAAGCTTTAATTGAAAAAATTCAGACAGCCCCTAATGATGAAGCTTTAATACGTCGTTTAAAAGAGCAAAAAGCTCTATTTTTTTTTCGTATTAGTGTTGTCAATAATGAGCGTAAGGTTTTGTATGATTCTCATACCAAAAGAATTTTAGGCCTGCGCTTTAATCAAGAATATATTGTGGAACATCCTGAAGTCTTAGAGGCCTTTAGAACAGGGCGCGGATATAATGAGGATTATTCGGAGCTATTAGGGCAAAAATTTGCCTATTTAGCGATTGCTTTTGATTTCCATGGTAAACCGTATGTCTTACGTACAGCTTTTCCTTATAAATATGTGACGGAGCTAACGCATGATTTTGAAAGAGGAGTGATTGCTTTAGCTGCAGCCATTCTCATGCTTTTTAGCTTGATGACCTGGTTTATCATTAATCACTTAACCAGTCCTATTCACCAAATTATTAAAGCAATCAATCCTTATCAGCAGGGAGAAACCCATGTGGTGCCTTTAATTGAATTAAATAGCCTTAGCAAAACAGATGAGTTTATCAAGCTGGCCGGCACTTTAAATTCCCTTTCCATAAGGATTCAAAGTCATATCGCTAATCTTATCCAGGAGCGCAATGAAAAAGAGGCTATTCTTGAATCGTTAGGGGAGGGCGTGATAGCAGTCGATGTTCATCGGGTGATCACTTATGCAAATAATATGGCTTGTAAACTGCTAGAAAATACTCACCTAGTAGGTAGGTCTTTTAGCGATCTTTCTGATGAAATTCAGCATTCTCAGACATTCCAAGCTCTTTTGCTCAATTGCCAGGCTCAAAATAAGGTGCTAACAGATGCTGTGCAAATTAAGCATGATTCCCAACGATTATATTTAGATCTAGTCGCTGCTCCTAAAAAAGAAAATAGCGGTGCTATTGTTGTACTTCAGGATATGACAGCCCACTATAAGCTTTTAGACATGCGTAAAGACTTTATTGCTAACGCCTCTCATGAATTAAAGACTCCTATTACCATTATTCGAGGTTTTGCTGAAACTTTACATGACAATCCCGATTTGCCCCCCGAGACTTTTAAAGAGGTTACCTCCAAAATTGTACGCAACTGCTTAAGAATGAATAATCTCATTAAAGATCTTTTAACACTGACAGATGTGGAAAATTTACCTGAATCGCGTTTAATCCATTGTGATGTGCATGAAATTATTAAAAATTGCTGCGAATCGGTTAAAGAGGTGCATCGAAATGCTCAAATTATGATTGAGAAACCTGGCGATCAAGAGATGAATCTTGAAGCAGATCCTCATCTATTAGAACATGCCTTTATTAATCTTATCGATAATGCTGCTAAATATTCTGTTGCCCCTCCTCAAATCACCATTTATCTTCAAGCCGAGGAAGACAAAATTATAGTAAAAGTTGCCGATAAGGGCATAGGGATTCCTGCTACCGATCTGGAAAATATTTTTCAACGTTTTTATACAGTAGATAAGGCTCATTCTAGAAAACTGGGCGGCTCTGGCTTAGGGTTATCTATCGTAGAGACTATTGTAGAAAAGCATTTTGGCCATATTACCGTTCAGTCAGAAATCGGCGTAGGAACCGTTTTTACTGTTAGGTTGCCTATTAATCGGCAAGTACGATCCTCTTTCAAGCATGAGTAGTTAAAACAAACCTGTTTTGGTATTTTATTAAAGCACATTTATATCCGTTATCTACCTTCTCTCTTTACCCTTTTTTTACAATCCCTTATATGTATTAACAACACTTCTAACAAAAGACAAATAATGCTGTTGACAGATATTTCAGCTCTGGCCGCTAATATAGGTAAAGCTAATGAAAAGTTTATGCTTGCCCGCCAAGAGATGGGCAAAGCCATCGTGGGGCAACAAGAAATGGTTAACTACTTGCTAATAGCTCTTTTAGCTAATGGCCACGTGCTCTTAGAAGGCTTGCCTGGTTTAGCAAAGACTTTAGCTGTAACCACTTTAGCGAAAGTAGTGAATTGTGAATATAAACGCATACAATTTACCCCAGACCTTTTACCCGCTGATTTAGTGGGCACTTCAATCTACAACTTTAAGGAAGGCTCTTTCTCTGTTAGTAAAGGCCCAGCTTTTACGCATATCTTGTTGGCAGATGAGATTAACCGTGCGCCAGCAAAAGTGCAATCGGCTCTTTTAGAGGTAATGCAAGAGCGCCAAATCACTCTCAATGGCCAAACTTTTCATTTACAAGAGCCTTACCTAGTGCTGGCTACAGAAAATCCTATAGAGCAAGAGGGGACTTATCCTTTACCTGAAGCCCAAACCGATAGATTTATGTTAAAAGTCACACTGGATTATCCCTCCAAAGAAGAGGAAAAAGAAATTCTAAAACGCATGGCAAATTTAGGCTCTTCCATAAAAGTAAAGCCTATCTTAACGACAGAAGAAATTCTTAACGCGCGTAGAATGATCAATGAAATTTATATGGATGATAAGATTACTAACTATATCTTAGATCTAATTTTTGCTACCCGCTACCCTAGCCAATATGGCCTTGATCTTCAATCTTTATTGCTCAACGGAGCTTCGCCACGTGCAAGTATTGCTCTTTGCATTGCTTGCAAGGCTAATGCTTTTCTTGAAGGTCGCGCTTATGTGGTGCCTCAGGATATTAAAAAAATTGCACCCGCAGTCTTAAGGCACCGTCTACGCCGTTCTTATGAGGCGGAAGCTGAAGACGTGTCCACCGATGAAATGATTGAGCGCATTCTAAAAACTGTTCCTGTACCTTAAGCTTGTTAGTAGCCCATGGTTGAGTTTAACGTAGCCCTTTATAAGAAAATTCATCGTCTTCAAATCCAAACGACTCAGCTAGCCAATGATCTGTTGGCAGGAGCCTATCGCTCGGCTTTCAAAGGGCAAGGTATGGAATTTGAAGAAGTGCGAGACTATCAGGCAGAGGATGATGTTCGTTCTATTGATTGGAATGTGACCGCACGCATGAATCGTCCTTTTGTTAAAAGCTTTCGCGAAGAGCGTGAGCTGACCGTAATGCTCTTGGTTGATGTATCGGCTTCTACGCGCTATGGTAGCAGCTCTTCTTTTAAAAGCGATTTAATTGCAGAAATTAGTGCTTTGCTAGCATTTTCAGCTATCAAAAATAATGATAAAATAGGGCTTATTCTTTTTTCCAAGGGAGTAGAGAAATATCTTCCGCCTGCTAAGGGAACTCGGCATGTTTTACGCCTAATACGTGAAATTTTAGCTTTCAAACCTAAAGAACATGAAACTGATTTGGCTGCTGCCTTGGCCTATTTGGGGAAGATTCAGAGGCGGCCAGCTGTCTGCTTTTTGCTCACCGACTTTATATGTTCTAAGCCTTATGCACATGAGTTGGCCCTAGCAGCTAAGCGGCACGACTTAATTGCTCTAGCTTTAATAGATGCTTATGAAATTTCTTTCCCTCATTTTGGATTAATCCATTTAGCTGATTTAGAAACAGGCGCTAGCTTTACGGTAGATAGCTCTAGTGAGCTTTTCCAGAGGGAATTTGCTTATCAGGCTAAGGCTCGGGTAGAATCTTATCGTGCTTTATTAATAAAAAACGGCGTAGGTTTAGTAGAAGTATATACCGATCAACCTTATGCACCTCTTTTACGTAAATTTTTTAGAATGCGCGCGAGGAAAAGGAGATGAACGCCTGGTTTTTTTTGTGGATGCTGCTGGGTCTTTTCTTCCCCTTTGTTCAGGGTATAGCAGACGAAAAAGAATTTGAGGTAGTGATCACGCCTGCTGCTTCAACCGTTTCGATTAATGATTTTCTCACCGTCCATCTAGGATTAACTTTCCCAGCTGGATATCAGATCGATTCAAAAAAGCTGCAACAGAATCTTCTTAGAAGCAGCAGCTTTTATGAGCATCCTTTTGCTCTAGTGGAGATGAAAATAGAAAATCCTCAAGAACATGCTAAAGGAAGGTTTTCTCAAGAAATTGTGCTCATATTACAGCCGCGACGCTTGGGAGAGCTGTTCCTCACTTTCTACGATATCGATTTTATAGCAGAAAATAAGAGCGCTCCTTTAAAGAAGATTGTAAGCGAGCTTTATCCTATTAAAGTCACCGCCCCAGAAATAACTTCCCAAATCCCCGAGGATTTTGCATCTTTGCTGACTTTTGAGAAAAAACTTCCTATGCAGCTAAGTGAGGAAAATCAAAAGCTTTTATTGAACGATCTTTCTTTGCAAAAGCAAGAGGCCGAGAGGAATGTAAAGCAAATGCATGACAAGCAGCTACCTTGGATACAAATAGGATGCTTTGTCCTAATCGCCCTCTATCTTTGTTTTTTTCTAAAATCTTTTTCTATTAAAAAACCTTTAACATCTAAGCAATTAGCAAAGATTGCAAAGAAATCAGCTTTAGCAGAACTTAGGCAATTGCGAAGTAAACAATTGCCGGCTAAAGGGCTTTTTGACAATTTTTATGTGCATTTAACTGATACTCTAAGAACTTATATTCAAAAAAAATATCATATTCCCGCAGCCACTAGCACAACTCCCGAATTTTTAGCCGAGGTGGCCCAAAGCTCGGTTTTTTCCAGCTCCTTCCGTCAGCAGTTGGCCCACTTTCTTCAACAGGCTGATAGAGTCAAATTCGAGCGTTATTATCCTAACATCGAAGAATGTGAGATTGCCTATAAATTAGCTATCCAATTTATTCAAGATGATCCTATTTAATCTTTTTTATTTAAAATCTTCTTCTCAAAAAGGGCCATCTTTATAGATTATTTTATAAATAGCAAAAGAAAAAAGCATTCAGAAAAGCTTAAAATCAGAGAATGTTTGCAGAAAAGTCAAGGAATGTGTAATAATTTCGACTTGCGATTTATCACAAGGATAATCGTACCTGCAAATCGTTTTAGGAGAACCAATGGCTCGTTACACAGGTAATAAAAACCGCGTTGCCCGACGTTTCGGTGCAAATATTTTCGGCCGCACACGCAACCCTTTGTTGCATAAACCCAATCCCCCTGGTATGCACGGAGCACGCCGCCGTAAAAAATCAGATTATGGCTTACAACTTGAAGAGAAGCAAAAACTTAAAGCTATCTACGGTATGCTTAGTGAAAAGCAGCTCGTTGCTTATTACAAGCATGCTTTTAACATGGCTGGTAACACTGCCCAGCACTTTGCAGAACTGCTAGAGTGTCGTTTGGATACGATTGTTTATCGCCTTAAACTTGCTTCCACTATTTTCGCTGCCCATCAGCTTGTTTCCCATGGTCATATTCTCGTGGATGGCAAAAAAGTTGACCGTCGCTCTTTCCAAGTGCGACCTGGCATGGTGATTACTGTAAAAGAAAAGTCTCGGTCAATGAAAGCTATTCAACAGTCTTTAGATAATCCCTCTCGCTCTGTCCCTGATTATCTTTCCTTTGATAAAGAAAACTTTGGTGGACAGCTTCTAGCGATGCCTACACCTGAGCAGATGCCTTGGCCCATTGAAATCAAATTACATGAAATCTGTGACTTTTTAGCGCACTCCACTTAAAAAAAGTTGAGCGTATAGAATTGATAAGCCCTGGTTTAAGTCATCTTAGGCTAGGGCTTTTTTTATTATTTCTTTTTGTTCTAGCAAAACTTTTTGCTTCCCAGCTTGGGGATCCGTTCTTTACTCTTAGCTAAACTTTTTAATGCTTTTTTCAACAAAAACAATCAAGAGGCCCTCCCATTTTTTAGATAGTCTAAGCTAATAGGAAGGCAATAATTGCTTTCTTATAAACATGGTAGGTGCATTATCAAATTGATAAAAAAGCAAAGCAACATTTTTTATTTATTGTTTATCTTTTAATCAGTTGCGATCCATGCTTTTTCTACCAAGATTTTGCCAAGTAATTTTTATATGCAAAAAATGAAAATGTCCAGGATAATAAAAGGGGATCCGTGGTTAAAATGATTATAACTTGTCAAAATTTTCATAAGGCATGTGCTTAATCCGCCTATTGTCTACAAGAGAGGAGAAGAACAGAAATTTAAGAGGCAGTCTCGGAAACTCTATCAAAACATCTATCTTGGAGCATTTAAAGCTATCTTAGTAGGAAAGGTTGTTAGCTGATTATCCTTTAAGGACATTCTTTTTATCTTATAGCCGTAGTCTTATTTTGCATAAAATGTAATCAAAGATTAAGAGGACTTTCGCTTCTATGGATCTTTAAAATATCGTCAACTTGCAAAAGGTAACTTGCTCCTATCAAGCTAAACAAAAAAATGAAGGCTTGCAGGGCTAGTATGCCAAGTTGCTGAAATAAGCCTCTAGGCCCTAGAGGTTCTATGCCTTCCTTCCATAGCACCCATGAACTTTCAGCTATCCAATAATGAGAAAAGGCTACACATACAACGAGAGCGCACAAGCTTGCACAGCTGATTTTCCAAATGCTTACTTTTAGCCTGGGGGATAAAACATAGCCACTTTTTCCTTCTAACTTGGATATGAGTAGAAACATATTCATCCATGCACTGATGCTTGTCGCTAAAGCTACGCTAGCAGCACCCCTTTCAAAAATAAAAACTAGCAAAAAATTGAGTATCAAATTCAACAAAATAGAAGCAATGGAGATTTGCGTAGGAATTTTATAGTTGCCTTGCGCATAGAAAGCAGGGACTAAAATAAGCACGATCGACATAGGAAATAATCCTAATCCATAGGCCCATAAGCATAAAGTTGTATGAGCAACGGCTAGCTGATCAAAGCCTCCATGTCCATAGATTAGGGTGATACTGCTAGCCCCTAAAGCAAAAATAGCTGCACTAATGGGTAGCATTAAAGCCACACTTTTACGGAGGGAAAAGTCTAAAAACTTGCTAAACTGCTTTTTATCGCCATTTTTAATGGCCCGAGCAAGAGGAGGAAGTGTAGCTGCCGCGATAGCTAGACTAAATAGAGCTAAAGGAAGCTGTTGAAGGCGCATAGCATACCATAGGTAAGCCGGCCCTGCGGCATCTGCAAAGCGCGCAAAGACGGCATCTAAAGCATTGTTGATCTGCGAAGCCCCTACACCAATGATTCCCAGGCTTAAAGGAGCTAATAAGGAGCCTATATCGTTGGAAAAAATATTTTTAGCGGCACTCCCCAAATTTTTTCCTAAAGCTCTTAAGCATTTCTTAGTCTGATGAAGTGTAACAGCCCATTGAGCTAAACAGGCTAGATTCACAAAAAGTGTTAACCAACGCATAGCTTCTTTAGAAGGTAGATGTTTTAAAGATAAAATTCCTACAATCCATAAAAGATTAAAAGCTACAGGCGCTACACTTGCCGTAAAAAAGCTTTTCTCACACTGTAATAAGGAAGCATTTATACCGTACAGGCAAATGAAAATGAGACTTGGCATCATTAATAAGGTAAGCTGAGCAATCTCAGCGTTTCCTTCGTCTAGGTTGGCCCACATAAGAACACCCCAAAGCACGGCCATGGTTAGGATTACAAGGACAGAGAGAAGGATACTTAAAGCCAACGTTAAACTGCGAAAAAATGCAGCCGCTCTTTGAGGATCTTGATGGCGTAGTTTCTCAAATTGAGGAATAAAAGCACTTTGCAAGGCCCCTTCGCCTAAAAGCCTACGTAGTAGATGAGAAAAGCGAAAAGCGACTAGAAAAGCTGCCACGGATGCTTGCGTGCCAAAAGCAAAAGCCATGGTTATATCTCGTACCATGCCCGTCATACGACTTAACATTGTTCCACTAAAAAAGCGGCTTGCTGAACGGATAATGCTAGGGGTGGAATCTGTCATGGCAATTTTTAAGTTTGGTTAAAGAAAATATTATCAATAAAGAAACAAAAGAAAGCAAGGGTAGATTGAAGGCCACGAATGCATGAAGAAGTGCGGTTCTTAATTAGAGCTTCTTCTATGTTTTAGAAAGTTTAAATTATTTTAAACAACAAGCTAGCTCTTTTTTTTATTTTGCACCTTACAGGTGATGCTACTTTTCTTGTCAACAACCGGCTAGGCTGTTATGATGGCGTGCTTATAAAATTGGAAAGAAGAGGGGATCAGATGACAACAAAAGCCGAAAATCTTCTCATAGGAGCTCATACCTCGGCAGCTGGGGGAGTACAGAATGCTTTATATGAGGGACAAGAGATAGGAGCGACTACTATTCAGCTCTTTACCAGTAATCAAAGGCAGTGGAATGCAAAACCTTTAATGCCAGAGGTTATCGATGCTTGGTATGCGGCACTTAAAGAAACTCATTTGCAAAAAATTATGAGCCATGCTAGCTATATGATTAACCTGGGGGCACCGGATCCAGAAAATTTGAGAAAAAGTCGCGAAGCTTTTGGCCTTGAGATCGAGCGTTGTTTAAAGCTGAGTATTTCTTTTTTAAATTTTCATCCAGGTGCAGCGATTGATAGAGACCCTCAAGAATGCTTAGATAGAATCGTGGAGAGCTTGTTAACTTATGAGCCTCTTCTTCAAGAGGGGGATACTCGCTTACTTTTAGAAAATACTGCAGGGCAAGGGTCGGCAGTTGGCTGGCGTTTTGAGGAGTTAGCCTATATTATAGACAAAGTAGAGAATCGCCTGCCGATAGGGGTGTGCCTAGATACTTGCCACCTTTTTGCTGCCGGTTATGATTTAAGTTCGACTTTAGCTTGTGAGGAAACATTTAAAAAATTTGATCAACTGGTGGGTTTTAAACATCTATATGCCTTTCATCTTAACGATTCACTTAAAGGTTTAGGCTCCCGTGTAGATCGGCATCAATATCTGGGTAAAGGACTTATTGGCATGGATTGCTTTAAATTTTTAATGAATCATCCTCAAACTCAAGCGATGCCTAAATACCTTGAGACTCCCAAAGACCCCCTTATATGGAAAGTTGAAATTCAAATGCTACGAGACTTTGTAAAATCATGAGGCTATTATTATGCGCGTAAAAATTAAACAACTCAAATACCCGGCTCCTGGAGTTCCTTCATTATTAGGACAAGAGGTGACGATTAAAGGCTGGGTGCGAACTGTTCGCAATCAAAAAACTTTTTCCTTTGCCGAAGTTAACGATGGATCTACCCTCTCAAACTTTCAAGTTATTCTGAATCCAGATTTACCTGATTATGAGAAAATTCTTAGCCATCTATCTACCGGCGTATCGGTTGCCGTAGTGGGCAAGATTGTAGAAAATCCTGGTAAAGATCAAGTTTGGGAAATGCAAGCTAAATCTTTAACTATCATTGGCACATGCGATCCAGAAGCCTACCCTTTACAGAAAAAACGCCATTCGTTTGAATTTTTGCGATCGATTGCTCATCTTCGCCCCCGCACGAATACTTTAGGGGCTATTACTCGTTTAAGAAATAGCTTAGCCTTTGCTACCCATCTTTTTTATCAGCAAAAAGGCTTTTTATATTTACATACACCTGTCATTACGGCCTCTGATTGCGAGGGGGCGGGAAAAATGTTTCGGGTTACAACGCTGGAGCCTAGTGCTAATCCGCGCCTTCCTAATGGGCAGATCGACTACTCCCAAGACTTTTTTGGTAAGCCTGCTTATCTCACTGTTTCTGGCCAGCTCAATGGCGAAATTTACGCCTGTGCTTTATCGGATGTTTATACCTTTGGCCCCACTTTTCGCGCTGAAAATTCTAATACCTCCCGCCATTTAGCAGAGTTTTGGATGATTGAGCCAGAAATGGCTTTTGCCGATATTAATGACAACATGGATAATGCAGAAGAGTATCTTAAATTTGTTCTTAAGTATGCTTTAGATAATTGCGCGGAAGATATGGAGTTTTTTGACAAGCATGTTTCCACGGGATTAATTGAGCGTTTGCAGCATGTCATTAATACACCTTTTGAACGGGCCACCTATTCTTATGCAGTACGCATCCTTGAGAAATCAGGAAAAAATTTTGAATACCCGGTGAAATGGGGGCTAGATTTGCAATCCGAGCATGAGCGTTATTTGGCAGAAGAATTTTTTGCCAAGCCTGTCATCCTAACGGATTATCCTAAGCAGATTAAAGCTTTCTATATGCGGGATAATAGCGACAACAAGACAGTGGCAGCTATGGATGTTCTTGTGCCTAAAATAGGGGAGATCATAGGTGGTAGCCAAAGAGAAGAACGTTTAGATGTGCTAGAGCACAAGCTCAAAGCAGGTGGTCTATCGCCAGATGATTATTGGTGGTATCTTGAGCTACGTAAATATGGGACTGTCCCCCATGCTGGGTATGGCGTAGGATTTGAACGTCTCATTCAGTTTGTTTCTGGGATGGAAAATATACGCGATGTTATTCCTTTTCCTCGTTATCCTGGTAAAGCTGAATTTTAAAGTTTTCTAAAACTGTTTACAAGGCTTTGAAATAATAAAAAAGTTTTGTAAACAGCTATAACTTTAGAATAGTGGTGTATGAAGCTTTTAGCTTTTTCTTTTTTCAAAAAGATTCTTGTATTTATCATTAACAATTATGCCATGAAACATAAGATGCTCTGCTTAGTCTGATCAGCGTTGTTGTGTAAATGATAGGAAGCGAGGCGATAAGATGGCTCTTTCACACTTAAAAACTATAAAATTAGCTTGCAAAAACAAAAATATAGGCACGCAATGGAAAAAAGAACTTACTTACCACTTATGTAATTAGTCCGAGTATAATACGCTTTTAAGATAATCCTTATGCAGCCCCGTAATTTATAAAACCCCCTGGCCCTCGAACTAAGTAGAGAGACATGTTTCAGCGGGTTGATTATGCAGACTAAGTTTTTTCAAAGCGTATAACAACGCTTTAATGCAAAGAGAAAGCATAACTTTATGGTTCTAAAGATGAAGCCATTAAAGGATGGAGGGAAAATAAAAACATGGGTAAGAAGGGGTGCCCAAGAATTCCTCCGCTGAATCTATCCTAGGGGTACTGATGATTAAAGCCGTTTATGATTTGCCTCTAAAAGCTCTGCTAAGAATTACTTTTACAGCTAATTGTCCTGCCAGCTTCCGAGGCCGCCTGTTCCTTGTTATACCCTATCTGCAGGGGATGCTAAAGAGCTTTGACAAGAACTTAATGGAAAGAAGTTCCTACCAGCACGGAATTTAATTTAATTGCATAGCCCTTATAAGAAGATAGGTGTTCTTTAATCTATGCACGAACGTCTAATAAGTTTTGCTAGAACTAGTGCCCAAAGTGATCTTATGGCTGCCAAAGCATCAAATCAGTGTCTTTTACTATTATTCCTAAAGGCAGTGAAGGGTATGTATGCTATTGCCTCCTGGGCAATTATTAAATCATATTAATTTATAGAACTACTTGATGATCTCTCCATATAAAAGTTGTTATTGTTTTCTTTTTAAGAGAAATTTTGTATGATAGAAATATTATAAATTTACCACCAATAGAGGATTCATGCTAATAAATTCTTTATCTAAAGCTTGCTTATCTATTGATCGAGGGGCTGACTACATACCTATCGTCAGCACGGTGACTAATTTAGTCGATATCTTTCAAAAAGTTGTTATTTTACCTTTTAAGCAAAAAGAGAATATATCCAAAAACGTCTATTACACTCACCTTGACCAAAAAAGCTTTAGGCGGTGCTTAATTTTGTTAGTTCCTGTTCTAGGAAACATACTTGTAGGAATTTATGATGTAGTATGCAATAAGGAAAAGAAAGCTTTGCTAGCTAGTGTTCAAAAGAATGGCTTAGCTCTTAAGGATGGTAGTAATACGCTTAAAAGCGATAGAGATGTCGTTCTTGCCGCTGTTCAGGAAAACGGTTTGGCCCTTAAGTATGCTAGCAAACAGCTTCAAAACGATAAGAAAGTCGTGTTTGACGCTATTCAGGAAAACGGTTCGGCGCTTAAGTATGCTAGCAAACAGCTTCGAAACGACAAGGAAGTCGTGCTTGCCGCTGTCCAGCGTAATCACCTGGCGCTTAAGTATGCTAGCAAACAGCTCCGCAACGATAGGGAAGTCGTGCTTGCTGCCGTCCAGCGTAATCACTTGGCGCTTAAGTATGCTAGCGAAGATTTGCAAAAACATTGGGAAGTTATGGTGGCCGCTGATGATCGAAAATGGCTGGGTACTTATGGGCTTTACCGACAGGCTTAAAAACGCTAGGAAATTGGCTCGTGTCACTTTTCAGCAAAAAAGTGGGATGTTTGGTGATATTAGCGCAGTGCTTGACACCGTTTTACGTTTTTCAGCATTTGATAGGCTTAAAGCTTTTTAGGCAAGCAGATGCAGTAAGAAACAGCTTACAAATGGAAGTGTTGAAAGATAAAGAAGATGGTATACTAACTATCGATAAGGCGGAATTTCTAAAGAGAGGATTTAATTTAATGAGATATGCTTGGCAAGAATCTAGCCCTCTAGTAATAGATCCACAAATATTTCTATTAAGCCATCTTAGAAATTTCGGCTAAAATGGACTTTACTGGCAGCAGAGGCATCAAGCGAATGGACGTGACTATTATTATCAAAGGCAAAAGCCCCTTAAGAATATGCATGCAATTACCCTATAGCGTTAAGCTGAATTTAATGCATTTATAGGCAGTATGATAGGTGTTTATGTAAGACTGGGAAGATTTACACTAGGGTGTATGTTGCTTATTAATTTTTTGCTCTTGCGATAAAATATTTTGCTAATTAAATGTTATTTATAAAACGCTTCATTTTTATGCAGGGAATTGATGTTGCAGGAAAAAAAAGCTTACACTTAACCTAAGATATAAATTTTTTATGAAAGACTCATGAATTGCACATACCACCATGCACCCCTAATCAAGCATATTCTTGAACCTCAAGATAGTATGTTTTTCTTATCCAAGGGATTATCTCGTTTAAAGAAAAATCCTCCTCTCTTAGAAAAAAAAGCTTGTAGCAAAAAAGTTAGCTCTCAATCTACAAGAAATGCTGAATTAATCGAGCGTCTAAAAGCTCGCATCGCAATTCGTAAGAAAAATCTAGACCAAGCAGACAGCTTATCACCTCCAGAGGTTTGCATGATTTGCAAAAAAGCTGCTGATATACTACAACAGTATCAGGAAGAGCGTTTGTGCCCTTTATGCTTAAATAGAACCATTAAGAAAATGAGAATAGAAGATATTCTTGATTAAGAAGCAAAAGGGTGTATAGAGCTTTTTTTTAAGGCCGCTAAATCTTAGTTTATCCAACGCTCCACAATAGGAAAGCAGCGGCCTGTTAAGAAGGCCTTCTCAGAGATACGTAAGGCGGGAGGTGACTGACGACGCTTGTATTCATTTTGGTGAATCTTTCGGATAAGCTCTTCTATTAATTTCACAGGATAGTCAAAATTTTTAGCAATCCTTTCAGAGGATTGGCCCTCTTCTACGTAAGCTTGTAAAATATGGTCGATTGTTTCATAAGGAGGGAGGGAATCTTGATCGGTCTGGTTAGGTCTTAGCTCTGCAGAAGGGGGTTTATCAAGCGTGCTTAGCGGAATGATAACTTGGTGACGATTAATCCAGCGGGCTAGAGCATAAACCTCCCTTTTTAAGACATCGCCAAGGACTGCTAAAGCTCCACACATATCCCCATAAAGGGTGGAATAGCCCATTGCCAGCTCACTTTTATTTCCTGTGTTCAAAACCATATGCCCAAATTTATTTGAAAGAGCCATGAGAATCATCCCTCGTACCCGTGCTTGTAAATTTTCTTCCGTATGATCGATCGGTAGTGTTCTAAATTGAGGCTCTAATAATTCCAGGTAGCTTTGAAAAGCTTTTTCAATACAAATTTGTCGATAATCGATGCCCAAGTTGTGGGCTAATATTTGGGCATCCTCTTTGCTGCCAGGGGAGGAATAACGGGAGGGCATGCTGACTCCCATCACATTTTTAGCACCCAAGGCCTTTACAGCAATACAAGCCACTACGGCTGAGTCAATACCACCTGATAATCCTAGGCATGCTTTCTGAAAGCCTGATTTGTGAAAGTAATCTTTTACTCCTAGAATAAGAGCTTTATAAAGCTCTTCAGTAGCTATCTTTTGCGGGTAAATAAGGGGAGATGAAGCGTTTAGATCTATTAACAGCCAATCTTCTTCAAACCCTTTGGCGAGATGCACTAGTTCTCCCTTAGCATTTAAGTGTTGACTGTAACCATCAAAAATTAAGCTATCATTGGCTCCTACTTGATTACAGAAGATAAGGGGGCAACGTAATGTTCTAGCCGCTTCAGAGCAGACTTTCATGCGAGTGGCAAATTTAGAGAGGCTAAAAGGGGAGGCAGAGAGATTGAGCAAAAGTTCAGGCTTTAAAGGAAGGAGCTCTTCCACAGGATTTTTATGATAGGAGGTTTCTGCAACAAGAGCGCTATGCTGCCAAATATCTTCACACACAGTAATGCCAACCCTTTTACCCTTTAGATTCCATGTCTTTGTGCTTGTCGCAGGTTCAAAATAGCGTCTTTCATCAAAAACATCATAGGTGGGTAAAAGAAATTTATCTTGAAATCCGACAATTTTCTGATTTTGAATAATTGCTGCGCTATTAAACAAGCCCTTTTCTCTACGATCAGGATTAGGTCGGGGAAGACCTACGATGGCGATAATGTCTATACAAGCTTCGCGGATTTTGTCCAGCTGCAACAAAACTTGTTCCATGAAATGTGGGAGTAAAAGCAAATCTTGAGGTGGATAACCAGTTAGCGTCAATTCAGGGAATAAGATAAGATCGGCCGCTATCCTTTTACCATGAGCTATAACCTGCAAAATTTTGTCAGTATTCTCTTTTAAAGCACCGATGGTAGGATTGATTTGCGCAGCAAGTATTTTCATTTTAATAGAATAGGGTGTTAGCTTCCAAAATCATCGAGAACAATGCTTTCCCGAGGAACGCCATAATCCTCTAAAAGCTTAAGAACACTTTTATTATGCAAAGGAGGGCCACAGACATAGAACAAGCATTCTTCGGGTGCTTCCATAAGCTTTAGCTGGCCTATTTCAAAAGCTTTAAAAAGATAATTTGTTTTTACAGGATCATTAGCGGGCCAGCCAGTTTCAAGATCACTAGGAAGGGGCTCAGAAAGAACTAAATGATAGTGAAAGTTGGAAAATTCTTTTTCTAGCTCTTCATAGGCAGCTTGATAAATATTTTCTTTTAAAGAGCGCGCTCCATACCATAGGGTTACCTTACGGTGCGTCTGTTCTGTCTTGAACAAATGCATGATGTGGCTACGTCCAAACGATGAGCCAGCACCACCGATAAGAAATATAAGTTCACGGCTATCTTGGATCATAAAGGATTCGCCATAAGGTCCTGAAAGCTTGATTTTATCACCTGCTTTTAAATTAAACGTATAGCTAGAGCAGATTCCCCAAGGAATTTTTTCTGCTAGCTTCCCAGCGATAAAAGGTGGAGTGGCAATGCGAATATTAAATCGTAAAGTTCGGCCTTCTGCCGGGTAGGAGGCCATAGAATAGGCGCGAATAACCTCTTCAGAACCTGTAGGTAGATTGCTAAAGTCAAGAGAATGTCCTACTAATCCAAATTTTTCCCAGTCTTCATGGTATTGAGGATGCATGGTGTTTTTCCAGCTCTCCGTATTCGCTTGGAAAGGAGGAACATGAAATTGCAAATATCCTCCTGAGCGATAAGGCACCTCTTCTCCTTCAGGAAGTTCTACGATTAATTCTTTAATAAAGGTGGCCACATTTTGATTGCTTATCACCGTGGCAGACCATTCTTTGACGCCAAGTGCATCAGCCTCAACATGCAGATGCAGATCGTTTTTGACCTTAGCTTGGCATGATAAGCGCCAGCCCTCTTTCAATTGCTTCTTAGTAAAAGTGCCTTTATCAGTCTCTAAAGGTTCATTAGCGCCCTCTAGAATTTGCACCCGGCATTGCTTGCAGGTTGCTTTGCCTCCACAAGGAGAGGGAATCGGAATACCATTGGAGCTCAAAGCTAATAAAAGTGTACTTCCTCCGGCTACTGTTTTGGTGAGAGAAGGATCTTCGTTAACTTTAATGGTGCAAGCTTCACTGCTAACAAATTTAGCACGGGTAAATAAAATGATCCCGGCAAGGCCGGTGCCGATCATGACAAAAGCTACAATGGCATAGGCCACAAGAAAAATGTCGATGCCTCCTAGGGAAGCTATCGTAAAGTTAAATAATGAATCCATAAGGCTTACTCGCTTGGCTATTTTTAGGTATAGCTTGCATACTCATTTAACAGCAACTGATAAAACATCACTCTTCAAGAAGAATAAAGAACTACTCTTCCCCTAAAAAAGGAAATTCTTTATGCTTTTCTTTTTTAAATCATACAATTTCATAGGGATTTAGACATGATCAAAAAGAATCTTGAAATTCATAGCGAAAATATTTTACCTATCATTAAAAAATGGCTCTACTCTGATAAAGATATTTTTGTTCGCGAGCTTGTTTCCAACGCTTGCGATGCTATTCGAAAAGTTAAAGTTTTACGTGACCAAGAACAGATACAAGCTAACGATGAAGACTTTAAGGTAGAAATTCAAATTGATAAGGATAATAAAACTATAAAATTTACGGATAATGGCATTGGAATGGATGCCGAAGAGGTGCAAAAGTATATCGCGCAGATTGCTTTTTCGGGAGCAGAAGAATTTGTCCATAAATATAAAACCAATGAAGAAAAAGATCAATTTATCGGTCATTTTGGATTAGGATTTTACTCAGCTTATATGGTAGCAAGTAAAGTAGAGATTAATACTCTCTCCTATAAAGAAGGCGCAGAGCCCGTTTTTTGGTCCTGTGATGGCTCTTCTGAGTATACGATAGAAAAAGGCAGCCGCCCCACCCGAGGCACAGAGATTACGCTTTTCGTAGATAAAGATAATGAAGAGTATTTGGACGAATATCGCCTTAAGCAGGTAATGCTTCATTACTGTTCATTTTTACCTTATCCTGTCTATCTAGGCACCACCCATATTAATACCCAAGAACCTTTATGGATCAAAAATCCTGCTGATTGCACGCAGAAAGATTACCTAGATTTTTATCATCATCTCTATCCTATGGAAGAGGATCCTCTTTTTTGGGTGCATCTTAATGCCGATTATCCCTTTCACCTTAAAGGAATTCTTTACTTTCCTAAGGTGCGCAGAGATTACGATAATGAAAAAAATACGGTCAAATTATACTGCAGCCGGGTTTTTGTATCAGACAATTGCAAAGATGTAATTCCTAACTATCTGATGGCCTTGCGAGGAATCATTGATAGTCCTGACATTCCTTTAAACGTTTCCCGTAGCTATTTGCAGGTTGATCGTACAGTTCGCCAGCTCTCAGGACATATTGCTAAAAAAGTATTTGATAGCCTTGCTACGCTTTATCGCAATGAAAGAGAGCGTTTTGTAGCAAGCTGGGAAGATATCTCTATTGTAGTCAAGCTAGGTATATTGGAAGACGATAAGCTATATGAGCGGGTGAAAGATTTTCTTATCTGGAAAACTGTTGAAGGGGAGTGGATTACCGCCCAAGAATACTTAGATCTCTACCGCGAAAAAACAGCGGAAAAGATCTATTATACAAAAGATGAACAGCATATGAGCTCCCTACAGGCCTTGTATAAAAATCAGGGAATAGGAATTCTATGCGCCAATCATCCTGTGGATGTATATGTAATGCAACATTTAGAAAGGCAGCTAACTCCAGTTGTTTTTCAGCGGGTAGATGCCGCTTTGGCTGAGCATATTGTTGATAAAGAGCGTGAAAAAACCATTCTAGATGCTAGTGGAAAAACTGAGGCCGCCAAGCTTGCCGATTTTATTCGTGCCAAATTGAAGGATGATAAAATCGAAGTAGAAGCTAAAAGCTTAGCTAGCAATGCATTACCAGGTTTTATTCTGCAGGATGAAAATCAACGCCGTATGCGTGATTATATGGTAGCTATGAATCCTAAAGAAGGAGCCTCTCAGTTTGCGCATTTAGGTAAGAAAACTTTCGTAGTAAACACTAACAATGTTTTAATAAATGCCATCTACAAACTAGAACCTAAAAATTCTGAGCTTGCTTCTGCATTAGTTAAAGAAGCTTATGAGCTGGCGCTTTTGTCTCAGCGTGAGATGGATCCTTCTTTACTAGAAGACTTTATTGCTAGGACAGTACATATTCTAGAAAAATTAGCGCAGGAAGTGACTCAGGAAGTGAGCCAGGAATAGTTATATGCAAACGTCCCTATTTGTCTTGAGCTGCTGCTTTATTTTTCTGTTTCCGTGTTCAACGTGGGCAGATGAGGAGATTTTGAGTATTTATTTAACTTGGCAACATCATCCTCAATCGACCATGCATGTTTGCTGGATAACTCCTCAAGCGCAGCCCCAGGATCTCATTGAATACCAGAGGGAAGGAGAAGAGGTGTGGCATAGGAAGGAGAGCCAGCATAGACCTATGCCCTCCCAGTTGCCTTATGTGATCCATCGTGTAGAGCTAGTAGGCCTAATGCCATCTAGTGGGTACCGTTTTCGCCTAGGTGCAGATAAACACATTTACAAGTTTCGTACGATGCCTGCAGATTCCAATCTTCCCATTCGTTTTGTAGTAGGGGGGGATATGTATAATGGCTCTATGGAGATGATGGAGAAAACCAATCGAGCAGCAGCCGCTACTAATCCACTGTTTGTAGTTATTGGAGGAGATATAGCCTATAGTGCTGTTGGTGATCGATCGATTCCTGAAGATCCGCAAAAATGGATAGATTGGTTACGCATTTGGAAACAAACCATGGTAACTTCTGAAGGCTATCTCATTCCTATTGTTCCCTGCATTGGTAACCATGAAGTACGAGGAGGCAACGGCAAGACACCCCAGGAGGCAGAATTCTTTTTTGCTCTTTTTCCTACTCTCGATCTTAAGAGCTACAAAGTTTTGGATTTCAGCCCTTACATGAGCTTGATCATCCTTGATTCTGGCCATGCTTATCCTGTGCGTGGAGCTCAAACTCTATGGCTTAAGCAAGTTCTAAGGCAGCGCCGTCAGGTTCCCCATAAATTTGCAGTTTACCATATTCCTGCCTACCCCTCTTATCGCTCCTACTATAATAAAACTAGCCGAGCAGTTCGCCGGCAGTGGGTCCCTCTATTCGAGCAGTATGGGCTTCATGTAGCTTTTGAAAATAATGATCATGCCTATAAGCGTACCTATCCTATCTGCAAAGGACGACGTCAAAAGCAAGGCGTTCTATATGTAGGAGATGGTGCTTGGTCGGTAGCCAATATAAGAACCCCCAAAACACCACGGCAAGCCTGGTATATTGCTAAATCATCTGCTACCCAGTTTTTTATTCTGGTGACAATAGACGGCAGCCATCGTCGCATGCAAGCTTTCACACCAGCTGGCATGATAGTGGATGATGTTGTGCAAGAAGGCGTTAATAAATAGTTTACTGTATTTTCTTTTTTTTAATTCGCCTTTTACGAAAATAAGAGCCATTGAAAAAAGAAAGGAACCCAAGGTTTTCAATTGCAAGGGGTTTTTAGAGATTTAATGGCGTCTATATCTTTAAATTCACCTTATAGGTCACATGAGTACTGCATCGATGTAAATTTTCTTATTAAAAAAGCTTTTAAAAATATTCATGAAAGTTTAGGAAAAGAAGAAAATTTAATAGAATTGTTCCATCAAAATCAAGAATAAAACCTGCTTTAACTGACGAATATCCTCATAAAAGCACAATTAATATATAAGGGTAGAGGCGTGAGAAATTCTTTCTTTTTAGGGTGGCGTAAAGCTTTAAAAAACTTTCATCAAAGCAATAAGAGCATGAATTTTAAAATAGATAAATTCTTTATTATAAAAAAAATTTACCGAAAGAAGTTAAGTAGAGCAAGATTATCCATCTTATGCTTTTATCTGGGGTGGGCAAGCTTATTTAATTTGCATGGGACAGAGCCGATAGCAGTTAAAAAAGGAACATTAATTGTTGATTATAAAACAGATCTGGAAGGGGATAGACTGGATCGCATTCGATTTTGGTTAAAAGATGGCAACCATTCTCAAAAAATGTATCCTAAAGGCAATGCTTTTGTAGAAGATCGTAAGAATAGATCGAGGATAGTGGTCTTAGAAGACGTTACTCCCGGAGAATATACATTAGAGTTTCTGATTCCCAATAAGGATGCTTTTTTTGAAGAGTCTTCTTTAAGGCATATCCATCTACAAGCTGGTGAGGTGGTAAAAGTGGATAAAACCTTTAAAAAACGGCAAGTCAATTACTACAGCGCTAAACAGCTGCATGAGTGGAAGATCTGGTGGTCATTTCTCTCCCATTTAAGCCTTAAACCTATAATCCATATGTATCTTGCTTACAATTCAAGTCAGGAAGTAAAAATGATAGGAATATTATTGAAGGCCAGCCCTGCTTCAAAAGAGGAAAAGTAGGTTTGATATAAGGAAATAAAAGCAGCTGTTGGAGTAGCAGTTTAACCTTTAGTCTTATGGTTTCAAAAGAATAAATTTGTTCTATTTCTTATCTAGCTGCTGAGGGGTCATACCGCTAAAGTTTATCTTTTACCTCTATAAACGTTCAATTTTATGATTGGATATCTTCATTTTTAATTATTCTTGCCTCTAACCAATAATCTAAGGAAGAATTTAAAGAGGTTATCTAAGCCTCCTTCATTCAATTCTTCAAAAAAGCATTTAGTTTCTTAAGTTATCTGAAAATTTGCCAAGCACTAAACTTTAGCTCTTTCCGTCGCTCTTATAAAAAATTTATTTTTTTGCGATAGATTTATTTGAGGAAAAAAAATATTATGTTTTTTCCATGGCCCTATATCCAAGTATGGGTGGAGAGGACAAAGCCGTAAAAATTTTTCAAGCAATATTTTATGTTCGTTGAAATTTAAGCGTAGTTAAAACTAGATAGAGGAAGAATAAGATTATGATTTTAGAACCCCTTCGTATTCACCCTACTATATCCTCTGTGTTTGAAAATTTAGAGAGTAATTCTATTCATTCCATAAGAGGTACATCAGCATTCGCAGAAATTGCCTTAAAAATATTCGAGAGATTGGAATTACCAGATTTGTCTCGCACTAAACAGGTATGTAAAGAATGGAAGCAGCTTATTGAAAACAGTACTTTAACAGAAGAAGCATATAAACTAGCTTTAAAACTTGCTGTTCACAAAAAAGATTTTATCCAAGAAAGCTTTTATATAGAAAAATTAGCTGACGTTTATTTAGGAAAAGCAACGTCAGAAACGCTGCTTCAAGCTGCAGGGCTCTACAATTATGCTTTACGCCTATCCTCCCAGACTCAACTAGAAAGCCTTAAAGAAAAGCTTTTTAACACTCAGCGCTTACTTACTAAACTTGGTGAAGGAAAGCCTTTAAGCAATGAAGTAATAAAAAAGCAATTTGAAGGTAATCGCAAAGTACTGAAAAAATTTAGAGAAGAAGTAGAGGTGAAGATTCAAGCATTGCCTGAAACTCCTTCTCCTGAACAAGTAAGAGAGCTTTATCAAGAAGTCGCGCAGCGTATAAAAAGCTTTTTTAGCTTTCTAGTAAATCAGGCGATAGATGTACTAGGGCCTGCTCCATGTGAATATTCTATGATAGGCTTTGGTTCCTTAGCTAGAGAAGAGATGACTCCTTATTCAGACCTAGAATTTGGTATTCTTATAGAAGAAGACAATCTTATAAATAAGAAGTATTTTAAGAATCTGACAAGTCTACTTCACTTGCAGGTTATCAACTTAGGCGAAACTATCCTTCCTGCTCTAAATATCCCTTGCTTAAAAGCTATCAATTTTTTCGACGGCATGACACCACGTGGCTTTGCCTTTGATGGGACAGGAGTAGAAGGAAAAGGCTGTAAAACACCTTTTGGAAATGGCAAGACGTTTGAACTTATTCAAACTCCTGAAAAAATGGCCCAATATATTGCTAAAGATGAAAAAGATCATTGGTGGCACGAAAAAGAGCCTCATCTTCCGATGGAACTATTGACGTTCACTCATCTACTAGGCAACATTGAGTTAACCAGGCAATATGGCCAAGAAGTCCAAGAAAAGCTTAATACATCTTATCAAGAGGGTCTCGATCTTCGCCAGCATTTAGCCAAGCATCATTTAATTCAAACTGATATGGTGAATTCTGATCCAGAAGTAGGTGAATATGAAAAGCAAGGCATGCTTTTTAAAGTCACCCATGATTTCTACCATTTTCCTCACTTAGCTTTAGACCGACTAGCTCTAATCAAAACAATAAAACCTTCGGATACTTTTGCTAGAATAGATCAGTTAAACCAGCAAGGAATTATAACGGATAGCGGTGCTGAAAAGCTAAAGGAATGGATAAGTATCACGCTATTTATGCGTCTTAAAACTTATTCTTATTATCAAGCACAGATGGAGATGAGGAATCCTCTTATCCAGCCTTTTATTTTGGGTCATCCAGAACTCATAAAAAGGCAGTTTGCTTTAGATCAAGAAACCTTAGAAAAGATAAAAAAAATTTATAATATCTTTATTCCCTTTCATCAAGCCATTCAAGAGTTTTTAGAAGGCAATGAAGACAAGCTTAAATCATCAAACTTAGAAGATAAATCTTTACAAACTCAAGGTAATATAGCCCTAAGGCTTTTTCAACAAGGCGAGGCAAAAAAGTATTACAGCTTAGCGAAAAAAGCAAATCCAAAAAATCCTCAAGTCTTAGAGGTTCTTGGTCTCTTGTATAATGCTCAAGGAAATCTCAACAAGGCGGTTAAGTATACCAGCCAAGCGTTCTCAATTAATCGTAGCCTTTTTGGTGAAGATCATCCAGCCATGGCAAGGCATTACAATAATTTAGGCATGATTTATCAAAGCCAAGGAAATTTAGGAAAAGCCCTGGAATATATTAATAAAGCGCTTGAAATAGAACTTGATTTCTATGGTAGAAATTTTCCTTTAGTGGCAATAAGTTATAATAAATTAGGCATGCTTTACAAAGAACAAGGAAATTTAGAAAAAGCTGTCAAGTGTGTTAAGAAAGCGATAGAAATTAATGTTAACATCTTTAGTGAAAATCATCCAGCTGTAGCAAGAGATTACAACGACCTAGGACAGATCTACCACTCCCATGAAAATTTAAATAAGGCTCTTAAGTATTTCAAGAAAGCCCTAAAGATTGATACTAGTCTCTTCATTAAAAAAAACTTGGCTGTTAGGAAATATCATCCTGCGGTGGCAAGAGACTATAATAATTTAGGAGCGATCTATAAGGAGCAAGGAGATTTAGAAAAGGCGACTAAGTGTGTTAAGAAAGCTCTTAAGATTGATGTTAAGCTTTTTGGCGAAAATAACCCCGTAGTGGCAACCCTTTACAATAATTTAGCGCAAATTTGCCAAGAACAAGGAAACTTAAAAATGGCAGCTAAATATATAAATCAAGCGCTCGAGACTAACATTAAGCTATATGGTGATAATCATTCTAACGTGGCAAGAGATTACAATACTTTGGGAGAAATTTGCCAATATCAAGGAAATTTAGAAGAAGCTCTTAAGCATGTTAAGAAGTCTCTTGAGATTAGTCTTAGACTGTACAGTGAAAGCCATCCTACGGTGGCAACAATTTATAACAATTTAGGACAAATTTATCGTAACCAGCGAAACCTAGACCAAGCCTCTGAATATATCAAGAAAGCTCTCAACATTAACTTTAATCTTTTTGGTGAAAATCATTCTAATGTAGCAATGGATTACAACAACTTAGGAGAAATCTACCTAGCACAGGGGAGTTTAGAAAAAGCGCTTGAGTATGTCGAGAAAGCACTAACCATCGACCTTAAGATATTTGGCGAGAATCATTCAAGTGTCGCAGCAATTTACAATAACTTGGGGCAAATCTACCGAGCTCAAGGGAATTTAGTTAGAGCGCTTGAGTATGCCCAGAAAGCTCTCTCTATCAATCTTAAAATTTATGGTGAGAATCATTTCAATGTGGCAACAATTTACAATAGCCTAGGACAAATCTACCAGGAACAAGGTAATTTAAAGCAGGCTGCTGAATATACTGAGAAAGCACTTAACATTAACTTTAAATTTTTTGGTGAAAACCACTCCACTGTAGCAAGTTGCTACAATAATTTGGGACAAATTTGCCATACTCAGGGTTATTTAGAGCTGGCTTCTACGTATGCCGAGAAAGCGCTCGCTATCGACCTTAAGCTTTATGGTGAAAACCATTCTCATGTGGCAATAATTTACAACAACTTAGGAGAAATCTACGGGGAACAAGCTAAATTAGACCAAGCCTTTGAGTATATCAATAAAGCGCTTGCTATTAACCTTAAGCTTTATGGCGAAAACCATCCTATTGTGGCAATAATAAATAATAATCTAGGGAAGATTTGTCGAGAACAAGGTAATTTAGAGCAGGCTTTTGAGTATACTAAGAAAGCGCTCGAAATTGGCCTTAAGCTTTATGGCGAGAATCATTCCACTATAGCAACAAGTTATAGCAGCTTAGGAGCAATCTACTGGGATCAAAATAATTTGGAACAAGCCGCTGATTATACCAAGAAAGCGCTCGAAATTAGCCTTAAGCTTTATGGAGAAAACAATCATACCGTGGCACTTCGTTATAATAATCTGGGGCAAATATATCATACTCAGAGCAAACCAGAACAGGCGATTGAGTATACTGAGAGAGCGATAGCCATTAGCCACAAGCTTTTTGGTGAAAATCATCCCTCTTTGGCACTTTTTTACAGCAATTTGGGGATGATCTACAAAGATCAAAAACAATTAGGACTGGCGGCTAAGCTTCTCAAGAAAGCTCTTATTATTGGACTTAAGATTTTTGGTAAAGATCATCCTAATGTGGCAAAACTAAATAATTACCTAGGAGAGATCTGCCTAGAACAGGGTAACTTAGAACAGGCGGCCGAGCATATTGAGAAAGCTCTTAACATTCATATTAAGCTTTTTGGTGAAAATCATTCCACTTTGGCAGGTTTTTATAGTGATTTAGGGATGATCTACAAAATTGAAAAACAATTAGGAAAGGCGATTGAGCACATTAAGAAAGCTCTTAATATTAACCTTAAGCTTTTTGGGGAACATCATCGTGATGTGGCAGCAGACTACAACCAACTGGGGCAAATTTATAAAGAACAAGGCAATTTAGGGCAGGCGGCTAAGTATACCATGAAAGCGATTAATATTATCCGTAAACTTCCTAATGAAAATCCTCTTCAGTTAGCAATTTATTATAATAATTTAGGAACAATAATCTACCAACAAGGTAGCTTAGCACAGGCGGCCGAGTATATCAAAAAAGCGCTTGCTATTGGCCTTAAGCATTATGGCGAAAACCATCCTATCGTGGCACAGATAAATGATCATCTAGGGCAGATTTGCCAAGAACAAGACAACCTAGAACATGCAACTGAGCATACTAAGATGGGTAATTAAAACTTGGTGCTAGCTGATTTTCGGCCCTCAAAAACACTTTAATTTGAGGTAGCTATTTTTCTAATAAGGGATTTTTAAATTAAAGATGCATTATTTTTTAAGCCTATAAAATAACTAAGAATATAAAAGTTTACCCTTATTTTTTGAAATTATAAGGAAGAACTCAGACGGAAACAATAACTTTATTACGAATTTCACAGGGAGATCCTATTTAATGCTAAAGATTGACAGTGGCAGAGATGATTCCAGTTATCCATTTACAATCTCCCAGGAAAGGTATATACCCAAACGTTGCCGACGAGAAGATTATGTTACTTCCATGCTTGAGAATATGCAAGGCGTGTTTAACGATTATTTAAAAAAGCTTTATAAAAGTAATGAAAGAAGGGGTAAATTTCAGGAAATTTCTCGAAGTTATCGTAAGTATGTGGATTATATTAAAAATTCTCCTTTACCTCCATATGAAATCTCTAGTAAAAGTCCTACTATTGCAGAGGAATTGAAAGGTGAAGGTAAAGGTAAAGGACTAACAGATGTTATATCTTTAAGCTATATTATTGCGACCTGTCAACTACTTGCCAGAGATATTTTAGCTGCACAAGAGAAAAATGAAGTAGATCTTTTGCGTCATACATATACTGAAGGAGGAGCTATAACGAAACTACAAAAGGCAGAGCATGAGTGTAAAACTTCGGAGATTATAAATAGAAAGCAGAAATTAAAAGATTATGAAAAGGCTCTAGAGATAATTATTGACAATTTGACAAAAGCCCGTGAATTTGCCAGGTTTTTATCGTCTAGTAAGCGTACAAAATTGGTATATTCTATGCATGCGGAAATGGCAAAAAAATACAGTTCAAAGTCTACTCCAGACCAGCTTACTTCGCAAACCAAAGCTGAAATTAAACGTTATATTGAGGTAATAGGGGAGGAATTGAAGAATAATAAATCCTTTATCTTTCCTGTAGGCTATCTTCGGAAAAATCCTGGAAGTAGCCGTGCTTCTGAGGGCCATCTTTTAATGATAGAAATTGAATATCTAAGCACCAAACATTTTAAAGTAACGTTAATTAATACGGGAGAAAAAGCAAAGGAATACGAAGGACACCCGTGTGCTCTAAATTTAGATGTAATAATCACTCACGAATCTCTTCTAGACATTCTTAACAGCATAGCAAATTACAGATGTTTAATCCAAGAAAGTACTAATATCAATGAGCTATATGAGTGCTTTAAGCCTTTGATAAGTAGTGCTATAGAGCAGAAAAATAACATGAGGCAGCCTCCCCAGCAAACCGGTGGGACGTGTGCTCATAGCTCTATTATAGCATATCTTTATATTCGTTTAGAGCCGAAACTTTTTAAGTTTTACATGGAAAAATATGGGTCTTATGTATTAGAAATTTGGAATGAATGGAGGTTGCCAGAAGAGTTATCTCAAAAGTCTAGGAGTGAAAACATAATAAATGAATTAGAAAATATTTCCACTAATGACACACCTAGACCTACTTTTTCGGTGAGAAAAATTGTTAATGATAGTGTAGAGAATGTGAGGGAAACAATTACTGATGGGTTGAATACCGCTACTGAGGGGTGGAATACCGCGAGAAAAAATGCATGGAACTTTTTATCTTAATTTCTCCAATTAAAAATTACTTCATAGTGGATTGAGCTTTATTTTTACCAAGAATAAATATAATCAAATGATATAATCCTCCTTCTGCAAGTTAATTTTGATTAACATCTAGGTCGTAAAAAGAAGGTAAGCGATCATGGTGTCAAGCGACATGACAAATTGACCCCCTGGCGACATGAACTTTTGACCCCCACCTCTCGCCGGCGACACCAACAATTGACCCCCAGCCATAGCAATATTTGACCCCTCCTCCTAGTTTTATTTTTTCTCGTTCGTTGGCTCGCCACGTTTTACAAGTCCCGAACGCATTTTTTCGCGCAGTTTATAACTTTCTCCACGAATGGTAATCACCTGACTGTGATGAAGAAGACGATCTAATATTGCTGTTGCTACTACACTATCTCCAAAAACTGTACCCCATTCTCCTACTGATCGATTGCTTGTGATGAGCATGCTACCTTTTTCATAACGTCTAGAAACAAGCTGAAAAAACAAATGAGCTGCATCGGCTTCAAAAGGCAAATAGCCAAGTTCATCAACAATTAAGAGCTTAGGCTTACTTACCTGACATAATTCTTCTTCTAATTGCCCTTTTTTGTGAGCATTCGAAAGCCGAGTAAGAAGAGCCGTTGCTGAAATGAATAATGTGGAATAACCCTTAAGAATGGCCTCTCTACCTAATGCAATAGCAAGATGGGTTTTCCCCACACCTGGAGGCCCCAAAAACAACACGGCTTCCCCATGGGCAATCCAACGACAAGCAGAAAGTTCTTTGATTTGTCTACTATCCAGTGTTGGCTGGCTCTCAAATTCAAAATTCTCTAATGTCCTAACACATGGAAATTTGGCAATCTTTATCGCCATTTTAATCCGTTGTTCCTCTTTACAGGATAATTCATGTTCCACAAGCAATTGTAAACTTTCTCTGAGTGTCAATTTTTGCTCAATAGCTTGATCGAGCAAATAATCTAAGCTATCTCTGATCGCTAAAAGCTTTAGCCGAGTTAGCATGGAATCAAGCCTATCTTGTTCTATTATCATGACCAGCTACCTCCTACTAACCTTTCGTAGTCCGCAAGAGGTCTAGATAGCTCTGCATCCATAAAATTTAAATTTTCTACACACTTAATCTCTTCATGCTCTTTTGGCCGAAAGGTTCCTACAATTCCCTTAAGATGTTCGGGATTAAGTATATTTTGATATTTTCCTTTGCATTCTACATGACGAGCAATTTCAGTTTGCTTATAGAAGATGCGAACCTCATTTTCTATTAGCTGAACAAAGACCCGTTCCTTGATTATCTTCCAAGGAACACTATATCTATTCGTATCGATCTCCACACAAGCATCCTTATGAACGATTCGGTCAAGTTCTCGAATCTGCAGGAAGGGTGGTTTTCCCTTTAAAGGGCGAAGAGCATCTTTTTCCATCTCTTCAAATACTTTCAAGGGTATTTTACGCGTAGTACCATGGAGCCTTTGATCAGAAATATTGTGCATCCAATGCTCTAAATGACTTTCGAGAGATTCCCAGCTAGCAAACTTGTGCCCTGCGATAGCATTGCGTTTAACATACCCTATAGCTCTCTCATCCTTACCCTTTGTTCTGGCACGATAAGGAGCGCAGGCTTTAGGACAAAATTTCCAGTAATTTGCAAAAGCAGTAAAACGCTCATTAAATTGGACTTTTCTTGTAAGCGCATGATGTTTAGTTATTAAACTTTTAGCATTATCTACAAGCACCTCTTCGGTAGTACCGCCAAAATAGTAAAAGGCTTCCTCTATTCCTTTAAACCAAGACGATTGTTGTTGGTGTAAAAAAGGCTTAACGTAAATTCTTCTTGAAAAACCAAGGGTGGCAACGAACAAAAAAACCTGAGTAAGTTTATCTTGAATGTATAGACGAGTGGAACCAAAATCAATCTGAAGTTGTTTTCCTGGTGGTGTTTCAAATCTTAGGGTGGCTTGAGCTTTTACCTGTAGCTCATCTCTAAAAGGTTTTACCGCTCGTTCAATAGTGCGAAGAGAAATATGGCGAGAATGGTTTTTTAAAAGTTCTTGCCGAACCACGTCTGCATTTCCTCTATGAATAAAAAAGTATTCCTTTATTCGATCTTCAAGTCCAGAGGTAAATTTTTTTCGTTTTGGACTTTTATAAGGAACCCAGCCTTTTTGTTTCAGGTATTTTTTCACAGTGTTCTTACTGATACCAAGTTCCTTAGCAATACGTTTGTGGCCCCATCCAAGTGTATGCAAGGTTAGCATACGCTCCACATCTTCTTGTTGTTTCATAAGTTCCCCTTGAGGATTTAAATTATCCAGGGAACAATTGTATTCTTGCATAGTTTTTACATTCTCCAATTTTAGTGGAGGAGGGGGCAAATTTTGCTATGGCTGGGGGTCAATTGTTGGTGTCGCCGGCCAGAGGTGGGGGTCAAAAGTTCATGTCGCCAGGGGGCCAATTTATCATGTCGCTTGACAACCCAGGGTCGGCAGTTTTAGTGACCCACCCTAGCTACCAAAATTTTTTTTCTTTATTTCTCTTAAACTGCATAAATCTTCATGGGACAATCTTTTTTTATCTTGTCTCGAAAAGGAGATTTTATGCCAAGGAAGAGAAATATGATAGAATTACAACAAGTCATTTTTCGACTAAAATTAAAGCAAAGCATTCGCTCTATTAATCGCGATACCGGTATTCATCGTACGATTATCCGTAATCTCAATAAAGTTGCAAACAACAGCGGGTGGCTATCTAACGATAGATCTATCCCTTCTGAGAATGAAATTCACCAGGCTCTCGTCGCTTTTAATTTAAAAAAATCTTCAAAATCGCATGACTTAGATCCTTTTAAACCTTTAATTAAAGACTGGTTAGCAAAAGACCATAGTTTTGTGGTCATTCATAAGCTTATTCAAGAGCACATCATGTGCAGTGAATCAACTGTACGAAGATTCATCCATCAACACTTTCCTAAACAAATTCAACCTATAATGATCAGACAGCATATTCCCGGTGAATGTGCGGAAGTAGATTTTGGTTATCTAGGTTTATGTTTTGACCCTGAAAGTGGTAAAAATCGTCGCGCTTGGGTCTTTTCTTTAAGGCTCCGCCACTCACGCAAAGCCTATCGTGAAGTTGTTTTTGATCAAAGCACCAAGACATTTTTAGCTTGCCACATCCATGCTTTTGAATGGCTAGGTGGAGTACCTACAAAAATTGTCATCGATAATCTAAAAGCTGGGGTGACAAAAGCTTCTTTGCATGAACCTTTACTCAACAGATCTTATCAGCAATTAGCAGAACACTATGCATTCATCATCAGCCCTTGCATTCCTTACAAGCCTCAACATAAAGGTGGGGTAGAAAACGACATCAAATACATCAAGAGAAATTTCCTTTCCTTTTTCTTAGAAAGTCAAGCACAAAAAGGCATCGAAGTGCCTTCTAAAGATGATTTTCAGAAAGCTCTTGACCAATGGAATTGCGAGGTTTCTGAAAAACGTAAAATTGGGGGTGTTGATCGTACCCCTCAAGATCTTTTTGAAGAAGAAAAGGAGCATTTAAAATCCCTTCCAAGTTGCCGTTGGGATGTTTTGGAATGGTATTGTGCAATTGTAGGCAAAGACTGGAGAGTGCGCTTTGATAAAGTTTGGTATTCGGTTCCTTATGCTTTTATAGGCAAAGAAGTACAAGTTTGTGCTAGCCAAAGCTCTCTTAAAATTTTCCATGCAGGCCAAGAAATTGCTATGCATTTACGTTCATATATTACCAGCAATAGAGAATTTGGAGAGTGGCAGGAAATATTTGCCAATGCATTAATAGGTAGTGCAGCACTAGATCGCTTGATTCACAGAGCCACAAAGCTTGTGATTGAAGGAAAAAGTTATCGTATGGAACAATTCCATAAAAGATCAAAACAAAATAAAGAAACCGAGAAGTAAAGAAAAAATCCAAGCTAGGGTGGGTCACTAAAGGTGACGAGGGGGTGGGTCACTAAAACTGCCGACCCTGGGTCACCAACCATGACGGATGACAAGGGATGACTGCCTTTTTTCTTTTTTTGTTTTCACATCGCAAAAATGCATATCTTTTTTGATCACTTCAAAGCCGATGTGAAAAGTGTAATCACCCTAGCTAATAAGGCTTAGAAAGTAGATTAATTCCCTTTATACATCTTCCTTGAGTATGAGAAAAGTGCCAGCAGACGATTTCGTTTTCATCTATATAGGGCTTTTCTTCTATCGTATCATCAATAATCGATACACCGCCTTTATCTTATTCTAGATGGCGCACTTGCTTTTTAACATACTGCCATAGTTCTTTGGATCCGCCTGGATTGTTATTGAGGAAACGGGTGATTTTGTGATGGCTAATCTGGCCATCTAAAAGATTTGATAGCCCTGTGGCTGTTGCTTGTGGGTTCTGGCTGATAAGATAATCTGTATAAATATCAAGAAGATCAAGATTCATTTTTTTTTCTCTTTTCAAAGAAAAAATATGCTTTTAGAGTAATTTTTCAACTCCTCTGTGCGTAAGGTGAGTAATTTAGATTAAAGGGGGTAAATTTCGAAAGAGGTCTAATATTTTCTAGCTATGGAAGGGATAGCTTTGAATAAGATTATTTATCTTTGGCTCCTTTTTGGATCAAGAGCTTACGATTGCCTTCACCCAAGTCGTCTATAAAACTATTTGTTTTATGTCCTTTAGGATGGAGAATAGCGTTTCTAGCCTCCAGAAGATGGGGAAACCTCCACAACAGGCGAGGATTAGGATGACTAGTCTTTTCTATAATATCCAGCTCCCAAAGCGAGAAGCTGCCGGTGCCCCATATAGCTAAGTGCGTGCCTTCAGGGGCAAGCTCTATTTGCTGTATATCATGGTTTATTTTTAAAGAATAAAGAAGACTTCCATTGGCTAAATCCCAAAAACGTATTGTTTTATCCCTGCTCGTAGTGATAAGCCAACGATGCTCTCGGCAAATCTCAAAGCTTATGATTGAGTCTATATGATAAAATTCTAAAACAGGCTTTTTTTTTGAAATATCCCACTTGCGGATGGCATTGTCTTGAACTGTACATACAAGCAGATAGGAAGAAGTATGAGAGAAGAGAATGGCTTTTATACTAACTCCCATATTATGTTCTATCTTCCAACTTTTAGTCGTTAGGGGTTTAGCTTTTCCCTCTAATTCCATTTCCCAAACATAAATACAAGGCATAACTTTAGAATTGAAAGGATTAAAAGCTAGAGCTAAAGTTAAACTTTTTTCTGTTCCGCTTAAAGTCATCAGAAAGTCAGTATCTTCATCGCTTGTATCTAGTTCAAAATCAACTGAAAGCTCTTCTATCATCTCTGTATGTTTAAAATCCCAAATAACTATTTTTTTATTACAGATAAGATAGGCTATATAGGATCTATCGGCTGACATAGCTATGGCTTTAATGATATTTTTTTCTTTGTGTAAATAGATGAATTCAAGATCCCTAAAGTAGGTAGGAGAAAGAAGTGGAAAGTATGCAGAGAGTAGAGAAGTAAGTCTCTCCGTATTGTCTGTCTGTAACAAGGCTTTTACTTCGCTAAAAATTTGCTGTTTTTCTTCTTCTGTCGATTGATCTTTCATCTTTCCTGTAGCTTTCTCATATCTAAGAATTACGCCACTATTTATCCATAGAGAAACATACATTCCATTAAAGCTGACATGAGTGATATAACCTGTCAGGCTTTTTTCCATTAAATATCCTTCTTCTAATGGCTGAAGACTTATCCTGCGAGAGATATCAGCGAATATAAAAGAATCTTCAGCATAAGCTAAAGAAATGAGAGGTTCTAATGAGACCTCGGATCTAAACAAAGGACGCTTTCTTCTTAAGTTATAAAGGCAGACAGCCGTACTATTGACGACATAGAGAAGAAATTTACCATCATTAGAGAAGCTAATATGAGTGATATTAAAATTTTCTTCCTCAATCTGTAGTGGTTTAGCCTCTTTATAGAAATCTATCAAATAAATTTTATGCTCTTTTAGGCAAACAAGTTGCCTTTTATTGGGAGAGAATAAATACCGATGACCCAATTCTTCTAAGGGAATTCTTTTAATTGTTTGCCAAGTCGTTATATCTTTTATTTGTATTTCATTAGGATAAACCGCTATGAGCTGGCTGCCATCTTCCGAAAGAGTAACATCTAGAATAGGTACCTTCTCATGGTCAGTTTTAGGAAGCGGCTCTATTATCATGTTCTCTTCTTGCTCAACTAAGCAATAGAGGCATAGTGTATAACTTTCATCGAATTTTTTACCCCAGACGGCTAGATGCTTTTCTGATATTTTTATTCCTATAATTTGATAGTTCTCAACCTTCATCTCTTCTTCACAAGCTAGATAGGGATTGAGCCCCCATATCCCTAAAGACCATTCACTGGCACTAATTAGCCACTTATGGGAGGAAGTCAAAGCTAAAAAAGCGATGCAGTCATCGCTGTACCTTTTAAAAATTTGCTTTGTTGTCAAAGTTAAAGGATCCCATATATAGATATGACGGTCTGCAGAGATAAAATAATCATTGTCATAGAGAAATACCATAGGTTCTTTAGGGCCTATTAAAGGCAATTCAGTATGGTAAAGGGAAGATTGCTGTTTAAAATTTACTCCTTTGAGATAAGATTCATAGAGAACAGCCTGTTCCAGATAAGCACCCTTTAAAGTAGTAGTTCTTAAATCTGCTCCCCGAAGCCTTGTTCTTCTGAAAACCACATTTGTTAAGTCTGCGCCGCTGATTTTTATATCCTCTAAATTTTTATTATCAAACGAGACACCTGCCTGATTTAAAACTGTTATAGCGTTAGCAGCGGCAATACTCCATTCAGGATGTGTGCGTGTGCCTTTGATAATGCCTTGAAAAATTTTTATTCTTTCTAAATTTAATGTATCCGCATGAGCTACAATAAGAGTTTTATCTTCAACGAATGAGTGTTGATTAATTTTGGTAACAAATTCGTGGATGATTTCATCTTTTAATTGTCGAGAATAAAAATGTACTCTCCAAAAAGCATTTTTTTTCTCTACCTTAATGGTAAGAGGAAGGGGCTCCATTTGAAAAAGCTTTCGAAGTTTAGTTAAAGAAACGAGAGGGACATGCCATTTGATCTCAGCTGAGATCCCACTACTACCACCTTGTAAAAATAATTCAGCCTTGCTCTGGCAAAGCTTAGCTAAATCTAGGCTAAGAGTACAAGTCCCTCTATCCCATTCTCCTGTTAAAGTATAGGACGACTTTACATGCCCAAAACTAGTGATGCGTACATTAAGCACATTAGTCATTTCCACCACTGAGGGTGAGCTGTTGCTCAACATGCATGGATGAATTCGCTAGATTTATTTCAAGGTGGAAACAGGCATCGATAGTGACGACCTGGCCCTCTTCATTCATTTTAAGAGGAGAAACCTGATTGGAAATATTCGTAAATGGCAGAGTTAAATCAAATTCATAGATAGGCTGGTGTCTAAACAATGCCTTACGATATTCTAAAAGCCGTATTAATCCGTTAAAGCCCTCTTTTGTTTCCATCTGTTCTTTTAGCTTTATAAAATATTGCTTTATTCTTTGTGTAAACAGCTGCTTCCACCCTTCTTCTTTAGACTGTTCCCAATATTGAGTAAACTCTGCCTCAGGAGTGTGTGGCTTTTTTGCATCTTCAGAGTTAACAATATTGTTTGCTAGCTGTTCTAAATCATCAGTAACATAGTCCAAAAGCTTTTTCCGGGAATTTGAATAAATCGAATTGGGAAAGTCAACCATAAGAAGGCAAGCTGCTAGTCTAGAATCGATAATTTTTTGAGCAATTAATTTTCCTAATAAGTCATAATCTTCATAAGCAGGCTCTGGGGCTACAAGTGCAAAATGGGTATCTCCTTTTTTAGTAAAATCTTCCGCTTGTAATTTAAACTCTAACTCTTCTAAACACTCTTTATATAGCCCTCCTTTTACTTCAGGAGCTTTTATTGGAAAATTTAATCCTAACGCAGAAAAAGCTTGAGTATTGAGAAAAAATGTAAAAGGTAATCTTACCGTATCCTCGTCCTCTATCCCTTCGCTTTCATTTTTAGTACTTCTCAAATTAATTGTTGTATTATCAAGAATCTGGCGGAAAAGGAAAAGCGGTTTTAAATGTTCAGGTTTAGTAAGCCGAGCTGCATTCCAACGGCTAATCCCTGCTTTTACAATCTTTTCAAAATTATCGGCTTTTTTACGGTCATTGAAAAAAGAACTCTTGGGAAAAGAATCTTCTGCTGAAAAAATATTGGCTGAAATTTCTGCTTCTGAACTATGCCAGTGTACCCAGGGAGCTTCTAATTCTTTCATCACAGGGCTACCATTTACATGGCCCGAAAAAGGACCTTTACCACGCGTATTGGGGAAGATAGCATGATGAGAATTGCCCGACCAAATCCAGGCGACATTGCGTTGATAAAAATTAAATGCTTGATTTTTGCTATCCCAAGCCATCAGTTGCAGAAATTCATCCTCTGTATCGTCTATATTTGTTCCCGTGCTTATCCATACATCTTGCTCTTCTTGATGCATTTGTAAGTAGACAGCCAAACGAAAAGTTCGATCTAAGCGCGCTGTCTCCGAAGACCACTCCACTTGGCCCCCTTCAGCAATATGAAAAATGTGCTTTTCTTTTAGCGCATTTGTAGACTCAAATTCTTCTACAAGCTTACTAAGACTTAAAGGAAATTTTTTATTTTGGAGAAGAAGTGTCATAAAAGCATCTTGAAGATCATTCTTTTCTTCTTCTTCAAGAGGAGTTATTTGGCAATCTTCACCCATAATGAATCTATAAATTTGATCCGTTTTTAAATCCTGATTACTTCGCCTAAGATGGCGTTTAGGGGCAAGAGAAGTAGAAACCGTTTGGGGATAAACATCAGGTGATAAAGCGGTACGGGTTGTATCTATATTAACCATAGTAACCTCCATGGAATAAATATAGCTTGCCACTTGTAAGTGGCAAGCTAAAATTTTTTTATAAAATTTTAGTTTACACGTTTTTGGGTACTAAATATTTCATTTATCTGTTCAATAGGCTCTCTAAAAGGTTCTTCGAATCCCTGAAGCAAGCTAATAGGCCCTCTACATCCTTCCACGGGTTCGACTTTTACTTGACCTACCTCTTGCATGATGGCAGTAAGTTTAATATGGACAAAATCAGCAATTTGCGAACCGTATTTAATTTTTTCACCGTTGATGGTGATATCTCCAACTACATAGTTCTTTTCTTTAGGAACTTCGAATATTGCTCTTAAGCCACTATTTGAGGTTCCTCTAACGATTTTCCAGAAATTAGTAGCCGGTTCCTCATCTGGAGTATGCCATCCATGAGGCTCAAACTTATCAAAGTAGAGTCCTACAGGATTTGCTAGGCTTAAATAAGCTCCCTTTTGAGCCAAGGTGTTAACAGAAGCACCGATATGAGGATCGCTATTACGTTCTGGAACACCATATTGGCTACATTTAATCAGTTGTCCTTGATTTGTAATAATTTTTCCCTTTTTTCTTCTTACAATAGTCGCTGCTGCGGCAAGTTCGATTTCGGCACTTAAGGTGTTATTGGGCTGAATAAGATGCATGGCACCTCTTGAAGTAGAATTGTTCCATTTATTAGCAGGATTATAAACACCATTAATAAATAGATCTTCTTCTTTTACGGCGGGATCGACATGTTCTTGATAAAGGCGGATCACTTGATCAGGATTGACCTGAGCAAGAAATCGCCAATATTCCGGGCCTTCGCACGTAAAAGTCACTTTAGTGATTTTATCCTCCGCATTTCTGCTAACACTCCATTCACAATATTCATCTTGATACGCACGCCTACTATCAGCTTCTTCCCAGCGAGCTTGATCAGTAGGAAGCTCTAACTTTACTGCTTTAGGGAAACCAATCCAGGAAATGGTCGCTTCTTGAAGGTCTTCAGCCCGGTCTCTTTGGGTGGGATTAAAAAATTGGCGACGGGGCCCATCGTTAGAGTTTGGGTATCCTTGTATAACTCTATCAAATAACTGCGAGATCCTTAGATGCCATAACGTTTTTTGTTCTTCATCTAAGTCCTCTAGAGCATCTCCTCCTGGAGGATCGAACATTCTTATTACAGGATTTGTTAATTGCATAAAATACTCCTTCGTTAAGTTTTATAGGGCCACATAGTACGCTTTTTAACGAGATTTTTTTTATTAAATTTGCACTCTAAAAACTTTCTTTTTTGACACCTAAGAGTTCAAGGATTTCTTCTTCTCGTCCTAGTTCAAATTGTTGCCACATAGCTTCAAAATGAGCGCGAAATTTATCATGTATAAATTTCCATTCCTTTCCTTCGCTGCATGTCAAAGGAATGGCTTTTCTTTTAAAGATAGCTTCTTCAGAATTGCAAAAAAACCGTTGAAACTTCTTCATCAGGCTAGGATCTGTTCGGGAAATCACATATTTACCCTCTTTACTCATTTGCGCGATTAAGTCTAAGGCAAATGTTAAATAGTCTTCTTTACTATACTGGGGTCGTAGGCTATTTTCGGTCTGCCGGTTATACTCTCGAAGGATGCGTTGAACAATAAATTCGTCTAAAATTCTTGTTTCTGTGAGGTGCAATTTCTCTTCAGAATTGCTTCGCTCTTTTTTAAATTTTTCGACAATGCTAGGAAGGACTTCAGCCGTTACAAACAAAAGCAAAGGATTTTTTACTATTTCTTTTAGTCCACTGATATTGTTAAAATACTTCCAATACTTTTCTACTGTCCACGAGGGAGAAAGGCCTTTTTCTTTTTGTATTGCTAAGTATTTTGTTAAATAACTTATTTGTTTGCCTGGATCAAAATCGGCAAGAATCAACTTATTAAAACCTTGGGGAGTTTTTCCATCGGGATAAAAATATCGTAGATCTTCGGCCTGTATATCGGTTATCCTACAGGTGAAAATAATTTTGGTATCATTATGCAATCTTAGTTTAAGGTTATTCTCGAGATAAATATTAAAAAGTTTTCTTTGCTTTTCTATAAATTTTTCTTTTTTCTCTTTGCGCAAACATGGCATTTCATCATACGCGTCTAAAAACAATAACAGTTTCTTCTCCTTAAGAAAATCCGGAAGATTCTCTGGCGAGACGATATATTGGAGCCCTTCTTCTAAAACGCGATCGGCTTGTTTCACAGATGAAAGTGAGATGTAAATAGGAAGGAAATCTTTTTCAGATGCATAGGCTTTCCCTTTTTTTAGAGCTAGATAGCGTACAAAAAGAGATTTTCCTGAAGCTGCTTCTCCAAGGATTAGCAAGATTCTATTCGAGCTGCTTATAAAGCTTTCAACTTGTTCTTCTAAGTCTTTTGGCTCATCCTTTAAAGAGCGGCTGGCATCTAGAGGAATATAGTAGTTCAATTCTTTTTGCAAATCTTCGTCTTGTGAGAGAGAAAGAAAATTTAAACGAACTTCTGACTGAAAAATAGAACAACATTCTTTAATTTTTTGCCCGTATCCTCTCTCAAGCACAGCTGCAGCAATTGCTGAAGCTAGAATAGCAGTATTACAATTTTGATGTTGTTGATTAGGACACCTAGCACGATGAAGGCCTAATAAATCGCCTTGATCATCCATTACAGGAGCACCTGAGGAGCCACGTAAAGTAGTAGTCTCGTAATGGACAATAAATTTATCGGCTTCTATTTGCTTGATTTTATTTTTCCAAAAAGCATAGCGTTTGAAAGAATGCATTACTCCATTTTCTTTCAAGCTGGGATGTTGAATGATATTTGCATGCCCTCCCTCTATTGGCTGAACATTAGAAAATATTGACATTCCCATTTTATGAACAAAATCTAACTTATGTGGTAAGGGTAAACGGAAGGCTACAATGGTGAAATCTAACTTATCTTTTGTTAAAGGTAAAAATCCCTCGTCTGGGGTTTCGCTAGTTAAAAATAATCCTCCCTCGCTTTCGTCTGGATTTAATCTTACTTCTACAATTTCTTGTGTCTTTCTAGATCTTTCATAAAAGAATTGTACGCAAGCCTTCTGAGCTTGTTCAAGATTGGGAATGATGTGATGATTAGTCAAGAGAAGCCCATTGTCAATGACAAATCCTGTCCCTTGATTGCCCGGACAAATGATGCGGCATACAATATTGATGCGGCTGGCTAGTTGTCGAAGATTTTCCGCTAGTGGCAAATCGCCCACTTGTAGCACACTTTCCGAAATATGGAGATCTTCCGTGTAGCCTTCAAATGATGATATAGATCCTTGTGTAGATTCCATCATCATGGCACATTTTCCTTTAAAGTCTTTCTTCCATTCATTTTAATAACCTCAAAACCTAGGATAAGGTTTCATTTTTGAAGTGGAATCACTATCTCTAAAGTGCTTTTCCCTTCATTTTGTTACAAATGAAAATTATGGTAAAGTTTTATTTTTTTTGAATGTGGATTTCTATCTCCCTTTTTATCAATCACTTTGTACATGGATAAGTGGAAAAGAGTATGATAAAAGCTTGTTTTTCTTAGAAAAAAGAAAAGCCCTGGCACAAGATCTTCTTATCAGTCAGCATTACCAGGCGACAGCCAAAGGACTATCTTCCCTTATAGATGGACAGATCAGCGATGATAAAATTTCACCATTTCTTAGCCGCGGCTAGCTTGGCTTAAAAGAGCTGTGAGACGAGGTTTTAAAGCCTACCTGCAATCGATAGAACAAGATAGGGGAGGAGAATTAATTATAGCTAATCCTTATAGGAAAAAAAGCTATACCGATGAAAATCCAAATGTTTGCTAATCCTCAAGCCAAAGGATAGTATAAAAGATGTGTATTCTGGCGATTTACAAAACAAGGAAAGAAAAAAGGTAATCGTTCAGGTGCTTTATTCAAAAGCGAGGCTTATCCATACAATAGCCATCGATAAAATGTTAATCCCTTTTACATAATAAATTTACTAGCTTACAGGCAGGCAAGCTCGGCAAATTTTCCACTATTATTTTCGGGAAAAGTTTGGATGCTCTTCTCGTTTCCATTCGTACTTATATTTACGAGCTTGAAAAGATCCCTGCAAACTTTAGTACAAAGAAGAATTCTTGCATAAAAAGAGGCCAGATTTTTGAAATTCGTTCCTCCTATGGGTGCTTTAGGTGCTTACTGCTATCGTTTAAACATGTCATTCTTGAGCATTTTTAAATCCTATCTTAAGACAGCTTTTAAAATGTAAGCCTCGCTAATCGAACTTGCGTTAAATATTAGGATTACAGCTATAATTACGATTAGCTGCAAACTTAACTACCTTAGTAGGAAGGGGAAGAAAAGAATAGCCAGTGAAAGAAAAAGAGCAGATTATTGAAGAAACTTAAAGCAAAAAGTGATCTGTATTCTAGATAGCAAGAGAGTATAGCATACCGTCAAGTCAACTTTTTGCCTGAGCAAGGCCTCTGAAACAAGGGATCATTCTTCGATTGTTGAGCAACTCCAGAGATAGAAAATACATTTAAATCCTTTTGTAGGAGGTGCTTATATTAAGTATTATGTTCTCAGGCTTACAAACGATAACCCCTTCTTGATGACTTAAGCGTGGTCACTGGGTCAACAAGTATTAAAGATAAAAAAAATGCAAGTTTATCAATAAAATTTTTAATGAAGTAAAATTTAAAGAAAAAGTTAAATATTAAGAGTAATACTTAAATCAAAATATTGAGAGAGGCTGATGCATACTATTTGATAATATTTCAGAAATATTTTAAGGGAGGTAAAAGTTAATGAATTTAAATACAACAAGTTTTTATTTTGATCACAGAGCAGCCCAACCTATTCATGCTGTTCCTAAGAGGATCTCTTGTATAAAGGGCAAATGGATAGAGGGAACCTATTCCCTTAAAATAGATATAGAGCATATACGGACTTTACAAGCTAAACTAAAAACCGCAAAGGGTACAATCAGATGTCCTGTAGAGTGGGAATTTCCTATCCTTTATAAGGAAAAGTTACAAAGATTGTTTAACCATTATCCTCCTTCTGTAGGGGTGACTATCAAGAAAGAAGCAGGCAGCTTTAAAGTATTGCTTCAATCTAAGGAACTTAGGCAAGAAGCTGAGGAGCTTTTTTATAAACTAAACCAAGAATGCTTTACTTATGATGATTGGCGCTTGCGGCTACATGTTAATTGGTGTAATGAGGAGCAAGATCGAGAAGAAAGGCAACGGTTCTTACTAGATATCGTCTTAAGGTCTAAAGATAATGCAAGCAATCGTATAGCTGCTGCTAATGCTCTCACCATTTTGAGAGCAGCTGATTTTTCTTTCAGTGGGCTTAATTTGCAAGGCATCTATGCCCCTTACGCCGATCTTAGGGGTAGTATTTTAGAAAATGTGAACATGAGAAACGCTCACTTAGAATATGGCAACTTCACTAATGCAAGTTTAAAGGGAGGGAATCTTGAGGGATGTCACCTTGAAAATATTCGTTTAGGGCAAAAACCTAGCTTAAAACATGCTGGTGTTGAATTATTCGTTGTCTCAAATAATGAGCTATTTGCCGTTTCTGTTTCGCAAGACTTTATCCATATATGGGATCTCCCTACAAGTCAGTGCATTAAAACAATCTCTACGGATTTACTATCCAATTGCCTAAATGCCACCTTTTGCGATCAACAGCAAATATTACTAACTGGGCATCATAATGGACGAATAAATGTTTGGCCTTATCCTCATTTTGTCAACCCTATTGATATTCAAATCCATGACAAAAACTTATCTCTTTTTGAAATATCTCCTTATTATCCTAAGGTTTTATTAAGTGTGGCAGACAAAGATGAAAATTCCAAGTATGAATTTAAATTATGGCAAATCACTTCTTCCGATGATGAAAGATATCTTGTACCTATTGCAGAGGGAGTTTTATCACATTTACCAGGAAAAATTTGTTGGTCTCCCTGCAAAGCTTATTTTGCTTTATTAGCAAGTTTGGATGATAAAACGAATGAAATCAGCGTCTTTTCTTATGACCTTAAAAAAGTTGGAAACAGCTTAACAATTGAACTCCCTGTTCATGATATGCAATTTTCCTCTGATGGAGAATTGCTTGTTTCGATATTAAGTGGAGACTTTGGCTTTAACGTCGAGCATCAAAATTTTTCATTCAAGAGTACCGTTGTTGCCTATAGCGTCGAAGGCAACAAAGTGAGAGAGTTATTTACGGAAGAATCTCGCGTACTTAGAAATATCGAATTTATTGAAAGCTCTGTGATTGCCTATATATGTGGGCCAGGTTTTCCCCTTTTAGGAGTAATAGGAAATGCTAAATTTTGCCTCCGCGATCTAAACAAGAATCAGTTACTCTATAAAGGCACAATTTTTGAAGGGAACATGAAAAACTTTCATTTTTCATATAGTCAAGGGTTATTATTTGCTCAATTGCCTGATGAAGTTGCAATCTTTAACTTACAAGATTTCTTAGCAAAACAAATGGATCAATTCAAGTTTTCTATATCGGATGCCTGCTTTTCAAAAGATAATCGTCTTCTAACTATTTCTAAAGAATCTATTTTGCGTGAGTACAACCCTCACAATGGCCGTTGCATGACAACAAGAAAGGTAGAGGGATTGTGGTGGGAAAATGCCCTAACTTTAACTGGTAATCAATGGAATATTAATTTTCACTCCCACTCATTTTCCTTTGCTCCTTCAGTCAATTATCTTGTTACAGATCGTAAAGTATTCTTACAACAAGACGATAAAAAAACAGATTTTCATGACTTTAAAGATCGTATCCGCTTAGTAAGCATAAAAAAAGATACAAACAATATAGTTTTAGATCTGGTTTGTGACCCTCTTTGCGCAGCTTATACAATCTCCCCAGAGGGTGATTATCTAGCTTGCTTTTTTCTAGAGGGAGACAGAGAGATTGAAATTTGGAACGTTTTAGAATCTAGGAGCATAGGATATTTACCCAGAAGTTTACCTACGCAAACAAGCAATCGGTTTGCACTTGCTCTTCCTCGAGCTTTTGTTGATGCAGCTCCTCTAGCTTTTGCTAATGATCGTGAGCTGTTCCTTTGGAGACTTCAAATTAAAATTGAAAAAGACATTCCACTGATTCATGCATTTAGTTCTCCAATTAAGCTTAACATTAGACAAAAAGAAAAAGAAGTTCCACAATTGTTTTTTGGTAAAGATGACCGCTTTCTTATTGCTCTTTACTCTAGTCAGATTCTTGTGTGGAATCTACCCGGGCTGAGTCTTACAAAGTTATATAAAAATCCCAAAAGAAAGATCTATTTAGAAAGTTATGATGTCTCTGGAGATCGTTCTCTCATTGCAGCATGCTATACGAATCAACAAGCTTGTAAGATTCATCTGTGGAATATCGAGACAAAGCAGAGAATCATCCAATTGAAAATGGCTCCTTTAAACCGCTTTTTTTCGGGAGCAAAGCTACTTCTTTCGTCTGATAAAAAATATTTAGCTCTTTGGAATGTTTCGCATGTTTATATGTGGGAAGTTAAAGGTCTTTCCCTTCAAATGTTATGGCAAGTTCCTCAAACTTTGCAGGCAGAAAACCTCGACATACAAGGAGCTTTTTTGGAGGCAGAAGCTAAAGTACTTTTAACACAATTAGGCGCAGAGGAAGAATATATCGAAGAATCTTCAACCAAGCAAAATATTCTTCAACAGGCTTATCAAAAGTCTGTAGCGTTTCTTTCTGGAATATGGCCTAAAAAGAAGGATTCATCCTAAAGAAAATCTAAATTTTCTTCATTTAGAAAAATCCCTCTTTCTACTAGAGTGCTGTTGTTACAGCACTCTGGCTAGCTGTAAAGTTGAGCCGAAATCAAATTTATCTTCAGAAAGTTGGCTGGCAACTTGTTCTCTATCTCCTTGAGTAGTGTCCAAATAAATAAAAAATTTGTAAAAGCTTTCATGTCTAAAACCCCATTTTTTATTAATTTCGATTAAAAGGCCACAGCGACGAAATTGTTCTGCTTTCTTTTCTTGTCTGCCAGCTGAAAATAAGTAAGCAAGTGATTCATTGAGCTGGCCATCCGTTACATCGCTTAAGGATTGATTAACCATAGGATCCTCCAGAGAAAAGAAGGTTTGGTCCCTATTCTTATCAGTATATCTGAGTTCTGGATGAGCTTTCCATGCATAGGCCTGCATGCCACGAGCGACATTGATATAATAAGATAGATACTCTACTCTACTGGGTAACCATTCAAGTGACTCATGAGCAGGGCGACGAGTCCTTCTAAGCTTCTCTTCTTCACGCAAAATAATTCTACAAAAGCTAGCAGCTAAAAACATATTTTCTGTAAAATCGATTTCCGGATCTTTTTTTGTTTTCTTATGAAGGTTGACAATATGAGGTAGGGTGTCTGCCATAATTCTGAGAAAGAGGGGTTGTTCTATAATTTCAACTAGCTGGGGATGGTCATCTAAATATTTTACGTAGTCATCTTGGTCCCATAGGCTAGGATGTCCTTCTTCGCGACACACTTTTAAGTACTGCTCCAAATAAGCATCTCTTTTATCTTTCGTAAATGGAACAATTTGGAGTTCTTTTAATCCTCTATCATCTCCAGGGAAAGGCCAAAAATTTGCTTTATCTGTTTTATCTAGATAACCACTTCGGCAGGTAAATATAACTTTTGATTGGCTCCATTGATTAAACCTATTAATTTGATAAAGATTGCTTTTAGCACCAATTTTTAATTCATCGTAAGCATCGCATATCCATAGGATGTTCATCTTTCTGAGTTCTAATTCATGATCTTGCAAATGGTGCTCTTTCAAGGTTTCTCTCACCATTTGGTGAGGGTCTTTTAAAGAGGGTAGAGAGACAACAATAGGAACATAATACTGCGAAGGATCCTCTTTCCAACAATCCCACGCAAACTTACGAATCGAAAGAGATTTGCCCGATCCCATCGCTCCTTCGATAAGCAAAACTTTATCCGTGGGTTTATGGAGAAATTTATCAATCTTTTTAGCTAACTCTTTTGGCTTACGAAATAAGGATTTTTTAGCTTCTACAGGAAGATAATAGCTTTCGTCTTGCTTCAACTGGATATCATTTTGGGTATTAGCTTTAATATCTTGAAAACCTTTGAACCAAGGAGCCACTTTTCTGACTGCTTCATTAAATAAATCATGAGGAAACTGATTTAACTTATTGGGCACAGAAGAGGGCATTGTATTTGGATTAAAGCTAGGTTCAAGCTCGCATATAAGGCTTGCTTGTGCTATTTGTCGCATTGCATAGACAGGGTGGGTGACGGCACACTTCTTTAGGAAATCAATAATCTCTTCACGAAGTTGTTTTCTATAAAGCTCTTGTAGCTTAATAGATGATTCTATGTCAATTAAGGTATCCATTCTTAATTTGAGGGGGGCTTGTTTATCAGGTTTATCAGGAAAATTATCCCCACAGATTTGCTGTAAAAAGAGAATGGCAGTCTTCCCTGCTTCTGGCTCTATAGAAGCATAATGAATAAGGATTTGACGAAGGATCTCAACCAATCCTTTTAGAAAGAAGGGATGGTGGGTAGGTAAAGCTAGCTGTATGACATCATCGGTTCTTTCTTTTAGAGCCGTATCTAGATAGGCTTTAAATGCAGTTAGAAATGAAACATCCTCTTGCATGAAGAGATATCTTAAGATAAATAGTTGAATGTACCAGGAGTTTTCTTCTTGGACCTCAAAAATTTTTAAAAACTTATCTATCATACCCGTTTCACTGGGATTTTGGTTAGCAAGAGCTTTGAAATTATTTAAAATTTTATTTACCCTTTGAAGAAAGGGGGATATGCTAGTTTGCTGGGAAATGCATCTAAATATTTGTGTGCTATATTCTGCAAAGAAAGCCACACTTAAGTTACTATGCCTTCTATAACGATCTACAGTGTGAGGAAATTTTTCCCTATCTTTTTCCTCTAAATTCCGTATTGCTGTCATTTCCATAATTTCTAAAAGAGAGCTAAAAGCTTCTAATTGAGTGACTAATATATCTGCGTTATTAGCTATAGAGGTAGCTAAAGAAGTTTCCTCAAGCCTGTGTAGTAACATATTCATAATCTTAATAAAATGATCAGCTTCTAGAGTAGAAAAAGGATGAGAATTTAATTTTTTCTCTAACGCCTCACTATCTCTGCTTTCAGCAATTGCTTTCCTGTAAGCGCTTCTCTGAAAATTTTGGAAAAAACTTGTTAGAGCTTCAAGGAATAGAGGTGTCTTAATAATCTCTTCATCAACATTTTGTACGAGCCTCTCAAGGATGCTATTCCTTTGATTGGGTTCAAGTAATTCAATAATAACCATGATTTCTTCGACAAAATCGCCGCGAGGATTTGTTAATTCTTGGAAGCTATCGACCATATGCTGGATAATTCGAGGAATTAAAGGATGCTCATATCCCTTTAGATAAGCTAACGCTAAATCTCTTGCATTATTGAATGAATAAAAATCAAAGGGCTGAAGAGGAGGGGTATTGACATATTGCGGGGGCACCACAATAATCGAGGGTGATAAGGGCTCAAACGATGAAGAGAGGCCTCTAGTAATTATTTCAGGTGCGGGTAACAAGGGAGGGGGATTAGAGATTGTGGGAGCTCGAGTGCTAAAGAAAACTTTATCTTTAAGTAAAAATTTGACGTTAAAGCGACCATCTGTTCCACTGTTTATGGCCAATAATTTAAAGCTTTCAGGGGATTCGATTAATAAAGGTGCTGCTGTCTTTGCTTTAATGGTAAATTCTGATGTCGCTTCATATTTTTTTTTGCCTTCAGGATGGTTCCCAAAGATAACTTTAGTGCCTATAATATCTGTATGTTCTGCATCTACTTTTAATGACACTTTATTTTCTTTATTTTCCCCCCATTGCCATTTTTGCAGGATATGGCTACCCACATAGTCGGTGGTAGAAAGATCTTGGGATGTAAGAGCTGCAGAGTTGTTGGAATCTACTTGCATAAGAAAAACCTCCTTAGTTTAATGCTAAAGTTAGTTTATGATCGACTGCCTCAACCTATATCATACAATTTCAAGGTCTTATGTGGGAAGAAACTTTTAGCAGACAATCTAACCTTTTGCACCAAATTGCATAAGCAGGAGTTTATTTTGTTCACTTAAATCTATCGCTGCATGAATATGAGTGTCTATGGATTCTAGTTTCTGGGGAATTCTCCATTGAAGATAAAGTTCATTATTTTTAATCTTCCATAAATATAGCATCGTCCCTGCTTTATCCGCATTCGCTCATAACTAAGCCAGACAAGATCTAAAGAGTGCAAAAAAGCCAAACAGGAAAATCCCTAGATGCTCTTAAGTTCACTTGGAATAAGAGTTTATTACTTGTCGAATACTTGAGCTACTCTCCAGCAAGAAAACAAGGCGGGCAAATTCTGCAAGTGTTGTTAAAGACTCTTCCAAGGCTTGCCACTTGTATTATCTCTTTCCTCTACATCTATCATCATCTTTAGCAAATCTATAATTTGCTCAAAGTTTTATTTGCCTACCAAACGAATATCTGAGTAATTACAAATATTTTACTTCTCAAGAATGATCAAAAAAACCTCATTGCTTATATATATGTAAATATTAATAAGTGGATAACATTTGTTATTATTGTTTAATTAATATTGTAATTAATTGAATTTAATAATTATTATTTGTTATAATAAAAATTGAATTAATAATATTTTTATTAAGGAAGGGTATGGAGTTAGAAGATCTGCTGCTTGAATATGGGAGATCTAAACAATTAGGTAGACTTCAGCTTGATAGCTCAGGACTTTGCACGCTTTTAATGAATGGTCATTATCTTATCACATTTGAGAAATCTCTCGATCAGGAGGGGTTTTATCTCTATTCTAGCGTAGGTAGTCTTCCCTTAGAAAAAGAAGGGGAGGTAAGCTTAATGGCTTTAAAAGGCAATCTTTTCGGCAGAGAAACAGGACGAGCAAGCTTAGGGTATGTAGAACAAACGCGCTCTCTAGTTCTATTTGAATATTTTGATAAAAATGAGTTGAATTATCCTCAATTCATTCAAAGGTTTAATCAATTTGTGAAATATTTATTCTATTGGATAACTAAATTAAAAGCTTTTGCTTCACAAGATAGTGATAAAAAAGCAGTGGTAGAGCTTCGACCTACTTTCCATCATAGTAAAAAAATCTTTTATGCATAAGGATTAATCATGCAGCCTCCTCTTATACGTTCCCAGCAAGCTCTAAAGTCTTCTTCCCTGCCAACTACCGTCCCTTTGGCAGATGAGCCTCAAGTTTCTAGAACAGATAAGCATAATTCTGCCATTCCTTCTAGCTCTATTGAGAGAATAGAACCTTCTGACTTTACCCTAGTGATCAATCGAGTAGAGGTTTTAAATGAAGAGGAGCCTTTTAGGGCAGAACCCGAAGTAATAATAGCCCAAGTCGAACAGGAATTAGAGAATGTAGAAACCCTTTTATTGCTTGAATCAGAACCTATAACAACGTTTGCCGAGCAGGAAAACGTGTATGCTTTAGATAGTTTTATTAAGAAAACTGAGAAGCGAAAAAAGATTGAAGGGCATTTAGGAAATGCTTATAAAGCAACTCAATGGGCACCTGATAAGCTGCATAAATTAGCTCTTGAACCCTATGGCCATATAGCACCCGTTATAGGCATTCCTCCAAAATTAGGAGAAATAGTAGGAAACGTTATCTTGCCCGTGTCAATTATACGAACGGTTTTGCGGGGCGTGGAAATTATCGGGAAAGGCGCTGTTTTGATTGTGCAAGGCCTTCAGTATCAGCAGGCAAAAAAACTCTTAAAGCAGAAAGTGGAAGAATTTAAACATCATCCGCAAGATGAAAAACTTAAAGACTCCATTAGTATTCTCCGCAAGTTTATTAGTGCCCAAAAACGGGAATTAAAAAATAAAGTTATTAACTTTACTCTCTCAGCGAGTTTTATAGCCGCCAAAAGTACTAGCTTGGTTTTAAGTGCATTAAAGCTGGCGATTCCTGCTGGAAAAACAGCCTTAGGTTGGACCTTATCTTTCTTAGATATAACGATGAAAACGATTGGTGTATGGCAAGCTCAAAAAGCTAGAGCCACTCATGAGATTTGGATGCTTGAGCTTACCAAAGATCCTAGGACTTTTCAGCAAGCGCAAGATCTTTTAGCTAAACGTGAAGAGCGTCTAATTTTGCGTAAATTTCAGACTTTTTCTTTTGAAGAAATTAAAGATAATTTAGAAGAGAAGGGCATGGAGTGCGAAACGCAAGGGATTATAGATAAAGAAACTTTTGAAAAAAAAATTACCGAGCCTTCATTTAGAGCTTTCTTGCTCCAAAACTTTATAGAAGATATTGATCAAACCGAAGATACCATCAATGTCATGACGAGAAATAGTTTGCAAACGCTAGCAGAATTAAAAGTCAGAAGTGAAAAGAAGTTTTTTACTTTTAAGCTTATATCCTCAAATCTAGAACTTATACTTGCTTGTCTTTCCACCACTCTAGCGATTACCTTACAAGTTCTAGCCCTTACTGGCGTGATTGCTTTAGCTTCCTCAAGTATGGCTCTGCCTGGCTTAGGCTTTTTTGTTTTAGGAATAGCAATAATGGGTATAGGGCTTTATTTCTTTTATAGATATAAACCTCATCTTTTCAAATGTGTGATACAGGGAGTGGGGGTGCGTCTTGAAGTATTTCAGCTTCCTGCTAAAATCCGTTCTTGGCAATTAAATAAGCAAGAAGAACGCATACACACGCTAAAAATTACAAGTGCCAGATATGAGCAATTGGCAGGCTTATTGGAGCAGCAAAAGACATTGGAGGCTGCTGCTTATCCGATTGAGTTAAGGAAAACTCTTGAAAAATTACACAAAGAAACGAAAAAGAAAATCGATGAGCTAGAAAGCTATGGGGAGCAAACGCAACTGGAAAAAATGATGGAGGAATTGGATAGAAAGCATGAAAGGCAGCTTAAAATGCTAGAAAAAGAAAGCCAAAAACAAGAGCGATTAAAGCGGAAGGTGGAATCCTGGATAGGAAAAGAAGGAAAAATTACGCGATTGCAGAATCGTTTGAAGGAGGCTGGCAGTGCAGATTTTGCTACAGCCAATGGCTTAATTACCCAAGCTGAAAAGAAAGCGATGAATGTGCCTTTGATTATTATGGAGAAAATTTTAGAGCCTAATTCTTCTTTCGAGTTTGACGAAGAAACTCAAAAGATATTAAAAGAAAAAATGGGAATAGATTATCAAGCCCTTAAAAAGAGGTCAGATCAAGTGGATAAGAATGCTTTGATGGATAAGCTAAAAGACTTTTTTAAAATGGATGATACAGAACTGCTAGCGTTAATGAAGCAACAGCTTAATAATTTTAAGGCTAAAAAATACATTAACTATTTAAAAGAGCAAACACAATGACAGAAGAAAAATTTCTAAAACAATTCCAACAAGCTTTGATGGACGAAAAATTTGACTGCTCTTACATAGAAGCTACCGATCAAACTTTCTATCCACGTCTTCTCCTTTTTCTAGGAGTAGATGATAAAGAACGGGAAAAAATTTTAGAGGTAACTGCTATAAAACAAGAGTTGATGCAAGGGCTTGACTCTTCAGACAATCCCTTTTACCGCATTCAATTTCACGCTGTTTTTCCTTTCAACATTCACCCCCAAGCTTCTACTCAAGTGAGTAGCCTAATTTGTTATTTAAATCGTTTGATTGAACTTCCGGGATTTGAAATGGATGAGATAAATCTAACACTTAATTATCGTTATATCCTGCTCTACGGAGAAAGAGATTTCAATAAAAACCTTTACTTTTCTATCGTTGGTTTAATCATGCTCACGCTAGAGCTTTTTAACTCTACTTTAGAAAGAGTTGCTAGAGGAGAAACTACTTTTAATCAAATATTAGAAGAAATCATTAAGATTGCCCAGCAAGTTAAACCTTAAATCTTTTGTAGTAAGTCGTCGTAAAAAATAAGTTGGGGCTATCTCAGCTTTTTTATCCCCTAAAAAATGCAAGCGCGTACTCTATACCACCTCGTTAAGTAAATTTCTGATATTAATGTAGGTAAGGTTTATTAATTAAGGAGGGGATAATGGATCTAGATTAATTAAATTCCATTCGTGAACAACTTAATGAATGGCTCAACGTTTTTAAAGTCTACACCCAAGAACTTTTTCCGTAAGTGGTCACAGGGTAAGCCTAGCTTTAGATGGAATTTTGCGGGCCTCTGCAAAGTCAAAAATGCTTGTATATAGCTGTTTTTCCTATTTACTGCACTTTCAAATTTACATTATCTTCTGATTATCAAGAACTTAAGCGTTTCTGCTCCCCGTGACCGCTTACCTTTTTCCATCCTTAATTGTCCTCCTTACCCTATTTAGAAAAAGCTTATTTGTATTCTTAAAAATCAATACTTACAAAGTTGCTTTAAAGGGTATATCTTCAATCTTTTACTATAAATCTGAGTTTCAAGTTTTTAGTTGGTAATCAAGACACTTGTTTTTTGGCCAAAAAACTTCAAAGAAGGCTTTTTTTGCTAGTGACTATAAGCTGCTATTCCTACCAGCATATTGACTAGAAAATTTCCTACGCATCTTAAGACAAGTATGTTCAAGTTGAGAAATATTTTTTAATTGATCGTTTACTGTTTCGATTATAGATCTTTTTTTAGCAAAATTTTGTCTTAAAAAAGAGATCAATTTTTGTTTTTATATTCGATCGTATGCTTGTTAATGGCTCTAATCCACGATTAATAAGATTTTATCTTAATTGAGAGGAAAGGTAACTTTTGTCGCCAAATAGCTTTACCATCCGGCTTTTTGACAAGATATCGACCATAGAAACATCGGAAACATTACCGGAGTTAAGCTGAAAAGCTAAAACCTCTCTCTTATCATTGATAATCAAGTGAAGTTTAAAGCATTGAAAACCCTCCTGAGGTGTTTTTTCCTCTTTTAATCAATCTTTTGAAAACCTTATTATCGTTGAATGCAAATGCCATTTCTCCTGTTGAGGAAACCATTCCAATACATTGACTACGCACATAGCGACTTTCTATGTGACCATGATTTTTCTCGTGAGTTTCCTCCCGAGTCATTCCTTTTACCCCCTGGTAATTAACTGCTTTTGCTTGCCCAAAAAAGTTATATGCTTCGGCTTTAAAATAAATTTGATTGCCTTTATTTTCTACTATATAGCCAGCCTTTTTATTTAAAAACTCATCACTTATATCCATATGGGGTATAAAGAGTATCCATCAATACAATCGTTCCATTTACATTAATAGCCTCCCAGCAAGGCGGGTAATGCCTGGGTTTCATTAGCTTTTTTATGGTATCATACGAGGAGAGGATACAGCTACCTTTAATCCTATTAGATCAGTAAACCTGTCTGCTTTTATTTCTGCAAAATAAGCAACGTCAGCCACGGTATTGCATTCTGCTAGATATCCACAAAGCGTAATCATAAACAAATACACTATACGATTAATGCATCGCTTACTCATTCGAGAATCAGGAAAAATCTGCAAAGTTATTATCAGTAGTCTTTCTTTTTGACAACGTTAGCGCTTTCTTAAAAAAGGAGGTAATTCTAAATTTACAGGGATTTATCAAATATTTTTTACTCGTACCCTGGATATTTTGTTGTATTTTTTGTGATTTTTCCCCTATATTGCCTGAAAAACGGCTAATTTTAAAAAGCATACAATGAATACTTCCTCCTCTACCAGCATTGAACATCTACCTAACGAAATACTAGTCTCTATTTTAAAAGCTTGTGCTAGCCCTTCTTTATTTAGCGTTTGTGGAAGATGGCGATATTTGCTGGCTACAGAAGTCATGCCTTCTCTTTATAAACAAATAGGTAAAGTGCATATTCCTCAAGGAGATGTTAATAAGCAGGCTCTTATTTTAGATAGGGTTTATAAGCTAGAAGATAGGCTTTCTGAAACAGCAAAAGTCAATGCCATCTTTAAGCAAATCTTTACTCTAGCTAGCACTCTTTCTCCTTTAGGGTTAGAATTTAAATGGATAACTGAGGAAAAAAGATATTTTACTCTGGCTAATTACTCCTCTTATCTCTTAAATATTAATCGCCTCTTACTCTGGCAGAAACTGCCTGGAGGGAAGGAGAACTTAAACAAAGAAAATGTTAAGTCATTACCTTTAAAGCAAAAAGGAGAGCTTCTAAAGGCTTATATAGAAGAACTAAGCAAATGGATGAAAGAGCAAGATAAAAGTTTCACTCACCTAAAATTAAGTGAATCAGGCTTAACTTTTTTATCGCCAGAGATAGGGCAGCTGTCGCAGCTGCAAAAACTTTACTTAGAAAGAAACCAGCTGACGTGCCTTTCTGCAGAGATAGGGCAACTATCGCAGTTGAGAGAGCTTAACTTAAACTACAACCAACTAACTACCCTTCCTGCAGAGATAGGGCAGCTTTCTCAGCTGCAAAAACTTTACTTGCAACACGGCCAGCTTACCTCTCTTCCTGCAGAGATAGGACAGCTAAGTCAGCTGGGAACGCTTTACTTAGACAGCAATCAGCTTACCTCTCTTCCTGCAGAGATAGGGCAGTTATCTCAGCTACAATATCTTCTCTTAAGCAGCAACCAGCTTACCTCTCTTCCGGCCGGGATATGGCAGCTTTTTTTGTTGGATAATCTTTACTTAGGCAACAACCAACTTACCTCCCTTCCTGCAGAGATAGGGCAGCTATCCCAGCTGCGCTTCCTTCACTTAGAAAGAAACCAGCTAACCTTCCTTCCTGCAGAGATAGGGCAACTATCCCGACTAGTTGAACTTCACTTAAACAATAATCACTTAAACTCCCTTCCTCCAGAGATAGGACAGCTATTAAAACGGCTAACTCCTAAGTTAAATGGAAATCCGCTACAAAACATTCCAGATAAAATAAAGCAGCGCTTTCGTATTTAGCTAAAAAAGTTTGTTTCTTCATCTCCAATAGATTAAAGAAACGAATAGGTATGCTTAGAAGGCTTTAAGGATATCGAGAACCTTGGTCCATTATAGAGATATTAAAATCCGAAGGGGTGTCTTCTTGGCTAAAGGGGTAGGAGATTCTAACTGCTTTTTACATTTCTCTATTTTTCAAGTTCAAAGACTAAGGATCTAATTGCTGATATGTTCTTGTATGTTTTGTGTTTTTCCCCTTATATTGCCTAAAAAACGGCTAAATAAAAAGGACATACGATGAATCCTACCTCCTCTACCACCATTTTAAAAAGATGTATTTGTAAAATAGGCGATGGCATAAAGAGTAGTTCAAAAGCGTATTAGCAGGAAGGGCTACGTTAAGGCAATTCGCCTTATTTTAAGAGCTCTTTATAAGCATGGGGAAGGTAAGTAATGATATCAGAGGCTGTCATACAATAAGAGGTTTTCTCTTTAGCTGCTTGTTCACCTGCTACAGCATGCAACCAAGCTCCTAAGATTGCGGCTTGAGGAGGCGGTAAACCTTGCGCTAGCAAAGCTGCAATTATCCCTGTTAATACATCCCCACTCCCTGCAGTAGCCATTCCTGCATCACCTCTTGGACTAACATGTATAGGCAAGTTTGGCTGCAAAATAAAGGTAGGAGCTCCTTTAAGTACCAAGGTAACATTTTTATCATTAGTAAATGATTGAGCTAATTCTAGCAGTTTTCCTGAGGCGAGAGGCCCTTGCTCCGCTCTTAAGAGCCTTAACATCTCTCCATGATGAGGGGTTAATACTAGCCCTTTAGGTAAAGGTACTTGACTCTCAGATAGCAGAGTTAGCGCGTCTGCATCTAAGACACAAGGTTTTTTAATATGCTTGAGGATAGATTTAAGAAGGTAAGAGGCTTCTTCTGTTTTCCCCATACCAGGCCCTATATAAGAAGCGGACGCTTTATTTATAGGCTCAAGGATAGCCTCTAGATTTTGCAAACAATAGCTTTGCCGCACTAATTCCACAGGGGCAGCTGCAAGTGCCATTTCCATTTCTTTAGGATGAATTAAACGTACAATGCCTGCTCCTGCCGTTAAGGCTGCCCTTGCAGAGAGAAGGGCAGCCCCCGGCATGTGAGGAGAGCCTGCTAGGGCTGTCACATAACCACGTTCATATTTATGCCAACATCTTTTAATAGGAGGAAGTAGCGGCTGCACAATGTTTTTAGTCAGCATAATCATATCAGTAGGAGCCTGATCGAAAAATTCTTTAGGCATCCCAAAGTCAATAGGATGTAAGTTACCTACATAGTTCCAGCCATCGTTTATAAAGAAGCCTTTTTTAGGGGCGCCTAAAAAAAGAGTTTGAGTGGCTTGAATGGCTTCACCTTCCGCAATCCCAGTATCACCATTTAATCCTGAGGGAATATCGATGGCTAAGATAGGTAATTTAGAGGTATTGGCACGCCCTACTATACTAGCAAAAGGCTCTTGTAGGCTGCCTTTAAATCCTGTGCCAAAGAAGCCATCTAGGATAACTCCTTCTTCAGGAAAAGAAAAAGAGGGATCTTTTGTCTCTCCACCTGCTTGCTTAAAACGATGATAATTCTTGATACATAAAGGGGAACCTGCTTCTAAAGAAACAGCTTGCAAAGCACATACTTTACATCCTTTCTTTAAAAGATAACGCCCTGCTACGTAAGCATCTCCAGAATTATTACCTTTAGCACACAATAAGATAATATACTTAGCAAGCTGATGGATGTTAAGATACTCTTCTACCATTTGAGCAATGCTAGCGCCTGCCTGTTCCATAAAAAATTCCTCAGAAGCGTTATCTTGGTAGGCTTGCGCTTCTAAATTCCTCATCTGCTGTGCTGTAAAGACTTTCATGCTTGATCTCACTTAAGTTTTTGGTCACACATTATCATTAGAGAAAATTTTTAAAGATGTTCTTCCTTAATGGTTCTTTGCATTAGAGCTTTAACAGCTTCCTGAGGGGCAAGATTTTCGTAAATGATCTTATAAACAATCTCGGTGATAGGCATACTTACATTCAGCTGATGGCTAAGCTGTAAGGTGGAAACGCAGGTATAGGCTCCTTCTACAACCATTTCGATTTTAACAGCTGCTTCTTGGGGAGATAACCCTTGCGCTAAAAGGTATCCGAAACGAAAATTCCGACTCATCAAGGAGCCGCAGGTCAAGCATAAGTCACCCATTCCTGATAAGCCATTTAATGTTTCAGCTTTACAGCCTCTAGCAACAGCGAGCTTGCGAATTTCATGTAAGCCACGTGTCATTAATGCTGCTTTAGCACTATGACCTAATTCTAATCCTTCAGCCATACCGCAGGCAATAGCGATGATATTTTTTAAGGCTCCGCCATAGGCTACTCCGTGGATATCAGGATTAGGATAAACACGAAAAGTATGAGTGGTAAAAGTATCGGTAACAATGCGCATCACTTCAGGAGCATAAGCAGAGCCAACGACAGAGGTGGGCAGTTTTCGTATAACATCTTGAGCAAAACTAGGTCCACTTAAAAAAGCTACTTGCTGGCGAGTATTTCCTCCTAACACTTCTACGACAACATCAGGAAGAATAAGCCCTGTATTTTGCTCAATTCCTTTAGAGGTAATAACGATAGGGCATTTAGGAAGTCCTAGCGTTTTAACTTGTTCAAAGACAGGGCGAATGCCTGCTGAAGTGACAGCCTCAACAAGCATATCAACTCCTTGCAAAGCTTCTTTTATATCTGTTGTGAATTTCATGCTACCATTGAATGTATGGCCTGGCAAGTAAGGATGTTCACGCTTTTCTGTTAAATGTTTAACGAGCTCGGGTCGTGCGGTCCAAGAGATTAACTGATATCCTTTGGAAGCTAATAGTGATGCCAGGCTATATCCCCAGCTTCCGGCTCCTAGGAATCCTACTTTCATAATTTTTTACCTAAATTATATCTTTCATAAAAATTATCAATTTTTTCTTTTACTCTAGACTTATCGATTTGCAGATAAAAACCTACTTATCATCATCGCTAATCCCTACGCTAGCGAAAAATTTAAAAAAGCCTGTCTCTTCTAACTGAGACTGATTGTAAAAGCCGGCTGAAACCAGGCGTTTGAAGGGATGGGTAAAGTGGAATGAGGGCATCAAATATCCAAGCATCCGATATCTCCAAAGTAGCCTTCAGGGGGCAAAGCATGGTTTTTCCATTGGTCCACGTAAGAAGGAACGGGGTAGTAAAAATCTTGCGCTAGCTCAAAGGGAACCAAAGGAGCTTTTTTGCTAAAAAGCTCCTCATATAATTGTCGATCTCTAGCTTGCAAGGCATCCTGGACACTCGTAGGGCTGTCTTGACCACTCAAGTTTTTTAGAGGAGCAAAGCATCTTTCTCGTGGGCAAAGTAGCGCTTGAACTTTATCGGCAAGAGGAAAAATGTCAAAAATAAAATGCTCAAATTTCCATCCTTTTTGGGAAGAATCGATTAAGCTAGGTGTCTTTTTGTAAAGAGCATGGAGAGGCATCTTTATTTTTTTATCACAAATTTTTTCAATAAATGATAGGCTGATGCAAAATAAGCTGATATTAGCACAAGGGTGCTTAAGAGAGCCGCCGGATAGCCTTGCATAGCGTTCACTTTCAGGGAATTCAGTATATTCAATGACCTGAACTTTTTGATGCTGCTTGACGATAACCCCTACCTTTTCCTCCGGATCTGCTCGTAGCGTACACTTGATAGTAATATCATTCTGATTACGAATATGCATGCCAAATAGCTCAGCATCAAAAGGATCGGCTAAGGGATTATCAATCATAACAAAATTTAAATGCTCAATGCCCATTTTTTTCCATTTGGCTAAGAGACCTTCCTCCCAAAATTGATGCAGGCAGGCTCCATTGCCGTTGGGCCCTTCAGCTAACAATCCTTTTTTTTCTAAGAAAAGGTTGCCAGCCTCATCTAGAAAGGGGAGCATGGGCTGAGCAAAGAAATCCAGCTGTTCTTTTCTTAATTGAAAATAAGCATGGGTTTTAAAATAGGCTAAGGTCCTCTCATGATTAAGAGGAGATGTCATGATAGCTGCCTGGAGAGGATGAAGGGCTAGCTTACTTGCTGCTACAATCTTCTCAGAAAATAACTGAAAAAGGCTTTTATGGCGTATAAGGCTAATAGGATATAAACCTTTAGGTCCCTCTAGATGTAAGCGTGTCCCTTGCCCTCCAGCTACAATTAAGCAACCCAAGCGTCCTTGCTCGATCGCTTCTTTGCCAAGTAATGCATCTTCTAAAGAGCCCACTTTTTGATAATCTAGAAAAGGATCTACAGAAATGTCGCAAAGAAAGCGTGCGTTAATTACAGCTTGCTGCTCATGAAAAGCAGCGATATCTAAATTTTCAATCTGTTGTAATAAAAGGTTTTTTTCTGCTTCATTAAGTTCATGCCAATAGTTAAGGAGGTGAGGCTGTTGAATGCTATTGAGCTTGGCTATTGCCCTATCATAATTCATGCATATATTCCTTAAAAATAAAATTATTACTCATGATCGCTCTCTTTTATCATGTAGTCTCAAAAATTTGAAGGCATACAGGGAGCAAGCAGCTTGACGGATTATTATCTTTACACGGTTTAACCTTATGCGCGGATAAGAAAAATAGTTTATTCTTTGGCAACAGATTTTTCAAGAGCCATTTTTTTAGAAGGCAAATTAATTAAATTTTTTAAATTATTGCCAGAATCTTGAAAGTTTTTTTGCGTTTATGCCTAGCTTAAAGCCCAGTTTTAGAAATATTTCAAAAAAAGTAAGGGGGAAAAATTTTAAAAAATCATTATAGAGCCTTTAGGAAATAAGTTTATCTGATTATCTTCTAGCGATCTTTACCGCTTATCTTGCGCCTTTTTCTTCTTAAAAATCGTTTAAAGCCTTCTGTTTTCTTTCTTAAGAAAGCGCAAAACATCAAGAAAGCCTTGCTGAAGATTTAACAAATCCTCTTAAAAAATTTAAAAGTTAAGGGAGAAGGAGCTTTTTGGCAGCTTATTATTTTACGCCAAGCTAATTTCTCAAGCAAACTGCATGCTTGAAAATTAATCGATAAATTGTTAACAATCTTTTCTAGACTTATGCCCTAAGGAAAGGCTCAGGAATAGGTTAATAAAGGCTATTTTTTTATCAACAGCTATTTTCTTTTACCAATCTTTCAAGTTGTTCATAGACTTCTTCCACCTTGATCTTGGTCATGCAGCGAAAATCAATAGGGCATACACGCTTGTAGCAAGGAGAGCATTCGACATGTTTATGAATCACCAACCCTTGAGGATAAGGACCTGTTTTTATCTCATTAGTAGAGCCAAAGAGTGCTAGCAAACGTACACCCAAAGCAGCAGCTATGTGCATAGGTCCGCTATCATTGGTAAGAAAGATAGAGCAACATTTTAGCAGGGCTATCAACTCGCGAATAGATGTGCGTCCTGCTAGATTAATTGCACGGTTAGGCAAGTCTTGGCATATTTGGTTGACCACCGAAACTCCGTTACTATCGCCAAAATAAATAACAAAAACATTCGGGTTTTCTAATAACTTTTTCGTTAATTTATTAAAGCGCTCAGGCGGCCAGCATTTAGCCGAGCCATAAGCTGCTCCAGGATTGATGCCTACCAAAATATTTTTTTGAAGGTCAATCCCGCAACGATGGAGAAAATGATGAGCCTCTTGGAGTTCTTGAGTACTTACGTAAAGTTGGGGAGGCGTAGAGGAAACGGGAATGGCTAAAGGGCCGAGTAACGTTTTATACGTAATAACTTGATGCTGGAATTCCTTGTTTTTCGGAAAAGGTATAGCTTTGTTTAGCAAAAGACTTCTAAACCCATCAGCAAAGCCGAGGCGATTTTGAACTTTTCCTTTTAAAAACCACCAAGCTGAGGAGAAAGAATTTGTTAAAAGAAGACCTAAATCATATTGGCCTTTTTGCAAAAAATCGATAACCTCATAATGATGAAACTTGTTTAACCAGCTCTTAGGACGTTTAAATGCGTAAATGGAGTTAATATCAGGGTGATTTTGAAGTACACTATCGATAGGTGTTTGGCATATAACTGTAATTTTAGCCTCTTTCCATTGCCTTCTTAAATCGGTTAATAGGGGAGTGGCCATGACAGCGTCACCTATCCAATTGGGCATTCTTACGATAATATTCTTTGGAGGCTTAGAGGGCCAGGGGAAATAAGGGGTTTTCATGCTTTTTAACCTTAGTTGGTTAGGCATCTCTTGAGTTATAAAGCGAAACTTAAGTATAAAAGGAATATACTATAGAGCAAAAATAGGTGTCTGTCCAAATATTTCTTAATAGGTAAGTTTTGAGCAACCGTCACATTTACTCAGATGAAGAGCCCCAGCGGCTCTTTCAAAATCTTGCTTTTGAAAAGGATAAAGGTAATGAACTGGAAAAGGAGCTTCAAAACGTGAAGTTAGAACAAGCTATGCTTTTATCAACAAATGATCCCATCAAGTCTTCGCGTAATCCTTCCTATAAAAGAAAGGAAAGCATGGAAAATTTGAAGAATATGTTAGCTAGGTACAAAAAGAAAAATGTGTTAAGCAGCTCAGTTGTAGACGAAAGCGCTCATCAGAAAAATAAGCAGGAAAATAGCTCAGCTTATCAATTACATTTACATAATAAAAAGCTTACCCAAGAAAACATAACTCTTCTAGAGCAACAAAAAAGCCTTAAAGCTCTTTATGATCAATTGGCAGACGATTTAAAAGAAGCTCAGCATAAAGGGGAGAATGATCAAGCTGTTTTGCATAGATCTTCTGAGCTAGCAGACTCCTATCAAGAAGCCTTATTGCAAAATCAACAGCAGAAAGAACAGCTAGAAAGATTGACATTAGTGGTACAAGAACAAGAAAAAAAGATTTATGAGCTAATTCATGAAGAACATACTCAAGATAGAGGGCAAGAACATCTACCAGGCACGGAAGCAAAGCTAGAGCAAGAGCCAAAAAATATCCATGCTTTAAAGATGGAAAATCATGTTTTAGCTAAAAAGCTTGCTGAGATCCAAAAGCATTCCACTCAACTCGAGCGCGTGCTTAAACATCTGCACGAGAGATCCAAAGAAGCCTATTTAGAGCTCAATCAGCTAAGAGAAGATTTTCAACGTTCCGAAGAAGCTGTTTTCAACCTTACTGGACAATTGGAGGTAGCACAGAAGCGCATCCATCAGCAGATAGAGGCTTTAAACACTGAAAAGGCTGAGAAACAGGAATTAATGGAAGAAATTCATGCCTTGCAAATACAATTTAGCTCTCTTAAAGCAAAATTAGCTGAAGAAAAAGAAGCTTTTAATAAAATCAAAGAGGAGAAAATACAGTTAGAAACCTCTATGACTGAGAAAGACCAGTTCTTTAATCAGTTAGAAAAAGAGATCACTATAATTAAGGAAGATTTATCTAAAGGGATGCGTGAAGCTAAAGAAATCGAAAGCTGCTACATGAATTCCGTAAGTGAAAAAATAGCTCTTTATAATAAAGTGTTGCAGTGTGAAGAGACCATTGTATCCCAGCAAAATGAGAATAAAGCCCTTCAATGCACACTTGAGCAAATCTCAAAAAAAGAAAACGATCTCAAAGAGCAGCTGTTACGATTAGAGAATTTGTTGCATGAGCAGCAGTTGGAGGCAGTGGAGCAAAAACAAAAGCATTCTCAAGAGCTTGAAAGCAGTTTACAGCAGCAGCAAGATTTATTTAAGCTGAAAGAACAGCAAGTAGAAGCCGATCAAAAGGAAATTACCTATCTTTCTCAAGAAAAATTTAGACTTGAAGACACTTTATCTATAATGACTCGTTATCAAGAGGAGCAAGATGCGCGCATTAAAGTAGCGCAACAACATTTGGGTAAAAAAGTTAAAGAGGTTGCCCTTCTTAATGAAAAAATTGAAGAGCAAAAATCCCTGATTGCTGATCTGGAGGAAAATTTAAATCAGCTTAAAATTAAAATGAATGAAAGGCAAAACTCTTTTGAACAGCAGTTAATGCAAGAAAGTAAAACTCAACAGCTGTTGCAGGAGACTATTCGTTTGACAGAGAGCCAGGTAGCCCATTGGGAAGCCAAATATCAACAGGCGGAGGAAAACCTTAAAACTTTAGAAGAAAAGCAGCAGCAGATGCATAGCTTATTGGCTAGCTTAAGTCATGTGATAGGGGCCCAGGATATTACATCGCAAGGTGAGGTTCCAATGTCTGCTGAGGTTGTTACGCCCAAAAAACCTCCTGAATGGGAAGAGATGCCTGCACAGGTTTCTTTAGATAATGAGCTTTCTTCTCTTCCCGATGAGCCACAGGGGCAACCTTCTTTGTTTGATGCAAGGCCTGCCTCTTCTCCCTTACGCCAGAATTTATTTGATTAAAGGATATGTGTGATAATTATTGGAATTGATCCTGGCACGCGCATTACAGGATATGGAATTATTAGAGTTGTAGGAAATGTTTATCAAGTTCTAGATTATGGTTGCATACGCCCGCCCGCTAATTACAAATTAACGGAACGCTATCTGGTTATTTTTAATGCACTAGAGGCTCTTATTCATCAATATTCCCCTGAGGCCCTTGCCGTGGAAACGCAGTATGTCAGTAAAAATGTGCAAAGTGCGATCAAGCTTGGAATGGCACGAGGAATTGCAATTTTAGCAGCCAAGAAAAAGGGGATTGCTATTTTTGAATATTCACCTTCTAAAGCTAAGCTAGCTGTGGTAGGCAACGGAAGCGCTAGCAAAGGACAAGTGCAAAAGATGGTGCAACTTCTTTTAAAGCTCGCCCAGCCTCCTAAGCCGGAGGATGCTGCTGATGCTTTAGCGTTGGCGATCTGCCATGCTCATGCAGCCCAATGTAAGAGTTTCTATGAAGCGGAAATTTAATATTAAATAACAGGTGAGAAGTGATAGCTTACATAAAAGGAGCTTTAACGCAATTGACCTCCTTATTTGCTGTAATTGAAAGTGGGGGTATAGGCTACAAAATCTTAATTCCTGCAAATCTTTTTGCAAAACTCCCCTCCCTACAGGAAGAGGTTTTGCTCTATACAGCTTTTGTCATTAGAGAAAATTCCCAAACGTTATATGGATTTTTGAATAGCGAGGACCGCGAGCTTTTTGAAGCTCTAATGAATGTAACAGGCGTAGGGCCAAAGATGGCTCTAAGCATTATAGGCCATCTATCAGGGCGTGAGCTGCAGCGGGCTATTCATAATCATGAGATAGCTACCATCAGCAAGGTTCCAGGCATTGGCAAGAAAACTGCAGAACGTTTGATGATAGAAATGCGCGATAAAATTCCAGCTATACTGCTTCTTGATCCTGAAGAACATGCTGTCTACCCCTCTACTGACCCACATGCTCAGAAAATTAAAGATGCGATGAGCGCTTTGATCAATCTAGGCTATAATCAAATGATTGCTCAACAAGCCATTAAAAAATGCTTGAAAGAATTTCCTGAAACTATTGAGCTGAGTGAATTGATTACTGCTGCCCTTAAAAACATATAAGAAAACAGCCTTTTAAGCTCATAATTTCTTCACCCTTAATGTTCGTAAGTGGGCAGAGCTTATAAAAAAGTAGGAGAATAAGGTCCCTTATTAAGATCCAGCTTTTAATGGATTTCTTTAGATTGTTTTCTACATCTCTTGCATAGCTTGAATAACCTTGCTCTCCAGCTGCTTACCATTTTTAAAGGAACCTATTAGCGTTCGCTTATTTTTTGTTTGCTTACCTTTTTGCTGCTCTAAGCTTAAACAAAACTTATCTAGCTTTAAAAGGGTAAAGCCATTCGTAGAAGCATATACACGTATTTTTGTAAGATGATATAGCCAACTAGCAGCTTCAGGAGGTGTTCCGAAACGGTCTTTAATTTCTTCCCAGATAGCCTCTACCTCTTCATGGGTGATGGCTTCTCCTAATCTTTGATAAATTTCCATGCGTAAGCTAACTTCATTAATAAATTCTTCTGGCAATCGTGCGTCCAGCAGGGGAAAATCCATTTTAGTATCCACAAGTAAACTGGATATTTTACCTTGCAAAGTCTGTATAGTTCTTTTTAGTAGCTTGCAATATAAATGAAAGCCAATAGCAGCTACTTGCCCGGATTGTTCATGGCCCAAAATATTTCCTGCTCCTCGGATTTCGAGATCGCGCATAGCAATTTTCATACCGCCACCATATCCTTGCGCTTCCATTAAAGCATTCAGCCTTTTGCGCGAAAGTTCTGGTAACGAACGTAGACGGGGAACCATAAAATAGGCATAAGCTTTTCTATTCCATCGGCCTACTCGGCCACGCAATTGGTATAGATCCGCGAGTCCAAAAGTATCGGCACGATCGATTAAAATGGTGTTGGCATTAGGAATATCAATGCCGTTTTCTACAATTGTCGTAGCTACCAAGATATCTGCTTGGCCGCTTTTAAAAGCATGGAAAACAGTATCTATTTCTTGGCTGCTCATTTGTCCATGTCCTACGACAATGCGAGCTTGGGGTAAAAGTTTTTTGAGGCGGGCGGCATAATCATAGATGGATTCTACGCGATTATGGATGAGATAGGCTTGACCATTACGAGATAGTTCACGTAGTAAAGCATTCTTAAGTGTTTCGTCATTAGATTCCGTGATGAGAGTGGTAATGGGCAGGCGATCTTGAGGGGGAGTATTAATGACAGACATGTCGCGTGCTCCGATGAGTGACATGTAGAGGGTACGCGGGATTGGCGTAGCAGAAAGCGTTAAACATTCAATAGAATTTTTAATCTTTTTCAGCTGTTCTTTAGCTTTAACGCCAAAACGTTGCTCTTCGTCAATGATAACCAGCCCCAAATCTTTAAAAATTACATCTTTGCCTATCAAACGATGGGTACCAATAATAATATCGACAGAGCCCTTAGCAATGCCCTCCAAGGTCTCTTTCATTTGCTTGGCCGAACGAAAGCGAGACATGACGGCGATATTGATAGGAAAGTTGCTCATTCTTTCAACAAAATTTTCATAATGCTGCATGGCTAGCACGGTGGTGGGAACTAAGACTGCAACCTGTTTCCTACCGTCAACCACTGCTTTAAAAGCAGCCCGCATAGCGACTTCCGTTTTCCCATACCCCACATCGCCACAAATTAGGCGATCCATGCATTTTTTTTCCTGCATGTCAGCTTTAATGGCAGCGATAGCAGCTAGTTGATCTTCAGTTTCCACAAAAGGAAAGTCTTCTTCAAAAGCTTGCATATCTGAGCTGTCTTCCGAATAGGCATAGCCTTCTTTCACGGAGCGCTTAGCGTATAACTCTAAAAGGTCGGCCGCATAGCTCATAATAGCCCGCTCAGTATTTTCTTTAGTCTTCTTCCAGCGGCTGCTGCCTAGATGATGCAGTTTAGGAATTTCTTCATTAGCTCCTACATATTTGCTAATTAAATAGGCTTGATTAAGAGGGACAAATAATTTAGCGTTGTCGGCATATTCAATGGCAAAAAATTCACTAAGGCTCCCTTGAAGATTAGGGCGTTTTTCTAATCCAATAAATTTACCGATACCATTATTAAGGTGCACTACAAGCTCTCCCGCAGATAAATCATAGCTTTCTAGCGGGGTGGTATGATAAGTGCTACGCTGCTTCTGTCGGCGGATTTTATATCGATGCGTAATCTCAGTGGCAGGTAAGATGATCAGCTTTTGATCTTCTAAGACAAAACCGCTGGATAAATAGTGCAGGTGGAAAAAAGTATTTTCCGGCAGGGTAATATGAGCCTCTTGAAGGCGTTTTTTTAGATTACTCTCTTCTAAGGGCGTGTCGCAAAGAAAGTGAAGATGATGATCTGATTGTCCCAGCTTAGAGAGGGATAAGAGAATTTCTTGGCCGTTAATTTCTGCGTTCTCTGCCTGTTCAGGCAACAGGAAATGACTGAGAGGAATGAAAGGATGAGACCAACGTCGAGCATGAAATTCGCTTGCGAATAGAGAGAAAGAGAGCTTGTAGAGGGGAGCTTGTTTAGAATAATAATTTGTTGAAGTTTTATCAAGGATGCGAACTTCGCTCAATTCTTCTATAGGATTCTGACTAAGAAAGATTTTCTGTAGGGGGGCCATAGCTTCCATGAACTGTCCGATGCTGCAAAATGTAGGCGTTGAGCTACCACAAATATTGACAAGGGAAGCATAACGGTCTTCTAAAGCGAGTATGTCATCAAAAACCACGATCGTCTCAGGACCTAAATAATCCAATAGTGTGCATAGATGAGGCTCAGGTTTTAATAATTCCAGCTCTTTAGCAGGCGGAATCTCTACTTTTTCTACACTTCGGATAGACTTTTGCCCAATAGGATCATAGATGCGGATGGATTCAATTTCATCTCCCCAAAAGTCAAGCCGGAAAGGATCAGGAGAAGAAACAGGAAAAATATCAATGATTCCGCCGCGAATCGCAAATTCTCCTTTATCGGCAGCCACAGCTCTTCTTTGATATCCCATGCTCACAAGGCGCTCTGTAAAAATTCCAAAAGGAATGGATGTTTGAGGGGTCAGGTGCATGTAGAGCTGTTTGAATTTCTGAGGAGGGATCAGACGTTGCAGGCAAGCTTGCAGGCCAGAAAGAATAATGTGAGGGCCTTCTTGTTGCACTAGCTGTTCTAAAACTTTATACCGCTCGCCCACTACATCAGGACTAGGTGCAATGTTTTCAGAGGGCAACGTCTCCCAAGCGGGAAATTCAATAGCGGATTGCCCAGCAAAAAATGGAAAATCGTGAAATAAGCGGGTCTCTTCTAAGCTAGCCCCTGTTAAAATAAGAATGTTTTTGCCAGTGGCTTGCTTGGCTAAAGAAGTTATAAAAGCTTTGGCTGCATTCCATGTTTCTTCAATAAGAATGGAATCATGATTTTTTAAAGCTTCTTCAAGCTTTTGAATTTTTTCACTTTTGATTATTTCTTTAAACACTGTTTTGCCTCAAGAAGAAGGTAAAGAAAGTAAATAAGATACACTTTAAATAGGCTTTTTTGCACCACTATTAATTCCTCATTAGCCTTAAGTTTAATGAATAGCCGAAAGCACTCAAACTGGCTGGGAAAATTTTGTAAAAGAAGAGTTTTCAAGAAATAAAAAGCCGCAGGGTAGAAAAGAAACATCTCGATGATAAAGGCCATAAATTTAAAACCTTAAAGTCCTTGTTAAGAAGAAATTATTATAATCAACTGATTATTAAAAAGTTAATTCTTAATTGAATGCCGAAAATATATTTTTGAGAGGGAGTCTATTGAAAATAGATGGGAGCAGGTAAGGGGTAACTAAACACAAGTTAAATAGGGCAGGATGAAGTAAAGGGGCTAAAAAAACTACAAAGGTAATCAAAGAGTGTGCGTAAGGCATCTACACAAAAAGGACAGCGAAGAGAAAAAAAAGGGGATGACCTTCGAAGCTAAACCTATGAGCAGCTTGCGGAAAGTAAAAGGAGTGAGAGAAAATATTTTCCTCTCAATCCATTTTTTTATCGGAAAGTTTATCTCCAAGCATTTCACGTACTTGTGCTAAGGCCTGTCCAACCTTATGAGGAGCTTTCCCTCCTGCTTGAGCATTGCCAGGCTTACCTCCTCCGCTACCTTCAATAGTGGGGGCAATCTTCTTGACTATATCAGAAGCTTGAATGCCTTGGGCCACTAAATCTTCAGTTACACGAATGATCAATTGGCAGCGCTCTTCATAAGAAGCTGCAAGGATTAATACGCCTGATTTAAAGCGTGCCATAATGTCTTCAACACATAAGCGCAATTCTTCAGGGGAGAGATCGACTTGAGATGCAATGAGACTAGCTTTAGGGAGCTTTTCCACTTTTCCTAAAAGAGAATCCACAAGATTTTCTCTCTGGGTTTTTTGAAGGTTTTTTAGATGCTGAGATAATTGCTTATTTTCTTCTAATAGCTTTTCTATTTTTTCTTTTAGCTTAGCAGGTGATGCTTTTAGTAAAGCTGCACTTTCTAGGATGATTTTTTCTGCTTCACGATTGAGAGCTTCAGCTTCTGCCCCTGTGACTGCTTCAATGCGTCGCACGCCTGCAGCGATGCTGCTTTCTTTGGCGATACGAAAATGACCAATAGTGCCTAAGAAATTAGTATGCGTGCCTCCACATAACTCTTTAGAATAGTCTATATCAACAACTCGGACGAGAGAACTATATTTTTCCCCAAAAAATTGCTTAATATCTTCTCTTTTTTGTGCTTCTTCATAGGGAATCTCATACCCTTTGACCGCTTGATTGGTGCGAATTTTAGTATTAATCAGATCCTCAAGAGCTAGAATTTCTTCGTAGGTCAAGGCTTTATGATGATTGAAGTCAAAGCGGAGGCGTTCAGCATCTACTACTGAGCCAGCCTGCTTGATGTGCTCTCCTAATACTTGGGAAAGAGCCCAATGCAGAAGATGGGTAGCTGTGTGGTTGTTAGCAATCTTTTGACGCCGTCTTAAGTCGATCATAGCTGTCAAGGTATCCGCTGTGGTCAAGCAACCTTTTTCTACTCTGCCTATGTGGGCGATAATACCTTTATAGGGGGATTTGCAATCAGTCACTTGAAAGAGCTTGTGATCTCCTTTAATAACTCCTAAATCTCCTATTTGTCCACCCATTTCTGCGTAAAAGGGTGTTTGGTCAAGAAGAATAATGCCTTCCTGGCCTTCCTCTAAGGAGGTGACAAATTGCCCGTTATAGAGAATACCTTGAATTTTACTCACTGCCTGTTGCTGCTGATAGCCTACAAATTTTGTAGGTCCATGCTTTTCAGTAAAACTTGCGTATAGATTTTCTGAAGCTACTTGTTGGATAGTTTTTTGTGAGCTACGGGAGCGTTCTTTAGCCTCTTGTTCTAAAATTTGATAGCGTTCTACATCAACAGTAAGAGCTGAATCTTTAGCAATCAATAGGATTTCTTCTATAGGCAGGCCATAAGTATCTTTAAGTTTAAAAGCTTCATCACCTGTAATTTGTTTGCTGCTGGCTTGAGCCTTATCAATGATTTGATTAAGAATATTGCCACCTCGGCGTAAAGTACGGAAAAAAGCTTCTTCTTCTATCGTTAAAATTTCCGCAATAAGACTTTGCCCTCTTTGCAATTCTTTATAGTCGCTGCCCATCGTTTCAACTAACCGAGGAAGTACTTTAGCTAGGAAAGGATCTTCTATTCCTAACATGCGGCCATAGCGTACAGCACGTCTTAAAACTTTCCTTAAAACATATCCTCGGTCGATATTACTGGGTTGGACTCCATCGGCTATAGCAAAAGCTAAGCAGCGCAAATGGTCGACAATCACACGAAAAGCAGGGGCTAGATGAGGATTAGCAGGGTCATAAGGAATGCCTGAAACCTGCTCAACCTGAGCGATTAAGCTACGTAACACATCTGTTTCAAAGACAGAATCTATATCCATCTTTAGGCTAATTACGCGTTCCAAGCCTGCTCCCGTGTCTATCGATGGCTTAGGTAGAGGAGTAAGCTGCGTAGGCGATGAGCGATTATATTGCATAAAGACTAAATTCCAAAATTCGAGAAAGCGACTTCCTTCGCTATCTTCACTAAGCTTAGAGGCTTTGCCATATTTAGGTCCTCGATCATAGTATAGCTCAGAACATGGCCCACAAGGCCCTACCTCTCCCATCGCCCAAAAGTTGTCCTTTTCATCTAGACGAGTAATTTTATGGGTAGGAACATACTGGGTCCAAAGCTCGAAAGCTTCCTCATCTTCTCGGAAAACACTAGGCCAGATACGTTCTGCTTCAAATCCAAAAACTTGGGTAGAAACTTCCCAGGCAAATTGAATAGCTTCTGCTTTAAAATAGTCGCCAAAGGAAAAATTGCCGAGCATCTCAAAGAATGTTAAATGCCGTGCGGTATGCCCCACATTTTCAAGATCGTTGTGTTTTCCTCCCACCCGGATGCATTTCTGGGCTGTAGTCGCTCGATTATAATCTCGTATAGTATCGCCTAAAAACACGTCTTTAAATTGGTTCATGCCTGCATTGGTAAAAAGAAGAGTAGGATCATCGTGAGGCACTACAGGGGAGGAGGTAATTATAGAGTGCTGCTTATTTTTAAAATAATGGAGAAATTGGCGACGAATTTCTTGAGTAAGCATTGAAAATTCCTGATGGATGAAAAAGTAAAAGATTATATCTTAAGAAAGCTTTTTCCTCCTAGCGGATTAGTTTTCGAAAAAATTGTAAGGTTAAAAGATAAAGGCTTCGCATTTCTTCCGTTCGTTGCTCTTAAGAATGTGTTTGGCTTGTAGCCTTTAAGCTGCGTAGGAAATGGAATAGGCTTGCGTAATGGACAAGGCTTGCTTGGATTGATTATTACCTCATAGCAAATCTAGCTTTCTTTAGCAAAAGTTTGCCATGATGGGAGAGATGCTTAGTTTCTCAATAGTTTAAAGCTGAAATTTTGCGATCCGAAATTCGTTCACAAGATGCCTTTATATATTGAGACTAGCCTAAGGTATTGCCATCAATATGCATGCCACTTGCCCTATACAATTTCCCAGTAAATTCTTTGGTAGGGCCAAATAAGAGTCCCTCCATGGTGGCAAAAATTACTTGAGGAAGGAAAGCAACAGGATTGCAGCAGAAAATACCATTAAAAAATGAGCCAGTCCAAAAACAATCGATGCAAAAAATACGGATTTTCAAAGAAAAATATATCCTTAGAATAGTTTTTCAACTCCTTTGTACGCAAGGTGAGTTGGTCATGCGTATAATAGAAATGTACTATGGTAAACTTAAGAAAGCGCTTATATCTGGCATGGAGCCCAATCATTTAATGGCTTCTCTCTTACTGAAAAAAATGCATTGCAACAATTTTGCATAAATGGATTATCCTTTAAAAAAAAAGCTGCGAGGATTAACCCAGCAGCTTTCCTAACAAGAAATTAAATATTCCTTTATTTGGATTTTTATTTAATTATGCCATCATAGCACCTATAGCAAAGAAACTAGCTATGCCTGCTGAAGCTATAGTAGCCAAGCATGCTAGCTTTATAAAAAAGCTCTGAGCATATTCTTTAGCTGCCCATACTTTTTTTAGAAAACTAGCTTTAACGGTTTGCACTGAACGGCTTTTGTTTGAGTCTAGTTCGGTTTCTTGTTCCTCCGCTTGGGGTAAAATTCCCTCACTTTCTTTCATTTCCAGTTCGATAAAAGAATTTTCTTTTTCGTGGTCCATCACCTCTTCTTGAATAGTTAGTGAATTTAATGTTTTTTTCCTTCCTATTCTCATGATTTATTCTCTCCTGCCAATCATGCATATAATGTTGGGTAAGTAATTTCGCCTCTTTTTCTTCTTTTTCTGCTAGTTCTTCAGCAGTTAGAGTTTCTTGAGTATCGGAAGGAATAAACTTTTTTATCAGCTCTTCAACTATTAACCTCATTTCTTTAAAATTGTTTTTCAAGCTTCCAAATTCTATGGCCAGTTGCTCCTGATCTTGTCCTATTTTCCGGAAGCCTCGTTTTATCTCAGTCTGCTCACTGCGTAGAAAATGGAATTGCTGCTCTATTTCTCGGAACGATTCTCGAAAGCCTGCAAGATCCCTATGTACGCGTTCTTGGGCCTGCCTTATTTCCTGAAACGATTTTCGTAAGTCTGCAAAATCTCTACGTATAACGTCTCGTTCTTGTTCTGCCTCCTGAAAGACTTGTTTTATCTTTGCCTGTTCATTCCGCCTTAACTGATGTTGTTGCTCTAATTCCTGGAAGGATTCTCGTAAGCTTGCAAAACCTTTATGCAAGCGTTCTTGGTCTTGCCGTATCTCCTGAAAAGCTTGTTTTATCTCTGCCTGTTCATTCCGCCTTAACTGCTGTTGTTGCTTTAATTCCTGAAAAGCTTGTTTTATCTCTGCCTGTTCATCCTGCCTTAACTGCTGTTGTTGCCCTATTTCCATGAAAGACCCTTCCAAATCTCCAAAGTCTCTGCTAATGACTTCTAGTTCTTGTCCTATTTCTTGAAAGGACTCTCTTATATCTTGAAAATCTCTACGGATAAGATATTGTTCTTGCCCTATTCTTTGAAAAGATTGTTTTAGCTCTGCCTGATCGTTAACTATTAATTCTTGGCCTTCTTGGATTTTAATTTGTCCTTGCTCAATTCTTGACAGTCCTTCGTTTATAAGGCAAAAGTCTTCTAAAAGTTTATCAGCCCGGCTACTAAGCTCTTGTTCCTCTTCTTGTCTTTGTTCAACCTCTATTTCTAATTCCTCGGTCGGTAAATGTACAACACTAGTTCGAGATAAACGTTCTCTTTCACTTTGCTCACGTTCCATGCTATTTAGCTGATGCATTACCGTTGCAATCATCAAATCCTGCTCAGATTGTAATAATTTTGCATTACTACGCATGAGTCGAGCGTCACCATATCTTTGACAAGCGTCAAATTGCTCTAGAAAATCATCAGAATCAGAATCGGAATCAGATGAAAGAATTTTTCTTACTCCCATAACCTACCTCAATTTTTAGAACTTTATATAATTTGCCAAAAGAAGCAAGCTCATTTGATAACTTTTTTATTGGGTAAGAAAGTTTTCTTTATTAAGGCTTTCTTCTCTTGCCGCTAAAGAGGTAATACTTTCTTCTAATTCTCTATTTCTATTTAACGTTTTATCTTTCTCTGCTTCAATTCTTTTAATCGTTGCTTGCGTTTCCCTATCTTTATCTTTCCATTGATCATTTTCAGCCGCCAAATCATTATTTCCAGCCCTCAAAATTTTAACATTGTTTTTAACTATCTCATTTTTTTCATCCATTTCCATCAGTCGTTGATTTACCTTCATGAGTTGTTCATTTCTTACTATAAGGGCATCACGAAGGTCATCAACCTCTTTGTCACATTCTCTTAGTCTTGTTTTATATTTACAAAGCTTTTTTTCTTGTTTATCTACTCTATTAACTAGCGCTTGGAAATCAGCTTTTGAAACTATCCTATTGAAATCAGCCTTTACATGATCTTTAGGTTCTAAATTATTCATAATAAATCCTTTTATTAAATTATTTAGTAAACAAGAGAACTGCCTTACTTTATAATTGAAAGTAGGGTTAGCTTTTTTTTATATTTCATTCTGTGATTTTAAACAAATAAAAAAAAAGTAAAATTTAATGTAAGATTATAAACTTTAACTAGGGATAGATAGATTGCTTTTTTTTCTTAAGCATTTAATTGTCAATTGCTAGTAAGTTTTAATTTTTATCGTTTAGTAGAGATAAGAATTTTGGCTCTTCGAAGGTTTGCGTGGTAAAAAATTTATTTAATGTTGAAAGTAGTTAAATAAAAATAGCATTTGCCACATCCTAATGTTTGCAAACATAGAAGGAGGGTGAACAAATGCTAAATAACAATTATCTAACGAAGCTTATTAATTTGGAAGGGGTAAAGTTTAAGGATATTTATATTCAAGAGGATACGGTTAGAGTTTTAATTGCTGGCATAAATCATACACAGCTATGCCCCTACTGTAGTCAGCCAACCTTTAAGTTAGTTGATATCAAGCCAAAAGTTTATCGTGATGCGGATTTAGCTGGACGAGCTTGTTACCTTGAAATTGATTTAAGAAGGTTTGAATGTCAAGAATGTTGTTGTACCTTTAATGAATCTTTAGATTTTGCTAGCCCTTATAGGCATTATACCAAGCGATATGAGCAACAAGTCTATAAATGCTGCCAAGAAACAACGGCTACTTATACAGGCTTAAAGTTTGGTATGAGCGATAAAACTGCTGCAGAGATTTACTACAAAGAAGCTAAGAGCAAACAACGAGACTTGCAATCACTTCTATCTACGCAAGTCATCGGTATTGATGAAATTGCTATACATAAAGGGCATAAGGATTTTGCTGTCGTAATTACCGACTTAACGAATAAAAGAGTGATTGATATCCTTAAAGATAGAAAAAAAGCTGCTTTAAAAGCCTATATGGCGGCATGCAATGAGGAATTTAAGAATGAGATTAAGTTTGTAGCCATAGATTTATGGGCTCCTTACCGTGCAGTAGTAGAAGAGATGCTACCTAAGGCCAAAGCTGTAGCTGATCGTTTTCATGTCATGCAAAACCTAAATCAAGCGTTAGACTGCTGCAGGAAAAGGGCAAAAAAGGAAAGCATCGATCAAGAAATATGGAAAGATACAAAGTATATCCTATTAAAGAATCGTGAGAAGTTAACAGAACAGCAAGAAGATTTGCTAGACAAAATCTTAGAGTTAAAGCCAGATTTGAAAGTGTATTATAAGCTTAAGGAGTCGTTTAGAAGCTTATTTAATGATTTAAACGATAGGCAAACAGGGAGAGAGAAATTGTCTGCTTGGGTGTTAAATACAGTTAGGCATAAAGCTACAGGATATTACGAATTTGTAAAGACATTACTAAACTGGGAAGAAAATATATTGAATTATTTCGATAAGAAAGTAAGCAGCGGTTTTGTGGAAGGGGTCAATAACAAAATTAAGCTTATTAAAAGAAAAGCCTATAATTTTGTAAATTTCGAAAACTTTAGAATAAAAATAATAGATTCTTTTCCTTAAAATAAATTTTTACCACGTAAATCTCCGGAGAACCAAAATTTTTATAAAAAGTTAATGAAATAGATTTTTATATCTATAGGAAGTATAAAATCAAAGATAAATATGAGTGTTTTCGCTGATTGCTTAATAATTGAGAGGCTTTTATTAATAGTTGCTTGGACAGATAGCCAAAAATTACACTTTTCTATATCTTTCGGTTTAAAAGCATTTTATCTGGCCAAAAGAGCCGCGGACGTTTATTAAGGATAAAAGGCGTATGGATAGAAGGTTTTACTAAGCCTTGGCATAGTAGTTTACTTTTAATTTCAATCACTGTGTTTGCTGTTTTCTTTGAAGCTGTAACAATAGCTTCTCCTGCCAAAGTGGCCGTTTGTTCTAGTTTATCCACTGTATCTATGACTTTAACTCCTATGTTTTTGGTAGATTTTATAAGATCTTCCGCGGTGATATCAGCCTTTACTAAATCAAAAATCTTTTGTATGACAGGTTGATACTGCTCTAATTTCGCACATAGATAGGTCTTGTTTTTTCTTAGCTTTTTAAACCAGGCTATCCCATTTACATACATTTCAGGAACATCATCATGGGAATAAATAAAAGCATGGTAAGTGTCCCATAATTGCATGCTTAAATTAAAAGTTTTAGCCAATACATTGAGAGTACAATAATAAAGGCGGCACCAATAGGCTTCTAAGTTTTTTATCCTGGATTTAGCTTGATTTCTTGTCTTAATGGAGAAAAACATAGAGTCGGGATTTTTAGCCCATTGAGGCTCTATCAAAGGAGAATAATTGCCTTTAATAGCTTCTTTTAACTCGGTAAAAGCATTCGATAAAGCGCGAATTCTTTGAAAGCATTCATCAATGCGGGTGGCAAGAAGGATAAGTTTGGCTATCCCGCGGATCGTATTTTCAATAAATGTAGGTGTAAACTTAAGAGCAAAATCAGTTAAAGTTCCTAAAGCGGCAGGAACAATTGTTTGCTGAGTGCACAGTTTTTTCTTGCGGTGTAGCCACCAAACCCAATGCACTGTTGTACAGATTTTTAAGGTAGCTCTTACCGGCAACGAAAGATTAAATTGCCCCAAAACTTTATCATGCATTAAATCATCTTGTAAACTTCGATAGGCAGCGATAGGATTCATATTTTTTCTTGCCTGTTTACTAAATTGTGGCTAGAGTCTAGAACATTACCCAACAATCTTTAATAGGCATCTCTATGGTTGAAGTCAATAGTTCTTTAAAAAATAATAAACAAAATATTTCAAAAATTTTAAATCCCGAGCTTAAAGCTATTTTAGCTAAAACCGCTCATACCATTAGAGGGCTCTCCATAGATGCTGTGCAAAAAGCAGACTCAGGGCACCCCGGTCTACCGATGGGATGTGCAGAAATTGGGGCTTACTTATGGGGATATTTACTTCGCTATAATCCTAAAAATCCTAAATGGCCCAATCGCGATCGTTTTATTCTTTCGGCAGGGCATGGCTCTATGCTTCTTTATTCTGCCCTACATTTAGCGGGCTATCCTCTTTCTTTAGAAGATCTTAAAAACTTTAGGCAGCTTCACTCTAAAACACCAGGGCATCCTGAATCCTTAGATACCGAGGGGGTAGAGACGACTACAGGTCCTTTAGGGCAGGGGATAGGCAATGCCGTAGGTCAAGCTTTAGGCTTAAAATTGCTAGGAGCTAAATTTAATACAGAGACCCACCAGATTCTTAATAGCAAGGTTTACTGCTTATGTGGCGATGGGGATTTAATGGAAGGTGTTTCTGCAGAAGCATCTTGCTTAGCAGCTCATTTGCAACTCGATAACCTTATTTTAATCTACGATTCTAATCACATATGCTTAGATGGCCCCACAAGTGAGTGCTTTACTGAGAACACCCGAATGCGCTACGAGGCGTATGGTTGGGAAGTCTTCGAGATGGATGGTAACAATTTAGATGATATCCATCAGGTGTTTTTAAAGGCTGGAGAGAGGCAAACGCGCCCTCGGCTAATCATCGCCCACACGATTATTGGAAAAGGCTCACCTAATAAAGAAGGAACAAATAAGGCTCATGGTGCCCCGCTGGGGGTAGAGGAGGTTAAAGCCGCTAAAGATCTACTAGGCATTCCCCAAGAGCCTTTGTTTTATATTCCCTCAGAAGTTAAAGAGTTCTTTAGCAAAAAAATAGCAGAGCATATGGCTATAGAAAAAGAATGGCAGGCAACCTTTAATGCGTGGGCTCAAGCAAATCCTAAGTTGTCAGAGGCTTATGAAGCCATGTCTCACAATTCTTTACCGGCGGATTTAGAAGAGCGCTTGAAGGCTATAGAGATTAAATCTCCCATTGCAGGGCGAAAAGCATCTCAAGAAGTATTAAACGCCTTAGCGCCGTTTTTACCGCAACTTTATGGAGGCTCTGCAGATTTGTCGGGTTCAGATTTAACCATGTTAAAAAACTATCCTTTAGTTAAGCCAGGTGACTTTTCAGGCCGTAATATTAAGTATGGGGTACGCGAATTTGGTATGGCTACGATTGCTAATGGTCTTTACCAAACCCATATGATCCTACCTTTTATTGGTACTTTTTTGACTTTTTCCGATTATATGCGCAATGCTATTCGCTTGGCAGCCTTGCAAAAAGCTCATGTGATCTATCAGTTTACGCATGATTCAATTTTTTTAGGAGAAGATGGCCCTACTCATCAACCGGTTGAGCACTATGCCTCTTTGAGAGCCATTCCTTATTTACGCGTTATTCGGCCAGCAGATGCCCATGAAGTGAAAATGGCCTGGGCAGCAGCTTTACGTTATCACGGACCTACAGCTATTATTTTAACTCGCCAGAATCTTCCGGAAATAACCGCAACGGAAAGCTTTTCTTATGCAGATGGCATGGGACGAGGCGCTTACCTCCTTAAAAAAGAAAACTCTAAACCAGATTATACCTTGCTAGCCACCGGCTCAGAAGTGCATTTAGCTCTTGATGTTGCGGCAGCCTTAGAAAAAAGCGGGAAGAGCGTACGCGTGATCTCAATGCCTTGCTGGGAATTGTATGAAGAGCAGGATTCAGCTTACAAAGAGAGCCTTTTAGGTGGCGACCTTGGCATTCGTGTTAGCATTGAAGCTGGTGTGGAGCAGGGATGGCATAAATATATTGGCTTAAGCGGCATAGCAATTAGTATGCAAAGCTTTGGAGCCTCCGCTCCGGCTGCTGCTTTGGCGCAAGAGTTTGGGTTCACAGTGGACTCTATTTTGAAAAAGCTTCTTCCATGATGAGAACCGTTGACCCCGCTATCATTAACAGCAAATTTTTGCTCGCCTTACAAGGACATAACCAGGGGCGTCCTCCCATTTGGTTGATGCGCCAAGCTGGACGCTATATGCCTGAATATCGAGCTCTTCGCCAGAAATATTCTTTTTTGGAGATGTGTCATCATCCTGAATTGATTGTAAAGGTGACTAACTTGCCACTGCAAGCTTTTGGTATGGATGCAGCGATTCTCTTTTCGGATATCTTAGTCGTAGCTGAGGCTTTTGAAGTAGGACTGTCGTTTGAGGAAGGTAAGGGACCTGTGATAGCAAGACCTTTGCAAACAGAAAAGGATGTCGCAGATTTATCAGCGGGCGCCGTGGCAGAAAAGCTTGCGTACGTAGCGGAAGGAATTAAGCTGCTGTTAAAAGAATTAAAAGTTCCCCTGATCGGATTTTGTGGCGCGCCTTTTACTCTAGCAAGTTACATGATTGAAGGTGGCAGTAGCCGTGATCTGCTCAAAACAAAAAAATGGATGCTTAACCATCCAACTAGTTTTCATCTACTCCTGGATAAAATTTTGCAAGCTACCATCCAATATATTGAAATGCAGGTACAGGCAGGCGTGCATGCATTTCAAATTTTTGACTCCTGGGCCAACCATTTAAGCTGGGGACAATTTCAAGAATTTTCCTATGAATATATGAAGAAATTGGTAAAAATTTTACAGAAATATTCTGTCCCTGCAATTCTTTATTGCCGCGGTTCATCCGTCTTTGCTCCTAAGCTAGCAGAAGCCTCTCCTCAGGGTATCGGCTTAGATTGGAATTGTAATTTAGCTTATATGCGTAGATATGTGCCTTTTCATATCGCTCTGCAAGGGAATTTAGATCCGGATATTCTGTATGCTTCTCCAGCAAAAATAGAGCAGGAGGCTCGGCAATTAGTCGATACTATGCATGGGGATCGAGCCTTTATTTTTAACTTAGGCCATGGTGTTAAGCCTGATACTCCCTATGATTCTGTTAGACTTCTTGTAGAGACTGTCCAATCTTTATGAAAAAAATTATTGTAATAGGGGGAGGTATCTCAGGACTTAGCCTTCTTTGGTATCTAAGGAAACGTCACGGCTCTGCTGCTTCTTTGACTCTGCTAGAAAAAAGTGATCGCTTAGGAGGATGGATTAACTCCTATAAAAAGGAAGGTTTTCTCTTTGAAAGAGGGCCTCGTAGCTGTCGCACGCGTGGCAGCGGAAAAGCAACCCTTCGTCTTATTGAAGAGCTTGGCTTGCAAAAGCAGGTAATCGTGGCCGATCGAGCCGCTCAACAGCGTTTTTTGTACCTAGACAAGCATTTGCAAAAAATTCCCTGTCATCTATTTTCTTTGCTATTTTCTCCTTTAACAAGGCAAGTAGTCTTTAATTTATTTAAAGAATGGCAAATTTCTCCTGGAGAAAACGAGGATGAAACTATTCATGCATTTTTTACAAGGCGCCTAGGCCATGAGGTGGCAGAGCATTTTTTAGATCCTTTCGCCTCTGGCATCTATGGAGGAAATATTCATGAACTGTCGATGAAGTCTTGCTTTCCTGACTTATTTCACTGGGAACGACAACATGGCTCTCTTACAAAAGGAGCTTTTCTACATTTTTTTAAAAATCGAGTGCCTCTCCCTTCTCCTTATATTAAAAAAATGTGCCAAGAAAGTTTATTTTCCTTTAGAGAAGGCATGCAAACTCTCTCGAATGCACTAGCACAAAGCTTGCATGAATCTATTGTGTGTGAGCAAGAAGTAACTGACTTAAATTTTCAAGAAAAGGGAATAGAGTTGGGACTTGCGCAAGGTAAAACTTTGTGGGCAGACCAGGTTTACTCGACTTTGCCACCTGCTTCCTTAGCTGCTCTTATATGCCCACATCATCTTCCTTTGGCTAATCTATTGAGCTCAATTGCTAATGCTTCGATTGCAGTGGTAGGCTTGGGTTATAAACAAAAATTATTAACACCTAAAGGATTTGGATATTTAATACCCTCTAAAGAAAAAGAAGAAATTCTGGGAATGGTTTGGGACTCCTGTGCATTTCCCCAGCAAAGCTTACACTCATTAGAAACTCGTTTGACTGTAATGATAGGTGGCACCCGAATGAGTGATTTTTCGCAAAAAAAAGAATCAGATTTTTTAAGCAGTGCTTTAAAAGCTATCTCTAATCATTTACAGATTCATGCAGCGCCCGATGTTGTAGATATTCATCTTGCCCAGAATGCTATCCCTCAATATCTTGTAGGGCATGAACAAAAAAAAGTGCTGATAGGAAAATATTTGCAAGAATTGTCCCCTCATCTGCAACTATTAGGTAGTGCGTTTAATGGCGTCTCAGTGAATGATTGTATAGCTCAAGCTTATTCGATGGCCTATTCTTGATTGGCTCCTGACAGCATGTAATGCGCCTTCTATTAAAGTTTTATGCAGTCAAGCATCTGATGCATTCAATCTAATTTAGGGTCACATCAGATTTCTTATTTACTAATGAAAGCTTCCTTCTTTCAAAGGCAACCAGTTGCAAGCAAAATTTTAATTTTTAATAACTTATGACTCCTATCGGCACTTTTTCCTAGTGACTAAAGACCTGTGGTAAAAACTTTTGGTAAATTCACTTTTAAGGCCTTAAATATTTGTCCGTTTTGATCAAGTGCTTCTTAGTTTTGCTAAGAACTTATTATTTGCGGTCATCCTGTAAAAATACAAACCTCTCCTATAAGGCAGAGAGAGAATCAGGAGGTTAAGAGACGCATAAGAGTAGTAAGAGAATTTTCACATGAAGAATCATCCAAAAGTTTGGTAATAGCAGTCCTTCAGAAAATCCATGAAGTCGAGAGGGATAATAAAGCATACTTGAAGAGGGGGGGTAACAAAAATTAGAAAGATAAATGATGTTTCTTGGCCTAAGGGGCTATCAATTTTAACCGTTTCCCCTGAATCATAAAAGGGAACTCATTAAAATTAAGGCGAAAAATTTAAAAGGAGCAAAACACTATAAAAATAGGTTAGAAGAAAAAAATTCCGATTTTACAGAGAATTATTGTGCCCTCGCAATTTCTTTTCTGCAGAAATAAACTTTAATGGTTGCATAGGGGTAACTTTACGAGGATTGCAAACTTCCAAGCTTTCTGTATTGTTCAATAAATATTGAACAAATTATAATAATGAACAGTAAAGAGGGCGAGGATATGAAGGGCCAATTTTTAATTAATACTCACTATTCTTGTGAAGAAGGAAATATTTATGCCAATAAATCGGCCGTGGTCTTAGATTGGCTCTTGCGTATTGGTATATATAAAGAACAGTTTACGATTAGAGAGGTGAGTAGAAGTAGAGATATTAGCATTGGGCTGGTTCAAAGAGTGTTTGAAGTTTTAGTCATGAAAGGGTTTCTTGAGACAATGGGCGTTAGGACAGCAAAAAGGTTTTCCATTAAAAAGCCAGAGCTCTTATTGAAAAGCTGGCTCGATCACTACAACATCACGAAGAAATGCAAAATGTGGACTTACAGAACAGGATGTGAAGATAAAACAGAGGTTCTCAAGGCCTTAGAAAGTTCTGATCTAAAGCATACTGTGGCCCTAGCTCTTCATGCAGCCGCTGAAGCTTATGGAACTAAGAATACAAATCTACAAACTTTAGAACTTTATTTGATAAACCCCAGCGCGCGACCTCAACTTGAGTCCTCTCTCCAGCTAGAACCTCAAGAAAGAGGCTATGAAATCTTATTAATTACCCCTTATTATAAAAGCCTTCTTAGCCATGGTTTAAAAGATCAAATTACTACAAAAGTTCGTGTGGCCCCCTGTTTGCTGACTTTTTTGGACCTGTATCATTTTCCTTTAAGGGGCCACGAGCAAGCAGAATTTATGTCAGCACGCTTAAATGAACTAAAGCCGTTCTATAAAAAGAACCGATAAAAATGTCTAGAGAGCTTAAGCGAGAAGATTGCATTGTTTCTGACTTTCTAAGATCGATTGGTCCCTGGGATAATTATATCGTGCTTGGAGGAGGTTATGCCCTAATTATTTACAAACTTTACCTGGCGAATCAAGAAGTAGGAATAGCACCTGTAGGCACCCATGATCTTGATTCTCTAATCCCACGAAAAGTTCCTAGCTTTATGAACAAAAATATTGCCTACTGTTTAAAAGAATCCGGATTTATCCCCATTTTTAAAGATTATGGTAACCCAGCTACAGAAGCCTATGTTAAAGAAATTAACGGCTTTGAAGTGGAAATCGAGTTTCTTACGGATTCAGTAACTCGCGGAGATAAAAACAAAAACGTCCTAATAGCTGGAGTCGTTGCACAGCCATTGAGCTATTTGTCGTTAAGTTTACAAATGACTTTAAGCTTTGTAACCTATTCGGGGGAGAGAGGTTTAGTTGTTTCTCCGGGAGCATGGATGTTTCATAAAGGCCTTACATTTCCAAAACGTAATGCCCCCTCAAAAGCTTACAAAGATCTTTATGGTATCTGGTATGCCGCTACGCAATTAGGAGAATTTTCAGATAAGGCTGTTGCTGAGCTTGCCCTGCTGTCTCAGCAGCATTCTAAATGGTTTAAAACCTTTCAAAAAAATTTGCACCAATGGATGGAAAATGCAGCTCCTATCGATTGGTCACGATTGGAGGCACAAGATCCATCGGGCAGACTTAAAAAATTAAATTTTGAGAAAATTATTAAGAGCATAATTTCAAGAAAAGAAAATCAAAAAAGCTAGAAACCAAAAAAGAAAAAAAATCTGCAACCTAATGATGGGTTTTATAACCCCTTACTTTCAAATAAATTTAATTAACTATTTTTATACTAAAAAACCTTAAAAAGAAAAAAGAAAAGAAAAGTTTTTTTTAAGAAGTTTATAATTTTTATAATTCTTAGAGACATTCTCTGAATTAATTTATTGCGCTATTCTTCTTACCATCAGACGTATCATCGCTAAGTAGAGGAACGCTTGGCTGGTGTTGGTTAAGGTCTCATAATCCTTGCTTAATCTGCGGCATTTGCCAAACCAGGCAAATGTTCTTTCTACTATCCATCTTTTTGCTTGTAGATGAAATCCTTTTTGCTTAGATCTTTTAATGATTGTTAAATCAATACCATGCAAAGCTGCTTCTGATCTCATCTCTTCCCCGCTATATCCTGTATCGGCAAACATTTTTTTTGGCCATAAAACTTTTCCTTGAAAATAATAAAATAACGCTTTTAGCCCATCTCTGTCGCTACAAGCTGCGCTACTTACTACAACTGCTATTAACAGTCCCAAGTGATCCACCACTATGTGCCTTTTCCTACCTTTAATTTTCTTGCCGCCGTCGTATCCGCAGAGCCCTTTTTTTCAGTTGTTTTGATACTTTGGCTATCGACTATAGCTGCACTAGGTTCCGCTAATTTGCCTAAGCTTTGGCGAAGCGATCGCCTTAAATAAGTATTAATTTGTTCGAATAAATTACTCTGTTTCCATCTTAAAAACTGAGAATAGACCGATTTCCAAGGAGGAAGATCATGAGGAAGATCTATCCATTGACAACCTGTCCTTAAGACATAAAAGATAGCATTAAGCATCTCTCGTCTAGAGTGCATAGGTGGCTTGCCAGCTTTTTTCTTGCATATTATAGGTTCAAGCACTTGCCATTCTTGATTATTTAAATCGCTAGGATAAGGTTTTCTTATCATATTAGGCTCCTGGTTAAACAGCCTCTATTTTAAACGATTTTAATAATTCAGAGAATGTCTCTTAGCTATTTTCTCTCGTAATACTGTGGTTAAATTCTTTCTTAGGAAAAAAAAATTTTCTTAAATTTTCCCAATTAATCAATTATTTATAAGCATTCACGGGTGCAGAACTGCTTAATTTTTTGAGGATAAGGAGCCCATGTAAATCAGAAAGTGCAGTCAATAGAAAAAAAACTATTTGCAAGCATTTTTGGCTTTGTAGATACCTGCACAATCGTATTTAAAGTGCGATATACTCTTTGGCCGATTACTAACTATTTCCTAAGGAGAGTTTTACCATTCGCTTTTTTGACGCCTATTTAAAAAAATGCTGAAAATCTCATTAATAGTGCTTTAAAAGCTCTTATCGCCTTATAATAGAATTTTAAGTCTTTCATTTTTAGAATTTCCTGCTTAAGTAAAAGGTAGCTTTAAGTTTTTTATATCAAATGTTATTCTTATGGGTAAGATCCCTAAAAATAGATTTAGCCTATCTACTTAGCCTATATACTTAGGAGCTTTTAGAGAAAAACATGGTTTACTCTATAGGCTGTTTGTAGAAATAGGGGAAAAAGCTTTAAAGTCATTAAAAAGCCTTTTAAAGCCTTACTTTTAGGTGAACATTTGAGATAGCTTGATTAAGTTATAGAGGGATCCAAGTAATTTAAGGAAAAATTAAAAGATTAAAAATAGTTTATATTTTCTTAAAATAAAGTTAAATTTACTTATGCTTAAGCAATATAAAATTAGGATAGGCAGTTAACTCTTTAGCCTTTTCTCTTTTTTCAGAACACGTAACCTAGGTTGCAAAAAATAGAGCCTGAGGCTACAGTTAAAATATACGCCATTTAACTACGAGATTGTTATGTTTGACAAATTTACAAATCGTGCAAAGCAAGTCATTAAGCTCGCTAAGAAAGAAGCACAACGCTTAAATCATAATTATTTGGGCACTGAACACGTTTTACTAGGGCTGCTCAAATTAGGTCAAGGAGTGGCAGTCAATGTATTGCGTAACCTTAATATTGATTTTGAGACAGTGCGGAATGAAGTGGAAAAACTCGTGGGGTACGGACCTGAAATTCAAGTGTATGGGGACCCTGCTTTAACGGGAAAAGTTAAAAAAGTATTTGAACATGCTAATGAAGAAGCTGCAAATCTTAACCATAATTATGTAGGAACTGAGCATTTACTATTGGGGTTATTGCGTCAAACGGATGGCGTGGCGGCGCAAGTATTAGAAAATTTAAATGTAAATCTTAAGGAAGTTCGTAAAGAAGTATTAAAAGAATTAGAAACTTTCAATCTACAGTTGCCTCCTATTGGAGCAGGATCTCCTTCTTCCCGTTCTGGGGAGATGAGTGGCCAGGTGGGATCTTCGGGTAAGCCTTATGACAAAGGCAATTCAAGCATGGGTGGAGGTCTAGAAAAGATGCCCGCTCTTAAAGCTTATGGTCATGACCTCACGGAAATGTGTCGGGAAAATAAGATGGATCCTGTGATTGGTCGTAAGCACGAAGTTGAAAGACTTATTTTGATCCTTTGTCGTCGTCGCAAGAATAACCCTGTGCTGGTGGGAGAAGCTGGTGTAGGGAAGACTGCTATCGTAGAAGGACTTGCCCAAGCCATTGTTAAAGGCGAAGTTCCTGATAATCTGAGAAAAAAACGTTTAATTTCTCTTGATCTAGCCTTGATGATTGCAGGTACAAAATATCGAGGACAATTTGAAGAGCGTATCAAAGCGGTCATGGATGAAATTAAAAAGAATGGGAATGTGCTTTTATTTATTGATGAACTCCATACGATTGTAGGCGCAGGAGCAGCTGAAGGAGCGATTGATGCTTCTAATATCTTAAAGCCTGCTCTTTCTCGCGGAGAAATTCAGTGCATAGGGGCGACTACTATCGATGAATATCGTAAGCATATTGAAAAAGATGCCGCCTTAGAGCGTCGTTTTCAAAAAATTGTAGTGGCGCCTCCTTCAGTAGAAGATACAATTGAAATCTTAAGTGGCTTAAAAAGTAAATATGAAGATCACCATAAATGTATTTATACCCCGCAAGCGTTGACTGCCGCTGCTGTTCTTTCAGATCGTTACCTGCATGGAAGATTTTTGCCAGATAAGGCGATTGATTTATTAGATGAAGCGGGAGCTAAAATGCGTATCTCAATGATGAATCAGCCCCAAGATATAAGTAAATTTGAAGCAGAAATTGAAGAAACACGGCTAGCTAAAGAAGAAGCGATCGCTAAGCAAGAATATGAAAAAGCTGCAAAATTACGCGACAAGGAGAAAACCTTGAGGGAACAGCTTCAGCAGCTGCGTAATCAATGGGAAGTGAATAAAGAAGAGCATGAGGTAATTGTTGAAGACGAAGATGTCGCTCAAGTGGTGGCAAAGCAAACTGGAATTCCTATCAGTCGTCTAACTGAAGGAGAAACTCAAAAAGTTCTTAAAATGGAAGAGCTTCTTAGAGGTAGCATCATTGGCCAAGATGAAGCTCTTAAAACTGTTTGCAGAGCGGTACGTCGTAGTCGCGCAGATATTAAAGATCCTAATCGCCCCATAGGAGCTTTTCTCTTTTTAGGGCCTACAGGAGTAGGAAAAACTCTTCTAGCCCGCTTACTTGCTATCAACATGTTTGGGGGCGAAGATGCACTTATTCAAGTTGACATGTCAGAGTATATGGAGAAATTTGCTGTCAGCCGTATGACCGGTTCTCCGCCAGGTTATGTAGGACATGAAGAAGGCGGGCAGTTGACAGAACAAGTTCGCCAGCGTCCTTACTCGGTTGTGCTCTTTGATGAGATTGAAAAGGCTCATCCAGATGTAATGGATTTGTTATTACAAATTTTAGAAGAAGGGCGTTTAACTGACTCATTTGGCCGTAAAGTAGATTTTCGTAATACCATTATTATCCTGACCTCTAACTTGGGTGCTGATCTGATTAGAAAAACTACAGAAGTAGGCTTTGGTGCAGAGGAAGGATCTTTAGATTACGAGCGCATTAAGGATAAAATTGAAGGGGCTGTTAAAAAACAATTTAAGCCAGAATTTCTTAATCGGTTAAATGACATGATTATTTTCCGTCCGCTTAATCGTGAAGCTTTAATGCAGGTTATTGAGATTGAAATCAAAAAAATGCAAAATCGCTTACAAAAACGTGAAGTTTACATTACTCTGGATGATAAAGCTAAAAATTTCTTGGTTGAGAAAGGTTTTCAGCCGGAAATGGGGGCTCGGCCTTTAAGACGCACCATCGAGCAGTATTTAGAAGATCCTTTAGCCGAAAAACTGCTGATGCATCCTGAAAAAGGTTGCCGTTGTACGGTTACAGCGGATGAAGATCATTTAATTATTCATGAAGAAGAACTTATTAATTTAAACAGAAAAATAATAGATAAAAAGGTTTTAACTACTCCTACTGTTTAAAAGTTTATCTAAACCTTAAGAACGCTCTTTGCTTTTAAAATATGTAGTGGATTCCCTTGCATAAATTTTTTATTGTTTACCAGCAAATAGAGGGAAGCCTATAGTATTTTATGCATAGTAGAGAGGGTTTAGATGGTTAAGATTATCTATGTTTTAGCTTTTTTAATCGCATCTATTTGTTCAATAGAGGCGCAAGATTATTCTCTTCGTCAGTCACAAATGATTGCTGATTTGAAAATCATTAAGCATGAATTTGAAATCAATTATGCTCCTTTTGAATGGAAAAGGAAATATCTACACTGGAATTTAGATCATGAAGTAACAAAAGCCAAAGAAAAAATCCTCTCTTCCCTCTCCTTATCTACCAAGCAATATCATCAAATTATTCGTGACTTGTTTAATTCCGTACAAGATTTACATACATATGTTCGCTTTTATGCTACAGAATATGCCTTTCTGCCATTTTGTGTGCAAGGTGTACAGGGCCATTATTTTGTTGTATGGGTAGATAATTTGTGGGCTAAAGAGCAGAAAGTAAGCCTACAGGTGGGAGATGAGATCTTATCTTTTGACGGCAGTCCAGTCGAGGAAGTAGTGGAAAAGATTAGGTTATCAGCCTTTGGAGCTAATCGCAATGAAACTTATCAACATCTTAGCGAATGGCAGCTTACCTTACGTGAAGCTTTTAGATTGCAAGATGTTCCTCAAGGCCCTATAGAAATAGTTTTTAGAAAGCCTAATAGCCAACAAGCTCACTCTTTTGTAAACTGGGAGTATGCTCCTGAAGAGATCATAAATAATTATTCTTTGAGCATGCCTCTCAATTTAGAAAGAGGGGAGGGGGCTAAACATCGTTTTTTTTATCAAGAGCGCATTCTGCCTTTTTATGCTAGTTTGGTCAATCATTCTTCTTGTCTAGCTAATAAAGCCAAGTTATTAGGTGCTAAGGCAAATCTTTTTCCTGCTTTGGGGCCTGTATTATGGAGGGCAGATTTGCCCGATTTTGAGGCGTATATTTACTCTTTAAAGGGGAGTAAAAACATTGGATATATACGCATCCCTGATTTTCAAGGAAGTGAATACAGAGTAGAGCAGTTTCAGCAAATTATTGCTAAGATGGAAAGCTGCGCAGACGCCCTAATCGTAGATGTCATGAACAATCCTGGTGGCTTTTCTTTTTATACCTATGCTTTAGCCTCTATGTTAACCTGTAAGCCGCTGACCAATTTAAAACAATTCTTATCGATTACTCAAGAAGATGTATATCTTGCTGTGCAGACCGCTTCTTCTTTAAAAAATATCGTTACCGACCATGAGGCTGCCCAGGCTTTAGGGCCAGATATTAATGGCTATGCTGTCGATAAGCGCTTAGCTTGCTACCTTTTTAAATATGCCAAATATATTCAAGATCAGTTCAAACAGGGTAAATATTTTACCGATTTATATCCTATGGATGGAGTAGAAACTATCTATCCTCATCCAACTACGCAATACACCAAGCCTTTGTTCGTTTTAACTAACCCTTTGAGTATTTCTTGCGCAGAGCTTCTAGTCGCTTTATTAAAAGACAATGAGCGTGCAATAATTTTAGGTGGGCAAACGGCTGGAGCAGGAGGTACTATCGTACGTAGAAAGTATTCCAACCGTTTTGGAATAGCTGATTTGGTTTTTACAGGATCGCTTGTTTGTCGCTACAATGAACAGCCTTTAGAAAATAGAGGGGTTAAGCCCGATGTGGCTTACCGCTGGACTACTGAGGATTATACAAAAGACCATGCCAACTTTATCGATTTTGTTAATGGAATTGTATCTTGCAGTATGGATGGACTTTTACCCAATCCTACTGATATTTTAGAGGAGATAATTTTTGAATCTAGATAGTGGGACTAATGATTAACAGAATCTTCCTTGCGGTTTTATATAGCTTTTTACTTTCTTATCTAGGGTCTACTCTCTTAGCGTCCGAAACTTACCATGCTAAAATGCTAGGAAATATAGACCTTATAAAAAGTATATTAGCATCAAAATATGCACCTGCTGAATGGAAAAAAAATTATATAGGCTGGGATTTAGAGGTAGAAGCACAAGCAGCTAAGAATGAAGTACTGAGAAGAAGTAACTTATCCATCCGTGATTATCAAAAGATCTTGCTGGATTTTTTTAATTCCATGCAAGATTACCATGTAAAAATAGACTTTTATGCGACAGAAATGTCCTTTTTGCCCTTCCGGCTAGAAGGAGTAGAGGGAAGATATTTTGTTGCTTGGTTACCAAAAAATTCTCAAAGTTATGCAAAAATAGATCCGAGCCTTGCGGACATGCTTGCGAATATGCAAATAGGTGACGAAGTATTAGCATTTGGAAATATGCCGATCGATGAATACCTTAAAAAATTTAGCTTGAAATCTTTTGGAAAAGCTTTAAACGCAACCGATCAGCGTTTGGCTGAGCAATATCTAACATTGCGCTTAGCCAGCATGGGCTATGAAGTGGAGCAGGGAGGCGTGCCTATTACTGTTAGGCATCATCGTTCGGGCCGAATAAATACTTATACACCTGAATGGCTATACGTGCCTGAACGCATTACAAATCATTTTCCTGCAGCTAACTTTTATTCTACAAGCTCTGGAGGGGTGCATGCTAGGAAAAAAGGTCTTGATCTCTTTGATAAAGAGAGGATCACTCCCTTACATAGGCAAATGGAAATAGCCAAAAAATCTATTAATAAATTTAGAAAAGAAAATTGGGGTTTGGAAGAAGATAATAACGAATGCGATTATATAGCACTGGGGCAATATCAAAGTTTCGTCCCAGAATTAGGGGAGGTGCTATGGAAAGCTACTTCTTTACATTACTATTCTTATATTTTTCAAACAGCTAGTAATAAAAAGATCGGCTACATACGTATCCCTATCTATACTGCTGACGAAAATGAATATAAGGGGTTAGAGACAATCATCCAGCACTTTCAAAACGAGACAGATGCATTGGTTATCGATCAACTTAACAATCCGGGAGGATCATCAGCTCACCTGCTCTTTTTACTCTCTCTGCTCAGTGAATATCCTCTTGATTTGCCTCTGGAACGGATTACAATCACTCAGCAAGATGTCGCTAAAGCGCTGATGATTGTAAACAATCCTCACCATATACTTAACGATTTAATCGAGAATGGTCCGAGCTTTTTAATTTCTCCTGAAAATACTGAGGGGGTTACCGCTTTTTTTCAGACCATTCTTGATGAATGGAATGCAGGACGAACCTTTACTCACCCTCTCCACTATTGTGGGATTACTTCTGTTCCACCTAATCCGCATACTCACTACAATAAGCCTATCCTAATTTTAGTGAATGCTTTAGATTTTTCATGCGCTGATCTTTTTCCAGCCATTTTACAAGATAACCAGCGTGCAAAGGTTTTTGGCTCGCCGACAGCAGGCGCCGGAGGATTTGTTTTAGAGCACGAATATCCTAACCTTTTTGGCATTGCTAGCTTTTCTTACACCGGATCTATAGTCTATCGTGCAGGCGATCGACCGATTGAAAATCTTGGCGTCACACCAGATTTTCCCTATGAAATTACCGTCGACGACCTTATGTATAACTATAAAGGTTATACAAAGGCTGTGTTGCAAGCCTTGGAAGATTTATCCAATTAAAAGCTAATCTTGTCGCAGCTTTAACAATAAGAGAAAAAAAACGAAAGGCTAGCGTCGCCTGTTGCAATCTTTTCTGCCACGCTTTTTATTTAATAGACGATTCAAAATTTTTAATGTAATTCAAAAATTCCTCTTTAGGAGGCTTGCTTTGCAAGAATTCTAATGTATTAGGGTGGTTAACTAAATGAGCAATTTTGGCAAGTAAGTGTAAGTGACGCTTATCATCACAGGCAAAAAGAAAGAAGAGAGTGTGAACGGGCTTGCCATCTAGGGCACCATAATCGATAGGATTTTTGGAATAGGCTACGACGACTACATCATAATGGGCGTTAAGAAGAAAATCACGAGTATGGGGGATGCCTATCCCATTATTTAAAGCTGTAGGCTGAAGCTTTTCACGATCTAAAAGAAGGTGAGAGATGCCTTCTGCGTCTAAATTCAAGCTTTTGGCCATTCTTTGCATTGTCTGGCGAATAACTTCTTCTTTAGTATCACCCATAATATCAATTAACACATCACCTTTATGTAAAGCGCGATAAAGGCTAAATTGCTTAATACCACCTTTGATAGGAGAAGGATCAGGAATAGCAGTAGGATGGTCAAAGGAAGCTTCAGGGATTTTTTGACTTAAAACCCAATCTTCAATTTCATTGCGGTTAAAGAGATGCTGCTGGTTAATCTGGTAAGAAGGTATTTTTCCTTCGGTTAACCAACGACGAATGGTTTTTTCAGAAACATTTAATAAATCGGCCACATCTTTGATTTTTAAGTCCACCCTCACCTCCGCATTTAAAATCCTTTAAACAAAGTCATAATAGCTTCTGCCGAATTCAATGTTAACATTTTTTTTCTTCTATTTTCATCTTTAACGGCAGTTGTTAATGCAGAAAGGATTTGAAGATACTCGGTTTGTTTGTCATCGGGGCCGCCAATCATTATAATGATGCGTACCGGACTGCCATCTAAAGAATTCCAATCCACTCCTTTTTGCAAAATGCCAATAGCAATAAAAAAGCTTTCATATCCTTTTAGCTTTGCATGGGGAATAGCAACTCCCATGCCAATGCCTGTGGAAACAACTTTTTCTCTTTCAAGGATAGCTTGGTAAAAAGCCTCTTTGTCATGTAAAAAATGATTTTGATGAAGATTTTCTACCATAGCATGGAGAGCTTCATCGCGATCTTCAGCTGACATAAAAAGAATATTTCGAGAGTCCAAATACTTTGAAATTTTGATCATTATTATTTACCCTAAAGGCGGTTATTGCATGAAAAGAGCTCTACATTTACGTAAGCATTTTTCTATATTCATAGCTTATACCTTTGATAGGTAAGAGCAGTTTAGCCCTAATTAATGGATTCCTGTATGGCCAAAGCCACCATCACCGCGAGCAGTGTCTGTAAGCTTTTCGGACAAAATAAAGTTTCCTACAGTTACAGGTGCCAGAACAAATTGGGCGATACGCATGCCAGGAGTCACTATAAAATCTTGCTTGCCATGATTAATAAGAATAATTCCTATTTCACCTCTGTAATCGGCATCAATTGTACCAGGAGTATTAAGAACAGTCACTTGATTTTTTAAAGCTAAGCCACTGCGAGGTCTTACTTGGATCTCATACCCTTGAGGAATAGCCATCCTGAGGCCAGTAGGAATTAAACAAGACTCTCCGGCAGCAAGAACCAGAGGTTCTTTGAGATAGGCTCTCACGTCGGCACCTGCAGCACCCGAAGAAGCATACTGAGGTAAACAACTAACGTCGGGGGATAAAACGAGAACTTCAACAGAAAGGGCAGGGTTCATAAAGATTACCTACGAGGTTTATCGGCTTTAGTAAGATTGTTTAAAGGAAGATAAGCAAGAAGAGGATGTTCATCTTTATGGTTATTTTCTTCGTTATTAGTAAGAAAGTAAAGAACTTCGGAAATTTTATGCTTTAATTCTTGTCGATTAACGATGCAATCGATCATCCCATGATGGAGAAGAAATTCCGACTTTTGAGCGCCCGGCGGCAGCTGCTGCCCAATAACCTGCTCAATTACTCGCGGACCGGCAAAGCAAATCAATGCGTTAGGTTCTGCCATAATAATATCCCCTAAAGAGGCAAAGGAAGCTGTTACTCCACCTGTAGTGGGATTCGTTAAAACAGAAATATAAGGGATTTTAGCTTCGTGAAGCTTGGCAAGCGCTGCCGATGTTTTAGCCATTTGCATGAGGGAGAGAATAGATTCTTGCATGCGAGCCCCGCCAGAAGTAGAGACAATAAGGAGAGGCATTCTGTTGGCTAATGCATATTCCATCAAGAGGGTCAGCTTTTCCCCTACTACCGACCCCATGGATCCTGCCATAAAGTTAAAATCTAATATCCCTAAAGCTACTGGGTTGCCATTGATTCTACACGTGCCTACTATAGCTGCTTCATTATGCCCTGATTTTTCTCGAGCACTTGCTAAACGCTTGGGATAAGTTTCTGTATCTACAAAATTTAGTGCATCTACTGGCTCTAAATCCTTATACATTTCTTGAAAAGAATTTTCGTCGCTAAGGTTTTTAATTCGCTCTTCGGTGGTTAGACGGTAATGGTATTCACATTTAGGACAGCAATTCATGTTTTGCTGCAACTCATTAGCGTGGATAAGCTCATGGCAATGTGTACATTTTAGCCATCCGCTATATCCATCTTTTTTGGTTGTTTGAATTTTTATTTTAGGTTTATTCCTTGAGAATAATCCCATTATTTAACTCTCTTAATAATGAAGTAGAAAAAGAAACTATAGAGGAAAAAGCTTTGCAATTCAATCTAAATCTTGCAAACAAGCAGTTTTTTGAGTGAAAATAGCGGAAGAAAAAGAAAGCCAGAAAGGGAAAACTTTCTTTCTGGCTTAAAATTCAAATTACGTTGTTTTAGTGGCACTGGCCAGTTTATAGCGCTCCTCGACATTTTTCCAATTAACAATCTCCCAAATATTTTTCACATATTCGGCTCTTACGTTTTTATACTGGAGATAATAGGCGTGTTCCCAGACGTCAATTCCGAGTAGAGGGATCAAACCTTTAGGAGATAAAGGATCCTGGTTTTCACACGTGGTAATTTGTAATCGATGGTGTTGCTTGCAATAGCCCAGCCATCCCCATCCCGAACCCTGAATTGCCACAGTGCGGGCGCTAAATTCTTCAATGAATTTTTCCCATGAATCAAAATCTTTTTTAATGGCATTTTGTAATTCACCATTTGGTACTGTGCCGCCGCCTTGGCTCTTAGGTGCTAGGTTTGTCCAAAAGATGCTATGGTTAATGTGTCCACCACCATTAAATTTAATAGCAGATTGCAGAGCAATTAAATCGGTAGGATCGTTAGATTTCTCGGCTTTTCCTTGGGCTTCTTCATACTGCTCAAGAGCCTTATTAAGATTATTGACATACGTTTGATGATGCTTAGTGTAATGTAAGTTCATGATTTCTGCACTAATGACGGGTTCTAAATCGCCAAAATCATAGGGTAGAGGGGGAAGTTGATATTTGAAGGCCATAAAAAAACTCCTTGAAGTTTGAAAAAAATGTGAATCTACATTTTGTCCTATGAAAGTAATTTTGACAAGGCTTAAGCAAAATTTTCTTTTTCACAAAAAAGGCTTATAGAATTAAGGATTTGAGAATATAAAAGTTGGGAGTAAAAGATAAGCGAATCTTTAACTCGATGATATACTTTTTTATTCTTGACAGTTAGGCAACTTTTCTTGATGACTCAAAGGTTACATTTTCTTGTACTGCATTTAAATGTTTACGAGAAGGCCTTAAAACAAAGATTTCATCTAGCGTCTTTTCGAAATCACGGAAGAGTTCTTTTGAATTTTCATGCTCAACAATTTCTCTTATGACTTGACACAAAGCATCCACTCTAGACTTTTCTACTAGACTCCCCAAGGTTGCTAAAGGGAGTTTGTTCTTGATGAGATTTGTTTGAGACAAATGAAAAAGAAAGCAGTGGTCAAACAGCAGGCTTAGAATCAAAGGTCGCTCTGATCCCTCAACGCCGCACTGTTTGGCCAAACTGCAAAACCCACAATGACTACTCCAATCTTCAATAAAAACCTCTACTAACCATCTTAAAGTATATCCTTGCATCACATCTTTCATATTCCATGAAAGATTTGCAGCCATAAGATAGCGATACTCATTTTCGCCCTCATATTTAAGGGCTATTACTAATCGTTTTTTGTGATGAGAAGGAACATATAATCTTGCTCCCCCGGCTTGCACTCCATTTTTTTTATCACCGCGAATGAAAATTTCCTGATTCCAGCCTTTGTAGGCTTCAAAGTACTCTTGGCATGAGAGAGACTTTTTACCTCGCATGACTTTTTGATTCTTTCTAAGTTGAGTAATGATTTGCACTCCAGGCCAAATACCTTCTACTCCATCTACAAACAAGCTGTTGCCGTAAAGAGCATCAGCCAGTACACAAGTGACCTTAAAAGCAGGAAATTCACAGGCAAAATTTTTAAGTAATTGTAAAGCTAGTGTATACTTTTTTGGATATTCTATTGACCTTTTAGGCTCTTTTGGACGGTCTTTTTTAGAGATTCCCAACTTTTTTAGCTTCCTCACTTCCTGTTGCCATCTTGTGAGTACAGGATCGGGAGAATAAAAGGCAAAGGAGACGGGAATGCAAAATTTTTTAGTCACTAGCTGAAGAAATACTATATTTTGACCACAAAAATAACCACTCGTTTTTTTATCACGGATTTTATGTAAATGATGCAACTTCTCAGCATTTTTTGATCGACTGTGATCTTTATCATCGATAACAAGGACCCCTTCTGTGATGCCATGTTTATGCAGTACCGCGCGAACACTACAAATTAGCAGACTATTCCAAGCAATCTTAGCACATCTAAACATGGCCGATAAAGCCATCTTTTTATAGCTTTTAAGCCCAGCCCTCTCAAATTTTGCCCAACAGATTGAATTAGTAACTAATATTCCCATCAAACAAAACGCTAGCCAACACCATTGAATTTTGGATAAATTATTATGAGGATTTTTTTGTTTGAGGGCAACTTCCAGTTGATTTAGATATTCTTTAATAAAGGGAAGCGGTTGAGAAAACATAGACAAAAAAATTATTTTTAATTAATTGATAAGGTATAACAATATTTCATTAAAAATTAGTCAACAAGAAAAAAGTATATCATCGAGTTTAAGTTTTCGCTTTTTCATTTTTGCATGGTTCATCTATGTATGTCCCTGGCTTTACCTTAGATAAAGGGTAACAGTTCAGATACCCCCCAACCAATGCCTGTTCACCTCAACGAAATGGCATCAATAAATATTGATTCCCTTTAGTATGAGAGATTTGCTATTCTATAGACATGAATGCAGATAACCCAAATTTTATGCCCTCTATTTCCGGTAAAGATTTTGATGCTCTTCCAGCTTTCATTCGCACTTATATTCGCTATCTTGAAAAGATCATCGAACAGCAGCAATCTCAGATCCAACAGCAACAGGCCCAGATTCAACAGCTGCAAGCTCATATCCAACAGCAGCAAGATCGTATTAGTAGCTTAGAGGATCAACTTACAAAGAACAGTTCTAATAGCAGCAAACCTCCTAGCAGTGATGGCTTGAAGCGGAAGCCAAAAAGCCAACGTCGCCCATCAGGCAAAAAACCAGGTGCTCAACAAGGACATGTTGGAAAAGGTCTTTTGCAGGTCGAAGAACCCGATTTCTTGGTGATTCATACACCCACAATGTGTCAAACATGCCAAACAACCCTTAGTGAAATCAAAGGTGCTTGTGTAGAAAGACGTCAGGTTTTTGAAATTCCTCCTTCTAAGTGTGAGGTGACAGAACATCGGGTGGAGGAGAAAAAATGCCCTTGCTGTGGAAAAAATAGTAAAGGAATATTTCCTGAAAACGTTAGAGGGCCTGTGCAATATGGCGAGAGAGTTCAAGCCCTGGCAGCTTACTTTGCCGATCAACATTTTATACCCGTGGACCGCGTCTGCGAAATTTTTGAGGATGTGTTTGATGTAACTCTTTCACCTGGCACTTGTGTAAATATCGACAAAAAACTCTTTGAGAAACTTGAAACCTTTGAAAATAGTCTGAAAACATACTTGCTAGCCACACGCGTTTTACACTTTGATGAGACAGGCATCCGCTGTGAAAAAAAACTATCGTGGGTGCATGTAGCCTCTTCACCAAGGGCTACTTTATACACCCTGCATGCTAAGCGCGGGCAACAAGCCATGGATGAGGCAAACATTTTACCTCAATTTAAAAGTATAGCCATTCATGACCATTGGTTTCCTTACTTTTCTTATGAACAAATGTTGCATGGATTGTGCAATGCGCATCATTTGAGAGAATTGACGTTTATGCATGAGGAAAAACAGGAAATGTGGGCAAAACAAATGAAAGAATTACTGCTTTTTGCCCAGCAAGAAGTAGAAAAACATGTAAATCAAGAAGCTCTACCTCCAAAGCTTTTACAAGACATTGAGCAGGCTTATAAACAGAAAATTGTTGATGGGCTTACCTATCATTCTAGCCTGCCTCCATTGCCAAAAGGTAAAAGAGGTAAGCAAAGGCAACGGGAAGGTAAAAACCTTCTGGACCGTCTAAAAGAAAAGCGAGAGTGCGTGTTGCGGTTCATGTACGATTTTGCCGTACCCTTTACCAATAACCAAGGCGAACAAGACATTCGTATGGTTAAGTTAAAGCAAAAGATATCGGGTTGTTTCCGTAAGCCTAAAGGAGGGCAGATTTTTTGCCGCATCCGCAGCTACATTTCTACGGCACGCAAACAAGGCTGGAATGTCTGGGATGCCTTGGCAGATGCCATCCGAGGCAGCCCTCGTCTATTAGCCATAGATCGACAGGCCAACTTGCAAGAAGCCATTACCTAACTTCTATTCCATTTAAACGTTCCTGAATAAAAAAAGGGGTATCTGAACTGTTACGATAAAGGGTAAGTTCATTAGCGTAAAGGTGGAGTTTTATTTCTCATGAGAAAATGAGAGAAATAATTTTTAAGTAAAAATTTGGAGGTATTTTATAATTTTCTTCGAAAATAAATGGATTAGGCTTTTTTAATCCACACTTACTTATCTATCCTTTTAAAGAGGAACTAAATAACACTGTCTATGTATGACGATCTCTTCGCTCTTAAGAAACTGAGGAATAGTAGTTAAACGGTTATTACTTAAGTTTAGCTGCTGGAGTTGAGAAAACTGTCTCATGGCCTCAGGAAGAGATGTTAGCTGGTTGTTATCTAAGTAAAGCAGTCTTAGTTGAGAGAGCTGTCCAATGGTTTCAGGAAGAGCTCTTAGTTTATTAGTGGATAAAAAAAGATATTGCAGCTGGCAAAGTTGCCCAATAGTTTCAGGGAGTGTACTTAATCTATTATTGGATAAAAAAAGCTCTTTCAATTGGGAAAGTTGCCCGATGGCTTCAGGCAGAGTGTTTAAATGGTTGTTGTATAAGTAGAGTCGTTGCAGCTGGGAGAGTTGCCCGATAGCAGAGGGAAGAGTAGTTAGCTGGTTATCGTGTAAGTAAAGTTGTTGCAGCTGAGAAAGATGTCCGATCTCGGCTGGTAAAGATATAAAGTTTGAAAAACTTAAATTCAGGTAATTAAGGCGGGCATAGTACTCTTTCATCCAAGGAATTAACAACTCTATTTTTCTCTTTAGAGGTAAAGCTTGAATAGGTGATTGGCTTAAGTACTCTGTTCCTCCTGGTAGATGATACCAGAGTAATAGGCGACTAATATTTAGTAGGTAAGAGGAGGAATTAGAAAAAGTCGACGCTTGGCTTTCTCCACTATCTTTTTCAAATTCTAAAGGAGAAAGAGAAGCGGCCAATGTAAAAAGCTTTTGAAAGATATAGAGCACTTTTTTTTCAGTAGAAAGATTGGAGTCAATTTTATAAATCTTATCTATAATATGAGTTTGTTCTATAAAAACTCCATTTCCATTAGGAAAATGAACTTGCAGAATAATGTTGTAAAGCGAAGCTGCGGAAATTGAGGATACGAATGGATGAGGGTAGTATCCAATCTCTTGTGAGGTATCAGATGACGAAGAAGTGAAAACAGAAGGTGGAGAAACCCTGCTAGGGGAAGTAGGGCTTTGATAATTCTGATGCTGCTTTTTGAAAACAAATTGCCTAACTTTTTTATTTTCATCTAATAAATTCTTTGTCCATTTATAATTTATTTTTTCTTCTTCTGTTAGCGGTTCGCCAAATTGGCTCATTAAGATTTTAAATTGATTTTCTAACAAGTTAGCCAGGGAAGGAATGCCTTTAATAGAAGGTTCATTTAAAAGATGGCCCAAAAGGGCAATATAGCGTTCTCTAAAAAATTCTGATAAAAAATCGTCTTCAGCAATTTTAGCTTGGAGTCTGATAGTAGGGTTGGGTGTATATCTCTCAATATGTTGGCTATCGAGAGGGCAAAGCTTATTGCGCGCTAAACAGGAGATGGCAGTATCTTCATTAAAGGTATGACCGCAAGGAAGCAAAGTCACTGCTCGCGTCATCAGCTTTCCTGAGACGGCGTCTTCTATATTTTCTGAGACAGCAAGCCGAAAATTTGGGTGAGTGTTAGAGGTAGAAAGGGAGGGCATCATATAACCTCCTAAAAGTGTTAAAGTAAGTTATTGCTTATAAGATTGCTTGCTTCTAATAATTAAGGATTTACCATAGATTTTTTGCAAAAATTTACTCCTTTTTCTTTTTTTGAGCAACTTTATTTTGAAAGCCTAAAAGGAGATTGAGACCTCAAAAACATGGATGGAATTAACACTACTACGTTTCACCTCCTATGTTGTGCCTGAGTTTTTGAATGTAATTCTTTAATAATTATCTACTTAGAAAACAACTGTCAAAGTCGCGATTATCATTTGCCCTTTTTGCCAAGCTATTCATGACTCATCTAAAAGGCTATTTTTTGATACCTCGTAAACCTAACGAAGTAGGATTAAAGGGGCAAAATTATATAGAAGACCTCTTTTGAAACTCATATCTTTAATTCCCAGTTATAGATCGTGGTAATTAAGTTGAAGCGGAGCACAAATTTTTTTAAGTCTATTTCTATAGAGATCGGCTATGATTTTAAATAAGGACACTTGTCATTAACTGGCATTTAACCTAATCTTTTTTCTGATTAATATTTTTTATCAACACCTTCATTTATTGTTATCTGGGTTCTTGTTTCAATTCCAATTTCACTTTTCAATAACGCGGCTATAACATAATTTTTCTCCTTATATTGTTCAATAATCTTTTCATATTCATTGACTAAGCGAGATGTCCTACCCACCGAAAAAGCTGCTTCTTCTGTAGACATACCTTTTTGTTTGCATAGCAATATTTGCTTGAAAGTGGATATATACCTTTGTATCGCCGGCAAAGAGTGTTTTGTTTCTCTGCTCACCTGCTGAACAGTTTTTTGCTCGATAAAGAGCTTTTCAATGATCATTGTTTTATGAGTTAAAGTAGGTCCTATATCATGGATAGATCCTCTTCTTGGAAGAACCTCACGGTTTTCTAATTCCCACTCCTTGATATATTTGCCTACGCTGTGGGGTGATATCTTCAACAAAATAGCTAATTCCGCATGGGTTAAGCAACCTTCTTGATCAAAAGCTTGCTTACACATCCGCGCCACAGCTTCTTTTTTTATAACCCTTAATTTTTTCCCCTTGGCTCTTTCTATAGCATCTTGCGAGCTTACCAGATCTAAAATTACCGTTGTTAAACGTGTATTTTGAATAGATTTTCCATAAGATGAAAATTCATTGCGGTGGACTGTCGGCCATGTAACTTGTCCCGGCTGCATATGAGAGGTCTGCGGATAAAATTGACGCACCATATCCGCTATTGATTTAACCAGTACTTGCCTTGTCCTTGTTTCTCCTAGCTGCGGGCACTCATGAGAAAAAAACGCTTCCAAAGCACCTTCAAAGCATTTAAATGCTTGAGGGCAAAATGTAGCATGGTTTGCATCGATGTTCTTCTTCATGGCAGCCTCCGTTCGTTCCTGATAGAGTCGTTCGACGACATCATTCTTTTTTTTTCATCTTGAGCGTGATAATATTGGGCACCAACTATATGAACTTCCTCCAATCTTTGTTTAAAAAAGGCTTTATCTTTAAACTCTTCATATAGCAGGGAAAAGGTTTTGGTAGCATAGATGGAAATTCCTACCGTTAAGGCTATTTCAAACTCATTGAAATGTTTGCTTTTAAGAAAGGCTACTCTTTTAAACTTCTGTAGATAGTTTTCCACAGCTTCTATGCTATGCTTAATATGTTGGGCAATAGCCACAGGCTCTTTGCCCTCTAGCCAAAGCCGTATGGCAATAGCTCTATGGCTGACACCAGGGCCTATATCTTTTTGTTGACCTCGGGTGGGTAATAAGATGCCTATTGTTCTAAGCTCTTTAATATCTCTTCGAATGGTTCTTATATCGCACATTAACAATTCTGCTAGGTCTTCTTGCGTTAAGTATCCTCCTTGCTCTTTAGCTTCTTCAGCTATACGCACAAGTCTTCTCCTTCTTAGCTCAACACTTCTATCTTTATTATTATCCTGGGAAAAATTTCCTTTGTCTCGTTGGTCAAACAGCGTCAAAACCACAGGTAACATCTTGCACTCTTTTAAAGATTTGCCAGCTCCTTCTTCAGCTGCTACACAATGATATTTAATTTGCCCTGGTTTTAAGTGGCTTTGGTTAAGTTCGGAAAAGTACACTTCCTCAATCAGACCCACTAAAATTTGAGCTTCCCAAGGACTAATTCCCGTTCCTTGAACAGCCAAATTTTTCATCTGCTGATGGATGTTTTTGATTTGAAGTCGTCTTTCTTGATCTTCTCTAGAATTTATAGTAACATTTTTCATGGCGTTCCTTTTATGGATGTTTTTGTTTTTTCTTTAATTAAACATTATAAAGGTGAACGCCAGTTTTTTTTATAGATTTTCTGTTTTAAAAAAAATTCTATAAAAAAGACAGATGACCTAATCGAAAATCGCTTAAGGAGGTTAATAGCATCTTTATTGACAACTCTTTCTCTTGATAAACTTTGGTTTATTTTTTTCTCTTTAGTTAAAGTACTCCTCTTTCATTTTTTATTGGGCATCTGGGTCGGGGCATGCGACTTTCTTAATCCTCGCTAACCTAAATCTCTTAACACATATGTTTGTGGATTGATTTTAACTTGCGATTCTTTGGGTAGCCTAAAATCATGCTTTTTGCCATTATAATAGGAGCTATAAATCCCTTTTTTACTTTTCTTATCGACGACAAGCTGAGTCTTTAAGGTGTGTTTCTTCTTTTTCCCTTAAGTCACTCACCTTATGCAGGCATAGAATTCATTTGTAAATTTTGCAGCTCTTAATAGGCCATCTGATTGGCTTTAAGGATTATTTTGTATTTTAAAGCAAAGTGATTGAGTGAGATTTTAATTTTAAGAAATTAATATTTTTTTTTGAGACATAAATAAGTTAAGTCTTTTTTTAAACAAGCTTAATAATTTATCTTTTTCAAGGTAAATTGCATTAATGGATTTCCGTGTATTAAAATCTCTGTGACTGTAAGAAGCTGAGGAATGGTAGTTAAACGGTTATTGATTAAGTTCAGTTTCTTGAGTTGAGAAAGCTGGGCAGTGGCTTCAGGAAGAGACGTTAGCTGGTTGTTATCTAAGTAAAGCTGTCTCAGTTGAGAGAGCTGCCCAATAGTTTCAGGAAGAGCGCTTAGTTGATTATTGGATAAAAAAAGATATTGCAGCTGGCAAAGTCGCCCAATGGTTTCTGGAAGCGCGCTTAGTCTATTATTGAATAGGAAAAGCTCTTTGAGCTGGGAAAGTTGTCCGATGCTTTCAGGAAGAGTGTTTAGATTGTTGGTGTATAAGTAGAGTCGTTGCAGCTGGGAAAGCTGCCCGATGGTTTCAGGAAGAGACGTTAGTTGGTTATTATGTAAGTAGAGTCGTTGTAGCTGGGAAAGTTGCCCGATGGACGCTGGAAGAGTAGTTAGTTGGTTATTATGTAAGTAAAGTCTTTGCAGCTGGGAAAATTGCCCGATCGCTGGCGGTAAAAATATAAGGTTTAAGTTGCTTAAAATCAGGTGATTAATGTGGGTGCAGTACTCTTTCATCCAAGGGATTAATAGCTCTGCTTTTCTCTTTAAAGGTAGGGTGTAGATATAGGGATTATTTAAGTACTCTGTTCCTCCCGGCAGATGGTGCCAGAGTAATAGGCAGCTAATATTTAGTAGGTAGGAGGAGTAATTAGAAAGGTTAGAAGCTTTGTTTTCTATGATATTTTCTTCACGGCCTAATGGAGAAAGAGAAGAGGCCAATGTAAAAAGCTTTTGAAAGATATAGAGTACTTTTTCTTCAGTAGAAAGATTGGAGTCAATTTTATAAATCTTATCTATAATACGAGTTTGTTCTATAGGTTCTCCATTTCCCTCTGGAAAATGAACTTGAAGGATCAAGTTGTAAAGCGAGGTGGCGGAAATTGGGGGCGGGGATACGAATCGATGGGAATAGCATCCAATTTCTTTTGAGACACCAGATGACGAAGAAGTGAAAACGGAAGGTGGAGAAACCATGCTAGGGGAAGGAGAGCTTTGGTAAGGCTGCTGCAGTCTTTGGAAGGCAAATAGTCTAACTTTTTTATTTTCATCTAATAAATTCTTTGTCCAATTATAGTTTATTTTTTCTTCATTTGTTAGCTGTTCGCCGAATTGGCTCATTAAGGCTTTAGCCTGATTTTCTAATAAGTTAGCCAGGGAAGGAATGCCTTTAATAGAAGGTTCATTTAAAAGATGGCCCAAAAGGGCAATATAGCGTTCTCTAAAAAATTCTGATAAAAAATCGTCTTCAGCAATTTTAGCTTGGAGTCTGATAGTAGGGTTGGGTGTATGTCTCACAATAAGTTGGCTATCGAGAGGGCAAAGCTTATTGCGCGCTAAACAGGAGATGACAGTATCTTCATTAAAGGTATGACCGCAAGGAAACAAAGTCACTGCTCGAGTCATCAGCTTTCCTGAGACGGCGTCTTCTATATTTTCTGAGACAGCAAGCCGAAAATTTGGGTGAGTGTTAGAGGTAGAAAGGGAGGGCATCATATAACCTCCTAAACGTGTTATAGTAGGTTATTACTTATAAGATTGCTTGCTTCTAATAATTAAGATTTACCGTAGGTTTTACAAAAATTTAATTCTTTTTCTTTTTTTGAGCAACTTTATTTTGAAAGCCTAAAAGAAGATTGAGACCTCAAAAACATGGATGGAATTAAAGGGGCAAAATTATATAAAAGATCTCTTTTGAAACTCATATCTTTAATTCCCAGTTATAAATCATGTCAAACTAAGTAAAGCTGTCTCAGTTGAGAGAGCTTCCCAATACTTTCAGGAAGAGCTCGTAGTTTATTATTGGATAAAAAAAGATATTGCAGCTGGGAGAGCTGCCCGATGCTTTCAGGAAGGGTAGTTAGTTGGTTATTATGTAAGCAAAGTCGTTGCAGCTGGGAAAGCTGCCCGATGGTTTCAGGAAGAGACGTTAGTTGGTTATTATGTAAGCAAAGCCGTTGCAGCTGGGAAAGCTGCCCGATAGCTGCTGGAAGAGTAGTTAGTTGGTTATTATATAAGTAAAGTCTTTGCAGCTGAGAAAGTTGTCCGATCGCGGGCGGTAAAAATATAAAGTTTAAATGACTTAAATTCAGGCGATTAAGTTGGACGCAGTACTCTTTCATCCAAGGAATTAATAGCTCTGCTTTTCTCTTTAAAGGTAGGGTGTAGATATAGGGATGACTTAAGTACTCTCTTCCTCCCGGTAGATGGTGCCAGAGTAATAGGCAGCTAATATTTAGTAGGTAGGAGGAGTAATTAGAAAGGTTAGAGGCTTTGTTTTCTATAATATTTTCTTCAAGGCTTAATGGAGAAAGAGAAGAGGCCAATGTAAAAAGCTTTTGAAAGATATAGAGCACTTTTTCTTCAGTAGAAAGATGGGAATCAATTTTATAAATCCTATCTATAATCCGAGTTTGTTTTATAAGCTCTCCATTTCCCTCAGGAAAATGAACTTGAAGGATCACGTTGTAAAGCAAGGCGGCGGAAGGGGGCGGGGGTAGGGGTACGAATCGATGTGAATAGCATCCAATTTCTTTTGGGACGCCAGATGGCGAAGAAGTGGAAAGAGGAGATAGAGAAACACCTACGGTGAGAGGAGCGCTTGGGTGAGTTTGCTGGAGCCGGTTGAAGACAAATTGTCTAATTTTCTTATTTTCATCTAATAAATCCCTTGTCCAACTATAGTTTATTTTTTCTTCTTCTGTTAGCGGTTCGCCAAATTGGCTCATTAAGATTTTAGATTGATTTTCTAACAAGTTAGCCAGGGAAGGAATTGCTTTAATAGAAGGTGCATTTAAAAGATGGCCCAAAAGGGCAATATAGCGTTCTCTAAAAAATTCTGATAAAAAATCGGCTTCAGCAATTTGAGCTTGGAGTCTGATAGTAGGGTTGGGTGTATGTCTCTCAATAAGTTGGCTATCAAGAGGGCAAAGCTTATTGCGCGCTAAACAAGAGATGACAGTCTCTTCATTAAAGGTATGACCGCAAGGAAACAAAGTAACTGCTCGAGTCATTAGCTTTCCTGAGACGGCGTCTTCTATATTTTCTGAGACAGCAAGCCGAAAATTTGGGTGAGTGTTAGAGGTAGAAATGGATGGTATCATATGACCCCCTAAAAGTGTTAAAGTAGATTATTGCTTTTAAGATTGCTTATTTCTAATGATTAAGGATTTACAGTAGCTTTTACAAAAATTTACTCCTTTTTATTTTTTTGAGCAATTTTATTTTGAAAGCCTAAAAGGAGATTGAAACCTCAAAAAAAAATGGAGGGAATTAAAAGTGCGCAATTATAGAGAGTAAGGGTGAAGTAGGAATCATAAATCTTAACTTGCTAATCTCTCTAGTCTTCTAAAAAAGTTAAGGAAAATTTAATCTTTGCATTAAATGAGACTGCGTGATAGGTCCAATCGCTTTAAGCCTTTTGCTCTTAGGAAGGCCGCCAAATTTTTCTATAAAAGCATTTATTGTAGAGGGGCTGGTGAAATGGATTTCATCGATAAGGGTTAAATCTAGGGGGCGCAAATTTTTATTAAGGAAAGTATCATAAAGAATGCATTCACGAAAACGCCATTTTTGCTGGATAAAAAAATCGGTGAGGACAGAGCGCGAAAGAGCAGAATGGGGCCAAAAAAAATAAGGATTGGCGAGGGGTAAACCTTGCAAAAGATCTATCATTCCTTCAGCCGTTTCTACAGAAGGAATTAAAGGAGAAAGGGTGGCATAGCTTGCAAAGGCTTTGGCTGTCTGAGAGCCTACGCAAATGACTTCTTTATTATGTAAATGATGGGTTGTATATTTATAGTGAGAAAAAATTTTAAAAAAAATATGCACTGCATTTTTGCTAGTAAAAATTAAGTGCGTATAAGATAAAAAATCTTGAAAGCCTTCTCGAATATCACTTTGATGGAAGGCACGGGGATGAATGCGAATAATAGGGTAATGAATAAAGTTAAGGCTTTTTTCTTGTTGGTCAGGAAGATCTATGCCCAGATAAAGGATTTGCGGTTTTGGCTTGCGGCTATCTAGACAGCTCATTAGTTCAAGTATCTCAGTATCATCTTCTCGGCAGATGAGAGCTAATTGGCCTTGATAAGGCACAGTTTCTCCTGGTAGCTTAATGCGATTTAGATGGGTAAGATTAAGACGAATTAAAGCTGCTTCAGCTACTACTACGCCATCAGCTTGTCCTTTTTCAAGCAACTCCAATCTTTCAGGGATAGTTCCTCTTAAATCACAAAAGGTTAGGTCTTTACGTAGTTCTTTTACCCTTTCTTCACGACGTAGAGAGGAGGTGGCAATACAGGCTCTTGGAGGAAGGTCCTCAATAGTTTGACCCGGCCTTAGCACTAATACATCTGCAGGGTCTACTCCATGGGTGATAGCTGAGATCACTAAGCCTGGAGGAAGGGGCTCGGGAAGATCTTTAGCTGAGTGTATAGCTAAACGACACTGCTGGCTTAAAAGGAGAAGGTCAACTTCCTTGGTAAAAAAATCTGTCTTACCTATGTGGCGCAGCGAAGTAATGCGATCTTTATCACCTGTGGTTTCAAGATAGGTGTTTTCAAATAGGATATGGGCATGATGGCGGCAAAGTTCTTGATAAACTTCTTTAACCTGAGCTTTAGATAAAGCAGAAGAACGCGCACCTACTTTAATTGACAAGCTTTGCATAATTTTTTCCCTTGAATCGCTGATCTCTATATAGGCAAATACTATCTATTAAAAATTTTAAGTGCACGGTTTATCTAATCAATTGTTGGACAGCTTCTTCTACAAACTCAACGCCTATAATGCCGATTTTTTGGGAAATTTCCGGGGGGATACCTTTAACATTTCTTTTAGGGATTAAGCAGTGTTGAAAGCCCATATGAATAGCCTCTTTAAGCCGGCTTTCTATGCGGGTCACACTCCGAATCTCTCCCCCCAAACCCACCTCACCTACTACGGTAGTTTCCGCATCAACTTGTAGATTACGCATTGAAGAGGCTACAGATAATAAGACACCTAGATCAATGCCTGGTTCTGTAATACGCATGCCCCCCGCAATCGAGACAAATACATCACACCTATGCAATTGGTAGCCCATACGCTTTTCTAAGACCGCTAATAACAAGGCTAGCCGATTCTGATCAATTCCTGTACAGCGGCGAGAAGGAGTACTAAAGAAAGTTTCGGTAACCAAAGCTTGGGTTTCTATTAAAATAGCGCGCGTTCCCTCTATAGTAGGAATAATCACAGAGCCAATCGCCTCTTTGCGACGTTCTTCTAAGAAAACTTGTGAGGGATTAGGCACCTCCACTAAGCCCGCCTGTTGCATTTGGAATACGGCAATTTCATCCGTGGGGCCAAAACGATTTTTCACCACTCGAATCATACGATAATTATTCTGTTTATCTCCTTCAAAATAAAGCACAGTGTCTACTAAGTGTTCTAAAACTCGAGGGCCCGCTATTTCGCCCGATTTAGTTACATGGCCAATTAGAAAAGTGGCAATCTGATGTCCTTTGGCGATATGCATAAACTCTGTAGTAGTTTCGCGTACTTGTGAAACTGATCCAGGCGCTGAAGAAATTTCCCCTTTATAGACAATCTGAATGGAATCAATAATTAAAATGTCGGGCTTTACCTGATCGATGTGAGCTTTAATAGCGGAAAAATTGGTTTCACTTAAAAGGAACAAGTTTTCGCTATCAATGCCTAAGCGTTGCGCACGCATGGAGGTTTGCTCGACAGATTCTTCTCCGCAAACATACAAAATAATGGAGCCTTGCATAGCTAGTGCCTGAGAGATCTGCAAAAGAAGAGTAGATTTTCCAATTCCAGGGTCGCCACCGACTAAAGAAAGAGAGCCAGGAACGAGTCCTCCACCAATTAAACGATCAAACTCATGCAGTAAGGTGCGGATCCGGGGCGTTCCTTTATGAGAAACTTCTTTTAAGCGCACGGGCTTACTAGTGCGTATAGGCTGTTGGGCTTCAAAGCGTGTTTTGGCGCCTACTACCTCTACTTCTTCATGCATAGAATTCCAAGAAGTACATTGAGGGCATTGGCCAGTCCACTTATATTGCTTGTGGCCACATTCAGAGCAATACCAGGCGCTTTTTTGTTTAGCAGCCATAAACTATTTAGGCCTCTTTAATTTTTTGATTAGCAATAACGCGATAGTGGGCGAGCGCATCTGCTGCTGCGGCTTGCTGAGCTTCTTTTTTAGAAGAGCCGTGTCCATATCCCTTAGCTTGATCATGAACCATCACACATATTTTAAAAATTTTACTATGATCAGGTCCTTCCTCACCTAAAACTTTATAAGTAGGTGTTTGTTGAAAGTTCTTTTGACAGTAATCTTGGAAAAGTGCTTTGAAGTTGCGCAAAGGCATTTTTAATATAGCTTCGATTTCTGCAGAAAAATTTTTAAATAAAAAGTGCTTGGCAACTTCTAAGCCTCCATCTAAGTAAATGGCTCCAATGATCGCTTCAAATAAGTCTGCTAGAATAGATTCACGTCCTCGCCCATCATTCATTCTCTCACCTTTTCCTAGAAGTAAATATTGGCCTAAACCATATTTTTGCACATAATTAAAACAGGAGCTAGCTTCTACTAAACGGGAGCGAAGAACAGAGAGCTCACCTTCCGAAGTGGAGGGCAGGTAGCGATAAAGATAGTCTGCAATGAGCATGCCTAGAACCGAATCTCCTAAAAATTCTAAGCGTTCATTGTGCTTCCCCACTTCTTTGTTTTCGTTGATGTAAGATCTATGCACAAAAGCTAAAGCTAATAAAGCTCGGTCTTTAAAGGTATAACCAATCTTATGTTCTATCTCGGTAGCACGTTTCATGAGTTCATCGTATGCGTTCATGGGTTAAATTTTACTCCACTTTTTATTTTTGAGGTAGCTTTTAATAAAACTTTAATTTTTGCTACAAGCGGTTATGGAAAAAAAGTATATTTCTCAAGATAATTAACTGTTTTTTATGTTATTCTTTTTTCTAGACTTTGCAAACATTTAACCCAAATTTTAAACATAATGAAACTAGCCACTGATAAATCTCACCGAGATTATTTCTACAAACATGGGACCATTGAGTTTGATGGCCTTTTTTCCTTAGAGCAAATTCAACAGCTTAATACAGCAATTGATGGCCTCCTTTCTTTAACTTTTAAAAACATTGCTCCGCAATCGCAAAATACTGAAAATGTATTCCTTTGCGGACGCGATCTCTATCGAAAAGATGAGCGAATCAAGAAACAGGTGTTAAATCGACGCTTAGCAGAAATTGCTCAGGAATTGATGGAAGCACGAGGGCTACGTATAGGGTATGATCAGTTGCTTGTCGGTCAATCTGGGCAAGCTAACGTAAACACCGATACTCTTTACAATCAATTTTTACAAAGTGTAGGTTCTCTCCAAGATAAAAGCTGTGTGCAGCCCTTAGTCTGTGGCCTTGTTATTTGTTTGCAACCTTCCTCATCGCTTGAAATCCCACCTGGTATTCTTCCTCAAACATTAGGCAATGGAGTTTTCTTTAAGCCCGAGCTTCCCCTTGATTTAAGCTATCTTTCGCATGCGCAAGGGGGACGTTATTTAATGATTGCATATGCTAAGCCAAGATCCATCTATGTGTTAAATGATAAAGATCCCCATACGCATAGTTTAAAACATCGGGGATATGTTTTCGGCGATAGATTATCAGATAAGCTCAATTCTCTTATTATCCGAAACTAATGAAGTTGCTAGATCTTTCTCTATTAACTTTTTGAAATCAAAGCATAGGCTTAAGCAATGAAGTGGATCATCCTTCAGGACGCTGTAGACACCGCTCAAAATAATATGGATAAAGATTTAAAACTTTTGCAAAACATTGACTGCACGGCAAATCCTATCTTGCGTTTTTATGGCTGGCAGGGTCCTTGTGCGACCTATGGATATTTTATTAATCCTCTACATTTTTTAGATGCCGAAGGAGTGCAAAAGCATGGACTGCAGTTAGGGCGCAGGCCGACAGGAGGGGGAATAGTTTTTCATTTGACCGATCTAGCTTTCTCAGTCATCATACCTGCTAAACATCCCCGCTATTCTTTAAACACGCTTGATAATTATGCTTGGGTGAATCAGCAGGTGGCCGAAGCGGTAAAAGCATTCAAAAATGAAATTGTGACTGCTTTCTTAAAGATCGAACCTCTTTCTAACAATGAGCTTTGCCGTCATTTTTGCATGGCAAAGCCTACTATTTATGATGTGATGGTTGAAGGTAAAAAGATCGGTGGGGCGGCACAACGACGTACCCGTGAGGGTTTTTTACATCAAGGTACTTTATCTATTGCTTTTCCCGATGAGACGCTGCTTAAAGCCGTGCTAAAAACAGAAACAGAGGTGTTGGAAGCGATGAAAAGTCATAGTTATGTTTTAGAAGAAGGGGCTGGCACTAACCAATTGGAAGAGATTCGTCACCAGCTAAGACATTTACTGGTTCTACAATTTGAAAAAAATTGTTAAAAAAGAACGGGCGGAAATATAGAGAGATTTTTAATGAACAGGGTATTGGCCAGGATAATATTTTCGTGCTTCATGCGCGGTTAGAGAATAAGCGTTTTATATCGCAGGGTAAATGTTGAGAATAAGGAGCCTCTATTATAGTATGCTTCAAGGGGCTTAAAAAAATATTCCTATCTATTGGTGAAGGGGCCTTCTTTAAATTCTTCTCTCTGTAAGGCTATTTTAAAAAAGTCAATAATTAAGAAAATTAGGTAGAGGCCTCTACCTATTAAAAAGAAGAAAAGAGATATCCTTTGAGAGAAAGCAGCTTTTTTGTTAGGATCTTCTCTTTCTGATTTTTAAGGAGATAGCCATAATCATGTTAGAATTTTTACGAAAGCATCAACGTTATTTCTTCATTGTCATTACGGTGATGATTGTCATTTCATTTTCTTTCTTCGGCACTTTTAACACGCTTAACACCGAATATCCTCATGAACAAACGGTTTTTACAGCCGTAGACGGCAGTGCAGTAAAGCGTTTAGAGCTTGATGAGCTATCTAATTTTATTAGCACGGATAGGCAAGATAAACTTCTTTTAGGAGGAGTTTGGGGGCCTAATTTCTTAAATGATGGGGTTATATATAAGGATTTTTTAGAAAGTGGAATGGGATTGGTGTTGGCATCACACTATTCTGATGAGCTGGCAAAAGATTTAAGAGCACGTTCTGAGAAAGAAAAACGCTTTTCTCTTTACAGTCATCCGCAAGCCGGATTTATCAATGTTGAGTCCGCCTGGTCTTATTTTTCTCCTCAGATGAAGGCTAATTATAATCTATTGCAAGCAACTACTAATCCCGTGGAGATGGAGGCGTTGCAAGCGCGTATAACTTTGTTCCTACAAGAAAAGCAATTTCCGGCCCCCTTGTTAAGACAAGTTTTACGCTACCAAGAAAGACAATATTCTTGGCTGCCTTCCGATGATAATCTTGACTATCAAGACCTTTCTCTTTTTGGATACCATACGGCAGAGGATTGGTTTGGCCCTCGTTTTGTGCGTCTTATTGCTCAATTCATTATTAATAGTGCTAAAATAGCTGAACAAAAAGGCTATAGAGTTTCAAAAGAAGAAGCTTTAGCGGAGTTGATGCAACATGCTGCTAAAAGTTATCAGGAAAATATAAACAACCCTAATTTAGGAGTAGCTAACCTACAGCAATACTTCGATGAGCAGCTACGCCGTATGGGGATGGACCAAAATAAAGCAATAAAAGTTTGGCGAGATGTTTTGTTATTTCGCCGTCTTTTCCATGATATTGGTAATGCGCTAGTCGTGGATCCATTTAGCATCACAAAACTTCAAGGATATACAAAGGAAGGAGTTGTAGGGCAAATTTTTCAACTACCAGAAAGCTTGCGAATGGATAGCTATCGCAAGATGCAAAAGCTAGAAATTTATCTTAAAGCCGTCAGCCAGCGGCCAGAAGATACAAAAAACCTTTTAATGTTACCGACTAAATTTTTAACCCGGGAAGCAATAACCAAAAAATTTCCCGAATTACTGCATAAGCGCTATATTCTGGAGGTAGCACAGGTAAATAAAAGAGATCTTCAAGCTAAGGTCAGCATTAAAGACACCTGGAATTGGGAAGTTGAAGAGCACAATTGGGAGATATTAAAAAAGAAATTTCCAGAATTAGGGATTAGAAAAGGGAGCACGCGCGAGGAACGTTTCTTAGCTTTAGATGATTTAGACGATAAAACCAGAGGGCTGGTGGATGCTTTTGCCCGCGCTGCGATCGTTGATCTCCATCCTGAATGGATAAAGCAAGCATTAGAGAAGGCTGCTGCTAAGAAAAGCGAGGTGTCAATTGGCACTAAGGGGGGCAAAGTAGCCTTTGCTGTGGGAGAAAAACGGCCAGAACTTATACAGCTATTAGAGCAAGCTTCTTTACAAGGAGAAGCTATCAATTCAGCAGCAGAAGAGCTTACGCAGTATTCTCCTGATAATCTCACCTATTATCGTATAAGTGTTATTGATCGGGCTTCTGAGCATGAAATTATGACTTTTGCTGAAGCAGAGGAGCAAGATGTATTAGAGCCCTTACTACAAAAAGAGTTAGAAGCTTATTACGTAAAAATTCGTGAGAAAGAGCCTTCACAATATAAAAAAACTGATGGCTCGTGGAAACCTTTAGCAGATGTACAGGATCTGGTAGCGGATCAATATTTTGCAAAAATACGTCAAGCTATTGAAGCAGATTATAAGGAAGCCACAGCTCCTCAACCGGCACCTTCTATTTTCTTAGGGGATTACTTGGCCTCCTTGCGTTTATATGCTTACATGCGTGAGGTTCGCTTTAGCTTGGAAAAAGATCCTTCTAATGCGCAAAATTGGATTTATACCGCTCAGGAAGGATCCGAGGAGAAGGTAGCGAAACGCCAGCCTTTAGAGAACCAATGGAAGTTAATCCAAACAGCTTACCGCGGCTTACGGAGCGACTTAAACAGTGATTTGAATGCTCATGAAATTTTTGCTATGCAAGTGGGGGCATGGAGCCAAGTCAATACTCCAGGAAATGGAGATATTAATTTTTTCCACTTAGAAAAAAGAGAAGCTTCGACTAGCGCAGTGGCCGGGCCCAAAGTGCACCAGTTGTATAATGTCCTCTCTGCTGAGGGACAGCGTATCTATATGCAAAAATTGCTGCAGATGCTTAAAGAAAAGAAAGCTTTGTCACTTGATTACATGAATAAAGCTAAAGAAGAATAAAAAATAAATGCTTTAAAGAAAATTCATTAGGACTCCTAAAAGCCAAATAGGCAAGCTGAAGAAATAGCTAAAACATCCTTAAAGGTTTTCTTTAAAGCGGTTTAAATATAAAGATATATGTTTGAAGAAGAATCATTCTCATTATCACCGGTTAATTTTTTTCAATTGAAAGGTGATTGTCATTATGCGCCTAAAGGTATTAGTGGCCAAAAGTATTTGCTAGCAGATACTAGCTACCTTTGTGGAGAAGAGCATTTTTCTAAAGTTTCTTTAGGATGGAATGAGCAAGGTCTGGAGTGCTTAGTGGCAGTCTCACAGCCGTTCAAGCAAGCTTATCATCCTGATATAAGCCGAGGCGATAGTGTGGAATTAATGATTGATACCCGGGATGTGAAAACCTCCGGATTTAACACACGCTTTTGCCATCATTTTTTCTTCCTATCAGAAGCTGTTGATGGCATTCAAGCGGGTGAAATGACACGCTTTAGAACAGAAGATAAGCATGAACTTTGCGATGCTAACGAGTTGAAAGTCAATAGTCAGCTTTCTTCTCAAAGTTATACACTGAAAATTTTTATTCCTAGTCATTGCTTGGTCGGCTATGATCCCGAGCAATTCGATCGCTTAGGGTTTACTTATAGAGTTAACCGCAAAAATGAGTCTCCTCAACATTTTTCGGTGGTCACCCGTGACTTTCAAATCGAGCAACAACCTTCCTTATGGAGCAGTTTAAGCTTGGTCAAGTAGAGGCAAAACCATTTCCTCCAAACTATCCATTGAGACGATTCAAAGGATCGTTTAAGCTACAAAGATTTAAAGTTGGGAATTGATGTAAGGATGTAACCTCCTTAAATTTGATGCAAATTAAAACTATAAAAATTGCTTTTTTCCTAGGAGAGAAAATGAAATTTGCCGATACGCATGAATGGATTGAAGTTGCAGATCGCATAGGAATTGTAGGTGTTTCTAAGCATGCACAGAAAGAATTGGGCGAAATTGTCTATGTAGAATTGCCGAAAATAGGCAAAAAAGTAAAGGCTGGCGAAGAAGCTGCCGTTCTTGAATCTACTAAAGCCGCTACAGATATCTATTCTCCTGTTTCAGGCACCATTATAGAGGTTAACACTGCTCTGTCTTCGGCAGCAGATCTAGTAAATACCTCTCCTGAAAAGGAAGGGTGGCTTTTTAAAATAGAAATGGATAGCTTAGATGAGCTTAATAAGCTCATAGAGGCCCAAGAATACTATGCCAAATTTTCTTGAGAAAGGGATGGTAGCTCTTATAAAACAAATTCTTCAACCTCTTATAGGATAAAATTTTTTAGAAAAAGCACTCTATTATTTGTCTAAAGGCTACCACTTTTTAGCAAAGTCTACCTAACTTAGTATGATAATCTTCGCTAACTTTTCTTCCAAGGAAAGCTGATCATCTTCGTCTTTTTCTCTCCAGTAATAACCCTGTTGCTGTAACCCATGCACAAAGTAAAACTGCTCGAAAACTTTAGCAAAAATAGCTTTATCTTCAGTGGGATAAATATACCATCCGGTGTGGTATTGCTCTTTAAACTCCTTGGAAACAGTAATTCCTGAAGCCGTAATAGCATCAAGCATCCATTTCTCATGAATTTTTATTTCTACCCCAGGAATTAATTCCGCCGCAATGCCCTGATTACGAGGGTTGATTAAAAGCTTTATTTGCATGTTTTTTCTCTCAATTACTTTATTTAAAGTTAGCATTTATTATTTTTTTATAAAAGGTGAGAGTTGGCTCAATAATGATCAAACCCTTCATCCTGCCTCTCAAGCTTCTGATTCCACTTCTCCATAAGTTGCTTGATGATCCCTAAAGAGTTTTTATTTTCTTTAATAGCTTTTTCTAAAATTTGGCAAGCTTCGTTCATCCATTCAAGCGCTTCTTCTGGCATTTCGCGGCTTTGCATATATTTTGCATAGCCTTCTCTTGCTGTCTTATCCACTAATCTTATCAAGTTTTGGTCGAATGGGGCTTTAAATGCAGGGTGAGACAAATACTCCATTTTCAATGGTTCCCCTATACCTTTAAAGCAGCGATCGTGGTCAATTCCATAAGCTTTATATTGGGTGGGGGAGGAATTTTCTATGGCTTTGTATAAGATATTACCCGAGTGCCTATCGCCATTACCAGAAATAAGGTCAAAGATAGCCAAAGCATGCATCTCCCTTGGGGAAACAGTTGCTTGCATTTGCTCTATTTCGGAAATGTTTCTAGCTTCTTGCAGAAAAAGTTGAGCTGAGCCTTGCCAGTTGTTGAAACTGATTTGCACCGTCTTTGGAATAGGAAACATCCCATTTAAATTAATGCCAGAAGCTGCTTGTTCTCTGCTACCCATCGTAGGATCTTGGCTAAAATTGTCTTGTATACAAGGCTTGAATATAAAAAGTTTCTCGCCCTTGGCTTGTAAAATGTATGTCTCGTTAACATTTGTGCTTCCGAGAGCATGAGTACTTAGAAGAGGAAATTGCTTTAGCCCCTCTTGATAATCGATGATTTCTTTTTGATACTTTTCATAAGCTTGCTCAAAGAGATTACCAATCTCTTCGTTCATTTGTTTTATTTTTTTAAGTTGTTCTGGTATTTCGCTTGGAGGACAGTCTCTTAAAAATCCTGGCAAGCCTGGATGATAGCTGGCTGGTTCTGGTTTTTTGTCAAGATAGTCCCTTGCTGCCTGCGAAGCATCCTCACATGTCTTATAGGCAGAAAGAGCTTGGAAGCAGTCAGATAGGCTTTTCACAAGATAGGCTGCATGAGGTTTTTCTGGTATCTGTTTTAATGAAGAAAAATGCTCGCTAAATTCTTTTAAGGGTTCTTCAAACAAAGCGGCATGCATGTTCTTGATTTCTTCTCCCGTCACTGGCTTATCCAATCCAAATTTATTCGAAATCATACTAAAGATAACATTGGCAAGTTGTTCTTCTGTCTTCACCTTTTGTTGAGCAATTAATTGTTTAATCTTAGGAATGTTTTTCTTAGCTGTTGCCTGGCCAAAGCCCTTTTTCATTGCCTCGTAGTAGGGTTCAGGGTTTAAGGATTTGCTTAAAATATCTTCTGTTTTAGCTAAAGCACTACTTTGAGTGGTATCTGCTTTAACTTTTTTGGTTGGGCGCTCGCTACTAGTTTCATTTCTTGGTAAAGCTTGTTGTACTTCCAAATGCCGCTTTTTTGCTTCAAGCTCTAATGTGTTTTTTTTATCTATCGTAGAAGGAGTAGTTTCTATTATTTTTTCTTCAACTTCTGAGGGAGTTCCCTGGTTTTGAATGCTTTTTTCTTTTTCACTTGATGAGGCCTGCTCGGTTGAGTTAAGGAAATATTGATGATTGCCTTCCAAGCGCATGCCTAGTTTTTCTGGATTCATACATTTCCTCCAGCTTACTCGCCTTATTTTCTTAAAAACAATTACTTTTATTAATTTAATTATAATATTTTATTTTTTTATAATAAATAGTTTTATAAAAAGCTGAATTTAATTTTTTAATTATAATAGTTTATGAGGAAAAGAGGGCGATAAATGAAAGAAACCCATAAGGTAGCGAGTAGCCTTCTATCCTATTTTAATGAAAATTCAAGCAGCTTACAGAATGAGAAGATAGAAAAGGATAAAAATTGACTTGTTTTTAGGCTTTTCTTGAGAACAAAAAAGCGAATAAGACTAACCACTAGATAGGAAGTTTAAAGCCCTCGGACTAGTAGGCCTGGCCTCGTTTTACGGGGCTTGGTTCTTAAAGATTTAAGAGGCCCGGTAATTTTTTCTAGTAGGCCCCTAGTTATCATACTAGGTTTTTGTAAGCTTATCGATTGAAGAATCAGAGATTTCTATTCTTATACCTTACGATTTTTAGAAGGAGAAAATCCTGAAGTTCGCACTATTTTTAACACTAAAAAGGGAAGAAAAATGTTTTTTAAAAGCTTTATGCAAATAAACTAAAAATTTATTTATGTAGAAATGTCCTGACAATGCTTACTTTAATGTAACGTATTTAAAAAACTTCACGCAACCGATAGGAACTTTAGAATATTTAAGTCAATTACTCAGAACATAAGCACGCTAATATCATCCAAGCTAGTAGGGTATCTATTGGCTTTTTAGGAGGATGATAGTGAGCGTCTATTCAATTTTAAAAGATTCTTGAGGCCTTTAGAGAATAATTTTATACGCAAGCATTTATTCCTTTAACTTTATTTTCGAATAAGAAATTTAAAATGAAAAGGGACTTTCCTCCTATAAAATAGAGAAGGAGGGTAAAGTAAACCTAAGAAGGAAGTTTTTTAATTGCTATAGCCGTGGCTTATCAGCTTTTTAAAGGAGTCTCACTATATATCTTTTCTACTTGTGAAAATGGCATCATCTGCGTGTCGACATTTGATGGTTTACCTGTAGGTATGGCTAGTTTAATCCCTGTAAATCCTTGAAAAGCCATGGCCATTAATCCACTCATCATGAAAGTAATGCCCATTCCTTTAAGAGCGGGGATTACCTTCGAGGTAGCTAGTTTTTCGCGGATAGCGGCAATAAGAGCTATTGCTAACCACCACCCGAGACCTGAGCCAAAAACATATACCAGATTGGGCCAAAAAGGATAATCGCGTGTAACAGCAAAAAGGCAGGCTCCTAGGATGGCACAATTAACGGCAATCAGGGGTAGATAAAGTCCTAAAGACATATATAAAGCGGGAGCAACCTTTTCTATGATGATTTCAAGGATTTGCACAAAGCCTGCAATAACGGAAATAAAAAGTAAAAATTCTAAAAAGTTTAGGTTGATTTGAGAAGCTTCAAGGCCAAAAACAGAAAGCCAGCCGAGAGCTCCTGCACCTGTAACAAAACGATGGACAAACCAATTGAGGATGCCGGAAACAGTGAGGACAAACACAACTGCTAAGCCTAGACCATTGGCTGTTTTTAATTTGGTCGAGCAGGCTAAATAGGTGCACATGCCTAAAAAGTTAGCTAAAAGGAAATTTTCAATAAATACAGCTTGTAAAAGAAGACCTAATAAATTTAAAGGCTCGTAATTTCCCATCCACATAAACTTTTATCCTTCGTTCCTATTGAGGGTGTTAAATACCCAGATCATGCCGCCTATAATAAAAAACGCAGCTGGAGGGCTAACCATCAGAGCAAAATTATCATACCCATTGGGGTGGGTAGCTGTCGCATACCAGCTATAGGGAATAATTTGGTAGCCAAACAGCTGTCCAAAGCCGAACAATTCTCGAATACCACCTACTACCATTAGCACCCATGCATAGCCTAAGCCAGCACCTAGTCCATCCATGAATGCACAGAGGGGTCCTACATTCTTTGCCATCCCCTCGGTACGTCCCATGACTATACAGTTAGTAATAATTAGTCCCACAAAAACGCTTAAAACTTTAGAGATGCTAAAAAAATAGGCTTGTAAGAATTGATCAATGATAATTACAAAAACAGAAATGATGGCTAGTTGGGTAATCATACGTACGCTATCGGGAGTAACTTTTCTAAGAAGTGAAACAAATAAGGAAGAAAAAGCGGTGACAAAGGCTACCGAAAGGCCCATGGTGAGCGAGACAGAAAGTCTATTCGTAACTCCTAAAGCCGAGCAAATGCCCAGTACCGCTACTAGGATTTGATTGCCTCCCCAAAGCTGAGAAGTCAAATATGAACGAGCAGATGCATTTGTCGATACCATTCGATCTTCCTCCTTAAGCAAAAGACAGCGTTACGTTTTTCATCTACAATTGAATTTTCTTATAATCTTTAATACTATTTGTTTCAAGGGTTGCTTTGCTTATCGTTTATTTTTTAAGGCGGCAAGAGAGCCTCTTTATTAGTTATGCATTTTTTCTTGAGAAAGAGAGTAAGTCTGATGAAGCTTAGTAAGAAAGGGACGATAGGGTGCAAGGACATTGCGATAGGCATCGGTGACTCCATTACCTGTAAGAGTAGCACCTGCCATGCCATCAACGGCGCTTTTGGCTTTAGGGATAGTGCCTAAGCTTTCGGCAACTTTGCCTTTGACAACAGTAAGGCCGAGCGGCGCTGACTTAAAATCAGTTTTGCCATCAGCATTCTGTTGAAAGATTTGCTTATTAGGGAAAAGACTTTGCCAGTAGGCTTCAGAAATGTTGGCCCCCAAGCCAGGCGTTTCTTTCTGATCATACCAAGAAATGCCTATTACCGTGTTGCCATCAGGTTTGATAGCTAAATAGCCGTAAATGGCATCCCATAAGCCCAAGCCATTGATAGGTATAACATATCCTTCCACCGCAGAGTTAATATTGCTCTCTTTATCAGCCGGATTGGGAAGAATTTTGTAAACCAGCATAAGAGGTAGTTGATAGTAACCCGTTTTGCGGTAAGCCGCAAGATAATCAGTGTAGTTGATTTTCTCTTCCTCAAAAGTTTTGATATTACCCTCTTTGTCTACCAGCAAGGGGATTATACGTTTACTATAAATATCAAGCAGTTGGCTTTGGGTAGCCATCTGGGAAGAATTGCTAGGAACTAACCTTCCTTCTTCATAGTTGGCAGAGAGGTAATTCCCTTGAGGGTCTTGTACAAGGAAATAATCCTGGTGATCCAAAAGCTTAGCAGCAATCATCATTTGTTTGCTTCTATCTAGCTCTTTGGCCACTTCTTTAGGCTTTTCTAAGACACTTGCCAAAATCGATAAAATAAGGGCACAGGCAAAACTTAAAACAATCATAAAAAAGATAGTGTAAGTATTGCTCATGGCTTTTTTAGGAACGGATGCGGACACGGCTAATGCTCCTTTTTCTAAAGTGCTTGACGGCATAGTAGTCAAATAAAGGGGCAAAGACGTTGCCCATTAAAATAGCTAGCATTACCCCTTCAGGATAAGCCGGATTGATGACACGGATGACTAAAGTCACCATGCCACAGAAAATTCCGTATATCCATTTGGCAAGAGGAATGGAGGGAGAGGAAACGGGATCAGTCGCCATAAAAACCAATCCAAAAGCAAGCCCTCCCAATAGAAGATGTTTATAGGCGGGAAAACCAAACTGGGCGGCTGTCCATGCTCCCTGGTTAGGGAACAAATAGCTTGAACTTAGCTGAAATAAAAGAGCCGTCCCAAATGCGCCTAGCAGCATTCCTAATATGGTTCGCCATGAACCAATCCCAGTCCATATAAGAAATAGAGCGCCTAAAAGGCAAGCTAAAGTGGAGGTCTCACCTAGGCAACCTAGTTTATTGCCTAGAAAAAAGCTCCAGTCATGATTATTTCCCAGGCCGTAATTTAAGGAAGAGAAGTGATAAGCATCTTCATAATATCCACTGGAAAGACCCAACCCTCCTTCAGCAAGAGGGCTAGTCACAAAGCTTTTTATTTGGTCCATCGTAAGCTGGCCTAGCGTGGCATTTTGATGAGTAAGGGAATTCCATTGATCAAATTGCGTACGAATGGTCTGGATTGTGCTTACATCTGTTCCTATAGCATGGGTAGCAATCGTATCGATATGAATACGTTTAATGTCCTGAGGGACATTAAAAATAGCTAATTTTGTCGCTTGGGAATATCCATCAAAGGCTGTAGTTTGCCCTTCTTGATTCATTTTAAGCAGGCTTTCGCGTATAATAGTAGGATTAGAGCCTACCCATACGTCGCCACTCATTTTTCCTGGAAAAGTAAAAAAGAGAAACGCTCGGCATGCGAGTGCGGGATTAACAATATTCATGCCCGAGCCTCCAAAAATCTCTTTACCTAAGACTACACCGGCAGAAACGCCTACCGCTGCCATCCAATAAGGGATAGTGGGAGGAAGGATAAGTACATATAAAATACCTGTAACGAGAAACCCTTCTGAAATTTCATGCTTTCTTACGCAGGCAAAGAAAGCCTCCCAAAAGCCTCCCACTGCATAGGAAAGAAGCGTTAGAGGAAGGAAGATTTTAAGCCCTTCCATAATAATAGGGATATAGCGGCTATCGTATGTAGCAAAAGCCCAATAAGCCTGGAAATTTTTACTTGCCTCTAGATATTCATTCATTAATTTATAGTCGCCGCTACTATAGACATATTTAAGTAAACCGGTGTTCCATATGGCCATCATAATACAGGGCAACAGAGCAATAACCACCAGGATCATCCAGCGCTTAACGTCAATAGCATCTCGGATATGGGGAGCTCGCCTTGTATTCACAGCTGCTTCGTAAAGGAAAGTATCATTCGCATTGATTAAAGGGTGAAGCTTATGAAGAGGCTTGCCTGGTTCAGCAAGCTTTTGGAGGGAACTGAGTAATCGTCTGAGCATATCTATTCCTTGTAAAAATTGGAGGGTACCAAAACTGCAAGAAAAAATTAAATGAAAAAATTTAAATTAACGAAAAGTTGAGAGGAGAATGGCCTCGTTAAATTTTTTTGTAGTATTTTTTTATGAGTTGTAGGTTAATTAATAGAAAGTTAATTGTCCTCAAAGCCTTTGCTGGCAGGCTAGGCTTTTAAAAAATTATAATTTTTTCATTCCATCTAAACCCTGTAAAAGTTTAATCGGCTAATAGATTTTTGATTGCTAAGTTTTTGATAAAATCGGTAGGCGGTTATGGATAATCCACCTTTTCAGATGCGATTGTCTGGACGTCTGCAAAATCAATAATCTGCGCTAATACCTGTATTTTATTTGCTAAGCTTTTTAATTTGCATTTTTTTACTCAGTATCAAAAGGTTGAATAACGCTGCTTCCTGTGACCGCTTACTAAAAGCCGAGTCATCCAGGAGTTGAAAGCAATTTATCTAATTAAAGCTTGGTGGATTAGTTTGATATAAAAAATGTTCGTATTCTTAAGGGGTTAGAGATCATAAGTATTCAGCCACTGGCTCTAAAAGCAGCTAAAACATTAAACCAAAAAAATTAAATGAGGTTTTGCTTTCTAGGGGTAAAGGGTGTGATTTTAAGATGGATTGATTAACAGTGTGTCTAGGGACTTATGCTTTACACATACTTGCTGATAATTTATAATTTGACTTTTTTACTTTAATCCAGAGGCTAGGAAGAATAGCATGTGCAAAACGCTCTTTAAAAATACAAGAAATAAATTCCTCAATAAATGGGTAAGGGTGTTATTAATAAGTTTAGGGCTCTTTGGTTTAACACGCTTATATTTTAAAATGACCGATGATTTTCGATTATCTAATATTAGCTATAATATGCCTTATCGCCACGAATGGGAAGTTCCCTCTCTGCCTAAAGAAGAGCAACAGCAACTCGATAATATTTTGGATCAAAAATTTTACTATGTTGGAAAAGGGGCTCAGTCCTATGCTTTTAAGAGTGCAGACGATAAATATATTCTCAAGTTTTTTAAATTTAAGCATCTTAAACCTTCTGTTTTTATTTCTCTTATTCCTCCCATAGGTCCGCTGAAAGTTTACAAAGACAAGCAAAGAGAGCGTAAGCATAGGTTATTAAATAGTGTTTTTGATGGTTATCGCTTAGCTTATAATATTCATGCTCATGAGTCCGGTTTAATTTATATACATTTAAATAAGAGTGTTAACTTGCATAAAATTGTGGCTGTTAAAGATAAAATAGGCATAGAGAGGCAGGTCGATTTAGATCAGGTACCTTTTATTCTTCAAGAGAAGGCTAATACTACTCGTGCAGAAATGATGACCCTCATGGGGGCACAAGATATGTCGGGGGTAAAAAAACGCATCCAACAGATCTTCGATCTTTATCTCTTAGAATATAACAAAGGCATTTACGATAGAGATCATGGCGTCATGCATAATACAGGCTTTGTACAAGATAGGGCTATACATTTAGATGTGGGTAAGCTTACAAAAGATGAGCGCATGAAAAATTCTGCTTATAGTCAGCCAGATTTTTTGCAAGTGGTCCATAAGTTAAACGCATGGTTTAAATTAAACTATCCTGAATACCATTCTACTATAAATGTTTATATGGAGCAGCAAATGCAAAAAATGTTTGAAGAGATTCCTGTAAGATAATGGCCAAGCTTGGCAATATTTTAGCTGCTTTTATCGATTTTATTTATCCTTTAAGGTGCATGCATTGTGCTACTCCTATTTGCCATGGTAAAGGGGGCCTTTGCATTAAGTGTGCCCTTCAACTGACTCTTATAAATAGGGAAGAGCGCTGTCCCTGCTGCTTTAGTGCAGAATATGAACCTGAACATCCTATTTGCTATCTTTGCTTTATGCAACCACCTGTGTTAAAAAAATATGCAGCAGCATTTGATGATCAGGATGTGGCAGCTTCTCTAATAAATAAGCTTAAGTATGCGAATCAACCCTATCTAGCTCAAGGGGCAGCAGCTTACATGGTTTTACAGCTCTTAAATCTAAAATGGCCGTTACCCGATTTAATTGTACCCGTACCCTTAACCTTTACGCAGCGTATCTCACAAGGGTATAATGCAAGCCTTTTATTAGCAGAATCTTTAGGAGAGATAGTGAAGCGCCCGGTGCAATCTCTTTTGTATAAAACTTTGTGGAATGAGGACTATGAAGGAAAAGCAAAACAGCGAGGGAATTATTTAAGTACCAATTCTTTTTTATTAAAAAAAGAAATTAATGTGCAAGATAAGGTGATTTTGTTAGTAAAAGATAAGGTGCGGACTGGTCATACTTTGAATTGTTGCGCAGAAGTTCTTTATGAAGGATTCCCTAAAGATATTTATGGGCTTTCGTTCTGTAAATCCATTTAATGTCCCATCACTACGCTTATCTCCTCATTAAAGCTCTTTTTTATATTCCAAAAAAGCTAATCCCTCTTTAGCAGGTATCAAACATCCTATAGAGCTTTTTTTATTTGCTAAGCAGGGGAGAGTTTAATGGATATCGTGGGAAAATACTTCAATTAAGGCCGAGCCTTCTAATTTACTGGCTCGCCAAGCTTTGCTAAAAAGTAATCATCCGAAAGGATCAAAAAAAGCAAAAACTCTATTACTTAAGGAAAGAAGAAGCGACCTCATCTAAAAACGTAAGTTATTGTGGATAAGAAAACTCTGTTGTTGAATAGCCTCATCCAAGGAGGCAATAGCATCCATCGAGCGATAAATAGGCTATAAATCAATTCCTTGAAAGCCGTGCTCTTCTTGGCGCTCATAGGTTCTTTGCTTACTGCTAGGTAAATCAAATTTTTGCACCAGCATGAGCTTAATACTTTCCTCGAGGCTGAAATGATGGTTTCGCCCAGCTGAATGGATGACCTTATTAAAACCTGTTAGATCCATCAGTCAATCGAGAACTAATCCAAAACCATCATATTAGTTTTTTTATGTTTTAATTCTTTAACTTCGAAGCTAGGGTCAATTTCAAGGCCTTCTTTTTCTAATCGCTGGATAAGCTTATCCGCTAGATTCTTAAGTCGTTGTAAATCTTGTTGGCTTTTGATCACTCCTAAATGGGCAATCGTGCGCTGTTTTACCTTTTTGCCTTCCCTTACACCTTCAACAATTTGCAAAGTGGGGTATTTTGCTTTTTTGGATGTCTTCATTCTTATATACATGCACTCCTTTATATCAGCTTTTAATGAGCAGATTAACAATATTTGCATGCACAATACTATAAATTAAAAGCTTTTGATCGTTAGCAACTTAAGTGTTTCGAATGTAAGCAACTGTCAAAGTCGGGTGAGAAAGCCGCCATATCTCTGGAGTAAGGGAGGTCAGCTGGTTGCCTCCTAAGTAAAGCTCTTGCAGCTGAGCAAGCTGCCCTATTTCTGCAGGAAGAGAGGTCAGCTGGTTGCTAGATAAGTCAAGCCTTCGCAACTGCGATAGTTGCCTTATCTCCACAGGAAGAGAGGTAAGCTGATTGCTTTTTAAGTCAAGCTTTTGCAGGTGGGAAAGTTGTCCTATCTCAGGAGGAAGGGAGGTGAGCTGGTTGTCTTCTAAGTCAAGCTCTTGCAGCTGCGATAGCTGCTTTATCCATGCAGGAAGAGCGGTAAGTTGGTTGTTTTGTAAGTTAAGCGCTCGCAGCTGAGATAAGTGCTTTATTTCTGCAGGAAGGGAGGTAAGCTAGTTGTTTTGTAAGTTAAGCGCTCGCAGCTGAGATAAGGGCTTTATTTCTGCAGGAAGGGAGGTAAGCTGGTTATTGTTTAAGTAAAGCATTCGCAGCTGGGACAGCTGTCCTATTTTTGCAGGGAGGGTGGTGAGTTGGTTGCTTTCTAATTTAAGCCATGGCAGCTGAGAAAGCTGTCCTATCTCTGGAGGAAGGGAGGCAAGCTGGTTCTTTTCTAACTTAAGTTCTTTCAGCTGAGAAAGCTGTCCTATCTCTGCAGGAAGAGTAGTAAGCTGGTTATTGTTTAAGTCAAGCTTTTGCAGCTGAGAAAGCTGCCCAATCTCTGGGGGTAAAAAGGTTAAGCCAATTCCTCTTAGATTTAAGCTCGTAATATCTTTGCCATACCTTTCAATCCAATTACTAAAAAGCTTTCCTTTTTCTTTTAAAGGCAAATATTTGATTGCTTCTTGGTTTAAGTATCTGTATCCATCAGGAATTCTTTTACACATTAAGAGGCGATTAATATTTAAAAGATAAGAGGAGTAATTAGCCAGAGTAAAATATCTTTTTTCCTCAGTTATCCACTTAAATTCTAATTCTAAAGGCGAAAGAGAGCTAGCTAAAGCAAAGGTTTGTTTAAAGATTGCATCTACCTTAGCTGTTTCAGAAAGCTCTTCTTCTAGCTTATAAATCTTCTCTAAAATAAGCGACTGCTCTTCAATATTACCTTGAGGAACATGAACCTTACCTATTTGCTTATAAAACGAGGGCATGACTTCATTAGCTAGGAGATAATACCATCTTCTACACACGCTAAATAAGGGAGGGCTAGCACAAGCTTTTAAAATAGGGACAAGTATTTCATTAGGTAGATGTTCAATGGTAGTAGAAGAGCTAGGATTCAATGTAGAGCCTCTTTAAAATTTGTACATATTTTTGCTTTTTTAGCATCAACGTATATAAGGGAAAAGCAAAAAATGCAAAAAATGCTGTAGACAGACCCTTAACTTTTAAACTTGGAAATAGCGGAATATAAAACGTTGCTCAACATTCTTTCTCTCTTAACAGAGAAGACCTCAGAGGATAATGCCTCTTTAGGCCGGGAAGTTCTCTATGTTTTTAAAACTTTTTGAAAACAACCTCCTTCATTCCATTAAAACATTAGGGGATGAAGGCAACTTTTTCAGCTACAGCTTAAAACGCTTCTTGATTTAATCAGGAATGTTTTGCAGTGGATTTCCATTTAACTTAAGATTTAACTGGTTTGATAGCCGCCCTATTTCAGGAGGAGGAAAGAAGGTAGGCTGGCTTATTTGTAAGTTAAGCGTTTGCAGCTTTGATATCCGCCTTATTTCTGCAGGCAGAGCAGTTAGCTGGTTGTTTTCCAAGTTAAGATATTTCAGCAGAGATAGCTGCCCTATCTCTGCAGGAAGAGAGGTCAGCTGGTTGCTAGATAAGTCAAGGCTTTGCAACTGCGATAGCTGTCCTATTTCTGCAGGAAGGGTGGTAAGCTGATTGCCTTCTAAGTAAAGCTTTTGCAGCTGAGATAGCTGAACTATCTCTGCCTGAAAGGAGGTAAGCTGGTTGTGGCTTAAGTAAAGCTCTTGCAGCTGAGATAGCTGTCCTATCGCTGCAGGAAGAGTGGTAAGCTGGTTGTGGTATAAGTCAAGGTATTGCAGCTGAGATAGCTGAACTATCTCTGCCGGAAAGGAGGTAAGCTGGTTGTGGCTTAAGCCAAGCGTTTGCAGCTGAGATAGCTGCTCTATCTCTGCAGGAAGGGAGGTAAGCTGGTTGTTTCTTAAGTTAAGGTCTTGCAGCTGAGATAGCTGAACTATCTCTGCCGGAAAGGAGGTAAGCTGGTTGTGGCTTAAGTCAAGCGTTTGCAGCTGCGATAGCTGCTCTATCTCTGCAGGAAGGGTGGTAAGCTGGTTGCGGCTTAAGCAAAGCTCTTGCAGCTGAGGTAGATGCCCTATCTCTGCAGGAAGGGAGGTAAGCTGGTTGCTGTTTAAGTCAAGTTTTTGCAGCTGAGAGATTTGCCCTATCTCTGGAGGAAGGAAGGTAAGCTGGTTGTGGCTTAAGTCAAGCGTTTGCAGCTTAGACAGCTGCCCTATCTCTGCAGGCAGAGCAGTTAGCTGGTTCATTCGTAAGTTAAGCGTTTGCAGCTGCGATAGCTGCCCTATCTCTGCAGGCAGAGCAGTTAGCTGGTTGCCGGATAAGTTAAGCGTTTGCAGCTTAAGCAGTTGCTTTATCTCTAGAGGAAGGAAGGTAAGCTGGTTATCGTTTAAGTGAAGCTCTTGCAGCTGCGATAGCTGCCCTATCTCTGGAGGAAGAAAGGTAAGCTGATTGCAGCTTAATTCAAGCGTTTGCAGCTGAGATAACTGCCCTATCTCTGAGGGTAAAAAGGTTAAGTCCATTACATGTAAGCATAAGCTCGTAATGTCTTTGCCATACCTTTTAATCCAATTACTAAAAAGCTTTCCTTTTTTTTCTAAAGGCAAATATTTGATTGCTTCTTGGTCTAAGTATTGCTTTCCCCCAGGGATTCTATTCCACATTAATAGGCGATTAATATTTACAAGATAAGAGGAGTAATTAGCCAGAGTAAAATATCTTTTTTCCTCGGTTATCCATTTAAATTCTAATTCTAGAGGTGAAAGAAAGCTAGCTAAAGCAAAGGTCTGTTTAAAAATTGCATTTACTTTTACTGTTTCAGAAAGTTTACCTCCTAGCCTATAAATTTTATCTAAAATAAGAGCCTGCTTGTTAACATCTCCGTTAGGAACATGCACTTTACTTATTTGCTTATAAAGCGAGGGCATGACTTCATTAGCTAGGAGATAGTGCCATCTTCCACACACGCTAAATAAGGAAGGGCTAGCACACTCCTTTAAAATAGGGACTAATATTTCACTAGGTAAATGTTCAATGGTGATAGAAGAGCTAGGATTCATTGAATGGCGTCTTTAAATGTTATACATGTTTTTAGTTGTTTTTTGAGCAATATAAGGGGGGAGATACAAAATATACAAGAAAATATGAGAAAGAAACTCCTTAGCCTTTAAGCTTGGAGATAGCGGAATATGCCTCACATTCCGCAGGTTGTAGCGATTCCCGAATATTATTTTTATTGATACTGGAAATTGCCTTAAGTTTTTTTTGAAAAGGCTAATTTTGTTCTTTTTAAAGCAAGGAAAGTGAGGATATAAACGATGGAAAAGTATAGTAGCACGAGTCTTGCTCACCTTAAAATTGGTTTTTCAATGAGTGGCAAAACTACCCGAGGGATAATGATAGTCCAGGTGGTCTCTTCAGATTCCAGAGCGATTATGATTACAGGAGAAGCGTTAAGGTAATGAATCGGATTTTATCTTAGGCCCTATACATGAAAGCATAAAACTTACATTCCTCAGCAAAAAAAATAATTAGGAATTTTGAAGACTAATCGAGTAAGATGTTTTCTTTAAGGGATTAAACTAAACGACTAAAAGTTATGCAGATAGATACACAAAACGTCGATCATTTAGGATTGGTAGCTGGAATGTGTGAGGAAATAGGGTTAGTTGACCTTATTGATCAAGCAGTAGGTAACCAGGCGAAGAATAAGCATTTAACCTATGGGCAAGCTGTTAAATGCATGATCTTAAATGGATTGGGATTTGTAAGTCGGACGCTTTACATGTATTCTGAGTACTTTGAAGATAAACCTATCGATCATTTGCTAGGTACGCCAGTCATTCCCGAGCAGATTGATGATAATGTTTTGGGGAGAGCGCTGGATAAGTTATTTGAGTTGGGAGTGACCGAGCTTTTTACTAAAATAGCTTTACATACAATCAAAGTGCTTGGCATCCAAGTAAAAAGTTTACATTTAGATGCCACAAGCTTTCACGTAGATGGAAACTATGAGAGCCTATTAGAACAAGGAGAAGCATGCATTCGCCTAGTGCAAGGCTACAGTAGAGACCATAGGCCTGATTTAAATCAAGCCGTCTTGCAGCTTATCACCTCCAATGAAGGCAATATTCCTTTATACATGCAAGCGGCTGATGGCAATAGCAGTGATAAGGCCGCCTTTACGCAAATTGTTGGCGAACATCTTAAAAGCTTTCGGCAAGCGGTAGAGAATCGTTATATAGTAGGAGACAGTGCTCTTTATACGCCAGCTACCTTACAAGTTCTTAAAGAAGAACAAAGCTTATTTGTCACGCGTGTACCCATGCAAATCAAAGAGGCTAAAGAGCTCATATTTGAAGTGCCTTACGACAAGACGGTAGAAATAACAGAAGGCTATCGAGCTTTTGAAAGTACCTCTTGCTATGCCGGTGTTGAACAAAGATGGGTAGTTATCTTTAGCCAAGCGGCCTATCAAAGAGAATGCCGCACTTTAGCCAAGCATTATCTTAAGGGCAGTGAGAAAGAATCCAAAGCTTTCTTTAAGTTTATAAAGCAAGAGTTTTCATGCCCCAATGATGCTAAGCGCCAATTAGATAAGTTTGCAAAAAAGCTTAAATATATACAAATTATAGAACCTCAAGTTATAGCAACTCAAAAGCATACTACATCTGGTCGACCAAAAGCTGGGCAAGCACCTTCTATACTTAGCTATCACCTAGAAGGCACAGTAGCCTGCTCTTTGCTTAACAAAGCAGAGTTAGAGAGGAGTAAAGGGTTTTTCATCTTAGCAACTAATGATATGGATGTAATCGCTTTTCCTGCTCAGGAAGTTTTGAAAACATATAAAGCACAGCAAAGTGTAGAAAGAGGATTTAGATTCTTGAAAAGTCCCGATTTCCTAGTCTCTTCTTTCTTTCTAAAAAAGCCAGAAAGAATAGAAGCTCTTTTAACGGAAGTTCCATTTTTTTTATAAGGTTAAAGTGACTAATTGTTTTATTATTAAAGCTTTATGGCTTTTTTATAAAAATTTGTAGTCACCAAAATATCACTTAAACTTGTCTTTAAGATTTACATAAATGCCGTTATTAGTGTATTTTGTAGGTATGCATATAGTGAAGTCAAAATTTAAATCAGCTGCCGGCAAAGTTTATGAAACAATTTTGCTGCGAGAATCCTATAGAGAAGGCAAAACCGTCAAAAAACGCACGGTGGGTAATCTATCCAATTGCACACCTGAAGAAATTGCTGCTATCGAGTTAGCTTTAAAACATAAAGGTAATCTCCAAGCTTTAACCTCGTGTAGTGGAGCCACAATGCAAGAGGGATTATCTGTCGGTGGTGTATGGGTGATATACCAAATGGCTAAACGTTTAGGAATTGTGGATGCACTTGGCAATAGCCGAGAAGGTCAGCTAGCGTTGTGGCAAGTGGTAGCACGCGTATTGGAGCAAGGCTCAAGACTTTCTGCCGTCAGGTTGGCAGAAACCTATGCCATTGCCCCGGTAATTGACTTGCAAAAGGGCTTTAACGAAGAAGACCTTTATAAGAATCTTTTGTGGTTATGCCAAAGCCAAGCCTCTATCGAAGATCGATTGTTTACTAAAAGTTTTTGCAAGAAACCTCCTCACTTATTTTTGTATGATGTGACTAGCTCGTATTTAGAAGGCGAGAAAAACGAGCTTGCCGATTGGGGTTACAACCGAGACAAAAAGAAAGGTAAGAAGCAAATTGTGATAGGCTTGCTAAGTTCAGCCGATGGCACACCCGTATCAACCGAAGTGTTTAAAGGCAATACCCAAGACACTTCTACCTTTCATGCTCAGATCAAAAAAGCTAAAGAACGCTTTAAATGCGAGAAAGTCACTTTTGTAGGCGATAGAGGGATGATTAAAAGCGGGCAGATCGAAAATTTACAAGAGCAGGGTTTTCATTATATTACCGCTATGACAAAGGCTCAAATAGAGACCTTAATGAAAAGAGGTGTGATCGAATATACGCTATTTGATAAAAACTTGGCTGAAGTCAAAGAAGATGGGATAAGATATATTCTTAAACGTAATCCTGTGCGCGCCCAGGAAATCGCCCATTCTCGTCTCAGCAAGCTAGCTAGCATTGAAAAATTGGTCGCTATGCAAAATGCCTATCTACATGCACATCCCAAAGCACAGGTAGAAGTAGCGCTGAAAAAAATTAAAGCTAAAATCGAGCGTTTAGCGCTTAAGACTTACGTGATAGTTAGCGCACAAGATAGAAGCTTATCTGTATGCCTCAATCAAGAAATGCTAGCTGAGAATGCTAAGTTAGATGGTTGCTATGTGATTAAAACCGATCTTGCTTGCGACGAAGTGAGCATGCAAGAAGTACATGATCGTTATAAAGATTTAGCTAGAGTAGAATCAGCTTTTAGAACAGTAAAAAGCGATCTTGAGATACGGCCAGTTTATGTACGTTCAGAAGAAAGCACAAGGGGCCATGTTTTAATTGTAATGTTAGCCTACATGATTATCAGAGAGCTTGATAAAGCCTGGAAGGACCTTTATTTAACAGTAGAAGAGGGCTTGCGCAGTTTATCTACTTTAACGCTAATAGAATGGACAGTAAATAATGGCTTAAGTTTTCAGCAAATCCCCGAACCACGCCATCAAAACAGACAAATGCTTGAAGTCTTAAAAGTAGAGTTACCAAAAGTTTTACCAAAGAATCATGCGCATGTAGTCACTAGGAAGAAGCGCCGATAATTCACTTAAATTATTAATAATCAATAACTTGATTGCTACCGATTGTTTCTAAAAAAATGGAACTTCCGTTTTAATGGTAATGACTTTATGCCTTTTGGTCTATTCTGCGCTTGAATATAAGATTCGAGAAAAATTACGAGAAAATGGTGAGAACTTCTTAAATCAGCTTAAGAAACCTACTCAAAAGCCAACCACACGCTGGGTGTTTTTCTGTTTCCTAGGCCTGCATATGGTCTTTATTGACCATAAAAAATTGCAAATTACCAATTTGAAAGAACGCCATAGAATTATCCTTAGATGCTTAGGGCCTCCTTACCAAAAATTCTATTATTCTGAAATGTGGTGAGAAATCACGGATAAAAGAATTAATCCTTAATTTAAACCCTAACATGAGGCATGTTTTACTGGTTTTAGGCCTCCCTGGCAGAAGTTAGATGACGAGGGAAATTAACTTATAAAATGCGAGATATAAAACGCTGTAAGAATCTTTACAGCCTTCTGCCCATAGTAATCACTCCTTCAGCTTATTGGTAATAAAGATGCGAAATTTTCTGATTAAGGATTAAAACGCTGCTTTATTTCATTTGGAATGGATTTCAGTGGGTTTTCCTTTAAATTAAAATTTACCCCTTTAGGTAGTTGTCCTAGTCCTGCAGGAAGGCTATCAATTTGGTTGCTGATTACGCTAAGATTTTCTAGATAAGAAAGCTGTTCTAGCTCTGCAGGGAGAGAGGTAAGCTGGTTGTAATCTACGTTAATTAGTTCCAGCTGAGAGAGTTGCCCTATCTCAGCAGGAAGAAAGGTAAGCTGGTTGTGGTCTAGGCTAATTATTTCTAGCTGAGAGAGTTGCTTTATTTCTGCAGGAAGGCTGGTGAGCTGGTTACTTTGCAAGAAAAGCCACTTTAGCTGAACTAGATGGGTGATTTCTAAAGGAAAAACAGCAAACTGGTTGTTGCCTAAGTCAAGGCCTTGCAGATAAGCTATCCGTTTTATCTCTGAAGGAAGGGAGGTTAAATAGTTATCGTTTATGTTAAGCTCAATCAGCGTGGATAGCTGTCCTATCTCAGCGGGAAGGCTTGTTAGCTGGTTGTGGTTTAAGGTAAGCTTCTGCAGCTGTGATAGCTGTCCTATTTCTTTTGGAAGAAATGTTAGCTTATTATTTTCTAGGCTAAGGTGTTTTAGGTTGGATAAGTGTTGTATTTCTGAAGGTAAAAACGTCAAGCCGATTGTTGCTATCTCTAGGCCAGTAATATCTTTGCCACGCCTTTCTATCCACTTTTTAAAAAGCTCCCCCTTTTTTTCTAAAGGCAAATATTTGATTTTCTCTTGCTCTAAGTACTCCCTTCCACCAGGCAGTGCGTTCCACATTAACAGGCGATTAATATTTATATGATAAGAGGCGTAATTAGCGAAGGTAAAATATCTTTTTTCCTTGGTTACCCATTTAAATTCTAATTCTAAAGGTGAAAGAGATTTAGCTAGAGCAAAGATTTGTTTAAAGATTGCATTTACTTTAGCAACTTTAGAAAGCCCAATTTCTAGCCTATAAATTTTGTCTAAAATAAGAGCCTGTTTGTTACAATCTCCTAAAGGGACATGTACTTTACCTATTTTCTTATAAAGAGAAGGCATGACTTCATTAGCTAGGAGATGGTGCCATCTTCTACCTACACTAAATAAGGAAGGGCTAGCGCACTTCTTTAAAATAGAGAGTAGTATTTCATTAGGTAGATGTTCAATGGTAGTAGAAGAGCTAGGATTCAATTTTACGACCTCTTTAAGATTTATCCATACCTTTAGCCTTTTTAGTGCTAAGGCCTATAGAGAGTAAGCGAAAGATACAAGAATATGCTATAAGTATACCTTTAACCTTTAATCTTGCAAAGAAAGAAGTAGGCTTTTTCAAAATCAAAGTACAATATAACTTTTAGTATCAGGTTGGATTAACATCTAAAGAAATGTCATGCAATCTGATAGGATAGAGAGAATAGATCATTCCCTTATCCCAAATGAGTTTATAAGAATTGTCCTTAAATGTTTGATTATAATAAATTAAAAGGCGCCTGTTATAATCTTAATATTTAGGAGTGCTAGTATGACCTCTTACCCTGGGATAGAAAAATCCATTCTTAATTTTAATCCTCATCATTCCCAACTGTCTTCGGAAGAAAAAGCAGTTAATAAAAAAAATTCTCAGGACTTAAAAGTAACTTTTGAGCAGTTAAAAAATTCCCCCACCGAAAAAGCGCGTAGCGCTAGTTTTTCTCGAGTTCTATCTGTTAAAACTAGTGTATCGGAAGCTTTTAAGCCTGTACAAAATACTATTTTAAGAAAAGAAGAAGAGCTTGAAGATATTTTGCCTTCTACATCCTCTATTAAGACAGCGGCGAACTGCTATTTAAGGGATTTAGAACAAAAGATTCGGTTAGTCGCTAATAAGCTTGGCGATGAAAGTAGGGGAGAATTAAGATCTTCTTTAGTAGAAATAAAATCTCTTTCTCAAATGTTTTATAATGAATTATGTTCGGAGGGTAATCTACTTTATTCTCCAAGAAAAGTAGTATCGATTGGAGTGACCCTAGGTGATTTTAGCCAATTTTTGTTCAACCTAAAAGTTCAACCCTCGACGGGCCATGATGCCATTGCTAGGATGCTTAGAGAGTGTCTACTTGTCTTGAAAAAAAATCATCAAGTTCCTGTACAGGAAGGATATGATTGTAAAAATTCTACCAATGAAACTAATTTAGTCAAATGGATAGCTTTAAAAGAAATAAGTCCTTCAGTAGTAAAAAATCTTATGGCTTATCAAAATGCTATGGGAGCTTTAATAGAATTATTAGAGAATGAAAAAGCTTTTATTGCCACTAACCATACCATTCGGACAGATTTTAGGAGAGATGCTCCGAAAAACCAGGTAGTCATTCAAATGATAGAGACGTTGCATACAACGCCGCAACTTGCCACGATACTATACGATCTTAGCCGTTGTGTAAACCGCGCCTTTGAAGATGGAGCAGCTATAGACGAAGAGGGAGAGATAAACAGCTTAGATAAAGCAGAAAATAGAGTAAAAGAAGAAGAGTGCAACAATTATTTTATCATGCGTTATCATGAAGTGATCTGTTCTTTAAAAGCCATTCAGGCAAACATAACTGAGCGCATCCAATTTGAATATCCTAAAGACAAGTATTATGTTAATAAAGAGCCTCGGATTAAGCTAACAAGCCTCCCTGCAAAAAATCGATCAGGGCTGGCAGACTCAGAAAAAACTGCTTGCCTTGCTATCTCGTCAACCTCTTTGTCTGGAAAGTATAAAATTTTAAATTCTTCTTTAGAAGAAGGTGAACCTTTTTTCAATAGCCGTTCAATCCGTAAGAGTCTTCCCTCTCCCTCCTCTAGCGATAGCCTAATGAGGCATCCTCGTATAGATAATAAAGCTAGCCAGGAAAGAAAACGCCAAAGCCTTCCTACCCTCGACCTAGCTGGGATTGAAAAAATAAAAAACCTAGAAGAAAATCTTCAATTTATTAAAGAAAATTATAGGGATTTATCTCAAAATAAGTTTCTTAAAAAGGCTCTTAGCGAAATGATACTAAGCGCTGAGGCGTTAATAGAAAGAAATTTAAAGGATTTTTCCTTCACACCGGCTCGTAAGCGGGGCTCCATTGGGCTTACTCCTTTAGATTTCAAAGAAGTTTTATTCAATGCTGAAGTAAAACCTTCTGAGGAGCATCACATCATCGTCGATCTTTTAGCAGGTTTTCTTCTGGATTTGGGAAAAAATCGAAAAATTCCGGTAGAGGGCAAAAAATCCTCTACCAATGCGAAAAATTTATTGAAATGGATTGATGCTAGTCAAGTGAGTCGATCTCCTATCCTCAATCTATATTTGTATCAAAAAGCTATGCAAGGATTAGTGACCCTAATAGAAAATGAGAAAAGAGCGCTTGCTTTTTCTGGCAAGCTTCGAAAAGTTATTTTTAAAGGGGATGATGGTAAAGCAGATGCTCTTAAAAAAATGGCAGAGGATTTGGACACTTCTATCCAAATCGCTTCTCTCTTGAATGAAATTAATCTAGGACTCAGACGGGCTTTTGGGGATACTGTGGCTGCTCGTAGTGAAAAGGGGACGGATCAAGGAATCATTAATTATGTTAGACTAAGGTATGAGCAGATCATCAACTCTTTAAAAAATATTGTTACTAATATTGATGAACGTATCAAGCATGAACTGTGGGTAAGCAAAAAGTTTCCTGTCTATTTTTTAGAAGAAAGAGAAAATAAATGGTATAAAGAAAAAGATGAATATTGGGAGTCGGATAAAAATGCTTTAGCAGCTTTTAGATTCAATGAAAATTTAGGCAGCGTAGGAAAATATATTACCTCCGCAAAAATGACTCAGGCTGGTAAAGCTACCGAATGGCTCTATGTATTAGAATCTAAGGCATTAAAGCTTATCGCAGGTCGTCAAGATCTTTTGATCTACGGTAGCTTGAAAACCTTAGCGGAAGTAAAAAACTTTTTTACCGATTTTATTAAAAACCTTACGCAACAGCTAGGATATGAGCGGCATGAGATACAAGCTCTCTTGAATTATTTTGTTATCCATGGAGATGATTCGGAAATTATACAAGAGGCTATCATAAAAGGATGTGAGCAGTTTTCTAAGATGTGCCAAGAGGTAGTTTATTCTCGAGAAGAATTTTCTAGCTTGTTAGCTGTCTTAAAATTTGTGCATCAGACTAGTGCTTACGCTTATGGACCCTCTACTTTAAATTATCTACAAGAAAGGTTAATGGGTCAAAAATTGATAAGTTCTTTTAGAAACTCTTCGCGTACCAAACCTACAAAAACATACGAAATTTGTTTTGAGGATGAAGAGATCATTTTGCGGGCTAAAGGAATCTATAATGTAAAATTGTTAGATGCTAAAAAAGCTACTCTTTCGGATAACCAGGTTATAATAAAAGAGTATCTTGAATTTAAGGTCATGCGGGATCAGCTGTTAATTGCAGAGAGTTGGAATGAATCAAATTTTATAGAGATAGTACATAAAGAACCTATTTCTAAAGAAGTACAAAACCATTTAGATGTTTTGCAAATTAACCTTTTTAAAAATGAAATACCTTTTAAGGTGAAGAAAAGGTATGAACCTTTAAAAAACCAAACAAGGGTAAATAATATAAATTACTAGGACAACTCTTTTAGAGTTAGAAAGTTAATTGTTAAACAAATTTTTTTCTTTCCGCTGAGGATGATCTATCTAAAAGGCAGCCTTTTTAGTGTGCTTTAAGAAGTATAAAGCTTGGATCTAAGGAATGAAGTTTTTAAAAGGTTAAATATATCAACTGGCAATCCAAATAAACTGGAGCCCTTTTTTGTTCGATTGACTATGAGATAAACTATAGCGGTGTGTCGGTAAAACCTATCATAGCCCGTGAGTAGTAAGCGGTCACCGGGGACAGAACTGTTTACGCTCTTGATGTTCGGAAGATAATGTAAATCAGAAAGTGTAGTAAATAGGAAAACCAGCTATTTACAAGTATTTTTAGCTTAGCAGATGCCTGCAGAACCACATCTAAAGCTGGGCTTACCCCGTGGACGCTTACGGTGATTCCTTTAAATATTTAGAGGAAAGTAACTAATCTTAACAGTTGTAAGCCTGTGGAAGCTTCTTAGATTTTAAAGCCATGAAATGGACACTATAAAAACTTTTTATACAAGTTAAAGCTGTTTTATAATCCCTAGTTTATAAAATATTAACTATTAAAGATCTTAACTAAGCTTTTTTGTTAGGTAATTCCTTGGAGCCAAGGTTTATTCATAGCGAGCTTTTATTCTAAGCATGAATGTTGCGTTCAACCATGCTAATTTGCCGTCTTAGAGTTTCATCAGCGGTGAGCTTTTTTTCAATGTTTTTGCAAGCATGGAGAAGGGTAGAGTGAGTTTTATTAAAAGCAGCGCCTAACATTTGAAGAGATTCATTGATCATTTTACAGGCCAGGTACATCGCTACTTGACGAGGCAGCGCAACTTCTTTTGTACGCATAGAACCTTTAAGGTCACTCACCCGTACTTGAAAGATAGCGGCTACACTTTTCAAAATTTGATCGACAGTAATTTTATGACGCGGCGCATGTTGCAGCATTTCGCGTAAAGTTTTTTCTACAAATTCTTCTGTAATATGAAGATTCAACAGTCGGCTATGGGCGCTTAAACGATTAAGTGCTCCCTCTAATTGCCGGACATTGTTATAAATATGTTCAGCAATAAAGAAGGCAACAGCATTAGGAATTTCTAAGCCTTTTTGCTGGGCTTTATGTTGGAGAATGGCCACCCGCGTTTCAAGTTCCGGTACGCCAATATGGGCGACTAACCCCCATTCCATACGAGCGATCATACGCTCAGAGAGTTTTAGTTGGGAAGGAGGCTTATCACTGGTAATGACAATCTGTTTATTTTGATTAATGAGGGTTTCGAAAGTATTACAAAATTCTTCCTCGAAATTCAGGCGATTTTGTAAAAACTGGATATCATCCACCAGTAAAACATCGACATCCGAGCGATAAAACCTTTTCATGCGATCGACAGATTTGTTGCGTAAGTTATCGACAAGGTCGTTAATAAAAGCTTCCGTGGTGATGCATTGAACGCGTAATTTCTTATTATTTTGACGAATGTAGTGTCCAATACTGTGAAGAATATGCGTTTTACCTAGGCCCACACCCCCATGAATAAAGAGAGGATTGTAAGATTGACCTGGGCGAGCAGCAATCCCTATGGCAGCAGATTTAACAAACTGGTTAGCAGGCCCTTCAATAAATGTTTCAAAGCGGTAGTTAGGGTTTAACTTTACTTCATAAGTTTGCTCTTCTACTGGCGGGGTATAACTCGCCGGTACGTTAAGAAGGGTAGAGGAGGTTTTCTTAGCTGGCGTTGCCAATTTGAATTGAATAGAAGGCTCACCGTTGGCATTAACAGGTAAAAAAGCGCAAAGTTCGCTATGGAAATTGGAAAAAAGATATTCTTTAACAAAAATGTTAGGAATCTCAAGAGTGATTTTATCTCCAGCATTTTCTATCACCCGAATAGGAGAAAGCCAATTGCCGAAAGCTGTGGCTGAGCACTTTGCTTTTACACATTCTAAAAATTGAGTCCAAATATCTTCTGTCTCAAGAACTAACATAGTTTGGATCCTTAATCAAAAATTACAGTTCAAAGGGGCAATCGTTGTGAATAAATAAAGGTCCCTTAACGGGAGCCGAGCAGTTATTTTAAAGCTCTTATTCTACAAAAGGACAATAATATAAGTCCTGGAAAAAGTGTATTTAAGTTATAAACAACGTTTCCACAAGATGTTCTGGAGGTATTTCGTTGGAAAAAGCTATCATGTGGCTGCATTGCCTGCAAGAAAATTATCATCCCCTTTTGGGGTATTTGGCATTAAATCGCTGAAAATCAGATGCCGCGGCAATAAAAAATATTTCCGTATCCACTTATAAAAAACTTCTTTTTATAAATGTTTGTTAATCAGTATCTTGTGAAAAATTGCTAAAATGATTTAGGTTCTTAAGTGATGGTTTCTAGCAGCTTGCAACAATAAATCTTGTGGGGAGAGAGCCTTGGATGGATTTTATTAGAAGTAATTTAGAGAGGGGATAGGAATAAAAAACGAATAATCTTATTATAAAGTTAATCCCTTTATAACTATTTTCTTGGCTAAAGGGGAATATTATTTATCTCCCCTTTTATAATTTTTTAATAGATTTTTTTTAAAATCTGCGAGTTTAAAGCGTTGAGTTTGCTATGCCGTTTGAGAAGGAGCGTTTATATAACTCCAACTACTTGCTACAACATCCAAAAGAATTGTCTAATCAATTAGCTTGTTGATGAATAAAGAGATAAGCATGACTCCTGCTCGTTTATAATTGAGGGAGTTTTACTAATTCGCTAGGTAAAGTTTCTCGTTTCTTAAACAACAAGTTAAAATTTTTATTTATGATTTTAAGAAATTAAATTATATGCTTTTCTGTCGGTGAGGGAAAAAAGAGAGAGCAAAAATATGTAAAAAGGTCTAATTGTAGCTTGACACCTCTAAAGATATCCTTCATTGTCTGATGACAATTTGTCAAACATTGTTGAGTAGGTTTTGTTAAAAGTTATGACTAAAGAAAATTTTTTGCCTTATACCAAGCCATCCATCAATCAGATTGATATTCATGAAGTAACTAAAGCTTTAAATAGCAATTATTTAACACGCGGCCCTCTGGTAGAAGCTTTTGAAAGTGCCGTAGCTCATTATTGTCAGGTCAAATATGCTGTTGCCTTCAGCAGTGGAACCTCCGCTTTAATGGGTGCTTACTTTGCAGCAAACTTGCGTCAGCAAGACTCTCTACTCACCACACCTAATTCGTTCGTAGCGACTGCAGGCGCAGCGGTACAACGAGGAACTACCCCTGTCTTTTTAGATATTGATTGCTCTAGCGGAAATATGGACTTACAGCAGCTGAAATATAATCTTGCCCGCCCTTCTTCACGCGGTCGCCTTTGTGTGGCGCCTGTCCATTTTGCGGGCATACCTGTGGATATGCAAAAAATAGATCAAGCTATCCAAAATCCTGAGACTGTAGTGATTGAAGATGCCGCCCATGCCTTAGGATCTACTTACTTCACGGGAGAAAAAGTAGGCTCTTGTCGATGGAGTGATATGACTATATTTAGTTTTCATGCGGCCAAAACAATTACGACAGGGGAAGGAGGGATGGTCACCACAAATAGCGAAGATTTTTATCGCCGTCTTAAGTTGTTTAGAAATAATGGAATTGAACGCGAAGGGCCTTATTTACAAGGAGAGGCAGCACCCTGGTATTACGAAGTGCAACATCTTACCGGTAACTATAATTTTACAGAATTGCAGGCTGCTCTAGGATTGAGCCAAATGGCGCGCTTGGATACCTTTGTGGAAAAGCGGCGGCAATTGATGAAAGCTTATCGTGCCTTATTAAAAGAAATTCCTCATCTTCATTTATTTGCAGAAGATTTCGATGCCTATACTGCTTATCATTTATGCGTAGTTCAAATTAATTTTAACGCTTATAAAACTACACGTACGCAGGTGATGAATAGATTGCGCGAAAGAATGATTGGAACGCAAGTTCATTATATTCCTATCTATAAGCATCCTTACTTTATAAACCTTTGCGGAGACATTTCTGCCTATTTTCCTAAAATGGAAGCCTATTATTCTCAGGCTCTTTCCTTGCCTCTTTACTATGATCTTCAACTAGAAGAGGTCGAAAAAGTGGTCAATACGCTTAAAAAAGCCTTGCAAGGAAGGTAGTAAATAATAGTTTTAATCAGCTATGTGCCAGGATAAGTGCTTTGGCAACATTAGAAATTGCGACATTGGCTTCATTCTTAAGAATATTAGCTACTTTTAAGCCTTCTTCCTTTTTACCTAGCATAAACAGAGCCTTAGCCAGATTCAATAAAGTAGGTGAATGGTCACCTTCGATTTTTAAAGCTTTATCAAAGCATTTAAGTGCTTTAGCTGCATTATTGCTTTGCAAATACAAAGCTCCTAACGTCTGAGCATCGTAAGCACTTTCCGGATCCAATACGCATAAAGCTTCAAAAAAAGGCAGGGCAATCTCATACTTGCCTTGGCGAATATAAGCATATCCAGCAGAACGCATCTCTTCCAAAATCTCTTCCGACCAGCCTAAAGATTCTCGCCAATTAAGTTTGTGCATAATTATCCTTGTAAAAACTGGCCTACTCTGCCTACAATAAAGTTTAGCCAATTGTTTAATTTTTCAATTTCGCGAAAGCAGCTTTTTAATGTCTCTTTCTCTTGCTTTTCCTCAGGAGTACGACACAAAACTTCTTCCAACTTTTGCTCGTGCAAGGCTTGTTCATCATAGGAGCCAAAACTGGGAATCACACGATACGAGAAGGGAGAGCGGCGCATAAAGCGAAAACGGGGAGGAGGAAAGAAATAAGCCCAGGGTGTGTAAAGGGGAGCAATGCCTAGCAGAACATCAAGTTCCGTAGGTTTAGGATAATTATCTAAAACTTGCAATTGTGCAGGTATACTGGCTGCTTGATCTAGCTGGAATTGTTGGTTGATCTGCTCGATCATCCGTGTGCGGATTGCATAGAGATTGTAGACACTAATGTCTAGCTTATCAATCGTTGCCATAGAAACTCACTCTTTTTTATATGATAGCCTTGCAGCGTAAAAGCTTACAAACACATAATTTATCCTATTTAAGCCCCAAGTACTATTCTAGCATGTTTATAATTATTTAGCAAAGCTTGGCGATTGGACGAATAGTTAGTGGAGTATAAATGCTTTATATAAATGCTTTTTAATCGTATGCTGACTGTTTAAAAATGTTGTCCTGTGTAGATAATATTTTCCCCTAATCTTTTGCCTGCATTCTATTAAAAAACTTTAAGGATGTTTTTCCATGTCGTCTTCTCCTCATTTTTCCGTTCTATTACCTGAATTCTTAAGTTTTTTTGCAGATAAAACTATTCGCGGTTTTGTTGATGCCACCTTGGGTGCTGGCGGCCATTCGGCTGCTCTTTTGCAAGCCCATCCAGAAGTTAATCGACTTGCTGGGTTCGATCAAGATCCTGTAGCTTTGTCTCTAGCAAAAAGTCGATTGATAACCTGGGAATCAAAAATTGATTTTTTTAAGCTTAACTTTGTTCACATGAAAGGTAGCCTCTCTGCTTATCCTGTTCCCATAGATGGCATTCTTTTAGATTTGGGCGTCTCTTCTATGCAGCTTGATACGGCCTCTAAAGGTTTTAGCTTTTCTAAGGAAGGGCCTTTAGATATGCGCATGGATCCTTCCCATGATTTAACTGCTGAAGAGATTGTAAATACCTGGTCCGAACAAGAATTAGGAAAAATATTTCGCGAGTGGGGGGAAGAAAAGCAGTGGCATACAGCCGCCCGCATTTTGGTAAAAGTGCGCCAGGAAAAACCTTTAAAAACTACCCAAGATTTAGTAAAGGCTCTTCTACCAGCTTTACGCTATCGGGCAAAAAAAGGTATCCACCCTCTTACTCTTATTTTCCAAGCTTTACGTATTGCCGTTAATCGAGAATTAGAAGTCTTGGAAAAAATTTTACCTGACGCGCTTTCACTTTTAACTCCTGGCGGAAGGCTAGCGGTGATAACTTTTCATAGTCTAGAAGATCGCTTAGTAAAAAATTTTTTCAGATTTGCAGCCAGTGATAAATATGAAACATCCGGGATAGGCGGGATGTTTTTAGATAAGTCTCCTGAAGCCCATATTCTTACCCGAAGGCCCTTAGTAGCCAGCGAAAAAGAGATAAACCAGAATGCTCGAAGCCGTAGCGCAAAACTAAGAGTGATCGAAAAAATATGAGAAGAGTCGAAAGTAATTTCCAAGAGTTGATTATAAAGCTTTTCATCTGTGTCGTGCTTGCCGGCTTAGCTCTTTATAGTTATATTTTTAAGCAAAATGAATTAACGGAATTGCGCATGGCAATTCCTTCCTTAGCTAAAGAAGTGCGCACAATTCATGAAGAAAATAACCGTTTAAAATATGAGATTAATCAATTTGAAAGTCCCATTCATCTTATGGAGATCATGCGGATGCCAGAATTTAGTTCTTTAAAATTTGCTTATAATTCGCAAGTAGTTGTTCTGCCTTTAACCTCGCCAGTTCCGGGCAAAGACTTTGCTGATTTGCAAGAGGAGAATGGGCCCTAATGCCTGTACGACCCCCACTTTCTCCTCAGGCCAGTGATCGAAGAAGGTTATTGTGTGTGGCCTTTTTTATCATTTTTTTATTTTCTTTACTTGTGGCTAAGTTTTATATGCTGCAAATTGCCGAAGGAGAAAAATGGACGCACCTAGCTAATCGGCAGCATTATTTTGTTGTTAATGAACCTTTCTTGCGTGGAAGATTTATCTCTAATACAAGTATACAGAGAGCTCATCCTGAAATTGAACAGGCTTTGGTCGTCGATATCCTTAAATTTCATTTGCATGTAGACGTCGAGTCCATTCCTCCTCAACATCATGCTGAAATTGCACAAAAACTTATCCAAATCCTTGACCTTCCTGCTGAAAAACATTCCCATTTATGTGAACAATTTGGATATAAAAGCCGCAATAGAAAGTTAAAGATGTGGCTAGAAAAAGAAACACGTGATGCAATTTTAGACTGGTGGATGCCCTATGCTAAACGAAATAAAATTGCCCGCAATGCTCTTTTTTTTGCCAGTGATTATCAACGGTCGTATCCTTTTGGAAAATTACTGGGTCAGCTTTTACATACGGTGCAAAATCAAAGAGATGAGGTTACAAAACAAGCGATCCCTACAGGCGGCTTAGAGCTGTGTTTTGATCATTTTCTTAAAGGAAGAATGGGAAAACGACGGTTAATGCGTTCTCCTAGAAATGCGTTTGAAATGGGCGAAGTTATTGCCAAGCCTCAGAATGGAGCAGATGTTTATTTAACCATTAACCATTGCTTACAAGCGATAGCCGAAGAAGAGCTTGAAAAGGGAGTAAAAAAAGCTAAAGCTAAAGGGGGGTGGGCAGTGATGATGAATCCCTACAGTGGCGAAATATTGGCTTTAGCCCAGTATCCTTATTTTTATCCTCCCCATTATCAAGATTATTTCAATGATCCCCAGATGATAGAGCATACTAAAGTAAAAGCTTTGACCGATACTGTTGAGCCTGGCTCAACTTTTAAGCCTATCGCTCTAGCCATCGCTTTGAAAGCAAATATAGAGTTGCGTAAAAAAGGAGAAAGTGAGCTGTTCAATCCTCATGCGATGATGCCTACTTCTAATAGCTTTTTTAAAGGACGCGGGAAGCCTTTGGTAGATACTCATATGCACCCCTATCTAAATATGTATATGGCTATTCAGAAATCTTCTAATATTTATCCAGCAAGATTAATGGAGAAAGTGGTTGAACGGTTAGGAGCTTCCTTCATTCGCAAACATTTAACCGAAACATTTGGTTTTGGTTCTAAAACTCATCTTGAGCTTCCTGCTGAGAGTGCAGGAGTGGTACCTTTACCAGGCAAAAAACATCCTAATGGAAAAGATGAATGGTCGATTTCTACCCCCTATTCGTTAGCGTTTGGCCATAACATTCAAGTAAATAGCATTCAGCTGCTTAGAGCTTTTGCTGTTTTTGTTAATGGAGGATACCTTGTGCAGCCTACCCTTATCCGTAAAATCGCTAGTAATCCTGAAGAAGGAGCTCAAACCATTTTTGTAGATCATACTCATATAGGCAGAACCCAGCAATTTCCTCAAGTACTAGAGAAAGAATGCTGTAGTGAAATAGTAAAAGGCTTAAAATACACGACTAAAGTGGGGGGTACCGCTAGACGTGCAGATGTGCCCGGCTATTCTGAAGCAGGCAAGACTAGCACTGCAAAGAAAATAGTCAATGGTGCTTATTCTGATAAAATTTATTGTCCTAGTTTCATTGGTTTTACTCCTGCCGATAAGCCTGCTTTTATTCTTCTTGTTACCCTAGATGAGCCTGAATATGGTTATACACCAGGAGTAGGGTCATGGCACCATGGTGGAACTTGTGCTGCTCCGGTGTTTTGCGAAATAGCTAAGAGGTCTTTAGCCTATTTAGGTATAGCTCCGGATGATCCCTACGGTTATCCCCTAGGGGATCCTAGACGTTGCCAAGAAAAAGCACATTGGGCTCATGAAATTAGAGAGTTGAAAGAAATGTATGAAAAGTGGAATAACAAAGAGCCTGGAAAAACTTAGGTGATTTAAATGGCTGTGAGGAGAAGTGCGAGTTGAGAATGAAACTAAAAAAACTATTAAAAAATATTTCCGTTCAAGAAGTTAAAGGTTCTAAAGATGTTTTTATTACCGGAATTTGTGCAAATTCTAAGGTGGTGGCTCCTGGCAATTTATTTGTCGCTAAAAAAGGTCGCATGGATGATGGTGCTCACTACATTCATGAAGCTATTGAAGCGGGGGCTAGTGCTATCTTAACCGACATCTTCGATCCCTCCTTGCACTTTATTACTCAAATTATTCATCCTCAGATACCTTTAGTAGAGCCTCTTTTAGCAGCTCATTATTATCAGTTTCCTAGCCAAGAGCTATTCATGGTAGGTATCACTGGTACGAATGGAAAAACTACCACTTCTTTTCTTGTTAAGCATTTACTCGATCATTTAAAGGTACCCTGCGGACTTATAGGGACAATTGAATATATTATAGGTAAGCATCGTTACCAAGCCACTCGCACAACGCCCGATGTTATTAGTAATCATAAGTTGTTAAGAGAGATGGTTTTGCAAAATTGCAAAGCCGCGGTCATGGAAGTAACTTCACATGCTTTAGATCAAGGCCGGGCAGTTAATATTGAATATGATGTGGCCGTCTTTACTAATTTGACGCTTGATCACTTAGATTATCATCAATCGATGGACAACTATTGCCAAGCTAAGCAAAAACTATTTCAAACTTTAAATCCTGAAAAAAATAAGACAGGGAAAAACTATCCTTGCACGGCAGTGATTAATATCGATAGCCCTTGGCATCAGATGATGGTAAAAGGCTGTAGAGCTAAAATTCTGACTTACGGGCTAAGTGCTGCTGCAGATGTACAAGCCAAGAACATAGTCTTAACCTCTCTGGGGACAGAGTTTACTATCGGCTATGGTGGGGAAGAAGTTGCCTGCCACTGTCCTTTAGTAGGGCGTTTCAATATCTATAATTGCTTGGCGGCTATTTGCGTAGGCCTTGTAAGAAAAGAGCCTTTGAAAAAATTGGTAGAGATTATAGCCTCTTTTCCAGCCGTTCCAGGTCGTATGCAAGCGGTCCATAATGAATTAGGATTAAATATATTTGTCGATTTTGCTCACACGGATGATGCACTTACAAACGTTTTAGAATGTTTGCAAGAGTTTAAGCAAGGCCGAATTATTACTGTATTTGGATGCGGAGGCAATAGAGATGCTTCTAAACGCCCAAAAATGGCGCAGGTGGCTGAGAAATTTTCCGATTATTGTATTGTGACTTCCGATAATCCCCGTTCTGAGAATCCTCAAAGTATTTGCCAGGAGATTGCGCGAGGTTTTAATCAACAGAATTGGGAAATAGAAATAGATCGATACGAGGCTATTAAAAAAGCCATCTACTTGGCTAATCCCGCGGATGTGATTCTTATTGCCGGTAAAGGGCATGAAGCCTATCAAATTTTTTCCTACAAAACCATTGAATTTGACGATAGAAAAATTGCTGCTCGGATATGCTTGGAAAAATATAAAGATGAAATGATAAAAAAATAAATTTATGATGAAAAATTTTCAAAACTGTCTATGGATTTTTTTGTTACTAAGCCTTGGAGGATGTAGGTGCCCTTCCAAAGAGCTGCCTAGCCAACCTGCTGTGCATTCTGTCCCTGTAGCTCAGCTTCCTGCTGAGGGTATGATGGGCGTAAAGCATCCTATAAAGGATATTAAAAAGCCCAAACTTTCCAAAGCTGCACTGATTGTAATAGATGCCGGTCATGGGGGTGATGATTTTGGTACCCGTTCTTTATCACAGCCCAAATACCATGAGAAATTTCTTAACCTTACTACCTCTTTAGCTTTAAATGAGTTTCTGCAAAAGATGGGGTATCGAACTAGGCTGACACGTTCGAATGATGAATTTATTTCTTTGCAGAAGCGAGCAAATTTTGCAAATGACCAAGGAGCCGATCTATTTGTAAGCGTGCATTATAACTCTGCGCCGGCCAAGCAAGCCGATGGTATTGAAATTTTTTATTATAAATCGGAAATAAATAAGAAGCGTTCAACGCAATCTAGTCAATTAGCTTCTTCTATTTTAGCGCAGGTTATACAAGCCACAAAAGCTAAATCTCGTGGAGTAAAAGAGGGGAATTTTGCAGTCATTCGAGAGACAAAGATGCCTGCCGTACTGATTGAAGGAGGTTTTTTGACTAACGAAAAGGAAATGAATAAGATTAAAGAGCCAGCCTATATTAAGAGAATTGCTTGGGGTATTGCCAAAGGGGTGGAGGCTTATCTAAATGAGCGCGCTGTTTCTTTGCCTTAGTAGGGCTTTTTTTAAGAAGAATATAGCTATTTATCATTTTTCCCCTGAATAAAGTAATAGAGCGTCCTCTTGCCAATGCTTACTTTACAAAATTTCTTACATTCTCTATGCTGAAGAACATGTTCTCGTAGCTCAGTAGGATAGAGCGGTTGCCTCCTAAGCAACAGGTCGTGCGTTCGAATCGCGCCGAGGACAACTCTTTTGCTTTTTCTTGCACTTGCTCTTTACATTCATTTCTTCTCGCACTAAACTACGAAAAAATCACTCAAGGGAGGAAAATCTATGGGGCAAGCGGATATTGGTTTAATTGGATTAGCAGTCATGGGTCAAAACTTGGCTCTTAATATGAATGATCATGGCTTCATTGTTACCGTCTATAATCGTACGCGCGCCACCATTGACAGTTTTTTAAACGGCCCTGCCCAAGGATCAAAAATTATAAGTGCTTCTACTATCGAGGAATTTTGCCAATCTTTAAAGCGTCCAAGAAAAGTTATTTTAATGGTAAAAGCAGGAGAGCCTGTAGATGCGTGCATTCAGCAGCTAATACCTTATTTAGAGCCGGGGGATGTCATTATTGATGGGGGAAATAGCCTTTTTAGCGACACCAATAGACGTACTCAAGCTTTAAAAGAGAAAGGTCTTCTCTTTATAGGTAGTGGAATCTCTGGGGGGGAAGAAGGCGCACGGCATGGCCCTTCAATCATGCCCGGTGGAAATCCTGAGGCGTGGCCCTTAGTAAAGAATATTTTTCAATCTATTAGCGCCAAAGCTGACAATGGTGAACCTTGTTGCGACTGGGTCGGAGATGAGGGTGCGGGCCATTATGTTAAAATGGTTCACAACGGAATTGAATATGGTGATATGCAACTGATTTGCGAAGCATATAGCCTTTTAAAGCATGCTTTAAAGCTAAATCCTCAGCAAATTGCGCAAGTCTTTGCTCAGTGGAATAAAACAGAATTAGACAGTTATTTAATTGAAATCACAAGTGCTATTTTCAAGCAACTCGATGAAGATGGCCAGCCTTTGATAGATAAAATTTTAGATGTAGCAGGGCAAAAAGGTACGGGTAAGTGGACTGTCATAAATGCTTTAGAAGTGGGGATGCCTCTGACTTTAATTGGAGAATCTGTTTTTGCGCGTTGTTTATCGGCTATCAAAGAAGAGCGTCTTGAAGCCAGTAAAGTGTTGACGGGACCTTCTCCTTTATATGAGGGAGATCAAGAAGCCTTTATTGAAAGTATCAGGCAAGCTTTATATGCCTCTAAAATCATTAGCTATGCGCAAGGGTTCATGCTTATTCAGCAGGCAGCCAAAGATTATCATTGGAGGATTAATTTTGGAGGGGTGGCTCTCATGTGGCGAGGCGGCTGCATTATTCGGAGTAAGTTTCTTAACAATATTAAAGATGCCTATGAAAAGCAACCTGCCTTAAAAACCCTTTTATTAGATGATTTTTTTAAGAATGCATTAGTTAAAGCACAAAGCGATTGGAGAAGGATAGTAGCTAAAGCTGTAGAGCTAGGTATTCCCACTCCTTGTTTCAGCACTGCCCTTGCTTTTTATGATGGTTATCGCAGTCCTAACTTACCAGCCAATCTATTACAGGCCCAGCGTGATTACTTTGGAGCCCATACTTATGAGCGCCTAGATCATCCGCGAGGTCAGTTTTTTCACACGAATTGGACGGGTACGGGTGGTAAAGTAAGCTCTACTTCCTATAACGCTTAAAATATATAATCATACGTAGGTCTTAAAAAAATAGGAGACTACGGGGGTGATCGTCTAAAATTCTCTTTAACCTATTTCATAGCCTATCCCTTAATTTTCTTATGTATTAATCCTAAGAAAAGCAGGCGCTATTTAAAAAGAGAACATTAAGATATAGAGTCTAGAAGCAGAAAGCTTATAGACTAAGGGATCTTTTTTTAGTTGGCCTTTAGTATTATTGGATAGCTAGAGGGGTTTTCATCCTGCCTTTATATATTTGCTTAGGAAGGGAAGGGTAGCTTAAGCTGTTATCAACAAAAAGTTTAGAGGATGAGAAGCTTCTTTGACTCTTGCGTAAATAAAATCTTACGCTCCAGGTTATTGAACATCCTAGCTTAGGCAATCTGTAGGAATGGGTTGTTAAAAGACCTATTATAGAAAAACTTTTTTGGCTAACGAAGAGGGAGAAAAAAAGATATTTGCAAGCCAAAATAATAGGGGTTTAGAAAGATTACCCTTTTTAAACCCCTTTAATATGTGCTATCTCAGCAGCAAGTCCAAATAAAATTTTCTAAGTTTTAGCTTTCAATTTTTTCGGCTGCTGGTGCTTGAGGAGCTTCTGGAATACCTGTTTCTGCAGCTATCACAGCATTTTCTTCTTCTTTTCCATTTTTTTCTTCTAATTCAACTACTGCCTCTACTGCTGCCGCATGCTTGGCTTTAGCTTTAGCTACGAGCTCTTCGGTAAAGCCCACTTTCGGTTGCATAGCTAGCTCTGCTTCCTCTTTAGCTTTTTCTGAGTCTTCAACAGCTGTCTTATGAGTTACCTTTTGCACGTTTGTCGATAGTTCTTTTTTGTCGATAATAGAAGCGGGGTGTAAAGCTTCTGCTGTTTCATGATCTTGGATAGCTTCTACATTGTGTTTATGCTTCTCATAAGCTTTAGCAGCTATTTCTTCCTTCATAGAAATTGGCTGTTTTTCTTCCTCGCTACCTTCAACATGGTCTTCTTCTTGGCTACCTGCAGTCTCTTCAGTGTTTTTTGAAGGAGCAGCTTTTTTCTTAGGAAGGATTTTTAGCGTTTCATGAATTCGTGTAGCCTCTGTAGGCTTGATGAAAGACATAACCAAGGTGGCCAAAGTTGCAAAAGCAGTTGCTAATACACGGAGGGCTAATTTGGCTACATTCTTAGGACTAGCAAGCTTAGTTTTATTAAGGAGCTGAATAGCCCAAGGTTTCTTTGAAAACATTACTTGCACAGGTACTCTAAACGCACTAGCAATTGCAAATAAGGGTACGGCAATAGCATGGATAGCTGTGTCAGCAGCTAACACGCCAGCTGCTATTAAAGTTTGCTTGTTATTTTTAGATTCTCTGGCCTTTTCTAAATGCTCTGTAGTCCATTTGATAACTTTATTAGGATATTCACCTGATATAAAAGGTGTGACCAAATATGTAGACATAAAAATTACCCCTTTGAAATTGAAAAAATTTAAATTACGGTTAGTTTAAAAACCATCTATTTGTTTATATGCAATAGGCATTTATTTTCCAAAAGAAAACAATGCTAGGCGTACTACATTAAGGCGGTTCTCCTTGTGCACCATTCAAATACCAGAAGTTTAACATTTTTAGAGATTTTTGGATAGCATTTGAAATTTCTTCTTGTGCTTTTTTCTTGGGCAGATCTTTATACGCTTCCCAATAGATAGGCTTACCAAAAACGCAAGCCGTTTGTCCTTCTAACCTAGGTATCCACTTTTTTTTGGGCCAGGCTTCATAGGTACCATGAATATAGACAGGTATAATCGGGCACTGGCTTTTGCTGATAAGCATTCCTATGCCAGGCTTTATGGGTAGTAAGTGTCCGGTAGGGGTTCTCTTGCCTTCAGGAAAAATCACTACTTTTTTACTATCTTTTAATAATTGAAGAATTAATTTAAGTGAGGTTATATCTTGCGAGATGCCACCTACAGGATAAGAATTTAGGTGAGAAATCAACTTTTTAAAGATTGTATTGTTGAAAAGAGATCCTCTTGCAAGGAAGTTGACTTCCTCATCGCATGAAATAGCTACAAGAGGGGGATCTAAAAAAGAAGCATGGTTAGGAGCAAGAATGCAGGGCCCCGCAGGGAGGTGGTGTTTTCCATACACTTGATGGCGAAATAACAATGAAAAGAATTTTTTAGTACAGATATAAATTGAGCGATAAAAAAATTTCATGCCAACAAATAGTGAAGGTATATATATGTTTGCATCCTAAATAAATACCTCCTATTTATCAAGAAGATTTAAAAATTACAGGATTATAGAAAATTTAACTTTTACTTGTAGCTCAAATTAAAATGTTAACAGCTTAAGGCAATCAAGGCTTTAATGCTTAGTAACATGATAGATATTGGCTTTTTAAAACGGAAGTTCCATTTTTTTAGAAACAATCTGTAATAAACAAATTATTGATTATTAACAGATTATGCTTGTTATCGGCGCTTTTTTCTGGTGACTACATGCGCATGATTCTTTGGTAAAACTTTTGGTAACTCTACTTTTAAGGCTTCAAGCATTTGTCTGTTTTGGTGACGTGGTTCGGGGATTTGCTGAAAACTTAAGCCTTCATTTACTGTCCATTCTATTAGCGTTAAAGTAGATAAGCTGCGTAAGCCCTCTTCTACTGTTAAATAAAGGTCCTTCCAGGCTCTATCAAGCTCTCTGATAATCATGTAGACTAACATTACAATTAAAACATGGCCCCTTGTACTTTCTTCTGAATGTACATAGACTGGCCGTATCTCAAGATCGCTTTTTACTGTTCTAAAAGCTGATTCTACTCTAGCTAAATCTTTATAACGATCATGTACTTCTTGCATGCTCACTTCGTCGCAAGCAAGATCGGTTTTAATCACATAGCAACCATCTAGCTTAGCATCCTCAGCTAGTATTTCTTGATTGAAGCATACAGATAAGCTTCTATCTTGTGCGCTAACTGTCACGCAAGTTTTAAGCGCTAAACGCTCGATTTTAGCTTTAATTTTTTTCAGCGCTACTTCTACCTGTGCTTTGGGATGTGCATGTAGATAGGCATTTTGCATAGCGACCAATTTTTCTATGCTAGCTAGCTTGCTGAGACGAGAATGGGCGATTTCCTGGGCGCGCACAGGATTGCGCTTAAGAATATATCTTATCCCATCTTCTTTAACTTCAGCCAAGTTATTATCAAATAGCGTATATTCGATCACACCTTTTTTCATTAAGGTCTCTATTTGAGCTTTTGTCATAGCGGTAATATAATGAAAACCCTGCTCTTGTAAATTTTCGATCTGCCCGCTTTTAATCATCCCTCTATCGCCTACAAAAGTGACTTTTTCACATTTAAATCGTTCTTTGGCTTTTTTGATTTGAGCATAAAAGGTAGAAGTGTCTTGCATATTGCCTTTAAACACTTCGGTGGATACGGGTGTGCCATCGGCTGCACTTAGCAAGCCTATCACAATTTGCTTCTTACCTTTCTTTTTGTCTCGGTTATAACCCCAATCGGCAAGCTGATTCTTCTCGCCTTCTAAATACGAGCTTGTAACATCATACAAAAATAAGTGAGGAGCTTTCTTACAAAAACTTTTAGTAAACAATCGATCTTCGATAGAAGCTTGGCTTTGGCATAACCACAAAAGATTCTTATAAAGATCTTCTTCGTTAAAGCCTTTTTGCAAGCCAATTACAGAAGCAATGGCATAGGTTTCTGCCAACCTGACGGCAGAAAGTCTTGAGCCTTGCTCCAATACGCGTGCTACCACTTGCCACAACGCGAGCTGACCTTCTCGGCTATTGCCAAGTGCATCCACAATTCCTAAACGTTTAGTCATTTGGTATATCACCCATACACCACCGACAGATAATCCCTCTTGCATTGTGGCTCCATTACACGAGGTTAAAGCTTGGAGATTACCTTTATGTTTTAAAGCTAACTCGATCGCAGCAATTTCTTCAGGTGTGCAATTGGATAGATTACCCACAGTGCGTTTTTTGACGGTTTTACCTTCTCTATAGGATTCTCGCAGCAAAATTGTTTCATAAACTTTGCCGGCGGCTGATTTGAATTTTGATCTTACTATATGCATACCTACATAAATACACTAATAACAACATTCATGTAAATTCTAAAAACGATTTTTATCAAGTTTTTGGTGACTACATTTTTTTATAAAAAAGATATAATGCTTTAATAGTAAACTAATTAACTACTTCAAAACTAATACGAAAATGGAACTTCCGTTAAAAAGTACTTACGGCCATTCTACCATTGAAAACGCTGCCTTATTTTTCCTGGAATATCTTTCACTTTCAAAGGATTTTCCGTTAATACAAGCGTGTTAAGGCAAGGCATCTGTCCGATTTCTGCAGGCAGGCTGGTGAGCTGGTTCTTGTATAAGTAAAGCTGTTTCAGCTGAGATAGCTGCCCGATTTCTTTAGGAAGACTGGTAAGCTGGTTTTCATCTAAGTCAAGCGTTTGCAGCTGAGACAGTTGCCAAATTTCTGCAGGAAGACTGGCGACCTGGTTTTGATTTAAGTCAAGCCTTCGCAGCTTAGACAGCTGCCCGATTTCTGCAGGAAGGCTGGTGAGCTGGTTTTGATTTAAGCTAAGCCGTGTCAACTGAGACAGCTGCCCGATTTCTGCAGGCAGAGCGGTGAGCTGGTTTTGATTTAAGTAAAGCTCTTGCAGCTCATACAACTGCCCGATTTCTTTAGGAAGACTGGTGAGCTGGTTTTGATTTAAGTAAAGCCATTTTAGCTGAGACAGCTGCCCGATTTCTGCAGGTAGAGCGGTGAGCTGGCTTTGATTTAATTCAAGCGCTTGTAGCTGAGTCAATTGCCCAATTTCTGCAGGAAGGCTGGTGAGCTGGTTGTTGCTTAAGTAAAGCCATTGCAGCCGAGAAAGCCGCCCGATCCCTGCAGGTAGACTGGCGAGCTGGTTTTCGCGTAAGTTAAGCCTTGTCAGCTGAGACAGCCGCCCCATTTCTGTAGGCAGAGTGGTGAGCGGGTTTTGATTTAAGTAAAGCACTTGCAGCTGAGATAACTGGCCTATTTCTGGAGGTAAATAAGTCAAGCCTGCGTTAGATAAAGCTAAAGCCGTGATGTTTTTACAATTTTCTTCAATCCAATCTCTAAGAAGCTCCCCTTTTTTTTCTAGAGACAAGTGCTTAATGTCTTCTCGGCTCAAGTATTCTTCCCCCTCAGGAAGTTTTTTCCAAAGTAAAAGGCGATTGATATTTAAGAGATAAGAAGAGTAATTAGCCAGAGTTAAGGCTCTTGTTTCTTCTGTTTTCTCTTTAAATTCCAAAGGAGAAATAGATTTAGCTAAGGTAAAAACTTGCTTAAAAACTTGATAAATTTTTTCGGTGGAGGTAAGTCCAGGATTGAGCTGATAAACTTTAGCTAACATAAGAGTTCGCTGGGTAGTGGTATTCTTCTTGGGAAAATGAAGCTGTGCTATTTTTTTATAAAGAGAAGGCATCGTTTCAGAAGCCAGCAGATGATGCCATCTTTTACAGACGCTAAATAAGGGAGGAACTACGCAAGCCTCTAAGATAGGGAGTAGCAATTCATTGGGCAAGCTTCCAATAGATGCCGAAGAGATAGGATGCATGTTATTTCCTTGGGTAGTGATAAATTTTCAGCATTGTTATTTTTTAAAGACAATATAAAAAAATTAAAAAAGCCAGTCAAACGAATTCGTATCCTTATCAATGAAAATAACTCACAGATAATCTACCTCGCTTTTTTTTCAGATAGATTCACGGAAAGGGGGGAGACCTTCTAAGCATTTAGGAGCAGCCACAGGTTTTGGGGATTAAGTGACTCGGCAATTTTGGTTTGGTTAAAAGCATGAGATTGATTCTTTGCCTTATTTGAGAAAAACGGCTCTTTTTGGTGCCTTGTTTTAATTCTTCTACCGCATGATGGAATACAATACGCCTAGCTTCTTCCTGTCAAGGAAAATTGTTCTCCCAGCTATAACACTCTACAGAAAAAGAGAGAAGATCCTTGTCGTCATAAATGTGTAGGTTAGTTTAAGCTTGCTTAGTTGCAGGAAGGAAAGCGGATGACTTGTTTAAAGATAAGATGTCTAAAAGCTTTTTATTCCATTTTAGCCCACCACAATTTAAAAAGCACTTACAACCATTCTACAATTGAAAACGCTGCCTTATTTTTTCGGCGATATCTTTCCAAGGATTTTCCGCTAATTCAAGCTTGGAAAGCCGAGACAGCTGCCCGATTTCTTCAGGAAGGCTGGTGAGCTGGTTTTGATTTAAGTAAAGCGTTTGCAGATCAGACAGCTGCCCGATTTCGGCAGGCAGAGTGGTGAGCTGGTTTTCATTTAAGTAAAGCTCTTGCAGCTCAGACAATTGACCTATTTCTGCGGGAAGGCTGGTGAGCTGGTTTTGGCTTAAATCAAGCCATTGTAGCTTAGACAGCTGCCCGATTTCTGCAGGCAGACTGGTGAGCTGGTTTTGAGTTAAGTAAAGATATTGCAGCTGAGACAATTGGCATATTTCTGCAGGAAGGCTGGCGAGCTGGCTTTGATTTAATTCAAGCGTTTGTAGCTGAGTCAATTGCCCAATTTCTGCAGGAAGGCTGGTGAGCTGGTTGTTGCTTAAGTAAAGCCATTGCAGCCGAGAAAGCCGCCCGATCCCTGCAGGCAGACTGGCGAGCTGGTTTTGGCTTAAATCAAGCCATTGTAGCTTAGACAGCTGCCCGATTTCTACAGGCAGGCTGGTGAGCTGGTTTTGATTTAAGTAAAGATGTTGCAGCTGAGACAATTGACCTATTTCTACAGGAAGACTGGCGAGCTGGTTTTCTCTTAAGTAAAGCCATTCCAGCTGAGGCAATTGGCATATTTCTGCAGGAAGGCTGGTGAGCTGGTTTTGATTTAAGTAAAGATGTTGCAGCTGAGACAATTGGCATATTTCTGCAGGAAGGCTGGTGAGCTGGTTTTGATTTAAGTAAAGCTCTCGTAGTTGAGACAGCTGGCCGATTTCTGCAGGCAGAGCGGTGAGCTGGTTGTTGCTTAAGTAAAGCCATTGCAGCTGAGACAGTTGCCAAATTTCTGCAGGAAGACTGGCGACCTGGTTTTGGCTTAAATCAAGCCTTTGTAACTGAGGCAATTGCCCAATTTCTGCAGAAAGGCTGGTGAGTTGGTTTTGACTTAAGTAAAGCACTTGCAGCTGAGACAATTGACCTATTTCTACAGGCAGACTGGCGAGCTGGTTTTGGCTTAAGTAAAGCCATTCCAGCTGAGACAATTGACCTATTTCTGCAGGCAGACTGGTGAGCTGATTTTGATTTAATTCAAGCACTCGCAGCTGAGACAGCTGCCCGATTTCTGCAGGAAGACTGATGATCTGGTTTTTGCTTAAGTGAAGCTCTTGCAGCTGAGATAACTGGCATATTTCTGGGGGTAAATAAGTCAAGCCTACTCTAGATAAATCTAAAATTGTGATGTTTTTACAATTTTCTCCAATCCAATCTCTAAGAAGCTCTCCTTTTTTTTCTAGAGGCAAGTGCTTAATTTCTTCTCGGCTCAAGTATTCTTCCCCACCAGGAAGCTTTTTCCAAAGTAAAAGGCGATTAATATTTAAGAGATAAGAAGAGTAATTAGCCAGAGTTAAGCCTCTTTTTTCTTCTGTTTTCTCTTTAAATTCTAAAGGAGAAATAGATTTAGCTAAGGTAAAAACTTGTTTAAAAACTCGATAAACTTTTTCAGTAGAGGTAAGTACAGGATTGAGTTGATAAACTTTAGCTAACATAAGAGTTCGCTGGGTAGTGGCATTCCCCCTGGGGAAATGAAGATGGGCTATTTTTTTATAAAGAGAAGGCATCGTTTCAGAAGCCAGCAGATGATGCCATCTTTTACAGACGCTAAATAAGGAAGGAACTGTGCAAGCCTCCAAGATAGGGAGCAGCAATTCATTGGGCAAGCTTTCAATAGATGCCGAAGAGATAGGGTGCATTTTATTTCCTATGGTAGGGATAACTTTATCAGCATTTATATTTTTAAAAACAATATAAAAAAATTAAAAAAGCAAGTCAAACGAATTCGTATCCTTATCAATGAAAATAGCTCACAGATAATCTACCTCGCTTTTTTTTCAGATAGATTCACGGAAAGGGGGGAGACCTTCTCCTGACTTCAACATTTTAACATCAAAAAGTGATAAAGCTTTTCAAATTTTCCTAGGAAAACACTCCTGATTTTTCTGTTTTCTAGTTTGTAGTGCCTAGTAAAACATTTATCTTGCTTTATTTTTAGAAATCTTTTATATTGCAAGAAAACTTATAGCTTATTTTTATGTTTGTCAGAGTAAAAACCACACCTAATAGCCCCAGAAAATCTGTGCAGATTGTTGAATCGGTGCGCGATGGAGAAAAAGTTAAACAAAGAATCGTCCGCTATGTCGGGATTGCTATGGACGAGCAAGAACTTAAAAAAATGGTTGAGCTAGCGGAACATATCAAGAGCAAGATAGAACACCAACACGATCCCACTCTTTTTGGTCCTGAAGAAATGGCTCAGCAAGCGATTAAATCAAAAAACATGTCAAAGCTAAACGATGAGGAGCTAAACGTTAACCTTAAAAACCTAGAAGAAGAACAGCGTGCTATCGTGGGCATTCATGAGATTTATGGAAAAATCTATGAAGAGCTAGGTTTTGGAAATATTCTTAAAAACACTTCAAGTGCAGAAATATTAAAACACATTGTCATGGCCCGCATTGCTAATCCTGTTAGCAAAAGAGCTTCTGTTAGGCAATTAGAGCAAGACTTTGGGATACAAATCAACTTGCAAGGTGTTGATAGGATGATGGATTGTTTAAATCAAGAGGCTCAGCAAGCTATACAGGATTGTGCTTACAATACAGCCAAAGAATTATTTGGACAAAAAATCGATCTGATTTTTTTTGACGCTACTACCCTTTATTTTGAGTCTTTCCAAGAAGATGAATTTAAGCAAAATGGTTATAGCAAAGACCTTAAATTCAATCAGCCTCAAGTCTTAATTTCCTTAATGGTAACTAAACAAGGCATGCCTATTGGATACCAGGCTTTTCCAGGATCAACCTATGAAGGGCATACTCTTATGCCTATTTTAGAAAAGGTTAAAGCCAACTATCAGCTAGATAAAGTGATATTTGTAGGCGATAGTGGCATTTTAAATAGCGCTAATCTTTTAGCACTTGAGCAAGCAAAATATGAGTATATTATTGGAGCACGCCTAAAAAATCAAAAAACAGAGATTAAGAAGAAGATTTTAGATTTAAATGCTTATGCAACCTATCCTGAAAATGGTCAAACACGCCTTACTGCTATTTACTTAGATGAGGATCATCGTCTAATTGTTACCCATAATGCCTCTAGAGCGAAAAAAGATGCTTATGATCGAGAAAAAGCTCTTAACAAGTTAATAGAGAAGCTAAAGAAAAGCAAAAAGTGCCAAGCATTTATTTCAAATTACGGTTACAAGAAATATTTAAATTTTAAAGGGCAGTCACAAATATCTTTAAATGAGAAAAAACTACAAGAAGAGGCTCAGTGGGACGGGCTGCATGGAATAATTACCAATGCCAAACACTTATCACCCCACGAGCTGTTAGAACACTACCGCGGTCTTTGGCAAGTAGAAGAATCTTTCCGAATCACTAAACATGATCTTAAAGTCAGACCTATATTTCATTGGACGCCTGAGAGAGTAAAAGCTCATCTTGCCCTATCTTTTATAGCCTTTTGTTGCGTAAGGCATCTTGAATATCGGGTAGCCTTACAATATGAGAAAATGTCACCTGAAGCTATTCGTCAAGAGCTAATTAGAATTCAATCCAGCATTTTGAAAGATAAAAATGGACAGCGCTACGTGATCCCCTCAAAAGCTAGTAACCATGGCTTAAAGATTTATCAAGTCATGGGGTTAAAATATTCCACAACCCCTTACAAGCTCATTTCCTCTAAGCCTAAATTTCATAAGCCTTAAATTAGCTCCTTATCTTTACTTTCTTTCCAATGTAGTGCCCATAGAAATTTTGGGGATTTTCATAATCAGATACTTACGCAAAAAAGTGTTGAAGTCAGGAGATAGGGTGCATTTTATTTCCTATGGTAGGGATAACTTTATCAGCATTTATATTTTTAAAAACAATATAAAAAAATTAAAAAAGCAAGTCAAACGAATTCGTATCCTTATCAATGAAAATAGCTCACAGATAATCTACCTCGCTTTTTTTTCAGATAGATTCACGGAAAGGGGGGAGACCTTCTAAGCATTTAGGAGCAGCCACAGGTTTTGGGGATTAAGTGACTCGGCAATTTTGGTTTGGTTAAAAGCATGAGATTGATTCTTTGCCTTATTTGAGAAAAACGGCTCTTTTTGGTGCCTTGTTTTAATTCTTCTACCGAAGGGTGGAATACAATACGCCAGTTTCTTACTGTCAAGGAAAGTTGTTCTCCCAGCCATAGCACTCTGCAGAAAAAGAGAAAAACTTCTTATCGTTATAACGGAAGTTCCATTTTTTTTATAAGGTTAAAGTGTTTAATTATTTTATTATTAAAGCTTTATGGCTTTTTTATAAAATTTTGTAGTCACCAAAATTTTAATTAAAATTGTTTTTAATATTTACATAAATCTTTTTATTAGTGTATTTTGTAGGTATGCATATAGTGAAGTCAAAATTTAAATCAGCTGCCGGCAAAGTTTATGAAACAATTTTGCTACGAGAATCCTATAGAGAAGGCAAAACCGTCAAAAAACGCACGGTGGGTAATCTATCCAATTGCACACCTGAAGAAATTGCTGCTATCGAGTTAGCTTTAAAACATAAAGGTAATCTCCAAGCTTTAACCTCGTGTAGTGGAGCCACAATGCAAGAGGGATTATCTGTCGGTGGCGTATGGGTGATCTACCAAATGGCTAAACGTTTAGGAATTGTGGATGCACTTGGCAATAGCCGAGAAGGTCAGCTCGCGTTGTGGCAAGTGGTAGCACGCGTATTGGAGCAAGGCTCAAGGCTTTCTGCCGTCAGGTTGGCAGAAACGTATGCCATTGCACCTGTAATTGACTTGCAAAAGGGCTTTAACGAAGAAGATCTTTATAAGAATCTTTTGTGGTTATGCCAAAGCCAAGCCTCTATCGAAGATCGATTATTTACTAAAAGTTTTTGCAAGAAACCTCCTCACTTATTTTTGTATGATGTCACTAGCTCGTATTTAGAAGGCGAGAAAAACGAGCTTGCCGATTGGGGTTACAACCGAGACAAAAAGAAAGGTAAGAAGCAAATTGTGATAGGCTTGCTAAGTTCAGCCGATGGCACACCCGTATCAACCGAAGTGTTTAAAGGCAATACCCAAGATACTTCTACCTTCCATGCTCAGATCAAAAAAGCTAAAGAACGCTTTAAATGCGAGAAAGTCACTTTTGTAGGCGATAGAGGGATGATTAAAAGCGGGCAGATCGAAAATTTACAAGAGCAGGGTTTTCATTATATTACCGCTATGACAAAAGCTCAAATAGAGACCTTAATGAAAAAGGTGTGATCGAATATACGCTATTTGATAATAACTTGGCTGAAGTCAAAGAAGATGGGATAAGATATATTCTTAAGCGCAATCCTGTGCGCGCCCAGGAAATCGCCCATTCTCGTCTCAGCAAGCTAGCTAGCATTGAAAAATTGGTCGCTATGCAAAATGCCTATCTACATGCGCATCCCAAAGCACAGGTAGAAGTAGCGCTGAAAAAAATTAAAACTAAAATCGAGCGTTTAACGCTTAAAACTTGCGTGACAGTTAGCGCACAAGATAGAAGTTTATCTGTATGCCTCAATCAAGAAATACTAGCTGAGGATGCTAAGCTAGATGGTTGCTATGTGATTAAAACCGATCTTGCTTGCGAAGAAGTGAGCATGCAAGAAGTACATGATCGTTATAAAGATTTAGCTAGAGTAGAATCAGCTTTTAGAACAGTAAAAAACGATCTTGAGATACGGCCAGTCTATGTACGTTCAGAAGAAAGTACAAGGGGCCATGTTTTAATTGTAATGTTAGCCTACATGATTATCAGAGAACTTGATAAAGCCTGGAAGGACCTTTATTTAACAGTAGAAGAGGGCTTGCGCAGTTTATCTACTTTAACGCTAATAGAATGGACAGTAAATGATGGCTTAAGTTTTCAGCAAATCCCCGAACCACGTCACCAAAACAGACAAATGCTTGAAGCCTTAAAAGTAGAGTTACCAAAAGTTTTACCAAAGAATCATGCGCATGTAGTCACTAGGAAGAAGCGCCGATAATTCACTTAAATTATTAATAATCAACAGCTTGATTGCTACCGATTGTTTCTAAAAAAGTGGAACTTCCGTTATAAATGTGTAGGTTAGTTTAAATTTGCTTAGTTGCTGGAAGGAAAGCGGATTACTTGTTTAAAGATAAGATGGCTAAAAGTTTTTTATTTCATTTTAGCCCACCACAATTTAAAAAGCACTTACAACCATTCTACAATTGAAAACGCTGCCTTATTTTTTCGGCGATATCTTTCCAAGGATTTTCCGCTAATTCAAGCTTGGAAAGCCGAGACAGCTGCCCGATTTCTTCAGGAAGGCTGGTGAGCTGGTTTTGATTTAAGTAAAGCGTTTGCAGATCAGACAGCTGCCCGATTTCGGCAGGCAGAGTGGTGAGCTGGTTTTCATTTAAGTAAAGCTCTTGCAGCTCAGACAATTGACCTATTTCTGCGGGAAGGCTGGTGAGCTGGTTTTGGCTTAAATCAAGCCATTGTAGCTTAGACAGCTGCCCGATTTCTGCAGGCAGACTGGTGAGCTGGTTTTGAGTTAAGTAAAGATATTGCAGCTGAGACAATTGGCATATTTCTGCAGGAAGGCTGGCGAGCTGGCTTTGATTTAATTCAAGCGTTTGTAGCTGAGTCAATTGCCCAATTTCTGCAGGAAGGCTGGTGAGCTGGTTGTTGCTTAAGTAAAGCCATTGCAGCCGAGAAAGCCGCCTGATCCCTGCAGGCAGACTGGCGAGCTGGTTTTGGCTTAAATCAAGCCATTGTAGCTTAGACAGCTGCCCGATTTCTACAGGCAGGCTGGTGAGCTGGTTTTGATTTAAGTAAAGATGTTGCAGCTGAGACAATTGACCTATTTCTGCAGGCAGACTGATGAGCTGATTTTGATTTAATTCAAGCACTCGCAGCTGAGACAGCTGCCCGATTTCTGCAGGAAGACTGATGATCTGGTTTTTGCTTAAGTGAAGCTCTTGCAGCTGAGATAACTGGCATATTTCTGGGGGTAAATAAGTCAAGCCTACTCTAGATAAATTTAAAGTCGTGATGTTTTTACGATTTTCTGCAATCCAATCTCTAAGAAGTGCCCCTTTTTTCTCTAGAGGCAAGTGCTTAATTTCTTCTCGGCTCAAGTATTCTTCCCCACCAGGAAGTTCTTTCCAAAGTAAAAGGCGATTATTATTAAAGAGATAAGAAGAGTAATTAGCCAGCGTTAAGCCTCTTTTTTCTTCTGTTTTCCCTTTAAATTCCAAAGGAGAAATAGATTTAGCTAAGGTAAAAACTTGTTTAAAAACTTGATAAATTTTTTCGCTGGAGGTAAGTCTAGGATTGAGCTGATAAACTTTAGCTAACATAAGAGTTCGCTGGGTAGTGGCATTCCCCCTGGGGAAATGAAGATGGGCTATTTTTTTATAAAGAGAAGGCATCACTTCAGAAGCCAGCAGATGATGCCATCTTTTACAGACGCTAAATAAGGAAGGAACTGCGCAAGCCTCCAAGATAGGGAGCAGCAATTCATTGGGCAAGCTTTCAATAGATGCCGAAGAGATAGGGTGCATTTTATTTCCTATGGTAGGGATAACTTTTTCAGCATTTATATTTTTAAAAACAATATAAAAAAATTAAAAAAGCAAGTCAAACGAATTCGTATCCTTATCAATGAAAATAACTCACAGATAATCTACCTCGCTTTTTTTTCAGATAGATTCACGGAAAGGGGGGAGACCTTCTAAGCATTTAGGAGCAGCCACAGGTTTTGGGGATTAAGTGACTCGGCAATTTTGGTTTGGTTAAAAGCATGAGATTGATTCTTTGCCTTATTTGAGAAAAACGGCTCTTTTTGGTGCCTTGTTTTAATTCTTCTACCGCATGATGGAATACAATACGCCTAGCTTCTTCCTGTCAAGGAAAATTGTTCTCCCAGCTATAACACGGGTGTAATTAAAAGTGTTGGCAAGATAAGGAAGGATTAATACATACTGAAAGTATAGCAAAAGGAGGTTGCATATGCTTAACGAAGAAGAAGTTAATAAAGTATTTAATCGCTTAAAGAATCATCCCGGTCTATTAGAATCCATTAGAGAATTATTAGATATTACCGAAGGAGTTAAAGGGATTGAAGTGGCGGATGATGCTGAATTTGCTCTTATTCCCGAAGTTAGAGGTTTAGGGAAAAAATGCCTAGAGGATTGGGCAAAGCATCAAGTAAATGAACAAGAAGTTAAGACTCGGGAAATGAAATTAAGGCAGCACTCAAAAAAAAACTAAGTTGGCATACAACATTTGGGATAGTAGGTATGGAAGAGAGATGCTTCCTACAAGCAGGAAAATTGATTAGACCCTTTTCTTTATCTTCTAAGGTTAGGTGTAGAGGGTATTCTTTACCTTTAGAGCGAGCAATAACCGACTTTGGAGCAGATATTGCGTTTGGAAAAGTAGGGGAAAAGATGAAGGAGCATTATGGAATTGAAGCTTCTTCTTCCATGGTTAGATTGATTACCCAAAAGCATGCAAACAAAATAGCTAAGCTAAAAAAAGAAACGTCGAGTCAAGAAGCAATCATTATTAGTGAAACAGATGGGAGTATGGTACCCATTGTGGAGATAGATGAGGTTGACAAACAAGCAAAAAAAGATGCAAGAAAAGCAAGAAAAATATGTTGGAAAGAAGCCAAAATAAGTTTGGCAAGAGGCAAGGACAAAGTCAACCGCTTTTATGCTGGTAGTATTGGAACAGCAGAACAAGCAGGCCAACAGATGCTAGAATGTGCTTTTCTAGCGGGTCTGAAAGAAGGTAGTTATGTGCATGCCATAAGTGATGGAGCGCCGTGGATAGCTGAACAAGTAAAACTAAAGTTTTGCAATCGAAGCGGCCACTTAATTGATTTTTATCATTTATGTGAATATTTATCCGAGGCTGCGATTTGGTGCAATATTTTTGCGCCAAAAAAGTTGTTAGAAGAAAGTAAAGAAAAGTTAAAAGCTGGAAAAAGCCGAGAAGTTTTCAAAGAGATTGAAATTAAGTTCAAGGCGCTAGATCATCCTGAGCAGGAGAATGGCTTAGTAAGATGCTATAGATATATGGAAAAAAGACTGGATATGATGAATTATAAAAGCGCTTTAGATAAAGGCTTACCGATTGGGTCAGGTGAGATAGAAAGTAGCCATAGGCATGTGGTACAAAAGAGGCTGAAGATAGCGGGAGCTTGGTGGAAGGTAGAAAATGCTAATGCGATGTTGAGCTTAAGAATAGGTAGATTAAATGGTTATTGGGAAGCTTACTGGAATTCCTACAAGGCTGCTGCTTAAAAAAAGGTTGCCAACACTTTTGTTTACACCCCTATAACACTCTACAGAAAAAGAGAAAAACTTCTTGTCGTTATAAATGTGTAGGTTAGTTTAAGCTTGCTTAGTTGCAGGAAGGAAAGCGGATGACTTGTTTAAAGATAAGATGGCTAAAAGCTTTTTTTTCATTATAGCTCATTCAATTTAAAAAGTATTTACGGCCATTCTACAACTGAAAACGCTGCCTTTTTTTCTCCGATATCTTTCAAAGGATTTTCCGTTAAAAAGGAAGATAAAGTATGCAAGATGTTTAACTTAAAAAAATTAAAAACAATCTATTATTTTGGTCTATTTAGAAGGAAAAAGTAAGAAGATAAGCCGGACTTATTAACATAAAAATAAACTTTTTTGCTTAAAGCCTAATAGGACTCTTTCTAGCTTTTCTAAATCTTTAGGCAAAAAAAACATCTTAGCCATCTTTGGGAGAAAAAAGGTGGGAAAAATAAAAAATGAGCTGCTTTCCATAAAAAATTGATGAGCTGTTTAAGAAGAGGAGCTATATAGCAAAAGAAAATCACTTAGAGGAACGGCTCTATTCTCAACTTTAACCTCCTTTATTCAAAAAAAATCTTATTTTTCTTATTCCTCTTATACTCTGCTGCTTGAATGTTAAGCTTTGTCTTTATTTTATAAAGCTATTTTAAATCAGGAATAAAAGTAAGGTGTTTAATTTAAGAGCTGTATTTAAATTTTGTTTGCTCATTATTTAGATCCTCAAACTTTTATGTTTAAATCTTTAAATTCTAGGATTTTGAAAATAATTTCTTGGATACTTAAATCAGAAGTATCAATCACGAGAGCATCAGGAGCTTGTTTAAGAGGAGATATTTCGCGAGTTAAATCGAGATGATCTCGTCGATTAAGATCTTCAAGGGATTTTTCAATCGTAAGCTCTCTTGTTTCTTCAGGATATTTTCTTTTGAGTTCGTCATATCTTCTTTTAGCACGTACTTCAGGACGTCCTGTTAAATAAATTTTTATCTCGGCCTTAGGAAAAACTATCGTACCCATATCTCTTCCTTCAAAGACCGCATTTACTCCTATAGCAAGTTCCCTTTGCATAGCCACTAACTTATCGCGTATCATAGGGATAGCCGAGATGCTGGATACATGAGAAGTAACTTTATCGAGGCGAATAGCATCGGTAACGTCCTCATTTCCTACATAGTAATGTTTTTTTCCATGTTTACTTTTGATATCAAATTTAAATGTATGGAGAAAGTCATTAAGTTGCTCAGGATCATCGACGTTGATATCTTTCTTTAAAACACCATAAGTTAGGCAACGATACATGGCTCCTGTATCAAAATAAATGTAGCCAATTTCGCGTGCTAATGTCTTAGCAATCGTACTTTTGCCTGTAGCAATGGGACCATCAATGGTAATAATCATGCAAAATCTCCTGTACTATTGCATTTAGCTAGATGCAGATTGAATTTCAAGAAAAATATAAACAATAGGAGAAGTAAAGACTAGCGAATCGAGCATATCTAGTATACCACCCAGTCCGGGGATTTGATTGCTATTTTTAATATCAGCATCACGCTTTAGCAAGGATTCAGCAAGATCCCCTATCTGTCCTAGTGTGCTTAATAAAATTCCTAATGTCAGGCATTGAAAAAGAGTGATCTGAAAAGGAATGTGAGCACTTATCCAATAAAAAGTAAAGCTTGCGCCTAAACCGCAGCAAAGTCCTCCCACTGCTCCTTCGTTGCTTTTTTTAGGACTTAAGTAGGGAGCCATTTTATGCTTGCCAAGAATGCTACCCACAAAATAAGCCCCTATATCGGTTGTTTTCGTAACAGCCAATAAGTAGAGCAGCCACCACCGTCCTTCTTGAGGAGAGTTTTCTGGAAAAAAGTAGGCAATGTTGAGCCAAGATGCTAAAGGAATGGCTACATACATTAATGCAAGCAGGGTAATGGAGATATTAAGCAAGGGCTTATCGCCTGTTTTAAAAAAATAGAAAAAGCACATCCATACAATCAATATAAGAACAATGTAGGGGAGAATTTGAGCTTGACCATACTGGGTACTCACATACACTGAAAGAGTGTATAAAAAACAGCCTGTCAAGCCTATTTTCGTAAGGGGTTGGTAGTTTTTGCTTTTGGCTAGGTGAAAAAGTTCAGCGGCAGCAAGGGTAACGAAAGCAGCAAGGATTAAAGCAAAAATAGGACGAAAAAATAGGTAGGGAGAAAACCAAAGCAGCAAAATAGCAAAAAGAGTGGTCATACTGCCCAAAAGAAGGCGGTGTTGAAGATTGCTCATGCGCCCCCTAAGCGCCTTTCACGCTTTTGGTAGTTTAATAATGCTTCTAAAAGATGATAAGGAGTAAAATCTGGCCATAATACGTTTGACGAGAATATTTCAGTATAAGAGAGCTGCCATAATAAATAGTTACTCAATCTTAATTCACCACTCGTGCGGATAAGTAAATCTGGATCGCTCCAGGGTGCCGTATCAAGATATTGAGAGATAATTTCTTCAGAAATTTGCTCGGGAATAATTTTTTTATGGATTATATCTTGCGCGATAGATTGCACAGCACGTTTGATTTCATCGCGACTTCCATAATTCAGGGCAAAAATTAGGTCCGCTTCTTGGCAGTGGGCAGTAACTTGTCGGGTTTCCTCTATAGTTTTTTGTACGTACTCTGGTAAAGCAGCAATATTTCCAATAGTACATAAACGCGTCCCTTCTTCCACAAAAGAAGATTGTTGCTCGAGTAAATAAGTATGCAAAAGCCACATCAAGGCATCGATTTCTTCTTGAGGACGGCTCCAATTTTCGGTAGAGAAAAGGTAAAAAGTAAAATTTTTTATTCCTAGTTCTTTTCCTGCTTTTACAATTTCAATCAGGTTATCAGAACCTTCTTGATGACCTTCTATGGATCTCATTTGTTGTCGTTTGGCCCAGCGTCGATTGCCATCCGGAATAAAAGCTACATGATGAGGAATACGCTTAGGATCTAAGCTGGCCTTTTGTTCAAGAGTATAATAGTTGTTTTTCACGCTAATATTCATAAATTCTATTTAAGCATGCTTGCAAGCTGCCTTTTCCTTTGTTGAAAATAAATCTTTTAAAATAAGGGTTTTTTCTCGTTGAGGCCCTAAAGAGATGATATTAATAGGTACTCTACAAAGCTGCTCAATTTTTGATAGGTATTTTTGTGCATTTTGAGGTAATTCCTTATAATTGGTAATTTGGCTAGTGGAGGCGTTCCAGCCTGGTATAGTTTCATAAATAGGGACAATCTTATCTAGATCCTCGCTAATGTAAGGAAGATGATTGATACGTACTCCATGAATTTGATAGCCTACGCAAACTTTAATAGGATCTAAATAATCTAGACTATTGAGCTGAGTCACTGCTAGTGAGTCAATGCCATTTATGTGTACAGCCGTTCGTGCTAGCACTGCATCAAACCATCCAATCCGTCTTCTACGCCCTACTGTATTGCTGTACTCACTTGTGATAGGATGATTCAAAAAACTTTCATTTTCTTGAAACTCAGTAGGAAAAGGTCCATTGCCCACACGTGTAGTGTAGGCTTTAACAACTCCCAAGGTATGATCGATGCAGGTGGGGCCTACTCCAGCGCCGGCACAGATGCCCCCAGCGATTGTAGATGAAGAGGTGACATAGGGGTAAGTTCCTAAAGAAGTATCTAGGAAAGTCCCTTGAGCTCCTTCGAACAAAATATTTTCTTTATTATCTATAGCTTGATGAATAAGCTCTTCCACTTCTGCCACAAAAGGTTTTAAAAGCTCCGCATAGCGGCTATACTTTTTATAAATTTCTTCCTCATTTAGTTTTTCAGCACCGAAAAGCTTGGTAAGCTCTTCATTTTTTAGCTGAAGAATGCTTTTTAGCAATTTGCCGAAAATATCAGGACGCACAAGTTCTCCCATGCGAATGCCTAAACGCTGGGCTTTATCAGCATAACAAGGCCCAATTCCTCGGCCGGTTGTGCCTATAGCACGTTCGCCTTTCTTTTGCTCAAGAAGATAATCTAGCATTCGATGGTAGGGGAAAATAATATGGGCAGAAGGTGAAATTAATAGACGTCCTTTAATTTGGACACCTTTACTTTCTAAATCTTCCATCTCTTGAATGAGTACTTCAGGATCGATGACGGTGCCAGCACCTATATAGCAATGCGTGTGAGAATGGAGAATAGCTGAGGAGATTAAATGGAATTTGTATTCTTGTTTATCAAGGACAGCTGTATGGCCTGCGTTATTGCCGCCTTGAGAGCGAATAACATGCTTGGCCTGAGCTGTAAGTATATCAATAATTTTACTTTTATCTTCATCCCCCCATTGTGCACCAATCAAAATCACTTGTGGCATATTAACTCTTTTTTAATGATCGATTAATCTCCTGCTTTTAAAACTTCCATAAAAGCACTTTGCGGGATATTGACTTTACCAATTTCTTTCATACGTTTTTTACCCTTTTTTTGCTTCTCCCACAGCTTGCGCTTGCGTGTAATGTCGCCTCCATAGCACTTAGCTGTCACATTTTTGGTGAGGGCGCGGATAGTCTCTCGCGCAACAATTTTCCCCCCAATAGCCGCTTGAATAGGTACTTTGAAAAGCTGCATGGGGATTACTTCAACGAGTTTAGAGCAAATGGCTTTTCCTTTAGATTCTGCTTTGGAGCGATGCACTAAGCATGAAAATGCATCTACTGGCTCTTCGTTAACACGAATTTCTAATTTAATGATATCGCTTTTCTCATAACCATCAAATTCATAGTCAAAAGATCCATATCCTTTAGTGATTGATTTAAGCTTATCATTGAAATCGGTAATAATTTCATTAAGCGGAAAGCGATAGGTAATTAGAAGCCGGCGCGCATCCATAGTTTCTGTCTTAATACAATTTCCTCTTTTATCCATCCCCAAATTCATGATCGCGCCTAGATATTCGGCAGGAATCATAATGTGGCATTTTACCCATGGCTCTTCTACATAGTCGATGTGAGTAGGGTCTGGATAGTGAGCAGGATTATCGATTTCTTTAATGGAAGTATCATTCAAATGGAACTTGTAAATAACACTGGGAGCTGTAGAAATAACATCTAAGTCAAATTCACGTTGAATGCGCTCAAATATAATTTCCAAATGCAAAAGTCCTAGAAAGCCACAACGGAATCCAAAGCCCAAAGCCATGCTGCTTTCTTGTTCGATATGCAGAGAAGAATCGTTAAGTTGAAGTTTTTCTAAAGCATCGCGTAAAGCTTCAAAATCTGTGGAATCAATAGGATATATGCCTGCAAATACTACCGGGCTGATATTCTTAAAGCCTGGCAGAGCATCGGGAGCTGGATGTTTTTGCAAAGTAATGGTGTCCCCAATTTTAACATCGGAAGTTTTTTTTATGTTGGCGATCATATATCCCACTTCCCCTGACCTTAAAGTTTCCACAGGTTTTTCAGAGGGGGTAAATTTTCCTACTTCTAACACTTCACAGGCTTTATGGGTAGCCATCATGCGTATTGCAGAGCCTTTGCGAATTTCTCCACTAATCACACGAATGTAAACCATAACTCCTCGATAATTGTCGTAATGGGAGTCAAAAACCAGGGCACGGAGTAGATCATCGACAGGTTCTTTAGGAGCAGGAACATCGTTAATGATACGTTCTAAGATGGTCTCAATCCCTATTCCTGATTTGGCTGAGCAGCAGATAGCATGAGAAGCATCTAGCCCAATTACATCTTCAATCTGTTGCTTTACACCTTCTATATCCGCACTGGGAAGATCAATTTTATTAAGCACAGGCACGATTTCCAAGTCACGTTCAATCGCTAAATGAACATTTGCAAGAGTTTGAGCTTGGACGCCTTGAGCTGCATCTACCACTAGCAGGGCTCCTTCGCAAGCGGCTAAAGATCGCGAGACCTCGTAGGTAAAGTCAACATGCCCTGGCGTATCGATTAAGTTAATTTGATAAATTTGTCCATTTTCGGCTTGATAATTCATGGTCACAGGGTGAGCTTTAATAGTAATGCCCCGTTCTCTTTCAAGATCCATATCATCCAGTAGCTGCTCTTGCATCTCTCGCTTGGAGACTGTATGGGTAAGTTCTATCAATCTATCCGCAATCGTTGACTTTCCATGGTCAATATGAGCAATAATAGAAAAGTTGCGAATATTTTTTCTGTTGTATGAAACCATGCAAAAATCCTAATCACTGCCTTTTATTACATCTAAATTTATCAAGATGGGGGTTGTAAGGGAAATCAATCAACTAAATTAATCGATACCATGAATGTTTTCAAGCAACATTTAATTTATAGCTATCTTGGTGCATAAACTTTTTTGAAACAGACTAGATACAGGAAGAAAAATCTAATTTCTCTAAATAAATTAGGAGTTTTTATGAAGAAAGCATATTAAATCACCAGAAAGTACATTAATTTCCACAGCGTTGCTATTACATACATTTGATAAACTCATAAATTTTTTGTCAAAATCAGCATTTTGCAACTCCCATTTAAGGCCCTGAGTTCGGATGCCATACACAGGGGATAAAGGAATTAAAGAGATCGTTTGCCCGATAAACGTCTTAATCCGATTGTGTCCTTGTAAACAAAAAATAGTCTCCTTTTCCGATTCTATCATAAGCTGAGAAGGGTGGCGAGACAGAAGGTACAAGGTATAAAGAAGATGATCACTGCGCTTTCCTAATACACCAAATAAAGCAATAGATCCTACTTTTTCCATTAAAAGCTTATGGATGGCTAGCTCTAAATCACTTTCATTTTTATCTTCAGGATATTTTAAAAGGGGAAGATCTGCATATTGTTCAAGAACTTCTTTTTCTAAAGAGTCTAAATCTCCGATAAGAAGGCAAGGAGTGACTCCCATTTTCTGGCAATGTTTTAAGCCCCCATCTACGGCTATGATCTTTGAAAAAGAAGAAAGAAGGTGCTTGGTCTGAGAATAAGAGGAAATTTCGCCATTAGCGACAATAGCTACTTGGGGAGATAAAGGGTAATGCATCCTCACTCATACATAAAAATTTAGCTCAAGGATTGCGGCCAAGATGACTCGAACATCCACAGGGTTACCCCTACTAGAACCTGAATCTAGCGCGTCTACCAATTCCGCCATGGCCGCTTAATGAACAGACATCGTATTAAAATAAGCTTATTTCCGTAAATGGAAAATATCTTATTTAAGAGAGAAGCAGCCTTTATTTAGATAAAGGGGCTCTATTATCAAATAGCTGTGATCAGGATTTTGAAGAATAGAAAATGTTTTTCCATCTTGTCTGACCAGCTTTCCTAGTCCCACTAATAAGTTATGCTGAAAATTTCCTGTTAGTTTATCTCCATTACTGTAAACAATCAATCCTCGACCATTTAATCTTCCCCCACGAAATTCGCCGGAGTAGGTGGTAAAGAAGAGAGTTTGGGTTTTTTCGTTTATCATTTCGTAGGTAAGCTTACCGATTCCTTCGGGAAGACCTGCTTTTAAGGGTCCTATATATTTGATGCCATTAGAGAGTAGTTTCCTGCTTTTTATTTCTTCTCCTTGCTTTAGGATGTCTTCAGGAGGTTTCAACGGTAATAATGGAGGCAGGGGAGTAGGTTCGTTGCCTGCATTTTGGCTTGGATGGGAAGAAGCCTGAGACGAAAGTTGAGCAGCAGGTGGGTGAAGAGGCTCGGCAATGCCCCAAAAAAAAGTACTCGTGTCTTTTGTTCTTGTGGGTAAAAAAGTGATATTCTTATCAACCGATTGATTGTTTGTAAAGATTTTATAATCACAATTAATTAAACTCATAAAAACCTAGTGTGTTTTCTTATTATATTAAAAATAATAGTGGATGAATTGTTAATTTTCAAGCAGATTATGAGAGGTAACTCATTTTTAAATAAGTTAGAATTTTGCTGAAAGCCAAAAAGAATTATGTTACACTTTGTTGATTTTAACTTCTAAATACTAGTTTTATGGAATCCTTAATTTACAATCGACATCATCCTTTTCTGGCCACAATCAAAGAACGTTATAATTTAACTCGAGAAGAATCTATAAAAAATACTCAACATGTGGTTTTAGATATTAAAGGATCAGGCTTGACCTATAAAGTGGGCGATAGCCTAGGTATTTTTCCTATCAATCCTCGGGATATAGTTAATAAAACACTTCTTGCTATGCGTGCACAAGGTTCGGAATTGATAATTAGCAAGCATACAGGAAAGAGTATGTCACTGCGCGATTTTTTAACCACAAAAGCTAATGTGACCGACTTAAGCAAAAAGTTTTTGTCAATAATTGCTCAAGGGCAACCTAATCAGAAAAAAAGAGAAACGTTAGAAGCTGTTCTGGCAGAAGGCGCTCAAGAAAAGTTTAAAGCTTATTTACAGTCCCATGAGCTGTGGGATATCTTAGAAGAGAACAACGAAGTAGTTTTTTCGTTGCAAGAGCTATGCAATATGCTTATGCCCTTGCTACCTCGTCTATATTCTATTTCTTCTTCAATGTCGGCAGTAGGAGAAGAAGTGCATCTTACCGTAGGGGTATTAAAATATCATACCAATGGATATCAGCGGGTAGGGGTGTGCACGCATTATTTATGCGAAACAGTCCCTCTTCACCAGCCTGTTGTACCCATCTATATTCAACCTCATCATGGTTTTACACTTCCTTCTCACTCTGATACGCCTATTATTATGATTGGCCCTGGCACTGGAGTAGCCCCCTTCCGTGCATTCATGCAAGAAAGGATGGCGAAGGAGGCTCAAGGTAAAAATTGGCTTTTCTTTGGGGAGTGCAATCGCGCGACTGATTTTTTTTATGCAGATTATTGGACAAGCTTAGAGCGGCAAGGTAAGCTCCGCTTAGATGTCGCTTTTTCACGTGATCAGCAGGAAAAAATTTATGTCCAACACCGTATGCTAATGCAAGGCGCTGACCTTTATCGCTGGATTAATGAAGGTGCTTACATTTATGTTTGTGGAGATGCTGCGCGTATGGCAAAAGATGTAGAATCTGCCTTGCATGAAATTATTCAAGTTCATGGTAAGAAAAGCGAAGCGGAAGCAAAAGCACTCGTTAAGCATTTGCGTAACGAAAAACGTTATCTTCGGGATATTTATTAACATTCTTATAAACTGCCTTCTACAGATCTTTAAAGAGGCTTAAGAAGTAGATTTAAGCCTTAGCTTATTTGAAAGTAGAAGGAAGGCACTCACGGAGATAAAGGTGTAGGCTGACAGGTGGTCACTATTGCAAAGCATTGGACCCCTTCGCCACAACCGAAGTCTGTCAAGCCTTCGCCTGAAGTTGCTGTTATTCCTACTTGGGACACCTCGATTTGCATTACGCGTGCAATGTTCTCCCTCATCGCTTGAATGCGATCTTTAAATTTAGGCTTCTTACCTTCTAGGGTGATAGACACATGCGTAACTTTCTGGGCCCCTAATGTTTTTATAGCTTCAAGAAGGTAAACTTCACTATCGGTAATTCCATCTTTTAAGCAAAGCTCATCGGCAATATTTCCTAAAATTAAGACTCCTGAGAGCGAGCTTATAGCATTACAAATGGCATGAAAAACAATATCACCATCAGAATTAGCATTAAATCCAGGGGTATGTTCAAAGATTAGCCCCGCAATAATGCAGGGTTTTGAGGTTTCAACCGGTAAAAAACGATGGCTATCTTGACCTATACCTGTTCTTACTATCATTTCTACCTCTTAATCGTTAATAGATGTGGCGTTATTTTAGAAATCTGAGAATTTGAATGAAACATTTTTTTGCTTTTTCTTAAATTAGAAAGGTAAGTTGAGCTCTTGGCTGGTTGCTATTTACAAAAGATCAAGTAAGAAAAGGCAGATGAATGTTTAGAAATAGAAAAAAGCAGTAAGTAAGGCTACAGTTAACATTCTATAAGCTTTCTGAAAAAATTATGTCTCTACTTATTAGGTAATAGGATTAAAGATAAGTATTTAAAGCTAATATAGATTTATTAAAAATAAAAAGTTCAAAATAAAAATATTTTTTAGTAAAATGGCCACTCTTAAAGAAGGATCATAAAATGGCATCTCTAAATCTTCACCGTCCCCACCGATTCCACCTTAAACACCCCTTTATCAATGAAGGGAACCAAAAAAGTGAAAAAGCAGGGTTTTATTGGAAAATTAAGCATTTAGCCCTTGTAGCTTTAGCTACTTTATGTAGCCTGGCTACTTTGGCAGGAGTAATAAATTTATTTTCTAGAACTTCATTTTCTATGCTTTCTAAGTATACATTTATACTTTCGGTCAGCGCTTTAGGAGTTTTTCTTAGTGGAAATATGTTAAATTCGATGGCTTCTAGGCTTCCTCAATCTTTAGTTTCTTTGGCCAATTATATTTATTCTATTGTTTGTGAATTTTTTTCTTTGATGGCTTTAAATTTTTTACGATTTGTAAATTTAGAAAAACGAGATCCTCAAAAAGGAAATGGGCAACAACCTATTTTACTTATCCATGGACTTTATAGTAATAGTGGCTCATGGGCATATTATCGTTACCGCTTTTCTAATGAAAAATTAGGGCCTGTTTTTACGGTGCATCTAGGAAAGCCTTTCGACTCTATTGAAACTCATGCCGAAAAAGTTCGAAATAAAGTGCTAGAAATTCAAAAAGTGACAGGCAGGAATGATATTACACTTATTGGCCATTCAATGGGGGGGATAGTAGCCTGTGTCGCTGCTTCTAAATTGGCTGAATGTAATTTGCTAGTAACAGATATTATTACTTTAGGCTCTCCATTAAAAGGAGCTTTCTTGGCGGCTTGGGGGATAGGGAAGGCTGTTAAAGAAATGCATCCGCAAAGCGCTTTTTTAGCCAACCTTAGTAAGAGAATTTTAAATTTGCCCTCTACAACTCATTTTTTCCATATAGCTAGTAAAACAGATTTATTAGTTCCTCTTTCCAGTGCTTTATTTAATGAAACTACTTATACCAAGCGATTAACACTTTCAAATGTAGGCCATTTATCCCTTTTATTTTCAGACTCGTTGATTGAAGAAGTGATAAATTATTACAAAATTCGACAAAATAAAGTGTAAAAATAGGTGCTTTATTTTATCTATCCAAAAAAATTAACTTTAATTCAGATTCTTATTGTATTTAAAAGTTTTTTTTGTTAATAAGATAATCAAAAAAACTACGGATAATCGAGCTTTTTTTCGAGCATTTAACAATAAATTAATTTTTACGTATGGTTGCATTAAAAACATGGAAATATTGAAAATTAAGGGCGGAACCCCTTTAAAAGGTCATGTAAAAGCAGCAGGTGCAAAAAATGCGATGACTAAACTGCTGGTAGCCTCTCTTCTCTCAGATAAAAAATGTCGCTTCTATAATGTTCCTAACATTGGGGATGTGGCTGTTACAGTAGATTTATGTAAAGAAATAGGCATGGATGTGCAGTGGGACCGTGTGAATGGGGTCATGGAAGTGATTACTAAAGAACTTAAAACTTCTTATATCCCTCAAAGGTTCTCTGGAGCCAATCGAATTCCTATTTTGATGATTGGAGCGCTATTGGGACGTACTGAAGAAGATATTATTGTGCCAACGGTGGGGGGATGTAATATTGGAATGCGCTTGGTAGATTTTCATATTGCTGCCCTAGAGAAATTAGGAGCTGTTATTGAATATAGAGGAATGAAGCGCGAAGGAGCTTATTTTGCTCATGCTCACAATGGCCTGAAAGGTACGCTAGTACATTTGCCTTTTCCGTCGGTAGGAGCTACAGAAAATACCATTTTAGCAGCCGTCACAGCTCGGGGCTTAACCACAATAAAAAATGCAGCCATTGAACCAGAAATTGTAGAATTAATTCTTTTTTTGCAAAAACTCGGTGCCATTATTACATTAGATGTGGATCGTACGATACATATCCAAGGCACACGACGATTTTATGAAGTGGAACATACCGTGATCCCTGATCGTATTGAAGCAGCTTCTTGGGGAATAGCAGCTATAAGTTCCAAAGGACGTGTTTTTGTGGAAGGCGCTCAGCATCAAAATATGATTACTCTTTTAAATAAGCTTAGAGAGGTAGGAGGAGGATTTGAAATTAAGAGTAATGGAATTGAATTCTACTATGACGGGCCCCTTCAAGGCGGGCTCCACCTAGAGACAGACGTGCATCCCGGCTTCATGACAGATTGGCAGCAGCCTTTCGTTGTGCTGCTTACACAGGCGACAGGATCATCAGTGGTGCATGAAACTGTGTATGAAAATCGTTTTGGCTATACGGAGGTGTTGAAGGAAATGGGAGCTGATATTACGCTTTTTAGGCAATGTTTAGGTGGTAAAGAATGCCGCTTTGCTTCCCAAAGTTTTTGCCATAGTATTATAGTTAAAGGTAATACTCCTCTTGTTGCTAGGGATATTTCTGTTCCTGATTTAAGAGCAGGTTTTGCTTATGTAATGGCTGCAATCTTAGCTAAAGGAACTAGTGTAATTTCGGGATTGCATTTCTTAGACAGAGGCTATGGAGAGCTTTTTCAAAAGCTTGGTTCTTTAGGGGTAGATGTGACGCGTACGACGGAAAAGGAAAAAACTTTACAACCCGTGTCAAAAGGGGAGGAAGTAGCTATTTTAGCCAAACCTATCAAAGAATTAAAAAAGAAAAAATTACCTGTTTTGCAAACTATCTAAATTTTTCTAAAGGTTTTTGTAAGCGGTCACCGGCCGGGGGCTACTTAAGACATTGATGCTAAGGGTCTACTATAAATTAGAAAGGACAATAAATAGAAAAAACAGCTATTTGTGAGCATTTTTGGCATTGCAGATGTCCGCAGAATCGCGTCTAAAGCTGGGCATACTCTATGACCACTTACAGGTTTTTAAAGAAAGATAGCTTGGTACTACAGTGGTAAATATTAACTTCGGCAAAGAAAGCTTAAGGTATCCTCTTGCTTTTCGATAAGCAAACCTTAAGGTTATCTGTAAATAACGTTAAAATTTTTATTCGCGGGGATTGCTGCTTTATAGAAAAGATAGTGGGGAAAAAACAGGGCCATTTGTAAACTGGAAAAAAGGGATGATTAGGAACGTTTGCTTAATTGAGAACGGTATGAAATCGAGAGGTTCTAAGTCTCATTTTAAGAGAGGCTGGTGGGGAAGTTCAACGGGTCGACTTACCATAAGGTTTATTGGCAATTAGGATATTTCTTATGAAGAAGTTAAGAGCAAAGTTCATAAAGACCACGGCCCCGAAAGTCTATTTATTTTGAAAAAATGCATTATGAAATCTCCTAAAAGCTGATAAAGACAAAAGCTAAGAATCAAGGGTAAGAGAACGAAAGCCGGATGGGATCATGATTATATAATGAAAAGGGTGAATTAAATCTTTATGTAATTTCCCTATAATGCAGCATAAAATTAAAGAAATTAAGCTATTAGATAGACCTAAGTGCAATAATAAGTAGAGTTTATATCATGACACCTTTAAGTGCTACCGTAAGTCTTTCCTCCAAGACCCTACCCTTATCAACAGAACAATCAGCCCAAGCAGATTTCCAAGGTTTCTTAGATAGTCGATCTATCCATCACCTATCAGGTATTAACTTTAAATATTTGCAAAATGCTGAAAAAGCGGGACCACTAAGCGTCAAAGCTAGCGAAGCATTTTTTAAGCAAGTAGAGGATTTGACCGTTTCAAAAATAGATGAACTTTCAAAAATTGCAGAAAAGTTGAGATTACAACTAGAGGCTTTTATATGCACAGCACAAGAAGTAGATGAAAAATTTATTGAGCATACTGCCAAAGTGATGGCTGAAAAGAGTAAAGAGGTAGTCCTAGATTCTATGCTACAAAAATTTATTTTGAGGAATAAGATAGATACAGCTGTGAAAGAAGTTGTTGCTACAACTGTTAGAATTCATCAAGAGTTAATCGACATACAACTCGATCTCATAGCTCAAGGTATGAAAGGAATCATCGATGTAGCATCTGACAAGAGAAACAAAGGTATAAAAATGCTTGAAGCAAGTTTAGATGGATATTCATACAGCACAAAATTCTGAAATAGAAAATTTTTTAAAATTACATAGCTAAGTTTAAAAGAAAAAACTTAAATTTATGATTAGTTGATGCAATTCAAAAGTTTTACATATAAAGATAAAGAGTACGCTAGACGTATGAAAAAATAAAAACTCACTATAAAGGTGGAAAAACTAACGATCCAAGGCAAAGAAGCAGAGCATAACGCTAAATAGAAAATATGCAAGAGAGAGTGAGAGTCAATAATAATATTTGATAAAAGGTTTTATTCTTCTCCTCGTTTCACCACCACCCACCCACAGCGCCTCGAAAGCATGTAAATGCTGTCTGCTTCTCTCAACCCCGCAGCAAATGCAGCATGGAATAGTCCGCTACCGTTACAGGTTAAAACAGTATTTAGCTAAAATAGCAAGGAGAGTATTTATGGATGCCCCAATGTCAATTGCCTCAGAGTCTATTCACTTATTTTCAAGGATGTTTAGTGAAGAGGTGGATCAACAAAAACAACGTTTTCATGGACGTATGGATTCCAAGATGAAAATTTGTAAAGCTTATGAGGAGTATGAAGACCTTGTAAAAAGTAACTGTGAGATAATGCTGGCTGAAATTAAGATAGAAGATGATGTCGAATGTTACGCCAAAACTATAGAGACACAAAGGGAAAGAAACGTCCTTGCTTTAACAGGCATATTTAATAAGGCTTTAACGATAATAGAGGTGCCATCAGAAAGAATAATTGCAGAAATGCCTAAGCTCAAGGAATATGAATCGAAAGAAGAAGACGGAAATCAATCGCTCAACAAGGAATCAATTGACACTCCTATTAAAGCCATAACTAGCGCTTTTGCAAAATTTGATAAAATTAGCCAAAGGTTTGCTGAAAAGTGCAAAGCATTTAGATTGACAAGCATATTTAAAGGTTATACAGGTAGTAACTCTCCAACTGTTGCTAGCCAATTTTTAGAGATCGAAAGACTTAATCAATTACATCATGATGAATATCATCAACCTTGTGTTAGTTGGAGGGCGGTATACCTTGGAGAAGAAAAGAGAAATAATTATAGCTCCTTTTTAAAATTTAACCATCAATATGGGCAAGAATATTTAAAATTAAATAGGACTTTGCAAAAATTATCTACTGATGTGGTGGTCGAGTTAAGTGAATGGGAAGAAATTATGAGAGAATCCTTACTCAATATGGAGGAAAGTCATAGAAAATTTGCAACACAAGCAATTGAGGCAATGCTTATAAAAATAAATATCGAACAAGACAATCAAAAATATGCTAAAATCATAAATGTTTATCTTGATATAATAAAATTATCAGGAGAAATGGGATTAGACGGCTTTGCAAGCCTTCATGAGCGTATGTATAAATTACGCGATGATCATATAAAGGATCAAATTGCTATAATAGAAAAAATTTTGGAGGTCCAAAAAATTCTAAAATTACAAGAGAATGAAAATATATCAATAACTTTAAAAAATGAGATTAAAATCAATGCCACTGAGCGTGAAAATCTTATACGTCACTTTAAAGAAAATGCTTCCCCCTGTGGTCGGATTGCACCACACAGAATGGCTAGATTCGAGAGTGAATTAGAAGCTTTAGCCTGGTCCATTGAGCGAAAAACTTGGTCATTAAATGAGAATGACAAACATTTACATCATATTGCTAAAGAAGAGCAATTTATGAAAAATTGCGTTGATATATTGCAACAAATCCGCTTGCAATTTAATTTGCACATTTAAAAAAGAGTTTGCTGCCCTAGACAACACTTGAACTGACAAATATGAGAGATCTAGCAGACACTATTTTTGTCATTTGTAGCTTATCTAATACTACTTTGTTAGGGCTAAGAGATATCAGAAAATAGTTTTTTGGATAAGACATGAATAGCTTGGTAAAAAGGGTAAATAGTAATGTAAAATAAGCTGTTAATCAAGCTTCTTACTTGAGGTAGAGTCGTTAAGATTTTTTTTATCTTTTGCCTGGTGTTTCAGTAAGGGTAAGAAGCTATAAGTCATAAAACATAACGTCAGATAATGAGGGAGGCCTAGCCATGGCCTTCCCTCAAAGTGTCCTAATTCTAACTTCTCTTTCATCTGCTGATAGTCTTGCTCGATTTTCCATCTTTCACGAATCTATTCTACCCTACGTGTAAGGGAAGTGTTTTTTGAGGCATTAGAAACAACGAATTTTATGCCATAGCTTTTAGGAAGAAAGTATTTAAAAATGCTGAAGAATCGCAAGGAGGGAGATCAAGGGGATGTGGATAAATGGATGAATGAGTATAATAACGAAAGAACACATACAGGAAAGTATTGTTTTGGTAAGGCGCCTTTACAAACATTCTTAGATTCAAAATACCTTGCGCAAGGAAAAATGTTAGATAAGTTACAACTGACAGAAATAGTATCTGCTAGGTAACTCATGTTTGTCAGGTTAAGTACTATCCAGGACAACTTTAAGATTATCTGTAAATAACGTTAAAATTTTTATTTGCGGGAATTGCTGGCTTGCAAAAAATATTTACAAACTGCTAGTTTTAAGGTGACTAATTTTTTTATTAGGTAAAATGCAGACTTCTCCAACTTTATGGCGTCAAATACAACGCAGCAATTTCGCAAATTGGAATCAATTAGTAGACTTTTTAAAGCTTTCCCCTGAACAGGGGGAGCGAATATTGAAAAATCCTTCGTTTAAATTAAATTTACCCCTCCGCCTTGCTCAAAAAATTACTAAAGGAAGTTTAGATGATCCTATTCTTAAGCAATTTCTTCCTGCCTTAGATGAAAAGCTGGAAGCTACTGGCTTCCAGCTAGACCCCGTCCAGGATCAATTATTTCGAAAGGAAACTAAACTTTTGCAAAAATATAAAGGCCGGGCTCTTTTAGTCTGCACAAGTGCTTGTGCGATGCATTGTAGGTATTGCTTTCGTCAAAATTTTGAGTACGATAGCAAAAAAACTAGCTTTGCTAACGAATTGGAGCTTATTCGAGGAGACTTATCTCTTAAGGAAATTATCTTAAGCGGAGGAGATCCTTTATCGCTGGAAAATAGGACATTAAGCAATCTTTTAGATCAACTAGATTCGATTTCTCATCTCCGCCGTGTTCGCTTTCATACTCGTTTTCCTATCGGAATTCCGGAAAGGATTGATAAAGAGTTTTTAGATATCTTAAGAGCCCGTCGTGTACAAATTTGGTTTGTAGTCCATGTCAATCATCCCCGCGAGCTAGATGAGGAAGTTCTTTTAAGACTTAAAAATGTGCAATGTTTAGGCATTCCTGTTCTTAATCAGTGCGTGCTTTTAAAAGGCGTTAACGATGATAAGGAAACTCAAAAACTCCTCTGTGAAAAATTGGTAGATCACGGGATTTTACCTTACTATATGCATCAGCTAGATCGGGTAAAAGGGACTGCCCATTTTGAGGTAGAGCAAGGACAAGGTTGTGAATTAATCCGTTATCTAGCTGCTAATTTATCGGGTTATGCGGTCCCTAAATATGTGCAAGAAGTACCGGGAGAGTTCAGTAAAACTTCTCTTTTCTAGCCCTTAAACTAATAACTACCTCACCTTACGACGACATAAAATTCCTTTGTAAAATTTGCAGTTCTTGATAGGCCATCTGATTGGCTTTAAGGATTAGCTTGTATTTTAAAGCAAAGTGATTGAGTAAGGTTTTAATTTTAAGAAATTCAAGCTTGCAATAAGCGATAAGAGAGGCAAAAATATGATTCCTTTGAGAGCGAGCAATTTTGGTGGGTGACTTCTCAAGGCTAGTATTCTGCTTTATCGATTTGTGATACTCTTCTATGCGCCATCGTTTGTGGTAGACTTCATAGATAGGATCAGAATCATGATTTAGGTCGTTAGTCACAATATGGAGAATGCCTATAGAGCCGTCTTCGTTTTTGAAGATCTTTGTCCTGACTTCAACATTTTAATCTCCAAAACCGCTAAATTTTTTCAAATTTTCCTAGAGATACATCGGTAATTTTTTTGTTTTCTATCTTATAGTGCCTAGTTAAACATTTATCTTGCTTTGTTTTTAGAAAACTTTTATATTCCAAGAAAACTTACAGCTAATTTTTATGTTTGTCAGAGTAAAAACCACGCCTAATAGCCCTAGAAAATCTGTGCAGATTGTTGAATCGGTGCGCGATGGAGAAAAAGTTAAACAAAGAATCGTCCGCTATGTAGGGATTGCTATGGACGAGCAAGAACTTAAAAAAATGGTTGAGCTAGCGGAGCATATCAAGAGCAAGATAGAGCACCAACATAATCCCAATCTTTTTGGCCCTGAAGAAATGGCCCAGCAAGCGATCAAATCAAAAAGCATGCCCAAGCTAAACGGTGAGGAGTTAAACGTTAACCTTAAAAACCTAGAAGAGGAACAGCGTGCAATTGTGGGCATTCATGAGATTTATGGAAAAATCTATGAAGAGCTAGGTTTTGGAAATATTCTTAAAAACATTGCAAGTGCAGAAATATTAAAACATATTGTCATGGCTCGCATTGCTAATCCTGTTAGCAAAAGAGCCTCTGTTAGGCAATTAGAGCAAGACTTTGGGATACAAATCAACTTGCAAGGTGTTTATAGGATGATGGATTGTTTAAATCAAGAGGCCCAGCAAGCTATACAGGATTGTGCTTACAATACAGCCAAAGAATTATTTGGACAAAAAATCGACCTGATTTTTTTTGACGCTACTACCCTTTATTTTGAGTCTTTCCAAGAAGATGAATTTAAGCAAAATGGTTATAGCAAAGACCTTAAATTCAATCAGCCTCAAGTTTTAATTTCCTTAATGGTCACTAAACAAGGCATGCCTATTGGATACCAGGCTTTTCCAGGATCAACCTATGAAGGGCATACTCTTATGCCTATTTTAGAAAAGATTAAAGCTAACTATAGTGGTTTGAATTTTAAATTTCTAGTCATTAACATATACTTAAAAAAGAGTAATCAATGGTTTGAGCAAGAGTCGAAAACTTACTTAAGTTTGCTGCCACAATCTTTTTAAAATTAGCCCAAAAGGTTTCAATAGGGTTTAGATCTGGAGAATAAGGCGGTAAAAATAAAATCTCACACCCTGCCTTTTTAATAAGTTCATGAGTGGCTTGCGATTTATGGAAGGTAGCATTATCCATTATCAGAACTTGTCCTGCTTTAAGTTCAGGTATCAATAATTTTTTCTAGCCAAAAGTTAAACAGAAGAGAATTACAAGTACCTGTATAACAAAAAGGAGCTAAAATTTTAGACTTGCATTTAGCTGCTATAAAGCTTTCTCTAGCAAATGAACGACCTGCTATAGCACCATAAATCTTTTCTCCTATAGGTGATCTTGCATGCTGGCGCTGTAAGTAGGCATTTATCCCGCTCTCATCTATGTAAATCCTATTTTCTTCCGGAATGTTTTCTAGCTTTTGTCTAAACTCCTCTCGTTTATTCTCATCTCTTTCCTTGTAGAAGGGTGTCTTTTTTTTAAAGTGATTTTCAGTCTTTTACAGGCATAAAAAACTGCAGTTATTGTCACTCCGAATGCCTCAGCTATTTCTCTAAGGTAGGCATCAGGATTTTGTTTTATATATAATTTTAGCTTTTCACTATCAATTTTACTGGGGCTCTGCCGTCTTTTTTTAGGAGCTAGGCAACCTTGTTTTTTCCGCTTAATCCAGTTTGTTAACGTGCGAACTGTTACGCCAAACACCCCACTAGCTGTGGCCATTGAGCCGCCATTCTCTATATAATTCAAAGCTTTTTTTCTTAAATCGTGTGAATATACCATGCCAATTGATTATACATATATCCTTAGAAAAATAGAATTCAAATAACTATACCAAGATGCTCAAGGCGAGTTGGTTGCTAGTGAATTCTTTAAAAACAGCACTAGTAATATTATGCAATTAGAGGAAATTATACTCACATTGGCTAAATACCAAGATGCTCAAGTCGAGTTGGATGCTAATGAAAAATTCTTTAAGAAAAGCACTCGTGATATCTTGCAACAAGTCCGCATGCGATTAAATTTGTACACTTAGAAATTTATTTAAAATTATGCTTCAGAAGGATTTAGTGGGCTGCCACATATAGAGACGCTATTTTAAATATGTCCTAAGCAGTCTTTTCCTGGCAATTTACAATTACCTGGTAGCTTAAGTAGCTGCAAGGTAGCAGTAATTTGGCAGGTTAAGTTCTGCCTAGAACATATAAGAAGAGGAACCTGTGAGGCTCTTCTCTGGTAGGTATTTAAAATGGCTTATGCTAGCCCCTGCCCACACATTTAACCCATCCCTGGGTGACTGTATTAGACCTTAAATCCATAGAGGGTGGTTGATGCTTAATCTCAACATTGCGATGCTTGGCTAGAATAGCTTTAGCAACTTCCATATCCTTATTGTAAGCAGCTAAGTAGGCGTCATATTGCCTTTGAAGAATTTCTGCCTTGTTTTTTTCATTTGTCTGCTGGATGTCTGCATCGAATTTTCTTTTTTGTAATTCCAGCTCTTGCTTGCTTTTTTCCGCGCTAATAATAATTTCTATCTTCTCGCCCTCTTGCTGAATTAGCACTAATCTTGTTTTAATAGCCTCTTGAATTACATGGGTTTGATGGTTTATACCCAATTCAAGAGTACGCAGAGCGATGTCAGCCATCCTAGTGACTGCATCAAAACCGGCTGTAAGAGAAACCTCTGCCGCTTCCTTAGATAAAATAGTAAGCTCTCTTGCCTCTGCAATATTTCCTGCAGCCATTTTGTTTAACATCTGAGCTCGAAGTGCTTCAATAAATTGTTGCTGAGCTTTCTCTGCTCTGATTGCCGCCCCTAATACTTCCCCATGGGTCGTCTTAATGCTTTTTAATGATTCGCTGAAAGCAGTTACCATTGTCTCCACCTCATCAGCACCTACTGCGAATAGGGCGGAAGCGTTAGGATTTCTATGTGTTGTTTGGATCATATAAATACTCCTAGTATAAAGGTTAATATATTTAAATTAAAATTGGGCTAATTGGTTGATTTTTTGCTCCACATCCTCTCCTTGCAAATTGATGCTTAGCAATTTTTCTAATATGGACAGTTGCCTTTCCTCTGACCACTTTTTCATTTCTGTGAAAATCTTATTAATATTTTCTCTTAATGCTAGGATTTTCCTAGCTTTTGATTGATCAGTTATTACGGCTACTAGAGCATCTCGATACCGTAACTCGAATTCCTCTTGTTTTTTTAAGATCCTTCGTCCGTAATCTTCTACATTTCGAATTTTTTCACTTTCTTCTACATTTTTTTTATGGCTATCATACAATCGACTCAAGGTTTTTGCTTTTTCCTCTTTAACCTCTTCTATATTTATTCCTGTCCTTCTATGTATCAATTCTTGCAAACGTTTGTAAATTTCATCTCTTCGAATATTATTTGCTTCCTGTAAAGCAGTGCCTTTCTCCTGAAGCACATTAAATAATGATGCTGCTTCAGAATAATCTCGTGCTTGCCTCCACAGATCCTCTAATACGGCCATTATCTCCCCTAGTTTAGCAAGTAGCTCATTAGGTTGAAGCTCATTTAACTCTTGTTGGATATTCTCTTTAAAGATGATTAGTTTTGATTCCAAGCCAGCTGCACTTAATTTCAACACATGTAAAATAAGTTGATGATCTTTTATCCTATTTTCTGTTACAGATAGCATTTCTTGTAAAACCCCTTGGCTACACAGATCTTTGAATTCATCTTGGCCTGCTTCCTTAGAAATGAATTTTTTATATTCTTCCAACTTGTTTCTATGATCCTGAAAGCTATGCTGAATGGCTTCTAGCTCTTGTTGTAAAGAGGAAGAGGTCTCAAAATTTCCTCCTGCAGCAAAAAAAAAATCACGCACTAGCAAATAAGAATACTGAGAGGAGGTCAGGGACCTTTGATATTTTGCAATAAGATTATCAAGATATTTAGACGCAGCTCTTTTGTCCCACGATAATCGCTTAATTTCAAGTGCATCTTCCTGTTCGCTAAAACTTACGAAAGTATTTTTAAAATAGTGGAGTGCTACGTTTGCAATGCGCTCGGTTGGAATTTGATCTAAAAATTTAGCGGTTTGCTGAGAAATTCTTAAAGAGATTGGGTGCTCACTCTTTATCGCAGTTGAAAATCCACTCGTTTTATCATAAAAAAGGTCAATAATTTTATTACTGTTAGGTAGGGGCCAGGACCATATTAATGATACGGATGGTGCCGAAATAGGTCTTGCTGAAGAAAGAATAATAGGGGGATTCATTTTTAAACCTCCAAGGTTTGAATACACCTAACAGCTATATGTTAAATACAATTATTGGTCTACAAAAAAATTAAAATTTTATATTTGTGGCAAACTAAACGGGATACATAACCGTGCTGTAAGATTCTTAGGTACTTTATATTATGTATTCATCTTACGCAGACATAAAATTCCTTTGTAAAATTTGCAGTTCTTGATAGGCCATCTGATTGGCTTTAAGGATTAGCTTGTATTTTAAAGCAAAGTGATTGAGTAAGGTTTTAATTTTAAGAAATTCAAGCTTGCAATAAGCGATAAGAGAGGCAAAAATATGATTCCTTTGAGAGCGAGCAATTTTGGTGGGTGACTTCTCAAGGCTAGTATTCTGCTTTATCGATTTGTGATACTCTTCTATGCGCCATCGTTTGTGGTAGACTTCATAGATAGGATCAGAATCATGATTTAGGTCGTTAGTCACAAAGTGGGGAACCCCTGTAGAACCGTCTTCGTTCTTGAAGATCTTTGTAATCAAAGCTACAGGGAAAACTAGCTCTTTAAGCCAGACTATCCTTTTATCTCCATCTTTGAAATTAAACGTATTTAAATTCTGATACTGGCCTTTTTTTCTTTCTTCCTCAGAAAAAGCAATTAATCGATTAGACTTTATGCCAAATACAAACATTTTTTTGAGTTTATAGTGGATAAATTCCATATTATCTTTAGCACCAAACCAATTGTCAGCCAGCACATACTCAAACTTCACTTGATTGGCAGCTGCCTGTTGGATAAGTGCTCTAAAATGTTGGTTTTTAGTAATGGATGACTGTCTTTTTTCTTTCTTTGTTTTCACATCGCAAAAATGCATATCTTTTTTGATTACTTCAAAGCCGATAGGAAAAGTGTAATCTCCATAGCTAATGAGACAGGAAAGTAGATTAATTCCCTTTACACATCTTCCTTGAGTATGAGAAAAGTGCCAGCAGACGATTTCGTATTCATCCGTATAGGGCTTTTCTTCTATCGTATCATCAATAATCAATACACCTCCTTTATCTTGTTCTAAATGGTGCACTTGCTTTTTAACATACTGCCATAGTTCTTTCGATCCTCCTGGATTGTTGTTAAGAAAAGGGGTGATTTTATCATGGCTAATCTGCCCATCTAAAAGATTTGATAGCCCTGTGGCTGTTGCTTGTTGGTTTTGGCTGATAAGATAATCTGTATAAATATCAAGAAGATCAAGTTTCATTTTTTTTCTCCTTTTTTCAAAGAAAAAATATACTCTTATAATAATTTTTTCAACTCATCTGTGCGTAAGGTGAGTTATGTATTGATAAGAGAATCCTATAGAGAGGGCAAAACCGTCAAAAACGTACGGCTTGTAATCTATCCAATTGAACAGCCGAAGAAATTACTGCTATCGAGTTAGCTTTAAAATACAAAGGTAATCTCCAAGCTTTAACCTCTGGCCGTGAAGCCAAGATGCAATCTATTGTTGGCGTATGGGTAATCTACTAAATGGCTAAACGTTTAGGGATTATGGATACTTTGGGCAACAGCCGAGAAGGCTAGCTTGCGTCGTGGCAAGTGCTGGCACGTATATTGGAGCAAGGCTCAAGACTTTCTGCAGCCAGGCAGGCAAAAACCTATACCATTGCTTCGGTAATTGATCTACAAGAAGGCTTTAATGAAGAAGATCTTTATAAAAACCTTTTGGGGTTATGCCAAAACCAAGCCTCTATTGAAGATCGATTGTTTACTAAAAGTTTCCGCAAGAAAACTCCTCACTTAATTTTTATATGATGTCACTAGCGCCTATTTAGAAGGTAAAGAAAACGAGCTTGCCGCTTGGGTTACAACCTAGACAAAAAGAAAGGTAAAAAAATTATTATAGAATTGCTAAGTTCAGCTGAGGGTACACCTGTATCGACGAAGTATTTAAAGGTAATACGCAAGACCCTTCTACTTTTCATGCGAAGATCAAAAAAGCTAAAGAACGCTTTTACTGTGGAAAAGCCACTTTTGTAGGCGATAGAGGAATGATTAAAAGCGAGCAGGTCGAGAATTTGCAAGAGCATGGTTTTCATCACATTACCTGTAATAGATAGGACTTAATCTGACATTTGTGACAAAAATAAAGGAAACGCGATTTAAAAGCCGCGAAGCTTGAAGCCCTGTTGCTCATCAAAAGTGATAGGGCTAGAAGTTGAAGTGAGCGGCCCCAAGACCAACAAGAAGTATCAAAATGTCAAATTTAGCAACCCATCAAAAAGTTATCAAAAATATAATGGGTGTTTTAAAGCTAGCCGAAACGTTAGGAAATGCCTCTTAAAGCTTGTAAGATGATGGGATATTCTAGAGATAGCTTTTATAGATTTAAAGAACTTTATGAAACAGGTGGAAAAGCAGCTCTTCAGGATATGACGCCTAGAAAACCTTATATAAAAAACAGTGTAGATGAGTCCATTGAGGAAGCTGTGGTTGATTTTGCTCTTCAAAAGCCTGCTTATGGACAATTAAGAGTATGTAACGAGCTTGAAGAAACAGGGAGTTTTCATTTCGCCAGAGGGCGTACGTTCTGTTTGGCTACGATATAATCTTTAAGACTTTCCAAAAACGCCTCAAAGCATTGGAAGCTAAAATGGCTTTGAGAAGAAATGATATTAACAGAGGACCAACTAAAAGCTTTTGAAAAAGCCAAGGAAGAAAAAGAAGCGCATGGTGAAATTGAAACTGAACATACAGGTTATACCATTTAAACAAACTCCGTAAGTATCAGCTATTGGGAATGCAAACAGCCTTTTTCTAAATTCAAATAAGGAGGATAATTTAGGGAGAGAAAAGGTTGGGAAAGGAGGAAACCATGTTTGTAGCTTTTTATCATACAATAGAGGAATTAAACGCCATGGCAAAAAAGAAAGCCTGTGGCAGTTACAGTTGTAAATTAAGAGCAGTGGTGATGGCGATGGAAGGAGAAAGCGCGTATCAGATAGGAAAAGCGCTAGGTTATTGTACAAGCGCTATTCAAAAATGGATCCGAAGGTATAATGCTCAAAATTTAGAGGGTCTGAAAGATAGGAGGCCTGTAATAACAGGAAGAAAAAGAGCTTTAACGTTTGAGCAAGAAAAAGCTTTCTTAGAGAGGGTAGAAAAAGGGCCTGAACCTGAAGAAAACATCAATGTTTTTCACCTAGTTGATCTGCAAGCTATTCTAAAAAAAGAGTTTAATAAAAACTTAACCTTGCAAGGAATTTGGACAATCTTACGTCGCTGCCGCTATACACCCCTGGTCCCTCGTCCTCAGCACTATAAAGCTAGCCTAAGGGACCAAGAAGCCTTTAAAAAAAATTCCAAAAGCCATCGCCCGCTTAAAAAAACAATTTCCCAAGCAAAAAATCGAAATTTGGTTTGAAGATGAAGCACGGCTTGGACAACAAAGTACCCTTATTAAGGTATGGGCTAAAAAAGGAACGCGGCCAAAAGCTCCTAGACAGACAGAATATAAAAATCTGTATGTAGCTACAGCTGTTTGCCCACGTTCAGGGCAAGCAGAAGGAATGATTCTACCTTTCTTAAATAGCCAAGGAGTGGAAATTCTTCTTGAGCAAGTTAGTCAATCACTATCCGCTTCTTCCCAGGCTTTGCTAATTTTAGACCGAGCTAGCTATCATACTAGTAAAATGCTTAAAGTTCCTTCCAATATTCACCTGCTCTTTCTACCTCCTTATAGTCCTGAACTTAATCCTGTTGAAAACTTATGGCATTACTTGCGTAGTCATTTTTGGTCTAATCGTATTTATCGTGGTTATAAAGAATTAGAAAAGATGGCAATAGTTTCTTGGAGAAAGGTATGTCTAGAAGAAAAAAGAATGAAAAGCTTATGTGCTGTATCGTATGTCTAATTGCGTAAGGAGTAATTTAAAAGCGTATTATCTACTCTCTCAAAGATACCTATTATGTAGGCATTATTAAAGGTATGGGACGCATTTATCAACAGCCAGTGATCGATACCTATTCTAAGGTTGCTTTTATCAAACTATACGATAGGAAAAATGCGTTGGTAGCAGCGGATATGCTAAATGATCGAGTCATTCCCTGGCTGGAAGAGCAAGATATTCGTGTTTTAAGAATATTGACCGATTGTGGTACAGAGTACTGTGGAGCAAGAGAGCATCATGAGTATGAACTTTACTTAGCCATCGAAAGCATAGACCATTCTCGCACTAAAGCCAGACACCCTTTAAACCCATGGAATCTGTGAAAGGTTTCATCAGACCATTCAGAACGAATTTTATGCCACAGCTTTTAGGAAGAAAGTGTTTAAAAATGTTGAAGAATTACAAGAGGATGTGGATAAATGGATGAATGAGTATAATAACGAGAGAACACATACAGGAAAGTATTGTTTTGGCAAGACGCCTTTACAAACATTCTTAGATGCAAAACATCTTGCGCAAGAAAAGATGTTAGATAAGTTACAACTGACAGAAATAGTACCTGCCAGGTAACTCATGTGTGTCAGGTCAAGTACTGTCTAGGACACCTTATCGCTTATTGCAAGCTTGAATTTCTTAAAATTAAAACCTTACTTAATCACTTTGCTTTAAAATATAAGTTAATCCTTAAAGCCAATCAGATGGCCTATCAAGAACTGCAAAATTTACAAAGGAGTTCTATGCCTGCGTAAGGTGAGCTCCTCATAAAAGGCAACCGTATAACTTTTTAGACGGATTTTTTCTGTTTTTGTTCTATACCGATAGCAAGGCCTCCATCAGAATTTAATGCCAATTCTATTAATCTTCTTTAATTTACTATTTATGAGTATGTTATGGTAGCTGCTCAGCTTCTCTTTCTATCTGCTGTTTTTCTTTTTCTGAAAGGAAATCCGTCATGACATACTCTATGAAATGCCTGATTTGTTTTAATTTCTCTTCCAGGCTTAATCCCTCTATTGGTATAGAGAGATCTTTAACACATGTAAAATTTACAGATTTCCAAACCTGAATCGGATCTGACTTTCTGATTGGGTAAGTTGCTTCTTCGCCAGCAATAGCTGCTAAATAGTAGCCCTCTCCAAATTCAATTACACTAGTAGTAACTCCTACCGCGCTGCCCAGCTCTAATCCAAGCAAGTATCCATCCTTATTTTCATTTGTAAAGAAAGCTATACTTAATAGGAAACATAAAGGTCCTTGTGAATACAACCAATCTACATCGTAAACATTATCCACACAATTTGCTACAATTTTTGTGATTTTTTCGTTACATCCTAATTTGAACGTGTGGGAAGGCTTGGAGTAATGAGGTGAAGGGTGATCGGGATTAGGAGCTAGCCCACGCCAAGGCGTAGCTTTATTCCCATAGTTAACTTGAAGCCCGTATATACCATCATTGTAATAATCTGTGATAGCACTAATTTGTGTAATTTTCCCATATATTTTGAAATAAGGCATATCGTCAAAGCTGCTTGTAGTAGGTTTCTTATAATTGCCTCTTAAAGTAAAGCTATGAGGCATACTATAGCTGGTAACGATATCTACAATGCTTGTGGTTTCATGCTTTAGAAATGCAAGGATTTTTTTTCTTTTTCTAATAGAAAAGCAAAATGCCTATCTTGGGTAACTATAACTAAATTGAAGGCACAAATCACTTTTTTGATCATGATCTCCAAGTTATTTTTCATTAAATCACTATAAGCATTCATTGTGTTTGCATAGGCTGTACAAACCTCTTTAGCTATATCTTTTGTATCTTCAGCTGAAATCTGAGTATTTATTTGATTTTTCCCTTTGCCGGTAAGCATTAGTTCTATTTTTTTCTTAGTACTATCAGATAAAAAAGTAAGAAAATCTGGCTCAGATTCTTGAATCTTTTTCCTAGTTTTCTCTATCCTCTTCTTAAAGGCTTCAGTGTAGTCATCTAGAATGGCTTCAAACGTTTCTTTAGCAACTTCGCTTTTTCTGTCTTTAATAAATTGATCAAAATTTTTTAGCTGATAACGTACTTTTTCGGAAATAGCATCTCTAGGTAAAAGCCCATAGGCCATAGAAAGATAATAATCGAGCTTATCAATAGCTTTTAAATATTGGCTTCTATAAGCTTCAGTCAGTCGCCTTTTACTAAAATACAGCTCCTTTGTTTGTTGAAAAATGGTGATAGAGTAATTATTTATTCCTTGTAGCGTTTGAGCTTTTGCTTGCTCTAATTTCTGTGAGCAAAAATTTTTAATTTCTTCTTGGGTCTTTTTTTCTTCTTCTACTAACTTAATGACCCTATCTAAGGTCTCTTTCTTGGTCAAATCTTCTTTAACTTGATTAATTAACTCTTTGGATACGCCTGAGATAATTTTTTCTCTTATTTCTCTAACAGAAGATTGATATTTTTCTAAATGAGGCAGGCAACATCCTTCAGACTCTTTCTTTAAATCTTCCTCAAACGCTGGCAAGCTTCCTTTAAGAGCGAAAGCTAGTTTTTTTTCTTCTACGCTTACTAAAGGCTCTCCTGGATATGATTGCTCAGCATGAAAAGATGATTCGTCCGATACATCTGGCGAAGAAAATAGGGGCCATTGAGTCATGCTTTTCCACTCACTTGCATGGGACACCTCTTGTATGTCTTATTTAATAAATACTTAGAATAGCGTTAGCTCTATCCTATACGCTTTTTCATCCTGTAATAATTTTTCAACCTTACCTCTCTGTTCTATATGTATGCTTCAATTAGGTAAATTGAGAGTTAAGAAGGAATAAGAAAAGAAATTCAAGCATTCAATGAATGCTTGAATGAATTTTCTTTCCTAAGGTTCCTTAAATTTTTTTTACATAAGAAGGCAACCAGGAGACGGAATAGGTAAAGGTGGTATAGGCAACGGAAGAGGTAGATTAGGTCCTGGAGAGGGCTTAGGCTTAGGGGAAGGTTGGGGTAGCTGAGAGGCTTGTTTGGCCATTTCTATTCTTTCGTTTACTCTTATTTTTTCTTTTTCTATCCCAGCATTAAATTCCATTTGAGCCATGCGATAAGCCTGATCATAAGCATTTTTTTTTGCTTCCAAAGCTACCCTATCTTCCGCTTCCCTTCTTTTAAATTTTAGTTTGTCTCGCTTGATATCTAATTCGTTCTCTTTTATATGTCTAGCATGCTCTTTATCTCTTTCTTCCGAGTTAAAAACTTCTGCTTGCATTATTTGATCATAAATTTGAGCTTCTTCTTTCAAGTATTGGCTATGTAGTTTTATAAAAATTTCTACTTCATGGTTTTGAGCTTGGTGAATAACATCTAAACCTGCTTCCAAAATTTTTATCCCTTTGATCCTCTCATCAAATGCCACTTCAATAATTCCTTTCCACCTCTCGTCCATCCCAGCTAATTCTTTCTGCAGTGTCATATAAGTTCTAGTCGTATCCGAGTAAGCATTTTTCAAGTCCATATTGACTTGCTTTAACACTTGATATCTCTCAAGATTTTCTTGAGACAATTCTATTTTCATCATCTGGACAGCAAATTCGGCAAACCTAGTATCAGCCTCATCTGCTTTTCTCATAAAAGTTTCTATTCTTTGCCTAGCTTCGTCCGCTACTTTTTGGATATCGCCTATCCTGCTTTTAATCAAAGCATCCGCCTGTTCAAAAAAGGTTTCAACTGATTTGACGCTTAAGGCTCCCCCGTTAACCGCATCTTCTATGTATTTGGCACCTAACAACGATACTTTTTGAACAGAGCGACCAGCTAAATCCACTTCTTGACGATTTTGAGATAAGTTTTGTAGCGATAAATTCGATACATTTGATAAAGGACTTGCAGCCCTTCCAAAGGGAGAGGGACCTGACAAAGGGGAGGGCCGTGATAAAAGGCTTGAGTTACTATTAAGATTGTTTACCATAATAAGTTTCCTTTTTTAGGGAGTTGAGTTACATAAGTTGGACTCTTTAAAAGTTTGCCGCTTAGCCACTGTATGCCTATTAAATAGGCACTTGTCGCTTATTAACGAACATGGATATAAATTATTATTCTTATTCATGTCTACTTTTTTAAGATAATTCTTTTCTATATCCTACACTCCTCAGCAAAAAAAATAATCAGTACTACCTCGTTAAGTGTCTTTCTGATATTAATGTAGGGAAGTTTTATTAATTAAGGAGGGGGCAATGGATCTAGAGCAATTAAATTCTATTCGCGAACAAGTTAATGAATGGATTAATGTTTTTAAAGCCAACTCAGGAAGATCAGAAAGAGTTCACTGGTGCAGATTGTACATAGCAGGATTAATATTGGAGGGGGAAAGGAAATCTATCGAGCCTATGGCAAAAAGGCTTCCTGGAGGAAATGAACAAGCTATTCAACAATTTGCCAATCAATCGTAACCTGGCATTACTGTGAAAAAGACAAAGAGCATTTTCCTATCATAGGTGAATGATTCCTTCCCCAATGCTGGACAAAAAGCAAAAAAAGAATGCAGGTAGCCAAAATTCCACTGGCAAGGTACAAGTTTTTAAAGAAATGGGAGCTTGCTTTGCATCTTTTAGATAGTATTCTGCAGGAAAACTTTCTCTAGGAAGCGCTTGTTTTTGATGCCGATTATGGAGAAAAACGAGAGTTATTGGGAGAATTAGATAAAAGACAGCTAACCTTTGGAGCTCAAATTCCTGAAAATCATAGCTTTTGGCCTAGCGATATTCCTTTAAATTCTATGCAGAACACTAGAGGTAGGCCGAGAAAATATTCAGAAGTAGCCGATAGAAACTTTAAGCTCTTGCGTGCCACGAAATGGTTGAAAAAACTGTTACAGCAAGGAAGTAAGTGGCAAAAAGCAACTTTAAGCCTTAAATCGAAAAAATATAGTGAAGTAACGGCTATAAGGGTTAAAGAAACGATCACAGGGGCATTTTATCGATCAGATGCGGATAGATAGCTAGTGATTGAAAAGTTAGGAAATGATCAATACAAATATTATGTTTCCAATGCCTTAAAAGATACTCCTCTTCCACGTATGACGGAATGGATTCATGAAAGATGGAAAATCAAACAAGGCTATCAACAGATGAAAGACGAGTTAGGATTAGATCATTTTGAGGACGTTCATGGCTAGGGCTACACCCTCATCTGACGCTATATTTTATGGCTTAAAGCTTCTTAACCTTACTGAAATATCGAACAAAAGAAAAAAAAATTCGATGACTCTACCTCAAGTAAGAAGGTTAATCAACAACTTATTTTGCATTATCATTTGCCATTCTTGCCAAGCTATTCGCGGCTCATCTAAAAGGCTATTTTTTGATTCCCCTTAAATTTAACGAAGTAGTACTACATAGCAAATAAAGACCTGAATAATTATGATTTTTTTAAAAAAAGTAGACATGAATAAGGATAATAATTTATATACATTATCGTTATAAGCAACAGTTGTTTATTTGATAGGTATGTAGTGGCTAAGCTGAGCAATACAGCTAAGGTTTAAAGAGTCGAAATGTAGGTAACTTAGTTCAGTTTAAAAAATAAGGAGAGCTTATATAATGACCCCTTTTAACAGTAACTTAGGTTCTTTATCAAGGCCTTCCCCTTTTTCAGGACATTCCCCCCTTTCAGGGCCTTCTCCCTTTTCAGGGCCCTCTCTCTTTGGTAGAAATTCAAGCCCTTTATCAAGAATTTCAAATTTATCAATTCAGCACTTATCTCAAGCTCGCCAAGAGCTAGCACTAGCCAGCCAATCTGTCCACCAATTGTCAATGTTAGGTGCCAAGTATATAGAAGATGCAGCTAATGGAGGAAACATATGCATCCAATCTTTAGACAGCTTCTTTGAGCAAGCGAATACCTTAATCAAGAGCGCGATTGGGGATATCCAAGAAGTGGCCTATGAGGCAAAGGAAAGAATACAAGCTTTCAGCCACCAAGCACACAAAGTGGATGAAAGATTAGCTACCTATGTCTTAGAAATGATAAACAAAGAAAATCTCTCCAACGAAGAATTGAAAAGATATGAATTATTAAAAGAGTTCAATAACGATATAAAAGAAGCCACGGCTAAAACCGTTAGAATTTATCAAGAGTTAATAGCCAAAAATTTAGAGCTTAGAGATCAAAGAATAAGAGGGCTTATTGACGTGGCCTTTGACCTGAGAGTCAAAAGTATAAAAATTTTAGAGGCAGGTTTAGATGTCATTCATCAAGCACACTACACTGAAGCAGAGATTTTTATAAAGCTGCATAGCCACTACCTAAAAGAAGAAGCTCAAACATATGATCAAATAATGCAAGCAGAAATTGTGGCGTCTGAAGAGATAGACAAAAAGCATACTAGATATTATGGAAAGAGAGAACTGGATAGTAAGTAAAACAAACTGAGAATCGCAAGGGAATGGGGGCGGAGGATAAAATCGTTTTGGAAGCGCAGAAACATGCTATATCAGGCTTATTGGATAGCTCCAAGGAAAGTGAATGCTAGTTCAGAAAGAAAAAAAAGAAGAGCAAATGTAATAATAGGGATACCCCAGCGTACTTCGGAAGCACTAGGACAGACTGAATCTGCCCTCAACTTAGGCACTTTAGTTTATCACTGCCTTAATATATATGGCAGACCTATTGAATGCCAGCTTATGTAAAATCAAGGAGATTAGCATGAATACACAACAAATAGATGGTTCTTCATATAACGTACATACTCTCTATCCTAAATTTGACCAAGCAATGCATAGAACAAAGAAAGAGATTGAGGATAATTATGAACGTAGGCTTCAAGTCATCGCGACAGTAGGAGAACTGTTAGAAGAGGAAAAAAAGCTGCAAGCGCACCGAGCGGATCTTAATATAAAAAGCCGTAATATTGTTTTACAAGAAGAGACCACTAAATTTGAACAGGAATTAAGAGAGCGTATTCGAGTTTCAGAACAAAAAGAAGCTGAATTTAATAAAAATTTTGCCGCTCGAGAAGAAGCCTTAAGGAAGGAAATAGAGGAGCAAGAAAAAGAGCAAGAAGAAATGCAAAAAAGAATAGAACAAGATGTCATCTCAGATGATAAGACTAGCTATTCTTCTTGCTTCATCCCCATGCCTAGGGAGAGCATGCAGCAGCCTGCATGGAATATGCAGCACCCACCAGCTTGGAACGCTATGCCTACAAACACACAAAATGAGAGCTACGAGGTAAGCAAACAGGAAGATAATCATACGGTTAGATGCTTGTTAGCATAAGAAAAAAAACTATTCAAGCATTCAATGAATGCTTGGATTTCTTTCTTTATTTCTTCTTAACCCTCAATCTACACATTAATACTTTAAAAAAAAGAGGGATAGAAAGTTGGGGTTGGAAAAGTATTACAAAATTAGAAAGCGTATAGGATAAAGCTAACGCTACTCCAAGTGTTTATTAAATAAGACATACAAGAGGTGTCCCATGCATGTAAGTAATGCAAGTGAGTGGAAAAGCATGACTCAATGGCCCCTATTTTCTTCGCCAGATGTATTTGACGAATCATCTTTTCATGCTGAGCAATCATATCCAGGAGAGCCTCTAGTAAGCGTAGAAGAAAAAAAACTAGCTTTCGCTCTTAAAGGAAGCTTGCCAGCGTTTGAAGAAGATTTAAAGAAAGAGTCTGAAGGGTGTTGCCTGCCTCATTTAGAAAAATACCAATCTTCTGTTAGAGAAATAAGAGAAAAAATTATCTCAGGTGTATCCAAAGAGTTAATTAATCAAGTCAAAGAAGATTTGGCCAAGAAAGAGACCTTAGATAGGGTCATTAAGCTAGTGGAAGAAGAAAAAAAGAGCCAAGAAGAAATCAAGAGTTTTTGTTCACAGAAATTAGAGCAAGCAAAAGCTCACACGCTACAAGGAATAGATAATTACTCTATCACCATTTTTCAACAAACAAAGGAGCTGTACTTTAGTAAGAGGCGACTGACTGAAGCTTATAGAAGCCAATATTTAAAAGCTATTGATAAGCTCGATTATTATCTTTCTACGGCCTATGGTCTTTTACCTAGAGATGCTATTTCCGAAAAAGTACGTCATCAGCTAAAAAATTTTGATCAATTTATTAAAGACAGAAAAAGCGAAGTTGCTAAAGAAACGTTTGAATCCATTCTAGATGACTACACTGAAGCCTTTAAGAAGAGGATAGAGGAAACTAGGAAAAAGATTCAAGAATCTGAGCAAGATTTTCTTACTTTTTTATCTGATAGTACTAAGAAAAAGATAGAACTAATGCTTAGCGGCAAAGGGAAAAATCAAATAAACACTCAGATTTCAGCTGAAGATACAAAAGATATAGCTAAAGAGGTTTGTACAGCCTATGTAAACACGATGAATGCTTATAGTGATTTAATGAAAAGCAACTTGGAGATCATGATCAAAAAAGTGATTTCTGTCTTCAATTTAGTTATAATTACCCAAGATAGGCATTTTGCTTTTCTATTAGAAAAAGAAAAAAAAATCCTTGCATTTCTAAAGCATGAAACCACAAGCATTGTAGATATCGTTACCAGCTATAGTATGCCTCGTAGCTTTACTTTAAGAGGCAATTATGAGCAACCTACTACAAGCAGCTTTGACGATATGCCTTATTTCAAAATATATGGAAAAATTACACAAATTAGCGCTATTATAGATTATTACGCTGGTGGTATATGCGGGCTTCAAGTTAACTATGGGAATAAAGCTACGCCTTGGCGTGGGCTAGCTCCTATTCCCGATCACCCTTCTCCTTATTACTCCCAGCCTTCCCAAACGTTCAAATTAGGATGTAACGAAAAAATCACAAAAATTGTAGCAAATTGTGTGGATAATGTTTACGAAGATGTAGATTGGTATCTACTAGGACCTTTAAATTTTCTATTTAGTATAGCTTTCTTTACAAATGAAAATAAGGATGGATACTTACTTGCATTAAAGGACAGTGCGGTAGGAGTTACTACCAGTGTAATTGAATTTGGAGAGGGCTACTATTTAGCAGCTATTGCTGGCGAAGAAGCAACTTACCCAATCAAAAAGTCAGATCCGATTCAGGTTTGGAAATCTGTAAATTTTACATTTGTTAAAGATATCTCTATACCAATAGAGGGATTAAGCCTGGAAGAGAAATTAAAACAAATCAGGCATTTCATAGAGTATGTCATGACGGATTTCCTTTCAGAAAAAGAAAAACAGCAGATAGAAAGAGAAGCTGAGCAGCTACCATAACATACTCATAAATAGTAAATTAAAGAATATTAATAGAATTGGCATTAAATTCTGATGGAGGCCTCGGTATTGGTATAGAACAAAAATTAAAAAAACCGTCTAAAAATTGTAACAGTTCAGATACCCCTTTTTTTATTCAGGAACGTTTGAATGGAATAGAAGCTAGGTAATGGCTTCTTGCAAGTTGGCCTGTCGATCTATGGCTAATAGACGAGGGCTGCCTCGGATGGCATCTGCCAAGGCATCCCAGACATTCCAGCCTTGTTTGCGTGCCGTAGAAATGTAGCTGCGGATGCGGCAAAAAATCTGCCCTCCTTTAGGCTTACGGAAACAACCCGATATCTTTTGCTTTAACTTAACCATACGAATGTCTTGTTCGCCTTGGTTATTGGTAAAGGGTACGGCAAAATCGTACATGAACCGCAACACGCACTCTCGCTTTTCTTTTAGACGGTCCAGAAGGTTTTTACCTTCCCGTTGCCTTTGCTTACCTCTTTTACCTTTTGGCAATGCAGGCAGGCTAGAATGATAGGTAAGCCCATCAATAATTTTCTGTTTATAAGCCTGCTCAATGTCTTGTAAAAGCTTTGGAGGTAGAGCTTCTTGATTTACATGTTTTTCTACTTCTTGCTGGGCAAAAAGCAGTAATTCTTTCATTTGTTTTGCCCACATTTCCTGCTTTTCCTCATGCATAAACGTCAATTCTCTCAAATGATGCGCATTGCACAATCCATGCAACATTTGTTCATAAGAAAAGTAAGGAAGCCAATGGTCATGAATGGCTATACTTTTAAATTGAGGTAAAATGTTTGCCTCATCCATGGCTTGTTGCCCGCGCTTAGCATGCAGGGTGTATAAAGTAGCCCTTGGTGAAGAGGCTACGTGCACCCACGATAGTTTTTTTTCACAGCGGATGCCTGTCTCATCAAAGTGTAAAACGCGTGTGGCTAGCAAGTATGTTTTCAGACTATTTTCAAAGGTTTCAAGTTTCTCAAAGAGTTTTTTGTCGATATTTACACAAGTGCCAGGTGAAAGAGCTACATCAAACACATCCTCAAAAATTTCGCAGACGCGGTCCACGGGTATAAAATGTTGATCGGCAAAGTAAGCTGCCAGGGCTTGAACTCTCTCGCCATATTGCACAGGCCCTCTAACGTTTTCAGGAAATATTCCTCTACTATTTTTTCCACAGCAAGGGCATTTTTTCTCCTCCACCCGATGTTCTGTCACCTCACACTTAGAAGGAGGAATTTCAAAAACCTGACGTCTTTCTACACAAGCACCTTTGATTTCACTAAGGGTTGTTTGGCATGTTTGACACATTGTGGGTGTATGAATCACCAAGAAATCGGGTTCTTCGACCTGCAAAAGACCTTTTCCAACATGCCCTTGTTGAGCACCTGGTTTTTTGCCTGATGAGCCACGTTGGCTTTTTGGCATCCGCTTCAAACCATCACTGCTAGGAGGTTTGTTGCTATTAGAACTGTTCTTTGTGAGTTGATATCTTCTAAGCTACTAATACGATCTTGCAGTTGTTGGATCTGAGCCTGTTGCTGTTGGATCTGAGATTGCTGCTGTTCGATGATCTTTTCAAGATAGCGAATATAAGTGCGAATGGCAGCTGGAAGAGCATCAAAATCTTTACCGGAAATAGAGGGCATAAAATTTGGGTTATCTGCATTCATGTCTATAGAATAGCAAATCTCTCATACTAAAGGGAATCAATATTTATTGATGGCCATTTCGTTGAAGTGAACAGGCATTGGTTGGGGGGGTATCTGAACTGTTACGTTAAAAGAGGGGTTTTAAGATAACCTCTTACTTGTAAATAACGTTAAAATTTTTATTTGCGGGAATTGCTGATGATTAAGCAAATATAAACTCTAGAAATAATTTTATTTATCAGGAAATAACTGGCAACCGCCTTGACCGCTTACAGTACTGCCAGCCTATTTCCTTATTCTTTATGAATAGTAAACCTTGCCTGTTAATTTTTAAAGAAGATCACATTTTTTCTACTGTTTGTACACCTAATAAATTTAAGCCTTTTTTCAAAATGCGTGCTGTTGTTTCACATAAAAGTAATCGTGAATTTTGCTCAGGTACTCCTTCCACACGGCAATCACGGAAAAAGGCATTAAACTTTTCTGCTAGGGTATAGAGGTAATCTGTTAAGCGGTGGGGTAAAAGATCACGCGAAACTGCATGGATCGTTTCTCCAAACTGTTCCAAATGCAATGCTAAAGCTATTTCCGAAGGATGCTCCAAAAGAATGGGAGTAACGTTTCTAATTAATTCTAACTCGAATTTAACTTTACGTTTGATGCTAGCTATTCTGACATAAGAATACATTAAATAGGCGGCAGTATTGCCCTCAAATTTCAACATGCGCTCGTAACTAAATGTATAATCGCTAGTGCGATGGCAAGCTAAATCGGCGTATTTAATGGCGCCGATTCCTAGAATGCGGGCCATATGATCAGCCTCTTGTGGTTCTAAGGTAGGATCTCGCTTAATTAAAATCTCTTTAGCATATTTAATGCCTGCTTGAAGCAGATCAATCAATTTTTCTGTGTCTCCAGAGCGCGTACGAAATTTTTTTCCATCACTTCCTAAGACTAGCCCAAATGGAACATGATCGAGCTGCACCTTTCTCTTCTTTAAAAATCCCGCTTTTTCAGCTACTTTGAAAATCATTTGAAAGTGTAGACTTTGGCCTGCATCAGTCACAATAATAATACGGTCTGCCTTTTCCTCAAAAATCCTTTGTTTAATTGCTGCCATATCGGTAGTATCATAATTGTAGCCTCCATCAGATTTTTGAATCATAAGGGGCATAGCATTGCCTTCACGATTGCGAAATTCCTCTAAGAAAATGCATTTTGCGCCTTGAGAAATTTCAACTAAACCCAGATCTTCTAGCTCTTTAACTACTTCTGGTAAAAGAGGATTATAAAAAGATTCTCCGCGCGTTTGAATTTTTACTTCGAGAAGATTATAAATCTCTTGATAAGCTTTCTCAGAAATAAGGCAAATCATCTCCCAAGCTTTTCTGGAGAGAGCATCCCCACTTTGCAGGGCTACAACCTCTTTTTGAGCTCTTTGTTTAAACTCTAAATCGCTATCAAATTTTTGCTTAGAAGCTTTATACCAGCTGACCAGCTGGGACAAGTCAGTAGCGTTATTGGCTTGTAATACATGAGGAGCTGTCTCTTTAATATAAGCTATCAGCATACCAAAAGCAGTTCCCCAATCTCCAATATGATTGAGCCGTATAACTTCGTGTCTCAAAAATTCCAAAACACGAGCGATACAATCGCCGATAATGGTAGAACGCAGATGCCCTACATGCATTTCCTTAGCAGTATTAGGACTCGAAAAGTCAATAACAATGCGCTGCTGAGTAGGTAGGGGAACTCCTAACATGGGGTCTTCAAGGATCTCTTGAATACTTCTAGATAGGTAAAGGGGATGAATAAATATATTGATAAAACCCGGCCCCGCAATTTCTACATGATGAATAACTGGAATTTTTTCTTTAGGCAAAACACTTAAACTTTGTACAATAGCTTGAGCCACTTCGCGTGGGCTTTTTTGAAGAATTTTACAGAGCTTCATGGCAGAGTTGAATTGATAGTGTCCAAATTTATCTTGGGTACTTAGAGTAATTTCTATAGATAAATCTGGAGTGCTAGCTAAATGTGGAAAAGCTGAAATAGTCGCCTTTTTAAATTCTTTGTTTAGATGGTCGATGAGCATTTGTTTTGACATGAAATTACTTAATTATTGTTAATGTTTAAAGTCGATAGGTTTTTTTCTTTGACCGATTAAATTTGTTAGATTGTACTGAGCAATTTCGTCCGCAACAAATGCCGTAGGTTTATGTTCTTTTTCAGCTTTATCAAAAAGCTTAAGAAGAAGGTAGTAAATATGATTGACCTTATCGCGTGCTGCAGTAGCATTGTAGCCTCCTGCATTAAATTCTGCTGTAGCATTAATCAAGCCTCCCGCATTAATCACATAATCAGGCGCATATAAAATTCTTTTTTCCAAAAGCATTTCTCCTACTAGCGGCGAGGCTAATTGATTGTTTGCTGCACCGGCGATAGCCTTACATTTTAAATGAGGAACGATTTCTTCAGTAATTACTCCTCCCATGGCGCAAGGTGCGAAAATGTCGCATTCTGTATGAATATAGTCATAGAGTCCTACGGTTTTTGCTCCCATAGGAGCAGCATGCTCTTCAAGGCGGGCTTCGTTGGCTTCGCAAAGAATCAACTGAGCACCTTCCCAAAATAAAATATTGGCAAGCTTGCTACCGACTTGTCCTAATCCTTGAACAAGAATTTTTTTATTAGCCACGGAAGGTGTTCCCCATAGTTTTTGAGCTACAGCTTGGATACCTCGATAGACTCCCCAGGCGGTGAAGGGGCTGGGATCGCCGCTGCTAGTATGGGTAGGTAAGGCGGCAACGTAAGGGGTTTTTTGACGGATAATGGCCATGTCTTTTGTATCTGAGCCTACATCTTCGGCGGCTATATAATCTCCTTGAAGAGAATGCACCACTTCTGCAAAAGCTAATAGAAGTTTTTCTGTTTTTTGCTGATAAGGATCTGCGAGGATGACACTTTTGCCTCCGCCCGTGCCAAGTTCGGCTACAGCAGATTTCCTTGTCATGGCTTTAGCAAGTAATAAAACATCTTTCAAAGCCTCTTGCGAGGAAGCGTAAGGATAAATACGTGTACCTCCTAATGAAGGACCAAGAGAGGTATCATGGATAGCAATCATACAGTGTAAGTGAGAGCTAGGATCAGTAGCCTCGATTACTTTTTTATATCCATCAATTTTTACTTCCTTTATTTGCACCATCTAGTCCTCCCGGTGTTTTTCAAAATGAGTTGATTAATAATACTCTAATAGCTATCCTTAGCCCAGCAATAAATTAAAATATTTATACTTAATTATTCCCTTTACAGAGGTTCCGGATGGCTCAAACTGTTATAACAGAAGAGATAAAAAGCGAACTAGAACAGTTTTTAAAAGAGAATCAATCTGCTGAGCTAGTGACTACATATCTCTTTTACGTAGAAAAAAAATTTAACCTACGCCCTGTCCTATTTCCAAAAGACAAGATAATCTACCAAAGTGCAGAGGATGCCGTCAAGTATGTTGAACAACAACACCAATTGTGGCACGAAACTGAAATCAAGATAGGTTTTAGTAATTTGAGTGTAAATGAGCAAACTAAAAAGATTTACATTTGTCCTTTTACCGGAAAAGTATTTGGAGATAATACTCATCCTAATCCACAAGATGCTATTTATGATTGGGTCTCTAAATGCCCAGAAAATACGGAAAGAGTTAACGGTTTGCGGGTAAAACGTTTCTTTATTTCTGATGATCCCGAGGTAATTAAAAGCTATGCTGCTAAATTTAAACCTAAAGAACCTATCACTAAAGTCGTTTATTCGTCAGTCTTAAGTGGTAAATTGTTTAATACAAAAGAAGCTGTGATCAAAGATTTTAAACAACATTATCTCAAACGTTTATCTTTAATGGAAGTGCAAAATCAAAATCGCTTTCAATTAGAAGAGCATTTTTTAGAATTTATTCAGAGTCAGCTTGTGGAAGATAAAATTGCAAGTTTTGTAGAAGCTTTGGCTGAATTTGAAGAATTTTCCTCTTCTGTAGCTCAGTGGCTTGAATAGGAATGAATCTTCATACTTGTCATACCGTAGAACAAACTATAAATCAAGGGTATGACTTAGGTAGCCAGCTGCCTAATGGCAGTATTGTTTGTTTATTTGGAGAATTAGGAGCTGGCAAAACCACTTTTGTTAAAGGATTGGCAGCAGGAGCCGCTGGCATAACCCCTCAGCAAGTTAACAGTCCCACTTTTGTCTATCTAAATATCTATAAAGGCCATCGTACTGTTTATCATTTCGATCTTTATCGCTTGCGCGATGCAGATGAATTTTTGAGCATGGGATTTGAGGATATGCTTTTTGCGGGGGGAATATGCTGTATTGAATGGTCAGAGAAGATAGCCCCTTTGTTACCTCCTTCTTGTCTTAAAATTACATTGTTGCATGAGAGCGAAAGTACGCGTATCATAAGGATAGATTCATGAATGCTTATGCATTTGCTAAGGCACGTTTTATAAAAACAGCTATGGGGCCTAAAGATTATCCCATCCTTAAAGATGATGGAGGAAATTTACTTCCTGAAGTAGCGGTGGCTGGGCGCTCTAACGTAGGTAAATCTAGCTTGCTTAACCATTTATTTGGTAGCAAAGGTCTAGTAAAAACTTCCTCTGTACCGGGTAAAACTCAAGCGCTGAATTTCTTTGTAATCGATGAAAAATTAGTATTTGTGGATTTACCCGGCTATGGATATGCTCAAGTCCCTCTTTCCACCAGAAAATTATGGGGGCCGATGGTAGAGCGCTATCTAAAGGAAAGAGAACCACTTAAATTAATTCTTTTTCTTTTTGACATTCGTCGCATGCCTAATGAGGACGATCGGCGCTTCTTGGAATGGGTAATTCATTATCAAAAAGCTATGATCCTTGTTTTTACTAAAGTAGATAAAATCTCAACCAATGAAAAAAAAGCTAATGCAGATAAAATTTTAAAAGCTTTTGGCATCGATAATATCCACCATCTTTTTTATTCAGCAACTAAAAATGTGGGCCGTAAAGAATTACAAAAAATGCTGACAGAAGCAATAGAGGATGAACTAGCATGAAGCCATTACATACGCAAACGTTTGTTTGCTTAGACTGTGAAACTACTGGATTAGATCCACAAAGCGATCGTATTATTGAAGTAGCGGCTGTACGATTTACTGTAGAGCAAGTTTTAGCGCAGTGTGAATCCTTAATTGACCCTGAATGTGAAATTCCTGAAACATCGATTGCTATTCATCATATTGTGCCGCAGATGGTGCAAGGAAAGCCTAAAATTAATGAGTACCTTCCGGAGTTTCTCAAATTCGTTAGTAATGATATTTTAGTAGGACATGGAATTAAGTTTGATATGGAAGTCATTGCTGCTTCTGCAGCTCGGGCTAACATTCCTTGTCATATCCAACACAATCGATATATTGATACTCTGCGTTTAGCGCGTCACTATGGTGAGAGTCCCATTAATTCCCTTGAACAGCTGCGTAAACATTTTAATATTCAAGAAGAAGGCGCTCATCGTGCCATGAACGATGTGGTTGTAAATATGGATGTATTTAAATACTTGGTAAAGCCTTATAAAACGGTTGAGCAAGTTTTCGACCTTCTCTCTCGCCCTGTTTCAATGAAGATTATGCCCTTAGGTAAACATAAAGGAAGGCCTATTACCGAAGTGCCGCTTCAGTTTCTTTTGTGGGCAGCTAATAAAGATTTTGACCAAGATTTGTTGTTTTCTATCCGCTCTGAAATTAAGCGCCGTAAGAAAGGAAATACTTTTGGCCAGGCCGCCAATCCTTTTAGCGAACTATAAAATTAAAAGGAGATAGAAAGGGTGCATTTAAATTTCAATAGCTTTAATGATTCCGCTTTTTTTTGAAAAATACTAAAGATCTATTGAAAAGTCTATTTCCTTATTTGCTTAAATGCAGGCAAACAGATAAAATCTGGCTTAAAGCTTCTCAAAAGTCACTCGAAATTTTACTATGGAGTTCACTTGTATGTTGAAAAATGGCAATGCTCATCCAGGAACTGGTTCTTTTGCAGTCAAAGTAGGGCTGGCAGAAATGTTAAAAGGGGGCGTTATTATGGACGTTACCACGCCAGAGCAAGCAAAAATTGCAGAGGATGCAGGGGCGGTTGCTGTGATGGCCTTAGAGCGTATTCCAGCAGATATCCGGGCGCAAGGCGGTGTAGCTAGAATGTCAGGGCCTGAGCTTATCCATAAAATTCAAGAAGCGGTTTCCATTCCCGTAATGGCTAAGTGCCGCATTGGGCATTTTGTAGAAGCTCAAATTCTTGAAGCCCTATTTGTGGATTTTATTGATGAAAGTGAGGTGTTAACGCCTGCTGATGAAGAAAATCATATTGATAAACATGCGTTTCGGATCCCTTTTGTCTGCGGCTGCCGTCATTTAGGAGAAGCTCTTCGCCGCATAGGAGAAGGCGCTGCTATGATACGTACTAAAGGTGAAGCTGGCACAGGAAATATTGTTGAGGCTGTTCGCCATTTGCGCACCCTTAACCGGGAGATGCGCGTGCTGACCACCATGGATAATAGCGAGCTGATGGCTGAAGCTAAACGCTTAGGAGCCCCTTACCATCTCGTTAAACAAGTGGCTGAAAAAGGTAAACTGCCAGTTCCTAATTTTGCTGCCGGTGGGATAGCTAATCCAGCTGATGCGGCCCTAATGATGCAACTGGGGGCTGAGAGTGTATTCGTAGGTTCGGGTATTTTTAAATCAGAGGATCCTTCCCAAAGAGCAAAAGCAATTGTAGGCGCGGCTACTTACTACAATGATCCCGAGATGTTAGCAAAAATTTCTATGGGCCTGCTAAGTGCTATGAAAGGACTGGATATTCAACAGATAAGAAAAGAAGATTTGTTGGCCCAAAGAGGATGGTAAATGACCACTATTGGTGTTTTGGCGCTACAAGGTGCTTTTTCTAAGCATATAGATATGGTGCATTCTTTAAATGTGAAAGCTGTCGCGGTGCGCAAGCCTGAGGATTTAAGTAGGTGCCATGGGTTGATTATTCCAGGAGGAGAATCCACCACTATAAAACGTCAAATTGATTTCATTCAAATGTCTTATCCTTTAAAGCAATTTGCCCAGCTAAGGCCTCTTTTTGGTACATGCGCAGGGCTTATCTTGATGTCCCACGAAATAATTGCCGACCCTATGCAGCCCTTAGGCATTATAAATGTTTCTGTAGAGCGTAATGCCTTTGGCCGTCAGTATGAGTCCTTTATTGCCAATCTAAAAGCTAACTTGAGTTCTTCTCAAGCTGAGGATGTGGCTGCAGCCTTTATTAGAGCACCACGCATTCATCAGTATGGTAAGGAGGTTGAGGTTTTATCGACTTATCAAGGAGAAGCCGTGCTGGTAAAGCAAGGAATGCATTTGGGAGCGACTTTTCATCCTGAACTGACCCAGAGTACAGCTATTCATAAGTATTTTATCTCTCTGATAAAAAGTCATTAGTTATGAAATTACCAGATAAATTTAACCTCTAGTGGCCTTTTATTCTCCTGTATAACCACATACGCCTGCGCGTGGGGAATTAACCAGCGGCATAAGCATATAAGTATCTTTTTCATCGATAGCACAGGGGTGGCTTGTACTGCACTTGGCACACAGCTTTGAACCGCATAAAGAGCAAATGATATCAGCCGCTTGATTACATGCTTCGCATAGAAAAGCAGGAGGATCATTTCGCATAAGAATTGAAATTTCTTTTTGAGGGCAGGCGGCAAGCTTTTCCGTGACTTGTATATCGAGTTCAGTAGAAGATCCCATATCATAAATGTAGGTAAACTCTAAGCCTGGAGATAGAATTTTGCCGATTGGATGATTCATAGAGGGGCTAAGTTTGCCAGATTCAGTATGAGACATGTAATGTCGTCTGCCAATAGTAAACTCGCTAAGATGTCCGCAGCATTCTAACCATGAAGTCCTTAAAAACGCATCTAGAGATCCTAAGGAAGTGTTCTGGGGAATAGCGACAAACATCCAATAAAGACCGGGCTCTTCTGCCCATGAGATGCGAAGTAAATATCCCTCCGGTGTCGATTGAGAAGGTTGTAAAGATTTTAAAGCACACCCAAGTAAATGAGCGCTTCCTTTGCTGGGACTATAGGTTTTGCCGCAGGTAGTGCATGTGCCTTTAGTTTTCATTTTTTCCTCCTTTCTTCAATGATTTTAAAGGGTTATGTTTTTTAATGAACTTTATGAAAACGAATTTTTTTCAGCATCAACAGGAATGCCAGGGCTCAAAATTTATTAAAATACATGCAGCCCTTTTTTATTACTTTTAAAATTATCAAAGAGAATTTATTTATTTCAATCCTTCTTCATCGTTTGAAAAAATTTTAAAGGTTTTCTAAGGTTGAAAAGGGGTAATGAAACCTTTCCATCCACCAAGTATAGTGGTTTGAATTTTAAATTTCTGTTCATTAACATATACTTAAAAAAGAGTAATCAATGGTTTGAGCAAGAGTAGAAAACTTACTTAAGTTTGCTGCTACAATCTTCTTAAAATTAGCCCAAAAGGTTTCAATAGTATTTAAATCTGGAGAATAAGGCGGTAAAAATAAAATCTCACACTCTGCTTTTTTGATAAGCTCATGAGTGGTTTGCGATTTATGGAAGGTAGCATTATCCATAATCAGAACTTGCCCTGCTTTAAGTTCGGGTATCAATATTTTTTCTAGCCAAAAGTTAAACAAAAGAGAATTACAAGTACCTGTATAACAAAAAGGAGCTAAAATTTTAGACTTGCATTTAGCTGCTATAAAGCTTTCTCTAGCAAATGAACGACCTGCTATAGCACCATAAATCTTTTCTCCTATAGGTGCTCTTGCATGTTGGCGCTGTAAGTAGGCATTTATCCCGCTTTCATCTATGTAAATCCTATTTTCTTCCGGAATATTTTCTAGTTTTTGTCTAAATTCTTCTCGCTTATTCTCATCTCTTTCCTTGTAGAAGGGTGTCTTTTTTTTAAAGTGATTTTCAGTCTTTTACAGGCATAAAAAACTGCAGTTATTGTCACTCCGAATGCCTCAGCTATTTCTCTAAGGTATGCGTCCGGAGTTTGTTTTATATATAATTTTAGCTTTTCACTATCAATTTTACTGGGGCTCTGCCGTCTTTTTTTAGGAGCTAGGCAACCTTGTTTTTTCCGCTTAATCCAGTTTGTTAACGTGCGAACTGTTACGCCAAACACCCCACTAGCTGTGGCCATTGAGCCGCCATTCTCTATATAATTCAAAGCTTTTTTTCTTAAATCGTGTGAATATACCATGCCAATTGATTATACATATATCCTTAGAAAAATAGAATTCAAATAACTATACCTTTAAAACTATATTTAAAGCATATGAAATATTCAGATGCTCGTTTATTACCCCCAGTCATTCAGCAACAGCTTCGGCATAAAGCTGTAGATCTGTTTTTAAATGGTAAAAATACTACTGAGATCTCCAAACATTTGGGAGTAAGCCGTCAAGCCGTCTATAACTGGATAAAAAAGCATTCTGAATCAGGTAAACAAGGGTTAAAAATTCATAAGCGAGGGCGTCCAAAAGGTACTAAGCTGCAACCATGGCAAAGTGCTCAAATAGTGAATTTTATTAAGAATTCTTGCCCAGATCAATTGTCGCTGCCTTTTTTCTTATGGACCCGTGAATCTGTTGGGCTTCTAATATGGAATAAATTTAACATTAAGCTTTCCAAGTGGACTGTGGGAAGATATTTAGCAACTTGGGGGTTTTCCCCTCAAAAGCCTGCACGCCGTGCGATTGAACAGAACCCCAAAGCTATTGAAGAATGGTTTAAAATTGAATATCCATCGATCCAAAAGCTATCTAAAAAAGAAAATGCAACAATCTATTGGGGTGATGAGATGGGTTTAAGATCGGACCACAACGTGGGAAGAACATATGGTTTGAAGGGAAAAACTCCAGTTGTGAAGCGAACAGGAAATCGATTTTCTTGCAATATGATATCCGCTCTTACTAATTTAGGAAAATTAAATTTTATGGTGTTTCACGAGAATTTTACATCTGAAATTTTTCTTAAATTTCTCAAAAGGATAATTCGACAATGTGACAGGAAAGTGTTTTTGATCGTTGACCAGCATCGTGCTCACAAATCAAAAATAGTTAAGAATTGGCTCACAAAAAACAAGGAGCATATTCGCTTGTACTATTTGCCAAGTTATTGCCCAGAACTAAATCCCGATGAATTTTTAAATCAAGATGAAAATCCCACATTGGGAAGCAATGACTTCATACTAAAGCACAGATGGTAAAACTGCTAAATAGCCACCTTAAAATGAGGCAAAAACAGCCTTATGTCATCCAGAACTTTGTCAAGGGCTGCCATCCTAGATATGTTGCTTGAAAAAGTGTAAACTATTAGTGCTCCCCGTAATATGTTACAAGGTAAGGAACCCTACAACTAACCTTACAGGATTAGCTGGTTGGCCTGTTTTTCTACAAACACCTTATCAAATTCTTCCTCTAGCTGCTTCCCTACAATCAACTTAAGATAGCTTAAATAAGAGAATGATTTGATTGAGTTCGCCGCTAAAGCAGAATTTAAAAAGGTGGCCCTATTGGTTATCTAACTTGTTTGGTTTCATAGTAAACTTTGCAAGAAATTAAGAGCTTTGCAATGATTGACTTGTAAAGAAAATATAGCATTTAAAAAAAAGCTCTTACAGTCTTTTCTCAGGGCGAAAATGCTTTGAATCATGTTGAACTATATAGTAGAAGGTATTGCTCTTTATACTCTAGCTACCTTGCAAGCCTTTAAAAGAGAACAAAGCTTATTTGTCACGCGTATGCCCCTGCCAATCAAAGAGGCCAAAGAACTCATATTTGAAGTGCCTTACGACAAAACTGTAGAGATAGTAGAAGGCTATCAAGCTTTTGAGAGTACCTCTTGCTATGCAGGCGTTGAACAAAGATGGGTAGTCATCTCTAGCCAAGTGACCTATCAAAGAGAATGCCCTACTTTATCCAAGCATTATCTTAAGGACACTGAAAAAGAAGCCAAAGCCTTTACTAAGCTCATGCAGCAAGAGTTTTTATGTTCAAAAGATGCTAAGCGTCAATTAGATAAGTTTGCAAAAAGACTTAAATAGATACAGATGATAGAAACTCAAGTTATAGCAACTCAAAAGCATGCTACGCCTGGTCGGCCCAAAGCTCAGCAAAAACCTTCTACATCTAGCTATCAATTACAAGGCACAGTAGCTTGCTCTTTGCTTAACAAGTTAGCCGATACCCCCGGTGATAAGGATACGAATTCGTTTGACTTGCTTTTTTAATTTTTTTATATTGTCTTTAAAAAATAAAAATACTGAAAAGTTATCACTACCCAAGGAAATAAAATGCATCCTATCTCCTCGACATCTATTGAAAGCTTGCCCAATGAATTGCTGCTCCCTATCTTAGAGGCTTGCGTAGTTCCTTCCTTATTTAGTGTCTGTAAAAGATGGCATTATCTGCTAGCTTCTGAAGTCATGCCCCCTCTTTATAAGCAAATAGGTAAAGTGCATGTTCCTCAAGGAAATGTTAAGGAGCAGGCTCTTATTGTAGATAGGATTTACAAGCTAGAAGAAAAGCTTTCTGAAACAGCAAAGGTAAATGCAATCTTTAGGCAAATCTTTACTTTAGCCAAGTCTCTTTCAACTTTAGAATTTAAATGGAAAACAGAAGAAAAAAAAGGCTTAACGCTGGCTAATTACTCTTCTTATCTCTTAAATATTAATCGCCTTTTACTTTGGAAAAAACTTCCTGGTGGAGAAGAATACTTGAGCCGAGAAGAAATTAAGCACTTGCCTCTACAAAAAAAAGGAGAGCTTCTTAGAGATTGGATTGAAGAAAATTGTAAAAGCATCACGGCTTTGGATTTATCTAGAGCAGGCTTGACTTATTTACCCTCAGAAATAGGCCAATTGTCTCAGCTGCAAACGCTTGAATTAAATCAAAACCAGCTCACCAGTCTGCCTACAGAAATAGGGCAGTTGTCTGAGCTGACACGGCTTAACTTAAGCCAGAACCAGCTCACCGCTCTGCCTACAGAAATTGGGCAGCTGTCTAAGCTACAATGGCTTAACTTAAGCCAAAATCAGCTCACCAGCCTTCCTATAGAAATAGGGCAGCTGTCTAAGCTGACACGGCTTCAATTAAATCAAAACCAGCTCACCAGTCTGCCTGAAGAAATCGGGCGGTTGTCTCGGCTACAAGAGCTTTACTTAAATCAAAACCAGCTCACCAGTCTGCCTGAAGAAATCGGGCGGTTGTCTCGGCTACAAGAGCTTTACTTAAATCAAAACCAGCTCACCAGCCTTCCTGCAAAAATCGGGCAGCTGTCTCAGCTGAAAGGGCTTGAGTTAAATCAAAACCAGCTCACCAGTCTGCCTGCAGAAATCGGGCAGCTGTCTCAACTACGAGTGCTTGACTTAAATCAAAACCAGCTCACCAGTCTACCTGCAGAAATTGGGCAGCTTTCTAATCTGCTACAGCTTTACTTAAGCCAAAACCAGCTGACCAGCCTTCCTGCAAAAATCGGGCGGCTGTCTCAGCTGCAAGTGCTTTACTTAAATCAAAACCAGCTCACCAGCCTTCCTACAGAAATCGGGCAGCTGTCTCAGCTGCAAACGCTTAAATTAAATCAAAACCAGCTCACCGCTCTGCCTGTAGAGATAGGGCAGCTCTCTCAGCTGCTGAGGCTTGACTTAAATCAAAACCAGCTAACCAGTCTACCTGCTGAAATAGGTCAATTGTCTCAGCTGCAATGGCTTAACTTACATCAAAATCAGCTCACCGCTCTGCCTGAAGAAATCGAGCGGTTGTCTCGGCTACAAGAGCTTTACTTAAATCAAAACCAGCTTACCAGCCTTCCTGCAGGAATAAGCCAATTGTCTCAACTACAATTGCTTGACTTAAATCAAAACCAGCTCACCGCTCTGCCTGCAGAAATCGGGCAGCTGTCTGATCTGCAAACCCTTGAATTAGCGGAAAATCCTTTGAAAGATATCGCCGAAAAAATAAGGCAGCGTTTTCAATTGTAGAATGGCCGTAAGTACTTTTTAAATTGGGGTGGGCTAAAATGAAATAAAAAACTTTTAGCCATCTTATCTTTAAAGAAGTAATCCGCTTTTCTTCCCGCAACTAAGCAAGCTTCAACTGCTTGAATAGACCTCTTTCGAAACTCACGTATTTAATTCCCAGTTATAGATTGCTGCAATCAAGTTGAAGCGAAGTGCAAATCTTTTACGTCTATTTCTGTAGCGATCGGCTATAATTTTAAATCGCTTAAGGAGGCCAATGACGTTTTCATTGGCAACTCTTTCTCTGGATAAACTTTGGTTTGTTCTTTTATCCTCTTGAGTTAAAGGCTTCTTCTTACTTTTTTTCTTGGGCATCTGGGTTTGGGCATGTAGCTTTGTTAATCCTTGATATCCTGAATCGGTTAACACTCTTATTTGTGGATTGATTTTAACCTGAGATTCTTTGAATAGCCTAAAATCATGCTTTTTGCCATTGCCAAATGAGGTACAAATTACTTTTTTACTCTTCTTATCGACTACAACTTGGGTCTTTAGGGTATGTTTTTTCTTTTTCCCTGAATAATAGCGCTTTTGTTTTTTTTAGGGCGCTCAATAGGCGTTTCTGTAGCATCAATTAAAATAACCTCATATTCCGTATCGCTTTTCAAAAGCTCTTTACGTCCCGGTAAAGCAAAATCTGGATGCTTGATTAACGTATCTTCAATCCATTTCACCGCTTTATAAGCTGAGCTTTCACTGATTCCATAGCTTTGGCTAATATGGAAATAGGTCCTATATTCTCGCATATATTCCAAGGTCATTAGCAGCATGTCTTCTAAACGTAGTTTATATTTACGCCCGCCTTTAATCTTCTTGGCGGCATCGGCTTGCTGTAAAATTTGCACCATCTTATCAAAGGTACCACGCTTTACCCCTGTCAATCTGCGAAATCGTTCATCATCTAATTTCTCTATCTTATCAAATTTCATGGTGCCTCCTTTAAATGTTGAGTCACCATTTTACTAAAATTTACATTTTATTCCAGTTTCGAAAGAGATCTAATCTATCTGAAAAAAAAGTTGGTAGATTATCTGTGAGTTGTTTTTCATTGATAAAAGCAAGAATTGTTTTGACTTGCTTTTTTAATTTTTTTATATTCTTTTTAAGAATAAAAATGCTAAAAAAGTTATCACTACCCAAGGAAATAAAATGCATCCTATCTCTCCGGCATCTATTGAAAGCTTGCCCAATGAATTGCTGCTCCCTATCTTAGAGACTTGCGTAGTTCCTTCCTTATTTAGCGTCTGTAAAAGATGGCATCATCTGCTAGCTACGGAAGTCATGCCTTCTCTTTATAAGCAAATAGGTAAAGTGCATGTTCCTCAAGGAAATGTTAAGGAGCAGGCTCTTATTGTAGATAGGATTTATAAGCTAGAAGAAAAGCTTTCTGAAGCAGCAAAGGTAAATGCAATCTTTAGGCAAATCTTTACTTTAGCTAACTATCTTTCTCCTTTAAAATCTAAAGGAGACGAAGAGCTTTCTGAAACAGCAAAGGTCAATGTAATCTTTAGGCAAATCTTTAATTTAGCTAGCTCTTTTTTTTCTTTAAAATCTAAAGGACAAATAGAGGAAAAGAGATCTTTTACTCTAGCTAATTACTCTTCTTATCTCTTAAATATTAATCGCCTTTTGCTTTGGAAAAAACTTCCTGGTGGGGAAGAATACTTGAGCCGAGAAGAAATTAAGCACTTGCCTCTAGAGAAAAAAGGAGAGCTTCTTAGGGAGTGGATTGAAGAAAATTGTAAAAACATCAAGGCTTTAGATTTATCTGAAGCAGGCTTGACTTACTTACCCCAAGAAATAGGCCAATTGTCTCAGCTGCAAACGCTTCACTTAAGAGAAAACCAACTCACCAGTCTGCCTACAGAAATAGGTCAATTGTCACAGCTGACCCGGCTTCACTTAAGCGAAAACCAGCTCACCAGTCTGCCTGTAGAAATCGGGCAATTGTCTCAGCTGCAACTCCTTTACTTAAGCCAAAACCAGCTCTCTAGCCTTCCTGTAGAAATCGGGCAATTGTCTCAGTTGCAAGAGCTTTACTCAAGTCAAAACCAGCTCACCAGTCTGCCTGTAGAAATCGGGCAATTGTCTCAGCTGCAACTCCTTTACTTAAGCCAAAACCAGCTCTCCAGCCTGCCTGCAGAAATCGGGCAGCTGCCTAAGCTGCAATGGCTGGAGTTAAATCAGAACCAGCTCACCGCTCTGCCTGTAGAAATCGGGCAATTGTCTCAGCTGCAATGGCTTTACTTAAATCAAAACCAGCTCACCAGCCTGCCTGCAGAAATTAGGCAGCTGTCTCAACTACGAGCGCTTTACTTAAATCAAAACCAGCTCACCAGTCTGCCTGCAGAAATTGGGCAGCTGTCTCAGCTGCAAACGCTTGAATTAAATCGAAACCAGCTCACCGCTCTACCTGCAGAAATAGGACAGCTGCCTCAGCTGCAATGGCTTTACTTAAATCAAAACCAGCTCACCAGCCTGCCTGCAGAAATTAGGCAGCTGTCTCAGCTGCAATCGCTTTACTTAAATCAAAACCAGCTCACCACCCTTCCTGCAGAAATCGGGCAGTTGCCTCAGCTGACCCGGCTTCACTTAAGCGAAAACCAACTCACCAGCCTGCCTGCAGAAATTGAGCAGCTCTCTCAGCTGCGAAGGCTTGACTTAAATCAAAACCAGCTCACCGCTCTGCCTGTAGAAATAGGTCAATTGTCTCAGCTGCAATGGCTTTACTTAAATCAAAACCAGCTCATCAGTCTGCCCGCAGAAATAGATCAATTGTCTCAGCTGCGAACGCTTGAATTAGCGAAAAATCCTTTGAAAGATATCGCCAAAAAAATAAGGCAACGTTTTCAATTGTAGAACGGTCTTAAGTACTTTTTAAATTGAAGTAAACTAAAATGAATAACAAACTTTTAGCTATCTTATCTTTAAACAAGTAATCCGCTTTCCTTCCGGCAACTAAGCAAGCTTAAACTAACCTACACATTTAATAGCGGCAAGAAGTTTTTCTCTTTTTCTGTAGAGTGTTATAGTGGGAAGAACAACCTTTCGTGACAGGAAGAAGCTAGGCGTATTGTATTCCATCATTCGGTAGAAGAATTAAAACAAGACACCAAAAAGAGCCGTTTTTTTCAAATAAGACAAAGAATCAATCTCATTCTTTTAGCCCAAACTAAAATTGCCGCGTCACTTAATCGCAAAAACCTGTGGCTGCTCCTGAATGCTTGGAAGGTCTCCCCCCTTTCCTTGAATCTATCTGAAATAAAAGCGCTGTTAGATTATCTGTGATTTGTTTTTCGTTGATAAGGATACGAATTGGTTTGACTTGCTTTTTTAATTTTTTTATATTGTTTTTAAAAATAAAAATGCTAAAAAAATTATCACTATCACAGGAAATAAAATGCACCCTATCTCTTCGGCATCTATTGAAAGCTTGCCCAATGAATTGCTGCTCCCTATCTTAGAGGCTTGCGTAGTTCCTTCCTTATTTAGCGTCTGTAAAAGATGGCATCATCTGCTGGCTTCTGAAGCGATGCCTTCTCTTTATAAAAAAATAGCACAGCTTCATTTTCCCAGGAAGAATACCACTACCCAGCGAACTCTTATGTTAGCTAAAGTTTATCAGCTCAATCCTGGACTTACCTCCACCGAAAAAATTTATCAAGTTTTTAAACAAGTTTTTACCTTAGCTAAATCTATTTCTCCTTTGGAATTTAAAGGGAAAACAGAAGAAAAAAGAGGCTTAACGCTGGCTAATTACTCTTCTTATCTCTTAAATATTAATCGCCTTTTACTTTGGAAAAAACTTCCTGGTGGGGAAGAATACTTGAGACGAGAAGAAATTAAGCACTTGCCTTTAGAAAAAAAAGGAGAGCTTCTTAGAGATTGGATTGAAGAAAATTGTAAAAACATCACGGCTTTGAATTTATCTAGAGCAGGCCTGACTTACTTACCCCCAGAAATAGGCCAGTTATCTCAGCTGCAAACGCTTGACTTAAGAGAAAACGAGCTCACCAGCCTTCCTGTAGAAATTGGGCAGCTGTCTCAGCTGGAATGGCTTGACTTAAATCAAAACCAGCTCACCGCTCTGCCTGCAGAAATCGGGCAGCTGTCCCAGCTGCAAACGCTTGACTTAAGAGAAAACGAGCTCACCAGCCTTCCTGCAGAAATTGGACAGCTGTCTCAGCTGCAAGAGCTTTGCTTAAATCAAAACCAGCTCACCAGCCTTCCTGTAGAAATCGGGCAGCTGTCTCAGCTGCACACGCTTGACTTAAGAGAAAACCAGCTCACTAGCGTTCCTACAAAAATCGGGCAGCTGTCTCAGCTGCAATATCTTTACTTAAATCAAAACCAGCTCACCGCTCTGCCTACAGAAATAGGGCAGCTGTCTCAGCTGCAATGGCTTTACTTAAGCCAAAACCAGCTCACCCGCCTGCCTGCAGAAATCGGGCAATTGTCTCAGCTACAAGTACTTGAATTAAATCAAAACCAGCTCACCGCTCTGCCTAAAGGAGTAGAGCAACTGTCCCAGCTGACACGGCTTCGCTTAAACCAAAACCAGCTCACCATCCTTCCTGCGGAAATAGGGCAGCTGTCTCAGCTGCAAGAGCTTTACTTAAATCAAAACCAGCTTACCAGTCTGCCTGCAGAAATGGGGCAGCTGTCTCAACTGCAAGAGCTTCTCTTAAATCAAAACCAACTCACCAGTCTTCCTGTAGAAATCGGGCAGCTGTCTCAGCTGAGACGGCTTGAATTAAAACAAAACCAGCTCACCGCTCTGCCTACAGAAATCGGACAGCTGTCTCGATTACGAGTGCTTTACTTAAATCAAAGCCAGCTCACTAGCCTTCCTGCAGAAATAGGTCAATTATCTCAGCTGAAACAGCTTCAATTAGATCAAAACCAGCTCACCAGCCTTCCTGCAGAAATAGGTCAATTGTCTCAGCTGCAAGAGCTTTACTTAAATCAAAATCAGCTCACCAGTCTTCCTGCAGAAATCTGGCGGCTGTCTAATCTGCTACAGCTTGATTTAAGTCAAAACCAGCTCACCGCTCTGCCTGCAGAAATCGGGCAGCTGTCTCAGCTGCAAACGCTTAAATTAAATCAAAACCAGCTCACCGCTCTGCCTGCAGAAATCGCGCAGCTATCCCAGCTGCAAACGCTTGAATTAGCGGAAAATCCTTTGAAAGATATTGCAGAAAAAATAAGGCAGCGTTTTCAATTGTAGAATGGTTGTAAGAGGTTATCTTAAAACTCCTCTTTTACCTCATTAATTCGCCTTAACATCAGTCTAATCATCGATAGATAAATCCAATTTTCACTCGTAGTGGTTTCATACTCTTTAGGAGTTCTTCGATTACGCCCAATCCATGCAAAAGTCCTTTCCACAATCCACCTGTTGGGGAGGACTTTAAAGCTTAAATCAATGGTTTTTGAAAACTCTGCTATTTTATCCCTATGCATCCAGTACCTACGAGGAGGCCTTTTAACGATCTCAAAGCCAATCTCATATTTATTTTGGCAGGTTTGCTTTAATAAAGTGCCTTGATAGTCCATATCCGCCCAAACTTTGGGGATGGTTGAAAATAGGCTTTTGCATTTGTCTAACAGCTTAATTAAGCCCGCTCGCTCGTTTTCGTCAGCAGTTCCTACATAGCATGTTAATAAAAAACCTTGCGTATCCGCTACAATGTGCTTTTTACGCCCCTTAACCTTTTTAGCCCCATCATAACCTGTGAGCCCCCCCTTTCTACTGTTTTAACAGACTGGCTATCAACGAGGGCAGCGGTAGGATCGGGGTTCTTCCCCAGTACAACCTTTAATTTTTTCCTTAAATGATAATTAATTTCCTCAAACTGCGCTTAAGCAACAACTAGCTTACCCTCATTTTAATAGAGATAAGGCGATTATCTCTGCTGCAATATCTTTGGCTATGTAATAAGCAGCTAACTACTCTTCCCACAAGCATAGGACAGCTATCGAAGCTGCAAACGCTCTACTTAAGCGACATCCAACTAACAGCCCTCCCGGCAGAGATAGCTACCTAAACTATTAAATTTTAAGCTAAAACGGAATCTACTAGAAAACATTCCAGCAGAAGTAAAACAGTTTCTCGAGCTATAGCTGAAAAGTAGATGTCTTCATAACCTATAACATTAAAAGGGCAATGGGCCTCCTCCAAGGTTTTTAAGAATATAGATTAACGTGAGTTATTGGATAAGAAAATCCTCTAAGGCTGCTTCAATTATACCTAAGCTGTAAGCCAACTCATTAACTGTTGTTTTTTCGTGTGGGTAAATTGCATGCAGGGCTTACAGGGCTCGTAAGCATATAGGCCACTATTCCGCTGATTAGATTGGTAAAAAAATTTCAAGCGCTGCGATGTCGAGGATGTTCGATTTGACAAGAGTTTTTCAATTTATTGTTAATGCTTTCAATCCTCTCGCTTTCATAATAAAATCTTATCTACCAGTGATATTAGCTTGTTTTTCATATTCTTTTTAAGCCTAGTAATAATTTCTAAGCCCTTGCCGTAAAGCTTGATAAACAATTGGTGGGATACCCTTGTCGGCAAACATTTTGCCAAAAATCCTTTTAGACAGATCAGAGACAGGGACTTGGGTCATCCACATTCCCTGACGTTAATATATAAGCAAAAATTTCTCCTTTATCCTTAATAATTAAATGTAGTTTGAATTTATAAAGGTAACCGGTAGATGTTTTTCCTCTTTTATTTCCTTATCCGATAATTCGCGTTAAGTAACCTCTAATCTTTAATGTGAAAAGGATTTTTTATGCGGATGCCTTTTTATCTATAGAGAGAGAGAGATTCAAAGATATGCTTAAAAAAACTAGGTCTGCATACACAGTTCTCTAAAGGCTGCTTATCTAATTAACGAGAGGGGTTTCCTAAGACATGGGATTGCCTAAGGATAGTTTAAAAGCGTATAATAAGGATTTGAGCAGCTCTTTAGGGGATTACATAACTAATAAAAGCCTGTTTTTAAGGAGAGAGAACCAGCTTTTATAAATTTAATTTACTTTTAAAATATATAGCTATAGTTTCTTTAACCGGTATAAAGTTAAAACTTATAGCCAAATCCTGCGCCTGCTTTAAACCCTCCTACATTGCGATATTTTTTAAAATGCACCGGCTGGTAGAGATAGTCAATGAATACATCCATAAAGATGCGTTCACTCATTGAATAATAAATACCTGATTTTAATATGCCTCCTACGGCAAACTTTGAAACCTTCTCATGTAGGCAACAGGATTTATTAGTTAGATTAATTCTTGAAAAGCTAGGCCCTATTCCAACATATCCGTCGAGAAACTCCCCGAACGGATAAATATATTTTATTCCAAAGCTAATTTGAGGGATCTCTACTTTACTTTTGCCACAACATCTATCTCTGTGAACTCTACTATGTTTAGAGAAATAGTCAAAATTGCTCCAACCCCTTAGATATTCAAAAGGAGGGAGAGGAAGAGAAGCTTCTATTTGATAGCTTGTGCCTATCTTCCCATAAAGTTTTTTAAAGCGCTTATTAGCATGAATAAACGCACCGGAACGGATTTCTAAGGTCATTGGCTGCTCCTCTATCCAGGCATGTAGCTCTCCTATGCTGAGAAGGAAAAGGCATGCGATTCCTATATAAATTTTATTCATGAGTGATCCTTATTTTAGTTGGAATGCTTTCTTTATTGCCTGCATATACTGCAACAATTGCATAGCCTTCTGCAGATTTTTTAGATTTACAACATTTTTTATAGACTAAAGGAGCTCTAGCCGGAATTTGCGCCGTAAGAATCCCTTTGTGATAGACACGATATGAGATTACATAAGGTGAGGGGGATATCCATGTTATCTCTAGCGGGTACTCGGTTCGATTTAAGTATTTACACTTGCTTAAGGAAGCGGCAGCAGTAGGGGCAGGAGGATCTGGTAGGTAGATAGAGACCTCATTTGATTGAGCAGATAGGTCAAAATTATTGCCGGCACAGGTTGCAAATTGATAATCAACTAAAGATTTATTGTAATAGATATTGCCGTTAGAAGGATAGCTAGCAATGTGGGCTTCAAATTCGATCGTGTTTAATTGACCGACAAGCATATCTCCAATAAAAAATCCTTGAGTAAGGTCAGGATCAGGGCTAATGGGTAGGCTATTCAATTTTAAACTACCCGCAACATAGTTGAGGCCGGTGGGCAACACATCCTTAAAATTTACAGACAAGGCGTCACTTGTTCCAGTATTTTCAAGTCGGATAGAAAAAGTGACTTTCTCGCCAAGAGAAGAACTTATGGACTGCACGGCGTTAACAGTTTTTTTCGAGTTTATAATGGGTGCTCCTACTTGAATCTGTAAGCCCAGGGCGTTGACTGTATAATCATCCGATGTAGTCGTACCTAAAGCATAGGCCTTTTTTTGATTATAGGTAATAGCATGAGAAACATCTATGCTTGTAATATCATATCCCTGCCTACCACCCGATTTATTGAGATTATTAAAGGGATCAGCGTTCAAATTTCCATAGCTACCTCTTTCATCCAATTGAGAAGAGCCTACGGCTACATATTTATTATGAATAGGATCTAACTCAAGAGGAAGTCGGGTGTTAATTTGAGAGGCGAAAAAATTGTTGATGGGATTATTAACCCCTGAAAGAGAATTGGCTGCGATGGTGAGGGGTAAACTTTTACCAAAGAGCAGGCAATCACCTGTTTTATTAGCATCCCCTTCAATTGCGCTAATAAAAAGCCTTCCAGAGAGTACGCCGGAAGGGGGAGCACAAAACCCCGACACCTCTACAGGATTAATGGTTCTCGAGGCTTGCTCACAGCCTACAAAAAGTGTCATGTTATGGGTCAGCATTAAAGGATTGGCATAGACGATGGCCAACGTCCATCCAGCACTGTTATGAGTGTCATCTGTAGCTACTATGGTTCCATATATTCCACCTGCTATATATGTGCCTGGGCCTGCATCTTGAACAATGGAGGTTACATCGGCACTTCTTACATAGTTTCCTGATTGCGTGTAACCAGGTGTGATAGCTTCTTGGCTGGTGGCTGGATCGGCTGTAATCGTGTAACTGATTTGTTGGGGAGTAGTCAGGGTGATAGCTACATTAGGTAATGGAGGTAAAGGGGGCGTCCCCGAGGAAGGAAAACCATAACTTCCTCCCCACACCAATTCTGCATAGAGGACAGTACTACCTGGAAGTAGATCTAAGACCGCCGAAGAGCTGTTTTCGAGATAATTCAAAGTCGTGCCAGCGGGTGGATTAATTCCTAGGGGATAAGGGCCATGAGGCGGAGTTCCTACTTGCTTGGCAGGATCTGTGGTGATAAAGGCGCCAATAGAATCATCTGTGCCAGGATTGTTTTCTTGTAGATATTTAGAAAGGCCCAATGTATTTCCTGTGAAAGTGATTCCCCCATTATCGGTGGTGGTATAACGTAGAATATAGGTAGCTTCAAGAGGGGAGCCTAAAGAAAACCCCAGCAAAATACAGAAAAACGTCAGTAACTTTTTCTGAGCGTAGGTAAAGAAGAGCGAGAAGAGAGAAGGGGCATTTATCATTAGCAAGATCCTCAGTATAAATTTTTTGTTTTTCCTTAATAGAATTTTTAAATTCGCTAGAGGCTAGCAAGAAAATAGGTCTATACCTTAATTTTTGAATTTTTGTTAATATAAAACTTTTCTTTTTCAAAAATTTTTAATTTCATAGAGAGGATAATAAAAAAATTTAAGCTAGATCAGCTTTTTTTAAATGCATGGATATTAGACTCTACCCACTTTCCAAAGTTTCGGCTTTATTCATAGATAGCGTTAAGCCATATATCTTTTGGGCTTTCTTCTAAAAGAGCTACCCAAAGGCATTTTTAAAAAAGCAGGTGCCATGGCTAAAAACTTCTTGAATATTCAAGCAGATGAATATAAAAATCAGGTTTACGAGAAAAGTGCAGTAAATTCTAGCTTATACCATTTAAACGAACTCCGTAAGTAGCAGCTATTGAGAATTGCAAACAGTCTTTTTCTAAATTCAAATAAGGAGGATAATTTAGGGAGAGAAAAGGTTTGGAAAGGAGGAAACCATGTTTGTAGCTTTTTATCATACAATAGAGGAATTAAACGCCATGGCAAAAAAGAAAGCCTATGGCAGTTACAGTTGTAAACTAAGAGCAGTGGTGATGGCGATGGAAGGAGAAAGCGCATATCAGATAGGAAAAGCGCTAGGTTATTGTACAAGCGCTATTCAAAAATGGATCCGAAGGTATAATGCTCAAAATTTAGAGGGCCTGAAAGATAGGAGGCCTGTAATAACAGGAAGAAAAAGAGCTTTAACGTTTGAGCAAGAAAAAGCTTTCTTAGAGAGGGTAGAAAAAGGGCCTGAACCTGACGAAAGCATCAATGTTTTCCACCTAGTTGATCTACAAGCTATTCTAAAAAAAGAGTTTGGTAAAAACTTAACCTTGCAAGGAATTTGGACAATCTTACGTCGCAGCCGCTATACGCCTTTGGTTCCTCGTCCTCAGCATTATAAAGCTAACCTAAGGGACCAAGAAGCCTTTAAAAAAAAATTCCAGAAGTCATCACCAGCTTAAACAAACAATTTCCCAAGAAAAACATCGAAATTTGGTTTGAAGATGAGGCACGGCTTGGGCAACAAAGCACCTCTACTAAGGTATGGGCAAAAAAAGGAACGCGGCCAAAAGCTCCTAGGCAGACAGAATATAAAAATCTGTATGTAGCTACAGCTGTTTGCCCACGTTCAGGGCAAGCAGAAGGGATGATTTTACCTTTCTTAAATAGCCAAGGAGTGGAAATTCTTCTTAAGCAAGTTAGTCAATCGCTGCCTGCTTCTTCCCATGCTTTGCTAATTTTAGACCGAGCTAGCTATCATACTAGTAAAACGCTTAAAGTTCCTTCCAATATTCACCTGCTCTTTCTACCTCCTTATAGTCCTGAACTTAATCCTGTTGAAAACTTATGGCATTACTTGCGTAGCCATTTTTGGTCTAATCGTATTTATCGGGGTTATAAAGAACTAGAAAAGATGGCAATAGCTTCTTGGAGAAAGGTATGTCTGCAAGAAAAAAGAATGAAAAGTTTATGTGCTGTATCGTATGCCTAATTGTGTAAGGAGTAATTTAAAAGCGTATTATAAATTTTTATCCATTTTAATTTTAAGTAGGGCGGGGGATCGACGGATGTGGTAGGGGAGGCAAAAAAGGAAATTATTAATTACAAGATATTTTAAGGAGATAAACGTTGAATATGCCATATTTGTTCTGCAAAGTGATAGCTAAAACGATCATGTAATCGATTAGTTCTTCCTTGCCAAAACTCATAGTAATAAGGCTTGATAATAAAACCACCCCATTTATCTGGGCACGGTATTTTAAGGCCTTCATACATTATGCTTAAACGTTCATATTCTTCTTCTAAAATCTTTCGGGAGGAAAGAATACTTCCTTGATGGGAGGCTAAAGCGCCTAATTGGCTTTGACGCGGACGTTTATCGAAATAACTCATCGAGACTTCTCGCGAAGTTTTTTCTGCTAACCCTTGAATAATTACTTGCCTTTCCAATTCCTTCCACAAGAAGATAACCGATACTTGAGGATTTTCAGTGATTTCTTGAGCTTTACGGCTTTCATAGTTGGTAAAAAATGTTAAGCCTCTCTCGTCCAACTTTTTAAGTAACACTGTACGTATAGAAGGAAGACCGGCTTTTGAGCAGGTAGCAAGGACCATGGCATTAGGTTCTAAAATTTGTAAAGCATAAGCTTCTTCTAGCCAAGCTTGAAATTGTTTTACAGGATTAGCTGCGAGGTCTTGGCGTCTTAAAACTTTTTTTGCATATTCTGCTCTTAACTCTTCTAAATTCATTCAAATTTTCCAAAAGGTTTTAAATATTGACACTTTTTTCCTTACTTGTATTATGAGCATACTGTTAAATTTTTTAGAAGAATTTAACCTAATTACATTTATGCTAGGAAAAATTGCATGTCGATAAAACTTTCTCTTAAAAATCTTCAAGTCACTCACAAGAAGATTTTAATGCGGGTGGATTTTAATGTTCCCCTCGATCCATTAGGTCGAATTATCGATGATACACGCATCCAAGCTTCTTTGCCATCTATTGAATATATTCTTAAACAAGGCGGAAGCATTATTTTAATGAGCCACCTAGGACGACCTAATGGCCAAAAAATTTCTAATTTTTCTTTAGAGCCGTGTGCTAAACACTTGTCTACGCTAATCGGGCGTCCAGTACATATGGCAATTGACTGTGTAGGTAAAAGCGTTGAAGCGCAAGTACAAAAACTGGGGGCCTGCCAGGTAATGTTATTAGAAAATCTTCGTTTTTATCGTGCCGAAGAATACCCTGAGCATAATTCCTTTTTTGCCCAGCAGCTGTCAAAGTTAGGGGATGCCTATGTAGATGATGCTTTTGGCACAGCTCATCGTAAGCATACTTCTACTTATTACCTACCTAAGCTTTTCCCGCAACAAGCAGCCATGGGCTTTCTTATGGAAAAAGAAATTTTATTTTTAGAAAAATTTATAGGAAATGCTAAAAAACCTTTTTGCGCCATTATAGGAGGAGCCAAGATATCTACCAAACTAGAGCTTTTAAAAACCTTGTTAAATAAGGTAGACATTCTTTTAATTGGAGGGGCGATGGCTTTCACTTTTATGAAAGCCCAAGGGTATACTATCGGGGATTCTTTATATGAGCCAGAATTTGTAGATATAGCAAAAGATATCTTAGATGAAAGTCGGATAAAGGGAGTGCAAGTGGTTTTACCCAGCGATCATATTATTGCTCAGCAAGTGGAAAAGTCAGCTGATGTGTCTACGATATCAAGCGAAGCAGGAATTCCTGAAGGTCATCAGGGATTTGATATCGGCCCTAAAACCATTCAACAATTTTCTGCATCTATCCAACAGGCCGCTACTATTTTTTGGAACGGTCCCTTAGGTGTCATTGAAGCTATCAAGTTTGCTAATGGTACAATAGCTATAGCAGAAAAGTTGGCTCATTCATCGGCAACTACTTTGGTAGGAGGAGGGGATTCTATTACCGCTCTAAAAAAGGCCGGGCTGATGGAAAAAATCACTTATATCTCTACAGGAGGGGGAGCCTCTTTAAAATTCCTTGAATCAGGCACTCTACCGGGCATAGAAGCTCTCTCTAATGCATAAAGGCTTGTAGAAAAGCTATCTAGATTCTAGCTGTTAACTATCAAGTGCTTAAGTTTTTTCCACTCTTGGTTAGAGGGAAAAACTCCTTGAATAATAAAAAAGAATGTTTTATGATATATGTAAAATTTACTTTTGTAAGCTTTGTATAATGATCCCTACAGTAGGGAAAGCCAGCAGATAATGTAACTTGAGGAATATGATAAGTATTCTCCCTCCAATCTTTGCTCTTCCGATTCTCGAAAATCCTTTTTTGAGTCACATTTTTCTTTTAGAATCCCCTCAACTCGTAAAAATTAGCTATATCTTCAATATAATAAAGGTTTTGCATGTCAGGGTCCAATGCGGTAGATGAACCAGAGTTTAGTAAATGGCGGAGCTATTTGTGGCCCGTCCATAATTACGAGCTAAGAAAGCTCGTTCCGATGCTGTTAATTTTCTTTTTAATTACTTTTGACTATAATATTTTAAGAACCTTAAAAGATACTGTTGTTGTTACTGCTAAGTCTTCGGGTGCCGAAGTGATTCCCTTCATTAAAGTGTGGGTCATGTTTCCTAGTGCCATATTGATGACTATCCTATTTACCCGTCTTTCTAGTTGCTTTTCTCGAGAAAATGTGTTTTATATAATGATAGGTGGCTTTTTAAGTTACTTTGTTATATTCATTCTCATCCTTCATCCCGCTCGTGAGTCTTTGCATCCTCATTCTTTAGCGGATAAAATGCAACAAATCCTTCCTTTAGGTTGCAAAGGATTGATTGCTATGTTTCGCAATTGGACTTTCACAATTTTTTATGTAATGTCTGAACTCTGGAGTAGTGCCATTTTATCGGTGCTGTTTTGGGGGTTTGCTAACCAAGTGACACGCGTGAGCGAAGCTAAAAGGTTTTATGGTCTCTTTGGCATCGGAGCTAATTTCTCAGGGGTGGTGGCAGGACAAGTGTCTGTCTTTATCAGTCGTCATACTTATAATCCTAATATTCCCTATGGGACAGATGCATGGGATCAATCCTTGTTAATGTTAGTTTCCCTGGTCCTTTTATCAGGATTGGGGGCTATCTTTTTATTTCGATGGTTAAATAGCTGTATACTAAGTGATCCTCTCTACTACGATGCAGCCGCGGCTACGGAAGATAAAAACCTTAAAGATAAAAAGCTATCATTAAGGCAAACTTTTGCCTATCTTTCTAAATCAAAATATCTTACATGCATTGCTATTATTGTGCTTTCTTATAATTTAGTAATTAACCTTACCGAAGTGATCTGGAAGCATGAAGTGCGCGAGCTGTATCCTAATCCGAGTGACTACAGTCTTTATACCAACCAAATCTCTACGATTATTGGAGTCATTGCTACTTTTTGTGCTTTGTTTGTTTCCGGGAATAGTATGCGTGTATTGGGATGGACCTTTACAGCCATGCTTACTCCCATCATTCTCTTCTTTACAAGCTTAGGGTTTTTCTTTTTCTTTTTCATGAAAGGACATTTGGCAGAGGTTGTCATGGTGCTAACCGGAATGACTCCTCTTATGTTGGTAGTCTTTGCTGGTTCGGTACAAAATATTCTTAGTCGTGCTGCTAAATACTCTGTGTATGATGCTACCAAAGAAATGGCTTTTATTCCTCTATCAGCCGAGTGGAAATTAAAAGGAAAGGCAGCTATTGATGGAGTCTGCTCAAGGCTCGGAAAGTCTAGTGGTTCTGTTGTGCATCAAACCTTACTTTTACTTTTTTCTACATTTACTGCCAGTGCGCCTTATGTAGCTCTTGTTCTATTTGCGGTTATAGCTATATGGATGATGGCAACACGTATGCTAGGCGGGGCTTTTAATGAAATGACTTTAAAAAAGCCTGAAAGAAAAGATACTTTATCTGAAGTGATATCCTTAGCAAATAGGGGAAAGCTGCAGGAACAGAAAGCCGGCTAGAATGTAGCTGCTAAAAAAATAGGCGATATGCTATTTTGTTGTTCTCTAAATTCAGATAGCGACTTGATTGATGACGTTAAGTTGCTATCTTTTTCTTTTTAAGAAAGAAATGAATTTTTAATATTTTTTAATTTTAGTTTTACTTGTTGAAATGTATATCATCAATTTGTTAAAATTTTTTATTTACAAAAGGTTGTGATGACTCAATTAGTTAACCCCGAGTTTGGCGCCCTTCGTTCTTTGTTTTGGCCTATTCACCGGCATGAGCTTAAAAAAATGCTGCCGATGCTTCTCATGCTGTTCTTAATATGTTTTAACTATACAATCTTGCGTAACATGAAAGATGCGGTGGTGATTACTGCCGCTGGGGCAGAGATTTTACCATTTATTAAGGTATGGGTTCTTTTACCTATGGCAGTAGTGGTTACTCTTATTTTTACTAAAATTTCCAACATTTTTAGCCAAGAACGTGTATTTTATATCATGATCTCGGCTTTCTTAATCTTTTATGCGTTATTTGCTTTTCTTCTTTATCCTTTGCGTGAAGTGGTAGAATTTAACCATAGTGCAGATTATCTTCAAAGCCTTCTTCCTGCGGGTTTTAAAGGAATGATAGCGATGTATCGTCATTGGCTTTTAACTACCTTTTATGTGGGAGCAGAACTTTGGAGCACTGCTATAATGAGTGTTTTATTTTGGGGATTTGCCAACGAGGTGACGCGTATTCATGAAGCCCGGCGCTTTTATGGAACATTCGGTATAGCTTCTAATTTTGCTGCGATAGCTGCTGGTCAGCTAGGCATCTTTTGTTCTCAGCATATGGGGTTCATAGGTAATGCTTGGGAAAAATCAGTCATGATGTTAACCACCATAGTGATCATTTCAGGCATTATCACCATGTGCACTTTTAGGTGGGTCAACCGCTATGTGTTGGTAGACCCTAGCTTCGATGATTTTCATATGAATAAACGTGAAATTAAGAAAAAAGGACGCTTAACCCTTCGCGAAAGCTTTTCTTATTTATCTAATTCCAAGTACCTTATTTGTATTGCTATTTTAGTCGTCTCTTATAATCTAGTCATCAATCTCGTGGAGGTAGTATGGAAAGACCAGCTTAGGTATCTTTATTCCAGTCCAAAAGATTACAATACTTATATAAATAATCTAACTTCTATTCAAGGCGTAGTCTCAACATTTGCCGCGTTGTTTATGGCTAAGTTTATCAGCCGCTTTGGATGGACCTGTACAGCTTTAGTGACGCCGTTAACTATGTTAGTGACCTCAGCTGGTTTTTTCTGTTTTATGTTTTTTCAAAACCATCTTTCCGATACGGTAATCATGTTAACAGGGACTACTCCTTTAGCTATTGCTGTGTTTTTTGGATCGGCCCAAAATTGTCTAAGTAAAGCTGCTAAATACTCCTTTTTTGACACAACAAAAGAAATGGCTTTTATTCCACTTAGCCATGAATGTAAGTTGAAAGGAAAAGCAGCTATTGACGGGGTGGGCTCTCGCCTCGGAAAATCAGGAGGATCCTTAATTCATCAGGGACTTTTAATGTTTTTTGGAAATTTAGTCATGAGTGCTCCATATGTAGCTTCTATTTTATTAGTGGTGATCATCTTTTGGTTTGTAGCTTGTCGATCATTAGGTCGTCAGTTTAATGATCTAGTAAGATCTCAAGAAACACAGCAAGCAGATCAAGCACCTTCTGAGCCTGCACAAACGCAGCCTGCAGTACCTAAAGCTATTGTAGTCTCAGGCTAACTTTCATAAAGGATAAACAAGGTAGAGGACCCTCTCCTTAAATCTTTTTTTAAGCTTTCTTGCTTTTATCGCATCCAGCTGGAGTAAAATTTTTTCTAAATTTTTACCTTTAGCTTAAAGATTACGCGCTTTAAAAAACTAAGCCTGCATACCCAACCCTTTGAAAACTGCCTCTTTGAGATGTGTTTATAGAGTAAGCGATTGCAAAGAGTTGATCAAAAGCATAGTAGAGGAGATCTTAAAAACTTTCTTTTACTTTATCAATCGGGCTTAACATCAGCTTACTCATTGATAAATAAATCCAATTCTCCCTTAGAGAAATTAAGCCATGGGCTTTAGAATTTCTTCAATAATGTGCACAAGAAGAAGGGTAAAACAAGGGTTTTAAGGCACCCTCTTATATAAAAGCTTAGGAAAAAATCTGGCCACCTAGAGGCCTAGAGGTCTAAGGTAATGTTTCAAGGCTAGTAATTTTGAGGAAAGCTACCCTTTTTTAAGTTAGGAAGAATTTTTCTTTAACCATCGGTAGCAAGAGAATACTAAAAATTACCTACATTTTTAGATCAAAAAATGATCCATAGGTTTTAGTTTCTGATCCTTTAACCGACGCTCTTCCATGACAGCCATAAGGCCAAATTTATCCTACTGTCTCTTTCTTTCTAGGAATGGCTAGCTCTACTAAAGATAAAAGTCCTAGTAGAATAAAAGTAATAAAGAATGGATCGGGAATTCTAGCTTGTAAAGTTAGCCCTATCAAAACAATAAACTGCAAACAAGTAGTAACTTTGCCACACCAAATAGCTCGAAATTGATAGTGACTTAAACGCTTATCAAGCAGAAGATGTACTCCAAAAATTAATACTGCGATATCGCGACAACTCAGAGCGATAGCTTGCCAAAGCATTAATCGACCTTCGCTAATAAGAACAATAGCCACAAAAATTACAAAAAATTTATCAGTGGATGGATCAAGTAAAGTGCCAAATTTAGTAGTGATTTTTTGGCGCCTTGCTAGATATCCATCCAGGCCATCACTAAGCATGGCTAGCAAGATCGCTATCACTCTCCAAAAGACATTTTCCTGTAAAAATAAAAAAGCCAAAGGTATACGGCAAAAAGAGATTAAGTTAGGTAAAGATAATAGCATGCGTTGAACAATTTAAATTTCCCATTATTTTAGCCTATCTGCTCCTTTTTGTATCAATAAAATCGCTTAAAAACTAGTTAAAATAATCACTAGGCTTTTCTTAAGATTTTTTGGTAGATAGGGAGGAGTAAACAACAACTGAACTCTAAAAATAAGTTTAGCTGATATTTTTGATAGTAAAATGCTTAAAGCTCTTCAAAGAAACTTTACTATCAATTTAAAATTAATATTTTTATAAAGATTTTTTAAGAGGTAAGGAAGGATAATCAACGTTATTTTCAGTCATGTCTGGCAGCTCCTAAAAAAATTTATGGCTTCCTATTTAAAAAAAGGCAAGTAGCGCTTCTTTAAATGCTGCAAGTTGGCTAGAAAACTATTACATGCTTTTTTTATCTTAAGGCGAGCATTTCGGAGATAGGAAAGGCTTTTTAAGGATTAATCTATTTTAACATTTTATCCGTAAGCGGTCACGGGGGGTAGAACTACTTAAGCTCCTGATAATAAAGAGATAATGTAAATCAAAAAGTGCAATAAATAGAAAAAACAGCTATTTGCAAGCATTTTTGGTTTTGCAGATGCCCTCAGACTTACCTCTAAAGCTGGGCCTACCCCGTGACCGCTTACTTTTATCCTGAAAAATATTCTAGACCGAAAATAATTAATAAATTGCTGCAAGAATAGATCACTAGGAGATATAAGCTTGCTTGGAATTATCTCCCTAAAGGCAATCTGCATTAATAGTGCAGCCTTTAACTTTTAAAAAGAGGCATTCATGAAATACTCTCCTGTAGCCGTTATCAATCTGAAACGCTATCCCGAACGATGGATAGCTTGGGTTAAAGAAGCAGAGCGAATGGGTATCACTGATTATTCTCGTTGGGAAGCAGTCGATGGTTCTACGTTAACGATTACCGCAGAAGTTCAACAGCTGTTCATAAAAAATGATTTTAATGAGCATCGGGGGACTATAGGATGTGCTCTTTCGCATATGCATCTTTGGCTCCACATTATTGAGAACAAAATACCCGAGTTGATTATTTTAGAAGATGACGCTCGCTTTAATGAATCTTTTGAAATCCCGGAGTTGCCTTTGGGATGGGATTTGTTTTATTACAGTGGCCCTGCTTTCAAAAGCATCTACCCTCCAGGTATTTCTATTAACGATAAAATTATGATTCCTCAATTTTCAAAGGATCTACACTTTACTACCCTTAGTTATAGGTTGAGTTATAGCGGTGCTTGTAAACTAATTGGAAGGTTAAAGAAGATAGGTTTTAATAGAGCTGTGGATGGATTCATAAGAGATACATTTGATCGTCTAAATGTTTTTTGTTATAAAAAATCAAGGGTCTATCCTGCCAATGATTTAGAATCAGAGGTTAATCCGACATTCAAATGTTTTTTATAAGCCAGAGAGATAAATAAAACAGGCAGCTTTTTTTCATTGGCTTACTCACAAGGCTGGATTTCTTAAGTGGAACAGTGCAAGCTTTGAAGCTAAAAACTAAGAGATAAACAGTTGAATAAATTAAAAACTTACATGAGTAAAGTGCTAATGACCTTTCGACTTAAGAAAAGGGAAGCTAAAGATAGAGTCGTTAGAGTAGCATACCAGCATAGAGTAAGAGGATCTTTATGAGAGGAAAGCTAGGAATTAATCTTCCGCGCTTTCCTCGGAGAGAAGTAAAAGAGAATTTTATTCTTTAACTTATCCTTGGATTACACCATCCCAGCAAATATAACAAAAAAGCTAGCTGAGGCCATAGCAATCAAAAACGAAGATTTGCAGGCAAAATCATTAGTTTTCTTGGCAGTATGCTTGAGCGAATTGTAACCTTGCTTGAATAAATCCGCAAAAGTTTTGAAGGGGTTTGCCCATCCCTGCTGATTTGGCAAGGTAGGTAAGGGGATTTCCTGCTCATTTTCATTAAGAACAGCTGCTGGGTTTTCAGGGCTTTCATCTTTGATGGCGGATGGATAGGCTTGTTGGCCATTTACTTGGTAAACGTTTAGCAAGTCCAATGCCTCCTTCTCTTGATATTCTTGCTCTATCTCTTCCTGCAACTTCACCATGAAATTTTGAGTAATGAGCTCTCTATTAATGGCAGCTTTTTCAGCTAGTTCTTCGTCAGTTAAATTTTCATCAGTCTGGATAGGAATAAATTTTTCTATCAGAGTATCAACTTGTGCTCTCATTTCTTTAAAGCTTCGGTTTAAATTGGCCACCTCCTTTCGAAAAAATTTTTGATCACGCCTTATTCTCTTCTGATTTTCCTCTATTCTCTCTTGCTCCTGCCCGATTTGTTGTTGCATTTGTCCTATTTCTTCTAGCTCTTGGTTTATTCGCTCTTGAACTTGGCTAATTCTTTCTCGAGCTTGCTTTATAGCCTTAAAAGCTTCTATTAAATCTGCCTGCTGTTGGCTTATTAATTCAAAATCTTTCTTAAGGTGATGCTGTTCAAGTTTAAGCTTAGATAGGGCTGCATTTACAGAGGAAAAATCTTCTAATAATCCCTTGCTTTCTGTAATAAGTTGTTGATATTCTTCGCGAAGTTGCCCAAAGTCATTTTCTAATTCATCCAATTGTAAATGAACAATGTTACTCGGCAGCAGACGTTCCGCCTCTATTTGTTTGAGTTCCATATTAAATATCTGATTTATTACATTCTGAACAAATGAATCTTGTTCACACTGGGCTAATTTTGCTGTAACCAATCTAATTTGGCTTTCAAAGGGATTAAAAGAACGCCCTTGCATATACGGATAAATTTTTTTAACTGTCATATAGGTAAACCTTACTTTTAAATTTTAAGATTTGTTCTTTTTTATAAAAAGTTAGCAAGCTTATTTCCCGAAATTTATATTCAGTTAATAAGCGTTTGTATGTAAATTTGACTTATTAAAAGGATAATAAATTAACTCATTAATATATTTATACTATGTTAGCAAACCCTAAGGATAAAAGGCAAAGTGTCGATCTACCTAATCTGCTAAAATGAGCGCTTATACCGCTCTTTTTATGGCTTACTTTTTCCTGCATTTTCTTTATAATTGTTTCCACATTAGAATCAGATTTTATTCCTAATTCCTTACAAAAGATAGGTTGATTTTTTTTGAATTCAAGGTAATCATTTAAAAGAGAGTTTAACTTTTCTAAAACTTCGTTAGGAGTATAATGAGCTTGTAAATGCTTGCTGGCAACAAGCTTGTCTCCTAATTCTTTAAGCTTATTTGATGTGAATGTAGTTGCTTTGATAGCTGTTAAAATGCCGTCACAGCCTTTGCCCTTTTCTATTCCTAACATTTTTTCAATACGGATTACTGTTGTTTGTAATTCTTTATTCTTTTCAATTAATCCTCGGTGAATGTCAAACAATTGCGCCACTGCTTCAGATAAGGAGGTATGGGCGTGCAATTTTATTCCCCGCTCTCTCATTAATTTTAGTATCTCCTCTTCCTCATTAGTTTTTTGCTGAAGCTGCAGGCTTAATAAATTTATTCTTTCCTTTAAATCCTTTTCTTGCGTGAGAAGAGAGTGAAGAGAATCATTTTCGTCTTTAAGCGCTAGCCTTTCAGCTTCACCTTTCCGATTTCGAGCTTCAAGTTCCTGATTTTTAAATAAAAGGTTGGTTCCATGATCTTTTAGCATTTGAATTATTAGTGAAGAAGCTTGCGCTGCACCTTCATGCACAGAGTTAATATCTTCTAATATTTCTTTCTCTTTGAGAAGAGCTTCATTTTTTTTGAAAAGTTCATCTTTTTGTGTTTTTAAAATATTATTTTCTTTTTCTATTTCTTTGCCTTTATCGACAGCTTGGTCTCTTTCATTCTCAGTAAGATCCAGTTGTCCTCTTAACGCATCTTTATCTTTTTGCAGAGCTCTTTTTTCGAATGTTAAATTTATAATTCTACCGGCATGCAGGCGATTTTCTTCTCTAAGTTCTTTTCGTTCTCTAACTAATTCTTCTAGCTGCTGGTTTTTAATTAAAATTTGTTGGCTAGTTGCTTGGAATTCTTGGAAAACACTGTCAATTCTTTCATTAAGCACCTTGGCTTGCTGCTCATATCTTGTATCAAAGTCTTTGGCTTGCTGCTCAATTGCTTTTTGCTGTTCATTTACTTGGTTTACTAAAGCATTGAAAGCATGTTCGGGAACTAATATATTAAAATCGTTTTCTAAACTGGCTTTTGGATCAAAAGGGATCATAAAAACTCCTAGTTTGATAATAAATATTAACCTTTACTTTATCTGCATATTAAGTACAGACAATATCTTCATCCTTATTTAAGTTTGTGATTTAAATCAATATAAATTTATGAAATCTATATAAACATATTTATTCGCCTTCTCTATCTTTAAAGCAAGCTTTAATTTTGCATGAAATTTTTCAAAGAATTTGAGAGGAGAGTTAATTTTAAAATAGCCTATTCAGCTTGACTAGTTTTTTATGAATCGCTCAATTTGCCATTTTAATATTCTCTAATGAACTCTATCCGCTGATTGGTCAGCTCGAGCTCCCTAGGATAGATGGTCTGAAAGCCTTGAAGGGTTATTGAATAGCGTCTCTTTTATCGTTATGGCAAAGACTAAATTAAAATCAATTTGTTGATGGGGATAATATATTGAGGCCTTATTAGTTAACCCGCCAGGTTTTATTCATGGAAATATTTCTTAAACGCTAACCGGGGGACTACTCTCCCCCTTTTGAAAGGCAAAGCCTCTATACTTCCTTATAAAGCTGAAGCGAAGTTGGGAGGGCAATTTCTGCACCATGCTTATTTAAAATGTTGTAGATAGAAAATAGGATTTCTTGCTTTGCTTGAATGTAGCTTCTATGATCGATATCTAATAAATAAGCGGAAATATGAATATTAACAGCGTAGCTGCCAAAGCCCTCTAAATTAACCGTCGGGCCTAACCTTCTATCGACGTGGAAATGGTCAATAAGCATTGTTGTTATATCACTGATGATATGCCGAGCAACGGGCATATCACTATAGCGAATTCCAATTATCTCATCAAATTTGCGATGGCTCATTCTAGCTGGGTTCATCACGACCACTTTGGAAAACATAGAATTTGGAATATAGATAGGGCGCTTTTCAAAGGTACGAACGCGTGTCATATACCAACCAATTTCTTCTACATTTCCTTCCATCTTGCGCTCAGGTAGGTTAATCCAGTCTCCCACCGTAAAAGGTTGGGTAACGTAAACCATTAAACCGCCAAAAAAGTTAGCGATCATTTCTTGGGAAGCAAAAGCAATTGCAAGGCCGCCGACCCCTCCAAAGGCAATTAACGTGTTAATATTCTGGCCTGTTATTTCTAATACCGATAGAGCAGCAAGAAATAAAATGATGATGGTCCACATTTTATTAATGACATCAATTTTTCCCGAATCGATAGGCTGATCATGCTTGAGGCTTTGCAAATGCATATTGAAAATAATGGCTTTTTTCCAGCGCATAAGAAACCAGGCGATGGCTGAAACAAGGCCAATAGAAAGAACTTTAGGCAGGTTGGAAAAAATAGTCCCCTCAAACACACGGTGACTGATTAAGTCAATAAGCTGAAAAAAGGCATAAAACCATATATAAGCACTTAAGGGGCGATAAAAAGATTGAACAAAGCTATCTTTCCAAATTTGATTAGTTCTTTCAAAATAGAGGTGTAGCTTCTCTAAGCCGCGTTTGGCAAAGAAATTAATAATTAAAACAAGCAATACAATTCCTATTGCTTCCAGGATCCATTTATAAGTCCCATCCATGGTAAAGGATAAAATAGAATGAAACATGTTCACAAATTTTAATAGCATAGTTTCCCTCATTGGCTAATAGCTGGTCGAGTTCTCTTTAACTACTCTCAGGCAATTCAATAAGATGTCTAGCATCTTTTTGCTGCCAAGCTTTTTTTAATGCATCCATTTTCTTATTAGAAATACCACCTAAAAATTCAATGGATTCTAAAAATCTAGCACGTGTGCGATCTTTTCCCAATATAGCGGCAGAATCAAATAAAGGAGGACCTTGTAATTTTCCCATTAAGCTAGCAAATAAAAGAGGCATAATGGTTTTCTTATGGTTTACACCAAATAGTTCTGCCATACTCCTTGAAGCCTGGTTTATTCCTGTACTTCCCCAATTTTCATTTTCGTCCATATGCCATATCATCCCCTGTAAAATCAGAGGAGTTTGATGATAGGCGATTCCTTTAACAGTAAAAATCTCTGGTGTGTACTTGAGATGATTAATAAAGAAAAAATCACATAATTCCATAAATTCGCCGAAAGTCTTAATACGTGAATGACATAAGGGCATTAATTTTTGCATATATTCATCACTAAAATTCCATTGACGTAATCTTTCCCATAGCTTGTTCTCGGGGATATTCTTTATAAGATACTGTTGGTTGATCCAGGCCAGCTTTTGCACGTCGAATATGGCTCCAGAAACACCGATGCGTTTATAATCAAATTCTTGAATAATTTCGTCTAGAGCATAGATTTCTTTATCACCAGGCATGCTATAGCCCATCAATGTCATGAAGTTAACAAAGGCTTCTGCTAGGTAACCAGAATCCCGGTAATAAAAGATAGAGGTAGGATTCCTACGCTTAGATAACTTTTTTCCATCTCTTCCTAACAATAAGGGCATATGCATAAAAGTAGGCGATGCCCAGCCAAAAGCTTCATATAGATAAATATGTTTAGGAGTGGAGCTCATCCATTCATCACCCCGGATTACATGTGTAATTTTCATAAGATAATCATCTACCACGTTTGCTAAGTGATAAGTAGGAAATCCATCAGATTTAAGAAGAACTTGATCATCAATATCGGCCCACGGACAAGTGATACGGCCTTTGATATGATCTTCATACACACATTCTCCCTTTAAAGGCATTTTGAGACGGATAACATAGGGAAGGTTTTGTGTTTCACGCTGATGGATTTCTTCCGCGCTTAAATTTCGGCACCGGCGATCGTAACCTTGCCGGCCGCCTAACTTAGTTGCTAATTCACGCATTTCTTCTAAGTCTGCTGGCGTGCAAAAGCATTTATAAGCTCGACCCTTGTCGACAAGCTCATAGGCATATTTTTTATAAATTTCAAAACGCTCGGATTGGCGGTAAGGACCATAAGGACCTCCTACATCAGGACCTTCATCCCATTGAATATTGCACCATTGTAGGGCTGTATAAATGTTTTGCTCATATTCAGGACGACTACGTGAACGATCAGTATCTTCAATACGTAAAATAAATTTTCCTTGATGATGGCGGGCATAGATGAGGTTAAAAAGTGCCATGTAGGCGGTTCCAACGTGGGGATCGCCTGTAGGGGAGGGAGCTATACGTACACGAACAGTCATTTCTAAAATCCTTATAAGTTAATCTACGATCGAAAGGTTATTTTCCTTGATTGGCCCATAGAATTCAAGGGAAACTAGATGAACGAAATAGAGGAAGATGAAGGATACACCTTCTAGATGCCCATTAAGTAAAAATTGTTAAACTTAATATAAACTGCACACTTTAAGCTGGAGCTCTAGCAAATCTTTAATTATTTTAAATTGTTTAAAGGGTTATTGCATGAGAAGTATTACATCTTTCATCACATTATAAGCCTCTGTCAATTGTAAGTCATTTTGGCCAAATTCTGCAGGCTCTTCCTCATCTGCAATTTCTTTCTTTTTTAATTCTTTCAAAAAATTTTGATAATTAGGATTTTTTTCGATGCGATAAGTAGCATTTTTTCGGAGTTGTTCCACATAAGGTTGATAGGTGTTTAGGCGAGGTTGTAGGTCATAACTATAAAACATACGCAGCTGTTCTCTTTGAAAAAAAGGGATATCAGCAAGATCATCATGAAAGTTAGATTTTATTTGATCGTTTTCTAAAGGGTATTTCGCATACTGTTCTCCTAATTCCATTTCCGCTAAAGGCCCAGGGATTACAATATCTGAGGTGACTCCGGTCAATTGAGGGGTGCGCCCCGATACTGTGTAGTAGCGGCCTCGTGTAACTTTGTACTCACCCTGAGGATTGACTGCATGGTTTTGAATGGTAGTGTTAAGAGTAAAGGTTTGAAAAGAACCTTTTCCGAAAGTATGATCATCTCCTACGATCATAGCGCGTCCATAATCTTGCAAAGTGCCGGCTACAATTTCAGAGGCAGAAGCACTTGCTCGATTGGTTAGAACCACTAAAGGACCTTCCCAAACGCTACGTCCTTCTAATGCTCGTAAATGCTGGATTTTACCTGTATCGTCTTTGATAGAAACCACAATTCCTTTGGTAATAAAAAGGCCAGTAACCTCAACTGCTTGGGAAAGCAGCCCACCTGAATTAAAGCGCAAATCAAGAATCACCCCTTTGACATGCTGCTCTCTTCTAATTTTTTTAAGTGCCTCAGCTAAATCACTTGCCGATGAGCTTTCCGGATCTTGATAAAATGAGTAGAGCTTTAGATAGGCGATGGCTCCATCCCCAAATGGCTCGTAAGAAGATTCATAACGCGTGTCTTTAAGAACCACTTCGCCGCGATTAAGCGTTACATCCAATTTTTCTTCATTTATCTTATTCTCATTTTCAGGTACTTCTCGGATTACTGTTAAAGTTACAGGGCTGTTTTCTTCTCCTCGAATGAGCTCTACAGCATCCGTAATGTCTAGGCCCACCACAGATTCACCATTTACAGCGATAATGCGATCTTTAATTTTAAGCATTTTGTTTTCTGCCGCGGGACCTCCTTCGATAATCTTAATAATACTAAAACCATTCAGATCATCTCTTAGCTGGGCTCCAATCCCAAAAAGACGTTGTTGCACATGAATCATGAACTGGGCTGCCTCATCAGGTGTAAAATAGGCAGTATGGCTATCTAAGGCAGAAGCGGTCGCTTTAAGAATATTAGCGAGTAAGAATTGCTCGTGTTTTAAAGAGTTTGTAACTAGAATATCCTCTTCATATTTTGCTTGGCGTTTCTGGATGCGTTTAAGGGTTTTACCTTTTTGATCGGGGGTTAGTTTTTCCGAAGCCTCTATTTGCAAAGCTTTTATTCTTTCTAACCTAGCTAAAAGCTCTTTTTCAGTAAGAGTCCATTTCATCTCTTTAAATTCATCTGTTCGCACCTGCTTAGGAAGGTTGCTTATATCAATTTTTTCTTCCAATGTCTGACGACGTTTAATGGCTTGAATCATGATCTGGTGAATTTGCTCAAATTGGCTAAAATTATTTCGATGATAATCCTGCAGAATCTGATCGAGTAAATGGCTAGAAGGGTGCAGCCATTGAGCGATATCAGGTTCAATGAAATAACTTTTATTAGGATCGAGTATTTCGAGGTAATTATTTAAAGTTCTTTCAATGAGGACAGGTGTAAGCTCTTTATGAGAAGCATGTGTTTTCATAATTTCATTCAGCTTGGTAGATAGTATAGCAGGAGTTAAATCGGGCAGCTTGCCTTCTGCTACAGAGAGGAAAGAGGTCAGCAAATATAATAACAAAAATATGGTCTTTTTAACCCCAGACATCCTTTTCTCCTGATAAAAATCTAAAAACTCATTATAGAGGCTTGTCTTCTTTATTTCTATTGGTTTTTAACGCCTTGAACATCAATTGACAGGAGGTAAATAGCTAATAAAAAAAATTTAAATTTCATATAAAGAAAAGCTTGATTTCAATTCTTTTTTATGCAATACTATTACCTTAAGTTAAAGAATTTTAAGGCCTTTTTAGAAAACAATAAAATATAAGTCTCTGAAAATGTGAGCCAAGCATCTTAAATTGCTTAAGATGTAGGCACAGATGTTCGCAAGACTGAAAAAAAATATCATAAATATATTTACCACAAATTATTAAACAGAAAATTTTGGAGATTAAAACCATGACCAAACCTAAGGATAATCAGAAGTTTGAAAATAAGTTGGTTTCAATTACCGAAGCCGCCAAACTTAACAAAGTAACACGCCAAGCTATCTATGTGGCCATTAAATTAAATAAATTGAAGGCTAGTAAAGAGACTACCCGTTGGACGATCCATTTAGATGATCTGGAAGCTTATCGCAAGCAAAAGTATTCGCGCTCTAAATCTACCTTTAATGGTGAGTTGTTGTTTGATAATAATAAAGGATACTATTCGGTTAATCAGGTAGCTAAGATGCTGAGCGTCCCAGCGCAAAAAATCTATTATGCCACCCGTGTAGGTATGTTAAAAGCTCAGCGTAAAGGTGCGGCATGGGTTATTCATGCACAAGACATGAAACAGTATGCCGAATCAGCTCTTAAGAAGAAAAATATCCGAAAAGCTGTTTAATTTTGCATCTTTTCAAATTTATGCTCTAAAAAGTCTAGGTTATTCTCTACCTAGGCTTTTTATTATATGCTTTAAAAAAAACTTAGTCTACATATCCAGCCCTCTGAAAGGTGTCTTTCTACTTAACAGTAGGGGTTTTTATAAATTACCAGGCCGCATAAGAAGTAGCTTAAAAAGCCTATTATCTTTGAACGAAAAAATCTTAAATTTTATGCATGCTTTATACATCCTACTCTTTCGACTAGATTATTCTATGCTTGGGGAAAGCTGCTTTTTGTGTGATAAAAAGGAAGTTTATAGTTATCATACGGGCGCACCTCTTGAATTGAAGCCATAATTTTTTTCAAAGCCTAATGACTTAAACAGCTGCTCTAAGACCTCTCACCTATCTAATAGAGTTAAAAAGAAATAAAGTTAAAAATTTAAGCGATCAGATTAAAGCTTAGAAAGCTGATTCTTTTTTTTCTTCAGTTTTCATCTTTTTCCCCAGATAAAATTACTAAGAGTTTAACGTAAGCTTATTATAAGCGAGCGAGGAGCCTTCCTTACTTACTAGCTAGAGCTCATCTTATATTAATAGGTATGTTATCCTCGATCCATTAATGCTCGATGTTGCATAGAAAATGCTAGAAAGAGAAAACCTTAAATCGTCTCAATTTGCAAGAGAGAGCGATGATGTTCAGCTAATAAAGCATTTTCTTTTTCCAGAAGCTCTTTTCCTGCAAAAGCAATCGTTGCTCCCTTTTGCCAGTTAGGGGCAATAAAAGTTTGTACCGTCTCTATGATCTCTTGTTTTGTTAATGCTAAAAGTTTGGTGCGGAAGGTTTGCCGCACAGCGGCAGTTTTTCCTTCTCTTAGCCAGCTATATGCCAAATCGGCACGGCTCCCTGGAGAAACAGGAGCGTCCATTGCTTGAATCATTTCTAATTTAGCTTCGACTACATCCTCATCATCAAATTCGCCCAGAAGAATATGATTGATCGAGGCTTCAAATGCATTTAATGTACTAAAAATATGGGGATCACGATATGAATAAAAATAGAAATTACCAGACATTGCATTGCTGACAGCCCCTCCCCCATAGGCTCCTCCTTGTTCACGAATGCTTGGATGTAAAGTTAAATTATCAAATAAAAAGGCAGCAATGCTTAGAGCAGGCGCATACTCATGAATATAAGGAACTGTGTTGAAAACTTTGCTAATAAAAGCCACAGGCGCCGAAATCGTGCGTCCCTGAGAAGCGACGGGAGAGAGGATGAAGTCTCCTTTCCAAGGTTCATAAGAATGAAGTGGCATCTCTAGAAGACCATAAAAATTTTGGGCTTTAATCTCCTCATAAATTTTAGCATCGCAAGAAAGTACTAAGTGGGGGTTGTCAGTGGCTAAAAGCTTGTCTTTCATTTCTATAAGCTTTGCGATTAAAATTTCTTTATGAAGTTCAAAATTCAAGGCTAGCTCTTTGATTTTCCAAAAGTATTCTAGTCCATACCAGTGATTAGAAATATGAGAGGGTATACTAAGTCCTGCCGCAGAAAGATTAGTAGCATAGCGAAGAGAATTTTGGTTGATAGAGCTTTCTAAGGTCGTATAATGTTTTTGCAGAATTTCTTTCACGCGTGGGAGATCTTTAAAATCTGTAGAGGTAGCCATTTCATGAAGAAGTTGAAAAAGCTGGGGTGCTTTACGATAAAGAGCTTTCCCTTTTAGCGATAAGGTAGGTGAGATTTTATTAAAGTCGTGGGCTTGAATGTTAAGAGATAGAAAGCCATTTATTCCTCCTAGGTGAGCTTGAATGAATTCAAGATTTTCCATGTAATTTCTTCCACCGCATCCCATTTGAGGCAGTAAAAGGGTAAAGAGGCGTGCGTAAAATAAATCCGTCTCTTCCATATTGGGTAAATTAAAAATTAGATCTGCATAGATGATTCGGTTTGTAAAGCAAGAATGAGTGAATACTTGGAAATTGCCTATCCTTTCTTGGTTTAATAAGTAGTCTTTACCATGTACAGGAATATCTTCTAAAGAAAGCTTAGGCAAAATATCTAAACACGCTTCCTCTTGAGCTTTTTGGAAAGCGGTAAGTTCTTTTGCTTGTTGTAATAGATGTTCTATCTCTTTAACTGATAAAGATTGATGAATTTTATTTAGAGCAGCTCTTTCGTGCTCCAGCTCTTGAGATTCAAGCTCTTTGCTAGGCTCTAAAATAAGGCGTACATAATGAGGGTTATCAATAAAATATTTGTGAATTAAGTTAGTTAAATAGTGAGGGTTATCTGTAAGATGCTGCCTCAGCCTGTCGAAAAGGGTATGGATCATGAGCCCTTCTTCTGGCTTAGCGCCGTGCTGCTTTAAAAGGGCTGCACGCATAAACAAGGAAAGCCCAAAAGGGGATTGATCGCCTGTGATTTCACTGCGGAAAAATTCTAATTGATGCATAGCATTTTCTATCAAATTTAAAGAAATTCCCTCCTTAGTAATTTTTATTAAAGTGCTTTTGATAAGGTTCTCTATTGGGCCTGCGCTTTCAGGTTTGCAGCCTTTAAGAATGATTATAAAGGGTGCTTCATGAATGTCTGTGTCCATGTAAGCACTCGCCGTTTTGCATAAACCCGACTTTAGTAGAGCCATTTTTAAAGGAGATGCATCCGTATCCATCAAAATAATCTCTATAATACTAAGCGCTAGCAGTTCATGCTGTTCTAGAATGTGGCAAGTCAGCCATCCTAGCGCAAGCATTGTTTTATTTTCGGTGGGCTCATGAGAAGCGATGGGGTAAAATTCATGTACATAGTGGGGAATAGAAAACCGAGGTTGGAAAGGAATGGGAGGTAAGGGAGAAGCTTTATTAGCCCACCTCAAAGTATGCTGAGTAATAAAGTCTAAATGTTCCACAAGCGGTAAATTGCCGTAGAAGAAGAATAGGCAGCGACTGGGGTGATAATATTTTTGATGAAACTCTACAAGTTCATTATAACTTAAGGAAGGAATAATTTTTGGATCGCCGCCTGAATTATATCCATAAATGGTATTAGGATACATGGCTTGATTTAAAGCTTCGCCTAGGCGAGACATCGGTGAGGCCATTGCTCCTTTCATTTCATTAAACACTATTCCTTTATACTCTAAAGGAGAGTGGGGATCTGTAGGATTACTAAATTCAAGGCGGTGCCCTTCTTGTAAGAAGCTAAAGTATTTAAGGTTAGGTTTAAATACCGCATCGAGGTAGACTTCTAAAAGATTATAAAAATCTTTTGGAACTTGAGAAGCAGCAGGGTAACATGTAAAGTCCTGACCTGTAAGGGCATTCATATAGGTGTTGAGGCTTCTACGAGTCATCGCAAAAAAGGGGTCTTTGACCGGAAACTTTTCTGAGCCACATAAAACTGTATGTTCTAAAATATGAGCCACCCCATTGGAAGAATTGGGAAGCGTTTGAAAAGATAGACAGAAAAGGTTTTCAGGGTCTTCGTTTCCCAAATGCATGATTTGGGCTCCGGTAGGTGTGTGTACTAGCTCAGTTAAAAAACATTGGAGCTCTGGAATTTCTAGGGCTTTTGTAACTGTAAAATCAAGATATTTGTCCGCGACACGTTGAAGAGAAGGAGGTTTTTTTGCCATAGGGGCCTATAAATTTAAAGGTTAATAACCTTCTTGAGAGCCTATTTTATTTAAATAGATGTTAAAAATGATCTAGGTATACCAGATTCACACTTATAGCGCAAAGAGGCAAATTGCTTAGTAAAGTGTAATAGGTAAAAATTTGTTTTTATATAAATGAAAGGGAAAGAAGGATGAACAGGTAGACCTTTGCATGTTTAGGGCGGATAATCTTTTCGTTCTGTACTTGTAGTCTTTTTTTTTGTACTATAACTTTCCTATTATTTGGTTCATCTATGAAAAAAGTTTATCTGCTGCCTAATGTAATTACAGCCTTTGGCTTAACATGCGGTCTTTTTGTAATATTTAAGATTAGCATGATAACTCGTGGGGAAGTCTCTGCGCAAGCCTTGACGGAAGCGGCGGCTATCCTTCTCTTAGCAGCTTTTGCTGACTTATTAGATGGAGCTGTTGCTCGCGCAATGAAAGCGCAAAGCGAATTTGGAGGGTTGTTTGATTCGTTGGCTGATGCCATTACTTTCGGCGTCTGCCCTTCGGTTATTATTCTTAAAAGCCTAGCGTTATCTCCTGGCACCGAGCTTTCATTTTTCCTTACCACCGGAGCCATGATTTATACTGTATGTGGAGTTTTACGTCTCGTTCGCTTCAGCGTGCACAACCGCCCAAGCCCTATTCTCAACATTGATTTCCCTTTAGAAGAGAAACCAAAAAACTTTACAGGCCTGCCTATTCCCGCAGCGGCCGCAGCGGCAGTCTCAGGAAACCTCTTTTTAATATCCGAGGAATTCCATCATTTCATTTCCATACAGGAAATAACCCGGGCATGGATTCTATTTTTTATGATGATTACTATCGGCTACTTTATGGTTAGCCGATGGAAATTTCCAAGCTTAAAGAATTTGCATATGCGCGTAGCTACTTTCCAAGTGGTGTTTTTTACCGTGGTGGCAGCTGTTTTCATTATTTATGGACTTTTGACCCATTTTGCGTTAGTTTTCTTTGCTTTATCTTGGATTTACTTGATCGTAGCCTGGGTATTATCGCTAGCAAGAATCATTGCAGGCAAAAAAGCTAAAGCTCTGGAGGATTACGAGCCGGAGCCCGAAGAAGATGAAGATGAAATCTAGTCTAACAAATTGTTGATAAATTTTAGCTATAAGCCGCTTAATTTATACTCCTTTTAAGGAGAGGTAAAGCTTATTTATTGGATTGGCAAAGATCTTTTCACTCACGAGCCTTAGTTGTATGATGATGTTTAGGCTGTCAAGAAGCTTAATAGATTCTTTAATTGCGGTTTGTGCTCCTATCTATTCATCCATTAGCTTGTTTTTCATTTTAGAGGTGAGGCTGAGAAAGGCTTTTAAAAATTTTTTCTAATAACCGCTACTACCACGCCTTGAACCATGATATCTTCTTCTCTTAGGATGACAGGGTGGTTGTGAAGACTACGACTGACTAAGCGGACATAAACATCTTCTAGAAAATATTTTTTTATAATGACATCATTTTGGTTTAAAAGAGCCAATACTGTTTCTCCTGCCTGGACTTCTTGGCGTGCTTCTACCACTAAATAATCTCCATCAGCCAAAAGTTCTTCCACTAAGCTATCTCCTCTCACTTTAAGAATGTAGGTGGCTTCAGGCATGGTAACCAAAGAGCTAGGCACTTCAAAAGAAAGACTTTTAGGAAAAGTCTCAATAGGTTCTCCTGCAGAAATGTAACCAATGAAAGGTAAAGATAAGCTAGAGAAGTTCTTTTTTGTGGGATAGTCATGAAGTAAAGAAAGTGAGCGACTGCTCTTTTTTTTTGACTCCAGCAGGCCTTTGCTTTTTAAAATAGTAATATATTTATACACTGTGCCTAGAGAAGAAAAAGAGAAATGCTGCATGATTTCTCGATAGCTGGGGGCATAATGGTGCGTTTGAAGATAGGTTTTTATGTAACTCAATAATTCATACTGTTTCTTTGTCAAACTTTTCATCTGCTATCCGTTGCTCAAATATCAACCAATCAAAAAAGAGAGCTGTCCACCACATAAAAGCCGCTGCAAAAATAACATCAGTAAAAAAATGTCCTCCTTGGGCCATACGGGTATAGCCTAGTAGAGCTCCTAAAATCGCCGAAGTAAAAGTGCCACACCAATAAAGCCAACGCTGTCTTAACCGCCGTCCTATCAGGGTAAGCGATAAGAAAACAAAGCCCATCGAACAATGGCCACTGGGAAAAGATTTAGAAGGTTCGGGTTGATGGAAGAAATTAGGTTGGTAAAAAGGCCTAAAATGTTGGATGCCACCAAATTCTTCAAGCTGCTTAGGACGCGGGCGTCCCCAATGACCCTTTAGCGATAAGTCTACAATGATGCCAGCTCCTACAATCATCGTTAAAAGAGGAATAAGGGCATAAGGTCGCCAACATTTCCAGAAAGGATGAAGGTAAGATAAAACCAAAAATAATAAAGCAAATAAAGTTAAGATCCAGCCTGGAACCATTCCATAAGAATAAAGAAAATTTAAAAAGCTATTGGATTGAAAATGGCCGTTATCAAAAAAATAGCGTGCTATTGCCAGATCAAGGGTAGAACTAAAGGGGGTTAGCAAGAAAATAGAAATTAAGGGAATAAGCCATAAAGAGCGGTTGGAAGAATGTAGCATAAAATAATTTTTTTTTGCTATTCTACCTAATTTTCTTACAATACATCAATCTCTTTTTATCTAAATAAAAATTTACCGGATATTTATTATTTCTTTTTTATCTGTTTGCACAATTTTTATAGGTTAGAAAAGATTTAAAAAATTGAAATATTTAAGCCACATAGAATTCATTGAGTTTTAGCAAAGATCATAGCATATAAGAGTCTATTTTTGACTAGTTATCAAAAGAGCTAGTCTTAGTTAACCCCCCTCCAAGAGATCAGCCTCTTTGACGCAAAACTTTTCTATCTACTCCCTCATAAGCTTTGTATAAGCCCTCTTTAGATATTAAAGTAAAATTATGACGTTAATCTTATGATAAATGTCATAATCAACGAAGCGCTGAATTTTTTTATCGACAAAAGCTTGCTTTCTTGGCGAGCGTTTAAAAACTCCTATGTCATCATCAGATAGGTAAAATCTCTTAACCTACTCTATTCGATTGCTAAAAAATAGCCACAATGATCGAGCATAAAAGGGAATTTTGGCGAGAAATTTATAGTAGCGGTAGAGGATCCATAATCTAAACTGCTTTGCCTTCTAAATAGTTTGTAGGCTATTTTTTTGCTCTAACAATTACATGATGAGGTAAGGTTTTTATAAATCCTTAGAAAAATGTAGGTTTTTATTTAAGTAACAATAATGTTAACTGTTTTGTATAAAATCCCTCCTTAAAAGCTGGTCAGGCGTGATGGCCGCTTACCTGGTATTAAAGGCTAGGAGGCGAAGATAGAGTGAATGTAGGCCTTTACGTGTGTGTGATTGCCTCTTTGCTCGATCGAATTTTATTTGCCCATTTAGATTCGGGCAGGGGAACAGTTTTATCGCAATTTTTTCTTGTGAAGTGCTAGGATAAGGGCATTTCATTTAGTTTGAGGGGAGGTTAAGCAGATGGATTATCTGGTAGATGGGGTATTAGCGCTGGTAATAGTCGCCTTAGGAGTGAGTTTTATTTGGACACTTTTAAAGTGTAAAGATAAACAGAGCGAAAAAGCTTTATGGATGGAAAAATGTCGAGTGCTAGAACAACAGGGACGAGAATGGCGAGAGAGCTTAGAAAGTAAAGAAATACAGCTTCAAAATTTTCGCGAAGAAAATAGCTTTCAAAGAAGTAAAATTGTGGAATTAGAAACGCAATTAACTCATCAAGCTCAGCAAATGCAAGAAAAGCTTGAGCTTTTGGATCAAGCTCAGCAAAAATTTACTGATACCTTTAATGCTCTTTCAGCAGAGGCTCTAAAATCAAGTTCGCAGATGTTTTTGGAGTTAGCTGCTGCTCGTTTTGAAAAATTGCAAGAGGGGGCTAAAGGGGATTTAAAAATGCGTGAGGCAGCCATTGACGAGCTTGTTAAACCCATCAAAGAGAAACTAGAAAAATTTGATAGCAAGATTGAAGATTTAGAGAAATCTCGTGTTTCAGCTTACGCTACTCTCACTGAGCAAGTAAAAAGCTTATATACTGCTAATGCGCAGCTACAGCAAGAAACGGCAAATTTAGTAAAAGCATTGCGTATGCCTCATGTGCGGGGGCGCTGGGGGGAAATTCAATTACGACGGGTCGTAGAAATGGCCGGGATGGTTGAAAAGTGCGACTTTTTGCAGCAAGAAAGTTCTACCCAGGATGAGCGACGTCTAAGACCTGATCTTATTATTAATCTACCTAATAACAAACAGATCGTAGTGGATGCAAAATCGCCTTTGCAAGCTTATTTAGAGGCTTTAGAGATGCCTAACGAAACGGATAAAATTATGAAGTTAAAAGAGCATGCTAAACAGGTCCGTACTCATATCAATCAGCTTTCTGCAAAAGCTTATTGGGATCAGTTTCAGCCAGCACCTGAATTTGTCGTCCTTTTTCTTCCAGGAGAAACATTTTTTAGTGCAGCACTAGAACATGATCCTTCTTTAATCGAACATGGAGTAGATCAACAGGTTATTTTAGCTACCCCTACTACTTTGATAGCTTTGCTGCGGGCCGTGGCTTATGGGTGGCGGCAAGAGCTGATTGCCGAAAATGCTCAGGCGATTAGCCAATTAGGCCGCCAATTATATGATCGCTTGCAAGTTATGAGTGAACATTTTGAAGATGTAAGAAAAGGCTTAACTAGAGCTGTAGAAGCTTATAACAAGACCGTAGGCTCTTTTGAAGGCCGAGTGTTAGTGACGGCTAGGAAGTTTAAAGATCTTGGAGTGGGTGGGCAAAATGAAATTGAGCTACTTGAAACTGTAGATATAAAGACACGGAGGTCGACAAATATGCCTACAAATATTTCAGAGCTGGAAGAGACTCCATTACAAACGCGGTTATCTGTCAATGAATAAAAAATGATAAGCACTTGGCTGTTTTTTCAATAGCTTTGAAGTTTTGTAGAAAAGATAATTTGCCTAAAGTAATGAGGCGCCTTTCAGCGCCCTAATAAAAAGGCTTTTTACTCTATCGAAAGAACAAAGAAGGCAGGATAGGCAAAATCATTATTATCTCGAGGAGAGGCTTTTAGTGTAATGTCACGACCTAAATAGTTTTGCAGATTTACTTGCGTACTGTAAAGATAAGCCATAGGAAGCTGGGTAGTTGGATTTAAAAGCACGAAGTCACCTGGCTTGTTACGAACAGATCGATCATAAAGTTGGATGACGCCTTTTATTGTGCTGGCTTGTTGCCACTGGTCTTCATAATAAGCCGAGATAGGCTGATTATCATGCATTTCTGCCCATGTTTCATATAATTGATTTTCTACTGGTAGCCATGCACTCATTCTATCAGCAATATAGCTACTTGAAGCTACAGGGGAGTTGCTAAGAAGCTCGGGTTGATTAGCTTGTTCTAGCTCAGCAATTCTTTGCTCTTGTAAAGCCACCTTGCTAGAAAGTGTCTTGTTATAAGTGTGGAGTTGCTCGGCATGAGTGGAAAGATTCTCTAGATAATAGATCTTTTTCTGTAAATAATCTTCTTGGATAGTGGCTAATAATTCTCTTGCTCTACTTTGGATTTCTGGAAAGTCGGAGTAATTGTTAATTATTTTATTAAGATTATCATTAATCTTCTCTAAATTAATCTGATTCCATGGCTTAAGGAATTCTTGCTGACTATGGGTAAGTGTGCTTTCAAGTAGGCTAACCCCTTCTTTTTGTTTATGATTTAAAGAGGCTTTTAAATCAGCGTTGCCTATTTTTTCAATATATTCTTTAGCGATGTAAAAATTGGTAGAGGCAGGGGGAATAATTTCTAGCCATTTATTATTAAGAGCGCTAATTTGACCATCAACTTTGTCACCGGTTTGAAGTTGGGCAATAATAGGGGCCTCTAGATTAGGCTCTAGGCGTACATTCACACGGTTTCCTTCAATAGTGTTGTCTAATACATAAGTGCGAAAAACATATCCTTTAAGGTCCTCAGGAGTCGCTAAAGCATAAAAATCATCCCTTTCTCCTACAACAATCCATAAATCTCCTTTATTGCTTTCACGTAAAATAGGTGCTTCTAAATTAGGTTGAAGGCGGATTCTTACCTTATTTTTTAGAGTGCGTCCTGTAAAAGCTGTAAAAGGTTGTGCGGTGGCAGAAGAATCTGGATTGAGATTTGAGGGGAGATGATGGGAAGAATAGGATGTTTTTTCTAAGTCGCTATAAACAGGCTGGCTGAGACATTGAGTAAAGAAGAAAGTTGCCAGCAAGTACAAGGCTGCTTGATTCATCAGTTGGCTCCTAAAAGTAATAGTTATAGATAAAAATTTTATGGACTAGATTAAAAATTGTCAAGGAAGTTAGGAGGTTTGGATAGAATTAATGCATCAGACAATTTTTTCTTTAAAGAAAAAGATAAAAAATAGTGCGATGCATTAATTTGAAGTATTTACGGACAAAAGAAAAATGGGGGATTAGCTAGGGAAAATAATAAGTTTTTAACTTTTAAGGACAGCTACTATATGCTCGCAGCTTGATTTTCCACAAGTACAGCCCACAGGATGTCCTAAATAAACTCTATAATTTTCTTGCGTATCTAATTTGTTCATCACATTAAATAGCTTATCACCTGCTTGGGTCACATCCCATTGTTGGAAGACTAGTTCTTCCTCTTTAACTTCCTCTTCTTCTGCGTTCATAGCGGTCATCATTTCTGGTTCCACAGCTATATTGATGGTGCGCACAATTTGGCAGTGAAGACAGTTACAGTCTAATTCTGCTTTAGGCAATACATTCAGCTCTTCTGGAGAAATAATTTTAGCGATAGCTGCAATTTTTTCTAAAATTTGCTTAGGAATATCGGGAGCATCGCGTTGTGCTGGATTATGAATTAAGGGATTGCCCATACCATCGATAGAGCCAATTCCTAGCTTAAAAGGCACTTCGCCTTGATCGGTATTTAACATGGCTTGAGATAAAGTAGGATCACTCTCCTCTTGAGAATCAATAGATTTTTCTAAATACTCAGCATGGGCACTGAAGATTTGCTCAATTACTTCTCCTTTAAGGTTAGGAATGTTAATTGATTCGCCGCCCATTAAAGTGATGACTAAAAAAGGTCCTTTCATTTGGAGAGATTTTACATGCCTCCAGCTAGTCGAAATATAAGGGGGGATGCTTAATATTTTATCATTAATTTTCATCCTGATACCTCACTTATTAAAAATAATGTAATAATCTTTAATTATACTCATAACATACGATAAAAGAAAATACAAGTCAAGTGTTTTTTAGCAGTCAATGTTGTTGAGTGCTGAGTTGATTTGTAACATATTGAAAAAGAAGTAAATGAATAGTAAATAAGGTCTGCTCAGGAAAAAGAATATATTAAAAAATATTAATTTTTTACTTTTTTCTTCTCATTCCTTATCTTATATCTAAGAGACCTGCCTTACAGAAAAGTAAAATTTTCCTGTTTTCCTTTTTTGTTCAAGTCGAAAAGAAAATTTGCTACTGATTTATCGCAACAAGGAGATCTAGTATGCTCTCGAAAACATTTGTTCTTGATACTAACGTTTTATTGCATGATCCAGAAGCGATCATCAAATTTCCTGGCCAAAATGTGATTATTCCCGTCACGGTATTAGAAGAATTGGACAAAATGAAACGCTTGCCAAGCGATTTAGGACGTAATTCGCGTGCGGTCTTTCGCTATTTAAGTAATCTAAATACTATAGGCGCTGGAAACTTGCATGCCGGCGTTACTTTAGATAACCAGGCAGTGATACGTATCCAAGTCGAATTTAAAACCGATTACTCTTATAATTTTGCTCTTTCCAATAATGATAATAAAATTATTTTAGCTGCTTTCTTTCTAAAAGAGAAGGGAGAGAACGTGGTATTTGTTTCCAAAGATTTTGCTGCCCGTATTAAAGCCGAAGCCATTGGTTTAGAAACAGAAGATTACGAAAATTTAAAATATTCCTATGCGTCCATGTATAAGGGGTTACGCCGGATAGAAATGCCTAAACATGCTATTGATGTGTTTTACAAAGATGGAGCTATTCAGGTAGAGGCCGAAGATTTACATCCTAATGAATATTGTATTTTTTCTTCTCCCGAGCACTCATCAGGGGTTGGTAAGTATAATGCAAAGCGAGGGATAGTTGAGCCCCTTATAAAAGCTAATAACCTTTGGGGAATTAAACCTCTTAACGTAGAGCAAAGATGCGCGATTGATGCCCTTTTGCGGGATGAAATCAAATTAGTTTCACTGATTGGGCAAGCAGGTACGGGAAAAACACTTTTAGCATTGGCCTGTGGCTTACGTAAGGTATTCGATGAAGGGACTTATACGCGCATTCTCGTTAGCCGCCCTGTGATTCCCCTTGGGCGTGACATTGGGTATCTGCCAGGCACTAAGGAAGAAAAATTATTAAATTGGATGCAACCTATCTATGATAATCTAGAATATCTCTGTGATTCAGCAGGAAGTGAGCCTAGCGAAACTCTGCGGTGGGTGATGGAAAGCAAAAAGATTGAAATGGAAGCCGTTACTTATATAAGGGGACGTTCTTTGCCAAAGATGTATATTATTATTGATGAAGCTCAAAATCTTACTCCTCATGAAGTGAAAACGATTGTTTCTCGTGCAGGAGAAAACACGAAGGTTATTTTAACAGGGGATCCTACACAAATTGATAATCCTTATTTAGATAAGGATTCTAATGGCCTTAGCTATGTAGTGGGACGCTTTAGCAATCAGCAAGTTTATGGACATGTATTTATGGAGAAGACAGAACGCAGTGAATTGGCAGCCCTTGCAGCTGAAATTTTATAATCACTACACGTAATTAAAGGTTTTTAAGCTCATTGGGTCTGTTGCCAAAAGCTCTCCTTTTTAAGTAAACAACGAATAGGGCAGAAAAGACAAAAGTGGTAGGTGAAGAGCAACATTTTTTAGCCCTTAAAAAGATCTTTTAATCCAAATAAAGAGGATAAAGGTTGATAAAATTGATAGCCATATACGCAAGTTTTTATTCTCAATCCTACATCCAGCAATTTCATTACAGAGCAATATGTTAAAAAAATGTTCTTCTTTAGCTGAAAAGCTCGAGAATTTATTAAGCCAAACGCATTCAGAAGAGCTATCGGTCCAAAAAATTATGGATCATTTGGCCGATCAAGGTTACGCTACCTTGTTAATTGTGTTGAGTCTTCCTTTCTGTAGTCCCATGCAAATCCCTGGGCTATCCACTCTTTTAGGATTGTTAATCCTTTTAATAGGTTTAAAGATTGCGTTTGGACATAAAGTTTGGCTTCCTAAGAGGTTATTGCAAAAAAAGATCCCCTTTTTGTTTTTAAAGAAGGTAATGTTCTATGTGCTTAAAATAGATACCAAGCTTGGCTTTTTGATTTCTACCCGGTGGGTAGGGCTAGTAAGAAATCGCTATTTACATATTATTCATGGACTGACCATTGCTGTTTTGGCTTTCTTTTTATCATTACCACTTCCCATTCCTTTCACCAACTTATTAGCAGCTTTACCCCTTCTAGCCTTTGGCCTAGCATTTTTAGAAGATGACGGCTTTTTTATCCTTATCGCTTATTTTTTCGCCTTTATTTGCCTGCTGAGCTTTGTTGCTATTATTTGGTTTGGAATAGATTGGCTAATTGTATGGAAAAAATATATTTTTTAGCGTTGGTTATCTAAAAAAAATTTGTTTTTTAGGGGCGCTTAGAAGAAAAGCAAGGCTTTAAAATTCCTTCATTCGCTTTAGCTTTTCAATCATGATAGGCAAGTAATTAATGGATTGGAGGGGGTTACAAGAAGTATTTAGACCTTTTGATTGGCTAAAATCTACTATTCACTCAACCTTATTTCTAGGGAAAAACTCACCATTTAGAAAGAAATATCATCCCTGAGCTAGAGATTAATCATTGCATGAATTTTAACCTCGCCGACACTGCTTTATACCATAAGGCTATTTTGGGTCGAGGTTCATGATTTTGAGCCTTATCCATACCTATTAATGGCTGAAGAGATTGGGTTAAAGATCAAAACTTATTTAGAGAAAGATCAAGCCAAGCGATTAATAGATTTTCTCAGCTTGCTCCGCAAGCTTTTTACGTGAGCAGGCTGTACCACCGACAAGTATGGTTATTTAAATTCTATTTTTCTAAGGATATATGTATAATCAATTGGCATGGTATATTCACACGATTTAAGAAAAAAAGCTTTGAATTATATAGAGAATGGCGGCTCAATAGCCACAGCTAGTGTGGTGTTTGGCGTAGCAGCTCGTACGTTAACAAACTGGATTAAGCGGAAAAAACAAGGTAATCTAGCTCCTAAAAAAAGACGGCAGAGCCCCAGTAAAATAGATAGTGAAAAGCTAAAACTATATGTAAAACAAACTCCCGATGCATACCTTAGGGAAATAGCTGAGGAATTCGGAGTGACAATAGCTGCAGTTTTTTATGCTTGTAAAAGACTGAAAATCACTTTAAAAAAAAGACACCCTTCTACAAGGAAAGAGATGAGAATAAGCGAGAGGAATTTAGACAAAAGCTAGAAAACATTCCGGAAGAAAATAGAATTTACATAGATGAGAGCGGGATAAATGCCTACTTACAGCGCCAACATGCAAGATCACCTATAGGAGAAAAGATTTATGGTGCTATAGCAGGCCGTTCATTTGCTAGAGAAAGCTTTATAGCAGCTAAACAGAAGTCTAAAATTTTAGCTCCTTTTTGTTATACAGGTACTTGTAATTCTCTTTTGTTTAACTTTTGGCTAGAAAAAATATTGATACCCGAACTTAAAACAGGGCAGGTCCTGATTATGGATAATGCTACCTTTCATAAATCGCAAGCCACTCATGAGCTTATCAAAAAGGCAGGGTGTGAGATTTTATTTTTACCGCCCTATTCTCCCGATTTAAACCCTATTGAAACCTTTTGGGCTAATTTTAAGAAGATTGTGGCAGCAAACTTAAGCAAATTTTCTACTCTTGCTCCAACCATTAATTACTTTTTTTAGGTATATGTTGATAATAAGAAATATAAAATTTAAATCATTATAAGAAGAAAAAAGAGGTAGTTTCTTGTGGATGTCTCTGACGTCATCGTTGCTTATTCCTTGAAACCATTAAACTCTTTTTCAAACTTTTCAATTGTTGTTAAAATTAATTCCCATTCTGAAATTTCCCTAAAAAACATGGACTTCATCAGACCATAGTCTTTCTCAAGTTCTTTTAGAATTCGCGGAGGAGGAAAGAGCTTCAAGGTTCCCTTTCGAGCTGTTCCGTAGTTTGCCCAACTTGATGCAAAGTAAATGCTTTTGTGGATGGCAACTCTTCCAAGTAGAGCTATCTCGATAAGAGCCTTCTCCTTGATCTCCGAATTGAGCAAACGGAAAAAGTCATAATAATGCCTTGAAATTCGTGGCGGAAGCTTTTTATCTTCGGGTAAATGTGCATATTGATGAAGGATAGTCGCTTTCTCCCAGAAAGTACGCTCAGCATTCAGTACTCGAACCCATATTTCAGATTCATGAATTTTTTCTTTTAGTGCTTCTTTAGTGTAGCTCTTTATTCTATGTTCGCTGACAGGCCAGTGTTCTGATCTTGCACCAATTTCGATTTTTACAAGCGGACGAATGTACCCAGCTTTTGAGGTTTCGCTTGGATATTCAAATAATAATGTTTGGGCATCGGGGTCTTCTTGGTCAGGGAAGACTTGCCACCCATCAATTGTTCCGAGTTTTGCAGCAAAAGCATCTTTAAGTTCAGCTAGCATCTGAGTTTGAACATAATTGGAGCAAGCTTTTGAAAGATTATCGATGATTGCATTTTGCTTTTTCTTGGATGGTGCATTTTCAGGGTCATGGGGTGCACCAAAACCAAAGAATTCTCTTTCAATTGAAAGATCAATATCTTCTGAAAAACGATCAATTAATCCATATACTTTTGAAAGGGACGTACCTCCTTTAAAGGTGAGATGCGGCCTCATCTTCTCTAGCGAGAAGAGTCTTTCCAAAACCCATACGACCCAATAATCTTTCTCAATAATTTCAAAGGGCATGTTCTTGATATCAGTGGCAGCTCTAAAGAAAAGTTCCCGTTCATCTTTAGACAAAAGATGAATTTCATTCATGGCTTGAGCCCCATAATTTCAAAAAAAAGAGATCGTATCCATGCAGGTGCAAACTTCATATTCTGTCTAATTTCATTTTCTTTTGAGTCTTTAAGGAATTTTGATACCTGCGCACGTGCTACCTGGTCAATGTGATCTTTTCCTAAATTTTTCAAAGCTTGAATCAGAAGACCTTCTCTAGTTCCCGCAGAAGACATAATTTTTTTCGTGGTCTTTTTAAAAATAATTTCTTGATTACCAATTTTGACTTTTCTGGAGGGGCCTTCGGTTAAAAATATGACACGACCAGGAACTTGTAAAGAAAGGCCCACTAAATTGGCAGCATGAGCTCCGGCAGGTTGAATTTGAACCCCATTTTTTTCCGCAATAGCCTTAGCAACTTCATTCAAATCTGGGGGGATTGTGCCCAGTAGATCATGTATTTTGGGGTAATCATAAACGCCTTGAGCGAGCCGCCGGATGATGTTTTGTTTTTGAAGCTGTGAAAGAGCTTTTCGAATAGAGGTATCACTACCCAGATCCGAAAAGTGCATGGGCGTAAAACACCAACCGCGGCCCTGCTCAATAATCCTATTTTTTACTGCGATTTCAATACTTTGGCGCATTTCGAGTTTCCCTTTTTCACAAAAATAGCATCTTTTTGTGAAAACTAGCAATAAAATTTGCCTTGAATTTCACAAAAAGGTGCTATTTTTGTGAAATTACTAGAATCGTTTATGAAAACGGTTAGAGTGTTTCTTTTAAACCCTGGGAAAGTTTAGTATCTTGAGCCATATAAAGGGAATAAAATCGCTACAGTTAAAGCAACAATTTTCTTTGAAAAGCGGTTCTGGGTAGGAACTTTTGAGCGGACCGATAAAGAAGGGTATGCAATTGCAAGGCATATTTTGGGTGGTGAACCGTCTGATCCTGAGATTCATGAGTTTGTTCTTAATCATTATCATGAACTAAAATTTGGAGAAGCTAAGGAAATCAACATTCAAATCCAGCGCATGAATCCAAAGAGAGTACAAAGAGAAGTCCACCGTGAAATGGCAAGAATGAAGGAAACGACACAGCCTTCAACGTTAGCACAAGATTACAGGCGAGAAGGGCTTGAGAAGAAAAGAAAGAAAAGCAGTAGTAGTGCCGAAAACCAAGCTCGCAAAGATGATCAATTTGCACTCAAGCAAGAAAAAAGAAAAGAGAAGCATCGAGGGCATTACTAAAGCGTTATCATCGCTAAGGAATAACTCAAATTATATGAATTAGCTTTCCTGTTTTTTGAAGAGCCTTTCTCTGGGCTGTCCATGCCCACCATGAAGTAGGTTCTCCCGTCTTAGCTTCATGTATAATGGCGGCAAATACGTCCCACATACAAGGATCATGACGTTTTCCTGTTAACCTTTCTAATTGTTCAAACAATTGAGTAGCATCATGATGGATTAAGTCCTCAACTGAATGAATATCGAGAATATTTAAATCCCGTAAAGTTGCTTTTCCAACATTTTTCAAGTCTTTAAGGTTCTTTTTTTTGATAGACATTTTCTACCTGTTTATTCATTGCAAATTTCGCCCATGAAACCATCATTACCACGGACCTATTTACTCTCTACTGTGACAATATCGTGGGAATTTGATGTGCTTTCACTATGAGTCACAGCAGCCACAAGTGTCACAAAAATATAGCAGGAGATGTGGAAGAACGAAATAGTTTTATACTGTTTTCATCCAGTCTAAGGCGTAAATAGTGCGTAATTGGGCTTTATGTGCTTGAACTTTTCGGTTGAATTTTTGATTCACAAGCTTCTAAAAATAAAAAGCTTCACTCTTAAAAGTGAAGCTTAATAATAGGTTGGAGGTGGAGAGAATTGAACTCTCGTCCTGAGCAAACTACATAGTGACCACTACATGCTTAGTGTTCTGAAAATAAGTAGATTCCGCTGCAGAACACGCCACTGGAAACTACTCGCCTCAATTAATCTTGAGTTTAAATTTCTCTAAGGCTGGAGAAACTTAACTCATACCAAGAAAATAACAGTAGACTCTAAAATCCTTGGTCCAATTTCAGACTACTGCGCAAGCACTGCAATTAAGCAGCGCGTGCTACGATTTCAAAGTTAGCTTCAGCCACAGGGCTAAAGTCAACAGCGATTACGTTTGTGCTTGTTTTGGCACTTAATTGTTCACCGGCTTTTTTAGGAGGCCAACCGATACCCTCCGCATGCAATCAATACCTCGCTTCCCAGTCGAAACCGTGACACCCCCGAAAGATGGATGCTGGATAAAAACTGTAAGGGCAGTATTGCCTTTTCTTAATCAAAGAATAACGTAAAAAATAATAAAATAGAAGCAATTTTTTTACGTGAAGGAGAAGAAACAAGATGCTTGCTAGACATTTTCGAGAGAAAATATTATTATTTTTGCCTATGGCTTCGAAAACAATTTTATATTACTTAGTAGGTTAGCGAATGTTTGCAGAAATTCTTCCAGAAAGTTTTGATGAGCGTGAAAAAAGAATTCTTGAATTTTGGAGTGTAAATAAAATTTTCACACAATCGGTAGAAGAAAATCGAGATAAACCTCTTTTTGCTTTTTATGATGGTCCTCCTTTTGCTACGGGTCTTCCTCATTATGGTCATTTACTAGCAGGCACCATTAAAGATGTAGTTTTGCGTTATAAAACAATGAAAGGATTTTGCGTGCCTCGACGTTTTGGCTGGGATTGCCACGGTCTTCCTGTAGAGAATGAGATTGAAAAAATGCATAACCTCTCGGGTGGAGAGGCTATCCAAACTTTTGGAATAGCCAATTTCAACGAGGAATGTAGAAAAATTGTTTTGCGTTATACGGAAGAGTGGAAAACGATTGTTCAGCGCATGGGGAGATGGGTAGACTTTGATCAAACTTATCGAACGATGGATGTGAATTTTATGGAATCGGTATGGTGGGTTTTTCAGCAGCTTTATAATAAAGGGCTGGTTTATGAAGGTTATAAAGTCATGCCTTATTCTGCTAAGCTAGGAACACCGCTTTCTAATTTTGAAGCAGGCGAAAATTATAAAGAGGTAGATGATCCTGCGTTAACGATAGCTTTTCCTTTGCTAGATGAACCTCATATAGCTATTTTAGCGTGGACCACTACTCCCTGGACACTTGTTTCTAATTTAGCTCTCATGGTAGGGCCTGAGATAGATTATGTAAAAATCCTACATACTACCTCTGGCCAACACTACATTTTAGCAAAATCTAGGCTCTCGGCCACTTTTAAAAGTGAAAGCGAGTATCAAATATTAGAGGAGATGAAGGGTAGGAACTTAGCAGGTAAAAGTTATAAGCCCCCTTTTAAGTATTTTGCTGATAGGGCGAGCAAAGGAGCATTTCGTGTAATTCTCGAGGATAGCGTATCGGTAGAAGAGGGCACGGGAATCGTTCATGCAGCTCCTGCTTTTGGAGAAGTAGATTTTTATGCGTGCCAAAGAGAAGGCATAGAGATTGTATGCCCAGTCGATAGTAATGGACTTTTCACAAGTGAAATTCCTGAATATCAAGGGTTGTTTGTTAAAGACTCGGATAAAGAGATCATTAAGCATTTAAAGAAAGAGGGTATAGTCTTTTCTCATGGTGTCTGCCGTCACCGCTACCCTTTCTGCTGGCGATCCGACACTCCTCTTATTTATAAAGCTGTAACTACCTGGTTCGTAGCTGTAGAAAAGATAAAAGATTCGCTTGTGAAAGCTAATGAACAGATTCATTGGACTCCCTCTTATGTCAAACATGGACGTTTTGGTAAATGGTTAGAAGGTGCTAGAGATTGGGCTATCAGCCGAAATCGCTATTGGGGGACGCCTATTCCTATCTGGCGTGCAGAAGATGGAGAAATACTTGTTTTAGGAAGTATTCAAGAGTTAGAGAGTAAAAGTGGCGCTAAAATTAAAGACTTACATCGACATTTTATTGATCAGCTAACCTTTACTCATAATGGAAAAGTCTTTAAACGTATTCCCGAAGTCTTCGATTGTTGGTTTGAGTCGGGCTCTATGCCTTATGCACAAAATCATTATCCCTTTGAAAACCAAGCGCTCTTTAAAGAAATATTTCCTGCAGATTTTATTGCAGAAGGTTTAGATCAAACACGCGGATGGTTTTATACGCTAACTATTCTGTCTACCGCCCTTTTTGATCAGCCAGCATTTAAAAACGTTATTGTGAATGGGATTGTTTTGGCAGAAGATGGGGCAAAAATGTCCAAGCGTTTGCGCAATTATCCCGATCCTAGCCTTGTCATTGAGCGTTTTGGCGCCGATGCCATTCGTGTCTATATGATGCATAGTCCGGCAGTACGTGCCGAGGACCTTTGCTTTGTGGAAGCGGGAGTAGAGCTTATCTTACGTCAAGTAATGCTGCCTCTATGGAATGCTTATAGCTTTTTTATCACCTACGCGCGTATCTATGGCTGGCGCCCTTGTGACCAGCCGAAAAAGCCTATGGCTATTATCGATCGATGGGTAATCTCGCTTTTAAATAAGCTTATCAAACAAGTAGAAGTAGGAATGGATGATTATAACCTTAGCCATGGTATTGAGCCTACAATTTATTTCATTGAGCAGTTGACTAACTGGTATATTAGACGTTCGCGCCGTCGCTTTTGGGAAGAAAAAGAGTCTATTGATCGTAACGAAGCTTTTGCTACTCTTTATCATGTTCTATTGACTTTTACGAAGGTTGCAGCACCTTATATTCCTTTTATGAGCGAAGCTGTTTATCAGAACCTGAAAAGTGAAGAGATGCCTCAATCCGTTCACCTTTGTGCTTATCCAGAATATAATGAGCAGATGCGTGATGAGCAACTAGAGGCCGCTATGGCCGCGGTACAAAGTACGGTAAGTTTAGGTCATGCTTTAAGAAAAGAGCATAAGCTTAAAGTTCGACAACCGTTGGCGAAGGCCCACATTATTTCCGCTGATAGCGTTACTCTTCAATTTTTAAAAGAGCAGCAGCACCTGATTGCCGATGAACTAAATGTGAAAATAATCGAATTTGCCGAGAAAGAGTCTTTATTTGTTAGTCTTAAAGCTAAGCCTAATTTTCGTGTCTTAGGCAAAAAAGTGGGTAAATTAATGAAAGCTACTCAGCAAGCAATTGATGCTTTTAATCAAGAACAATTATCTATCTTGCTGAAAGGTCATTCGCTTCCTTTATTCATAGAAGATACCGAAGTCGTGCTGACTTCGGAAGATGTCCAGGTTGAACGCCAGGTTTTTGAGGGCTTAGCTGGAGCTAATGAAGGATCGATTACTATCGTTTTAGAGACAGTTTTAAATGAAGATCTTTTAATGGAAGGGATTGCCAGGGAGCTCGTTAATAAGATTAATACAATGCGCCGAGAAGCTAATTTAGAAGTGACTGATCGCATTTACGTAAATATAGAAACGACCGAACGGGTAAGGCTAGCTTTTGAGCATTATAAAGAATATGTGCAACAAGAAGTATTGGCGGTTACTGTAGAGTTTAACAAATCTGCTGAAGGAGATGAGTGGGATATTAACAATGAGCCGGCTAGAATCTGGGTAAATAAGGCTAATAGTGTTTAAACACCCCTTTGCCTTACTTTCCACCTTAACTCCTTTTCTCGTACGATAGAGTGGTAAGGAAGTACCCACTAACTCGTTATAGGTGAAAGAGAGGGGATTGAGCTACTTTTCTTATGAAATGATCGTTAATAATTTATATTTTGATTAGAATAAATGTTTGTCTATAAAAAATTTTAAGCTGGCAACTTAGCGATAAGGTAATATGTTAAAAAAACTTATCTCTTATTTTGAAAAGGAGTGACTTCTTACCAGCTCCTTCTCTACTTAGTAATATAGCTTACGTACAGATAGGTTGAAAAAATTATTCCACAGTTATAGCTTTTTTCTTTGAAAAGCCTTACGAGCTATCTAATGGTAGTTTGTTTCAATCAGAAGTTTATCATTGAGTTTCAAGGCAGGTTGCGGACCTTCTTAGGTAGCAGGGAAGAGATAGTAAATAATGGCTATAAAAGCTAAAGCAGGCTTGCTTTTTTAACAAGGATAAACGTTCCTAGAAAATATTCTAGAAATTTGATTTTTTAATTCTAGGGCTTAAGATTTTTATAGCTTGAGAGTAATATTTTTATTCCTTAAAATGCATTCTTCAACACACGGATCGTTTAGCTTAAAAAGGAATCATCATTTGTTAGAAGAGCTTCTCCAAAAGGAAAATAGTTATCTAAATTATTTTTTTGAAAAAATTGATTTATCTGCTGCTGATATTATTGTACAGGCTTTAAAAGACTGCGAGGGAGTCGTAGTTTTTTCAGGGGTAGGAAAAAGTGGCTTAGTAGCAGAAAAAATTGCTATGACCATGACTTCTACTGGCTCTCGAGCTTTATTTATTTCCCCCACGAACGCTTTACATGGCGATATAGGCATAGTTTCTGAAAAAGATGTATTTGTTTTTCTTAGTAAAAGTGGAGAAAGTGAAGAGCTTTTATCTCTTATTCCTACTCTACGTAATCGGCGAGTAAAAATTATAGGAATTGTCTCCAATGCAAAAAGCCGTTTAGCTAAAGCTAGTGATGTATATATTGATCTTCCTTTGCAGCAAGAGCTTTGCCCGTTTGATATAGTGCCGACAACGTCTGCTGTTATACAGCTTATATTTGGAGACATTCTTGCTGTTGCCCTCATGCGTATGAAAAATTTTAGCTTAGAAGAATATGTAAAAAATCATCCTGCAGGTAGGATTGGTAAACGCATCTCGCTTAAAGTGTCTGATTTAATGATCACTGGCTCTAGCCTTCCTATATGCAAGCCTCACGATAAATTGGTAAATACTCTTGTAGAATTATCTAATAAACGTTGCGGCTGTGTATTAGTGACTGATGAAACTGAAGTTTTACAAGGAATATTTACCGATGGTGATCTCCGGCGGGCTTTACAATCCCATGGAGCTGCTTCCCTGCAATTGCCTATGAAAGATCTAATGATCCAAACAGCTCGGTGGGTTGCTCCTCATAATTTGGCATGGGATGCCATGCGTAAGATGGAAGGTGACCAAAAAAATGCTATTACGGTATTACCTGTCCTTACCGAGCATAAAAAGCTGCTAGGCCTTATCAAATTACATGATATTGTCCAATCTGGAATATGAACGTTCCTACGCTTAAGCCTTTATCATTTAGCTACTAATTTTTCTTTAAATATGCTTGGGTAGAAAGGTAATCGCTCTTATTTTCTATAAATAAGCTAGGCATATAGAAGTCATAAAGTATTTAATATTTCTGCCTCGACCTTAGGAAAATGCAATTTCCTATCTTTTAGAGGGGACCGCTGATTTTTATGCCGCCATTTTTAAAGTATAATTAAGGGTTTTTATTCATTGATTTTTGTACTCCCTTTTTTCAAGCTTTTGTGTATCTCTTCTAGTTCATAGTAGGAACGTTTACTAAAATAGGGTAAAAATAGGTCACAAAAATATTTTTTTTGATTTTCTTCTACATACAGAGGAAGATCCAAAGAATAATGCAATGCAGTGATGTCTTTTGAGGTAAGAGCAATCCACAAGCCAATTCCGTAATGTTTATCATCGTCTAGATAAGCCATTTCATCCACTTTTTCCAGGGATACTTTAAAAAGAATCCTGCCATGCAAGGCAAAATAAAGTTCATTTAGTGAGTTCACCTTGACTTGGTGGGGGGTGTTTTCTAAATACGACAACTGACGGTAGGGCAAAAGTCCTAAAGTGATAAATACCCCTCCTAAAAGCAGAAGAACCCAACCCCAAGTAGCTAAGACAGAAGGGGAAAGGAAAATTCCTCCATAGAGCCATAAACTAATGCCGGCAGCTCCATAAATTGTGCCTTTGATAAGGGTGGCTTTTTTTATAGAAGAATGAATAGTAGAGTTTAAAGATAAAATAGGCTCTTCCATTTTTTTTTACCTAGTTTAGAATGTAAAAATTGCATATTAGAATGTATATTAGCAGAAAAGATTTACAGGAAAACTTATATGGCTATCACTCTAAATATTTATACTATCAGCATGATTATTGTCTTTATCATAGGTTATGGCTTTATTACTATAGAGCATGTGATTAGAATCAACAAAACGACCACAGCTTTGCTGATGGCCATTATTTGTTGGATTTTGCAATTTGCTAATCATCACGATAAATTTTCTCATCAGCAGAATCTAGATTCATTAGCTGCTCATGTGGCTGATATTAGCCAGGTAATATTCTTTCTTATAGGTGCTTTGAGCGTCGTGGAACTTATCAATGCTCATCAAGGATTTAAAATCATTTTAGATGTTATTAAAGTTAAATCTAAAGTTAGACTGCTGTGGGTGTTAGGTTTGATTACTTTCTTTTTATCAGCAGTGCTAGATAACCTAACCACCACGCTTGTAATGCTTTCCATTATGCAAAAGCTATTGACGAACCGAGAAGATCGCTGGTTAATAGGCGGAGGGATAGTAATTGCAGCCAATGCAGGGGGCGCTTGGACACCGATTGGGGATGTCACGACAACTATGCTATGGATAGGGGGGCAAGTGACTTCATGGGCAATCATTAAAAATCTTTTTTTTCCTAGTCTAGCATGCTTTATTGGCTCATTTTCCATCATTAGCCGATGCTTAAAAGGCTCACTAATCGATTATAAATTATTAAACGCGCATAAAAAACTAGAACCTATTGGCAAGCTAATTTTTTTAGCAGGTATAGCTGCGCTTACCTTTGTACCTATTTTTAAAACATTGACGGGTTTGCCCCCCTTTATGGGAATATTGTTTGGTTTAGGATTATTATGGCTAATGACGGATATTGCTTATTTTAAAGAGGAAGATCGCGAACATTTACGTGTGCCGCATGTATTAACAAAGATTGATTTATCGGGAGTACTATTTTTCTTTGGCATTCTTTTATGCATTAATGCTTTAGAGTCGGCAGAGCTACTAAAAATGTTAGCTCAGTGGTTAAATCAGCATGTAGGAAACATAGAGGTGATAGCCACTCTAATCGGTATAGCTTCAGCGATTGTGGATAACGTTCCATTGGTAGCGGCCAGCATGGGAATGTACAGCCTTCAACAATATCCTCAAAATTCTTCCTTTTGGCAATTGATAGCCTATTGCGCAGGTACTGGAGGCAGCCTGTTGATTATTGGCTCTGCTGCAGGCGTGGTCTTCATGGGGCTTGAGAAAGTAGATTTTTTCTGGTATTTAAAAAAAATATCTTTTCCTGCTTTTGTAGGCTACGTGGCGGGCATTACCGCCTACTACTTACTTAGCATTATCTGATCTTTAGAGGAAGAAGAGAGGAGGATTAGGAAGTTCTCTAATTTTCTTTTTTTTTCTTGTTTACTTAAGGAGCATTCCCTTTATGTAAACTCTTTATGGCTAAAAAGATCATTTAAGCTTCTTTTATAAGGATCTTCTATCTAGGTTTTATCAGGGAGCTTAGGCCATTTAGGTTATAAAAAAACATCCCTCTTCTGCCCTTGCATAATAAAAAAAGGCAGAATCCCTTATCGGCTGAATGTAAGAGATAGCTTACAATTAACTCTCTTTTCCCACCTTTGCTTTTTTGTTAAAACATACCACGATAAAGCTTTAAAGATCGCAGGAATTGAAGTGGATAAGGTGAGACATTATAGGCTTTTAATCTTAGAAGTTAGAGGTTTAGGAAAAGACTCTCTAGGGACTGGCAAAACATTAAACAGATGAGTTAAGAAGCAAAAAGCTAAAAAATCCACTACAAGACCAGACTCAACAAATTAAGTGAGCGTAAAAATGTGCTGGCTTAGGGGCAGGAAAAAAATGTTTCATACAAGCTAGACTATAAATTAGAAGAGGAGCTTTTCGCCTCCTTTCAAAATTAAAGGTAGAGGTTAAGCTTTACTATCAAAGCGATCTATCATCGCTTGCGTCTAAATGCCCTGCGTGAGAAATAAGAGGGACAAGAAAGATGAGACAGTATTTTCCCCATTATATTAAAATAATCCTTGAATAAAATTGCCTTTTTGGTATAATAACATCCAAAGTACGAGCGATTTAGATTTTCCCATACGGCAACCACCTCTCTTAAAATCCCCATGAAATAGCGATTTATATACTTGTACACCATAGAACAAACATATAGGTGGGAAATTGACAGCTCAAATTTAAAACTCATTCATTCTCTTTAACTTTTAGGAGTTTAGGAAAAAATTAGAGAAAAAGGAAAATAGGGATTGCGAAAATAATTCGATATTTTGTATGTTTACTGCTTCTTAAGTGAAAAGTTAAGAAGAAGAACAAAAAAAGCGTGACCAACGAGTGACGCAAAAAGCTATTTGACAGTGATAGAAAGACAATGTGCAAGCAAACATAAAGTTTGTGCGAAGATTAAAAGGCAACTTTTAATCTCGTTAATAGAATCAGAGATAAATAAATCATTTATCAAGTTTTCAAAGAATATATTTTTCTTGAGAATTTGATCTTGGTTCAGATTGAATGCTGACAGCGTGGATGAGGCATGCAAGTCGAACGAAATGTAGCAATACATTTAGTGGCGGAAGGGTTAGTAATACATGGGTAACTTACCATTAACTTGGGAATAACGATTGGAAACGATCGCTAATACCGAATGTGGTGATAACAAGGCATCTTGAAATCATTAAAGTGGGGGATCTTCGGACCTCGCGGTTAAAGAGAGGCCCATGGGATATCAGCTAGTTGGTAGGGTAAAGGCCTACCAAGGCTAAGACGTCTAGGCGGATTGAGAGATTGACCGCCAACACTGGGACTGAGAACTGCCCAGACTCCTACGGGAGGCTGCAGTCGAGAATCTTTCGCAATGGGCGAAAGCCTGACGAAGCGACGCTGTGTGAGTGATGAAGGCCTTCGGGTCGTAAAACTCTTTCGCCTGGGAACAAGGGGATCTAGCTAACATCTAGAGAACTTGAGCGTACCAGGTAAAGAAGCACCGGCTAACTCCGTGCCAGCAGCTGCGGTAATACGGAGGGTGCAAGCATTAATCGGATTTATTGGGCGTAAAGGGCGCGTAGGCGGGAAGGAAAGTCAGATGTGAAATCCCGGGGCTCAACCTCGGAACAGCATTTGAAACTTCCTTTCTTGAGGGTAGACGGAGAAAATGGAATTCCACAAGTAGCGGTGAAATGCGTAGATATGTGGAAGAACACCAGTGGCGAAGGCGATTTTCTAGTTTACACCTGACGCTGAGGCGCGAAAGCAAGGGGATCAAACAGGATTAGATACCCTGGTAGTCCTTGCCGTAAACGATGTATACTTGGTGTAACCGGAATCAACCCTGGTTGTGCCGAAGCTAACGCGATAAGTATACCGCCTGAGGAGTACGCTCGCAAGGGTGAAACTCAAAAGAATTGACGGGGACCCGCACAAGCAGTGGAGCATGTGGTTTAATTCGATGCAACGCGAAGAACCTTACCCAGGCTTGACATGCAGATGATCATTACAGAGATGTAATTTCCCTTCGGGGCATCTGCACAGGTGCTGCATGGCTGTCGTCAGCTCGTGCCGTGAGGTGTTTGGTTAAGTCCAGCAACGAGCGCAACCCTTATCATTAGTTGCCAACACTTTGGGTGGGAACTCTAATGAGACTGCCTGGGTTAACCAGGAGGAAGGTGAGGATGACGTCAAGTCCGCATGGCCCTTATGTCTGGGGCTACACACGTGCTACAATGGTCGGTACAGAAGGCAGCGAAGCCGCGAGGTGAAGCAAATCCTAAAAGCCGATCTCAGTTCAGATTGTAGTCTGCAACTCGACTACATGAAGACGGAATTGCTAGTAATGGTGGGTCAGCAACACCACCGTGAATACGTTCCCGGGTCTTGTACACACCGCCCGTCACATCATGGGAGTTGGTTTTACCCGAAGCCGCTGGCTCAACCGCAAGGAGAGAGGCGTCTAAGGTGAGGCTGATGACTGGGATGAAGTCGTAACAAGGTAGCCCTACCGGAAGGTGGGGCTGGATCACCTCCTTTTAAGGACAGAGAATGCGTTAGGAATAACCATTCTTAGGTTGAAACAAACTTTAGCTGCACATTGTCTTCCTCTTACTGTTAAGTAAGAAATGAAGCTTTTAAGCTTCATATCTAGTTATCTTGAAAGGCAAGTGATTAATAAGAAATCAAACAAAAGAGTTAATCTTCAAAAGATAAGATTGATGATTAAAGTAAAAGTATCATGTTAATAGCGAATCGTTAGCAATAACGATTAAACGCATCTTACGTTAAGCGAAAGCAAAACGTTAAACACTGATAAGTTCACAGACATAAATCGACGCTTGAAGAGTAAACTTCTTACCTAAGTTTTAAATGTAAATTTAAAACTGAACAATTGGCGAAAGTAAGTGGAAAACACTTACAAAATAAAGTATGCTCATTAAACTTAATGACGTAATTGTAAAACGTCAGCTTTAGTCCAAAAATTAAATTTTTTGGTCAAGCTATTAAGGGCTGCTGGTGGATGCCTTGGTATCAACAGGCGATGAAGGACGCGAAACCCGCGATAGGCATCGGTGAGCTGGAAGAAAGCGTAGACCCGGTGGAATCCGAATGGGGAAACCCGGTGAGAGTAATACCTCATCATCTTTAACTGAATCCATAGGTTAAAGAAGCAAGACCTACTGAACTGAAACATCTTAGTAAGTAGAGGAAAAGAAATCAATAAAGAGATTCCCAAAGTAGCGGCGAGCGAAATGGGAAAAGCCCAAACCAGAGTCAATGACTCTGGGGTTGTAGGACCTATCAAAAGATCAGGAAATCTTAGTCGAACACCGCTGGAAAGCTGGACAATATAGGGTGATAGTCCCGTAGACGAAAAGAGGACCTGACAGGATAGGCACCTGAGTAAAGCCGGACACGTGAAACCCGGTTTGAAGCAGGGAGGACCACCTCCCAAGGCTAAATACTCGTTGATAACCGATAGCGAACCAGTACCGTGAGGGAAAGGCGAAAAGAACCCCTGTTAGGGGAGTGAAATAGAACCTGAAACCAGCAGCTTACAAACGGTCGAAGGCCTATGCCCTTTATAAGGGAATGGCTGACGGCGTGCCTTTTGCATGATGAGCCAGCGAGTTACGCTATATGGCAAGGTTAAGGGACCTACGTTCCGGAGCCGAAGTGAAAGCGAGCGTTAAAAGCGCGAATAAGTCATATGGCGTAGACACGAAACCACGTGATCTATCCATGACCAGGTTGAAGCAAGGGTAACACCTTGTGGAGGACCGAACTAGTAACTGTTGAAAAAGTTTTGGATGAGTTGTGGATAGGGGTGAAAGGCCAATCAAACGTGGAGATATCTTGTTCTCTTCGAAATAACTTTAGGGTTAGCCTCGGACGTATTCTTTACAGGGGTAGAGCACTGAATTCACGCGGGGACCTACCGGTCTACCAAAGGAAATCAAACTCCGAATACTGTAAAGCAGTCCGGGAGATAGACAGTGGGGGCTAAGCTTCATTGTCAAAAGGGGAACAGCCCAGATCGCCGAATAAGGCCCCTAATTCTATGCTAAGTGAGTAAGGAAGTAAAGTTTCTAAAACAGTTGGGATGTTGGCTTAGAGGCAGCCATCATTTAAAGAGTGCGTAACAGCTCACCAATCGAGAAACTTTGCGCCGATAATATCCGGGACTAAAGCATAGAGCCGAATTCGCGGGTGCATATTGTAAAATATGCGCGGTAGGGGAGCGTAGTATGGGCACAGAAGATGTACCGAAAGGAGCATTGGAGCGCATACTAGTGAGAATGCATGGCATGAGTAAACGATAAAGGCAGTGAAAATCTGCCTCGCCGAAAACCCAAGGTTTCCAGGGTAAAGCTCGTCTTCCCTGGGTTAGCCGGTCCCTAAGCTGAGGCTGAAAAGCGTAAGCGATGGAAAGCAGGTTAAATATTCCTGCGCCACCGAAGACAACAGCGATGGATTGACGAAATAAGTAAAGCACGCGGACGATTGGAAGAGTCCGTGACACTACGAGGAAGGCTGATAGGCAAATCCGTCAGCAGGATTCTAGATAGTGGACAAGGGGAGTGCAAATGAACCGATGGTGTAGAGCGATGTTTCCAAGAAATAGATTCTAGCTGTCGAAGGTGACCGTACCAAAACCGACACAGGTGGGTGGGAAGAATATTCTTAGGCGCGCGAGAGAACTCTCGTTAAGGAACTCGGCAAATTATCCCCGTAACTTCGGGAGAAGGGGAGCCATGAGCCGTGACACATCTAGCATGTGAAGCGGAGCGTGGCCGCAGAGAAATGGCCCAGGCGACTGTTTAACAAAAACACAGCACTATGCAAAGACGTCTAAGTCGAAGTATATGGTGTGATGCCTGCCCAATGCCAAAAGGTCAAAAGGAGAGGTTAGCAGCAATGCGAAGCTTCGAATTTAAGCCCTGGTGAATGGCGGCCGTAACTATAACGGTCCTAAGGTAGCGAAATTCCTTGTCGGGTAAGTTCCGACCTGCACGAATGGTATAACGATCTGGGCACTGTCTCAACGAGAGGCTCGGTGAACTTGTAGTAGCGGTGAAGATGCCGTTTACCCGCAATAAGACGGAAAGACCCCGTGAACCTTTACTGTACTCTGGTATTGGCTCCTAACTTGTCATGTGTAGGATAACCAGGAGACTTAGAAGTCTTGCCGTCAGGTAAGATGGAGTCGACGGTGAAATACTGGTCTTGACAAGTCGGGAATCTAACGTTCACCCATGAATCTGGGGAACGGACATTGCCAGACGGGCAGTTTTACTGGGGCGGTATCCTCCTAAAGAGTAACGGAGGAGTCCAAAGTTTGCCTCATCGTGGTTGGCAATCACGAGTAGAGCGTAAAGGTATAAGGCAAATTAACTGTGAGACCAACAAGTCGAACAGGTACGAAAGTAGGGCTTAGTGATCCGGCGGTGGAAAGTGGAATCGCCGTCGCTCAACGGATAAAAGGTACTCCGGGGATAACAGGCTTATCGCCACCAAGAGTTCATATCGACGTGGCGGTTTGGCACCTCGATGTCGACTCATCGCATCCTGGGGCTGAAGAAGGTCCCAAGGGTTTGGCTGTTCGCCAATTAAAGCGGTACGCGAGTTGGGTTCAAAACGTCGTGAGACAGTTTGGTCCCTATCTGTTGTGGGCGCAGGATACTTGAGAGGAGTTGCTTCTAGTACGAGAGGACCGAAGTGAACGAACCAATGGTGTGCCGGTTGTACTGCCAAGTGCATAGCCGGGTAGCTATGTTCGGAAAGGATAAGCGTTGAAAGCATCTAAACGCCAAGCCTCCCTCAAGATAAGGTATCCCAATTAGACACCATGAAGACTACATGGTAGATAGGTTGGATGTGTAAGCACAGTAATGTGTTGAGCTAACCAATACTAATCAGTCGATTGGCTTGACCAACTTTCTTTTATCGAGACAAGTTGGGTCAAAGTAACAAAGACTACAAGCTGACGCAAAATAAGCCAATGTAAGAAAGAGAAATTCAAGCGTTGATTTATGTGTGTGAAGCGTTAAAGCTAAAAGCTGATACGATTTCTTAACTAATCATTTGCCTAGCTTTTTTAAAGCTAAAAATAATTTTGCTTGGTGGCAATAGAGAGAGGGAAATACCTGATCCCATACCGAACTCAGAAGTCAAGCCTCTTATCGCCGATGGTACTGCACACAAGAGTGTGGGAGAGTAGGTCGCCGCCAAGCTTTTTTTTTACTAAACTAGCGTTCCTAAAAGCTCTTTTGCCCTCCTGTTAGCCTATCTTGCTTTTCTCCACCTTTTTTTCTTTTACCCTTCTAGCTTTTTTCTATATTCATGTAGTTGAGCTGTTTACCTCTTTTTCTTTTTTAATCTGGCCTGTTATAAATTGGGGGTTAATGAATTGATAAAGTTTAATTGCATTTTTATATTTGCTTCCAAAGCAGCAAGTGCTTGTGCTTCTCTTAAGTTTTGATCCCCACTTCTTTTGCTTACTTCTTTCATTAGCATCTCTAAGCGAGGAAGCCTTTGCACAGGACCTATAAATATAGAGCCTAAATTGACATAAGGAGGATGATTGTCAAACCCTTGCAGGATACTCTTTCCTTCTGGTGTTTTGGAAATTTTTGTTATTACCTGATTGAGTTGAATATTTTTAATAACTAGTATTCCTGTAGACTTTATATAATCTTCTAAATTGCTTTCCGAAAAAATAGTAGTCAGAGCTTCTAAAGGATTTCCTGAGTCTTTTTGCATAGCCTCAAGCTGTTCAATCAAGGATTCAGATTGCTTGGCTAGCTCTTGCCATCCTTGCGTTAGAATAGCATGTTCCTCTTCTGAGATAACCTTATTATCCAATAGTTTTTGGAAAACGTTATATTCAGAAGAATGAGGGAGTAACAAGCGAATGTTCTTAAGATAACTTTTCTCGGTAGTAATAAGTTCATTTACTACCTGATCTAATTTTGAATTGAGTGGCACAGGGTTAAAATTTAAAGCCTGGGTTTGACTGAGATGCGTACTAGAAGTAGAGCTGGTAGAATTTTTGTATTGAGCAATAGCTACGCTGAAAGTCAAATCTTTAATAAACTGTAATACGGCTTTTTCGTCATATTTGTCGCTAGCCGTTAAGCGCGCAAACTGGCCTTCTAATTTTTTACCCATTTCAGGATCATTATCATTAATTTTTGCTAGCGAATGATTAACAATCATGTTGGCTATAGAAGGTGAATTCATAATCAATTTTTCACCATAGGAACTTTGAATAAAATTATTATATAACTTTCTTATATCTAAAGGTTCTCCTGAGCCATTAGGAATAAGGGGATCATAGCCATTACGGAGAGTAGAATCTATTGTAGCTAATATTTTTGATAAGGCCGCTTGGCTCTTTTTACTGCGGTCTTGGTTAAAAAAGCTTCCTAAGCTTAGAATGCGCTTTTTTGCAATTTGAATTGCCCCATTAGATTTAAGAGCAAGGCCTTTGTTTTCATCATTTAATTCTTCTAAAAGTTTAGCAAATTTTTTAAAGATTGCTTGGTCTTCTTCTGATATAACTTTTTTCTTATCGCTAGGTGGCAAAGTCTCTTCTTTATTGATTTCAGATTGATCTGCCTGTGTGAGAATTTTACCTGTTGGATTTTCTAATTTGCCGGTAGTTTGTAAATCTAAAGCGAGTAATTCTTCTTCGAACGTATGGAATGTGTTTTCTTCTTCTACACCTAGTGAGGTAAAGGATTTATCTGCTTCCTGAGAAGCTGTTCCAGCTATTTTTTCCTTCTGAGAAGAATCTGCTCGGGGGGGAAGGGGAGGGAGGGGTCTAAAAACTCTTTCTTGTTTTTGCATTTCGCTGGTTACCTGCTTCTTAATATTTTCTGAATACATCTCTGTAGAAGCAGGCCCCATGCTTCCAGCTTTTTTGTCTAATTTTCCCTGTTTATTCCATGCCTGTACAGTTTTTTCGTACAATTCTTTTTGCTTTATTAAACGCTTTAAGCCCGGCTTATCTCCTCTCTCACTTAACAGCTTTTCAAGGGTATTAAAATATTTAGAATCGACTTTATTAGTTTTTTGATTTGCATAATGTTTAGTCGCTGTTAATAAGTTGCTTTCAGCCATACGCTCAAAGCTCACTTGCTTGAGTTCTTTTTCTTTTCCTAAGCCCAATCCTATGGCTAAGCTAGCTGCTTTTTTAATTTTTTCCGAACTAAAAGAAGCTAAACGTTTTTGCTGATCTTCAGGAGATTTGCAATCAGCAAGTGAGACTACAAATTTTAGTTTAATTCCTTGAAGCTTAATATCTTTAATAGCTGATTTGCCATCAGCCGCTAAGGTAAAACCACTGAGTTTAGGAGGAATATCATGTTGAGAAGATGCCATAGGGTTTAACAATTTAGAGAATATTGGAACTGACATAGAATTTCTCCCTACTTAATTATATCTTATATATAAATCTATTTATAATTATAATTATATTATTAATTATATAATCATTAATATTAAAATTTTTATTTTTTAATTTATTAAATAAAGCCAGGTTTGAATGGCTAGGATTTATTTTTTAATGAAGGAGTAGCAGGAAGTATGCCAAGTAAAGGAGGGTTAGAAAGGAAATGATGAAATAGGTAGATTATAGGTGAAAAATATTGCAGGTTATAGCAAGTTAAGAATAATGGGAGAGTATCTTATATGCATATCGCCTTTCTTTCTAACTATAACCTTTACGAATCTAAACGCTACTTTTGTGCCCGTTTTGCCGAAGCTTTTAATCGTCTAGGCATTGAAACAAGCATCATCGATTATCATACCTTGCAGCAGCAGCGCATGGAATTTATAAGAGCAAGTAATCCGCAGGAAACCGTTTTTACCTGCTCATTTAATTCCATGATTTCAGAGGATGGCAAATATATTTCAGATCATACGGGCGTTCCTCATCTCGCCTTCTTTGTCGATCCTGCCTACAATTATAGAGATGTACTTAAAAGTAAAAATACTATCATTACCTGTGTAGACCATGGGGATTGCGAATATATTTATTCTAAAAATTTCTCGAAAACTTTTTTTCTTGCCCATGCTGTAGAAAGGGAATTGGAACCTGCCATGAACCAAGAAAGGCCCTATGAGGTGGTCTTTTTAGGCAGTTGTTATGATCATGAAAACTTGCGTGCTTATTGGCGGCAGACAATGGAAAAAAATGATATAGAAATCATAGAAAAGGCGATTGAAATAGTGTTAAGCGACAATAAGACTTCCGTTTATCCAGCGATTAAAAAAATAGTGCAAGAGGAAGCCTGTTCTTGTGAAAATGAGAGCGAATTAGAAGATAAAATTATTCATTATGCTTATTATGTCGATAACTATATGCGAGGAAAAGATCGTACAGAGCTTATTCTCTCTATAAAAAATGCGCAGGTACATGTCTTTGGAGATCTTTGTTGGCGTCGTGAAAAGCCCATTTTAGGATGGGAATATAGCCTAAGAACCATGCAAAATGTGACCATTCATCCGGCCGTTAATTATGAAAAAGGCCTAGAGATCCTTAAGCAAAGCAAAATATGCTTAAATAGTATGCCTTTTTTTAAAAATGGTACCCATGAACGAATTTTTAATGGCTTGGCTTGCGGAGCTCTACCTATTACCAGTGATAATCTATGGATCAGAAGAAATTTTGAACATGCAGAAAACATTCTTATCTATTCGCCGCATAAATGGGCGGAGGTCAACACCTGGGTAGAAGAATATTTGAAAAAACCTTTAAAACGTAAAGAAGTTATCGCTAAAGGACGTGAAAAAGTGATGAAGGAACATACTTGGGATGTACGAGCTCAACAGCTATTTGATGGTTTCGAAAACCTCCCTCAAATAGAGGAAGGATAAGGAATGCCTGTGGGAGCCTATCTATTGGCTCATAATGCTTAAAGCAACTAAAGCAGCGGTATCGGTGCGCAAGATATTGGGATGAAGCTTTACACCCTGAGCACCCATTTGCCCTAATCGTTCAATTTCTGCTGCAGTAAAGCCCGCTTCAGGGCCTATAAAAAAAAGGGCCTCTTTTCCAGGAGAATGAATGTGCCAAAAGAAAGGGGCTGTCTCTCGTACATCTCCAAAGAAAGCAGGGATTTTTAATAGGTCCCATTGATGAAGTGCAGGCTTAATGACTAATGACGGAAGGTAGAGACGCCCACACTGCTTCATAGCGGCAATCATTAAACTTTCCATGCGTTTCAATTGATGCTCATTAAGAGATTTTCGTTCACTATTTTGGCCGGGAAATAGCCAGATTTGAGTAGCTCCCAATTCAGTGCTTTTTTCAATAATAAAATCTAAGCGATTAAGCCGAGGTAATCCTTGGGCTAGAATTAATTCAGAGCTAGTTTTTTCTTGCTGAATGAAAGACTCGATAATGAATGTAGCCTGTTTTTTCTCTCGCTGCTTTAAAACTCCTATCGCAAGAGTTCCTGCGCCATTAACAAATTCAGCTTGTTCACCTTCTTCTAAGCGCATGACATGCGCTAGATGATGAAATTCATTCCCCTCTAAGATAACTTCCTGTCCAGCCTGTAGCCTGGAGCAAAAATAAAAACGTGTGGAAGGCATAATTAGCTTTTGACCTTAATAAATTTGTCTTCCCAATAGCTGTCAATCTGTAACTTTTGGTCGGGGGAGGAGTATAAGGTTATTTTTTGTAAATAATCGCGGAAACGTTTGCGAAGCAAGGTTTCTTGGTGTTGAGGGGAGAGAGCAATATCGGGGTTATACAGAGATTTTAGCAGATCGCCCATAAAATAGGCGACATAGGTATTTTCTAAATCTTCAGCAGCTACAACCTCCAAACTCCACAGTAACGTTTCTCGTTCATTTTTGGGGGCCGCACTAATAACAATTTCCATATTAGGTTTGATAATCTCCACGAACAGGCTACTGACATTTTTGGTGAATATTTTTTGATTAAAAATGGTGGCCCCATGCCTTTCTTTTACTCTATCACTAATTGCTAAAGTACATGTTTGAGGATTGATCTCTTCTAAGCTTTTTAAAGGATAAAATATGCGAATGGGAATTTCTTTATCGATGGAAATAAATTCATTTCTTAAAAAATCGATACGTAAATGTTGAGCTTCTGGGTCATTAATTTCTTCTAAACTATTATTATGGAAAGGAATAGCCACTTCTTTCCAATGATTAGGAATATGGAAGCTAATTTCATCATTTTGGGCATTCAGATGAGCACTGTGAATAGCATCTAATTCTGCTTTAGTAATTTCATTTAAGTCAAAGACAACTTCTAAGCCACGTATTTTCAAGCTTTGGATAGCCTCTTCAGGACCGCTTAGCGTTTGCATAAGCTTTTGAGGCCATATATCGAGAAGTTCATAGCCAGGAGGGCTGTTTCCAATCGGAGGAAGAATGGTAATAGGTATTTTTGCCGTGATAAGGCGACTCATTTTAATAATAAACTCAGGATGCTCGACATTAGAGATGCTATGGGCAAGATCAATATCAGGACTTAAGCTAATTAAATTTTTTTTAGTGATGAGAAGCACCCACTCGTCTCGATCAATGCTTGAGGAGTCTATTAAGACTTCTAAATCACCTGGCTCTAATTCACGAATAACATTTTTTCTACCGCTTAAAGTGAGAGCAATGCGTTTATTTAAAATACCATTAGGTAATAAACCCTGAATCGTCTTATCAGCGGGCAAATTAATAATTCTTATGGGTACGCCCAAGATCGTTTTGGTGGCAGTTATAGAATAGTTTACGCATAGCCATAGGATCACTGCTAATGCAACCGCTACTATTTTACGTTGCCAATTCTCTAAGAATATCTTATAAATTAACGTTTCCATGTTTTTAAGCGTCCTATCGCATCAAAGCTGGATTGAATAGTAGTCTTGGGCGGCGTAAATATGCTGCGCATAATGCCTTTAAAGCGATCAATCTTGACTCCTCTAGTCATTATTCCATCTCTTGCTATAGCTACCTTACCTGTTTCTTCTGAAATGACTATGATCAGCGCATCTGTATGCTGGCTTGTTCCTAATCCTGCACGGTGACGTGTGCCCATAGATTTTGACAACTGGGAACTATCGTCTGCTAAAGGAAGAATGGTTGCTGCTGAGAGAATAGTGGTACCTCGAATAATGACAGCTCCATCATGTAAAGGGGTCGTCTTAATAAAAATGGATTCTAATAGCTCAGATGAAAAATTGGCGTTCATAATGACAGCTTTATTGGCATATTCATCTAAAGAATCTTGATTTTCAAGGACAAGTAAAGCTCCTACACGTTTCTCAGAAAGACGATAAATGGATTGAGCCATACTATCCAAGAATTTATCAAACTCTGTGACTTCGCGATATTTTTTTCCTTTGACGCTTAGCATGGAAAGTGCCAGACGTAGTTCGGGTTGAAAGATTATTAATAGAGCTACTACCGCCACGCTAACAAAATAATGAATAAGCTTTTCAATCACAGGAAGATGCAGCCAAATTGATAAGGCATAAATACAAGCAACTGCTAACAGACCAAATAAAAGATCCATCGTGCGCGTATTCCAAAAAAAAGAGAGTAAATAGTAGACCACGACGGCAATTACAGCAATTTCAATAGCAGGAATAAACCAACTTAGTATATGCATAGCTTTATTTACTTATTATAAACACTTAATAAATCAATGATATCGCGGTGTGCTTGGATATCATGCACACGAATAAAATCTACATGGGAAAGGATGGCAACCGAATTGATTGCCAAGGTTGCGGGTAATAGCTCATCTGTCAATCTGTTAAGTATCTTGCCCATGAAAGACTTTCGCGAAACTCCAATTAAGACAGGAAATCCTAGCTTCTTAAGCTCTGCCAGATTGTGTATGATTTCAAGATTATGGGCAACGGTTTTTCCAAAGCCAATGCCTGGGTCTAAGACAATATTATGCTCTTTAACTCCCGACTGAATTAATGTATTGATAACATTAGAGAACCAATATTTTAAATAATCGATAATAGATGCTTCATAACTAGGAGCTTTTTGCATGGTTTGGGGAGTGCCTTGCATATGCATGACACATAATTTTACTCCTGCGGAAGCCGCTATTTCACGCATAGCTGAATCGCGAAAGCCTCCTACATCGTTTATCCAGGTAGCTCCCGCTTCGATGGCTTTGGCAGCCACTTGAGGTTTCATAGTATCAATAGAAATAGGGATAGATAGCTCTTGTTTTAGATGTCTAATCAGGGGAATTACTCTTTTTATTTCCTCTTCTAAGGAAACTGCAGGAGCTCCTGGACGCGTAGATTCACCTCCCACATCTAAGATGTCGGCCCCCTCAGCTACCATCTGATGTCCTCGTGCCACCGCTGAAGTCATCTCAAAAAAACGACTTTTATCATAAAATGAATCAGGGGTAGCGTTCAAAATGCCCATGAGTTGTGTTTTGCTCATTCAATTACCTCAGTAAAATTTATAAAAGCATACAACATTAGGTTTTTTATTTGATGAAAATTTTTATTTCATTAAGCTGAGTTTATCTTAAAACAAAGCGAAGGTTTATAAATGAATGTAGAAATACTAGCGCGGTTCCAATTTGCTCTGACCATTATGTTTCATTATATTTACCCTCCTCTAAGTATTGGCATAGGCCTTATACTAGTTATTATGGAAGGGATCTATATAAAAACTAAAAATCCCATCTATTTGGAAATGGCCAAATTTTGGACTAAAGTCTTTGCTTTAACTTTTGCTATGGGGGTAGCTACTGGAATAGTGATGGAATTTGAATTTGGCACAAATTGGGCCAATTATTCACGTTTTGTAGGAGATGTATTTGGGAGTGCCCTTGCGGCAGAAGGAGTTTTTGCCTTCTTTTTAGAATCAGGTTTTTTAGCATTGCTTCTTTTTGGATGGAATCGTGTAAGTCCGCGTATGCATTATTTTGCTACTTGGATGGTCTGTTTGGGTGCTCATTTTAGTGCTATTTGGATTGTAGTGGCCAATTCCTGGATGCAGACTCCTGCTGGATTTGTGATTGAGGGAGAGGGAATCAAAGCGCGGGCAGTGATTACCGATTTTTGGGCGATGGTTTTTAATCCCTCTTCTATGACTCGCTTATTTCATACTATTATTGGATGCTGGCTGGCAGGAGCTTTTTTGGTGATCAGCTTAGCCGCTTATTATATTTTAAAGAATCGCCATCATGAATTTGCTAAAAATTCTTTAAAGATTGGCTTGAGTGTGGCGCTGGTTGCCTGCATTTTACAATTAATAACAGGGGATACGAGCGCTCGTATAATTGCTAAATATCAGCCCGCTAAGTTGGCCGCAATAGAAGGCCTTTACAGGACTCAAAAAGGGGCACCCTTATCTATTTGGGGCATCCCCAATTCCGAGACACAAACCTTAGATTATGGTTTTAAAATTCCTTATCTATTAAGCCTTTTAACTTTTCGTGATTTTAATGCTGAGGTGAAAGGCTTAGATATTATTCCCCGCGAAGATTGGCCACGCGTATCGGTGGTTTTTCAAACTTATCATCTTATGATAGCCACTTGGGCTTGTATGATAATGACTACTTTATTAACTATTTATTTGTGGCGTAAAGGAAGCTTATTTCAGAAAAAATGGGTGCTCCGTCTTCTTGTGGCATCTTCTCTTTTTCCTCAAATTGGTAACCAGGCAGGATGGGTAACGGCTGAGATGGGACGATATCCTTGGATTGTGCAGGGCTTGCTTAGAATTTCTGAGGGTCTTTCTAAATCTGTGGTAGCTGAGCAAGTATTAGGTTCGATCATTCTGTTTGGTATTGTTTATACCTTGTTATTTATTCTATTTGTTTACATGCTCAATGAAAAGTTTAAAGAGGGTCCTATGGACCCCGCGGTTGGAGATGTCTCTACTCTCTATCATCAGCAATATGTGCTTGTCCAAGACGTTTTTACCCAAGATAAGGAAAAGGAATGATTGCTTTAGAAAATTTACAAGTTATATGGTTCATGGTTTTTGTTATTCTTTTAACTGGCTATGCTATTTTAGATGGATTTGATTTAGGTGTAGGAATGATGCATCTATGGGGCGCGAATGATTACGAGCGACGCATCATTCTCAATTCCATAGCTCCGGTGTGGGATGGAAATGGAGTTTGGCTAGTGACCGCAGGTGGAGCTCTTTTTGCCGGCTTTCCACAAGTTTATGCCACTTTATGTTCAGCCTTTTATACTCCTATTATGATCTTACTTACAGGGCTAATTTTCCGTGCCGTCGCTATCGAATTTCGTAGTAAGCAACCTATGGCATGGTGGCGTTGGACATGGGACAGCATGTTTACTATAGCTAGTGTAATTATTTCTTTAACTTTAGGAATAACTATAGGCAATCTGATTGTAGGAATTCCTTTAGATGAGAACGGAGAGTTTATAGGCACATTTCAGACATTATTGCATCCTTATGCTCTTTTGGTAGGCATGATGACACTAGCATTATTTATGATGCATGGAGCTATTTATTTGGTGATGAAGACAGAAGGGTCCTTGCACGATAGACTTCGTCAAAAGGTCAATCCTGCAATCATTTTCTTTATAATTCTTTATGCCATTGCTACCGTCGCTACTTTAATTTATTTTCCTCATATGGCTGAAAGCGTTAAGAATCGCAAAGATTTTTTTATCATTGCCGTTATCAATATGCTTTTGATTGCCAATATCCCTAGAGAAATTTCCAAAGGGCGTGACGGTTGGGCTTTCCTTTCTTCTTGTGGAAATATAATATGTTTAATGGGTCTGTATGGAGCGGGTACCTATCCAGCAGTAGTGCGCGCTGTTAACGACCCGCAGGCTTTAAGTTTAACCATTTATAACTCTTCGTCTTCAGCAAAAACCTTGGAGATTTTATTATTAATAGCGGTTATAGGAGTTCCTCTAGTGATAGCTTACACCATTGTTATTTATAAAGTTTTCTATGGTAAAGTAAAGCTAGATCCTACAAGTTACTAAAAGATTTAAATGACTATTTTTCATTGATATCATAATCATCCATAGGTTCTTCTATTTTCAAGCTGGCACGTACTTCTCGCATAATAAAGAAAGTGCCACAAATAATTAAAACTTGTCGATTTTGCTTGGCAAGAAGCAGGGCTTTTTGAGTGGTATAAGAAATAGTAGCGTCAATAGAGATAGAGCTTAAAGGAAAGTGATGCTCGATCATTTTTTGGTAGAGGGCGCCAACCTCTATGCCGCGACCATTAGAAGCTTCTACCAAATGAAAGTGCTCTCCATATTCTTTAAGAACTCTTAAGCAACCCTCTACGTCTTTAGTCTTGGATAAACCAAAAATAATTCGTAGGGGCATGTGTGGGTACTTTTGCCTAATAGCCTTAAAAAGATGAATGAGGCCGTCAGGATTATGTCCTACGTCAAGAAGTGTAGGGGGGGCCTGGCAGACAAGCTCAAGACGGCAAGCCGGCAATGCTTTAAGGCCTAGCTGCAGAGAATTTTCAGAGACAGCAAGTGTTTGCAAAGCTGCCCTAGCAATCGCGCTATTTTCCTCATCAAAATTACTAAAATTACCTGCTACTTGAGTTAAAGGGCTATTTTGCAGCTTGGCGATCTCTTCAATAACAGGCCTAGGAACGCGTGGGCCAATGATAACAGGGACTTCAGGTTTAATAATTCCCGCTTTTTCCTTAGCAATTTCCTCGACCGTTTGTCCTAAATACTCTGTATGTTCAAGGCTAATAGAGGTAATAATAGAGAGCCTAGGAATAACAATATTGGTGGCATCTAGCCGGCCTCCTAATCCAGCTTCTAAGACAGCATATTCTACCTTTTTCTGGGCAAAATAAGCCAAAGCTAGAGCAGTGGTGATTTCAAAAAAGGTGGCAGGGATTTGCTCGTTTGCAATTTTTGTAAATATTTTGTCTAGAAGGGTTTTAGTGGTCTCTTCATCAATAAGCTGGCCATTAATTTTTACTCTTTCACGGAAAGTTGAAATATGGGGAGAAGTAAATAGACCTACACGGTGTCCTTCAGCTTCTAAAGCTTTAGCTATTTTTGTAGTTACCGAGCCTTTGCCATTAGATCCTGCTACATGGATGCATTGATAGTGGCTAGTAGGAAAGTCTAAAACCCTCTGTAGCCTACACATATTATTTAACCCCAGTTTCATTCCTCCATGCTTATTAATGCTAAAAAGCTTTTTGATTAATTCTTTATAGGAGGAGAAATTGGTAGCCATTAATTTAAGGAAACTTTATCAAAATGTTCTTTTAGGATATCAAAATAATCTTTGGCAACCCAGGAAGAGCCTAAAGGTATATGGGGTTTAAGGGCACCATGATAATCTGAGCCGCCAGTAATTAACCATTTGCGATGTTTAGCTATTTTAAGCCAACGCTTATGAGCTTGTTGATTGAATTTAGCGTAATAACATTCTATTCCATCAAAATTCATCTCCAAAAGCTTTTTTAAAGTGGGGGGATGATCCACAAGATGAGGATGGGCAATGATAGCCAGCCCTTTGGCTTGATGAATAATGTTAATGGTATCTTCCAATGTAAAATATTCACCGGGGGCATAGCAGCTTTTTCCTTCACCTAAATACTTATTAAAAGCCTCAGGGATAGAATGAATATAGCCTTTTTTAAGCATAGCTAAAGCAATATGAGGCCTGCCTATCGTTCTGCTAGCATTTAAAACTTTGCCTGCAATAGCTGCTAACACATCTTCTTCCTCTAAAGGAAATCCATGGGCGGCAAGTTTTTTTAAAATTTCGCGATTGCGATGAAGGCGCCTTTCCACATGTTTTTTACAAAAATCTTTAATAATAGGGCTATCGATAGGAAAAGAATAGGCTAAAACGTGCACGCTTACCTCCCCTTGAAAAGAAGAAAATTCTACGCCCGGAATGATTTCCATGCCTAGCTGTTGTGCTAGAGGCAGGACTTGGCTATATGCATCAATAGTATCATGATCAGTAATGGATAAGCCGGATAAGCCTAGTTCTGCGGCCATTCTTATGACATCTTCCGGTGAAGAGGTTCCATCAGAACAAGTAGTATGACAATGAAGATCTGCTCTAAACTCTTTCATGCGCGTTCCACTTCATAAGGAATATAGCGTACTTCACTTTCCAACTCGACCTTGCAATGAATTTTTACCTGTTCTTTTATGTGCTCAATAAGTTTTAAAACTTCTTGAGAGGTGGCATTATCCGTATTAACGATGAAATTAGCATGAATTTCAGAAACTTTCGCTCCTCCCACATGGATACCTTTTAAACCAGCTTTTTCTATTAGAGCCCCCGCATAATGGCAATCAGGATTGCGAAAAATACATCCTGCTGATTTATTGCTGTAAGGCTGCGTTTGCTTACGATAACTAATGATTTCTATTTGCTTTTGACGCGCCTGGGTCGAAGGGGTTAATTGAAAGGTAGCCCCTACAATTGCTCCTCGAATTGATTGAAAGATAGAGGTACGGTAAGCATAAGTGAGTTCTTCTTTGCAAAAAGTTTTTAATTCTCCCTGCTGATTGATAAAATCCACGGATTTTAAAGAATCATGCGTCTCTTTCCCATTTGCACCTGCATTCATATAAACAGCACCACCCACGCTCCCAGGTATCCCAGAGGCAAATTCTAGGCCTGACCAGCCTTCTCTTGCAGTCTGGGAACCCAGTAATGAGAAATTATAGCCTGCACCTACATGAAAGATTCCCTCTGGCTGTTGATGTTTAAAATCAATCTTATTGTGAATCACAAGGCCTGCAAATCCACGATCATCAAAGAGGCAGTTAGATCCTTTCCCTAAAATAAAAAAAGGAAGACGACGGGTATGGCAATAAATAAGGGTTGTTTGCATCTCTTCAATCGTATGGACTTCTCGATAATACTGGGCGGCACCTCCAATCCCGAAGGTGCATACGCTTTTTAGCAGCTTGTTATTTTGAAGCTTTGAAGATAGCTTATCATCATTCACGGTATCATTCCTCAGCCATTTCTTTTTCTAAAGGAAGGCTGCTAGATTTTTCCTCGCTTTGAGTCATTTCTTCAATAGTTTTATAGATTTTTTGAAGGTCTATTTCTTCACCAGCTCGTGCTTTGTACAAAGTATCTAAAACGGCATTAACAAAATTTGCTGATTCGGGAGTACTAAATTTTCTTGACATTCTGACTGCTTCGCTTATAGCAACCTTAGGGGGAATATTGCTTGCAAAGAAAAGTTCATAAACTCCTAGACGCAAAATATTACGCTCGACAGTTTGAATACGATCAAATGCATAAGAAAAAGAAGCACCTGCAATCATTCCATCAATTTCCTCTTGGATAGCTTGTATTTCCTCCACTTTCTGTTGAGCCATAATAACCGAAGCGCGAGAAACGGCTAACTCTTTCATCATTAGCTCAATCATATCTTGTTGATGAGCTTTTCCAATATCATAGCTGTATAGCATCTGAAAAATAATTTCACGTAATTTTTGTAGGGGAAGAGCCATTGCAGTTTCCTTTTTGAGATTAAGTCTACAAGATTAGCTCATAAACATCAATTGCATCACTAAGAATATCTCTGCCCTAAATGTTCGTGATTCTCTTAAAATAAAGGCTATAAGTTTAAAGCTATGCGAGCAAAAGATTATCCTTGTGGCTATAGGGACTGAAAATATTCCTTTCCCAATTTGTATAGGCTTAACGTAGTTTGTTTGTCTGATTTCTTGCTCAAATTGCTCAAAATTGATTGTCAAAGGATACAGGCACCCTTGCTTTAATTCAATATTGAGCTTCTAGTCACCACTATAAGTCATTTTTTACTTGCTGGTGAGAAAAAAAATGAAGGGAGAGGAAGTAGAATTTAGCTATTAAAAGCAAATAAATTTGAATAATACTTGATTTATGAAATCTTCCTTGTTATGCTACTCACTTCTTAGGGGCAATAGCTCAGTTGGTTAGAGCAACGGACTCATAACCCGTTGGTCCCTGGTTCAAGTCCAGGTTGCCCCACTTTTTTCGCAATACCTCCACAACAGTCTTTTTGCTATTGCGCAAGTGTTAGGCAACCTTGCCATTACGCATTTTTTACGCACTCGACTGCATGAGGCTGGAATAAAGCAGCACAAGGCACTACTCTTACATAGGTTCAAGTATGGGTCCATTTGCCTCTTTGGCATATTCTAAATACCATTCCAACGCCTCTTTTGAAGCGAATGGCTTATCGAGTTCATAGAATTCAGTACACAAGGCTTTATAAGGCGTTGATTCTCGATTCATAGGATTGGTTTACGCTGATTTTAATCGCTTTCCAGTTTCATGCTTTGGAGCAAAAATAATTTGATATCCTACAGCATCTAAAATTTTTGACAGGGTATCGATTGTTATATTTTTTTTTGATCCAGATCTTAGTCCCTGAATAATTGTTGGAGAAACACCAGCAGCAGCCGCTAGTTTTCTCACAGAAATATGATCGTGTTCCATGGCGGCGATCAATAGTTCAGACAAGAGGAGTTCTTTGTATTCTTTATCCAGTAAATCTTTTTGTTCGTCATCTTCGATGAATTCCTCATATGTAGACTTAGCTTTCTTTTTCATAATAGCCTCCTTCTTTTACTCTTTTCTCATAACTTTGATAAGCTTTTAACGCTTGATCCTTTTCACCTTGTGGAAGTTTTTGCGTTTTTTTGATAAAAGCGTTCGTCACTATAATTTTCTTGCCTTTGAAGAAAAAGCAAAGATAACGATCAGGTTGTGGCTTAAAAGCGTAGATCCCATCTCCTTCATTTCTAAATTTCGTTTCGTCGAAGATTTTTCCCTGATCTCCCATTAAACGGAAAAGGTTGAGCAGTTTTCTCTGTTTATCTTTCGGTTGTTCTTTGAAGTATCCAAGTGCTTGGCTATGTCCTTTATGATCATAAAACCACTCAATCGTAAATTCGGTTCCTTCGTAAGCAATCCATTGCTTCATTATCATCCTCATTTATCTACCAGCGTAACATTTTGGTGGTACACTGTCAAGAGAAAAGCGATACTCTCTCGTTTTTAATGCAAATTTTACGCACTTGACTGGAAAAACCTGGAGTAAAATTACGCAAACTAGCGCAATCAGTGTTTTCTCAAACCGCTGATTTTGCTGTGCCTATGTATTGCCATTTATGCTGGTTTGTGGAAGGTTAGGCGACTCATAACCTGTTGTTCCCTGGTTCAAGTCCAAGTTGCCCCTCTTTTTATAACTTATTGAGATACCGCCCTTAAGGTTTACGATGATTACATTCAATCATTAAACCCAAGTTACTAAAATAGGTCGTGGCACACAGGTGGCACACTAAGACTCTATACACCTCAGCAAATCACAGCAATTATCATCAAAGTGATCTTGTCGTTGCTCACGCTAACCACTCAAAATGGAGCATGAGCTAAATGGCAACGATTCAAAAACGTCCTCAAAAATGGAGCCCTCAGCTATAAAGTATGCTCCGTCAAAGCGATGGCTTTCCTCCTAAATCTTAAAACCTTTCCTCCAAAAGAAGAGGCCAAGCATTGGGCCAAACTAGAAGAAGCACGTAGGCGACAAGGTTATGGTCCTATAGACAAAGAAAAAGGCAAGCAGACTCTAGTCGATCTTATTGATCGCTACATAACAATTGTTCTTCCTAGAAAGTCTAAAGAAGCTCGGAATATGCAGCGGCATCTTGCTTGGTGGCATGATAAAATTGGCAAATATAGTGTACCAAAAATTTCACCTGATTTGATTGCTTAATGTCGTCAGGAGCTTTCTGAAGGGACAACATCAAAACACCTTAAAAGCTGTCCTGCTACTGTCAATCGCTATTTGGCCCTGCTTTGAACTGTCATGGGCATCTGGTATTCGTGAATGCGGTTGGATGACTGATAACCCATGCTTACGAGTAACTAAATTTAAAAAATCAAAAGGAAGGGATAGAATTGCATCTTCTGATGAATGTCTTGCACTATTAGAAGAATGTAAAAATAGCCGTAATGAACATTTGTTGCCTGTTATGCTTTTGGCCATTACTACAGGGATGAGACGAGGAGAGATTTTGAGAGTAACATGGAATTGTATTAATTTTGATCGACAAGAGATCTACCTAAAAGAGACAAAGAAGGGCAGAACTCGAAGTATTTCTATAGTAGGAAAAGTTTGTGAACTTCTTCGATCTCATTATTTAAAAAGAAATGCCCTCACACCTTAGCACAAGACAAGGATTCTATATTTAATCCTGAAACGGGTTTAACGGCTTACTACTCGAATAGAAATACCTATTCAAGGTACTTTCATAGCGAAGCATCAATTAAGGATTACATCACCTCGCCTGGATCTTTTGTAAAGCATGTGCGCTCATATCAAGAGCAATTTTGTATCGATTTTTAGCGATTAATACCCTCTAAACAAATCGACACACTTATTGAAGTTCTTGCAATCAAGTGATTTTAGATCTCTGCGATTTTGTCTACTATAATTGAAGGAAATAATATGGCTTCGCTTCTTTCAAACCGATCAAGTGGAATCCATTCTACCCAGTGAGCACTTCCTCTATCTTCATAAATCTGAAAACGATTTTTCGTGTAGATGGTTTCATCTGAAAGCTTAATGAGAAAGGCAAAAATAATTTCGTGTCCTTTAATCCCATGATGTTCAAAAATGTTTTCGCAGAATATAGGTTCACCTGTAATGACGAGATTACATCCAAGCTCCTCATAAATTTCGCGCTTTAGAGCCTCTTCAGCACTTTCACCAAATTCAATACCACCTCCGATGGGGCCCCATCCTTTTAATACGCCATCATCATTAAGTACCTCGCAGACAAGCAATCGATTTTCGTGTTTTGCAAGACCTATTACCTTGCCCCTAATCCTGTTATGAGGCCTCCATATTTTACTTGTTGGTAGATTATAGATCGCATGAAGAGCAAATGGAGTTAATTCCTTTTGAAGGATGTCAGTGAGCCTAACCCAACGGTTTTCTTCTTGAGGCACGAAACCTGGCTGTTTCTCCCAACCTAATATTTTATAAAGAAGGCCAACTTGATGGAATCCATATGGAACACCGTTATTATCGTAGTTGCCAGTAGAGGTCGCTACACTTAAAAATTCTAACTTAGAAATGGCTATAGAAGATTCTTCCAATAGCTCACGTTTAAGTGTTGCTTCTGGCGTTTCACCGAATTCAATAGCACCTCCAGGAAGTCCCCATAATCCCTCATAAGGTCCTGAGTTCTTTTGAGTGAGGAGGATTTTGGAATCTTGAAATATAACTCCATAAGCTCCATGTCTAACGATTTGATTCATCTTATCTGATTTATCCTCTCCAAGCAATGATTTGGATGATAAGCAAGAGGGGTTGATTAAAAGCAATATCCTTGAGAAATCCAATAAGACCCATCATCTAACGCTTACTTGGTTTTATCATCAACATTAATACCTTTGAGCTGCTTCAATGGTACACCAAGTGTTTCTTTGTCTTTCCATTTCACTTGTACAAACATATCGTATTCGCAGTTTTCTTCGTCGTTCATGCCAATAATCTCAATAATTTCATCTATTTTCAGCGGAGATGTACTGACTGATTGGATACACTTAGCCTTAAACGGTATAGTCATCGTATCTTGTAAGTAGTAATACCATCCCATAGCTCGTTCCGACTCATTGTAAGCAGCTACGATAATTTCCAATCCAATGCGATCTTCAATTTTTTGATTAAATTCTTTAAATTTTTGTTTCCATTTTTTTCTGATTTTTAATGAACCATTTCTACAGGCAACATAGATTTTAGTGCACTGAAAGTGTGGTTATAAAAGGAATTTAACTGCTTTTTTCAAAAAAATCTTTATATAAACCCTCAATGGCGTCTCCAAACCCCCATCCCATATCTTGAGTTTGAACACGAATATTTAAACAACGTTTTTGAAAATTTTCTAGGGCTCCATACTCTTCCATGTCTTTCAGGGTCTTTTCAAACATACTTTCCATGCTATTATAGAATCGTTCGTCAATATCACCATAATCTAAGGTGCATTTAACCCCATATTCAACATAAGTGAGCTGAAGATCAAGAATACTTAGATAATCAGCACACACTTTTTTGAAATCGCTAATAGCTTTTCTTGCCACTGAATATTTAAGCTTAGGAAAACCCTTTTTGGGGCAGAACTGTTCTTCCAAAATTTTCTTGTATTTTTGCGCTATATCAGAGGGTGCACGAGGTTCTAAACGAGAATCATAGTATTTCCTTACAAAGTCAAAAGTTTTGTAAAGCGTCAATATTTCATCTAGTAAGGAGTCTTGATCTTGTTTTTGCAGGTGTTCTTTTAATTTTTTTATTGTCATATATAAAGCAGGTTTTGCTATTTATAGAAAAAGACATTTTATCAAGAGAAAATTCCTGCGGCAACTACTTTTTTTTGCGATTTGCCAGAAAATGAAATTTGGTAGCACACTGGCGGCACAGTGCCATCTTATTTTCATCAATAAATCTCAATACTTGGCATATGGCGATATCAATAAAAGAGTGGCTATCATCTTGGAATCAGAATTTGACGCTATCTTGATTCAACAGTTTGCTGCCGATCTCTGCTTTTGCATTGCCACTGGAGGATCAACTCAGCCACTTGATCTTTATACTGATTATCTCATACGAAAAGCCTTACTTTTTCTGATTTGTCCTGATGTGGATGCTGCTGGGGCTAAATTTATTAGAAAGATCAAGGGCAACTATAAGCAATCGAAGCTTTGGCCAGAGCTCCCTTAGGGGAAAGTTTCGGAGATGCCTTAAAAGACCATAAAATTGATTTACGCCAATGGATCTTGCAAGGTCTTCCCGAAGCATTAAGGCCTCAACAGAAGATTGGGTCCCACATTTTTACATGCAAAGGCTGTGGAGGGCATCATTAGTGGATTTCGATCTTTGACATGACAAGCTGCATGCAATACACTTTAAGCCTATCCACGACGTCAGAAATAACCTTTTCTCTTAAACGATCGAGTTCAGCCTTGAATAATGGGTCTTTCAGCCATTTGAATACGGTTGCAAGTCGAATACCTGCTTTCTGAGCAGCTTCCTTAACCGTGCGACAAGAGAGAAGATAAGTCATAATCTTCTTTTAGCGAGCATTTAGTTCAGCGTTGCATTTCATAGCACATCACTCACATAATTAGAATAATTTATTGTCATTTTAGCACAAGAAATCATCCATTTACAAGCGTTTGAGCATAAATCTAGAATGGAATTATACAAAAAATTTCCAGCAGATCTCTCAAGAGAAAGCATCAACCGCCTATGGGCAAATACCCCCTTTAATCCTATACAACATATCAATTGGAGGCAAGCAGGCAGCTGTCTTTCAAAATTAGCGATACACTTCTCGTCTATGTCCAATCTCAACAACCAAAATGATTAACACATCTTTCTTAATGGAGTAGACAACGCGATAATCACCGGAACGTATGCGATACAGAAGAGTTTTCTGGCCGTGCAATTTAATGCTTCCTGAAGGCATCGGATCATCTACTAATGTATCGATTTTTTCCAGGATTCTTAAACGATCTTTCTTTGGAACTTTTTCGAGAAACTTTTCTGCACTTTCTGAGATTTCGACTTCGTATTTCACATTAAACGCTCTCTAGCCTTCCTCCATGAAGATGTTTTTTCCTCATCGGATTCAATTCTTTTTAGAGTTTGATGAGCTTTTTCAGCGAGCCACTCATCTTCGATTTTTTCCATCTTCTCAAAGGTCGCAAGAAGCATGAATTGACGCATGGTTACCCCTAGTTTAGCGCAAGCCATCTTCAAATAGGCATGCTCGTTGGGATCCATGTCCAAAGTTAAACGGGCTTTATGTGGATTAGTCATAAATCACCTCCTAAATTTATTATACAGAAACACAGAAAACTGTGCAATTAATTATTTACATCTGTTGCTTATTATTAAATATGATATATTTATGCTTTTATAAGATTGAGAAGGTTATATGAAAATTTACGGCAATGACTGAGAATTTAGTATTTATGCTCAGGAAAGAGGCGTCTTTGGAAATAATGATGTTTTAAAAGGAATTAGAAGAACTGGTTATTGTTATGATATGTCATTTTTTGGAACTTCAAACTACTCGAAAGTTGTTGAGTCTACCTTATACATTCACATTCCTACACTGCTTGGAGTACATTTACAGGAAAATTAAAAGAGTATTGCTTTCCTTGGCGTTGGAAAACTGCCTATTTAGATCAAGAAGATGGGTCTCAACCTCGTAAAATTTTAATATGTACTTCTGTTCGAGATAGCAAAATATCAGTTCGTCTCAATAAATTGATTGGCAAATTATGGTTTATTACAAATTTAATCAACCGTGATAGCTATCATGAAATCTTTGGGAAAGAGTTTCTTAGCCTTTCAGGACAAAATGAACAAGGGGTTACTAAAATAACTCATCCTCTAGGAGAAATTGTAGGAACTTATTTGGGAGGCGGTTTAGGTCTATTTTGTCATATTTATCGCCAACAAAGCTTTTTTTCATTATGTAGATATCACTTGTAAAGAAATTTCTTAGATCAATGGAAAGAAATATCGATTCAGGTAGGACTAATATCAGAAAAAATCTTAATTAAAAAATCCGATGAAGCAGCTATTTCTCGTAGCGGATTAGCGGTATACTTTCCTCAAGGTTCTTACTTGTCCTATTCGTTAAATAAAACTACACGGTTCACTAGCGGTTCACTGACATGCAGATTTCCCCAGAAAAATCCCGCAAAATTCAATAGCTTTTTGGTCTTAAATCCTTTACCGCTAGTGCTCCTAGCGGCTGATTGATATCGGATATGTCGGTATTCTCCCGCCCTCATCACCCGTTGGTCCCTGATTCAAGTCCAGGTTGCCCCACTTTTTATAAACTTGCTTAGAAATATGCGTCAAGCAGGATCTTCTAGCTACATCCATTTAGATGAAGAGGAAAAGAATGCCGTTTGGACTACTGGTGGACCACTCACTGGCAAAACAACACAACTAAGTACAATCAATTTTTCATCACTAGCAACAGTTAATCCTAACAATAACCAAGAAGAAAAGGGTTCTGCTGTGAAAGGGATAGATGAACGTAAGAATAGTGACGGCAGTGTAAGCTATCGAGCACGCGTCAGAGCCAAGGGCCATGCGCCAATCACCAAAACATTCAGCTCATTAATATGAGCCAAAAAGTGAAAAAGCGATACCAACATAGAAGTCGAAAAAGACCGCTATTTCGACAAAGTTGAAGCCTAAAAGCACCCTTTGAGTGAAGCTATCGACAGGTACATCAAGTCGATTTTGCTCCGGAAACCAAAAGATGCCAAGAACGTCCAGCGCCACTTGCTAGGGTGGAAACGCCAGCTTGGTAATTACAGCCTGGATTGCATCAAATCAAGCCTGGTCGCAGGAAAGAAAAGTTTGCTCCTATCAGAAGAAATAAAACCAGGAAAGACCCGTTCGCCAACAGCAGCCATTTGGTATATTTCTAGCCTGTCCCATATTTTTACCATAATGCTTAAGGAATGGGGCTGGGTAACAGAAAACCCAGTGCGCAAAGTTGCAAAACTTCAACTTTCAAATGCTCGCATGCTTCAGAAGATGGAAGAGTCCGTTTACTTGACGTCTGTCACATCTAATAAAACCGGACTAGCAGAAAGACGACTCAAGGCATAGCCATTTCTTGTAGCAACTCCTTCTGAAAGTGAAGGATGCCAACAAGCTAAGATTGCCCGTCAAACTTGCTACGAATGGATCAAAGACTCAGTTTCAAAGCAGAATTGAACCGACTGCGCAATCTTATCGCTGAAAATGCTGTGCAACCCTTAAAAGCCCATTCCGTAAAGGTAGTGGATAGGCTAGTCAAATTGCTGGATGTTGAAAATCCTTTCTGCAAAGAAATCTTGCCAATGACATCATAGGGCATCTAATCAAATTTAAGGAGCTTCAGGATATCGAAAAGCGGCTAGAAATTGTGGAGGCTAAATGAAATTCAACACCCGCATCAGAGGTCTGGAAAAAAAGTTCCAGATAAACAGTAAGCTAGGGGTTATCTTCCTAATCCGCTATTGCGACAATATTGATGAGCGGGAAAGGGCACAAGCAGCTATCCTTAACGATTATCTTTCGCAGGGCAACCCCAGGCCAGACTATCGGTTATCTATACAAGATGCAGGCGACACCCAAAAAGAAGGATTTCTGTACTCCTTCTCATCAAATTGATCCATACAACCCATCACTTCTCAAGTTTTTATTTGTAACTTTTTTAATTCCTCCAAGCATGATAACATACTTTGCTTGAAGTTAGGTGGAGAAAGATAATCTCTTAAGGGCTTTTCTTAAGAGATTAATATTACAGATTAAATTATTATGATGATTTTTTGCAATTAGAGTAGTTTTAATTTATTATTTCTGATATTATTAAACTTTTAATAAATTAAATTAAAACAAAAGGGCCTTTTATAGGCCAAAATGGAAGGTAAAAAAAATGACCCCAACTTTTTTTGACTTTTTCAAGTCATCTTATTATTCGAACACTTATGTGCCCTCAGTAGACCTCAGTGAGCAAAGATTGTCAAGGCACTTATTAGAAAATGAAGACAACAAAGCTGCAGCAACTGCGCAGCGATTAATATCTGACCCTGAGGTCCAGCAAGTTCTTTCTGAACCACTAGTTTATGATCGTGAAAAGATTATAGAAAAAAATCAAATATTAACAAGGCATGGATTTAATCTGTTAAGCAATAAAGCCCTCTTAGATGTTGATGCTCTGCAAAGAATTCGATTTTATAGCGTTATTGAACATGATGAATTAGATGGATGGATAATCAAATCAGGAGCCAGCCGGGTTCCAAAAGATCAATTGATTATTGGGCCAATGAACGATAGAAACGAAATGGCTTTTTTCATCGATGAAGAAAGTATTCTACGAATAGAAATGGCAAATCGGATTCAAAAAGTCGCCCGAGAAGCAAACATTGATGTAGTTCTTCCAAGAAAAAAATTGGTTGCCTATGCAAACTTGGACGGAGTAACAGAATCTAACAGGAAGTATTGTGTAGTTTGTGAAAAAATCAATATTTTAAGTGTTGAAGATACGGTTCAAGCTATCAAAGACATGGATGCAGAACATCAAAGGGAAATAGCCAGGAAAATATCCACTATAGTACAAAAGGCTGGTTTTGTAGACGCCTCCTTTGACAATATTCGTTTAACTCCCGCGGGAAAACTTGCTTTTATCGACACTGAGCCAGCTGGTTTAATGGTCGCAAAGAAACCAGGTTTATGGAATAAGCTTTTTGGCCCCAAAGGTGCCAGTGTTGAAAAATGTGCAAGAATTGGTTTGTTCACCCTCATGCATCAAACATCAAAGGCAATTAGGGGTACACAAACAAGTAGTTTCGATGCTAGGAAGTGTGAACCAGGTTTGGAGGCTTTCCGCACTGAAGTACAAACTCACTATGAAAAGGCGACTCCTCCAAAATTATTAAAATGGAAGATCGCATTAAGTGTTGTTAGCGTTGGACTTATTCCACTTATCAATGCAATTATAGCTTTAGTAAAAACAAAGTTAACTAAACGAACATTCGAAAAGTTACAAGCAATTGATACTCTCTTTATGAGACGGGTTTTTGCATTAACCTCAAAATCCCCAGCTGAACAAAAACGTTTAGTGAAAGAATACCAAGAAAAAAGAACGCCTATTGCAAAGCAATTCTATGCTTATACGGAAGGCGTTCCTTATAAAGTTTCTTTGGTTGTCTAAAATTAAGCCCATTGTGCATGTATCATGATGGGCTTTTTCATTTTGATTGAGCTCTTCCTGGTTTTAGTTTATCACCATACAGATACATGGACGCAACCTGGACCATTCGACTACAAAAGATAGCAAATCATGGCGAATGATTCACATAGATAAAAATCCCTTACACTCCTATCTTGGTTGTCGTTAGCTACTGCTAATGATTGTGATTACTGAGGTTTGCATGGACTCATAACGCGCTGGTCCTTGGTTCAAGTCCAAGTTGCCTCATCCTTTTGCGCCACATCTTGGCAGCTTTCTAAAATCAAACGCTATGGGTTATACTCCTTTTTTTATTTCTTAATTCACTGCAATGATTGATTGACTCTTTTTACGGTATCGATGAAGGACTTCTAATGCTTGATGACTTAAACGAACCATCATCATGCCGTGAGCTTAGAAGGTTTACAATATTTATTACATCATTCACGAAGAAGCTCTGTATTTTGGGAATGATGATTAATGAATCGCTATGATAGGATTTTGGAAAGAAATGATCAACACCCCATTATCGTGAGCATGAGATGATCGACCTTCTTACCATATTGAATAAATTAGAATCTCCAGGAACTTTTACTGCGCACGGCACCCTGCAATCTTTGCTGCCGGGTCTCTATATTGACAATGTTGGGGAGATTTCCTTGCCTTTGCGTCCAGAGCAAGCTGAACAGATCATGGCCGAATGTGAACAAGCCCCTTACGGATTTAAAGAAGAAACTCTTATCGATACTAATGTCCGCAATGTGTGGCAGTTATCGCCTTCTGCCTTGCAATTCCGGAATCCCGATTGGCAGGAAGCTCTCAAAAAGATGTGTATAAATATAGCCAAACAGCTAGGTTTGGGGGATGTCACCGTTGAGTGCGAGCTGTATAAGTTGCTGCTTTATGGCAAAGGCTGTTTCTTTCTACCTCATAGAGACACTGAAAAGATAGACAATATGTTTGCTACACTTGTCATCAGCTTGCCATCCCCACATGAAGGCGGTGAATTAATTATTAGCCATGCTGGTGAGAGCTTTTCCTACAGCTTCGCTGGTAATGGTAAGTTTTCTCCAGAATATGCTGTCTTTTATGCCGATTGTTTTCATGAGGTTAAACCAGTGCTTTCAGGCTACCGCCTCTGCTTGGTCTACAATTTAGCTCTTGCAGGCCGAAGCACACAGCCTCAGCTGGCAAAAAATGACGAGATCATTGAACATGTTGACAGCTATATCCAAAAATGGAGCCAAGAACAGCATAAGTTTCCTTTCTTAACTTATTTGCTAGACCATTCTTACACAGAAAAAAACCTTTGTCTAAGCAACTTAAAAAGCAGTGATTATGCCAAAACCTCGATTTTGCTCAAAGCTGCTGCTAAACATCAGTGTAAAGCCTTTCTATGCCTCGTGAGCTATTATGAAGAAAGCTACGGAGATTACTATGGCGATGGATACAAGCGCAACAGATACCGCGATGATGATGATAGTGAATGTAGTGAAAGTAACTACACTGAGTATGGAATCAACACTACTGAGATATATGCTCATAACTTTTTGGGAAATGATGGCAACAAAATAAAAATTGCAAAAATTCTTCTTAGTGAAGATGCCTTGTTAGCCGATAAGCCTTTGATCGGAGGTCCAGGCCGCAAGGTTTCAATCTCTGAAGCTACCGGCAATTCAGGAGCAACTAAAGAACTCTGGTACCATCGCGGTGCTGTGATCATTTGGCCTGAAAGTTCCGACCTTGAAGTTGTAGGTTATAGCGATTTAGAATATGGAGCCCATTACTTGGAAACTCTTCTTAAGTCTACAGTATGGCAGGAAGGATCTAATCTAGAAAAAGTGTTGAAGTTAGCACGCCACATTCTCGATCGCTGTACAAGCATGCAGTTCTATAAAATCAATGTTTTAGATTCCTTGATTACCTTGGCTGATGTCGATTTGCTTAAGTATTATCTACAGCGCTATCAAAAGTATTCATTTTCTTCTCTCGACGCTATGAGTGTTGCGCGATTGATTAAGCTTTTCTCTTTGACAGCACTTAAGCCAGAGATCGACGCCATTGCAGCCAAATCTAGAGGATCCTTATTCTCTTGGCTTTATGAACTTTTCATCGCATTGAAAGGCTACCCTGAACAACGTACTATTGTTGCAGGATATTTTGCCGTAGAGTGGCAATTTCGTTGTCGCCAAAAATTAAAAAATTTTAGCAGCGAGACCTTAACAGAGATCTTTCGATTGCTGGCCCTTCTGGATGATCAAGAACGGTTGGCTGAAGCCGTTACTGAACTCAACAGCATTGAAGATCCCAAATTTGTAGTCGAAATCTTTGCACCAGCTCTTTTAAGGGCACTAGAAACTACATCTCCTGATTATGGTTATCAACGCGCTGTTTTTCAAGCTCTTGGCGCGGTTTATTTTAATAGAGTCACAGAGCATTTTGGTGTTGAACCCCAAAAGCCTATAACATGGGCACGAGCAGGGAGCTGCACATGTTCTTGTGAATTTTGTCAGCAATTTAATAAGTTTCTTTCGGATCCCGAGCGAGCCGCCTTTTCTATTGAAAAAACTCTAAAGCGCAATTTGCTACATATCCAAGAAATGATAGACAACAAACAGTTTGATGTCGTAGGGGAAATCATCAGTGACAAAAATAAATTTAGCGGACATTTCTCTAAAAATGAGGCATCTTATCTTAAGGCGTTGAAGCTTTTTCAAACAGCTCATAAGCAGCAAAAACAAGTCGCAGCTCTTTTGCCTTGAAGATGACACTCTTCTAAGAAATAAGGCATTACATGGAACAAAAAAAACACTGAAGTTGGTTTGGATTCGGGCAGGGTGAACCAAAATGGTCTCCAACTTTTTTATCTTCGTAAATCGTTTAATCTCATTGAAATTTAATTAATTATGTGAAACAAATAATAAATTGTTCCTCATTTTTAATGAGGATTAAATGAAATTATTTAATACTTTAATTATTTGTTGTGTTTTTTTGGATGCGGCTTGCTGTCTGCTACCGAATTTAACATTAGCTCATATAATTTTGGGGGCTTTCCGATCACTATGACTATTTACGCGCTGCCAGCATGCAAAAATTAATGCAAGAAAGATATATTGCAGAGCCTGAAAATATGTCGCTTAATGAAAAAATCCAGAAACTTGCCTTGAAAATTCTATTTTCACCTGATTCTCAGGAAAAATTATCTGCGCAGCAGGAATGGGATCAAAAAGGATATCAACATATCTTTAGACATCTAACTACTTCCCCAATGGATAATAACAGCCCAAATACGACTTGGAATCAAAAAGCAAATGAAATAATCACTTCTTATAAAGTTCGTCCTGTTGTAATTCACGAGGAGGAAGTAAAGCAAATGCTCGGTGAGTATTTTAAAGACTTGAGTTCTGATGTAGAGGCTAACACATCAACGCTTTTACAAGAAGTTCATGCAACTATGCCTATGAGAGTTTTTGCTCACCATCTTAAATATGATGTTATTTGCTTACGGGAAGCTGACTATTTTGATAATTCTTTTGATAATTTGGAATAACTTCAACGCCTTTACTCATCATAATCATCGTGTAAAAATTAGTTTCTCCCTTCAAAAAAGATCCGAATGAGAACCTGTTCTTGCAAAGATAATTTCCGTTTCTGTTTTTTTATAGACCAGTAGCCAATCAGGCTCAATGTGGCATTCCCAGTAACCCACATAATCACCCTTTAGCTTATGATTGCGATTTTTTGGTGGCAGCGGTCCATCAAGAGTTAAAAGCTTCATCACTTCTTTGAGCTTTTCTATATCCTTGCCTCGTTTCTTCGCTTTGACTACTTCCTTTTCAAACAGGCGTAGGTGAATAGGTTTAAGCATCTAGATACCGAGTTTTTTGAAGAGATCGTCGATATTGTCGCTTTCAACTAGATTTTCGCTCCTCTCAATTTGTTTTATAGCCTCAAGGGTTTCAGCGTTTGGAGTGTTGGTACTATAAAGATGTTCGTGTATCCATCCAATAATGATCTCCCGCATACTTTTACCTAAAACTGCGGCAAGAGCTTTAAGCCTTTTATGATCTTCTTCCGGAACGTCTATAGTCATTCTGGACATATGGCCTTTTGCAGACATAATTTTTCTCCTTCGTTCATTACTTTTAATGTACCAGAAATAAAGAAATAAGGAAATGAAAACATGAAAATTCGCGAAAAATTTTCAATGGCTTACCGAGCGACCAGGCGCGCCCTCTAGGGGGGCCATACCCTTGTTGTCCTACATAGCATAAGGAATTGATTGCGCGGTTCACTATCTGTGCTCTTTTCAAATTAAAGCATACATTCGAGTCAATGAAGAACTTATCAAACTTTATTGGGAAAGATGCGGAGCAAAAGCTAGAACAAACAGCCATCAGCCATGCAGGTAGCCCGCTATGGAAAACGGCCGATATTGGCTATATGGTGGGAAGCCCACAGGAGCTAAGACAGAAGAAGGACCGGCTATTCAAAAAAATAGGCTTCTTAAAGACTAGATGCGTTCTAAGAAAGTTTTGGAAGAGAGAAAAGCTGTTCGTCAATATATTCATAAAATAAAGAATTTTATTGAGAATCGGTAAATTTATCTGCAGGGGCTAGAGTGAGTGCTTGTTTATCTAAAAATGATCTCTTCCTCAGTTTTAATGTAAATAAGAAGCCAGTCAGGTTTAATATCTCGTTCTCTCGGCCTTTAAAATTTTCAACGAGCCTGTGCTTTCTGTGTTTGGCATCACAAGGTTTTGCATGAGCAAGTGTTTCAGCCCCTTGGAGAGATTTTCTCAGGTCTTTTCCTCTCTTTTCTTGCTGCTTAAATTCTTTTTTGGATTAGCTACTAGAGGAAATTTTGAGCATTTATTTCAGTCCGAGCTTATCAATAAAGTCATGAGAATCTTTGCAACAAATTAGACCCTTTCCTTCATCGGCTTCCTTAAAAGCTTTTAAAGTTTCATGGTAGGGCTCATCAAGCAAATGCTCCCTAAGGCGACTGAAAACGGGATCTTTAAGAGTGAAGCCTATAAAAGCTGTCATTGCTTTAAGTCTCTTATGCTCCTCAAAAGCCATATCTATTGCCATCCTTACCTGATCTTGATGCTGCACTGCTTATCATAATTTGTATCTCTTTATAAGCTAATAATAAATTTTGTTAGTTGCTATTCTCAATTTAATTATGTTATATTTTTTATTTAACTTATAATAATAGGTAAAATAATGCCAGCATTTAAAGTTGTTAATACAGTACATGAAATTGCACTTAATCATAGGTGGGTTCCGGCAACAAAATTTAGTAGCAAAAACAGAATTGTTGATGAGAAAGGTGATAAAGTAAGTTCTGACTATAAGGGGCGTCGATATCGGATCATTGAAAAAAGAGAACGTATGTTCTCTACCTTTGAACGTATGAGAAGAGGCTTTATGGGAATACTGGAAGTTGTTAACACTTTATGTCTCGCTCTCTTCTCAAAGTCGGTAAGAAACCTCTTTACAAAGTCAAAAGAAAATATGCGTTTTGCTGTTCTTGAAGAACAGACTAGATTTAAGCTTGAGGAGGGAAGAGTCATTTATCTAGAGCCCAAGCTTCTTTTTGGGGGAACTAAAATTTCTGAAGACCAAGAATTAAATATTGCGGTTGTAAGAAGGGATGGAAAGCAAAAATTGATTCCAGTTACACATGCAAAGTTTGGCAGAGAGTGTAAGATATATGAAGGTTCAGTACTTGAAGCACTTTTAAAGATAGCCCAGCAAGAACCACACTATTGCTTTAGTTTTGATCGACATTATGGCTCACCTATTGGCCATTTCTTGAAACACGCAAATAATTCAATCCTTACTGAGGAAGAATTCTTTAAATTTATTTTGGAAAAAGATGGGGCTGGAACGCCTAGAATTTGTACTTTAAATTCTGCCTCCACCTTAGAAGCTTTAAATATCATTAAAGAAAAAAATCTTCCAATAAATTTAAATGATAAAACCTCAGAAGGGAAAACTTTATTCACTTTATGGGCTGGAAAAGGTAATGCAGACATTACAAAGTTAATGCTTGAGTTAGATCCATCGGTAATTGAACAAGCTCAAGGACAAATAAACTCGGCATTTGTTGAAGCTGCTTTAAATGGTTCTAAAGAAGAAGCTGATCTTTTATTAGATGCTATGGGAAAGAAAGGTATTATCTTATCCCCCGAAGAAGTATGGATCCGAAGAGCCTTTCAAAATGACTCCTCGTTTTCAGAAGAAGAATTTATTAACGTTGAGGAAGACTTAAAAATAAAAATATTTTTTGTAGCGAATGCGTTTGCCAATGAAGATATCGTAAAAAAACTAAAACATCTAGGAATGGATACAGTACCATTATTTTGGCCAGGTCCTAGTATTCTGGCTAGTAATATGGATATAATTACGACAAAGAATATAGTGGAAGGTTTTCTGAAGGGTTTAAGAAAAGGCGGCCTGTTGCTTACGGCGGAGGAGTTTAATAAGTTAGATAAAAGCAAATATATTAGCAAAATAGATCAAATTGGACGCATTCAAGGAAAAAAGTTCATAGAAAAGCTCGTCCAAGAAAATGGTTTAAAATATATTAAAGTTCCTAAAAAAATTGCTGTGATTAATGAGGGAGTCAAAAGTATTTCATTCAGCGTAGCTAGCAGTTTGGAGCTTATACCACAAGAAGATCAATTAACGATCTATGCTGAACGCGTTAAACCTGTTAGCCGAAAGCTATCCTTGGAGGAAGCGATTGAGTTTATGATCATTTTGGAAAAAACAGGTTATAATGACTTTTTCGGACGGAATTTCTTTTTTGCGGAAGATGGCATTTATTTTATTGATACTGAATATAAAGACTTTGCTCCAACGAGACCTCAATGGGGGTCTATTAAAACTATAAAAAACTTAGTTGATCCTAAAGATGCAGAAAAGTTTTTAGCTGAGTATGAAAAACGTAAAGAGGCTTATGATAAGGAGAAAGAATCGCGTGAAGCTCAACAGAAAAAATACCGTGCAGCTTTTGAAAACCCTTATACAATGTTAACCACAGGGTATGCAGGACATGAATTTGCTTTCCAATTATGCTCTTTAGCATAAGCTAAGCTAACACTAGCTAGCTTAGATTTTCTTAGGCTAGCTTGGTTTTTAACTTCACTCCTCTTGTAGTGTACAAAATATAGCAGTAAGCAAACTGCTGCGCCATTTGCTTACTGCTATATTTAAAAACCTTACATTTCAGTAGCATTTTCCTCGTAAATGCCTTATGCATCTTGTGCATAACGGTTGGATGGTATTTGGTTAGTAACGCGGACTCCCGACCTCATCACCCGTTGGTCCCTGGTTCAAGTCCAGATTGCCCTATTTTTTAACTTCCTTGGAATAAGTTGTAATACTTTTGCCATCTCTACCGCTCATGGCATTCTGTCAAAATTTAGGAAATCCTCTAGTCAATTTACGGACAGGAAGAATAGCAACTTACGGTTACTATCCATAAAAGGCTTCTTTAAAACTTGATGTCAAGAAACAATCTATATGTTTGCTGCATAGAGAATCCAAACGCTAGTTACTATGCCCTTAAAAAGACCGCTAGAGCGCTAACCATGTGCTGTAATACCTATCAGTTGCGCATTCATTTAGGATAGTAGAACAGATAGGTTCATGAATAGAATTTTGCCTACCAAATAGTTAAAATAATTTTTTCGCCATTTTGCTATAAAATCCTACTCGTGTGAGTAAAAAACAATAAGGAGATTGCAACATAAAGCATTTTCTATTCATGATAAAATCAATCAAATTAGCATTTCTTCTTTTGATAGATAGGCTGAAGAGTGAGTAGATTCAGGATGTAATGACATTCCTATTTCTTACATTATAAGCTCTATAACCAGTTAAAATAAGATCAGGAATTAATAATAAAAATCCTAAACTCAATAACTCTACACATCCGCGAACTATGTGATTATATTTATTGGGCAGCTCATCTTTTGTAGCTTTCATGGCCTTTGAAATACGGTCTATACCAATTAGAGTTCCGATTAAAGGAATATATCCTAATGCTTTTACAACATTGACGGTTTTCCATGCGCCTTTAGCTGCATTGGTAATTGATTCATCCATTATCTTTTGGTGTTCAGGACCATTAAAGTAAGGTGTTTCTTGTAGGTCTGGTATCTGGGCATTCAGCTTTGCCATTTGTAAATTTAATGTTTTCTGGCTAGTTTTTTGAGCGATTTCTTTATAACAACTTTCGGCATTGCATGCAAAAGTTTCAAATCCAAAAGCGGGTATGCTTGTAAAGTACATAATTACCTCTTCTACAAAATTAATAATCAAAAAGAAAATCTATCATGCTATTACGTTTTTTATCAATATTAATATTATCATTTATTAAAAACTTAAGTTTTTTAGTTTTCTGCAAGGCAGAGTTGCGTAAATGATAAAAAGCGCATGCGATAAGATTGCTCTTCAACACTTAAGGAGCTATAGAATTAGCTTGCAATAACAAAAATATAGGCAGGTTACGGGCAAAAAACTTAACTACTGCATCCGTAACTGCTCCGACTATAATAAAGCTTTAGTGCAAAGAGGGAGCATAACTTTATGGTTTTCGAATGAAGGCATTAAAAGATGGAGGGAAAATAAAAATACAGGGAAGAAGAGGCTCGCCCAAGAACTTACTCTAATGACGCTATCCTATGCGTATAGATGATTAAAGCGGTTTATCATTTGTCGCTTCTAAGCTGTTCAAAGGATTTCTCTTGTTGTTGATTGCTTTGCTGGCTTTCAAGGCTACCTATTCCTTGTTATACCCCCATCTGCAAGCGCGCTAAAGAGCTTGGACAGGAGCTTATTAAAAAGCTAAGCCTTAAAGCGTCTAACAGGCAGAGCCTTTGATTCCTCTGGAGTAAACGTTTAGGGTGAGGGAGAGTAGAAAGTGCGTCAGCCTGGCAAAGCCAAACAAAGAATTTGGAGAAAGATTCACTTAAGTATTTGCCCAGACTCGCATGAGATTTTGTTAAGTAAGGTGACAAAGAGTAATCAAGCCGATGATTGAATAGCGAGCCAGATGATCTTTTAGCTACCAAAGAGCATAAAAACCGCTTATGGAGATGGTGCTTATGGTAGGCAAGTTTTCTACCAATCATCTTATATCCACGGTATAGATCCTTTAGTGCCTCCAAGAAGAGGAGGAAGACTAAGCCAAGAGACAGACAAACTCTGGATGAAAAAAGAAATGATGTTATAAAAAATCATTCAAGGCTTTGGAGGAGATGAGAAGGCCAGGCAGCTTTGAAAGAAGCCTTGCGGCTATCGCAGAAGATCGCTTGCCGAAACGGCGATGTATCGCTTTAAAAGAAGCTTGGGAGGAGACTTTCTCTCTAGGAAATTAGCCAATCAACAAGCAGAATTATATGCCAAATTCTTGATTATGAATAAGATGACAAAACCTGGAATGCCTAAAGGGCAATGGGTGCTAACTTAGTTGATAGGCCTAGATAAGGCTATGCCTTAAATAGACGAGCTATTAGATCATTTACGCAACAAGGTCTCTTTGCAACTAAGAATGATGGATGGTACAATATACTTTCTATAATAACCCATAAAGTATGAAAAAAGCTTTGTAGGATTTTACCTTTAGTGTCTTCTTATATTAAGCATAGAGGTTGAATAGAAGCGGAGAATACGTTGGTTCATCATTCCCTTAGCCTTATTCCTTTAAGCCTAGGTTGCCTCACTTTTTTTAATCTTATGCTATCGCTGAAGGAAAGGCGCTCTATAGGGTCCCCACTGTTCTAAGCTGAAGCCTACTAAAATGCCATTTTGCTATAGATCTTTAATAATCTAATAGCTTTAGCCATAGAGGGAGGTCGGAAGGGCCCAAATTTCTCGATTTTTTCGGTAAGACGCAAAAAACGAAATGATGAAAAGGGGCTACAAGCATGGCTTCATCCTTTCTCGGCATTTTTTCCTCGCTCAATTACTAGTTTTATTTGGCGATAGAAAAAGGCGAGGTGTACTCTCAATAAGTGCTATCTACAGATTTTTAAAAGAATGTAAACAGATAAGCCTGCCTGAAAAGGGGGCTATTCATTTAAATTAAAATTTCTTATCAAATGACTTTTAAGGGAAGTCATTTGACTTAAAGCTTTAAGAGTCATTGCGCGAGAATCCTAGAATTATGCTTGAATGAAAAATTGCTGACTATTGACTATAACCAATTTAAATAAATGGCCTTTTTCCAAAAGGGCCTGAATAATTTGACGCACCCAAATTTTCTTCACATCTTCTTTATTTAAAGTAAATTTCTCTGTAGGGAGTCTTAAGAGATTATACTGTTGGAGAGGAGGATGGCTGGTATTTAGGAAAACATATCTTTTTCCTCTTAAAGAGGCTTGTTCGGGTGTATCTTGAATAAGCTTATTAATTTGGGATATCACATCTTCTACAGCCTTTTTCAAAGTCAATGTCTGTTCTTTCGATTTTATTTTACCTTTTTTAACTGTAAGAAAGGTAGCTTGTCCCTCTTCAGTTAAATCTAAACCTAATGAATTTATATCAACTTGAATAGGTTCTCTACCTGTCTTTATGCCATTTTGTTCATAGAAGTGTCGTAATTTATTCTCAAATTCAAGTTCATCAAGCCTTTGGTTTTTGAGAGTCTGTGCTTCTTCGGATGTAAGAGCACCACTCTGCTTGTATGCTTCATCAATAATGGCATCTATCTGGCTTTCTGTTGTTGCGCATTTTATTAATCCTCGGCTTCTATTATCCCCTTTAAAGCCATCAACCACATTTTTCATATATTCAACATCTATAAGGCCCACACGTCTTGGCCCATCATAATCTGCAGCTTCGTTTAAAAGTGGAATATTCCGCCAAGAGATATCATTAAAACCCGTTTTTGCAATGAATATGGCCAGTTGTCGGATTGTCTCATTGAGCTCTTTTGAGTAAGTATAATAAAGATGTTCTTGCGAGCTTTCATCCGCATTTACATCCAGGCTTTCTTCTGCAATAAATACATACTTATTATCTTGTACATTAACCGTAAACTTTTTTGCCTGCGGGATGACAAGAAGCCCTAGTTCACGGGCAAGGCATACTTCTTTGGCTTTAATCATATTCTTAAAACGCCGATCCATTTGACCATCGAACATTATAGGAAGCTTGCCTTTACCATCTACGCCCCATGCTGAGTAGGTGGTTTTAAATACTAGCTGGGGGCTTTCTCTTAATTTGAATACTAAATTATTGCTAGTAGATAACCACTCGATCTCATTATCGTCTTTCCGAAATAAAATTTTTGGCATAAGGTGTTGAATTTTTGAAATTGTGTGCTCAGAGATATTTATGCCTTTTTCCAATTTCTTCTTAGGATTGATCAACCGAAAATGGTGGGTGGAGCGCAGTATAGCTTTGGCGATTAGCATCAACAAGGGAATAACAATAGTAAAATAAGAGGCAACTTTTCCCACTCTCGCCAATAATGATGAATTTCCCCTTAACAATATTGTTCTTACTGTTCCGTTCTTAGTTTTGCCTTGAATTACTTGAGCCTTCTTTCCACTAAAATAAAAATAATTGTCAACTTTTTCTAGTATTGACTGGGTACGCGTCTTGGCTTTCTGCCCATATTCAATGGCTGTAAAAAATCCAACATTATTGGGCATTTTATTGTCCTCTTTGAAAGTATAAATAATTAATTAGTTTAATAGAAAATTATATATATATTTCCAACATATAGCAATATAAATCTATAAATAGAAGAAAATTATAGATGATCCTACTATACTAAAAAACGTTCAAAGGTATATCTCTCTCTTTCAACCTTAAGGAAAAATGAGGAAACATGTCCTATCTAAAGGGCTAGATAGAGAGATGGGTTTCAAAAAATAATCTAAAAGCGATTAAGAAAAATATATGGCAAACAAAATAGTAATTCAAACAAAACGCCTTATTCTACGTTCTTGGATAGAAAATGATTTAGAGCCTTTTGCTCAACTCAATGGCGATGAGCGTGTGATGGAGTATTTTCCTTATAGGCTAAACAAGGAAGAAAGCGATCAAATGGCAAAGCGTATGCAAGCTAAGATTGAGACAGAAGGTTGGGGATGCTGGGCTGTTTCTCGCCTAGATACCCAGAAGTTTATTGGGTTTATAGGTCTGAATACAGTGGATAAACCTACTTTTCCTCTTCATTTTGCTCCATGTACAGAAGTAGGATGGAGATTAGCTTATGAGTCTTGGGGCAGGGGATACGCTACAGAAGGCGCAGAGGCATGCCTTAAATATGCTTTTGAAATATTAAAGCTTGCAGAGATTGTTTCATTTACAGCTGCTCAAAATCGTCGTTCTATGGCCGTGATGAGAAAAATTGGAATGCATTACCATCCAGCTGAAGACTTCAATCATCCCAGGATTTCAGAAGGCCACTGGCTAAGAAGACATGTCTTATATCGATTAAAGGCAAGCGAATGGCAAAAAATGATAATAGGTAAGAAAGATAAATAGTCAAAGAAGAGGGGGTTTAGAGATTAACAGCGCTTTTTTCAATTTATTTCATTTTTTCTGCGCTAACTCCTGTCGAAACGAATGTACAATTTTTCTATGATTTTCTTGGCTGCATCTATGTCTAAAATGCAGGAGGCTATTTATTTGTACAACCGAACTTTTCTTATTTTGTATATTTGCCTGCTCCTAGGCACTGTTTGCACGAAATGTGGGTGATTCCTCATCTTCTGAATAAGCTTATTGATTGTTTTCTTTTATATAAAAATGCTTATTTGGTTTTGCTTAAAGTTTGCCTCTAGCTTCTTCAAACGGCGGATATAGCTATAGAAAAATTCTTTCCGAAGAGCACTTTTTTCTTAAGTGGTTCTCAAAAGAATTTAAGGAAGGTGCTAGCGCTTCTCTTTATATAAAATCTAATAACATACGTTTGGTAGAGAACACTTCTAGGTCTAACCAGCTATCTTAAAACCTCTTGTTAAAGCTGATTTGTCTATTTCCTTGCCAACCTATAGTCTTTTGTAAATAGAGAGCAATTTTTGAGGATTATTAAAGACTCATTTTATTCTTAAGCTTTAATCTAAGCGAAGAGGAAAGCAAAAAGCACCTTAAGATCAGGGGAGATCAAGCAAAAAAATATGTTCGTCCTTATAAAAAAATGGTGAATTTATAATAGCAAATATATAAGTTGATTTACGAGCTTAAACCTTAACCTAAGGAGAGAATATGAAAACATTAGACATTGTTACAGCAATTTTACTAGCAGTTGGAGGTCTTAATTGGGGTTTAGTAGGGTTATTCGACTTTAATTTGGTTGAGTTTATCTTTGGTCAATTCCCTGCAATAGCAAGATTAATTTATGCTCTTGTGGGAGGAGCTGCTGTCTATCAGCTTTTTCAATGGAAAACACTAAAGCAATGTTGTAAATAGAGTTTTTAAAGAACAGTAAAAAAATATATTAAATTGACTAGGGGTTTCTAACCCTCTATTATAAAATTTAATAGAGTAGCAAGAATTTTTACAGATTCAATTAACGTATCCCTGCAAGATATGTAGGGATACGTTAGGGTCGCTGAGGCAAGGTGAATATAAAGAATTTTTCCTTAAGCAAAAAGTAATAAGTTTGCCTAACTTTTGTTAAAATGCAAAGCCAACACTCTAAAATTTTTAGTTAAAAGATAAAAGAGAAATTAACATTATTGCGGTAAATAGAAGCTTCTTTTTCCTGTCTACAAATAAATTTAAAATGATAGGCCTTTGAGCAGCTCTTCATGCAAACATATACTTAATAAAGGGTATGTTTATAAAGGAAGAGCTGGCAATAAGGATTAATGCACTTTTAATCTATCTAAACAGAGATTATTTAGGCCGTATAATTAAAAAGCTAGCTGTTGGCATTATTTGATCAATCGTTGAAGAAAGATTTTAAAGCCTGGGAATTGTTAGATAGCTGATACTGCTAGCTAAAGCAGCTCCTGCTAACACATCGTGAGGCCAATGAACTTTTATGAGCACGCGGCCGATTGCTACTCCTATAGCGGCAAGATAAGAAAATGCAACAGCTGGAGAGAGGATCGAACGGCCATATCTTATGACCAAAAAGGCAGGGCCTAAAAAAGCTGCAGCTGTGTTGCCCGAGGGAAAAGAGCGACTGCTTCCCGTCGGCCGTTTTTCAGGAACGATTCTTTTTAAAATTTCCAAACAAATCTGAGTAATGAGGGTGGAAAGAGCAAGCCATCCAAAACCTTTGTAATCTTTTTTGAAGAGAGTATAGCCGCCTGAGATGACAGGAAGGGCTACCTGGCCGATATCGGTATAAGCTGCAATCCATGAACGTTGGCAGGGAGTAATAGTTGGAAGGTAAGAACTAATCATAGTCGGTTGAACTCCATTTGTTGACTTAAAGTAGCCTACATTTGAATAAACATCCAACTAAGAATTCTTTAAGCTAAAGATGGCTAGAAAATTTTTTTAGCTTCCAGCGTGGCTAAGGTAGCGTGTAAGAAATTTCATAAAGAAAAGAAAAAGGCAAAAAAATCTTTTTTATCTAGGTGATTACAGCTGCTAGGAAAGATAAGTCAATTTTCTCTCTGTCCTAGCAAAGGCCCTTTTTCTTTGAGGGTTTTTAATCTAAGAAAAACGCATGTTAGAAAAAAGCTTATTACTTGTTTCTTATTTAAATAAGCGATTAGAAATAGGAATAATCGATTTGCTCGTTTTTGTACGGTCCCTTTATTCTCCAGGTTAACTGGAAGCTAAAAGGTTTAAAATAGACCTTACCAGAATAAATATCTTGTTTACAAAAGTAGGAATTTAAAGAAGATAAAAGGTGTGGATTAGAAGGAACTAAATGAAGGAGGAAGATTGGCCGGTTTGCTCCTTGTCGCAAATGTTCTAAAGAGATTTTGCAAGCTTTAAGGTCTAATCCCCATTGAAATACATTGTAAAAATTAAACTGCATTCCTTGCTGATTATGCCACGTTCCCCTTTCATCAAAGATTAGTAGGGTATGGCTTTTCTTTGTTACTTTCACTTCTCCTCGTCCTTGGCCATTCCATCCTTTTTCATCGTTCGAGTATGTTCGAGAAATAAATGTGAGCTCTGTAATGTTCTTTAAGCTTTTCCAAAATGCCAAAAGTATCTGATGGTTTTGCTCTTGAGGTATAAATGCCATTAGAAAGATCTTTTTACTCCTTTTGCTTTTCTTTGCTTTTCCTGTCCACAAACAGATTTGTGATAAAAGCGTCAACTAGTTTATCTAAAAAAGCAAGGATAGATATTTCAAAATCTTAGGAAAGCTTAAGTGTGACATATATACCGTTTCCTTAGCAAGCAATCCTCTTGTAGGAATTTTTTGTTAACCCTTAGGATCCTTTAAAAAATGGATAAACTAAAAAGCTTAAGATTTCTGTTAAAGCCTTACATTTGGGTGGATGCAAGATAAACTGTGCGGCCACATCCTAACAATCTTTTATTTTCTCTTGCTAAGAGACAGCAGGGCTCTTCTCTTAGATATTTTATTCATTTAGCTTATAGGAGCTTTTTCAAAGCAGCCTCTAAAGGTATTTTCTTTTGTTACAGGTAGATAGAAAGATTCTCAAGCTTATAAATAACTAGATTATATAAGCTCACATCTTTTAACCTTTTAGCTAAGCTATTAGCTACTTTCTGGTTGTTTAAAGCAATATGAGAGGTAAAAATGCAAATTTCTCCCGATTCCCCATCCCCTCCTCAATCAAAGAAAGAGCAAATTATTGCTCTATTTCTAAAGGGGGTTACTGAGGTTGATGAGATTGCCCGTTTAACAGGAGCTAGGCCGACCTATATAGGTTCTTTGTTACAAAAAGAAGGATTAATTAAAGGATATTTTGACTTATATACTTCTAGCCAGTTCTTCATGAATGCTTATTCAAAGAACTTTGCCAATCGGCTAGGCTTTAAAGATTCCCTATCTGTTCAAAAAAGCCTTAGAGTACTTACTCGCAATTATAATAAGTTCAAAAAAAGTGGGGATCGCGCTGGACAGCATCATACCTTAATAATGGCACTCACCATGTTTAATCGTGCAAGATGGATGGGGAAAAATCAAGAAGCAAAAGCTTTTAGTCAATGGCTTATCGAGCATTTAAGCCTGGAGAAATAGCTTTGCCTACAGACTTTCTTCCAAATTTTAAGGTTCTCTTTTTTTGTACGTAGATTTAAAGTTATTCATAAGGAGTTTCAACTATCTACTAGGAGGTGAAAATGTCCAAAACGCTCAATCATCTCGCTTCTTCTTTAAGCCCCTATCTTCTTCAGCATCAATACAACCCTGTCGATTGGTATCCCTGGGGCAAAGAGGCTTTAGAAAAAGCCTACCATGAAGGCAAGCCGATCTTCTTATCTATTGGCTATTCGGCCTGCCATTGGTGTCATGTAATGGAAAAAGAATCATTTGAAGATAAAGAGATTGCAGAACTATTAAATAAGCATTTTATCAACATTAAAGTAGATCGGGAAGAGCGGCCGGATCTAGATCGTCTTTATATGTCTTGTGTGCAAGCAATGACAGGACATGGGGGGTGGCCCATGTCTATTTTCATGACGCCTGATTTAAAACCCTTTTTAGCAGGCACCTACTTTCCTCCTACTTCCCGCTATGGGATGCCAGGCTTTCGCTCCTTGCTACAGGAAATCATCCAGCAATGGAAACACAATCGCACTAAACTTGCTGCTTCCTCGGAAAAAGTTTTTCAATATTTATGGGAAGAAGAGAGCCAACATCAACAATTTCATGGTTCTCTTTCAGAGAAACTTCTCGAACGGCTTGTAGAAGACTGCCAAAAGGATTACGATTCTGACTGGGGTGGTTTTGGAAAAGCTCCTAAGTTTCCTCAGACTGGAGTGCTTTTTGCCCTCCTGCATCAATATCATCACCACGAGCAGCCAGAAAATTTAAAAATGATAACCCATACTCTTGAGCAAATGGCACGAGGGGGCATTTACGATCAGCTAGGAGGGGGCTTTCATCGCTATTCTGTCGATGAGAAGTGGTTAATTCCTCACTTTGAGAAGATGCTTTATGATAACGCTCTTTTAAGCCGCTTATATTTGGAAGCCTATCAGCTTACTAGGCAAAAAAGCTTTCTTGATGTTGCTTTGCATACTTTGCAATATTTATTAAGGGATATGCGCGATCCTTTAGGGGGCTTTTATTCCGCTGAGGATGCAGATTCAGAAGGGGAGGAAGGAAAATTTTATCTTTGGTCTCTTGCTGAAATAGAGGAGAGCTTACAAGATCCTCAACTCTTTTGCCATGTGTACGGGATAACAAAGGAAGGAAATTTTGAAGGAAGAAATGTTTTACATCTTCTTACGCCTTTAGGAGCTCTTTCATTGCAAGAACAAGAAAAATTGGCTTTAGATCGTCAAATACTTTTGGAAAAGCGCAATAAACGTATCAGGCCTGGCTTAGATGATAAGATTCTGGTTGACTGGAATGCTTTGTTGATTTCTAGCCTAGCTAAAGCCTACCAAATCACAGGAGAATCCTTATACTTGGAGGCCGCTCAACAAGCAGCACAATTTATTGAAAATAATATGATTCAGGAAGGTCGATTGTATCATTTATGGCGAAGATCTTTAGGATCTACGCCAGGCTTTTTGGAAGATTATGCTAACTATATTTTAGCCCTTCTAGATCTTTATGAATGTGATTTCAATATAAATTGGCTGGAAAGGGCTCAAAACATGATGGAAAAAATGAAAGTGCTTTTCTGGGACCCTAAAGATAAAGCTTTTTTTGCATCCTCCCTAGAACATGGCTCGCTTTTAGTTCGTAAAAAAGTCTTTAATGATGATGCTACTCCTGCTGGCAATGCTCATGCAGCCCTAGCTCTTCTTCGATTAGGTAGCTATTATGAATATGGGGAATATAATCAGATGGCTGAGCAGATTCTTTCTTTGCATGCAACGGCAATGCAGCAAGCCCCTAAATGGTATGGTACCATGCTATGTGCGGTTGATTGCTATCTTTCTTCAATGCAGCAAATTGTCCTGCTTGGAGATGCACAAGATAAAAAAATTCGCGACTTGCTTGCTGTAATTTATAGTGAATACCTTCCTCACAAAGTTGTGGCTTTGGTTGATAAAAGCTCTCAAGAGTTACCTATAAACAAAGATAAGGAAGGCGACCCAGGCACTGCCTTTGTCTGTTATCAACAACGCTGTTTTCCTCCCACTTCGGATCCTAGTAAGCTACGTTGCTTATTAAAGGAAGGAGCTGCATTGAAAAGGAAGCTAAGTTAAAACTTCTTAGCCTGTAAACTATAACGGAAGTTCCACTTTTTTAGAAACAATCGGTAGCAATCAAGTTATTGATTATTAATCATTTAAGTGAATTATCGGCGCTTCTTCCTAGTGACTACATGCGCATGATTCTTTGGTAAAACTTTTGGTAACTCTACTTTTAAGGCTTCAAGCATTTGTCTGTTTTGATGGCGTGGTTCGGGGATTTGCTGAAAACTTAAGCCATCATTTACTGTCCATTCTATTAGCGTTAAAGTAGATAAACTGCGTAAGCCCTCTTCTACTGTTAAATAAAGGTCCTTCCAGGCTTTATCAAGCTCTCTGATAATCATGTAGGCTAACATTACCACCAAAACATGGCCCCTTGTACTTTCTTCTGAACGTACATAGACTGGCCGTATCTCAAGATCGCTTTTTACTGTTCTAAAAGCTGATTCTACCCTAGCTAAATCTTTATAACGATCATGTACTTCTTGCATGCTCACTTCGTCGCAAGCAAGATCGGTTTTAATCACATAGCAACCATCTAGCTTAGCATCCTCAGCTAGCATTTCTTGATTGAGGCATACAGATAAGCTTCTATCTTGTGCGCTAACTGTCACGTAAGTCTTAAGCGCTAAACGCTCGATTTTAGCTTTAATTTTTTTCAGCGCTACTTCTACCTGCGCTTTGGGATGTGCATGTAGATAGGCATTTTGCATAGCGACCAATTTTTCTATGCTAGCTAGCTTGCTGAGACGAGAATGGGCGATTTCCTGGGCGCGCACAGGATTGCGTTTAAGAATATATCTTATCCCATCTTCTTTGACTTCAGCCAAGTTTTTATCAAATAGCGTATATTCGATCACACCTTTTTTCATTAAGGTCTCTATTTGAGCTTTTGTCATAGCGGTAATATAATGAAAACCATGCTCTTGTAAATTTTCGATCTGCCCGCTTTTAATCATCCCTCTATCGCCTACAAAAGTGACTTTCTCGCATTTAAAGCGCTCTTTAGCTTTTTTGATCTGAGCATGAAAGGTAGAAGTATCTTGCGTATTGCCTTTAAACACTTCCGTTGATACGGGTGTGCCATCGGCTGAACTTAGCAAGCCTATCACAATTTGCTTCTTACCTTTCTTTTTGTCTCGGTTGTAACCCCAATCGGCAAGCTCGTTTTTCTCGCCTTCTAAATACGAGCTAGTGACATCATACAAAAATAAGTGAGGAGGTTTCTTGCAAAAACTTTTAGTAAACAATCGATCTTCGATAGAGGCTTGGCTTTGGCATAACCACAAAAGATTCTTATAAAGATCTTCTTCGTTAAAGCCTTTTTGCAAGTCAATTACAGGAGCAATGGCATATGTTTCTGCCAGCCTGACGGCAGAAAGTCTTGAGCCTTGCTCCAATACGCGTGCTACCACTTGCCACAACGCGAGCTGACCTTCTCGGCTATTGCCAAGTGCATCCACAATTCCTAAACGTTTAGCCATTTGGTATATCACCCATACACCACCGACAGATAATCCCTCTTGCATTGTGGCTCCATTACACGAGGTTAAAGCTTGGAGATTACCTTTATGTTTTAAAGCTAACTCGATAGCAGCAATTTCTTCAGGTGTGCAATTGGATAGATTACCCACCGTGCGTTTTTTGACGGTTTTGCCTTCTCTATAGGATTCTCGCAGCAAAATTGTTTCATAAACTTTGCCGGCAGCTGATTTAAATTTTGACTTCACTATATGCATACCTACAAAATACACTAATAACGGCATTTATGTAAATTCTAAAAACCAGTTTAATTAATATTTTGGTGACTACAAATTTTTATAAAAAATCCATAAAGCTTTAATAATAAAATAATTAACCGCTTTAACCCTATAAAAAAAATGGAACTTCCGCTATAATGCTGTGTGGGCAAGACTTTTAAATAGGTTGCTAATACGAAAAGTTTTTCCTTGAACCTACAGACGAGAAAAGCTTGAGAGAATGGCTAAAGAAGAGTAGCTCCAGTCTAGGCAAATAAGATGGCCAGTTGAACGAGCCATACCTTGGCTGCAAAGGAAATTCTGTCGAATCTTATACGCTTTTGAGCAGCTCTTTGTGTAATCATATACTTAATAAAAAGTTTGTTTGTATGGAAAGGATCAGCATGAAAAAAGGTTGATTTCCTTTTTTGTTTATATGGGCAGAGTTTCTTTAAAAGGCATTAGCTAGATAAGAAAGAAAAGTAAAATATGGGTAAACACTTTCTACTTTTAGCTTAATAGCTTTTTGGATAAATCAATTAGCAAGATAGGTTCATAGAGGTTTAGCGTATGTGAGGCATAACTTTTTTTTCAAAAAAAGCCATTGCTTGATCCTCTGGCACGCGTAATTCATCAGTAAGGCCCCTTTCTCTTTTCCACTTATTCATAAACAATCTAGGATTATTTTGAAATTCTTTTGTTTCTAATTTGTTATGGATGTACTTCAATAATTTGTCCGGATCTCCATAGGCATTTCGACGCTGCTGAGCAAAAATTTTAGCTTCATTGATAAAGGGTTGAATATTTACACGACAATTTTTCAATAGGGAAAATGGCGGGATAGGTTTAGGAAGATGTACTGAAAAAAAAGTTTTTGCTGTCCGATTGCTGGGCTGCTGATCTTGCTTGGATAAGCTTGGATTTTTACTGATACGTCCATAAAGAGAGGCGGCAGCATAAACAGCTGCATAGCCTACAGGGATTGCTAAAATAAAATAGGAAAACATTTTTAGTAGATTTAAAGCATTTACTTGCGCACAATTTTTTTGATAATTCAAGATTTCATGAAAGCTTTTAAAATAGTTTCTTGCCAGCGCTTGTAATCCCATGCTATTTTTCCTTCGCTTTATAGCTTTTATCTTTCTAAGGGTAAAAAGAATTTGATTAAATTCCAATCATTATTATAAATTTCTTTGTTTTTTTTAGTTTTTTAAAAAGTTATGTATAATAAATATAATAAAATTTAAATTACTGTTACAATCCTTAATTTTTTTTAGATAACTGCTTCTTCTCTTTTACCTCTGTAGGTGAAAGTGAATCAGGATCCCAGCTTTAAGTTTCTTCTTATACTTTCAATTAAACAGGGAGAGGGGGCTTTTAAAATAATTAGGGTAGCGTTCATATTTAAAGCGGGGATTAAATTGCTCAGAGGAGGTCAATTGATAGATAAGAAGTGCGAAGCTACCATAAGCTGTCCCCGCTAGCACCGTCTCGCTATACCCGCGAATGATATTTAAGATACCATGGAAGGCCTGGTGGATCCCGCAGTTGGTCATATGCTTCCACTTTCTTTTATTCTTTTCATCAAAAACCATTCCTATATAACCTGCTCCTGCAAGAATAGCTCCTGCCGTTGCCTGCACGTTACCTGCTATAAAACGTACAATTCCACTATATATACCTATGACAGGAAGGCTCCCTAAAATATTAAATTGTTTCTCTATTTTATTTAAAGTTTGAAGGTAATCCATTTTCTACTCTTATTTAGCAAATATTAATAAACGATAAATGTTAATATAAGTAGGTTAATTTTATATAAAGAAAGATTTTCTAATAATTAAGCTGTGAACTTAACAGCGTGAGAGGAAGTGTGCGGAGATATTAACTGCGATTTTAGCTTCCAGGTTGCTAGATAAATTTTTAGGTATTGATTAAGGGACAACGGTAACGCTTAAGAGAAATTTGCCATAGCAAAATGCTTTTTAATAAGCAGAAGGAGGTTGTTTTGGTAGGGTTTAATCTAGCAAAAACTAACTTTTTCTCATTTAACTACAACTTTTGATCCTAGGCGTGCTTTTTAAGGCAAACAGAGGCAGAGTAAATCTGCTATTCTAATCTATTTAAAGCGCTAGGCCCTTAAAAAATTTTGTCCATCCTTTTTGCTTCGTAAGAAAAGACGATGCGGAAAAGCTAATCAGTCCCTTTTCTTAGAGGAATAGAAAGAATAGTTTTTGCGTTTCATATTTATAGGCGATGAGATAAAAGCTTTATAGCAATGAATCCTAAGAAGTCAATTACAAAGATTAAAGCAAACACTGCTAGGAAGATAAGAAAATCCGCTAAAGTTTTTATAAAATACAAAGACTTCTTTCAACTTTCAAAATAAAAATTGTTAAATAAAGAGGAAAAAGAGTAAGTTCCTGGCAGAGAGTTAAGATAAATCTTTGAAAAACCAGCCCTCTACTAATAATGATAGAATAAATTGCTATGATACTTTAAGGAGCTTATAGGATGCAGCCAACTTCTACTTCTAACACCAACGTAAACATCTGCGTAATAGGCTCGGATAATGTAAAAGATGCGATATCAGGAAAATTGATGACTCATGCTGTTACTTTGTTTCCTGGTGGTCACTCTTTTAATGAAGATACTGCGATCCAACGTTTAGCAGGCGATAAGCTTTGTCCTCTAGATGGAAAGCCTATTGAAAGGCATGCACCTAACTACATGGTGAGGCAAATTGCCGCAACAGCTGAGCTCCGTCCGTTAGAATCTTCTAGAGAGGTTTATATTGAGCGCTTAATCAACCTTCTGAGAGAACTTCAAATTCAAGAAAATCCGACTTTAAAGAAAATGGTTGAGCTTGGAGACAAAATTCACGCTCTTTCTCCTCTTTCTATTCCCTCTCTTTACGGCGCGATAGCTCATCTTCATTTTCCTGATAGGGATGGAGATGTGGCAGAACAAGTTCGTAGCTTGGATCAAATTTATCGGATTGAATCCAATCTTTCTGTTGAAGAAAAGGTGTCTTGCATTTTTCAAAGACTTTTTAATTTAGCGGATTCTTATTCTCCACTGGAAGGGACACCCAAGAATAGCAAGGATTTTACTCTTTCTAATTATTCCTCCTATCTACTAAATATCAGCCGCCTATGGCTTTGGGGCCACCTACCCGAGGGAAAAGAATACTTAAACCAAGCAAAAATTAAAGCATTACCTTTAAAGATAAAAGGAGAGCTGCTAGCACAATGGATTAAAGAGCATGATAAAAATATTATTTGCTTATATTTAGATATCCCATTAAGAATTTTAGAGGAGCCGAGTTTAGATTTACAGTTAGAAATTACAATTTTGCCGCCTGAGATTGGGCAACTGTCTCAGCTGGAAAGGCTTTTTATATGCCATAGACAGCTAACCGCGCTTTCTGCCGAAATTGGGCAGCTTTCTCAGCTGGAACAGCTTAATTTAAGCTGGAACCAGCTTGCCTCTCTTCCTGCTGAAATTGGGCAGCTTTCTCAGCTGAAACAGCTTGACTTAAGCCGCAACCATCTTGCTTTTCTTCCTGCTGAAATTGGGCAGCTTTCTCAGCTGCCATCACTTGACTTAAGTGACAACCGGCTAACCGTACTTCCTGCTGAAATTGGACAGCTTACTAAGCTGGAAAAGCTTGATTTACGAAGGAATCAGCTAACCGCACTTCCTGCTGAAATTGGGCGGCTTTCTCAGCTAGAACACCTTGATTTAAGTTGGAACCAGCTTGCCTCTCTTCCTGCTGAAATTGGGCAGCTTTCACAGCTAACAAGGCTTTGGTTAAGCGACAACCAGCTCACGGCGCTTCCTGCGGAAATTGGACAGCTTTCTCGGCTGTTGTGGCTTGTATTAGTTAATAATCAACTAACTACTCTCCCTTCTGAGTTTGGACAGCTTGGTGAGCTGCGGCAACTTTACTTGAGTCAAAATCGACTAACCTCTCTGCCTATAACTATTGGAAAGCTTTATTGCCTGCAAAAACTTTATTTAGACAACAATCAGCTGGCGACTATCCCAGCAACCATCGGGCAGCTTTCTGAGCTTTATAAACTTTACTTACACAACAATCGGCTAACTTCTCTGCCTAAAGCCCTCGGGCAACTTCATCAGCTGCGAGTTCTGTATGCCGGGGACAACAAGCTAACTACTGTTCCTAAATCAATCCTACAGCTTGCTAATCTTTTCTGTTTTGTTGATGTGTAGGAGACAAACTTCTATAGAAAATGTTTATAAAAGTAAAAGCATTTAACGTTAAATTAGTAGATTAAAGATATTGCTAGATCAAGAGGTAAGGCGTCCTAAAGCATTTTTTTGCAACTTAAGTAACTTGGGTTTCAAGGCAGCATTTAACAAACCAACATTTAACTCTTTTTACTTCAAAAAAGATTTTTGTTTTTTTTTAGCCTCTTCTAGTAAAAATTAGGCTGAGAAGTAAATCTTTTCTAATCTAAACATCTAAACATGTAGAGGCCTTTATTTATTCAAGTTTTTATCTATCTCTTGATAGCCGAGAAAACAATTTGATTAACAAGTCGAAAATTTTTGAATAAAAAATTTACATGGTTACCTTTTTAAAGATAGCTACCCTAGAGTCTTACATCCGAATTAAGTTACAAATTTCTTAACATAATTCTTTCTTATTTATTTTAAATTATTTCTTAAGCTTATTCATTCACTCTATCGATCCTATCCATCCATAAAAGCCAAACATTTAACTCACTTTCAATGCTAATAATTTATTTGCCACTGCTATCTATTGTAGTCGCTACTGCTCCAGCTATTCCAGCTAGAAGTTCAAAAATAGAAGATGACTGAATTAAAGCAAGTGGTATAGGCTTTTATCAATAATCATTAGCTTTTGTTTAGCATAAGAATTTTTAAGCAACCTTTTTATATACTTCTTGTTTAAAAAGGGATCTATTTGAGATGGTTAGAGGAAAGTTAGAGAGAGGATTCATTAAAAAATGAAAGAGATTACCCTAATTTTTCCCCATCAGCTTTTTGAAAAACATCCTGCCTTAGATAAAACGCGCCCTGTTTGCTTAGCTGAAGAATTTCTTTTTTTTAAGGTACAAAAATTTCACAAGCAGAAACTTGTGCTTTTGCGAGCAGCTATGAAAGCCTATGCCGATTGGTTAGAAAAGCAAGGATATTCTGTTTTCTATATTGACTCCACCTCTTTAAATAAGCGAGGAGACCTTTTTGAAATTTTAGCCCAGAAAGAATATGACCAAGTTCATTTAGCGAATTTAACGGATGATTGGCTTTCCCAAGATCTTACTGAAGCTGCTAGAAAAAATCATTGGAATCTCTGCTTTTATGAGTCTCCAATGTTTTTGTGTACCGAAAAAGAGCTTCAGCTTTTTTTTAAAGGAAAAACCCACTATTCCATGGCTCCTTTTTACATTTATCAACGCAAGAAACTTAATATTTTGATGGAAGGAGACTCTCCTGTAGGGGGTAAATATAGTTTTGACAAAGAAAACAGAGAACGTTTACCTAAAGGAATTGTTATTCCTCCACTTATTGTGCCTAAACAAAATCGCTGGGTTAAAGAAGCAGTTGAGTATGTAGAAAAAGAATTTCCTAACGCTTATGGTAAGTCTACACCCTTTTCCTATGCAGTCACTTTCAGCGAGGCTAAAGAAGTTCTTTTTGATTTTGTTGAGCATAGACTTCAGCTATTTGGTACCTATGAAGACGCCATACATGCCACAGAGGCAGTAATCTTCCATAGTGGTCTGTCACCTTTATTAAATATTGGATTGATAACTCCTCAAGAAGTAGTTGAAAAAACTCTTTCTGCTTACACAAACCTTAATATTCCTTTAAATTCTTTAGAAGGCTTTCTTCGGCAGATTATAGGCTGGCGCGAGTTTATTAGAGCTTGCTATCTCTTAAAAGGAAGAAAAGAAAGGTGTTCTAATTTTTTTAAGCATACTGCTCCTTTACCTAAAGGATTTTGGGATGGAACTACAGGAATTTTACCTATTGATAATGTAATTAAGCGCTTATTGCAGACAGGTTATTGCCATCATATCGAACGCCTCATGATTTTAGGGAATTTTCTACTTTTAGTAGAAACGAATCCCAATGCCGTTTATGAATGGTTTATGGGTTATTTTGTTGATGCTTACGACTGGGTGATGGTACCTAATGTTTATGGAATGAGCCAATATGCTGATAAAGGATTGATGAGCACAAAACCTTACATATCAGGAGCTAACTATCTGCTTAAAATGAGTGCTTACAATAAAGAAGAGTGGGTAGATAAATGGGATGGCCTTTTTTGGCGCTTTCTTGCAAAACATCAAGCTTTCTTCGAAAGAAATCCTAGAACAAAGATGCTTCTTAAATTGCTACAAAAAAATGCTAATACTATTCATCCAAAAATAGCTTTAGCAGAAACATGGCTGATGCAACAGCGTTAACTTCTATATTGAAGAGCCGGAAAGTCAAGATAAATAATTTATAATCCTGACTAAGGAAGCAATAGGGGTAAAGAAATTTTAATTCAGCTACAACCTTAAGAGCTGATGCAGCTTTTGCTTTGACAGCCTATTCTCAAAGTTTCTATGATTTTCCTAAACTATCTAACACGCTTTAAAAAACTAATACTACCTTTTAAAGAAACTACGTCTATATAACCGATAAAGAAATTAACATTTTCCAGGCTGATTCTAGCTGTAAAAACAAGCTTTTTATTAAATATATGATTACATAAAGAGTTGCTCGAAAGCGTATACCTTGCTTTAAAGTAAACTAAGCTATGTAAGCCCTTCTTAGCTGAATCAGCTAGTAAATTATAATGTAAGCATGCTTACAGTTCTTATTAGAAAGGATCCCCACGCCACATCTACCAGGGTGACTATTAAAGGCCAATCTTTTAAGGTGGCTTGATTAGTAAGATTGTAGGTGGCCTAGGTAGCAAACCCAAATAGCATTCCTGTTAAGAAGGTGTTTAAATAGCTAGTTTTTTGGTGTAATGAGGGTATAAACCAAGAGAGATAAACATGCGGCATAGATCAAATAAAAAAAGTGGCGGGTATTATTTTAGGCGAATCATTCATAAGATGACCGATATTGGAGCGATAAAAGCCCTTCATCATCCAACCTAGCCACATAGCATCTATTGCTAGCATGAAAAATAGGCTGGAAAGAACCGATATAAGTCCAGGGTGCATGACCCTCCTAAAATTTTTTGTAAATGCTTGATTTATTCAATTAATAATCCTTTAACATCTTTGGCCTGCTATGTCTATTTTTATTTAATGTATTTTCACCACTACCACGGTGACATTATCTGCAGAATTTTTCTCCAGCGCATAATCCACCAATCGTTGAGCTAAATTTTTTGGGGAATTATTCCAGGAGGCTTTTTCCTCCTCTATTTCTTCTTCTTCTGTGTTTTCTAAGTCAACCAAAGGCTCTTCCTCTTCTTTTTCTTGAGGCTCTGATGTAACATGTGCGATTATCTCATTTTCTAAAACATAATCTTTTAATCCATCACAAGCGATGATAAGAATGTCTCCTTTTCTTAATCGATTGACGGTAATTTTAGGTTTGTGAATAACTGCCGGTTTATCAGGCTTTCCGCTAGCATATTTATCACCGATAGCACGACTTACATTAAGGCCAATACGCGAATTAGGATACCTTAACGTTTTAGGATTTTTTGCAAGAGGCCATGTTTCTGCTAGCGTCGGATCTTCGAGGGCTATAGCTGCTCTTGCTGCTTCTTTTGCGTGCGTCCAATTGCGCACACAAGATAGAGCGATTGACTCTTTGTTCCTATAGATATTAGCTTCAGTATCACCTAAGGTAGCTGTATAAATGAGATGGGTGTTTTTATCTATAAAGCTTATAGCTAATGTAGTGCCTATCATATCATAATAAGTATGCTGGATGATATTTTGGTGAATTTCATCAATTAATTGTTCGAAAGTTAGATGTACATTTCCTTTATTCAAAGCTAATGTTTCGGAAAAATTTTTTTCAAATTCTTCTTTAGCCTGTTCTGCGACTTGTTGGCCCCCATGTCCATCAAAAACCCCTACTAAAGCCCCTTGCAAGATCTCCTGAAAAAGGTGAACGTCTTCCATACGCGGCCTTCTACCTTGAGCTTCGGCTGACACATATTCTAAGCTTAGAGCAGGAGCTGTAGGCAGATTATCCTCTAAAATAGGAAGACAACTTTGATAACTAGCATACGCAAGAAAATCCTCTTCTTTATGCTCTTCTATAGCTTTTCGAGAGTTTCTTAACATTTTCTGCATAGCAGTATCTATCTTTAAGTTACGAGGCTTCCAAATTGCATATTTTTTTCTCTTTAAATTTTGTTTGCCTAGCTCTTTTTCCTTAACTTCCAGTGCTCGTTTTATCACCTTTTTTTCTTTTTGAAATGATTGAGCTTGTAATGGGGATTCTTTAGAATCATTTGCAGAGGGGGAAATTATAGGGGCAGAGAGATTCATCGCCATTTCAAAAAAAAAGCCTTCAGGCTTAGCTTGTCCATCCGTTCCTTTCATCATAAACAAATCCTACTTTAAAATAATCTTCTAGTACTTCTTCTGTCGCTCAACTTGATAAAATTTATCAAAAGCTTATATAAGTTTTTTGCTTTAAATTCTTCTAAAATCTAACAGTTATTTACTTTAGCTTGTTTTTATCTTTGTGCCTAGTAATAAAAATATTTAGCATTCATTTTTCTCATTTTCTGATTAACGGGGTAAGTATTAAATAAAATGATTAATTATATTGTAAAGGAGAGGCTAGGTTCAAGCAGGGAAAATAGAAAAGTAAAATTTGCTCCTCCTTCTCCAATATCTTAGGAGAAAGCTTCGCTGTATGGTTCTTAGGAAGGTGGCGATGAGAAAAAGAGATTTATTACCAGCTAACAATGAGCGTAAAAGCTGCTTATAAAGCCAGTGCTTATAGATAAGCTTTTAACCGATCATCTTAAAGGCGAGGCCTAAATCCTTTAATAGACCTCTTTCGAAACTCACGTATTTAATTCCCAGTTATAGATTGCTGCAATCAAGTTGAAGCGAAGTGCAAATCTTTTACGTCTATTTCTGTAGCGATCGGCTATAATTTTAAAGCGCTTAAGGAGGCCAATCACGTTTTCATTGGCAACTCTTTCTCTGGATAAACTTTGGTTTGTTCTTTTATCCTCTTGAGTTAAAGGCTTCTTCTTACTTTTTTTCTTGGGCATCTGGGTTTGGGCATGCAGCTTTGTTAATCCTTGATATCCTGAATCGGTTAACACTCTTATTTGTGGATTGATTTTAACCTGAGATTCTTTGAATAGCCTAAAATCATGCTTTTTGCCGTTGCCAAATGAGGTACAAATTACTTTTTTACTCTTCTTATCGACTACAACTTGGGTCTTTAGGGTATGTTTTTTCTTTTTCCCTGAATAATAGCGCTTTTGTTTTTTTTAGGGCGCTCAATAGGCGTTTCTGTAGCATCAATTAAAATAACCTCATATTCCGTATCGCTTTTCAAAAGCTCTTTACGTCCCGGTAAAGCAAAATCTGGATGCTTGATTAACGTATCTTCAATCCATTTCACCGCTTTATAAGCTGAACTTTCACTGATTCCATAGCTTTGGCTAATATGGAAATAGGTCCTATATTCTCGCATATATTCCAAGGTCATTAGCAGCATGTCTTCTAAACGTAGTTTATATTTACGCCCGCCTTTAATCTTCTTGGCCGCATCGGCTTGCTGTAAAATTTGCACCATCTTATCAAAGGTACCACGCTTTACCCCTGTCAATCTGCGAAATCGTTCATCATCTAATTTCTCTATCTTATCAAATTTCATGGTGCCTCCTTTAAATGTTGAGTCACCATTTTACTAAAATTTACATTTTATTCCAGTTTCGAAAGAGGTCTAATGCCTCCAAGAAGAGGAGAAAGACTTAAAGCCAAGAGACGGACACTCGGTGACTAAAGAGATGAACGATCCATTAAAAGTCATTAAAGATTTTGGAAGAGACGAGGAAGCTAGGCAGCTTTGGAAGAGGCTCTGCAGCTATTATGGAAGATCGCTTGCTGCCACGGCAATGTCTTGCTTTAAAGAAGCTTTGAAAGAAATTCTTCCTCTAGGAAAGTAGCTTATCAGTGAGCAGGGTTATATGCTAAATCGTTGCCTGTAAATTAAGATCACAATAGTTGGAAGGTCTCCAAAGCATGGGTACTAGCTGATGTGATAAGCCCTAGGATAGGTTGCGCCTTATCAGATGAGCTACTCACTCATTTACGCTTTAGCGTTGGTTGAATCTTAGGAAATAAATCTCCCTAACTTTTATTTTAATTATTTTTTTAGTGTAAAGATTAAAAAAAGAAGAGGATTGGACTCTACTTCTTTTTTTAATTTTTTTTAAAAAACAGGAAAATCTTCAATCTTTAAAAGCGTTCTTTTAGCTTCTAATCCCCCAGCAAATCCTGTTAGTTTCCCATTCGTCCCTATCACCCGATGGCAAGGAATAACAATTGATAGTGGATTCCTTCCTATGGCTGCTCCTAAGGCACGTACTGCGCGAGGATGATTTATTTCTTTTGCAAGCTGTCCATAACTGAGAGTAGTGCCATAAGGAATATGCTTTAAGGCCTCCCAGACTTTGCTTTGGAAGGATGTTCCGTGGTGTTCTAAAGGAAGCTCAAAGAATTTTCGCTTTTTATTGAAATATTCTAAAAGTTGCTTTTCAGCTTCTACAAGAAGAGGATGATAGACATCTTCGATTAGTTCATTAAGCTTAACACGGTTGAGCTTTTCATGCTCCCATAAGATAGCTATAAGAACATGGTTTTGAGCTACCAGCTTTAATTTTCCTACGATTGAATCCATGTATTTATAAAAAGTTTTCATCTAATAAAGCTCCTTTTTAAGATAAATGTTAAAAATATTTTTTCCATAGATAAACGGCAGCATATCCTCGCCAGGGTCGGATACAGCTTAAGTCCAACGAAGGATTTAACCTTAACGCTCTTTTCAGAATTAAATCGGTAGCTGGGAAAGCATCAGTGTCTGCTAAAGCTCGTAGGCTAATGTATTCTGCCGTCCATGGCCCAATACCTTGAATGCCAAGAAGGGATTTTTTAAATTCCTCAGGTGCTTGAGCTGGTGAGAGACTAATTTCTTGTTGAAGAATTTTCTGGCTTAGCATTCGAATGGCAGCTTTGCGTATTTGCGTTGTTTTAATCTCATGCAGAGAAGCTTTTGCTAAAATTTCGGGAAGGGGAAATAAATATCTTTCTTCTTGCGTTACGGGATGAAAAATTTTTTCTCCATAATATAAAACCAAATGGCCAATTAGTTGGGAGGCATATTTCATGGTAATGCCTTGCCCTAAAATTGCGCAGATGGCTGTTTCATAAGGATCCCAACCATTAGCCAGCCTTAAGCCAGGCCATTGTTTCCATAGCAAAGATAAAGGTAAATGAGAAGCAAATTGATTGGCTATTAAAAGAGGATCGGAATCAAGGTCGAACATTTTACGGACACGATTGGCTACCTCAAATAAAACTTTTGTATCATGGCAAGCAATCTGCAGCTTGAGATAAGGATAGCGGCTATCTGCTTCCACTGATAAAGTTCCTATTGAATTTCCAATCTTAAAAACTCGCTCGTAGCTGTTTTCAGAAATGCTTTCTATATAAGGAATAACATGGTTTTTAAAATGATTAATTAAATGCGGCCAGTCTAAAGGAGGGTGATAAGTTAACTTTAAAATAATATTTTCGTGAGAGGAGTGAGAAAGATTTTTCTTTCGCATGGAAGAAGGAGGTTGCTTATAACATTTTTTAAAAGCATCATTAAAACGCCTTAAAGAGGAAAATCCAGCCTCTAACGCTATACGAGTTATAGAAAGCTTAGTCTCTGCAAGAAGCTTTAAAGCAAAATTTAAACGGTTATTATCCCAAATTTTTTGAGGAGTTAAGCCGACCTCTTCTCGAAATAACCGACGTAAATGCCTAGCGCTTAAGCCAAACTGTTCAGCAAAATAATCTTCTCCTTTATCTCCCATCCCCTGGTTTGTAAGTACTCTAAGGACACGCGACACTACTGCCGATTTGCCTGGATAGGCGGAGGAAGGGGTCGAAGATGGAGGATGGCATCGTAAGCAGGGTCTATAGCCTGCCTTCTCAGCAGATAAAGCCTCAAGAAAAAATTCAACATTTTGACGCTTTGGCCTAGCTGGACAGATAGGACGGCAATAAATTTTAGTGGTTTTTACTCCTACATAAAATTTGCCATCAAAGCGAGAATCTCGGGATAGAAAAGCTTTATAAAAAATATCTTCTTCATTCATAACCATGGCCTATTTCTCTCTAATATAGAAAGAGTTTAATTAGAATGCTCGCCATTTTCGGCCGAGATCCTAAAATATCAATAAATTACCTACAGAGTAAAGGTGTATATGTTTAACATTAAGAGAAGAATAACGATTAAAAAATTCTAAAGAGAAAATTAGACGGAGGGGAAAGTCTAGGAAACATGATTGGAACAATGATCAAGAGAGAGAGAAATTCATCTAAAAATACGCTTGCTGAAGCCATTCCTTGCCTCTCCATTGTTTACAAAAAAGTTTCATTACTACCATGCACGGCTTTTTTAGCTTGTCCCAAGCTTGCTCTTTAGCTCTTAACCGAAGCGAATGCTAGCTAGGCGCCTAAGGTTCAGGTTAAAAGATTATGGGGAGACCTGGCGTTTGAGCACATCAATAGGTTTTTAAAGGGTGAATAAGGGGCTTATATTTGAATTATTTTTCTCTTTTATAGATTTTATGGCATTTGGCTTGTTGCCAAAGAGGTTAAATAGGTAAAAAGCGTTGCCTTTTAAAGAATTTCTTTTACTTTACCAGGATAGATTAGCTAAATTTTTTAAAAAATGAAAGTAAGGTTGTAAATGCTTTCTAGCTATAAAACTTTCTATTTCATAATATGCCAAGCATTGATGCCTTAAAGAAGAGCTTGGCATGAGTAGCTTCTTTAGTATCACGTCTTTTTCTACATAAAATTTAAAAGATTCTAAAATTAAGGGGGAAGGGGTATAGACGATTATTCTACGCTTCGGGCCTATGGGATTTATGGGAGACATAAATAGGATCAGTAGCGATAGTTTTTTTTCCTGAGCATATGTATTTAGCAAAGGAAGCAAGCTTTGCCTCTCTTGTTGCCACCAATCGACTCCTTGCGGAAGAGAAGAAATTCCATAGAAAAAATTGCCGGCTAGATAGCTTTTGAAATCCTTATTTAGAAGCTGTAGGGGAGATAGTAGGGAGATATTATTCTTTTCTACCTGAAGGATGTCATAAAAATTAGAAGGAAGGGCGCCAGCAGCCACCTGGAGTAGCTTTTTAGCTATTTTAATATCTCGCCAGGTAGTTTTATCTATAGATTTTAAATTATGGGTGTCTACTAATATAGGTGCCAATAGCAAGGTCGCTATTTTAGGCGTAATATTAATGGTAGGATGAGCGATCAGTTTTTCTGCAATCAAAGTGGCTGTAGAACCCACAGGTTCTATTAGCAAGCTGGCAGGCGAGAGAAGGGGATAATTTATTGGCTCAGGAAAATGATGATCGATAATGCTTTCTACTGCCGCAGAAAAAATCTGTTGGTCCATTCTTAAAATATGATGATCGACCAGATTTAAACGTAATTGCCTTCGAGAAAAGAGATAACTGAAAGGAGCCTCTTCTAAAAAAAGAAGATGATTAGTAGAAATTTTTGCTAGCTGAAGCAAATAGAGAAGGTCTTTGCGAGTATTTACCTCCTCCCTTTTGATGTTGATAAGAGGAAGGTAGAGCTCTTGTCTAGAATGATTTTCATATAATAAATAAGCATACATTAGGGAAGAGATAACGGAATCTAAATCAGCGGATTCATTCCCTAATACATAATGAATTACCGTTAAGTTATCAGGTAAGCTAAGGCATTTGAAATATTCATTCAGGGAAGTTTTTAGAAATACTGAAAAAGACATGTTTGGAAGTATTAATAGAAGCAAATAAATCGATCTTAACTCTCCCCCGCATATTAAGCAAGTTTTGTGGGCATTTTTTAGCCAAAAATATTAGCAATCATTCATATGAAAAAAGTAAAAAAAAATTCTAAGTGTTGCGAGCCTAAAAGAGCAAGAGCTATTCATTCAAATAGCCCTAGATTGATGGCTAGCTGGTATAAAATGGATAGCTCGCCTCTTACATAATCATACGTATAAAGCCGATCATTTAGAACGTAGAATCTTTACAATTCTGCTGGATCTTGGATGTTTTAACGCTTCTATGCCATGCATTTATTACGTTCCCTATAATTGCTTACAATGCTGAGCACGAGAAAAATACTAATCTTTAGAAGTTTAGAATAAGGCTAATTCAGCTCTTAAGTCCTGTTCAATTAGATATCAGCTGCAGAGAAGAGAAAGCGTAAAAAAATGGAGATGGCTTAATTAAAAAGAGGTACCTTATCCACCCAGGAAATTTAATCTCATAGTAGTAGTTTAGGGATTCAAAAGATCTAAAAATTTAGCTAGCCATCTAGCTTACGCCTAACGTGCTGACTGATAAATGCGCAAGATAAGAGAAGAGATAAATATTTTAATAGACCCGTCTTATTTTAGCTGCTTTACAAGGTAGTTGCTTTATAGGCTTTGAATGGTACTAAAACACGAACGGCACAAAGGAGGTAGCCTTGTGCATTGGTTGCTGGCCCAGTTGCATTGTCTTAAATAAACGCTTAATCGCTTTTTGCTTAGCAATTTTTTTTAAAGGTTGGTTTCTCTTTCTTCAGTATTAACACTTTCTTAGCCTTAATGCATTCACGATCACTGACACAGAGCTAAACGCCATGATTGCACTGGCAATCATGGGATTTAAAAGCAATCCCATCCAAGGATACAGAATGCCGGCTGCTATAGAAACACCTACAATATTGTAGATAAAAGCAAAAAATAAATTTTGCCGAATATTGCGCATGGTAGCTCGACTTAACTTAATGGCTCGTACGATACCCATTAAGTCATCTTTTACTAAAGTAATTGCGGCACTTTCTTTAGCAATGTCTGTGCCCGTCCCCATAGCAATGCCTACATGGGCTGCAGCCAGGGCGGGTGCATCGTTGATTCCGTCACCAGCCATAGCAACAATATGCCTATTTTGTATGGCGTTCTGTATAAAGATGCTTTTACCCTGAGGAGTGATTTCCGCATAAGTCTCATCCATATGTGTAGCTAAAGCAACTGCTTGGGCTGTCTGCATATTATCTCCAGTCAGCATAATAACTTTCAAACCTAGCGAATGGAGTTCACGAATAGCTTGAGTAGAAGTGGGTTTTAGAGCATCAGCTAACGTAATAAAGCCTATAATATTTCCCTCGACAGCAACAAACAGCACTGTTTGCGCTTGTGCTTGCGCTGCTTGAGAGGCTTTTAGTAATTCTTCCTGGCTGTGCACCTGCATTCTTTGCATTAAATTTTGGGTGCCAATTAATACTTCTCTATGATCAACTATTCCTGCAACGCCTTCACTAGTCATAGATTTAAATTTTACGCTCGGTAAAAGATTTAAAGAGCGTCGTTGGGCTTCCTTCACAATGGCTTGAGCTAGGGGATGCTCACTATTTTTTTCTACAGAAGCTGCGTATGTCAAAAGTTCATTTTCTTGCCAGCCATGCATGGCGGTGATTTGCAAGATACTAGGTTTTCCTTGGGTGACAGTACCGGTTTTATCTACCATTAAAGTGTCAACTTTTTCTAAAAGTTGTAAGGCTTCTGCATTTTTTATGAGAATGCCTGTTTGGGCGCCTCTACCTATTCCCATCATAATTGACATAGGAGTAGCTAATCCTAAGGCACAGGGACATGCAATGATTAATACTGCCAGCGCATTAATGAAGGCAAAAACAAAGCTTGGCTCAGGTCCTTTCCATACCCATATCATAAATGTTAGAATGGCTACTCCTATCACCGCGGGGACAAAATATTTGGCAATTAAATCGGCAAGTTTTTGAATAGGAGCTTTGCTTCTTTGAGCTTGGGATACCATTTGGATGATATGTGCCAGCAGAGTGTGATTGCCCACACGTGTGGCTTGCATAAGAAAGCTACCCGCTTGATTGACAGTACCGCCTGTGATCTGATCCTTAGCTTCTTTTTCAACAGCAAGGGATTCACCAGTTAGCATTGACTCATCGATAAAACTTGTCCCTTCGATAATAAAGCCATCCACAGGAATTTTCTCACCGGGCTTTACTTTTAAAATATCGCCTTCTTTCAGTTGATCTAAAGGTGTTTCTTGTTCTTGGCCATTTTTCATTACATGGGCGCTTTTAGCTGTTTGATTTATTAAAGAGCGCATAGCGTGGTTGGTGTGCACTTTAGCTTTAAGTTCTAACAGTTGCCCAAGGAGAACAAGCACAGTGATAACTGCTGCAGCTTCAAAATAAACAAACAGCTGCCCATTTTCTTTAAAAGCTGCAGGAAAAATGTGAGGAAAGATCACAGCAGTGGTACTATATAAATAGGCGCTTCCTATTCCAAGGGCAATTAAAGAAAACATGTTTAGAGAACGATTGACTATAGATAGCCATGCCCTTTCAAAAAAGGGCCATCCTGCCCAAAGGACAACAGGCGTGGCAAGAATAAGTTGAATCCATTGAGATGTTGTTTTTAAAGATGGAATTAAAGCATCCAAGGTAGGGTGCATTTTGCTCATAGCCAAAAAGAAAAGAGGGAGAGTTAGAATAAATGCTAATCTAAACCTCTGCCACGTCTCTACATATTCTGAATCATCTATTTCTAAGGAAGGATGGTTAATTTCTAAAGGCATACCACAAAGGGAGCAATAACCGCGATGATTTTGCTGAATCTCTGGATGCATGGGACAGCTATAATCTCCTCCTGAAAAGGTAGCTTTTGAAGCAACAGGCTTTTTACTTGCATGACAAGGGGGGAGAGAAATATTCATACAGATCCTGGATACTCGAAATTTACCCTTCCAATCACAGAATTTAGAGCTAAGAGTTTTGGGAGCCTTATCATTGCTTAATCCCTTGTAAGGTTTTTTTGTTTAAACTATTGGTTAAAAATTTGTCTATTAAAAAGTTAGGCTTTCTTAGGTTTTTGCTAAAAAGTGTAGGAATGTCATTATGATCGTCCTGATTTATTAGAATTAACCAAATCTTTTACGAAAGCTTAATTTAAGAGGCCTTGCTGCTAAAGCAAACTTACCTTAGCTTATCTTTTAGCAGGAGTCACTTTATTTTATTAAAGGCTCTTTCCTTGTAACAGTTCAGATACCCCCCAACCAATGCCTGTTCACCTCAACGAAATGGCCATCAATAAATATTGATTTCCTTTAGTATGAGAGATTTGCTATTCTATAGACATGAATGCAGATAACCCAAATTTTATGCCCTCTATTTCCGGTAAAGATTTTGATGCTCTTCCAGCTGCTATTCGCACTTATATTCGCTATCTTGAAAAGATCATCGAACAGCAGCAATCTCAGATCCAACAGCAACAGGCCCAGATTCAACAGCTGCAAGCTCATATCCAACAGCAGCAAGATCGTATTAGTAGCTTAGAGGATCAACTTACAAAGAACAGTTCTAATAGCAGCAAACCTCCTAGCAGTGATGGCTTGAAGCGGAAGCCAAAAAGCCAACGTCGCCCATCAGGCAAAAAACCAGGTGCTCAACAAGGACATGTGGGAAAAGACCTTCTTCAGGTGGAAAAACCCGATTTCTTGGTGATTCATACACCCACAATGTGTCAAACATGCCAAACAACCCTTAGTGAAATCAAAGGTGCTTGTGTAGAAAGACGTCAGGTTTTTGAAATTCCTCCTTCTAAGTGTGAGGTGACAGAACATCGGGTGGAGGAGAAAAAATGCCCTTGCTGTGGAAAAAATAGTAAAGGAATATTTCCTGAAAACGTTAGAGGGCCTGTGCAATATGGCGAGAGAGTTCAAGCCCTGGCAGCTTACTTTGCCGATCAACATTTTATACCCGTGGACCGCGTCTGCGAAATTTTTGAGGATGTGTTTGATGTAACTCTTTCACCTGGCACTTGTGTAAATATCGACAAAAAACTCTTTGAGAAACTTGAAACCTTTGAAAATAGTCTGAAAACATACTTGCTAGCCACACGCGTTTTACACTTTGATGAGACAGGTATCCGCTGTGAAAAAAAACTATCGTGGGTGCATGTAGCCTCTTCACCAAGGGCTACTTTATACACCCTGCATGCTAAGCGCGGGCAACAAGCCATGGATGAGGCAAACATTTTACCTCAATTTAAAAGTATAGCCATTCATGACCATTGGTTTCCTTACTTTTCTTATGAACAAATGTTGCATGGATTGTGCAATGCGCATCATTTGAGAGAATTGACGTTTATGCATGAGGAAAAACAGGAAATGTGGGCAAAACAAATGAAAGAATTACTGCTTTTTGCCCAGCAAGAAGTAGAAAAACATGTAAATCAAGAAGCTCTACCTCCAAAGCTTTTACAAGACATTGAGCAGGCTTATAAACAGAAAATTATTGATGGGCTTACCTATCATTCTAGCCTGCCTCCATTGCCAAAAGGTAAAAGAGGTAAGCAAAGGCAACGGGAAGGTAAAAACCTTCTGGACCGTCTAAAAGAAAAGCGAGAGTGCGTGTTGCGGTTCATGTACGATTTTGCCGTACCCTTTACCAATAACCAAGGCGAACAAGACATTCGTATGGTTAAGTTAAAGCAAAAGATATCGGGTTGTTTCCGTAAGCCTAAAGGAGGGCAGATTTTTTGCCGCATCCGCAGCTACATTTCTACGGCACGCAAACAAGGCTGGAATGTCTGGGATGCCTTGGCAGATGCCATCCGAGGCAGCCCTCGTCTATTAGCCATAGATCGACAGGCCAACTTGCAAGAAGCCATTACCTAGCTTCTATTCCATTCAAACGTTCCTGAATAAAAAAAGGGTATCTGAACTGTTACCTTTCCTTTTCTTTTTCTAAAGTTTTTTTGGCCACTTTCTTATAGAGGTGTTTTATCAGAATTCTTGCAAGATAGATAGAGAGCGAAAAAAATGAAAAGATAGATAAGCCAATATAGATACAGCTGGCCGTGTGGTTATAAAGGAAAGTGAATACTTTTCTTAAATTTTGACCTTTTAGGTTCCATCCCAAAAAAGTGATAAAAATAAAATAAAAGCCAAAAAAAATAATTCCTAATCCTAAAGTCATCCATATTTTTTTGTCGAATTCATGGCATACGCGAGGGATGGGGCTGCCCCATTGCTTAATAATATAGACACCTAAAAGAAAGTTTAAAGATAAAAATCCTAAGAAAAAAAGTAAAAACAAGAGTTGTATAGTGGTGTAATGCATGAATAATAAATTTTTAAAAAGTTTAGGACCTTGTTAAAAGCCTGCTAGTGAAGAATGTGCTTAGCTTATTTAAATGATTGGATTTCTTCTACCTTAAACTTACAAAAAAATTAGCTTATGCAGCTTTAACAAGCTAACTCTTAAGAGAATAAAGGTTAAAGTGGATTTAATGCGCTAGATTGAATAGAATACTCTGGCAAAATAAGGAAGTGAAGAATGAATGAAAAATATAAGCAAGATTTTATTCAAGCTGGAAGGATGGCCCATCAAGTACGTGCTTTTGGTAAAGCATTAATTAAAGCTGGAGCTTCATATAATGAGGTTATTACTAAAATTAAGGAGAAGATATTTTCATTAGGAGCAATTCCTGCTTTTCCTCCTCAAATAGCTTTAGATAATGTGGCTGCGCATTTCTTACCTCAACCCGATGAAGATATCATTTTTTCCCAAGAAGTAATCAAATTGGATGTAGGAATATGTTATCAGGGCGCTATTGGTGATTGTGCGGTCACAGTAGACCTATCGGGCAAATATCAAGCTCTAATTGATGCTGTTGAAAATGCTTTATTAAGTGCTGAGCACTCTATCCACGTGGGCCTACCTATTAAAGAAATTGGTAGAATTATTGAAGAAAAAATTTCCTCGTATGGATTTAAACCTGTAAAAAACCTTGCAGGCCATGGGTTAGGAATTTATAAGGTACATATGGCTCCCTTAATTCCTAACTATTGCGATAATTCTACAGCTATCGTAAAGCCTGGCATGACCTTTGCCATTGAACCTTTTGCTACCGATGGAAAAGGTCTTATTTATGAAGCGGGGAGCCCTACAATCTTTTCTTTTGTGCGTGCCCGGCCTATTCCGTTATCGGTTCCTCTGTCTTTGATTGCAAAAATTAAAAGTTTTAGTGGCCTTCCTTTTTGTATGCATGATCTTATCGAAGCAGAGCTTGAACTTCCTGAAATTAGGCGTCATATGGCAGAGCTACTTAAAGCAGGAGTAGTTGTAGGTTATGCTCCCTTAGTAGAAGAAGGGCAAGGCATAGTGGCACAAGCTGAAAATTCTGTATTAGTAGATAAAACGGGAAAAGTTTTTATAACCACACGTTAAGCAAAAACTTAAAGAATCAAAATAGATAATCGCATTAAGTTACTGCCTTTTTGTTAAGATCTTTTAAAAACTGTCGATAAAAAGTACAAGCCGGTGAAAAAGAAGATAGGCGTATCATATTCTTCAGGGTAAGGGAAGTGATGAAAAGAGGAAAGTCTCTTCTTATAAAGCCAGTAGAGGCTTAGCTTATTTACCACGCATGAAGTAAGAAACTTTAAGGAGCTAGCACATTTAGCTAAGCTCTCTTCTATCCATTATAAAGGCTAACGATCAAATTGCCTGCAGCTCATGATTAAGAAAATAATAGCACTCAGGGGTCTCAAAACCAAAGCTTGAAAAATTAACTTTAAAAGTTGCAGGGATCAGGCCTTTTTTGTGATAATCAAAGGCAAACCTTATAAAGGCATCCCTTGCTCAACAAATTAAATTTTCAGCCTCTTTTTGGATTGAGCTCTCCTCATGTCCAAACCACTTTACCGACCTTTCTAGTCAATGGTAAAGCACCACCTTCCTATGAAATTCTAGTTTCATTAGAGGATGGTGATCAATTGTCCTGCTATCTTTCTAACCCTTATCCAGGAAAACCTCCTACCAAAATTGTAGTGATGGTTCATGGCCTGGGAGGAAGCCATCAATCAGGTTATCTTTTGCGGCTATCGCGAAAGATCTATCAAGCCGGCCACTGTGCGGTGCGTGTTAATCTTCGAAGTGGGGGAGTAAGTAAAGCCAAACGTCCTTATCATGGAGGCACAAGCCAGGATATCTTAAGTGTTTTGAAATGGCTTAAAACTCGTTTTCCTACCTCTTCGCTTGTCTTAGTAGGCTTTTCTCTTGGGGGAAATATAGTTCTTAAATTAGCAGGTGAGCTAGGAGAAGAGGCGGTTCAATACATGGATCATCTCATAGCGGTATGCCCTCCTGTAGATTTACATCATGCTGTTCAATATATCGAAAAAGAAGCCTACTGGATTTACCATAAGTACTATTTAGCCCGTGTGTTAAAGCAGAGTCAAAAATGGCTAAAAGATCTTTCTATTCAATCGATGTATGAGTTTGATGATAAAGTGACCGCCCCTTTATGGGGATTTAAGGACGCTATCGATTATTATCAACACTGTAGCTCGATTAAATTTATTCATTCTATTGCGATCTCTACTCATATTTTATTTGCAGAAGACGATCCATTTATTGATTGCTACAGGATAGACTACAATCATATTCCTTCGAATGTAAATGTGTATATGACTACGTATGGTGGGCACATGGGGTTTCTCGGCTGGGCAGGCAAGGAACATGGTTGCCATTGGATGGATAAAACGCTTATGGATTGGATTTTCTCATCTTCCTCCTGTTAGGAAATTGTATGTTTTAAAAAAACTCCGTCGACATATCCAATCCTCTAAAAGCTGTCTTTTTACTTAACACAAGGGATTTTATAAAGTACGGGGCTGCATAAGAAGTAGCTCAAAAAGGTATGGCCCTAACTTTATAATTAAATTTGAATTATTTAAGGGTTTACTTAAACTCCCGAAGTTATTTATTAAGTCTATCCCCTCTCTATCCTGTAGAGAAGACAGATTGTAAAAGATCAAAAGACTTAAAAAAGAGTGAAGGGAGAAGCAGACTTTTAAAGATAGAAAAAAGAGGCTATCACGAAAATTAATTCAACAGTTCATAAAGCATACTAACGAGAGGATACAAATAACAATATATCTATATCCTCTCAATCAAATATTACCTTTTAAGGGAAATTTTAATAATTTTTTGCGCTACTAGAGGACGGTTCTGTGCATCAGTCTGTGCTCTCTCTATTTTTTGGACGATCTCATAACCTTTAGTGACTTCCCCAAAAATGGGGTGCTTTTGATCCAACCATGGGGTTTTAGCGGTGGTAATAAAAAATTGACTTCCATTGGTATGAGGACCTCTATTAGCCATGGCTAAGATACCAGGATGATCAAAATGGCGGTCTGGATGAAATTCATCGGCAAAAGGCTTGCCCCAGATGGATTGGCCACCTGTACCGTTACCTTCTGGATCACCTCCTTGAATCATAAAACCCTTAATTACTCGGTGAAAAGAAGTCCCGTTATAATAATTTTCTTTAGCATGAGTTAAAAAGTTTTCCACGGCTTTAGGCGCTAGGTCAGGAAAGAGTGTCACCTCAAAATTGCCTTGAGTAGTTTCAAAGACTACTACCGGATGTTTAGAATGATAAGATTCCCCATAAATAGCTAGATGAGCAAACAGCTGAAAAAATGCTAAACTTAAAAATAACATCCATTTTTGCATGGTATACCTCTTGTTAATCAAAGGGTTTAGGTAGTAAAAAAATTAACATAGCTATTGAAAACAGTCAACTATTTGCCCATCAAAGAAATTTTAAGCATTGAATAACATACAATTTATATGGCAATGCCTAACAAGTATGTAGAGAGAAAATTCAATTTCTAACTCAAACTTTCGATAAAGATGCTAGTTTCTTTAGAAATGCTTGAAACCCTTTAAAACCTTCTTCTACTAATTCGATAGAGTTATCCTCAATACAAGTTCTTAGGTTGTCATTCAGTATATTTATCCAGGTCAGCCTGAATGAATTTTGCTAAGCTACTTTTTACGACAAAAATAAATTTTTTATTTTCCACCCATTCTTTAACAGCCTGATTAATTGTTGCTACTTCTTCATCAAAAAAAAGCTTGTGGCAGTGTCTAACACAAAAATTAAAGGAGATTTATTTTCGGAAGAACGATTTGTTAAAGCACTATTAATTAAATTTATTACTTTGATTTTTTTGACTTCATCAAGAGTGGATATCATTAGGGTACAAATTAGAATAAATGGCGATTGCTTGGCAGAGCTTATCAGGAGAATTTAAAGCGCCTTGAAAGCGTATAAAAGGTGAATTAAATACTTTTTAATAAATTTATCAAATTTTCTTTCTTCTTCTCTCAATTCATAGTAACACCCTTCTATAAAAATGGCTTCTTTCTTATCACAAGACTTAAATAAGGAAAGTATAGCTTTTGTGATAGCTATAAAACAACGCATGCCTGAAGTATATGCATAACGATCAGTAGTAAACAACGCGAGTTATCGGATAAGGAAATAGTTGAAAAAAGACCTTCACATGGCTTAAAAGTATTTTGTACGAGAAAAAACTTAAAGCTGGAAGGTCAAAATGATTGAAAAAGATATCCATTTATTAATCTCCATTTTTTGCGATGTAGATGATTTTTGTAAACAATTTGAGGTTGAGTGGCATAAAATATTGGCTGAAAGCCACCCCAAGCCACTGGCTGGAAAGAGCAACAAAAGAAACAGAGGGTCAAAACTATCATTAAGTGAAGCGATGACTATTGTCATCATGTTTCATAGAAGCGGCTTTAGAACATTTAAAGATTACTATATCCGGCAAGTTATTCCCTCTCTAAAGAAATACTTTCCTAATATCCTTTCCTATCATAAATTCATCACTTTAATGAAAACATGCTTGTTTCCTATTTTTGTTTATTCACAGGCTTGCTTGGGAGAATGTACAGGCATTTCGTTCGTCGATTCTACTCTATTGACAGTATGCCATACTCGTCGTATCCACTCCCATAGAGTTTTTAAAAAAATAGCAAAAAGAGGAAAAACCTCTACAGGGTACTTTTATGGATTCAAACTCCATCTCGTGATTAATGATAAAGGAGAAATTCTTGCTTATATGTTAACGCCAGGAAATGTGGATGATCGTATTCCTGTTCCTGATCTGTCTAAAAACATTTTTGGCAAAATGTTTGCCGATAAGGGATATATATCTCACCAGTTATTTATCAAGCTCTACGACAAAGGCTTAGAAATCATTACTAGGCTTAGAAAAAACATGAAGAACAAGCTAATGTCATTGGTAGATAAGATTTTATTAAGGAAACGGGGCATCATTGAAAGCGTTAACAATAAATTGAAAAACTCTTGTCAAATCGAACATCATCGCCATCGCAGCCCGTGGAATTTTTTTGTCAATTTAATCAGCGGAATAGTGGCCTATGCTTATGAACCCTGTAAGCCCTGCATTCAATTTACTTGTACGGAAAAACAAAAGTTACTAAGTTGGCTTACAGTTTAAGTTAGGGTTTGAAGCAGCCTTAGAATATTTTCTTATCCGATAACTCGCGTTAAACAATTTTATCTTTTCCAAGGCTTCATAGATATCTCGTTTTATATCCATTAAGACCATCAAATATTCTTTTTCTCAAAGATTAAGCTAAATACCTGCTGAGCTTCTTGAAATTTCTGCTGGGGAGGTAGGGAATATAAAGCTCCCTCTTTATGTGATAAGCTATAAATTTTTTCCAATTTCTTAAAGATTTTATTTAGAGCTTGAGCATAGCAAGCCAAAGGCACAGGATTTTCTTTCCATTTGCTTAACTCATGAAAATGTTCAAGCATGAATCTTATCAACTTATTAAGAATAGGAGGGTACAATTAGAAATTTCTAAAGAGGTGGAGACGTCTGTTTCTAGTACTTCATTTATTATGGCATATTTTTCCTCAATATCTTCCAATTTAGCAGCGTAATTAGAAGATCAGGAAGGTAAAATAGAGGGAAAAGGAAAATATTTTTCTATTTCTGCTAATAACAGTTTTAAGGTCCCTCTTCCCTCTCCTCTTTTTGGCGAGAAAACCGCACAAAAGCTTAGTAGCAAAGGAGCATGCTTTTTCATTATGCCTAAAAAACTTGAAACTCACGTTACTAAAGGCTTACTGCCAAAACAATGTAAAATTTTATGAGACATCTAAAGTTAAGGAAATGGATTAAAGTTCATGTAAGCTTAAAGGCCATTATTTAGAAGATTTTTGCTATGGTAATCTATAGGCTATAAAGAATGAGATAGTAAAACGGCCAAACCTTGGCTAGATCAATCTGTTAAGCCCATTAGAAAGGTATAAGCAAGGTAGCTTTAAAGATAAAGCCTAAGAAAAGAACATTAGAGTTGAGTTATAGCAAACCAGCATAAAAGAAATTTTTTTGTATAAACAACAATCTGAAAGCCAAGGAGAGAGGAATGAAAGAACTCCTTTCAAAATATAGAAGATCAACTGGTGGGGGACCAAGAGAGCTGTCTACCAATTTTTAGCAGCCAAATAAAAACAATTTTACCCCTACCTTGAAAAAGCTAAAACTCCTTTAATATGATTTATAGCCCTTAATCGTTTTTTTATGCTTTATTAAGGGCTTACTTGGTCAAGTAAATGTTACGGTGGCAGGATAGCTTTCGATAATATTTTTGCAACTATAGGGGATTTCTTTAATTTTTGTCCTATAAAGAGAGATACTTCTAAGATTATTCATCTCTTGATTAATAACATAGTCTGGTAGACTTTCGATAGGGTTTCCATTTAAAATTAGGCTGCGGAGCTTGGTAAGTTTTTTAATTTCTTTTCCTTCTGGAAAAGTTTTTAACTTGTTAGAGCATAAATTTAAGATGGTCAAATTTTTAAGTAAAGATAGTCCTTGTGGTATAGCTTCCAAATCCTTACCACAAATTTTTAGCGCTTTAATCTTTTCTAGATCTTTTAAAGCTTTCTCGGGATTAGAGTAGTGAGCCTTTACCAATTTTCTTGCTTCTCGATCTCCGTTTTCGAAGATAAGTTTGCACCAACTTGAAGCTTCCTTATCAATCTCAGAGGGGGGTGTTTTTTCCTCTACTTTTATTATATGTCCCTCGTCACCATGATAGCCATGAGATCCAGAAAAATGAAGGCTGTTAGCTATTATACCCATAAAGCGCTCCTTTTATAGGAAGGTTTTTATTTTATGATATCATTTTTATTTTTATTATTAGCAACTTAACGAATTTTTTTCTTTTGTAAAAAATTTAACAAGTGATGGCACGCTTGCTGACCTTAGCTTAATTGCCCGTTAATCAAGTTGATCTTTTAATCAAAAATATGAAAACCTCAGGCCGTATAGGATGCCTCCAGAACACCTTTACCTCCAGTTTCTTTATTGTTTTTTTCATGCAGTAGAATTGAACAGACACTTATTAAATTACTTTTCAAGGGGCTATATTTTTTAAACTAACTTGGGCCATTTCGCGAATGTATTCGATAAAAAACGAGCCTGAAGGGTCCTGATATTTTTTCCATAAAGCCATATGATGTTCAAACAACTCTTTAATTTTCTCTTTTAACAAAGCAAGTTTGTCATTTCTAATGCAGGAAATCTGCTTATTAAGAGTATTGAAAACTTCTTCATTTTTATCTTCTTTTTCTATCTTCATAAGCCAATCCACTTCCTCTTGAGCGCTAATCATCTCTTGGATCTTTAATTGATTCGACATTTCTGAAAACTTTCTATAAACTTTTACTGACCATGTATGAAGGATTTGAGCTTGGATATGGGCCCCTATTTGTTTAAGAAGGTTATTCCACTGTCCTTGTTCTGCGTGACCTACTTGAAGCAGTTTTAATATATCTTTTACTATCAGCTGATCGGTAGGGCTTAACGTATGAAAATCGGGGAGATGGTTTTTACTTATTTTTTGATTTTTAAAGTATCGGCCCATTTTTCTAAAATTCGTTCATTATTACAAAGAGCATTAAACGTGTGGAGAAAAGTAAAAAATTTTTGTACTAAGGTATAGCAATAGCGTTCAATCTCAGCTTGAAAGATTTGCTGATGCTTTAGAAAATTTGCTTCTCTCATTCGTTGATAGTGAAGGTAATGCTCAATGAATTCATCCCGCCGGACTTCTATTTCCTGCATATACTTCACCAAATGGGGGAGGTTTTCTAAAGAAATGAAGATTTCTGATGACCCCTGTTGGCCTTGGCGGCCCGCTCTTCCGCGTGCTTGATATTCCACTCGGTCAGAGTTAGGGTAAAATGTTAATATCACATGCAGGCCTCCTCTTTCGAGGCTTTCGGGATCTAGTCTAATATCCGTGCCTCTGCCTGCATTATTAGTAGCAATGGTAAGGGCACCTGGTAGGCCAGCCACGGCTAAAATATCCTCTTCTTTTTCAGCTTGTATTTCATTAAGCATCCGATGGGAAATGTTATTTTTGGCTAACATTTCTCCAAGCACTTCGGAGGCATGAATAGTAGGGCATAAGACTAAAAGAGGGCGTTTTGTTTGTTTAAATTGTTGAATTTTCTCAATAATGGTTTGCAGATGAAGTTCGTTGGTATTTACAGCAACTAGAGGAAAATCTTTCCTTAGCACTGGCTTTTGTGTAGGAACATCAAAGGTTTCTACCTGATAAATTTTTCTTAATGTTTCTCTTTCTATTTGCGATCCAAGCGTGCCAGTAAGCCCATACAAGCAATTATACATTTCGTAAAATGCAGGGTGGGATAAAGAAATAGGAGTTATGGTTTCCTTTGCCGGGGAAATAGAATGTTTAATTTCCACAAATTCATGTAGGCCATGGCTCCAACGAGAATGCTTGTGTATGCGCCCTGTATTAACTGCATCGACGATTAAAATCTTTTTTTTATCTTCGCCGCTTTTAGCATCAACCACATAATCTATATTTTCCTGCAAAACGAAAAGGGCTTTAAAAGCGGATTTGAGCCAATTTTTTAATTGTCTATTGGCTAATTGATGAACTTGAGAACTAAATTTTCCATTTGAATATTCTTTTAAAAATTCTTTAAGTTGTTGGAGGGATTCATCCTTAAAAAGACCTTTAGTATAGTTTGCTTTTACAAATGCAAATATGGGCTTGTATACCCAACTAAAATGTATTTCAGCAGCATGTCCTAATCGTGCACTATTAGTTGCTGTATCGATCGTTAAATTATCTAGTTCATCAATGATTGCATAATTAAAACGTTTAAAAAGGTTAGGTTCGGAATGTTGAGGAAAGATTGGCTTAAAATAAAGCATTTCGCGCATCACAGCAAACTCAAAATCAGTGGCAGTTCCATATAGTATATTTGCTTTGAAGGAATTAGCTTCTGGCTCATTTTTGCAGATATGCGAGGAACTAATTGCAAAAATGTTAAAAAATTTGGCTGCTTGTAGCTGGTCACGCATGGCTAGGTTTTTTGAAGAAGAGATAACGTGAACGCTTTTATTCTGCATAGCTAATACAAAAGCAAGCAAGGTCACAATCAAGGACTTACCTTCGCCTGTCTTGACTTGAGCTATGCAACTTGTCTTATGCGCTAATAAACCTAGTACGGTCAAGGTTTGAATGCTATGAAGCTCTATTTGAAATTTTATCTTTAAAGCTAAGTGACCGATAGCCATAATCTTTAAAATATCGCTATAGTTTGGCTGAAGGTGAAGACGGATTTTATGTGCCAAACTAATTAATTCTTCCAACTGCAAATGTTTCCACTTGTGGCACAAACCTTGTATTAAGGAGAACTGCTTAGTAATAGTTTTTAAATGCACGTCAGGAAGGCAGAAGTGAACATGGCCATCATCTTTTTTAAATCTTTCAAGCACATTTTTTATATCTTTTTCTAGAATAGATGCATTCGTATGGGTAGTAGGTGCAAGCTGCTCTAGCTTTTCTAAGAACTGATCAGGGCTTAGCTGGCAGTTGGAGTAACAATCTAATAATTCAAAAGCATGTTCGGCTGTCAGTAGATCTTCCGCCAAAATATGCATAAGCTTGAAAATATGTATAATATGCTCTAGCCTAATGGAAAAGTGTACACGCGTAGCCTCGTAAAAAATCTGCAGCGTTTCTTCTCCCCATTTTTTATAAATATGTTGGGCTTCTGCAAGTATCTCTTCTAGCTCTGCTAGACAAAGCTCTTTTTCTCCCCAAGAATCTTTTCTGCGGGATGCAAGGATAGTAATTTTAATGAGAGCAACTTTAGAGATCTCATTAAGCTTAGAATCCTTTTTTACCTTAGAAAAAAAGGATTTGTAGGTTTCTATCTCTACTTGATTTTTTTCTAAAGAAAAGTCTCAAGAGCAATTTTTCTTATTCGGGCGCCTAAATAAGAACATATTTTACAAATTCTAGCGAATACTCGGGAAGCATGCCCAGTTTTTTGTGGGCATGTTTTGATAGGAAGTATACAAGATGAAGTAACACTTGAAGTTATTGCCATTCAATCTTCCTTATTTTCCAAAGCTTGTGTTAATAGAAGAGGAAAAACATTTCCTGCGCCTTTTGCAGCTTTGTCTGCCTCTAGCACATGCTTTTCAAATAGGGCGTAAACTTCTTTAAACCTTGTAATAAAATTTATGCGTTGATTTAATTCAAATTCAAGGTCAAGTTTCTCTACTGCGAGAATATTTAACTGATCCACAGGATTATCAAGATCAAAATCAGTTCTCCCACATCCTCTAATATTCTTGATAAGAAGATGTGTATATTTGTGATAATATTTTAGGCATTTATTCTTATGTGGTGGCTTCGGTTGTTTAGACAGTTTTTTGCAAAATTAAGTAAGAAACTTTACCTTTTTAAGGTTTGTTCGATACAACATTAATCATCTTCTTCCACAATTTAATTCAAATTTTACGTAGCTTGGAGTTTCAATGACCATGTTGGTTTTGCTCCTATTATTTTATCTTACTTTTTTCATTTTCACCTAATAAATTATTATACCATATGCCTCCGCTGGGGTCTTGTATTCTAAAGACTGATGTGGACGGTTTTTATTATAAAACTCAAAATATCTGGTAAGTCCTTGATAAACCTCAAGTCCGTTTTGATAATCTTTCAGATATACATCTTCATACTTGACTGACCTCCATAAACGCTCTACAAATATATTATCTGTTGCTCTTCCTTTTCCATCCATGCTAAAAGCAATATTTTTTTCTCTAACAAAATCTACAAACCTGTTGCTTGTAAATTGTGATCCTTGATCTGTATTAAAAATTTCTGGAATACCTTTTAAAAATGCTTCTTTTACAGCTTCAATACAAAAATCAACATCTAGCGTATTTGAAAGGCGCCAAGAAAGAACATATCTACTGTACCAATCCATCACCGCTGTTAAATATAAAAATCCCTTCTTCATTGGTATGTACGTTATGTCCGTACTCCATACTTGATTACACTTATTTATCTGCAAGCCTCTCAATAAATAGGGGTATATATGATGCTCAGCATTAGGTTTACTTAAGTTCGGTTTTTGATAGATGGCTTCAATACCCATTAATCTCATAAGCCCACTAATCCGCCTTCTACCTACTTTTAAACCCTGATTATGCAAACAAATAGTCATCTTTCTAGATCCATAAAAAGGATGCCTGGTATATTCTTCATCTATCAAGCGCATTATTTTAAGGTTGAACTCACTTTTTTCTCTTGGATGGTAATAATAGGTAGATCGTTCTATCCCAAGAAGTACGCATTGTCTTTCTACTGAAATCTCTTTTGATTGACGGTCAACTAGAGAGCGCTTTTCAAGCCTTGTCAGTATAGTTTTTTTTTAAGCCAATCTAACTCAACCTTTAAACGACCGATCTGTTGATAAAGGTTGTCAACCAACTTTTGATCTGTCTTACTAACTTTATCCATACTGCTAAAAAGTACTGGTAAAGCTTCTATGAGATGCTTTTTCCATTGAGAAATTTGAGTTGGATGTACCGAATATTCTGTAGCAAGCTCATTAATGGTTTTGAACCCTTTAAATGCTTCTAATGCAACTTTTGCTTTGAACTCCGACGAGTGTCTTTTTCTTTTTGTGGACATAGCTTTTCCTCTTTAATATTAAGTTTTTATTTTAAACTGAGGGAAAGTTTTTTACTTAAATTTTGTCCAAAAAAGCGGAGCCACTATATTAAGCTCAGGTCTTTCATTTATAAAGGTATCTAGAAGATAAGTTTTCCGCTTTAATTCTTCGATCTCAGGTTTGAGTTTTTCACATTCTATCCTTGCCTCAGTATCGATAGGATCTTCTTTTTCAAACCACCAAATTGAAAGATCGTCTTTAAGATCCTTAAAAAATTCTTGAAGATAATGAAAAATACCAAGAGCAATTCCTTTTATTCGAGCCCCTAAATAAGAACATATTTTACAAATTCTAACGAATAGTTGAGAAGCATGCGCAGTTTTTTGTGGGCATGTTTTGATAGGAAGTATACAAGATGAAGTAACACTTGAAGTTATTGCCATTCAATCTTCCTTATTTTCCAAAGCTTGTGTTAATAGAAGAGGAAAAACATTTCCTGCGCCTTTTGCAGCTTTGTCTGCTTCTAGCACATACTTTTCAAACAAGGCGTAAACTTCTTTAAAGCTTGTAATGAAATCTATGCGTTGATCTAATTCATACTCAAGATCAATTTTTTCTACTTCTAGAATATTTAATTGATCCACCGGATTATTAAGGTCAATATCAATAGCAAGCCTTGTTCTTGGAGAACCCCTTTGATTCTTGATGAAAAAATGTTCATATTTATGGTAATATTCTAAGCATTTATTTTTTAGCTCTGGCCTTTCGTTTATAAAGGTATCCAGGAGAAATGTTTTCCGCTTTAATTCTTCAATCTCAGGTCTAAGCCTTTCACATTCTATCCTTGCCTCTGTATCGATAGGATCTTCTTTTTCAAACCACCAAATTGAAAGATCGTCTTTAAGATCTTTAAAAAACTCTTGAAGATAATGAAAAATACCAAGAGCAATTTCTTTTATTCGAGCCCTTAAATAAGAACATATTTTACAAATTCTAACGCACAGTTGAGAAGCATGCGCAGCAGTTTTTTTTGCACATGCTTTGTTAGGAATCATACAAGATAAAGTGAGGCTCAATATTACCATTTAATCTTCTTCATCTTCCAGAGCTTGTGTTAATAGAAAAGGAAAAACATTTCCTGCACCTTTTGCAGCTTTTTCTGCTTCTAGCACATACTTTTCAAACAAGGCGTAAACTTCTTTAAAGCTTGTAATAAAATCTATACGTTGATCTAATTCATACTCCAGGTCAAGTTTTTCTACCCCTAAAATATTTAATTGGTCCACAGGATCATTAAGATCAAGATCAATAGCAAGCCTCGTTCTGGGAGAGCCTCTTTGATTTTTAATAAAAAGATGTTTGTATTTATGGTAATATTCTAAGCATTTAGCTTTAAGCTCAGGCCTTTCATTTATAAAGGTATCTAAAAGATAAGTTTTCTGCTTTAATTCTTCAATTTCGGGTTTAAGCTTTTCACATTCTATCCTTGCCTCGGTATCGATAGGATCTTCTTTTTCAAACCACCAAATTGAAAGATCATCCTTAAGATCCTTATAAAATTCTTGTAAATAATAAAAAATCTCAAGAGCAATTTTTTTTATGCGGGCGCCTAAATAAGAACATATTTTACAAATTCTAGCGAATACTTGAGAAGCATGCCCAGTTTTTTGTGAGCATGCTTTGATAGGAAGTATACAAGATGAAGTAACACTTAAAGTTATTGCCATTTAATCTTCCTTATTTTCCAAAGCTTGTGTTAATAGAAGAGGAAAAACGTTTCCTGCTCCTTTTGTAGCTTTTTCTGCTTCTAGCACATGCTTTTCAAATAGGGCGTGAACTTCTTTAAAGGTTGCAATGAAATCTATACTTTGCTCTAATTCATATTCAAGGCCAATTTTCTTCACTGCAAGGTTATTTAACTGATCTGCAAGATTATTGCCGATTAAAAGCAATCCTCCTACCTCCTCCACTGTTCTTTGCAAGAAGATGTTTAGAGTGGTAATAACATTCCAAGCATTTAGCTTAAGCTCAGGTATTGCATTTATAAAGGTATCTAAAAGTAAAGCTTTTCGTTTTAAACCCTCACTTGTAGGTGTAAGCCTCTCACCATTTATCTTTGCCTCTGGAGCAAGAAGATCTCCTCTCTTCACTCATAAATTAGAAAAATAACTTTTAAAATCATTAGATATATTTTGGAAAAGGGTAAACATATAAGTTCCTCTTCTGGTATAGTTAGGAGAAAGCAAATTTATCTTTTAACTGAAGGAGAAAAGTAGCTATATCTACGCCTTCTATAATAAAAGCTTGTTGTGGAAACAAAGCTTGGTTAACTAAAAAATGCTGCTGTAGCGTTCTAAATAAATCAACCGAACATTCTTCATCTTTTTCTAATTCCTGAAGCTCTTTTAACACGCGTGCTGCACTTAATTCTAAATGTACTTGCATATTTTCTAACCTATTTTTTTCAGCTAGGTCTATGGATTGAATCCACTTTAATCGATGTGTACTTCCTTCGCGTAAAATAAAAGTGTCCACTAGTTTTCGTGCAGACAAGCTACTTCCTAACAAGCCCCCAAGAAACGTTATTGTTCCGGCGGGAACTGCTCCTATACCTCCTCCCGCCAAAGCTCCTCCCAGTGCTCCCGTGCTGCCTAAAACAAATGCTCCGGTAGCCGCTATTTTAATCCAGGTCCATTGATGTCGGCTCCTCAATTTTTTTAAGTTCTCTTCGTCATATCCACTGGAATCTTTTAAAGTCTCTATATAATGCTTAATAGCATTTCTATAAATTCGGTCGAGTACTAAAATTTCTGGTGATAATTTTTTTGGATCTAAGCCTGCTAAGGCAGAAGGCAATAGAGAGTCTCCTTGAAGGATTGCCATAATATGCTCAAAGTTTATGGCTCTCTTTTCTTCGGCAGTCATCAAAACGGGATTTTTTTTCCAGTTCAATTTTGAATTTTTTTTGATTAAAGTAAGCTTTTTTCCGTCATATTTAGCACGGATACGAGTGCAAGAAAAAGAAACGGTAAGAGACATAAAATTATTTCCTTATAAAATGAGTTAAATTTTTTTTATCCTATATATACGCTTAAGCACCATCTGAACAGTGAATTATACTGGGTCAAACTCTGAAAATTTCTTCAGCCTTTATTTAAATTTGCTTCGCCTATTTTCCTTTCTTTTCTTATAAAAAAGTGTTTTTCTTATTAATTATTTTATGTTTATATAAGCATAAAGAGAGGTAGCTAGGGTAATGTTGAGTAGGATGTTTTTTCTTAAATTATGTAGTGCTATTTCCTTTTACATATTTTAGCCTGATAGCCTTAACTTACTGATTTCATCTCTCGTCTTTTAACAGCCAATTATCTTGTTGCTTTTGTTTTATCCAAGTGGCCAGCGTGTTAAATATTAGCCTAAAATTAAGCCTGGCAATTGTACTTAAGTTTCCTCTTTTAATAGCCTTAGGTTTTTTTAGTTATGTTAGAGGTCCTATGTTATGAAGGAATTTTTTGGCCTCATTATTTAATAAATTTAAAAGTTTTTCCTTTCCCTCAAAGTTTATTTTCTCTACCTGTTGAATAATATTTAAGGCCGAAATATCTGGATATAATGCATGAGCTCCTGCCTTAATGAGTAATTTGGCGATATCAAAATGTTGTTTTTGCACACAGGCATACCATAAAGGCGTACGGTAGTGTTTATCACAAATATCCACATCAATATTAACAGGTGATTGAGAGTGCAAAAGGCGGCGCACAGATTCTGTTTGTCCTTTTCTTACAGCTAAATGTAAAGCAGAACTGCCTTCACTGTCTTGTTCGTTGATATATTGCGTACGAGATAAGAGAGGAATAGCTAGCGGGTAATTACTTTTTACGGCTCGATGTAAAAGTGTTTCATTTTTCTTCTTTTTTCTATCCAACTTTTGATATTTTTTGAAGACACGACGTAAGGTATCGTTATCTTCGGCAACCAAATCAATAGGACGTTTGCCTTCAAAATTACAAATCTCTTGATTCGCGCCGCAAGTTAATAGTAAGCGAACAATCTCTACCTCACCTTTTTGGGCTGCACTATGTAAGGGAGTTAATCCGGTATCATCTTGGATGTCTAAGCTGGCACGATTTAAAATTAAAATTAAAATATGGTTGAAGTTTCTAGCTGCGGCAGCTAAATGCATCAATGTTTTACCTTCGTGATTAGTTTCATCTAAATCCGGCCGTGCAAATCCAATCAAAAGTCGAAAGTGTGTATAAGAGCCATTTTCTGCCGCTAATTCAAAAGCATTTTTGTTTAGAGGACCATTTGCCCATGGATCCGCACCATTCTGTAAGAGCCATGCTGTGCTTTGCAAGGCTCCTTGCATACAAGCAATATGCAAGCCTGTATGATAGGGCTTTAATAAAGTATTAGGAGTGATACCATGCTGATAGAGATAAATGACGGCCTCAATATTATCCTGAGAGATTGCTATTCGAGCAGCTTGATTGAGGCTTTCAACATTTTTTGAAATACGATATTTATAGAATATCTCTAAGAGCGGCTTGGCAGCTTTGTTCATAGCAGCAAATGATAAAACATCTAAGCCTTGATCAGTTTTTGATTGGACTTGAACTTGCTGTTTTAGTAGCCATCTGGCAGTTTCTGCTTGGCCATTAAAGATGGCCAAATGAAGGGGAGTGGCTCCTTGAAGAAGGCTGTCATTATTAGGCAAATCATTTAAATTTTCTGATGCTTGTAATTCTACGCGGGTATCTAAAGAAACACCTAATTGTTTTAAGTTGGATAAAATATCTGTTTGGCCATGATAAGCTGCAAGATGGGCAGGTTCTAGGCTTGAGCGAGAGGTATTATTACATGCCTCTTGACGTGCCATCAATAGCTTGAGCACTCGCTTTGCTCCAGGAAGAGTAATAATGTTAATTTCTTTTTCATCTATAATATGAGGATTAGCCCCCTTGAGAAGGAGATGGCGAGCAATTTCCTCTCTTTCTAAGGTCAAAGAGATAGATAAAGGCGTTACCTTTTCTAACGTTCCTATTTGATTGGGACGAGCTCCATATTTTAAGAGAGCATTAACGGCAAGGGATTTATTATGCTTGCATGCAAAAATTAGAGGTGTTATCCGCTCAAAGTCATAATGTTCAAGATTGGCTCCGAGTTCAGCAAGTATACGAATGTTTTCTTTAGTAGTTGGAGTATTGTTCCGTATAGCATAAAAGAGGGGGGTACGCCCCTCATTATCTTTTCTATTTAAATCTTTCTTTTTAAGCTGTTGAATGAGTGTTTTTAACTCTGCAAGATTGCAGTATTGCGCTGCTAAATGGAGAGGGGTGCTTCCTTTATGGTTTTTTTTAGTTAATTCACTAGCAGGAATGCTCAAAAGCGATAGATTGTTTTTGGCAAGCAGGTGGGCGACTGTATCTCCATTACTATCACTTACTGTATGTATAAGAACGGGATATTTTAATAATTCGCTTATAAGAAAGCGAACATTATCCTTTTTAGAAAATTGAAGAATAAAATGTAGATAAGTTCCCCAATAATTAGAAAAGTTATCAGGCGAGAAGATTATCTCCTTAGAATCAAACTGAGGGAAAATTTCTAGTAAACTATTGACATCATCATTATTCAACATTTGATAAAACTTCCTAACCCTTAGAGACATTCTCTGAATTAATTTATTGTGCTATTCTTCTTACCATCAGACGTATCATAGCTAAATAGAGGAACGCTTGGCTGGTGTTGGTTAAGGTCTCATAATCCTTGCTTAATCTGCGGCATTTGCCAAACCAGGCAAATGTTCTTTCTACTATCCATCTTTTTGCTTGTAGATGGAATCCTTTTTGCTTAGATCTTTTAATGATTGTTAAATCAATACCATGCAAAGCTGCTTCTGATCTCATGTCTTCCCCGCTATATCCTGTATCGGCAAATATTTTTTTTGGCCATAAAACTTTTCCCTGGAAATAATAAAACAGCGCTTTTAGCCCATCTCTGTCGCTACAAGCTGCGCTACTTACTACAACTGCTATTAACAGTCCCAAGTGATCCACTACTATGTGTCTTTTCCTACCTTTAATTTTCTTGCCACCGTCGTATCCGCAGAGCCCTTTTTTTCAGTTGTTTTGACACTTTGGCTATCGACTATAGCAGCACTAGGTTCCGCTAACTTGCCTAAGCTTTGGCGAAGCGATCGCCTTAAATAAGTATTAATTTGTTCGAATAAATTACTCTGTTTCCATCTTAAGAATTGAGAATAGACTGATTTCCAAGGAGGTAGATCATGAGGAAGATCTGTCCATTGACAACCTGTCCTTAAGACGTAAAAGATGGCATTAAGCATCTCTCGTCTAGCGTGCTTAGGTGGCTTGCCAGCTTTTTTCTTGCATATTATAGGTTCAAGCACTTGCCATTCTTGATTATTTAAATCGCTAGGATAAGGTTTTCTTATCATATTAGGCTCCTGGTTAAACAGCCTATATTTTAAACGATTTTAATAATTCAGAGAATGTCTCTTAAATCTCTTTCGGCTGTCTTATTGTTTAAAATAGCAACTACACCTGGATGCTTGCAAGCAAGCTCTAGATTAGATTTACCAGATTTGTGGCCTTCATTCAGAAATCCCGCATTTAGAAGAAGCTGAACACTGTGAGGATTTCCCTGTGAACAAGCTAGATGCAAAGCATTATAATCAGAATGAGTAGTTCTCTTATCTACAAAGCCTGTATGTAAGATGGCTTCAAGAATTTCCTTATCTCCTCGGAATGCAGCTAACATTGTAGGAGTCCATCCATAGGGGTTAGCATAGTTAAAGGAGGCAAAATTCTTGCGTAAGAGAAAAAAAGCTTTCTTAGAATGATGAAGAATGGCCTCATATAAAGCATCGTCTAAAACAGCTTGTGAAGGCTTAGTAAGCATTAATAAATCAAAAATTCTTTCATCATCTTTTCGTGCAGCTTCACATAAATCCTCTCCACTTATAAGGATTTTGTGCTTGAGTAGGAATGTGACTAATTCTAAGCTATTGGATCGAATAGCATAAAATAAGGGAGAATGGTTCTTATCGTCTATTTTTGAAAGGTTGGCACCTTTTTCTACCAATAACTGTACTAATGCCTGTGAACCTGTTTGAGCAGCTAAATGAGAAGCACAGCAATTACGATCATCAAGAGGAATGTTGACTAAATCGATGGTTGTAAAGCTCTTCAACAGCAGTTCAATGCAAGCCTGCTGCCCTGATTTCATAGCTGCATAGAAAAGGTGTTTTTTTCCATAATGATTCTCTAAAGAAATATTGTTTTTCTTTACTATCTGAATAAGGAAATGCAATACACGCAAGCTTCCATTTTCTGCAGCAATATAAGCAAGTGTTTTACCATATTCTTTTTCTAACGGTTGCATGCTATCTTTTACCTTATAAATCAAACTTCTAAAAAGAAAGATACCATCAGCCTTTGCAAGATAATGTAACAGCTTCCATCCGTTAGGCCCCTCGATGGCTTCTAAATTTGCTCCCATAGGTTTGAAAATGAGTGAAATAATCTCATAATTTCCTGCCTGCGCGGCTACTAACGTATACTTATCTAGTTCCTCAGAAGATATATCTATTGAATTAAATATTTTTTTGATGCAGGCGTTATAGGTGCTTGCTAACAAGGGCCGTGGGTAGATGGAGGCATGTTTTTTGAAAAGTTCTTTGACAATAGACCAAGCTCCTAGGGAAGCAGCTATGCTGAAAGGTGTTTCATTTTCTATATTAACGCTATTTAAATCTTCTGTAAAATTGATTAAGAGCTGTGCTGCAGAAAGATTGCCATAACGGAGTGCAATATGTAAGGGAGTATCGCCACAGCAGCTTTTATATTGGCTAAATTTAGGAGTATTAAGTGCTACAAACTCTATAACTTCAGAGGATCCTTCTTGCGCGGCTGCTTCAATGGCAAGAGAAGAGGGTTGGGTGGCTTGAAAAAGTAATTTAAGGATAGGAAGGCAATTATTCCTTATAGCAATTTCTATAGCTGTAACGCCATCTTGGCGCTTAATAGATGGATCGGCTCCTTTTTCAAGTAAAATGCTTACCACTTCCACTAAATTATGCTCGCAAGCCATCATCAGAGGAGTTCCTCCTTCATCAGAGCAAATGTTTATGCAAGAATTGACGATAGATTTACTTTCCAATAGCCTGTGAATAATTGAAAGGTCTCCCTCATGTAAGGCGCAATGCAATTCTGTATATCCGCCAGAGAGAGTAGCTAAGACAGTTTTCCGTTTTAATAAATGATGTATGAACTCTAGCTGTTGATGTTGAATAGCGACAATTAAAGCAGTCGATCCATTATTGCTTGCTGCAGAGATCAAATTTGCATTCTTTTTTAATAATAACTCTAAGTGTTTTACATTTCCTGCCATAGCAGCATAGTGGATAGGTAAATAGCCGTGCACATCCTTTAACTCACAGGCTAGAGTTTGACTCAATAAAGTGTCTAAATAAAAAGGATTTCTAGCTAAAGCAGCAATATGGAGAAGTGTTCTTTTATATCTATCGATCATTTTATGCAAAGGCGGCTTTGTTGCCATTAATTTCATAAATTCATCTTTTTGGTCCGCCTGGATAGCTTTTTCAAGCTTTTGCCTTTGCTCTACCGCTTTCCAGTCGTTTCCTTTAGGGACTAGAAGATAGGATTCCATCCAACTGTAATCTTGAATCCATTCTAGGGGAGCATCTTCATGCATTAAACTAAAGGCAGCTCCTTGGAAATTTTCGCTTTTTATTTTAGTCCATGTTTCGGGAATTAATTTGTGTAATTTGCTCCAGTTATCGTGGACAATGGTATTGGCCAGGGGAGAACCTTGTACCTGCTCGGTGGCTAGCTCCATTCCGCAACCTCCTACCACTCTTTTGGACTTTTCTTTGATCTCTTTGCTAACCTGGGGTGAAGTATGAATTTGTTCATATTGAAGTTTATTAAGAGTAACAGAGTTATTGCTAATTTTACTTATATCAAAAATCCACTCAAAAAGTTTGGTATATAAAAGGGCTCTAGTACTACAGTGGTAATAAAAAATATAGTATGCTATTTTATTTGTTAAATAGGGAGGTAAGGTATGGAATTGAAAGCAATAAACCAAACTATAAAACAAAAAAAAGAAGAGCTAGCTCTATTTTTAAGGCCTTTTTTTAGTCGAGAAGAAGCTAGACAAGTAGCTTTGCAATATACATGGGGGTTAATGAGCAAAGCAGAACGTAAAAACACCTGGCAATTGGCAGAAGAGGTCGGTTTACAAACCCCGTATGCTTTTCAACATCTACTACGCCGTGGTTTATGGCAAGCAGATGCCATCAGAGATAGGTTGCAAATGGAAGTGTTGAAAGATAAAGAAGGCGGTATACTAGCTATAGATGAGACGGGATTTTTAAAGAAAGGTAAGCATTCAGCAGGAGTGGCAAGACAATATAGTGGAACAGCAGGAAGAATTGAAAATTGCCAAGTAGGGGTTTTCCTTTCCTATGCAACTAGCCAAGGCCACGTACTAATTGATCGAGAACTATATATCTCTGAAGAATGGTTTTTAGATGAAGAACGTAGAGCAAGAGCTGGTATACCTAAAGAAGTTAAATTCAAAACGAAAATACAATTAGCCATGTTGATGCTACAGAGAGCTTTCGGCCATGGGATCAGGCCCTCTTGGGTATTGGGAGACGAGGTATATGGAGTTTATCCCTTAAGAGCTTATCTAGAGAAAGAATGCTGCCCTTATATATTAGCTGTACCCTCTAACTACCATGTGAGCGTAGATTTTGATCGAAGTCCAGTCAGCCACTTTCTTGCAGAAATTAAGCCAAAAGATTGGCAGAGTTTATCGGCAGGAAAAGGAGAAAAAGGCGAGCGCTATTATCATTGGTATCGTCTAGAAGTCAATTCAGATAGCCCTGAAGGGTGGACACGTTGGCTTTTATTAAGGCGTAACATGAAAGACCCTCGCGATGTAGCTTATTATATAGCTTGTTGTCCCAATAATGTTACTTTACAAGATATGGCCAAAGCTGCAGGAAGTCGTTGGACGATCGAGGAATGCTTTGAAGCTTCTAAAGAAGAAATTGGGCTTGACCACTATGAGGTGAGAAGCTACACAGGCTGGTATCGACACATGACGCTTTGTTTATTAGCTTTAACTTTCCTTTCGGGCTTGCGCGATGCTTTCAACTTACTGGAGAAGAAAAAAAAAGCTCGTCGGCTTCATATGAAGAAGTTTCTAAAAGTACGGAATTTAATTTAATTAGATATACCTTACAAGAAGCTAGGCGTTTAGTGATATATGCACATACCTCTATCAAGCGATGCTGGAGCTATTGGTTAGAATGGTCTAATTGGCGTCGTAAGCATCAAGCGAGTGCTTGTTACTACCATTATCAAAGGCAAAGAAAGCTATGTTTACATTTACCACTGTAGTACTAGCCTTTGGCTCACTAAGTTTCAAGGAGTAATAATTGTTTTTTAAATTTTTTAAAATTTCAACGTAGTCTGACAGAATTTGCTCAAAATAAAGAGAAGCTACTCGTTTATAAGTAGGTTGGAATAGATCATTTTGATTTAAATAAGTTTGAACCGACAAATTAGCATGTTGAAAAGCATTTTTTTTGACGATTTCTTGTAAGAGATCCAGGAGGGCTGTCTTTTGATCTAAAAAAAACTTTTTCTCTAAATTTTCTTCTTCTCTATGGAGTAGCATTAGCTCGCTAAGGCTTTTAAAGTAGCCTTTTAGCTTTCCTTCGTGGCTTTTCAAAAATTGACGCATGATTTCACGTTTATTAACTTCAAGCTTTTCTGTATGGTGTATGGAGATAGGAAGATAAGGAAATAAGGGAGGGCATCCGTGCACAAGAGATTGCTCACATGATGGTAAGATAGGAACTTTGCCATATTTTTTTAATGTGGAAAAATAACTAGAAAAAAAATTGATGATCCCAAGCATAGAAAAATAATGGCGACAAAGAGGCATCTTGACCATATGATTGTGAATTCTTTCTGACATGAGTTCATAAGCATTTTCCAAATCGGTATAGGCTGCAGGCATACATCCATATTTTCTCACATGCTTTGCGAGCGCTTCATTGTAGGTTGGAGAAGGTTCTATGGTGTAGCGAACCTCAAAATCTGTATCTATTAAGAATAAGTTTTCTTCTTTACGATAACTATTTTGTTTGGCAATAATTCTAAATGAATTTTTGAATCCCTCCTGACTTTCAAAAATTTTTTCGTAGGGCTCATCTACAAAAAGAGCATCATGGATTTTATCCCATAATCTTTTACTTTTAATTAAATGAGTTAAACCATTAACCGCAAAATAATTTTTATCTCCATCTTTTAAATAAGCTTTGCAATATTCTTCGAAGCTTATAAGCTTTTCTAAAGCAGAAGACGACTTTTTATTCCAGTCTGGATTTTTATACCATTCATCTACGAACTCTTCGGAATAAATGCCCCCATTTAGGTAACCCTTCATCATATAATCTAGCATGCTGATTACACGACCTACGAGAGTATTTTCATAAGCTGGATGAATGACGGGAAATAGATCAGCTGTTCCCTGTTTGAAATGTAAGCTGAAAAAAGGTATAGCATTATCTACATAAATCCCTAAAGCTAGCTCTCGCAAAATGTGCTGAAGCTCTTCATTTGAAAAAGGAAATTCTCCTTCAGGGAGTTGGGGGGTGCAGAAAAAGTGAATGTTCTCAAATAAAGCGTCCGGTGAATCGAATAAGCCTTCAATATATTCCATGCTGCAGGCTACTCCGCCAATCTCTCCTCCTGCACCCGCTTTAGCAGGAATAGGAGAATGGGGATGGGTAGAGTTATAAGAATTTGTCAGTCGCGTTTGTTGCAAGGTTTGATAGAATTGCTTATGGGCTGGAGTGGCTGCTTTAGTGGTAAATTTGTATGAATCATCTAAAATTTTACTCGTTTTAGCTAAGATACTTTCAAGCTCTTTTCTCTCATTGGCTGTAAGATCATCAAAACGCAGTCGTAATTTAATGTCTCTTATAATGTTCTTTCCAGCTTTTTGAAAGTTTTTAACATCATCTATATGATCATAAGGCCTACCGTTTTTGGGGTTTAGGAGAGGCTTGCCTTCTCGGTTTAATAGTATTATGCCTTGTGCTTCTTTTCGATAAGCTGTATAGTGATAACGATTCAAGGCTCCATTTTCAGTCAGGTTTATTAAGCGTTCATTCGCATCTTTAATTACTTCATGAGGAGGAACCTGATCATATTTTTTTCTATCAATCTTTCCCGCTAAAGCGTAATTATGCTTACCTGCAGCTTCAAGATGCGGCCAGATAGAGAGGCTTAAGGTATGGATATCATAGGCAATGCCCCACTTACGCACGCTACAGCTTTCTAAACGAGCAATAAGCTTAGCGGGTGGCTCCGGTGGATTTAAAGAATTAATGATTTTTTTTCCAGGTATAATCACCAATTGTCCTTCTCTATCTAACACAGCTCCCACCAGCTTATCCTCCATTTTCCAAAGCTGGATGATGCGACCCTCGCCATCATAAAAGGGAATGATTAGGGGAATGAGCTTTTGCTTTAAAAGATCTACCTTATCGTAGTTGATAGGTTGAATACGCTTACTTGCAAATTCTTTTGGTGTAGAGAGATTTAAAAGAGAAGTAATTTGTGAAGGTGAGTTAACCATTTTTTATTCTTCCTTTATTAGAAAGGTAATTAAAATTTTTGCTGGAGCCTTTGATGAGCTTGTTCTATAATGCTTAGATCTAAAAGCTCCAATTGACCATTAAGAAGACAATTTTCTATATCGTCCGTATCTAAAATTTCATCGTAGTTTTTTCCCATCGCGATAGCTAAAGCTTCAAAGGCACAGCTTTTTATAAATTCCCGGGCATATTCTCTATGTTCGTGTAGGCTATCTAATTCTCCTAGCTTTTCAAAGACATCTAGCAAAAGCTGTAAAAGTTCATAATCAAAATTTTCTTTAAGAAATTTTCCGGCAATACTTAACGCCCATAAACGTATGTCATCATGGGGATCCCATTCTACGCCTCTAATAAACATTTTAAGTTCTTTTAAATAGTCATTGGTGTATTCCCAGTAAGTGCAAAGAGCTCTCAAAGCTTGTATGCATACCCAGGGCTCCGTTTGATAATAAAGAAATTTTTCCAATAAAGGGCGGTGACGAATTAAGCCTAATCTGCCTACAATAAATATCCATATATGTAAATCCTCATCTTTATCTGCCTCTTTATCTTGAAGTTTTTGTTCCACATAGGCAATTTCTTCAGGAGTCAGTTTACCCCATTTTGCTTCATGGGATAAATCGCTTGCTCTGCGCATTTTTTTTGACATGTCTTTGTTGATCCCCTAATAAGCGTTATAAGATTAAAGCTCGCCTAATTTTCTCGTAGTATAATTTATTATATAAATCAGAAATCTTATTGTTTTATCGTAAATAAGGACACTTGTCATTAACTGGCATTTAACCTAATCTTTTTTCTGATTAATATTTTTTATCAACACCTTCATTTATTGTTATCTGGGTTCTTGTTTCAATTCCAATTTCACTTTTCAATAACGCGGCTATAACATAATTTTTCTCCTTATATTGTTCAATAATCTTTTCATATTCATTGACTAAGCGTAATGTCCTACCCACCGAAAAAGCTGCTTCTTCTGTAGACATACCTTTTTGTTTACATAGCAATATTTGCTTGAAAGTGGATATATACCTTTGTATCGCCGGCAAAGAGTGTTTTGTTTCTCTGCTCACCTGCTGAACAGTTTTTTGCTCGATAAAGAGCTTTTCAATGATCATTGTTTTGTGAGTTAAAGTAGGGCCTATATCATGGATAGACCCTCTTCTTGGAAGAACCTCACGGTTTTCTAATTCCCACTCCTTAATATATTTGCCTACACTTTGTGGCGATATCTTTAACAAAATAGCTAATTCCGCGTGGGTTAAGCAACCTTCTTGATCAAAAGCTTGCTTGCACATCCGCGCCACAGCTTCTTTTTTTATAACCCTTAATTTTTTCCCTTTAGCTCTTTCCATAGCATCTTGCGAGCTTACCAGATCTAAAATCACCGTTGTTAAACGTGTATTTTGAATAGATTTTCCATAAGATGAAAATTCGTTGCGGTGGACTGTCGGCCATGTAACTTGTCCCGGCTGCATATGAGAGGTCTGCGGATAAAATTGACGTACCATATCCGCTATTGATTTAACCAGTACTTGCCTTGTCCTTGTTCCTCCTAGCTGCGGGCACTCATGAGAAAAAAATGCTTCCAAAGCACCTTCAAAGCATTTAAATGCTTGAGGGCAAAATGTAGCATGGTTTGCATCGATGTTCTTCTTCATGGCAGCCTCCGCTCGTTCCTGATAGAGTCGTTCGACGACATCATTCTTTTTTTTTCATCTTGAGCGTGATAATATTGGGCACCAACTATATGAACTTCCTGCAATCTTTGTTCAAAAAAGGCTTTATCTTTAAACTCTTCATATAGCAGAGAAAAGGTTTTGGTAGCATAGATGGAAATTCCCACCGTTAAGGCTATTTCAAACTCATTGAAATGTTTGCTTTTAAGAAAGGCTACTCTTTTAAACTTCTGTAGATAGTTTTCCACAGCTTCTATGCTATGCTTAATATGCTGGGCAATAGTCACAGGCTCTTTGCCCTCCAGCCAAAGCCGTATGGCAATAGCTCTATGGCTAACACCAGGGCCTATATCTTTTTGTTGACCTCGTGTGGGTAATAAGATGCCTATTGCTTTAAGCTCTTTAATATCTCTTCGAATGGTTCTTATATCGCACATTAATAATTCTGCTAGGTCTTCTTGCGTTAAGTATCCTCCTTGCTCTTTAGCTTCTTCAGCTATACGCACAAGTCTTCTCCTTCTTAGCTCAACACTTCTATCTTTATTATTATCTTGGGAAAAATTTCCTTTGTCTCTTTGGTCAAACAACGTCAAAACCACAGGTAACATCTTGCACTCTTTTAAAGATTTGCCAGCTCCTTCTTCAGCTGCTACACAATGATATTTAATCTGCCCTGGTTTTAAGTGGCTTTGGTTAAGTTCGGAAAAGTACACTTCCTCAATCAGACCCACTAAAATTTGAGCTTCCCAAGGACTAATTCCTGTTCCTTGAACAGCCAAATTTTTCATCTGCTGATGGATGTTTTTGATTTGCAGTCGTCTTTCTTGATCTTCTTTAGAATTTATAGTAACATTTTTCATGGCGTTCCTTTTATGGATGTTTTTGTTTTTTTCTTTAATTAAACATTATAAAGGTGAACGCCAGTTTTTTTAATAGATTTTCTGCTTTAAAAAAAATTCTATAAAAAAGACAGATGACCTAATCGAAAATAATACAAGTATTACTTTTACTAACGTTTGTTTTTTTTTTTTTATTAGTTTTCCCTCTGAAAAAAAACTAAGCAGCGTGTTTATTTGATAATAGAATGATTTATAGTTCATCAAAGAAGATTGTTAAAAGAGTTGGATTAATAGGTAGCTGGCAACTAACGTTTTAGATTCTATGGTGCAGCTAAAAAGCGAAGGTGTGCAAGATGAGTAAATTTTAGCTTGAAAGGTTTAATATGATTTAATAATACGCTTTAAGAAAAAACAGCTCTATAATTTCAAGACGGAATTTAAACCTTTTCTAGATAACTCTCTTAATTAAGTTCATAGTTTTTTAGAGCCCATGATTGCATAAAGAGCTGCTTTGAAACATATAACCGGTATATCAAAGAGCTAAATAAAATGATTAGTGGCCGATTTTAAGAAGCGCTTTCTTAATTTAATCTTATTCATCTTCCTAACCCGATTATCCTACTTGGATTATAGCTGCATTGCTAGAGAGGTAGTTTAGCTTAAGAAAAAAGCTTTAAGCCCTACCTTCTTGTTCATGGGAAAGCACTTTAAGAAATGAGCGGCTTTCAGCAATAACTACTTTTGACAAGGCACAGAGGCCAATTAAGTTTGGAAAGGCCATTAAGCCATTGCATATATCAGAGATTTTCCAAACGACATCGAGCTCTAAGATGGCGCCAGGAATGACTACTAAGGTAAAAATAGCCCTATAAAAAGGGACGGATTTAGAGCCTAGTAGATATTCCACACATTTTTCCCCATAATAAGCCCATCCTAAGAGAGTGGTAAAAGCAAACAGCACAAGGCCTAGAGTCACTACATAAGCTCCTCCTGAAAATGTTTGGTTAAAAGCTGCGACGGTCATCGAAGCTCCATTGAGGAGCTTACCCTCTGCATCTAAACTACCAAAAACTTCGGTGACCCCTAAGACCAAGGCTGTGGCGCTACACATTACAATGGTGGCTAAAAAGCAGCCTGTCATAGAAACTAAAGCTTGGCGTCCTGGTAAATCTGTTTTAGCGGCTGCGGCAGCAATCGATGCTGTTCCTAATCCTGCTTCGCTAGTCATGAGGCCACGGCTGACACCCACCTGAATAGCCATTAACATGGTCGAACCTGCAAATCCCCCAAAGGCGGCTTGCCCTGAAAAGGCATACTGGAAAATGTGTGATAAAGCGGCAGGTAAGCGATCATAATATTTACACAGTATCACGCCTGCTCCGCCAATATAAATGATGGCCATAAAAGGAACTAATAAACCGGCAACCTTACCGATCGATTTAATTCCCCCCAAGAGAGTAGCGCCTGTTAAAAGTGCTACAATGAAGCCAGTCACCCAGGGCTCGATGTGAAAGACATTTTTCATTACGTCTGCCACAGAGTTGGCCTGAAGCATATTACCGCCTCCAAACGTTCCAATGGCTCCAAAAATTGCAAACAACACTGAAAGCCACTTCCATCCTAATCCATATTCGATGAAATACATGGGCCCGCCACACATTTCGCCTCGTCCATCCATCTTGCGATATTTAACAGCTAAAATGGCTTCAGCATATTTAATGGCCATACCTATCAGTGCGGTGACCCACATCCAGAAAAGTGCTCCTAAGCCGCCTATGGCAATAGCTGTGGCTACACCCGCAATATTTCCTATTCCTATGGTAGCTGCTAAAGCCGTCATTAAAGACTCAAAATGGCTAATATCACCTTGACCTGATACATCTTTTTGTCTGCCAAAAGCTATTTTTAAGGCATAGGGGAGGTAGCGAAATTGTAAGCCTTTTAAGGCTATTGTAAGATAGAGTCCAACTCCTACCAACAAGATCAATAGGGGCGCCCCCCATATCCAACTGTAAATATTATCTAAAGTATGCAGAAGCAAAGAGCTTAATTCTAAATCTGTGGTTGCCATTTCTATGAAGTCCTAGTTATTGCTTCGATTCAAAGGTTTTTTGTAAGGCTAATCTTTCTTTTTGAACTAAAGCTAAGAAACGTTCATTTTCTGCCACAACCACTGCCGATAAACCTATCAAGGAAATTAGATTAGGGATGACCATTAATCCATTGGTAATATCTGCTAAATACCAAGCGATTTCCATCTTGGTTACAGCACTTGGAATAATAATCAAGGTGAATAAAATGCGATAAACATTTACAGAATTAATGCCAAAAATGTATTCAAAGCATTTTTCTCCATAGTAGGCCCAAGCCAGTACGGTAGAAAAAGCAAATAAAATAAGGCCAATAGAAACAATATAACTGCCGCCAGGGATGGTGGATTCAAAGGCTGCAAATGCCATCGCAGCCCCATTTAAAACCTCTCCTGAATCGTTGATAGCTCCCTGCACCTGGGTAACTGCTAATACAAGGCCCGTTACTGTGCAAACAATCACTGTAGAAATTAAAGCGCCTGTCATCGTAATCATGCCTTGACGCCCAGGACTATCGGTTTTGGCAGCCGCCGCCGCTATAGATGAAATTCCTAGACCTGCTTCATTGGAAAATACGCTACGCGAGACCCCTGATTGTATAGCCATCATAAGAGTAGCTCCTACAAATCCACCGGTTGCCCCTTGCCCTGTAAAAGCAGTTTTGATGATGAGTCCAAAAGCATGGGGAATTTTATCAAAATGAAAAGTAATAACAATAAGCCCGCCGATAATATAAAATAAAGCCATAATAGGGACTAATACTCCGGCAACATGGCCAATACTTTTAACCCCTCCAATAATAACTAATCCTGTAATGCCGGCTAGTACAATTCCTGTCCAAAAAGGATCCACCGCTTTAAGATGCTGAATAGCTTCGGTAATAGCATTAACCTGTACTAGATTGCCAGTAGTAATTGCCGCTAAAGCTCCTAAAAGAGCAAACAGGAGAGCCATCCATTTCCAGCCCAAACCTTTCTCAATATACTGCATGGGGCCACCCATCATCTCGCCACGGTCATCTATTATCCGATATTTTACGGCTAGTATAGATTCTGCATATTTAGTAGCCATTCCTACAAATGCTGTTATCCACATCCAAAAAATTGAACCTAAGCCACCGACAGCTAAACCTGTAGCTACTCCCACAATTGCTCCTGTTCCAATAGCGCCTGCTAAAGAGGTCATTAATGCTTCAAAAGGGCTAATATCTCCTTGAGAATTTTGGCGCGTGCGGGCAAATACTTGTTTGATTGCATAGCCGAGATAACGAAACTGCACACCTTTCAAAATAATGGTCAAGTAAGCCCCGGTGCCGATAAGAAAAATAAGAAGAGGTGCACTCCAGATAGCGTTTTTAAAGTTATTCAGAAAAATATCCACATTTTCCATCAGGAAGTCCTTTGTTTGAGGAAGAAAAAGAATATCTTAAAAAAGCTTTTTATTAAAGTCTAAAGCGGTTAACAGCAGGTAAGCGATTAAACTAAAAATTATATTAAAGGCTTTTCATATGAGTTAATTTCTTTAAATTTTAAGGCCACTTTAGAAAAGTGGGTAAAGAAGTTAAAAAAGAAATTCCTTCCCTTGCTTTTGCTCATGCAGCAGGCGATGTTTTGAGCGCTGCTCTAAAGAGCCTCTCATATCTTTTTCTTTAAGTGAATGGGGAAGTGATAGGTTAAGGTCGGGGAGAATCTGCAAAATAATAAAACGAGCATCTTCAGCGAAAAATTTGAAGTATTCTCCAAGAGGGGTATTTTCACTTTTTTGTAGGCATTTTCTTTCTTCTCTATCCATTCTACTCATAAGGGCATCGATCTGGATAAGAAGAGAATCTATAAATAAGCGGCACTCCTGGCTAGATAGATGACCGGCACTTTGTTGCTTAGCCAAAGAACGCAGTAGGCTTAGCTGTTTTGATAATAAGCCTATTTGGCACAAAAAAGGGGCATAAAAATTGTAATTCCAATCAGGACGATGAGCGGAAAACCATGTTTCTACCCACATAAAGGCAGGTATCTGGGCGTTCCACATCATTTGGGAAGCTGTCCATAGGTTACAGTGGTGAATTCCTTTTTTAGCGGGCAGTTGATTAGCTACGCATAAGACTCCTATAAAACGTTCATTTTGGCAACGTAACATGTATTCATCAATTAAATCATCAGCTAAAAGAGGCCATAAGCCCTCACTTTGAGGCACTTGCCCTACATTGAGGATAGGCATTAAAGGGGAGAAAGATTTCTCAATTTGATGACGGAGTTGATTCCAAAAAGGATGTGGGGATTGATTATTAAGCAAGCAATCTCCAGCAGTCGCAGAATAAGCTAAAATAGTGTTCTGTCGTAAATCGATAGCTAGACGTGACATCCAGCTAGCACTTTGCTGAGCAGATTCTTCTTCATCTGCAGGCACATAGAAAATTAAAGTTTTAGATTTTTCTAAAATATTTTCCAATAAGTGGGCTTCTTCTAAGACTACTTCGGGTAGAGTATAAAAATCCACACCTGGGGCTTCTAAAAATTCAGGACGCTGCCATTGACTTTCCCAAAAAAGAAAATCATAATGGGCATTTTGAGAGGAGATTTGGCTAATGTAGCTTTTAACTTTATCGCTATAATCTGGGATTAAAGGTGAGCAAATAGCTTGGTGCTGAGCTTGAAAATGCGAAAGCTTTAGAACAACTTTTAGTCCATAACTTTGCAAAGCTGCACAAAGGCTCGTAAGATTTATTTGATCACTAGACTGATCAACAATAATGGTATTATATCCTAATTCCAACACGGCTGTAGCAAATGCTTCTATTTTATGAGGCTCGCCTAAAAGAGCTTTAACAGAATCTTCTATCCATAAAGGGCGAATTTTAAATCGAGGTTTAATATGCCCTAAAAAATCGGCAAGATGGCCGCTGCGAATTCCAGTATGAATTTGTTGGAGAGCATAAATCGCGCCTAGATAGCCTTGAGCTTTTATTGTTATCCTTCCTGCAGCATAATTAGCACTAAAGTTTTCCAAGCCACTACTTTCAATAGGTAGCCAATCAATTTCAGGGTAAGGCTTAAGGGCTTTAATAGAAGAATATTGTTTTCGCAGCTTTTCGAAGACTAACTTTAGTTTTTGCATTTTTAAGAAGTAGGGGGGTAGTTCATTATAAAAAGTTTTAAATTTTTTTATTAGTAAATATTTTTAAAAATATTATATAGCTTATAAAAAAGAAAAAGTCTGTGATTCAGGCTTTGTATCCTAGTTGGTATTTAATCTTGCTTTTTGCTAACCTTCAGCTTTTCAATCTACCTTTAATTTAATAAGAGCTTATGCTTCATTATAAACCACTTCCGTCGCCGAGGGAGTTAAAAACATTATATCCTTTAGATGCTGAGGCCATCCTATTTATAGAAAATGCACGAAAAGAAATTTCTAATATTTTGGAAGGGAAAGATCGAAGGCATCTGATTATTGTAGGACCTTGTTCTATTCATGATATGAAATCTATACGTGAATATGCTTTTAAATTAAAACTTTTAATGCATGAAGTTGCCGACCAATTTTTAATTGTCATGCGCACCTATTTTGAAAAACCTCGTACTGTTGTGGGCTGGAAAGGTTTTTTACATGATCCTGAACTTAACAATAGCAATAATATCGAACAGGGCCTTAAATTAACAAGGCAACTTTTAATAGATCTTGCCCGTTTAAAAATTCCCACGGCTGCAGAATTTCTTGAGCCTCATTCTTGTGCTTATCTTGATGATCTAATTGCATGGGGATGTATTGGAGCGCGCACTTCAGCTTCTCAGACACATCGCCAAATGGCTTCTGGCTTGCCTATGCCAGTAGCATTTAAAAATAGTGTAGAAGGAAATGTAGAAGTTGCTATTCATGGTGTTATTTCTTCTGCTCAGCCCCACTCTTATATGGGAATAAATCAGGAGGGCCAAATCTCTGTTATGCATACACAAGGTAATTTTAAAGGGCATGTAGTTTTAAGGGGAAGTGATTCGGGTACCAATTTTGAGCCTGCATCTCTTGCGCAGGTTGTAAAATCTTTGACAAAATTTAATTTACCTTTAAATTTTCTTATCGATTGCTCACATGGTAACTCTAAGCGTCTGCATGAGCAGCAATGCCAGGTGTTTCATTCAGTCATTAATCAAATTATCGAGGGCAATGCTTCCATCCGTGGTCTAATGTTAGAAAGCCATCTACATGCAGGTAATCAGCCCATGTTGAAAAACCCTCAGCTTCTACGCTATGCGGTTTCTCTTACAGATCCCTGTATAGACTGGGAGACGACTGCCGCGCTTATTCGTGAGGCTTATAATAAAATGGAGAACAACTTTAATCAGACCTTGCATTCTGCAAGCTGTAATTTTTAAAGAAGCAGGTAATGTGAGAACCATTTGTTTAGTATTATTTTTATATGTTTTAGGGGGATGTTCTAAGAACGCTTATTTATCCGTCCAATCTTCCTATTTTACAAAAGAATCTTTAGCAAGCTATCGTGTAGGAACACCCGATCCTATGCTTGCCAATCCGCCCGTAGAACAACAACTGCTAATCTCCTGGTCTATTCCTTATCCCTATTTAAAGAGTGAGAATTTGCATTTAGATATCTATATTCAATTACGCAATAAAGAGCAGGTGAAATTAACTCTTCCTTTAAAAAAATCACATGGCTCATATCTATATGTTTTGGCGAATGAGCGCTACTTTAATACTAAAGGAATATTAACTTATAAAGTTGACTTAATAGCTGATGGCAGGGTGGTAGAAGAGTGGCGGCATCATTTATGGCATGAAATTATTCGAGTAGGAGAAGATGAATCAAACTAAGTAAGGGATATTGGTTATTAATAAGCTCGATTCCTTACTTATAGCTCCAGCCACTATCCGCCAAGTAGCTAAAATTAAGCTGTCTAATTATTAAGACTAATCAATTCAAATAAGGGCCCGAGCAGTCCTGCAAAGGTAGCGATAATTCCTATCTTCTGACATAATCAATATGCTAATTATTTGAAAATTCAATATCCATAAAAATTGGTATTTAAGTAATAATTTTGCAGCTCTTGCGTGGTCTCAAACTTGGGTTGCATAGCTGCATTTTTAGAAATATGTTTATCAAAAATTTCTTTAGTAAGGTAGACAAGCTTAAGCTGATGGGTATCTGAAATTGGAACGATGATTTCTGTAGGACAATAAGAAATCATTTCATCTCTAGTACTAGGGGTTGTCGTAAGTTTGCTCCAAAATCCATGGCCTGTGTCTTCCCACTCAATTACTTTTCCTTGATTCTTTATTTGTGGACGTATTGCCAAGGGGTTGATGCCACCTTGTTCGCTTTCCAAAACATAATAAACAGCTGAGTAAGTTGGTACACTCATTTCCACATCTCCATATTAAAGCTATCATTTATGATAATAAAGTCATCTATATTTCTGTTAGATTGCTCGATTAATCCTTTAATGTGCCATTCATTTTCTTTTTTTTCAACAATATTATCGTGAATAAGCCTATTGATAATATTTTCTTTAACTTCTTCGGTTTGCGCAACAATTTTTTTTATGAAATGGGGAGCTATGTAATCCCTAATCATCACTTCATTACTCCTTCCAGGATGATCATCGAGCGTAGATGACTCCATATTAAAAGTTAAATCTTTTAAGCTGACTCGTCTAGCTGTGCGTGAACCGAAGGCATCATGCCGATGACCGTAAGAATTGGCAGGATTTACAGCTTTTAAATCTATTAACAGTTGAATATGCCCAGCTTTAGCAAACTCTTCTACCTTATAATTCAACATTTTTTTTGTCACTAGTCGAGTAAAAACCGATTCTGCTCCTCCTGATTGGTAGTCTTGCGGCACACTTGATCCTTGAATGAAATTTCCAGCGCTATATCTTAATTGGCTAGAAAGCAAACCTTCTTTAAGGATAAGAGATAAGGTTCTTTCAGGGTGCGGACCTGTTAATCCTAGCATAAGGCCCAGAGCCCCTTCGTGACGCATTTTATCAGACATATTAAAGGAAAGCACTTTCTTACCAGGTAGAGTTTCTACCCAACAGTATTTTTTATTATCTATGTATTCTTTTATATAGGGATCCATCTCAGGCTTTTGTTTGATAATCGCGGTTTTTAAGGCGTCTAAAGATAAATTAAAATATCCTGGCTGCTTATTTAATATCTTAGCATCATCTGGAAAAAATGCATTAAAAAGCTGATTAAAAACTAGCCTTTCCTTATCTATGTTGCGACTAGGGACTAAAGCGGGAGGGCAACCTACTATACTTAAAAGCATGTGAACTTTTTTGACTATTTCGTGAGGCAGAGTATCACCTTTTAGGTCAATATTGACTTCTATATTGACTTCTATTTGATCTGCTAAGGTTTTGATTTTATGAGAATGAGGAATAATAATTTGCCCTAAGTTTTTGAAATCAATAATCATGGTTGGAGCTCCCGGCAGCTCATATGCTTCAGTGGGCACAAACTTTCCATTGATTTGTTTTTCATAGCGGTATCCTCTTTCCTCAAGTTGTGGAGAAAGATCAATTAAAGAAGTTAAACTTTTTTTCCATAGTTTTTCTTGTGGAATGATAACTTTCAACCATTCTTGTAGGTGTTCACAGGCTTGATCGTTCAGTTTAATTTCCCAGCAAAATCTTTTTTCGTTATCATAAGTTCTAATATAGGAGCGAATGGCTTGATCCTTGATTGCCCAGGTGCCTACATCGCTTAATACGATGCCATTTAATGTATCTACGGGCATTTTTATTATCTTTTCAATTTTGGATAAATTCTCTGGCGAAAAAGGAATCGCTTGCTGGGCAGCTTCGGCTAATAGTTCAAGGCCCATTTCAACATTCCCAGCAAGTAGGTTACTTCTGGCAGCTTGATGATAAAGTAGCTGGGAGGTAGTGATAATATAAGGCTCATCTATAGATATTGGAAGGTTAGCTAAATGCTTTGCTTGATTGATCATTTCTTTAATCACTTCATCCTTAGAAAACTTGTCTAATTCTTCGAAATTTTCTATTGTTAAAAGATTGTTGGCAGAAACATAGAGGAGGTAATTTTTCTCTCTCGAGGAAGCGAGGAATGTTTCTGACTCATTAATACTTTCCTTTTCTTCTTTTTCTTTACCTTTTACTTTTTTTCTTTCCTCTATCTTTACACGAGTTAATGAAAGAGATTTTTCAGAAAAAGGAGGGAAAACAGTAATGCTTTCAGGAGTAGAAATGACAGCATGAATAGGCTGCCATTCTTGCACTCTTTCGAATAACTTTCCTAATTTTTTAACTTGGGTAGGTCTCTCAAAATGCTTGCCTTGGTCATTTGTAGGTGTACTTTCTGATGACAAGAGCTTGTCTTCAGGATGGTGAGTTTTAATAGAAAGCTGAGTAACTCGTGTGCTATTCGTTCTCTGTCTTTCTTCAAGAGTGCTTAAAGGCAAGCTTCTATTTGCCAAACTTTCCTTGGCTTGTTCACTTATCTTTGCCTGTTCTAAAGTATGCTTTTGGCTTAAACTTAGATCGCGATTTTCTTCAGGCTGTGTCGCAAACTTTTCCCGAAAATTTAATAAGCTATTGTAATCATTATTCATCATCATCCTAAACAGAAAATTTTTTAATTATATATAATATATGGTTTGTTTAAGAGGGTTAATTTATTTTAGTATTGGTTGAAAGTTAAGTTTTGTTTGTTTTGTTTAAATTTTAATTTTGAATAAGTTAAAGAGCTGATAGTGTGATATATTTTAATTGAATCATAGCTATTGTTCTTTGCTTAATGAAAAAGCCTAAGAGACATTCTCTGAATTAATTTATTGCGCCATTCTTCTTACCATCAGGCGTATCATAGCTAAGTAGAGGAACGCTTGGCTGGTGTTTGGCAAGGCCTCATAATCCTTACTTAATCTGCGGCATTTGCCAAACCAGGCAAATGTTCTTTCTACTATCCATCTTTTTGCTTGTAAATGAAATCCTTTTAGCTTAGATCTTTTAATGACTGTTAAATCAATACCATGCAAAGCTGCTTCTAATCTCATTTCTTCCCCGCTATATCCTGTATCGGCAAATATTTTTTTTGGCCATAAAACTTTCCCCTGGAAATAATAGAATGGCGCTTTCAGCCCATCTCTGTCGCTACAAGCTGCGCTACTTACTACAACTGCTATTAACAGTCTCAAGTGATCCACCACTATGTGTCTTTTCCTACCTTTAACTTTCTTGCCGCCGTCGTATCCGCAGAGCCCTTTTTTTCAGTTGTTTTAACACTTTGGCTATCGACTATACCTGCACTTAAGTTCCGCTAACTTGCCTAAGCTTTGGCGAAGCGATCGCCTTAAATAAGTATTAATTTGTTCGAATAAATGAGTCTGTTTCCATCTTAAAAACTGAGAATAGACCGATTTCCAAGGAGGTAGATCATGAGGAAGATCTGTCCATTGACAACCTGTCCTTAAGACATAAAAGATGGCATTAAGCATCTCTCGTCTAGAGTGCTTAGGTGGCTTGCCAGCTTTTTTCTTGCATATTATAGGTTCAAGCACTTGCCATTCTTGATTATTTAAATCGCTAGGATAAGGTTTTCTTATCATATTAGGCTCCTGGTTAAACAGCCTATATTTTAAACAATTTTAATAATTCAGAGAATGTCTCTAAGTATCATGGATTCTAAGCGATTAAAGGAAGTTATGGGTAACCGAATAAATGCTAGAGAATGCGCAGTAAGATCCTCTTTTTTCTCCTGCTATCCCTCTATTTATTACTTTTCAGCATTTATAGGTGCTTTCCAGGGCTTTTGATAAAGGAAAAAAGTTAGGGCAAAAACTTAAAGTAATACGCTTTCAAGCTACTTCTTATGTAATCCCGTACTTTATAAAATTCCTCTCATTAAGTAGAGAGGCAACTTTCAGAGGGCTAGGTATGCAGACTTAGGTGCGCCACGAACTTTGACAAGCCAACGGCGGGTCAAAGATGCTGTACAAGAGATTAGGGAAGGCCCCTAGTAACCGATGACTTAGGCATAGGTTACAAACCACCTTAAGCTGCATGGGTAAAGAGCCCATGTGGTGAGCGTTAAGGAAAAGGTATAGCAAGACTATATCAGGTGAGAGTTAAGGAGACGAATGCAAATGAATCACTGATGACGTGTCGAAAGCATAGGGATGATGTCAAAACTGGGGGGTCTTAGTTAACCCAGGACAAATCTAAGGGAAACCTAATATTAACTGCTTAGATGGCATCCGGCATAAAGGTGACGTGAACTTAACTACAGGCTCTTATACGGAACGTGGGAACCTGTCGCCTTGATGAAAAGGGAGAAGTTCAAATGGAAGCCCCATAAGAACCAGAGTACCGATGCAAGGAACAGGGGCGGAATAGCCCGTAGTAGTGAGGAGACCTCTGTAATGGAGGTGGAGCGAAGGGGACTATATTGTTTAGCTTAAGATTAATCGAACAACTGGAAACAGGAGGAATCGATGAATACAGCAAAGTCGTATTGTATTTCTAAATCCATTGTATGGGAAGCATACAAGAGAGTAAAAGCTAACAAAGGAGCAGCAGGTGTTGACGAAGAGTCTATAGAAGAATTTGAAAAGAATCTTAAAGACAATCTGTATAAACTTTGGAATCGCCTATCGTCGGGGAGCTACTTTCCGCCTCCCGTAAAGATAGTTGCCATACCAAAAAGTGATGGAAAGCTGAGAAAGCTGGGAATACCCACAGTATCAGACAGAATCGCACAGATGGTCGTTAAGCTGTATCTAGAGCCAGAGATTGACCCACATTTTCATCCTGATTCTTATGGGTACAGACCTGGAAAATCAGCGTTAGAAGCCGTAGGAGTCGCTAGACAGAGATGTTGGCGCAACGACTATGTTATTGACCTTGATATCAAAGGATTTTTCGATAATTTAGACCACGAGCTCGTGATGAGAGCCGTAAGGAAACACACCGAAAGCCAATGGATTCTTCTGTATATAGAACGCTGGCTAAAAGCGCCAGAGCAAGATGCAGACGGGAAACTTATAAAAAGAGATAGAGGGACTCCACAAGGGGGTGTAATCAGCCCTTTACTAGCCAATCTATTTCTTCATTATGCCTTAGACGAATGGATGAGGAAATGCTATCCAGGTAATCCATTCGAGCGTTATGCTGATGATATAGTGGTTCACTGTCAAACGGAAGCGCAAGCCAACGAAATAAAGAAAGCTATTGCAGAACGCTTAGCTCAATGCAAACTGGAGTTGCATCCTGCAAAGACAAAAATCGTCTATTGCAAAGATGATGAACGAAGAAAAAGATACCTAAACGAGAAATTTGATTTTTTGGGATATACTTTTAGAGCCAGAAGATCAAAGAATCGGTATGGAAAGCTCTTCATCAACTTTAGTCCCGCAGTAAGCAATAAAGCAAAGAAAGCAATAACGAGTACGATGAGAAGTTGGAAAATGCATCTGCGCAGTGACAAGAAGATTGTAGATTTATCAAGAATGTTTAACCCCATGATAAGAGGTTGGATCAACTACTATGGTAAATATTACAAATCAGAACTCTATCAAATTTTCAATGTTGCAAACCGTACATTAGCAAGGTGGGCGGAAAGGAAATACAAGAAGTTAAGAGGCCACAGCAGAAGGGCAATGCATTGGTTGGGAGGGATCGCAAAACGAGAACCTCAGCTATTTGCTCACTGGAAAATGGGCGCCATACCTGCGACTAGACAATAGGAGCCGTATGAGCTGAGAGGCTCACGTACGGAACTGTGAGAGCGTGAGGGTGTGATCCCCTCGCGCTACTCGACTTTTTTTAAAGCGTATAAGTAAAATTTATTTATACTAAAAAGGGTGCATCGACTTATTTATTTAAGTCAGTTCAAAAAGTTTATCTACCTAGTAGGCAGATAAAATTTCTTAAACAATTTTTAATAGGCGTGAATCTTAAGTTTTCTTGTATTTATGTCAATTGGCTTAGCTTTGTAGTAACTTCCTCTAAGCTTTTCTTGGCTTGTGCCAATTGCTCTGTATGTTTTTGAATCAAGGGGGCAGGAGCTTTGGCTACAAAGTCATGATTAGCCAATTGTATATTAATTTTATCAATGGCCAAATTTAAGCGCTCTTTTTCTTTCAACAGGCGAGCTTTTTCCTGCTTCATGAGTTCTTCGGGTATAGGAATAATGATCTTAAGACTTTGATAGAAGGTAGAGGAGGAAAGTCCAAATTCTTTCTCTACATAGTGGAGCTGAAATTCGTTAATTTTTATCAATGCTTTAATAATGCTTGTATTTTCTTTAATTAAAGGAAGAAGTTTATCGTCTTCTTTTCCTACGATGTGCACATTGGTAACTGTATTAAGAGGTAGCTTCATTTCACCTCGCAAGTTACGAATGAGGTAAACAACATTTTCAATAATATTAAAAGCATGATCGATTTCAGCATGGCAATCTAGCTTATTAGTCACTTGGGGATAGGGGGCAACAATACAGGCTGGACTCTGCAATGCCTCTATAGCTTCTTGCGTATAAAGATCCGCGTCTGTATGCCTTGGGCTAGTCCCTAGCAGACGCTTGAGTTGCTGAAAGAGTTCTTCACTGATAAAAGGTGCCATAGGATGGATAAGACGCATTGACTGGCAAAGTACAATAGCTAACAGCTTTTGTTTGTTTTTTCGGTCTTCGCTTGTTCCTTGTTTACCAAAAAGTATGGGTTTGGCGATCTCAAGATAATAAGAACAAAACTCTTTCCAGAAAAAATCGTAGGCTTCCATGGCAGCTTGATCAAATTGATAATGAGCTAATTTAGTATTAACCTTATCGACCACGCGATTAAGTACAGAAAGAATCCAGCGATCTTCTAGAGCAAGGATATTTTTATTAAGTCCTTGAGCGAATTCTTCGGGGCTTAAAGAATGCTCTCCCTGAAGATTCATAAAAATAAAGCGGGCCCCATTCCAAATTTTGTTAGCAAAATTACGAAATTCTTCAAAACGTCGTCGATCTAAATCGATCTCGCGCGCTTGATTAGCACTAGCACATAAAGCCATGCGCATCGCATCCGTGCCATACTCATCGATGATTTCTAAAGGATCAATGACGTTGCCTTTAGTTTTGGACATTTTTTCCCAATTTGATTGGACATCGGGAGGGGTCGGCTTACCTAGATCATACTCTAAGCGTTCTTTATCGGTAAGATAGGAGATTCCTCCTTCTGCTGTCTTTCTCCAATAAGATTTGCCGTAAATCAAGCCATGCAGATAAATATCAGGAAAAGGAACTTGTTCCATCGCCTGCTCACCCATAAAAATCATACGGGCTACCCAGAAAAATAAAATATCATGACCAGTAATTAACACGGAATTAGGATAAAACTTTTTAAGTACAGCGTTCTGTTCTGGCCATCCTAAGGCTGCAAAGGGCCAAAGGCCTGATGAAAACCAGGTATCCAACACATCTTCTTCCTGCACCCAATCGCATGGATTTTTTTCAATTTCCGGAGGCAGCCCTTCTCCTTCATAGCAGATAATATTTTCAGGATTTTTACGATGATACCATACAGGGATGCGATGTCCCCACCATAGCTGTCGGCTAATGCACCAGTCACGTAAATTATCTATCCAATGGAGATAGGTGTTTTCCCAATTTTTAGGAATAAAATGGATGCGTTCTTCGGTCAAAGCAGCACGTAATTTTTTAGCGAAGCCCTCCATCTTGATAAACCATTGCTTAGACATGTAGGGCTGAATAATGGCTTTAGAACGGTAAGAAACTCCTACTCGGTGAAGATGAGGAACTACTTGCTTTAAAAGGCCTTGCTGTTGCATCTCCTCTATCACCGCTTGGCGTGCTTCTTCCATAGATAACCCTGCATACTTTCCGCCTTTTTCGTTAATTTTACCATCGGGTGTCATGATATTAATAAAAGGAAGATGATGGGATAAACCTATTTGATAGTCGATAGGATCGTGTGCAGGTGTAATTTTGACCACTCCCGTTCCAAAGTCAGGATCTACAAGATGATCGGCAATCAGAGGAATATGTTGTTGAGTTAAAGGGTGATAGACAGTTTTACCTATCCACTGTGCATAGCGTGGATCTTTAGGGGATACGGCAAGAGCTGTATCTCCCAACATAGTTTCTGGACGGGTAGTGGCAAAGCTTACAAAACCAGAAGCGTCGCTTAAAGGATACTGGAAAAACCATAGAAAAGATTGCTTTTCTTCATATTCTACCTCGTCATCCGCAAGAGCGGTTTGGGTCACAGGATCCCAATTTACCAGATAATCTCCGCGATAGATCAACCCCATCTCATAAAGTTTTTTAAACATCGTTTTGACTGCGCGGTTGTTTCCTTCATCGAGGGTAAAGCGCTGGCGTGCCCAATCACAAGAACAGCCCATTTTTTTTAGCTGGTTGATTATACGGCTTTCATTTTCTTCTTTCCATTTCCAAACATGTTGTAGAAATTCTTCTCGGGAAAAATCTTTACGTTTTTTACCAGTAGTTTTAATTAGATGGCGTTCTACCACTGTTTGAGTAGAAATACCTGCATGGTCAGTACCTGGAACCCACAGAGCTTCAAATCCAGACATGCGTTTCCAGCGAATAAGAACATCTTGTAAAGTATTAGTAAGTGCATGCCCCATATGAAGCTGACCAGTCACGTTAGGAGGAGGGATAACAATACAAAAAGGCTTTTTGGGAGAGTTGGGATTAGCACTAAAATACCCTTTACTTTCCCAAAAGCTAAACCACTTGGCATCAACATTTTTGGCCTCATAAGCTTTAGGTAGTTCGGTAGATTCAAAAGGGGATGGGCTCATCATAAACTCTCAATTTTATAGAAGAGCATGATTATAGCTAAGCCGCGATTTTTTAATAGATGCATTTTGTAAGATTTTTAAGGAAGCTAAGCTGTTTTTATTTTAATCTAAGCAACTAGGCAATGTAAGTGGTTAACAAACAATTGTTAAAATATTTAAAATTATTTTTCTATAAATAAGAGGGGAAATTAAAAGTGCCTTTCACAGGATGTGTTTAGCAAGCTGGGCACCCAAGGTTTAAAAATGGGCTATCGCAATAAAATTAGAAAATAATGAATTTCTTAGATAAACAAAATTTTAAGAAAAAAGGTGGGTAGATTAAGATAATTAACAGGGCTTAAACGATTAGGTTCGATAAAATTTTTTATGAGCGTTTGATTTTGAAATTATTTATGGGTATTAAATCAATAAACTATAAATTTATAGGGGTCCATTTCTGTAAGCTTGGTTAGCTTAATTGACGCCTATCTTCTTTTAAGAATAATTCTTGAAAGATGATGGTTTGCCTAGCTAGCTTAAAGATTCTTAGCGATAGATGAAAAAGAGACTAGCTCTAGACTTTAGCATAAACATATTGCTGGGCTTCAAGGCGAGAGTAATAAGCATGTTTTTCTTGATCGCCAATACAATGGAAAAAAAAGGCGGCTTGTGAATAGAGTTGACGCTTTTCCCACGCGAAAGCTTTATTCAACCAGGCAGGATTTTCATCGATTTTAAAAGTCATCATATGGCTAAATAGAGTCCACGAACGAGGAAAAGGAGCCTCTAATACCTCTGAAAAGTGTAGGTAGGCTCTTTCTTTGCCTTTAGTCATGTATAGCCATATGCCGTAGAATAGGTGGAGAGGATGCCACTCTTGATTGATAATTTCAAGAGGATATTGTTGCAGCAATTCACCCGCTTTTTCCCAATTTTTTTCAGCAAGATGAGCAAAAATCAAGGCACAATTAAGCCCAATAGAAGTTTCGGTATCTAAGGTAAAGGAATGCATTTTTTTTACGGCTTCGAAAATAAAAGGGTAGTTGTGTTTCTTAATGGCAAATCTGATAAGATGGGTTAAAGCTCGAAGCTCGCTTTTTTCAAGGGAGCGCTTAGGTAATAGTGTAAGTAGTTGATCCAAACATTTTTCGATAGGCTGCTGGTAAACTTTTATAGCAATTGTAAGAAGCTCTGTTTCATGTAAAAGCACTTGAGAAGAAGAAATTTTTTTATTTAACTCGTTCAACTTAACTTTGGCAAGGGCATAGCTGCCAAGCTCGATAAGAGCATAAATAGCGTTAGTGCATAAGGTTAAGGGAATAGGCTCAAGCTTAGTAAGATCATCTAGGATTTCACTTAAGGTATAAGGCTTGGCTGTCCAAAAGGCAAGATGGATAGCAAAGTCAAAATTTTTCAATTTTTCAGATTTAGCAATCTCCTTTTCATTTAACATAAAATGTAAGGGCTCCCAATGCCTTTGCAAGCTATGAAATAGCTTTCTAACATTGTTTTGCGAGATGATAGAAGGAAGGTAGCGTAGAACAAATAATATAAATTGATAGGTAGCTTTACGATTATGCCTGGAACTTTCAAGCATGCGATAAAGGATTTGTTCTTCAAGCACTGGAAGAAGAGGATGTTGAGGGTAGCGACGATACGCTAGCTCAAAACATTTGATTTCTTCATCGGGGTCATCTAACGCCTGATAAACGAGAGCTTTACCTAAATATTCTAGGGGGGCACCAGGAGTAGAATGCAATTTCCAGAATTCTTCTAAAGAGTCTTCATAAAGTTGCTGTTTTTTTTCTGCGCTATGATTGTTGCGAGCTTGCTCAAGAAGTGTTATCCCAGCTCTAAACATAGCTTCTCTGCCTTCAGCCGTTCCCGGAAAGGAGTAGCCGATACGTCGATATTCACTTAAAGCTGTGGTATAATCTTTATGAGCAAGAAACGCATCAGGAACTGCCAGGCAATTAACCCGGATATTAAGGCTTCCTACTGAAATACTAAGAGGTGAAATTTCATAATCAGCGTCGCTCGACAGCAGCCCCAGGTGAGTGCCCGCTAACGGTAAATGACTTATATATGAAAATTGATGAATGTTATTTAAATAAAAGTGAATATTTTGATCGATTTTTTCGATGCGAATATGGTACCACTCCTCTCCTTGCAAAAAAATATCAGGGTGATGCATCACCTCTACTGCCGAGCGCAGCAGCTTCGTGGAACGATGAGATTGAGAACCTAGCCATAAACAATAGCCATCATTTAGGTGCGCGCGCTCAGCAATTTCTGGAATACTAAGAAGAAAGCCAATGCCGTGGCATTTTTTTCCTAGTTTAACATGCGCTTCAATTTTAGTATTTTCTGCGAAAGAATCTTTAGAAATCATCAAGCTGACCCAATCAGAAATTTCCGTCCCGCGCGTAATGGCAGTATATTCAGCAATTAAAACATTTTCTTGAAATTCCCAGTCGTTTTTATTGCTTATTTGTAATTCTGTTATCTGAAACCATTCAGAACGGCCTTCGAGGTAGGTTTCTAGATCATGAATCACATCGTCAACCGTTGAATAACGTTGGTCTAAGGCTACAGCAAGACACTTTAAAGAAATTCTAGAGAGGATACGTGGTACATCACGATAAGGAGCTACTTCCAAAGGATCATACAGCTTTTCTTGAGCCATATTTTTTCTAAAGTCTTTTAAAGAACCTCTTTTGAAAGGATGCCTTAAGGTTAACATCTGGTATAAAATCACTCCCAGTGAATAAATATCTGTCTGAAAGGTGGCTGGCTGGCCTAAAGCCCTTTCGGGTGCCATATAAGCGATAGTTCCCACAACTTTTCCAAGGCGCGTAATATGATATAAAGAACCCTGTTTAAGATCTGGCGAAGGCTCTTGATAAATTTCCTCTTCTGCACTTTCTGCTCTTAAAAGATGAGCTAGCCCCCAATCAAGGATCACCGTTTCGCCATATTTTCCTACAATGACATTTTCAAGTTTAAGATCTCTATGAAGAATACCTTTGGAATGAGCATACGCCACTGCTTGGCATAGACTAAGAAAAATGCGCATCAAGGAGGGTATTGAACTAGTTTGTCCTGATTTTAGACCTAACTTATCTTGCTTCCTAGCATTCTTTAAAACTTGTTTTAGGGTTTCTCCTTCCACAAAAGGCATGGTGTAGTAAGCCTGGTTTTTCTCTGCATAAATAGAATAAATAGGAATAATAGCAGGATGAGTCAGCTGGCTTGTAATGTGCGCTTCTTTTAAAAAACGATGATGAACTTGAGGATGTTGAAGTAGATCTTCACGAATACGTTTAAGGGCTAGGCGGCGTCCACAGGAGGTATCATAAGCTAAAAAAACTTCTCCCATCCCTCCTTTGCCGATACTTTCGAGGATTTTGTAATTACCGATAGAAAATTGAACTTGCTTTTCTTCAGGCAGATGGCTGGAAACAAAAGAAGTGGCTGCTTCCGTTGCCATTGTATCGCCTTCCTCATGAGGCAGCTTATTAGGGGGCAGAGATTTAGCTTGAAGCTTTTTATGAAAGGGCGTTGAGCAGTAAGGGCAAAATTTTGGCCGACCTTTCTCTGAGGGATTTTCAAGAGAAAATTGATGATGACAATATGAACAGTAAAATTCCACAATATTTTTTAAAGCCTTACGTATAAGAAAAATTTATTTTTTTTAGATTTTTTAGAGTTGCTTAAAAGTCCCCTTGGCAAGAAGTAGCTTGCCTATGAACTTTCATCAGCCGTAGCCATAATCGTATAATGGATATAAGCTTCATCCACTAACCTATTTGCTAGATAAAGCTTAAGTAAAATGGAGCTTGCTGCTAAGTATTATTGATGCTAGGGCCTCTTGCTTCTAAATAGGCTTTTAAATAATTATTCGCTAGCTTCAAGAGCAAAAAGCCCCTACTCTTTTTTATTAAGCTTTTGCGGGCCTGCTGCCACCTACACCTTACCCTTTTTTGCTTCGTAATAGCCACGTGCCTATAGGTAATATAGCCAGCTTAAGTATTATGCCTTGAATGACATTCAAAGAAGTTTTGTTAATCTTCCTTGTGCTCGTTAGCCCTATCAGAGCGTTCATCTAGGATCTGCTCTTCTATGATTTCATCTGCATAAAAATATTCTCGGAATATTAGATAAGTGCCCCCGATAACAAATAAAATAGGAATGATGACAGACCAATTTATTTTGATAAAGGAGACTAGAAACAAGCCTAACAGGATAATAGTTGAAATAATTGTATCATAAACTCTTCCTGTTAAATACTGCCTTAATAGAACGGCTATCCATAGGACAAGGAGAATACCTGGCCACCAATCATGAGTGTATAATAAGATGCCAAGCCCTACAAGAAAAGCTCCATTTGAGATTGCATCTGCTTTCTTTTTGGTAACGAGAGGTTTTGCCATGCTGTCCTTAGTTGTTTATCTACTTTTATGTTAGGGCTAAATTTATTTCTCTAATCTAAGGGGAGAAATATTTTCTATCAATAAAAAATTAATGAATCACCTTTGCCAAAGAAAAAGATATTTTTTTATACTTTTTTTAAGCTTTTTTCCTTAAAACGTATGGTCGCTCCGTTTTTGGTTAAATATATGATTAACCATTCTTAATTAAAGCGCTTATTTACCTGTCGAAGGGGAAGAGAGCTTTACTATAGAGGCTTGGGAAGAATTTAAATGCCACACGACTTTGTCTCCTACAGTTACTCCCTTTTTTTTGAACCATTTTTTATTCATCTCTAAAATATAATAAGTTCCCGTAGGTAGAGCTTTACTTTTTTGCAAAAAGAATAAAAATATTTTATCATCTGCAGGATATTTCCACATCTCGCTTAATTTATTTACAGGTCTATGGGGATCCATCATTTCAGGATAAGATTTTAGCTCGGCTATCTCTAAGATGCTACCTTTGTCATCTAAGAAAGCTGCTGAAAGGTCTATTAAAGTATTGAACATCCAAAGATTCCCTTTAGGAAAGTAAAACAACATTCCTCGATTCTCTGGTAGATGGGAGCGTTGCATTAAGCCCCAGGCGCGCTCTTCCTCCGTAAAGGCTATCTCTAATTCGATAGGGATTGTTCCAGCCTTTAAAGGTAAAACTGTATGCATTAATAGCAAAAATAAGAGATAAGCTGAATGCATATTGAAATTAATTTTTAAAATAGTGAACAGCTAATTTGTAGTCTTAAATGAATAGGAAAGTCTAAGGCCCAGTGAGCAGAGAGTTAAGGGTAATTTTTTAAATTAAATTTTTTAAATATTTTCCGGTAATAGAGGTGGGGTTTTGAGCAATTTCTTCGGGGGTACCGATTGCAACAATTTCTCCTCCTCTTTCTCCTGCTTCTGGCCCTAAATCAACGATAAAGTCTCCATTTTTAATGACATCTATATTATGTTCAATGACAATCATCGTGTTGCCTTTATCTACTAACTTATGTAAAACTATCAATAATTTTTTAATGTCATCGCTATGTAGCCCTGTCGTAGGTTCATCTAATAGGTAAAGAGTCTTACCTGTAGAGCGTTTGGTAAGCTCACGACTCAACTTAAGACGTTGGGCCTCTCCACCCGATAAACTTACGGTTTCTTGGCCTAATTTCAAATAGCCTAAACCTACCGCAATTAATGTATCTAAAATCTTAGCAATGCGAGGATGACTTTCGAATACATGGCGTGCTTCGTTAATGGTTAAGCTTAGGTATTGGCCAAAATTTTTTCCTTTATAAGTAATTTCTAAGCTAACAGGATTTAAGCGTTGACCCTGACACTCTTCACACGCTACCCGTATAGGGGGTAAAAAATGCATTTCGATACGTTTATAGCCCATTCCCCAACAATGGGTGCACATACCCCTTCGATGATTATAGCTAAAGTGCTTACCTTGTAATCCTTTGGCCTTGGCAGCAGGAAGAGAGGAAAAGAAATCACGTAAGCGTGCCAGTAGGTCGACGTAAGTTCCTACATCTGAGCGCACGGTATGGCCTAAAGGGTTTTGATCAATAGTAATCACTTTATCAAAATTTTCAATTCCTTCCACTTTTGCTATATCGGCAGAAATTTCATAAGATTTATAAAGGCCTTTTTGGACTGCTGGTTGAATAACTTGGTGCATCAACGTAGATTTACCTGAACCGGAAACCCCTGTTAAAATGGTAAGAGCGCCTATAGGGATATCTAGATGGATAGATTTTAAATTGTTGACTTTAGCTTCCCTGATTTGTAGCATGCCATTTTTAAGAGAGCGCCTTTTTGCAAGCATGGGAATAGTGAGCTTGCCGGATAAATACTTACCTGTCAGTGAGCGTGGGTTTTTTATAATCTGTTTAAAAGTTCCTTGTGCCGTGACATGGCCGCCTAAGGTTCCTGCCTGAGGACCAAAATCGAGAATATAATCAGCTTTTGCGATCGTTAAAGGATCATGTTCGACCATTAGTAAAGTGTTACCAAGTTCCTTAAGTTGCTCGAGGGCTAGATTTAAGCGCTCATTATCTCTTGGATGTAAGCCGATCGTAGGCTCATCTAGAACATACAATACTCCTGTTAGTCCACTTCCTAATTGGCGCGCCAGGCGAATACGCTGTGCCTCGCCGCCACTTAAAGTGGGTGCACGCCGATCTAAGGCTATATAGCCTAGACCTACTGCCGCTAGAAAACGTAATCTATTGAGAAGTTGAAGGTGAACTTCTTCCAAAATTTTATTGTCTTGTTGGCTAATGACAAGTTTTTCAATGAAATTAAGAGAGTTATCCACAGGCATACTACATAATTTGCTAATAGATAGGCCTTGAATAGTCACATGGCGAGCTAAAGCGTTGAGTCTATCTCCTTGACAGGAAATGCATTTATGCTCTTCCAAAAGAGGTGTAATAAGTTCGCGTAGTGGAGATTGTGCACTGCGCCCAGCCTTGGCTAATACATGGTTGATTCCTGTCCAGCGAAATTTTAAGCCGTTTGTAGCTGTATACCACTTATCTTCAGGGGAGCCATTTAAAATCAGGTGGAGCTGTTTAGTAGGTAGCATAAAAAGAGGAGCGAGCAGATCAATACCCTCTGCTTCCAAAAATGCTTCTACCCAAGCAAAGGCAGCAGAGTTATAAAGATCCTGCCATAGATAATACATCAGGCCGGCAACCGATTGTTCCATCATCTCAGGCTTTTGTATTAAATTAGCGCCATATTGATATCCTAAACCCAAGCACTCCGGGCACATTCCTTCAGCATTGTTAAAAGCAAAGGTATGAGGGGTTATTTCTGGATAAGATTTTCCTGTGCTTTCTACAGCAAATGCTAAATTGAAAAAGACATTTTGCTGGTTTTCACGAAGAATAACAATTTTGCCACCGCTTATATGGGTAGCTGTCTCCACCGCTTCTGCTAGGCGGTTTTTAATCGTGGGATTGATCTTTAAGCGGTCGATAACTAATAATAACTCATTTTTGCGTTTACGATCGAAAGCTAAGCTAAGACCTTCTTGCTCTAGATCAAAAAATTCACCATTTAGGCGCACGCGTAGGAAACCTTGCCGTTGAAGACGAGAGATAACTTCTTCAAATCGTTCATTTTTTTTCCCTTCAATAGGAGCTAAAACTTGGATTTTTTCTCCTAAAGGATAGTTCATCACACGATCCACTACATGATCTTTGCTAATCGCTTTAATCACCTCACCTGTTTCTGGGCAGTGAGGCGTTCCCATGCGTGCATAAAGGATGCGCAGATAGTCATACAACTCAGTCATAGTGCCAATTGTGCTGCGAGGATTACCTGCGTGCGCTTTTTGCTCAATAGCAATCGCGGGTGAAAGCCCTCCTACATAACCTACCTTAGGCTTAGGCATCTGCTTAACAAATTGGCGTGCGTAAGGGGAAAGGGAATCGATATAACGTCTTTGCCCTTCGGCATAGATAGTGTCAAAGGCTAAAGAGGTTTTTCCTGACCCTGAAGGGCCTGTACATATAGTGATTTTTTCTCGAGGAATACTCAACGAAATGCTTTTAAGATTATTTTGCTCCGCATCAGTTACAGTAATTTCTTTGATAAAATGTTTTTGACGTTCTTTGTAATGGATAAGGTTATGCTTTGAGGCTTGCACAGCTTTGGTGATACGTTCTGCTATATCATGATGCAAGATCTCTTGGAGGGCACGACCTGTAGGGCTCTCTAAACGGGCGATTTGCTCAGGTGTGCCTGCAGCAAAGATTTTTCCTCCGTGAATTCCTCCTTCAGGGCCTATGTCAATAATCCAATCCGCCGTTTTGACAATATCCATATTATGTTCAATGACTAAAACAGTGTGGCCGCGGTCTACAAGTTCTTGCAGCACTGTCAGCAAATGCTTAATATCATGAAAATGAAGACCGGTCGTGGGCTCATCAAAAATATAGAAAGTGTGTCCTGAGGCAGGCCTAGCAAGCTCTTTAGCTAATTTGATACGTTGTGCTTCTCCACCTGATAAAGTCGTGGATGATTGGCCTAGCTTAATATATTCCATTCCCACTTTTTGAAGTGTTTCTAGTTTATGGTAAATAGAAGGAATATTAGCAAAAAATTCTAATGCTTCGAGGACCTCCATCTCTAGCACATCATAAATACTTTTACCCTTGTAGAGTACTGAAAGGGTTTCTTGATCAAAACGCCTTTTTTTACACAGCGGGCAATCAATCCAAGCATCTTCCATGAAATCCATATCAATTTTCACCATGCCCATGCCTCCACATTGAGGGCAAGAGCCTTCCTTGACATTAAAGCTGAATCTTCCCGGCTTATATCCACGAGCTTGGCTTTCAGGTAATTGAGTGAATAAATCGCGAATATCATCAAAAAGTTTGATATAGGTAGCAGGGTTAGAACGAGGGTTGCGCCCAATAGGCGATTGATCAATAGCAATGACTTTGTCAATTTTATCTATCCCTACGATTTCTTTATGGCCGCCTACAGGATATTCGCTTTCATGGAGTGCATTCGATAGGGCAGGATAGAGAATATCGGTGATGAGTGAAGATTTTCCAGAGCCGGAGACGCCCGTTACAGCAATGAAAACTCCTAAAGGTATTTTAGCATCTACATTCTTTAAATTGTGATGAGTAGCTCCTTTTATTAAGATATGTTCTTTCTTTATCTTGCGGCGCTTTTTAGGAATTGCAATGGCTAATCTTCCCGATAGATATTGTCCTGTAAGGGATTTTTCGCTCTCTAGCAAGCCTTTAACATCTCCTTTGTAGACAATTTCACCTCCTCGGGTACCTGGCCCAGGTCCAAAGTCTACAATATGATCAGCTTCCCAAATGGTTTCCTCGTCATGCTCCACCACGATAACGGTATTACCCATATCGCGTAGACGTTTAAGCGTAGCTATCAACTTTTTATTATCACGAGGATGCAAGCCGATCGAAGGTTCATCTAAAACATAAGTAATACCTACTAATCCGCAGCCAATTTGAGAGGCTAGACGTACGCGTTGAGCCTCTCCTCCAGAAAGAGTAGGCGCTGTCCTGTCCAAATTCAAATAATGTAAGCCCACTTCAATCAAAAATTGTAAACGCTCACGAATCTCCTTAATTAATTCAGCAGCTATTAGCTCATCCTGAGCAGACAGGGGAAGATTGCTAAAAAATTCGTAACACTCAGCAATAGTCATAGCTCCTAATTGGCTAATACGCTTGCCGTTGAGTAGGGTCGCAGCAGGATAGGGCTTTAAGCGTTCACCATTGCAAGCAGGACATCTTTGCGTATGCATAAGTTTAAGCATTTTGGTGCGATATGAATCGCTCTTGGCTTCAGCAAAGCGAGTATGCGCTTCATGCAAGACGCCTTTCCATTGAATATTATCTACCCACTTTGCCCCTGTAATAGGATGAACAAAATGCATTCGGGTCCACTTCTTTTCCACACCGTAAAGAAAAACTTTTTTAGCTTTTTCAGACAGTTTTTTCCAAGGAGTATGGACGTTAAAGCTATGCATATTCGCTAGATTGTTATAGATATTACCATAACGTACCGTTTGGTAAGAGCTTGCAATGCTACAACAATCTTGGGCGATACTAAGATTTGGATCCATGATTTGTTCTAAGTCAAATTCATTGACAATTCCTAATCCATTACAACTTGGACAAGCTCCGGAAGGGCTGTTAAAAGAAAAATCGTGTGGCTCTAAGGATGAATAAGAGAGCCCTGATTTAGGGGAATAAGCATGCGTAGAAAAAAGTTTTTCCTCGTCTGTTTGTACATCCAATATACTGCAGACTCCATTTCCTAAATCTAAGGCTGTAGTAATAGCCTCAGCAATTCGAGAATTGTTTTCCATGTTTATGGCAAGACGGTCAATGACTACGTCGACATCATGAGAAACGCTACCATCTAAGCCTGATTCATGCTGTAAAGTAACAATTTTCCCATCCACCCGTGCTTTTGTAAATCCTTTTCGCATGAGATCTTGAAAATCTTCTTTAAATTCAGCTTTTTTAGCTTTAGCATAAGGCGCTAAGACAATGAGCTTAGTGTTGGAAGGAAGGCTTTGGATAGATTTAATAATTCTTTCCCTGCTCTGAGGGGCTACAGGTTCTCCACTGACTGGGCAATGGGGGATACCCACGCGAGCATACAATACTCTTAGATAATCGTATATTTCTGTCATAGTCCCCACTGTTGAACGTGGGTTACGGCCTGCGGTTTTCTGTTCTATAGAGATAGTAGGAGAAATTCCCGAGGCATGCTCAAGGTCGGGTTTGGCCATTTCGCCTAATTGGCGTCTTGCAAAAGTAGAAAGGGATTCTACATAGCGTCTTTGTCCTTCCATATAGATGGTATCAAAGGCAAGAGAAGATTTTCCTGATCCAGAAACTCCGCTAAAAACTATCAATTCATTGGTATTAAGCTGTAAGTCCACAGCTTTAAGATTGTGAACTTTGACATTTTTTAAAATGATTTGCTTGTGATCCATACTAACTACCCCAAATTAACTAAAAATATTATACATTGAACAGGGATTTTGGGGTAGATTCGTTTAGGTCTATCCATTAGGCCAGCCTTTTAGCAAGCATCTTTATCTCAGATTTTTTTAGTAAAGCTTAGCGGCCGTTGGGCTGCAGACTGTAGCTATCGCCATGTAGGCACCCCTTCTAATTTAAACCTGTTTATTAATAACCCCATGTAAATATTCTTTTTTTAGCTAAAAAGTAACTTTAGCCAGAGGTTCAAGTAAAATTTTTGCTTGCGCATAGCCTATTTTTGCGTTATTTATTTGATAGGGTAAAATTGTTATAATAAGATTTAAAAAAATATTTAAATAATCTCTTAAACTGGGAAAAAACCTGTCATTACAAGATAAAATTTTTTTCAGTTTATTAATTTTTTAATAAGTATAAATTTAAAAGGCTTTTCTAGCTCATCTGCGCTTAAGTTGAGATATAAGATAAATAAGATTGAATCTCTTAGACTTGATATGGTAGCTTTCTTGATTGCCTGCATAGCGTCTTAAAAAAAAACAATCTTTTATTTAAAGCAAAGTTTTTGAGTTATTATTGTCAAATTTAGTGGGTAAGATATAATAACTTTTTCTAAGCACCAGGTGCTAAGGCAGGCATTCTATTTAAATGACTATTAACGTACACCCCTATCAGGTATCTTTCTATGCTGGTCACTAAGACAAAAATCATTTGTACCATTGGCCCTGCTGTAAATACGGTAGAAAAGATGATTCGATTAATGGAAGGCGGGATGAATGCCGCCCGTCTTAATTTCAGCCATGGGAGCTATGAGGACCATGAGATTGTTATTAACAATCTCAAAAAAGCTCGTGCTCAGAAAAAGATGCCTTTAGCTATTATCTTAGATACCAAGGGACCTGAAATTCGAATTGGTAAGATTACTGAGGGACAAATTGACCTCAGACATGGACAATTATTAAATTTATTTAGAAATCCTCTAGAAGGAAGCGAGCAAGGAGTCTGCGTCCATCCTTCCTATGTTTTAAATGATCTTAGCGTAGGCACTCGGATTCTTTTTGATGACGGTTACATCTCCTCCCATGTCATAGAATCTACAGCTGAAAAGGTGGTCGTTAAGATTGATAATGGAGGTGCCCTCAAATCAGGTAAAGGGGTGAATATCCCGAATGCCAGGTTGAATCTACCGACCATTACTGAAAAAGATATAGCAGATATTCATTTTGGCTGTAAGCATGATGTAGATGTCATAGCCGCATCTTTTGTACGTTCACCAGAACATGTACTTGCCATCAAAAGACTTTTAACTAAAGAAAAAAAGCCAGATATTCAGATATATGCAAAAATTGAAAATAAGGAAGGGGTTCAGAATTTTGATAGCATCGTTCAGATAGCGGATGGAATTATGATCGCCAGGGGTGACTTAGGGGTTGAAGTTCCTTTAAGTGAAGTTCCTAGGCTCCAAAAAATGATGATTAGAAAAAGCTATTTGGCAGGGAAACCGGTGGTCACAGCTACCCAGATGCTAGAATCTATGATCAACAACCCTCGTCCTACGCGTGCGGAAGCATCGGATGTGGCTAATGCAGTATATGATAGCACTTCTTCTGTAATGTTATCAGGGGAAACGGCGATAGGAAAATATCCTTTTGAAACTGTGCAAGTGATGAGAAGTATCGTTCAGGAGGCGGAGGCAGATTTTAATTATCGTGCCTTCTTTGATTTTCATTCAGGTTTGATTCATCATGATGTTCCTTCTGCGGTCACTTTGGCTACGGTAAAAACAGCTTACAGCTCGAGAGCAAAAGCTATATTTGCTTTTACAAGTGGAGGCTCAACAGCATGCCTTCTGTCTCGATTAAGACCTGAAATGCCTATTATAGCTATGACTTCTCATGAGAAATGCTATCATCAGATGGCTTTAAGCTGGGGTGTAAGGCCTTATTTAAGCTCTCAACCTACAAAAACAATTTCAGAGGCTTTTACTAAGATCAGTACCTTTGCTTTGAAAGAAAATTTAGTAAGCAATGGAGATCTGGTAGTCGTAACAGCGGGTTCTCCATTTGGCATTTCTGGGACTACCAATATGATGATGGTAGAGAGTATAGGAGACGTATTGGTGCGGGGACATCATGGGGTAGGCTCCCGCGTGCATGGGAATGTCACCCTGGTTTTATCTTCGGAATCTGCCAAAGATTATGCGGTAAGAGGTCAGCTTCTTGTGATGACTAAATGTGACCCTTCCTTCCTTTCTCTCATACAAGAATCAATAGGAATCATTTTACAAAATCATATTGACGATGTGGAATCAGAAAAGTCTGCTATCCATATTGCTCAATTGCTTGATAAGCCTGCCATTGTAAGAGCAGATGAAGCAAGTAGAATACTAAAAGAAGGCCAGCTAGTCACCTTAGATCCGGAAAAAGCGCTGGTTTACAAGGGAGTAATTTTTTAAACTTTAAAAGTAGCCCGGCCCTCGGCTAAATGTACCATAAAAAAAGCGCCTAGCTGCTTAGCGTGTCTAATTAGATAGATAGCTTATACATTTATCTAAAAACAACAAATATATCCTGCTAAAACCTATATTATACACTTTTGAGCTGCTCTTTATACAATCGCCTGCTATATAAAAGCCTCTTTTTAAATAGAGAGATAGCTTTCAGAGGGTTGGGTATGCAGGCTTAGTCTTTTTAAAGCATATCAAAATTTGTTTTCCTTTACTCCTACCTTCTTCACGACCCTATCTTCTAAACCGCTAAAAATTTAGTTTTTAGATGGAGGCGAGATTTCTTTACTTAAAAAAATTCCTTTAGAAATTTTTTTATTTTTGAATATGTTTATTAATTATGCCTGCTATTTTCATCATGTTTACCCCTTCTTGAGTTCCAAAAACCTTTGACAAAGACTCATCGGGAACAATTAAGCGCTTATCTTGAGGATCTTGTAGATGATGAGCTTTAATGTAGTCCCATAGCTTTTTAATCACTTCTCCTCTAGACATTTCAGAAGCTCCAATAATTGCAGCAAGCTCTTTAGAGACTTTAACTTCTGGCTGCTTACGGGTAGATTCTTTTTTAGTCGTTTTCTTTTTACTGCTCTCTTTTTTAACGGCTTTCTTTTTAGAGGAAGTTTTTTCTTCACTACCTTTGCGGGTCGCTTTAAGTTTTTTTATATAGGCGGTGCGGGGATGATGAGGATATTTAGACTCTAAGAGCTTTAAATCATTAACAATTACATCGCACTCAGGGTAGGTAGAGCAGCTGTAAAAAGTTTTTCCAAAACGCGATTTTCTTGCAGTTATCTGCCCTGGACACTCTAATGCAGGGCAAGCTGGCATGCCTTTTTGAGAAATAAGAGCCTCGCCTTTTTTGGGGATGTTTACAATACCTTTACATTCAGGATAGTTAGTACACCCTAGAAAAGCTCCGAATCGTCCATGGCGGACTTTCATGCTTTTGCCGCATTGAGGGCATGGTTGCTCCCAGTTAAAATCGGAAGCATACTCTTCTTTATTAAAAGAGAGCTCTTCAGATTGAGCCGTAAAATCACAATCAGGATAGCGGGAGCAGCCATAAAAATATTTAGATTTAAACCAGATTTTTTGAAGCTTGCCACCACATTTGGGACAGTCGATATCTGTTTGAACCTTCGGAATAAAAGCTTCTTTTTCAGCAATTTCGACAGTAGGTAAAAATTCCTTCCAAAAATCTTGTAGAAGCACTTTCCAGTCTTTGCGATCTTCGGCAATTAACTCCAGATCATCTTCCATCTGAGCTGTAAAGCCTATATTCATAATCTTTTGGAAGCTTGTTTCAAGCATTTGTGCTATCACAAAACCTAATTCCGTAGGTTTTAAGCGACCACTTTCTTTAATCGTATAGTCGCGGCTTTGAATCTTATTCATAATAGTAGCATAAGTTGAAGGACGCCCAATCCCTGACCTTTCTAATTCTTTAACCAAAGAAGCTTCTGTGTAACGGGGAGGAGGCCGCGTAAAGGCTTGCTCAGAAGTTAATTGGATAAGTTGTAAGCTTTGACCTTCCTGCAGGTTAGGTAACTGGCGGCTCTCTTCATCTTTGTCGTCATCATCTTTCTTTTCTTCATATACAGCTAGAAAACCAGAAAATTTGATGACCGACCCTGTAGCCCTTAAAATTATATCTTTTCCTACCTTTATGTCCGCTGAGACTGTATCGTAGATAGCTGGCATCATCTGGGAAGAAATAAAGCGTCTCCAGATTAATTGATATAATAAGAATTGCTCTCGGCTCAAATAAGGCTGAATTTTCTCTGGCGCATGGTTTAAGTTAGCAGGTCGGATGGCCTCATGAGCATCTTGGGCGCTTTTTTGGGTGGAGTATTGTTTAGCTTCAGCAGGAAGATAATCTTTACCATATTTTTCTAGGATATATTCCCGCGCAGAGCCAAGGGCTTCATTAGAAATACGTACAGAATCCGTACGCATATAGGTAATTAGGCCTTCTGCACCTTCATTTCCTAGGTCAATACCTTCGTAAAGGCCTTGAGCTATGTTCATAGTTTTGGCCGAAGAAAATCCATAATGACGGCTTGCTTCTTGCTGCAAGGTTGAGGTAATAAAGGGGGGGACAGGATAACGGCGTTTTTCCTTTCTTTCTACGTTAGCTACCTGATAAGGTTTATCTTTCATCCGTGCTAATATATCGTCTGCTGTAGCTTTATTATCGATGATTAAGTAATTTTTACCTTCTACTTCCTCTTTTTCAACTCTTCTACCATCTACAGAGTAAAGGTTGGCGCGAAACTGACGTTCTTCTAACTCATTTCTAAGGATAGCTCCAATATTCCAGTATTCAATGGGCTTAAAAGCTGCAATTTCTTTTTCTCGATCGACGACTAACTTTAACGCTACCGATTGCACGCGACCGGCCGATACAAAGCTATCTTTTCCTCGATGAATGCGTCGATTCAGAAGAGGGGAAATTTTATAGCCTACAATGCGGTCTAAAAGGCGTCTGGCTTGCTGGGCATTGACTAGGGCTTCATCGATAGGTCGAGGCTGGCTAAGTGCCTTAACTACAGCATCTTTAGTAATTGAGTTGAAAGAGACACGTTTGATATTGGTTTGAGGTGGAAGGATTTGGCTAATATGCCAGGCAATGGCTTCTCCTTCCCTATCAGGGTCAGGAGATAGATAAACCGTATCGCAACCTTTAGCAGCCTTTTTTAGTCGTTGAATGACCTGGTCTTTATTAGGCATAATAATATAGGTAGGCTCAAAATTATGCTCAATATCGATACCGAATTCTTTTTCTGGTAAGTCACGTACATGTCCTAGCGAAGATTCGAAAATATAATGAGGTCCTAAAAATTTTTGGAGCGTTTTAATTTTCGCTGGTGACTCGACAATAATTAAAGATTTTGCCATTCTTGCCTCAAACAACCTTTTTATATATTTAACAAAGATACTTTTTACTGCTTTTTACTATTACAGCTTATTAAAAAGATAGACAATTTATAGTTATTGATTTTTTTTCTATCTGGCACGCCGAAGGAAAGCGTGTTTTTTATATTTTTTATAGTTTAAGTCCCACGATGCCCATCTTAAAAAAGTGGGGTCTTTCTCTTTTTAAAACCTCAAATAGTTACCCAGGTTTTTTATCCTTATCCTGGGCAGTACGGCCGCTAAATAGAAGATAGTCGCATAAATTTCTACATTTAGCCTTTTGCCAAACTATAATTTGCTATAGAATAGGTTATAATTTTCCCTATGAGCCGAACTCTTAAAAGGGCTGCAAATATATTCTTTAAAGCAGCTTCCCTTATTTCCCATGCTGTTTGCAAAGAAATTATTAATCCAGGGGCCTTGCGTTTCAAAAAGAGATTGAGCGCAGAGAATAACAAGGTTTTTTAACTCATTCAAGTTCTTTTTCTGCTTTCTTTTGCTTTAAAGCTGTTAAGATAAGCTTAGGTTCAACCGCCTCTATACTTTCTACACTACCGATTTTCTTCACTAAGATTAAATTTAGCTTTCCTTTCACTGTTTTTTTATCGTTATACATATAGCTAATCAAAGTTTCTTCTGACAGCTCTTCTGGTAATGAAAGGGGCAAGTTTAAGCTTTTGAGCAAATTATGCAAGCGAATAATGAGAGCTTGCTCAATAAAACCTAAAATTTTACTGGTATAAAAAGCGCAACTTAATCCTATAGAGACTGCATGGCCATGCGAAATTTGATAGTCCATAGCCGCTTCGATGGCATGTGCAAAGGTATGTCCCAGATTTAAAGTCGCCCGAATGCCATAATCTCTTTCATCTTTTTCTACGATAAAGGCTTTAATTTTGCAACATTCGACGATGAGAAGATGCATAAATTGAGAATCTTTAGCAAGAATGGCTGTTGTATTTTTTTCTAATCGCTCGAACAGCTGAGGACCTTGAATAATCCCATATTTAACTATTTCAGCTAAGCCAGCGCTAAACTCTTCTGCAGGAAGAGATTGAAGGTAAGAAGAAAAGATCCATACCTGGCGGGGAGGATGAATACTACCAATCAGATTTTTACTACCCTTAAAGTTTACCGCTGTTTTTCCTCCTATAGCCGCATCCACCATTCCCATTAAAGTAGTAGGGACATGGATGATATCTAAACCCCGCATATAGCAAGAGGCTACAAAGCCTGCTAAATCAGTAACCACGCCCCCTCCTAGGCTAATAATCAAAGCATGGCGATCTATTTCAAAGCGTTGCAGTTCTTGCCAGCAATAATTAGCAGTTTGCAGGCTTTTAGATCTTTCTCCTGGGGCTATAATAATTTTATTTATTTGACGGCAGGGAAATTGCTGGATAAGGAAAGGTCCGTAAAGGGGATAAACATTAGCATCCGAGATAATAACTAGCTGGGAATAATCTTTTTTAAGCTGCAGATCTGTAAAAAGAGGAACGGGATTAATAAGAATGGAAGAATCTTGCGAGGCAAGGTTAATCGAAGTCCATTGACTAAAGCTTAAGGGATCCATATCTCTTGATTTTCTCATGCATAATTTTAACGGATTAATTATCAATCTTTTTAAGTCTCTTGGTTAAAAGCCTGGTTTATAAATATGTAGCTAAAGCCTACAGAGCCAATAAAAGGATAAATTGCTTTATAGTCTTTTTTTAGCTAGAAAAAGCACTTTTTATTTTTGGTTGAAAGGTTGATCAAGTACTAGGAATTTATTTGGGTAGAAGGGATCTATTTTTGGTTTTTATATAGGGTTTACCGAGCTGCAGAAATTAAAAATAGGAAGGCATAAACCCATTTTAACCAAAAGTAATTTAGCCTATTAGGCTTAATAATTTTCTAATAACTTGCTTCCTAGTTTGGCATAGCCGATAAGCTAGGAGTTTGGCATACCAAAAAATTAAGACGGCTACTGAAAGGTAACCGTCATAGCATGGGGGTATTCTTTTCCCTATTCAGAAAGAAACAGTAAACATTCCTTTTACTTCCACGGCGGTCATTGCTAAGTCCGACGCTGCAGAAAGAGGTGGAGTGTTATTTATTATTGTATGTCGCTTATTAACGATTACGTTCAATGCAGGAAGAAAGCTCTCTTCCTCAGTTTGTTCGAGGATATCGTTAAAAGTAAATGAACTATTTTCAACACTCACCATTGTTTCTCCACCTGCCTTAATAGAGCGATTAAGAGGAAAACCTTTTCAATGATTGAAGGCTCGTTTGTGGTCTCAAAATTTTGATTGAGATTTCAAAGTCGGCGCTTTATATTTTTTGCTTTTTTTTGAGGTTATATTTTGTAAATCCAACCTTTTAGATAAAAAATCTCAAAAAATTTAAATTATGCAACCTATTGATTAATCTTTCCTATTCATTTTTTAACCTACCATTTTTCTTAAAATAAATAGGCATAATTTTTCATTTATAACTTCTTTATACTTCTCATTCTTAAAAAATCAGCTAGAACCTTTATAGTTCTGTACTCTTTTTCGTCTGGTTCTCTAGGGCTCTAGAGGGAATAAGATTTAGGAAATCCTCTAGAGTTCATGCCTATTTAAACTTATGCATGATATAATTTGTTATAGCAGCCTAAAAAAAATCTTAGCAAGTTTTATCCGCTATTTTGTTATCAACTTTTTTCTTGCCTCTATATAATCAGCCAATGAAGCTTTCCCTTCAGATAATAAATTGTTAAAGGATAAAAATAGTTGGCCTTTTAAATAAAAAGGAAGAGTGCCTTCATGGCTTTTTAGTGTTAGCTCTTCCCATTCTTTCCAGGTGGCAAGCTCATCTGTAAAAAGAGACAACTGTTGCTGCAGCATGGCTATTCTTAATAAGTTAAGAGCATACAAAAAAGTTCCATATTGCAGTTTTTCTGGGGTATCTTTGAAGGCTTGTGCCTGTTCTAACATCCGATTTCTTAGGTTAAGTGCTGCTTTTAAGCCTTCTTCATATTTTTCGTTAGCCAGTAAAAGGGTTGCCTGGGCATAGCTGGTATAGAAAGGATCATTCTCATAGGCTGTCCGTTTAATTGCTGAGGTTGCATACAGACTAGCTTCTTCATTTTTTCCTCTTAATAATAATGTTTCAGCAATTAATCCTTCATATTTGGGGTATAATTCGGGATGCGCTGCCATGATTGCATGAAGATTTTTTAGCGCTTCTACTTCTGCAGCAGGATCGCTAATGTCTTTAGAGGAGGTAAAAAGAGAAAATTCTTTCTCAGCGCGTACAAAATCAGCTTCAGAAACAGCATGATGTCGCCATATAAATTGGAAGAGAATAAAGACGAGAATGATAAGCCCCAAAAAAGAATAAAGAAGAATTTTTCCGTTATCAGAAGCCCATTGAGTAAAAGGATGCGCTAGGAGAGCATCTGACCAAGAGAGGGGCGTATCGGAGGAGAGGGATGGGCGGTTTAGGTTTTTTTTCATAGTTGAGGACTTTTTTGCTTGATTTTTGCGCTGTCTCGAACGAATATCATATAACATGTTTATTTATTGTAAAGTTAAAAGTAAAACGTATGAATGTTTCCCAGGAAAAACTTTCTTTGTTCGAAGAATTGCGGAATGTGCCGCTCGATCATATTAATATAAGTTCTTTTCAGCCTAGACGGCAGTTTGCTGAATCTGAGTTAAAAGAATTGGCCGAATCTATAAAAGCCGTGGGCTTAATTCATCCACCTATTGTTAGACCTTTGGAAAATTCTTTGCATTATGAGCTGGTGGCAGGAGAAAGGCGTTTGCGTGCTGCCAAGCTAGCAGGCTTACTTGAAATTCCTGTGCTTGTGCGATCGTCAAGTCATATACTTTCTGCCCAAGCTGCTTTAATCGAAAATATTCAGCGAGTGGATTTAAATCCTATCGAGATTTCTAAAGCCCTATCCAGCTTGATGGAAGAATTTAAATTTAGCCAAGAAAAGCTAGCCGCCTCGGTAGGAAAAAAACGTTCGACGATTGCTAATTATCTACGTTTATTGTCTTTACCTAATCTTATACAAGATAGCTTAAGTAAAAATCTAATTACCATGGGGCATGCTAAAGCTATCTTAGCGGTGGAAGGAGCCGAAAAGCAAGTTTATTTGCATGAACTGATTCTAAGGGAGAGTTTAAGTGTGCGTGAAGCTGAAAAAGCGGTGCAAAAACTTAAGCAAAAAATTAAGCAAAAAAAACTCTCTTATGAAACGCGTGATTTTTATTTAGAGCAGTTAGCAGAAAAACTGCAGTATAAATTAGGCACTAAAGTTTTTATCCGCGCAAGGGGGCGGCAGGGCCGTATTTCTATCGATTATTTTAACCTCGACGATCTTGAGCGTTTGTTAGAGGCTTTGGGAGTCAGGGAATAAAAATTACGCCACTTTTATTTGAAAATTGATCGCTCTTCTCTTACCTCATCCGTGGGATTTGTTTAATCATCGATAGAGCTTTTGTAGGTCATATTTGAGCTTTTACCTTAGAAGGTAGCTGATTTTTTTTAGTTTTTTATGGAAAGAAACGCTGAGAATAAACACGGAGAGCTTTAAAATATTAACTAAACAAGCTAGACTGCAGGCTGAGTAGATTAATCTCCTATCAAGGTGGTATAACACTTTCTCATAGGGTAAACATAGCTTTTTAAACTGAGTTTGTGAGTCTATCTGCTTAGCATACGCATTATCTAGAGGATAAAGCTTTTTAGAAAATTTGATTTTTAGATCCCTGGAATAAATTATTTTTCAAAAAATTATAAAATAAAATTAGTCCCTTATTCTCATGTCTTTATGGAAGCCTGTAGTAATGGGGAATGATTTTAGTTTTCTGGTTTTTATTGTTCTTAGAAGATATAGGCGCTCAGGGGGTGGATACCAAGCTTTAGATGCGATTCTGCCGGCATCCGCGAAGCCAAAAATGCTTACAAATAGCTATTTTTTTCTATTTGTTGCATGTTTTCCTTCATCCTCAGCGGCTTAAGCAAATATGCCTCCATGGCCGCTTGCTAAAGATATGTTAATAATCACTTAACTGTAGGCACCAGCAAGTATCTATCTATCTATCTATCTATCTATCTATCTATCTATCTATCTATCTATCTATCTATCTATCTATCTTCAGCTGTTTTTCTGTATCAAAGGTTCCCATGTAAGTGAGGTCTCTGTCTCTTCTTTGACTCCTAGGATAGAAGGAGCTAATGGAAAACTTTCTTGGGATTTTTATTACCCTTTTTCTCAGTATTTACCTTAATTTTTTACATCTAGCAAAAAATAAACCTTCCTTTTATTAATTAAGTTGTAATCTAATTTTATATATTTAAGCTATTAAAGCGTTAAAATTTTATACCTAATTATAATTTTTAATGCTATTATTATAAATATGGATTAACTTGAAAAGAAATTAATTAGGTAGGTCCTTAGAAAATTTGGTGCCCAAATAATTGGCTGCCCTTAGAAAGTTTATTTTTTGAAATATTTTTGCAAGTGAAAGTAAAAAATGAGGAACTGCATAATTTGCTAAAGTAGAAGTTTAGAAAAAATTATTTAAAAACCGTAGATGTGATAATTAGTCGCATGATCACATGTTAAAAATAAATAATCTAATAGAATACTATCTAAAATTTATTAAAAGGAAAATCTTCAATATAGCCGTTTTTTTAGAATAGAAAAGAATGCCCAGCCTCACTAGGTATTTAAATATAAATTTAATTGCATTTATAACATTATCCTATAATTAACAAAGTGGAGACAACCTATGAGCTCAGGAAGTAATATGATTTCATCTTTAGAAAGCACCCTTGATGCCTATTATGATTTGTATAGTAAAACGCAAGAAAACAAAAATGATAGAAGCCAGAGGCCCATTTTGCTGCTTCGTACAGCTAATGGAGAAAAAACCCTTGAAGTTTTAAGCGATAGAAGCCAGCTTCCTTTTTTGCAGAAAATTTTAGCTTATCTAGGTAAAGGAGAAGCCAGCTTAAGTAAGGTAGCCAATTTTTTACGAGAAAAGAATCAAGAAATAAAAACCCCCACCGCTAGAAAAGCTCTCCAACATCTTGATGAAAAAATTGTTAACCTGAATACGCGCCGCTGGCTTTGCTCTATTGATCCCATTTTTACTACAAAAACTATGGGTATTCAAAGTTGGGGATGTGGGGCCTCGGCGACTTATCATTCAGAAAATGGTGAGGAGGGAGTCTTAGATTTCGTTCATATTTTTCCTGAATGTGCCACTGCTTATATTGCAGACGGAACAGGTCATGGTAACCCAACAGTTAGAGCTAATAAATTAGAGCCCATTTGGGATAAGTTTAATAGAGATTTTGTAAGCAGATTCAAAAGTGAAATGTTGGGCACTCATGATAAAGCACAAGTTTTACATTTTATGAAAAGTATCTTATTAGATATTAACACTTCTTTTGAAATAGCTGGCACAGCATCTACCTTTAGTATGGCAATTATTGTAGAAATAAATCAAAAAAAATATGTCTGTTCCGCACATGTGGGGGATAGTTCCTTATGGCATGAAACTAAAGGGGAAATTCACCGCCTTACGCCCGAAAGTCCGCTAGAATTGTCTTCGCTAAGTAAAAATTCATCCATTCATTTAAGGATAAAAGAAGTGCAGACGGGAGACAAAATTTATGGATTTACGGATGGAGTTACAGATTTTCTGCCTGCTGAAGTTCTGCATTCTATTCTATGCCATCAGCCGATCGATCCCCTCAACCTTTTGGAGGAAATTAAAACGGCTATCGTCCACCCCACCTTCCAGAGAGACAATTATGTTAATGTTAAAAAATTAGATCCTACGAATAAAAACTATAGTGATGATATTGCCGCTTTTGTCATGGTAGTCCCTTAAGGTCAAATTTTGTATATAAGCTTTAGATCCCTTACCTTTGGAAATCATGGAAGCTGATGGTTAAATTTAAATTTTTTACTTCTTGGGCTTTTACGGAAGTAAAGCTGGCTAAAAGCTTTAAGAAAAATAAAAAGCGCCTTAGCCTTTTCAATAGATTCGTTAGCATGCCCTTTAAAAGGGCTAAATCTGCATACCCCATCCTCTAAAAGCTGCTTTCTCTACTTAAAGAGAGAGTTTAAAGGATGGGGTTGCATAAGAAGTATCTTAAAAGCGCATTATTTAACGTTTTTTATGCTCCTCACCTTAGAATCTTAAAGATCTTGCTGTTTCCTAACATGTTTTATTTTATTTAATAAAATTTTACATAAGTTAATAAGCTCAACTCAATGACAGGGCTATCTTTGCTCTCTTAAGAAAGGTCATTATCTTATTTATCCTTTATCTATATTTTGTTATACCCATCTGTAATAAAGTAAGTGTATGCAAAATATTTCTTTTGAAATCGATCCTTGGGGATCCATACTAGCATTGGTTTTGCTTAGCCTATGTTATGGCCTAGCAAGGAAAAAAGAACAAATGAGAAAATCGTCCCTACTATTTTCTCATCTACACCCTTCTTTTCTTAACGCTGGATGGAAAACCACCTTCTCTCAGCTTCCTCTTTGGCTTCATGGGGGCGGATTAATTTTATTTTTAGTCGCTTTAACAGATCCGCATCTTTTTGTGCGCAGGCCTCCTTTAGCTGTGGCTGAAAAAGGCAATAGAAATTTTCTTCCAACGGAGGGAATCGCTATTTACTTATTGCTTGATCAATCTGGCTCTATGGCAGAAGAGGTGACAGCCACCCTTGACAGTAAACGACAAAATATTTCCAAAGAAGCTCTCCTTAAACAAGTCACAAAAGAATTTATCCAAGGAAATCCTTCAGCAGGCTTAAAAGGAAGGGCTAGCGATCTTATAGGACTCATCACCTTTGCTAGAGTGCCTCATATTCTCTCTCCTTTGACCCTAGACCATCAACAGATTTTAAAAGCTTTAGCTCATATCCAGGTAGTAAAAAAACAAGAAGATAATGGCACGGCCATGGGTTATGCGATTTACAAAACTGTTAGCATGATTGCTGCTACCAAGTATTATGCTAATCATTTAGCTCAAAAAAATCAGCCTGCTTATAACATAAAAAATTCTATTATTATCTTAGTGACAGATGGCCTGCAAGATCCTAATATTTTAGACAAAAATAGCCTTTGGCGTAATTTAGGATTAAAAGAGGCGGCAGTTTTTGCAAAAGAAAAAGGGGTGCGCCTTTATTTTATCAATATTGATCCTAGGATTTATGCTGATCAGCTATCTTCTCAGCGGCGACAAATGGAAGAAATTACGCAATTGACGGGAGGACGTTTATTTATATTAAATGATCCTGGGGAGATGAAAACGGTATATGCCACGATTGATCGCCTAGAAAAAAGTATTCTTCTTTCGCAAGAGTTTGCGGGAGGAAAGCCTCCTATCTATCAGCAGATTTCATTTTCTCCCTATTTAATAGCAGGCGGAATGTTAATGGTATGGCTTGCCATTGTCTTGCAAACGACTCTTCTAAAGAAGGTTCCATGAACTTTCAGGGGCTTTATTATACTTTTCCCCAAGCAAGCTATTTACTATTTTTTATTGTCCTATTTTTCTTATTATTTTGGAGGCTTTATTGCCACCGTCTAAAAATCTTTGCTCATTATACGAGTAAAGACAAACTGCCCTATGTATTAATGGCCCAGTCTAAGCTTAGCTGGGGCTTAAAGGTAGCGGCAGTATGTGGAGCTTGGATGTTCCTTTGCTTAGCTTTAATGCAGCCTAAAGGCCATCCCCATTATTCTCAAGAGGCGATAGAACACCTTCAACAAACGCATGACGTTAAGCGTATGCAACCTCATGAAGTTGTTTTTTTGATCGACGCTTCTGCGTCGATGAGCCTATTAGATGGACGACTAGGCGAAAGTCGTTTAGAGAATGCTAAGAATATTGCTGATCAGGTAATAAGCCGCCTACAAGGGCAGTCAGCATCGCTTTATGGGTTTACTTCAGAGGTGACCAAGCTATCTCCGCCTTCTATGGATTACCTCTTTATGCGGCTCATGCTACATCATTTAACGATTAATGAAGGTGATGTAAGTGGAACTGATCTAAAAGATATGCTTCGCTATCTGCATGAACATTATCTAACATCTTCAACCTCTTCTATCAAAACTATTATTATCATTTCTGATGGTGGCGATAATCGCCTGGAAGAGTTAGAGGGAAGAGCTCGTCTAAATTATATCAAGGAGCTAGAGGCTTTATTAGGTTCTCTGCCAAAAACACATATTCATACGATTGGTGTAGGCACATTGGAAGGTCTAGAAATTCCTCATGTAATGAATAAAAACCAAAGAATCATTTCCCATCTAAACGAAGATATTTTGAAAGCTTTAAGTGAAAAAGGGGAGGGACGCTATTACGCAGGCTATGCTTTTCCTGCTACTGCTATCGCAGAGGATCTTGCTGCTCAAATTTCTAAAGTGGATACTTTTTCTCTTAGTGATGCAAGGCAAGCCTTAAATGTTGAAGAAGATTTAAAGTATGATTCCTATTACCAGCTTCCTTTAAGTTTAGCTATCCTCTTGTTGGCTTTTTACCTATTATGGCCCGATACTACTCTTTCTTCATCTTCTTCTTTTCGTTTAAATAAATTTTCAGCCCTCTTATTCATCTGCTTTTTTTTCTTAAGCAAACTTACTGCTATGGAAAATCTGCAGGAGTCGATGCAACGGGGAGCCGATTATTTTTCAGCTAAAAATTATGTTGAAGCAGCCAATATCTATCAGAAAATGCTAGCAGAAGATCTATCTGCATGGGAAAAAAGTGTGGTGACCTATAATTTAGGGACTGCTTTGGCGGCACAAGGAAAGCAAGAGGAAGCTATCGAGATATTGCAGGCTTTATCGAGGGACAAGACTAGCGCGCCTTTATTAAGGTATCGCGTCCTTAGAAATCTTGCTCTTGCTAACTTCTATCAGGGGGAGAGGTTAAGCCAAGTTTCGCAGACTTTTTCGTCACCTCTTCAAGATTCTTATTTTAAAGCGCTTTACTTTTTTAAACGTTTTCTAGAAAAAATTCCTTTAGTTCAAGAAGCTGAATGTCAACTATTAAAAGTTAGCGGGCAAGATGCGTGTCAAAAGGTTTATCCTTTAGGCCGAGCAGCTACTCTTTCCAAAATGGTTATGGTAGACATACGCGAAAAAGCTAGAGAGAATCTTATGGTGCAGGCAGCACCCCCACAAAGTCTTCCTTGGTTAGCAACAGGATTGCAGCTGCTCAAGCAAGATCTTAATTTTTTGTTGGAAAACCCTCTGACAGCTTCTTTAGAAAATAAATATCGAGATCTTTTTAACAGGCATGTAATGAGTTGGCTTCCGCTATGGAAAGCACTTACCATTCAACTACAGAGAGATAAAAATTTTTTCTTATTGGAAAGAGCTGCCAAACATTTTAATAAGATAGCTCCCTTAATTTCAAAGAGCGATTTTACTGCCGCTGAAGCTAGCCTAGAAATAGCAATGGAGGGGCTAGAGCATTTTATGCATCTTCTTTTTGCGCAAGATTCTTTTCAAGAGAATATAGCCAGTCTTTTAAATGATTTTTCACTAGCCGCTTTACAAGATCCTTTAGAATTTAATACGCTGCTTTTCTTAAAGCAAAAACTGGATAGGATTGCCTTGCCCTCAGAACATGAGAGGCTTAAAGCTGGTATGGAGGCGATCGAAAATAATTTACAGGCTAGTTTTGACCAGCTTCAACTTTTGCAAGATTTAAAAGCTCAATTGTATTTTAATGAATCTTTTCAGCAGTTAAGGCGTGTGCTTTTAATTCTTCATGCAGATATTCATGTTCGTCCAGATCTAGTCCTTGAAGCTGCTATAGGCGAACAGAGGCATGCATTAGCTCAGGCAAGACTTCTCGCTCGTTTGCAAGAAAGCCAAGCTCAAACTACGCGTGAGGCAGATTTATTTATTCTTTCCTCCCAGGAATATTTGCTAACATTTTCCTCCTATTTTCATCAAGCTGCCTATGCCCAGCAACTTGCAAAGTTTAATGCCAGAGCTTCCGCAGCGGGGAGGGAAGAACGTTGTCAATTTTCTCCCTGGAACGAAGTGTTTCCTTTATTTCAGCAAGGAAATAGGCTGGCTAAAAAAATCGTAGACCTTGTTCAAGCTTCGTCGTTAGATTTACCTAGGCTTGTGAAGGCTCAGGAAAAAGTGTTGGATATCTGGCAAGAGGCCCTCACAAAGATGAAAGAACCTAATAAAACAGGTAAGTGCTTTATGGAATCCACTTTACAAACTTCATCTCTTCAGCTTTTTCAATCATCTTTTGAAGAGATGGCACGTTTGATCCAGCAGATGAATACGCAAGATCAACCATTGCCTTCTCAACCTGCTCTCATCAAAGAAGGTTTAAAGCCATGGTAGCTTTTCTTTTTTATCGTTTGGAACTGAAGTGGATTCTAGGTTTTTTAGGGTTTATCTTGATTCAATCTTCGGTCTTAGCAAATATCTCTGTAAGTGCTTTTCTTGATCCAGCTACTTTGCATCAAGGGTGGCCCTTAAAAGGCACATTAGAAGTTACGCATAATAGCGATCAGAAAGTAGAGGAATCAAGTGCCCTTTTAAACGATCGATTTTTAAAGATTGATTTGCTACGAAGTGTAAAAATCTCTCCCGACAGTCCATTAACCGTCAGTATTTATCAATTTACTCTGCCTCCTCAAAATCAAGGAACTTACACACTTTCTTCTTTATCTTTAAAAGTGGATGGGAAAACCTTTAAAACTTTGCCTATTACTTATGAAATTCAAGCTCCTCTTGCCTCTCCTTTAGTATCATCGGATGAAAACCTTAAGTCTACTCTTCAACTGCAGGCTTATAGCGAAGGTCTTAAAGAATTATATCCAGGCCAAGAAACAAAATTAGTTTATCGCTATATATATAAAGGCAATATCGCTCTTTTAAAAGAAGTATTGCCTATGTTGGAAGCTGAAGGGTTGCAGAAAGTAGGCCGTCCTGATATCCGCACCTGGACAGAAAAAGATTTAAGCTTTTTTGAAATTTCTCAGCAAGTTCAAGCGATTAAACCTGGAGAATATGCTTGGGGGCCTTCTAGGATCGAAGGAGTGGTATATGTGGAAGATGCTAGAGGCAATAAACAGTTTACAGCCACTCATCTTAGCTCTCAGGCGCCCATTGTTAAACTAATCGTAAAACCTTTTCCATTAGAAGATCAGCCAGCTTCTTTTAATGGAGCTTTTGGAGAATTTACGATGGATATAAACTTACTGAGTGCGGCAACCCTTAACGAGGGAGATCCTGTGTTTGTGAGGGTAAGCATTAAAGGCAAAACCTCGAATTGGGATAGCGTTTCTCTTCCTGAAATTTGCTGCCAACCAGGCTTTAGTGGCCTTTTTAAAGAAAATGACCTTCCTGCGGTAGGTAGAAAAGAAGATCATAGCAAAAATTTTGAGATAAAGCTTTATCCTCTCTCTACAGATATTAAAAGTCTACCTTCTATTCAATTTTCTTATTTTGATCCTAAAAGCGAGAAATATAAAATTTTGCATAGCCCTCCTATTGCTCTTACTATTTCTCCTAGCCAGCATATTTTACCTACTGATCGGGTCTCTTCTCCCCCTATAAACTTTCAAAGCCAGGAGACGTTAGCAGAATGGATAAAAAGCTATCAGCCTCTGCCTCCTTTAGCTTTTTATGCCATGCGATCTTTAGGACTTGCAGATTTAAAGAATAAAATTTTGGGTTCTTGGTGGGTAATAGGGTTAATTCCTTTAAGTTTAGGTGTAGTAGGGCTGCAATATAAATTACAAATCTCATGGAAAATTCAAGGAAGGAAAGTAAAAAAGAAAACGAGCCTATGCATATATAAAGAAATGTTGAAGGCTCCTCAAAATTCTCCTCTCTTTTTTGAATTGCTTCATCGATTGTTAATCCAGCAATTATTTGAATGCGGCCTAATTAATCACCAAGAAGCTCTAGGAGTAGATCTGCCTTTGGAGGGGGTTGCGGGCGAAGTACGTGCTTTGCTGTTGTCTATAGATTTTCAGCGTTATAGTGGCGCAGGGTCAGATGAAAAGCTCTATTTCCAAGCTTTAGAAGAATGTCAGCGGTTGTACAAAAAACTCCAAGAGATTAAGTATGGTTAATAAAACTGTTTATTTGTATGTTTTGGTAAGCCTAGCAGCGGGATATGCTCTCTTAAATTTTTTCATCTTTTCTTTTTCCAATCCTTCCGTACCCCTCTTAGAGCAAGCGCGTGCAGCCTATCAAGAAGCTGCGCAATCTAACAATTTTTTTCATCGCCGCCAAGCCCTCAACAGATTACTGATGATTTATCATTCTTTGGATAAGCTTTATTGCCCTCTGCAGGGCAATGGTGCCCTGTATAGTAACTTGGCCGAAACCTATTATAATCTTGAGCAATATCCCTGGGCGGCTTTTTATTTCTATCAGGCTAAGCGTTTAAGGCCACGCGATCTTGAGGTTGAGTTTAAATTAAAAGAAACGCTTGCTAAGTTGAAGATCCCTCCTACTCAGTCACCTTCTTCATTTAAAAAATTTTTTTTCTTTCACTTTTATTTTTCTTTACCCGAGCGTCTAGAAATTTTATGTGTCTTTACTTTTCTTTTATGTAGCCTGGCCTCTTTATTGGTATGGAAAAATTATGTAGGGCTAAAACTTCTGGTGAGTAGCGTAGTGCTTGTAAACGCCTTATTTTTTTGTAGCATCATTTATAGCCAATATTTGGAGCCTATAGAAGGTGTTTTGATTCATGCGACCCACTTATATGGAGAAAAAAATCTTAACTCGGCTTTAGTCACTTTGCAGCCTTTAAGAGGAGGATGTAAAGTAGAGGTGTTGGAATCTGGAAAACAGGGAAGGGTGTTAAAAATACGAACCCCCGATCATTTAATAGGTTTCATTTCTCAAGAATCTATTCGCCTTTTAAGGCCTTAAAAATTGGATTGAAAATATTTGTAAGAGGCTAAGCTACCTTAAACTCATGAGCATTTTGCATAGCTTTTACCTATTGTTAGTTCTTAGTTTGCGCTTGTCACTAATATGAATTTTTTGATATTCTAGTCAGCACATTACTTTTGGAGAAAAAGAATGATAGCACAAGACAGTGATAGGCCACCGCTGAGTGAAAGTAATTCAGAGTCATGGAGCTTACCAAGCTCAAACTTTTGCCCTGTTTTAAGCAACTCTTCTCTTACTCTAAAAAATACTCTAGACGGTACTTTAAAAAACACTCTAGAATTTGACAGAAAATGCCGAGCCTTAGAAGGTTTGTTTGTAGAGCTGCAAGATCGGGTCCATCAAATGGAAAAGCACCTTTCCCAAGTTAGAAATTATTAAATGTTGATAGCTCCTTTATTCCTTTAAATTTTCGCCTGTTTTTTAATTTAACTTTAATAGCGCTTTCGCCTCCAAACCTCTTTATCTTTCTTGCTTACTTACCTAGATTATTTATTATAAATATGATATGATTTTTTATATAAAAAAGGGTGGCATACTCCTATGAATATTGAGCAACGTGCTTTGTTTAATTCTTTGCGTATCAATTGGTTGTTAAATCCTAATACCCAGGTGCAACCTTGGCAAGTTGAGGATTATCGTCTTCTTTCTCATGAAGAGTTATTTGACAGATTACGTCAAAAAGATATGGCTTTAGATAAAGTTTCCCTGCTGGCGTTGGCGCAAGATGCGGATTCACCAGAGGAATTGTGCGAGGGTTTAGTCGCAGATTTAAATTTAGAGGCAAGTGAGCAAGATCAAATATATTTAGTGGTTTTCGAATTATGGCGCCGCTTTGTAAATGAAAAACCCTGTCTATCTATTTTTTGCGATGAATTAGATCATCAAATTTTTGCTTATGATCAAGGGAAATGTGCTTATCCAGCAGACATTCAAGATGCAATGGCCAATCTAGAAATGATTCTTGGTAAGCATGCTGATGAGGGAGCTGACCCGTTAAAGATATTCGAAAGCGTATCGCAAGGGTGTGCCCATGATTTAGAAACATTTTTATATGATTATATTGCAGAGCAGATTGATGGCCATCATTATCCTTATGCGGCTGATCTGCTAGAGAGTTTTGGACCTTATTGTAAGGATGTAGCTTGGTTTGATTTTTTACGGGCGCGTCTTTTTTATCATTCTGACCCCGAAAGCTCGGATAAAATGATCTTACATATCATTCAAAGCATTAAAAAAGCGCAGGATTTAGATTTGAGCTTAGAAGTCCTTACTTTTTTATCTAATGGAGGCAATCCTGAACTATTTCGTCTACTTGTTCGTCAAACATTTCCTATGCTTGAGACAGAAGAAGACTTTCAAGAGCTTTTGACAATCTGCGCCGACTACTATCATTTACTAGATCAAGAGCAAGAAGAGCAAAAAATTCAAAAAATTTTAAAGCAAAGAGCTTCTCATGCTTTAGAAAATCCAATCCATCTTAAAGATGCCAAACTGATAGAGCTTGTGAAAATGTTTAAATAAAAAAGGAAAGTATTTTTATTGAACTTAAGCTCTTTATTCTTAACGCTATAAGTAACTGAAAAAAGGTTTTTTTAATCCGTTTTAGCTCTTTTAGAATCAACAACTTAAAAGCTCTTTTCCCTTTTCTTCTAAGGAGGATTTAAAAAAAAAGTCGATATTGACTTTTAAGGCAAAAAGAGAGATACCTTGGACGTTTAAAAACACAAGCAGTAGTGGTTTTTTGCTTTTATACCACAACATCTTGTGTTTTTAGAAAAGAGAGAAAGAGAGAGCTTTAAAATATTTTATCTATGGAAGGATTAAAGATCATGACAAAACCAACAGCAAGGGCTATGGCCACAGCTTTGAGAACATATCATCGCCCTATTAATGAGGGAGAAACTTTGCTAGAAAGTTGGGATCAAGTTGTTGAACGAGTAATTAGCCATCAGCACTGGCTGTGGGAAAGAGCTTTAGGGCGTAATCTGAGTGATCGCGAGGATGACGAATTGGAAGAGCTACGCGGGCTTATTCTTAATCGTCAAGTAGCACCTGCCGGCAGAACTTTATGGTTGGGTGGAACGGAGTTGAGCCGTAAACGTGAGTCTAGCATGTTTAATTGTTCTTATACCCATGTGGAAACAGTCTATGATATCGTCGATGTGCTTTGGCTCTTGTTACAAGGTTGCGGGGTAGGCTTTAGGCCTATTACTGGCACTCTAAATGGTTTTCGTAGACCTTTGCAAGAGATTCGGGTGATTCGTTCTAATCGAACAGGCAAAGGTGGCGAACAGAATAATGTAGAAACTTATGATTCTGCAACGAAGACATGGACAATTAAAGTCGGGGATTCAGCGATTGCTTGGGCAAAAGCTGTGGGTAAACTGGTGGCAGGTAAATATCCTGCTAGAACTTTAGTACTTGATTTTTCTGAGATCCGACCTGCAGGGACACGCCTTAAAGGGTATGGCTGGATTTCATCTGGAGATGAGCAAATTGCTAAAGCTTTTAAAGCGATTGCTAAAATTTTATCCGACCGTGCTGATCAGCTTCTGACTCGTATTGATATTTTAGATATCGTCAACTGGCTGGGTACCATTCTTTCTAGCCGCCGCTCAGCCCAGATAGCGCTATTTGAATATGCCCAACCAGAATGGGAAGAGTTTGCGGTAGCAAAAAAAGAATGGTGGCTTAAAGGGAATGCTCATCGTCAGCAATCTAATAATAGCCTTCTTTTTCGCCAGAAACCAACCAAAGCAGAATTAGAAAGCCTTTTTCAACTCATGATGGATTCGGGGGGATCCGAACCTGGTTTTATTAATGCCATGGAAGCTGAAAGACGGGCACCTTGGTTTAAAGGCTGTAATCCTTGTGTAGAAATTCTTCTAGGTAATAAAAGTTTTTGCAACTTAACCGAGGTAAATGTATTAGCTTTTAAAGGGGATAAAATTGGCTTAGAGAGAGCTCTTTATCTAGCCGGTAGAATGAACTACCGTCAAACAATGGTTAACTTAAGAGATGAAATTCTTCAAGAAGCTTGGCATCTCAATAATGATTTTCTGCACCTATGTGGAGTTGGCTTAACAGGCATTCGTGCAAGAAGTGATCTGACTGCCTATGATTACAAGCGTATGCGTAATATCACTGTAAGTGCGGCTTATAGCATGGCTAATGAGCTCAATTCTCCTTTGCCTAAAAACGTCACTTGTGTGAAACCTAGTGGTACCTTAAGCAAAATCATGGGAACAGAAGAATGGGGGGAAGTGCCAGAAGGAGTGCATTTGCCGCTAGGAAAATATATTTTTAATAATATCACTTATTCTAAGCATGATCCTTTAGTGGGACGTTTTCGAGCTGCAGGTTATACGGTGGTAGAAAAACCTTACGAGCCAGAATCTGTACTTGTTAAATTTCCTGTAAAATTTGAGAATATTTCGTTTACGCGGATGATGGTCACCAGAAAGAATGGTAAAGTGGAAGAAGTAGAGGTAAACACTGATTCGGCTGTTTATCAGCTCGAGTGGTACAAGCTTTTACAAGAAACTTGGTGTGAGCAGAATGTTTCCAACACTATCTCTTACGATCCTTCCGAGGTTCCTGCTATTATTGACTGGCTGTTAGAAAATTGGGATACTTATGTAGGAGTTTCCTTCTTATTTCGTAATGATCCTACAAAAAATGCCGAAGACCTAGGATATGCTTATTTACCGCAGGAAGTGGTCACTAAGGAAAATTATGATACCTATGTGGCTAAGTTGAAAGATATCGATTATTCAGGCATTGAAATGCGCGATGAAGAGTTAGAAGCTGCTTGTGCAACAGGTGCCTGTCCCGTCCGTTAAGCTACACGATAATTTAAAAAAGAGACTAAATAGCAAGCATTGGATCTTAGCTTGCTATTTAGTTATCTTTAAATTAGCAATCTACTAGAAATAGCTTTTAAATTAAAAAAAAATTAGCTTTGCTTGTTTTAGTTATTAATAAAATGTAAGAATTAGACATTTTAAAATAGAGAGAAATTTTTACCAGATTTTGATTTTTAATCTTGCCTCTTAATAAAGAGACTTTATCAGCTAGTTCTTTAAGGCTTTTCTTATCGACCGCGTAGAAGAAGCTTTAAAAAATCTAGTCATTGCACGTAAGTTGTTCTTAGGTAGCTAGCCTGCGTACAGCACAAGAGGAAAGGAAGTATTACATCGTGTTGTCAAAAACTTTTTATCGGCAAGCAAGATTGATTCTAGCTTTTCTGGCAGAAGCCATACCTACAATACGTACTCGGTAAGCTATTACCTACAAAATTTTTTGTATGTAAGCGATCTGGGGATCGTGCTCTTTAAATTTTTGAGGTGGAGGAATCAATAGGAATCAAAAAGGGCAGCCCCTAGAAAAACTAGCAATTTGCAAGCATCTTTAAATTTATAGATGCCTGCAGAATTGCATTTTAAACTCGCTCTACTCTGGCACCTTTTACAAAAACTTGCCCCACGCGCCAAATGATGATATTACCTCTCAACAGGCCCACTCATCTTCCCTCATCATTAATCTTAACTTTGGTGGATTTTGTTCGTCTACTCATCTATCAACCCTAAATTTTAATCCTAGCTTAACTTGTGACATGTACAATAGTCCGAATATTTTGACATAGGTGAGAAATTTCGGAAAAATTATGATGTTCAATTTTATCTCTTAAAGTAGAAATTCTATCAGCTAGCTCGTTGATTTTTTGATTCTCTAAAGGCTTATCTTCAACTGGGCAGCTTTTTTCTAATAAGGGTCGATAAATTTCCTCTAGCTTCTGCATGTAGTCATCCAAGTCTTTTAAGTCTAAAGGAATAAAATCTTCAAGCTCATATTTGGCTAATTCTTCCCATGAAAATAAAAGGTCTTGTAGATGCTCACTAGCTTCTTGTAAAGACATGTTTTTAGTTTGAGTGTAAGCCAATAACCACGGATCCTGCACATCTACTAATAGATCGTTGCTTAGTAAAGTGAGCTGTTGTTGTTTGGTTTTTAGATATTTTTCTACATCCTTAACCATTAGCTTATATTTTTCATAATTAACGGGATGGCTCTTTTTTATCAATTGATAATATAGTTTCTCTAAATTAAATAGAAAATGGGTTTTGAGAGCCTTTGGCGCATAATATTTTATGCGATTATAGGTGTCTTTATTTAATTTTAAAGGGCTACTAAATGTTAAAGTAAACTTTTTTAAAAAATCTGCTCGAGCTGCCAAGTCATGATATTCTCCTCTAACAGGTGCACTCATTTTTTCCCTACTTATATTTTATTAATGAAATTCTTTTTTCACGATTTTTAATAGTTTTTTGAATATTTCTACCCTATCAGAAAGCACTGCTTCTTGTGAAGAGAGATCACCAGAGGAAGAAACATTTAATAATGCTGGTAATACTTCTGAGTCTTCGCAAGCTTGTAGTAAACTATGGGCTCCTTTACGAAAACCCTCTTGTAAGAAAAATTTAATTTTATCCTCTTTTTTTAAACTTTTTTGGTAATTTTCAGCTGTTACAGGATCATCTTTAAGTTTAATGTTAATAGAGGTGCATAAATTATCAATAATTTTTTCAGTTAATTCCCCTTTTGCTAACTTTACAAGAGTCTTAGTGACAGTTGTCCAATTTCTACTATCAACTTTAAAATCATGATCAATTAAAGCTATACTTCTTCCCTCCTCTGAGGCCTCAGGTTGTAATAGTAAATTATCTAAATTATTTGATCTTTCAGGATGCATGCGATCTGTATTATGTAATAATACGTCTAAAAAGATCATTGCTCCTATATCCAATAAAATTTTCTCTTGCGTTAAGGCTTTCATCAATTCATCTACCGGCAGTTCAGCAAAAGTTGTGCCTGGAACATACTTCATTACCATTATATGTTGAGTACTTTCTAGCTGATATTCTAGTTGCCTAATTTTTCCCCCATAAATTTCTGCTTCTTGGCTATCTTCTGCCAGGTCATACTTTTCTCTTAAATCATTTAACGCCAAATCCTCTAGCTTCTTTAAAGCTAGTTGTCCTAACTCTGATTCTCTAGGGAATGCTGTATAAAGAGGGGTTGAAAAATTTAGCCTTCTATAAAAATGATCAGCAATCAGATGTGTGGTAGGATGGGGCATTAATTTTAGAGCAAGAGGAGCCTCACTATAATCGGTATGATGTAGAAAATATATTCCCGTCTGCCCTGCTGTAGAGCGTAGAATTTGAACAGTTTCTGGTAGTGTTCTTTCTAACTCTCCAAGAACAGCTCGATGATTTATAACTATCTCGATAGGTAGCTTACTTCCAATAGAAGAAGAGCTAAAAATGCTAAAAAACTTTTTGGAAAGAGTTGTTGTTTCTTTTGTGCTAAAAATTCTGTTTATATTCTTCTGCGTTTCAATTACTTGATCTTCGCTCAAATATGGGGGTAACTTACTAATAAAAATTCTTATGATTTTTTCATGAGTCAGTTTTTTAAAACTCGAGGAAACTTCCTTCTCACGACCTAAGGCGATTTCATTTTCGCGGGGGTTTAAGTAAATATACTTTCTTCCATCTTTTTTGACAGCTTCCTGTTGACTGTCTAACATTTGGCCAACAAGGGTATTCCAGCCCTCTAGAGATAAGGTATCAAGGTTGGCTCTGACAAAGGGGCTACGCGAACTATCATCCATAGATAACCATATTAAATTAATATTAAGATACTATGTTTACAAAACTATTATAAAATTATTTTTAAATAAAAAGCATTAACTTAGTTTGTTAATTTGTAATTTCAAAATAATTTTAAAAATAAATACTTAATTATTAATATATTGTTTTATCAGTAGCAAAAGAGTGAAAAAACTAGGGAATATTAGAAAAGTACAGAAAGAATTAAGCCGGTAAAGCAAGGGATATGATTATCATTCCTTTCCTTAAGAAGGATGGGTAAATGAATGCCCATAGGCCAAATAGTGTTTTTATTGTATTTAAGAAGCTGGAAGATCCAAGGAAACGACGGAACCAAATTTGTAGTTTGTTCGACATCATTACCTTTAGCATCTTAGCGATTTTACGTGGCACCGCTGATAAGCAAGCTTCCTATCGATCATCTTATATGCAGGGTATAGATCTTTTAGTATCTCGAAGGAGAGGAGGGAGGCTAAGCCAAGAAGTGGACAAGTCTTGGATGGAAAAAAAGAAATGATGCTTTAAAAGTTATTCAAGGCCTTGGAGGAGACTTTTGCTCTAGGAAATTAGGCTACCAGTAAGCAGAACTATATGCCAAATTTTTGGCTCTGTGAGTTGTTTTTCATTGATAAGGATACGAATTCGTTTGACTTGCTTTTTAATTTTTTATATTGTCTTTAAAAAATAAAAATGCTGAAAAATTTGTCACTACCCAAGGAAATAAAATGCATCCTATCTCATCGATTTCTATTGAAAGCTTGCCCAATGAATTGCTGCTCCCTATCTTAGAGGCTTGCGTAGTTCCTCCCTTATTTAGCGTCTGTAAAAGATGGCATCATCTGCTGGCTACTGAAGTGATGCCTTCTCTTTATAAAAAAATAGCACAGTTTCATTTTCCCACGAAGAATACCACTACCCAGCGAACTCTTATGCTAGCTAAAGTTTATCAATTCAATCCTGGACTTACCTCTACTGAAAAAGTTTATCAAGCTTTTAAGCAAGTTTTTACCTTAGCTAAATCTATTTCTTCTTTGGAATTTAAAGGGAAAACAGAAGAAAAAAGAGGCTTAACGCTGGCTAATTACTCTTCTTATCTCTTAAATATTAATCGCCTTTTACTTTGGAAAAAACTTCCTGGTGGGGAAGAATACTTGAGCCGAGAAGAAATTAAGCACTTGCCTCTACAAAAAAAAGGAGAGCTTCTTAGAGATTGGATTGAAGAAAATTGTAAAAATATCACGGATTTAGATTTATCTAGAGTAGGCTTGACTTATTTACCCCCCGAAATAGGCCGATTGTCTCAGCTGCAAGAGCTTAACTTAAGCCAAAACCAGCTCACCGCTCTGCCTGCAGAAATTGGGCGGCTGTCCCAGCTGCAATGGCTTAACTTAAATCAGAACCAGCTCACCGCTCTGCCTGCAGAAATTGGGCGGCTGTCCCAGCTGGAATGGCTTAACTTAAATCAAAACCAGCTCACCAGTCTTCCTGCAGAAATAAGCCAATTGTCTCAGCTGCAAGAACTTCAGTTAAGCCAAAACCAGCTCACCGCTCTGCCTGCAGAAATCGGGCAGTTGTCTGAGCTACAAACTCTTGACTTAAGAGAAAACGAGCTCAACAACCTGCCTACAGAGATCGGGCGGCTGCCTCAGCTGCAATGGCTTCAATTAAATCAAAACCAGCTCACCAGCCTGCCTGCAGAAATCGGGCAGTTGTCTAAGCTGCAAACGCTTGAATTAAATCAAAACCAGCTCACCGCTCTGCCTGCACAAATCGGGCAGTTGTCTAAGCTGCAAACGCTTGAATTAAATCAAAACCAGCTCACCGCTCTGCCTGCACAAATCGGGCAGCTGTCTCAACTACGAGTGCTTTACTTAAATCAAAATCAGCTCACTGCTCTGCCTACGGAAATCGGGCAGTTGTCTAAGCTGCAAAATCTTTACTTAAATCAAAACCAGCTCACCAGCCTGCCTGAAGAAATCGGACGGCTGCCTCAGCTGCAATGGCTTGATTTAAATCAAAACCAGCTCACCGCTCTGCCTGCAGAAATAGGGCAGCTGCCTGAGCTGCTACAGCTTAACTTAAATCAAAACCAGCTCACCGCTCTGCCTGCAGAAATTAGGCAGCTGTCTAATCTGCTACAGCTTAACTTAAATCAAAACCAGCTCACCGCTCTGCCTACAGAAATCGGGCAGCTGTCTCAGCTGCAAGGGCTTCACTTAAATCAAAACCAGCTCACCGCTCTGCCCGCAGAAATTGGGCGGCTGTCCCAGCTGGAATGGCTTAACTTAAATCAAAACCAGCTCACCAGTTTGCCTGCAGAAATTGGGCAGCTGTCTCAGCTGCAAGAGCTTCACTTAAATCAAAACCAGCTCACCGCTCTGCCTGCAGAAATCGGGCTGATGTCTAGGCTGCAAATGTTTGATTCAAGCCAAAACCAGCTTGCCGCTCTGCCTGCAGAAATCTGGCTGATGCCTAGGCTGCGGGTGCTTTACTTAAATCAAAACCAGCTCACCAGTCTGCCTGTAGAAATCGGGCAGCTGTCTCAGCTGAAAGAGCTTGATTCAAGCCAAAACCAGCTCACCAGTCTGCCTACAGAAATCGGGCAGCTGTCTAATCTGCTACAGCTTCACTTAAATCAAAACCAGCTCACCGCTCTGCCTGCAGAAATCGGGCAGCTGTCTCAGCTGCAAGAACTTGATTCAAGCCAAAACCAGCTCACCAGTCTGCCTGCAGAAATCGGGCAGCTTTCTGAGCTGCAAGTGCTTTACTTAAATCAGAACCAGCTCACCAGTCTGCCTGTAGAAATCGGGCAGCTGTCTCAGCTGCAAGAACTTGATTCAAGCCAAAACCAGCTCACCAGTCTGCCTGTAGAAATCGGGCTGCTGTCTGAGCTGCAAACGCTTGAATTAAATCAAAACCAGCTCACCAGCCTGCCTGCAGAAATCGGGCTGCTGTCTGAGCTGCAAACGCTTGAATTAAATCAAAACCAGCTCACCAGTCTGCCTGCACAAATCGGGCAGCTTTCTGAGCTGCAAGCGCTTGACTTAAGAGAAAACCAGCTCACCAGTCTGCCTGCAGAGATAGGGCGGTTGTCTCAGCTGCAATATCTTCTCTTAAATCAAAACCAGCTCACCAGTCTGCCTGCAGAAATCGGGCAGCTTTCTGAGCTGCAAGTGCTTCACTTAAATCAAAACCAGCTCACCAGCCTTCCTGCAGGAATAGGACAACTGTTTCAGCTTACCAAACTTGAATTAGCGGAAAATCCTTTGAAAGATATTGCAGAAAAAATAAGGCAGCGTTTTCCATTGTAGAATGGTTGTAAGTACTTTTTAAATTGAGGTGAGCTAAAATGAAATAAAAACTTTTAGCCATCTTATTTTTAAACAAGTAATCAGCACTTAAATCAAAAACGGCTCGCCAGTCTGCCAGCAGAAATCGGACAGCTGTCTCAGCTTCTACAGCTCGAATTAAATCAAACCCAGCACTATAAAGCCAACTTAAGAGAACAAGAAGCCTTAAAAAAAATTCCAGAAGTCATTACCGCTTTAAATAAACAATTCTCTAATCAAAAGATCGAAGTTTGGTTTGAAGATGAAGCAAGGCTAGGGCAACAAAGCACCTTTACTAACTTGAGTTTTGAGTTTTTTAGGCTGCAATCAAGAGACTGGTTCCTTGACCAGAAAATCTCAAAGAAGACTTTTTTGGTTGGTGGCAATAAGCTGCTATTCCTGCCAGTATGTTGGCTAGAAAATTCCCTATGCTTCTATGGCGAGTATGTTCAATTTGAGAGATATCTTTTAATTGATCGTTTACAGTTTCGATTATAGATCTTTTTCTTAGCAGAATTTTGTCTTGAAAAGACATTAACTTCTGTTTCATATTCGATCGTATGCTTGTCAATAGCTCTAAGCCGCGATTAATAAGCTTTTGGCTTAATTGAGAGGAAAGATATCCTGTGTCGCCAAACAGCTTTCCCATAAGGTCTTTTGACAAGATATCAACGATAGAAACATTAGAAACATTGCCATAGTTAAGTTGAAAAGATAGAACCTCTCCCTTATCATTGATAATCAAATGAAGTTTAAAAACATAAAACCAGCCCGAGGTGGTTTTTCCTCTTCTAATTAAACCTTTGAAGACCTTATTTCTTGTAATTCTTTTATTATGGCAAACGTCAATAGAGGTAGAATCAATGAATGCAATTCCTGTAGGTATTCCTCTTAAGCTATAAAGATAAGCATATAAAGGCATAAATATGGTTTTCTTTAAATAAACGAAGCGGCTGTAACTATCAAGCTTAGGAAATTCTTGATGCATATGGGTATTAACATGATGGTAAAAATGTTTGAAGTTTCTATAATTCGATTGGTGAAATAAAATAACGATCGTCATCATCTCTGGGACTGACAATTAGGTTTAGGGCCATGTTTTGGTTTAGATGAAGCAATGAGATGTTGATCCTATTCTTTGCTAAAAGATTTCCAAAAATCATCAACATTACAGTTAATTCTACTAAACACATTTTTGACCTCTCGTGGTTAAGTATTCGTTAAGAAGCAAATATTTTTTAACCATGTAGAGGTCTTGTGTCGTTAAAATTATTTATCCTGTTCAGCGATAAATAGATAAACTCAACATTCAGGTTAATAGGAAATTAAAAAATATTAGAATTAAGTACCCTAACTTTCGTAAATAATTTTATCTAATTTTATCCTGAAATGCTTAACAAAAGAGAGGGAATAATGAGCACTTAGCTGTTATCGCTGCTTTTTAGCATCCCCTTCTCCCTCTATTTCAAGTTCACCTTTATGGACAGTTTGTCGTTTGTAAACTTTCTACTTTTTGAGAAGCATCAAGAAAACCTTTTTCAGCAGCTTTTAAATAAAATTTTAATGCTTTTTGAGAGTTTTTTTCTGTTCCAATTCCTTCTTCATAATAACGAGCAAGCATGTAATTGATTCTAGGATCTTGCATGCGCTCATTATGTTTGGCAGCCGCGTGCATGTAAGAAAATGCTTGTTCTAAGGAAAGAGTTGTACCCTGTCCATCTTCTTTCATAATAGCTAGGCAGCAAAGAGCTACCGGATGATGAAATTGGGCGGCACGTTCATACCAAGCAAATGCTTGCGTATAATTTTGGCCAAAGAGCCCAGTTCCTCTTGCGTAGTCTTGAGCAATAGAAATAAAAGCTTCTTGGCGGTCTTCTTCATTCGCCTCGATGTCATGACCTCTAATATATTGTATATAGCGGGGATCCAAAAGATCCTCACGGCTGCAAAAATAATAAAGCTCATTATTTTCCTCGGCCCAATTAGTACGGTAAATTACAAAATCTCGATCAAAATGTTTAGGGGGTGAAGTTAAACTGCTCAACTGATCGTTCCAGACATATTTTATAAAAAGGTTAGCGTCGTAAACCTGTATGTTCTGAAATTCGTCTTGGCTGAGCACTATAAAATAATCTAAATTCATCTCATGATTTTTAATTACTAAATCTTTTAATGAAAAAATAGAATGGAAAAATTCAGGTTGATCGAAAGAGATTTTTTGAATGCCAAAATGAGGGGGCCTTAGGAAAACGTTTGGATGCATTATAAAGCTTGCTTTTGCAAAATAGGAAGTTCTGGAGGCTGCAGAGGATCTTTCTATAGATGAAAAAAATGTCATGAATGATACCTTTTAAGAATTTAAAAATTATAAATATAAAGATTAGCAATATGTTTTTCAAATAAATAAAAACTCTGTTTTAATAAAAAATAAATTTTATTTTTAGATTTTTATAGTCAAAAATTATCTATTTAAATGTTTAGTATTTTAGTAGTTTATTAAAAAATAGCAAAATCTATATTTAAATGTAATATAAAAATTAAATAAAACATTTTTAAGTCAAGATTGATTATTAGGAAACTAAGTAAGCGGTCATAGGGGGGATCAATTATTTTCGGATAAGGACGTTGTTGCGTAAATGATAAGAAGCGTATGCGATAAGATGGCTTTTCAACGCTTAAGAGCTATAAATTTAGCTTGAAAACAAAAATATAGGCAAGCTAGGAAAAAAAGCTCATTTATCGCATAACTAATTGATTCAACTATACCAAAGCTCTAGCGCACAGAGGAAGCATAACTTTATAGGTTTTGGGTGAGGCCTTTAAAGGATGGAGGAAAAATAAAAGCATGGGCAAGAAGGGACGTCTAAGAATTCATTCCGCTATACTATCCTAGGCGTGTTAATAATTAAAGCCGTTTATCCTTTGCCTCTACGAGTCTTTCTAAGGATTTCTCTTTTCGGTGATTGCTTTACTGACCTTCAAGGCTACCTATCCTTGTTATACCGCATCTGCAGGCGTGCTAAAGAGCGTGGCATGAAAATTTAAGAATATAAATTGTAAACGTCCCAAAAAGATAGCCTTTTTTGAATCCTCTTGGGTGAAAGCCTATCGCGAAGAAGAAGGGAAAGGGTGCCAGGATAGCAAAGCCAAGAGGGATCAAAGGCTATGTCTGTCAGACGCTTTAAGGCTTAACTTCTTAAATCCTTTTCCAAGCTCTTTAGCACGCCTGCAGATGCGGTATAACAAGGATAGGCAGCCTTGAAGGTCAGTAAAGCAAACAACGGCAAGAAAAAAACTTTAGTTTTCCTAAAGTTTTGGAGGTTAGCAGGCTAATTTTTAAAGCTCTTAAGCGTTAGAGCCCCTCAAAAACTTTTCCTAATTTAAATTTTTCATTAAAAAATAAATTTAATCTCTTTTCCTTATTGATATCAGTTTAGTTCCAATTTGCCAGTCTGATGTTTTGATTCTAAATTTCTTAGAATTGTTTCAAGAGAAGATTGCATTGCTGAAGAACCATGCTCTTGATGCCCTTTGTTTATATTAAGAATTTCTTCTACTCCCGTGAGAATGCTTATTAGAGCGTGGCATTCCATCAATTCTATGAGAGTCAGGTGATCACCTTTCTTAGCAAGAGAGATTAATCTTTCTTCAATAGCTGCACGAGTGCCTTGAAAATATTTGTGGTATGTTGAATTTAAAGTTGTAGAAGGAGCTGATAAATCAGATGCATCTTCTAGTAACTCCACCAATCCTTTTCCGAGTAATTTTTTATAATCTTGAGGAAACTTCTCTGAGAATTCATTGGAGGGTTTAATAAGAGTTTCAGAATATTTATCCATAGTCTGATTAAAAAAATAAGGGAAATCTTCTGTCTCCGAGACTTGTAATGAGGCAATACGACTTAAAAAAAGAAGCGCATCTAAGATAAAGCAGACAGGATTTTGTTCTAAAGCTTGGTAACGCTTATCTATTTCTTGCTGAATAACATCGAGATTTAAGCTATCCTCTTGGATCAAACGGCTAAATCCTCCAACATCCTCGCTAAGCTTTTTATTACTAAGCTTTTGAATAATATCTTGAGCATTAGCTGCCTCTCTGTTTTCACTCCTTGTAGAAATATTTTCTCGATTAAAAAAAATGTTGGTGAAGGTCGCAAGATTCCAAGAGAACAAAGCAGGATATGGAACAACATGAGTTTCTTCAGGGTAAGCAAAATGTTGTTGGATAACCTGTTTATCGAATATGTAGTGAAGGAGCTGGGACATTTCTTGGTGCGCTCGTTTGCAATCTTCCTTTGCTTTTTCTGAAGAATGGCTACCCTGCATAGCTCTATATAGGCTACTATTTTTTTTATCGGATGGATCACTAGTGTGTAAACCGATATGTAATATTAAAAAGCTTTTAAATTTAGCCTTAATATCTATAACTTGTTCTTCGCTTAAATTACTTTTTTCTAGCTTAGACAGAGCATAATTAGCCAGCTGCGTAAACTCACGGTGGCTTTTTATCAGAACAGCAAAGCGTTGAGAAGAATGTTTTTTATATTCAAGGAGCATATTAATAATTCGAGCTTGAGGATGAGCTACTGTAAGCTCTGAGATATATTTTTCTATGGCAAATTGTTTATCTGCATTTTGAGAAAGTTTATCTATAAAATTTTTAACAATCACTCTCTGTTGTTGCTTTAATTTATTAATGAGTAAACGAGAAGCTGTTTGTTGGCTTTCTAGCTGCTTTAAAGAGGAATGTAATCTTTTAATCTCGCTAACATCTTCTTTAGTAGATTGCCTTTGTGGTAAAGACGCTAAATAACTTTTCTTATCTGTTAATAACCCTATATCTTTTAATATAGAGAGTTGATAAGAAATTACTTCTTTATAAAGCGTTGGATTCTCGGAGTTACTTTTAGTGGAACGCTCAAGAAGGTTGAGCTGAGTTGCCATAGAAGATAGCTTTTGCTTAATTAACTCTTTTATATCTAAATCCGTTCTTTTCTCCACTTCAAGCTTTTGTGGATTATTTGTTACTCCCTCTTCTAATGGAAATTTATCAATTATTTTCCTAGCGTTATCGTTAGTAATCTCTTTTATTACCTGAAGTGCTTCGTCTTGAGGTGCAAGGGGGGCTAAAACTTTCTGTTGAGGAGGGAGAGAGCCTTCCATTAAATTTAAAGAAGATAAGTCTTTCTTAAGTATACTCATTATCTGTTTTATGCCTTGGATAACTTTTATTTTTCCATCGGCATTAGCCTCTATTAAATTAGAGGATAATTTAGCTAGTTCCTCAAAGGTGGTTAGAAATCTTTTATTAAACTTTTCTATCATTGCATGCTCTTTATAGACCATAGTAGGATGAGTGTTTAATTCATTTTTTAAAGTTAATATTTCTTTATCCCTTTGCTCTAAGATCTGCTTTTCTGCTCCTATCTGCTCAGCATTTTGCTTATAAGCTAATATATCCTCTCCATAAACTTCCGATTGCTGAATTGTTTCCTTTAATTTTAGGGAAGAATCTTTTTCATCACTTACTTTTGATAAAGGATACAAATGAAGCTTTAAAATTTTTGTGCCTACTAATTCTTTAAGCCACTTTTGTGCAATTTTTTCTTTAAAATTTATTGCTATTCGATTATTGATCGCTTGCTGCAGGGAAGATTGGTATATCGAAAACTTTCCTTGAAGCAAGTCGCTAGATCTTGGAGCAATATAAAAGCAAAAATGTTTACCTCGTGGGATAAATTCAACGGGCTTACTACGAGTGCCCTTTGCCTCCACTCCCTCTAAGGAGAGGATCGTATCTTGAGAAGAAACAGATCCTTCTAAAAATTGTCTTTTTAAAGCCTTAACTTTTTCGTCTTCCTTCTCCTTAGCCTCCTTTTTTGCGGTTCCTATAGGTGCTGTTGATTTGATAGAAGTAGCAATAAATGCAAGCGAACTTCCACTATTTTTATCAGATTCTCCATCAGGTTTTCTTGAAACACCTAGAAAGCTATTATTGCCGCATTCCATAAACAATCCTTATTTAAAAGATGTGATTTATAATAATTATCAATATTATATTTAATTATATAATATAATTATTTAATAATAAAATTAAATTGTTTAATAAATTAAATAGGAATAATTTTATAAATATTTAAATAATTAAGAAGAGTTATAAAAAAATTAAGGAAGTAAAGAAGGGCAACTATTTATGTACGCGTTCAGCAGAATTGCTAAGAATAGCTTAAGAAGTAAATTTTAGAGCATGAAACCAACTTAAGAGGAGCTTTTCACCCTCCTCCAGCAGCAGAACAAGCTGATTATTGAGCAACAATAAACGATTAAGCGTCTTGAAAAACGTATTGCTAGAACTTGAAGAGAAGCTAAATCTTAATGCAAGCAATAGTTCTAGATTGCCAAGCTTTAACCAAAAGAAAAATCGTCCCTCTCCTAAAGGAGGAGCCAAACCTGGCCATAAGGGTTATTTTCGACAATTACTAAAAAAGAAACGGTCGCTATGACAGTTATTGTTAATCTTATCCGCCTATCAATCTTGTAAATCCAAAAGCATACCTAAAAAGATTGCCTGGGTTATGCAATAATTAGAGCTGCTTGAAGCTAAGCCTTTGATTACCTAAGTTGAATGCGAACGAATTTGCTGTAGGAAATCCCTGAAAAATTTTCCTGCACCCCTTACCTACAGGAATCCCATGAGTTTGGCCCCCGCCTTTCTGTATTAATAGGTTTACTTATCTTCTCTTATCTTACGAGTAAAAGATCAGAGCATTGATTGCTTAGCGCAGCCTTGGGTATAAAAATATCGTGGGGCGGTATTACTCAGAATAAAAAAATGCTTATCTAGTGCCTTGGAGGTGCAGGAATAAGTGTTTTGAAAGCAGCACAAAGTAGTTAAGCAATATAGATGGATGAGACAAATTTTAGACAATAGGCACAAAAGTGCTTTGTTTAGGCAAGTAGCATTGAAGCTATAATTGATCTTAGAATACAGCCTTCCAAAGACTTAAAAATCATAGAAGACATCCGACTTAGAAACCACCCAGAAATCACCGTTACCAATCGTTAGGGAATGCAGCGATTTAAGAGGTATCAATATTGCTTTGCTTATCTCAAGCAAGATCTTGAGGGGTTCACGGAAAAAAGCTAGAACGATAGCCTGCTTGTCAGGCACTTATTATTTGAGTTAAAGGAAGTGTTTGGTACCCAGCAATGCTATCGACATTAACTTTCGGAGATTGTAAAGATAAGATCAGAATTAGGCTATCGCAGGCAGGGTTTCCATGCCAACTTTAAGGAAGTTTGTAATGAGGGTTCTTAAGCCCACATTCCGCAAGTTAATTTCTTTCGTCATTCATTTTTGCCAACGGGGCCTAAAAACCAGTAAAACATGCCTCATGCTAGGGTTTAAATTAAGGATTAATTCTTTTATGCTTTTATGTAAAGGGCCTAGGATAAAATCCAATTCCTTAATCATCATTAACTTGAAGCTTCTCCTGTGATTATACTCGCTGTGGTATCTGGAGAAGCCAGCTGAAGTATCATAATCCGTTGTATAATTTTGTTCCCCCTTACAACACCAATTTTTAAGGTGATTAAAGTTCGTGCTACTATACTTTTCCATCGAGTATGTTTTCTCACGTTTTTGCTTTAAAAAGAACAAGATGAGCCTTTCCTAAGGGAACTTAAGGCAATTTCCAGCCTCAATAATAATATTTGGGAGTCGCTACAACCTGCGGAATGTGGGCTTAAGCATTTTGCAAGCTTAGCCAATAAGTTGGCAGCTCAAATTGAAAAGGTTTTTTTGCTTATTTGGTCCGCTAAGCTCACGGAGTTTCTTGTTCGACAACTGGCGTTAAAAAAGCTTTAAATACTTAAGAAGTACCTAGTAACCTCGGAATTTTGAAAGCGTTATGAAATTTTATCTTAGAGCCTTATAAAGAAAGAAGGGAATGGTAAAAATTTAGCTGTAAATTAGTTTAGGCATAAAATCAAGGTAATCCCCTGAAGTTAAAATGTAACGAATCTGATTTTTTTCACCAAATAAGGGCAGATGTTTTTTTACATTGTGTAAATGACCGAAGAGGCAGGTGTTGACATGATATTTTTCTAATAGCTGGGACACGGCTGAGTCTTTGAGGTCGGCACTAATAGGGGGGTAATGAGTCATGGCTATACGAATGGAAGCTTGAGGATCAAGGCTTTTCAAACTACTTTCTAAGCGCTGTAATTCCCGCTGAAAAATCTTTTCAGCTTCTGCAACCTTATCACTTTTTTCTAGCAAAATTTTTGCGTAAGGATTTTCTTTAAATTCTATATAAGCATTAAAATCATAAGCGCTACTGTCCCATAGTCTACTACCGCCAATAGAATATCCTTCCCAATGAAAGGCATTGTTTTGGATAAGATGGATAGATGGAGGGAGAATTTTTTCTATTTTAGTAAGAGACCTCCACCAATAATCATGATTCCCTTTGATCATCACTTTAGTGCCCGGAAGTTCATGAATCCATTTTAAATCTATAACAGCATCTTCTAGTTGGATGGCCCAGGAAATATCGCCTGGAAGAAGAACCAAATCAGAAGGCTGAATACAATTAAGCCAATTCTTTTTAATTTTCTCTGTATAATTTATCCAAGGCTCTCCGAAGACATCCATTTTTTTCTCAGGCGTGCCAAAAGCAAGGTGTAAATCAGCTAGAGCCCAAACTGCCATTAAAATTACTTAAAGTTATAGGGTAAAACCATCGGGAATGCAGGCCCCGCGAGGAACAATAATAATGCCATCGCGTATAAAAATTTCATTACTGTTATAATGAGTGAGCTTATCTGCATTATTTAAACAGACATTATTGCCGATACAGGCATGTTTGTCAATGATCGCTCGTTCAATCAAGCAATTTTGCCCAATTTGATAATTTTTTGATGTTTGATTGTCTTGCATGGGGGAACGATAATGATCATTACCGAGAATGTAACAATCTTTGATGACAGTGCCTGTGCCTACTTGAGTACGAGGCCCTAAGATACTATGAAAAACTTCTTTAGCTTCGATTACAGAGCCTTCACAAATAATAGATTGCTGTACTTTTGTATTGTAAATTTTAGCCGCAGGAAGATTTAAACTATTAGTGACTAGCAGATGTTTTTCGTCATACCAATTAAACTCTGGCTTATCTTCCGTAAGGGCTAGATTGGCATGATAGTAGGATTCAATGGTTCCAATATCTTCCCAATAGCCATCATAGAGATAGGCAGCAGCGTTGCCATTTTTAATAATGTTGGGAATTAAATGTTTTCCAAAATCTTCACGCATATCGGTAAGAAGAAGTTTTAAAAGGGCTTTTCTTTTAAATAGATAGATACCCATTGATCCTAGGCAAGCGCCATCTTTATTATTTTTAAGGTGAAATTTTTTAAGGGTACTTTCGCTAACTTTAAACGTTTTTACTTGTTCCATATCTGTAGGTTTTTCTACAAATTCGGTAATACGTTCATTATGATCAATTTTTAGGATTCCAAAGCGGCTAGCTTGGCTCTCTTCGATAGGTAGGGTAGCAATGACTACATCTGCATTGGTCCGTTGCGCAACTTGCATCATTTTTTTGTAGTCCATCTGGTACAGTTGGTCTCCGGATAGTATTAAAAAATAATCGATAGGAACATCGGTTAAATATTCCAGGTTTTGGCGAATAGCATCGGCTGTTCCTTGAAACCAGGCTTTAGTATGAGGTTTTTCTTCCACTGACAAAACTTCCACAAAGCCAGCCGTGAACGTGCCTGGTCGATAAGTTTTAAAAATATGATCGTGTAAGGTTTTAGAAAGAAACTGGGTAACAATAAATATTTTATGGCACCCAGAATGAATAGAATTAGACATGGGCACATCAATAAGGCGATATTTACCACCAAAAGTAACGGCAGGTTTACAATCAGAACGTGTAAGAGGGTAGAGACGAGAGCCTTGCCCTCCGCCTAAGATAATGGTCGCTACACGGCTCATATCACATGAGAGTTCAGCAGGCGTATGGTGGATTTTCGGATGTTGCCCTAAATGATTTGCTTGTAAAGTGGCCATATTATTTCTCCTAAAAGTGACTTAACCGCACTTTAAATAAAGAGTATAATTACATCAAGAAATCAATTTAATTTTGAAGAGATATGCCTTGTCACACTGCCCTGAAGAAGATAATTGAGAAAATATTTTTATTTAGATTAAATGATTTTTTTCAATTTTAGGAGCCTTGCAGCAAATGTTCATCCTAGCTCTGCTCCCTCTCTTTTTGAAGATATGGTTTCCTGCGTGAAAGTAGCTTGACAGGCGTTTAAAGGTTTAAAAGGGTTGACTCATTCCTAAAAAAGTAAGGAATTATAACGATGAAATAGTACGCTTGAAAAAAATTCGTAACCAATAGCATTTGAGGATACAAACTAGCTTTTTTCTAACCTCCAATAAGGAGGATAGCTGAGGGGAGAGAAAAAAATATTGAGGGAGGGGAAAAGTTCTTTATCCTCCTTTGAGAAATTAAGCGCCATGGCAAAAAAGAAAGCTTGGACTAGCGATAGCGCACCACATGAAGAACAGTAGCCGTGGCGCTGGAAAAAGAGAGAGCTTACCAGGTAGGAAAATCATCCAAGCTATTGTATACCTGTCTTTTACATATATTTATAATGCTACAATTGTCATCTTTAAAAAAGAAAATAGAAAGTTTGTAATCATTGAAAGAAAAGAGACCCCCAAATGCTTGAGCAAAAAAAAGCATTTTTGGCAGGAGTAAAAAAAGCCTACAGACCTTATAAGCTGCTTATTATGTTTCTTTTAAGAAATCTTCAATTCACCCTAAAAAGGGCTTGACAAAATCTTGACTTTGCCCAAAGCGTAATTTACGCCGCTGCCGTTAGATAACCTTAAAATCTTGTCAGTAGCATTATAAAGCCGATCTAGAGAAATCACAAGCATTTAAAAAAGTTGTTAATATGTTACAAAAGGAATAGAAGCCAGCTGATTCATTTTATGGATTTATTTATTGAGCAAAATCTGCTAAGATCTGCGGTTAGCACTTAAAGAAAATAATTTTCTTAAATAGCACTGTGGTTCGGACTATAATTAACAAGTACTGACATATCTAAGTGGAATCGACTAGTTTTTTAGCTTATAAAAATTTAATACGTATCTTTGTTATTCTTTTATTAGGAATCTTGCTGCTCATCGGGATCCGAGCTGGTTGCTTTTTCTCAAAACATTTATCAAGCTCTCAAAGCATAGTTATCGCACGCCATATCAATTGGAATGATTTTGATTTTACTGGCAAAGAACTGAACGTCCAAGCCTTTGCTGAAGAGCTAGTGCTTGCTGCTGGTAAAGAAGCAAATTTACGTATTCAATTTGTTCCTGCTAACCCTAATACTCTTTTAGAAGATCTTAGGGCTGGAAACTATGATGCCGTTTTTACTTTTATTGTACCTAATAGCCTTAATCGCCAAACCTATATTTTTTCCCATCCTTTATATGAATTAGGTTCTGTCCTTGTCGTGGACGAAAAATCTGATGCTCATCGCTTAGAGGATATGGACGGTAAAATTGTTGGTATCATTGCGGGAACTTCTTCCATTTATGACGTATCCCGTTATCCTTCTATTATCTTAGTAACCTATGAGAGCATGAACGCAGCTCTAGAAAATCTTAAAAACGACAAAATAGATGGTGTCATAATGGATATATGGCATGCACAAATGATGATTCATAGTTTTTACGATAATAAGCTAAAAATAGCCACAGCGCCTTTAACCCATCAAGGCCTTCGTTTAGTATCCTTAGGTCGTCCTAAATCCGAAGAATTTATTAAATTTTTTAACGAGGGGCTAGCTCGCGTTAAAGAAAAAGGTTTGTATAAGCAGCTTATACAAAAATGGGGCCTTTATGATAGCCCCTAAATTTAAAGAGCAAAATAATAAAAGCATTGTATGAATGAGAAATGGCTAACGTCCATACTGCCTATATTCATGTTCTACTCTTCTTAATATTTCAGGATCAGTAGGACAAGGGCTTAAGCCCCAAATTTTTTCGCAGTAATTTTTAATGGAAACATCCGTAGAAAATTTGCCCATCCCTGCTATATTGTGAATCGCATACTCTGCCCAAAGCAAAGGATTATCATAAAGAAGCTCTACTTTTTTTTGTGTTTCAAAATAGCTTTCTAGATCCTTTAAAATAAAATAATGATCGGCTCCTGACCCATAAAAACCTTCTAAAAGTATTTGAAATATCCCATTAAAAGCTTGATGTTCTTGCTCATTATTAGCAAACGTATGATCTCGCAAGGTATTTAAGGCTGCTTGGATGGAAGTGTTTTTATTATAAATTTCTTTAGGATTGTAAGAATGCTCGAATTGCATTTTTTCTATCTCAGCTCTCGAAGCACCAAAGGCAAAAGGCCACCACTTCTCAGTAATAGATTCTTTCATTTCTATATTTGCCCCATCATCTGTGCCTATGGTTAAAGCTCCATTGATGGCCAATTTCATGTTACCTGTACCAGAAGCTTCCGTCCCGGCTGTAGAGATTTGTTCGGATAGATCGGTAGCAGGAATAATGATAGCAGCTCGCGAAACGTTATAATTTTCAATAAACACGACTTTCAAAAAACCTTCTACGGCAGGATCATGGTTGATCTTGCGGGCGACAGCATTAATGAGAAGAATAATATTCTTGGCCAGATCATAGGAGGCGGCAGCTTTTCCTGCAAATATGCATACTCTTTTTATCCTTTGATGTTGAGGATTTTTTAAGATTTCTTGGTAGGTCATAATGATATTTAAGATGTTCATCAATTGACGTTTATATTCATGAATACGCTTAATTTGAACATCAAAAATAGCATCGGCTTCAATCAGGGGAGAGGGCATAACTAGTTCGCCTTTTTCATTGCGCTGCCTATTATTTTCATTAAGAAATTCTATTAACTGCTGTTTGTTTCTTTTTTTGATAGCCAAAAATTCTTCTTGGCTAGCCAGCTCGCTAGCAAAGTTAGCCAGCTCTCCTATACTGGCAAAGTCCGTGATCCAGCCATCTCCAATGCGTTTAGTAATAAATTTGGAAAGTTCAGGATTGCATTCTAATAGCCAACGACGTTGAGTGACCCCATTGGTAACGTTAAAAAACTTTTCAGGAAACATCTCATAAAAATCTTTGAAGACTCGAGTTCTTAAAATTTCTGAGTGAATTTCTGAGACCCCATTGACTGAATGGGAGCCGATAACGGAAAGATTTGCCATGCGAATGCTTTGATTTTCTATGATAGACATGCGTCTTACCTTGTCTTCATCACGAGGATACTTACTACGCACGGTATTACAAAATTCTTGGTTTAGCCTTTCAATAATCCGTAATTGTCTAGGCAACAGGTAGTTAAATAGATCTTTATCCCATACTTCCAGGGCTTCGCTAAGTACAGTATGGTTGGTGTATCCGGTACAGGCTTGTGTCATTTCTACAGCTGTTCTCCAAGGTAAGTCATGTTCTTGGATAAGCATGCGAATGAGCTCTGGAATTACCATGGCCGGGTGAGTATCATTAATTTGTATACGTACTTTATCTGCAAACGAGCGAAAGTTTTGATGATGAGCCAGATAATGACGAACAATATCTTGTAATGAGGCAGAAACAAGCAAAAACTCTTGCTTTAAGCGTACTCTTTTACCTGTTTCGTGATGATCGCTAGGATATAATACGTCTGTTAAAGCGGAATTTTCAGCTGCCTGATCTAAGCGACCGGCATTATAGCGTTGTAGCTGGAAATTGCGAGGAGATTCTTTAGTCGTCCATAAACGTAAAGTTACGACAGAGTATTTATTATCTTTGGCATACCCTACGATAGGATAATCGTAAGGAAGAGCCTGCACTTCTTCAAAGTCTTTTAGTTGGTAAATATCATCGCCATGAATATTTTGGAGAGCAGTAGTATTTCCACAATATTTAACATGCACACGGCGAGTATCGCGGCGAAATTCCCAAGGATTACCACTAATCAGCCAGCAATCAGGGGCTTCCACCTGAGCACCATTCCAAAGTTGTTGCTCAAAAATTCCATATTGATACCTTAGCCCATAAGCTTGAGCCGGATAATTCAAAGTAGCCAATGAATCTAAGAAACAGGAAGCAAGGCGTCCTAAGCCTCCATTCCCTAAACCAGGATCGGCTTCATGGTAGATAATTTCGTTGTAGGAACGATTCAGCTTTTGCAGTACAGCTTGTACAATTTCTAAGGCTCTGAAATTGGTGACCCCATTATTTAAAATCCGTCCGGGCAGATACTCCATAGAAAGATAGTAGAGCATGCGGGTATCTTGCCTATTTTGTGTTCGGACCCCTGCTAACCAACGGATCATTACCTCTTCTCGAAGAGCATAGGAAAGGGCGTTATAAATTTCATCTGCATGAGCATCTTCAGCAATTCTACCGACGGTCGTAATCAGGTAGTGCTTGGTTTTATTTACAAGATTATCGACGATAGTATCTGTATCAATAGAGGCTGTCATAATGGATCTCCTTGGCTAATTTTAGCGTATATATTATCAACTTATTTTTTGATAAGTCTTTTGCAAAAATATTTACGCCTGCCCTGTAAAGTAAGGCTTACAGCTTTCTAGAATAAATTTTTCTAAGTCTTTAGCGTGAACGGATAACCACCTCTTTTCCCCTTTAAATTAGTCTTTAAAACAAAAATATTTTTAAGGTTTTTTAGTTCTTGCCAGCTTGAATCTAGAGCTCAAATCTGATAAGTTTGCCTTTTATTGAAAAAAGGATAGAGAGATTAATTGAAATAAGCCTACTGTTTTTCTAGTTATTTTCTCTTTCTTAAGATATAAGCCTCTTTCTATTAAAAGCTTAAAGGAAAAAGGCGCTTTTTCTCTTTTTCTTCTTTATTGATCATAAAAATATAACTTTTGTTTAAATTATTTCACCGACCCTCCTACTAGGTCTTTGCATAAGTTAGAATCTTCCATTGGCTACTCCGTCTCTTAAAGTTAATTAAAATTAGCTAATAAGGTGGCTAAATAAATATTTAGATCCTCCTTAAGCTTTTTTTCACTTTTCTTAAAAAAATTTCTTTTCCTCCTTTAAAGCATAGAAGCTTAAGGGAAATTTATCCTTTCTAGATCTCTTTTAACTTTCCCCATTCAAAAAGCTTTTTAATCCTCTCCTCAAGTAGTTGGCATGAAACCTGCATTATCCAAAGGCAAATTGCTAAAAATCTAATTTCTAATAGGAAAGAGGAGAGTCTTATGAGTCATCCTATAGGTCCCCATTCTTCTTCGTCTTCTGAGCCCTTGCAAATAAAGAGCCTAAAAAGACCTAGAGAAGTTGACGAGAAAGGAAAAGAGAAGCAATTAGACGAAAGAGTAAGTACAATTTTTGCAAATCGAGTTAAGGAAGAAATTGAGGCACATCCGCAGTTTAAAGCTCATCTTTATAACTACCTGTAAATGGAAGAAGGGGATAGTGAGTCTTTGGCAATATTTCAATTTGCTAAAGAAATTTTTTCTTTGAAACTCAGGCCTGCAGGCCCTTTAGATAGCAACCCTGCCACTAACCGTCAAGTTGTCCTCAATACCAATGAATTTATTCCTAGCTTAACAAGGACGGCTGCGCAAGAGGATTGGCTTAAATTTTCTCATCTTCAACAGCTGATAGGCGAGATGGATAAATACAACAATAGGAAAGATGACATCCCAGCCAGCGAATTATCCTCTGCTGTGAAGATGCATGCTGAAACGCGCTTGCTGCTTTTTTTTCATCTATCTGTCGCTTTCTTCAAATCCAAAAGTAAAATTGAGCCGCGTGGAGCAAAATTTCAACTCTATCAGGGTTCTGAAGCGCAGGGTACGGAGGCTTGCCATCATTCATTATTTCCAGAAATTAAAGACAATTACTTAGAAAAATTAAAACAAGAGGCTCTTGAAGCTGTGCGCCAGGAAAGAAAGGGAAGAGAAAATATTTCACCTACTTTAATCTTAAAATTATTAGCTCTTGGCATTCCTGGAGAAGCTCTTCAAGAAACTTTAAAGCAAATTATAGATAAGAAGAGGGGAGCTGAAGAGGGCATTAACAAATTATGGGATGAATTTTTTCCCGAGCGCCCTTCCTTATTTAATGAAAGAAGTAAGTTTTACTATTTAAATAATCATACTATAATAGCTCCGGCCACCCTTAATAGAGTGGATGATATCATTGAAAAAAAATGTTCGGGAATCGGCCAGAAATAAATTACAAGAGATATCATCAGGAAAAGGCTGGAAGCCGATAGCTGCTACAGTGTACGTAGGTCAAAAAATTGAAGAAGTGCTGAAGCAAAGCTTACAGCAGACCGATGAAAAACTAAACATGCTTAGAGATTTAGAACAAAGCGTACGAGCATTTGATAAGCTTCTTTTTACAAATAATCGCTACTCAACAGCTGAACTGCATGCTTCTCTGGCTGAAAAGTTCCTCCATTATAGTGAAATAGATAATATAATTTCGCATATTCAAAAGTTGTTAGAAAGAATATCTAGCTTAGAGGATTCTCATTCCCTTCCCCTTATCCTTCCTAATTTAGATAGAACACAAGCAACGCTTGCAGAATTTCCTCAGAATTTCCAAATATTAAAGGATGAATATGCAATTTATCAACAGCAAGAAAAAGAAATTTATGGCCCAATAGACGAAAAAATTCAGCGTTTTGAGCAAGCAGTACAGCAGAAAAAAGAGGTAATTGAAAAAATTGCAAACAAGCGTGAGAAATATAAACTTACAATAGATGAGGATTGGATTCTTTCATGGAACCAATCATCATCAGATTTTCCCCGAGTAGAAAGAAAGCATAAAAGCTATCAACAAATGTCTAAAGAGCTAGAGAAAGCTCAGGGAAAATTCAATGCAGATAAGAAAGGACTTTCAGCTTTGCGGAAGAAAAGAGCTCTCTTATCCCATCCTGGAGACGAGCAGATGCTGAGGCTCTCTCAGCGCTATTCATCAGATATAAAGAACCATTTTGGCTCTTCAATTTCTTTACCCATTGATCCCTCTTCTTTCACCAAGCTTGGAGAATCCAGACATTTTATAAATGTTCAACTTCAAGCAACCTCACAACTCACTGAGACGCTTAGCCAAGAGATAAAGCAAGGAAAATATTCCTCTTATCGTTCTTATGAGCAGTTGCAATCTATTTTAATTAGCCAAACGCTTCAGACAGGTAAATAGTTTCCCTAAACATAGGGAGGAGCCACTAAAATAGGCTCCTTTCCTTGCAAATGAGCAAAGTCCCATAGATGCAGCCATCCATGTTCATCACAAAAGACTAGTTTGCGGCAATCGTAGCTAGCATGGATAGTATTAGAATTTAACCATGGATATGTGTTAGGCAGGAAGGGCAATATTATTCCACCACATTTTATAGCTGGAGTATGTTGATAAAGTTCAAAACTCTTGAATTCAGGATGAAAAGTAGAGGCGAGGAAATGGTTTTCATCTAAAGTAAGAAAGCGCACAGGATCTAAGCCGCCTATGTTTGATGACTTTAAAAAATTTCCATCATCAACATTATAAATTAAAACAAAACCTATACTTAGTCCTACTGCTAAGCGCTTGCCATCATAACTAGAGGTTGTTAGAATTGACTTCTTATCCCAACATTTTTCCACAGGTCGTGGTGCCAAGGTAAACTCTATTTTCTTTTTTCCATTAGAAGCATCCCATATATGGCATCTTCTTTGTAAATCATCTTCGTATAAAATAATGACTCGCGCTTCATCAAACTGACAGAGTTCTTGATTAAGAGGGGACTTGAAGTTACCTTCCAACGCCATAAGGCTGCTGGAGAAAGAGCTCTCTAGATTATTAATAAAATAAAGGCTGCCATCTAGACAGTGGATTAAGGCTTGATTATCTCGGCAGAGAATAAAATTGATTGGTGCGGAGGTAGTCTTGTAGCAGCTTAATCCTGTGCGGATATCCACAATTTTAAATTGCCTTTGATGAGGATTAACTAAAAATAAATGGTTTTGAGCCCAGTAAGCATTTTCAAAGTTTCCAAGGTAACATAGAGAAGTTGTAGGAAAAGCCTCATTAACTTTCCAACGATAGAGCTGCCCTTCCTGTGTCACTTGAATAATATGGCCTTCTTGATAATGAATCAGACGAGAACTTTCCTCTTTCACATTATCATACACTAGCTGACAACTTTTTTCGCCCAAGTGATAGATTTGCGCTGTACCTGCTGTAGCTTTTATAAAAGCAAATTGTTTTTCTCTTTTAAGCGCAAGAATTTTTCCTGAGAAATTAGGTAATTTGTAGATAGTTTGTTTACATTTGTTTTTCGAATATTCGCCTTTCGTTAGCCTCATCGTTTGCGACATCTGCACTCTTTTCTTACAGATTTTTCGCCAGTTTTTTCCTGGAGAAGAAGAGCGGCTAAGGTTTTTCCAGCGTCGTTGGCAAATAGGCCGCCATAAAGAAGGATCGTGCGCCATTCGTTGCCAATGTTTGTTAACAAGGGCTGCAATAGGTAACTCTTTTTCATCTAGAAGGCTAAGAATTTTTAATTGTACTTCTTCAGGTATTCTTATATGAGGAATTAGGGAAAGGGAGGTCATGCTATTTACCATAAATTTAAATTTATATTATTTATTATAAAATCTTAATAATTTATGTATTAAAATTCAATGTTATGTTTTAAATATTAATTGAGTTATGCCCCATCTATTGCCTTTCTGAAGAAAAAGCATGTATGGTAAAAGGTCACGGGGTAGGCCCCCCTTTAGATGTGATTCTGCGGGTATCTGCAAAGCCAAAAATGCTTGCAAATAGCTGCTTTTTCTATTTGCTGTAATTCCTGATTTACATTACCTTTTGATTATTAGGGCCTTAAGCAGTTATACTCCCCGTGACCGCTTGCCATTTATAGCCTATGGCCGATTGTATCTGAAATAAGCTTTGCCACAAATTACTTTGTAAGCTGTAGCTAATTAATTAATTAATCGATCTTTATAGTAGCAAGCCTCTCCAAGGGGTAAAAAATAAAAATAACTTTTAGCTCTTTAATTTATTTACCCATTGAGCCCTCTTCTTTTACTAGGCTTGAAGAATCCAGGCATTTTATAGATGATCACATTCAAGCCACTTCTCAACCCACCGAGGAGTTTAGCTAAGAAGTAATACAAAGAAAATATTCCTCTTATCATTCTTATGAGCGGTTGCAATCTATTTTAATTAGCCAAACGCTTCAGACAGATAAATAGTTTTTCTAAGCATGGGGAGGAGCGACTAAAATAGGCTCCTTTCCTTGCAAATGAGCAAAATCCCACAGATGTAGCCATCCATGTTCATCACAAAAGATTAGTTTGCGGCCATCGTAGCTAGCATGAATATGATGAGAATCTACCACTGGATATTCCCTAGGCGTCCAAGGCCATAAGGCTCCACAGTATTTTGTATCAGGAGTATGTTGACAAAGGTTAAATTTCTTAAATTCAGGATGGAAACGAGAGGCTAGAAAATAGCTTTCGTCTAAAATAAGAAAACGCACAGGCGCTACGCCGCCTATGTTTGATTCAGTTAAAAAAGCTCCATCATTCACATTATAAGTTAAAACAAAACCTATACTTAGCCCTACTGCTAAGCGCTTGCCATCATAACTAGAGGTTGTCAGAATTGACTTCCTGTGCAAACATTTTTCCACAGGTCGTGGTTCCAAGGTAAATTCTACCTTTTTTTTTCCATTAGAAGCATCCCATACATGGCATCTTCTTTGTAAATCATTTTCGCATAAAATAATGACTCGCGCTTCATCAAACTGACAGAGTTCTTGATTAAGAGGGGACTTAAAGTTGCCTTCCAATGCCATAAGGCTGCTGGAGAAAGAGCTCTCTAGATTATTAATAAAATAAAGGCTGCCATCTAGACAGTGGATTAAGGCTTGATTATCTCGGCAGAGAATAAAATTGATTGGTGCCAAGGTAGTCTTGTAGCAGCTTAATCCTGTGCGGACATCCACAATTTTAAATTGCCTTTGATGAGGATTAACTAAAAATAAATGGTTTTGAGCCCAGTAAGCATTTTCAAAGTTTCCAAGGTAACATAGAGAAGTTTGGGGAAAACCCTCATTAACTTCCCAACGGTAGAGGTATCCTTCCTGTGTCACTTGAACAATATGGCCTTCTTGATAATAAATTAGACGAGAGTTTTTATCTTCCAAGTTATCATACACTAACTGACAACTTTTTTCGCCCAAGTGATAGATTTGCGCTGTACCTGCTGTAGCTTTTATAAAAGCAAATTGTTTTTCTCTTTTAAGCGCAAGAATTTTTCCTGAGAAATTAGGTAATTTGTAGATAGTTTGTTTACATTTGTTTTTCGAATATTCGCCTTTCGTTAGCCTCATCGTTTGCGACATCTGCACTCTTTTCTTACAGATTTTTCGCCAGTTTTTTCCTGGAGAAGAAGAGCGGCTAAGGTTTTTCCAGCGTCGTTGGCAAATAGGCCGCCATAAAGAAGGATCGTGCGCCATTCGTTGCCAATGTTTGTTAACAAGGGCTGCAATAGGTAACTCTTTTTCATCTAGAAGGCTAAGAATTTTTAATTGTACTTCTTCAGGTATTCTTATATGAGGAATTAGAGAAAGTGAATGCATATCTTTTTTCTATAAATTCCTTACGGATTATTTTTTGCAATCTCTTTTTCCTATACTTTTTTATCCAACAGCAAGGTAGCTTCATAAGTTAAGAGGGCGCAAATTGGACCGAGTATCAGGCATAAATGTTATAAAGTTTTTTTATTCTTTAGCGTGCTTTAACTTCTCTAGGCACTTCACGATGATGTCCCTCATAATAATAAGCAGAGAAAAATATAGGGAGATAGCCAATCACTTTTTCCTCTTTTTCTCCATCAATTTTAACTACTGCTTGATAGTGACGCATATTCCAATTTTGTTTAATAAAATCCTGTAGGGACGGCCATTGATGTTCTTTCATAAACTTAACAACAGTTACTTGTCCAGGATAGAGGGTAGGTAGGAGAATACTTTCGGTATGAAAAGTACGACTTTGCAATAAGTCTTCTAGCGGCTCGATCAAGACAAAGCGGATGTAGACTTTTCCTGGAGCACTTGGCAAATTTCCAACGTTCTTTATTTCAGCTTGTAGAGTAACTGTAGAGCCAGGATGGATTTTCATTGTTTTGATATCACTCGGATTAGTTGAAGCTGCATGTAGATGAGCTTGAAGAATAGCCTTAGGGCGAGGGGCCTCTGCATACATGCCCGATTGGATAAAGAGTGAGTATAAGATAAACAGAAGAATTTTATTCATTTTAAAATTATCCTAAAAGAACGGTTAAAAATTAAATAAGGCTTTAATTTCCTGCCATGGGTAGGCAAGTTGCAGCAGTTTAAATGATAGTAATAAGATACATTATAGCATTAAAAAAGCCTACAGCTATTAAAGCACCTGTAGGTACAGTCACTAGCCAAGAAATCATGATATCGCGTGTCATACTTAAGTCTAGAGCTTCTAGACCTCGTGCTAATCCTACGCCTACTACAGAACCCACTAGCGTATGCGTAGTAGAAACAGGTAACCCTAATCTTGAAGCAAGTACCACGGTAGTAGCTGCACCAAATTCTGCTGCAAAACCGCGGGTAGGAGTCAATTCGGTGATTTTTTTACCAATTGTTTCAATGACACGCCAGCCCCAGGTCGCTAATCCTACTACGATTCCTACTCCACCCAAAGCTAAGGCCCATACAGGTGTAGTGCTAGTCGTAATAACTGTGTTGTTGATGAGAACTTGGATGCCTTGGGAAAGAGGTCCAATCGCGTTGGCTACATCATTCGCACCATGCGCAAATGCCATTAAGCATGCACTCATGATTTGAAGATAACCAAAAATTTTTTCGACGGTAGCGTATTCAGATTTATGTACTTCCCCATCGCTGGATTTCTTGATTGTGGTCGATACATTATCGACCTCATTTAGCAAGATAGATAAGTGGTAGTGCATTTCATTTCCTGAGACGGTTTCTCGGGCTCTTAGTAAATGTTTTCTAGCTTTATCTAAAGACAGGGTAGTCTCAGCATTACACACAGGCTGCTGACAGCGTGTAGGTGCGGAGATATTGCGTAACAGTAGATAACTTATGAAAGAGCCGATCGTTCCTAGAAAAGCTGAGAAAATAAGAGCTTCTAAGAAGGTAAATTCTAAGTTTAAATTTTGCAAGCCTTTAAAAACCAGGATGAGCCCCATCACCGTGACTGTTAAGAAAACGATCATAGGAGTAATCTTTTGGGCGGATCTGATAGGGTTAGGGGTATAGAAAATCTTCTTTCTTAGGATATTAAAAATAAAGTAAGAAATGATGCCACCCAGAATAGGGGAAATCACCCAGCTAGTGATGATAAATAATACATTTTCCCATTGTATTGCTTCTAACCCTCCTACAACGATGCCAAACCCTACAATTGCTCCTACAATGCAGTGAGTGGTAGAAACAGGCCATCCAAAATAGGAGGCAATTTGTAACCATATGCCTGCGGCTAGCAAGGAAGCTAGCATTCCATAAACTAAGATGCGTGGCTCATAAGCAAATAGAGCAGAGTCAATAATGCCTGTTTGAATAGTGTCAGATACATGGGACCCAAAGAAAAAAGCCCCTGAAAATTCTAGAAGAGCTGCGATAACTACAGCGGTTTTTAAGGAAAGTGCGCCAGAACCTACAGAGGTTCCCATTGCATTTGCTACATCATTAGCTCCAATGCTCCATGCCATATAAAAGCCTGCTAGCAAAAGAAAGATGAGTAAAAGCATGTTTTCAGGTATCAATAGAATGTCGGGTATCATTCAATCTCCGTTATTGCAGTTCTAAGGTGAGTCTTACGCGGTTAGCCAGCTTCTCAGATATATCGGAAAGAGCGCCAGTGGTTCCAAAAATCTTTTGCCATAAATAAAAGGTACTATGCGTCATTTCGTTTTCAGACTGATACAAATTTTTCAAAAGTTTACGTTGAAGAATATCTACTTCGTGTTCTTTAAAAGCTACCTTTTCTACCATACTTCGAACTTTTTCCGCTTCCACTCCACCAAAGGAGGTTTCGATGAGTTCGTGTAGTTCGTTAATAATTCGTCTGGCTTCTTCAAAAGATTCCATATTCTTCACAAGAAATAAATTAAATTCATTTTCGAAGCTGGGCAATATTTCTAAAGGTTTCAAATTTGAAAGAACCCCTAGGTCTTGAGCTTTGTCCGCAATATCATCTTGTAAAGATAAGATATCCAGCAAATGCTGTCTTTCAATAGGTAGGTAAATATTTTTAGGTAAATGATTGCGAATATGATTTTTAGCTAGATCGGCATGATGCTCTTGCTCAGAAATTTTCTCGGCAATCTTTTCAACGGCAGCGTAATCTTTATTTTTCATGGCCTCGAATAAACTGGGTAGCATTTGTACGCAGCTATTGACGATCTCCATATGAGACTGTAATGGAGCAAAAGGAGAGCGACCAAAAATGCCTAAAATTGTTTTTAGCATAATTTTAACCTAAAATAATGAATCTAGATAAACGATACAATAAAAGGGAATTTTGAATAAAGAAAGGAATATTTTAATAAGAGGCTTACCTTATCGCAGGTTAGCTTGGCAACATCCTTGCAAGACGATAAGCCGGGTAAATAAGCAGTGTGGATTGGTGCTGGTTCGCCTATGCCTTAACTTTAAAGGCATGTTTTGAAAATAGTTAAAAGAGTGATTGGCTGGTAGATCATTATCGGCTTTAAAATGGAACGGGTCATCTATTCAATCCTTTTATTTTTATAAAAAAATTCGATAAAAACTTGAGACTCTATTACTAAAAAGCTTAAAAAATCAAAGGTAAGCTTCCTTTATCCAGGTCTTTTACCATGCTGGCTGTTCTATTGGCGCAGCACCTACAGAAGAGCCTAGCTTTACAAGCTAGATATTTAAGGTTTTATCGGTTCCTGGAAGATTTAAATGCTAAAATCCTAGGGAGCCTCTTTATGAATTTTATTATCTTGAAGGGATTTTAATACCCCTAATGGGTTTAAGCAATATTACTTTATCTGGTATGTTTTTCTTTACGAAAACATCGCAATCCTTCAGCAAAACAAACTTCTTCAAACTTTTAAATAGTTTAAAAATCCCGCTTACTCTGCCGCATTTTAAAATCTATTTTTCTTCGTAGCCCTATTATATCAAACCTTCTTGCTTAATCCTCTAGCATTCCTAGCATTAAAGGTTTGTGGCTTTATTGAACATTTTCCCCTCTGTACAGGACAAAAAATAATTTTTTCATAAAAAAACCCTCTTAGGTATACTTGAGGATAACAAGGGGTCAAAAAGCTTTAGCAACCAAAGAAAAAGGTTAAAACACCTAGGTGTTCCCAATAAGATTTTCCTTATTTTATCCAACCCATAGCGAAACAAACTTTTAGCTTTTCTACCATGCTTCTTAATGCTAATAGGGACTACATTTGCAGCTATATTACCTAGTTTATACGCCCAACAAAAAGCAATACTTAAGGCAAAGATAAGTTTCTCAATTCTGTCAGTATATGTTAAATGCGTATCTTCCAAGCAAAAGCCTCGCGTTTTTAGACAAGCAAATAAGGTCTCTATTTCCCATCTAGTTTTGTAGATGCTTATAGCTTTTTTTGGATTTTTATTAGTGACCACGAGTAAAAGCTCATCTTTTAGACGGCTTGCAGCTACATAAAAGGAATGGCCGAGCATCTGTAAAGGTTGAGCTAACACTTTTTTTTTACCCTCTTTTAGATGACGAAATACGTCTCTAAGAGAAACTGCATAGCCATTTCTTGCTCCTTCCACTAGAGTGTCTTCCCTAATACGCATATAAAAAGGAATCTCACTTTTTATCAGATAATCAAACCATTGACTCCCTATAAATTCTCTGTCTCCAATAAGACCTGCAATTTTTGATGGGCCTAATTGCCTAATAACTTTTTCTAAAACTTCTATGCGTTCATTAGTAGAGGAATTACCAGCTTTATTCATCACAAACCAGGCCAACGGAATAGCTGTTCCTTCATAGGCCATCGCTAAGGTTAAAATATTAATGTTTTTGCTACCTACCTGCCAATTTGTTCTATCTATAATCAGCCATACTTTCCTTTTAATAGGAAATATTTGTAAAATGATTTTAAAAGCATCCAACATGTCAAATTTTAGTTCTCGGAAAAAGCGCTGTAGCCTTTTATAGTGGGAGTCTAGTTTTGCTTTTCCTTGAAAAGCTGTGGCTAGTTGAGTAAGATTAACGCTTCTAACCCTAAAAAGAGCTAGAACAATTTGGCAAAAGCATGTAAGTCTTGCTCGGTTCCAATCTAAAGTTTGACTTAAAACTTCTCTTAGCTCGTCTATTTCTTTCATCTGTTTTCTCCTCGTAAAAGATAACAGTATAAATTTTTAGACGGGCTTTTTCAATTTTTGTCCTGTACAGAGCATTTTCCCTCTAATTTTTTCTTGGGATTAAGTTTTTTGGGTGAATAGCTTAAGCATTAAAGGCCTCTTTTTAAGTAAAGAGGTGGCCTATTAAAGCTAAAGAGATAAGGGGTTAAAAAAGATTACAAAAGTTAAGGGTTCATTGTTAACAAGCTAGCCATGAAAAAAAGGGGAGGGGGAGAGAAAGCTCCTTCTTGAAGCCAGGCAGGGTTAAATGTTATTGGCAAGCTCTTGTCAGTTATAATTGTTTAAATTTTTAGAAAAATTTTACATTTATCTATAAGTTCTTTATCTTATCTTCTTTTTTTCTTAAAAACCATCCTGAATAGAGGAGATATAAAATGATGTGTTAATTTTAATATAATAAACAACTTAATAAATAATATATAGTTTTATTTGAAATTAATTGAATTAATTATAAATATATAGGTATACTTATTTTAAGAGGGTAATTTACTAAGGATTCTTTTATGCAGCAGGAAAAAATAAAAGCTTTTGAAGCCAAGATAAAGCCTGTAATTGAAGAATATGTGAATAACCAAGATTTTTATTTGTTAGCCAGCCCATTAAAAACAGAGCATCAATATAGGTTAGCTTTTAAAGAGCAAATAGCCAAAGAGCTAAATTTAGCTTCGCTGCTCCAAAAATATATGAAAGGAATTAATTTGCTCAAAATCGAGCTATTAGAAAAAAATGATACCTACTTAATGCTAAAAGTTCTGAACGAAGTAGAACAAGCTTTTAAAAAAATTCAAGAAATTCAAAAAAATTATTCCACTTCAGAGGATAATGAGGCCCTGGCACAAAATAGTCCCATTGATGCTGATCAGCCTTTATGGACAGCGCTATATGGCCTTTCAAGTGAGACTTTACTCTTAATTTATGAGCTTGCCATCAAAAATTTTAACAATCATGCATGCGAAGATGCTAAAAATCTCTTACAACTCTTATTAACATTTTCTCCTACAGTTTCCTCCTACTGGAATGCCATGGGATATTGCTATCAAAATGAGGGAGAGTACGCTAAAGCCCTTAATTATTATCTAATGGCTGAAGAAATAGATCCTAACTTTTTAGAGACACAGTTTTATTTGGCTCGTTGTTATCAATCTATGCATCAACAAGGCTTGGCTTTGGAGTCACTAGAAAAGCTATGGAGCTTTATTCAGGCCTCACCAGAAGTAAAAGAAGAGTGGGAAAGCCATGTTAGGAAACTGGCTAATGAAATAGAAGCTTAACATCATGAGGGTTATATGAGTGCTATACTTCCTAGAGATTTCTCTTCGACACCTGGTATGGATTCTGTGCAGAAAACACAAGGAGTCAAAAAGGATTTTATAGAACTAAGCACAGAAAATCCAGGAAAAGGTTTGCCTAAGCTAACGACTGTGGCTAAACAAATGAAAGAGAGCAAAGCTCTGCATGCGCTTGCAACTATTGGTCGAGTAACGGCAGGCACTGTAGGGATTGTAGCGTTAATTCCCCTTGTACCCGTGGCAATGGGCTTACACTTTTTTATAGCGGCTGCTTTGGCCCCTGCAGGAGATGTGGTAAACAATGCCATTAAGAAATCTACAGGTTATGAAATTGAGAAGGGAAGCATAGGCCTAGCGGATGCTTTTTTAGGCTTGTATTTTACCACCTTTGAATTAATAGGAAACTGGATGATAGGCGAAAAGAAAAGCCATCCAGGCGTTCAGGTAGCAGAAAATTCTTCCGTACCTGTAGAGCAAGCAATTACTCCAGGAAGTGTTGTAATCACACCTAAAACTTCCTCTTCTTTTAAGTCCTCCATGCAAGCAGAGGAAGAAGAGCCAGAACTCGAGCATCATCCAATACCTGCAGTTACCTTCTTTAAAGCGGACAATGAGGAAAAAAGAGAAGCAGCTCTTGGATTAACTGAAAGGGAAGAAAATAGCTTGAAGGCAAAAAAACATCATTAAATGGGGATTTCATAATGATAATAAAATATATAGATAAAGAAAAAAGTTATACCCAATATGATAATCAATCGTTTGACTCTTTGGAATATACAGTTACAAGGCCTGACGGCAAAAAATATTCCCTTGAGTCTGGCGAGCAGACAAAATTTACCTCTTTCCATAGAATTTTGATAGGTCTTAAATCCCTAGCATTGACCTTTTTTTCTTTAGGCTTAGGGATGATTTATAGTCAAATTAGGGAAGGATGGAAAGAATTCTTTACCGGTAAACGTTCGATAGCGGTTTATAAAAGCGATGACCTACAACCTCAGAGCCAGGCGCATATGACTTCAGAGAAAGCGGATACTCTTTTCTATAAGTTTTCACAAGAGGGAAAATCAAACCTGGATAAAGAGATAGGTAAGCCAGATGCTAATCCTTTGGGAGAAACTCTTGCAAGTGAGATTAAGACAAATCCCAAAGAAAAAGTGAACGAGCCAAAAGCTCAGCATAAAGCTTCCCTTGCTGCTAGCGATAGAGCAGAAGAAGATCTATATTATTCAGACGATGAAGATATCTATTACGAGATCGACCTAGAAAGTAACGAGAACGAGATAGATTACGATGAATTAGACCAAAAAGAAGAAGATAGGGATTTAAAAAGATTACCTATATCAAGCAACGATCCCTCCTCAAAACCGAAAAGAAGTATAAAAGACCGATGCCTTGAACGTTTGAAAGGTGATTTAGCTGCCATAAATAAAGAATATGGAACAGCCATAGATGATGGTGATTGTTTTTTTGATGCTTTTGCTCAAGCACTCAATAAGAAATTAAATGGAAACCTTACCCTTACGGATTTGCGAAGAAAAGTAAGCGAATATGTTAATACTCTTCCCTCTCAGGATAACTGGATAAAAAATAGTTTAGAGGAAGAATATGGAAATATAGATAGCTATGAAAGTTATGTAAAAGGTGTTAAGTATAATAGCAGTGAGGCAGAGAAGCATGGAGGATATCCTATCTGGGGTAAGTCGGAAATAGAGGGGGTAATCCTTTGCCATCTCTACCAGGTCAATTTAAAAGTATATGAAGTAGGTGATGGAGGAGATGGAGTGGATGGGCTCTGGGTAGCAGAATTAGAATATCCCTTAAGTACCCCTTATGACACTACAGTGGAATTAGCTTTGTATCCAGGCCATTTTCTACCAGTGTATGATAAAAAATCACCTTAACGCTAGCAGTTACTGCTGAAAAAATTAATATCATTTAAAAGCATTTCTTTGAGCCAGTGATACATAGCAGAAGGAGACAAAACTTTTTCCTTTTCTATCTCTATCAAGAAATCGTGCAGTTGCTTTAATGCAAGTTCTTCTAGCAAGTTTAGATGTTTTTCCACGCTAATTTCATAGAAATTGCCGATTTGATAGATGTATTCTAACTCTGTCGGAGTATACAGGGCTGCTTTCAAAGAATCTTTTCTCTTTTCGAGGTATTGATGGATAATGATTTGATGAAGGTAGCTAAGGTAATGATAAGGATTATTGTGTTGGAAAAGATGCTTATAAAAAGAATTTAAAATCGTCTTTTCATTTATCCCTATGATTTTCAACATGCATTCATTTAACTGCAGGTGAAGGGATAAAAACTCAGCTACATGTTGATTAAAGCACTCTTGCTTAGCTTTTAGAAAAGCTTTGGCTTGCAGATTAAAACGACCCGTTGGTTTTAGTTCGTTAGCAATTTCTTGCATTTTGTCTTTTAAAGCATGATCTTTGGGTAATAAGAAGGGGGATAAGACCCAACCATGGTGTTGAGAAGGGTGAGGGTATCCTGTTTGCTGTGATTGAGTGGTAATATGAAAGCTTTCAGGTATAGGAATGCTGGGACCTTTGCTTTTTAAAGAACGTTTGAAAGTACCTTTAAGCTCAATAGTTTCTCCAGGAAAGGAAGATATCGTTTGCTCAAGGGCTACCACAGATTCAGCAATCGCTTTAGATAAAGGGGTCTGTTCCTTGATGACAATTGGCATTTCACGAATAATATTTAATTGTTCAGTTAAAGAGGTAAAGCGCACTTCATGATGCTTAAGTAAAGTAATAGCTTTCATACGAAAAGCGTCGATTTCTTGGGTAGTAGGCAAAAGCTCGCCTTGAGAAAATGGTGGGAGGGGTAGTTTAATCTTTTCATCTTCTTGGCTATAAAACTTGCGGGAAACTTCTTTGCTTACACTTATTTTTTCTTTTCTTTTTTCTCTTTTAGGAATTTTGATCAGAAGTGTGTCCATCCATCGACGCCAGGGGAGGGGACGTTTTTTTAGAGGGTTACCTAATGCATTAAAACGATCGATAGCTGTGTAAGCAGAAGATGCTATTTGTTTTTGCTGAAAAGTGCCCTGGGCTAAAGATTGGATTAAAGAAAAGCTGTTTTTAATTAGTGCCAGAGCTTGTTGGAGATTTTTTTTCTCTTCTACATTTATCGAACTATTAGAAAAAAGCTTCTTAGCAAACGTCAGGGTTTTTTTTAGGATAGAAGTAGAAGAAGATGTTTCTTTACGATAAGAAAAGCTTTCTAAAATTTTTATAGCGGCTTGTAGCTCTCTAGTAGAAACGTTTTTTTCTTTATCCATTCAAATGATTGCCTATTCATTAATAATTTCAGGGATAGGCTTGCCGCATGCCGCTGCCACTTTTACTTGTGTATTTTCAATAATATCCATAGCATTTTGATTTTCATGAGCCTTTTCAATAGAAATTAGCTCACCACGCCTTAAATATTCAAATGCTTTAGATTCGGAAGGAAGCACCTGCAAGCGGGAACCTAAATGTTTTTTGCCATCTATCCCACACAAATAAAAACGTGTACCATGAAAAGATTCAACCGGGGGGCTAATAACGCGGTAATATTTTTTCTCCTCTAAAATAGGCCATTCAGCTTGAGGGCTGCGAAAAATTATATAAGACATTTTTAAAGAGCCCAGATTGATTTGGGCAGCACGTTGGATTTCTTTGATAATATAAGGCTTATAAAATTCTCGCTGGGCATAGCAGGGATTGTTTTTAGCTTGGAGGGCTGGACATTCTCCTTTCCACACACAAGGGGCTTGTACAGGTACCTTCTTTCTTACCATGCAATCGCGTATCTGCAAAATCCTCTGGTTAGCTTCGGGATGAGAAGAATCGACAACTACTAAATAGCCTGAAGGGGTGAGTCGATTAAGTAGCATGGACAAAAATTCATTTTGCTTAGTCTGCCAGTGAACACTATTGATAGGAAAAAGTTCTTTTAAACAATGAGCTACAATAATTAAATCAAATTTTCCTTCCAAAGGAAGGGGGGTCGTAAGGCAATTCCAGGAGCGAATGCTTAAAGCATAGCCTGATCTTCCACATACTTCAGCGCCCAGTTGTAGAGCAGCTTGATTATAGTCCAAAGCCGTCACTTCTGAGGCCCCATGCTTAATGGCTGCTAGAGAAAAAGCTCCTGGCCCACTACATATGTCTAACACACGTTTAGGTTTAAGAGGAATCTCGGCTAGAATAGATAATCCTTGTTGATAATTAACTACCCAATGATAAAGCAGATAGGAGCCCAATAAATCTTTATCTATAAAGTAATCTCTACCTATGAGTTGATGACCTGTTTCAAGGCCTACTTGTAAATTTTTTACCCCTTCCACCACGCGACGAAATTCGCGTGTTTGCAATTTGTCAGCAGGGCCGGCTTCCTTATGCATGCGCCGCCAGGCGCCTAAAAGGATAGGCATAATTTCTTCTAGCTGATGAGCAGGTATCCTATTTGCTTTCATTAATGAGTCTCAAATATTAATTTTTTTTCTCGATCGGTTAAAGGGCGCCAGCTGCCTACAGGCAATTGTCCTAAGATCAAACCACCCAGGCGAATACGCGTTAAGGAGTAAACTTTTAAACCCACTGCTTCTAACAAATGACGCACTTCGCGTTTTTTACCTTCCATAATGATTACCTTTAAAGTCCCTTTACGAACTTTTATAACACGGACAGGCTTGACAAAAGAACCTTCAATAAGGGTGCCGCTGGCAATAGCTTTTAGATGCTCATCGGTAATGTCTTGGTCAGTTTTTACTAAATATTCTTTTTGAATATTTTGGGAGGGATGAATGACTTGATTAGCAAAATGCCCATCATTGGTCACTAAAAGCAGCCCTGCTGTTTCTTTATCTAGACGACCGACCGTAAATAACCTTTGTTCTACATTCTCAAAGAGATCTACAACAATTTTGGTATCACGATGCCTGGCATTTGTGCATTCGTATCCCGTGGGCTTATTTAAAAGATAGTAAACTTTTGCTTCGGCTTGCTTTATTTTTTCATCATCTACGGTAATGCTATCTTTAGCGCCCACCATGGTTTGCGGGATGATGCAGATATCACCATTCACTTTTACCCGACCAGCAAAAATAATTTCTTCGCAGCCTCTACGGGAAGCTACTCCAGCAGCAGCCAAGAATTTGCTCAGCCTGTTTTTTGTTTTTTCCATTAAAAAGCCTAATTAATTGGTTTTAAGAGATAACTTTAAACAATTTTTATTAAAATTACAACCCTTATATCTCTGTAGAAAAGCTCACCCACGCTAGCTTAGTTTGCAAGTTCAAACGATCGATCATGGCTAGCCTTTTAAGGAGTCATAATTTCCTTGATACTTGCTTGATGAGTAGCTATGATGAAAAATTATAATGAATGTAGGTTACTTAAAAGTGAGTAAGCTAATTTTAATGCGCCATGGGCAATCATGTTGGAATGAACTGAATTTATTTACAGGGTGGGTAAATGTTCCTTTATCTTCAAGAGGAATGCAAGAAGCAGTAGAAGGTGGAAAGCTTATTAGCCAGCTGCCTATCGACGCTATTTTTGTCTCTTCCTTGATGCGAGCCCAGCAAACCGCGATGCTTGCCATGCTCCAACACTCCTCCGGCAGGGTGCCTGCCATCCAACCTAGCTCTCAGGAGCATTTAGAGGAATGGTTTCAAATTCATAGTGAGGAAACGAGGAAAAAAATAGTGCCTGTCTATTGTGCATGGCAACTTAATGAAAGAATGTATGGAGAGTTGCAAGGCCTAAATAAAACAGAGACCGTAAAAAAATATGGAAAAGAGCAAGTTCAAATTTGGCGTCGCAGTTTTGAGGTGGCCCCACCCGGGGGAGAGAGTTTGGAAATGACAAGTGCTCGTGCTGTTCCCTATTTCAAAAATTACGTATTACCTGCCTTGAAAAATGGAATGAATATTTTTATCGCTGCCCATGGCAACTCCCTTAGAGCGATCATTATGTTCCTAAGTCATTTATCCAAAGAAGAAGTTGTACAGCTTGAATTAACTACTGGCACACCTATCATTTACGATTATCAAGACCCCCACTTTATTCAACAATAATATGCCTTCCATCTACTTTGATAATAGCACGACTACCCGTCCTTCAGAAAAAACGGTTAGTAAAATGCTCCCTTTCTTTTACAGACAGTGGGGAGCTCCACTAGCTCCTCATCATCTGGGACAAGAACTTCTTCCAGCAATCGAAGAAAGCCTTAACTATATTTATAAGCTGCTAAATATAAAAAAAACAGACGCTTTTGTATTCACTTCATCCGGTGCTGAAGCAGTAAACCATGTCTTTTACTCCGTTTATCATGATGTTACCCGTCTAACAGGGAAAAATCAATTTATCACTTCAAATATTGAAGAGGCTCCTGCTACCATGCTGATCAATCGCTTAGAAGATTGGACCTGCGTAGGGAAAATATTGAAAGCAAATCTTTTGGGCTACATTTCCCCGGCTGCAGTGGCTGATGCCATTACACCTCGTACGGCTCTTGTTTCTCTTGCATGGGCTAATGGGCTTACCGGCGTGATTAATCCGGTAGCAGAAATCTCTGCAGTATGCCAAGAAAAAGGTGTCTTATTACATATCGACGCTACTCATGTCTTGGGTAAGCTTTTTTTTCAATTGGAGGATATTAACCCAGCTTTTTTGACTTTCAATGGAGATCATTTGCATGCTCCTAAAGGCACAGGCGGATTGTACATTAAAGAGGGAATCAAGTGTAGCAGCTTTATTGTAGGGGGAATGGATCAAGGCGGGAGGCGAGCAGGGACTTTAAATGTACCGGCTTTAGTAGGGCTAGGTGAAGCTTCTTGTGAAGTTTTAGAAGCCCAAGATTTGATGTGTACGGAGGTGGCCAGATTGAGAGATCTTTTTGAAACGCAGATTACTTCCTCCATTCCTCATACCCAGGTATTTTTTCAAGATCAAAACAGGCTTCCTCATATTAGCGCAATTGCTTTTGCGGGTATCAATAGTGAAGCCCTTCTATTTGCCTTAAATAGAAAAGGCGTTTATGCTAGCATGGGAGGAGGAAATTTCCAGCAACTAAAATTAATCCTTATGGCTTCTGCTATGGACGAAACATTAGCTTCTTTCACACTAAGTTTTAGTTTCTGTAAAGATAATTCCGAAGATGAGGTTATGCATGCAGCTGAAATTATTAAAGAGTGTGTATTGAAGCTGCGCAAACTTTCTTCACACCTTTACTTTAATCATTGAAGAGATAAATATGGGAATTTTGCAATTTGTCCATCCGTTTACTTGGACACGTTATAGCAAAAAATTAATCAATAAAATTGATCACCCTTATTGCGGAGGAATATTCCTAAAGGAAGATGCTGCCGAAAGGGAAATGCTTTTTATAGAAGGCTCTGCCGGTAGCTTAGAAGAGGGAAATATAGTCTCTTTTTATTGGCTGGTAGATAAAGACGATGGAGTGATTGTAGATGCAAAATTCCAAGTGTTTGGCCATACAGCCTTGATTGGCGCATCAGAAATAGCTTGTGAGCTGCTAGTAGGGAAAAATTATCTTCAAGCTCAGCGCATGAATGCAGATCTTATTGATAGGCAAGTGCGCGATCGTGCGGATGAGGCTGCTTTTCCTCATGAAACTTATTCTCACTTAAATCTAGTGCTGGAAGCCATTGAAAAGTGTGCCGAGCAATGCATAGATATACCCCTTGCCGAGTCTTATCTGACTACACCTGTGCCTGTAGGTATGGATAATGTAATTCCAGGAGGTTATCCTGGTTGGAAAGAATTATCTTTAAAGAAAAAGTTAGCGGTTATTGAAGAAGTGCTAGATCAAGATATTCGTCCTTATATTGCTTTAGACGCGGGTGGGGTCAGCGTTCTAAATTTGCTGGAAGATAAAGAGCTGATTATTGCTTACCATGGTTCCTGTACTTCGTGTTACTCTTCTATAGGCACGACTTTATCTTACATTCAACAAATTATTCGTGCTAAAGTGCATCCAGAAATTAATGTTATCCCGGAAATGAAAGGGATAACGGGCTAAAGGCTATTTAGGCCGACCTGGACTAAGTCTCGATCATTTCCTTATTATTTTCACTTAAAAAAAGAAAAATTAAATGCTTGTAGTAATGTTTACTAGCGTACAATAAAGGTTTTCTATAGCTTTACAACGTTTTGAGAATGCTAATCTGTTTTAATTGCACATTAAGCGAAAAAAAGGATGCAGACTTTTTCAGCTACCGCCTAAAGCGCTTTTTTAGTTCTCTAGGAATACTTTCCAGCGGATTTCCATCTAGCCTCAGATCTAGCAGTTGTTCAGTTAGCTGCTCTATCTCTTCAGGAAGAATAGTGAGCCGGTTATCGGATAAATCAAGCTTTTGCAGGTGAGAGAGATATCCTATCTCGGCAGGAAGCATAGCTAGCTGGTTGTAGTCTAAGTTAAGCATTTCAAGCCAAGCCAGCTGCCCTATCTCTGCAGGAAGAGAAGTAAGCTCGTTGTGGTCTAAATTTAGCATTTTAAGCTTAGTCAGCTGCCCTATCTCTGCAGGAAGAGAAGTAAGCTGGTTATCGGATAAATCAAGCTTTTGCATTTGAGATAGATGCCCTATCTCAGCAAGAAGAGAGGTAAGCTGGTTGCCGCTTAAGAAAAGCTCTTGCAGATTAGAGAGCTGCCCTAGTTGTGTAGGAAGAGAGTTGAAATTGTTGTGGCTTAATTTAAGACTTTGCAGCTGCGACAGCAGCTTTATCTCTGGCGGAAGGGTAGTAAGCTGATTGTAGTTTAAGTAAAGCTTTTGCAGCTGAGTGAGTTGCTCTATCCCTGCAGGAAGGGTGGTGAGGTGGTTACCGATCAAGCTAAGAACGCGCAGCTGCAAAAGCTGCTCTATCCCTACTGGAAGAGTGGTGAAGTGGTTGTCGTTTAAGTAAAGTCTTCTTAGCTGTAAAAGCTGCCCTATCTCTGCAGGAAGGGAGGTGAGCTGGTTATTGCCTAAGTAAAGCTCTTGCAGCTGCGAAAGCTGTCCTATTTCTGCGGGAAGGGTGATCAAGTGGTTGTAGTTTAAGTAAAGCTCTTGCAGCTGCGAAAGCTGTCCTATCTCCATAGGTAAAAAGGTCAAGCCAAGTCCTCGTAAATCTAAGCTTTTAATATCTCTGCCATACCCTTCAATCCACTGCTCAAACAGCTCTCCTTTTTTCGTTAAAGGCAAATACTTGATTTTCTCTTGCTCTAAGTACTCCTCTCCACCAGAAAGTTTTTTCCATATCAATAGACGATTAATATTTATAAGATAAGAAGAATAATTAGCCAGAGTAAAAAACCTTGTTTCTTCACTTTTCCATTTAAATTCTAGCTTCATAGGAGCAAGAGAGCTAGCTAGATTAAAGGTTTGCTTGAAAATTGCGTTGACTTTTTCTATTTCTGAAGGTCTATCTTCTAGCTTATAAATTTTGTCTAAAATAAAAGCCTGTTCACTAACATTTCCTTGAGGAAAATGCATTTTACCTATTTGCTTATAAAGCGAGGGCATGACTTCAGTAGCTAACAGGTGTCTCCATCTTGTACAAACGCTAAATAAGGCAGGCGAGGTGCTATGCTCTAAAATGGGGGTTAGTATCTCATTAGGTAAATGGTCGATAGTAACAGAAGAGCTGGGATTCATTACAGGGCCTGTTTATAAGTTTTATGCATAAATTTATCATTTTTTCTCAGAAAGATATAGTAAAAAAAGCAAAATAAGCAAGAAAATCTTAGCAATAAATTTTTAGCCTTTAAGTCTAAAAATAGAGGAATATAAAAAGTTGCTAAAGTTCTTTGTTCTCTTTTAGGTGAAAAACATAATTTAGATATATATATAATTCTTGATGGTTCGGAAAATTATTTATATTCTTAAAACTCGATGATATACTTTTTTATTCTTGACAGTTAGGCAACTTTTCTTGATGACTCAAAGGTTACATTTTCTTGTACTGCATTTAAATGTTTACGAGAAGGCCTTAAAACAAAGATTTCATCTAGCGTCTTTTCGAAATTACTGAAGAGTTCTCTTGAATTTTCATTCTCAACAATTTCTCTTACCACCTGACACAAAGCATCCACTCTAGACTTCTCTACTAGGCTCCCCAAGGTTGCTAAAGGGAGTTTGTTCTTAATGAAATTTGTTTGAGACAAATGAAAAAGAAAGCAGTGGTCAAACAGCAGGCTTAGAATCAAAGGTCGCTCTGATCCCTCAACGCCGCACTGTTTGGCCAAACTGCAAAACCCACAATGACTACTCCAATCTTCAATAAAAACCTCTACTAACCATCTCAAAGTATATCCTTGCATTACATCTTTCATATTCCAGGAAAGATTTGCAGCCATAAGATAGCGATACTCATTTTCGCCCTCATATTTAAGGGCTATTACCAAGCGTTTTTTATGATGAGAAGGAACATATAACCTTGCTCCCCCGGCTTGCACCACATTTTTTTTATCACCGCGAATGAAAATTTCCTGATTCCAGCCTTTGTAGGCTTCAAAGAATTCTTGGCATGAGAGAGACTTTTTACCTCGCATGACTTTTTGATTCTTTCTAAGTTGAGTAATGATTTGCACTCCAGGCCAGATACCTTCTACTCCATCTACAAACAAGCTGTTGCCGTAAAGAGCATCAGCCAGTACACAAGTGACCTTAAAAGCAGGAAATTCACAGGCAAAATTCTTAAGTAATTGTAAAGCTAGTGTATACTTTTTTGGATATTCTATCGACCTTTTAGGCTCTTTTGGACGGTCTTTTTTAGAAATCCCCAGCTTTTTTAGCTTCCTCACTTCCTGTTGCCATCTTGTGAGTACGGGATCGGGAGAATAAAAGGCAAAGGAGACGGGGATGCAAAATTTTTTAGTCACTAGCTGAAGAAATACTATATTTTGACCACAAAAATAACCACTAGTTTTTTTATCACGGATTTTATGTAAATGATGCAACTTCTCAGCATTTTTTGATCGACTGTGATCTTTATCATCGATAACAAGAACCCCTTCTGTGATGCCATGTTTATGCAGGACCGCGCGAACACTACAAATTAGCAGCCTATTCCAAGCAATCTTAGCACGTCTAAACATGGCCGATAAAGCCATCTTTTTATAGCTTTTAAGACCAGCCCTTTCAAATTTTGCCCAACAGATTGAATTAGTAACTAATATTCCCATCAAACAAAAGGCTAGCCAACACCATTGAATTTTGGATAAATTATTATGAGGATTTTCTTGCTTGAGAGCAACTTCAAGTTGATTTAAATATTCTTTTATAAAGGGAAGCGGTTGGGAAAACATAGACGAAAAATTATTTTTAATGAATTGATAAGGTATAACAATATTTTATTAAAAATTAGTCAACAAGAAAAAAGTATATCATCGAGTAAAAGCTTATGAATATATCAATTCCTTCCCTTAAAAAATTTAAGGATACAACCAGAGAATTTTTCAACTACAACCTAAAACGTTGCTTTATTTCAGTTGAAAGGCTTTGCAGCGGGTTTCCTTTCACTTGCAGCTTTTTTAGAGCAGATAGTTGCCTTATTTCTGGAGGTAGGAAAGAAAGTTGATTGTTGTTTAAGTATAAACTTTGGAGTCGAGAAAGGCCTTTGAGGGCGGCCGGAAGAGAGGTAAGCTGGTTGCCGCTTAAGTTAAGGACTTTCAGCTGAAGAAGCTGTCCTATCTCGTCAGGAAGAGAGAAGAGCTGGTTGTTACTTAGGTAGAACTCTTGCAGCTGAGCTAACTGACCTATCTCGGCAGGAAGAAAAGACAGTTGGTTGTTCCTTAAGTCAAGATGTTGTAGCTGAGATAGCTGTCCTATCTCGGTAGGGCAAAAAATAAGCTGGTTATTAACCAATACAAGCTCTTGTAGATGAGAGAGTTGTTTTATTTCGCCAGGAAGAAAAGTGATGTGATTGTGACTTAAGTAAAGCTTTTGTAATTGAGGCAGCTGCGGGATCTCTGCTGGAAATGTGATAATCTGATTGTCGTTTAAACAAAGTTCTTGTAGTCGAGAGAGTAGTCTTATTTCTTGAGGTAAAAAGGTCAATCCTATTCCTGTTAGCTTTAAGCTGGTAATATCTTTACCATACCTTTCAACCCATGCTTTAAAAAGCTTTCCTTTTTTTGCTAAAGATAAATGTTGAATATTCTTTTGGCCTAAGGATTCCTTTCCACCAGGAATTTCTTTCCACATTAATAAGCGATTAATGTTTACAAGATAAGAAGAGTAATTAGCGAGGGTAAGATATCTTTTCTGTAGAGGTTTTTCTTTAAATTCTGATGGAGAAAAAGACTCAGCTAAAATAAAGATGCGTCTAAAAATTTTATTTATTTTTGTTACTTCAGGAAGGTTAGCCTCTAGCTTATAAATTTTATCTAAAAAAAGAGTTCGCTCGTTAACATTCCCTTGAGGAACATGCATTTTGCTTATTTGCTTATAAAGAGAGGGCATGATTTCCTTAGCTAGCAGATGAGACCATCTTGTACAAACCCTGAATAGGGAGGGACTAGCATAAGCCATTATAATAGGGGCGAGTATTTCATTGGGTAAGTGCTCAATAGTGATAGGATGGCTAGAATTCATGGATAGTCTCTTTAAATTTTATGCCTATTTGTCGTTTTTTAAATTGATTATATAGTTGAAAAAACAAAACAGGCAAGATAATGTGGAAATAGATACTTAATCTTTAATTTTGTCTAGGGAGATAGATAAAGATTTGCGGAGAAGCTTCTACTGCCTTAATAAAAAGAACATGATTTCTGCGGGTAAGGTTGTGGAATAAAAGAAGTGGTGATGCCTTTAAAACCTTTGAAAATGCTAATTTTCTTTTCCTAACCAATTGGGTGGTAAAAACCTCCGTCTTTATCCTACAAAAAATGCTGACTTACTTTTATCTTGTGCATAGAAAAGGTATGACAGTTTGCTAAGTGCAGCACTTAAGAAATTAATTAAGTCAATTTCTATCAAGGAAGTAAAAGTTCCCCGGCGTAGAATTTTTGGATGCGACCGTTTGGCAATCGTAGCACTAGAGCTCCCTGCTCATCAATCTCTTCAAATGTGCCCTCGTGTTTGTTTATACGAATAACGTCTCCTGGCTGATGGAGGATGCCTTGTTTAAAATCTTCTAACAAGGGCTGAAACCCTTTTTCAAGAAAAAGATGGAGCAATGGCATAAAATTATTTTTTAGTAGGCCTAAGATCTGAGAGGTTTTAAAAGTCTGCTCTGTTTCTATGAATAACGAAGTCGCTGGCTGACCAATTTGGCTAGTGATTTCTAAAGGCATATTAACATTCATGCCAATCCCCGTCACGATAACGCTCTGGTAGTTATCTGTAATAGTTTCACAAAGTATTCCAGCGATTTTTTTTTTGTTTATTAAAATATCGTTAGGCCACTTCAAACAGGGCTGAAGGTGCAACTCTTTTAGTGTTTTCAGGGCAGCTAAAGCTAAAACTTGTGGAATATTAGCTACAAACGTTTGTCTGCTATCTACAAAAAATGTGAAGGTAGCATAAATATTTTGACCTGCAGGGGAGAGCCAGCGGCGCTGGTATTGTCCTCGACCCATCGTTTGGTGATCAGCAAAAACAAGAGTTATGCAGGTAGGATCAAAATTTTTGTAATTCTTTTTAGACCAACTGTTTGTAGAATCTAAAGTATTAAAATAAAGACAATTGATTTTCATATAAAGGACTCACTCGTATAGAATAGCTGATATCCTATCTTAAGATAAAATTTATGTGGAACTACCAATACCTTTCTCGTATAGATTTTCGCATTATTCCTGTAATATTAGGATTAATGGTAATGAGCCTTCTTGTCATCTCGGCTTACTCTCTTGAAGGATCTGCAGAGATCACAGAGGAAAGGCTTATTACACCTATGGTTAGACAGCAAATTCAATGGTTCATGATAGGAGGGTTTGTTTTTATTTTTTTTGCAGGTTTTGATTACAACAAATTGCGCGAGCTGGCATGGATTTTATATGTCCTAGTGATCTTATCTTTAGTTGGCTTATTTTTTACAGATTCAATTGCGCGTGTCAATCGCTGGTATCGCCTTCCATTTATTAATATTAGCTTTCAACCGTCGGAATATGCTAAGCTGATCGTAGTCATCACTTTAAGCTGGTTTTTAGAAAGAACCAAAACAGATTCCCATTCTTTTCGTACAGCTTTCTTTAGCATGATTATCGTAGGCATTCCTTTTATTCTAATCCTTAAGCAACCTGATTTAGGGACGGCTCTAGTTCTTTTTCCTATCACTCTTGTCATGTTTTATTTTGGAGATATCCATCCCAAGATAATTAAAGCTATGACCTTTGTGGCTTCTATCGTTTTAATTATAGTCGCTCTAATTTTTTTGGGCGTGCTTCCTCATGAAAAATTAAGGCCCTATGCAAGCCTTATTTTAAAAGATTATCAGTTTGATCGGCTGAATCCTTATACTCATCATCAAAAAAGTGCTTCTATTGCTATCGGCATAGGTGGGCTAACGGGAGTAGGGTTTAGGAAGAGCGAATATACAAGCGGTGGCTGGCTTCCTGCTGCTTATACTGATTCAGTTTTTCCGGCTTTTGGGGAAGAATTTGGTTTTATAGGCTTGCTTCTTATGCTTATGCTTTTTTATGCTTTAATCTATTTTAGCTTTCAAGTATCAGTAGTGGCTAAAGATCATTTTGGTAGATTATTATCAGCAGGGATAACAGTTTACCTGGCTATGCACATTTTAGTTAACATTGGTATGATGAGTGGCTTTTTACCCATTACGGGTGTTCCTTTAGTACTGGTTACGTATGGAGGATCTTCTACTTTATCTACTATGATGGCCCTAGGAATTTTACAAAGTATCTATAGTCGGAGGTTCATGTTTTAATGACTCATTACCAAACCCATCATTTTATTTTTCATCCAGGAGTTTGGATAGGGGAGGGAAAAATAACTTTTAGCACTTCTCCCGAAAGCTTACATTTTTATACAAAATGGATAGTAGATAAGCAGAAGGAAAATATAGGTTACATCTGTCAGCAGTCTGTAGAAATACATGGGGTAGATGAACAGGTGTCTAATCAATTGACCTTTTTTGAAATGGCTCCCGCTTCTTTTAGCGTCAGATTGGAAAATGAGCTTATTGGAAGCGTAAATGGTAAAGGGGTAATCGATGCTAAAATTATAGCCTGGGAATACCCTCTAAGCAATGACTTTGAAGGCTTTGAAGTCTATGAGCGGCAGGAAAATGGGGATTATTTGTTGCGTGCCGAATATAATTCTTCCGATCAATATCGAACAATTATAGAGGGGAAAATATGGAAAAAGTTTACCTAAATTTGTTGTTGCTTTTTTTAACTGGATGCATGGCCCCTATAATGACTACTTCAGGTTTTGAGGGAATAGTACCAGGCACCTCTATAACAACTATTGAGGCTCAATTTGGCTCTCCCTATGAGGTAAATCGTTTGCCTAATGGCCTGCAAGAGTATATTTATATCCAGCGTACTTCTCTTTCTTCTTCCGCCGTAGATCAGCTATCTTATATCCTATATGTCTCTCAGGGGAAAGTTATTTCTAAGTGCTTAAAGAGTGATTCTCCAGCTTTATTTATTAATTATTACTAGTTAAAGCCTTGCTAGGCTCTAGCAGCAGAAAGAAAAGCTAGTAAGATTTTTACTAAAAATAAAAAATGATATTCTTCATAAGCTCTATACGCTTTTAAGCAGCTTCCTTAAGTATAATCCTCTATCTAAGATTAAATAAATTAAGCTAAGAACTTCATTCATTGGGCAAAGAATGTAGAGAAGGGAGGAGTGTTTATACTGCTTGAATAATCTAAGCTTATGAGCTTAGAGAATGGGGACTGTCTAGGGGGCTTTTTTGCTTAAATCAGCAAAAGACTATGAAAGAGAGAAAAAGCTGTAGAACTTAAGCCAAGCTAAGCTCTACAGCATAAAAACAATTACGCTTTAATTTTGATGTCCACGCCCGCTGGCAAGGTCAACGTTTTAAGAGCGTCGATAGTTTTGCCGGTGGGGTTAAGGATGTCAATAAGACGTTTGTGCGTGCGCATCTCAAATTGCTCACGCGATTTGCGGTCAATGTTAGGTGAGCGCAAAACAGTAAATTTTACAATACGTGTGGGTAGAGGAATAGGACCAGCTATTGCTGCACCTGTACGCTTTGCTGTTTCTACAATATCTTCAGTAGAACGGTCGAGGATACGTTGGTCGTATCCTTTAAGCCTAATACGAATCTTTTGACGCGCCGGCTTGTGCACCTTTTCTTGCTTTATTTGTTTCTCTTGTTGTTTTGCCATAGGATGATAAACCTTATTTCTTGATAATTTCTTCTTGTATTTTTGCCGGCACTTTTTCAAAGTGGCTAGGTTCCATCACATAGGTTGCACGTCCTGAGGATAGCGAGCGCAACAAGGTGGAGTAACCAAACATTTCGCTAAGAGGAACCTCAGCATGGATGAGGACCGCACCTTTATGGTTTTCTTGGCCTAAAATCTGCCCACGGCGACGGTTAAGATCGCCAATTACATCGCCCATATATTGTTCAGGGGTAGTCACATCCACTTTCATGATAGGCTCTAATAAAATCGGCTTACCCTTTTTAGCAGCGTCCTTAATAGCCATAGAACCACAAATTTTAAAGGCCATCTCGTTAGAGTCGACATCATGGTAGGAACCAAACACAATAGAGACTTTAACATCTACTAGATTGTATCCAGCAAGCACACCCGTAGCAAGGCCTTCTTCAATCCCTTTGATTGTGGGAGGTATATATTCTCTTGGAATCGATCCCCCTACAATTTTGCTAACAATTTCATTACCCTTGCCTTTCTCGTTTGGTTCAATTTCTAGCTCGACGTGAGCATATTGACCACGGCCGCCGGATTGTTTAACAAATTTAGTTTGGCTAGCAGCTGCTGAGGTAATTGTTTCTTTATAAGAAACTTGCGGTTTACCGACGCTAGCTTCTACATTGAATTCGCGCTTCATACGATCGTGCAAGATCTCAAGGTGAAGTTCGCCCATACCTGCAATGATTGTTTGACCCGTTTCTTCATTAGTGTAAACTCGGAAAGTAGGATCCTCTTCGGATAAGGAAGAAAGAGCCTGAGCTAGCTTTTCACGGTCTCCTTTAGATTTCGGCTCAATAGCCATAGAAATTACAGATTCTGGAAACTCCATTTTTTCGAGCAAGATAGGGTGCTCAGGAGAACAGATTGTGTCGCCTGTGCTAGCTTTCTTTAACCCAATACAAGCTGCAATGTCGCCTGTATAAAATTCGTCTTTCTCTTTACGCTGGTTGGCATGCATTTCTAAAAGACGGGAGATTCTTTCTTTACTATCTTTGGTACTGTTAATTAAGTTCATCCCTTTCACTAAGGTACCGCTATAAATACGAATGTAAGTTAAACGGCCCACGTAAGGGTCTGTCATGATCTTAAAAGCTAAGGCAGCAAAAGGCGCATTATCTTCGGGTTTCAAAAAGATATCTTCATTGGTTTTAAGATCATGGGCTTTAATTTGACCCCGATCAAGAGGAGATGGCATCCAGTTAACAACCGCGTCAAGCAGGTGCTGTACGCCTTTGTTTTTGAAAGCTGAACCGCATAGTACCGGAGTAAATTTGTTTGTACATACACCTTTACGGATGACTGTATTGATTTCATCCACTGTTAAAGAGTCGGGATTTTCCAAAACTTTTGTCATGAATTCTTCATTATTTTCATCTATAGTGGCTAGTTCATCCAATAACTCTGAACGCAATTGCTGGCATTTTTCCAGAAGATCTGCAGGAATGTCTGCCTCTTCCCAGTCGGCCCCTAAAGTTTCATCGTGGAAGAAAAAAGCTCTCATGCAGACTAGATCAACCATACCTTTGAATTCCGACTCTGCGCCGATAGGGCAGTGAACGGGGATCGCATTAGCGTGAAGCTTTTCACGCATGGTTTTAATCGCATCGAAAAAGTCCGCCCCGATACGGTCCATCTTGTTAACAAACGCAATGCGTGGGACACCGTATTTGTCTGCTTGACGCCATACTGTTTCAGACTGAGGTTCTACTCCAGAAACTGAGCAAAATACAGCTACTGAACCATCTAAAACTCGCAAGGAACGTTCAACTTCAATGGTGAAATCCACGTGGCCAGGAGTATCGATAATATTAATTTTGCACTCTTTCCAGAAAACCGTGGTTGCAGCGGAAGTAATCGTAATGCCACGCTCTTGCTCTTGCTCCATCCAGTCCATGGTAGCCGCGCCTTCGTGCACTTCACCCATGCGGTGTGTACGGCCGGTATAATACAGAATTCTTTCTGTTGTTGTAGTTTTACCGGCATCAATGTGAGCCATGATACCAATATTACGTACATTTTTAATGTGTTCTTTCTCAGGTCTAGCCATAATTAATTCTTTCCTTCGTTACCATTTATAATGAGCAAAAGCTTTGTTAGCTTCAGCCATTCTATGGGTGTCGTCTTTCTTTTTAATGGTGGTACCTTGATTATGGAAGCAATCAGCTAACTCAGTAGATAGACCATCTTCCATGGAGCGCCCAGTTTTAGCGCGAGAGTGATTGATAATCCATCCCATTGCCATTGCGATACGGCGGTTAGTAGGAATTTCAATAGGTACTTGATAGGTAGCACCACCAATACGCCGGGATTTAACCTCTAAGGCGGGCTTAGCGTTTTCTAAAGCTTGCTCAAAAGCTTCTAAAGGGTTTTCTGCTTTGATGCGCTTGGCAAATTTTTCTAAAGCATTATATACTATTCTGCGAGCTACAGATTTGTTTCCGCCGATCATCACCCTATTGATAAACTTAGCAAGCAAAGTGCTGCCATAAAGTGGTTCAGGGTCAATGTGTCTTTTTTCTGCTCTACGTCTTCTTGACATTTTTTCCTCTTCGTTGATGTATTTTTTTATACTTGGCAGTTTTAAAGCTTCTGCCTTTATCGAAGATCGAATGCTTCACCTGGATTTTAGGAAAATTATCCTATAAGCCTGCGCGTGATTGGCGTTCTTTTTAATAGTTATAGAGCGCGAACCACGGGCCAAAATATCCATTGAGAATATTCTAGCGTTACTTGGGCCGTTTTGCCCCATATTTCGATCTTGATTTTTTGCGATTCTGTACAGCTGCACAGTCTAATGTTCCTCGTACGATATGATAACGTACACCGGGAAGGTCTTTTACACGACCACCACGGACAAGTACAATGCTATGTTCTTGCAGATTATGCCCTTCACCACCAATATAGGCGATTACTTCTTGGCCGGTTGATAAACGTACCCATGCTACTTTACGAAGAGCTGAATTGGGCTTTTTAGGTGTTTTAGTTTTTACCTGTAAGCAAACGCCACGTCTTTGTGGACATTTTAGCAAAGCAGGAGACTTGCTACGTCTTTTTTTAGGTGTACGAGGTTGCCGTACAAGTTGGTTAATTGTGGGCATGTGATTCCCTTTCTCCTTATTAATTAATGATAAGTGCCCCTTCTCATGAGATAGATTTTGAGAAGCTATGGGGGGTAGTATAGGAAAAAAATACTTTTATGAAAAGAAGTTTTGTTCACTCGGCTACTAGATATGTATCTACGGCTTGCTTGCCTGCCATTGACTTTATTCATTTTTCAGCTATACTTTTTCTTTCAAATACAAAGGATAGCATGAAGAATCTCTCAATTTTGGGCAGTACAGGCTCAATTGGTCTAAATACATTGAAAGTAGCCCGGCATTTGAAAGATAAATTTCGAATAGTAGCTCTTGCCGCTAAATCTAATGTTGATTTGCTAGAGCAGCAAGCTCGTGAGTTTCATCCAGAGTTAATCTGTGTCTACGATGAAAAAATGGCGATGGAACTAAAAAGGAAACTTCCTGAGGTAGAAGTGGTGGCAGGTCTTGAAGGTCTGCAAGCAGTAGCTACGCATGGAAAGGCGGAAATGGTCATTTCTGCGATGACGGGGACGAAAGGATTAGCTCCTACAGTAGCTGCTATCCAAGCAGGTAAAAACGTAGGATTAGCTAATAAAGAATCTTTAGTTTCGGGTGGAGAGCTTATCATGTCATTAATTAAAAAGAATGGCGTGCATCTACTTCCTATTGATAGTGAGCATAGTGCTCTTTTCCAATGCTTGAATGGAGAAGATCCTAAAAAAATTGATCGCATGATTCTCACTGCTTCAGGAGGTCCTTTTCGTACTTGGTCTAGCGAGCAGCTAGCTCAAATAAGTGTTGAGCAAGCATTGGCTCATCCTACCTGGAATATGGGCCCTAAAGTGACGATTGATTGTTCGACATTGATGAATAAGGGATTAGAAGCGATAGAAGCGCATTGGTTGTTTAGCGTACCTATGGAGCAAATTGAGGTTGTCATTCACCCTCAAAGTTTGATACATAGCATGATCGAATTTACAGATGGATCAATAATGGCACAAATGGGAGAGCCTAACATGATTGTTCCCATTCAATATGCCATGACTTATCCAGAACGCGATCAAGGAATGTTGCCTAGATTTGATTTTACAAGAATTCACGAATTTCAATTCTATCCTCCTGATTTCAAAAAATTTCCTTGTTTGGGCCTTGCATTTGAGGCCATACGTCAGGGAGGTAGCTTACCTTGTTATATGAATGCTGCTAATGAGGTTTTAGTTAACCGCTTTCTAAACAAGGAAATTGGCTGGCAAGATATTAGTAATAAATTAGAAAAATTGATGAACGCTCATCCCTTATCCAAGGTAGATACTTTAGAAGATGTGCTTACTATCGATGAGATAGCGCGAGAAGAAGCTAAAAAAGCTTAAAAACAAAGCTTATAGGTTTTTTATATGAAAGGGTGCCATCTAGGGTTGCGACGCTATCTTAAGGAAAAGAAAAGATGAAATAAATTTTATTATGTGCCTTAGATTCTTTTGGCTTTACGAAAAGCCTAACGTTAAATTCTTCACTTATCCGTTTTTATGGTAAATTACTTTGGGCTTAATTTCTAATTAGAGCTAGCTTAAGTAACGATAAAAACCTAAAAATTTAAAAGAGACTGATTTATAAAGAAATCAGCTTTTAATTCCTCTGATCTGACCGGGCTGGTCGTGCAGTTTTAGTGTTGCTAAAGCTTTTGTTTTATGGCATACTCTTGTCTTCTTAATCATTCATTTTTGTTAAATTAAAGGGTTATATTGCTCATGATCTTTAGCTTTTTGTACATTATACTTGCTGTTCTTGCACTGAGTTTTTTGATTTTTATTCACGAGCTAGGTCATTATTATATGGCCCGCAGAGTAGGCATGCGGGTAGAAATATTTGCTATCGGATTTGGTAAGCCTATATTCTCTTGGATACGCGACGGAGTTAAATGGCAGATTGGTTGGATCCTTTTTGGAGGTTATGTCAAGATTGCAGGCCAAGATCTTGGTAAAGATCAATCTTCTTACGAGGCGCCTGACAGCTTTTTTAGCAAACGTCCTATAGAGCGAATTAAAGTAGCTTTTATGGGACCCTTTGTTAATCTTTTATTCGCATTTTTGGTTTTTTGCCTACTTTGGGTGAGTGGAGGAAGGTACAAAAACTTTAGCGAGTACACTTCTAAAATTGGCTGGATAGATCCTAAATCTGAACTTTATAAACACAATGTGCGCCCTGGTGATGAGCTTAGTTCTTACGATAATAAACAGTTTCAAAGCTCTAAAGATCATTTGTATGCGGCTATGATGGGTGCTCATACCATCCAGGTACAAGGAAAAAAGGTGGCATACGACGCAGGTGTGAAAACTCCTTTTGAGTTTACTGTAAAAACTTATCCTCATCCTGCGGCTATGGAAAAAGGAATTTTGACTACTGGCATTCTACAACCCGCCAATTATATCCTTTACGATAGGCTACCTAATGGAGCTGAAAATCCTTTACCTGATGGTTCGCCTTTGCAAGGAAGCGGAATTCAATATGGCGATCGTATTGTGTGGGCAGATGGAGAATTGATCTTTTCCTCCATGCAGCTTAGTAGCATGCTGAATGATGATCGGGTCTTACTAGTTGTGCAAAGAGGGGATAAGCGCTTATTAGCTAGAGCGCCCCGCGTTCCCGTGCAAGAGTTGCGGTTTGATACCCATATAAAAGATGAGTTAACCGATTGGCAGTATGCGGTGGAGTTAAACCACCTAAAATTACAAGATCTTTACGTCCTGCCTTACAATTTAACTAATCAAGCTGTAGTAGAAAATTCTCTTAAATTTATTGATAAGGAAAAAGAAGAGGAAGCATTCCCTCCCGTTCCTTTTTCATCCCTTGAAGCCGCTTTACAGCCTGGCGATAAAATTCTTGCTATTCATAATACTCCTATTAAGAGTTCTGCTGAATTATTGAAACAATTGCAATCAAAAAGAGTAACACTTATCGTGCAAAGAGAGCTTAAAGTTCCTACTCCTCTTTCTTGGCAAGAGGCCGATAAGGCTTTTGATCAAAAGCTGCATTGGCAGGATTTACAAAAGATTATTGATGGGATAGCTGCTTTAAATCCCTTGCAGCAAGTCGGTGAATTTGTTCTTTTAAATCCTCTCGAACCTAAAACTCGTAGTCAAATTTTCTTATCACCTGAAAAACAGGCATGGCTAGCAGCAGAAACCCTTCAGGAAAAAAAGCAAATAGAAGCTGTTGAAGATCCTGAGCTAAGGGCACGTGCTATGCAACATTTTACCGTTAAAGAAAAAGAATTGATGCTTGGGCTTCCTGCCGCTCAAGATGCCAAAGTTAATTATAATCCTGCCCCCACTCAAATGTTTATGAGCGTTTTCGATGAGATTTGGCGTACTCTAAAAGCTTTATTTACCGGAGCGCTTAATCCTAAGTGGATGAGTGGCCCGATTGGTATTGTGCAAGTGGTGCATGATAGCTGGATGATTAGCATGCAAGACGCTTTATTTTGGATAGGAGCGATTAGTCTTAATCTAGGAATCTTAAATCTCTTACCCGTTCCTGTCTTAGATGGAGGAACAATCGTAATGTCCTTTATGGAAATGCTTACAGGGAGAAAAATTAGCTCTAAGATGTTAGAAAAATTAGTTTTACCTTTTGCTATACTCCTAATCGGCATGTTTCTATATTTGACCATTAATGATCTAAGTCGTATTTTTGGCGGCTTTTTTCATTGGTAAAAGTTTTCATAGTTCTTAAAAAAATGCCTGTTGCTGGCGGGCAATTTTTTTATTAAGTATCTATAAGCATAGACTTAAGGCTTCTATGAAGGCTCACATGCTTTATTTTTTTAGAATGTAACAAATCTTTAAAAAGCTGCTTTTATTCTAAAGAGGCGTTTGTGGTACTAGCCTATAAGCTAAATTACCTTATAAGGGTCCAGCCTAATTTTTTCTTTATAAGCTTTAAAGCCTTCCTTAGTTGTCTAACCGATTACATGCAGCTTTAATTAGGTCTTGCAAAGCAACATTATGGGATTAAAAGCTATATAATAAGTTGCCTTGTGAGTATCTTTCAGGTTATGCCTTAATAAAAGTCAGCGCATCCTTTCTTCATGGTTATCTAAATTGATTTTTAGACGATCATAACTATAGTAGCCTTCACCTTTTGTCTCTTTTCCTGTCGATAGACTCTGCCCATCTTTTGGCTTAATCTCTACAAGGAATTGGCTGATCGGGCTTTGATCTCAGCCTAAGCTCACATGGTAGTTAGATGACACGGCTAATGGGTGGGGAGAGATTTTTTACTTCTTCTAGTTAATGCTTTTCGGGATAATCTCCCACCATCTGGTCTCCCTTTACTCAAAAAAGGCCGGATTTCATGACTAAAAGCTCTCTATAGCCTCACTTCTGCTCATTGCATTTTTGTCTTAAACTAACTTCTTTAAATACATGAGCTCTGTACAGGACAAAAATTGAAAAAGCCCGTCTAAAAATTTATACTGTTATCTTTTACGAGGAGAAAACAGATGAAAGAAATAGACGAGCTAAGAGAAGTTTTAAGTCAAACTTTAGATTGGAACCGAGCAAGACTTACATGCTTTTGCCAAATTGTTCTAGCTCTTTTTAGGGTTAGAAGCGTTAATCTTACTCAACTAGCCACAGCTTTTCAAGGAAAAGCAAAACTAGACTCCCACTATAAAAGGCTACAGCGCTTTTTCCGAGAACTAAAATTTGACATGTTGGATGCTTTTAAAATCATTTTACAAATATTTCCTATTAAAAGGAAAGTATGGCTGATTATAGATAGAACAAATTGGCAGGTAGGTAGCAAAAACATTAATATTTTAACCTTAGCGATGGCCTATGAAGGAACAGCTATTCCGTTGGCCTGGTTTGTGATGAATAAAGCTGGTAATTCCTCTACTAATGAACGCATAGAAGTTTTAGAAAAAGTTATTAGGCAATTAGGCCCATCAAAAATTGCAGGTCTTATTGGAGACAGAGAATTTATAGGGAGTCAATGGTTTGATTATCTGATAAAAAGTGAGATTCCTTTTTATATGCGTATTAGGGAAGACACTCTAGTGGAAGGAGCAAGAAATGGCTATGCAGTTTCTCTTAGAGACGTATTTCGTCATCTAAAAGAGGGTAAAAAAAAAGTGTTAGCTCAACCTTTACAGATGCTCGGCCATTCCTTTTATGTAGCTGCAAGCCGTCTAAAAGATGAGCTTTTACTCGTGGTCACTAATAAAAATCCAAAAAAAGCTATAAGCATCTACAAAACTAGATGGGAAATAGAGACCTTATTTGCTTGTCTAAAAACGCGAGGCTTTTGCTTGGAAGATACGCATTTAACATATACTGACAGAATTGAGAAACTTATCTTTGCCTTAAGTATTGCTTTTTGTTGGGCGTATAAACTAGGTAATATAGCTGCAAATGTAGTCCCTATTAGCATTAAGAAGCATGGTAGAAAAGCTAAAAGTTTGTTTCGCTATGGGTTGGATAAAATAAGGAAAATCTTATTGGGAACACCTAGGTGTTTTAACCTTTTTCTTTGGTTGCTAAAGCTTTTTGACCCCTTGTTATCCTCAAGTATACCTAAGAGGGTTTTTTTATGAAAAAATTATTTTTTGTCCTGTACAGAGATACATGAGTTTTTTAAGTTCTCCATCTGCCAACTAATTATTATAGATTATTATGCTTTATTCCCCCATGCTATAATAAGGGAGTTACATAGAAAGAGAAAAAATAGCGTATTAATAAGGCGAGAATTGATATTGTTGTTTACAAATTAAGATTTTCGGTTTATTCCTTAAAGGAGAAATTAAAAGGAGATTTTACAGGGGAGAGAATTAATTTATAAAAGTTGATATTCTTTATAATTTTTTATGAAAAATGAAAGGAGGGAATATGAGTTCTATTCAACAAGCGATTAACCAAACGTGCGCTATCATGAGACCTATCTTTACTACCATTGATATTAGCCTAGATATTGCACAAATGATTACCGATGAAAATATCTCCAAACTTAAAACCGCGGCGATAGTCTCTCGAACAGCTGTATTAGTACTTAATATATTTTCTTTAGTGGGTGAAAAAAAAGGCCTTTCTAATCATACGTTAAAAACTATCAAAGGAATTGAACTCGGTGCTCGCATGGTGGATGCGCCTATCCAGTTTTCAAAACATATAAAAGATTTAAAAGAGGAGGAATATACAGTATCAGCAATCATCCGCTTGGTTACAAGAGGAGCCATTAATCCTTGTACAGGGATATTAAGAAATATTTGCGAATTGAGTATCTATAATGAAAAAATCTATTTAGAAAAATTGGCTAAAACTTCTGAAGCCATGCGTCCCCACTGGGAATATGATAGTGCTGAGCATCCTAACCTTATCGGATATAAAAAGATTGATCGCCAAGAATGCGAAAGAAATATTCAATTATTTGAAAAAATTAGCGCTGGCTTTAATGTCGCAGAAGCAAGCGTATATAGCATAGAAGCCAGCTACTATCTGATCATACAAAAATTTTTGGAAGAGGCTTTAAGGCAGGCAGCTACCTGGGGAGGTCAGGGAGGACAACAGGTAATTCAGTATATAAATCAATTGCCAGGAAATGATGCCGCTCAATTGCCTGAAAACATCGTAGATGCAGATAACCTCTTTAACTTTAAAAAATTATCATTAATCCCGGTTGAATTTCACCAAGATCCTACTTTAAGTAAATATAGCTGTCCTTTGACCCTATCTCCTATACGCAATATTGTACAAGATCCCACCGCTCAAGGCGAAGAGCCCATATTCTATGAAAGAGATGCTATTGCTTTATGGCTGGCTAGCAATCAAACTTCTCCTATGACCAGACGTCCCTTAACGCTAGAACAATTATTTCCTCGCTTTGATTTGCAAGAGCTTATTGATGCAAGATTAGAATTTTTTGAAAATGCTGTTAAAGATTTTTTAAGAGAAAAAATTAACGAAAGCTTAGCACATTAGCAACAAGTTTAAAAAGTGAGGATAATCGATGAGCGCACTAGAAATTGCAAGCCTAGTGGTAAAAGGATTAGAAATTATTCCCGCCGCCACAGAAATTATACGTGTATGTCACAAGCCAGATCGCTTAAATACTGAGGAGAAAGTATCTATAACGGCCGAAGCTCTTTTTGTTTTTTTTAGAGCCTTGGAAGTCGGCTTTCAAGGCACACGCCTAGCCACACCTGAAAAAGTGGATCAATTTTGTAAGGAAATAGGAGTTTCGGCAGACGAGGTTAAAATTGGTTTAACCCTTTCTTCTAATTTTGCAGACGTTGGACGCATAACTTGCCATAAAATAGGTTCTAATGAGCGTTTGTCTATAGCTGTGATAGATATTTTAGCAGTAGCCATCTTTAAAGTAAGCGAAACTGTCGATCAGATTTCTAAATTAGAGACCTTATCCGCTCAAACAAAAGAAGCTTTAAGTTGGGTGGACACAGGTGGAAGCCTTGCCGCTACTAGTCTTAGTATGGGAGTTACAAGCTATCGAGTTTATACTAACAGAGAGAAAATCTTCTTGGCGACAAAGCTTATCTTTAAATATTTAGCTCACATCCATCAAGAGCCTGTGGTTGTAGAAATAAAAGGTAAATATGAAGAGGATGCGAATAAAAATGCTGAAATTTTAAATACCAAGTATAGGCAGTTATTATTACGCATGATTGAGTGGTATAATTTAGAAGAAATTCCCAGTACCTTTCATAAAGACCCTATTTTCTCTCAATACATATGTGCTATCACCGGTAAACCTATTCGAAGGCCTGTTAGAGCCTTGCATGGCTTGGGAAAAACACTTTATGAACGTACAGAATTGTATCGATGGAAGGCTCAGCACCCCCATGAGATTCCTAATCATTGGCCAGAAGATATTCCTTTTGTGCCTCAAAATATGATGAGCGACAAGAAGATCCAAAAGATTATTGATGCACGCCTAGAAGAGTGCGCAAGTTTTTTTAAAATTGGGCTTAACACAAGGAGAACTTAAAGAAAATACTAACATTTTATTTTTATATCTTAACCTAAGTTAACCAGGAGTAATCATGATAGTACCTTCAAGTGTTATTAGAGATAAGAACAGCGAAGACGCAGAAGTTATAGAATATATATATAATCGTTTACCTAAGAACGGGACTTTTTCTAAAACAGATATTAAAGTTTCTAGAGTCATCTATGATTGGGCAAAAGGAGCTGAACATCCTACAAGCAAGCCCCTTAATAAATACTGTGAAATAACCAGAAAAATTACTCTAAAAAGGCAAACGGCTTCAAAAATAGGTGAAGGATTTCAAGCCTTTTTCTTAACATTTTTAAATATGGCTCAAAATAAATATAATTTAGATGAGGCACATGTAGCTTATGCAAAAACCGCCATTGAAGAAATTCTCTCGGATGAGCACTTAGAAGATAACCAAAATAGTCGAGAGCTTAAAAGTTTGTATGTCAACTGTAAAACCATAGTTGTTTATCAATCATTAGAAACAGAAGAACACAGTTTCGGTCCCTTATTCGCAGATGGGCAAGGAATAGCCTATACGTGTACAGCTGCTGTAGTTGCACACCGAATTACTCCTTTAGCTCTCAGCGTCATTGCAACTGTTTTGCAAGCCTCTAAATCGTCATGTACACTTTTTTAATTAAAGGGAGATGTTTTATATGCACAATATAGAAAATTCATTATGCCAATCGTCTCAATATACATTAACAAATACAAATTTACACGAACAAGGTATCATAGAAGCTTCTTTAGAAGAGTTTGAAAATAAGGATACGCCTTTTGGTGATCTTTTAGGGGATGCTCGAATGCAGCTTCAGGATAACCAGTCTAGAGATGTATACAATCGCAAAGAACCAAAAGAACTACAGGGGTTGCTTAGACAATCTATCGAGAATATTGCTAACATTTACGAAGCCTCTAAAGAATTAAGCAAGCCTTCTAGAAGCAAACAATATTCTTTATTAGTCTCAGAGGTAGAAGAAGAAGTAGCTAAAATAAAAATCCTCGGTAAAGTTTTAACCGATAAAGATCAGGTGGTAGAGAGTAAGCAGATAGAAGACCAAGAGAAGGTACTCAAGCAGATGTATAAAGATATGCCCTTAGGAGAGAGCGTTCTACTTAGGTGGGATATAGAGATGATGAAAGGTATGTCACGTCGTCCCGCAGAAAAGATTTACACTACTCCTTGTGGAACATTTGAAAATCCTAATGTGTCCCGCTTAGAATTATCGCGCTGGTTTTCATCCTATATAACAGAAGGGGCTTTCTTTGGTTTTTGTTGTATGTTTAGGGAGCATGAGCTAGGAGAGGAAAAAGATTTTAATAGGATGTTTACGTGTATTAATCTTGTTAAAAATGATGAACAAAGAAAAATAGAAAGAAAGCTTTATAATGGCACTCCTTCCTTGTGGAAAAATATTCAATCTTCCCTTTTTTCTATCGGTCGAAGTCTTTTATCTAAAGGTCAATCCTCGGATGAAGCTGAAGAAAAAAAAGAGATTCAAGCATTAAGCTTACCCTCCACAGAAGCAAGTGAAGCTGGATTTATAAGCCTTCCTAACAAGCCTGCAAGCAATTATCAGATCAAGCAGCAAAAGGTACTAGCAAAGCTTGCACAAGATTTGCCGGCGATGATGGAAGTATGGAATGTGAGCTCCTTTCAAATTCTAACTTCCGAGCAAATGCTAGCTGAAGGCTACGAATATGAAGCCGCTTATTCAGGAGATAGAATTCTGCTTTTCCATAAACGGGTAGAAAACCAAGAGGATGCAATTGCAGCCATGGATCCATTATCAACTCAAGGAAAATCGGATTAGCAAAGAGCTAAAAATATGAATTAATCGTATATAATTGTTTCCCTACCTGCATTTTTATATAAAATGCAGGTGTTTAATTAATAGATGAGAAACGAGCAGAATGATAGTTTGATAATAAACAAGTGTTTTCTATTTTAAATTTGAGGGAAGAAGATTAACATAATTTATTAGCTTTATGCTAATTTGTGTTGTTAATAAGGAGTTGCTTTCCTCTTAATAATTCAGCAGGAACCCAGTATGCCTTATCATTTGACCAATCATCCGAGAAAATATGATTTATCTTACAAAGATATAGGACTATCTTTAATCACAGGCTTATCAGGAGCTCCTTATGCTAGCCGACATTGGCAGCTCTCTAACTATGCCAAAGCTAAGCATTGCTTAGGCCATCGTTTGATTGCCTGTATAGAAAGTATTCCTTTTGCGGGTGCTTTGGCAGCTATCCTCGAAAGAATTATTGTTTTCATCCAAGAAAAGCTTGTAAAAGATGGCGCGCTAACCAAGCATAGAGCTGGTACTTTACCATCTTACCCTACCTTAGCTAACACTCTTCCGGTTTCTCACCTAACTGCCATTAATTCCCCTCCACAGGAGATATCTATATTGGGATTACTCGATAATGGCCAGTACAGCTTGCAAGACAAGCAATCTAGGGAGATATACACTAGCAAGGAACCGCAAGAACTACGGGTCTTACTCAAACAATCTGTCGAAAATATTGCTAGTACTTTTGAGGCTTCTAAAGAATTAAGGAAGCCTTCTAGAAGCAAACAATATTCTTTGTTGGTCTCAGAGGTAGAAGAAGAAATAGCTAAAATAAAAATTTTAGGTAAAGTTTTAACCGATAAAGATCAGCTGGTAGAGAGTAAGCAGATAGAAGACCAAGAGAAGGTACTCAAGCAGATGTATAAAGATATGCCCTTAGGAGAGAGCGTTCTACTTAGGTGGGATATAGAGATGATGAAAGGTATGTCACGTCGTCCCGCAGAAAAGATTTACACTACTCCTTGTGGAACATTTGAAAATCCTAATGTGTCTCACTTAGAACTATCACGTTGGTTCTCAACTTACATAACAGAAGGGGATTTCTTTGGTTTTTGTTGTATGTTTAGGGAGCATGAGCTAGGAGAGGAAAAAGATCTTAATAGAATGTTTACTTGCATTAATCTTACTAAAAATGATGACCAAAGAAAAATAGAAAGAAAGCTTTATAATGGCACGCCCTCCTTTTGGAAAAATATTCAATCTTCGCTTTTTTCTATCGGTCGAACTCTTTTATCTAAAGATCAATCCTCGGATGAAGCTGAAGAAAAAGAAGAGATTCAAGCATTAAGTTTGCCCTCCACAGAAGCAAGTGTAGCTGGATTTATAAGCCTTCCTACCAAGCCCGTAAGCAATTATCAGATCAAGCAGCAAAAGGTACTAGCAAAGCTTGCACAAGATTTGCCTGCGATGATGGAAGTATGGAATGTGGATTCCTTTCAAATTTTAACTTCCGAGCAAATGCTAGCCGAAGGCTATGAATATGAAGGTGCTTATTCGGGAGACAGAATTTTGCTTTTCCATAAACAGGTAGAAAACCAAGGGACTGCAATTGCAGCCATCAATCCTTTTCCCTCTCCAGAGAAATCGGATTAGCAAAGAATAGAAAATATAAGTTAATAATATCTCCTTATTTTACACCTGCATTTTTATATAAAATGCAGGTTGTTAACTAGTATATAAGAAGTGAGCAAAATGATAGATTGGTAGTTGATAAAGTGCTTTTTAACTTACCTTTAAGAAAAACAAGGTTAATATAATTTTTTTGGCTTTATACTAATTTGTATTGTTAATAAGTGATTGCTTTCCTCTTAAAAATTCACTAGGGTTTAGGTATGTCTTATCATTTAACAGATCATCCTAGAAAATATAGTTTATCTTACCAAGATATAGGATTATCTTTAATTACAGGCTTATCAGGAGCTCCTTATGCTAGCCGACATTGGCAGCTCTCTAACCATGCCAAAGCTAAGCACTGCTTAGGCCATCGTTTGATTGCCTGTATAGAAAGTATTCCTCTTGCAGGTGCTTTGGCAGCTATCGTCGAAAGAATTATTGTTTTTATCCAAGAAAATCTTTTAAAAGATGGTAGACTAACCAAGCATAAAGCTGGTACTTCACCTTCTTGCCATACTATAGCTAACACTCTTGCTGTTTCTCACCTAGCTAGCACTAGTTCTCCTCCCTATCAGACATCTATATTGGGATTGCTCGATCATGGCCAGTACAGCTTGCAAGATAAGCGATCTAGAGAGACGTACGATCGCAAAGAACCGCAAGAACTACGGGTCTTACTCAACCAATCTGTCGAGAATATTGCTAGCACTTATGAGGCTTCTAGAAAGCTAATGAAACCTTCTAGAAGCAAACAATATTCTTTGTTGGTCTCAGAGGTAGAAGAAGAGGTAGCTAAAATAAAAATCCTAGGTAAAGTTTTAACTGAAAAAGATCAGCTGGTAGAGAGTAAGCAGATAGAAGACCAAGAGAAGGTTCTTAAGCAGATGTATAAAGATATGCCTTTGGGAGAAAGCGTTCTACTTCGATGGGATATAGAGATGATGAAAGGTATGTCACGTCGTCCCGCAGAAAAGATTTACACTACTTCTTGTGGAACATTTGAAAATCCTAATGCCTCCCATTTAGAATTATCACGTTGGTTTTCACCCTATATATATGAGGGAAGCTACGAATGCTTTAGTTGTATGTATAGGTTGCATGGTTTAGCGGAAAGAAAAGGTTATAATAAAATGTTTACTTGCATTGGCTTGGATAAGAAGGAAGAACAAAGAAAAATAGAAAGAAAGCTTTATAATGGCACTCCTTCCTTGTGGAATAATATTCAATCTTCGCTTTTTTCTATCGGTCGAACTCTTTTATCTAAGGATCAATCCTCTGGCGAAGTTGAAGAAAAAAAAGAGACTCCAGCATTAAGCTTACCCTCCACAGAAGCAAGTGCGGCGGGATTTATAAGCCTTCCTACCAGACACGTAAGCAATTATCAGATCAAGCAGCAAAAGGTACTAGCAAAGCTTGCACAAGATTTGCCGGCGATGATGGAAGTATGGAATGTGGACTCCTTTCAAATTTTAACTTCCGAGCAAATGCTAGCCGAAGGCTATGAATATGAAGGTGCTTATTCGGGTGATAGAATTTTACTTTTCCATAAACGAGTAGAAAACCAAGAAGTTGCAATTGCAGCCATCAATCCTTTGCCCCCTCCAGTGAAATCAGATTAGCAAAGAGTAGAAAATATAAGTTAATAATATCTCCTTATTTTACATCTGCATTTTATATAAAATGCAGGTTGTTAACTAGTATATAAGAAGTGAGCAAAATGATAGATTGGTAGTTGATAAAGTGCTTTTTAAATTACCTTTAAGCAAAACAAGATTAATATGATTTTTTTTGGCTTTATACTAATTTGTATTGTTAATAAGTGGTTGCTTTCCTCTTAAAAATTCACCAGGGTTTAGGTATGTCTTATTATTTAACCGATCATCCTAGAAAATATAGTTTATCTTACCAAGATATAGGGTTATCTTTAATAACAGGCTTATCAGGAGCTCCTTACGCTAGTCGACATTGGCAGCTCTCTAACTATGTCAAAGCTAAGCATTGCTTAGGCCATCGTTTGATTGCCTGTATAGAAAGTATTCCTTTTGCAGGTGCTTTGGCAGCTATCGTCGAAAGAATTATTGTTTTTATACAAGAAAAGCTTTTAAAAGATGGTAGGCTAACCAATCATAAAGCTGGTACTTCATCTTCTTGCCATGCTATAGCTAACACTCTTGCTGTTTCTCACCTAGCTAGCACTAGTTCACCTCCCCATCAGACATCTATATTGGGATTACTTGATAATGGCCAGTACAGCTTGCAAGACAAGCAATCTAGAGAGATATACACTAGCAAGGAACCGCAAGAACTACGGGTCTTACTCAAACAATCTGTCGAGAATATTGCTAGCACTTATGAGGCTTCTAAAAAATTAATAAAACCTTCTAAAAGTAAACAATATTCTCTATTAGTCTCAGAGGTAGAAGAAGAAGTAGCTAAAATAAAAATCCTAGGTAAAGTTTTAACTGACAAAGATCAGCTGGTAGAGAGTAAGCAGATAGAAGACCAGGAGAAGGTACTCAAGCAGATGTATAAAGATATGCCCCTGGGAGAAAGCATTCTACTCCGATCGGATATAGAAAGAATGAAAAGTTTGTCACGTCGTCCCGCAGAAAAAACTTATATCACTTCTTATGGAACATTTGAAAATCCTAATGTTTCTTCTGTGGAATTATCGCGTTGGTTTTCACCCTACATATATGAGGGAAACTACGAATGCTTTAGCTGTATGTACAGAGAGCATGATATAGTAAAAGAGAAAAACTTTAATAGAATGTTTACTTGCATTGGCTTGGATAAGAAGGAAGAACAAAGAAAAATAGAAAGGAAGCTTTATAATGGCACGCCCTCCTTTTGGAAAAATATTCAATCTTCGCTTTTTTCTATCGGTCGAACTCTTTTATCTAAAGATCAATCCTCGGATGAAGCTGAAGAAAAAGAAGAGATTCAAGCATTAAGTTTGCCCTCCACAGAAGCAAGTGTAGCTGGATTTATAAGCCTTCCTACCAAGCCCGTAAGCAATTATCAGATCAAGCAGCAAAAGGTACTAGCAAAGCTTGCACAAGATTTGCCGGCGATGATGGAAGTATGGAATGTGGATTCCTTTCAAATTTTAACTTCCGAGCAAATGCTAGCCGAAGGCTATGAATATGAAGGTGCTTATTCAGGAGACAGAATTTTACTTTTCCATAAAAGGGTAGAAAACCAAGGGGCTGGGATGGCAGCCATCGCCCCTTTGCCACCTCAAGAAAAATTTGATTAACAAAGAGTAGAAAACATAGATTAATGATATCCTCTTATTTCATCCCTGTATTTTTATATAAAATGCTGACCGTTAATTAATAGTTGATATATGAATTGATATAGGAGAATTAAGTAAAATGATATATTGATAGGTGATAAAATGCTTTTTAATTTACCTTTAAGAAATAGAATATTAATTTAAAATTTTCTGCCATTTATTAACTGGCGTTATTAATAGAAAGTTGCTTTCCCTATAAAAATTCACCAGGGTTTAGGTATGTCTTATCATTTAACCGATCATCCTAGAAAATATGATTTATCTTATCAAGATATAGGGTTATCTTTAATTACAGGCTTATCAGGAGCTCCTTACGCTAGCCGGCATTGGCAGCTCTCTAACCATGCCAAAGCTAAGCACTGCTTAGGCCATCGTTTGATTGCCTGTATAGAAAGTATTCCTCTTGCAGGTGCTTTGGCAGCGATCCTCGAAAGAATTATTGTTTTTATCCAAGAGAAGCTTTTAAAAGATGGTAGACCAACCAAGCATAAAGCTGGTACTTCACCTTCTTGCCATACTATAGCTAACACTCTTGCGGTTTCTCACCTAGCTAGCACTAGTTCTTCTCCCCATCAGATATCTATATTGGGATTACTTGATAATGGCCAGTACAGCTTGCAAGATAAGCGATCTAGAGAGACGTACGAGCGCAAAGAACCGCAAGAACTACAAGTTTTACTCAAACGATCTGTTGAGAATATTGCTAACATTTACGAGGCCTCTAGAAAGCTAATGAAACCTTCTAGAAGCAAACAATATTCTTTGTTGGTCTCAGAGGTAGAAGAAGAGGTAGCTAAAATAAAAATCCTCGGTAAAGTTTTAACTGAAAAAGATCAGGTGGTAGAGAGCAAGCAGATAGAAGATCAGGAGAAGGTACTCAAGCAGATGTATAAAGATATGCCCCTGGGAGAAAGCATTCTACTCCGATCGGATATAGAGATGATGAAAAGTTTGTCACGTCGTCCCGCAGAAAAAACTTATATCACTTCTTATGGAACATTTGAAAATCCTAATGTATCGCGCTTAGAATTATCACGCTGGTTTTCATCCTATATAACAGAAGGGGCTTTCTTTGGTTTTTGTTGTATGTTTAGGGAGCATGAGCTAGGAGAGGAGAAAGATTTTAATAGGATGTTTACGTGCATTAATCTGGTTAAAAATGATGAACAAAGAAAAATAGAAAGAAAGCTTTATAATGGCAAGCCCTCCTTTTGGGAAAATATTCAGTCTTCACTTTTTTCTATCGGTCGAACTCTTTTATCTAAAGATCAATCCTCTAGCAAAGTTGAAGAAAAAAAAGTGACTCGAGCATTAAGCTTACCCTCCACAGAAGCAAGTGTAGCTGGATTTATAAGCCTTCCTACCAAACCCGTAAGCAATTATCAGATCAAGCAGCAAAAGGTACTAGCAAAGCTTGCACAAGATTTGCCGGCAATGATGGAAGTATGGAATGTGGATTCCTTTCAAATTTTAACTTCGGAACAAATGCTAGCTGAAGGCTATGAATATGAAGGTGCTTATTCGGGCGACAGAATTTTGCTTTTCCATAAACGGGTAGAAGACCAAGAGGCTGCAAGCTCAGCCATGGATCCATTAGCAACTCAAGGAAAATCGAATTAGCAAAGAGCTATTAATCGTACATACTCGTTTCCTGCCTGCATTTTTATATAAAATGCAGGTGTTTAATTACTAGATGAGAAACGAGCAGAATGATAGTTTGATAATAAACAGAGTGTTTTCTATTTTAAATTTGAGGGAAGAAGATTAATATAATTTATTAGCTTTATACTAATTTGTGTTGTTAATAAGAAGTTGCTTTCCCTATAAAAATTCACCAGGGTTTAGGTATGCCTTATCATTTGACCAATCATCCGAGAAAATATGATTTATCTTATCAAGATATAGGATTATCTTTAATTACAGGCTTATCAGGAGCTCCTTACGCTAGTCGGCATTGGCAGCTCTCTAACTATGCCAAAGCTAAGCATTGCTTAGGCCATCGTTTGATTGCCTGTATAGAAAGTATTCCTTTTGCAGGCGCTTTGGCAGCGATCCTCGAAAGAATTATTGTTTTTATCCAAGAAAAGCTTTTAAAAGATGGTAGACCAACCAAGCATAAAGCTGGTACTTCACCTTCTGGCCATGCTATAGCTAACACTCTTGCGGTTTCTCACCTAGCTAGCACTAGTTCACCTCCCCATCAGACATCTATATTGGGATTGCTCGATCATGGCCAGTACAGCTTGCAAGATAAGCGATCTAGAGAGATATACACTAGCAAGGAACCGCAAGAACTACGGGTTTTACTCAGACGATCTGTTGAGAATATTGCTAACATTTACGAGGCCTCTAGAAAGCTAATGAAACCTTCTAGAAGCAAACAATATTCCTTATTAGTTTCAGAGGTAGAAGAAGAAGTAGCTAAAATAAAGATTTTAGGTAAAGTTTTAACTGACAAAGATCAGGTGGTAGAGAGTCAGCAGATAGAAGACCAGGAGAAGGTTCTTAAGCAGATGTATAAAGATATGCCCTTGGGAGAAAGCATTCTACTCTGATCGGATATAGAGATGATGAAAGGTATGTCACGTCGTCCCGCAGAAAAGATTTACACCACTGCTTATGGAACATTTGAGAATCCTAATGTCTCCCACTTAGAACTATCACGTTGGTTCTCATCCTATATAACAGAAGGGGCTTTCTTTGGTTTTTGTTGTATGTTTAGGGAGCATGAGCTAGGAGAGGAGAATGATTTTAATAGGATGTTTACGTGCATTGATCTTGTTAAAAATGATGAACAAAGAAAAATAGAAAGAAAGCTTTATAATGGCAAGCCCTCCTTTTGGGGAAATATTCAGTCTTCACTTTTTTCTATCGGTCGAACTCTTTTATCTAAAGGTCAATCCTCTAGCGAAGTTGAAGAAAAGAAAGAGACTCAAGCATTAAGCTTACCCTCCACAGAAGCAAGTGTAGCTGGATTTATAAGCCTTCCTACCAAACCCGTAAGCAATTATCAGATCAAGCAACAAAAGGTGCTAGCAAAGCTTGCCCAAGATTTGCCGGCGATGATGGAAGTATGGAATGTGGATTCCTTTCAAATTTTAATTTCAGAGCAAATGCTAGCCGAAGGCTATGAATATGAAGCTGCTTACTCGGGAAATAGGATCCTACTTTTCCATAAACGGGTAGAAAACCAAGGGGCTGCAATTGCAGCCATCGATCCATTGCCAACTCAAGAATAATCATGAGCGGTCAAAGGGGGACCAGATTTAGATGGGATTTTGCCGGCATCTGCAAAATCAAATGTACTTGCGAATAGTTTTTTTTCGTATTTAATGCACTTTCTGCTTTATATTGGCTCCTTATCGTCAAAAAATTAAGCAGGCCTACCCCCGTAACCGCTTACGAAAAATCGGATTAGAAAAGAGTAGAAAATATGAGGTAATGATATCTTTTTTATTTTATATAGGCATTCTTTTTATATAAATTGCTATTTATTAATTTATGTTTAGTAGGTTTAATAAATTTTTTTAAGAAATATAAGATTAATGTAAAATCTTCTATCATCTACCAAGTGGTGTTATTAATAAAAAATTGCTTTCTTCTTAAAATCCAATAAGAACTAAGTATGTCTTATCATTTGGCCGATCGTCCGGCTAATGAATTAATGGAAGCTTGGAAGTAAGAGATGCAACGAGCGAATGACTTCGAAAGTATGAAAACATGCATTAAGGAGTGCTTAGATAAAAATCCTGCTTTTTGTAAAATTCTCCAAGAAAACAGCGATTTGCAAGGCAGCAATCAAAAACTTACACATACCTCGAAAATGAAGAGCTTTTTTCTAAATTTCATGCAGGTTTAGGAGAGGCAGAAGAGATTTTATTACCTGTGCCCTAATTTGATAATTCGCTACTTGTTAACGCGAGTTATTGGATAAGAAAGCCATCTAAGGCCGCTTTAAATCGTATCCTAAAATGTAAACTAACTCATTAACTTTTGTTTGGCTGTGCGAGTAGGTTGAATGCAGGGCTTGTGAGGTTGGTAAGCGTTATCTACAACTTCACTAGTTTAAGTTCTAGCAAACCCGTTTTATTCTGTTGAAATAAAATTAAGAGTAAAAGATTGGAGATGTGAGGCCAGTACTCCTCATCATAAATAATTGCTAAGGGAAGGAAAAGTAGGCCGCAATAAAGAAAAAGAAGACAGCGTTTTTTTCGCTGTCTTCTGAAATGCTGACATCTTATTTTTTATTGTCATCAATAATTTCTACGTCTGCTTCCTCTATCGTCTCTTCTCCATTGCCTTGCTTCTGAGACTCTTGCTGCTCAGCACCAAAGTCAGCTCCTGGGCCACCTGTAGACTGCCCATAGGAAGCATCAGGGCCTCCTGCGTGCGGACCTGCAGCCCCTGCCTTTGCTATGGCTTCCCCAATATGTTGCATTTGGGTCTCCAATTCCTGTTTAGCTGTTTTTATACGTTCGATATCCATGCCTTCTAAAGCTTTTTTAATAGCCTCGATTTTGCTTTGGATCGTATCGACAAGATCTTTAGGTAGCTTTTCTTTATACTCTTCAATTGATTTTGCCGCACGGAATGAGAGGGAATCCGCTTCATTGCGAATTTCGACTTCTTCCTTGCGCTTTTTATCTTCTTCGGCATGAAGTTCAGCATCTTTAAGCATACGTTGGATGTCATCTTCACGTAGCCCTGATTGAGCTTCAATACGAATTTTTTGTTCTTTGCCACTCGATATGTCTTTTGCAGAAACATGCAAAATACCATCCGCATCGATATCAAAAGCTACTTCGATCTGTGGGATACCTCGAGGAGCTGGTGGAATATCGCTCAAGTCAAACCGTCCTATTTCTCGGTTATCATTGGCCATCTTACGTTCACCTTGCAGAACACGGATCGTTACGGCAGGTTGATTGTCAGCAGCGGTAGAGAAAACCTGTTTCTTTTGAGTAGGAATGGTAGTGTTACGCTCTACAAGAGGAGTCATTACGCCGCCCATTGTTTCGATACCAAGCGTTAGAGGTGTAACGTCGAGTAAAAGTACATCTTTTACCTCGCCTGTTAAAACTCCACCCTGGATCGCTGCACCTACAGCTACCACTTCATCGGGGTTAACACCTTTATTTCCTTCTTTACCAAAAATGTCTTTTACAACCTCTTGCACAGCAGGCATACGAGTCATTCCACCTACGAGAATAATTTCGTTAATGTCCTCTTTTTTTAAGCCAGCATCTTTCAAGGCTTTTAGGCAAGGTTCTTTAGTACGCTCGATTAGGTTATGAGCTAAGCTTTCTAGCTTTGAGCGAGTTAGGGTTAAAGACAAGTGTTTAGGCCCGGTAGCATCCATGGTGATGAAGGGTTGATTAATCTCTGTAGATTGTGTACCAGAGAGTTCAATCTTCGCCTTCTCGGCTGCATCACGTAAGCGCTGCAAAGCCATCTTATCATTATGCAGATCGATGCCATTTTCTTGTTTAAAGCTATCAAGAATCCATTTAAGAATTTCGTTGTCAAAATCGTCTCCACCCAAGTGAGTGTCACCATTCGTGGCTAACACTTCGAACACACCATCTCCTATTTCTAAGATAGAAATATCAAAAGTGCCTCCTCCTAAGTCAAATACCGCGATTTTCTTATCACTCTTTTCTTTATCTAAACCATAAGCTAATGCCGCGGCGGTAGGTTCAGGGATGATACGTTTAACATCTAAACCAGCAATACGACCTGCATCTTTCGTGGATTGGCGTTGAGAATCGTTAAAGTAAGCAGGAACTGTAATCACAGCCTCGGTCACTTTTTCTCCCAAATATGCTTCTGCTGTCTCTTTCATCTTAATTAAGATTTGTGCACCCACTTCTTCGGGACTAACGATCTTATTACCTAATACTTCAAAGACTGCATCTCCATTGGCATTTTTAGTAACTTTATAGGGTACTGTTTTAATCTCCGACACCACTTCATCGTATTTACGGCCAATGAAGCGTTTTGAAGATGAAATAGTATTTTCCGGATTAGTAATAGCCTGACGCTTTGCAGGAATACCTACAAGGCGCTCATTGCCTTTATAAGCTACAATAGAGGGAGTGGTTCTTGTACCTTCAGCATTAGCAATGACTTTAGGAGCTCCACCTTCCATCACTGCTACGCAGGAATTTGTAGTTCCTAAGTCAATGCCTATAATTTTTGATTTTTTTTGAGTCATCTTTAAAACTCCTTATTTGTAATTTGCTATGTGATGGTTTATTTGGCTTAAAGCCTTATGTAAGTGTTATAGCTTTGCTTTCAGAAAAGGCAACACTCACTTAAGCGTTTTCTGTACTAAATTCAACGTTTACTTTCACTCATTCATTTGTAGAGGAAGATAAATTTTCCTCTACATGCGGTTCAGAACTTGATTTTTTGGCAACTTTTACTCGAGCAGGTCGAATAATTTTGCTACCCATTTTATAGCCTTTAGTATTTTCCTCGACGACAGTGCCTTCAGGAAATTCTGTAGTTTCTATCATTTCTACTGCTTCATGGTGATGAGGATCAAAGGGCATGCCTACCGATTTAAAAGCATGCACATCATTATTTGTAAGAGCTTCTTTAAATTGATTAAGTATCATTTTAAATCCAGTGGCCCAGTTATTTACCTCTTCAGACATTTGATCTGTAAAAGACAAAGCCTTTTCCATATGATCAAGAGGAGTAAGAAAATCTACTATCACGCTTTGAATAGCCATCTGCATCATTTCTTGTCGTTCTTTATTTAAACGTTTTCTTAAATTTTCTGCTTCAGCAATCGAGCGCAAATATTTGTCTTTATATTCGTTTATCTCTCTTTTGAGATGCTCGAGTTCAAGATCACTAATATGTACTGTTTTTGGCTCTCTTTTAGGCTTTGATTCCTTTTCTAAAGCCGCTTGCTTTTCTAAAGATTGAGTAGATTCATCTTTATCAGGTATATCTTCAATAGTCATGTTTTGCTCCTCTTTTACGTACCATTGTGTTCAATAAGCATGAGGGAAGATTCACCCAAAAAGCATGGCTTATCCGGTTGGGTACTGATCGTCCCTCGCTGTGGTTGACGAAATGTAATTTTAAATTTGTAAATACTTCGGGTAATAGCTTCGCTAATGTTTTCTGAAAAGTTATGCAATAAGCCAAATAGATGCCGATAGGGCAAGCGTATAGGGCCTAGCAATCCTATGGCTCCCACACACTGTTTATTGGCATAATAAGGAACTGTAACTACAGAACATTCTTGCGGACCCACAGAAAGAAAATCAAGATCCTCACCTATCCAAAACTTTAAGGTCTCTTTTTTGCTGCATTCTTTTAGCAATAAGCGCATAGAAGGAACGTTTTCAAACAAAGAGAGACAGTGGGTAAGCTTTGAGACGTCTTGCATCTCGGGGTAAGCTAGCAATTTTGAGAAACCGGTACGATAGATATCTTCATCAGTAAAGTTAGAATAACTAACGATGTAGCGCACCATAATTTCATTATAAAATAATTGAGCTAAGTTTTTTTCTTCTTCAGTAAGATTATCTGGTGTGTTGATGTCTATCGAGCTAGGGGATTGATGGATACGGTTGAGTCGCCATTGAAAGTATCTTTCCATTCGTTTTAAGGAGAAGGTGCTCATTCGCTTATCAAGAGGCATGATTTCCGTTTGTATCAGGCCAATGCTAGTAAGAATGATACATAAACAACGTGTATGATCGATCTCCACAATTTTTATTTGATTGATATAATCTTGGTCAAAACGAGGGGCAGATAAAAAGACGGCACATTCTGCTAGGTGGCTTAATGTTTCAGCAGCTTCTTGTAGGTAAGAAGCTAGTTCGTGAGTTTCTTTATCTCGAAGTTTTTGAAGTTCATGTTGGTAAGCTTCTGAAGTCTGCTGTGTGGTAGAATGTTCCTGGGCGTATAGACGGAATGCTTGAGTTGTAGGAATACGTCCACCGGAAGAATGCTGTTGAGAAAGATAACCCTCTTTTTCTAAATTCGAAAAATAGTTACGAATGGTAGCCGAGCTTAACTCTTCAAAGCGAAATTCTTTAAGGGTATGAGAGCCGATAGGTTTACCCGTTTTAAGGTATAATTCAATCAGCCCCATTAAAACTTGCCGCTCACGGTTATGTTTAGCCGATTTTTTTACGGTAATAAGTTTTAACGCTTTCAAGATGTGCTCCTTCCTTTGTGAACTTATGATAATTTATCAGGTATTTGCGATCAAGCAATTTTTAGCAGTTAATGTTTTTAATTGCTAAATTTTAGAAAATGCTCTTTCAAGGGAGAAAAATATCAATAAAAACCCCTCTTGGTAAGATACACAAAAGAGGGGTAACAACTTAGACAAGAAGTTTATCTAGAAAGGTTAAAAAAATTTGCTCTAGATCCTAAAAATTAGGCTCTTCGCTAAATATTTTTCTTAGATGTCGAGCAGCATCTTTAGAAGGAGTAGGGGGAGTGGAGTGAGGAGAAGAAAAAGGGGTCGATGAAATTTCATCCTCTACTTCTTCCGGTAAAGTTTGTTCGTTATTCTCCACATTCAGCTCATCATTATATAATACTCTTAGAATTCGAGCTGCATGGGTGGCAGGGGTAGGAGGAATAAGTGGAGGTTTTTTTGGAGGGGTAGCCAATACTTCATAACAGGTATCCGTTCTTATCCAAGGCGTACTTTCTATTAAGGAAGGGGGAATAAGTGTAGGCTCCACTTCGCTACTTACCGAGGGAATGGCTAGAGATTGATTTAATTGCTGAATTTCAGTTGCCTTTTCTTGCAGAGTCGTAGTCAAAATGTTAACTTCTTCTTGCAATTCTAGGTTTCTAACAGCTAACTGCTCGACCATCTTGTTTTTTTTATAAACTTCTAATGCCAATAAAGCACATGCCCCTACTGCTGTTGCTATAATTTTTTCAGAGGAAATGGCTATAAATTTTGATTCGAAGTTATTTAAAATTCTAGGGTCGATCAAGGTGATCTGCTCCTGCTTAATGCATTTAATGGCTAGTAAAACAGTAGCTGCAGTCGCTCCAAACACTATCGTTTTTACTGTAAAGGAATAAAAATTTTTCTTAAGATTTGAAGGCTGGTGAGGGGAAGCGGCTAATGGAATAGCCGCAGAATCATTCTGCGAAACCTGGCTATTAGGTGTAAGGCTTGACATTTTTGCTTTTCCTTTATTTAAAAATGCTTTTTAAGGATATAAGAAACTGTTAGGGAATAAAAATCTGTTTCGTAGGAATTAACTATTTAAAATTTTATTGTCTTTTGCCTAGGACAGAGCTTTAAATGCTTAAAAAGATGGGTTCTATTTTCGTTCGGCCTATTTTATTGCATTTACCATCTTATCGATCGCTACTAAGATTTCTTCTTTGCTTGAATTTCTTTCCATCAGGCTGTAGATTTTATTGCGCAGTTTATCTATGAAATCTTTTGTACCTTCTTTAACTTCATGAACATAGGCTTTAGCTTTACTCCTAATCTCTTCAGCCTCACGTTCTTTATCTTGAATAGCAGCTTTTAATGCCTGGAGCTCCTCAGTTAGTTTTTCAATCTTGGCAGCATGGACTGGGTTCTCAATTGAGGTATCAGCACTTAGATGTTCTGCAGCACTGGCGGAAGAAGTAAGGGTAGATGGAACATTTTCATCGCTTGAGGGGCTCTCGCTTAATCTTTTTTCTAATCTTTCTTGCCTAGCTTTTAAGTCTTTAATTTCTTCCACTTGATGTTTTGACAATTCCATAGTATTATCTAAATTTTTTCTTAAAAGCCCAATCTCTTGTTCTTTTTTGGCTAAGCTGTCCTGTGCAATATCAAGTTTTGATCTTGTCTCTTTTAACCTAACTTCAACAGCCCTCTTCTCATAGTCGACTTTAGTGAGCTTCTTCTTCATTTTTTCTATCTCTTTCTGCGTTTCCGAAAGCTTTTTTTCTATTTCTGCTTTGGCTATCTGAGTTGTATGAAGTTCATTCAGTGCAGTGTGCGCGACCTTGATGTTAGACTCGGAATTTGAAGAATTTTTTACTTCCTGTATTTCATTTTCTTTGTCAGCAACTATTTTCTTTGTTTCTTCAAGTTGTTGTTGGAGGGCTTGAGTCTCTTCAATTTTAATGCCCACCCTAGTATTTAATTCATTAATCTGTTGAGTAAGCTCACCTATTTGCTCTTCAGCTTTAGCTATAGTTTCTCGTGCATGTTGGAGTGTTTCTTTCGAGTGGTAAGTTTCTTCGTAGCTAGTTCGGATTTCTACTTTTAGTGCCTCTATTTGTTGATTAAGTTGAGCTATTTTTTGTTTAGCAACTTCATCTTCATGATTAATAGGTTGATTTCTTAATTTTTCTATCTGTTGATTTAAAGCATTATTAGCTTGAAACAAAGTTTTAACTTTTTCTGTCAGCCTCTTCACTAGGTTAATTAATGAAAAAGGAACTTTAAGACTGCTGGCTAGAATAGTAGAGATAAACGTTCCTGTTAACGCAGTAGTAGCACAGGCTCCTGCAATCATAGGAGAAGCAAAAATGAAGGCTGCTACAGCGGCTGCGGTAGAAGCTATGATTGCCAGGCTGCCAAAGCAGATAGTAGCTACTCGGCGACCTTGCATATTTCCCGGAGATTCCTTTCTTTTGAGGGAGGGTTGTTCATCTCCTAGATATAAAGCTTGCAAAGCATTATTTATTACTTCTTGTGTCATTTGTTTCTCCTTAAGAAATTTCAGCGTAAAATGACCTTAAGTTTATAAGTGTACTTAGGTTTTTTTACAAGAGGAATATGATTTAGTTAGGGAAGATAACTTTTTAAAATGGAGCCTATCTATTATTGTTTAAATTTTCTGCTTGCTTTTTATTCTCTAAAAGAACAAAGTATTTGGCTTTATTTTTTTATTTGTCGAAAAATGGAATAAGAGAAGCAGCTTGAAGGCAGGTCTTGCCGGGCACAGCAAGACCTTAAAAGAAAGATAAAATGATTAGCCTTTATAGCTTATTTCTTCATATTAAGAGATGTAAGGCAGTGCTCCACAAGAGGAATAATCTTTTTGTTAGCTTTTTTGTTTTCTTCTAATTTAGCCTTAAATTTTTCTAAAAGATCTGCTTTATCTTTAATGTAAAGCAGCCGCTCATTTTTAAGGTTTTGTGTTTCTTTCTTAAGCTCCTCTAGCTCGTTTTCATTGGTAACCAAAGCATTATTCTGTTTTAATTTCTCTCTTAGATCTTCAATTTCTGTTTTAAAAGCCTCATATTTTTTAAATATTAAGTTATTGAAATTTATGTCAATCCATTCAATAGCAGACTCTCTTGCTTCATTGCTAACTTTACTGCCTAATGCTAGGATCTCTTTTTTTAATACGCCTAATACATGGAGTTGCTGCTCGATAGAAAAGGTTAAGGCCATATCTTTGGCTCTAAAATACTGTTTCAAATCATCTTCCATTTGAGGGGTAAAGTGTAAAGGAGAAGTTTGGGCAGCAGGTTGAGAGTTTTTCTCGTGAGCAAATCTTACTTGTTTATCGCTGGAAGATTTATCTTCAGGATGTCTAATTTTTTCCTCTTTAATTCTTTCTACTAAGGTAGCATTCAGTTCTTTCAAGTTGATAAATTCGTGACTTAATTTTTCATTCTCTTTGCGAAAGGTCTGGATATTTTTTTGAAGCTCTACTATCTGCTTTTCTTTGGTCTCTACGTTGGTGGCTTGGTTCTGAATTTGTTTTCTCAGGGCTTCTACTTGCGCATCCAGTGCGGCATTTTTCTGAGCTATTTCTTCAGAATGCTGTTGAGACTGCAGCATTTTTTTAACCGCTTTTAATTTTTCTTGCAGTTCAAAAACCTCATTTCCTTTTTGTTCTAACAATTTCTGATGCGTATTTTTAAGTTGGTCAAAGTCGGCATTTTTTGCTTTTAAGCTATCTTCTAAGTGTTTTTTTTCTTGAATAAGTTGCTCCAAGGCGGCTTGTAGCTTTACCTTTTCCTTCTCCTGAGCCTCTACCTTAATTTTTTCTTTGCTATTTACTTGTCCTTGGGTAGGAACTGTTTGTTGAGGGATATTTTTTTGCGTTTCTTCTAACTGTTTTTGGATCTTGTCTAATTGTTTGCTTAGTTCCAGGATTTTAGCTTCTTTTGCTTTTATCTGAGTCTCATAATCCTCTTTCATTCGTTGTTTCGTGCTTTCTGCATTTAACAAACTTTTGTTAAGATTTACTAACTTTTCCTTTATGTCTTTTATCTCACTTCTATGCTTCCCTAGAATTTTTGCTGCATCCTCTAATTTCTCTTGAGTCAATGGGGATGTTATTTCACCTTCGCCTGTATGAAGCTCTGCATCGAATTCTTTAATGCTTTGATTTTCCTCTGCCTCCGCATTGGCTTTTAGCCGATTGAGCTCTTGAAGTCGGGTTTCAAGGCGAGCAACTTGGGTTGTAAGTTCACTATGTTTTTTTAAATCTTCAGCAGAAAGATTTATACGAGTGGCGGAAATAGTAGCTAAAATTGTTGTCACTAAAGCCGTGGCCGCTATAGCAGCTACCAAGTAAGAAGAAAAAACTGCAGCTGCAACAGCTGCGACTGCTGCCACGCTTGCTGTGACCCCTAAAGTGGCGATTGTAAAAGTCTTGCCTCTGTTCATTGAACCAAACTGAACCGGCATATTTTTTTTATCTGCTAAAGATTGTCTTTCCATCGCTGGCTCTGCAACTCTAGCTCTTGTTACGGTAGGTGCGGACATTTTTTTCTCCTTGGTAAACGTAAGTTTATTTATAACAACAATTTATAGAATGAGAATGTTTTTTTTACAACATATTTCATTAACATTAAATTAAAAGAATATTTGCCAGGATACACTACTAAATAGAGGGGAGTAAAAAAATAGTAAGAGAGGATAAGAAAGGAGGTGAGGGACTCTTAAGAGCTCTTTTGCGTACTTGTAAGCATTTAATCCACTATAACTTTAAGTCAATGAATTAGCTTAAGAAGACATTAAAAAAAACTCCTCTTTAAAAAATCCTCTATGGATTATCAAAATTTTTTTAGCTTAGGATTGCTTTTAGAAGAGGAGCTAAATTAGTAAGCCTAGGTGTTAATATCAGGCCGGCTTAGATAGAAGACAAGGTTTAACTTTTTAGAAGACGTAGCCCATTTAGTCCTACTATTACAGTGCCTCCTTCATGCATCAGTACTGCTAGCCATAAAGGGATGAATCCAGCAATAGAAGGAATAGTAGCAATAAAAATGGCTGCAATAGCTATAAAAAGGTTTTGCTTTACAACTCGTTGAGTTCTTTTTGCCTTAAGAAAAAGCCAATCTAGTCGTTCAATATTATCTTGCAAAAGCACAATGTCAGCGGCTTCAACAGCTGTAGTTGTTCCTACTTTTCCCATGCAAATACCTACTGTTGCGCGTGCAAGAGCAGGGGCATCGTTAATGCCATCCCCCACCATGGCCAAACCTTCTTTTTCCGCCAGTTGTGCTACATGTTTTAGTTTATCTTCCGGTTTCAAATTAGCATAAAAAGAGGAGATACCAAGCTCCTTAGCAATGCGCTCAGCACTATATTGATGATCACCCGTCAACATAACCAGCTTTAAGCCCATCTTTTGGCTAAGATTTTTTAAAGTGTTTTGAATGTTAGGCCGTATTGTATCGAGAAAGCGGAATAATACTAAGTGTTTACCAGCTAGAAGAGGGGAGACAAGTTCACCCTGACTTTGTAATTCCTCACATTTATCTAATAAAACTTTAGCCTGGGTAGGACTTAATTTTCCTGCAATAAATTCAGGGTGTCCAATAAGGACAGGAACATCTCCCTCGGGTAGAATAACGGTTCCTTCAAGGCCACTGCCTGGGATTGCTTTAAAATTTTTAAGCTCGACGGGTAAAGTTTTAGTGTGATGAGAATAAGCTAAGATAGCTTTGGCTATAGGGTGTACGGCATTTTTTTCCAGCGCAAAAGCGATGCTGAGGGCTGTAGCTTTATCAATTCCTTGATCCAAGGTTTCTATAGCTGCGCAGGTAAGTTCTCCTGTGGTTAGGGTACCTGTTTTATCGAAGGCTACTATATTACAAGAAACTAATGCATCTAAAATGACTCCTCCTTTTAGCAAAATGCCGCGCTTTGCACAAGCTCCTACAGCACTTAGATAAGCAATAGGCATAGCTATAATTAAGGCACAGGGTGAAGCGGCTATTAAAAAAGCTAGAGCTCTATATACTGATCCTTCCATGCCTAGAAAAGGGATAGAAAGTAGATAAGGCAAAATGAGCACGAAGAAGGCGGATAAGCAAATGATAGAAATAGCATAACGGCGGCTAAACTTATCAAACCAGCGTTGAAGCTTAGGTCTGGCATCTTGAGCTTGAGTAACTAATTGAATGATTTTGGCCAAGGTCGAGTCAGAGCTAGTTCTAAGCACTTGCAAAACAAGAGCTCCATCTAAGTTAGTGGCTCCAGCTGGCACCTCATTTCCGACTTTTTTTGTCACAGGAAAATTTTCGCCTGTCAGGTGGACAAGATTTACGCTTGAAATGCCCTCAGTCACTACTCCATCTAAAGGCACCACTTGACCCGATTTAACTAGAATATTTTCGCCTACCTGAATTTCATTGATAGCTCTCTCTAGTAATGTCCCATCTGGTTGTACTATACTAGCTTTGGTGGGAGAAAGTTTATGCAAAGCACTGATAGCACTTTTAGCTTTTTCTGTGACCGCTTGCTCCATGGCACCTGATAGAGCAAAAAGGACAAGTAGTAACCCTCCTTCCATTCCGCTTCCAATTAAAACGGAAGAAAATGCAGCTAAAGTCATCAAAATATCAATATTAATATCTAAATTAGCTAGATCCTCAAAAGATTCGATTAAGGCAGGAATGCCTGCTAAAAAATAAACTATAACTAGTAATAATGTAGATAGGGAATGAGTAACCTTAAACCAGGAAAATGCAAAAGAAATAGCGAGTAAAATAGTAGCTGCTATTGAAGCCTTTAAGGTAAGATTGACTCCCCACTGACGACTTGCGGGCTTAATGAAAGGGCTTGAAGTTTCAGGAGAATCCAATTCAAAAAACTCTCCAAAAGCAGGTCTGTGAGTCTTGCTAGCATGCATAATAATCAGCCTTGTCTAAAAAAAAATTCATGGAGAAAATAGACCCAGGCATAAGCTAAAATGGCGAGCCCTCCATTCCAGATAATAGCGGGAATCATACGGTTCTGCTCATAATAAGCTGAGAGCGCTGAAGCCGCAGCTATCGTTCCTAAAGAACCTATGACTAAACCTTGAAATCCTGGTGCTACTAACTGGCAGGTGAGAACCATAGCAGCGGCAGCAATTGCTCCTAAGCCAGCACCGCAAGCTTGCTTTAAAGGGTGCTCATGAGATTCAAGTTTAAGGCCTAGCTCTTCTTCTACCATTACCCTAAGAAGGCGGTCGCCATCAGCCATTAAAACCTCCACTATATGATCTAACATTTTGCCTTCAAAGCCTTTGTTGGCATATAGATCTTTAAGCTCCATTTTTTCTTGTTCACGATTATGATCAATTTCCCATTTTTCTTGTTTAACAAGACGATGCAATCTTTCTAGACGTGACCAGCCAAGCCAGGCACTGCGTCCAAACTTCCATAGCGTCCATCCCGTAGAAAAGATAATTAGGGCCAAAGTGAGGGAAAGGAGAGGCAATTTAAATGAAAGAATAAGGCAACTCATGAGAAGCAAGACTACTGCTGTTTCACGGGCCGCATCGGCGGCAGCAGAAAAATGGCCAGGAATTTCAGTTCCATGCACTTCCACCGTTGAGAATTTTCCTTCGGCTAGTTTTTCGGCTACATGCTCAATAGGAGCTTTATGGGTAAAATGGGTGTTTTCTGTCATTAATTTTTCTTTCCGTTATCTTTGTTAATATTTCGCATTCTAACATGAATTTTTGCAATAAGGAAAGAAAAAGGCATTCAATAATCGCTGCAGCTAAAAAATAATAAAGGAACCGCTAATCTAAGCCTTTTGATTTTTCAATAAATTATTTTACAAAATGGTTGGATGTGTTACACTAAGAAGAGAAAGATGTATAGCAGAGGATGTCCTTATGAGCCAAGATTTTACTAACCTGAATACAGGAATGGGTAATCAATCAGGTTTACCTAATGCTGAGGCACTTTACCAACCTAAGCAAACTTCAGCATTGGACTCCAAAGTCCAAGAGACCTCTCTGCATTCTAAAGATTCTATCGAAAAAGCGAGTGCAGTGGTGGCTTCACTTTATTTGCCTCCTCTTTCCAATCCCTTATTAATTCCTCCTGATGCTAATAACATAATAGCTATTAGCCAATTAGCGATGGATAAAATTTGCCTAAACATTTTAGATAGCTGGTCGCAAAGTTTAAAAAAAATAGCAGAAGAAAAAAGAGAGGCCGACCGAAGAAAGGAATTAAACCCTTTATTGCAAGACCTAAATATGGCGGGGGGATTAGTTCTGGCAGTGGCTACTATTTTTATTCGCGCTATTTTTGGGACACAAATTGCTCAAGCCTTACAAAAAAATCCTGGATTGACAGATGAAAAAGTCATCGCCCATAAATTTGCTACTCAAATAGCTCAATGGTCACTTGATGGAGTTCTAGGCGGTTATCTCATGACTATCGTCGACAAATTGCCTTCAGCAACCTCTATGAATGAAGGAGAGAAAAAAGTTTTAGCTCAGCAAATGCAGGCGATGTTACTTGCCGCTGCCTTAGGAGGGATATATAAAGCCAAATATGAATGGATAACTTCTAAAGAATTCATGGATGTGTTATCAGATCCTTTTTCCTTAAAAGACTCCAATATGGCCATGCTTGCCATGCTTCTTGTAAACACCTTAAATGAGCTTCCTGAGGAGGCGAAATTAAGGATGATGAAGACTTTGAATATCTATATGGATAGTAACCCTGATCTACCTTCTTTATTCGATTTAGGTCATACTACAGGGGTTCAACTTTCTATTCTTAAAGCGACTCGCCTTTGAGTAGCTAGAGGAATAGATTTGTGGAAAGTGATATAGGATGGCATTCGTATTACATTCTTCAATGTTACCTTTATTGCCAGGAATTCTTTGCCATTTTTATATTATCTCCATTTTTGGTGCCCTATATCTCTTTCTTAAGTGTTTGCTGGCGGGTTACAAGCGCGGCTACGGTAGGATGGTTGTTACCATAGAGGTCGATAGCAATTCTAAGAGCGTGATTGACATACTCAAGCGCCTTTTCCATATTTCCTGTTAATTGGTAAATCCATCCTAAATCGTTATAATCTGTTGCTATCTTGGAATGGTTCTCACCGAAAAGGTTAAGGTTAATAGCAAGTGCTTTGTTACTAGATTTTGCTGCTTTGTCTAAATTGCCTTGGTCTTTGTAAATTTGTCCTAGGTTGTTGTAGCTTGTTGCCACGGTGGGATGATTTTCACCAAAAAGCTTCAAGTTAATGGTGAGCGCTTTGTTTGTATACTCAGCTGCCTTGTTTAAGTTGCCTTGATCTCGGTAAATTTGTCCTAGGTTGCTGTAATTTGTTGCCGTGGTGGGATGATTTTCACCAAAAAGCTTAAGGTTAATGGTAAGAGCTTTGTTGCTATATTCTAGCGCTTTGTCTAAGTTGCCTTGGTCTTGGTAGATTTGTCCTAGGTTGTTGTAATTTGTTGCCACGGAGGAATGGTTTTCACCAAACAGCTTAAGATTGATAGCAAGGGCTTTAATGCTATATTCTACCGCTTTATCTAAATTGTCTTGTTCTTTGAAGATTTGTCCTAGGTTGTTGTAATCTCTTGCCACGGTGGGATGATTTTCACCAAAAAGCTCAAGATTAATGGCGAGTGCTTTTTCAGCATACTCAGCCGCTTTGCCAAAATTGCCTTGTTCTAGATAGATTTCACCCAGGTTGCTGTAATTTGTTGTCACGGTGGGATGGTTTTCACCAAAAAGCTTAAGGTTAATAACAAAGGCTTTCTCAGCATACTCAGTCGCTTTGTCTAAGTTACCCTGGGCTTGGTAGACTATTCCTAAATTGTTGTAACAAATTGCCACCGTGGGATGATTTTCACCCAAAAGCTTAAGGTTAATGACAAGTGCTTTGTTGCTGTACTCAGCCGCCTCGCCTAACTTGCCTTGTTCTTGGTAGATTCGGCCAAGGTTGTAGTAACAAATTGCCACGGTGGGATGATTTTCTCCGAAAAGTTTAAGGGCAATAGCGAGAGCATTCTCGGTATACTTAGCGGCCTGCTCTAAATTACCTTGTTCTTTGCAGAGCTGTCCCAAGTCATCATAACCTTTTACCATAGAGGAATGATTTTCTCCAAAAAGCTTAAAGTTAATGGCAAGCGCTTTCGTGGCATACTCAGCCGCCTTGTCTAAATTGCCTTGTTCTTTGTAGATTTGTCCTAGGTTGTTGTAAAAAATTGCTACGGTGGGATGATTTTCACCGAAAAGCTTGAGATCAATAGCAAGTGCTTTGTTGCTATATTCAACCGCCTCGTCTAACTTGCCTTGTTCTTTGTAGATTTGTCCTAGGTTGTTGGAAAGAATTGCTACGGTGGGATGATTTTCACCGAAAAGCTTAAGATCAATAGCAAGTGCTTTGTTGCTATACTCAGCCGCCTCGTCTAACTTGCCTTGTTCTTTGTAGATTTGTCCTAGGCTACTGTAATTTGCTGCCACGGTGGAATGGTTTTCACCAAAAAGTTTAAGGTTAATAGCAAAGGATTTCTGGCTATATTCTAGCGCTTTGTCTAAATTGCCTTGTTCTTCGTAGATTAGTCCTAGGTTGGTGTAATTTGTTGCTACGTGAGGATGATTTTCACCATAAAGCTTAAGGTTAACAGCAAAGGCTTTCTGGCTATATTCTAGCGCTTTGTCTAAATTGCCTTGTTCTTTGTAGATTAGTCCTAGGTTGTTGTAATTTCTTGCCACGGCAGGATGATTTTCACCGAAAAGCTTGAGATCAATAGCAAGTGCTTTGTTGCTATACTCAACCGCCTCGTCTAACTTGCCTTGGTCTTGATAGATTAGTCCTAGGTTGTTGTAATTTGTTGCCACGGCGGAATGATTTTCACCAAAAAGATTAAGATGAATAGCAAGAGCTTTAACGCTATATTCTTGCGCTTTGCCTAAATTACCTTGTTCTTTGTAGATTATTCCGAGATTGGCGTAACAAGCTGCCACGGTGGAATGATTTTCACCAAAAAGCTTAAGCTTGATAGCAAGGGCTTTATTATAATATTCTGCTGCTTTGCCTAAATTACCTTGCTCATTGTAGATTCCTCCTATGTAATTGTAATTTTTTGCTACGGCAGGATGATTTTCACCATAAAGCTTAAGGTTAACAGCAAAGGCTTTCTGGCTATATTCTAGCGCTTTGCCTAAATTGCCTTGTTCTTTGTAGATTAGTCCTAGGTTGTTGTAATTTCTTGCCACGGCAGGATGATTTTCACCGAAAAGCTTAAGATCAATAGCAAGTGCTTTGTTGCTATACTCAGCCGCCTCGTCTAACTTGCCTTGGTCTTGATAGATTAGTCCGAGGTTGTTGTAATTTGTTGCCACGGTGGAATGATTTTCACCAAAAAGCTTAAGATGAATAGCAAGAGCTTTAACGCTATATTCTAGCGCTTTGTCTAAATTGCCTTGCCCTTCGCAGATTATTCCTAGATTGCCGTAACAAGTTGCCACGGCGGGATGATTTTCACCAAAAAGCTTAAGATTGATAGCAAGGGCTTTATTATAATATTCTGCTGCTTTGCCTAAATTACCTTGCTCATTGTAGATTCCTCCTATGTTATTGTAATTTGTTGCCACGGTGGAATGATTTTCACCAAAAAGCTTAAGGCCAATAGCAAGTGCTTTATTATAATATTCTGCTGCTTTGCCTAAATTACCTTGTTCTTTGTAGATTAGTCCTAGGTTATTGTAATTGCTGGCCACGTCAGGATGATTTTCACCAAAAAGCTTAAGGCCAATAGCAAGTGCTTTATTATAATATTCTGCTGCTTTGCCTAAATTACCTTGTTCTTTGTAGATTAGTCCTAGGTTATTGTAATTGCTGGCCACGTCAGGATGATTTTCACCAAAAAGCTTAAGATGAATAGCAAGAGCTTTAACGCTATATTCTAGCGCTTTGTCTAAATTGCCTTGCCCTTCGCAGATTATTCCTAGATTGCCGTAACAAGTTGCCACGGCGGGATGATTTTCACCAAAAAGCTTAAGATTGATAGCAAGGGCTTTATTATAATATTCTGCTGCTTTGCCTAAATTACCTTGCTCATTGTAGATTCCTCCCATGTTATTGTAATTTCTTGCCACGGCAGGATGATTTTCACCAAAAAGCTTAAGGCCAATAGCAAGTGCTTTAACGCTATACTCTACCGCTTTGTCTAAGTTGCCTTGTTCTAGGTAGATTAGTCCTAGGTTGTTGTAAGTTGTTGCCACAGGGTGATGATTATCACCGAAAAGCTTAAGATCAATAGCAAGGGATTTGTTGCTGTACTCAGCTGCTTTGTCTAATTTGCCTTGTTCTCGGTAGGCTTGTCCTAGGTTGTTGTAAAGAATTGCTACGGTGGGATGATTTTCACCGAAAAGCTTAAGGTTAATGGCAAGGGATTTTTGGCTATATTCTAGCGCTTTGTCTAAATTGCCTTTATCTTTGTAGATTGCTCCTAGGTTGTTGTAATTTCTTGTCACGGTGGAATGATTTTCACCAAAAAGCTTAAGGTTAATAGCAAGGGCCTTCTCAGCATACTCAGCCGCTTTGTCTAAGTTGCCTTGTTCTTGGTAGATTGCTCCTAAATTGCTGTAACGAATTGCCACGGTGGGATGATTTTCACCAAAAAGCTTAAGGTCAATAGCAAGGGCTTTTTGACTGTATTCTGCTGCTTTGTCTAATTTGCCTCGGCCTTGATAAATTTGTCCCAGATTGCTGTAACGAATTGCTATGGTGGAATAGTTTTCACCAAAAAGCTTAAAGTCAATATCAAGGGCTTTCTCAGCATACTCAATCGCTTTGTCTAAGTTGCCTTGATCTTTGTAGATTATTCCTAGATTGCCGTAACAAGCTGCCACGGTGGAATGATCTTCCCCAAAAAGCTTAAGGTTAATAGCAAAGGCTTTCTCAGCATACTTAACCGCTTTGCCTAAGTGGCCTTGTTCTTGGTAGATTGTTCCTAGATTGTTGTAATTTGTTGCCGCGGCAGGATGATTATCACCAAAAAGCTTAAGGTTAATAGTAAGAGCTTTGTTTAAATGCTCCTCCGCTCTATCTAAATTGCCTTGTTTGCCGTAGGTCATTGCAAGAGCATTTAAAACCCTCGCATTCCGCGGATTTATTTCTTTCGCTAAAAGATACCATTTTTCTGCTTTTTTATGTTGAAAAAGCCGCTGGTATATATCTCCTTTTGTCTCAGGTGAGTTATCTTCCAAATCAGACGATTTAAGTTCATCTTCATTGCCTTTTAAAAATTCCTCAATGGCTTGGTAAAAAGGAATAAAGATCCGGTAGATCTTTTTTATCCCTTTTAAACTTTTATGATCTAAAGCAAACTGCTGTCTAATAAGATTTGGATCCTCAAATCCAAAGGGTTTAAGGAGAGGATTCATCATTTCTTTTTGCGCTCGATAATGAGAATAAGTTTTAAGACGCATAAATAATGCTAGGCTCATCCAATCCTTTAACTTTTCAGTGGCTCCTTGTGTTATAATCCCTAGCTCACTTAGCTTGTCAATCCTAGTAAAAGTGTCGGAAACTGTTACTTTTTTTAAAAGAGCTAGCCGGTCAATAGCTAAATGAGGAAACCGGTAAAAATCATTTTTAACTTGAAAAAGCATACCGTGCTTGTCTAAATCACCCATTCCCGGATTAAAAGTTTCCATATCAGCTAACACAAGGTGCTCTTTAGCTAAATAGTGACGCAGATCAAAGTTTTCTTGATGAGGAATATCAAGCCCCTCTCGAATTTTCTCATCATAAGCTTTAGTTAACTCCCCATTGCCTAGTAGATGAGTATGGTTTAGCAATTCCATAGGAAGATGAGGTTCTTTTTCATGCCACCACTGGCCTTTTTCATCTTTACCCACATATTGGGCCATCTGTTCAGGAGTTTGGATAAGTTCAAATGTTTTGCCATTACCTAAAGGAGTTTTACAGCCTTTTCCTTCTACTCCTGCTCCATCAAAGGCAAAGCCTCGTGGCGTAATGCCATCGAAAAAGCCTATTTTTTTTAAGCAAGGAATATTTAAAGCAGGAAGGATAGTTTCTCCTAAGTTGATAACCTTTAAGTGAAGTAGATTGGTTAGATTCTTAAAATATTTCTTGTGTATAGGATTGTCTTCTTGGATAAGAATGCCAAATTCTAAGTCAGAATAAGGAGTCATCTCTTCTCTAGCTAATGAACCAAAGCCTATCATGGCATATTCACAAGGCGCAGTATCTAATTGATGCAGAGCCTGTATTGTAAGTTGCTCAAAGAAAATTTTTATTTGGTAAGCTATCTCACCATACAGCTCTTTTACCTCTTGAGAAGAAGGGCTCTCTGGCAGAGCTTGAACTTTCTTCTCTATTTCTTCTCTAAATTTTTTTAATGTATAGCGATTGCTTTCGAATTGTTTCTTTATTACCGCAGAATCAAGCGATTTTCCTTTACATTCTCTAGCAAGTAAATTTTGTACGTGAGAAAGTCTATTTCTAATAATTTCTTGTCTTTCTTCAGGAGCTAGGCGTAAGGCATAATTGTAAAGTCCTGCCGCTTGTAAAAGTGTTTCGGGTGTTTCTTTCTTTAAGTAAATGTCACCTAATTTTTCTATGCAAAAGCTTTCTTGAAGGAGATCTTTTTCTCGAACAGCAAGATTTAAAGCTTGCGTATAGGCCTCTTCAGCATTCTCTAGCCTAGCATTTGTTAATACATTCCTACTCTGATTAATTGGAGAGATCGTCTCTTGTAACCACTCTGCAAGTTTGTCCAAATAAAGTGGCATTTTCTGAGGTTGATACTTTGTTAAAAGTGTGGTGTTACTTGGCATTTGTTTTCTAAACACTTTTGCACAGCTTCTAGCATCAAGGATGCTTCTTAATTCATTATCGCTCAAGCTGCTGAAAGAAAGAAAAATCCGTTCAAAAATTTTTAAGGGCAGGGTAGTTAAAGAAGAAGACGCTAATCTTCTTTTCTTACGGGATTTATTAGCAGGCGTAGTTTGTGGTAAAGCTCTTTTAATTCCGCTTGTCTTCAGTATTATTTTAGCCTTTTTATGAGGATAAAAAGAATTATCTTCGTGTGAAAAAAAGTTATGAGGAACTTTTGATTTTGAAAGAGGAGAGTGAGTTTGCTTTAAGGGTAGCGCATAAACAAAGTGGCCACCTAAATCGATAATAAAAATGTATTCTTTAGGTCTTTCTTCTAGAGAGATAGCTTTCCATTCCTGGGATCTATCATCTTCAGCTAGTCCTGCTTGTGGAAAAATTAACCTATCATGAATCCCGCACATCTGCTGCTCCTCATTAACCGTTATCAGCTTGATAGGAATGGATAAAGCTAAAGCTAGTAAATCTCCTTCACCAATGCCACTTATCCAAGCTTCTTTCTCTCTTATTTCTTCAGCTCTTTGGCTGTCTGTATGCTTTACAAGGCTTGAAAGTACTTGCCTTAGATAGGAGATTTTATCTGCCTGCTCTTCTAGCAAAGGAATTTTTCTAGCAAGATAGGCATAGCTTTCTAAAAAAGCGTTAAAAAAGCAATCACCATCGCTCGCCACGCCTTTTAGTGCGAATCCTTCTTCTTTAAGATAAGCAGCCGCAGCATTTACCTTTACTATTAGTGAATCGCTGATAATGGTGGTGGGATCGTGCCACAAGAATAGAGCTATTTGCCTTGGTGCCCACTCGCCCGTAGATGGATCAAGTAAATCTGTTCGATTACCATCAAGCAAATTTCCTCTTAGAGCAGTAATTCTAGGGCCTACTGAACCAAAGCTTTTCCATAGGTTGCTGCTTTGAATGAGCTGTTTCCAAGCTCTACATACAAGCTTTGCTTGGTTTAAATCTGACAGGTTTAACTCTGCAAATATTTTTAGGCTTATTTCTGCATAAACAGAAGTATCTTTCCTAAGGCTAATAGATTCTTCCTCTATATTTGTAAATGCAGGGAAGATAAGAGGATGAACATGCGAATTTTCTGATAGCATACACCTAAGGCCTTTCTATTTGATTCTGGTTAAATTTAGACATTTGACACTAGTATCTATAAATTTTTTTGTTGCTTTATAAGCTAAGCTACTTAAAGTTTAAATAGAAAATATCTCCTTTTCTAGCTTGTATAAAATATTTTCAACAAACCGTTTGAAAAATTTTGGCTTTAGTACCTTGCTATGTTGCATGATAGGAACCTGCATAAGCTTCATGAGGAGAAGTTAAGGTTAGTCAGAATATTTTTAGATCTTTTCTTCACTTACTGTATTGGTATAATCTTAGCTTGCATGCTTTTTTTGCTTGCTAGGCAAAAAGTGCATTTCAGGCCTTATCCTTTCCTTGTTAACATTAGAAAAATGAAGCAAGCTTTATCTCTATTAAATAGCCTGGATTTTTATCGTCTTTGCTTGCTTATCCTTCCTTTTGTAAAGACTTTTTATGCCCTACTTAAAGTCCACTCGCTAGGTAGTGTTCTTATCAAGAACTCCTGCAGTTTAAGGAAGGTTTATCAAATGGCTTTAAAGAGTAATGGGCGGCCCTTTATTGATATAATCTTTACGTGAACGTCTTTTTTTACTTGCTAGGCAAAAAGTACGACTCAGGCCTTATCCTTTCCTTGTTAACATTAAAAAAATGAAGCAAGCCTTATCCCTATTAAATCGCCTTGATTCTTATTATCTTTTCTTGCTTATCATTCCTTTTGTAAAGGGTTTTTATGCCCTACTTAAAGTTTGCTTGCTAGGTAGTGCCCTTGCCAGGAATTCCTTAAGTTTAAGAAAGGTTTATTTAATGGCTTTGAAGAGTAATGAGCGGCCCTTTAAGCGCTGCTTTATCGATAAAGCTTAAGCTGCCTTCAAGGAAATGATTTTCTCAATAGATGATCTTAACCTTATCCCTTAAGAGTTACTATTCGAGGCTTTAGCTTTATGATTGCCTAAGCAAACTTCAAAAGTCTATCTTTGCTTCTTCACCAGATGATCGCTTGCTTAAAGCTTAGCTATAGAAGCTGTTAGGAAGACGAGCTCGGAGGCAAGGGAACTTTATCAACAAGGTAGCTCTCAAGATATAAGAAAAGTTATACTCCTACATCAAAAAGTTATACTCCTACATCAAAAGGTTTTTTTAAACTTTTTCTTTTTGATTGTTTTGGGGGATTAAAAAACATACGCTAAATCTTTATCCACTAGATAGGCCTTTGATTTCCTTTAACTTAATTGTTATCTTATCTCTTGTTTTCTATTCAAAATTCTGTATTCTATTTCTTATTCTTCATCCATTTATTTATAAAGAATTTAGATACTATGAAAATTTCATTGAATTGGTTACGCGAATATATCTCAATCGATCTGCCACCTTTAGAAATTGCTAAGGCTTTGACCTCTGCAGGCCTTGAAGTGGAAAAAATAGAAACTCTAGGTGAGGGCTTTGAGGGGGTAGTCGTTGCTGAGGTCCTTACCGTCGAAAAGCATCCTGAAGCAGATAAGCTGTGTGTAGCCCAAGTAACAGATGGTCAAGAAACCTATCAGGTGGTATGTGGGGCCTCAAATTGCCGCCCCGGCATTAAAACAGCTCTAGCTCGTGTAGGTGCTAGCTTAACGGATGATAGTGGTAAAAGATTTAAGATTAAAAAGTCAAAGTTAAGAGGTATCGAATCTTCTGGCATGCTATGTGGTGCCGATGAGCTGGGTTTAGGTGATCAGGAACACGAGGGAATTATCGAGCTAGAAGACCACCTACCAGTAGGTACTGATCTAGCGATATTAATGTCGGATACCTTATTTGAAATTGGCCTTACCCCTAATCTAGGACATTGCAGTAGTGTGATAGGTGTAGCAAGGGAATTAGCAGCCGTCTTAGAATTGCCTCTTGTTTTACCTGAAATCTCCTTTTCTGAAGATCCATCTTTACATACAGCAGAGTTAATAAAAGTTGCTGTGCAAGATAAGGAAAAATGCTTGCGCTATGCTTGTCGCGTGATAAGGGATGTTAAAGTGAGCCCGTCTCCCGATTGGTTGAAAAAACGTTTGAAAGCTAGCGGCATTCGTTCCATTAACAACATCGTTGATATTACCAATTATGTATTTTTGGAATGTGGACAGCCTTTACATGCTTTTGACTATGACAAGATCAGCGAACATACTATTGTTGTGCGCACCGCTAAAGAGGGAGAAATTTTCACTACTCTTGATGAAAAGAACCGCCTGTTAAGCGCTGAAGATTTACTGATTGCTGATAAAGAAAAAGGGATTGCGCTTGCCGGTATCATGGGGGGTAGCAACTCTGAAGTCACTCTTTCTACCCAGCACATCTTGTTAGAAGCAGCTTATTTTGAAAGAAAATCCATTCGTAAAACAAGCAAACGTCTTGGCCTCCAAACAGATTCCTCCAAGCGTTTTGAAAGAGGTGCCGATCCTCATGCTGTATTATGGGCTTTAAATCGTGCAGCCATGCTGATTCAACAGCTAACTTTAGGAAAAGTTGCACAAGAGCCTCTCGATATTAAAGAACAAGTGTTTGCTGAAAAGCTAGTTAGCTGCCGTTTAAGCAAGATAAATGGCCTTTTAGGCACTCATCTAGTTGTAAGTGAGGTGGAAGCTATATTTAAACGCTTAGGCTTTATTTATACCTGGGACGGACAGGACAACTTTTGTGTGACAGTTCCCACTTATCGCGTCGATGTGCTAAGCGAAGTGGATCTTATCGAAGAAGTTGCCCGTATTTACGGGTATGATAATATTAGCCGCTCCCAGCCTATGTACAAGAATGCGACTATTCCTCATGCTCCTTTATTTCTTTTTGAAAGAGCCATTAAAGAGCGTTTGATAGGGGAAGGATTGCAAGAGTTTATCACTTGCGATCTGATTGGTGCTTCAATTTTAGATACTCTTAACCTACAAACAAATGCTTTAGAAACAATTAAAGTTTTAAATCCTATCTCTGTGGAACAGTCGACCTTAAGAACTTCATTGCTACCAGGCCTTTTACAGCTGGTCAAATATAATGCTGCCCATCAAAATCATGATATAGCCGGATTTGAAATCGGTCGCATTCATTATAAAGAAGGAGAACAATATAAAGATCAATCGGTCATAGGCATCGTTTTAGCTGGAAAAGCTTCTTCTCAAACTTGGGCGACTAAGGAACGAGAATTTGATTTTTATGATTTGAAAGGAATGATCGAAAACATGCTTAAGGAATTACGTGTGTTTAATGTTTCTTTTAAGCCAAATGATTTGAAAACTTTTCATTCAGGCCGCCAGGTAGCTATTTTTGTTGATTCTTTAGAAATCGGCTCAATGGGAGAAATTCATCCTTCCATTTGCAGACGTCTAGATGTCCAGCAAAGGATTTACTTTGCTGAGTTAAATGTATATGATCTATTTAGTGTGCGCCAAGAAGACTATGTGATCAAGGATATTCCTATCTATCCAGGCTCGCAAAGAGATTGGACAGTGACAGTAAAAGAGGAAATTTCCTTTCAACACATTTTAGATCTTGTTCCTATATCGTCAAAGCTTCTTAAAAGTGTAAAGTTGCTAGATATTTATCGTAGTGAAAAATTAGGAGCCGGCTTGAAAAATATGACTTTTCGCTTTCTCTATCGAGATGACCAAAAGACTTTATCGCAGGAAGAAGTTGACAATGAGCATGCATGTGTCTTGCAAGAAACAATTATAAAATTATAAAAATTAATGTTTAGAGGTGAATTTATGCGTAGTAAATATGTTTCTCTCTTAGGCCTTTCATGGGTTGCTATAGCTTTATCGGGATGCCATCAAGTAGAAAAATCTTCTTTTTCACCTGACGTAATTAATGAAACTTATGTGCATCGCTATGGTGTACCAGTGAGCCCTAAAGATTGGAGTGATAGTGGCCATCATGGGCAAATTCTCTCTTCTTTAGCCAATGGGGTAGTCGTTACCAAAACTTATAATTCCGGTGTTCTGGATGGAGATACAACCTATTCTTATCCTCATAGCTCTGCTATCGAAAAAGTAGAAACCTATGCCAATGGCGTTTTGCAAAAAACCTCCATTTTTTATCTTTCCGGTGCTCCTCAAGAAGAAATATTTTATCACACACCGCAAAACCGCACTGTCCTTACCTGGTACGAATCAGGAGGTCCTAAATCTAAGGAAGAGTTTCAAGGTAATCTTCTTTTTCAAGGTTCTTACTATGGGCCCGACAATCAACTTGAATCTCAAGTGGTGAACTATCATGGTAAACGTATACGTCGTGATAATTATGGCCTTCTTGTTTCTGTAGATACCATCGAGAAAGGGCAGCAAACTTTACGTACGACATATCATCAAAACGGCACTCCTAAAGAAGTTATTCCTTATGCGAATGGTAGGATACATGGTCAGCTTAGAACCTATATGCCAGCTGGCGAACCTTGCACAAAGGAAGAGTGGAACAATGGAGTACAGTCTGGCATCACAATAGAGTATGCGAATGGTGAAAAAATTGCCGAGGTCTCTTATGTGGAGGGGCGTAAACATGGCGTGGAGCGTCGTTATCGCGATGGTAAAACTGTGGTTCAAGAAACTAGCTGGGTTAAAGGGCAAAAACATGGTCCTTGCACAAGCTATATTGGCAATACTACTAAGACAGATTGGTATTGGCAGGATAAGCAGGTGACCAAAAGTCATTATGAAATTCTAAATGGACAAGGCTCCAAAAAAGCTATATGGAGAAATGTTCATTAATTTTTTTTAAGCTGACGAGGGCAAGGACTCAATCCTTCTTTTTAGCATCAAGGACAGAGTCCTTTGCCTCTCTCAATAAAACCTTAAAGATTTGATATATCTATCTTACATTTGCTCTACTAGTTGTCGTCTAATTTTTTCTACAGTTACTTCCCAAATTGCCTAGCTAGCATCGATCACTTGCTTATTACTTTTCTTATCTTAGCTTTAGCACTTTCTAACCTCAAAGCTTTGCTTAGATTTTCCTGAGGTACAATAATCTTTTTTACACATAGCTCCAAGGCTCTTTATCTAGATAGAGGAATCGCAATATAGGAGAAATGTACTTCTGGCTATTAAGTAAATGCCCATAAATTAATCTGTAGGAAATAGGCTCAACGTATTACAAAGAAGTTAAATGCCGGATGGATCTTGAAAAGAAAGGCAAACGTTTTAAAATTTTAAACTTTCTAAAAAAAGCAGCCTACGCTTAAGTTTTAAGTTAAGCTAAGCCTAGCTGTGCTATATAATCATTTATTTCCTTTATAGTGCTGTGCATTTCTTTTGGAAGGTTGAGCTCTTGCGCGATGTTCCCAAGGTTTTTTAAATGTGCGGCCCAAAGCTTTTGAAGAGATTTAAGATCTGGTTCATCAAAACTTAGAAGCTCAAGCGTTCTCTTTCGATTTTTAAACGTGTCAGTTATGGCCTCTTTTAGAATGTTGAAATTGATGAGTTTTGAATCGCGTATTACTCGATGATGTACTTTTTTCTTGTTGACTAATTTTTAATAAAATATTGTTATACCTTATCAACTCATTAAAAATAATTTTTCGTCTATGTTTTCCCAACCGCTTCCCTTTATTAAAGAATATTTAAATCAACTTGAAGTGGCTCTCAAGCAAGAAAATCCTCATAATAATTTATCCAAAATTCAATGGTGTTGGCTAGCCTTTTGTTTGATGGGAATATTAGTTACTAATTCAATCTGTTGGGCAAAATTTGAAAGGGCTGGGCTTAAAAGTTATAAAAAGATGGCTTTATCGGCCATGTTTAGACGTGCTAAGATTGCTTGGAATAGGCTGCTAATTTGTAGTGTTCGCGCGGTCCTGCATAAACATGGCATCACAGAAGGGGTTCTTATTATCGATGATAAAGATCACAGTCGATCAAAAAATGCTGAGAAATTGCATCATTTACATAAAATCCGGGATAAAAAAACAAGTGGTTATTTTTGTGGTCAAAATATAATATTTCTTCAGCTAGTGACTAAAAAATTTTGCATTCCCGTCTCCTTTGCCTTTTATTCTCCCGATCCCGTACTCACAAGATGGCAACAGGAAGTGAGGAAGCTAAAAAAGTTGGGAATTTTAAAAAAAGACCGTCCCAAAGAGCCTAAAAGGTCATTAGAATATCCAAAAAAGTATACATTAGCTTTACAATTACTTAAAAATTTTGCTTGTGAATTTCCTGCTTTTAAGGTCACTTGTGTACTGGCTGATGCTCTTTACGGCAACGGCTTGTTTGTAGATGGAGTAGAAGGTATTTGGCCTGGAGTGCAAATCATTACTCAGCTTAGAAAGAATCAAAAAGTCATGCGGGGTAAAAAATCTCTCTCGTGCCAAGAATTCTTTGAAGCCTACAAAGGCTGGAATCAGGAAATTTTCATTCGCGGTGATAAAAAAAATGTGGTGCAAGCCGGGGGAGCAAGATTGTATGTTCCTTCTCACCACAAAAAACGATTTGTAATAGCCCTTAAATATGAGGGCGAAAATGAGTATCGCTATCTTATGGCTGCAAATCTTTCATGGAATATGAAAGATGTGATGCAAGGATATACTTTAAGATGGTTAGTAGAGGTTTTTATTGAGGATTGGAGTAGTCATTGTGGGTTTTGCAGTTTGGCCAAACAGTGCGGCGTTGAGGGATCAGAGCGACCTTTGATTCTAAGCCTGCTGTTTGACCACTGCTTTCTTTTTCATTTGTCTCAAACAAATTTCATTAAGAACAAACTCCCTTTAGCAACCTTGGGGAGCCTAGTAGAAAAGTCTAGAGTGGATGCTTTATGTCAAGTTATAAGAGAAATTGTTGAGCATGAAAATTCAAAAGAACTCTTCCGTGATTTCGAAAAGACGCTAGATGAAATCTTTGTTTTAAGGCCTTCTCGTAAACATTTAAATGCAGTACAAGAAAATGTAACTTTTGAGTCATCAAGAAAAGTTGCCTAACTGTCAAGAATAAAAAAGTATATCATCGAGTATTAGCAAGAGCAGGTCATGATAATCCTTCATGCGGCTATTAGCCGTTCCTTTGGAAATCACTGTCTCGAGCTTTTCAGCAAAAATTGTTTCCGGAGGATAAACCATTAAGGATACTTCTTCTTCAAATAAAGGATGACCTTTATACTGAAAAAGATAAATATCTTGGCTAAAGGGCTTTACTATATCTCCTACGCCGACATCGATATGAATTTTATCTTTCATACGACCAAATGTCGCCTTTAAATGCACGCGATAGCCCGAATAATCCATATGCGGCTGCTCTAAAATATCTATACCAGCATACTTGAAAGAAAATCCATCTTTTAACTCTATGGCAGCAATTTGCTCAATGGCTTGTTTTGTTTCTTCTTGGCCGGCCTTCATGTTGGTAAGTAAAAAATCAAGATCGGTGGTTTCCCTGCCTATATGCAAGAAATAGGCAAGAAGAGATCCTCCTTTAAAAATGAAATTTGGGGCATGTGTTGAATGTGATAGCCGCACTAAAAAGCGCTCAAGAAGAAGTTTCTTCCAGCATTCATTAAAATGTATGCCTTTTTCTATGGAGATAACCTGGAGGCGGTTCTTTAATGCTTGCTCGTTCATGTGGTAGCTGTAATCAAATAAGGATCAATATTAAATCTAAGCTTTTTTGCATAGGTCTGAAGTTTCTTTAAATCTATTTTATTTCCTTTTTTTAAGAGTGCCATTTTGAGTGCTTTAATAGCAGTTTCTCGGCTTAAAAGTCTAAAAGCATCTATAATGGTGCGTTCGCGCTCAAATATAGGAAGTCGAATACCTCCTAGCTCTACTTCTGTTTTTCCAAGTTCCATATTCCTAAATCTTACAATTTTTATAGAGCCTTCCCTGGTCATCGATGTGCTATGGGAGATGGCAATCCAGTGTTTTCGCGGGATTTCCTCTGTCATCTCATAGATAGCTAAAGCAGAGACTAGGCAAATTACTCCTCCTGGTACAGAATTTACAGCTTCGATAAGATCCTCCCATTGAAAAATTTCTGGTGAGCCTTGATAGTCGCTGCTTTGATAAATCCCACGGCTTAGGCGTTTAATCTGTTTCTTTTTTATATAGTAGGCAAGACGAGCAGGGGATACTCCTAGCTGTTTGATTTGAGCTACGGTGAAGAAGGGGCTAGTAAGAAGTGAATGTAGGCTGTGAAGGGTAGTCAACTTTTTCATAGTTAATCTCTTTATGGCTAATTTAACAGAAAAACCCAATAACCTCAATTGGGTTTTTTCTGTTAAATAATCTAAGAGAAAACCTGCAGTAAAGATCAAAGTGTCAGTAAGAAAAATGCTAATAATTACCACATATTTTTTGTGCTTATTACCTAGCAAATATTTTATCCATTTTCTCTTGCTTGCTTTTCTTGTTAAAAATTAACTCCTCTCGCATCACTTCCATCGATAATTACGAGAGAGAGGCGAAGACTTCTTCTGGTCATTAAATTAATTCACTCAACTTAGAAACACACCTTAAGCACAGATGAGTTGAATAAATTGTTTTAAGGATATATTTTTTCTTTGAAAAGAGGAGAAAAAAATGAAACTTGATCTTCTTGATATTTATACAGATTATCTTATCAGCATTATTCTCTTTGCCGGCCTCCCCTTACAACCTTAAGCTCTTTTGATGATTAAAGCTTTGACTTTGATTCATCAATAACAGCAGCTCGGAAAAATCCCTGCCCTTATAATCTGGATGGGCGCGCACAGAGGCAGTCTCTAACTTAACTTCCCGTCTTATTGATTTCCTGTGGTTATAAAAAAGATAACTATTCCTAAAAGATCGAGGTTTTTTTGGACAAAAGCTAATATGTAAGGGCTTGTCTTTGAAATGCTGTTGATGATGTCTTTTCCATAATGTCTCTTCATCTCCTATTCTTTTCCAGTGTTTACATACTTGCTGAGCATTCACAAGCTCTTTGGGGGAGAGAAAAGAAAAAATATGCACAATCAATTCTTCTGGTATCGTTTTTATTGAGGGAGGGGACTCAGTAATAAGACGCCAAGGGTGCAGATCTATACAATTAAAAGGATTAAAGTTAAAAAAAAAGCATCCCATTATAATGAATCCTTGATTAATAGAGTTAAAAACATTCTCAACGCAAATAGTCTTTTTAAGTTACACACCTTACGCACAGATGAGTTGAATAAATTATTCTAAAGATATATTTTTCCTTTGAGAAGAGGAGAAAAAAATGAAACTTGATCTTCTTGATATTCATACAGATTATCTTATCAGCATTATTCTCTTTGCCGGCCTCCCCTTACAACCTTAAGCTCTTTTGATGATTAAAGCTTTGACTTTAATTCATCAATACCAGCATCTCGGAAAAATCTCTTCCCTTATAATCGGGATGGGCGCGCAAAGCGGCATCCTCTAGCTTAACTTCCCGTCTTATTGATTCGCTCCGGCTATAAACAAGATAACTATTCCTAAAAGACCGAACTACTCTTGGATAAAAGCTAATATGTAAGGGTTCGTCTTTGAAATGCTGTTGATGATGTCTTTTCCACAATGTCTCTTCATCTCCTATTTTTTTCCAGTGTTTACATACTTGCTGAGCATTTACAAGCTCTTTGGGGGAGAGAAAAGAAAAAATATGCACCATCAATTCTTCTGGTATCGTTTTTATTGAGGGAGGGGCCTCAGTAATAAGACGCCAAGGGCGCAGATCTATACAATTAAAAGGATTAAAGTTAAAAAAAAAAGCATTCCATTATAATGAATCCTTGATTAATAGAGTTAAAAAACATTCTCAACGCAGATAGTCTTTTTAAGTTACTCACCTTACGCCTAGAGGAGTTGAAAAAATTATTCCAAGGATATATTTTTCCTTTGAGAAGAGGAGGAAAAAATGAAACTTGATCTTCTTGATATTTATACAGATTATCTTATCAGCATTATTCTCTTTGCCGGCCTCCCCTTACAACCTTAAGCTTTTTTAATGATTAAAGCTTTGACTTTGATTCATCAATACCAGCAGCTCGGAAAAATTTCTTTCATTATATTCAGGATGAGCGCGCAAAGCGGCAGCCTCTAGCTTAATTTTCCGGTCTATTGATTCGCTCCAGCTATAAACAAGATAACTATTTCTAAAAGACCGAAGTATTTTTGGGTAAAAGCTAATATGTAAGGGTTTGTCTTTGAAATGCTGTTGATGATGTCTTTTCCACAATGTCTCTTCATCTCCTATTCTTTTCCAGCGTTTACATACTTGCTGAGCATTCACAAGCTCTTTGGGGGAGAGAAAAGAAAAAATATGCACAATCAATTCTTCTGGTATCGTTTTTATTGAGGGAGGGGACTCAGTAATAAGACGCCAAGGGCGCAGATCTATACAATTAAAAGGATTAAAGTTAAAAAAAAAGCATCCCATTATAATGAATCCTTAATTAATAGAGTTAAAAACATTCTCCACGTAAATAGTCTTTTTAAGTTACAAACTTTAGCAAACCACAACATTATCTATCTACTATAATTATTCATGTCAACATGGTAAGTAGTTACAGAATAGATAGGGCTTTAGAGGGAATTTTATAGAGCATCTGCACCGCCAAAAATACTCCTAAATAGCTATTTTTTTCTATTTGCAGAGCTTTTTGATTTGCATTTACTTCTTAACATCAACGGCTTAATTAGCCCGCACGGGTAGCCGCTTACGAAATCTTCTCATCTTTTTCGTTAGAACTTTCTCCATTTAGGCATAGCAGCGTGCCAATGAATTTAATATAAGGTTATATAAAACAACCAATCTAAACTTATAAAAATTATATAAGTAATAATTAAAGTTAATTATTTACGTTAATATTTAATTATTAATATGAATATTTGGTATAATAAGTAATTATAAACCATTAGAAAATTATGTTTAATAATCAAAAGGAAGAAAGCTTATGCAGTTCGATCCTTATTCAGATTCTCAAGGATCTACAGAATCGCTATTAAAACATTTTTCTGAAGTCGGAAGTAATATGGGTAAAGGAAACCTGGCGCAGAAAGTTAATCAAGCGCAAGTGATCTTAATTGGCGAAACTCATAATCAAGCTACTGAAAAGATTCATCAGCTTGTGACCATCCTTCTCTTTACACATATAACAGATAAAGCAACCATCCTAGTAGAAGGACAAGCTTTTAATCGAAGCGCAAAAGTATTAAGCTCCCATTTAGAAATACATGTGGGTAAGGTTAACATTTCATCCTGGGATTCTCCAGAAACATGGAAATTTTTAAATAGATTCGTGGGGGAAGTAACAGACTACGGTAATAAAAAAATGGCTGAAGCAATTAAAAAATATTTAGACAATCCTGATGATTTAGGCGCTATGTGCAACGGTATGTACCGCACCATGCAGCATTTAACCCAGGTAACCGATAAATTAGCTAATTACATAGAAGAATGGCCTTCAACAAGACTAGACAAAGAAGAATTTAAAACTATATTGAAAGAGAGTGCTAGTAATTTAAAAACTATTCTTCAACCTTTAGAGATTTTACAAGAAAAAGATGAACAAACCACGATTACTGCACCAGAAATTGCTATCCTTCCCCTTAAATTGCTCAATCAAACTCTTATATTTATGCAAGCACTGGGGCACACAGTAAATGACTTGCTTGCAATGAGCCATCCATCACGAAATCAGGCTATGGTAGAAAATATTAGCGTCGCATTAAAATCTTATGAAAAAGTCATAGTCATCGCAGGTAGAGCGCACTTAAGCTCTTCCTCCTCCCCAGGCTCGTTAGGAGAAAATATGCACATTGCACAAGGGATTCAAATTTTGGGTAATAAACTGCTTTCCGAAGCTTCTAAGGACAAAGATTTTAATTACCTAATCCTTGAAACTCGCGAAGCAGCAGACGATCTTCCAGAAATTCAGGCTCTCCCTGAAGAAATGAAGGAGCCATTAGGAAGCATAATAAAGGGCAAAGAAAAAAAAACAGAAAAAGCCCACACGGCCTTAGATGCTCAACAAAAAAATCAAGAGAGAAGTGGAAAACAAATAAGGAGAGGAGTTAAAAATGAGCTAGGCTTCCAAGCAATTAAGAGTAATATTTACCAAATTGATAAAATAACAGACCATTCTGAGCTTAGAGAAAAATTTAATGGGATTTACGCATTAATTTTAGAAAATGCTTCCAGTAATTCTCAACAAGCCACTACACAACTTAATAACTTAATAATTAAAACTTTAAATGCATTAATTGGACTAACTTATAAAGAATTGCACGCAAGCCAGCAACACTCCCTACAACGCATAGCAAAAAGCTTTATAAATTTTTTTTAATTAGTAACCTGGATAATATAAAAAAAGCTAGTCATGCATGTGACTTGTACGTTCTATAGCTTGTCAAATCCGAATTACCTACTCGTCTTACCCGCAGAGGAATTGAAAAAATTATTCTAAGGATATTTTTTATTTGAAAAGAAGATAAAAAAAATGAAACTAGATCTTGTTGATATTTATACAGATTATCTTATCAGCCAAAATCAACAAGCCATAGCCACAGCGCTATCCAAGTTTTTAGATGGTCAGATTAGCCATGATAAAATCACCCGTTTCCTTAATAATAATCGGGGGGGGGCTTAAAAGAACTATGGCAGTATGTTAAAAAGCAAGTGCGCCATCTAGAACAAGGTAAAGGAGGTGTGTTGATTATTGACGATACAGTAGAAGAAAACCCCTATACGGATGAAAACGAAATCGTCTGCTGGCATTTTTCTCACACCCCAGGAAGATCACGTAAAAGGCATTAATCCATTTTCTAGCTTTAGTAGTTATGGAGATTATACCTTTCCCATCGGCTTTGAAGGGATTAAGAAAAATATGTACTTTTACAACGTGAAAACAAAGAAAGAATAAAGGCAATCATCCATTACTAAAAGCCAACATTTTAGAGCGCTTATCCAACAAGCAGTTACCAATCAAGTAAAGCTTGAGTACGTGCTAGCGGATAATTGGTTTGGCGCTAAAGATAATATGGAGTTTATCTATTAGGAACTTAAAAATGTTTTTATTTGGTATAAAGTTTAATCGATTAATTGCTTTTTCTGAAGAACAAAGGAAAAAAGGCCAGTATTACAAATACGTTTAATTTCAAAGATGGAGATAAAAGGATAGTTTGGCATGAAAGAGCTATCTTTTCCCGTAGCTTTAATCACAAAGATTTTCAAAAACGCAGACGGCTCTACTGGCATTCTTCACCTTGTGACTAATGATCTAAATCATGAGGCTGACCGCATCTATGGAATTTATCACAAATGGTGACGTATAGAAGATTATTACAAATCGATAAAGCAGAATGCTAGCCTTGAGAAGTCATCCACCAAAATTGCTCGCTCTCAAAGAAATCATATTTTTGTCTCTCTTATTGCTTACTGCAAGCTTGAATTTCTAAAATTAAAACCCTTCTCCATCACTGTGCTTTAAGATATAAACTAATCTTTAAAGCCAATCAGATGGCCTATCAAGACCTACAAAATTTACAAAGGACTTCTATGTCTGCGTAAGGTGAGTTAGAGAGCGCAAAATCATAAAGCTTTTCTTCTAAAGACTTTGCTTTCTCTATCAAAGGCATAGAAAAGCTTTTTCTAAAACTACGAGCATTTGCCTTATTAGAGGCGGATCATGCACCCACATTAAATATTTTTTAAATAGTACCTGTTTTTGGCATCTATTTTGCTTATCATCTTACAACACTCAACAAGGAAAGGGGGGTACTATGAAAAAGAATGAAACAAAAGATCAATTGGCTAAAAAAATTGCTTATTTGGAATTCGTAGAAGATCAATTAAGTACAGAGTTGGCTTATATCGATAAACTTCTTAAATCTGTTGGGTTTCCTCGAGGATTATCATCAGTTAAAGAAGTTGCCAGGGATATCTTGCAAGATCATTCTCAGGAATGATAAAGAATTTTTTAAATTCTTAGGAAAAAAACTGAGAAATGTGCTAAGAAAATGCTATGAAGCGTTTACCTGATTTTGATCGATTCTTTAAATAAATTTAACATACAAATGTTTTAGTAGAGGATGTCTTTTTTTTGTCATACCTTAAAGGATTAAAATGAAAAACGCTGAGTTACACAAAAAGCTAGCCCATCTGGAATCGATGAATGATGTTTTAATAACTGAAATTGAAAACATTCATGAGCTTATGAAAATGATTGGGTTTGCGAATGGTATTAATACCCTTAAGACAACAGCAGAGGGTATGATTTATAGTGGATATGGGAATGTTTCCACCTATTACAATTAACTATTCATAAAAATATATAAGGTATGAAAGCAAGAAGGAAAAAAATGAACAAAAAACAATTAGAGCAAAAAATTGCTTTTCTTGAGTCTATTAACGATCAGCTAAATACGGAAGTTACTTATATTGATCAATTAATGAAGCTTATTGGTTTTGCAGGAGGAGTAGATACAGTTAAAGCTACCGCTACTGAAATTATAAAAAAAGGCTATACTATTACTAATTTGCCTGAAGATAAAGCTTAGCCAAGAGGGAATTTTTCTAAAAATGTCTTTCTTTGTAATAGATAGTCCCTAACTGTAACAGAAATAAAGAAAATATTCTTTAAAAGCCCTAAAGCTTAAAGTTATGCCGTGCAGGGATAGGGTTAAAGTTACGATAAGGGGTAAGACCCATAAAAAGAATCAAAATGTCAAATTTAGCAACTCATCAAAAAGTTATCAAAAAATAAGCTTAAATGTTCTTAAAGCGAGCTGAAACATTAGAAGATGTATTTCGGAGCTCTGTTAGGAGAAAGGAAGATTTCAAAGAGCTTTAATATCCAAAGAGTTGTATGAAATAGGTGGAGAAGCAGCTTTTCAAGATATGGCCCTAAAAGCCTGGGTATAAGGAACAGATTGGACGAGCCTATCAAAAAAATTGGTGTAGATCTTGCCTTTCAGAAGCCTGCATATAGACAATTAAGAGTATGTAATGAGCATGAAGAAACAAGAAGTTTTCATTTTGCTGGGACAGATATATTTTGCTTGGCTCCTGAGGCAATCTTTAAAATTTTTTCAAAAAAAGCCTTAAAAACGTGAGAAGCGTAAGATGGCTTTAAGAAGGAATGATATTAATAAAAAGACCAGCTACAAGCTCTCACAAAGCTAGGGGAGAAAAAGAAGCGCATGGCGAAATTGAAACTGAACATCTAGGCATTTAATATCTTATAGTTACTTACTTAAGTAGGAACTATTAAAAGCGTGGAAGGCGTTTATCAATAGTGACCAATCGATACTTATCTTAAGGTAGTTTCTATCAAACCCTACAATAAAAAAATGCGTAAGTAGCAATGAATATGCTTAAATGATCAGTCATCGCTTGGCTTGAAGGGCAGGATATTAACGTTCTAAGATGACTGATCGTGGCGCAGAGTACTAAAGAGTAAGAAAGCATCATGGGTATAAACTTTATCTGGCCATCTAAGATAGTAGTTATTTTCGCCTTAAGGTCAGACACCCTCAAACCAAGGAAAACGGAATTTAAATAAGCATACTTGCGAGAATCTAGGCGTCTAGCGATATCCTTTAGTAAGCAATGCCGCTTTTATAAGTTGTTCTCCATGAGAGAGATATAAGAAAATTTTTTCCTTTTAGATAGATGGCACGCCTATTGCATTAAAGCTAGTATATCACATCTTTAATGAGGGAGGTAGTTATGACTAAAGCAGAATTAATTAAAAAGATTGCCGTATTAGAATCCGTAAATGATCAAATGTATTCTGAACTTTGTGAAGTAGATCGTTTGATGCGTCTTGTAGGTTTTGAAGGGGGACTGGAAACTGTTAAGCTAACTGCCCAAGAACTCTATCAAAGCGAACATATTGGTGAAGAAGGAGAAGAAATTTCTTAAACTACACTTAATTAGAGATGTTTTATCCAATATAAGAGGTAAAAGATGAAAGTTCAAGATAGTTTATATGTCTGGATTGAGGGGAATGAAGATAAAAAAGAGAGGAGCGCCCTTAAGTCATTACAAAAACGCCACATAAAAAGAATGGACTCTTCTCTTCACAGTAATCTTTTTACCTGCCTGCTCCTTAAAGTGCCTAACATTTCAACGAAGAGGGAGAGGATGGCTACTTCAGCTTTTAAAAAAAGAGAAATAAAAACAATGGCTGGTGCTTTTTCATGTCATATAAATTAAAGAGAAGGGCTTTGCTCAAGTTGAAAAAGAGAAAAGAGCCTTACAAAGCACATGCCTCTAAGTTAGTTTGTAACTTGAGTATAGGGACTATGCTTGCGGCTATATTGCCTAGCTTATACGGCCGGATAAGGCAGCGCTTAAGGCAAAGATAAGTTTTTAATTTTCCCAAAAGCTTGTGTGGATAGATATGACAAGTTGGTTTCAGGCCGTCACTAACAAACATTTGCTAGCACTAGGCGTAGGAAATGTGATTGCTTATGGATGGAGAGCTTATCAAAATGGCGTTACTCTAAAAATGCTAGTCGGCCCGAAGATTCATTGCTTAGTGAGTGATCGAGGCTCAACTATTCCTCAAATTAAGGTAAAGATCAAACAGTATTGCTTAAGCTCATTTGCTCCGTAATAGACAAGGGCAAGCAAAACAGCCTCATACATCTTTGAAGGATGCACAGCGTCTAGGAACCCTAAGATAAACACCCTCTAGAAAAAGGCCAAATCAGCCAGTGTGCTTAGACGGGGGGGGCTTAAGTGGTATTGTCTACAAGAAGGATTACAAGCGCTACAGTGATGGAGTAGCACTAATAAATTGCGGAAGTTTTGCCGCAAACTTTTAAAGCAGATCAAACATTTTCGTGCTTACTTGAAAGATCTTGCTCTTCCTATGATCCCTAATGCCGTCGAAGAATCTTTAAGAAATCCAGCCATGGTATGTAAGGTGTGTCTAGATAGCCAGTCTACCTACGGCAAAAGATGGAAGAAAGTTCTACTTTGTTCTATCGCAACTCTTTATCGACAAGGAAAATTTATGCTAGATTTTCTGGTAAACGTTATCTCTGCAGTTCGTACCAAGCAACCTATACCTTCTATTATCTAAAAAACTTTTATATCCCGTGAACACTTACAAAAATACTTCTCACTACTGGTTTGGTAAATTTAGCTATAAATATTAGTCCTTAAAGACTAGGGAAGTAAAGCAATCTTATGAAAATACACCACGTAAAAAAGGGAGGAATTCACTTATAAGACCCGTGCTTTTTAAAAATAAAGAACTTTAAACTATCTCATTGTCCTCATAATACTTTAAGAATGAAAGAGATAGATAGAATTTTTTCTCTTTTTAGACGGATGGCAGGCCTTTTGCATTAAGGAAAGTATATCACATTTTTAATGAGGGAGGTAGTTATGACTAAAGCAGAATTAATTAAGAAGATTGCCGTGTTAGAATCCGTAAATGATCAAATGTATTCAGAACTTTATGAAGTAGATCGTCTGATGCGGCTAGTAGGTTTTGAAGGAGGATTGGAGACTGTTAAGCTAACCGCTCAAGAGATCTATCAAAGCGGGCATATGGGTGAAGAAGGGGAAGAAAATTTATAAATGGGCGCAACGGAATTAAAAGCATTCATTTACTTGGGAAGACAAATAAGGGCTTAAAATTACTTACCTTCACAGGTCACTCCACATGAAAATAAAAAGGAGATGAGTCTCCTTAAGCCCTTAATTGAGCCCCAAATTAAAGGTATGCACAACTTCTCTATTAGGGAATCTTTTTGCCTGCTTAGCTCCTTGAAGAGCCTATTAATTCATCGAAAGGAGAGAGGGTGGCCACTTTAGCTTTTAAAAAAGAGAAATAAAAACAATGGCCGGTGCTTTTTTTATTCTATGGAGTAAAGAGAGAGGCTTTGCTAGAGCCAGAACAGGGAAAGCGTTACAAAGCCCCTTACTTAATTTAATAGATAAGTTAAATCTTGTAAGGTTAATTGAGCAAAGGATCCTTCTTCTTCAAAGAGAGTGTCTATCATTGACTTTTTTTGCTCTTTTAAGCGCATGATTTTTTCCTCGATAGTTTCTATAGTCACATACCGCTTAGCAAATACAGGCGTGTCTCTTCCGATGCGATGAGCACGGTTAATGGCCTGCTTTTCAGCAGCTTCGTTCCACCAAGGATCAAAAATCATGACATGATCGGCTTTGGTTAGATTTAAACCCGTTCCTCCCGCTTTTAAACTAATAAGAAATAAAGGAATATCGGCATTCTCTTGAAACTGGTTAACAACCTTTTCACGATCTTTAGTAAGGCCATCTAAATAAACAAAGCTCCACTGCCTTGCTTTAAATTCACGAGCTATAAGATGAAGCATGGAAGTAAATTGGCTGTAAATCAATACTTTATCTTTTTCTGCAATCGCGTTGCTCACATCCTGCAAAAAAGCCTCCATTTTTCCGCTCGTGCATTCTAGCTGTTCATCTTCAGTTAATTGAGAAGAAATTAAAAGAGGATGACAGCAGATTTGCCTTAATCTTAAAATGGCTTCAAATACCTCCAGGCGATGCTTAGACACTCCCTCCATATTTATTTTGGTAAACAAATGGCTTTTAATTCCTGCTAAATAGCTATCATAAATTTTTCTTTGAGAGGGAGTCATCTCTACCCATACGGTTTGTTCAATACAGGCGGGAAGATCTTTGGCTACTTCTGCTTTCTTTCTGCGTAATACAAAGGGATGAATTTTTTTCTTGATCTTTTGTAAATAGCGATTATCTGATTGGCTTGCTTTTAAACCAGCACAAAAGTCTTTCTCCTCGCCTAAAAGTTCGGGCATAAGGAAATGAAAGTGGGACCATATTTCTCCTAAATGATTTTCGATGGGCGTGCCGGTTAAGAGTAGGCGAAAGTCTCCTTGTAACTGATAAGCCGCCTTTGCAACTTGGGTAAGGGAGTTTTTAATCGCTTGAGCTTCATCTAAGATAAGGGCAGCAAATTCAATAGGAGCTAATAACGCTAGGTCAAGGCGCATCGTAGCATAGGATGTTAGAATAATAGTATCACTAGCTAAATCGCCTTCTGTCAGCGCTCTTAATGGACCATGATGTAAGATAATCTTTTTATGGGGGAGAAAACGCTCTATTTCTCTTTGCCAATTAAATATCAAGGAGGTAGGCATGATAATTAATACAGGCTTAAAATGCTCTAACTGAGACAAAAAAGCTAAAACCTGCACGGTTTTGCCTAGGCCCATATCATCGGATAAAATTCCATGAAAGCCATAATGCTTTAAAAAGTTTAACCAGTTAAGGCCTTGTTGTTGATAAGGGCGTAAGGAACCTTGAAATAAAGGGCTAGGATTTATAGAAGGAAGTTCAGCTAAGGTTTGCAGTTCAGTTTTTAATTTGCTTATTGCTGCATCTAAAGAAAGATGAGAGGAAGCATGAAAGAGGTCTTCTAAAACTCTTAATTGATGTTTCTTTAGCCTTATACCCTCCGTAATAATTTCTCCTTCTCTAAAAAGAGTAGGAACTCCTTCAAGTTCCCATTTTTTAGGAAGTAAGCCTATCGCTTCTTCGCCAATTTGCACAAAACGCTCACTTTTATTAAAAGCTCCTGCTACTTCTTGAAGAGGAGCTTGGTAAGTATCAAAATGAAACGTTCCACGCGTGATGATCTCTTTTCCCTCCATAGAAATATCTAAATGGCTTTGAGTCAAAAGACAAACTTTTTTTCTTTGGTAATCTTTAATAGACCATCCAATCTCTAACAAAAATGTTAATGACTTAGCTACTTGATCAAGAGGACAATAATAGTGAGAGTGGCCGACTAATTTTTGGATAAACCCTGTCTCTAGAAGATCTTTCTCCCAATTCTTTTCAGCCCCTATATCACGCTTGTGAGCGTTTATGTTTTTATCATGAAAGGGCCATTGTTTATCGTCACCATAATCCATCCACAGGTCTGCAAAAGCCCCAGAGCGATCTTTAAGGGTAAGCAAAGGAAGCGGCTGCTGAGCCTGCTGCTCGTGCTCCTGTTTATTATCTGTATAAACAATCCGTGCAAGGGACTCTACATCTGCATCTACTGCTCTTCTGCTTTCAAGTAAGCAGCTTAAAGAAAACTCAAGAGGTTCTTGATAAATCTGCTTAAGTTCTTTCCAGGTAACCTCCGTATGGATAAGCTTAAGAATATTTCCTTTAATGAACCAATGGTTGGACCCTCGGCAAATAAAATCGCAAGCTGATAGATTAAACTCTTGGTCTAGATACTTTAGCATGCCATGAGCTCTCTGATCATGAATGCGATAATAAAATTCTACAGGCGTAAAGAAATCGCAGATAAGTTTCTTTCCTTTATAAAAAAACTTTCCTGAAGCTGCCAATAGCTTGAGAGCCTGAATGGATTGACTATAGGGAATTTTAAGATACCCATTCTCAAGCTTGGCATCCCTTAAGCTAAGAATGCGTTGAGGATCTTTATCTTTAGAAGTTGCCCATTGGCTCCAGCGTGTGGTCGTTGCAGGGGAGTTAAAAGAGCGAAGAGTTATATTAAAGCCTTCATGTTGTATTTCTAAAAGCGCTACGGCCAATAGCCCTTCTTTCTCCGAGGCTGATTGATCAATGCTATAAGCTATTTCTGGCATAAATATTTTACTAATTGTTTATATCCTAAAAAAAAGATATACTAAATTTTTCTACAGACAAATTATAACAGGTTTTATGAATAAACTTAAAATGTGGAATGAGCATTCAAGCTGGAGCGAGGCCGAACAGGCTTGGGATGAACGTGCTAGCAAAGCAGCAAAAGAACATCCTATTAAGAGGTTAAAGCAATTGCCTGCTATGCCTGGCATAACCAAAGAGACCTCTAAAAATCTTAAATGGAAAAGCTTAAAGTGGATGATTACCCAAGATCATCAAGGTGCTATACGTAGAGGCTTTTTTAAACATCCTTTAAAATATGGATGGGCATTTCTAAAATCTATTTTAAAGCCTAAACCCTATAAAAAAGAAGGCGATTTTTTTTATTATGGCCTTCAGGATGAAGAAGAATTTAAAATGCTGTTAAAAAAATCCAATACTTTACTAGTTTTAGGGTTTTCTTATTGTCATAAACCTTTTGAATGCCCATCTGGTCGTTTCACAGATGAATGCATTCATGATCCCGCCCATGCTGTTTGCCAACAATGTTTTATTGGTAAAGCGGTCCATGCCTCAAAAAAAGAGACGATTATCCCTTTATTTATTCCTACTATTCATTACATAGGAGGAAAAATTTTTGAGATTGTTCATCATTATCCTGAGAAACAAGTTATCTTTATGATTACTGCTTGTGAAATGACTTTAGAGATGTTTGGCGATTGGGGCAATATGGTAGGTCTTAAGGGCATTGGCATACGTTTAGATGGCCGTATCTGCAATACCATGAAAGCTTTTGAACTGTCAGAAAAAGGTATTAAACCCGGCTTGACAGTCATACTAGAAGAAACGCAAAAGCGTATGATAAGCCTTATTAGATATTGCCAGGAAAATAAAGAGAAAATTTAGAACGTTCCCTTCATTTCTAGCTTATGAATAAAATATATAAAAATAAGTTGAGCCTTCAAGCATCTATACATTATTTAAAGTCTATTTGATAGTGTTAGAGGCTATATTTATATATTTATGCTTTTTCCTAAAAGGTTTATGCGGTTTATCTTCTTGAAAAGGACGTACTCGTTCCGCCTGTTGGCACTGCTCTTGGCAACATCCCAAATATTGTTTTGAACATTCATTACAACATATAAATAAATCGTTACAATCCATATTAGCACAATTTAAATAGGTATCACAAGGTTGGTTACAATGATGGCAGGTGGCAATAGTTTTTGTCTCTTCATCGCTGATAGGTACAGTCAAGCGATCATCAAAGACGAAAAGTTTGCCTAACCAATAATCGCTACCCTCTTGTAAACCATAATTGATGATGCCTCCTTCTAATTGATAAACTTTGTCAAAGCCCTGTTTAATAAGAATGGAAGAATAAAGTTCGCAGCGAATACCTCCGGTGCAGTACATCATGACAGGGGTTTTTTGAGGGTCTATTTTCTCTTTAAGGTCTTCTACGTAATGCTTGAAATCTTTAAAAGTTTCACAAGGAGGAAGTTCCGCTCCTTCGAAGTGGCCAACTTTCCACTCATAATCATTCCTTACATCAATGAGAATATGGTCATCTTTTTTTTCAAGCATCTCCTTCCATCGTTGAGGGGAGACATACTCACCGCGCTTACTCAAATCTATTCTTTCATCCACAGCTACCAGTTGCTTGCGATATTTGACAGTGCAGCGAGGAAAAGCGTGTTCATGATACTCATGAAGTTTAAAATGTATATCCTTAAATTCTGGCCTAGCATGCATCCAGTCCATATAAGCTTGACCATCTTCCCGGGAAGCTGACATTTGGCCGTTAATTCCATTTTCTGAAATATATATACGACAAGTGACATCGCGTCCCTCAAAGAACTGTTTATGGGCGGTTACTTCTGCGTGTGGATCAGGTAAATGGGGAAAATGATAATAGGCTAAGACGAGATAAGGTAAGGGTTTTGACATATTAAAATTAAGGAAAAAGAGGGGTTAATATTTTAGTTTACTAATCCAAGAGGACCAATTTTGCTCGAGGTTAGGATTATCTAGGCAATATTTATAAAAATTTTTCATAAACTCTAGCCTTTCAAAATGGTAAGGGTATCGCCAGTCGTTTGCTTCAAAAGGTGCAGTTAAATCTTTGCCTCCAATCATAGCATGGCGTTTAAGGATGTCCTTAAAAGAGACCTTTGAAGCATTGCGGATCATATCGTACATGGCAATCAAGGCTGTGCTTCGCCCTCTACCAGCGGCACAATGAAAATGGAGCCAGTAACCAGGATTTTCTTGGGTCAGATGATAAGCCTTTATAAGTTCGATGAAAGAATCGACTTGCTTATCGCCAGGTTTAACATGATCGGTCAACGGAAGGCGTACATGGTGAATTCCCATTTTGCAGATTAAATCATTTTCTGTATAAACTTCTTTAACATGCACGCTAGAGGAAGGATTAAAAGTATATTTGTCATAAAGATGCACCTGCTGATTTTTTAACAGCTTCTGCAATCTTTCATTTTCATCCCATTTAATTTCCTCAAAAGTTTTTTCTTTGTTATGCCAATTTCTCTCGCCATACCAGCTTACTGCCATGCCATTGATAAAACCATGGGATTCTTCACGTAAATCAATTACCATAATGCGGTTATAAGGGATAGTCTTTAAAATTTGAATAAGGCCATTGGCTGAAAACTGTCCGCTTGCCGAAGCATTTAAATTGAGAAGACCCTCGAGGGAGGGAAGAGAATGATTGCTGTGCTTATGTAGATAACAGGGGGTAGTCATCCGAAAATTTTTGGGAAGATCTTCTAAATTCTCCATATTAAGGATTAAAGGGACTTCTTTTATGGGCATTAACCTATCCTTGTTAGCACTTAAGGTGAAGTAAAGCAGGAAACAAGCAATATGAATAAGCGTAAATATACGTAGGGATATCATTAAAACGGCCACCAAACGATTGAAAAGATAATATTGAAAAGTTTTGTAAAACTCAACATATATCTTTTGAATTTAAAGATTGGATTAAAAGAGTTTAAAAATCATAAAAAGCTTTTAGCTTCTTTATCTATATAGCTAAGCTAGCCATAAGAATCATGTTTTTAGAGCCTTATAGGATTAAAATTTTTAGTTTTTAAGGGTATTTACCTCTCATTTTGGAAAACTCACTCCTGCTTTCAGTGAATTGTTGGTAAAAAAGCCCTTAAGTTGTCCTTCGCAAGAGAAAGTGTAGAAGAGAAGCCCATAAGATAAGAGATTTTAAATTTCTCAAGTAAACAAGGCCAAGGATTTAGGCGAACAATACCTTCTAGTTAAGAAAACCACCTATACTTTTAACGGTTAAAGCTTTTATACATCAAAGAAATTTAAATTTTTTAATAACCTTACTTTATAAAAAAAATTCTCCTGTAATCTTTTTTTTGAACCTCGCCCAAAAATAACAGCATAGGATAAGATACAGTTGAAGATGCCATACACTTTAAGGAGAATTGCATGTCAGAACATTTAAAGCATTTAGATGATGATAACTTTGGAACCACTATAGCAACAGGAGTGACTTTGGTAGATTTCTTTGCTGATTGGTGTGGTCCTTGTAAGATGATAGCCCCAATAATTGAAGAATTAGCAGGAGAGCTGGCCGAAAAAGCTACCATAGCCAAGGTAGATATTGAAAAAGCTCAAAAAGTTACAGCTCAATATGGGGTGACTTCTATCCCTACCCTTATCGTTTTTAAAGAAGGCCAGGAGATTAAGCGCTTTGTAGGAGTAAAATCTAAACAAGATCTTAAAAATGCTATTACGATGAGTCTTTAATTTTAAAAGAGGGTGGGTGTAGCTCATCTATGCGTTCAGGTAGAAAAGAGTAAAGTAGATCCCTATAGTGTGGCCTTTTTGCCCTGCAAGGCAAGAAGGCTTACGCTCTAACCCATTTAATTTTTTTGCCTTTTGCTTGTTTATACGCTTCTGAGCAACTCCTTATACATACTTTTAGTAAAATCCTATCCTTAATGCGAGAAACAGCTTTTAAAGGGTTTGAGATGCAGACATAGTTTTTCTAAAGCCTATTAAAAGATATCTTAAGACCTTTCTTTTGCCTTATTCATCCGATTTAACATTAGCTTAATCATGGATACATAGATCTAATTTTCCTTTATAGAGATTTAAGCTATGAGCTTTAGAATTTCTTTAATAAGGTGCATACAGATGATGGTAAAACAAGGGCTTTAAGACTTTCTCTTAAAATGATTTTGCCTCCAGGCTTCATAGACAGCTATCCCGACGGAAGTGGCTAGATTTAAGCAACGCACCCCCTCAATCATAGGAATGCGCACAAAGCGTTCTGGCCATTTTTGGAAAAAGATAGGAGGTAATCCTTTTGTTTCAGATCCAAAAATAAGGTAATCATTAGCTTGATAGTTTACTTCCGTATGTAAACGGGTGGCTTTACTAGAGAAAAAAGTAAAAGAATGGCTAGAATTTTCTAGCAGCTCCTCTAAGTTTTCAATAAGTTGAACATTGACGCCTTCCCAGTAATCTAAACCAGATCTTTTGAGCCATCGATCACTTATACTAAACCCCAAAGGGGGGATTAGAACGAGGTCGTTGCCAGTTACTGCGCATGTGCGTACAATATTGCCAGTATTTTGAGGAATGCAGGGTTGGTAGAGAACTATTTTCACAAGTGATATAAATAAAGAGGGTAGAGTGAGTAAGAAGGCTGCACTTTTACTATTGTGCAGCCTTTCTTATTATTATAAATTTACTTTTTCGAGTCGGTTGCTTCGCTTTCTTCAAGTAAAAGCATTTCTTCTTCAGCAGCCTCAGGGATATCTTTCAAATTTTTTGTATCTCCTTTAGCTTTTACTACCTCAACTTCAAAGATAATAGCTGAATTGGGAGGTAGCTGGCCTGTTTTACCAAATCCTAGATCTGGATGGACAAATAAACGTCGTTTTTCGCCTTCTTTCATTCCATTGATCCCTTTGCTAAAACCTGCGGTTGTCTGGTCTAAGGGAATGGTGACCGGTCCACCAGTGGCTTCAGAACTATCGAAAACAGTTCCATCAATATACTTGGCAGTATAGTTAATACTAGGAGTTCCATGCTCATCTACAACTGTGCCTGTGCCTTCCTGTAGGATTACATATTGCAGTTTTCCTGGCACAATTGTTTGCACATTGGTTTCCTGAGCATTTTTTGCCATAAAAGCTTCAGCAGCTTTCAAATTATCCTCTGATAACTTGGCAAAAGCCTGCTCTTGCACTTTAAACATGAGAGCCTCATATTCTTGATCGCTCATGGGTCCAGCCTTGCCCTCTGCTCCATCACGCATGCCTTTGATAATGCTATCTAAATCAAAAGCTACCCCAGGGCTTTTTAAGTTTTTGCCGATGAAGTGACCAAAAGCTTCAGATAGCTTTTTCATATCGATTTCGTTATTAGAACTGGTGTGGCTATTGGCATTAGGAAGAGAGCTTTTCGCTGAATGAGATGTTATATCTTCATGAGCAACTAAAGTTCCTAATACAAGAGCGGTACTAACACCGGCCAAAGTTAAAAGTTTTGTTTTTTTTAGCATAGCGCGATCAAACCTCCATTCTTTTTGAATATACAACACGTTAGGTTAATTACCTAAATTATGTCCACGAAAATCCAGGCTCTTCGATAGTTAATTTAAGATCTTTTAATTGCTCAGAGGAAACGTTTGCAGGACATTCAAGCATTAAATCGCTAGCTTTCTGAGTTTTAGGGAAAGCGATCACATCACGAATGTTTTCTGTTTGGCTTAGAATCATGACAAGTCGGTCTAATCCTAGAGCGATTCCTAAATGGGGAGGAGTTCCATAGCTAAGAGCCTCAAGGAAAAATCCAAATTTAATTTTTAGCTCTTCTGCGGATAATTTGAGAAGCTCAAATATTTTCTTTTGCAAGTCACTATTATGAATGCGTTGAGAGCCTCCTCCAATTTCATAGCCGTTAAGCACAATATCGTATCCTGATGAACGTACAGCTAAAGGCTCTGTATCCAATAGGGGTAAATCATCTGGATGAGGGGAGGTAAAAGGATGGTGTTCACTGACTAAACGTTGATGGTCTTCATCCCAAGCAAATAAGGGAAAATCTGTCACCCATAGAAATTCCAGCTGATGGGGTTTAATTAAATTTCTGTCTCGGCTCAACCGTCGCCTTAGATGGTCTAATGCTTGGTTAGTACGAGATTTAGAATCGGCAATCATAAAAAGAAGATCGCCATTTTCCATGCCCATTCTATGGATAAGTTCTTTCTGCAGTTCGTTAGAGAAAAACTTGGCAATACTGGAAGATAATGTTCCCTCTTGCATTTTCATCCAAGCGAGCCCTTTTACTCCTAAACGTCCCACAAAATCAGTATATTCTTCGATATTCTTACGCGAAATATCATGGCCGCCTTTAACACATAAACCTTTTACTGTGCCTCCACCATTAATTTGCTCTTGGAAAACTGCAAAGGTAGATTGGGCAGCCAAGTCTTGCAGCTCAACTAATTCCATGCCAAAACGCATATCTGGACGATCGGTGCCGAAACGTTTCATGCATTCTTGATGGGAAAGGCGACGAAAGCCCACAGGAATATCCGTCTCATTACAATCTTTAAAAATCTTCTTTAATAAGCCTTCAATGAGAGGAATAAGATCTTCTGCTGTTCCAAAGCTCATTTCCAGATCTATTTGGGTAAACTCTGGCTGGCGATCTGCACGTAAATCTTCATCACGAAAACAAGGGGCTATCTGGAAATAACGATCCATGCCAGCTACCATTAATAGCTGCTTAAATATCTGCGGAGACTGCGGAAGAGCAAAAAAGGACCCAGGGTAAATGCGAGAAGGGACTAAATAATCGCGGGCTCCTTCGGGGGTGGATTTTCCTAAAAGAGGAGTAGAAATTTCAAGGAATCCATTTTTATCCAGATAATGCCTTGTCGCTAGCATGGCTTGATGCCTTTTAACAAGCCTGTTGGCAATCTCACCACGCCGAATATCAAGATAGCGATATTTAAGACGTAATTCTTCATTTACTTCAATCTGCTCATCGCAGATAGAAAAAGGAGGTGTTTTGGCTTTAGAAAGCAATTCAATTGTTAAGACCTGAACTTCAATTTCCCCTGTAGAAAGCTTTAAATTTGCCATGCCTTCTTGCCTAGGGATAACTGTTCCTTGAATAGCAATGACATACTCTGCACGTAGCTTTTCGCTATCTCCATGGGCTTGAGGATTTTTTTCAGGATCAAAAACCAACTGCGTAAGGCCAAATCGATCACGCAAGTCAATAAATATTAAACCTCCATGATCCCGACGACGATGAACCCATCCGGCCAAGGTGACGGTCTGCCCAATATGCTCTTTTCTTAAGCTGCCACAATTAAATGTGCGGCGATAAGTAACCATATAACTCCTCTAACAATCGGTAATTTTTTTCATTTTTAACATTGTCTCTTTAAGGCCCTCTACCATTTCTTGAGTGCTTTCTACTTTATGCTCTAGTTTCTGGATAAAAAATTCCACTGCATGAGAATTTTTTAAAGATTGACTAATATCCCTTATTAATTTCAAAAAATCCTCATTTTTAAAATCCAGCCTTAAGATTTTCGCTAGGTTGTTTAAAGGGATTTTTACGCTTTCTCCTGAATGCATATTTTTAAGATTAACTTCCTGGTTCTTAAGCTCTTCTTCACCTATAATGACCACATGTTTTGCCTGTAGCTGATTCGCATAGTGCATGACCTTAGCTAATTTTTTGCCGCTCAAATCCATGTCGCTAGGAATGTCGTGGAGGCGCAAGTCATGCAAAAGAGAAAAGCACACCTCTTTAGCTTGTTCTCCAAGAGGTATAAGAAAGACCTCTAAGGCAGGAGCAGGTGGGATCCAAGTTTGTTGCTTTAACATTGTTTGCAAAATTCTTTCAAGGCCGGTTCCAAATCCTATAGTAGGTAGGTCGGGTCCCCCCAAAGTTTTCATTAAACCGTCATAGCGGCCCCCGCCTCCTACACTATTTTGAGCGCCTAATTCGCCAGACGTGATCTCAAATACAGTTTTGTTATAGTAATCAAGGCCACGTACAAGCCGTGGATTAATAAAATAAGGAATGTGGAGTTTATTGAGTAGACGTTTAACTGCTGCAAAGTGCGTGGCGCTTTCTTCGTCTAAAAAGTCTAGTATATGAGGGGCATCTTTTACAATCGCTTGGTCTTGAGGATCTTTTGAGTCAAGAATTCTTAACGGATTGAGGGTAAAACGTCGCTGACTATCTTTAGACAATTGATCATAGCAACCTTTTAAATAAGCTTGTAAAGAAGTTTTAAATAACTGGCGGCTTTCTGGATTGCCTAAAGAATTAATATGAACTTGTAAATTTTTTAGCCCCAATTTTTGATAGACGTTATAGACTAAATCGATAAGCTCAGCATCTTGCTCTGCTGCTGAAATTCCTATAGCCTCAGCGCCAAATTGATGATGCTGGCGATAACGCCCAGCTTGGGAGCGCTCATAACGAAACATAGGCCCTATATAAAACATCTTATGGATAGGAGCTTGAGTATGGAGTTGATGCTCAATAAAAGCTCGAATGACAGGGGCTGTTCCTTCAGGACGCAAAGTGAGAGATCTATCTCCTTTATCTTGAAAAGTATACATTTCTTTGGAGACGATATCACTTGATTCACCTACTCCTCGTATAAAAAGTTCAGTTCTCTCAAAGATAGGAGTACGTATCTCTTTATAACCATACGCGGTAGCCGTCTCACGTATGATATTTTCAATATAGTTCCACAGGTAGGAATTACGCCAAGGCTCTTCTGTACTTATAGGTAAAATGTCAAACACGCCGGGTGCTGAGGGAATGGTCATGGTAAAAGATCTCCTGATTAAGTGGGCGAAGTATAGTAGATAAAAAATAAAGCGTAAAGAGAGAATGAATGTCTCTTTTATTCTTGATTGCTTCAATGATTTAGCTTTTAATTATGATCTAAAATTAATAAATGATAATTATAATATGTAAATTATGTTATAATAAACTTAGATATTTTAATTGTTTTAAAAAAAAATAATTGATTTTTTATAAATGATAATATTTGGAGAGATTTATGAATGATTTTCGCATTCCTAGCTTTGATCCAAAAGCTGCGCTTCTACCTCAAGGAAAAGCTTCTTTTGAGCAGAAAAAAGATCCAACCGTGCATATCCCTTCTCACCGACAAGCAGCCATGAAAGGAAAAGAGAGCAATTTTATTAAGCAGATGAATAATCGTGCGATTAAGATCATAAATTTTGTTAAATCCACCTTTACAAGAGCGGAAGGACAAGGAGGGATAAAAAATAGTTCCGTAATAAAAGGAGGTTCAAGAAATATAGAAAAGCTTGCTAGGCCCTGGATCTCTGGCCAAGTAGAGATGGAGGAAGGCTCTATCTCTTTTTTAATAGGCCTTCGTGCAAAATCAGAGGTTTCGCAAGGCTTACCAGAGAAAATTCCACCTTTGCCCCCTGCAGACGATAAAAGAACTATAGGCCCACAAAACCGGAAAGAGGAAGCAAATATCTCTTTACCTAGTGAAATAAATGTAGCCAAGGAGCCTACAGTCGAAGAATTATCCTCCATTCCCTCCTCATCCTCCCCAAATGAAGGAGTTTTGGCTGGCAAGATTCCTTCAGCGCCTCCTCCTCCTTTATTGAAAGAAGCTCCCTTGCAAACTAGCATGGCTATCCCCGTTGCTCCGCCTCCCCCACCTTTTTTGAAAACCACTGATACCACTCAATTAGTTGCTTACAAGAAGCTTGCTTCTCCAGAAGTAAGTAAGGAAACGGTACAGAGGCCAGATCACAACATCGCCGAGCAACTCATGAAACGTCGATTAGCGATGCATGATCCTGACGAAGAGGAAGAAAGGGTAGAAGAAGACATGGAAAGCTTAAAAGATAGCAGCCAACCAATAAATTTAGAGGATAGCCAGTTGCCCTCGACGGTTAAAAAAGAAAAAAATTATCCTCATGAGGCTACACAAGTTAAAAAAGGGATTGGCTCTCAAGGGCAACCCCTAGATAGATCAGCACTTATGCAACAAATTATAGAAGGCAAAAAGCTCACCTCTATTAAACCAAACGAAAAGCTTACCAAACCGCAGCCTAGTTCTCCTCTGATGGAAGCTCTTTTTAAAAAAGTAGAACAGACGAAAAGCTCTTCTCCCCATTCATCTTCTTCAGAAAATATGGCTGAACAGGAAGATGAAGAGTGGAATGTTTAAAAAAGAGGCTCATATTTTAATGTCCCTTTTGGAAAATTAGGCCGATAATTTAAAGGCAAAATGGCATTTTTTTTAAGCAGATTTTCTTAGTAAAACCTTGTCTTTAAAGAGGAGATCAGCTTTTAAAGAGCTGCTTTCTTTTTTTAAAGGGTATAGACAAAGTTCCTATAGAGGAGAGTAAAGGTAGATGAAAAAGATTTAAAATTTTTTAATTTTTTCCAACTCCTCCATGTAATATTTTTCATCATCTGGGGTATCTAAGGTGCAAAATTTTAAAACTTTAAATAGCGCAGCTGCTTGCTCTTCATTGTTTATTAAGGATAAAGGCCGGGGATGGGAGGAAAAAAGCAGGAAATTCAGTTGAGAAATTAGGGTGTTTTTAATGATTTTTTGATCCATTTCTAACTCGTCGAGATCGCTAAAATTTTTTATAACAAGCCAAGAGGTAACAGCATCTACTAGCGTGGCAAGTTCGCTCATATTTTCAGCTTGCTTTATTTTTTCTCTATATTTTTGTAAAAGGGCTGGATGATCATGATGAATGGCATTAAGCTTTAAATGACTTAAACCAGCTTTTTCTAGATAGCCTTTGAATTCTTTAACGGGCATTAATGGATATTCTTCTGTCAATTGAAGGATGGATTGAATGAGATGATGTTTTTGTTCGAGGTCTACGTGGTGATATTTTTGCAATAAATCCTTAGCTTTTTTTTCAAATTCTTCCGTTGGATGCTCACTATTTTCATTTATAAGATTGATCATTTGATTTTTAAGAGGAGTAAGCACCTCTTCTCGTGTTTGGCGCAAATGCTTTAATTTTGCTAACAAAGGATGAATGTGTAAGGAAAGAGCATGGGGATTGTTAGGGTCTAGTTCTCCTAAAACTTCATAGTCAGCAGGCAAAGTAGAGCTAGCAATTTTTGAAGAGTCGTTAAAAGTTTTAGGTGAGCTTTCGTCATCAATGATAAGATGGCTACTTACGATCATGCCCTCAGGATTAAATTTTAAATAAGCCGTCAAAAAGCTTCCCTGGGAGGTAAAAGCTGCAATGGCTTTTTGAGCTTCCAAGGTAAGTTGAATTCCGTCTGAAAAATAAAGCACCATATCTGACATCTTAGAAAGAAGGCTCATTTCTTGCTTTAAGCGGGATAACTCATGCACATTCCCTGGCGTTTGCATCAAGTGGATAGCACGCTTGATGATCGTCTCGCCTAATTGATAGTAGCGAGGAGCATTATAAATGTAATTTTCTGCCCCCGGGCGAATCAGGGTTAGAGCTTTAGGGGGAGAAAAGTCTGTGGCTTTACGTTTTTGAGCCAGTATGCTTAAAAGAATGAGCTTGCCTTGTTTCACAAGATTTGTTACTTCGACTGCATTAGAATTATCTAAATTGTTGGAATTTACCAATAAACGATTAAGAGTTTTCATATCAGCAACTTTTCGAAGTTGCATGAGTTTAGAGTCTATAACGATAGCAGTTTTAGGAATTAATGATTGGAGTACGCTAGGTGCTGGTTGCGCGATAACAAGAAATTGCGAAAAATCGGTGCTAGTATAAATCCTTAGAGAGTAAGAGGTTTCATTCAGATGCCCATGCTGATCGATCTTTGTTAAGGAGGGGTAGTCGTGAGGAATGACTTGAGCAAGACTTTTTTTAATAAATTCAGGATCGGACCAATTCTTTTTTTGAGGCTTAATATAATGTATTTGAGCGTATTTAAGCGCCATAGCTATATCAGCCACACCTTCTGCGGCTTTCATTTCTTCTATTTCATTTTTGGCGCTAATATTAAAATAAAGAGCGCCGGCGACAAGTCCAAGGATAAATAAAAGAGTCATTACAAGAGTCGTAAGAAATTTCCAATCGATAAGATTTTTTGTCTCTTCAATTTTTACACCTGTAACCGCTGTTTCTTCTTTTTCTGTATTCCAATTTTCGCCCTCATCGTCAAATTCACCTACTTGATATTCAGGGCGATTTTTTGGCGCAAGCATGTGGGGAAGAGTAGGAAAGTGATCGACTGTATCTTCTTTCAAAAAAGAGGATTCTTCCGCTGGGTTACCTAAGCTCTCTACCTCAATTTTTTCTTGCAAAAAGAGGGAAGGGCTATCTTTTTCACTAGCTAAATAGGTAGACAGGCTGTCTTCTTTAAAATGTTTGACTCCAAATTGCTCAATTTCATGCATTAAATCTTCTAACTCCCTTTCCTCAAGCTGGCTTTTTGCCCATTTTTTCTGCTCCAAGAAGTTAGCCTCTTCTTGAAAAGGAAATTTACTAATCTCCTGAGGAGCCATGCGGGAAGGGTTAGGGAGGAGGTTTGAGCTTTTTAAAAGGTTTTCAGAGATAGAAGAAGGGGGAAGAGAGGCCTTTTTTTCCACAGCTTGCCATTCAAGTAGCCCTTCTAGGGTAACATTTAAAGGCTCATTTGTAGAAGAAGGAATCTTTTCTTCATCTTGTGCAGACCCTATATACTTGAGCTCTATCTGAATAAGATGTCTTCCAACCTGCAAAATCCCACTATCTTTTATATTTTTTTTACCAAAAGGCAAATCATTTAAAGTTGCAAAAGGGTCATTTGCATAATTGATCACTTGGCAGAGCAGCCCTTTGTGCACAATTTTTATATGAATAGGCTGTATAGCCGCATCAGGTAGAATTAGATCAGCTTTCATAGATCCTGTGCCTGAACCAATAATTATTATTTCTTGGTCAAAAACGCTAACAATTGGGCTCTCATGCGGATTTATGGTAATTTTTATCATTATTAGTTATTCTTAAAAATCCTAGATGGTAGAATTTAATTTTATGAGCTGCATTTCTAGCATATCTGGCAGCTAAGGTCAACCTAATTTATTGTTAAATAAATTTTTAATTGGATTAATAGCGTAGCTACTGATAAAATGTTGCGCTTGTGTAAAATTGATCCCCCCGTTATAAGAATCCATATCTGCCAAAACAGTGAAAATTTCAAAAAAATAATTTTAATTTTTAGGAGCGTTGCGTGAATTGGTTGCTTAGATTATTAAGGCCTGCACCCTATCTACCGGAAATTCAAGATCAAGAAGAAGTTAAGCATCTTTATAATTATTGGCGTATACGAATTTTATATTCCATGTTTATAGGCTATGCTTTTTATTATTTTACACGTAAAAGTTTCACTTTTGCTATGCCTGGCATTATTGCTGAATTAGGATTCGATAAGAGCCAGCTAGGAATTTTAGCAAGTATTTTTTCTATTACCTATGGTTTTAGCAAATTTGCCAGTGGCATTATTTCCGATCGCTCAAATGCTCGTTACTTTATGGCTTTTGGCCTTATTATTACAGGCATAATTAATATTTTATTTGGTTTGTCTTCTAGCCTTTTCTTATTTGCCATTTTTTGGGGGCTAAATGGATGGTTTCAAGGTTTCGGTTGGCCTCCTTGTGCACGTTTTTTAACCCATTGGTATTCTCAATCAGAAAGAGGCTCATGGTGGTCTACCTGGAACGTCTCTCACAATGTAGGCGCTTTTTTAATTCCTTGGATTGTAGGTTTTTGTGCATATTATTTTGGTGGCTGGCGAGCCGCTATGTATGTGCCGGGAATCATTTGTATTCTAGGAGGTTTTTATTTAATCAACCGCTTAAGGGATACTCCTCAATCTTTAGGATTGCCTTCTATAGAAAAATTCCGCAACGATTATTCCGGGAATGGTAGCCAACCAGAGGATGAACAGCTCTCAGCACGTGAAGTTTTGGTGGAGTATGTTTTAAAAAATAAATATATTTGGATGTTGGCTATTTCTTATTTTTTTGTCTATTTTGTGCGTACAGGGATTAATGATTGGACCGCCCTTTATTTGATAGAAACCAAGGGGTATAATCAGCTGAGTGCCAATGGCTGTGTCTCCTTATTCGAAGTGGGCGGCTTTTTTGGCAGCTTAGCAGCAGGTTGGGCTTCTGACTATTTTTTCGCTGCTAAGAGGGGACCTGTTAATGTACTTTTTGCTGTACTTATGTTTATAGCCATTGCTTTCTTTTGGTTTGTCCCCGCAGGTTATCCTTTGGTAGATTCAGCAGCCATGTTTACAATAGGTTTTGCTATCTTTGGTCCCCAGATGTTGATTGGGGTAGCATGTGCTGAGCTTTCTCATAAGAAAGCTGCAGCTTCTTCTACTGGGTTTGCAGGCACATTTGCCTATATGGGAGCTGCTGTGGCAGGTTATCCTCTCGGCAAGGTCACCCAGGAAATGGGATGGGATGGCTTTTTTTGGTGCTTAGGGATTTCTTGCATAATAGCCGTTGTTTTGCTTTTACCTTTGTGGGCGATTAGCGAAAACAAGAAACTGGTGACAGCAAAAAGCCGTTCCTAACAGAAATTTTTTTCCTTAAATTTCTTAAATGAAAGGGTTCTTATGGTTTTTTTAAAGTGTTAAAAATTTATCCATGCGTGTTTATTGAAGAGCCTCTTTTGTATGAGCAGCGTGTTAAGAGCAAGAAATTGAGCGAATCAAAGCACAACGTGAGGGCCAGATCAGGGAAGTAGGATGCAAATATATCGGGTTGTTCATTTACCCGCATGGATTTTTGCTAAGCTAAAGAAAATTTTTTTAATTATTAAATAAATCCCTCCCTCCTCAAAAGTAACCGTAAAAATTTGTTATCTTTTAATTAGGCTTTTATAAATCTATTAAAAAGAGCTTTGAAAAAGAACGCAGCCCCTCTTAGAAAATAAATTTTATTTTCCGATGGATTTTATCTCTATCTCTCACTCTTCAAGCTTTTCTTCTTGCAAGGAGTTTAAGCCATCATTCTATCTAAAAGGCTAAAGAGCTTAAAAGAAATCGCATCTTACTAAATTTCTAATAGCCTTTTATTTGTTTGTTTACTCGATCTCATCAGATACGGTATACTTGGTCCTAAATTCTTCAATAATTGCGATAGATTATATTTATGTGGGTTCCCTTACATGTCCATTCTCAATTTTCCATCTTAGATGCTGCTGCTGATGTACATGCTATTGCCAAAAAAGCAGCTTTTTTTCATATGCCTGCAGTAGCTTTAACAGATCATGGTAACATGTTTGGGGCTATTGATTTTTATAAGGCCTGTAAAGATGTGGGGGTTAAACCCATCTTAGGCAGTGAGTTTTATGTAGCACCCGACTCGCGATTTGACAAAAAAAAAGAATATGGAGCACGTACTAATTTTCATTTAACTATTTTAGCTAAAAATAAAGCTGGTTATCACAACTTATGTAAATTAACTTCCATCGGTTATCTAGAGGGATTTTACTACCATCCACGCATCGATCATGAAGTGCTTAAGCTTCATAGTGAAGGATTGATTTGTCTATCAGGTTGCCAAAGTAGCTTAATCGCTTATGAAGCTTTAAATGGCACAAAAGATAGCTTAATAAGCAAAATCCGTTGGTATCAAGAGCTCTTTGGGGACGATTATTATCTTGAATTACAACGCCACCGGATGACAGATCAAGATATTCGCCAGGACGGCTTGCATCAAGAAACCTGGCTTCAGCAATATTATCAAGACTATATACAAAAACAAGAAAAAATTAATACCACTCTTATAGAAATATCCAAAGAGCTTAACATAAAGACCGTTGCTACAAATGATAGTCATTACATTGAACGTGCTGATTGGCGCGCTCATGAGATTTTACTTAATATTCAGTCTGGGGAGCCTACTGAAATGTGGGAAAAAGACTCGTATGGCAACCCAAAATTTCGCGTGCCTAACCCCAAACGTCGTACTTATCCCTCTCATGAATGCTATTTTAAATCTCCTCAACAAATGGCCGAGCTTTTTAGCGATTTTCCAGAAGCTCTATCCAATACCTTGGAAATCGCTGAAAAATGTAATGTGGCTATTGATTTCAAAACCAAGCATTATCCCATTTACTTACCTCCTTCTCTTGAGGGAAAAAATTACACTAAAGAAGAGCAATCTGAGGCCGTAAAAAATTATCTATGGCAATTATGCGAGGAAGGTATTTCCAAGCGGTATACACCTGAACGTTTAAATAAAATAAAAGAGATCTTTCCTGAGAAAGATCCTCTCCACATTGTGCAGGAGCGCTTGAAATATGAGATGGACATTATTGTTCCCAAAGGGATGAGTGATTACTTGCTGATTGTATGGGATTTTATCAATTGGGCCAAACGTCAGGGGATCCCTGTAGGACCAGGTAGAGGGTCGGGGGCTGGTTCTATTGTGCTTTATCTTATTGGGGTGACCGATATCGAACCCCTACGTTTTCATCTGTTTTTTGAGCGTTTCATCAATCCTGAACGGCTTTCTTATCCTGATATTGACGTAGATATTTGTATGGACGGGCGCAGTGAGGTAATTAACTATACCCTTCAAAAATATGGTAAAGATAATATTGCGCAGATCATTACTTTTGGCACCATGAAAGCGAAGATGACCATTAAGGATGTAGGACGGGTATTAAGTGTTCCTTTGGCTAAGGTAAATGCGATTGCTAAACTTGTACCGGATGACCTTAATATAACCCTTGAGAAAGCTTTAGAAAAAGATCCAGATTTACGGGCTATGTATGAGCAGGACGAAGATGCTCAACGTATCATCGATATAGGTAAAACTTTAGAGGGATCTATTCGCAATACAGGCATTCATGCTGCAGGCATCATTATCAGTGGAGAGCCGCTGACTAACTTTATACCTGTTTGCCTTTCTAAAGATTCTGATATGCCAGTGACTCAGCTCTCCATGAAACCTGTTGAATTAGTGGGAATGCTAAAGGTGGATTTTTTAGGCCTTAAAACATTGACCGCTATTCATATATGTGTAAAGGCAATCTATAAAAGGGTGGGTAAAGCCATTGATTGGATTAATCTTCCTTTAGATGATCAGCCTACCTTTAATCTTTTAAACCAAGGAAAAACTTTAGGCATCTTTCAGCTGGAATCTGCAGGCATGCAAGATTTGGCGCGCCAGCTCCATTTGGATAAGTTTGAAGAAATTATTGCCGTAGGAGCTCTCTACCGCCCAGGCCCTATGGATATGATTCCTTCTTTCATTAATAGAAAACATGGTCGTGAACCCATTGAATATGACCATCCATGGATGAATGATATTCTTGCAGAAACCTATGGCATTATGGTTTATCAAGAGCAGGTGATGCAGATAGCTAGTAAACTTGCCAAATTTTCGCTAGGTGAAGGGGATGTACTGCGGCGTGCTATGGGTAAAAAAGATATGGATCAAATGCTTCAGCAACGAGAAAAATTTCGTTTAGGTTCGTTGGAAAATGGGATTGATGAAGAAACCTCGATGCAAATTTTTGATAAAATGGAAAAATTTGCTGCCTACGGATTTAATAAATCCCATGCAGCTGCCTATGGGTACCTCTCCTATGTGACTGCCTATCTGAAAGCTAACTATCCTAATGAGTGGATGGCTGCTCTCATGACGTGCGACAGTGATGATTTAACAAAGGTAACTAAATTCATTGGGGAATGCCAAGAAATGGGTATCGCCATTTTGCAACCAGATGTTAACGAAGCGCATGCTACGTTTTTTGCTACTCCTCAAGGAATTCGTTTTGCCATGGCAGGTATTAAAGGAGTGGGAGAAGGAGTCGTGGAAGCTATTATTAAGGAAAGAAATAGAGGCGGTCCTTATACGAGCTTATATCAATTTATTAAAAGAATTGATAACACGAAAGTAGGCAAAAAGGTCATTGAAAACTTGGTGGATGCAGGATGTTTTGATTTTACTAGCTGGTCGAGAGATAGCTTAAGGCAAAGTATTGATCCTATCTATGAAACTGTGCTAAAAGAAAAGCAAGAAGCTTCAGCTGGCGTCTTATCCCTTTTTGCTTTGATGGGAGAGTCCTCCGAATCTCGTTTTATTCATCCTCCTGAAGTAAAAAAGAAGACCTCCCGATTAGATACTCTTTTACGAGAAAAAGAACTTTTGGGCTTTTTTCTAACCGGTCATCCCATGGATGCTTATCGTGAGATTATCACACGGCTTTCTTGCATACCTTTAAGCCATGTTCAAAATCTAGAGCACAATGCTGTCTTTCGGGCAGCTTTGATTGTAGAAACAGCTGAAATACGAGTCTCTTCTAAAACACAGAAAAAGTTTGCCATCTTGATGGTTAGCGATGGCATGGATCGTTATGAGATGCCTATATGGTCTGATTTATTTGAGCAGAAAAGCTTATTGTTAAAAGAAAATCAATTATTGTATGCAGTCATTCAAGTAGATAAAAAGGAAGACTCTCTTCGACTTTCTTGTAAATGGATCGATGATTTAACTAAAGCTAATGAAGCGATGGTAGAAGAATGCGATCGGGCTTTTGATAAAGCTAAATTACAAGCAGCGCGTTTTGCAAAAGCTATAGGAGAGGGGCGAGATAAAAAAGTAGAAAAATCAAAGGTCGTACTAGAAAAAAAGAGAGAAGTAATGAAAGAGTCTAAGACTTTGTCTTTAAAAATAGATTTGGACAGTGTGCGTTTAACACAAATTATGCAACTTAAAGGGTTATTTATAGAACATCGTGGAACCACGCCCATTCAATTAGAGTTTCATTGTCAGGAAGATGTGCATGCCATTTTACATATTGAAAGCCGCTGGGGAGTAACTTTAACGCCTGAATTAGAATCCAAGCTTAAATCACTTCCCTTTATTAAGAGGCATTCTTTGAATTAAATTATTGCGCTATTCTTCTTAATAGAAGACATATCCTAGCAAATAAAAGAAAGGCCGAACTAGCGTTTGGCAAAGCCTCATAAATTTTACCTGTTCTACGTCATAGCCTAATCCAGACTAGGCAAGTATTCTTTCTATAATCCATTCTTTTTGCTTACAGATCAATCCTTTTAGCTTTAGCTCTTTTAGCCCATGATAAATCTCTTTTTCCCCTATGCTTTATAGAACCGTGATCTTTCCCCATATCTCAGAATAAAAGAATTTTGGTAAGGAGGCCCTAAGCCTCTTAAGGATAATTTTATAGCTTTCTTTCAAATAAGTAAGCCAACGAAGAGCATTGAAGCCGATGAGTTAATAGCAAACTAGAGGATTCTTTAAGCTGCTAAAGAGCATAAGAACCGCCTATGGAGCTCGCACTTAGGATAGCCAAGCTTTTTGCCAATCATTTGATGTGTGGGGGGATAGATCCTGTAGTACTTCTATGAAGAAGAGGAAGGCTAAGCCAAGAGACCGGCATTCCTTGGATGAAAAAGAGAAAGGATGCTTTAAGAGTCATTCAAAGCTTAGGTAGAGATGATAAGTTTAGGTAGCTTTAGAAGAAGCCTTGCAACGCTCATAAAAGATCGCTTGCCAAAACGGCGCTGTATCCCTTTGAAAGAAGCTTTGAAAATTTTTTTTGCTCTAGGAAAGTAGCCTACTAGTAAGCAGAACTATCCATCAAAACTTTGGTTATGAAAAAGTCTAACATGTCCAAAGGACTAGGGGTACTAACAGGTAATAAGCCTAGTATAGGCTGTGCCTTAAGACAAGCTATTCGATCATTTACAGAATAAAGCTTAAAATAATTATAATACGCTTTTGAGCTACTCCTTATGTACCCCCATACTTTATAGAATCTCTTTCGTTAAGCAGAGAGAGATGTATCAGACAGAGGGTTGGGTATGCAGATATAGTTTTTTTTAAGCATATAAGATTAAAGAAAAAGCTCCTCAAACTGTTTAGTAACTGATCCTAAATTGCTATATTTCTTGGTTTTATTATTTTTTTAGCCTTCTCTTTGCGTCTATGGTAAATCGCCTTTACCTTTTATTTGACATGGTTTAAACTTCTTGCTTTGTTTAAGGAGAGTATAATGAGACATTTAAGCATCTACATGCGCTTGGTATTTTTTACATTTTGCTACTTAAGTAGTCCTTATTTAGAAGCAGCTTATACAATTAAAAATGGACGAATTGTTGATGTAGACAAGCTTGCCACTTTGCAGCCAGATCAACATTTTTCTTTGGGGCAAACAGCGATGAATAATGGAGATTGGCAGGAGGCTTCTCGTCAATTTGCTATTGTTTCTAATAACTTCCCTAACAATCCTTATGGTCAGCAGTCTTTATATTATTTAGGGATAGCTGAATTTAATCTGAAAGAATACGATTTTGCTAATAAGGCTTTTTCTGCCTATCTTAAATGCCAAAACAATCCTCCCTATTTCCTTGAAGCAATTGAGTATAAATATGCTATTGCAGAACAGTTACGTGGCGGCGCCAAGCGACGTCTATTAGGTACAAAACAGCTTCCAAAATGGTCGACAGGCAAAAGTCTTGCCCTAGCAATTTATGATGAAGTGATTACCGCCATGCCCAGTCATGAAATGGCAGCTCAGGCTTTATATGCTAAAGGGTGTCTCCTTTGGGAAAAGCGTGAATATCGCTTAAGTATTGAATCCTTTCAGCTTTTATGCTCACGTTTTCCTAAAAATGAATTAACGCCTACTAGCTATGTTAATATAAGCTGTATTTACTATGATTTATGCCAAAATGAGCCACAAAATCCTGATGTTTTAGCTTTTGCAGAGCTTAATGCAAAGAAATTTATCCACGAATTTCCTAAAGATGAGCGGATAGACGAAGTTAGGCAAAATGTTCAGCAAATAAAAGAGTGTTATGCCACAGCTCTTTATGAAACAGCTAGATATTATGAAAAGATTAAGCAACCACGTGCTTCGCTTATTTATTATAGTAACGCGATTAAGAATTTTCCAGATACTCTAGTGGCCCAGCGTTGTAGAGATAGGGTAGAGCAAATGGGCTTTACTCATGATGCTAGAGCTTTAGCTCCTCTTGTTTTTCCGGTGCCTTCAGGTAAAAAAGATAAGAATGGTTAATCATTCATGACACGTTGCTATTTATGGATCTTTTTTACTCCTTTTTTTCTTATGGCTTCTTGTGGTTATCATGCCGGCCCGGAGGAAGTTTTATCTTCATATCAAACAATCTGTATTCCGTATGTTAAAAATGATGCAAAAGGTCAATTGACTGCTAATTTAATAAAATTAGTTTCCACGCAAACAGGTTTGCAATATCAAAACTGGGGAGGCGATCTTACCCTACTAGTGGACTTACTACCCATTGAAAATGAAAATGTGGGCTACCATTATGAACGTAAAAATAGCGGGAAATTAAGACATTCTATTATTCCTACTGAAACGCGGTTAATAGCAATAGCCCAAGTAACCTTGGTAGATAATATGAAGGGAAAACCACTATGGGGGCCTGCTAAGGTGATGGCTTCAATTGAGTTTGATCATGAATATGAAAAAACGCGTGATGGGATCAATGTCTTTTCTTTAGGCCAGCTAACGAATTACGACGAAGCTTACGAGGCTGCTCATTCACCCTTGTATGATCAATTATCTCAAAAAATTATCGACTTTATCATCAATAGTGAATAGAAAAATTAAGAAAATTTTTTTACAAAATTTTCCTAGACTGCAAGTCATTACGTAAACTAATTTTTTAACTTTTTCCTATAATGAGGTCAGTAGCCTGCAAGGTTTTAGGAGAGGCTAATTAGATATTTAGCTAATGTTAGATAAACGATTGAAAAAGGCTTTTTTATCTTTTAGCCGATATTTTAACTTGGATACAAAAATAGAGGGCTCCTGAGTTTGGCACTTCTATTTTATAATTGCTTGATCTTCAACTAGATAAGTTTTTAATAAGATTCTGTAGTGGCAACTATCTCATATATTTGTTTGAAAATAAATCAAAAAAATATAAAATATGAGTATGTTTATCAAGAAGACTCGCTCAAAAAATTTTGTTTATCTTAGTTTAGTAAAAACTTTCCGAGAGAATGGAAAAGTTAAACACCGAACCATTGCACAATTGGGGCGATTAGATCGTCTTCTTCAAAAAGGCGTACTTAGCCGCCTTTGCGAATCATTAAAAGGTTTAGGAGCATCTCCTGCAAATATTCCCACCATAAAAGAGATAGAGCGCATCAATTGGGGAGCAGAATTTATTTATAGGCATATCTGGAAGCAATATGGAATGGATGCAATCTTAGATACTGTTTTTGGATCGACCAAAGTAGAATTCGATTACAAAGAGGTCATTTTTTTAGAAGTCATTTCACGATTGATGGCTCCCTCTAGCAAACTTCAAGTTTATCTCAAGCAAAATCGATTTTTGGGAACCCCTCCAATCCCTCTTCATCATATTTACCAAGTTTTAGATTACCTTTCATCTTTTCAAAAAGAAATAGAGAATTTAATTTTTCTAAAGCATGTCGATCGCTTTGGAATGAAGGTGGATGTCGTTTTTTATGATGTCACTCCTCTTTATTTTGAAGGAGCTTTGCCGGATAGTCTAAGAGATTTTGGATTCAGTAAAGATGCTAAATTCGAGGAAATGCAAGTTGTTGTAGGAATGTTGGTTGATCAAGAGGGGCACCCCATAGCTTTAGGAATATTTCCTGGAAACACCTTTGAAAGTAAAACATTAGAAGAGGCGCTCAAAACCCTGCAAGAAAGATTCAAAATTCAGCACGTCATGGTTGTTGCTGATAGAGGCATTAACTCAAAGCTAAATCTAAAAAGAATTAAGGATCGAGAATATGATTACCTTGTGGGATGCAGATTAAAGAGTTTAAATAAAAGCTTGCAAAAACAAATATTAGATATTGAGAAATACCAAACCATTCATGAAAGCGATGGAAACATTTTGAAATATCGCGAAATCGAGTTTGATAATGTTGTCGAATATGTAGAAGACAATAAGAAGAAGCAACAGATTTTGAAGGAAAAAATTATTTGCACGTGGAGCTTAAAGAGAGCAGAAAAAGATCGAAAAGATAGAGAGCGATTAATTCACAAAGCCAGAGAGATGTTAGATCAGGGTACAGCTTCTTTAGAATCGCAAAAAGGCGCTAAAAGATATCTAAAAAATGAAAAAAAACAAGCATCCTCGCTAGGATTAGATCTAGAAAAAATTAATGAAGATAAGCAATGGGATGGATTTTATGGAATTCAGATTTCAAAGCAGAGTATGAAAAAAGAAGAGAGCCTTTCTAGCTATCATCGGCTAGGGAAAATGGAAGAGTCTTTCCGCGTCATGAAACATTCTTTGGAAATTAGGTCCATCTACTTATCCAGCCCAGAAAGAGTCAGAGGACATATCGTGCTTTGTTTCCTTGCCTTTGTTATGCATCGTAATTTAGAGATCGCCCTAATTAGAAAAGGAACAGATCATACTGCTGAAAAAATAAGGGAGGCTATTGGCGAATTAGAAGCTTCTCTATTAGAAGTAAATGGGAAGCCTATCTTGCTAAGAACACCAGCAAAAGGATTATCTAAAGAAATTCTTCAATCCTTAAAGCTTAAACATCCAGGGGAAATGGTAATAGATGGGTTGTTATAAATGAGCGTTAGTTCAATGTAGCGTAGTGGCAATACTGCCATCTTTCGAAATAACGAACATTGATAATCAAAGTTTTAAGTCCAACAAGTGTCAAAGCCAGGAAAAATAGAGGCTACAGGCTTTTAATTTATTTAAATCTTTATAAAGCATCCTTCTAAGGGGAAAAGAATATTATCTAATTTTTTTTAAATATTCCTCGTTTTCTTGAATCTCATACAAAAACTTTTCCAATACTCGTAAAACAGTAGGGGAAGTATTATATACACCTGCTGCGCTAAATATCAGTTCAAGTTTAGGACCTTCAGGATAATTTAAAGCAATTACAGTGTAAGTTAAAGGAATCTGATGAGCATTTTCAGGGACTATCCACACGACAAAATCTTCATTGATAAGAGTAAGTTTTCCGCTGGATTCTATCAATTGAAAGTAACGTGTAAGCGATTGATCTTTATTCCATGGGGAATGGAAGTAAAGCAATTTCATATGATGTAAAAGCGATAGGTTAACAGGAATAAGCAATTCAGAAGAAGCCAAGGTAATGTTTTTATAAAATTCTTTAAATTTTTCTTCTATTAGAGCTAAATTATGCATGGCCATACTCCTCCCTATTAAGGATAGAAGCTAAATTTTATTTTAATTTGCACTTCTATTCAGATGAACGGGTCTATTTAATAAGTGTTATCTTAAGCAAGTGGCGGGCCAACCTAATAAAAAGGATCAAAAAAGTTGAAAAATGGCTTTGAATTTAGAATTAGAAGAGTGTAAATTTGTAAAGCTGAAAGCTCTTAAGGGGTGGTAGGCTAAAGGTATAAGCGGGTAATCTGCTTTTATAGAACTAACTTGCAACAAGTTAAGTGAAAAATAGGAAGGACTATGTTTTTGCAAAGATTGTGCTTAGGACTTTTGCTTTTTTTAGGAATAGGATCGCTTAGCGCAGAAAAGCTTGAGGTGAGCGTCGAATCAGAAGCGGCAATTTTAATTGATGTAACCAGTGGAGCTATCTTATATGAAAAAAATGCTCACACTCTTAACTATCCTGCTAGCATTACTAAGATAGCTACTACTCTTTATGCTCTTGATCAAAAAGGCCATCAACTTTCAGAAATTGTGACCGCAGATGCAGAAGCTATTGCTTCAATCTCTGAGCAAGCTAAGAAAAAATCTAATTATACTACTCCTTCTCACTGGATTGAATATGCAAGTACCCATATAGGGATTAAAAAAGACGAAAAGTTTACCTTGAAAGAACTCTTATACGGCATAATGGTGGCTTCAGCCAATGATGCCGCGAATGTAGTGGCTCAACATGTGGCAGGAAATATTCCCCTGTTTATGCATGGTTTAAATGGATTTATCAAAAGTTTAGGTTGCCAAAATACACATTTTACTAATCCTCATGGATTACATCACCCTAAACATCAAACTACTCCTTATGACATGGCTCTCCTCACACGCGAGGCCATGAAGAATTCTATCTTTCGTGAACTCGCTGCCGCACCAAAATTTATTCGTCCCAAAACTAATAAACAAGAACCAGTTGTTATCTTGCAAAAGAATCGTTTATTACGTAGAGGAGACTACTATTATCCTCAGGCAATTGGGGTTAAAACAGGTTATACTTCCATTGCACGCCATACTTTAGTAGCAGCAGCAAAAAAGGATGGACGTGAGTTGCTAGCGGTCTTAATGAAGTGTAATGAGGGAGGGCAGATTTATCGAGATGCTATCCATCTTTTTGAAGCAGCATTTAATGAAGAACAAGAGGAAATGATCATCCTTGAGAAAGGACCTCAAAAATACATCTACTCTTTAAAAGGTGCTGACAGGCCTTTAAAAACTTTTATAAAATCCAGCTTAAGTCTTAAGTACTATCCTGCTGAAGAACCTGTAGTAAAATGCTATCTGCAATGGCATTCATTAAAATTACCTATTGTGCAAGGGCAACAAGTCGGCGAAGTTTACTTGCAAGTTAATGGCCAGCAGGTCGAAAAAGTAGCCCTGTATGCTGAACATGAGGTTCAACAAACCTGGATGGAATGGTTAAAAAGTATCTTTAAAATTACAAAGGAATAGATCTTTAGTTTTAATGAAATTTATTAAAGAGATAAATAAAGTTACTTATAAAAAGAAAAAAACTTTTCTTGCTAATAATGAGAAAATGAATGAGAATGTACTCTTTTAATTTATAAGATTAAGGACCAACTATAAGTTGTGAGCACGGGTTTCCTTATACCTAGTACCTTTCATAGCTTAAATCTTTGAAAACTAATCTTGGAAGAAGGGTACCTAGGATTTGTAAACAGGCCAAATGGAAAGGAAGACTTTATTGCTGTATTCAATTAGCCTGTTCTCCATTGACGAGACCATTTAAAATAGGTAAGAGAGTTAGCGTGATAGCCCTGCTGGCTGCCATGCTAATGAACATGATTACAACAAATGCAGGAGAGATCTTTAGAAAAAGCGTATGCTTAAAGATTGAAATAAAGGCCTAGATATTATGTTCATACTTCCAGGCTATCTTCTTGCTTTGGTTCTTTATCCAATAAATAATAGGGTAGCCTCTTAGAATATGCTAATTTGCAGGAATCATTAACCTTGCTAACGCTTTTCCTACCAAATAAGTTAGAAATAATGATAATAATAATGTAATTTGTTCCATCAAAAACTTAAAGGATTTTTTATGAATTTACCAGACACATTTCCAGTAACTAATAAGAGCTTAAAGCCTTTTAGAAACGATTTCGGAAAAAAGATACCTAGTACTTATAAACAGGCCAACTGGAAAGGAAGACTTTACTGTTGTATTCAATTAGCATGTTCTCCATTGACGATACCCCTTAAAATAGTTAGCAGAGTTAACCAGATAGCAGGGTTGGCTACCGTGTTAATGCTCGCAATTATAAAACGCGCAGAACAGACCCTCAAGAGAAAACATACGGCTAAAAATTGGGATGGAGAGCGAAAGGTGGTGTTAGCACTTACAGACTGCCTTCTTGCTTTAGCCCTTTGCCCCATAACTATTGGAGCCTCTAGAATGCGCTACTTTGTAGGAATCATTAACCCCGCTAAAGCTTTTCCTACCAAATAAGTTAGAAATAATAATAATAATAATGTAATTTATTCCATCAAAAATTTAAAGGATTTTTTATGAGTTTTGTATACCCATTTCCAGCAACTGCTAAGAGTTTAAAACCTTTCACAGACGATTTTGGAAGAAGAGTGCCTAGTACATATAAACAGGCCAACTGGAAAGGAAGACTTTACTGTTGTATTCAATTAGCGTGTTCTCCACTGACGGTCCCTCTTAAAATAGTTAAGAAAGCTGGCGAAATAGCCGTGACGGCTGTGTTGTTGATGGACATGCTTATAAAACGTGGAGAAGACTTCCTCAAGAAAAAGCCTGCACTTAAAGATTGGAAAGATGAGCGAGAAATGGCGTTAGCACTTACAGACTGCCTTCTTGCTTTAGCCCTTTGCCCCCTAACTATTGGAGCCTCTAGAATACGCTACTTTGTAGGAATCATTAACCCAACTAGAGCTTTTCCTAAACGCTATTATTAAGTTTTCGATATAGATGCATAAAATCTTCTAAAGAGAGCTCTTCAGGACGTGATTTTACATCGCGTCCAATTTGCAGCAGGGCTTGCGAGACAGCCTGGCTGCAATAGAGCTCTTTTAATGAGGTGCGCATCATTTTACGTCTTTGCCCAAAAGCTGTGCGGGTCATTTTAAAGAAATCCTCTTCGTTAGCAACGAAGGGTGGCTGATGTAGATCTAAAGTGACTACTGCCGAATCTACATTAGGAATAGGATGAAAACAAGCTCTACGTACCATGAAGGCATAGCGGGAAGTAGAATAATAATTTAAGAAAACGGTAAAAGAACTATATTCGCTTGTGCCTGGCTGAGCTGTAAATCGGCGTGCCACTTCTTCTTGAACCATAACTACAACCTTAGAAATGTAGGGATAAAGCTTAACCAGTTGAATTAAGATAGGGGTTGTCAAATGATAAGGGAGATTGCCCACAATAATAGCTTTTTGCCCCGGTTTTAAAATTTCCAGTAATTTTTCCCTCAAAGGGAATTCCAATACATCTTCACAAAATATTTCCAATCTATTTGACTCTGTTTGTAAGCGCTGCAAGGCTTGAGCCATTACAGGATCTTTTTCTATCGTTAATAATTGAGAGCCATGCTTTATTATTTCTTCTGAGAGACAGCCTGGCCCTGGACCAATTTCTACGACTAGATCATGAGGGGAGAGAGCCGCGTAAGCCACAATTTTGCGAGTAATGTTTCCATCGATAAGAAAGTTTTGAGAAAGACCCTTTTTAGGACTTACGCCCAAATTATTTAGGAAATGATGCAGTTCACTAGGGCGATATATAGGCATAATTTTAAATTTTCCTTCTCTATTGAAACGTAACAGATTTTCAAAATAGGCAGATCTGTTTGCTTTGTAGGTCGCAAGCATTCCAGGATAATTATGCTAAAGCTAAATTTTAGAGCTTAGTATAAAAGGTTCAAAAGCAGCTTGATCAGTTTTAGGGGTATAAAAATCTTGTACAGAGAAACGTTTGCGAATATTTTTTAGGTAAGCTTCAGTCTCTTGAGCAATAGCTTCCTCTATAAGCCTATCTTTAATTTTGAGTTCTACCTCTTTAAAGGTAGGAGTTCCACCTTTTATCCAATTTTTAAGCACAAAAATACGAAAAAAAGAGCTGTTTTTATCTGCTCGATTTTTTTGAGCAATTGGCTGGCTATGTGAATGGGGTGTCAGCTTTGTTAAAATGGCTTTATAGGCTTCCGAGATGTCTTTTTCTGGTAAAGTGTATTCTTCAGAGACATTAATTTGTGTGTTGTCAAAATGAGAGTTTGCCTTAACGTAAGTCGATAATTTTTCCAACGCTATATGCTCGTTCAATGCCTGGTAAGTTAAATGAGCAGCTTCAGCGCTTCTAGCTGCATCGGGATCACGGATAGAGATAACATTATATTGCCAAGTATTTGGTTTGAGGTTGGCAGGATCGTTAGCAAACTCCTCGTACGCTAAACGAACAGCTTGAGGCGTTACTTTTTTTAATGCTTTGGCATTTACTCTTAAGTAAATCATCCTGCGGATAGTAATGTCTCCCTGGACAATTTTTTGTGCTTCTTCATACGATAGACCAATTTTATCCAAATTGTTGATAATATGAGGCCCAAATAGGCTCTCCATTTCTTGGCGAATATCACCGTTGCTTACAAGAAGTTTATTCTCGCTAGCATCAGCTAATACTAATTCTTTATTAACCAATTCATCTAGCACATGCTTCCAATTAACTTTGTAAAATTGATAGCGTGCTTGAGTAGAGGAGGTGTAATCAGGAAATTCACGATAGAAAAGAACATCCATTTTTTTCATTACATCTAAAACAGAAATAGCTGTGCCATTCACCTTGGCTAAAATACGATTATTTACCACTAAAGCCGAGCTATCTTCTTTGCCTAAAAAAGCAGCGTTTCCCTCAGCTTGTAAAAGAGCGGCAAGACAACCATAGATTAGCGCAGAAAAAAATAAAATTTTTTGTTTCTTCATGATTTAAAAGGGGGTTGGTAATTAGTGAGGATTAATTCTATCATCTATGCCATCTAGAAGATCTTAGCTGCAGAAAAAAGGCTTGTTAGATGGCCAACGGCTATCACTATAAACGATTTAAAACTTCAAAACAACTCCAAAAAAGCCATCCATTCCTCCAAGCGATGGAAAAGATTGAAATATTTGATTTTCTACCTTTAAATGATAGCTCTTAATGAAGTGTTTAAGTTGATATTCGTTTTCTTGGGATAAGAGGCTACACGTTCCATAAATAATACGGCCGTCCGGTTTCATAAAACTGAGAGCTTTTTCAAAAATTGTTCTTTGCTGGCCTATCAGCATCTTTAGCCCTTCTATTTCAAATCTCCATTTCATATCAGGATTGCGACGTAGCGTGCCTGTTCCCGAGCAAGGCGCATCCACCAGCACCCAATCCATTTTTTTCTTTAATTTTTTAAGTTTGGGATCGTTGGCTTGCATAATTTGTCCATTGTGGATGCCTGCGCGCTTCAAACGTTTTTTTGCTTGTTGCAAGGCATAAGAACGTATATCATGTAAGAAAATTTGTCCTTTATTTTGCATGGAAGGAGCCAAGGCTAAGGTTTTACCGCCAGAGCCTGCACAAAAATCCATCACTAGCTGACCTGGCTGGCATTGCACAAGATTGGCAAGGAGTTGGCTTCCTTCATCCTGCACTTCAAATAGGCCGGCTTGAAACTCTGGAATCGCAAGGAAGTTAATCCTTTGAAGAAAATTAATAGCATGGGAAGAAGCCAAACAGGAGCTAACCTCATATTTATCTTGCAAGAGCTCTAAAAGTTTATCACGGGTAGCCTTAAGGGTGTTTGCTCTTATAGTCGTCGGGGCAGGAGTATTGCTTACAAGGCATAATTCTGAAGCTCGCAAAGCCCCGTAACTTTCTACTAAAATATTATAAAGTGAATCTGGGAAGCTAACTCTTATAGCGGCAGGAATGCTTGGATTATTTTGATGGCTTTGCCAGTCAAAGTAAGGCAATAGAGCCACGCGTTTGTTCCAGTCAGGAGACTCTTGAATTAAATAATCGATAAGGCGTATCCATCGAATTAAAAAATAGGCGTTTTCAGCAATAAAGGCGCGGTCTTTAGAGCCCAGAGCTTTATGAGAGCGGAAATAGCTATTTATAAAGGCATCTAAAGGAAGGTTTTGCTCGTCATATGTACTAAGGAGCTGAAGAAGATGATAAGCACGAAAAGATTGTTTCATAAAACAAGGCTATATAAAAAAGTGGAAAAAGGTTAATCTTTTAAAGTATATTTTATCTGTATTTAATAATTTTAAAAAATTATAAGCTAAATCTTTATAAAGCGGCAAGGAAGAAAAATGCACACATGTTTCCTTCCTATTTGGAAGGGTAATTGAAAAGTTAGTGCCCCTTACGTAATTTCTCTATCTTTGCTGTCTGAAAAGATAATAAAATTTATAGAAGCGGCGCAAAGTGCATGGCCTTGCTAGGATCTCTTACGATTAGCTAGCTTTTTGCCCGGTAGGTTGTAAAAAAGCTTTGTTTTTTACCTACGTAAGCGGCTTGTCAACAAGAATACGGTTGTCCATAAAAAAAAGGAATGCTTCTTCTGCGCTAGTTATGTTAACTAAAAGCTAGTTTTTAACGGCCTTCCTATTGTTAAATATAATTAAGTTCTTTCTCTGCGTATTCTAGGGAAAGCTGAAATTTTGTATGTTTTTTAAGGTCCTAAAGGCTACAAATAATTTGCTGAAAATTATCTCTGGGCCCCGAAAGATGGTTGGGATAAAAGAGGGGAATGAACATTTAATTGCTTTAATATTTATTTAAGCCGCAAGATTTAATCATCTAAAGTTTTTTTAAGTTTATTTAATTTCCCAGGGGCTCTATCTTTTGCTTTTTGTGATTGTATTTATAAAAAAAAGCCTCTCTAGCTATTTTTTTTGCAAACTGATGGCAAAAAGTACGAAAAATTGCCCTGAACATTAAATAAAGCCGCCACCCGCTAAAAATCTTTTAGGCTTAACCTTAACCTAGTTTAAAATTTATGCCGCTTAGCCGCTTACAAACATTTACTTGTATTATACTTTCTTTGATAATTGTCGCCTTCGGCCAGCCTTATTGGAGCCATGCAGCTTCTTTTATGGCTTCAGTTATGGGTTTTGCCTTATTTTTTCGTGCTTTAGCTTCTTTTCCTAGTCGCAGGCAACGGTTTTTTGTGGCGACCGCTTGGTTTGCAATGGTTCAACTTATCCAGTTTTCCTGGTTCCTATCTCATCCATATCTCTACATCATCGCTGTATATGTTTTGCTGGCTTTAATCTTTGGTTTGCAATTTGGTTTTATTGGATGGCTAGCATGCTCGCAGCGCATAACCAGTTATAATCGAATAGTACTGCTGTGTAGTTGCTGGACTCTTCTTGAATGGTCACGTTTATTTATTTTATCAGGAATTGCTTTCAATCCTATTGGACTTAGTTTAAGCGCAAATTTATACACTCTTCAAAGTGCTTCCCTGGGAGGAGCTTTTGGCATGTCTTTTTGGGTTCTGGGGGTAAACTTACTAGCATTAAAAGCATGGCTTGCCTGGCCGCTTTATAGGCATATGCTCTGCTGGCTTGTCTTTGCCGCATTTCCTTTTATGTTTGGATTTATTCAGTTAAAGATGCACGATCCTGCAGCTATAAAAGACACTTTTAACGCCGTTCTTGTTCAGCCTGTATTCCCTACGGAGGAAAACATGCTCTTTCATAATACAGCTTCCTACGTGAAATATGTGGAAGCAGAGTGGCAGCAAATTTTGATGCTTTGCAAAGAGCATTTAGGAAAGAATATCCACTTAATTGCTTTACCCGAGTTTATTGTGCCTTTCACTACCTATACACCTGTTTACTCCTACAAAAACGTTAAGAAAATTTTTCTCGAGGTTTTTGGAGAAAAGGCATATTCTGCTCTTCCTTTATTGCAAGAGCCCTTAGCTTCAAAATGTATGACTGAAAAAGGATCTATTTGGATGGTTACGAATGGCTATTGGCTACAAGGATTGGCTAATATCTTTAATGCCCCTGTCTTATCAGGAATGGAGGACGTGGAGGACTTTTTTGACGGGCATAGAGAATATTATAGTTCTGCACAGTTTGTTGAGCCCTCTTCCTATCAACAATTTAGGCTTCCTTTTAAACGATATGATAAGCGTGTCTTAGTTCCTATGGGTGAGTATATCCCTTTTTCCTTTTGCCGTTCCTTGGCTGCCGCTTATGGCATTACCGGTTCTTTTACTCCTGGTAAAGAAGCCAAGATTTTTCCTGCTTATGCTCCTTTTGGAGCATCTATTTGCTATGAGGAAACATTTGGACATTTAATGCGTGAAAATCGACTGAAGGGAGCTGAATTAATCGTTAACTTAACCAGTGATGTATGGTATCCAACGGTAGCACAGCAGCACTGTGATCATGCTCGCTTGAGAACAACAGAAAACGGCATTCCTCTCATTCGTGCTTGTAATACAGGAATTACCGGCGGTTTCGATGCGTTTGGACGCGAGATAAAAATCCTTGGGAATACTTACTATGAAAAAATTTGGAAGCCTGGCGCTCTTTACCTGCAAGTTCCGCTTTTTTCCTACAAAACTCTTTATTCTATAACGGGTGATTATCTTATTGTCTTCCTATGTATTGTAGGTATAGGTGGAGCTTCCTTTTTTCGTCGATAGTTTTACTTAAAAATTATAACCCCAATTAATTGAATCATCTCTTATAAACCTAAACTACATGGGTAATCAATAGAAAATATGCTAGTTTATTTTGTCAGTTGTTATAAGGAGAGCGAGGGTAGGGAATTGAAGGCAATGGATCAAACCTTAAGACACTAAAGAAAAGCCAGGTTTAATCTGGAGTCTTTTTTTTGTTCGGAAAAAAGTTAGGCCAGTAGTTTTGCACTAACATTAAGGAGTTGCAAGCAAAGTAGAATATAAAAATGCTTGGCAGCTAGCAGAAGAGGCAGGTTTAGAAACTTCCCACGGGATTTTCAGCGTCTACTAGACTTTAAACTCTTTAGGTAAGCGAATGCTATATGAGGTAGCCTGTAAGAGGAGTTGGGTTACCGGCTGAAATGTCCTTTATTTCCATTATCGAATAATTGGATAAAGATTAGAGGTTTCATTAGGGCTCGATCATGCAGATGCAGACAAATTACTGATTTTGATCTAGGGTTGGCACTTTCTTACTGTTAAATGAATAAATTGCCCATCTCCTAAGATGCCGGCAGGAGAAATTCTTTGCTCGGGGTGACTCAAAGAAAATTAGATCACCCAGCTTAATAGCCTTATTAACTCCTAGAAGAGATCTATAAGGTATTGCCTTACTTTTAAATAAGCAATGCTTAAGATTATCTAGCAAAAAACTTTAAAGTTTTCTGTTTATTGAAGGTTTAGAATGGAAAGTAGCTTTTACTTGCTAAAAATTGCAAGTTAAAGTAGAATCCTCCTGTTCCTTAATTCATTCATTTCCATTGCGTAAGAGAGCTGAATTGTGATTGGTTTAAAACAAAACTTGATATCAAAATATCGTCAGCAGCGAACCTTAAAAAATTCTATTTCATTCTCAGGCATTGGTATTCATACTGGAAAAGAAGTACAAATTACCTTTGTGCCTGCTCCAGAAAATGCTGGTATTACATTTTGTCGAGTAGATTTGCCGGATCGACCGAGGATTCCAGCTTCTGTTAATTATGTCTATGAAACAAGTCGTAGCACCTCCATAGGAATTAACAACGTGGTAATTCATACCATTGAGCACGTTCTGGCCGCTGTGCGAGCCAATAATATTGATAACTTATGTATTGAAATTAAAGGGATTGAGCCGCCTGCTGCTAATGGAAGTTCCGATGCTTTCGTGAATATGATCGAAGAAGTCGGGATCCTTGAGCAAGCGGAACAAAAGCCTGTGATTAAAATCCAAAGTCCTATTCATTGGAATCAAGAAGATACATATATTATGGCTTTTCCTTATGATGGATACCGGATCAGTTATACCTTGAATTATCCACATTCTAAGCTTTTAAATTGCCAATTTTATTCATTAGAGGTAAATAGTTACAATTTTAAGCATGAAATTGCTTCCTGTCGTACCTTCGCTCTTTATAAAGAAGTGGCTTATCTATTGGATCACGGCTTAGCTAAGGGCGCTAGCTTGGATAATGCCGTAATTATTCATGAAGAAGCAGCTTTTAGTAAAGGGGGGCTTTTCTTTCCCGATGAGATGGTAAGGCATAAAATTTTAGATATGATTGGAGACCTGTCTCTGGTAGGAATTGAATTTGAGGCGCACGTAATTGCTCTTAGGGCAGGTCATGCATCTAACTGCGCTTTTGCAAAAGAATTATTAAACTCTATTACGGAGTGTGCTTAATGGAAGTTCATGTAGCTGATTATCCAAAATCACTTGATATTAAACAAATAGCAGAAATCTTGCCTCACCGCTTTCCCTTTTTGCTGGTAGATCGAGTTCTTGATATCAATTTAGAGCAGGGGTTAATCGTAGGACAGAAAAACCTGACTTTTAATGAAGCTTTTTTTCAAGGTCATTTTCCGGATACTCCTATTATGCCAGGTGTACTTATGGTAGAAGCGTTAGCGCAATTGGGTGGTATATTGATTCATATGAAAGGCTATCATGACAAGATAGCTGTGCTTTTGACTGTCAATAATGCTAAATTTCGCAATCCAGCTAAGCCAGGGGATGTCTTAATGCTCAGGGTAGAAGGTATTCATGTAAGTTCCAAAGCAGGACGGATGCAAGCGACGGCTACAGTGAATGATAAAATTACTGCAGAAGCTGAAATCGGTTTTGCGCTAGTGGACAAAAGTCAGCTATAATAGGGTAGAAAGCTTTTATAAAATTATTTTGAGTAAATAGAATATGAAAAAATCGAACATACATCCTACCGCCGTAATTGAACCGGGAGCTATTATTGGAGATAAAGTTACAGTAGAGCCCTTTGCGATTATTAAAGCTCATGTAAAGTTAGAAGATGGTGTAACGATTAAGTCTCATGCTTATATTGACGGCCATACGATTATTGGCGCAGGGACCACTATCTATCCCTTTGCAAGCATTGGCACTCAAACACAGGATCTAAAATATAAAGGTGAAACCACCTTTGTTAAGATTGGTAAAAATTGTCAAATACGTGAGTTTGTGACAATTAATTCCTCTTGTGGAGAAAATACCTCGGTAGAGGTAGGGGATGATTGCTTGATTATGGCTTATTGCCATATTGCCCACAATTGCCTAGTAGGTAATCGAGTGATTATGAGTAACAATGCTACTCTTGCAGGTCATGTGATTGTAGAAGACTGTGCTATTATTAGCGGTTTTGTACCCGTTCATCAATTTTCTAGGATCGGTAAATATGCAATGGTCGGGGGAATGAGCCGTATTACTCGGGATGTTCCTCCTTATACGATAGGAGCAGGCATTCCTTACAAATTTGGTGGAATCAATATTGTGGGGTTAAAAAGGCATGGTTTTTCTTTAAAGATTCGCCAAGAACTCGGAAAAGCTTTTAAAATAGTTTACCGTTCTAAAGCATGTCTTGAAGAAGCGCTGCTTCAAATTGAAAGAGAACTTGAGCCTCTTCCAGAAATTCTTCATTTTGTGGAGTTTTGTCGTTCCTCTAAGCGTGGTTTATTAGGATTGGAGGGGATCACAAATTTTGATGATGAGGTAGCTCAAGCTGAAAAAGAGGCTGAAGCTGAGATTACAGCTAAAATTGAAAGATAAATTCCTTTGAGAGTGGGCTGCTTTAGAAAAAAATAGCCGCAAGCGTCTCCAGCTTTTTTTAAGAGGTATTGATGAAAATTGTATATTTTGGGACTCCTCAGTTTGCAGCAGATATCCTTCAGCATCTTCTCAATCATAAGATCCGCATTTGTGCAGTAGTGACTAAACCGGACAGGCCTAAAGGGCGTTCAAGCGATTTGGTGCCCACACCTGTCAAACGTATTGCTCAATTGCAAAATCCTCCTCTACCTATTCATCAACCTGCATTAGTTTCTGCTCCTGAATTTGCTGAGATTTTACAAGCCTATCAGGCTGATTTATTTGTAGTCGTTGCTTATGGTGAGATTATTAAGCAACATGTTCTGGACATACCCTCTAAAGGCTGCATCAACGTTCATGCAAGCTTGCTACCAAAATATCGCGGAGCCGCCCCTATCCAACATAGTATCATCAATGGAGAAAACGAAACAGGTATTACCATTATGTATATGGTAAGGAAAATGGATGCTGGGGATATTATTAAAATGGTCAAAGTCCCTATTGGTCCCAATACTACCTATGGGGAGCTGGAACGTCTACTGTGCGAGGCTGGAGGCAAAGCTTTGGTAGAAGTGCTTGATCAGTTTGAGCAAGGTAGTGTGGAGCATGTTGAGCAAGACCATTCTCAGGCAACGTTTGCTCCAAAAATAGAATTGGAGGATGGTGAGATTAACTGGAGTTCTTCAGCTAAGGCCATTCATAATCTTGTTAGAGGCGTGTATCCTCACCCAGGTGCTTGGTGCTATGTGAATATAGGGGGGCAAAAAAAACGCCTAAAAATTAATTCTACCCTCCCTTTAGCCGATCAAGGAGGGCCAGCTGGGACCTTATTGCCTACTGATAAAGAAGAGTTAATAGTTGCTTGTGGGCAAGGAGCCCTTCGCATTCTTGAACTCCAGCTTGAGGGTAAAAAAGCTATGCTTGCTGAAGAGTTGATTCGCGGCTTTCCTAAGGATAAAAAGATGGATTTTAGGATTTAAAAAATTAGAAATAATTATATAAGCTAAATTTAATCATATAACCCGCCTCATTGCATGGAGCTTTTAAGGTGAAAAAGGCCTTTAAGATGAATAAGTTAATCCTTATTTTGGCGCGCGTTGGACTCTTTTTATACTTCTATCCTTCGATTAGCAGCTACCCTTTAGTAGCTAGTTGTCGAAAGGGCTTTACTTACTGTAAATAATTTAAAGCCATCCCTTCTATTATTGCTAAAAGCGGTACCTGCTTCTTTTGTAGGCTTTTTATTCGCTGACCCTTGATCTTGCGGAGAATTTTTTTAATAAAAAAAAGTTGTTCTTGCGGAGAGGTCTCTTTAGAAATGATCTGCATGTCTTTATAAGCCCTATTTCTTCTTCCTTGCGCTTTGTAAGAAAAGATTTACTTCTAATAAACGATAATTTTCGATTAGGTCATCTGTCTTTTTATAGCTTTTTTTCTCAATGAAAACAAAGTCAATAGGTAAGGGAAAAGGGTTCTTAGCTTATCCTAAGGCAGGCTTAAAGGATGAGTAATAAGAAAAACATACTTTTAGTATTTGTTTTTATGACGATCGCCATTTATATAATTTATTAACTATATATTATAATCTTTTGTTTTAAAATACCTATTGGTTTTTAATGTTTATTTCAATTGTTTATGCTCTAGTTATTGTACTTTTTTGCATTAAAATTTATTTTCTCTTTAGGTAAATAAAAAAGCTTGGTATAGTGGGGATTCTTAATAGGTTTTTCATGAGAGAAAAGGATGCAAGCAATAAATAGCGCAACCTTAAACTTAACATTTTTGCCTTCTCCTGACTCTTCCGTAGCAAAAGATACTTTGCTAGGGTACGATATAAAATCTACTTGGTTTGAATTAAAGGTTTTTTTTATCGATCTTTTTCGAGTAATTGCTCAAGTTTTTGCTGAACGCTCATTTTTTGGAAAAGTTTTCAAATTGAGCATTCATTTGCTGACAGGATTAGCTTGTATAAGGGGTAATACTTATCAAGGGGCACGCTTATTAGGAGCTCTTAGCGCCACTGATAGCCTACTAACCTTAGGTGATCTGGCTATAGATGCGAATGATTTAGTTAATAAGCGATACTGTGAGATAGAGAAAAACAGTAAAAATAAAAAGGTTTTCAACAAATGGTCTCTATTTGCAAGTATAGGTTCTTTGGTAGCTGATATAGGAGGCCTATTTTTTTGGCTGGATGAATTAGCACTCATTAACCTGTTAAAGATAAAAGCAACGATAGGTAAAAATTTTTCTAGGTTAGTAAACTCTAACACAATGCTTTTTACTTGCCTTACGAATTGCTTAGGAAGAATGAGTCCAATGTTTGCAAAAATCTCCTTAGTAATAGGTTTACAAGGAATTGAGGCAATGGCGATTTTATGCCTATCTGTTAATGAAGTTAAACACTTAGCTAATGTTGTGGACACCAAGCAAACCTACAAAATAGTTTTAAGTATAATAAGTTTGGCTTCTTATATAGCTGAGATTAATTTAAAGATTTTAGCTACCACAGGATATATAGCAGTACCTGGCATAGCAGCAATGGGTTGTGCAGCAGCAGGCTGCGGATTGGCAGCTTTTCTCTTGGAAGCGATTTATAACTATCGCCTTGTAAATCTCCAGAGCAAAAGACCAGCTGCAGGCAGTTGGATAATTTCATAAGCTGAGGATAGCATAAATAAAATGTTAATAATAAACCCTAAACAAGGAAAATAATTATGAATACATTGTCATCCACACAAGGCGTCCCGCCAACAGAGCCATACTACGGAGAAGAGGAAGATTTTATCCACGGTCAGCTAGATGGGCATACTGTTACTGTTGAGCAAGCTCCTGCTTCTCAGCATAAGCCTGCAAATAATTTAGCATCTTCTTCTCGCAATAAAATTACTAATTGCGCTAAGAAAGTGTTTGAAAATTTTAGCCATGCTGTAAGGCATATTGTAGCTTTTTATGCTTATTCTTTTTCCACTTCTGAGAGTATTCAATCAGTTTGCAAGCTAGCAAAATCTTCCATTTATTTTGCTAAGTATGCTTTTAAAGCACAAACGCCTGGTTTTAACAATCTCTACAATCATTTTGATGTAGTAGATACTGTTTTAGATGTGGGAGGAATTTTTGGCGATGCTAAATACTGGGTCACTAAAGGCTGGCACAAAGATTCTTCTTGGAAAGTTGCTAGCAAGGCTTTTGGAAGCGTTTCTAGAGGAATTGGAACAGGGCAGTTTTTGGTAAACATGGGACTGTTGAATTTGGCTAAAATATCAGTCCAGCTAAATAGACTTCCTTTCTTTAGGGTACTTAGCTTACTTTCACCCCTCCGTGTAATTAAAGATACACTAGGAATTATTAGCTCTTCTTTAAGCTTGGTAGACACATCCTTAGCGCTACAGAAAAAAAATAGCGATGTAACCAGCGAGATAGAAAAGCTTAGATTGAATAAGTGGGAGATTAAAAAACGTGCGATTAAATTCTTGAACTTAAATGAAACACAAAAAGCTGCCAAGTTAAAAGCAAAATTTGGAAAAGAGAAATTTGAGAAAACACCGGCAGATGCTTTAGAGCAGGAGTATTTAAATGATCTTGACAAGAAATTCTTAAGCCTTCGTGAAAAATTGGTTAGCAAATATGAGCAGCGTCTACATTCAACACATGTAACTCTGTTTGATAGTATTGCAGACAAGAAGCTGGTTGATTGCAAAGTAAGAATTGTTGAAAGAGATCAGCTGGTTAAAGATTATCAGGCAAGTAAAACAAAAGATTGGCTCTCTATTGCTTTCAATGTAGTTAAAATTGCAGCGATTGCCATGGGGTTGGTAGGTTTTGCACTTACTCTCAATACACCTGCGTTTTTCATTGCTTTAGGAGCTGCTTGGCTTGCTACTTCTGCTGTAGGTATGGCTCGTCTCTACTATTCATTTAGGCACGAGACATATAAAGAAGAGCAAGAAGCGAAGTTGACTAGATTAACTACTTTAGGACCTGTGGCTTTTGCGGCCTAAAGCCTAGTATAAAATAGAATTTTTTACCTTTAAAGAGCCCTCAGATTTAAGTTGAGGGCTCTTTTTTTATCCGCAATTTCTTGTCCCCCCTTCACAATAGTAGAATTTTTGGTAAGGAGCCCTAAGCATCTTAAAGATAATTCTAGGGCTTTCTTCCAAATTCGTATAAATTTTTCTCGCATTTTATATTTAAGCGCAGAATAACCTAAAAGGCATAGAGCCATTACCATTAAAAGAGCTTCTCTTCTTTTTGGCTTTTTTAGAAAGAGAAACAAAGGAGCAGGACTTTTCAAGAATCTAAATCCTTTTTCTATTCTTTGCTCAAACTTTAAATGTCTTGGACACTTCATGAGTAGAAAAAGCAGTAGTATCCATCTCATGAGTTGCTAAGATGAAAACCCCTTTACTCCTCTCTAAATTTGCCTTGTTAAGCAAAGAACAAGCTAAGGTTCCTTATAGGCAATAGCTAATTGCCTATAGACAAGGAATATGGCCTTAATCAAAGGTGATAAGCTACATGACAGCTTGGTTTAAATCAGGCCTATAGGATCTCTAAGGTAGCTTGGCACTAGACGAATGCACGCTTCTCCTTGCTCTAATCTGAAAAAAGCCTGTTTTATGAGCGGGAAAAACAAGGACTTAAAACTTTACGTATCATTTAAAGGTTTATGGCTGCACGATCTTTAAGCTAAATTAGAAGAGGAATGGGCTGAATTTTGATGCTTGTTACTACAGTTTAGAAAATTTTATATCGTAATTTTAATATCCCAGCCATACCCTATTCTCAGATGGGTTAAGTCCAATCAAAAAGAAAGAAAAACCTTTACCATACTTCCTCAATTATTGCCGAGTTAGAGAGTCACTTCCTAAGTAGATGATCGAGCTTTTAAGGTAATGATGAAGTAAAGTTAGATTAATGCCTAGCATCTTGTACCCAGGCATAGGTAAAAAAGTAAAGCGGTCAAAAGCCTTTGCGATAAGCAGAATACAAAAGCCTATCTATCTAATCCCAACCGCTTACCCACATTCATGGAAAGTAAAAAAAAAGAAAGGCTCTTTTCTTTAATCGCCATAATGATAAATATTTCATGAGCAGATTGGCCCCTCCTTGGCAGCTTTTCCTTCGTGTCTTGCTTCAGCCTGTTACCCTAGTTGCAAAAAATTTAGATTTCTCGTTTTTTAATTTTGACATCTCCTTTAGCTTGCAGTAGAAATTTAATCTAATTAAGCAAAAACTCTGATTCACTTATTTGCAATTCATAACACATCATAGAGAGGTAGCGGCTTCTTAAAAAATTTTTCTGACACCTTTATATAAACATTCTTTATAGATTTTGAGAGGAGGTTTACTTGCTTCAGATGTCTTCAAACAAAAACTTAAGCTGGCTTATTTAAAGACAAAAATGGAAGAAAATGGTAGAGAAGTTTATTGAAACATAGATAGAGGAGCTAAACGTGACACCTGGCTTTTATAGCGGCAGCAAGTCCAGGTCTTCCGAGGATAGCTAAATACAAGGCTTTATATTACCAAAAATGCAGGGATTGAACTAATCAGGAGATTAAAAGGTAGGTATGCACAGTATGGCTCCAAAAGAAAATCTTCCTAAGCGTGAGTGGGTCGTTATTATCTGCTTGATTTTATTTATGATCGTATTGACCTGCCTGACTCATAAGCATCGGTTTTTATCTTCTAGAAAATATTCTGAGCCTCATCACTTATATAATAGACATCAGACTGTACGTGTAGAAGGAGCTGTTGAGTATCCAGGCTTATATAACGTTGAAAAAACAGCTACTTTAGCGAATGTTTTAGAGCAAGCTAAAGTTCTTCTTGAGGCGGACCTAAGTAAGATTTCTTTAAATAAAAAAGTCAACAACAGCCAATTAATCAAAGTACCTTACAAAGAATACATTACAGTGAGAGTAGAAGGAGCTGTTAAGAAAAGAGGTTCTTTAACTGTACTTAGAGGAACTTTAATGGAGGATCTGATTAAGTTAATTGAACCACTAGAAAAAGCAGATGTAGGGCGGCTAAAAAGAAAAAGAAAATTAAGAGATGGAGAGATTATCAAAGTATTGATCAAAGAAAAGCTCTTAAGAGATAACTGTAAAGGGGAATGTAAATCTTTAGAGTAATTTTTTTTAAATATCTGTTGAGAAAAATACTCCACTTTGATAGTCTCTTCATTTAAGCAATTTTATTAGATAAATATTTAATAAGCTGCCAAAAATGTTTTCACTTGTTTAGCTCTGTTAAGAACGTGCTTCGCACGTAACTTAGCACTAGATATACAGGTATTCATTTCTTAGATTGTAATATAAAAAAAATGATTGCTCAAATACTCAAGATATTGGGTTAAGGATTTTCATATGACGCCTAAACTGATGGGCAAAAAGCGTGGAATGATCCAGCTTTTTGATGAGAATGGAAATAGTATTGTGGGTACGGTTATTGAAGTGCAACCAAATGCTATTGTCCAGATCAAGAAGAAAGAGATTGATGGTTATAATGCTATTCAGATTGGTTTTGATAAAATTCATGTTAAAGACCAGAGAACGCTAGCAAATCGTCTATCCAAACCTTTACGCGGACATTACAGCAAAGCAGCTGTATCTCCACGTAAAAACCTTTCGGAAGCAAAGGTTGATAACATTGAACAATACCAAGTAGGTCAAGAGTTAGCGATAGACCTTTTTGCTGATGTAAAATTTGTTGATGCTACAGCAGTTTCAAAAGGTAAAGGTTATCAAGGTACCATGAAAAAGTATAATTATTCTGGGGGGCCTGCTTCACACGGTTCGGGATTCCATCGTCATGCTGGATCTACAGGTATGCGCTCAACACCAGGTCGTTCGCTTCCTAATAGCCCACGTCCTAGTCATATGGGTTGTGAAACTGTGACTATTCAAAATTTAGAAGTTGTAATGGTAAAGCCTGCAGAACAGGTGATTATTGTAAAGGGTGCTGTGCCAGGTCCTACGCATGGATTGGTTTATATTGCCCCATCGGTGAAAAAAACAAGCTTAAAAAAAGCTAGCTAGTAAAAAATTTCTGGAGTTATCCTGTGGCAACACTGAAAAAATATAATTTAAAAGGTCAGGAAACTGGCCAAGTGATAGTTGATGAAAGATTAGCTAATGCTGAAGCGCACGGGCAGATGATTAAAGATTATATCGTCGCTATCAGAGCCAATGCTCGTCAATGGTCAGCTAATACTAAAACTCGTTCTGAGGTTAATCACTCAACAAAAAAGCCTCATCCGCAGAAAGGTGGAGGACGTGCTCGCCAGGGGATGCTTTCAGCTCCTCAATATAAAGGGGGCGGTCGTGTTTTTGGACCAAGGCCTAAATTTGATCAGCATGTACGTATTAACAAAAAAGAACGAAAAGCTGCAATTCGCTGTTTGCTTGCTGAAAAAATTGCTGCGAATCGTTTACATGTTCTTACAGAATCTGTCCTTAATGAACCTAAAACTAAAGTTATGGCCGACTTTTTAAAGGTCACAGGCTTAGCAAATCATAGGGTGATGTTTTTAGGTGAAGCTCATTATGCAGAAGTTAAAACTGAAGAAGAAACAAAGCGCGTGTCCATCCATCATGATCAACATGATAATTTTATTAAAAGCGTGCGTAATCTACCAAAAGTTTCGTTTTCGCTAGCCACTAATATTAGTGGGTATGATGTTCTAGTGGCCAAAGATATTGTGGTGACGGAATCTGCCCTAATTGAATTGGTTGAGTGGCTTTGTCCTTGATAGATAAGGAATAACACCAAGTTATAGATGAAAGGAATCAAGTAATGTCAAAAAAAAATCCTTACCAAGTTGTGAAACATCAACATGTTACAGAGAAAGCCTTGGTATTGAAAGAGCTTAAAAATGCCAGTAGTAATCCCTCACTGAAACGTTGCGAGTCTCCGAAATATGTATTCGTAGTCGATCGCAAAGCAAATAAAACTGACATTGCTAATGCCATCGAAGAAATTTACAGCGACAGAAATGTTAAAGTAGTGGCTGTCAATACAATTAACGTTAAGCCTAAAGCAAGACGTGTTCGTGGTCGTTCAGGCATGAAGCCCGGTTTTAAAAAAGCTATGGTTACCCTGGAAAAAGGCGATAGCCTTGATAACGTATAAATAAGAGGCGAAGAGAGTCATGTTAAAAAAATATCGTCCCATAACGGCGGGTACACGTCAATTAATCCTTCCGATCAATGAAACGCTCACTCGTGCTAAAGAAGGTAGTCGTGCTAAGGTAAAGCCTACAAAGTCGCTGATGCTGCCTAAAAAAAGAACGAATGGACGTAATAATAATGGACATATTACTTGCCGTCATAAAGGTGGTGGGCATAAGCGTCATTACAGAATAATTGATTTCAAAAGAGATAAGGAAAATATACCAGCTCGCGTAGCTTCTATAGAATATGATCCTAATCGATCGGCTTATATAGCGCTGCTTAATTACTCTGACGGTGAAAAACGCTATATTTTGGCACCCCATGGTTTGAAAGATGGTGATGTAGTGCAGACAAGTGATGAGCCTCCTTTTAGTGTAGGATGCTGCATGAAGTTAAAATTTATGCCTTTGGGTTCTACCATCCATGCTATAGAAATGATTCCTGGTAGAGGAGCTAAAATGGTTCGTTCTGCTGGTCTTTCTGCTCAGTTGATGGCCAGAAGTGGCGGGTATGCGACGATTAGAATGCCTTCAGGTGAAGTGCGTATGGTAAGCGAAAATTGCCGTGCAGCTTTTGGAATGGTCTCTAATTCGGAGCATAATTTACGTGTAGAAGGTAAAGCTGGCCGTATGCGATGGAAAGGAATTCGCCCAACCGTTCGCGGAACTGCAATGAACCCTGTAGACCATCCACACGGGGGCGGTGAAGGAAAGCATAAGGGTAACATCCCACAGACACCATGGGCGCTGTATACACGAGGGCTTCGAACTAGATCTCAGAAGAAATCGAACAAGTTTATTGTTAAAGATCGAAGGAAAAAATAAGTATGGCAAGATCACTTAAGAAAGGACCTTTTATTGATCATCATCTTCATAAGAAAGTTGAAGATATGAATGGTAAAGGGGGCAAAACGCCAATTAAAACATGGTCAAGACGATCGATGATCATTCCTGAAATGATCGGACACACTTTTGAAGTGCATAACGGCAAAAAATTCATTTCTGTATTTGTCTCAGAAAATATGGTTGGACATCGTCTGGGTGAATTTTCTCCTACCCGTAATTTCAAAGGTCATCCAATTAAGAAAGCAGAGGCACAATCAAAATGAATAGGGCAAAAGCAATAAGCAAATATATTAGAATTAGCCCCCGTAAAGCACGGCTTGCCGCAGGGTTAATACGAGGACTGCCTGTTCCGCAAGCTAACCTCCAATTATTGTATAGCAATTTAAAGGCGGGGCGTCTCTTGAAAAAAACCTTAGATAGCGCTGTTGCTAATGCTGAAACGCAGCTAGATATACGCCGCGAAGATCTTAAAGTTTTAGAAGTTCGTATTGATGAAGGGCCAAGACTTAAACGTGCAAAGCCCAAAAATAAGGGTGGCCGCCATCCGATTTTAAAAAGAACAAGTCACTTTACTATTATAGTCAGTTCAGGAAAGGAGTAAGGAATGGGACAAAAAACTAATCCAATAGGATTCCGCCTTATTCGGAATAAAAAATGGCGTTCAAAGTGGTATGCGAATAAGCAAGAATTTGGTACTTTACTCGTCGAAGATAAAAAAATTCGCGAGTATTTAATGAAAAAACCTCAGTGTCAAGGTACCTCGCAAATAAAAATTCGACGTATGAGCGAAAAAATCGAAGTGACTATTTGCACGGCGCGGCCTGGGATGGTTATTGGTAAAAAAGGTTCTGAAATTGAAGGATTGCGTGGAGAACTCTTTAGACTTACAGGTAAAGAAGTCTGGATTGAAGTAGAAGAAATTAAAAGACCTGATCTTGATGCAAAAATTGTCGCCGATGCCATTGCAAAGCAATTAGAAAGACGAATTCCCTTCAGACGTGCAATGAAGAAAGCTATGCAATCTAGTATTGAAGCTGGTGCTCTAGGAATTAAAGTGCAATGTTCTGGCCGTATAGGTGGAGCAGAAATTGCACGGACAGAATGGTATAAAGAGGGGAGCACTCCTTTACATACACTCCGGGCTGATATTGATTATGCCATGGGGCGTGCAGAGACAACTTATGGTAGTATCGGGGTGAAAGTCTGGATTTACCGTGGTGAAGATAATCAAGTGAAGGAGGGCCAATAGTAATGCCTTTAATGCCTAAGAAAACAAAACACCGCAAAACAATGAAAGGTTCCTGCTCAGGTTTGAGTAAAGGAGCGACCTTTGTTCATTTTGGTGAGTTTGGTATACAAGCTCTAGAACGCGGTTGGCTCACTAATCAGCAAATTGAAGCATGCCGTGTGGCTATTAACCGTTATTTCCAACGTAAAGGAAAAGTTTGGATAAGAATTTTTCCGGATAAACCCGTTACTAAAAAGCCCCAAGAAGTGCGTATGGGTAAAGGTAAAGGGGGACTTGACCATTGGGTAGCGGTTATCAAACCAGGTAGGATACTTTTTGAAGTGGGTAACGTTTCAAAAGAAGAAGCTCAACATGCATTGAGACGTGCTGCAGCTAAAATTGGACTAAAGACACGATTTGTCGAACGTGTTGAACAAGTATAAGGTAGTAAGATGAAAAAAGCTAAAGATTTTAGAGATCAATCGTTAGAAGATTTAGAAGCCAATTGTAAGGATGCACGTAGAGATCTTTTTAACCTTATAAATGAAATGAAGCAATCTAACAAAGTAGAAAAGCCTCATTTAGTACGCCATAAAAAAAGGGAAATAGCCCTCTTGCTGACTGTCATCAACGAAAAAAAGCGGTTAGCATAAATAATATACCAACTTTGAGGTTAGAAGATGGAAGAAAGAGGAAATCGTAAAGAGAAAAAAGGTATTGTAGTCTCTAATAAAATGACTAAGACTTTAGTCGTCAAGATTGAAAGAAGGCTGCGAGATCCTGTATATGGCAAAGTGACTAAAAGAAATAAGAAAGTCTTTGCCCATAATGAAGGGCGGCCTTATGAAATAGGCGAACAGGTTACTATTGTGGAGACAAGGCCACTATCAAAATTAAAAAGATGGCGTGTTGTCGCCTAGCAAATTGTATAATATATTTGGAGTTAGCAACGTATGATTCAACAAGAAACGCAGCTCAAAGTAGCCGACAATTCAGGTGCAAAGCGCGTCAAATGCTTTAAAGTATTAGGTGGTTCTAAACGCCGTTATGCGCATGTGGGTGACATTATCGTTTGCTCAGTACAAGAAGCTGAACCAGAAGGCGGAGCCAAAAAAGGCGATGTAGTAAAAGCAGTTATTGTCAGAACGGCTGCACCTATTAAAAGAGATGATGGAACGGTTTTGAAATTCGATACGAATGCTTGTGTATTGATCGATGACAAAAACAATCCACGTGGTACACGTATTTTTGGACCCGTAGCTCGTGAAGTACGCGATAGAGATTTTCTCAAAATTGCCTCACTGGCACCAGAAGTGATTTAATAAAAGGGCTAGTAAATGACTAAAGTTAAAACACATAAAGCAATCCGTAAAGGCGACAAAGTGATCGCTATCGCGGGCAACTTTAAAGGACAAAAAGGTGAAGTGATTGCACGTTTGGGTGATAAACTCCTGGTGCAAGGGCTTAATCTGCGCAAAAAGCATGTTAAAAAAAGTGAAGCTCATCCCCATGGCGGTATCATTGAACTAGAGAAAGGTATTCATATCTCTAATTTAAAAGTGTTAAATACTGAAGATAACCCTGTTAAACTTAAGGCTCAAAAAAGTGATGAAGGCCATAAGGAATGGGTTTACAAGCAAGATGACAAGCATGTTGTTCATCGTGTTGTTAAAAAAACAAAATCTAAAAAGAGTTGAAAGTTATAATGTCTAGGTTAAAGAAAAATTATCTAGAAAAGGTTAAGCCTGCGCTACAAGAAAAGTTTGGGTATACAAACCCTATGAACATCCCTGGTTTGAAAAAAATCGTGGTCAATATGGGTATCGCTGAACCTTCAAAAGATAAAAATGCTATTCAAGCTTGTGTTAATGAGTTGACCCTGTTGTCTGGACAAAAGCCGGTAATTACTAAAGCGAAAAAAGCTATTTCAAACTTTAAACTACGTGAAGGCCAACCAATAGGTATTAAGGTCACATTGCGTGGAGTAAGAATGTATGATTTCCTTGATCGTTTATCCAACATCGTGAGCCCACGTATACGTGACTTTAGGGGCTTTCCTACCAAATGTGATGGGCAAGGCAACTATACATTAGGACTTGATGATCAGCAGGTTTTTCCTGAAATTAATCTTGACGAAGTTAAACGTACGCAAGGGATGCACATTACCTTTGTTACAAGCGCCGAATCAGATGCTGAGTGTGTAGAGCTCCTCCGTCTGCTTGGACTCCCTTTTAATAACCTGCCGGTTTCGGTAATAGCTTAAGATAGGAGATGAAATCATGGCAATACCTAGTGATCCCGTAGCCGATTTCCTCACAAGGATTCGCAATGCTGCTAAAGCGGAACATCGTTATGTAGATGTTAGCTGGAGCAAGCTTAAAGAAAACCTTGCGGAGATTCTAAAATTATATGGCTTTATCGAAAATTATTTAGTAAATAAAGACCAAAATCACCGTGGAACTATCAGACTCTTCCTCAAATATGTTGAGGGTCGACAGCCTGTTATCCAAGGACTAAAAAGAGTATCAAAGCCAGGCCTACGAAAATATGTTGGACATGAAGATATTCCACACTTTTATGGTGGATTAGGTCTTTCTATTGTTTCTACTTCGCAAGGATTAATGGCAGGTAACGAAGCTCGTAAAAGACATATCGGTGGCGAATTGCTCTGCCTGGTATGGTAATATTTAGGTATAGTTTGCCCATTAGAAGGAGTTTATAAATGTCTCGTAAAGGAAAAGCACCAATTCCCTTGATAAAAGGTATAGAAGTTAAGCTTGAAGATTCTACCCTAACCGTTAAAGGCCCTAAAGGAACTCTGACCCGCGAAATCATCTCCGGTATTGAGGTGGTCATTGAAAACGATCATCTCCAAGTTAATTTGACCGCAGGGCATGAAAAAATGAGTAATTACCATGGGCTCTATCGATCCCTTATCAATAACATGGTGGTAGGCTTATCGCAAGGTTTTACTAAAAAGTTAGAAATGATCGGTGTAGGTTACAGAGCGGTAGTGCAGGGTCAATTATTAGATTTACAAGTTGGTTATTCACATCCTACTAAATTGACAATACCTGAGGGTTTGCAAGTAGCTGTAGAGAAAAATACGACGATTGTAATTTCAGGTTCTGACCCTCAGCAAATTGGACAGTTTGCTGCACAGGTTCGTGCGATCAGGCCTCCAGAACCCTATCAAGGTAAAGGTATTCGTTATGCAGGCGAGTATGTCCGTAAAAAAGCTGGTAAGTCGGCTTCTGCGAAAAAATAATTGTTAGGTAGAAAGGCTCAATGAGGATCGTATGATTAATATAACCAAAAAAAGACATAAATTACGCATTAAACGTGCATTAAGAGTACGTAAAAAGATTCATGGTACGAGTGAGAAGCCACGTTTATGTGTAGTGAAAACAAATAAGCATATTCAAGTGCAACTTATTGATGATGATAACCATGTTACCATCGGTAGTGCTGCAACTTTTTCAAATGAATTTAAGAATACTGAATTCGCTAGAAAAAATAAACTTTCAGCTGCTAAACTTGGCGAGAAAATTGCGCAAATTGCACAAAAAAATAATATAAAAGAAATCGTCTTCGATAGAGGACCATTCAAGTATCACGGAATTTTAGCCGCCCTTGCTGAAGCAGCAAGATCAGCTGGGCTTCAATTCTAAAACTATTTGGAAAAAATTTAGGATAAACCTAATGGCAAAAAGTAATGACAATCCCAAAAAAGAAAGAACTAATTCTGAATTTAACGAGAAAGTTCTTTATATTAACCGCTGCTCCAAAGTAGTAAAAGGTGGACGCAAGTTTAGCTTCTCAGCTTTAATTCTAGTGGGCGATGGAAAAGGCCGCATTGGTTATGGCTTTGCTAAAGCCAATGAATTAACTGATGCCATTCGTAAAGGTGGAGAGTCTGCTCGCAAGAACATGATCACCTTTGCTAGTGAGGGGACTTCAGTACCTCACGAGGTTTTGGTCAACTGGGATGGCGCTGCTATTTTACTTAAGCCTGCGCCGGCTGGTTCAGGAGTAATTGCTGGATCTAAAGTACGAGCTGTGCTTGAATTAGCAGGTCTTAAAGATGTGATGGCAAAAAGTGTTGGTTCTAACAACCCAATTAATCAGGTACGTGCAACCTTCAAAGCTTTGTCCCAATTGAAAAAACGTGAGCAAATTAAACAGATGAGAGGTCAAGGATGACATCACTCGATAAATTACAAGATGTATCACGAGAAAGAAAAAAACGCAGACGTGTGGGTAGAGGAATTGGCTCTGGACTTGGCAAAACCTGTGGCCGGGGTGAAAAAGGAGCAGGCTCTCGTTCTGGTTATAAAAGACGCTTAGGTTACGAAGGTGGCCAATTCCGTCTATTTATGAAGTTACCTATTCGAGGCTTTAGTAACGCACGATTCAGCAATAAATATGAAACTATCAATCTAGGTCAAATTAACGAGATGTATAGTGACGGTGAAACTGTAAATGCTCAAACACTCGCTGAAAAAGGTTTTGTTCGTGGCAAAATTCGCGGGATAAAAATTTTAGGGGATGGAGAATTGAATAAAAAAGTTAAAATTGAAGTAAAAGCCGTCTCCTCAGCAGCGCAAGAAAAGCTACAAAAAGCAAAAATTGCTATTGAAATTGTTTAGAGATTAAGAGCGCTTACTAAATCGAGGTAGAAGATGTTCAAAGAGCTACAGAAAGTTTTTCAGATTCCAGAGCTAAGAGCAAAAATTCTATTTACAATTTTAATGCTAGCAGTCTACCGTGTAGGGGGATTTATACCCGTCCCTGGAATCAATGGAGAAGTGGCAGTAAGTTTTTTTAGGCACGCGACGGGCGGGGGACAGAATCTTTTTCAACTCGTCGATATATTTTCGGGAGGAGCATTCTCCCAAATGACAGTGATTGCTTTGGGTGTTATGCCTTATATTTCTGCCTCTATTATTATGCAGCTTGTGGTGGCTCTATGGCCTTCTTTGCAGCGTGAAATTAAAGAAAATGCAGAACAGGGCCGTAGAAAAATTAACAAATATACGCGTGGCTTGACAATCATTTTGTCTATCCTCCAATCGGCGATGTTTGCTAAATATGCCATCCAAATGAATTATAGTCGCCCAGGTATAATTACAGGTGAATTGTTAGATGCTCAGATCTGGGGCATGCCTCTCTTATTTTATTTGCTTTTCATTTTCACTATGACCGCAGGAACAGTTCTCTTGATGTGGATAGGAGAGCAGATTACAGAAAGAGGAATTGGTAATGGAATGAGTTTAATTATCACAGTAGGTATTGTTTCGCAATTGCCTACAGCGATTGGGCTGATTATTCAGCAGTTAAACTTAAACTCTCAAGAACCAGGTGCAATGAATTTTACGACCGTCCTCGTGCTTATCGCGATATTTGTTGTAGTAGCATTAGGAACTATATTGGTCATACAAGGACATCGACGCATACCCTTGCAATATGCTAGGCGTGTAGTAGGTAGAAAAGAAGTACAAGGAGGCAACTCCTATATTCCTTTAAAAGTTAATTATGCAGGGGTAATACCAGTAATTTTTGCTTCCTCTTTGCTTATGTTTCCTGCTATAATTGCTACCTTTGCAGGAGCAGGTAATCGATTAAGTGAGATCGCTCAGTGGCTATCTCCAGGAAGTACCCTTTATATCTTATTATTTGTAGGTTTAATTATATTTTTTACCTACTTTTGGACGGCTACTCAATTTAGACCTGATCAGATAGCATCGGATATGAAGAAAAATGGAGCATTTATACCTGGAATAAGACAGGGTAAGCCCACCCAAGATTATTTAGAATCTACTATGAATAAAATTACTCTCATAGGAGCTATTTCTCTTGCTATGATTGCCGTATTACCTACCATAATAGGCCGCTTATTAGGAGTGCCAGCAACGATTAGCTACTTCTTTGGGGGTACAGCTTTGTTGATTCTTGTAGGTGTTGTTTTGGATACAATGAAGCAAATCGAATCCCATTTATTGATGAAGAGATATGAAGGCTTCATGAAGAAAGGTAGAGTAAGAGGAAGAGGATAATAATAGCATTTGCAAACTAGCTTTACATGTAATCATCTGAACAGTTCAAATAATTACATCCACAGCAAGTCAAATGTTTTCATAAATAAAGCTTTTGCTAATAAAGTGAAAGTATGGTAAATTTTCGAATTCCATTTTTGAAATTTTAGGAGAGATTCAATGCCTAGAGTTATCGGTATAGATATACCGGATAATAAGAGATTAGAAATAGCACTAACCTATATCTACGGAATAGGTCGTAGCTTATCAAACGAGATTATTGAGAAGCTTGGGTTTGATCACAATATGCGTGCTCACAAGCTAACCCAAGATGATATAGCACGTATTAACAACTTGCTGCAATCTGAATATATGGTAGAAGGTGATTTACGCCGGCAAGTTCAAAATAACATCAAACGATTAATATCTATTCACTCTTACCGTGGAACTAGACATCGTTCTGGTTTACCTGTTCGAGGACAACGTACAAGGACTAATTCTCGTACACGTAAAGGTAAACGTAAAACTGTTGCTAATAAGAAGAAATAATTTTAAGAGGAGTGCTCTACTTTGTCTAAGCAGTCAGCCACAACAACAACAAAAAAGCCTGTTAAAGCAAAAAAAAGAAGCCATCAGAACGTTCCATCTGGAATTGCCTTTGTGAAGGCGACTTTTAACAATACAATTATTGCTATTACTGACCCTTCGGGTCGCGTTATATCCTGGTCTTCAGCCGGAAAAGTAAACTTTTCAGGTTCTCGTAAGTCTTCAGCGTTCGCAGCGACTGTAGCTGCACAAGATGCAGGCAAAGCAGCTATGTCGTTAGGAATGAAAGAAATTGAAGTTAACCTAAAAGGGCCAGGAGCAGGTCGTGAATCTGCTGTACGCGGTTTGCAAAGCACTGGTTTGTTAATAACTGCTATTCGTGATACCACACCAGTACCACATAACGGGTGCCGTCCTCGTAAACGTAGACGGGTGTAATAAACACTCAGAAATTTTTAATTATTTAGGAGTCGCTTAATGTCTGTCAAATACGGCAAGTTCGAAATGCCCCAAAAAATTTTAGTAGAAGAGGATAAAGACAATTCCAACGTGGCTCGAATCATTGCAGAACCTTTTGAGCGTGGATTTGGTCATACAATTGGAAACTCCATGCGACGTATGATGCTCTCTTCTCTAGAAGCTCCTGCTATTATTGCCTTGCGTATTGAAGGGGTGCCCCATGAATATATGGCCATTGAGGGTGTTATCGAAGATATGACCAATATCGTGCTCAATTTAAAAGGTGCTCTTTTAAGAAAGTTGCCCACCGATGAAAGTTCTTACAGCCGTGATACTCGCATTTTGACATGTGTTTTAGATATTACTCAAGAGGAGCTTGACAAGAATAATGGTCAGTATAAAGTTACTCTAGGTGATATTGTAAAAGATGGTTCATATGAAGTTGTTAATTCGGGACTTCATCTATTCACGGTTACTAAGCCTATGAAACGCCAATTAGATCTGCGTGTGGCTATAGGACGTGGCTACGTACCTTCAGAACGGCATATTATCTATGATAAAACCGCTGATGAAATCCTTTTAGATGCCTCCTTTTCACCTGTACGTATTGTTAACTATTTTGTAGAAAATACGCGCGTAGGTCAGGATACAGATTTTGATCGCTTAATCTTTGAAGTCGTGACAGATGGACGGGTGACTCCTGTAGAAGCAGTTTCATTTGCATCTCAAATTGGTGTTAAGCATTTCGACGTATTTACAAAAGCCAAATCCCACTCACTTGTGTTTGACGAAGGATTGGGTGATGGAGATAGCGATGCAGATGAAATGATGGAAAAACTTTGCCTTCGTATTGATGAGATTGAGTTATCCGTTAGGTCAACCAATTGCTTGAGTGGAGCAAACATTGATACAATTGCTGAACTTGTATCCATTCCTGAGAGGAAAATGCTTGAGTTTCGAAATTTCGGTAAGAAATCTTTAAATGAAATTAAAGCTAAACTTCATGAAATGAATTTATCTCTTGGCATGGATCTTTCTCGCTATGGTATTACACATGATAATGTGAAAGATAAGATCAAGCATTACAATGAAGACAAAAAAGGTAGAAAAGAATTAGCAAAAGTTGAAGATTAGCAGCTAGGTAATAAGATATGAGACACAGAAAAGATACATGTAAACTAAGCCGTACCAGTTCACATAGACGGTGTATGTTTGCCAATATGTTAAAATCATTGATCGAAAATGAGCGCATCGAAACAACGGTGCCGAAAGCAAAAGCGCTACGTCGTTATGCCGATAAAATGATCACTTTAGCAAAGAAAAACACTTTAGCTACCAGACGTCGTGCAATTAGTGAAATGATGGTTCGTTTCAACGCGTTGACTGACAAAGAAGCACGTGCTGCTCGTAAAGGGGACACAAGTGCCTATAATACAGATAGGCAAGTGATTGATAAACTATTTAGTGTATTAGGACCACGCTTTGCAAGCAGAGCGGGTGGATATACACGAATCGTAAAAGCTCAACGTCGTGTGGGCGATAATACTCAAATGTGTATTATCGAATATCTTGACAACTAAGAGCCTAATCTAGTTATTATAGAGTTTTAGTATAGAAGATCGCATAATTATGCGATCTTTTTGTATCTATATACATTTTTAAAGGAACGTTGCCCATGAGGAGTAAGACACTCAAAGAAGCTCAAAACCCTCTTATTTTGCGTTGCCATCGACTTATCGAAGGTTTTACAAAGTCCGATGATGAACGTGATTTTTATCTTGACCGCCAAGAGGGCTTTATAATTTATGTAGACCTGGATAAACCTCAGGAAGAGATTGAGGCATTAGAACAGGAATTGCGCCAGAATAGTGAGCGTTACTTTCTTATTCCTAAATTAACTTTTTATGAAACTAAAAAGATTATGGAAGGTTTCGTCAATGAAAAAGTGTATGATATTGATACGAAGGAAAAATTACTAGAAATCATTCAATCCAAAGAAGCTAGAGAAAACTTTCTTGAGTTCATCTACGACCATCTTTCCGAATTAGAAAAATGGCAGCAATTTTACCAAGAAAGATCTCGCATTCGTATTATTGAGTGGTTAAGAAATAACCAGTTTCATTTTGTGTTCGAAGAGGATTTAGATTTACCTAAATCACTTTTAGAAAAGGTTAAACGCCATCTATTTGACACAAAAGTAGGTAAAGATATCTTACAAGCTAGAAAAGCCTTGCTAGCAAAAGCTAAGACTTATTACTCTAATGAAGCTCTAAATCCTCGTCCTAAACGCGGAAGGCCTCCAAAGCAAGCTGTCAAGCAAGAGTTTGAGCCTCAGATTGCTACTGATGTCTATACAACTGTGCCACCTTCTATGCGTTTGTTTTTATTTACACCTGATTTAACCGCCTCAGCAGTGACCTTCTCTTCTAAATTTGAAAATGAAGGACAGCTTTTAGCAAGCAGGCGTCATCTCCATGATGGCATGGATCAAAATCTTCAGAGTATTAATCAAAAGTTGGCAGCTTTACGCAATTTATCTACTAAATGGTTGGATCAGGATAAAAGCAAGCCAGAGTCTAAAAGGTTCATAGAAATAGCTGATAAGGTAACTATTAATCATTTTGATGGAGAAGAGGAGCAAGAGGGAGAAGATTTTGCCTTCAGCGCCGATAACAATCAAGCAATTAGCAAAGCTATAGATGTGAACGGGACACCCTCGACATCTTCTAAGCCAGCTAGGAAGCCTACTCAGAAGTCTAAAGATAATTCCTCTTCACGCAAAGCTAAAGCTGTAAAAGCTTCTCCTAAGGAGAATAAACCTAAACCGTTAGCTAAGAATAGTAAGATTAAATTAATGGATTCTAAAACAGCTAAAGGTAAACCTAAACAAAAAATTAAAGCAAATAAGCCTCCAAAATAACCCTGCTCATGGCTAGTGCTCGTGCGGTATGAATAGCCTTTAGCAAAGGAGCGAATGTTTCGGATATCTGATTTTACTATATTTAAGGTTAGTTTAGGCAACATTTTCCTATGATTGCCTATCCCTTTTTATATATTCATCTCTTTCTTCTCTATATTCTTTACTTCTTCTTTCATAACAATTAGCAGCTTGCCCATAAGATTTAGATAGCTCTTGCTCTGCTGCCAGAGGGTTGTATGGTGCTGCTAGAGAAATAATTTAAAACTATCCTCCAAAGAGGAAAATCATGAGAAGAGGCCTTTATTGACGTCCTGCAAAGTTTAGATAAAGGATAGCATCTAATGGGTTTCGTTCAAAATGTTTATAGGGCCGCCCTCTTTTTTTCATAGAAAACAAAAAAAGGCTTATTTCTTCCTATTCTTTTTCTTTATTGCTCAGCTCAGTAAAGTAGCTTCTTAAGCATTATACTCCTCCTTCTATTGAATGGGTTTTCATTTATCAAAGCAGAGGTTCAAGGACACCTTCTTAGGTACTTTGATTGCCTGCTGCCTAATCATGAATGTCAACTAATTCTATCTCCTCTTTTATTCTCAACTCCTTCTAAGAAGGTTTATTTATGAAAAGATTATTTTTTGTCCTGTATAAATAAATTTTTTTTCTCTTGGTAAGATACTCTCTAGATTTTTGTAGTTTTCCACTGTCTGTGGATGATTTTCTCCATAAAGCTTAAGGTTAATATCAAGTGCTGTATGGGCGTACTTAAGTGCTAGGTTTAAATTTCCTTGGGCTTGATAGATCCTTCCCAGATTAGTATAATATACTGCTAGTGTAGGATGATTTTCACCAAAAAGCTTAAGATCAATGTCGATTGCTTGATTGATATACTCAATAGCTTTTATTGGATCTCCTTGTTCTTCATAAAGGAATCCTAAATTATTATAATTGCATGCCACAGTAGAATGGTCTTTGCCAAAAAACTTAAGGTTGATGGCGAGTGCTTGATTGACACACTCAATGGCTTTTTTTAAATTGCTTCGAGCTAAAAAGATTCTTCCTAGATTGTTGTAATCTATTGCCACTGTAGGATGATTATCCCCGAAAAGCTTGAGATCAATATCGAGTGCTTCATTGATATATTCAAAAGCTTTTTCTAAATTACCTTGCTCCCGATAAATTCCTCCTAGATTGTTGTAATCTATTGCCACTGTAGGATGATTTTTTCCATAAAATTTAATATTAATGGCGAATGCCTTATTGGCATACTTAAGGGCATTTTCTAAATTTCCTTGCTTTCGATAGAGAAGTCCTAGGCTATTATAACTGGCGGTAAGAAAGGGATGATTTTCGCCGAAAAGGTTAAGGTTAATGGCAAGCGCTTTGTTAATATACTCTTCCGCCTTGTCTAAATTGCCTTGATCTAAGTAGACGCTTCCCAAGTTTTGGTAATCTATTGCTACAGATGGTTGATTTTCACCTCCCAGCTTGATGTTAATTGCGAGGGCTTTGTTAATAAACTGAATGGCCTTTTCTAAATTTCCTTGTTTTTGATAGATTTGCCCTAGGTGATTGTAAAGCTTTGCGACAGTCGGATTATTTTTGCCTAGAAGTTTAAGGTTAATCTGAAGGGCTTTATCAGTATAATTAAAAGCTTTTTTTAAATTTCCTTGGTTCTCATAGATAAGCCCTAGGTTATTATAAGTTATTGCCACCAGGGGATGATTTTTACCATAAAGATTAAGTCGAATTGTGAGTGTTTTATCAGCATACTTACGGGCTTTTTTTATGTTTCCTTGGTCCTCATAAATGAGGCTCAAATTGTTATAACAGGTAGCTACATGCGGATGGTTTTTACCGTAAAGCTTAAAATTGATGGCAAGAGCATGACGGATAAATTCAGTTGCTTTTTTTAAATTTCCTTTATCTTTGTACAGCATTCCTAAATTATTGTAATCTTTTGCCACCATGGAATGATTTTCACCCAAAAGCTTATGGTCTATTGCAAGGGCTTGATTAAGAGATTCACTGGCTTTTGTGTGCCACGAGCACATTATAGATGTGCGTAACTATACGAAAGATGAGGAAAATGGCTCCTCGAAGTCGCTTTGCAGGAAGAGATTTCAAACCACCTTAAGCTGCTTTGGTCAAAAGCCAAGGTAGTGAGCGTTAAGGAAAAGGTATGATAAGCATATCAGGTGAGGGCTAAGGAGACGAACGAAAGTGAACTATTGGTCCAAGTGTCGAAAGCTTAAGGATGATGTCAAAACTGGGGGTTAAAAGCTCTTCCAGGATAAATTTAGGGGCAACCTGTTTACTGCCTAAATGGCGTCCGGCATAAAGATAGCGTGAACTTAGTCTAGGCTTTTGTATGGAACGTGGGAACTTCATAGATGATGTTAAGAGAAAACCATATAAGTGAAGAACACAAAGTGGGAAATATCGAAGCATGTATGAGGGGCAGATCAACTCGTAGTAGTGAAGAAGCCTTTGTAATGAAGGGGGAGCGAAGGGGTTGAATTGTTCAATCCAACTCAATAAGTCAAGTAGAAATACGAGGAACTTATGGGGGTGGGGAAAAGGCTGGAAAGCTTGAAGAACAATAGGAGCCGTATGAAGCGAGAGTTTCACGTACGTGTCTGTGGGAGCCTAAGGGGGAAGTTCCCTTGGGCGACCCGATTCTAAATTCCCTTGTTCTTGGTAGACTAAACCAAGGCTATTATAGCTATTTGCTACATAGGAATGATTTTTACCATACAGATTAATATTAATTTGGAGTGCTTGATTACCATACTCAGCTGCTATCGCTAAATTTCCTTGGGCATAGTAGATCATTAACAAGTTATTATAAACTGTTGCCACCTCGGGGCAGTTTTTACCGCCGCGCTTAATAGCAATAGCGAGTGACGCGTGGGTATATTCAGCAGCTTTTTCTAAATTTCCTTGGTTCTCGTAGATAAGCCCAAGAGATTTCAGGGCATAAGTGTTTTCCGAGTTTTCTTGTAGAGCTTTAAGGTAACACTTTTTTGCCTCTTCTTGTTGAAATATTCTTCTGGCTATGTCTCCCTGGATCTGGGGTGAGTCGTCATCTAAAGAGGAAGAGGTAAGTCTCTCTTCATGACCTAAGAAAAATTCTTGAATAGCCTGACGGAATGGAATAAAAATAAGATAAATCTTTTTTATATTTTCTAATGCCTTATGATCTAAAGCAAACTGCTTTTGGATAAGGGTAGGCTCATCGAACTTAAAGGGTCTGATCAATGGGTTCATCATCTCTCGTTGGGCTTGATAATGAGAATAGGTTTTAAGGCGCATAAATAGCGCTATACTCATCCACTCTTTTATTTTTTCTCTTGCGCTAACTGTTAAAGTCTTTAGCTTGTGTAGTTGATCGATTCTTGCAAATGTGTTAGGAGCTGTTACCCCTCTAAGAAGAGCTAAACGATCCAATGCTAAATGAGGAAAGCGATAAAAATCATCTTTGACTTTAAAAAGCATGCCCTCCCTACTTAAATCGCCCATTCCTGGATCGAAAGTATTCATATCTGCTAAAAACAAATGAAATTTAGCTAAGTACTGACGCAGAGTAAGGCCTTTTTGGCAAGGAGCATTAAGTTTTTTTTGAACATTTTCATTATACTGCTCAGTTAATTTGCGACTACCTTGAAGGTGAATAAAATTTAAAAGTTCCAGAGGAAGATGGGGTTCTCTTTCATGCCACCATTGATTTTCATTATCTTTACCAATATATTGAGCCATCTTCTCTGGAGTTTGGATAAGCTCAAATGTCTTGCCATTACCCAAAGGAGTTTTGCAGCCTTTTCCTTCAACTCCTGCCCCATCAAAGGCAAAGCCTCGCGGCGTAATGTCATCAAAAAAATTGATGGCTTTTAAGCAAGGAATATTTAAAGCAGGTAGGATCGTTTCACCTAAGTTGATCACTTTCAAGTGAAGAAGAGTGGCTAGACGTCTGAAATAATCTCTATTAATAGGATTATCTTCTTGGATAAGAATGCCAAACTCTAGATCGGAGTAAGGCGTCATCTCTTCTCTAGCAAGTGAACCAAAGCCTATCATAGAGTATTCACAAGGAGGAGGCCCTAATGTATCTAGGCTTTGTGCCACAATATGTTCAAAAAAGGTTTTTATTCCTTGATCTATTTCACGATAGAGCTCCATTACTTCTTGAGAAGAAGGAGTTTCGGATAAGGCTTGAATTTTTGCCTCTATTTCCGTCCTAAATCCTTTTAATATCTTACGGTTGCTTTCAAATTGATCTTCTATTGTGGCTAAGTCTACACTTCTGCCTTTACATTCTCTAACCAGTAAATCTTGAACTTTTGATAACTTTTCTTTAAGAACTTTTTGTTTGCCTTCTAAGGAATGAGATAGAAAATGCCTTTGCAAAGCATAATTATAAAGCGCTGCCGCTTGCAAAAAAGCTTCGAAGGTCCATTTTTTCACATAAACATCCCCAAGTTTTTCTATATAAAAGGCTTCTTGAATAAGGTCTTTCTTCCGAATAGCATGTTTTAAAGCTAAGGTATAGGCTTTTTCTTTAGCTAAAAAACTGCTTTCAATTAATTGTTTCCACTCTTTACAAACCAATTGTGTTCGGCATAAATCCTGTAGTCCTAGTTCTTTAAATATTTTTAAAGCGATTTCTGCGTAAACTGTAGTATTCCTTATAGAATCTTTAGATTGTTTTTCTTGGTTCACAAAGGCGGGAAAAATTAAAGGGTGAATGTGAAAAGTTCCTGATGAAAGCTGATGCATGATCTTATCCATTTGTTAACAAATTATATCATTTCAGGTTTATTGTTAATTTATGAATAGAATATATATAAAAGTATATATTTTTTAAAGCAAACTTATTAAAAAGTTAATAAAAATGGTAGTGAAAAGAATTAATTTATACAAACGCACTTGAAATTTTGCTAAGATTATTTCCTTTACTTTCTCCTTAAGTCTCATCTATGATAAAAAGGATGATTATGACTTTTTAAGGAATCTAGCTATGTCCCTAAAAATTGCCATTAATGGATTTGGCCGCATTGGTCGTTTGGTTTTTCGCTTAATTAGTGAAAGAAATGATATGCAAGTGGTAGCCATTAATGATGTTGTTTCTCCCAGCAATTTGGCTTATTTATTAAAATATGATACAGTACATGGTAAATTTAAAGGGGAAATTAAAGAGGAAGGAGAATATCTTCTCTTTAATGGAAAAAAAATACGAGTTAACGCTGAGAAAGATCCTCAAAAGCTTCCTTGGAAAGATCTTCAAGTAGATTATGTTTTAGAATCAACAGGTTTATTTACTTCTTTTGATGAGGCAGGTAAGCATTTAAAATCAGGAGCTAAGAGAGTTTTAATATCAGCACCTGCGAAAGGAGAAGGAATCGCTACTATCGTTTTAGGTGTTAATGAAGAAAAATATAATCCAGCAAATGACAAAATTGTGTCAAATGCTTCTTGTACGACTAATTGTTTAGCACCTATTACTAAAGTGTTGCTAGAGAATTTTGGAATTGAAGAAGGTCTAATGACGACTGTGCATGCTATGACAGCTACACAGCCTACAGTTGATGGACCCTCTCATAAAGATTTAAGGGGAGGCAGGGCTGCTAGTCAGAATATTATACCTTCTTCGACTGGAGCTGCAAAAGCTGTAGCTTTATGCCTTCCTCAAGTGAAAGGAAAACTTACGGGTATGGCATTGAGAGTCCCTGTGGTGGATGTCTCTATTGTCGATCTAACCGTGAGACTGAGCAAACCAACTAGTTATGAATCAATATGCCAAGAGATGCAGAAAGCCTCAGAAGGGCACATGAAAGGTATCTTAGGCTATTGTGATGAACCGGTTGTGTCAAGTGATTTTATTGGAAGCAGATACTCTTCAATATTTGACAAAGATGCAGGCATACCTCTCAACGATACCTTCTATAAAATTGTGGCTTGGTATGATAATGAGATGGGGTATGCTTGTAGATGTGTTGAGCTTTTAGCCTATATGGCTTCGAAAGAGTAATATTAACATATAGTTAAGTAGTTGCTTCTTAAGTAGACTTCTTTGAAAGTCTAATATATATGCAAATTTAAACAGGATTGAATTAATTGTGGATTTTACTCGAGAACCTATTATTGAAACCGTTATTACGCCTAAGGAAGGGTGCAAAATTGTTGTTCGCAATAGCAAAAATGTGGGACAAGAAGAATACTTCGTAGATGCTTTAGAAGTTGTTTCTTTCGGTACTGCTATTTTTTTTCGCTCCTTAGAAAAGCCAAAATCTTTTCTTGTGCCCGCAAACGACTATGAGATTTTAGAAGTGCGAGAAGCACGCATGGTACTTAAAAATGTGGGCTTGGAGCGTTCTATCAAGATAGGAGGAGGACGTGAGACTAAGGCCGTGAAGGAAATGCCTATAGATAAAATGGATCCAGCGGCTATGGAGGAATCTAACGTTATTGCAGAAGAGCAAGTTGCCGCTAATGACAATCGGGCAGAAAAAAAGCGTGATCGTAGACGGCAGCAAAGGCGCCGCCGAGGTCGAGAGGAGCAAATTAAAGAAGATCTAGGAGGCACTGAAGCTATATCATCATTAGAAGATGTAGGGCAACTAGATGTAGCTTCTTCATTAGAGGGAAAAGTAGCAGGAGAGGGTCAGCCCCTAGCGCAGCCTACAGTTCCTTTCATGAGTGGATTATTGCCTCCTCCTCCGACACTAATTTCAGAGACCATTGGAAGGTACAAAGAAAACATACTTTTTAAAAATGCTTTCTATACGCGAGAAGAGACTAAAGAAGATGATGAAGTTCAAGTTCTTCATAGCATCACTGAGGAATTTGAAGGAGAGAGTGAAGAAGTTGAAGAGTTTTTTAAAGAAGAGCAAGGTGAGTTACCTCCTATTATAGAGCCTGCTCCAGAAGTTAAGCCCTTGTCTTCTGAGGAACAAAATAGTTCTTTTCATTCTTTTTGGGACGACCTTGGTGAGCCTACTTCTTCTCCTCTACCTTTGACCGAACCAAATGAAATAAAAGAGCCTCTAGAAGAGGAGCCTTCTAACCCCCACGAACAAAAAGAATAAATAATTGCGACATTTGGCTTGCTATTAAAGTCAAATGTCGTTATCTTAGCGCTTACCTTTTGCTCGGATGGTGAAATGGTAGACACAAGGGACTTAAAATCCCTCGGGAGCAATCCTGTGTCGGTTCGAGTCCGACTCCGAGCATTTTTTTAATTCGGACCCCTCTCTAGTTTTCCCTCTTTAGCTTCTTTTCGTCATCTCTCCTGCTCTGTAGCCACTAAGTCTATGCTAACATTCCAATATGCCTTTAGTTAGTTTTTATCCAAGCTGTTTTCCTAGGCATGACTTTAGAAAGCGCAGAAAGAGTATTCTTTTAAAACTGTGGGAGGGATAAGCTTTATGATATTAAAACAATGCACAATAGCTAAGCAATTGATCATCAGTTACTGAAGATAAAGCGTCAGTACCCTATGTCCATTTGATAGAAATAAAAGAGCCAATAGATTACTTCCAACTAAGAAGTCTTTGGCCTATGTAGAAAACTATAAATGATCGCTCTTTATCTATCACAAAAGATTTGAAATTTTTCAATGAGATAGGAAAATTAGAATTGTTTTCTTGAAAAGTGGGTTGAGAGTAACAGACACTTTTTTAGTCCATTGGCTCGATGCTTTTTAAAACTTTAACCTCAATTAACATATGCTTAGAAAAGTATTTAAGAGATAAGTAACTTTGGTAGAGAAATAATAAAGCTACCCCTACCAAAGTTAGCCATACAAATTTATCGACTTACAGCTTTTTTTCTAGCCGCAGTCGTCGTTTTCTTCACTACAGCTTTTTTTACTATAGGCTTTTTTGCAACAGGTTTTTTAACTATTGCCTTGGCAACAATCTTAGGTGCTGTTTTCTTTACAGTTAATGTTTTTTTAGCCACCGCTGTTTTAGCAACTGGCTTCTTTGCAGCAGGCTTTTTTTCTGCTGTTTTTTTAGCCGTTGTTTTATTAGCGGCTGGTTTTTTTATTGCTGCCATCTATGTTCTCCTTATATTTGACAGTTATTTAGTATTTTTTCCTTTTTTAGGAATTTTTGCACCAGATCTTCTGGCCTCATTTAAAGCAATTGCCACCGCTTGTTTCTGTGGCTTGCCATGATGTACTTCTGTGCGGATGTTTTCACTGATTGTTTTACGGCTTGTACCTTTTTTTAAGGGCATAAAAGGCCTCCTTCATTTTTTCTTACTAATAAAAATATATTTATCAAAGTTTTGTGATTATATATAGCAATTTTTTTATTTTCTTCTAAAAGTCTAACTTAATAGGTAGACAAGAAGCTTTTAAGGATGCATGTAGGCTGTGTTTTTAATCTAAATTTTTTTACCTCCCTTTTGGCTTAGATTTCAAAATAACTTTTAATTTGTAAAAAAATGATTGATGGGTTCGAATGTTTAGTCTTTATAAAATTGCCTTGCAAGATTAAAGAGCTAATTTTAGAAAACTTAATGCCCATTAGGCCTTCTGCTTTTTTAACAATTGATTTGCTGAATTTTTAATGGATAAAGGTCAGCTAGCGGATAGGCTATATATGATTTTTTAATTAGACCCATGGTTGCCCTTCTAATTTTTAGCAGTTTTATAAGGATAGTAAGCTATAAACAATTCGCCCCGCACACCTTTCAGGCTTTTTCTACAGCTTAATAAGAAAGCTACTTTTATCTCTATATTTAAGCCTGCTCTTAGCAAAGTTGTTTTTCCTTTATATGCTCTTATAATAATTAGATGGATTATTATAGTTTTTAGCAACCTCAAAGTTAGAGAAAATAGACAGGAAATCTTTAGAAGTAAATGATATAGGTCCTGGTATGAAGCTTTGCTGCTCTGTACAGGACAAAAAATAATTTTTTCATAAAAAAATCCTCTTAGGTATACTTGAGGATAACAATGGGTCAAAAAGCTTTAGCAACCAAAGAAAAAGGTTAAAACACCTAGGTGTTTCCAATAAGATTTCCCTTATTTTATCTAATCCATAGCGAAACAAACTTTTAGCTTTTCTGCCATGCTTCTTAATGCTAATAGGGACTGCGTTTGCAGCTACATTACCCAGTTTATACCCCCAACAAAAGGCAATGCTTAAGGCAAAGATAAGTTTCTCAATTCTGTCAGGATATGTTAAATGCGTATCTTCCAAGCAAAAGCCTCGTGTTTTTAGACAAGCAAATAAGGTCTCTATTTCCCATCTAGCTTTGTAGATGCTTATAGCTTTTTTTGGATTTTTATTAGTGACCACGAGTAAAAGCTCATCTTTTAGACGGCTTGCAGCTACATAAAAGGAATGGCTGAGCATTTGTAAAGGTTGAACTAACACTTTTTTTTACCCTCTTTTAGATGACGAAATACGTCTCTAAGAGAAACTGCATAGCCATTTCTTGCTCCTTCCACTAGAGTGTCTTCCCTAATACGCATATAAAAAGGAATCTCACTTTTTATCAGATAATCAAACCATTGACTCCCTATAAATTCTCTATCGCCAATCAGACCTGCAATCTTTGATGGGCCTAATTGCCTGATAACTTTTTCTAAAAGTTTAATGCGTTCATCAGTACATGAATTACCAGCTTTATTCATCACAAACCAGGCCAACGGAATAGCTGTTCCTTCATAGGCCATCGCTAAGGTTAAAATATTAATGTTTTTGCTGCCTACCTGCCAATTTGTTCTATCTATAATCAGTCATACTTTCCTTTTAATAGGAAATATTTGTAAAATAATCTTAAAAGCATCCAACATATCAAATTTTAGTTCTCGGAAAAAACGCTGTAGCCTTTTATAGTGGGAGTCTAGTTTTGCTTTTCCTTGAAAAGCTGTGGCTAGTTGAGTAAGGTTAACGCTTCTAACCCTAAAAAGAGCTAGAACAATTTGACAAAAACATGTAAGTCTTGCTCGGTTCCAATCTAAAGTTTGACTTAAAACTTCTCTTAGCTCGTCTATTTCTTTCATCTGTTTTCTCCTCGTAAAAGATAACAGTATAAATTTTTAGACGGGCTTTTTCAATTTTTGTCCTGTACAGAGTATTTCACAACATGTGAAGCCCCATTTGATTGATTTGTTTTTTCAAGCATGAGGTTAACATAGTACGTTCATTTAATATCTCTAGGGTTGCTGCTCTTAAATTTTCTTGGGATTGGTAAATCGCTTGCAGATTGTTATAACCCTTTATCACCTCAGGATGGTCTCTATCATAAAGCTTTAGATTGATATCGATAAATTTGCTGATATACTCAGCCGCTAGTTCTAAATTTCCTTGGCCTTTGTAGATCATTCCTAGGTTACTATAATCTCTTGCCACCGCAGGATGATTTTCTCCATAAAGTTTAAGATCAATTGCAAGCGCTTTATTGCTATACACCGCTGCTTTCTCTAAATTGCTTTTATTGTGATAAATTGCTCCTAGGTTGTTATAGTCTCTTGCTATTGCAGGATGATTTTCACCATAAACCTTAAGATCGATAGTGAGCGCTGTGATGCTATACTCAACTGCCTTATCTAAATTGCCTTGGTCTAGGTATATTGTTCCTAGGTTATTGTAATCCCTTGCCACGGTGGGATGATTTTCACCATAAACCGCAAGGTCGATAATAAGCGCTTTTCTACTAAATTCAGCTGCTTTTTCTAAATTACCCTGGGCTTTAAAGATTAATCCTAGGTTGTTATAGCAAATTGCTAGTGTAAGATGATTTTCACCATAAAGTTTAAGGTAAATGGTGAGTGCTTTGGTGCTATGCTCTGCTGCTTTCTCTGTATTGCCTTGGTCTTGATAGATTTGTCCTAAATTACTGTAATCTCTCGCCACCTTGGGATGATTTTCACCAAAACACTTAAAATTAATGCTAAGCGCTTTAGTACTGTAATCTATCGCTTTGTCTAAATTACCTTGGTTTTGGTAAATTGTTCCTAAGTTGCTGTAGCAATCTGCCATTTCGGGATGATTTTCGCCGTAAAGCTTAAGATCAATGGCAAGCGCTTTGTTGTAATGCTCCACGGCTTTATCTAAGCTGCCTTGGTCTTGATAGATTTGCCCTAGACTGCTGTAATCAATTGCCACCCGGGGATGGTTTTTACCAAAATGCTTAAGGTTGATCTTAAGCGCTTTAGTGCTATACTCTGCTGCTTTGTCTAAATTACCTTGGGCTTTATAAATTTGTCCTAGGTTATGGTAACTAATTGCCACTTCGGGATGATTTTCGCCGTAAAGCTTAAGATCAATGGCAAGCGCTTTGTTGCTATACTCTGCCGCCATATTTAAATTGCCCAGGTGTCGGTAAATTTCTCCTAAATTATTGTAATCTCTTGCCACTGTGGGATGATTTTCACTATAAACCTTAAGATCTATGTTAAGCGCTTTGGTGCTATACTCTGTCGCTTTGTCTAAATTCCCTTGTTCTAGGTAAATTTGTCCTAAATTGTTATATAGATTAGCTATCGCAGGGTGGATCTCTCGATAAAGATCAAGGTTAATAGAAAGCGCTTGCTTGCAGTATTCTATAGCTTTGTCTAAATTGCCCTGCTCTTTGCAGATTTGTCCCAGATTGTTATAATTTCCTGCTACGGTAGGATGACTTTCTCCATAAAGTTTAGCATCAATATTAAGCGCTTTAATGCAATATTCTGTTGCCTTGTCTAAATTGCCTTGGGCTTGATAAATTTGTCCCAGATTGTTATAATTTGTTGCTACGATAGGATGACTTTCTCCGTAAAGTTTAACGTCAACATTAAGCGCTTTAATGCAATATTCTGTTGCCTTGTCTAAATTGCCTTGGGCTTGATAAATTTGTCCCAGATTGTTATAATTTGTTGCTACGGCAGGATGATTTTCTCCGTAATTTTTAACGTTAACAGCAAGCGCTTTGTTGCTATGCTCCGCTGCTTTGTCCAAATTGCCTTGGGCACGATAGAGGGTTCCTAGGTTATTGTAACAAATTGCTACGGTAGGATGATTTTCACCAAAAACCTTAAGTTTAATTGTAAGCGCTTTAATATTGTACACTGTTGCTTTATCTAAATTGCCTTGCGCTTTGTATATTAATCCTAAGTTGCTGTAGTCTCTTGCCACCGTAGGGTAAGTTTCTCCATATAGGTCAAGGTTAATGGCAAGAGCTTTAATGCTATATTCGGCTGCTTTATCTAAATTGCCTTGATCAAGGTAAATGATTCCCAGGGCATTTAAAACCTCAGCATTATTTGGGTTATCGTTTTCTGCTAGAAGATACCATTCTTCTGCTTTTTTATGCTGAAAAAGCCTGCGGGCTATATTACCTTGCGTCTCAGGTGAGTTATCTTCTAAATTAGAAGACTTAAGTCTGTCTTCATGACCGGCTAAGAATTCTTGAATAGCTTGATGGAAAGGAACGAAGATACAATAAATCTTTTTTATTTTTTTTAGGGCTTCCTGCTCTAAAGCAAACTGTTTTTTAATAAGGTCTGGATCATCAAATCCAAAAGGCTTGATCAAAGGATTCATCATATGCTGTTGCGCTTGATAATGAGAGTAGGTTTTAAGGCGCATAAATAGCGCTATACTCATCCAATCTTTTAACTTATCAGCTGCACTATCTGCTACTACTCCTAGCATGTTTAGTTTATCAATTCTAGTAAAAGTGTCCGAGGCTTCTACATTTTTAAGAAGCGCTAATCTATCTAATGCCAGGTGAGGAAAACGATAAAAATCATTTTTAACTTGGAAAAGCATACCCTCCTTTTGTAAATCAGCCATTCCTGGGTTAAAGGCTATCATATCATCTAACACAAGGTGTTGCTTGGATAAGTGCTGTCGAAGGGAGAATCCTTCTTGGTAAGAAATATCAAGTTTTTTTTTGAGGACTTCGCTATATTCCTTAGTTAATACAAGATTGCCTAGCAGATGAGTAAAAGTTAGCAATTCCATGGGAAGATGAGGCTCTTTCTCATGCCACCATTTCCCTTTTTCGTCCTGTGCAATATATTCCGCCATCTTGTTAGGGGGTTGGATGAGCTCAAATGTCTGGCGATTTCCAAAAGGCGTTTTACAGCCTTTACCTTGTACTCCTTCCCCATCGAAGGCAAAGCCTCTGGGTGTAACGCTATCGAAGAAATTAGCCTTTCTTATGCAAGGAATATCCAAAGCAGGCAGGATGGTTTCCCCTAAATTGATTACTTTTAAATGAAGAAGGGTTGTAAAATACTTAAAATATTCTCTATTTTTTCCAGTATCTTCTTGCATAAGAATACCAAACTCTAAATCGGAGTAGGGGGTCATCTCTTCTCTAGCTAGAGAGCCAAACCCTATCATGGCATATTCGCAGGGTTGGGGCCCTAAAATGTCAAAAACTTGTATTGCAAGGCGTCTAAAAAAGAATTTTATCTGTTGAGCAATCTCACCATACAGCTCTCGGACTTCCTCAGATGAAGGATCTGAGCCGAGAGCTTGAATTTTCTCTTCTATTTCCTTTCTAAATTTTTTTAATCTTTCGCGATTATTTTCAAATTGCTTTTTGGTTTTAGGAACATTTACATTTTCTCCTTTGCAAGCCTTACTAAGCAAAATTTCGACTTTTGATAGCTTTTCTTTAATAATTGCTTGCTCGTCTAAAGAGGCATTATGTAGAGCATAATTATAAAGTCCTGTAGCTTGAAGGAGAGTTTGAGGCGTCCCCTTAATTAGATGGATATCACCTAGTTTTTCTATACATAACCTTATCTGAATAGTATCTTCTTTTTGAATAGCAAGTTTTAGGACATGTGTGTAATCTTCTTCTAATCTATCTGCAGATAAAAATGTATTGTGCTCGCCACTAGAAGACAGGGTTTTATCTAAATAATTTGAAAGCTTATCAAGGTAGGACTGTAGTCTCTTAGGTTGATAGAGCTGCAAAAATTTGACGTTATTAGGCATATGTTGTTTAAATACTCGAGCACACCTTCTTGCATCAAGAATGTTTCTTAATTCGCCTTTATTTAAACTACTAAAAGAATGAAAAATTTGTTGGAAAATTTCTAAAGGTAGGGTAGTTAAAGGATTAGATGGGTCAAATGTATCATTTTTATCCAGGTTGTATTTTGTTGTTAAAAATCTTTTTCTTTTTTTCCTTATATCTGGCTTGTTACCTTCTTTAAGAGGATAAAAAAAACTCTCTTTGCTAGGACGAGTAATACGAGAAGTTGCTTGATTTAAAAAGAAAGATTTTTCTTGTCCTAAAAGCTTTTGTGCATAAATGAAATGGCCACCTAGATCGACAATAAGAACATATTCTTTTAGCTTTTCTTCTTCAGGAATTGTTTTCCATTCTTGAGAATTATCCTTCATAGGTAAACTTGCTTTAGGAAAAATTAGCCTATCGTGAATACCGCAAGCCAGCTGTTCTTCGTTAACTGTTATTAATCTTATAGGAATAGATAAAGCTGTAGCTAATAGATCTCCTTCGCCCCATCCACTTATCCAAGTCCTTTTTCCTTTTATTTTTTTAGCTCTTTCATTGTTCGTGTATTTAACAATGCTTGAGAGCACTTGCCTTAAATAAAAAACTTTGTCTTTGCTCTCATCTAACAAAGGTATTTTCCTAGAAAGTTGTTCGTAACTTGCTAAAAAAGCGCTAAAAAAGCAGTCACCGTCACTTGGCACACCTTTTAATTTAAAGTCTTCTTTACCTAGATAGTCAGCAGCGGCATTTACTTTGGCTACGATTGAATCGTCAATAATAGCAGTGGGGTTATACCACAAGGATCTAGCTATTTGACGGTTGTCCCATTGATTAGAAAAAGAGCTTAAAAGAGATGACTTATCGCCAGTATTTTGATTTTCTTCAAGTGCTTTATGCTCAGTTATTTTAGAATAGAGCTTTTTCCATTCCTCAGTTTGCTCAATTAGTTGCTTCCATTCTTTACTAACGCCTCGTGCGTTAAATAAATCTTGCTGCCCCAATTCCTTAAAAATCTTTAAGCTAATCTCTGTATAGGGGCCTAAATTTAGTCCAGGCTTTGCTAATACTAATTCCCTAAATCCTGTAAATATGAAAGGGGTAATAGAAGAGCTTTCTACATTCATTTATTTGGCCTCCTTTTAAGGCTACCTACATCTTTACAGGTGATTAGCAGTGCTTATGGCTTTTTTAACTATCTAAATAATATTTTTCAAGAAAAAATAATAGTTTTTCAAACCTTATAAAATAATTTAGAAAAAAATTAAATTTTTTTGAAATAGGAGCCTAAAAATTTAGCTAATTTTAGGCTTGAGTATATTTCCTTCATTAGGATTAATATTTTCTCATTTATAGGATTTGGGGGAGATCATAATTGGAATTACCTTTCAGAAAATTTTAAATTTGTCCAGTTGTAGCCAAGGTGGAAGCTCTTAGATGCCTAATGTTGTTGGGTTAGAGTTTACCTTAAAGATTTCAAACGATTTGAAGGCTCATGGTCATGATTTCTCCTTACGGCTTAAGCTTAATGCCTCGCACTTTTTTTGCATATTCAGCTGCCTTTTTTGAATTTCCTTGTGCTTTGTAGATTTGTGCCAGCTTGCGGTAAAGAAGCACTACAGTAAGGTTATTTTCACCCAATAGCTTAATATTAATTTTGAGCGCTTGATTGGTGAACGTAGCTGCTTCCTCTAAACTTCCTTGTTTTTGGTAGATTGACCCTAGTTCATTATAACCTAATGCCACGGTGGGATGATTTATGCCCCAATGTCTAATATTAATTTCGAGTGATTTTTTAATATACTTAGCCGCCTGTTCCAAATCGCCTTGTTCTTGGTAAATCATTCCGAGATTGGTGTGGCATAGTGCTAGGCTAGGATGATTTTCGTTATATACCTTGGCGCCAATGGCGAGAGATTTAGTAGTGTACTCCGCTGCCTTCTCTAAATTACCTTGCCGTTGATATATCATTCCCAAGTTATTGTAGTTTATTACCATGTTGGGATGATTTTCACCGAAAAACTTAAGGTTAATGGTAAGCGCTTTATTGCTGTACTTAGTCGCTTTTTTAAAATTGCCTTGTTTTTTGTAAATTATTCCTAAATTATTGTAACTGCCTGCTACGTGAGGATGATTTTCGCCAACAACTTCTCTGTAAATTTGGAGAGCTTGATTAAAATATTTAGACGCCTTGTTCAAATTGTTTTGCTCTATATAAATTGTTCCCAAGTTATTATAGTTCGGAGCTACTTTGAAATGATTTTCACCAAAAATCTGTTCGTCAATTTGGAGTGCTTGCTTGGCATATTTAATAGCCTCTTCTAGATTTCCTTGTTCTTGGTAGACTTGTGCAAGATTACTATAACATGTTGCCACTTCAGAATGATTTTCACCATAATTGTTAAGAGCAATTTTAAGTGCTCTTTTGGCATACTCCATTGCTTTATCTAGATTTCCTTGTTCTTGATGAACTTGTCTTAGATTACTGTAACATGTTACTACTTCGAGTTGATTTTCATCATATTGGTCTAGAGCAATTTCAAGTGCTCTTTGGGCATATTTAACTGCTTTGCTTACCTTTCCTTGAGCTTGGTAATTTATTCCCAGCCCACCATAGATCTTTGCCAGTAAGGGAGGATTCTTTTCCCGGAAGCTAAGTGCAATAGAAAGAGCTTTGCTGATATATTTAGCCGCTTTCTTCACATCTCCATGTACTTGGTAAATCATTCCTAAACTGTGGTAGTTAGAAGCTACGGTGGAATGTTTTTCTCCAAAAAATTTAATATAAATATCAAGAGATTTCTTAGCATATTCGGTTGCCTTCTGTACATCCATTTGAGCATCGTAAATTGTCGCTAAAGTGTGGTAAATTGTTGCTACATTAGGATGATTTCTACCATAAAGTTTAATGTTAATTTGAAGGGCTTGATTAATGTATTTAGCCGCTTCTGCTATATTTCCCTGTGATTGATGAATTGTTCCCAAATTATGATAATCCATTGCAACGTGTGGAGAATCTATAGAATGAAGTCTGCTGTCAATTTTGAGTGCTAGGCTGGCGTAATCCCACGCCCGCTTTAGGTCTCCTTGGTCACGATAGATTTCTCCTTGATTGCTATAAAGTATGGCCCAAACAGGATGTTTTCCATTATAAACTTTGGTTCCAATTTCGAATGCTTTCTTGGCGCAGTCAATTGCTTTCTCTAAATTTCCTTGAGCATGGTAAATCATTCCTAAATGAGTGTAATTTCTTTCTACTTTTGAATGATTTTTGCCATATAACTTAAAGTCAATTTTAAGGGCTTCTTCAAAAAAATAGGCCGCCTTAGCTAAATTTCCTTGAGCATTGTAAATCACTCCAAGAGCATTTAGTACTTCTGTATTTTTTGACTCTATCATTAATGCAGACTTGTAACATTTTTTTGCCTCTTTATGTTGTAAAAGCCTTAGAGCTATATTGCCTTGAGCCTGCAACGAGTTGTCCTCTAAATCTGATAATTTAAGACTTTCTTCGTGGCCTCCTAAAAATTTTTGCATAACTTGATAAAAAGGAATAAAGATACGGTAAATTTTTTTTATCTTTTCCAACGCTTTATGTTCTAGAGCAAACTGCTTTCTAATAAGGTCAGGATCATCGAAGCCAAAGGGCTTAATCAGCGGATTCATCATCTCTTGCTGCGCTTGATAATGAGAATAGGTTTTAAGGCGCATAAATAGCGCTATATTCATCCAATCCTTTAACTTTTCGGCGGCGCCCTCCGTTATAACCCCTAACTCACTTAGCTTATCAATCCTAGTAAAAGTGTCGGAAGCCGCTATTTTTTTGAGAAGGGCTAGCCTGTCTAAAGCCAGATGAGGAAAACGATATAAATCATTTTTAACTTTAAAAAGCATACCCTGTCTTTCTAAGAGGCCCATCCCAGGATTAAAAGTCTCCATGTCCTCTTGAACTAGGTGATGCTTGGCTAGATATTGACACAGATCAAGGCCTTCTTGGCAAGGCTTCTCAAGCTCGTCCCGAACATTTTTCCTATAGTGCTCAGTTAGCTCCTCACTTCCTAGCAAATGAGTAAAGTTTAGCAATTCCATAGGAAGATGAGGCTCTTTTTCATGCCACCATTTGCCTTGTTCATCTTGAGCGATATATTGGGCCATCTTCTCAGGCGTCTGGATAAGCTCAAATGTTTGGCGATTGCCAAAAGGGGTTTTACAGCCTTTTCCTTCCGCTCCTTCACCATCAAAGGCAAAGCCTCTAAGAGTAACGCTATCAAAAAAATTAGCCTTTTTTATGCAGGGAATATTTAAAGCAGGTAGAATTGTCTCGCCTAAGTTGATTACTTTTAAGTGAAGAAGATTTGTTAAACGTCTAAAATAATCTCTATTTGCTGAAGTGTCTTCTTGCATAAGAATGCCAAACTCTAAATCAGAGTAGGGTGTCATTTCTTTTCTAGCTAAAGAACCAAATCCTAACATTGCATATTCACAGGGCGCAGCTCCTAAACCCCTTTGAGCTTGACCTACAAGACTTTTGAAGAAAACTTTCATCCATTGAGCAATTTCCTGGTAAAGCATTCTTACTTCCTCAGATGAAGGATCTGAGCCGAGAGCTTGGATTTTCTCTTCTATTTCCTGCCTAAACTTTTTTAATTCTCTGCGATTGTCCTCAAATTGCTTTTTGGTAATAGAAATATCTACAGGTTTTCCTTTGCAAGCCTTGCTGAGTAAAAATTCCACTTTTGATAGCTTTTCTTTAATACTTTCTTGCCCTTTTAAAGAGGCAGTATGTAGGGTATAATTATAAAGCCCTGCGGCTTGAAGGAGGGTTTGTTGCGTTCCTTTTATTAAATAGATATCGCCTAGTTTTTCTATACATAATCTTGTCTGAACAGGATCTTCTTTTTGGATAGTAAGTTTTAAAGTGTGGGTGTAGTTCTCTTCTAGTCTATCTACAGATAAAAAATTATGACTACCATCAATCGAAAAAAGATTTTTATTTAAATGGCTTGAGAGTTTGTCAAAATAGAATTGTAGCTTCTGAGGTTGATAGAGCTGCAAAAATTTGACGTTATTAGGCATGTACTGTTTAAATACTCGAGCACAGCTTCTTGCATCAAGGATTTTTCTTAATTCGTCTTCCGTTAAACTACTGAAAGAATGAAAAATTTGTTTGAAAATTTTTAAAGGTAGAGTTGCCAAAGGATTAGAAGGGTTAAAAGTATTATTTTTTGCTATATGATGGGAGTTGTTTTCAGTAGATAATAGGGTAGACTTGTGTACGTTCACTACATTCATATTTTTATCCTTCTTTTAAGTTGGCATGTATTTCAATGCGTAGCAAGAGCTGATTAAAACTTTTTACATACATTCCATCTATTCTTAAGAAGGTTGTAAAAAATATTTTTAACTTTCATATAAAAATAAACTTAAAAAAGCAACCATTATAATTTTTTGGCATAATTTTTAAGCAGGCGCTATTTAGTATAAATGATTTATTCCTTGGCATGAATTTTTTGAAATCTTGCTTTTTAATAAATTTTTTTAAGCTAAGAGAGGCAAGAGAACTTATAGCCATCCTTTGCCTTTAAAAAAGAATATGTCTATTGCTTTAAAATAAAGTTTATTGCTGAGTGGTTAACATACAGATGAAAACGCCTCTGTTTTTATCTATTTGAAGTCATTCCTATTCCTAGAAGCAATTTTTTTATCATTCGCTGGAATTAGAAATCCCAGTTTTGTAATAGTAGACACCTTTAATGGCAGGAGCGAAGATGGGTAAAAGAATTATTATTACTGTAGGGGGTACGGGAGGCCATATTTTTCCTGCTATTGCTTTAGGCAAACAGCTTATGGCAGCAAATGACTCTCTTGAGCTTTTGTATGTAGGCGGAAATCTCGATATTAACCCTTATTTTGACAAAGATTTCTTCCGCTACCAGGCGATCTCTTGTGCTACTTTTATAAATAAATCTCCTTGGGAAACTTTAAAAGCTTCTTACAAGATTTTAAAGGGTATAAAGCAATGCTGCAAGATTATTAGCGAATATCGCCCTGATATGGTGGTAGGATTTGGGAGCTATTACACCTTGCCTATGCTTCTAGCTGCAAAAGCTAAAGAAATCCCTTTCATCCTTCATGAAGCTAATAGCGTTCCCGGAAAAGTTAATCGTTGTTTGGCAAAGTATGCTTCCTTTGTAGGCATCCATTTTCCTGATACGGCAGATCTTTTAGGGGGGAAAACTTATGAAGTTGGCATGCCATTACGTCCAGAATATTATAAGGAAGGTAGCTCTTCCTCTAAAGCACGTGAATTCTTTGGGCTAGAGAAAGAGCGAGATACTATTTTAGCTTTTGGAGGCTCGCAAGGAGCTTTAAACTTGAATAATTTGGTTAGCGAAGCTTTAATTCAGCACTTAAAGCATGCTAAAGAGCAATGGCAGATTATTCATTTAACAGGCGATGCTTCTAGTTCCCATTTTTTAAGAGAAGAATACCGAAAAGCAGGCTTTAAGGCTTATGTCAAGCCTTTTGAGACCTATATGGAGCTAGCATGGCAGGCGGCAGATATCTCCATTACCCGTGCAGGAGCAGGTAGCATTGCTGAGCAGATGGAATTTGAGGTACCTGGGATATTAATTCCTTATCCTTATGCTACCGATAACCATCAGGAAAAAAATGCGGCTTTTTTAGTAGAGCAAGTAGGGGGAGCTTTAAGGTGCCAAGAAAAGGAATTAAATGCCTTTCATTTAGCAAGTGAGATTGAATCTCTTAATCTCGAAAAACGGAAAAAGATGAGCCAAGCGATGCAAAATTACAAGATCAACCACCGGCCTAAAGAGTTTTATACGCTTATTCTGGAGGCGCTCCACCCATGATTTCAGAAGCAAAACACTTTCATTTTATTGGTATCGGTGGTATCGGCATGAGCGGGTTAGCACGTATTCTTTTAAAAAAGAAGATGGTTGTAACAGGCAGCGACATGCAAGCAAACTATATAACGGAAGAATTGTCGAAAAATGGAGCTAAAATATTTATCGGTCATGCGGCTCACCACATTTCTGCCCATGCTGCTGTCATCTACAGCTCTGATATTAAGGCTGATAATCCGGAATATCATGCTGCTTTGCAGCAGGGATGCTTAATACTTCATCGCTCCGATCTGCTCTTATACTTAATGCAGGAGTATAAAACTTTAACTGTTGCTGGAACGCATGGTAAAACTACGACCTCGGCTCTTTTAGCATGGGTAATCATGCAGGCGGGCTTGGATCCTTCCTATGCGGTGGGAGGAATGCTTTCTCCTTCTAATTCAAATGCTGGACATGGGGAAGGGAAATATTTTATAGCCGAAGCTGATGAAAGCGATGGCACCTTTCTTAAGTATCATTCTTATGGAGGCATTATCACTAATATTGATGCCGATCATCTTAATTACTTTGGCAAGATAGAGAATTTAATTAAGGCTTTTAGCCAATTTTTAAGCAAAGTGGAAACATCGGAGCATCTTTTTTGGTGTGGGGACAATGAACATCTTCTAAATTTAAAGCCTAAGGGTGTTTGCTATGGATTTGGAAGTCATTGTGAGCTACAAGTTAGCAACTTTTCTCAAAAAGGATGGGGGATCTCTTTTGACGTAGATTTTAAAAATTGTCATTATTCGTCTATTCAGTTGCCAATGGTAGGACGTCATAATGCTCTTAATGCTGCGGCAGTGCTAGGCCTAGCTTTAAGCTTAGGGATTGCAGAAAATATAATCCGTAAAGCTTTTCTTTCATTCGGTGGTATTAAGCGTCGCTGCGAAAAAAAGGGCGAGAAGCATCATATTTTAATGCTTGATGACTATGCTCACCATCCAACAGAGATAAAAGCCACCCTAGAAGGTATACGCCAAGCTGCAGGGGGACGGCGCCTGATTACTGTATTCCAACCGCATCGTTACACACGTACTCAAGATTGCTTGGGATTATATAAAGATGTTTTTGATGAAGCTGATGAGATATTTATCACGGAGATATATGCTGCCGGTGAAGCGCCTATAGACGGGGTTTCTTCAATAGAAATTATTAAGGAAGTAGAGTCTAAAGGAATAAAAAAAATTCATTCGGTGCAGCGGCAAGATCTAGCTTCTCTACTTTTTGATTTTGTTCATCCCCACGATATTGTTGTTTCTATGGGAGCAGGCGATATTACTAAGCTTTCTCAAGAGTTGCTCGATTTATTCGGGCAACAAGCGCCACGTAAGCTTAAATTAGGAATAGTTTTTGGAGGGCGTTCGGTAGAACACGAAATAACATTCTTATCTGCTAGTCATATTTGCACGTATGTGTCTGCAGAGCTTTATGAGATTCAGTATTTTGGTGTCACTAAGCAGGGGCACTGGGTTGCAGAAGATAGTAATCTCCACGCGCTTAAAGAGCGCATGCAGGAGCTAGCAGCTGTAAAAATCGCCCCCTGTATAGATGCAAGCGTTTTTAACAAATTAATGGAGTGCGATTTATTTGTACCTATCTTTCATGGCCCCTATGGAGAAGATGGGACAATTCAGGGTTTTTTTGAAATTCTCGATAAAGCTTATATAGGCCCTGATCATGTGTACGCTGCTATCGCTATGGACAAAGCTCATACCAAATATCTTATGCAAGCTCATCAGATAGCTACCTTGCCTTTTGTAGAAATCACCTATAAAAAGTGGAAAACAGATAGTACCTCAATTATTCAGTCGATTCAAAACAAATTAAATTTTCCGCTTTTTATAAAGCCTGTGCATTTAGGTTCAACGATCGGCGTACAAAAAGTAATGCATGCCGATAGCTTATATTCAGCTATCCAGGAAGCTTTTCAATATGACTTTAAATTAATAGTAGAGGAAGGGCTTACAGATTTTAGGGAAATAGAATTTGCAGTTTTAGGTAACGAAAATGCAGAAGTATTCCCTCCTGGTGAAGTGTTTTCTCAAGGCCATGTTTACGATTTTGAATCTAAATATGGGGCAAACAGCATGAAAACCATTCCTCAAGCTTCTTTATCACCCGAAAAAAATAGAGAGGGAATAGAGCTAGCCTCAGCTGCTTATCAAGCAGTTGGAGGGACAGGGATGGCACGCGTAGATTTTTTCCTTGATGCTAATGAAAAATTTTGGCTAAACGAAATTAACCCTATCCCAGGATTTACTTCTCTTAGCCTTTATCCTATGATATGCCAGCTGAATGGAGTAGATGGAGAGGAGCTATTCAATCGCTTAATTATACTCGCGCTTGAAAGAAAACGAAGAGATGCTATTTTATGTAGGCAGCGTCAAAGCTTTTAGGGATGCTTAACTACATCTTTTCATTTAATTACTTATGCGAGAGCATCTTTGCAGGAAGTGAGAAAAAATGATATGATCTAGCTGAGCGAGGAGCTAGCAAAAATAGTCCTGAATTTTATGTTTGTCAAAAGAGGGGAGCGAGCTTACCACCAGAGCGCTTCTACCATCTTCATTCCTTTAGGTTAAAAATTCTTATGAGAAAAAAACAAGAGAAGCTTTCTATACGTACAGCTTGCTTATGGATTATGCTTTTTACTCTAGCCATCTCCGGATCTGCTTCTGGTGGATTAATTTATTATAAATATATAAAAAGACAGCGCTTATATAATTCGCAGTATAACATTGTAGCTATTGCGCAAACGACTCCTGATAAAGAACCTCTGAAAACAGCTTATCTTGCAGAGCTTCTTAACTTATCGATTGATCAGCCAACCAATATCTTTCGCTTTAATACCCAAGCAGCTCAACAAAAACTTTTAAATTCTCCTTTGATTACCCATGCCTATGTAAAAAAACTTCTTCCAGGAACTATTTATGTTGATTACGAGTTAAGGAAGCCTTTTGCTTATTTGTTAGATTATCATAACACTGTGATTGATCGGGAAGGTGTGACTTTTCCCTTTAAGCCTTTTTTTACTCCTAAAAAGCTACCAGAAATATACTTAGGAATAACAGATGCTTTACCTTTGAGTTGGGGAAAACCTCTCCAAGAAATTAAATGCAAGCTTGCCCTTTATCTAATTGATCTGCTTTCAACCCATTGTTGCTCGGAATATTCTTATCTATCTCGTGTTGATGTCTCCCAGGCTTTTGCAGATAGCAAAGGTAAAAGGCAAATTGTGGCTATCCTTGATGAACAGGTGGAAAAAACAGATCAGGCAGGAAAGCTTGTCAAAGGGATAGCCTCGCATATATTGCGGTTGAGTGTAGACAATTATCGACAAGAATTAGCCAATTATCTGCAACTACGCCCTTTATTAAAATACCATATGGAAGATGCAGAAGGAGGGGGGGTAGAAAAATTATTAAAATTTAAACCTCTAGTTGTAGATTTACGTATCCCTGCGCTCGCCTACATAAAAAGCCCTGCTCTTTAAATGTCTTAGCTGCTGAAGAAGTAATTGAGAGCTCAAAAGGTAAATTGCTCTATCATGCCGACCGACAAAATTCTAGGAAAAAAATAGTGTAGGATTAAAAAAAAATTACTTGGTTGATTTTTGATTAAGGGAAAAGACAACTTTTTAGATTTATTTTTCTCGTTACGTTTTGACGAGTAGAATAAGCGCTTTAATTGGATACTTCTTGAGTTAAATTCTTTCTGATGCTAAAAATGCTAGCTTGTAAAACTATAAAAAACATTTGTAGAGCTATGAAAGAATTTGTTGAATATATTGTAAAAAATTTAGTAGACGCCCCTAATGATGTCAACGTTAATTGCTATGAAGGGGAACGAGGAATGATTGTGGAAGTGCGGGTTAATCCTCACGATATTGGTAAAGTTGTAGGAAGGAAAGGAAATACTATTAAAGCCCTACGTACTATATCCATGATGATTTGTGCTCGGCTTGGACGTCGCGTTAGGGTTGAAATTATTGAGTAATTTTTATTAAGGATTAAATATTTAGAAAATATTGCTTTTTCTCTTACTTAATCTTTTTTCTTTTTAATCATACGCTTTCAAGCAGCTTTTTATGTAATCGTAACCTAATAAGAATCTCTTTTTAGTAGAAAAGAGCCCTCAGAAAGGTGTTTTCTTCTTTAGACTCTACAGACGTAGTTTCTTTGAACGGTATAAGGTCATTGCTGATGAAGTGCATCTAAAAAAAATGATCCAAGCCTAGGCTTCTTATGCAAGCCTCAAACAAAGTGATTCCTGTTGGGTCTTTTGACCTTTAATCCTTAATTAAGTTTCATTGCACATGAGATAACAGGCTTTTAACAGATGTTCTTATGGCTTCAACGCTTGAATCTGCTATGCTAGCCAGGAAGTAAGTGCCTGCGGTTGATGGTACCGTCCAAAAGAAGCTAGAAGAAAGTAGTATAGATCATTTAGACCATTCAGCCTTTGCTTTTATAAAAAGCCATCTGCAATTGCAAAATGTATTGGCCTAAAGGAAAGAATAAAAAGTGCTAATTAAGCACCCTGTAGAAGTAAAAGCTCAGTTTTTGGAAAGAAGCCATAAATGAAAAAGTGTTTAAGAAAAATTAGCTCCTCCTAAAGGTCTTAAAAAATTACTTCATATAAAAAAGAAAAAAAGCATGATGATCTTAAAAGGCTAGAAACTATATTTTAGAAAGCTTGTGATGTTTTTTAAGATGAATAGATGATTGAATTTAAGCTGGAAAATAACTCAAATAGGTAGGTATAAAATTGAAGAGAGCCATAAGTACTACTTGATTACTTCTTAGTGGAAGCAAGAATATTTTAATTAAATAATAAGCAAGATGACGAGACTTTGAAGTGGTCAGCTATCTTCTCTGAATACTATGAGAGCTTTTTAGCTTTTATTATCAGAGGAAGAAATTATTTAAAAGGTGTTTTGTATGTTTAATTTTACCATTTAAGAGATAGGTTAAAAATTAACACTTTGAATAAAAGGGTTAAATCTAATAACAATAAAAACAATGCTTTGACCAAGTTTAGGTATTTGATAGTGGCCTGTGGAACATTAGAAAAAGAAGAGATAGAACAAATCTTTATAAATTTCGCTATTGAAGCTCAGAAGCGGCTCCCTACTGCTCTTCCTCAAAATAAAAAGCGCGTGATCATCATTGCTGGCCCTACTGGCTGCGGCAAGTCTCATTTTGCCCTCCAACTGGCAAGGAAGATCCAGGGAGAAATCGTTTCGGCGGACTCCATGCAAGTCTACAAAGGAATGGATATTGGCACAGCTAAGCCTACCATTGAAGAGCGGCAGCAGATTTCTCATCACCTTATTGATATTTGTCATTTGACAGATTCTTTCAATGTAGTAGATTTTTGCTACGAAGCACGTCAAGCTTTTCAGCGCATACACAATAGAGACAAAGTACCTATTGTAGTAGGCGGTGCGGGCTTTTATATTCATTCTTTGCTCTATGGTCCTCCACTGGGGCCTCCCTCTATTCCTGAAATTAGACAAGCTTTAGAAGAAGAATATGATAGGCTAGGTCCTGATGCCTTGTATGCTCGCCTTCAACAGCTAGACCTACATTACGCCAGTGGGATTACAAAAAATGATAAGCAAAAGATTGTGCGTGCTTTGGAAATCATTACTTTAACTGGAGAAAAAGTTAGCAAGTTATCGTGGAAGGGGCGTCATAAGCTTCAAAATTATGACTTTCGTTGCTGGTTTTTATTTCGACCTAGGCCTCATTTATATCATCGTATTGAAAACCGTTGCGATCAAATGATTGAAGATGGCTTGCTAGAAGAAGTGCAAGGTTTATTAAAAAAAGGTCTTTTAGCTAATTCCTCTGCAGCCCAAGCGATAGGCTATAAGCAAGCTATTGCTTATTTAGCAACCGCTAAAAGGCCCGATGATTATCTTCAGTTTGTCGAGACATTTAAACGAGCTTCTAGAAACTATGCCAAACGTCAGCATACCTGGTTTGGCAAAGAACCTTTGTTTAACTGGATTGATATGGATTTATATGATACGCAAATGATTGCCGACCTTATTTCTAAAGATTTCGAAAGCTGCTAATTATTATTGTTTTTTAAAGAGCTTTACCGAAAAGGGTAAATCAGCTATGATTTTGCTCTAAAATTCCATTAAACATATATCTTTAAGAATTTCCATGAGCGACTTAGAAAGTAAAAATCAAAATATACAAGAAACGACACCTCATCAAGATGAGAAATTCCTATCCTCGGTTAATCCAGAAGGCGAAGAACTATGCCTACCAACCCCTTCTTTAGAAGAGGCAGAGCAAGAAATTAGTGAAGAGCCTGTGGTAGAAAAAAAGCATAATCCCCATCTCGATGAGTTTATGCAAGAGATGGAAAATTTACTTCAAGTAGACGCTAAGGTTAAATATGCTTTAGATTTTATGGAAAGCTCTTTAGCCCAAAGCGGGGCCCCTCATTTCAAAGCCTTTTGGGAAGTGCGCAATATTTGCTTGCAACTCTTTAAAGAAAACCTCTCTCCCCTTGTACGTACCCAGTTGTGGACAAAATATAGCGAGCTTTCCAAAGAAGCCCGCCGTCTAAAAGAGATGTTGGATGAACAAAGCTCTTTTGCAGCCGAACAAATTGAAATAGCAATCGTAGCTTTAGAAAACGATATAAAGCTGTTTGAAGAGCAAGTCACTAAAATTGCCAATCCTGACTTAGGTCCTATCCCCACAAGGCTTTCTGTAAAAGCGCTATTTTATCAAGACACTCAAAAAAGACTTAATTTGCTTAATGTGCAAGCTTCTCGCGTGAATGCATTACGCAAAGAACTTATTAAAACGGACATGCGTATAAGACAAAAAAATAAGTTTTTCCAAAGGCTTTCTGAAATAGGCGATCAAGTTTTTCCTTTAAGGAAAGAGCTTATCAAAGAGGTAAGCCAAACATTTAGCGATGATGTGGAAGCATTTATTGAAGATAGCTTTAAAGGTAACTTTGATGATTCTTTATTTGCATTAAGAGAAGAAATTAAAGACCTGCAAGGAATTGCTAAGGTTTTAACCCTTAACACACATGCCTTTACCCACACGAGAATGCGTCTTAGCGAATGTTGGGATAAAATCAAATTAGCCGAAAAAGAACGCAAAAAAGAACGCGCCCAGCTAAAAGCTACTTTTAAGCAAAATTTTTATCTGGTCCAAGCCAAAATACATGAGCTTAAAAAGCAATATGAGTCTTCAGGATTATCGGATGATCAAGCTTATAAGCATTTAGATGAGATTTCTAAGTTTATGAGAAATGTTGAACTGGGAAGAGATGAAATCAAAGCTCTAAGAAGCGAAATGTTTGGCGTAAAAGATCAGATTTTAGAAAAACAGAAAGCACACGAGCAAGTGCGCCTTCAACATGAGCAAGAAAAAGAAAGGCAACGTAAAGCTAAAATAGAAGAAGTAAAAAATGAAATCGAACAGCTTGGCAATAATGCTCGTTCTTTAGAAGCTCAAGAGCTAGCAGCAGCTAGAGATGAGCTTGCTCAGAAAATACAGAATTCTTCTTTTAATAAATTTGAAAAGCAAGAGGTAGAGCGCCTTTATAAATCTTTACGTAGCTTAATCACCGATGTTCTTTCAGATAAAGAGGAACAAGCTTTACTTTCATTGTCCGAGGATGATCGTCAATCTATTGAGCAACTTCGTGAGGTTCTAAAACAAAGAAAAGAACGTAGACAAGCGATAAAAGTACAGCTAGAGTCTTTGCGCAAAGCTGGAGGAGTTTCAGGTTTAGATTTTGAGAAAGCCATGAATAATAACGAGTTGATAAAGTCTGAAAAAGAGCGCTTAGAAAAAATCAACCAAGGCATTCAAGAAATTGAAAACAAAATTGTGCAATTCCAAAAGAAAAAATAGCCTAGTTGTTTTTGATCTCGACCATACACTTCTTCGCAAAAATTGCAGTCTCTTTTTTGGCATCTATCTTTTTCGTGAAAAGGTCCTTTCTTTTCACCGAATGATCCGTCTATCTTTCCTATATTTAAGGTTTAAGCTTGGACTCATTAGCCTAAAAAACTTGCATGAATCTACTTTTCAATGCTTTTTTTATGGCCTTTCCGTAGCCCTTGTTAATGAGCATGCCACCAAATTTTTATCACAGCAACTGGACAAGCTTATCTATCATCCCGTCTTTTCAAAGCTATTAGAAGCTAAAAATGAAGGATCATATACTGCCATATTTTCTAGTTCACCAAATTTTTTAGTGGAAAAAGTGGCGTTGAGGCTAGGCGTTGATAGATGGAGTTCTACGATTTATCAAAAAAATGAAGAGGGTGATTTTACTCATATTACCCAGGTAATGGAAGGTCCTCAAAAAGCTCAAGCTCTCGAGCTACTTTTAAAAGAATTGCAAATCGTTAAAGCTAATGTGACTGCTTACACAGATAGCTATTTAGATTTACCCCTTCTTTACGCAGTTGGAAATCCTGTGGGCGTCAACCCAGATCGACGCTTAAAGGCCATGTGCCGTCAAAATCAATGGCCAATTATTTAAATTAATGTTTGTTCATTTTATCATACGCTTTAAAAAACTAAGCCTCCATACCCAACCCTCTAAAAGCTATCTCACTACTTAAGAAGGGGCTTTTATATAGCAGGCGATTGCATAAAGAGCAGCTCAAAAGCGTATCATTATCTTTTTAATGTAAGAATACAGCGATTGGCCTGATAAGAGTAAGGAAAAAGAGTAAAAAGCCTACAGCGAATTGCCTTGTACAAGTATACAAATTTTTTAATAGCGATAAGAGATCTTAACAGTTACGCCGATATGTTTCCGTCAATAGCCAACAGGTTTTGGTGACTTTTAGCAACATCAAAATGATTTAGCACTTTAATACCCAGGCAAGAGGGTAAAATAAAACGTTTTTTGCTATGAAAAATAAAATAATTTTAAAATTTGAGGTCGTATGTTAATAGTTATATTAAAAAGGCTTGATGGGAAAAGGCATACTTTTATACTTTTTTAGAGCGTGTGGGCGTTTGGCCAGATAAAACTAGAAGGAGAAATTAAATTTATTTCTTTGCCAAGCTCATAAACATACTATAGGAATAAAACGCTGATAAAGGGAAACCCTTAACTCTTTTAATATTACAAAATTAACCATGGGACGTAAGCTTTAAATGCGTATTCATAAGCATGTAGGAATATATGGTGGTACTTTTGATCCTATTCATTTTGGACATTTAAATACTGCTATAGAAATTATGGAAGCTCATCAACTCGATGAAATATGGTTTTGCCCGGCGTTAGTCAATCCTGACAAGTTAGGCGCAGAACCTACTTTGGCTTATCACCGTCTCAAAATGCTAGAAATTGCTCTGCAGGAACTTCCCTATTTTGGCATCATTCCTTATGAATTGGAGCGTCCCGGACCCTCTTATACTATTGATACTTTACGTGAAATTATTAAGGAGGAAAAAAAAGAAGCATATCCAAGTAAATTTTACTTAATTATGGGTGAAGATACTGCCTTTAGCTTTGTTCATTGGAAGGAGGCTAAAGAGATTCTTACGTTAGCTACACCTTTTATCTGCCGACGGTATGCTTCAGAACAACCTATTATTTGGGAAGGAGATCCAGAGATTTGCGCAGCTCTCCAAACGGGAATGACTTCTACCTACGTAATGGAAATCAGCGCGAGCCGCATACGTGAAAGAGTTTCACAAGGATTGTATATTGGCCATTTGGTCCCTGCGAAAGTGATAGACTACATATATCAAAATCATTTATATTCTTCTAGGCCAGGACAAAAATAAAAACTTAAAAGAATATGTCAAAAACTGTTTTAAAAAACTTAGATTTAATCGCTCAAACTATTTATGATAAAAAGGGTTTTAACATACTCGCTTTAGATGTTCGCGATTTTTCTACGATGACCGATTTCTATGTGATCGCTGAAGGGAATATTGATCGTCATGTTAAATCCATAGCAAAAACAATCGAAGAGGTGATGACCCTAGGAGGGGATGAACTTCTCCATATTGAGGGGATTAAAGCTCCTGATTGGTTAGTGATGGATTATGGGGAAATCATCATTCATCTTTTTATTCCAGAATTACGAGAAAGATATGCACTGGAGCAGCTATGGCAACAAGCAAAAATTGTGGATCTTCACATTAACGTGAAGGAAAATTAGAAGGTTTAAGTCATTTCATGAAGAAAAAACGTATTGTTATTACTGGTATGGGTATCGTCTCTTGTTTTGGTAACGAGGTAGATGATTATTTCCAATCTTTATTGGACGGCAAAAGTGGAGCTTCCTTGATTACAAGTTTTCCTTGTGAAGACTATCCTACTCGCATAGCTGCCTCAATTAAGAATTTTGAATCTGGTGACTATATTGATAAAAAGCAAGCACGTCGCATTGATAAAAATATTGCTTATGCATTAGTGGCAGGAAAAAAAGCTTTGGAAGCAAGTCAGCTTAGTCCTGAGGTTATAGCAAAGCTTAATAAAGAGCGTTGTGGTGTCGTTATAGGCTCTGGTATGGGGGGAATGGATGTCTACTGTCAAGGCGTTCAGACGCTCATACAAAAAGGCCAGCGATGGGTCAGTCCTTTCTTTGTGCCCTATATTCTTACCAACATGGGTGGAGCTATGCTTGCCATGGATATAGGCTTTATGGGACCTAATTATTCTGTTTCGACAGCCTGTGCTACGGGAAATAATGCGATCATTGCAGCAGCTAACCATATTCGCAAAGGTGAGGCAGATTTAATGATCTGTGGCGGTTCTGAAGCTCCTATTATCCCGATGGGCTTATCGGGCTTTTGCTCATGCAAAGCCTTGTCCCAGCGTAATGATGAACCAGAAAAAGCCTCTCGTCCCTGGGATCGAGGTCGTGATGGTTTCTTAATGGGAGAGGGCGCAGGAACTTTTATTATTGAAAGTTTGGAGCATGCTTTAGCCCGAGGAGCTCCAATCATAGCGGAGTATTTAGGAGGGGGTATGTCATGTGATGCCTATCACATTACCGAGCCTCGCGCTGATAGTGAAGGGGTAGCTTTATGCGTACGTAATGCTTTAGCGGATGCAGACATAAAAGCTGAGGAAGTGGATTATATTAATGCTCATGGTACTTCGACTCCTGCAGGCGATATGGCGGAAGTGCGTGCTTTAAAAAAAGTTTTCAAAGAACCTAGCTCAATCATCATGAATTCGACCAAATCGATGATTGGACATTGCTTAGGGGCTGCAGGAGCTATGGAAGCTGTCGTTACAGCCAAAGCGATTGAATCAGGATGGGTTCATCCGAGTATAAACTTGGAAGATCCTGAACCCGATTTAGAATTTCATATACCGACAGTAGCGGAAAAAAAGGATATTAACATTGCTATCTCCAATACATTTGGCTTTGGCGGTCATAACGCCACTATCGTGCTAGGAGCTTACCATCCCTGATGGCTACGAAGAAAGAATATTCCTACGGCATTGTTCCTCTAGCTCAGCTTGAAGATGGCTGGCATGTCCTGCTTGTCCAATCGCACGCGGGACATTGGGGTTTTCCTAAAGGTCATCCTGATTCCCAAGAAAGTGCTTGGGAAGCAGCTCAAAGAGAGTTGTTTGAAGAAACCGGTTTAAAGGTTTGCAAGCTTCTATCTGATCAAACTTTTGAAGAAAGCTTTTACTTCAAATTTGAAGGTGTACTCATTCATAAGACTGTTATTTACTATATTGCCCAGGTAGCAGGGGAAGTAAAGAGAATGGAAGAAGAGATTAAAGCTGTACAATGGGTGCCGCTAAGCCAAGCTGCTGATTGCATTACCTTTGATCAAGGAAAAAATATTTGTCGCCAGGCTTTGCAAATTGTCTCGGAAATTTAGATGCATTCATCCAAGGGGCAATTATCCCTTGAATAATAGTTAGTAAAAAAGTAGTTTCACAAGCGATAGCAGATCATCCACAAATCAATAGATATTTAAAATTTTTTATAGATATCTTTCCTATGATCTATGTCTACTATTAAAACGTAAAGCTTGGTATCAAATATTCTATAGAGAATGTGATAATTTCCGTTCCGAATTCTATATATCGTCCCCTCGAATCTTTTTTAGATATTCCGGACGGGATCTAATGAGAGAGCTTCAAGCCTACTCCGAATGCGATTAAGCTCTTTTTTGGGGATTTTAGCCATGCTTTTATGTGCAATACGACTCAATTCAATCTCGTAAATCACAATCCAAAATCTCTTTTAATCTCTTTCCATTTGACTGTGCCATGCTTTTTGATATCTTCGTCTACACGTCGCGCTACCTCGATATCACGCTCATCTTCTATTGCCTCTAGCATTTCTAGATCTTCGATAGGCACTATAGCAGCCAAATCTTTACCATTACGAGTTAAAATATATCGATCATGGCAAAAAGCTACATGATTGACGATTGTAGTTAGCTCGCTCCGGGCTTGAGAAAAAGCTTTTCTAGTATTCATATTTTTACCTCTTAATGTCTATCAGCAATACTCACGTTTGTACAAATGTTAATCAATAGCATAATCGAAACGTATGAGAAGCTAAAGTGGCATATTATATTTTATCAAAGGAAAAAACAGAAGAGAATATAAAATGGCTGACTTTAAGCTAAGCAACTAATTACATTACCGTTGAACAAAAAATATTTATTGCCAACCTTTGTAACTAATGCGTTAGATGTAAATAGAGTTAAAAAGATGTTTAGGATGTTTAGGATGTTTTCCGTAAGCTTATAAGCCTACATTTTGTTTAAAAAAGCTAGGGTCCAGCGACGGTTGCTGAAGATCACTAAGAAGAGATTTAACACATTAACTCAATTGCATGTAGTGTATATTTATAGTATTCCTATTCTAAAAGATAAGGTCACTGAAAAAATTTCTTAAATCAAGGATAACTTGTTCTAAAGGTATAACTTTATGAGAAATATCTCTCAGAAAGGCTTTCCATTGATCTTGCTTTAGTGAATGATTATAAAAGGCTTCCTCAAATGCTATGGGAGAGCTTTTAACAATCGTGCCACGATTCTTGATAATTTGCTGAATGATGAGCTTCAGTTCGTCGCGCTCAAAATCGAATTGTTGAATCAATAGCCAGATGTCATAAAAGTCTTTCATGCGGGTGTTAGCAAATCCTAAACGAATGATGGATTCAAACTTTTCGGCAATTGAGGTGTGCGGGGTATAGCCTTTAAGTGTTGGTGCAGGTAAATCCAAAAGGGTAGGATATTTTACTATAGCAGGCTTAGTACTACAGGGGTAATAAAAAATATAGTATGCTATTTTATTTGTTAAGTAGGGAGGTAAGGTATGGAATTGAAAGCAATAAACCAAACTATAAAACAAAAAAAAGAAGAGCTAGCTCTATTTTTAAGGCCTTTTTTTAGCCGAGAAGAAGCTAGACAAGTAGCTTTGCAATATACATGGGGGTTAATGAGCAAAGCAGAACGTAAAAATACCTGGCAATTGGCAGAAGAGGCCGGCTTACAAACCCCGTATGCTTTTCAACATCTACTACGCCGTGGTTTATGGCAAGCAGATGCCATCAGAGATAGGTTGCAAATGAAAGTGTTGAAAGATAAAGAAGGCGATATACTAGCTATAGATGAGACGGGTTTTTTAAAGAAAGGTAAGCATTCAGTAGGAGTGGCAAGACAATATAGTGGAACAGCAGGAAGAATTGAAAATTGCCAAGTAGGGGTTTTCCTTTCCTATGCAACTAACCAAGGCCACGTACTAATTGATCGAGAGCTATATATCCCTGAAGAATGGTTTTTAGATGAAGAACGTAGAGCAAGAGCTGGTATACCTAAAGAAGTTAAATTCAAAACGAAAATACAATTAGCCATGTTGATGCTACAGCGAGCTTTCGGCCATGGGATCAGGCCCTCATGGGTAGTGGGAGACGAGGTATATGGAGTTTATCCTTTAAGAGCTTATCTAGAGAAAGAATGCTGCCCTTATATATTAGCTGTACCCTCTAATTACCATGTGAGCGTAGACTTTGATCGAAGTCCAGTCAGCCACTTTCTTGCAAAAATTAAGCCAAAAGATTGGCAGAGTTTATCGGCAGGAAAAGGAGCGAAAGGCGAACGTTATTATCATTGGTATCGTCTAGAAGTCAATTCAGATAGCCCTGAAGGGTGGACACGTTGGCTTTTATTAAGGCGTAACATGAAAGACCCTCGCGATGTAGCTTATTATATAGCTTGTTGTCCCAATAATGTTACTTTACAAGATATGGTCAAAGCTGCAGGAAGTCGTTGGACGATCGAGGGTGCGCCGCAGGCGCACAAAGAAGTTAAACATGAACTAAAAGCTTTGTGCATAAGCTGTACAAATGATGGAGAAGACCCTCCGAAGTCGGTTTTCAGGAACGGGCTTCAAACCACCTTAAGCTGCTGTTATTAAGAGTAATGGTGGTGAGCATTAAGGAAAAGTCGAGATAAAACTTGGAAGGTATGAATCAGAAAGACGAATAAAACTGAACCATTGTTGATGCGTCGTAAACCAGAGATTTGATGTCAAAAGCAGGGGCACTTCTATCTCCTGTAAAGAATCTACAAGATACCTGATTACTGTGTAGATGGCATCCGGCGTATAGATGGCGTGAGTCTGATTTGGGCGTTTGTACGGAACTGCGGGAACCAGTCGCTTGGATGATAAGGGAGAAATTCAAATGACAAAAAATCATAAGAATGAGAGTACCGATGCCAAAAACTGGGGCGGAACAACCTGTAGTAGCGAAGAAGGCTGGTAATGCGGCTGAAGCAAAGAGGTTGGATTAAGTAGTAACATTCATTATTCAACTAGATTTCTAGGAGGAAATCGTGAGTGAAACAAAACCTTTTATTATTTCTAAAACACTTGTTATGGAGGCCTATAAACTTGTAAAAGCAAACGCAGGAGCAGCTGGCATAGATCAGCAAACGCTAGAAGATTTCGATCGAAACCTTAAAAGCAATCTTTATAAAATCTGGAACCGAATGTCCTCGGGAAGCTATTTTCCACCGCCTGTAAAAGCGGTTTCAATACCAAAGAAAAGTGGTGGAGAAAGAATCTTGGGAATACCTACGGTAAGTGATAGAATAGCTCAAATGATTGTAAAGCTGATGTTTGAACCAACAGTAGAGCCCCATTTTCATCAAAATTCCTATGGATATAGGCCGAATAAATCAGCTTTGGATGCTGTAGGGATCACTAGGCAAAGATGTTGGAAATACGATTGGGTGCTGGAATTTGATATCAAAGGTCTATTTGACAATATAGACCATGACCTTCTAATGAAAGCAGTAAGAAAACATACAGATAACAAATGGGTTATTTTGTATATCGAAAGATGGCTGAAAGCACCACTCCAACTAGAAAATGGAACCCTTGTTCAAAGAACGAAGGGTACACCTCAAGGGGGAGTAATCAGCCCCGTGCTTGCGAATCTATTTCTTCATTATGTATTTGACGCATGGATGACAAGGGATTATCCTGACATACCATGGTGTAGATACGCCGATGATGCACTAGTACATTGTAAGACGGAACAAGAAGCAAAACAAATCCTACATATGCTTGAAAAGCGAATGGAAAAATGTGGTTTGACACTTCATCCCGATAAAACAAAGATTGTCTACTGCAAAGATGTAGATCGTAAGGAAAAATACAAGGAAATCAAATTTGACTTCTTACTCGATGATATACTTTTTTATTCTTGACAGTTAGGCAACTTTTCTTGATGACTCAAAAGTTACATTTTCTTGTACTGCATTTAAATGTTTACGAGAAGGCCTTAAAACAAAGATTTCATCTAGCGTCTTTTCGAAATCACGGAAGAGTTCTTTTGAATTTTCATGCTCAACAATTTCTCTTATAACTTGACATAAAGCATCCACTCTAGACTTTTCTACTAGGCTCCCCAAGGTTGCTAAAGGGAGTTTGTTCTTAATGAAATTTGTTTGAGACAAATGAAAAAGAAAGCAGTGGTCAAACAGCAGGCTTAGAATCAAAGGTCGCTCTGATCCCTCAACGCCGCACTGTTTGGCCAAACTGCAAAACCCACAATGACTACTCCAATCCTCAATAAAAACCTCTACTAACCATCTTAAAGTATATCCTTGCATCACATCTTTCATATTCCATGAAAGATTTGCAGCCATAAGATAGCGATACTCATTTTCGCCCTCATATTTAAGGGCTATTACAAATCGTTTTTTGTGGTGAGAAGGAACATACAATCTTGCTCCCCCGGCTTGCACCACATTTTTTTTATCACCGCGAATGAAAATTTCCTGATTCCAGCCTTTGTAGGCTTCAAAGAATTCTTGGCACGAGAGAGATTTTTTACCCCGCATGACTTTTTGATTCTTTCTAAGCTGAGTAATGATTTGCACTCCAGGCCAAATACCTTCTACTCCATCTACAAACAAGCCGTTGCCGTAAAGAGCATCAGCCAGTACACAAGTGACCTTAAAAGCAGGAAATTCACAAGCAAAATTTTTAAGTAATTGTAAAGCTAATGTATACTTTTTTGGATATTCTAATGACCTTTTAGGCTCTTTGGGACGGTCTTTTTTTAAAATTCCCAACTTTTTTAGCTTCCTCACTTCCTGTTGCCATCTTGTGAGTACGGGATCGGGAGAATAAAAGGCAAAGGAGACGGGAATGCAAAATTTTTTAGTCACTAGCTGAAGAAATATTATATTTTGACCACAAAAATAACCACTTGTTTTTTTATCCCGGATTTTATGTAAATGATGCAATTTCTCAGCATTTTTTGATCGACTGTGATCTTTATCATCGATAATAAGAACCCCTTCTGTGATGCCATGTTTATGCAGGACCGCGCGAACACTACAAATTAGCAGCCTATTCCAAGCAATCTTAGCACGTCTAAACATGGCCGATAAAGCCATCTTTTTATAACTTTTAAGCCCAGCCCTTTCAAATTTTGCCCAACAGATTGAATTAGTAACTAATATTCCCATCAAACAAAAGGCTAGCCAACACCATTGAATTTTGGATAAATTATTATGAGGATTTTCTTGCTTGAGAGCCACTTCAAGTTGATTTAAATATTCTTTAATAAAGGGAAGCGGTTGGGAAAACATAGACGAAAAATTATTTTTAATGAGTTGATAAGGTATAACAATATTTTATTAAAAATTAGTCAACAAGAAAAAAGTACATCATCGAGTCTTAGGATATACCTTTCGGCCAAGATTGGTCAAAAATAGCAAACGAAATAGCATGTTTGTAAGTTTTACACCAGCCGTAAGTAAAACAGCGTTAAAATCTATGCAAGCAGCCATAAGACAATGGAAAATAAGAAATAAGACAGATTTGGAGCTTAAAGATATAGCCAGAATGTATAATCCAGTCATCCGAGGATGGCTAGAATACTACGGGAAATATCGGCCAGCAGCTTTATATCAAATCTGCCGTCATTTTAATAAATCATTAATCACATGGGCTATGCGCAAATACAAGAGACTTGCAGGTCACAAAACAAGAGCAATTACCTTTATGGAAAAAATGGTCAGAAAAGACCCAGGACTATTTGTACATTGGAAAAGAGGAATGATAGGAGCGTTTGCTTAATTGGGAGCGGTATGAATTGAGAGGTTCCTGTACCGTTCTAAGAGAGGCCTGTGGGGAAGTTCCGCAGGTCGACTCACCAATGTTTTGAAGCTTCTAAAGGAGAAATTGGGCTTGATCACTATGAGGTGAGAAGCTACACAGGCTGGTATCGACACATGACGCTTTGTTTATTAGCTTTAACTTTCCTTTCGGGCTTGCGCGATGCTTTCAACTTACTGGAGAAGAAAAAAAAGCTCGTCGGCTTCATATGAAGAAGTTTCTAAAAGTACGGAATTTAATTTAATTAGATATACCTTACAAGAAGCTAGGCGTTTAGTGATCTATGCACATACCTCTATCAAGCAATGCTGGAGCTATTGGTTAGAATGGTCTAATTGGCGTCGTAAGCATCAAGCGAGTGCTTGTTACTACCATTATCAAAGGCAAAGAAAGCTATGTTTACATTTACCACTGTAGTATTAGAGGTTATCTTAAAAACCCCCTATTTTACCTTATCCATCTGCCTCTGTACAGGACGAAAAATAATTTTTTCATAAAAAAACCTCTTAGGTATACTTGAGGATAACAATGGGCCAAAAAGCTTTAGCAACCAAAGAAAAAGGTTAAAACACCTAGGTGTTCCCAATAAGATTTTCCTTATTTTATCCAACCCATAGCGAAACAAACTTTTAGCTTTTCTGCCATGCTTCTTAATGCTGATAGGGACTACGTTTGCAGCTATATTACCTAGTTTATACGCCCAATAAAAAGCAATACTTAAGGCAAAGATAAGTTTCTCAATTCTGTCAGTATATGTTAAATGCGTATCTTCCAAGCAAAAGCCTCGCGTTTTTAGACAAGCAAATAAGGTTTCTATTTCCCATCTAGTTTTGTAGCTGCTTATAGCTTTTTTTGGATTTTTATTAGTGACCACGATTAAAAGCTCATCTTTTAGGCGGCTTGCAGCTACATAAAAGGAATGGCCGAGCATTTGTAAAGGTTGAATTAACACTTTTTTTTACCCTCTTTTAGATGACGAAATACGCCTCTAAGAGAAATTGCATAGCCATTTCTTGCTCCTTCCACTAGAGTGTCTTCCCTAATACGCATATAAAAGGGAATCTTACTTTTTATCAGATAATCAAACCATTGACTCCCTATAATCAAACCATTGATTCCCTATAAATTCTCTGTCTCCAATAAGACCTGCAATTTTTGATGGGCCTAATTGCCTAATAACTTTTTCTAAAAGTTCTATGCGTTCATCAGTAGAGGAATTACCAGCTTTATTCATCACAAACCAGACCAACGGAATAGCTGTTCCTTCATAAGTCATCGCTAAGGTTAAAATATTAATGTTTTTGCTACCTACCTGCCAATTTGTTCTATCTATAATCAGCCATACTTTCCTTTTAATAGGAAATATTTGTAAAATAATTTTAAAAGCATCCAACCTATCAAATTTTAGTTCTCGGAAAAAGCGTTGTAGCCTTTTATAGTGGGAGTCTAGCTTTGCTTTTCCTTGAAAAGCTGTGGCTAGTTGAGTAAGATTAACGCTTCTAACCCTAAAGAGAGCTAGAACAATTTGACAAAAGCATGTAAGTCTTGCTCGGTTCCAATCTAAAGTTTGACTTAAAATTTCTCTTAGCTCGTCTATTTCTTTCATCTGTTTTCTCCTAGTAAAAGATAACAGTATAAATTTTTAGACGGGCTTTTTCAATTTTTGTCCTGTACAGAGTCCATCTGCTTTATTAAAGATCTAATAGGTTGATGTAAAACAACTTATTTAAGATAATCGTGAGAGAAAAGGGAGGTAAAGATGAGCAATACATACCCTAGTCATTTATCAAATCGTGAAGGGGAAGCCATTAAAATTTACTTTGAAGTAGATTACAGCAAAGGAGGTAGGCCCTTTAAACATACAAAAAGAGAACTATTAGAAGCTATTTTTTATGTCTTAAGAACCGGTTGCCAATGGCATTATCTACCCAAAGATTTTCCTCATTGGAAAACAGTTTACACTTACTTTAAGAAGCGGAAAGACGCACATTTTTTTTGAGAAAATTAATCATCATTTAAGGAAAAAATTAAGAGTTATAATGGGGAGGAACCCCGATCCCAGCGCTGCCATCGTCGATAGCCAGTCAGTTAAAACAGTAGAAAGGGGGGGCTCACAGGTTACGATGGAGCTACAAAGGTTAAGGGGCGTAAAAGGCACATTCTAGTGGATACGCAAGGCTTTTGTGTGCCACGAGCACATTGTAGATGTGCGTAACTATACGAAAGATGAGGAAAATGGCTCCTCGAAGTCGCTTTGCAGGAAGAGATTTCAAACCACCTTAAGCTGCTTTGGTCAAAAGCCAAGGTAGTGAGCGTTAAGGAAAAGGTATGATAAACATATCAGGTGAGGGCTAAGGAGACGAACGAAAGTGAACTATTGTTCCAAGTGTCGAAAGCGTAAAGATGATGTCAAAACTGGGGGCTGCATACTCTTCCAGGATAAATTTAGGGGCAACCTGTTTACTGCCTAAATGGCATCCGGCATACAGATAGCGTGAACTTAGTCTAGGCTTTTATATGGAACGTGGGAACCTCATAGATGATGTTAAGAGAAAACCATATAAGTGAAGAACACAAAGTGGGAAATATCGAAGCATGTATGAGGGGCAGATCAACTCGTAGTAGTGAGGAAGCCTTTGTAATGAAGGGGGAGCGAAGGGGTTGAATTGTTCAATCCAACTCAATAAGTCAAGTAGAAATACGAGGAACTTATGGGGGTGGGGAAAAGGCTGGAAAGCTTGAAGAACAATAGGAGCCCTATGAAGCGAGAGTTTCACGTACGTGTCTGTGGGAGCCTAAGGGGGAAGTTCCCTTGGGCGACCCGATTATTAACATGCTATGTAGGAGCTGCTGACGAAAACGATCGAACGGCCTTAATTAAGCTGTTAGACAAATGCAAAAGCCTATTTTCGACCATCACCAAAGTTTGGGCGGATATGGGCTATCAAGGCACTGTATTAAAGCAAACCTGCCAAGATCAGTATAACATTGATTTTGAGATTGTTAAAAGGCCTCCTCGTAGATTTTGGGTGCATGAGGATAAAATAGAAGAGTTTTTAAAAACCATTGATTTAAGCTTTAAAGTCCTGCCCAGGAGGTGGATTGTAGAAAGGACTTTTGCATGGATTGGGCGTAATCGAAGAACTTCTAAAGAGTAGGAGTATCTAACAACTACGAGTGAAAATTGGATTTATCTATCGATGATTAGACTGATGTTAAGGCGAATTGATAAGTTAAAAGAGGGATTTTAAGATAACCTCTTAGAAGCTTTTAACAAATGTGCAGGTAATAATATGTTTAAAAGGTTAGTTTTAATTATGAAAAAAATTTTAATATAGCAACATTTATATGTTAAAAAATAATTGTTTTTTTTTGTGTGTTAACTATTGATAATTAATTTTCTCGCAATTGTTTATGGTTGAATTTTTATCTTATGAACCATATTTGGTTTTTAAATTGATTGAAAATTAGTATAACAAGGAAGGTAACTATGCACTTAGAAAATAGAATGAGACTTAGTAGCAATGAAAAAATTTTGTATAAAAATTATGACGATCGTATTAATATCCACCATCTTGATATTGAATTATCTGAAAGATATGATGATTTGAAAGCTATTGTCCCTGAGCAAACAAAAAGCGTTGCATGCATGATTGGTATAGATCAGTTTGAAATTGACCCCATAACTAGAGTTTATCGGTTAAATGCTCCGACTCTTAATAATCGCATAAAATGGCAATATGGTTATCCTTTAGCAGCGGATGAAAAATTTGTAGATGAACTTGCCGTTGGCTTTGGTACAGCTTTCGCAGTTAGTAAAAATGTAGTCTATACAGCAGCTCATTGTGTTTGCAAGCTAAACTCCGCTAGCTTGGATGAGGCTCGTATAGAAAAAATTAGGTTCATTTTTAACTTTAGAATAAATGATGATGGCCAAATTAAAACCGAATATGAAGAAAAAGACATTTATAAAATAAAAAAAATATCTTCTTATAAATATGCTCGAGGAGAAGAAGTGAGTGACTGGGCATGCATTAAATTAGATAAATCTCTTGAAGGAATCAAACCTTTAGAGCTTGATTTTTCTTCTCTAACGAAGGGCGATAATGTTTATATTATCGGCCACCCTTATGGCCTTCCAGCTAAATTAGCTACTACAGCAAAAGTTGAAGGTGTAAAAACTCATTATTTCGAAACTGATTTATCTGCCTTTAAAGGAAATTCAGGATCTCCTGTGTTCAATAGAATTTCGAAAAAAGTTATTGGAATCCTATTTGCAGGTATCACAGATGAATACGGGATATGCTACAATTACGAAGGAGTTGGGGAACACAAAGTTAAAGCTCTCCAAGCTACCCCTCAGCAAATTAAAGCAGTGGGATATGAGAAGTGCCAAAAGCTAAATGAAATTAAACTTCCCTTAGAAGTGAGAATAGCACAATTGGCTCAAGCAGGTAGAGAAAAAAGGATAAAAAAATCTAATCAGCGAGCAATCGAAACAGAAGAATTTACAAGTGATTTAGATTATAGGTTTAATAGAGATGCATATTTAGGCCCTTTCCTATTAAATCTTCTTCCATTTTCCCCATTTTCTGAGATACGCAAAAAGATGATAAAACGTGCTGATGAAGAAGTGAGGATAAGAGTAGATAATATACGAAACATAAAAAGAATTGAAAAGGATTTAGATAATAAAGTAAATTACTTAGAAGCATATTATCTTAATTCCTTCGAAAAAAACGGTAAATTTTCCCAGGAAAACAAAACTCTTGAATATAAGATCAGTTGCGCACAAAACTTAAGCGCCTATTATTGCCTTATTTTCGCTCAACATGATGTTTTAAGTGTTAAATATTCCTATGATAATCGCTTTGGGGAAGTCAATCGCTTAATGGAGATTGAGAATTCATTTGAAAGCAAATTTTCTCCCAAAATAATTTTACGTCTCGCTAAATATGAGATGAAGAGAAAAACTACTTTTTCCGAAAGACAGCGAGAGCTTATATTAACTTACATGCATAAAAATTATAAAAAATTTAAGGAAATGAGGATGGAAAAAATTATTACTAAGGCTTGCTCTAAAAATAAAGAATGAGTCAGCTCATTAAATTTGCTAGAAGAGGATGTTGAGGTAATAGCTAACAGCCTTGTTGGATCTCACTATATAAATTGGTGATTGTCAAGTATGTGAATGAGTGCGTTTTCCTTTAATCCTTCTAGAAGTAATTGCTTGGGCTAACTCATTCAATAATGGCCTTTCTTACGCTATATTAATAAAAGGAATATATTAAGTGCGAAGAATGTTTGTGCCAATTTAAGTTAACCTAAATTAGAACTCATAAAAATTCGAGGTAGCGGATGAGTGTTAATATTAACGTGAATTTTAATAATGGGCGCTGTTTTTTCAATGGATTTAATAAGATAAATGATATTAATCCCAAGACCCATAGAGCAGGAGTGAATTATTATAGATTCAATATAATTGGATGTGTTTTAGAAAAATTAGGCTTTGCTACTAAAATTAACTGTTTTGTCGATAAAAAGCCAACAGTAATTTTTATAAATACAAAAAGCTTTTTGAAATGGAGGGAGCGGCACTCACAGGATGAATACATAACTTTCAAGGCCCCAGATTTAATAGAGGCAGTCCCTGAAATAATGGAAAAGTTTGAAAAAAGATCACAAAAAGTCTTAAATTTCGGAAATGATTTTGAGGGATCTATAAAATATATTATTAAGAGTTATAACATACTTTCATATGAAGAAGTTATTGCTAAGGCAGAAAAAGAGTTTCTTAATGATGAAGACAAGCAAAGTAAAATAAACCTTCTTAAAGAAACTCTTGACAGATCAGATTATAAGCATTCTTATGCCATGAAAGAAAGACCTGAGATTATAATTACTTTAGGAGTAGACCCTCTATTTTTAGAAAAATTTTTGGGGGCACTTCCTGGAATAAAGTTATGTGGGCTTAAATAAATCCTAATAATAAGTAGATACTATGTCACTCTCAAGTGTGGCCTTGATGCTTTTTTGAGGTAACTACAAAATTTAACCTAGTCGGATGTTTTAATTGGTCTGCTAGTTTGTAGCTGAGCGATGTATAGGAAGCTCGGCTATAATCTTGCAGACCTCAACCTTTTAATATTTATCCCCAACCTCAAGTTAGCCTTGTCTATTAAATATATTTAAGCATGGTACAACTTAATTTAATCTCGGAAATCACAGCCCGAAATCTCTTCTAACATCTTTCCATTTAACGGTGCCATGCTTTTTAATATCTTCGTCTACACGTTGTGCTACCTCGATATCACGCTCATCTTCTAGGGCCTCTAGCATTTCTAAATCTTCGATAGGCACTATGGCGGCCAAATCTTTACCCTTATAAGTTAAAATATAGCGATAAGGAAAAAATGCTACATGATTGACGATTGCTTTTAGGTCAATCCAGGCTTGAGAAAAAGTTTTCCTAGTATTCATATTCTTACCCCTTAACGTCTATCAGCACCATTCACGTTTGTACAAATGTTAATCAATAGCATAATTGAAACGCATGAGAAACTAAAATGGCATATTATATTTCATCAAAGTAAAAAACAGAAGAGAATATAAAATGACTGCCTTTAAGCTAAGTAACTAATTACATTACTATTGAACAAAAAATATTCATTGTCAAATTCTGCGCCTCACGTTTCAAATGCAAATAGAGTCGAAAAAACATGCTTAGGATGCTCTTCATAAGGTTTTACTTCAATATGCGGTCTATAAAAAAACTAAGGTCTAAAGGCGATCTCTGAAGGTTACTAAGAAGGGATTTAACACATTAACTCAACTGCATGTCTTGTGAATTTATAAAATATTTATTCCAAAAAAATAAGGTTGCTGAAAAAATTTCTTAAATCAAGCATTACTTGTTCTAAAGGTATAACTTCATGAGAAATATCTCTCAGAAAGGCTTTCCATTGAGCTTGCTTTAGTGAATGATTATAAAAGGCTTCCTCAAATGCTATAGGAGAGCTTTTAACAATCGTGCCACGATTCTTGATAATTTGCTGGATGATGACCTGCAGTTCGTCGCGATCGAAATCGAATTGTTGAATCAATAGCCAGATGTCATAAAAGTCTTTCATGCGGGTATTAGCAAATCCTAAGCGAATGATGGATTCAAACTTTTCGGCAATTGAGGTTTGCGGGGTATAGCCTTTCAGTGTTGGTGCAGGTAAATCCAAAAGGGTAGGATATTTTACGATAGTAGGTTGAGGCAAGATAGTATCACTAAATCCAAAATCTATCCGCATGGGAAGCTTTGCTGTAAATAGCTTAGCTGAAAATGAAGCACTTATTCCATGATATTCTGCCTCTAACTGGGCTTCCGATAATCTTAACGACTCTACAGCAAATAACAGGCCATCAGGAATTACTTCAGTAGAACAAATCTCATGGATGATCTTTTGTAAATGGGAAATTGTATTAGAGGTTTTAGCAAGCAGATCAATGTCTACCGTCGGTTGATGGTTCATAGGATTCCAAACCATCAACATCAAACCTCCTTTCAAATAAAAAGAATTTTGATGAGACGAGACACTTAAACGAAATAAAAAGCGTTCAATTGCATAATATTTTTGAATTTCTTGAACCGGTCTTTTTCTTTGCTTAGCCACATTCTTTAGACGGCTATAGATAGATTCATCTAGGTTTTTCTTAAGCTTTTCCATTTCTATTGACTTACTATGGTTTCCATCATGGGATGAAGAATTTTTTCCACGCGGTTTAACTTTGCATATTCATATAATCTATCGATTTGGGTATTCTTACGTTGCCAGTACATTTTTAAGGCTTCAATAACCACCCCTGTGCCAATTTTATTACGAAATTTAATACAGTCAGCCAAGGTCTTTTCAATATTATAAATTTTGATTGGGTATCCTCCTATCAGTGTTGTTTCAAGGCCTTGACTATAGGCTTTCTCCGAATAGTAAAAGTAACGAATGGGGGGATAGTCCAAACGGGACTTTCTAGACTTAGGGGGGAGGGCAACGTAGACAAAGTGGGGGATCTGGGTAGTAATTTCATGGTAGGCCAAAGCTGAAATCAGGCAAATAATACCTTGGGGGATTTTCTTAGATACCAGTACCAAGTCAGGCTCAGAAAAATCAGGTATCTCTGTTAAACGATAGACTCCCTTAGCTAATTGTTCTAAAAGCCCTTCATCTCGCATTTGATATAATGTTCGAGGATGAATGTCTAAGTGGATCGCTTCTGCAGTCCTAAGCAGTCCGTGGTTTTTCTTAAAAAGATCAAGGGCTTTCTGTTTTGCATTCATGGATAGTAATGATGGTAAATGTTGACTTTTTACTACATTTTTATCCATTTAAGATTCGCCGTCAAGAGATTTTTATAATGAATTCTTAGCAAATTGATGATAAAATATTATTTTATATTCTGATAGAGGCTGGGTAACTAGTAAGTAATTAAAAAAATGTTATGGGGTAGTTGCAAATGATAAAAGGGAAATGTAACAAAAGTTCTGCCTTTTAGCTGGGCTTAGGTTTAAATTTAAAATACTTCATTAAACCTTATCAAGGGAAGGAGTGTTATAACCCCTACCGAAAGCTCTCAGTTGTATCTAAGACAAAAGATCGTTTCAGGATCTTAAAAAACAAAAAAAATTTCTAAAAAAGTAGCCTAAACAATAAAATACTTTTTAACTGTCAAGCGACATGATAAATTGACCCCCTGGCGACATGAACTTTTGACCCCCACCTCTGGCCGGCGACACCAACAATTGACCCCCAGCCATAGCAAAATTTGCCCCTTCGTCCTAGTTTTATTTTTTCTCGTTCGTTGGCTCGCCACGTTTTACAAGTCCCGAACGCATTTTTTCGCGCAGTCTATAACTTTCTCCACGAATGGTAATCACCTGACTGTGATGAAGAAGACGATCTAATATTGCTGTTGCTATTACACTATCTCCAAAAACTGTGCCCCATTCTCCTACTGATCGATTGCTTGTGATGAGCATGCTGCCTTTTTCATAACGTCTGGAAACAAGCTGAAAAAACAAATGAGCTGCATCGGTTTCAAAAGGCAAATAGCCAAGTTCATCAACAATTAAGAGCTTAGGCTTACTTACCTGACATAATTCTTCTTCTAATTGCCCTTTTTTATGAGCATTCGAAAGCCGAGTAAGAAGAGCCGTTGCTGAAATGAATAATGTTGAATAACCCTTAAGAATAGCCTCTCTGCCTAATGCAATAGCAAGATGGGTTTTCCCCACACCTGGAGGCCCCAAAAATAACACGGCTTCCCCATGGGCAATCCAACGGCAAGCAGAAAGTTCTTTGATTTGCCTACTATCCAGGGTTGGCTGGCTCTCAAATTCAAAATTCTCTAATGTCCTAACACATGGAAATTTTGCAATCTTTATCGCTATTTTAATCCGTTGTTCCTCTTTACAGGATAATTCATGTTCAACAAGCAATTGTAAACTTTCTCTGAGTGTCAATTTTTGCTCAATAGCTTGATCGAGCAAATAATCTAAGCTATCTCTGATCGCTAAAAGCTTTAGCCGAGTCAGCATGGAATCAAGCCTGTTTTGTTCTATTATCATGACCAGCTACCTCCTACTAACCTTTCGTAGTCCGCAAGAGGTCTAGATAACTCCGCATCCATAAAATTTAAATTTTCTACACACTTAATCTCTTCATGCTCTTTTGGCCGAAAGGTTCCTACAATTCCTTTAAGATGTTCGGGATTAAGAATATTTTGATATTTTCCTTTGCATTCTACATGACGAGCAATTTCAGTTTGCTTATAGAAGATGCGAACCTCATTTTCTATTAGCTGAACAAAGACCCGTTCCTTAATTATCTTCCAAGGAACACTATATCTATTCGTATCGATCTCCACACAAGCATCCTTATGAACGATTCGGTCAAGTTCTCGAATCTGCAGGAAGGGTGGTTTTCCCTTTAAAGGGCGAAGAGCATCTTTTTCCATCTCTTCAAATACTTCCAATGGTATTTTACGCGTAGTACCGTGGAGCCTTTGATCAGAAATATTGTGCATCCAATGCTCTAAATGACTTTCGAGAGATTCCCAGCTAGCGAACTTGTGCCCTGCGATAGCATTGCGTTTAACATACCCTATAGCTCTCTCATCCTTACCCTTTGTTCTGGCACGATAAGGAGCGCAGGCTTTAGGACAAAATCTCCAGTAATTTGCAAAAGCAGTAAAACGCTCATTAAATTGGACTTCTCTAGTAAGCGCATAATGTTTAGTTATTAAACTTTTAGCATTATCTACAAGCACCTCTTCGGTAGTACCGCCAAAATAGAAAAAGGCTTCCTCTATTCCTTTAAACCAAGACGATTGTTGTTCATGTAAAAAAGGCTTAACGTAAATTCTTCTTGAAAAACCAAGGGTGGCAACAAACAAGAAGACTTGAGTGAGTTTATCTTGAATGTATAGGCGAGTGGAACCAAAATCAATTTGTAGTTGTTTTCCTGGTGGTGTTTCAAATCTCAGGGTGGCTTGAGCTTTTACCTGTAGCTCATCTCTAAAAGGTTTTACCGCTCGTTCAATAGTGCGAAGAGAAATATAGCGAGAATGGTTTTTTAGAAGTTCTTGCCGAACTACGTCTGCATTTCCTCTATGAATAAAAAAGTATTCCTTTATTCGATCTTCAAGTCCAGAGGTAACTTTTTTTCGTTTTGGACTTTTATAAGGAACCCAGCCTTTTTGTTTCAGGTATTTTTTCACAGTGTTTTTACTGATACCAAGTTCCTTAGCAATACGTTTGTGACCCCATCCCAGTGTATGCAAAGTTAGCATACACTCCACATCTTCTTGTTGTTTCATAAGTTCCCCTTGAGGATTTAAATTATCCGGGGAACAATTGTATTCTTGCATAGTTTTTACATTCTCCAATTTTAGTGGAGGAGGGGTCAAATTTTGCTATGGCTGGGGGTCAATTGTTGGTGTCGCCGGCCAGAGGTGGGGGTCAAAAGTTCATGTCGCCAGGGGGTCAATTTGTCATGTCGCTTGACATTAACTATAAAATTGGTTCATTAACTAGGCTAGTCCTGTATATGCTGTCAGAAATGTATGGCACATAGCATAAAAAATTCCTGAAAATGAATGTGATGTAGGAGCCGGCTAGCTAAAAGAAAGGCTGTTATCTAAGTTTTTAATGTTTAAGAGGATGGATTACAGTATTATAAAAAAAAATTATAGGGTTAAGCGCCGTTTGAAACTTGATAACTCTTTAATAATTTTAGCGATAATAAATAAGGGGAAGGAGAAGTTGGGGTATGGCTACTAAAACAAATAATTTATCGATGTGGAAAGATTTTCAAGCAACGGTCATCAATTGCCGAAAGTGCCCGCGCCTTGTAGCTCATCGCGAAACTATACCTGCTAGGCCTCTCTATCAGCATCAAAAATATTGGAGAAGGCCTTTGCCAGGCTTTGGTGATCAGCAAGCCTGGTTATTGATCACGGGGCTTGCCCCTGCGGGAGACGGAGGAAATAGGACGGGACGCGTTTTTACAGGCGACGCAACTGCACGTTTTTTAGTCAAAGCGCTTCATGCGCAGGGGTGGGCAAATCAACCTATATCCGAGTCTTTAGATGACGGCTTAATATTAAAGGATTGTTATCTAACGGCAGCGGTCAAATGTTTTCCTCCTAAGCATAAGCCTACTCGTCAAGAATGTGTGAATTGCCATCCCTATTATATGCAAGAAATAGAAATGCTCTTTAAATTACGTGTAATCCTAGTGCTGGGAAAATTAGCTTTCGATGCCTTTTTATTAGCATTAAAAAAGAAAGGTTTATCGACAAAAGGAATAAAATTTAAGCACGGCGCTTCTTATAGGCTGGAAAATGGCCTTAAGCTTTACTGTAGTTATCATCCTACGCCGCGCAATGTCAATACAGGTACATTGACGGAGAAAATGTTTTACGATCTACTCGAAGAGATTAAAAAAGCCAAATGATTGTTTGCTTATGCTGATAAAATATTTCGAAATCTGAATTTGAAATTAACTTTTCCTTTTAAGCTTTCTCCCTCACATAGAATAGAATGTGGTTATGATAAAGTAGCCAACGAAACCTTATTCCTTTAAAAATTAAGCCTAAAGATTTTATCTAAAAAATTGTAGATGAGTGAATTTCTCAATAGCCTATTTAAGTGATATCTAGAATTAAGAGGATGTACCTGGAGGGCCTTTTAAGTATTTCATTAAAGGCCTACTTAATAATCGCTAGGCAGGATTAAGCGGGAAACGAACTCATCATCAACTTTGTCTGATAGAGGGTTATATAGCCTCTCTGGCAATATTCATATCTTCACGCCTCAGTGTTAACGATTTGTAGCAAAGATTTTCTTGCTAGTTTTATCTTTTCACCCTATGCTGAGTTTATCTTGCAGGGGTCTTGACCAAAAAATTAAGGAGATAACCACATGCATCTTTTTACTTCTTCTATGACCATTGAGCTATTACCTAATGAAGTTCTAACGCCTATCTTGGAGTGTTGTGCCCACCCGTCTTTGCTCAGCGTTTGCGCGGGATGGCAACATATTCTATCGAATGAAGTAATGGTAAACCTTTACAAAAAGATAGGTCGTGTGCATTTTCCTAAAGGAAATGTTACCGGGCAAGCACTCATTATAGATAAAATCTATCAAATAGATGCTCAGCTTTCATATATAAAAAAGATAAATAAAATTTTCAGACGTCTTTTTAAATTAGCTAAATCTTTTTCTCCTTCAGAATTTAAATGGAAGACTGAGGAAAAGAGGTACTTGACATTAGCTAACTATTACTCTTACCTAGTCAATATTAATCGCCTTTTATTATGGAAAGCTTTGGAGGGTGGAAAAGAATATTTAGAGGATGAAAAAATCATACACTTGACCGTAGAAAAAAAAGGAGCTCTTCTTAGGCCTTGGCTGGAAAGATATGGTGCAAATATCGTAGATTTAAACCTAAAAAAAATCGGTTTGACTTATTTGCCATCCGAGATAGGATTATTGTCTTGCCTACAAACACTTTCTTTAACCAAAAACAATTTGACTATTCTTCCGCCAGAGATAGGCCAGCTATTCAAGCTGCAGAAGCTATATTTAAATCACAATCAGCTCACAGCCCTTCCTAATGAGATAGGAAAGTTATCTCTCTTAGAAATTCTTTACTTGGATCATAACCAATTAACCACTCTTCCTATTGAAATAGGACAATTGTCCCAACTAGATGGTCTTTATCTAGAGCACAACCAACTCATTTCTCTTCCTGCTGAGATAGGTCAGCTATCTCGGCTACAAGGCTTTACTGTAGAATACAATCAGCTTACTATTCTTCCTGCTGAGATAGGCCAGCTAAGCCAGCTTAAAGTGCTTGCTTTAGAACACAATCAGCTTACCATTCTTCCCGAAGAAATAAATCAGCTGCACAAGCTGAAATACCTTAATCTAGAACACAACCAACTTAGCTCTCTCCCTACCGGGATAGGCGGATTGTTGGAGCTAGAAAATCTTTTTGTAGATAATAATCTACTTACCTCCCTTCCTCAAGAGATAGGAGATTTATCCCAACTGCAAGGACTTGTTTTAAGACATAACCAGCTAAACTCTCTTCCTCCTGTGATAGGGCAATTATTGAACTTAGAGAAGCTTTACGTAAGTAATAATCTCCTTACTTCTCTTCCTAAGGAAATAAGAGGCTTATCCCAGCTGCAAGAGCTTGTTTTAGACCATAACCAACTTAACTCTCTCCCTGCTGAGATAGGCCAGTTGTCTCAACTACAAAAACTCTATGCAAGTGGCAACTTACTTACTTTCCTTCCTAAAGAAATAGGAGGCTTATCCCAACTGCAAGAACTTGTTTTAGACCATAACCAACTTAGCTCGCTTCCTGCTGAGATAGGCCAGCTAACTGAACTACAAAGACTTTATGCAAGCAATAATCTACTTACTTGCCTTCCTAAAGAAATAGGACATCTATTTCAATTGCAGGAGCTTGTTTTAGAGCATAACCAGCTTAGCTCTCTTTGTGCTGAGATAGGCCAGCTAGCTGAACTACAAAGACTTTATGCAAGCAGTAACTTACTTACTTGCCTTCCTAAAGAAATAGGAGGTCTATTTCAATTGCAAGTGCTTATTTTAGAGCATAACCAACTTAGTTCTCTTCCTGCTGAGATAGGGCAGCTCTCTAAACTACGAAAGTTTAACCTAAGCAACAATTTATTAATCACACTTCCTAGCGAAATAGGGCTTTTATCTGAGTTGCAAAAGCTTAATATAGATCATAATCAACTTGCCTCTCTTCCCGAACAAATAGGAAAACTGTTTAATTTGCAAGTTCTCAACTTAGATTATAATCTATTAACAACTCTTCCCTGTGAAATAGAGAATTTATTTCACTTAGAAGATCTCGCTTTAGAATATAATCAACTTACCTCTCTTCCCGAACAAATAGGAAAACTATTTAATTTGCAAGTTCTCACCTTAGATCATAATCAACTTACCCATCTCCCTGCTGCTATGCAATGGCTTTTTTACTTGCAAAAACTTACCTTAGAGTATAATCAACTTACTTCTCTTTTTGATGAGATAGATCGGATATTTCAGCTGGAAGAACTTACTTTAGATCATAATCAACTCATTCATCTCCCTGTCGAGATAGGAAAACTAGCTAAGCTCAAAGTACTTACCTTAAATCACAATCGACTTACCCATCTTCCTGCTGAAACAGGGCAGATGTCCCGACTGCAAGAGCTTATCCTAGAAGATAACCAACTTGCATCTCTGCCTAGTGAAATAGGGCAACTTACTGCACTCCAAAAGCTTTACATAAGCAATAACTTGCTTAGTTCTATTCCTAGCGAGATAGGAAGATTATCTAATTTGCAAGAGCTTATTTTAGAGCATAATCAGCTTACTGCTCTGCCTAGTGAAATAGGACAACTCTCTGCACTCCAAAAGCTTTACATAAGCAACAATCTGCTTACTTCTGTTCCTAGCGAGATAGGAAGATTATCTAATTTGCAAGAGCTTATTTTAGAGCATAATCAGCTTAGCTCATTCCCTTCCTGCCTAGGAGAGTTATCTATGCTGCAAATGCTTGCCTTAGAAAATAACCCAATAAGCAATCTTGCTGAGGAGATAAGTCAGTTATCTGCCAGGCTTCCCTTCTTCTTAGATGCTATGAATGAATGAATAAATCCAATTCTATACTTTAAATAAAGGTTAGGCCTTAACTTGTAAAAAAATATAAACTTATTATAGCACCTCATTAACGATCTATCTTGTTTACCGTTTTCCTAGCTATAAAACTTTTAGACACTTTTTTAATTTCTCTAGATTTTCGTCGCTCATCGCACATAAAGGTAGCCTACAAGGGCCTGCGGCATGGCCTGTTAGATTCATTGCTGTTTTCACTGGAATAGGATTGGTTTCGATAAACATACTTTTCATATAAGGAAGCAATTCATAATGCAAAGCACGCGCGGTAGGATAATCTCCTTCTACCATTAGATCGCATAATTTTTTAACCTCTTGAGGAAGTAAATTGCTTAAAACAGAATAGATGCCATGTCCCCCTAGAGCCATCAAAGGATAAGTTAAAGCATCATCGCCGGACATAATGCTAAAGTCAGATCTAATAAGTCTTATACTTTCAATTACATCCATCATCTGTAAAATATTTCCAGAGGCTTCTTTTACTCCTACTATATTTTCTATGACAGCTAAACGTTTTAATGTCTCGATCTGCAGGTTTTGACCCGTCCTACCGGGAATATTGTAAATGACAAGGGGTAGCTTGACCGCTTTAGCAAGAGTAGAGAAATGTTGATATAATCCTTCCTGAGTGGGCTTGTTATAGTAAGGCGTAACCACCAACGCAGCATCAGCGCTAGCATCTTGGGCGGCTAAAGTGTTTTCGATAGTCGCATGGGTAGCATAGCTACCAGTACCAACCATAAGAAGGCACTTACCTTCTGTTTCCTCTCGGGCGATATTAATAATTTTCTCTTTTTCTTTTTGACTTAAGGTAGGGGCTTCACCTGTTGTACCTAAGACCACTAATCCTTGAATGTGATAAGATAGCTGAAAACGAATGTTTTTTCTTAAGCCTTCTTCATCTAATTGTCCTTCTTTATCAAAGGGGGTAATAAGCACGGTATAGGCACCGCAAATTTTAGGTTTCATTATAATTATTTCCTGGTAAATGGCAGGTGTTGGAAATGTTTTTTGAGGAGCTAATCATATCCTCTAGAGTAAAAATTCCTTTTTTTCCTATTAACCACTCGGCTGCTGCCAAGGCCCCGCGCGCAAAGCCTTCTCTGTTCCTTGCCTGATGGGTAATTGTAAGAGTATCAGCAGGGGAGTCAAAGATTATCGTGTGGGTGCCAGGTATAGAGCCGCAGCGCACGCTTGAGAAATTAAGTTCATGAGGGGCTATAGGACGATCAACCCTATCATAAAGAGGGTTTTTTTTACGCTGAATTTTTTCAAGCAATATGGAAACCAAGCTTTTAGCTGTTCCTGAAGGGCTATCTTTCTTTTGATAGTGGTGAAGTTCTTGCCCAGCCACATCGTAATCCTCAAATTCATTCATTAATTGGGCAGCAGCTTCCACAATATTTTTAAAAAGATGGACTCCAATAGAGAAATTAGGAGAAAATAGAAAACCTATTTGGTGTTCATGAATAAGTTTTTTCACTTCATCAAAATGTTCCTCCCAGCCTGTTGTTCCCATGACTATATTTTTCTTAAATGGAGCAAGCCTTTGAAGATTGCTTAAAACGGCTTGAGGAGCACTAAAATCTATGCAAATATCGGCTTGCTGAATTAAATTTTCTTTAAGAGAAGAGACAGCCTCGCTAGAGGGGAGTATAGCTATAATGGTATGTCCTTGCTGTAAGGCGATCTCTTCGATCAGATGTCCCATTTTACCATATCCAATAAGCGCAATTTTCATGATAAATTCCTAGATTGAGCTAACAATAGATACAAAAAATGTAAATAAATTTAAACCATTTTTCTGTAATTTTTTAGCTGGTTTATTTTTATGCCCCTGATAAGTGAAGGAAGCGTTTTAAAGAATTGAAGCCAAGTTAAGGCCATGCGGTTAGCTTATTAACGAATGGAGTCTGCTTTAATGGCTTGCCATAAGTTTTGCATATGCTGGCGTTGCTCATGAGTTAAAGGATGGAGAACTAAAAAACAATCGTCATTTTGTGTGAAAGCAGCTTTAGTCCAATTGGCAGAACCTACTTCTAACGTATGATCATCTAGCCACATGAATTTATGGTGAAGTAATGCTGTACCTGCACTGTAAAATAATTTAACACGGTGGCTTTTAAGCATTTCTGCTATTTTAGCGCTAGCCCCGTTAGAGGAACTTCTGTCCAACACTACTTCTACATTAACACCTCGCTTTTGGGCTTCCACCACTTCCTTAGCCATATCAAAGCGGGTCCATGTAAACATAGCGATGCGTATACTTTTTTTAGCTTCTCGAATCAGTTGCTTAATACGCACGCTTGCTTTTTTATCATCAGGAAGAAAAGAGATTTGTAACTCTTGGTCACCAGCCAAGTAGGTGTGGTGAGTGACCTCGCCCTTTCTATCATACTCATGCAAAGTAGAAGCCTTTTCTTTAATAGTAGCAGCAAGAGCTTCGTTTTTTAAGGCTACGACAAGGTTACCATGCATATTTAAAGATTCGCTGGTGAAGTTGGCAGAGCCAATCCAACATTCTATATCATCAATCACTAAGATCTTTATATGCATAAGCCCCTTACCTAAACGACGAATGAGCTCCACCTGAGGGCCCAATTTTTTGCTAATATAGGGGCACGCTTTGGCATCACAGATAACTTTGACAGGCACACCCTCTTGGCTTTTTTGGCGTAGGGCGTCGATGACTTCCTCACTCGTCATAGAAAAAATAAGGAGGAGAACAGATTTTTTAGCATTGCTTATAGCCGAAATGTAAGCGTTTTCCAGCTGATCACCTGTTTGATTGGAGAAAAACTTAGGTGTTTCTCCTGCTACAGGAGTAGGTTTTATCCATAAAGCATCGTGGAATAAAGCTGTACCAATTAAAAGTAGGCTAGAGATAAGCATTAAGGCAGACTGGATGAGAAATTTCTCAGAAAATAAAGGGGTTTTGCTTTTTCTCATTACGGCATGCTTACGCTAATATTATTAATTCCTATAAGAGCATGATAGAGTCCGGTATGACGTTTTTTTACTTCATCATTTTTAATAGCGATAGCAATCGCTTTTTTGCTTCCGACAAGGATTACATGCTTTTGCCCACGTGTTACCCCCGTGTAGAGTAAGTTGCGATATAACAAAGCAAAATGGGTAGTATGCACAGGCATAATAATACAAGGACATTGACTACCTTGATATTTATGCACGGAAACAGCATAGGCAAGGACAATTTCATCAAGATCAGTAAATTCATAAATAATGTTACGATCTTCTATTTGTATAAGAACTTGTTGTTCAATAATGTCTATCTCTTTGATTACTCCTATTTCTCCATTATAAACCTCTTTTTTATAATTATTGCGGATTTGCATAACTTTATCTCCGACTAATAACTTTCTCCCTGCTCTAAATAAGGGATTGCTGTTTTTATTAAGAGTCTCTTGTAAAACAGTGTTTAAGTTGTCGGCACCAATGATTCCTTTACGCATGGGTGTCAACACTTGGATATCATGGAGAGGATCGTAGCCATACCTTTGGGGAAGCCTTTGGGCAATAAGAGCGATAATGTTTTTTAATACTTCTTCAGGAGTTACAGCTTCAAGGAAGAAAAAATCGCTTTCACTATGGTTATGAATATCTGGAAAGACCCCACTATTAATTTTATGAGCATTAGTAATAATACGCGAGCCTGCCGCTTGACGATAAATTTCTGTTAGCAGGGTGACTGAGATTGTCTGTGAGTTAATCATATCGCTTAAGACATTGCCAGGGCCTACACTTGGTAGCTGATTAATGTCTCCCACAAAGATAAGTCTGCATGTATTGGGAATAGCTTTTAATAAGCTATACATAAGAAAGGTATCAATCATACTGGCTTCATCCACTATCAGTAAATCACAATCCAAAGGATTTTCGCGATTACGTTTAAAACCCCCATTTTTAAAATTGTATTCCAATATACTATGAATAGTGGAGGCTTTTTTACCTGTAATTTCACTCATACGCTTAGCGGCACGCCCAGTAGGCGCCATCAAGAGAATCTTACCACTCAATTTTTCTGTAATAGCTAAAATAGCATTCGTGATGGTACTTTTCCCCGTACCGGGGCCGCCTGTGATAATATGAAGTTTTTGATAAAGGCTATTTTTTATAGCAATGCTTTGGTTATTAGCTAATTTAATATTTAACTTTAACTGAACCCACTCAAGAGCTTTTGGAATATCCACAGCCCTTAAATTACATGCACAGCTATTTAACCGTTTAATTTCACGGGCAATGCCCGATTCTGCTACAAACAAGGACATATTCCAGATAAAAGTTTGAATCTTTTGGTTGTTAACCAGATCGAATAGTTCGATGCGCCGTTCATCTTTTAAAGAGGAAATACGGGCATTCACTTTGAGGCTCTCCACCTCCAGCTTTTCTGAAGCTTCGGCAACAAACTCTTCTAAAGGAAAACAGACATGTCCATCCTTAGCCAATTCGGATAAGATAAATTCAATGCCTGCATCAATTCTTGAAGGGGCATCGTGTTCCATTCCCATTTTTTTGGCAATAGCATCCGCTGTTTTGAATCCAATGCCTGTAATTTCTTGGGCAAGAATGTAAGGGTTTTGCTGAACTTTCTCAATGCTATGATTACCATAATTTTTATAGATTTTTTGAGCATAGACAGGACTTACACCTTTAGACTGCAGAAATATCATGACCTCTCGCACAGATTTTTGCTCATCCCAGCAGGATCTAATTTTTTCAATTCTTTTTTCTCCTAGCCCTTCAATTTCTAATAATTTATGAGAAGCTTGATCAATTACATTGAGGGTTTCTATCCCAAATTTTTCCACAATGCGCTCAGCATATTTAGGGCCAATTCCTTTGATCAGCCCTGAGCCTAAGTATTTCTTGATTCCTAAAAGATCAGCAGGGGCTTCTACTTGATATTCTTGACAGATGAATTGCCGGCCGTGGACCAAATGTTGCTTCCAATGTCCTTTACAGCGCGCCGTAACTCCAGGAAGAGCAGTAGGCATGACTCCGACCACACATACAAGCTCTTTTAATTGAGCTGTTTTTAGCTGTGCAACCGTATAGCCTGTCTCTGCATTTTGAAAGGTAATTCTCTCAATGTAGCCAACAACAATTTCCATAAGCATTTTGATTGAGCAATTTAAAGATGGATAATCAGGTGAAAGTTAAAAAATTTACATCTATTCATCTTGTAGTATAGGTAGGTCAGCTACTTTTGAAAAGATCTTTTTTAAATATTAACTATTTCTGCCTTAAAGTCTAAAATTAGCTATCCCTATCCATGATGACACCTGGCCGACTAAAAAATGTTAAAAGAGAGAAATATCCTGGTGCTTTCAGCTTCTTTATCCTCTTTAAGTGATTAAAAGATTGAAAAATTATTCAAAAAATAAATAATACTATTTATGGTGGCAAAGGAGAAAAAATGTATAGATTAGCTTTTTTAATGGGAATAGTGGTGATAGGATATATGCCTTTAGAGGCAGGAGAGGAACAGAATGTTGGTGAGCAGGAGAGTCAAATAAAAGAAGATTGTTATGGTCCGAAGACGCAGGCCAGATTACTATATGGAAGAGCGATAGATAGCCCTATCGGTGATTTAAATGAAAAAAATTATGAATGGCCAGGCATGAGGGCAGACTCCTTCTACGACTATTTTACTAAATAAAAGAATAGTAGGTGTTTATCTTTTCTTTGAGGCAAATGCCAAGCAAGAAGATAAAAATAAGCTTAGATTTTTTTTCACTTCAGCTTTAGAGGAGGTTTTTTTTTGACTTTTTTTCTCTACTTAAAGGGTAAAGGACCCACTAATTTAGAAAAACTTTTTTGTAGAGTGCCTATTTACATTAGCTTACACATTCAATAAAAAATCTTATCAAATTAACTTTTCATAATTACTCCCATCGTATAATGTGACAAATATTAGGTTAAAAGCATAAATGGTAGAGTGAGCTTTTAATTGATAAATAGAATCTATAAAGAGGCTTTAAGCCAAAAAGTAATCAGAGGTGGAGGCAAATGCTAAGGAGAGTAGATGAAGTCTAATAAGCAAAAGCAATTATACGATACGTTAGCTAAAAATCATGCTTGTTATGTTCTTATCACTTGCGATAAGCCTGTTGAAGATGGTAACATGCAGGTGCAGATGACTTATGAAGGGGACGCTTCCCTAGTTGCTTATCTATTACAAGGAGCTCAATCCTTTATCGATGAAAAAGAAGAAGAAGCTTTCTTATGAAGAATTAAGCCTTACTTAAAAAGGCTTCTTTCCTAAGAAAAAAGCAGGGGTCGTTAATTCTAAGGAATAGAGACTAATAAAATTAACCTTGACCTTTTATCTTGCTTAATTAGAAGAAAATATTTATTGCGCAGGAAATGTAGGCGGACCCACCTTTATTTTTGAACAAATGATTGGAAGGAATAAGCGTACCTAAAAGCATTTTTTTATCCTGTAGCATATATTTTTATGGAGTGAGGGCTCTTTTTAGTGAAAGGAAAAGTAATATCCTTGTTTAATATTCTACAATCAGAGTTCTAATTTAAGTCTGCAGAATTTTTCATCGCCAATAGAAATATCTGGTCTCTCTATTGCCTTTACTGATTAAATTCAGGTTACAGCAGCCAAGCTCCCTTTTAATATTATTAAGCAGTCTCTCACACTTACTACTTTACATTTTGATGAGTTTGTTATAAGGTTGACCCTATTAATAGACTTTAGAGCATTTTTGTAATAGTAATGAACTTAACGCGTGAACGTCAGTTTTTTCTATGGAGCGTGGTAGGTCCACTCTTAGCCCTAGCTACCCTTTTCATCATGCTCTTACGGCCCACTCCACTCACACCCTTGTTAGCCTTTACTCTTCTTTTAGGGTTACCTGTTTGCTGGTATTTAAAAAGAGGCGGTCTCCTTTTAGCTGGTTTTTCATTAGCATTTTTGCTCTCTTTCTATCATCCGATAATAATTAATTCTCCGGTGTGGTATGGAGGGATTACTCTTTCCATTTTACTTACTTTTTTTATCACCAGCTACAGCTATGATACTGCTTTAGTTCTTATACAAGGGATTCAATCTCCCTATTCTGCTACAGAAGAAGGCGTCTTTAAGCTTGAAAAGGGGACGTTAGAAAGCCAGCATGTAAAAGAAAATGCTCAAGAAAAGATAGAGAAAATCTCTCAAGAACTCTACCACTCTCAGCAGAAAAATAATCATCTAGACGCTCTTTTAAAAAGCTCTCAAGCGGAGATTGAGCAGGTTAAGCTAGAAAGTGAAAAATATAAGGTTGATGCCCAAGCTATTAAACATGAACTTGAAATAAGATCTTTTAAAGAGGAGCAGCTATTACAAGAGCTGCTGGACAAGCGTGGGGAAGTGCTGCAGCTTAGCGATCAACTTGTTGAAGTTAATAAAGAGCTAGCTAAACGAACAGAAGCACTCAAGCTTATGCAGGATGAACCCCCCTTAGAAAAGCTTAGACTGCAATACCAAGCGGACATGCAAAGCGCAAATAAACAATTAGAAATGCTTACTGAGGAGTTAACAAATTCTAAGCAAGAGGCTCAAGCTTTTAAGAAAGAGGTGCATTTACTCACTGCAGAGCTGAATAATCAAGCGGTTAGAAATGAGCGTATGCTAGATGAGCTTTTGGAAAAACGTAAAGAAATTCTCTATATAAAAGATCAACTTCAAGAAGCCCATGAAGAGCTGGAAAAGGGTGCGGGCATCCTCGATAGTCATTCTGCAGAAAATATAGAAAAGTTAAAAAGCCAACATCAGCTAGAAATTCAACATTTTGAAGAGCAGGTTGAAGCTCTTTCTCAGACACTAAAAGATTTTGAAGAGAAAAGCTCCAGGCTAGAAAAGCGATCTGAACAAGCTACTCAAGAGATAGAACTTGCCAAGCAAGAAATTGAGCGTTCTAAGGATACAGTGCACTTCCTACAAAAAGAGCTAGAGCTTAAAAGTTTTAATGAAAAGGAAGCTTGTGAGGAACTGGAAGAAGAAAAAAAAGCTTCTCTTGAAGTAAAAAAGCAGCTGCAGCAAGCGCAAAATGAGCTTAAAGATTGTATTCTTTACCATAAGAGTGAAACTCAAAATCTTAGCGAGCTGATTAACACCAAAGATCAAGAGATATTTAATATACAATTTAGCCTACAGAGTGCTTTAGAAGATTTACAAACGCATGGAAAAGAACTAACTCAGCTTCAGGAAGAGAAAATAGCCTATCAAGATCTACAAGAAAAATGGGCCAACCAAATAGAAGACTTGCACCAGGAAAAGATAAGCTTAAAAGCTGCTCTTACAAAGCTTCAAGATGAGGTCCAACAGTTTAAGGGTCTTGAGCAGGAAAAAGTGCGGTTAGAAGAAGCTTTAAAGGAAAACATGCAGGAGCTGGAGGCAGTCCGCCTGGCGATAGAAAAGGCAGAGGAAGATGCTAAGCAGCATGCCAGTAAAGATAAAGAACAAAAGCTTATTCTTCAGTCTACACCCACTCCTCATGAGGAGTATGCTTTAAGACGTCGTGCCGAGGGAATGTACTTACAGCTGAAAGAGCAATTTAATGATAAATCTACTGTTTTAGAGCACACCAGGCAAAAGCTTTTTTATGCCGAAGAAAAAATTTCTCAATTACAACTGCTTATTCAAGAAAAAGAGCAGTTTAATGTAGACCCTTATGCGCAACACTTAACGCAACATATCATTAAAATGCAAAACCAATTGGATAGTTTAGAAAAAAATTATTATCTAGAGGTAGAGAGTTTAAACGAGATTATTACTAAGCTTAGCTTATAAATTTTTTTGTGCTTATAGAAAAAGTTAAAAACAGCTCTACTTGCTCTTACTGCTGACTTGCAATGAATGCAAACGAGATTAGGTATATAAATGAGAAGGGAGTGTTAGGGGGAAATTAAAAACAGTTACCTTTGCCAGTTAGTTAAAATTTCATGCCCTTCATGAGTAATAAGTAAAGTGTGCTCAAATTGAGCACTCGCTTTACCATCTTTAGTGCGAGCTGTCCACTCATCTTCTGGGTCGATTATCGCCTCTTGAACCCCTGCATTAATCATAGGCTCGATGGTAAATATCATCCCCGGTGCCAAAGGGATCTGGCTTCCATTATAGGCATGAGGAATTTGGGGATTTTCATGAAAGTTTATTCCTACCCCATGTCCTACAAACTGATGGACAACAGAACAGTGATGTGAGCGCGCATAAGCTTCTATTACATTACCAATTTCTTTGATTTCCACCCCAGGTTTACAAATAGCAAGAGAGCGTTTTAAACATTCATACGCTACTTCCATGACTAACTGTTTTTCTTCTGAGATTTTACCTATGCTAACCATCTTGCTGCAGTCGCCATAGTAGCCTTCAAAAATGCAGGTGACGTCAATATTTAATATATCTCCCTCTATTAAAGGGATTTTATTAGGAATTCCATGACAAATGACCTCATTAAGAGAAGTACAAATACTTTTAGGAAAAGGTGGATGTCCATAGTGAAGAGGGGCAGGGATGGCCCCCATCTCTAAATGCAACTGATGCGCAAAATCATTGATTTCCAGGGTGGTAATGCCCGCTTTAGCTCTTTTACAGGTTTCTTCTAGAATATAGGAAGCTAGATGACATGCTTTACGTATTCCCTTAATTTCCTGCTCGTTTTTAAGGATAATATTGTACCTTTTCAAATATTCTTTCTTTAAAAACTGGGAATGTTCGGTTTCTTTTAACTTAGGATCGAGATGAGGAAAATGGCATTTTTTCCATTTTTTACCACTTTTACACCAACATTCATTATTTCGACCGATCATAGAGTTCCTTAATCCACACAGATAAGCAGTAGACTTTTTGGCAGATTTGATATATCTTATTTTAAGTAAAATTTAAAAAGGCTTTCTTTTTCCCTCTTAAGCATTATAGATGAAGGATCGATTGACTTAAAGCCGTTTTCTATTTACGCAGCTTGAAATGATGTAACCCTGGCTGCATACTTTGATGACAGATTATATTAACTTGTTTCAAAAAATATGGGAATTATGAAACCTGCTGATTTGATACCACCCTTTCCTAAAAATGATAGAAAGGTTACCATCCATGATGGCGTTTGGTACTTACCCGATAGGCATCTTGCTCAAAATCATTTTGAGTTTCCTGGGTGGTCTCATCCTTTGCTGTTTGGTAATGAGCAACCCGTCAATTTAGAATATTGCAGTGGAAATGGAGCTTGGATAGTAGCACAAGCAGGGGCTCATCCTCATCTTAATTGGGTAGCCATTGAAAGAAAATTTACCCGTGTGCGAAAAATCTGGTCTAAAATTAAAAATTGCTCACTCAAAAATCTGATTGTAGTTTGTGGAGAAGGGTTAATGGCCACTAGCAATTATTTTCCTTCAGCTAGTATTGCTAACGTGTTCATCAACTTTCCGGATCCTTGGCCTAAATTGCGACATGCTAAGCATCGTTTAATACAGCCTCAATTTGTCCATGAATTAGCTCGGGTGATGCAAACAGATAAAGCTCTCACTTTTGTTACGGATGATATAAGCTACTCGCAAGAGGCGATTCAAGTTTTCTTGTCAGCCTCAGATTTTAAATCTTACTATCCCTCTCCCTACTTTTCTACAGAAGAAGTCGATTATGGCACTTCTTATTTTGAGGAACTTTGGCGTTCAAAAGGTAAAATGATTCGCTATCATAGGTTTATCAAGAAATGAATACCGAGGATATTTCTGAAGATACAGAAAGGCTAGTTTGGGATAAACCTTACTTTTATTACCAAGGAAAAATTTTTAATCCTAATCTTTATGAATGGCAAGCGGAGGATGAAGAAATTCCTGCTGGCTATAATGTTATTTCACTTAAATTAGATGGTAAAGTGACGGCAAGCCTTGATTGGAAAAAAATAGAAAAGGTGGCAGAAAATTATTCGAAAGAAGGCTTTCTACTTTTTTGGGACCTAGACTTAGGTTTATTTGATCGTTTAGAGTTTCCCTTATCTAATCAAACCCAGTTTTTATCTCTGCTTCTTTCTCTTGAGCACTTTCGGGATAATTTATGGAATAAATTTAAAGCTCAAACCTTGGGGGTAAACATTTACCGAGGGCCCGTAAACTTTAAATCTCAAATGAGCTGGGATGATGAGCTGCAATCTAATTATAGAGAGTGGAAAACTACGAGGGGTAATGAGAATGATCAATTACCCTTTTCTACCTCTCAAGCATTATTTGCACGCGAGGTGGGAGCAGAATATTTAACACTTTTAGCCAATCGAATGCCTGAGGAAATGCCTATCTTTGTGACTTTGGATAAAGATCTATCTTTAAGTTTAAGTTTAGAAGTTCAGCTTACCCATCGAGAACGATGGAGTAGATTACATCTGATCATTGAAAATAGTAAGCTTCCCCACTTATTTAATTTTAAGCCTGCACCGGTAGGTGTTTGCCTTCCTCCCTATCAGTGGATAGATCAACAAACTTATCAAGAGCTAGAAGACATCTTACACGATTTATTAAAGAAAGAAGTTGCTTTTAATATTATCCCTGAAAATTATCTTCTTCATGAATGGGAAGGGCTAGACTATTTAGTCGTCATTTCCCCCAGCTTAACAAGGCAAGGTAAGCGCAACCTGCAAGGCTTTTGTGCTGCCGGGGGGACAGTCATTACTGTGGGCCCTTCCCTAGGGTTAGCAAAAGAAATCCCTTATGTAAAAAGTGAAAAAGGATTTTTTAGCATGATGAATAATAAAGATGGCCAGTAAGACAGCCTAACATCCTTTTATATTAAGGTTTTGGATAAGGGAAAAGCTTAGAATTTGAGTTTTCCTTTTCAAGGGACAAAAATGTAATAAAATTTTGTTGATAAATCTTAAGTTTGCCCTTCATCATTTATTGTTCATCGGTTATAACAAGGCTATCCTATTCAGATGAGGTTTTTTATGTCTATGGTAGAAAAATGTTGTGTGAACAGTCGATCATTTGATCGCTTTCTTGCTACTGCCACGTTAAAGGAACTGGCCAAGCATCCTTGCGACTTAACGGATCCCCATCTCTTAACTCCAGCTCGTTTGCAGCAGCTTAGTGCTGAAGCTTGTGGTATAAAATTTTTGTATGGTACAGAGCAGGTGACAGAAGAGGTTATGCAGGCTTTGGTGGAGCTATCACGCGAAGCAGGCGTACTACAAGAAATGAAAAAGATGCAGGCGGGTGAAGTTGTTAATAAAATCGAAGGTTTTCCAAGTGAAAATAGAAAGGTTTTGCATACCGCGGTAAGAGATTTTTTTGAGGCTCCTAATCAAGCGAAAGAGGCCTGCGAAGCAACAAAAGAGGCTAAAAAAGAGATCGATAAGCTGCAGCATTTTATCAATAAAATTGATAAAGACCAGCGCTTTACAGATTTAATCATGATTGGTATTGGAGGTTCGGATTTAGGACCTAAAGCTCATTATATAGCTTTGCAGCCTTTGCAAAAAAAGGGCCGAAAAGTGCATTTTATTTCTAATGTAGATCCTGATGATGCAGCCATGGTTCTTAAAAATGTAGATTTGTCTACTACGTTAGTGGTTTGCGTGTCAAAATCTGGGACCACCCTTGAAACATTAACGAATGAAGAAATCGTTCGCTCACACTTCCAAAAAGCTTCCCTTCATCCTCGTAATCATTTTATAGCTGTCACAGGTCGTGGCAGTCCTATGGATAACCCCCAGCAATACCTAGAAAGCTTTTACATTTGGGATTGGATTGGAGGACGTTATTCTACTACCTCAATGGTAGGGGGAGTAATGCTTTCTTTTGCCTTTGGATTTGAAGTGTTTTGGGAGCTACTCAGAGGCGCCAACGCGATGGATAAGGTGGCTTTAAATCCAAGTATCAAGCATAATCTGCCTTTATTAGGAGCCTTATTAGGCATTTGGAATCGAAATTTTTTAGGGCATCCTACCGTGGCGCTTATTCCTTACTCTCAAGCTTTATCACGTTTTCCTGCTCATATTCAACAGCTTGACATGGAATCTAACGGGAAACATACCGATCGAAGAGGAAATCAAGTTAACTTTCAGACAGGGCCTATCATATGGGGGGAGCCAGGTACCAATGCCCAACATTCGTTTTTTCAGCTTATTCATCAAGGAACAGCTCCCATTCCTGTGGAATTTATTGGTTTTAAAGAATCTCAGCATAAAAAAGATTTTTTATATAAAGGCACTTATTCTCAAGAGAAGCTGCTAGCTAATCTTTTTGCGCAAGCCATAGCTTTAGCAGCCGGCCAAAAAAATCCTGACAATATAAATAAAAGCTTTTTTGGCAATAGGCCTTCTCATATTCTTTTAGCCCGTCAGTTAACACCCCACATTTTAGGCTCATTACTTGCCTACTTCGAGCATAAAGTGGCCTTTGAAGGATTTATCTGGGGGATTAATTCCTTTGATCAGGAGGGAGTGCAATTGGGTAAAATTTTAGCTAATAAAATTATTGATCAATTTTCTTTTAAAAGAGGAATAGGCGAAAAATCTGAGTTTGCTTTAGGCGAGGCAATGATCCGCCATTTAGAGACTTTGTAGTGTCCTAGGGAGAAAAATATGTTGAAAATAGAGATTCCCAAACGTGCCGCGCATTGTATGCATGGCAACGAACCTTTGATTCCAGGGATGGAGTTTTATTCGATCTTGCTTTTTCAAGAAGAAGGATACCAGAGGAAAGACTTTTGCTTAGCTTGTTGGGAAAAATTTGCTAAAGAAGATTTTAGCACAAGGGCTAAAACGGCTTGGAAAGCTAAGGTCGTTTCAAAAAAAGAAAAGGAAGAAATATCTTTTAAAACACGTGATGAAAAAGCCTTTTATTTATTGAAAAACTTATTACAATCTCCTTCTGAAGAAGAATGGGCAGAAGCATTCATATTGGCACTTTATCTAGCGCGACGAAAAATTATTTATTTAAGGCAAGAGCTGCCGCAGGAGGATGGATCTGTTGTCGCTATTTATGAGGTGGCAGCTACAGAAGAGATGTGGGCTGTTAAACGAAAGCCATTGAGCCCTAGCGACATTAAAGCTCTTCAAGTAAAAATTGCCGAAAAGTTATCTCGATAAAGCCATGCAGAAATCCTCTTTTAGTCTCTTGGATACTATTTTTGAAGATTTTCTAAGCTACATAGGATCGGAAAAAGGGTTAGCAGTAAATACTATAGAAGCTTATCAGCGAGATATAGCTGCATTCTTTGCTTTTATAAGAAAGAAAGGCTTGACTGCTATACAACAGGTCGATGAAGAACATTTGATGGATTTTGTGGCCTCTCTACAAGCTGCAGGATATGCCAGTTCAAGTATTGTACGCAATCTCATCGCCATTAAAGTATTATGTCGATTTCTAAAAAGAGAAGGAAATTTGCCAACCAATTTCTCCTTATATTTTGCTACGCCTAAAGCTTGGCAGCTTATCCCTACAGTGCTTTCCTACGAAGAAATTGAAAGATTATTAGAAGCTCCCGATGTAGAGACGTTACAAGGCTCACGAGATAAAGCCATGCTAGAAATTATGTATGCGTGCGGACTGCGGGTCTCTGAAGTTTGTAGCTTGAAGATTTATGATGTCGATGATGAATATGTGCGGGTGATGGGTAAAGGAAAGAAAGAACGTTTAGTTCCTATAGGATTTAAAGCTATCCAAGCTGTCGATCATTATCTTCATCATTATCGCTCATTAGCAGAGAGTGAAAAAACTAAAGAATTATTTGTCTCTAGCCGGGGAAAACCTATCGATCGGGTGAGTGTATGGAGGATGATCAAAACATATATGAAAAAGGCAGGTATCCTTAAAAATATATCCCCTCATTCTCTTCGACATTCATTTGCCACCCATCTATTAGAAAATGGAGCTGACTTACGCGTTATCCAAGAAATGCTTGGGCATGCAAGTATCAGTAGTACGGATAGATACACGCAGATAAGCAAGTCTCGCTTGCAAAAAAGCTTCGATGAATTTCACCCTCGGGCTTAATTAAATATTAGAAGCGTAAGAGAATATATAAAAAATAATATTTATATATCTTTAAGTAAAAGCCGTTTAGCATTTTCGGCATGATGCTGAAGTTCTAAAAATTCAGGATGGTTGGAGGCATATTCTATTGCCAAATCTAGTGCTTGCAGGGCACTTTCTCTATCATGCAGAGCAAAGAGGCATTTAGCTAGATAAAAATAGGGCACAGGGTTATCAATACGGCATATAGCTGCCATTTCGTAAGCATCGATAGCAGCTTCGTAATCTTTATTGAGTTGTGAGCACATCCCTAGCCCCACCCAATACTCATGGTTATAAGGATTAAGAGTGACTAGGAATAAGAAAGCTTGAGCAGCTTCCACATAGCGGCGGTGGTCGAATAGGCGATAGGCAGCGCCATAGAATTTAGCCATGGTTTCATCGCTAAATTCTAAAATTTGCTGAGCAGTTTTACCTTGGGCAAGTTGCTTTTTAAGAAGCTTTTTATTTTTAAGCTTCATTTTAACTTTTTTAGTTATTTTAAATTCACCAATGTCGTCGCTTTCCATTTTTAACCCCGTTGGGGCTGATATTATGAATTTCTTCTTCACTTTGTCAATAAAACATTTCAGGCTTGTTTCTTATCTTCTGATTTAGCATAATACTTCCTCAATAAAAAAGAGGTTTATATGACGACGTTAGCATCTATCGACTTGAAGAGTGATAGAGGATCTATTCATCTGCCCGTTAATCCTGCATGGCGAGAGAAAGCTTCTCAGACTTTTTCCAAAGTGAAAGAAGTGGCTAACGTTGTGTTTATTAGCTTATTAACCATAGCTCTTTTTGCTACCAATCCTGGAATGTGCTTTATTTCATTAGTAATAGGGATAGCTTTTAGTAAATCGATAGAAAAGGCTGTAAACAGGATTAAAGTATTTCTATCCGCTTATTCCGTGCCTGTAATTATCGGCTGTTGGGGGATAGGCATGTTAGTGCTGCCTGTCTTTCTTGCTACTGCTGCAGTCATTTGGCAAGCTTCATTAGGAAGCTATCTTTCTAAAAAAGCAAATGAAAAAATGCTTTATAAAGCTTAATTATCTGAAGCTTAAAGGGGGATTCTAAGAGTCCTGCTTTTCTTTTTATCCACTCCCTTTTAATTGGAGTAGCTTTAGAAAAAAGATTGCTACAAGATAAAAATTTTTGCACAAATTTTTTAATGCTGGAAATAATTAAAACGAGCGAAGAGGTTGTCTATTACTTATTTCCTTAGCGGGCTTGAACTCCAACAAAAAAGGAAGAGTTTGTTTGAATGGATTTTAAGTGAATACCTACATCTTAGGTAGAGCTTATAATTTTTCGAGCGTTTTTATTTAATTTTTTCACCTAAAAGCTTGCTAAAAAGAGTGCCTAGTTTTTAAGCTTTTCTCCCTTAAACATTTAAAAATAAATTTAAAAGAATAAAGCCAGAAAATAGAAGTTTTTGACAAACCTATTAGCTTATTATCTAGGAATTTATACGCTGCTTGAGCATCTCGTTTACTACGGTAGGGGCTGCTTTACCTCTAGTCTCTTTCATCACTTGGCCCACTAAAAAAGCAAATGCTTTTTCTCTACCTGCTTTAAAATCAGCAATAGATTGAGGGTTTTGCGCTATTACTCTATCTACAATAGCTGCAATTTCTCCTTGATCGCTCACCGGTTTAAAATCAGGATTATCAGCTACGATTTTTTCACAATCCATTTGGGGTTGAGCCACCATTTGATCAGCCACAGTTTTAGCTATTCTTCCAGTGATCGTTCCTTTGTCAATCATGTTTACTAACTTGGCTAGCTGAATGGGAGGAATACCAAGAGTTAAAAGATTTTTACCCGAATCTTTAAGCCTTCCTGCAAATTCTACAATGATCCAATTACAAAGGTTGCGTGCATTTGAGCAATTTTTAAGAGCTTCCTCAAAGTAATCAGCTATCGGCTTATCTTGCGTTAAAACAAAGGCGTGATGAGGAGAAAGACCCAGCTCGGCTACATAACGCCTTTCTCTTTGTAAAGGCAATTCCGGTAATGACTGACGTACTTCCTCGATATAGCTATCGGTCAGAACAATAGGCACAAGATCAGGTTCAGGAAAATAGCGATAGTCATCGGCTCGCTCTTTGCGGCGCATAATGACCGTCTCTTTTTTTTCCGGATCCCATCGATAAGTGGACTGTTGGATAATTTGGTGGTAAGGGGTGTTAGGGTGCTTCATGTAGGCAGAGATCTGGCGTTTAATTTCGCATTCAATAGCTACATGCATATTGCTGAAAGAATTCATGTTTTTGATTTCAATCTTATTACGAAGCCCAGTTTCTCCTTTCAGGCGCACGGAAATATTTGCATCCACGCGTAACGAGCCCTCTTCCATGTTGCAATCCGAAACATCAATATATTGTAAAATGGCTTTGATAGCTGATGCATAAGCTACAGCTTCATCGGCCGAATGAATGCAGGGTTCAGACACAATTTCAATCAAAGGAACACCTGCGCGATTATAATCCACACCCGCGAAATTGGTAAAATGTTTAAGCATGCCCGCATCGTCTTCTAAGTGTACCCGGTTGACAGCAAAAGTTTTTTCTATTCCATTAACCTCGGCGACAACAGTTCCTCCCAATACAATAGGCTGCTCAAATTGCGTGATCTGAAAATTGCGAGGGCTGTCAGGATAAAAGTAGGATTTGCGATCAAATTTGCTAAATTTAGCGATAGTAGAATTGATGGCACATCCAAATTGCACGGCTTTTCGAACGGCTTCCTTATTAAGTACGGGTAGAGCTCCTGGCTGGCCTGTGCAGACTTCTGTAATGTTTGTGTTAGGTTCATCGCCAAAATGATTGGGAGCTACGCTAAACAGTTTAGTTTTGGTGTTAAGTTCGGCATGTATTTCAAGACCAATTACGGCTTCCCAGTTAGTATGCTGCGTCATTGAATTTCTCCTATTTCACTAGTTCAGGCATGTGCATATGATAGGCGGTCGCCTTTTCAAAAGCGTGGGAGACTTGGAAAACACCTACCTCATCTTTTTGGGGGCCTATTAATTGCAAGCCCATAGGTTTTCCCTCAGTAGAAAAACCGGCAGGAATGCTGATGGCAGGAAGGCCTGCTAAGTTAATGCCTATCGTGTAGATGTCTTCTAAATACATTTGTATAGGATCTTTAATCGAGTCTATTTCAAATGCCGCAAAAGGGCTAACGGGGCTAGCTACCAAGTCACATCTTTTAAAAGCTTCTTGATAGCTTTGTATAATTAAAGTGCGAATTTTTTGTGCTTTTTTATAGTAGGCCTGTTGATAACCAGAGGAAAGTACGAAGGTGCCTAAAAGAATTCTTTGCTTCACTTCTTCTCCAAAGCCCTCACTTTTTGAAAAATCATAGATTTCCTCTAAGGTTTGAGCGCGACTCGAACGGTGGCCATAGCGCACTCCATCAAAGCGTGCTAAATTGGTAGAAGCTTCGGCTGTGGCCAAAATGTAATAGACAGGTAAAGAATACTTTAAAATACTTAAATCTATTTCTACTATTTCAGCTCCTAAGCTTTTTAGAACTTCTAAAGAATTGTTAAAGACTTCTTTAGGTTCGGCAGCAAGAGTATCTAAAAAATGCCAAGGCACTCCAATCTTTTTTCCTTTAATGTCACTATTCATCTTCGCAAGGTAATCGTCCGCTTCAGCGGGTAAGCTGGTAGAATCTTTTTCACAGTGCTTTCCAATCACTTCCATCACTAAAGCGGCATCTCGCGTGTTGGTAGCAAAAGGGCCTATTTGATCCAGGGAAGAAGCATAAGCAACTAATCCATAGCGAGAAACTCTTCCGTAGGTAGGTTTAAAGCCCACGACTCCACAAAAGGAAGCGGGCAAACGGATAGATCCTCCTGTATCGCTACCTAGCGCAAGGGGACATAAGCGTCCAGCAACAGCAGCAGCAGATCCACCTGAAGAGCCACCAGGAGTGCATTTTAAGTTCCAGGGGTTATAAGTTTTTTGCAAAGCAGAGCTTTCATTAGAAGAGCCCATCGCAAATTCATCCATATTAGTCTTGCCTAAAAGAATAGCATCTTCTTCTTCCAAAAGGCGAACAACCGTAGCATCAAAGGGAGCGCGATAATTAACGAGGAATTTAGAAGCGCAGGTAGAAATTTCTTCTTTAATATGAATATTATCCTTGATAGCTATGGGAACAGCCGCAAGCTTTCCTAATTTTTCCCCTAAAGCTTTCTTCTTATCTAGCTGCTTAGCTTTTTCAATCGCACGCTCTTTGTACACTGCAAGAAAAGCTCCAATCTGGCTGTCATATTGATCGATACGCTTTAAAAAAGCTTCCGTAACAGCTAGCGCGGTAAGATCTCCTTTTAAAAACTTATCTTTAATTTCGCATGCGGTCAGTGTGTGTATCATGTCTTTCCTTCAGATAATCAGTTTTGCTTAATGATGGTAGGAACTTTTATCATTCCTCCAATGTGCGCAGGAGCATTGGATAAAAACTTTTCACGGGGCAGGGTGGGCCCAGGCACATCTTCTCTCATCACATTGTACATATCAGTAAGAACATGATCACAAGGTGGCACATCATCGGTATTGATTTCATTCAATTGTTCGAAGTATCCAATAATTTTTTTTAAATTGTTAAGCAGGACTTCTTTTTGTTCTTCTGTGCACTCGATGCGACTTAAAGCCATTAGGTTCTGAATAGTATCTTTGTCAATATGTGCCATTTTATAGCTCCTGAAATGAATCGCTTTATAATAATGAGAGTCTGCTTATTATGCAACAGAAGCTAAAAATTTTGCAGGTGACAGATCATTTTAAGTAACTCATGATCACATTTTTCATCTATCTGGTTTTTTTTATGCTTTGGCGCAGAGCAGTATCAAAGTCGCCAAGCTTTTTTTTCATTCGCTCCTTCAAATAGCAAGTGGATATCCTGATGTAAATTTTGAGCTTTTTAAGGGTTGGCTCTTATTCTAATAAGATGGAAGCAAATTCAAAGGAAGGAGAGGCTCAATGCATAGAAGTTCTCGTGACGATTTAAGTGATAAAGAGTGGAAGAAATAAAGCATGTTTTCTCTGTTTTCTATGAAAAAGGATGGAGGCTGTTTAGGTACCCTCAACGAAAGGCATTAGTAGATGCTAGTTTTATGTAAACCGTATAGGATGCCAAGAGAGGCACGCTCCCCACAATTTTCTTTTTTGTAAGCTAAAGTTTAATTATTTTTCTAGGCGGAAGCTTGCTAGGAAATTGGAGGAGATAAAAACCTATCTATGAAAGAAGAAAAGAAGGTAAGGAAAAGAAGGAAGAATCATTAGCAGCCATAGCTGATAGTCAGAAAGTGAAAGCCCCAGACTCCTGAGGGATATGCTTAAGAGGGAGGAAAAACCAAAGGAAGGAAAAGACCTATCTTAAGTAGACAATCCAAGAGTAGGACACCAAGGCTTTTTTTAGTATCATCTCTTGAAGAGTTGCTTCTCCACCTGTTTCGTAAAGGTCTTGAATTTATAAAAGCAATTTTTAAAATATCTCCTCATTTTGCAAGCTTTAAGGCACATTTCCTAATGTTTCGGCTAGCTTTAAAATACCCCACTTTTTTTGATAGCTTTGTGATGAATTACTGAATTTGACATTTTGTCACTTCTTATTGATCTTAGTCGCTTGCTTCAGATCAGCCCTGCCGCTTTTATAGGCGGCAGGCTTTAAAGTCTTATGGTGTTTTTATATTTTTTAGGTTCATCACCAATGACAGATTAAGTTTTATCTATTGCAGATAATTAAAAACGATGAATGCTTTCCTTTTACTTTAAGATCTCTGACTTATAAGCTGCTTCCTTAAAAAAACTAAGGTTAGTAGCAAGCGCTTTCTTGATATGCTGAGCGGCTTGCTCTAAATTGCCTTTTTCTTCGCAAGTTATTCCACAGTTGTTATAAAATTTTGCTACCATAGGATGATCTTCCTCAAAAATCTTAAGAACAGCAGTAAGCGTTTTTAATGTATAGTCAGCCGCTTTGTCTAATTTGCCTTGTTTTTTATAGGTTCTTCCAAGATTATTATAAATTGTCGCTACCTTAAGAGGGTTTTCACCACGGCTCTCAAGGTCAATAGCAATAGCAAGCGCTTGTCGTGTATGCTCAGCTACCTTATCTAGATTGCTGTGATCTGGGTAGACTGTTCTCAAGTTATCGTCATCGCTTGCTTCTATGGGATTATTTTCACCAAAAAGCTTAATAATAATAGTAAGCGTTTTTTGTGCATATGCCAAAGCCCTATCTAAATTGCCTTGCTCTTGGTAGAGTATTCCCAAGTTATGGTAATCTCTTGCTACTACAGGACTTTTTTCACCAAAATGCTTAAGGTTAATGGCGAGTACTTTCTTGGCATATTTAGCGGCCTTGTCTAAATTGCTCTGCTCTTTGTAAATTTGTCCTAAGTTAGTGTAATCTGTTGCTAAACGATAGCTATTTTCCCCCGAAAGGTTAACGTCAATGGCAAGCGCTTTCTTGGTATACTCAGCCGCTTGTTTCAAATTGCCCTGCTCTTTGTAAATTTGTCCTAAGTTGCTATAAGCTGTCGCCACACCATAACTGTTTTTCCCCCCACTCTTAATATCAATGGCAAGCGCTTTTTTGGTATACTCAGCGGCTTGTTCAAAGTTACCTTTCTCTTTATAAATTTGTCCCAAGTCGTTGTAAACTTGAGACACTGTATGATGATTTTCGCCAAAAAGCCTCATACTAGTAGCGAGCTCTTTATTGGCGTATTTAGCGGCCTTTTCTAAATTGCCTTGTTTTTGGTACATTTGCCTTAAGTTGTAGTAATCGCTTTTTACCGCAAAATTATTTTCACCCAACAGCTTAATTTTAATGGCAAGAGCTTTTTTAGTGCATTCAGCCGCCTGATCTAAATTGCCTTGGTCTTGGTAAATTTGGGCTAAATTATTGTAATCTCTTGCTACCATAACATGAGTGCCACCAAAAAGCTTAAGGTGAATGGCAAGAGCTTTGTTGCTATACTCAATCGCCTGATCTAAATTGCTTTGGTCTTGGTAGATTTGCGCCAAGTTATTATAATCTCTTGCCACCATGGAATGATCTTCATCAAAAAGCTTAAGGTCAATGGCGAGAGCTTTTCCAATGTATTCAGTGGCCTTATCTAAATTGCCGAGGTGTTGGTAGATTTGTCCCAGGTTGTTGTAATCGCTTGCTATAGCAATATGATTTTTATCAAAAAGCTCAAGGTCCATAGCTAGTGCTTTCTGCGTGCATTCAACTGCCTTGTCTAAATTGCCGTACTTTTGGTAGATCATTCTAAAATTATTGTAATCTTCTACCATCTTGGGGTCATTTTCACTAAGAAGCTTAAGTTCAATAGCGAAAGATTTATTAATATATTCAATTGATTTATCTAAATTGCCTTGCTCTTTGTAAATTTGCTCCAAGTTATTGCAATCTCTTGCCACCATGGGATGTTTTTCACCAAAAAGTTCAAGGTTAATGGCAAGTGCCTTCTCGATGTATTTAGCTGCCTTGTCTAAATGGCCTTGCTCTTTGTAAATTTGTCCCAATTTGTTGCAAGCTGTTGCTATATCATAGCTATTTCCCCCTCCACTCTTAATATCAATGGCAAGCGCTTTCTTAGTATACTTAGCGGCTTGCTCCAAATTGCCTTGCTTTTTATAAATTTTTCTCAACGTGTGGTAAACTTGAGACACTGTATGATGGTTGTCGCCAAAAAGCATAACAGTAGTAGCAAGCTCTTTCTTGGCGTATTTAGCGGCCTTTTCTAAATTGCCTTGATCTTGGTAGATTTGCCTTAAGTTGTAGTACTCGCTTTTCACCGCAAAATCATTTTCACCCAAAAGCTTAATTTTAATGGCGAGAGCTTTTTTAGTGCATTCAGCCGCCTGATCTAAATTGCCTTGGTCTTGGTAAATTTGGGCTAAGTTATTGTAATCTCTTGCTACCATAACATGAGTGCCACCAAAAAGCTTAAGGTGAATGGCAAGAGCTTTGTTGCTATACTCAATCGCCTGATCTAAATTGCTTTGGTCTTGGTAGATTTGCGCCAAGTTATTATAATCTCTTGCCACCATGGGATGATCTTCATCAAAAAGCTTAAGGTCAATGGCGAGAGCTTTTCCAATGTATTCAGTGGCCTTATCTAAATTGCCGAGGTGTTGGTAGATTTGTCCCAGGTTGTTGTAATCGCTTGCTATAGCAATATGATTTTCCTCAAAAAGCTCCAGGTCCATAGCTAGTGCTTTCTGCGTGCGTTCAGCTGCATTGTCTAAATTGCCGTACTTTTGGTAGATCATTCTGGAATTATTGTGATCTTCTACCATCTTGGGGTCATTTTCACTAAATAGCTTAAGTTCAATAGCAAAAGATTTATTAATATATTCCATTGCTTTATCTAAATTGCCTTGCTCTTTGTAAATTTGCTCCAAGTTATTGCAATCTCTTGCCACCATGGGATGTTTTTCACCAAAAAGTTCAAGGTTAATGGCAAGTGCCTTCTCGATGTATTTAGCTGCCTTGTCTAAATTGCCTTGCTCTTTGTAAATTTGTCCCAATTTGTTGCAAGCTGTTGCTATATCATAGCTATTTCCCCCTCCACTCTTAATACCAATGGCAAGCGCTTTCTTAGTATACTTAGCGGCTTGCTCCAAATTGCCTTGCTTTTTATAAATTTTTCTCAACGTGTGGTAACCTTGGGACACTGTATGATGGTTGTCGCCAAAAAGTATAACACTAGTAGCTAGCTCTTTTTTGGCGTATTTAGCGGCCTTATCTAAATTGCCTTGGTCTTGGTAGATTTGAGCTAAGTTATTGTAATCTCTTGCTACCACAGCATGAGTGTCACCAAAAAGCTTAAGGTTAATGGCGAGAGCTTTTTTAGTGTATTCAGCCGCTTGCTCTAGGCTGCCTTGTTCTTGGTAATACTGCCCCAAGTTGCTATAAAACATTGCTGTTTTAGAATGGGTTTCACCGAAAAGGCTAAGGTTAATGGTGAGAGCTTTAGTAGTGTAATCAATCGCCTTGTCTAAATTGCCTTGTATATGATAGATACCTCCAAGGTTGTTGTAAGTCATTGCCGTATCGGAATGATTTTCACCAAAAAGCTTAATGTCAATCTCGAGAGCTTGATTGATATATTCAGCAGCCTTGCCTAAATTGCCTTGTTCTTGGTAATATTGTCCCAAGTTGCTATAAAATATTGCCGTCTTAGAATGATTTTCCCCAAATAGCTTCAGATTAATGGCGAGAGCTTTTTTAGTGTAATCAATCGCCTTGTCTAAACTGCCTTGTTTATGATAGATGCCCCCAAGGTTGTTGTAAGTCATGACCGTATTGGAATGATTTTCACCAAAAAGCTTAAGATTAATGGCGAGAGCTTTGTTGCTATAATCAACCGCCTTGCCTAAATTGCCTTGTTCTTGGTAATACTGTCCCAAGTTGTTAAAACATCCTGCTACAGTAGAATGGTTTTCACCGAAAAGCTTAAGGTGAATGGCAAGAGCTTTGCTGCTATACTCAATCGCCTTATCTGAATTGCCTTGCTCTTTGTAAATTTGTCCCAAGTTATTATAATCTCTTGCCACCATGGGATGTTTTTCACCAAAAAGCTTAAGATCAATGATAAGAGCTTTGCTGATATACTCAGCTGCCTTTTCCAAATTTCCTTGCTCTTTATGGATGTCCGCAAGGTTGTTGTAAGTTGTTGTCACAGCAGCGTGATTATCACCAAAAAGCTCAAGGTCAATAATGAGCGCTTTCTTGGTGTACTCAGCCGCCTTGTCTAGATTACCTTGTTCTTTATAGATCCCTCCAAGATTGTTGTAAATTATCGCCACCTCGGGATAAGTTTCACCAAAAAGCTTAAGGCTAATAGCGAGAGCTTTCTTAGCATACTCCATCGCCTGTTCTAAATTACCTCGCTCTTGATAGATGTGCCCCAAGTTGTTATAATCTCTTGCCACCTTGGGATGATTTTCACCAAAAAGCTTAAGGTCAATAGCGAGAGCTTTGTTGCTATAATCAACCGCCTTGTCCAAATTGCCTTGCTCTTTGTAGATCTGTCCCAAATTATTGTAATAAATCGCCACCGTGGGATAATTTTCACCAAAAAGCTTTAAGCCAATGGCGAGAGCTTTTTTAGTGTAATCAGCCGCTTTGTCTAGATTGCCTTGGCTTTGGTAGATTTGTCCCAAGTTATTATAACATGCTGCTATAGTAGTATGGTTTTCACCAAAAAGCTTAAGGTCAATAATGAGCGCTTTTTGTGCATATTCCACCGCCTTATCTAAATTTCCTTGCTCTTTATAAATTTGTCCTAAGTTGTTATAATAGGTGGCTACAGTAGTATGATTTTCACTAAAAAGCTTGAGTCCGATAGTAAGAGCTTTGTGGCTATATTCGGCTGCCTTGTCTAAATTCCCTTTCTCTTGGCAGATTGTACCTAATCTGTGATAATTATTTGCTATAGTAGGATGATTTTCACCAAAAAGCATAAGATCAATATTAAGCGCTTTCTTGGCATACTCATCCGCCTGTCCTAAATTGCCTTTTGCTTTGCAGATGGCTCCTAGATTGCTATAAAGACTCGCCACCGTGGGATGAGTATCCCCAAAAAGCTTAAGGTTAATAGCAAGCGCTTCCTTAGTATACTCTGCCGCCTTATCCAAATTACCTTGGTCGTGATAGATTTGTCCTAAGTTGTTGTAACAGAGGGCTACAGTAGGATGATTTTCACCAAAAAGCTTAAGGTCAATAATGAGCGCTTTTTTTGTGTACTCGGTTGCTTTGTCTAAATTGCTTTGGTGTAGATAGATGCCTCCAAGGTTGCTATAAATTGTTGCTACATTGGGATGATTTTCGCCAAAAAGTTTGAGGCTAATAGCGAGAGCTTTTTTAGCATACTCAGCCGCCTGCTCTAAATTACCTTGTTCTAGATAGTTTTGCCCTAGATTATTATAATAAATTACCACTGTGGGATGATTTTCACCGAAAGTCCTAAGATCAATGGCGAGTGCTTGTTGTGCATACTTAGCCGCTTGCTCTAAATTGCCTTGCCTGTGATAGATGCCCCCAAGGTTATTGTAAAATGCTGCCATTTGGGGATGATTTTCCCCAACAAGCTCAAAGTTAATGGCAAAAGCGCTTTTAACGTATTCCGCGGCTTTATCTAAGTCTCCTTGGGCATTATAAATGATGCCCAGAAAACCTAAAAAGTATGGGTTTTTTGCATTTGCTTTTTTTGCTAACTTGTAATACTTTTTTGCTTCCTTATATTGAAAAAGCCTTAGGGCTATATCACCTTGTGTATCCGGGGAGTGGTCCTCTAAATCTGATAATTTGAGGCTTTCTTCGTGGCCTGCTAGAAAATCTTGGATAGCTTGATGGAAAGGAATAAAAATACGATAAATTTTTTTTACCTTTTCCAACGCTTCATGATCTAACGCAAATTGCTTTTTAATAAGGTTAGGATCATCAAAGCCAAAGGGTTTAATCAGCGGATTCATCATCTCTTGTTGTGCTTGATAATGTGAATAGGTTTTGAGGCGCATAAATAGCGCTATACTCATCCAATCCTTTAACTTTTCGGCGGCGCCTTCCGTTATAATCTTTAACTCACTTAGTTTATCAATCCTAGTAAAGGTGTCGGAAGCTTCTACTTTTTTAAGAAGGGCTAGCCGGTCTAAAGCCAAATGAGGAAAACGATAAAAATCATTTTTAACTTTAAAAAGCATGCCCTGCCTACCTAAATCGCCCATTCCTGGATTAAAAGCTTCCATATCAGCTAGTACAAGGTGTTGCTTGGCTAAGTACTGGCGCAGATCAAGGCTTTCTTGATAATGCATATTAAGCACTTCTTGAATATTTCCATCATAGGCTTTAATTAATTCAAAATTGCCAAGCAAAGGAGTAAAGTTTAGCAATTCCATAGGAAGATGTGGCTCTTTATCATGCCACCATTGACCATTTTCATCCTTACCAATATATTGGGCCATCTTTTCAGGAGTTTGGATAAGCTCAAATGTCTTACCATTACCGAAAGGGGTTTTACAGCCTTTTCCTTCTACCCCTGCTCCATCAAAGGCAAAGCCCCGTGAGGTTATGCTATCAAAAAAACTTATGGCTTGTAAGCAAGGAATATTTAAAGCAGGAAGGATGGTTTCTCCTAAGTTGATAACTTTTAAGTGAATTAGATTCGTAAGATTCTTAAAGTATTTTTTATTTGTAGGAGTATCCTCTTGTATAATGATACCAAATTCTAGGTCGGAATAAGGAGTCATCTCTTCTCTAGCTAGGGAACCAAAGCCTATCATAGCATATTCACAAGGCGCAGGGCCTAAGACATCGATAGCCTGATTTACCAAAGCGCTAAAAAAGCTTTTTATACTCTGGGCAACATCTCGGTAAAGGTCCCTCACTTCTTGGAAAGAAGGCGTTTCTGGCAGGACTTGAATTTTCTCCTCTACTTCCTCTCTAAAATTTTTTAATACTTGGCGATTGGTAATAAATTGCTCCTGCATTATCGCTAAACTTAAGGGGTTACCCTTACAGGCTCTAATTATCAAGTTTTGGGCTCTACAAAGCTTATCACTAAGAATTATTTGTCGCTCTGGGGGAGCAAGGTATAAAGCATAATTGTAAAGTCCTGCCGCTTGCAGAAACGTTTCAGGTGTCCCTTTACCCACATAAACATCACCTAGTTTTTCTATGCAGATGCTCTCTTGGATGGAATCGTTCTTTTGAGTGGCCAGCTTTAAAGCTAGCGTATAGGCTTCTTCTGCTTCTTTTAACTTAATTTTTGTTAAAAAACTATTACTTTCATCTATAGAATAAACAATTTTGTCTAGATATTCAGCAATCTTATTAAGATACTCAGGCGATTTTTGAGGTTGATAGCGTGTCAACAACTGCATCTTGCTAGGTAGGTGCTGCTTAAACATGCGAGCACAGCTTTTAGCATTAAGAACCTTTCTTAATTCATCATCGTTTAAACTGTTGAAAGAAAGGAAAATCCGTTGGAAAATTTTTAAGGGTAGAGTAGCTAAAGGATTGGAGGGATCAAATATTTCTTGTTTACCAGCCTCATTAAAATCCTGTTTTATAAGGGAAAATCTTTTAACTTTATTCATTCTAGCTTTTATATGAGGAGAAAAAGAATGGTCTTCACCCGAAAGGAGAGTAGGGGAAGTTGCTGATTTTAAAGGAAGAAAGTTATTCTGCTTTAAAGGCTTTTGGGCATAAATAAAATGACCTCCTAAATCTACAATGAGGATATATTCTTTAGGTCTTTCTTCATCAGGAATAGTGCCCCATTCCTGGGTTGTTTCAGCTGCAGCTATTCCCTCTCTTGGGAGGATAAGCATATCATTAACGCCACAAATCAAATGTTCCTCATTGACTGTCACCAATCTTATAGGAATAGATAAATCCGAAGCTAGCAGATCTCCTTCACCTAAGCCGCTTACCCAAGATCTTTTTCTTATTATTTCTTCTGCTCTTTCGTTGTTCGTATGCTTGATGATGCCTGAGAGCGCTTCTCTTAAATAGGAAATTTTGTTTTTTTGATCGTCTAGCAAAGGGATTTTCCTTGAAAGACAAGCATAACTTCCTAAAAAAGCGCTAAAAAAACAGTCACCATCACTGGGAACACCCTTTAATTCAAATCCTTCCTTACTTAGATAGTCAGCCGCAGTATTTACTTTTGCTATCATGGACTCACTAATAATAGTTGAAGAATCCTGCCATAAGCACTCAGCTATTCTATGTTTGTTCCATTGACTAGGAGCTAAAAAGTTAGATTGTTGTTTTTCTGTTGGTGAGTTAGTTCTCACTTCTTTTGCATGAAAACTTTTCCATTCCTCAGTTAGTTCAATTAGCTCCTTCCACTCTTTACAAACCAATCGTGCTTTGCACAAGTCTTGCTTTTCTAATTTTTTGAAAATTTTTAAGCTAAGCCCTACATAGGTGCTTAGCTTCAGATAAGGTTGTTTTTCTTTTCCTATTTTCTTAAACGCAGTAAATATAAAAGGGTTAATAGACAAGTTTTCTATAATCATTCTCTTATCCTCCTTTTAATCCTACTTGCATCTTAATGCATTTGTAGTGTTGGTTATGATCTTTCTTATCTCCTTAATTTAAAAGGCGTTAAAATAAATGTAAAGAATATAGTAATTTTTTAATCCTTCAGGTTTTCATTTACCCTGCAAACGAAACCTTAAAAAATATAGATTTTCTAAAGGTCTTCTTATGTAGCGTGAAGATGTAACCAACGTGACGATCTTTAAAATGTATTTGATGCATGGATGATAAGAAATTATCCTGACATACTATGGTGTAGATATTTCGATGAGGCCCTATTGCATCGTCAGACAGAATAAGAAGCCAAACAAATTCTACAAATGCTTGGAAAGCGAATGGAGAAATGTGGTTCGCTGCTCTAACCAAATAAAACAAAGGTTGTCTACTGCAAAGATACAAATCGTAAAGAAAAATACAAAGAAATCAGATTTGATTTTTTAGGATATACTTGTCGACCAAGGGAGGCCCAAAATAGCAAACGAAATAGGATAGTAGTAAATTTTACATTAGCAGTAAGTAAAACAACGCGGAAATCTATGAAAGTAACTATAAGACGATGGAATATAAGAAATAAAACAGATTTTAAGCTTGAAGATATAGCCAGAAAGTATAATTCAGCCATCCGAAAATCTTTATTATCTTTTCGAGGTTTTATGATCTAAAGTAAACTATTTTTTAATAAGTTCTGAATAAGATCGGGATCATCAACCCTCAAAGGTTTAATCAGCCAGCGAATTCATCCTCTCTGGTTGCGCTTGATAGTGAGAATCGTTCTTAAGGTGCATAAATAGCGCTATACTTATCCCATCATTTAACTTATCTGTGACACCAGCCGTTATAATTCCTAGTCTATTTAACCTCCTTCTTTAAAAATTACGAATAGAAAAAATAAAATCCGTTTCTATTTTATAGATAGAAGTAGGCGTTGCATCTAAATAACCTTTAATTTATAAATTAGGTATGACTGACTCTACTATTATTTGGTTTAGACAAGATCTTCGCTTAGAGGATAATCCTGCATTACAGGCTGCCCTTCAAAAAGGAGCCTCTATTCTTCCTGTTTACATTTATTCTCCCGAGGAAGAAGGCGATTGGCCGCCAGGTGCTGCCTCACGATGGTGGTTACATTACTCTTTACAAAGCCTAGCCGATGAATTGTTGAAAAATGATCTACATTTAGTTATCCGTGCGGGCAATACACAAAAAATTTTAGAAGAACTTTGCCAGTCTACGGGTAGCACTTCCATCTTCTGGAACAGACGTTATGAGCCGGCTGTTATTAAAAGGGATGCGCTTCTAAAAAGCCATTTTCATGAATTAGGAATCGAAACTAAAAGTTTTAATAGTAGCTTGCTTTTCGAGCCTTGGACTAACCTTAATAAAGAAAAAAAGCCTTTTCAAGTTTTTACTCCTTTTTGGAGAGCTTGTCAGAAATTGCCTGATCCTCCACTTCCTCTTGCCTGGGAACCTAAAAAAAAACTTGTCTCTATTCGTGTGGATAGCATGAGTATCGATGAGCTTAACCTTCTTCCTCATATTCACTGGGATAAAGGTATTCAAGCCACATGGAAGCCAGGATCCTTAAATGCAAAAAAAGCTTTAATGGATTTTATAAAAAATTCTATTTACGAATACAAAAATCTAAGGGATAGGCCTGATTTACCTGGAGTCTCACGCCTTTCTCCTTACCTTCATTTTGGCGAAATAAGCCCTCGTACAATTTGGCATACCATTAAAGAGCAGTGCGATCTTAGTAAAGAAGGGGTTGAGGCTTACTTGCGGCAATTAGGATGGAGAGAATTTGCTTATCACCTTCTTTATCATTTTCCTCACACTTCTAAGGAACCTTTAAGAGAAGAGTTTAATCAATTCCCTTGGGATAATAATCCCGATCATTTAAAAGCATGGCAGAAAGGCCAGACTGGCTATCCTTTTGTTGATGCAGGTATACGGCAAATGTGGAGAATCGGATGGATGCATAATCGTTTACGGTTAATTGTAGGTTCTTTTCTAGTCAAAGACCTATTGATAGCATGGCAAGAAGGCTTTGCTTGGTTCTGGGATACCCTTGTAGATGCAGATTTAGCCAATAATACCTTAGGCTGGCAGTGGGTGGCAGGTTGTGGGGCGGATGCCGCGCCTTATTTTAGAATATTCAATCCCATCACGCAGGGAGAAAAATTTGATCCAAATGGAGATTTTGTGCGGCAGTGGGTGCCCGAGCTTGCCGCTTTACCTAATGAATGGATTCATAAGCCTTGGGAAGCCCCAGAAAAAACATTAAGAGAGGCTGGCATAGAGCTAGGAGTTACTTACCCCAAGCCTATTGTGGATCATGTAAAAGCCCGTGAAAAAGCACTGGCAGCTTTTCAAGAAATAAAAAACTAGCTTATCCATTCTTTTGCTCTGCAATTCATTCTAATTCTTGTCTACACTTTCTCTTTAGCAAAATTATTTAAAAAAATGGTGCATTTGCTTTATCAACAGTTTTTGAGAGAAAATTGAGAAAAGCTCGTAGGCTTAATCGATTATTTACACCATGCTCTGTATATAAAATTGACTTTTTTTAAATTTTTTCTGATACTTAAATAAACCTTAAAAAAGGCTTTATTTATGCCATTTACTCTACCTATAGGAGCCTCAGCTCCAGATTTTTGCCTGCCAGCCACAGATGGAAAAAACTATTCCTTAAAAGATTTTGACTCTGCTTCTATCCTAGTCATTTTCTTCACATGCAATCACTGTCCTTACGTGACAGGATCCGATGATGTGACTCGCCAGACAGCTGAAAAGTTTAAAAATGAGGGAGTAGTTTTTGTAGGCATTAACTCCAATAGCGCAGCCACCATTCCTGCCGATTCCTTTGAACATATGCAGGAGAGAATGCAAATCCATCATTTTCCTTGGTATTATCTTTATGATGCTTCTCAGGAAGTAGCTAAAGCCTATGGGGCCCTGTGCACACCTCACTTTTTTGTTTTTGATCAACAACGCAAGCTCATTTACACGGGTAGAGGAGTTGATAGTCCCAGAGATACCTCTAAGGTGAGGCAAAATGATTTAGAGAAGGCCATAGCAGAGCATCTGGCGGGTGGATCTGTAACTACGCCTTTAACAAATCCTATAGGCTGTAATGTTAAATGGGAAGGTAAAGAGCGTCATTGGATGCCAAGCGATGCTTGTGACCTTGTCTAAGACAAGCTTAAAGGAGTTTTAATGAAAATTTTGGTTGCTGGTGCTTCCGGGTTTATAGGAAAAAGTTTAGTCATAGCCCTTATGCAAGCAGGCCATTATGTAAAGATACTAGTGCGTAAAAATACAGGCTTAGCTAAAAATGAAATAAGCTGGGCTCCTGAAAAAGGAGCCATTAGTGATAACGACCTAGAGGGCATCGAAGGAATTATCAATTTAGCCGGTGATAACATTTTTAAAGGACGTTGGACAGAAGCTAAAAAGAGATCTATTATTGAAAGCCGCCTTCAGGCCACTCGTACTCTTGCAAGTTGTCTTTTTCGCTTGAAAAATCCTCCCAAGCTTTTCATTAATGCTTCTGCGATAGGTTATTATGGAAACAGGGGAGATCTTCTTTTGACTGAAGAGAGTTCAAATGGCACGGGATTTTTAGCTCACGTTTGCGAAGAGTGGGAAAAAGCTACACACGCCCTAGAAACGATGGATGTGCGTGTAGCCTGCCTGCGTTTTGGAATCGTCCTTAGCACTAAGGGGGGAGCTTTAGCTAAAATGTTGGTAGGATTCAAATGGGGAATTGGCGGTAGAATTGGATCGGGACAGCAATATATGAGCTGGGTAATCTTAGAAGATGTTCTTGCTGTGATTTTGCATGTTTTGAAAGCAGAAAAATTGAAAGGTCCTATTAACGTGGTGGCTCCGCACCCTGTCACCAATGATGTATTTACTAAAACGTTAGGAAAAGCACTCGGTCGACCTACCATTTTATCTTTTCCCAGCTTTGTCTTACGGGTCGTGTTGGGTGAAAAAGCCGAAGAGCTGCTTTTATCCAGTCAGCGCGTTTCATGCTCGAAATTAATCGATTCGGGCTATACGTTTCTCCATAGTAACCTTGAAAAAGCACTTCCTCAGCTTCTTGCGCAAGAGAGTTAGCTTTTTTGGTTAGTTTCTTCATGGATAAATATTCGCTGAATACGAGGTCCTAAGCAGGTAATCAATTCATGGACAATCGAATCTCCCTGGGAAGCTACTTCTTCAGGAGCAAGATATTGGCCATGCTCATCCTCACCAAAGATCAATACTGCATCTCCAATGGCTACATTCTCAATATCCGTAACATCTACCATCATAAAATCCATACAGATTTTTCCTACCATAGGTGCTTTTTGCCCTCGAATGAGAACATACCCTTTTCCACTGTAATGGCGATGAAGGCCATCAAAATATCCAATAGGAAGGACAGCGATTATTTGTTTATCCCGTTCTACGAGGTAACTGCGGCCATAGCTAATGGTATCGCCTGCTTTGCAATAATTAATGCCCGCTATCCTTGAAACAAGCGTAAGAGAGAGTCGCAATTCCATTGCCTGGCGGGTAGCTTCTGAGCAGTGGAGTCCATAGATAGCTAAACCCACGCGAACCATGTTATACTGATTAAAATCAAATCTAACAACTGCGCTTGAGTTTGAGGCATGGTAATAGTTAGCTGCAATATGATGCTTTTTTAACTGGGCAATGACAGCATCAAAGCTCTGCGCTTGAGCCAATGTAAAAGAGTCTTGCTTGGGGTCATCAGCACAGGCAAAATGGGTCATTAAGCCTTCTAAAATAAGATGGGGGCAATCTTTGATTAAAGTCGCAAGCTCAAAGGCGTTGTTAGCTGGGCACCCTAGGCGATTCATTCCTGTATCAACATGCAAGTGTACTCGAATGCTTTTATTTTGTTTAGAAGCCTCGCTTGCTAGGGCAGTAATAAATTCCTTTTCACTTACCCCCACTTCCAGCTCCCATTTAACAATTTTTGCAATTTCATAAATAGAAGAATGGATCACAAATATTGATTGCTTAACGCCAGCTCTTTTAAGGACTACCCCTTCATCTACACAAGAAACGCCCAAGATATCAACTCCGCAGGTGGATAAAAATTTTCCTATGCGTATCTCCTCGGTGCCGTAAGCTAACGCTTTAACCATCACCATAAGGCGCGTGTTAGCTCCTACCTTATGGCGAATGGTTGCAATGTTGGATTGTATAGCAGCAAGATTTATAAAACATTGATTGCTGGCTATACTATCATTAAAAATTTTTATTAAATTATTTAATGATTCTTTACGTTCATTTTTGATGACTACATAATCATTGCCTTTTATATGGGCTTGCATCTGCTCAAGGGCATCGCGATAGCTATTGTAATGGCAAATTTCTAAAGGACTTTTTGCTTGGTTAGCTATGTTAATGATTTCTTGAAAATCATGCGAGCCAACTAAAGCTAGCATTTGCACTTTATTTTTTATAAGAGCATGGCCTATGCGCCTATATTCCGAAGTGTTATTTTCTTTTTTTCCTCGTATGCCACCAAAAATAAATATCCTACGCTGTTCATTAGAGGAGTGCTCAAAATGTTTAAGGGCTTGATCAACAGATTGAGGATCAGAGCTATAAGTCTCATTGATAAATGTTGCGCCTATTGGCGACTTCCATATTTCTGTGCGCATTGGCTCTAGGATATAGTTACAAAGGACCTCTTTGATTACCTCAGCAGAGACTCCCAGGAGCCAGGCAGCTTTAACTGAAATGTTAAGAAGATCCATGAAATAATAGAAGCCAGCATTAATTCTTTCTTTTAAATAAGTTCCGCAAGGAAATTTAATGCCATAAAGCATCTCTGCATCGTAAGGTTTGTTTAAAAGATGAGCATGGGGAAGAAAAGGACTTTCTCTATTCCAAAAATAGTAAGGAGCTTTAATTTGCTTTAAATAAGGCTCGAGAAAAGGAGTTTCAGGGATAAGGGCCCATTTATTTTCAGGAGGGACAGTTATAAGCTTAACAGTTTCTGCTACAAGGGCCTGTTGGTTGCCGAAAGTGATCAGATGCTTTTTGCCTAAATGAGTGAGTATACAGGCTTGAGGATGAATAATTTTTGCTAAGTGATCCATTTCATTATCTTGGGACACCGCTGCTTCTATCAGCGCAATCTCATGCTGTTGAGAGATGTTGAGAATGCTTAAAGGCACGCCCACTTGGCTATTAAAGCTACCAGGAGATGCTATTACTCTTTTGGTAGGTGCTATCATCGCCTGTAGCAAATCTTTAACCATTGTTTTACCATGCGTACCAGTGATGCCGACTATAAAGGGCTTAAGTTGATGTCGATAGGCCGTAGCTATCTCTTGGAAAGCTTTTAAAGGATCTAAAACACGTAAAAGATTAATAGCAGGTAACTTGGCTGGTTGCCAATCATCGCGTACAATTGCAAAGCGTGCGCCTGCTATGGCTGCTTGTTCAATATAATCATGACCATCTTCAACTTGTCCTGGTAAAGCTACAAATAGTGCATGGGGAGAGGAAATTAAGCGAGAGTCAATGCAGATTTGATCCACAATAGGGGAGCCTATATAAGCGCCAGATAGGGCTGCAGAAAAGCCTTCCCAAAGTCTTAGGTCAAATGGATCCATAGCCAGTCAGTAAGTAGGTTAGAGGCACTATAACTTATTCATCATAGAAATTCAAGATAGAGAAGTTTTTGTGGATAAATCTCTTGTAACTTAGCTCGGCACTTTCCACAAGGTTATAGGAAAAAAGTGGATTTTAGAATTTAGTTTTTGTGCAAACATTAATCAAAATTTTTACGAATATTTATCTACTATTTTCTGATGAATAGAATAAAGAAATATTGTAGCAGCCTTATTCAAGATAAGAAAGTGGAGCCAAATAGCAGCATGGGTAAAGCGATTTTCTATCTAAATATCCACTGGGAAGTATTTACCCTGTTTCTGGGTATTCCTGGAGTCTTATTAACTAATAATATCGCAGAGCAAATGATGAAAAAAGCTGTTTTGAATCGCAAAAATGCATATTTCTTTTGCAATGAAACTGGAGCTAAAATTGCCGGCATCCTTATGAGCGTGATGGAAACTTGCGCTCTCAATCAGGTCGACTCCCTATAATTTTCTAATTGCAATTCAACATAATACCAAAACGATGTTCGCCGGAATCTGAAATTTTGGCTCTCTTGGAGCTATGAAAAAAGACTTAAGGAGTTTCAGTCAACTCTCCTGCAATCACAACCTCCTCCTCTTTGACATCATGAATCTTATTGATTAAGTCATCGATAATGTCTTGAACTAAATCTTCTAGCAATGCCGCATATTTATTAAATTCTGGCCATAGTGTATTGTTAACAAAGGTTGAATCTGCGCGAAGCATAACTGTTGTGTTTTTCTGTCTTTTATAACGGTACGTCTGAATTTGAAACTTATTGCAAAGGGCAACAAACAGTTTTTTCTTCCACTCGTTTCTAAGGTGAATTGTATATTCAAGAGGTTTTTCAACTAGTTCCTGCTTATGTCGTTCTAAAATTCTGTTTTTAGCAAGGGTAGCAGCATGCTTTTCACCTTCACTTTTGCTGCTCGCAATCAGAGCTTCGATTTTTTTAATTTTTTCTAATATGTCCATACTTACATAGTATTCCATTAGAAATTTTATTTAAATGATTTTCTTTCCTGATTTTCATTCCTGGAAACAGCCAGACCATTGATAAACAAGACTTTCTCCAATTTGAAGGTTATTCGTTAAGCATGCTCACCGCAAGGGCACCTTTCTCTAAAGAACAAAGGAAAAAAGGTCAGTATCAAAATTAGACTTCTTGAGTAATTAAATTTTAATTTCATAGCTGTAGATCATCGCAATAAGATTAAAGCGCAAACCCAACCTTCTTCTTCGATTCCTGTATCTATCGCTTATGATTTTAAATCTTTTCAAACTCCCAATCAGATTTTCGTTTACCACTCTTTCCGAAGAAATTGCTTGGTTTTGCTTTTTTTCTTCCTGAGTTAACGGTTTTCTCTTTCTAGATTTTTTTGGTAGCCTGGAGTTTCTTTGAAGTTTTTTTATACCTGTATATCCACTAGCGGTTATCAGTCCAGCGCACCTTATTTTCTTTAAACAACCTATAATCATGCTTTTTACCATTACTAAAGGCCGTATAGATAACTTTCCTACTCTTCTTATCGACTACCACCTGACTTTTTAGGGTATGCCTTTTCTTTTTTCCTGAATAGAAATGCTTCTGCTTGTTGTTGCGATTCCTTATCTTTTTTTTCTTTAACTCTTCTCTTAGGTCGCTCTACAGGTGATTCTGATGCATCTATAAGCACTACTTCATATTCACTATCCTTTTCCAAAAGAGCTTTCTTTCCAGGAAGCGAAAATTCCCCACTTTTAATTAATGTGTCTTTCACCCATCTACATGCTCGATAGCAACCACTTTCGCTCAATCTATAACTTCTACCTAAATGAAAATAAGTTCGATATTCTCTTAAATACTCCAACGCCATCAAAAGCTTGTCTTGGATACTTAGCCCGCCTCTTCTTCCTGCTCTTCTGTATCTTCTGTTTTGTGCTTCTACTAAAACCTCGACCATTCTTTCAAATGTTTCACGCTTTACTCCTGTCAGGCTTCTAAATTGTTCGGCAGGCAGCACTTTAAGCTCCTCATATTTCTCCATATCTTTTTCCTTAGTTTAAAGGATAAGAAAATAGCAAAAATTTAATTAAGCAAGAAGTCTAATCTATTCTAGGCTATTTTGCAGCGAGGCAACATAGCAAATATTACTCATTGCAACACTTTAACAGGCCTTTAACAGAAAAGAAGACGTGATGATAAGTTAGATTTTTAGGTAGGCGTCGCATTTAAAGCAAAAAATTCAATTTTGCCAAGTCATTCTTAATTATTTAATGACTTTTTGCATAGTATCACCAAAAAAGTAGATCTTAAATTTTGGCTTCTTGAATTTAAAGTTGGATGAAAGAAAGATGATTGTAAGACTGCTTGAACCGTTTTTTTGTGCGTCACTTGCAGTGCTACATAAATTAACAAATCCCTACTGGGTACACTTCGGACTTGTGACAGGTTAGCGTTCTCTCAAGAGCTGTCAATGCGTTCATTTTTAGTGGCTTAGATTTTATTTGAAAGTGATGTATCTCAAAGGATGCAATAAAGTTATAGGGAAATTGAGATTAAATTCTACGTAACTCCTTCCGCCGCAACCCTTTTGACGATTGGTTTGAAAGCATTCAAGAAATGCATACAAGATCCAAGATTCTTACGCGTTTAGCCCGAGTGAATTGGGAAATTTTGGGGGCTGTAAGTCACTAGGCGATGAAATAGCGGCATTACGAATTCATTATGGTCCAGGGATCCGGATTTACTACTTCAAAATAGGCAACAAAGTGATATTGCTTCTGTGTGGAGGGAATAAGGAATCACAGTCTAGAAATATTGATAAAGCAAAGGAATATCAATCTAGGGAGAAAAAACATGGCGAAAAATAAAAAATATGAAGATTGGCTTCTTGAAAAGCTTAAAGATCATGATCAAGCTGTTGCGTATCTAAACGATGCTTTGGAAGAAAGCCTTAAAAGCGACGAAGAGTCCCAGCAACTCTTTCTTATTGCTCCCCGCAATGTTGCAGAAGCTCAATATGGTATTGGTGCTCTCGCTAAAAAGGTTCAAGTAGGGCGTGAAAGTCTTTATAAAACTTTTTCAGGCATAGGTAACCCAAAATGGCATACACTTGTTTCTCTTTGCGTCGCGAGGGGGCTTAATTTAAGATTAATTCAGATTCTAAGAAATTAATTTATTGAACAAAAAATATTATATTTATTGAGTGAGTTAGCAGAAATATACTATTTACAATTTATGTTTATTGAAGTATAGTAATCATGTTATAAAAATAAATTCTAACATTAACTTTTTAATATATCAATTTTTTCGAAACAAAAAGAGTAGTATACTATGATGAATATCAATTCAATAAAATTACCTTCTTTTAATGGATCAATTTTTTTCAAAATAAAAAAGGAAGAATTTCTAGATTTCATTACTTGGGTCTTCTTTCGCTTATCTCTTCTATGGGATGCAAGGCAACGAGAAGAATATCACCAATTTTTTGAAATCAAACGTCTTAGCGTTGCTGAAAATACCCCTGAAATGACCAAGCTATTTAAAGATAAAGTTCTTGCTCTTTGTCAAAAAATTTCTGATGAATCGATCACGCAGCACATGAAGCGACTCAATCATGGGAAGTTAGGTTACCAACTATATTTTAATACGGTTGGAGATAACCAAGCTTGCATTAAAGCCCATGAGGTATTTGAAATGCTATCTATGAAATGGGAAAGGGGCGTTCCGTTTAATCGAGATAGGTTTTCAGCATTTTGGCCTGCACATAAGCAAGCTATCCGTATAGAAAATATTTTCCTTCAAGCTTTAGCTTTTGAAAAAGAAATCCTTCTTTCTAAAGATGCTCTTGAATACTGTCGTATTTATGATGATATGTCTTTAAGCTTTCCTATAAGTTGTTCTTCTTTCTTCCTTAATTTAGAAAGAACGGAACAGAATCTTACTAAAAACATCGAAGCTATGCCGAATGATCCTAATGAAATCGATGATTTTTGTGACTTTTTTTCTCAATTTCTGACACATTGGTCTCCTCGTTTCAGAATAGGCCTTTGCCAACGGTATTTATTCTCTCAATTATTCAGAAAATACCCAGACAAAAAATTTGACCTCATCATTCTTCTTCGCGCCCTAGAAAAAGATGAGATCTATCATAAATATTCACTAGAAACGATTCTTGCTAATTTGAAAGTTCATTTACAAAACTTCAATCTACCAGAATATTGGAGAGAAAAATTAATCATTGAAGATGACGAATTTTTTATTAGAGATCCTATATACATTCCTTTCGAAATACATGAATACTATAGTTACCTAAAAAACCGCTTCATAATCTGAAGAGATTTTTTATTAGACTTCTTGCTTAATTAAATTTTTGCTATTTTCTTATCCTTTAAACTAAGGAAAAAGATATGGAAAAATATGAGGAGCTTAAAGTGCTGTCTGCCGAACAATTTAGAAGGCTGACAGGAGTAAAGCGTGAAACATTTGAAAGAATGGTCGAGGTTTTAGTAGAAGCACAAAACAGAAGATACAGAAGAGCAGGAAGAAGAGGCGGGCTAAGTATCCAAGACAAGCTCTTGATGGCGTTGGAGTATTTAAGAGAATATCGAATTTATTTTCATTTTAGCTTCCAATGCTTTCAAGACGTTGTTGAAAGGTCTCAAGATTGTATCTTTAGCCAAACAGAGCGCACACCTCCTGGCGAAATAAAAATTCCTTGTTTCTTAAGTTCGTTACATACTCTTAACTGCCCATAAGCAGGCTTTTGAAGAGCAAAATCAACCACACCTTTTTCGATAGACTCATCCACTCTGTTTTTTATGCAGGGTTTTTTACGCGTCATATCCTGAAGAGCTACCTCTCCACCTGTTTCATAAAGTTCTTTGAATCTATAAAAGCTATCTCTTGAATATCCCATCATCTTACACGCTTTAAGATACATTTCCTAATGTTTCAGCTAGCTTTAAAACACCAAGTTTATTTTTTATAACTTTTTGATGATTTGCTGAATTTGACATTTTGACACTCCTTATTGATTTAAGTCGCTCACTTCAACTTCCCTGTTATCACTTTTAATGAGCAACAGAGCTTCAAGCTTCATGACTTATAAATCGTGTTTCCTTTATTTTTATCACAAATGTCAGGTTAAGTCCTATTCTATTACAAAAAATAAAGGAATGATAGGGGCGTTTGCTTAATTGGGAGCGGTATGAATTGAGAGGTTCCCGTACCGTTCTACGAGAGGCTTGTGGGGAAGTTCCTCAGGTCGGCTCACCAGTATTACAAAATCGATAAAGCAAAATACTAGCCTTAAGAAGTCTCCAACCAAAATTGTTCGTTCTCAAAGAGACCATATTTTTGCCTCTTTTATCGCTTATTGCAAGCTTGAATTTCTCATAGTCAAAACTTCACTTAATCATTTTGCTCTAGAATATAGGCTAATCCTTAAAGCTAATCAGATGGCTTATCAAGAATTGCAAACTTTACAGAAAAATTTTATGTCTGCGTAAGTTAAATTAAAATTTTATTGCTACCAAACCACTTCCTTTGTATAAGAAAATTTTTATCTTTTGGAAGAATAGATGCGAAATTTTCTTTTAATTTTTTTCTTATGCAGTGTTTGCCTACCTCTTCAAGCGACTGAAGAACCTGTGGGCTTGGCAAACTTTAATTCCTCCCAAGAAACCCTTATAGGCGAGCAAAATATCGCCACTTTAGGTGGGGAGCCTTCAGCTATGGTAGACGGATGCGTTAACGTCATCACGGGTACCTTTATCGATCATGCTATTGATCTATGGACCCCAGGTCCAGATCCTCTCTATATAGAGCGTATTTACACCCATACCAGCGGCTGGAGCATTAACGAGCCAGAAAATGTAGAAATGCTTGGCGGCAGCTTAAACAGAGTTGTTCACGAAGAAAAAGGCATGAAGACTTTATATACCAATACCCTAATTGGGCGCACCCTTTTCATCAATGCAACCAATTACAGTCAGGGGTTGACCAATTGCTCTAGAGGATTTATCAGTGGGAAAAGCAATCCTCATAATCTTCAGATGCAAATTATTTCTCCTAAACCAGGTACTTTTGCCGTGTACTTAAGAGATGGTTCAAAAAGCCTTAAATATTTTGGTTCTAGTCATCGCACGCCACTTTCCCTGACTGAGATTCGCTATCAAGATGGGCTTACTTATGAACAAAAACCTTATGGAATTAAGACGCAGTATACCTATCAAAAATCCCCTTTAGGGTGGAAAATTGATGAGATAAGTAATACGAATAGCCTTAAGCAAGATTTAGGGAAGATTCACTTTGAATATGATAATTTTAAGCTTAATCCCCGCATGGTAGCCTATGCCAATCAAGATAAAAGCGGAAGCTGTGAATATCTTTTCAGCAATTATCCGGCCAGACATGACCTCCATCAAGTGATTTCTACTCACGCTCCCAAAATCTGCTATTCTTACGATGATACTACCCACCGCATGAAACAAAAAGCCCTACCCAATGGTCGCTGCAAGCAAATTGAATATTACGATGAAACCAACCCTTACGCTTATACTAAAAAACCTTTAACTTTTTACGATGGATGTACTTCCCCTTATGAACGTGTATCTTGTTTAAAAGCTGCTGTAGGAACAGATCAAACCCTGCACCCTACCCATCGCTTTTACTATGAGGTAAACTTTATCAACCGTAAAAGTCGTATTTATAGCTATCCAGGTGGGACGACCCGCGTGCTCGATCTTCATAACCAAGAAACTCGCTATCATTATGACTCAAAAAGACGCTTAACAGGCATCGATAAGCTGTTAGACGCTAATCTTTATCGCACGCAAAGTTTTTTTTGGAGCTCTTTGCCAATTTTAGAGGGATGTTTAACAACTAAAACCCTACAAGATGGCCAGGGTAACTTACTAAGCAGCCGCTATTACGATTATGACAAAAATGGAAATATAAAACATGAATGGTTGCTTGGAAATCTTACGGGGAATGCAAAGGGCCCTGTGCTAAATAAAGAGGGCATTCCTATAGCGGGACAATATGACAGCTACATTCGCACTTATGAGTATAGTGATGATGGATATAACCATTTATTACGTGAGCAAGATGGTTGTAAAGAGATCGTTTACGTCTATTACCCTAAATCTGCTTTACTCCATAAAAAATTCATGCGCGTGAATAACAAAATTATCTATCGCGAATTTTATACTTATAACAGCAATGGTTCGATCACACGCTATGTTTATGATGATGGGCATGCTTTAGAAGAAGAGGATCTGGCAGGTATCACAGAGCGCCATAGTGTGTATACAAGCTATCGCGATCAATTTCCTGTGGGTTTACCTGAAATTATTGAAGAAAAGTATTTAGACCTTGCCCTTAAGGAAGAGATTTTACTGCAAAAAACTCAAAATTTCCATGATCATCAAGGGCGTATAACCCAGCAGACACATTTTGATAGTAACGGGCAGCCTCGCTTTACTTTGCATTGGGATTACGACGCCCATGGAAATATTCTTAAAGAGACTAATGCTTTAGGGCATACCTCTTTCTATCAATACGATGAAAACGACAACCTTATTTTTGAGCAATACCCTGGCAAAGATTATCATACTGTGCATGAATATGACTTTTCTAATCGACGCATTTGTTCTAAAGATATCCATGCTGATCAAACGTTAACGACCCATTATGCTTATAATGGCCTTAGCCAAAAAGTAGCGATGACCAATTGGCAGGGAGAGACCACTCAATACACTTACGATCATTGTGGACGTTTAATCAAAACAATCTATCCAAAGCTATTAGATTCTCATGGCCAACCTTATCAGCCTTTTGAATGTATTGAGTATGATATTGCCGATAACCCTATCTGTAAAACTGATCGTCGAGGTTTTAAAACAACTTTTAATTATAATATCCGAGGCCAGCCCTCCCTCATCCAATATCCTGATGGATCTACCGAAAAGAATGCATATACCCTTGAAGGATATCTTGCTAAAAGCATCTCCTTAAATGGAGTGGTTACCCAGACAGAGTATGATTATTTAGGAAGAGCTTGTCGGCAAATGACTTTTGCTCCTACAGGGGAAAAGCTTAGCGAAACCACTACCCATTACAATCATTTTCATAAGATAGCCGAAGTGGATGCTGGAGGGCAATCTACTTATTATCAATACGATGCTGCTGGTCGTCTGGCCAGCATGGCGAAAAATGAGGCAAAAACTGTTTATCAATATGATGCCTGCCAACGGCTCGCTAAGACTTTGGAATATTTTGGCTCCGAGGAAAAAGACTATATTGCCAACGTTAAAGAGTATGATGCTAAGGATCGCCTTATCGAAGAGCGAACCGAGGATGCTGAAGGACAGGTTTTAACTAAAATAGGCTATCTTTACAACGAGCAAGGCCAGCCCATCCAAACAATTTCTTATCATCAATCAAAGCCTGTTATCACCTTTACCCACTATAATGCCTATGGGGATGTTGCCACTTTGATTGATCCTCAAGGACATACAACACGCACCCTCTTTTATTATCTTCACCTTAATCAAGAGGGCCAATATGTATATGCTAAAGAAACCATCGACGCCATCGGCCAATCTTTTTTTCAGGAGCATGATAGCTGCGGGCAGGTTCGCTTTGCAATTCGTCGCGACCCTATGGGCGTTATCCTGCAAAAACGTGAGTTTTTTTATGATGCAGAAGGACTTTGCTGTAAACAAATTGAGCATGTGTTGACTCCTCATCAACCTGATCGGCTGGTCACCACTCATTTTGAGTATGACTTTGCCAAAAATCTGATCAGTTGTACGGAAGCCGTAGGAAGTCCTGAACAAAAGCAAACAAAGTATGTCTATAATGCTTATAGACAAAAAGAAAAAGTTATCAAACCCGATGGGATAGAACTTTACTACGCCTATGACTGGCTAGGTCGCCTCACCTCTTTTTCCTCCACTGATAACTCTTTGCATTACTGCTATACTTATGATGCTAACTCTAATGTTGTAGGTGTGGAGGATAAGCATACAGGAAAGTCTACCACGCGTATTTTCGATAAAAATAAACGTTTGGTCCAAGAAACTTTATCCCATGGGTTAACTCAAAAATATAGTTACGACAATTTAGATAGAATCCAGGAAATTATACTTCCAGACCATTCTTCTATTCAATACTCTTATAAATCGCTTTACCTTCATCAAATTAGTCGAGGCCCTTATCGACACACCTATCAGCATTACAATCTTTCGGGGGCATTAGAAGAGGCTAAATTGATGGCGGAAGCAGGCACGATTCAATACACTTACGATGCCTATTCTCGTCTGATTAGCATTTCGTCTAAGTCCTTAAAAGAGGATATTCCTGATAACGGTTTTGATCAAGTGGGCAATCTTTTAAAAAGAACAACCCTCGACCCAGTAGGCAAAGTAAACAGTACCTATACATACGATGCTTTATATCAGCTTCAATCCGAAAAAGGCTTAGGGGATCATATTTATCGCTACGACTCCCTCAATAATATGGTGGAGAAAAATAAACGTCCCCATACCGTTAATGCTCTCAATCAGCTCCTTCATGATGGCTTAGACCCACATGTCTACGACCTAAATGGAAACCTTATCCGTAAAGGCTCTTTAAACTTATCTTACGATGCATTAGATCGCTTGATTGCCATTCATACCCCTACTCATCAGGTCACCTATGCCTATGATGAGCTTAACCGCCGTTTAAGCAGCACCTTTTATTCCTGCTCTAAAGTTGAAAACACGTGGATACCTGAGAAAGAAATTCGTTACATGTACCATGGACTTAACGAAATTGGCGCTTGCGACTCTAAAGGCAACATTCAGCAATTGCGTATATTAGGTAGAGGTAAAGGAGCTGAAATAGACGCTTCGGTTTTGCTAGAACTCCAAGGTAAGGCTTACATACCCATCCATGACACGTTAGGCAATATCCGCCTACTGATTAACGCCAAGACCCATAGCATAGAAGAAACTTATCGATATACCGCTTATGGGCAAGAATCTATCTATGGCAAAAATAATAAGCTTATCAAGCAATCGATCAACCCTTGGCGTTTTTCTTCTAAACGTGTGGACGCTGAAACCCAGTTTGTTTACTTTGGACGCCGCTATTACAACCCCGCCACCACACGCTGGGTAACTGCAGATCCTTTAAGCTTTGAGGCTGGCCCTAATCTATATGCCTATCTTTTAAACAATCCTTTAAATGATAGAGACCTGTATGGATTAAGAAGTTCCAGTCCTAGCCGTGGGGAAAAACACCGCGAAAGTGTGATCATGTATGGCAAAGAGCGCGCCTCTTATAGAATAGAAAAAACACCCATTAGAGAAAAAGGTGAAAATACAAAAAGCCTGCCTAGAGTTAGCTTTACAGATAGGTTTGAAAGAAAATTTGTGCGCTGTGAAAGCTCCTCATTAGCCGTATTGCTAGGGAGTAAATCGGAAAATTTTCGTCTAGGTGTTCATAATGGCATTATGACAACCCAACTAGAGGCTATTAATAATGCCATCCACCTTAGAGAATTAGGCTGGGAATATTCGATAGATGTTATCCATAATGCTACGCATAATTTGCTTAACGATTGTATTGAATCAGGCTTAGGTTTATGTTATACAGCTACTACGCCAGTACGCGTTAATCATGAAACATGGAATAAATTCTTTGACGAATATCCACGCGGAGAGTATTTTCAAATTTGCCATAGCCAAGGGGCCATAAATGTCAGAAATGCTCTTTTAAGTTATGATGAAAAGCTACGTAAGCAAATTACTGTGTTAGCCATTGCTCCAGCAGCTTATATATATGCTGACTCCTGTAGGAAAGCTTATCACTATCGGGCACAAGCTTGGCGCGATCCTATCCCTTATATTGATGTAGGAGGCTTAATACGGAGTAAACGCGACACAGTGACCTTAAATTCTTGCCCAGGGGCCGCTTTTCATGACCATTCTTTCCAAAGCCCTACGTATGAAGGAGCAATAGATGACCATATTAGTACTTTCCTTAAAAATAGAAGATAAGGACGACAAATTATGAATAAAATTCAAGTTCCCATTTGTATCATTTTAATGTTCATATTATCTGGTTGCGTATTGAGCTTATTGGATAGCTATGAAGAGCCTGAACAGGCGAAATTTGTAGGCGACATTTTAAATAGCGTCTCCAAAAAGCTCCAAAAAAAATATAGTATGCGTACCATTGGTACAGGCATAGGCATGCCTGGCGGAGTGGTAACCATGTTAGCCTTAAGTTTTGAAAAAACGGGCCCTCTAACCAAAGAAGAAGGGCGTGCAATTATCGTAGGGTGTGTAGAGGAAATGATTCAAACAGTAAATAAGAATGAAAAAATTAGACCTTATTTAGAAAATTATCCCTTTACCCCCAATAACGTTGAAATTAGGCTTTTTTTAAAGACAAAAGATGGAAATAAAATTTATGAACCTGATTATGGTGTAATTTCTGAAATCGATGGATCAGTTAACTACAAATATAAATCTTCAGAAAACCCCAAAAAAAATTCAAAGATAGAGGAAGAAAAGTTTGAGGAAGCTTTGAAAATGGTTCAAAATGAAAGTAAGAAATAAATTTATATTCGCATTTATATCGCTTTAAGCCACCTGATCTGGTGCTGTACTAAGCTTACTAGATAGCTATAAAGAAGCTGAACAGACTAAACTGGTAGGCGAAATTTTAAGTAATACGCTTATAAAGCTGGGCGTGCATACCCAATCCTCTCAAAGCTACCAATCGCTTCAGGGGATGCTTTTATAAAGTATGGAGGTGCATAAAGGCGTATGAGAATTCGCCAAACATTCCAGGCAAACTCTAACATGTGCACCATAGGTACAGGTACAGGCATGCCTGATTGATACAGAGTAAACGCGATACAGTAACCTTAAATTCTTGCCCAGGGGCCGCTTTTCATGACCATTCTTTCCAAAGTCCTACGTATAAAAAAGTAAAAATAGACCATATTAACTCTTTTCTTGAAGATAAAAGGTAACAACAAAAAATTATGAATAAATTTCATGTTCCCATTCTTATCATTTTAATGTTCATGCTATCTGGTTGCGTATTGAGCTTATTGAATAGCTATGAAGAGCCTGAACAGGCGAAATTTGTAGGCGAAATTTTAGATAAAGCTTCTAAAAAACTTCAAAAAAAATATAGCATGCGTACCATTGGTACAGGCATAGGCATGCCTGATGGAGTGGTGACTATGCTAGCGTTAAGCTTTGAAAAAACGGGCCCTTTAACTAAAGAAGAGGGACGTAGAATCATTGTAGATTGTGTACAAGAAATACTTCAAATTATCAATACTCATGAAAAAATTAGACCTTACTTAAACAATTATCCCTTCAGTGCTAGAGATATTGAAGTTAGGATATTTTTGGAAGATAAATTCAGAAACAATATTTTTGATCCAAGCTATGGGGTGATTTCCTCAATAAATGCTTCTATCGATTACAAGTATACTAGTGCTGAAAATCCTAAAAGGTACATGAAGATAGAGGAAGAAAAATTTGAGGAAGCTTTGAAAATGGTTCAAAATGAAAGTAAGAAATAAATTTATATTCCCAATTTTATCGCTTTAAGTTGTCTCATCGGGTGTTGCATTGAGCTTGCTAGATAGCTATAAAGAAGCTGAACAGGCTAAACTGGTAGGCGAAATTTTAAGTAATACGCTTATAAAGCTAGGTTTGCATACCCAATCCTCTCAAAGCTGCCAATCGACTTAAGGGGATAGTTTTATAAAGTAGGGAGGCGCATGAGGGCTAGCTTAAAGGGGTATGAGAATCCGCCAAACACTCCAGGCAAACTATAACGTGCGCACCAAGGGTACAGGTACAGACCTGCCTGATTGATACGGAGTAAACGCGATACAGTAACCTTAAATTCTTGCCCAGGGGCGGCTTTTATAGCCATTCCTTTCAAAGTCCTACGTATGAAGGAGCAATAGATGACCATATTAGTACTTTCCTTAAAAATAGAAGATAAGGACGACAAGTTATGAATAAAATTCAAGTTCTCATTTGTATCATTTTAATGTTCATATTATCTGGTTGCGTATTGAGCTTATTGGATAGCTATGAAGAGCCTAAACAGGCGAAATTCGTAGGCGACATTTTAAATAAAACCTCTAAAAAACTTCAAAAAAAATATAGCATGCGTACTATTGGTACAGGTATAGGTATGCCTGACGGAGTGGTGACTATGCTAGCCTTAAGTTTTGAAAAAACGGGTCCCTTAAGCCGAGAAGAAGGGCGTAGAATCATTGTAGATTGCGTACAAGAAATGCTTCAAATTATCAATACCGATGAAAGGATTAGACCCTACTTAGTTCGACCTGATTTACCCTAAAAAACTTCATCATTGCATCAGTTTTAGAAAGGAAAAATGTAAATTTCTTTTTAGGGATAAGCTAAAAAAGTAGAAATCCAAGAATTCTTGTTAGTGAGAATGAAAATTGGCTAAAATTTAAGAGTTTTAGCGTAGGAGGTAGCCTTCAAGATAGGTTTTTAAAGCAATTTAAAGAAGAAATTAAGCTTTTTTAGCCTGAATAAAGACGTTTGGGAGAATTTTGAGCGACTAGCCAGTTATAGATTAAACGCATGTTATGGCCAATCCCACATAAAATAGCGTTATAACGGTCTCCCCATGAGCCTTTAAGATAGTTGCGACCCAGTTTACCATCATTCTTCATATGGCCGATATGAGGTTCTATGGCTTGGCGCCTTTTAAGTTGGGACTTAATCCACTGTGTAAGGCCTTTTCTTTGTCCAGAGATAAAAATGGTTTTACCTTTTACTGTATGGCCTCGATAACCTTTATCTACAAATGCTACTTCAATATTCTTGCCGCTGTTGTTTTGAGCATTTTTAATAGCTTCTTCAAGGGTGTGCCCATCGTATGGGTTGCCATGAATGGCTCTAAGATCTAAAGCTAATCCTTCTTGATGAGTGATGACTAGCGAAGCTTTACAGCCAAATTCATATTTTTTCTCTACTTTACCTTTAGCAATACATTCTACATAGGGTTCATGCAGGCTATAAACTTTACGAGAATCATTTCTTTGTTGAGCATAAATACGCTTGATAATTTCTAAAAGATAAGAGCTTTCTGTCTCAAGAGTTTGCCCTTCTGTTTTTCTTTCAAAATCACGAATTAATCTTCCTAAATAATTATGCAGCCTTTTTTCTTCTCTTTTAGCTCTTTTCAGCTGACGGGCATGGGCATAGCGAGCACGCATGCACAATGCTGTTTTAGCTAGCTTTTTGTAGGTTTGGCGCAAAGTGATTTGGCTACTATCGGCCATTTTTACAAGCGCTTGAATAGACTTAAAGTAAAGTTTAGCATCGGTAGGAAAGGCAATAGCTTTAGGCATTACGGTTGTATCAGCAATGACTTTTTTAAGGCTTTTTTTTTACTGCACCTGTCAAAACAGCTGCTGCAATCGTCCCTTGTAAAATCTTGCTAAGTCCAGCTTCGCCTAATCTATGCCTCCATTTAATTAAAGAAGTAGGGTGGATAGGCAGCGCATGATGCCAAAATTCATACCCACAAAAGTATTGCCAATAAGAATTTTCTACCCATCGATGCACCACATTTTTATCCGAAAGTCCATACATATGCTGTAAGATAAAGAGCCCTACAACTAGCCTTACAGGCTTAGCTGGCTGGCCTATCTTTTCTACAAACAGCTTATCAAACTCTTCTTCCAACTGCTTCCATTCTATCAATTTGGATAGCTGGATGAGAGGATGATTGGGGTTAAGTTCATCGCTAAAGCGGGATTTAAAAAGACGACCTTGTTGGTTATCTAACTTGATTGGTTTCATAGTCAACTTTGCAAGAAATTAAGAGCTTTATAATGATTTAGGCGTAAACAAATTATAGCAATTTGGGAGAAAAAATGCTCTCAAAATATTGTTCAAGCATGAAACACCCTTTAAATCATGTCAAACTACTTAAAAAATTATCCCTTTACCCCTAATGATATTGAGATTGCAATTTTTCTGGAGGACCCCTCAGGCTACAATATTTATTACCCACATTTCGGGGCTCTTTCTTCTACAAAAGCCCAAATAGACTATATGTTTACCGCTTCTGAAAACCCCAACAGATACATGAAGATAGAGGAAGAAAAGTTTGAGGAAGCATTGAAAATGGTTCAAAATGAAAGTAAGAAATAAATTTATATTCCCAATTTTATCGCTTTAAGCCGTCTATCTGGTGCTGTACTAAGCTTGCTAGATAGCTATAAAGAAGCTGAACGGCTAGCCTGGTAGGCTAAATTTTAAGTAATTGACCTTATAAAGGTAGGCTTGCATACCCAATCCTTTCAAGCTACCAATCGACTTCAGGGGATGCTTTTATAAAGTATGGAGGTGCATAAGGGTTAGCTTAAAGGCGTATGAGAATCCGCCAAACATTCCAGGCAAACTCTAACATGTGCACCATAGGTACAGGTACAGGCATGCCTGGCGGAGTGTTAACAATATTGATTCAAATTTTATATTTCTTATTATACGCTTTAAAAAAGCCTGCCTACTCAGCCCTCTAATTGATTAGCGATTGTGTTGAATCAGGTTTAGGTCTATGTTATAGAGCTACGCCTCCAGTACGCGTTAATCATGAAACATGGAATAAATTCTTTGACGAATATCCACGCGGAGAGTATTTTCAAATTTGCCATAGCCAAGGGGCTATAAATGTCAGAAATGCTCTTTTAAGTTATGATGAAAAGCTACGCAAGCAAATTACTGTGTTAGCCATTGCTCCAGCAGCTTATATATATGCTGACTCCTGTAGAAAAGCTTATCACTATCGAGCACAAGCTTGGCGCGATCCTATCCCTTATATTGATGTGGGAGGATTAATACGGAGTAAACGCGACACAGTGACCTTAAATTCTTGCCCAGGGGCCGCTTTTCATGACCACTCTTTCCAAAGCTCTACGTACAAAAAAGTAAAAATAGACCATATTAACTCTTTTCTTGAAGATAAAAGGTAACGACAAAAAATTATGAATAAATTTCATGTTCCCATTCTTATCATTTTAATGTTCATGCTATCTGGTTGCGTATTGAGCTTATTGAATAGCTATGAAGAGCCTGAACAGGCGAAATTTGTAGGCGAAATTTTAGATAAAGCTTCCAAAAAGCTTCGTTCAAAGTATGATATGCGTCCTATTGGTACAGGCATAGGCATGCCTGATGGAGTGGTGACTATGCTAGCCTTAAGTTTTGAAAAAACAGGTCCCTTAAGCCGAGAGGAAGGGCGTAAAATCATTGTAGATTGCGTACAAGAAATACTTCAAATTATCAATACTCATGAAAAAATTAGACCTTACTTAAAAAATTATCCATTCAGCGCTAAAGATGTTGAAGTTAGGATATTTTTGGAAGATAAATTTAGAAATGATATTTTTGATCCAAACTATGGTGTGATCTCTTCAATAAATGCTTCCATCGATTACAAGTATACTAGTGCTGAAAATCCTAACAAATACATGAAAGTAGAAAAAGAAAAGTTTGAGGAAGCTTTGAAAATGGTTCAAGATAAAAATAAGAAATAAATTTATATTAGCATTTATATCGCTTTAAGCCACCTGATCTGGTGCTGTACTAAGCTTGCTAGATAACTATAAATAACCTGAACAGGCTAAATTTGTAGGCGAAATTATAAGCAATACGCTTATAAAGCTAGGCTGCATACCCAATCCTCTTAAAGCTACCAATCGACGTCAGGGGTTGCTTTTATAAAGTATGGAGGTGCATAAGGGGTAGCTTAAAGGCGTATGAGAATCCGCCAAACACTCCAGGCAAACTCTAACATGTGCACCATAGGTACAGGTACAGGCATGCCTGGCGGAGTGTTAACAATATTGATTCAAATTTTATATTCCTTATTATACGCTTCAAAAAAGCTTACCTACCCAGCCCTCTGGAAAATGTCTCTCTACTCAACAGGAGGGATTTTTAATTTAGAGTTTTAAGTATTTATAAGAAGCTAGGCTTGCGCAGATGAAAAATGGAAAGAGAGTAGCTAGCCAGGGTTCTACAACCTGCCTTTTTCCTAGTACAAGAGCAGCATTAAGGAGAAGATAGATGGCCACTAAACCAAAAATACCTAAAGTATAGATAAAAAAAGGAGAAAGAGTGCGTGAGTACCTCACGCAGAAGGGTGCAATACCGATAACCGCTAGTAGGCATAACCAAGGTATAATCATTTTATGGTAAAAAACAGAGGCCCTTTGAGATTCTTTCTGGCTTTGTATGTTAAAAGAAGGCGGGAGTTTCTTCCATAATTCAGACAGAGATTCATCCTCCGGATTTGTTATTCCTTGAAAAAGATCACGTTTGTGAAAACGCATTTCCGGAAAAGAGAGAAGGTCGAAACTTTCTATAATCACAAGCTCGCCTGTAGGTTGGCGTTTAAAATGATCGATAAAATGCCCTACAGGAGGCTGATTATAGGGATAAAGGTATTTAATCCGGTAGATATCATTAATATCACGAATCCAATAGGCGTCCACAAGTTTTTTTTCATTAGAGTTATAATCATGAAAGATAATATGGCTATTATCCTTTAAATTTAAGTTTTTTACTGCTAACTGAAGAAGGCCTTTATGCTTGTGGATACGATGGGTTTGCTCGATCTGCTTAATTTTCTGCAAGGCTAGAGGGATCCAAAACTGGGTGTTTATATAGATCAGCAAAACCATCGCCATTCCCAAAAAGATAAAAGGTCTGATTAATGTTCGAAGGGGGATACCGCTAGCCATTAGCGCCACCAACTCATTATGGATATTTAAATTAGTAAGAGTACGGATGGTAGCTAAAAGCAAGCCAAAAGGAATGAAAACTTCCATTCTTGGGGCAAATTCGCAGACATAGTAAAGGGCTATTTCGTAAACTTGAAAATAAAAGTGATGATAATGGAAATTGCTGGCATGGCTAGAATAATCGATTAGTACATAAAGACCATAAAAAGTTAAGATAAAAAGAAAAAAAGATTTAATGGTTTCTTTTAAAAAATAACGGGGCCAGATTTTAATCATTATTCGATTCCTTTGGACAAACGCGATAGCATGTTTAAAGCGGCGAGAATAATAATCAATTGAGGGAGCAGATAGAATAGAGTGGAGAGCACTAGCTGATGTTCTGCCCCTTTGGCGAAGAAAAAAGCTACAATATATAAAGCTGCTAATCCTATCACATAAAAAAGCCCTCGATTATGGTGATTTCTACTAATGCTCATCCCAAAGGAGGCACCCATTAATGTAAAGGTGAAGGCTGCTAGAGATATGGAAAAACGCCGGATCAGCTCCGCATAACTTCGATTAAGGTTACGAGAAACTAGATCTAAGCCTACTCTATCATTATCGCTATGTCCACGCAGGTTTTTTTCTTTATTCAAATCTTGTATACGTGCTCTTAATAAAGCAAGACGTAAATGATCATTATTTAATGTCCAAACTTTTTTTTGAAGAAGTTGGGCAAAATCTTTAATAGATGTTTTCATTTCACCAATATTTTCGACCAGTAAGGCATCATGGCGCGGTAGGTGATTGCCATGTGTAGGAGAGATTAATGTCATCTGGCTACCTTGGAAGGTCACTGGGCTTGCTTGTAAGTTTTTCGCTAAAATTAAATGGATGCTAGAGTTGTGTTTATCGGGGATAGCAAGAATGCTATCACCCGCATATTCACCCGTACGGGATTGACCTAAAGTGTCTGAAAATATACCTCTTAGGCGCATTAAGTGTTTGTTATGAAGAAGGAGGAGGGGGTTAATAGTGCGTAGCTCCATTTTCGTAAGACCCGTCTGTAAATGGGATTGAGTAGCCAATTCGGAAACAATATAAAAGTTTAGGGCTGCTATAAAGAAGCTTGCTATTAACAAAGGAGCCAGCACCTCCCGCAAAGAAAGGCCGCATGCCCGAAAGGCTGTCATTTCATGAGATTGAGACAAACGCTGCATTAAAATGATGGCTGAAATTAAACAGGAGATAGGAATAGCTACGGGAAGTAAATAGGGAATTTGGTGTAAAATAAACCATAAGATAATCCATCCCTCAGATCCTAAGGCAGCAAAGTGAGCTATCTCATCTAGCCGAGTAATTAGAAGAATGAAAATAAAAGACAGTAGGCAAAGAAAAAAAACTTTTATATACTGCTTTAACAAGTAGCGCCAGATTATAGGCATTATTTAACTCTAAAGATTAGCTAAAAAATAGCATACAATGAATCAATCATTTGTCTCAATCAGGATTGTGTGGATGGGCACGAGAGCTTAATAATATTAGAGGAAGATTGAATGATTGATGCAAGTTGATCAATCAAGAGCTGAAGTAGGTGACTAGCTAAAGTTTAAATAGTTAAAAGCTTTCTTTAATGTGGATATCATTGAATGAACGTATTAAATGAGTTTTTAATCACAGACATCGAATCCTTTTTTTGCCTGCGATATAAAAACGTAAACTAAAGAGAGCTTATGGACAAGAAAGAGTGGTTTATTAAGATTGACAATCAAAAAGAAGGACCTTTTAGTATTGCCGAGCTAAAAATTCATCCCCGCTTGACCCCAGACACATGGGTGCGGAAAATAGAATGGCAAGACTGGCTACCAGCACGCCAAGTTCCAGAATTAAAAGTCTTGTTTGAGGACCATCATTCGGAAGAGCTTAAAGATAAATTTAAACTTAATAAACCGCAAGTTCTCGAAGATTCTACTTTGTTACTGGAAAAACCCCAGCCTCCTTTTTTTATTTATTGGTTAATTGTTTTGCTATTTCTTTGTCTCTATTTTTTTTATCAATTTTACAATTTCTAGATAAATGAATTTAGAAGAAACGCTATTTAATTTTTTAAACATTTACGCTAACCATCAGCAGCCCGTACTTTTGGGATTATCAGGAGGATCGGACTCTCTTGCTCTTTTCTATCTTCTTATAAAATATAGAAATCTAAAAGCTTTAAACTTTGCTGCTGCCCATGTAGATCATGGCTGGCGGGCAGAAAGTAAAGAAGAAGCCCGTCAACTGCAGCATTTAGCCGCTTCAATGCATGTGCCTATTTATTTAAAGAATTTAAATATCGCCCAGCTTTTTGGCAATATGGAAGAAGCTTGCCGTCACGAACGTTTAGCTTTCTTTAAGAATTTATGTAATCAGCATGGTTATCAAGCTGTTATCTTAGGGCACCATTTAAATGATCAAGCAGAAACGGTCTTGAAAAAAGTTTTGGAAGGAGGCAGTTTACCTTATTTAGGGGGGATGGCTCCCGTAACAGATTATCAGACGTTAAAGCTGTGGAGACCTTTTTTAACTTGCTCAAAATCTCAAATCAAACAATGGCTGGTTTGTAAAAATTATAAGTTTTTTGAGGATAAAACTAATGAAGATGAAAAATTTTTGCGGGCGCGCTTCCGCAAAACGATTATTCCGCATCTAGCTAGCACATTTGGGAAGAAAATAGAGGAAAGTCTTTGCCGCTTAGGCTATGAAGCACAGGAATTAAAAAAATATTTAGATAATCACTTGCAAGGTTACCTCAAGGATATAATTAAGGGGCCTTTTGGTTCCAGTTTAAATTTCCAACCGCATGGGAAGTGTACAGATTTTGAAATGAGATATTTGATTAGGAAAGTTTGTGAAAGCGAAGGATTAAAACTTTCGCGTCATCTAATAGAAGAGGCTTGCAAAAAGATCCATAGCAAGGCGGCCAATTGCCAGCTTTTAGCTAAAGATACTTGGGTTTATATTGATCGAGAACGCTTATTTGTAATGAGCAAGCCTTTATTAGATTTTAAAGAAGATCTTTCTTTTGATAGGGTCGGAAAATATTCGGCAGGGGACTGGACCATTGAAGTGACTGAATCTTTAGATTCCCCTATGCCTATTACAGGATGGCAGGAGGCTTGGAGGGGTCGTTTATCTATTCAAATTCCCTCGGGGAAATACAGCTTTAAAAGAGGCAATTCTTCATTGGATAAATGGTGGACAAATGCTAAAATACCAGCATTCATGCGCTATGCTTTTCCTACTTTGTGGGCTGATGATAAAATTATCTATGAATTTTTGGCTACCCGCCGATTGGTCGATGCCTATCTAAAGTCCTTTAAATGCTGGACGGTCACCCTTTGTTACCAACCTTCTGATTGAACCAAACTTAGTAAAATTCTTTTAAGCCTCTATTTTTAATAAAAAGTAGGTAGACATTTAAAGAGAGCTTTAAGATGAACATACTCAAGGGTGACCTTCTTAAAGAATCGTCCAAAATTCTCTGCTGAGAAAATACGGCTTTAAGTTATTTAATGGGATTTATTATATATAATTTTATAGAGTAGAATGAAGTAGAAACGGGTGGCAAAAAAAAGCCCTAAATCTTTTATTTGCTATAGATTTGGCTCTTTGAGAACTTACTTGATGGCGAATAGCCTATCTGATACAATGGTTTTTAACCCAAAAAAATTACTTTTAAAATAATTTCTGGTTTAATTTTTTTAAGCTAGCAATTTCTAAACACATTACTTGCTAAGGTGCATAAGGTTAATCATGGATGAAGATAAAAAACAGGACAGAAAAGGTTTTTCCAATAATTTCATTTGGTTTCTAATGGCAGCCTTTCTGTTCGCTTTGATGGTTCAAAATTTTATTGAAACAAAGCATGCTAAAGTCTCTTTTAGTTATCAGCTTGAGCATTTGGTCAACCTTCAGCTTATTCAACCAGAGGATAGCCGTAAAATCGCTCTAAATGACAATTTAGTGACATTTAGCGGTAGGTTTCGGGAACGTCAAACTGAAGAAGGTAAAAATCGTTTCAAATTTATTGACCTTCTCAATACCAATCATGAATTAACAAGCGAAAAAGAACGCATTCTCAAAGATTTAAATGGACAACGGGAAAAAATTATAGAGGCTACAGGGTTGTTTTTGCAGTTGAGTGGATTGCCTATACCAGCCCATGGATATGTGGTAGTCGATCAGTTTTATAGTCCAGCTCAACCCAATGCTGCTATTGTAATTCATGAAGTTAATAAAACGAGTGGAGTGACTAGTTTCCTTGAATTAAAAAAACAATTAGCTAATTTTTCAGGCTCTTTAGAAGAGCAAGCTTTAAATCAATATGGGAATGCTTTATCGGGTTTAATTCAAAATTTCCGGTCTTCTTTGCTAGGAATTGGCAGTGAATCTATTAAACAAGTTTTAAAGAAACTAGATAGCCAGGTATCCAATGCTAAAAGTTCTATTCTCAAGCCCGAAGAGCGACTTACCCTTTACAAAGAAGCTGTAAAAAATTTAGAGGAAATCCTTAATGAATTAAACACCCCTCAAAATGGAATGCGCTTAGCCCAGTTAAGGAGTGTAAGGAATTATAGACAAGTTTTAGACGAACTATCTAGGGTAACATCAGCTTTAGAAGATAATCAGATTCAGCTAGACAAAGCTCGTCAAGCGGTTACTAATGTCATCTGGTTTTTTAATAACCAAGAGGTTTCCACCAGGACTTTAGAAAAACAAGATCCTGAAGTCTACCATCAATGGTTTATCAATGCTAAAGAAGAATGGGATAATTTCCAAAGCAATCGAGGAGGTTATTTTAAAGCTCCCGATCAGCCGCTTAATGTAGTACTGGAAAAAACCTTTAAGAGTGAAGAGCCTTCTCCTAATTATCTTAGCTACTTTTTTACTCTTCTACCTGTCTTGTTAGTCATGCTAGTCCTCTATTTTGTTTTTTCACGTCAGATGAGAGGCATGGGCAATAGTGCCTTAAACTTTGGTAAGTCTCCCGCTAAGTTAATGAATAAAAGTACTAATAAAATTACTTTCAAGGATGTGGCAGGAGTAGATGAAGCTATTGAAGAGCTCCAAGAGATTGTAGAATTTCTAAAAAGTCCAGGGAAATTTACTGCTTTAGGTGGAAAAATTCCGAAAGGCGTATTATGCATTGGCCCTCCAGGTACAGGTAAAACCTTGGTAGCTAAAGCGGTGGCCGGTGAAGCTGATCGCCCCTTCTTTTCCATCTCAGGTTCAGACTTTGTGGAAATGTTTGTAGGCGTCGGAGCTAGCCGTATTCGCGATCTATTTGATCAAGCGAAAAAGAACGCGCCTTGTATTGTATTTATCGATGAGATCGACGCTGTAGGACGCCATCGTGGTGCCGGTATTGGAGGAGGTCATGATGAACGTGAGCAAACTTTGAACCAGCTTTTAGTCGAAATGGATGGTTTTGATACGAATGAAGGCGTAATTTTAATGGCTGCTACTAATCGTCCGGATGTACTAGATAAAGCTTTACTACGTCCTGGTCGTTTTGATCGCCGCGTGATTATTAGCTTACCTGATGTTAAAGGGCGTTATGATATTCTTAAAGTTCATGCGCGCAAAATTAAAATGGATCCTTCTGTGGATTTAATGAGCGTGGCGCGCAGCACACCAGGCTCTTCAGGTGCTGATTTAGCTAACTTATTGAATGAAGCTGCGCTTGCTGCCGCTCGCAAAGGCCGTTCAGCAGTAACTTCAAGTGAAGTAGTAGAAGCTCGAGATAAGGTTTTATATGGTAAAGAAAGACGAAGCTTAGAAATTGACGAAAATGAAAAGCTTACCACAGCTTATCATGAATCAGGCCATGCTATTATTGGCCTGGTAGTTAAAAATGCTGACCCTGTGGATAAGGTGACCATTATACCTCGTGGCCTTTCTTTAGGTTCTACCATGTTCCTTCCTAAGAAAAATCGGCTGAGTTATTGGAAGAGAGAGCTGATCGATCAGCTCTCGGTATTAATGGGTGGTCGTGTGGCCGAAGAAATTTTTGTAAGTGATATTTCTAGTGGAGCTAAACAAGATATTGATCAAGCTACACATATTGCCCGTAGCATGGTATGCGAATGGGGAATGAGCGATAAGCTGGGGGCTGTAGCCTATGATGAAAGGTCTGAAAGTGGCCAATATTTAGGCATGCAAGGTTATCATGAAAAAAAATATTCCGAGAGTACGGCACAAGCCATTGATGAAGAGGTGAGAAAAATTTTGGATGCTGCCCTTGAAACGGCCAGACAGATTATCCGCGACAAGCGCCATGAAGTTGAGTTGATGACTCAAATGCTCATGGAGTTTGAGACCTTAGACGCTGAAGATATTAATAATATCATTAATGGCAAATGGTCGATGGAAGAAAAACGTAAGAAACTTAAAATTGCAGATGAGCTGCATAAAAAAAGTAGCTTAACACCTCCACCTCCCCCTCCGGCAGATGAGCCTTTAGCTGCAACCGGTAAAACTTCTAGTGAACCTTCTTTTGCATCCAAAATAATTGGATAAAGCAAAAAAAAGAATAACCGATGAAGACTTTAAAAACTCTCATCGGTTATTCTTTTTTTCTTTTAAATGAAAATGGAAATGATTATGGAAAAGAAATTAATTGTCATTTTGCTGGGACCCCCTGGCTCTGGAAAAGGTACGCAAACTAAATTACTTAGTCAAACATTGTCTATTCCTCAAATTTCTACTGGGGATTTATTCAGAGAGCATATTAAGAAGAATACAGTGTTAGGTCTGAAAGCCAAAGAATATATAAATGCCGGCCACCTTGTTCCAGATGATCTGGTATTAGAAATGGTCAATGATAGAGTTGAATTGCCCGATTGCAGCAGAGGCTATTTGTTAGACGGTGTACCCCGTACTTTAGCACAAGCTGAAAGAGTAAGTGCAACTTTATTAAAAGATGTAAATGTTATCGTTTTCAAGCTTGCTGTAGACCACGAAATGATTATAAAACGTGCAGTAGGTCGCCTAATCTGTAAACAATGCGGAGCCATTTATAATAGCTTCTTTTCCGCTCCTCTACGGTCAGGCATCTGCGATAAATGCGGACAAGAGGCTCTTTATCAAAGGGAAGATGATAGATTGGAAGTCGTTAAAGAGCGCTTAAAGGTTTATAATGAGCAAACCATGCCTTTAGAGGAGTTTTATTCTCAGCGTTACGGAATAATCAGCATTAATGGCGAGAACCTACCCGAGAAAGTCTTTGCAGAACTTAAAAGCCATATAGAGGCTTTCAGCCCCTATACTAAAGCTTCTTAAGCTTCTTAAAGTTTTGAAATGGCTCTCTTGCTTTGCAGGGATAGTCGCTTGCATTAAAGACTACTAAAATTGCTAAGGGACAAACTTTTAAACTTAATGATTTAGGATCATATCACACTTTTTTAAAGGATAATGATGTCTTTGCCAATCGAGCCTACGGGCGATCGAACATTTATCTATCAAGAGGCTAGTGTCATAGCTTCTATGAATGAACTCCCTCGAGAGCTTCTTTTAGAAATTTTTTCCTATTTAAATTTTACTTCTCTTGAAGCCAGCAGCTTAGTAAGCAAAGAATGGAAACAATTGGCCAGCGATCCTCTTGTCCAAAAGAAAGTTGTTTATCAAGACATCGCTTTTAGTAACAAAAAATGGGCTATCTGCTTTGGAAAAGAGAGTGTGAAAGGTGAAGATCTTAAAGAAGAGTTTTTTTCTCTACCTAACGATATCTTTAAAATTCTAAAAAGTCCCTGCTTAGCTTTTCCAGGAAAAAGGGTCATTGATACCCATGTGCTTGTAAGAATTCCTAAAACGCTTAGTGGTCAACATCTTACCCTAAGTACTCTAGGTGCAGTGGCAAAGCGATATTTTCCCGATAGTCAAACAGGCTATGGGCTAATTCCTCGTCTAATTGTTAACGAATTAGGAGATAAGCCTCTTGAGAAATCGCAGTGGGTGCTCATGACAAAAGATGTCCTGCCAGGAAGCAGAAAGAAAAAGTATGAGGTCCAACTGGGCCTTGTCGCTGATCTTGCTAAAGAAACTCAATCTCCTTACACAGTTCCTTCAGCTCTACAGGCAGCTGTATGTATTCTGGCTCAGCATTTTAATTTTAAGACAGGTCTATTTAGCGATAAGCCTTGGACCTATTATACGTATACACGCTGTCAAGAAAATTTTTATGGCGATCAAGTGCAAGTGGGGAGCTGGGATGCTGAGGGCGGCCTGCAGTTTGACCATACTCCTTCCACCTGTGAACGTCATTCAATCGGTATGGCAGCCTTGCGGAAGTTATAGATAAGAAGGTGCCACGAAACCCTATTTTCTCCTTAATATAGTCCTAGACATCCTTGTATCCCACATTCCGCAGGTTATAGCGATTCCCTGATATTATTTTTATTGATACTGGAAATTACCTTAAGTTTTTTTAGAAAATGCTAATCCTGTTCTTTTTAAAGCAAAGAAAGTGAGGACATACACGATGGAAAAGTATAGTGCACGGGTCTTGATCATCTTAAAATTAGTTTTTCTATGAGTGACAAAATTACCCAAGGGATGATGATAGTCCAGGTGGTCTTTTCAGATTCCAGGGTGATTATGATTACAGGGGAAGGGTTAAGTTATTGATAATTCACGGATTATATTTTGCCTTAGGCTCTATACATGAAAGCATAAAAGAATTAACTCTTATTTTAAACTCTAAAAGGATGGCCGTTTTACTGGTTTTAAACCTCCTTGGCATAAATTAGAAGACGAGAGAAGTTAACTTGCGGAATGCCGGATGGATAATACTACCTTCCATAAATCGCAAACCACTTATAAGCTTATCAAAAAGGCAGGGTGTGAGATTCTATTTTTACCGCCCTATTCTACCGATTTGAACCCTATTTAAACCTTTTGAGCTAATTTTAAGAAAATTGTAGCAGCAAACTTAAGCAAGTTTTCTACTCTTGCTCGCACTATTGATTACTCTTTTTTAAGTATATATTGATAAAAAAATATAAAATTTAAATCACTGCATCTAAAACTCTTTGTTTTCGGCGACCATTTAAGTAAACCCCTTTGGTTAAAGGATGTTTATTATTCCTTCCTTAACCAAAGGGTCGAATTTATTATTTTGAGTTCATGCTATTTATAGAAACATTTTTCCATGCAAGCGGTTACTCACATTTTTTATGGAATAATATAACATAATCAGCTTCTTTTGCTAAGCTAGGAGACACTTCATAATTTTCTATAAGATCTTTTGAAGTACCGACTTCCCATTTTTCATAATTCCATGGGCCTAACATTTCTGGTAAGTCCTCACAAATTTTATCGAGAACATTCTTTTGTAAAGTCCTGATTTCTTCCAAACTTTTCTCTTTACTAGGATTAAAAAACTCTACTGACCAGTTCGAAGCTAGATAATGTGCAATACTTTCAAGAACCCCTCCTCCAGGCATTTTTGCACCATTTTCTTTAATTTTCTTTTTCACCCTACTGGGAAAACGATGAGAGGGGTGCTCTATCTCCTGCTTATCTACCTTTAAAGTAGATCCTTTAATACTTTGTTGAGAAGAAGAAAGCTTTTGAGTCCATTCCACATCTCTTTTATATTTTTTCTTTTTAAGTCCTATGAGAGTACACATTGTATGTAGCTGATGATTGTATATGCAATCGATTTTACGGATTATACTAACTCCTTCATAGCTATTCTCAATGAGATGTTTATGAAACCATCCTCCTAGAGCTGCTGGGCTAATTTGTGGTTCATAAAAAGTTCCATGAGAGGGGGAATGATATGTTTTTTCTTGAGGTACTGAAGAAATGGTTCGCATCATTTCTATGTCTTTTCTTAAAACAATACTATTGCCTAGAGGAATAGAAGAATGCATATTTTGAAGCGATCCTGTTAGTTCGTTATACTGCAATTCGTAAACTTGTGTAGGCTGTTGCAAACTGCTTAAAGCTTTAATAATATTTTTTATATTTTCAAACTTTTTTTCGGCTTCGCTCACACATTGTGAATACTCCAAGCTATCAGCATTATTTTTTAAGATAGCTTGAGCAGCTTTATCACATTCAATAAATTCGTTTAATTGCTCATTAAAATGGCTATCTAATTCTGCAGGTTGCATTTTTTGATAGCTTTCGAGTGGAATAACATCTTTATTATCTAAGCATAATTTTAATGTTTTTTTAATTCCTTCCAGTTCTAATTCTTGGCTTTGCTGCATTAAAGGCAAACTGGTATGAGATGGCATAACTCTATGAGAATGATTTGCATGTGAATCTGAATCCCTTTCCCTGTCTTTTCTTAAAACAATACTATTGCCTTGCGGAATGGAAGAATGCATATTTTGAAGCGATCCTGTTAGTTCGTTATACTGCAATTCGTAAACTTCTGTAGGCTGTTGCAAACTGCTTAAAGCTTTAATAATATTTTTTATATTTTCAAACTTTTTTTCGGCTTCAGCCACGCAACGTGAATAATCTGAGCTGTCAGCATTATTTTTTAAGATAGCTTGAGCAGCTTTATCACATTCAATAAATTCGTTTAATTGCTCATTAAAATGGTTATCTAATTTTGCAGGTAGCATTTTTTGATAGCTTTCGAGTGAAATAACATCTTCATTATCTAAGCATAATTCTAACGCTTCATTTGCTTCCTCTGACTCTGATTCTTGGCTTGGCTGCATATCCATATTAAATGGCAAAGTTACATAAGGACAATTTATATTTATTTCCGGACTCATTATTTAACTCCTTTAATTTAGGGACCTAGTTTGAGGAGAGTAAAAATCTTTCTAAGGATAAATTTATTCAAGCTGTAAGTTTTTCCTGTTTTTTTACTCTAAAAACTTCCTTTTAAGCCAATTTTAACTTATTGTTATTTAAACAAAGAAAATACTCTGGGGACCATAGGGCCTACTTTTAAACTTGTTTTAATAACAAAATTAGCTACATTTCCTACTTTTTTAGCCATAATATAAAATTTTTGCTGCTGTAGGTTTATTTCGCAAAAATTACAATCCTCTGATATTATCAATTCAACATTCATACACTCTGCATAAGCTCTTTTAACTTCTTCAATGCCTGCATCTCGTAATTCTGCATCATCCGAATAATTTCCCAAGAGTTGGCCCGCTATTAGGCCCTCATCCATTTGGACATTATTATCAACACGCACTCCCAGCATTTTCTCTAAAAAAACTCTAAAAGATTGCCATGTTGTTGAGAGACGAGAAACCTCTAAGAAAACCTTGCGAGCTTTAATATCTTCTTCAGTTAAAGGAAAACGATACATTAAACTTTTAACGTGAATACTGGCATAAGTTTCGGCGGGAATATTTTCACTAATTAGATCGGCTACTTTATAGTCAGGTAGGTTGGCAAGATTTCCTCCGTTTATACGAAATTCTGGCTCCATTTTAACTCCTTTTAATTTGTATATATAATTGTATGTAGGATGATTGTCTTTAATTTGTTTTATTTTTTCTTATAAAAGATTATGTTTTTACTGAATACGCTTTTATCTAAATATCTTACTATTAAGATAAGATACATTTAGCTATATTACGAGCACCTATTAGTGCTTTATGCTCTTTCAAAGAGTCACTATCTACAGAGTTACAATCATTCGAAATATAAAGCGTGATGGTCATACATCTAGCATAAACAACTTTTAATTCTTCCTCTGCACGCGCCTGGTCGTCATCATCCAAAGTAGGATCAAGTGCTAAAAACGATGCTACTAAGTTTCCGTTTATAGCACGCGGGTTATCACGGTAACGTGATCTAGCTCCTGCTTCATTAAAAAGTTGAAGAAAAAAGGCTCTTGCTACTTCCCAGCCTACTGATAGGTTTGATCTTTCCAAGGTTATCTTTCTAGAGATCACCTCTGTTTCAGATCCAAAAAATTTATGCGTTACTGTTTTGACAGTTACACTTGTAAAAGTGTTATCTGGAATTTGTTCTCTTATTAAGTCATTGACTCTATAATCAGATAAACCCTCTAGGGTTCCCCCATTTAAACCACTTGCAGTCATATTTTTCCTTTTTAATCGTCTGAATAGTGAACTAATATTTATTTTTTTTGATAAATAACCAACTATATTTACTTAAAAACTCATATGTTTTCCTGCCTTGTAACACTTTTCGGATTACTTTAGTTTTCTTTGTGCCGCGTATAAATAAATCATTATTTGAAATATAAAATATTAGCATCCCAGACCTTAGACAAATAAATTTTACAGTTCTTTTGTTATGCCTTATTCTTTTTTATTTAATACCACTACCGAAAGGAATAATTCCAACAAATCTTGCATATTTTCTATAACTTTTTCATAACCTTTTTCAATTTCAGGAACATTCCTACAGCTCTACAACATTATCCCTCTTTAATAACTGTAAAAAATGTTGCTCTTACAGCTCTTTAAGCTTTATGCCCATTTGTTCGTGGAATGATAGTTTTTCTCTTTCTTAATCCTCTTTCCATAAAAAGGTATTTATGCTGCTTTAACTTTATTTGCTAATTTGCATTTAAAGAATTTGGGTAATTATTATTAAGAAGCCCCTGGAAGGAAAAGCAAGCTTAGGTGATGCGAAATAGTTCGAAAAACAACACTGCTAAGAAATTCATGTACCTTTCCTGATCCAGTAATAAGCTTCTGTTTGTTTATGCTTTATATATTTTTAAGTATTTACCTCTTTGAAATTCATGGTAGCTACATAAGGTTTTGGCTTTGCAAGCCTATTTTTATATATTAGACTAAATGCTTACTTTGCTGTCGCTTATTGAGGTAAGAAGTAAAAACTATCTCCAGTCTTAATCTTAGGCGCTTTTTACCTTGTTTTGATCTAACAGTTAAAATTTTTATTACAATCCAAAACATTAGCTATATAAGATTTTTTTCACAACCTGTCAATCATTTTCCATAAAGCTAAAAGCATTATTGGGCAATGAGAAAAAGCTGCGATTGATTTTTTTCTAAGACACAATAGTCTTAATCTTAGGTGCCTTTTACCTTGTTTTGATCTAATAGTTAAAATTTTTATTACAATCCAAAACATTAGCTATATAAGATTTTTTCCGCAACCTGTCAATCATTTTCTATAAAGTTAAAAGCATTATTGGGCAATGAGAAAAAGCTGCGATTGATTTTTTTCTAAGACACAATCTTGCTAGGAAAAAAGATCTATAAATTAATCGATGCGAGTTATCGGATAAGGAAATAGCTGAGAAAAGGCCTCCAGATGGCTTAAAAGCATTTTTTACCTACAAAAAAAACAAAGTTGTAAGGTTAAAATGATTGAAAAAGATATTCACTTATTAATTTCCATTTTTTGCTAGGTAGATGATTCTTGTAGATAATTTAAAGTTGAATGGCACAAAATATTGTTTAAAAGCCACGCCAAACCACTAATTGGAAAGAGCAATAGAAGAAACAGATGGTCAAAAACTATCCTTAAAGTGTAATAGATTAGGACGTAATCTGACATTTGTGATAAAGATAAAGGAAAGAAGTGTTAAAAGCTGAGAAGCTTGAAGCCCTGTCGCCATTTAAAGTAATAGGACGGAAGTTGAAGTGAGCGGCTCCAAGAGCAGCAAAGAGTGCAAAAAATGCCAAATTTAGCAACTCATCAAAAAGTTATAAAAAATACACTCGGGGTTTCAAAGCTAGCAGAAACATTAGGAAATATATTCTATGCATGTAAAATGATGGAATATTTTAGAATAGCTTTTATAGATTTAAAGAATTTTATGAAAAAGGTGGAGAGGCAGCTCTTCAAGATATGACCCGCAAGCAACCCTATATAAAAAAACAGAGTGGACGAGTCTATTGAAAAATTTGTTGTGAATTTTTCTCTTCAAAAGCCTGCTTATGGACAATTAAAAGTATGTAACAAGCTTGAAGAAACAAGAAGTTTTTATTTCGACGGGAGATGTGCGTTCTGTTTTGCTAAAGATATAATCTTTAAGACCTTTCAAAAGCGTCTCAATGCATTGGAAGCTTAAGATGGCTTTAAGAATAAATAATATTAACAGAGGACCAACTAAAAGCTCTTGAAAAAGCTAGGGAAGAAAACGAAGCGCATGGCGAAATTGTAGCTGAGCATTTAGGCTATTTATTATTTCAAAATAATTATTACGTAGGCACTATTATGGTGTTTAGACGCATTTATCAACATACCGTGATTGGACTCCTATTTTAAGGTAGCTTTCGTCAAGCTATACGATAGGAAAAATGCATTGGTAGCGCAGATATGCTTAAATGACCAAGTCATTCCTTGGTTTAAAAAGCAAGATGTTCGCGTTTTAAGAATATTGACCGATCATGTACAGAGTACTGTGGAGCAAGAGAGAATCATGAGTATGAGCTTTATTTGGCTATCGAAAATATTAGCCATTCTCGCACTAACGCCAGACATCCTTTAAACCAATGGAATCTGCGAAAAATTCTATCAGGCCATCCAAAAAAGAATTTTATGCCATAGCTTTTAGGAAGAAAGTGTTTAAAAATGTTGAAGAACTACAAGAGGATGTAGATAAATGGATGAATGAGTATAATAATGAGAGAACACATACAGGAAAGTATTGTCTTGGCAAGACGCCTTTACAAACATTCTTAGATGCAAAACCTCTGGCGTAAGAAAAGATATTAGATAAGTTACAATTAACAGAAATAGTATCTACCAGTTACCTACTGGTTATCAGGTCAAGTGCTGTCTAGGACAGATTTATCAAAGGCAAGGAAGAAGGTGTGTTTAATTGCTACTGTAGCACTCAGATGCCTTCTTGTTTTTAGATAAGCACAACTTAAGATGATCCAGCAAATAATGTTAAAATCTTTATTCAGTGCACTTGCTATTAACTGAGAAATATTTTTGTTTTTAATTTAAATTTTTGATATTATATAATTATAAACCATATTATTAGACCTCATTTAAAGCTAAACGACAATTAAATTATTTTGCGCTAGTATGAAAATATATAACATATATATTTATTTTTATAAATGGTATTTTAAAAAAGGCTTACTAGGAGAATTAAGATGAATGTAAACCCGGATAATAGATGCCTTAAGAATAATCTTGATCAGCTTTCTCCTAAAGATAACTCTCTATCCATTTCTGCCGTACAAGCAGACAATAGAGCTTTAGTCCAGCCAACTCATGCTACAGCAATGAAGGTCTTTGAAGAAAATTTTGCTCTTTTTAATCATTATCATCAGATCGCTATAAAGGTAAGGGATGATATTACAGCCATTGAATATAGCGAACTAGTAAAAAAAGCAGAAAATGCTTTACTTCACGTTAGACATGTAGTAGCTAACCATCCTGATCTCACTAAACAAAGATCTCTCCAGGAGATGGAAGCTGAGTTTGATGAGCTTTGTATCAAGATGCCTCTAGGCGCTAGTGTTCTATTACAAAGAGACATAGATAAACTCCATAAAATTAGTACAATTCCTTCTAATAAAACTTATTTATCTGGCGATATTGAATACAATGAGCCTCAGGTGCCATTATTTGGCTTAATTGGATATTTTGAACGTTTTAAAGAACTCCATGGCTATGCATCCATAAGTATTTGTATGAAGACAGGGGAGTATTACGGTATTCCTATCAACAAAATGGCTACATTAATTGGTTTTAGAAATCAATCCTCTTCATCTTCTCTATTTCCGTCAATGCTTCCTAGTAGGTTTAAAACCTCTAACGAAGAAAAAATTTATCAACAACTGAATGAATTAAGAATCTTAATTAATAAAAAAATTAGTGAATGGGGCTATGCAGGCTTCACAATTTTCCATACGGATGAGGTAAAACATAACCTTAAGGGAGAGCCAAGTATAGAAGAATGGGGCTGTCAAATAGTTTTGTATCATACGAAGCAGGGGGAAGAAAATAATATTTCTTACGAGAAATGCCTGCACCTTGAAAGTAGTAGTAGGTCACAAGAAAAAAAGATTAGTAATTTCAATCAAATAACTAGAAAAAAAATAGGCGTTCAAGCACAGCCTAAAGATTCTCATAGCTTAAAAAACATCAAAAAAAATTCTCGCTTGAAAGTCTTTTTTAAGAGGTTTATCTTCTATCCTTTGAAAACTGTAAGTAAATTTATTTCCTTATGGTGTAGAAGTGCTTATGTCCGAATTAGGTATTTGAAAGCAAAGCTTTTGTGTGCCACGAGCACATTATAGATGTGCGTAACTATACGAAAGATGAGGAAAATGGCTCCTCGAAGTCGCTTTGCAGGAAGAGATTTCAAACCACCTTAAGCTGCTTTGGTCAAAAGCCAAGGTAGTGAGCGTTAAGGAAAAGGTGTGATAAACATATCAGGTGAGGGCTAAGGAGACGAACGAAAGTGAACTATCGGTCCAAGTGTCGAAAGCGTAAAGATGATGTCAAAACTGGGGGTTAAAAGCTCTTCCAGGATAAATTTAGGGGCAACCTGTTTACTGCCTAAATGGCGTCCGGCATAAAGATAGCGTGAACTTAGTCTAGGCTTTTGTATGGAACGTGGGAACCTCATAGATGATGTTAAGAGAAAACTATATAAGTGAAGAACACAAAGTGGGAAATATCGAAGCATGTATGAGGGGCAGATCAACTCGTAGTAGTGAGGAAGCCTTTGTAATGAAGGGGGAGCGAAGGGGTTGAATTGTTCAATCCACCTCAATAAGTCAAGTAGAAATACGAGGAACTTATGGGGGTGGGGAAAAGGCTGGAAAGCTTGAAGAACAATAGGAGCCGTATGAAGCGAGAGTTTCACGTACGTGTCTGTGGGAGCCTAAGGGGGAAGTTCCCTTGGGCGACCCGATTAATTAAAAACTTGATCCTAATTGTATTGGGTAAGACTAGAATGAGATGTTTTTGACAGCTCCTTATCTCCTTAAAAAGAGGTTTTTATTAAGCATATAATTGCATAAGAAGCTGTCCAAAAGTGTATTATTGATTGCTTATCAAAATAGGCTTAAAGTGTTTATCACAGGAGACGTAGATAAATATTTGAATTTTATTAATCTCTAAGAACTTTAGCTTGATGGCGTGTTGGTGAAGAAGGGAGGAGAAAGGAAAAATAATCCGGACTCCTCCTTAGGTTCTTAAGAGAAGATACTAATTAAAAAATATTATTTCTTGGGTGCTACATACATTATTTTAAATGTTCGACCTTCTTTAGGGCAAACTGCATCTAATTGCTGTTCCAAGGTATCTTTAATACGAGCGTCAAAGCCTAAAAATTTGATACGGCAACCAGGCTTTTGTAAAAATTCTACCAGGTTTTTAGGATCATGAACAATACGGATAGGAGTAAAATTAAGCTTGTTGGTAGTGCTTCCTGTTTCTGCAATAAATTTTTCAATAGGACTCATAGAAAAAAGAGTTATTTGCCCATTAATATCACCAATTTCTCCATGGGGAAAATAAGTTGAAGCGATTTGATTAATTCTTTCTAAATCATTTTCTTGAGGTTGTGGTAAGCCTAAAGCCGTGCAAAAGACCCTTACATCTGCCAATTTGGATAATGCTCTTCCTTTCTCTTGTAAAGCTCTTCCTCTTTCTATTTTTGCTTCTGCTTGAGCAAGCTTTATCTCCGCATCCTCACGTTCTTTATCTAATTGTTCTGATGTAGCCTTCAACTGTTCTCTTCTAGCAGCTAACTCTTCTTTTCTAGCAGCTATATCTACCCTTTTAGCGGTTAACTCTGCTTTTTTTTCTGCGATTTGCTTAGCTTCTTCTTGTAGATGTGCTTTATGTCATCCGTCATGGTTGGTGACCCAGGGTCGGCAGTTTTAGTGACCCACCCCCTCGTCACCTTTAGTGACCCACCCTAGCTTGGATTTTTTCTTTACTTCTCGGTTTCTTTATTTTGTTTTGATCTTTTATGGAATTGTTCCATACGATAACTTTTTCCTTCAATCACAAGCTTTGTGGCTCTGTGAATCAAACGATCTAGTGCTGCACTACCTATTAATGGATTGGCGAATATTTCCTGCCACTCTCCAAATTCTCTATTGCTGGTAATAATCGTGGCAGCCTTCTCATATCTTTCACAAATCACTTCATAAAGATCCATTTGACTGGCTTCACTAAGCGATTGTAACCCAAAATCATCTAAAATTAATAAAGGCACTTTAATGACCTGCTGTAGTCTTTTTCTATAGCTCCCATCTCCATGGCCGATAGATATCCAATAAAAAAGCTGGTATGTTCTATAGAAAAGCACCTCATAGCCTTTTCTAATAGCTTCATGGCCTATCGATTGGGCAAGATGGCTCTTTCCTACTCCACTGGGGCCGATGATTAGCACGCATTCTTTATTCTCTACAAAATGACATGTCGCTAATTCTTTAAGGATAGGCTCATAAATCTTTGTGTTAAATGAAAAATCAAAAGTTTCTAATGTCTTATTGACTTGTAGATGGCTTTTCACGAGCTTTTTTGCAAACTGACTTTGATTACGACGATCCATTTCATCCGTAAGCAATATGTCCAAAAACTGCGAATAAGACCATTTTTCCTGACTTCAACATTTTAACCTCAAAAAGTGATAAAGCTTTTCAAATTTTCCTAGGAGAACACTCCTGATTTTTCTGTTTTCTAGTTTGTAGTGCCTAGTAAAACATTTATCTTGCTTTATTTTTAGAAATCTTTTATATTGCAAGAAAACTTATAGCTTATTTTTATGTTTGTCAGAGTAAAAACCACACCTAATAGCCCCAGAAAATCTGTGCAGATTGTTGAATCGGTGCGCGATGGAGAAAAAGTTAAACAAAGAATCGTCCGCTATGTCGGGATTGCTATGGACGAGCAAGAACTTAAAAAAATGGTTGAGCTAGCGGAACATATCAAGAGCAAGATAGAACACCAACACGATCCCACTCTTTTTGGTCCTGAAGAAATGGCTCAGCAAGCGATTAAATCAAAAAACATGTCAAAGCTAAACGATGAGGAGCTAAACGTTAACCTTAAAAACCTAGAAGAAGAACAGCGTGCTATCGTGGGCATTCATGAGATTTATGGAAAAATCTATGAAGAGCTAGGTTTTGGAAATATTCTTAAAAACACTTCAAGTGCAGAAATATTAAAACACATTGTCATGGCCCGCATTGCTAATCCTGTTAGCAAAAGAGCTTCTGTTAGGCAATTAGAGCAAGACTTTGGGATACAAATCAACTTGCAAGGTGTTTATAGGATGATGGATTGTTTAAATCAACAGGCTCAGCAAGCTATACAGGATTGTGCTTACAATACAGCCAAAGAATTATTTGGACAAAAAATCGATCTGATTTTTTTTGACGCTAATACCCTTTATTTTGAGTCTTTCCAAGAAGATGAATTTAAGCAAAATGGTTATAGCAAAGACCTTAAATTCAATCAGCCTCAAGTCTTAATTTCCTTAATGGTAACTAAACAAGGCATGCCTATTGGATACCAGGCTTTTCCAGGATCAACCTATGAAGGGCATACTCTTATGCCTATTTTAGAAAAGGTTAAAGCCAACTATCAGCTAGATAAAGTGATATTTGTAGGCGATAGTGGCATTTTAAATAGCGCTAATCTTTTAGCACTTGAGCAAGCAAAATATGAGTATATTATTGGAGCACGCCTAAAAAATCAAAAAACAGAGATTAAGAAGAAGATTTTAGATTTAAATGCTTATGCAACCTATCCTGAAAATGGTCAAACACGCCTTACTGCTATTTACTTAGATGAGGATCATCGTCTAATTGTTACCCATAATGCCTCTAGAGCGAAAAAAGATGCTTATGATCGAGAAAAAGCTCTTAACAAGTTAATAGAGAAGCTAAAGAAAAGCAAAAAGTGCCAAGCATTTATTTCAAATTACGGTTACAAGAAATATTTAAATTTTAAAGGGCAGTCACAAATATCTTTAAATGAGAAAAAACTACAAGAAGAGGCTCAGTGGGATGGGCTGCATGGAATAATTACCAATGCCAAACACTTATCACCCCACGAGCTGTTAGAACACTACCGCGGTCTTTGGCAAGTAGAAGAATCTTTCCGAATCACTAAACATGATCTTAAAGTCAGACCTATATTTCATTGGACGCCTGAGAGAGTAAAAGCTCATCTTGCCCTATCTTTTATAGCCTTTTGTTGCGTAAGGCATCTTGAATATCGGGTAGCCTTACAATATGAGAAAATGTCACCTGAAGCTATTCGTCAAGAGCTAATTAGAATTCAATCCAGCATTTTGAAAGATAAAAATGGACAGCGCTACGTGATCCCCTCAAAAGCTAGTAACCATGGCTTAAAGATTTATCAAGTCATGGGGTTAAAATATTCCACAACCCCTTACAAGCTCATTTCCTCTAAGCCTAAATTTCATAAGCCTTAAATTAGCTCCTTATCTTTACTTTCTTTCCAATGTAGTGCCTATAGAAATTTTGGGGATTTTCATAATCAGATACTTACGCAAAAAAGTGTTGAAGTCAGGGGGCCGATGATTAGCACGCATTCTTTATTCTCTACAAAATGACATGTCGCTAATTCTTTAAGGATAGGCTCATAAATCTTTGTGTTAAATGAAAAATCAAAAGTTTCTAATGTCTTATTGACTTGTAGATGGCTTTTCACGAGCTTTTTTGCAAACTGACTTTGATTACGACGATCCATTTCATCCGTAAGCAATATGTCCAAAAACTGCGAATAAGACCATTTTTCTTTTATAGCCTGTTTTAAACGTTCCTGAAGCGTTTCCAACAATTTAGGCAATTTAAGCTTGTTAAGTTTTGATTTAAGCAAAATCATTTCATCCATACATAGCTCCTTGGGTAAAATATTGTGGGTCTCTAGCGAATTTAAAATACTTTTGCGGTTTATCTAATTGGGTAGATTGCTCTTCAAAGGGCTTTTGATCTAAAGCTTTTTCTAAGATCGCTTTTATGCTGGTATAAGAAATAGTACCGTAGATAAGAGCTCGCTGGCAGGCTTTCTCTAATCTATCAGGGCTATAGCGTAAGGCAAACTTTAAAATTAATCTAACTGGCCTTAATTTATCGTGAGAAGGATCATTAAGAAGCTCTTCACTTAACTTTAAGGTAAAAGGGCCTATGGTTTCTGCTTGAGCTAGTAATCCGCCTCGGGTGGCATTAAGCACTTCTTCTTGCTGCAAAGGGGCATGTAAATTTGCCCTGACGTAATCATTAAGCTTATATGAACGTAAATGCATAGCAATTTCTTGGCCTGCATGGAAAATTTTAAGAGAGCTTTGACTAGCACAAACTTGTACTTCTTTGCCTATAAAAGCATAAGGAACCGAATACCAAACTTTATCAAAGCGCACTCTCCAGTCTTTTCCTACCATTGTACAATACCATTCCAAAGCATCCCAACGGCAACTTGGAAGGGATTTTAAATGCTCCTTTTCTTCTTCAAAAAGATCTTGAGGGGTACGATCAACACCCCCAATTTTGCGTTTTTCAGAAACCTCGCAATTCCATTGGTCAAGAGCTTTCTGAAAATCACCTTTAGAAGGCACTTCGATGCCTTTTTGTGCTTGACTTTCTAAGAAAAAGGAAAGGAAATTTCTCTTGATGTATTTGATGTCGTTTTCTACCCCACCTTTATGTTGAGGCTTGTAAGGAAGGCAAGGGCTGATGATGAATGCATAGTGTTCTGCTAATTGCTGATAAGATCTGTTGAGTAAAGGTTCATGCAAAGAAGCTTTTGTTACCCCAGCTTTTAGATTATCGATAACAATTTTTGTAGGTACTCCACCTAGCCATTCAAAAGCATGGATATGACAGGCTAAAAACGTTTTAGTGCTCTGATCAAAAACAACTTCACGATAGGCTTTGCGTGAGTGGCGAAGCCTTAAAGAAAAGACCCAAGCGCGACGATTTTTACCACTGTCAGGGTCAAAACATAAACCTAGATAACCAAAATCTACTTCCGCACATTCACCGGGAATATGCTGTCTGATCATTAGACCTCTTTCGAAACTCACTCATTTAATTCCCAGTTATAGATTGCTGCAATTAAGTTGAAGCGAAGGGCAAATCTTTTACGTCTATTTCTGTAGCGATCTGCTATAATTTTAAATCGCTTAAGGAGGCCAATGACGTTTTCATTGGCAACTCTTTCTCTGGATAAACTTTGATTTGTTCTTTTATCCTCTTTAGTTAAAGGCTTCTTCTTACTTTTTTTCTTGGGCATCTGGGTGTGAATATGCAGCTTTTTTAATCCTTGATAACCTGAATCGGTTAATACTTTTATTTGTGGATTGATTTTAACTTGGGATTCTTTGAATAGCCTAAAATCATGCTTTTTGCCATTGCCATATGAGGTACATATTACTTTTTTACTCTTCTTATCGACTACAACTTGGGTCTTTAGGGTATGTTTTTTCTTTTTCCCTGAATAATAGCGCTTTTGTTTTTTTTAGGGCGCTCAATAGGCGTTTCTGTAGCATCAACCAAAATAACCTCATATTCTGTATCGCTTTTCAAAAGCTCTTTACGTCCCGGTAAAGCAAAATCTGGATGCTTGATTAGCGTATCTTCAATCCATTTCACCGCTTTATAAGCTGAGCTTTCACTGATTCCATAACTTTGGCTAATATGGAAATAGGTTCTATATTCTCGTATATATTCCAAGGTCATTAACAGCATATCTTCTAAACGTAGTTTATATTTACGCCCGCCTTTACTCTTCTTGGCCATATCAGCTTGCTGTAAAATTTGCACCATCTTATCAAAGGTATTACGCTTTACCCCTGTCAATCTGCGAAAGCGTTCATCATCTAATTTCTCTATCTTATCAAATTTCATGGTGCCTCCTTTAAATGTTGAGTCACCATTTTACTAAAATTTACATTTTATTCCAGTTTCGAAAGAGGTCTATTATAGGTTGAATTTGTTTAGGAAAGTGTTGATGAATGAATCTTCGTACAGTTGATTCACTGCACGTGATGTGCTCTTGAATAAGCTTATGAATGACCACAAAACTATGGTCTTTTGCTAACCAGTCTTTAATTAAAGGTTTAAAAGGATCTAAGTCATGCGATTTTGAAGATTTTTTTAAATTAAAAGCGACGAGAGCCTGGTGAATTTCATTCTCAGAAGGGATAGATCTATCGTTAGATAGCCACCCGCTGTTGTTTGCAACTTTATTGAGATTACGGATAATCGTACGATGAATACCGGTATCGCGATTAATAGAGCGAATGCTTTGCTTTAATTTTAGTCGAAAAATGACTTGTTGTAATTCTATCATATTTCTCTTCCTTGGCATAAAATCTCCTTTTCGAGACAAGGTAAAAAAAGATTGTCCCATGAAGATTTATGCAGTTTAAGAGAAATAAAGAAAAAATATTTGGTAGCTAGGGTGGGTCACTAAAGGTGACGAGGGGGTGGGTCACTAAAACTGCCGACCCTGGGTCACTAACCATGACGGATGACACTTTATAACTTTCTTTATTTTCTTCAACAAAAATTCTTAAATTGTTAACTGCCGCGGTATATTGAGCATATTGCGTAAATGCTTCTTTAAATTGTTTATATTCTGCTGAAGAAGTAGATATGGGAGTCATAAAATTTCCTTGGTTTAAAGTTTAGCGATTCAAAGAAAGACTATAGTAACTCTCTATATTTCTTACACATGTTTATTGAATCTTTACCAAATATTAAGAAAACCTTAATAGAAAAATTTTTACCGCCTTCAAGCTTGTTAATGTTTAAGAGTATTAACACTTTTCAAAAAAATGTCACTCTACAGTGTATTATTGATTGCTTATCAAAATAGGCTTAAAGTATTTATCTTAGGGGACGTGTGTGAATATTTGGATTGTACTGATCACCAAGGACTTTAACTTGATCGCCTTGCTATATGAAGGATGAGGAAAGAGGTAATACACCCCTTCCTTAAGTTTACTAGGAAGGGGTATTAACTAAAGAATCTATTTCTTCGGCGGCTGTACATATACTATTTTGAATGTACGGCCTTCTTTAGGGCAAATTTCATCAATTTGCTGCTCTAGGCTATCTTTAAGGCGGGCATCGACTCCAATAAATTTGATGGGGCAACCAGGCTTTTGTAGAAATTCTACAAGGTTTTTAGGATCATGGATAATGCGAATAGCAGTAAGATTAAGTTTGCTAATAGTACTTCTTGATTCACTTAAATATTTCTCAATTGGGCTGATAGAAAAAAGGGTTGCTTGTCCATTAATATTTCCAATCTCACCATTAGGAAAATAAGTAGCTGCTATTTGATCGATTTTATCAGTTTCACTTTGCGAAGGCGCGGGCAATCCAAAAACACTATAAAATACTTTTACGTATTCCGATTTTAAGGCAGTTTGTGCCTGCGCAATCTTGGCTTCAGCCTCTATTCGTGTTTTAGCTAACTGCTCCAGTGTAGCGTCTAACTCTTCTTCTCTAGTATTCAATTGTTCTTTTCTAGCAGCTAACTCTCCTTTCCTAGCAGCTAACTGTTCTTTTCTAGCAGATATATCTACCATTCTAGCGGCCAATGCTGCTTTTTTTTCTGCAATTTGCTTAGCTTCTTCTTGGAGATGTGTTTTATAACTTTCTTTGTTTTCTTCAACAAATTGTCTGAGATTTTGAGTAGCTTGTTCTTCAACAAAAGTTTTTAAATTGTTAACTGCCGCCGTATATTGAGCATACTGGGTAAATGATTCTTTAAATTGTTTATATTCTGATGAAGAAGTGGATATGGGGGTCATAAAATTTCCTTGTTTTAAAGTTTAGCGATTCAAAGAAAGACTATAATAACTCTTTATATTTCTTACAAATTTATTATAGAATCTTTACCCCATATTAAGAAAACCTTAATAGAAACATTTTTAACCCCTTCCAAGCTTGTGAATGTTTAAGATTATTAACACTTTTCAAAAAAATGTCACTCTACCCAGTGTATTATCCATTGCTTATCAAAATAGGCTTAAAATGTTTATAACAAGGGACGGGGATGAATATTTGAATTTTATTAATCTCCAAGAACTTTAACTTGATGGCGTGTTTGTGAAGATGGGAGGAGAAAGAAAAAATACTCCTGCCTCCTCCCTAACTTCTTAAGAGAAAATACTAATTAAAAAATATTATTTCTTGGGTGCTACATACATTATTTTAAATGTTCGACCTTCTTTAGGGCAAACTGCATCTAGTTGCTGTTCCAAGGTATCTTTAATACGAGCGTCAAAGCCTAAAAATTTGATACGGCAATCAGGCTTTTGTAAAAATTCTACCAGGTTTTTAGGATCATGAACAATACGGATAGGAGTAAAATTAAGCTTGTTGGTAGTGCTTCCTGTTTCTGCAATAAATTTTTCAATAGGGCTCATAGAAAAAAGAGTTATTTGTCCATTAATATCACCAATTTCTCCATTAGGAAAATAATCCGAAGCGATTTGATTGATTCTTTCTAAATCATTTTCTTGAGGTTGGGGTAAGCCTAAAGCAGTGCAAAAAACTCTTACATCTGCCAATTTGGATAATGCTCTTCCTTTTTCTTGTAATGCTCTACCTCTTTCTACTTTTGCTTCTGCCTGAGCAAGCTTTATTTCCGCATCTTCACGTTCTTTATCTAATTGTTCTGCTGTAGCCTTCAACTGTTCTCTTCTAGCAGCTATGTCTTCTTTTCTAGCTGCTAACTCTTCTTTTCTAGCAGCTATATCTACCCTCTTAGCGGCTAACTCTGCTTTTTTTTCTGCGATTTGCTTAGCTTCTTCTTGTAGATGTGCTTTATAACTTTCTTTATTTTCTTCAACAAAAATTCTTAAATTGTTAACTGCCGCGGTATATTGAGCATATTGCGTAAATGCTTCTTTGAATTGTTTATATTCTGCTGAAGAAGGAGATATGGGAGTCATAAAATTTCCTTGGTTTAAAGTTTGGCAATTCAAAGAATGACTATAATAACTCTCTATATTTTTTACACATGTTTATTGAACCTTTACCAAATATTGAGAAACCCTTAATAGAAACATTTTTAACCACTTCAATCTTGTTAATGTTTAAGAGTATTAACATTTTCAAAAAATGTCACTCTACAGTATATTATTGATTGCTTATCAAAATAGGCTTAAAGTGTTTATCTTAGGGGACGTATGAGAATATTTGGATTTTATTAGTCTCCAAGAATTTTAACTTGATCGCGTGGTGGTAAAGATGGGAGGAGAAAGGAAAAATACTCCTACCTCCTCCTTATCTTCTTAAGAGAAAATATAAATGAAAAAATTATTTCTTGGGTGCTACATACATTATTTTAAATGTTCGGCCTTCTCTAGGGCAAACTGCATCTAGTTGTTGTTCCAAGGTATCTTTAATACGAGCGTCAAAGCCTAAAAATTTGATAGGGCAACCAGGCTTTTGTAAAAATTCTACCAGGTTTTTAGGATCATGAACAATACGGATAGGAGTAAAATTAAGCTTGTTGGTAGTGCTTCCTGTTTCTGCAATAAATTTTTCAATAGGACTCATAGAAAAAAGAGTTATTTGCCCATTAATATCACCAATTTCTCCATTGGGAAAATAAGTTGAAGCGATTTGATTGATTCTTTCTAAATCATTTTCTTGAGGTTGGGGTAAGCCTAAAGCAGTGCAAAAAACCCTTACATCTGCCAATTTGGATAATGCTCTTCCTCTTTCTATTTTTGCTTCTGCCTGAGCAAGCTTAATCTCCGCATCTATTCGCATGTTAGCTAACTGTTCTAGTGTAGCGCCTAACTCTGCTTCTCTAGTATTCAATTGTTCTTTTCTAGCAGCTAACTCTCCTTTTTTAGCAGCTAACTCTCCTTTTTTAGCAGCTAACTCTTCTTTCCTAGCAACTATATCTACTCTTTTAGCAGCTAACTCTCCTTTTTTAGCAGCTAGCCCTTCTTTCCTAGCAACTATATCTACTCTTTCAGCGGCTAACTCTGCTTTTTTTTCTGCGATTTGCTTAGCTTCTTCTTGTAGATGTGCTTTATAACTTTCTTTGTTTTCTTCAACAAAAATCCTTAAATTGTTAACTGCTGCGGTATATTGAGCATATTGCGTAAATGCTTCTTTAAATTGTTTATATTCTGCTGAAGAAGTAGATATGGGGGTCATAAAATTTCCTTGGTTTAAAGTTTTGCGATTCAAAGAATGACTATAATAGCTCTCTATATTTCTTACACATGTTTATTGAACCTTTACCAAATATTAAGAAAACCTTAATAGAAACATTTCTAGCCCCCTTCAAGCTTATTAATGTTTAAGAGTATTAACACTTTTCAAAAAAATGTCGCTTTACAGTGTATTATTGATTGCTTATCAAAATAGGCTTAAAGTATTCATCTTAGGGGACGCGTGTGAATATTTGGATTGTACTAATCACCAAGGACTTTAACTTGATCGCCTTGCTATATGAAGGATGAGGAAAGAGGTAATATACCCCTTCCTTAAGTTTGCTAGGAAGGGGTATTAACTAAAAAATCTATTTCTTAGGCGGCTGTACATATACTATTTTGAATGTACGACCTTCTTTAGGGCAAATTTCATCAATTTGCTGTTCCAGACTATCTTTTAGACGAGCATCCACCCCAATAAATTTGATGGGGCAATCAGGCTTTTGTAAAAATTCTACAAGGTTTTTAGGATCATGAATAATGCGAATAGCAGTTAGATTAAGTTTGCTAATAGTACTTCTTGATTCACTTAAATATTTCTCAATCGGGCTGATAGAAAAAAGGGTTGCTTGTCCATTGATATTTCCAATCTCCCCATTAGGAAAATAAGTAGCTGCTATTTGATCGATTTTATCAGCTTCACTTTGCAAAGGCGCGGGCAATCCAAAAACACTATAAAATAATTTTACATATCCAAATTTTAATGTAGCTTGTGCTTGTGCAATCTTGGCTTCAGCCTCTATTCGTATTGTAGCTAACTGCTGTAGGTTAGCACTTAATTGCTCTTCTCTAACACTTAACTGTCCTATTTTAACACTTAACTCGTCGTCTCTAGCAGCTAACTCTTCTTTTCTAGCAGCTAACTCTTCTTTTCTAGCACCTAACTCTTCTTTTCTAGCAACTATATCTACTCTCTTAGCGGCTAACTCTGCTTTTTTTTCTGCGATTTGCTTAGCTTCTTCTTGTAGATGGGCTTTATAACTTTCTTTATTTTCCTCCACAAATTGTCTGAGATTTTGAGTGGCTTGTTCTTCAGCAAAAATTCTTAAATTGTTAACCGCGGCAGTATATTGAGCATACTGCGTGAATGCTTCTTTAAATTGTTTATATTCTGCTGAAGAAGTAGATATGGGAGTCATAAAATTTCCTTGGTTTAAAGTTTAGCGATTCAAAGAAAGACTATAGTAACTCTCCATATTTCTTACAAATTCTTTATTGAATTTTTAAGAAAAATTTAAAAAAGGAATTTAAAAAAACCTCTCCACTTTTCTTGTAATCATAGATGTATAATAATTTCCTTGTTTTTCAAAAAAATAATATTATTTGTTGCTTATCAAAATAAGCCTAAAGTATAATAAAAATAGTAAAGATTATTCCTAGGAGACCTGTATGAGTAGTATGAATTTTACCAATCATCAAGGATCTTACTTCAATCATTTCTCCTCTCAATCCTATTCTAGCTTATCTCAGTTGGATAAAAACAAATTAGAAAGCAATAAAGTGGGAAAAGATACTCTTCTACAGAGCAGTGCTATCACTGAAGAGACTAAAAGGCAAAATTATCTCAACGCTATAGAAGGCGTACAATCAATTGCTTATGATAACGATGTAATTAAGGTCCAAGAGAATTTATCTCTTAGCTTTAATCAATCCTCCGAATCGAAAAGAGATTTTGTAGCAGAAGCAAAAGCGGTACAAATTACTAAGGTTCTTGAATTGGCTTCTAATACTATTGAAGAATTCGAAGAAGCCTCCTTTGATTTTAATGAGGTTAATGAAATAGAGGAAATGGAATCAGAAACAATTTTTCAACAAGAAATCAGGGTAGATGTAGAGGAAAAAGAGAAAACTGGTGTTGAAGAAATAAAAACAGTTAGCCAGGAAAAGGAAACTTTCATTAAGGAAAAAGTAAATGTAAATGTCGAAAAAGTAAAAGTGAATGGGGAAGAAGTAAAAGTAAAAGCCGAAGAAGTAAAATCACATATCGAAGAAGTCACAGTAAATGAAGAGACAGAAGTGGCAGAACATCAAGAAGCTAAAAATGTTGGTAAACAAGCAATTGTAGAAAAAACAATAGAAGACATCCATGCCAATGAGCTAGTGGAGGTAACAGAAGACATTACTCACGTACCTCAGTTAAAGATTTCTACTTCAGTTAGATTACAAGCAGAAGAAAGTAAAGAAATAATAAAAAATATGGGTACCCTAGATGCTAGTAATCTTGTAAATATTTCAAAGAAAAACCTTTCAAATGCAAGTGTTCCTGCTACAGAAAAGCATAATAGAAAAGCAGACCTAAAAGCTATACAAGAGCTTAAAGGCCTACTTCCCGATCTACATTCCCATTTAGCCGATAAGTTTGTTAAGGTAGATGATCAATATGTAGGTGCTAAGGAGGCAGCAGAAAAGTTCCTTAGCCAAAATAAGTTGAGTCATAAAGAACATCGTAGCTTTATAGATAAATTTCTACGGGAAAATACTTTCCACAAGTTTGTTGATGGAAAAGCTGTTGAACTTAGTCCTGAAGAGTTAGAAGTTTTTAAGCAAAAATTTACCCAGTATGCCACTTATATTTTAGCTGTTAACAATTTAACTATCTTTGCGCAAGAACAAGATAACAAAGTTGAGCAAGAACAGGAAAATCTACCTATCACTCACTCTAAGCAAAATGCTGAGATTTCTTCCCAAACTGCAAATGTAGCGACTAAAAGGGAGATTGATCCTCAAAAAGTGAAAGCCTTTATCATTCAAGAAAGTACTCGCGATTTTGTAAGGCGCATGAGAAGCATTACAGAGAAGGCTATCCAAGAATATAGAAATAGGCTATATGACCAACATCAACAAGAGATAAGAGATTACGCCAAACAGCTTATTCTAGAAAGAGAGATTATCAAAAAAGAGCAGGCACGTTTCGATCTGTTGCGCCTCCAGCAAAAGATGCAAGAGCAGAATGAGGAAATCCTAAATAAATCTGTCGAGGTTCTTGTTAATTTAGCAGAGCCTCTACCCTCATCTACTAAGGAAGAGCTAAAAGTTGTGGAAAAGCAAGCTGAAGAGATCCTACCTAGTATTAAATTACGCAAATGGGGGGCAGAACATCAAGTAGAAATAGCCACAAGGCTTATTCCTCCTCTCATCCCTAGAAGAGTAAAAACGAATGCCTGGGCTTAATTTCTAAGAAGATAAGTTATAAATTCCTCCTATGTTAAAGGTAAGCATATATTGCCTTCTCTCTCCCTCTCCATGCCTGTTTTCTTCTATGGTTTACATTAGCAAATTATTCAAATTTATGATGTGTATGAGGGGAGTATCTTTAAGATTTTATAGTAATTTCTAAAGAAATCACTGGGTGGTTGGAGGCTTAATCTGTAGAATTACGAGCCAATGATAATGAAGATTCTTTTTCTTCCCTGTTATGGAACGATCATACAAAGCTAAGTGTTTCTCTTAATAGCTTAGAAAGAGCCCTTCCAGGTATACCTCAAATTCTCTCCCTAATACAGTCATAGACATAACGATGTATAAATCATCGTTGATGGCTATTGAGGGTGAAATAGAAGGCAAGTTTTCATCGTCTTTTGATAACTTTAAGCGTTTATTGCCTGTTTTAAGCATTATCTGAGCTGAGGGGCACGAGTTAGATTATCGGTGTTAGCTCTGTGAGCTATAAATTGTCTAACCTATATTCTTACGCACAGGGTTTTGAATTCAAAAAAGATTGTAAAAATATTCTATCAAAATAATGCCTACCTGCAGGCGTTTTTATCGCAGCCTACTCATTCTTTTGCCATCCTAAAATTAAATTAAATCATAGGATTTTTAACTAAATCCTCACTCGGATGTGACAAGTATACGCGCATCTAAGAGATCTAAAAATGAGCAAGAAGGACAATTGATTGAATCTGCAATCATAGGATAAAAGCTGCCAAAATACCAAATAAACTCTATAGGGAGAGGCTTTCATGCTGTTTTTCTACAGTTTCAATAAATGATTATTCTTATTAAATTTTTAATGGAGTTTTTATAAATTTTTCGTATTGTTTAGAAAAAACAATTTTATTTTTGCCATTTAGCTGCAAGCATACTTTGGTCAAAAATTATAACTAGCTAAAAAATGGATAACCATATGAATCAGCTTTCCTCAGATTCTCTTTATATATACCCCTTAATATTTCCTGCATTTGAGAAAAAAGAAGAACATGCTAGCTATTCTACAAGAGGCACTACTATGTATAGAGAAATTATAGTGGTTTAAATTTTAAATTTCTAGTCATTAACATATACTTAAAAAAGAGTAATCAATGGTTTGAGCAAGAGTCGAAAACTTACTTAAGTTTGCTGCCACAATCTTTTTAAAATTAGCCCAAAAGGTTTCAATAGGGTTTAGATCTGGAGAATAAGGCGGTAAAAATAAAATCTCACACCCTGCCTTTTTAATAAGTTCATCAGTGGCTTGCGATTTATGGAAGGTAGCATTATCCATTATCAGAACTTGTCCTGCTTTAAGTTCAGGTATCAATATTTTTTCTAGCCAAATGTTAAACAGAAGAGAATTACAAGTACCTGTATAACAAAAAGGAGCTAAAATTTTAGACTTGCATTTAGCTGCTATAAAGCTTTCTCTAGCAAATGAACGACCTGCTATAGCACCATAAATCTTTTCTCCTATAGGTGCTCTTGCATGCTGGCGCTGTAAGTAGGCATTTATCCCGCTCTCATCTATGTAAATCCTATTTTCTTCCGGAATGTTTTCTAGCTTTTGTCTAAATTCTTCTCGCTTATTCTCATCCCTTTCCTTGTAGAAAGGTGTCTTTTTTTTAAAGTGATTTTCAGTCTTTTACAGGCATAAAAAACTGCAGTTATCGTCACTCCGAATGCCTCAGCTATTTCCCTAAGGTAGGCATCAGGATTTTGTTTTATATATAATTTTAGCTTTTCACTATCTATTTTACTGGGGCTCTGTCGTCTTTTTTTAGGAGCTAGACAACCTTGTTTTTTTCGCTTAATCCAGTTGGTTAACGTGCGAACTGTTACACCAAACACCTCACTAGCTGTGGCCATTGAGCCGCCATTCTCTATATAATTCAAAGCTTTTTTTCTTAAATCGTGTGAATATACCATGCCAATTGATTATACATACATCCTTAGAAAAATAAAATTCAAATAACTATAGCTTAAAAATATTTAAGGAATTAGGGTTCCAAGATTTGTGCCAAGCCAAACTCATATGTAGAGAATGGAAGCAGTTAATTGAAAGCAGTACTTTAGCGGAAGACATCTTCAAGATAGGTTTAAAACTCGCTATTCAAAAGAATAACCCTATGCGCGAAAAAGTTTGCGCAGAAAAGCTAGTCCAAGAAGTATATTGTATAGAAAAACTAGGAGATATTTATCAGGAAAAAGGTACATCCGAAACATTACTTCAAGCTGCAGGGCTTTACAATTATGCGTTACAAATTGTTTCTGATGACAGAAAGAAATTTTTTGAAGAAAAGCTTTTGAAAGCTCAACATTTACTTATCAACGTGTGTCAGGGAAAAGTTTTAGATAATAATAGAATAAGAAAAGAATTTAAGGGCAATAGCCAAGCATTAAAAAAGTTTAGAGAGGAAATAGAGGGAAAAATTCAACTTCTGTCAGAAACTCCTTCTTTTCAAGAAGTGAAAGAGCTTTACGGTAAGATCGCTCTGGATATAAAGGCTTTTTTTAGCTTACTAGTTAACCAGGCGCTTAATGTCTTAGGCCCTGCCCCTTGTGAATATGCCATGATAGGCTTTGGTTCCTTAGCTAGGGAAGAGATGACTCCTTATTCCGATCTAGAATTTGGCATTCTTATAAAAGAAGATAACGACGCAAATAAGAAGTATTTTAGGAATCTTACAAATCTAATTCACTTGAAAGTCATCAATTTAGGAGAAACCATTCTTCCTGCTTTAAACATTCCTTGCTTAAAAGCCATAGATTTTTTCGATGGTATTACACCACGAGGCTTTGCCTTCGATGGGGCAGGAGTAGAAGGGAAAGGCTGTAAAACCCCTTTCGGCAATAGCAAAACATTTGAGCTTATCCAGACTCCTGAAAAGATGGCTCAATATATTGCTAAAAATGAAGAAGGCCATTGGTGGCATGAAAAAGAGCCTCATCTTCCGATGGAGCTTTTAACCTTTGTTCATTTAATAGGTAATCCTGGCTTAACTAGGCAGTATGGTGAAAAACTTCAAGAAAAGCTGATCATTACTTATCACGAAGGGCTCAACCTTCGGCAATACTTAGCTAAGCTGCATCTTTTACTAGCTGATATGAAAGCTTTTGATCCGAAAATGGGCGATTTAAGTAGACAGGGCATGCTCTTTAAAGTTAAAAATGATCTTTATCGGTTTCCTCATTTAGCTTTAGACCGGCTAGCCCTTCTCAAAAAAGTAGAGGCTTCTAACACTTTTACTAGGATTGATGAGCTAAACAAGCTAGGAATTATAAAAAATAACGCTGCTGTAAAGTTAAGTGAATGGATGAGTATAGCGCTATTTATGCGCCTTAAAACCTATTCACATTATCAAGCACAACAAGAGATGATGAATCCTCTAATTAAGCCATTTGGATTTGAAAATCCTGAATTAATCAAGAAACAATTTGCGCTAGATCTGGGAACATTAGAAAAAATAAAAAAGATTTATCGCACTTTTATTCCTTTCTATCAAACTATTGAGGAGTTTTTAACAGGCACTGAAGATAGCCTTAATTCTTCTGATTTGGAGGATAACTCGTTAGAAACTCAAGGTAGCATAGCCCTCAGGCTTTTTCAAAAAGAAGAAGCAAAAAAATGTTTTAAATTAGCAAGAAAAGCAAATCCAAGCGACCCTTATATTTTAGGTTTTCTTGGCAGCATTTATGAGGCTAGCGGGAACCTAGATAAAGCGGCTAATTACGCTGAAAAGGCTCTCCAAATTAGCCTTGATCTTTTGGATGAAAATTATTCCTTTTTGATAGCAATTTATTATAACCTTAGAGGCATCGATCAAAAACAGTGCATGTTAGAACAGACGGCTGAGCATACAAAAAGAGTACTCACTATTAATTCTAAGCATTTTGAAAATAATCAGTCCCGTATAGCAACAATTTTTAATACCTTGGGAACGATCTACAGAGAACAAGGAAATTTAAAACTTGCGGCTAAGTATACTAACCTAGCTCTCGCCATTAAGCTTAAGCTTTTAGGGGAAAACCATCCCGAAGTAGCAATATGTTACAATAGCTTGGGACTGATCTACAAGGATATTTAAAACAGGCGATCGAGTATGCTAAAAAAGCGCTCATTATTAACCGTAAGCTTTTTGGGGAAAGTCATCTGAGCATAGCAAAATCCTACAATAACCTAGGAGCAATCTATGATGATCAAGGCAATTTAGATAAGGCAGCCGAGTATGCTAAAAAAGCGCTAGTTATTAACCTTAAGTTGTTTGGGGAAAGCCATTCTCATATAGCGGAAAATTACAATAACTTGGGAACAATCTACCATAAGCAAGGTAATCTAGGGCAGGCGGCTGAGTGCACGCGCAAAGCTCTGGTTATTAACCGTAAGCTTTTTGGTAAAAATCATCCGAGCATAGCAAAATTTTACAACAACCTGGGAATAATTTGCGATGAACAAGGAGACTTAAAACAGGCTGTTGATTATAGCAACAAAGCTCTGACAATCAACCTCAAGCTATTTGGTGAAAACTACCCCATTACAGCAGAAAATTACAACAACTTGGGAGCAATTTACTATACACAAGGCAATTTAAATCAGGCAGCTGATTATATCAAGAAAGCTTTAAGTATCAATATTAAGTTATTTGGCGAAAGTCATTCCCATATAGCGGAAAATTACAACAACTTGGGAACAATCTACCGTGGACAAAGCAATCTAAAGCAGGCGGCTGAGTATCTCAAGAAAGCTCTGGCTATTAACCTTGAGCTATTTGGTGAAACTCATCCTTATGTGGCCATTATTTACCACAACTTAGGAGCTCTCTACGAAGATCAAGGCAATTTAGATATGGCTGCCGAGTATGTCAAAAAATCCCTTGTCATTGACCTTAAGCTTTTTGGGGAAAATAATCCCACTATAGCAAAACAATATATCATTCTAGGAAAAATTTACAGAGAACAAGACAATTTAGAGCAGGCAGTAGAGTGCTTTGAAAAAGCGCTTATTGTTACCCGTAAGGCTTTGGGAGAAAATCATCCTACAGTGGCAATAATTTATAATAACGTGGGGAAAATCTACAAAGAGCAAGGTATGTTAGAATCGGCGGCTGAGTATATAAACCGAGCTCTCGCTATTGACCTTAAAGTTTTCGGTAAAAATCATCCACATGTAGCAGCAATTTACAACAACTTAGGAACGATCTATCATAACCAATACAATTGGGAAAAAGCGACTAAATATGTCAAGAAAGCCCTTACCATTAGCGTGAAGCTTTTTGGTGAAAATCATCGATATGTTGCAGCAATTTACAACAATTTGGGGCAAATCTACAAAGCACAGGATAATCTAAGGGAAGCTCTTGAATATAGCCAGAAAGCTTTCGATATTAACCTTAAGCTTGTGGGCGAAAATCATCCCACAATGGCAATTTGTTACAATAGCTTAGGGCAAATTTATACTAAGCAAGCTCTGTACAGGACAAAAAATAATTTTTTCATAAAAAAACCCTCTTAGGTATGCTTGAAGATAACAATGGGTCAAAAAGTTTTAGCAACCAAAGAAAAAGGTTAAAACACCTAGGTGTTCCCAATAAGATTTTCCTTATTTTATCCAATCCACAGCGAAACAAACTTTTGGCTTTTCTGCCATGCTTCTTAATGCTAATAGGGACTACGTTTGCAGCTATATTACCTAGTTTATACGCCCAACAAAAAGCAATACTTAAGGCAAAGATAAGTTTCTCAATTCTGTCAGGATATGTTAAATGCGTATCTTCCAAACAAAAGCCTCGTGTTTTTAGACATGCAAATAAGGTTTCTATTTCCCATCTAGTTTTGTAAATGCTTACAGCTTTTTTTGGATTTTTATTAGTGACCACGATTAAAAGCTCATCTTTTAGACGGCTTGCAGCCACATAAAAGGAATGGCCAAGCATCTGTAAAGGTTGACCTAACACTTTTTTTTACCCTCTTTTAGATGACGAAACAAGTCTCTAAGAGAAACTGCATAGCCATTTCTTGCTCCTTTTACTAAAGTGTCTTCCTTAATACGCATATAAAAAGGAATCTCACTTTTTATCAGATAATCAAACCATTGACTCCCTATAAATTCTCTATCGCCAATAAGACCTGCAATCTTTGATGGGCCTAATTGCCTGATAACTTTTTCTAAAAGTTTAATGCGTTCATCAGTACAGGAATTACCAGCTTTATTCATCACAAACCAGGCCAAAGGAATAGCTGTTCCTTCATAGGCCATCGCTAAGGTTAAAATATTAATGTTTTTGCTGCCTACCTGCCAATTTGTTCTATCTATAATCAGCCATACTTTCCTTTTAATAGGAAATATTTGTAAAATGATTTTAAAAGCATCCAACATGTCAAATTTTAGTTCTCGGAAAAAGCGCTGTAATCTTTTGTAGTGGGAGTCTAGTTTTGCTTTTCCTTGAAATGCTGTGGCTAGTTGAGTAAGATTAACGCTTCTAACCCTAAAAAGAGCTAGAACAATTTGGCAAAAGCATGTAAGTCTTGCTCGGTTCCAACCTAAAGTTTGACTTAAAACTTCTCTTAGCTCGTCTATTTCTTTCATCTGTTTTCTCCTCGTAAAAGATAACAGTATAAATTTTTAGACGGGCTTTTTCAATTTTTGTCCTGTACAAAGCTAAGCAAGGTAATATAGCTAAGGCGGTAGAGTATTTCAATAAAGCTCTTGCTATTGACCTTGATATTTTTGGCGAAAGTCATTCTAACGTAGCAAGAGATCACAATAACTTGAGAATGATTTATCCAGAGCAAGGTAAATTAAATAAGGCTGCTGGAATATATTAATATGGATGTTAATTTTGAGAGCTAAAAATTGCCTAACATGTATTTTTAAGTCCTATCTATTACAGATAATGCTTACTCTTACGCGTCCTTTTCGCAGTATAATCGTTTTCTTACTTCCGAAAAGTAGATTATAAATTTACAGGCTGTTTAACTAAAATCTTAGATGATAGGAAACCTTTATTTAAAAATTTAAATAATCCAGGATAACAAGTGAGCGTGCCAACGGGTGTAAACAAAAGTGTTGGCAACCTTTTTTTAAGCAGCAGCTTTGTAAGAATTCCAGTAAGCTTCCCAATAGCTATTTAATCTACCTATTCTTAAGTTCAGCATCGCATTAGCATTTTCTGTCTTCCACAAAGCTTCCGCTATCTTCAGCCTTTTTTGTACCACTGCCTTAAGACTACTTTCTATCTCGCCTGACCCAATCGGTAAGCCTTTATCTAAAGCGCTTTTATAATTCATCATATCCAGTCTTTTTCCATATATCTATAACATCTCACTAAGCCATTTTCCTGCTCGGGATGATCTAGCGCCCTGAACTTGTTTTCAATCTCTTTGAAAACCTCTCGGCTTTTACCAGCTTTTAACTTCTCTTTACTTTCTTCTAACCACTTTTTTGGCTCAAAAATATTGCACCAAATGGCGGCCTCGGATAAATATCCACACAGATGATAAAAATCAATTAAATGGCCGCTTCGATTGCAAAAGTTTAGTTTTATTTGTTCAGCTATCCACGGAGCGCTATCACTTATGGCATGCACATATAGCATGCACATAGCTGCCTTCTTTCAGGCCCGCTATTAAAGCACACTCTAGCATCTGTTGACCTGCTTATTCTGCCGTTCCAATACTACCAGCATAAAAGCGGTTGGCTCTGTCCTTGCCTCTTGCCAAACTTAGTTTGGCTTCTTTCCAACATACTTTCCGTGCTTTTCTTGCATCTTTTTTTGCTTGTTTGTCGGCCTCATCTATCTCCACAATGGGTACCATACTCCCATCTGTTTCACTAATAATGATTGCTTCTTGACTAACCGCTTCTTTTTTAGCTTAGCTATTTTGCTTGCATGCTTTTGGGTAATCAATCTAACCATGGAAGAAGAACCTTCAATTCCATAATGCTCTTTCATCTTTTCTCCTACTTTTCCAAAAGCAATATCTGCTCCAAAGTCGGTTATTGCTCGCTCTAATGGTAAAGAATAGCCTTTGCATCTAACCTTGGAAGAAAAGGAAAGGGGTCTAATCAATTTTCCTGCTTGTAGGGAGCATCTTTCTTCCATACCTACTATCCCAAATGTTGTATGCCAACTTAGTTTTTTTGGAATGCTGTCTTAATTTCATTTCCCGAGCCTTAGCTTCTTGTTCATTTACTTGATGCTCTGCTCAATCCTCAAGGCATTTTTTCCCTAAACCCCTAAATTCGGGAATAAGAGCAAATTCAGCATCATCCGCCACTTCTATCCCTTTAATTCCTTCGGTAATATCTAATAATTCTCTAATGGATTCTAATAAGCTGGGATGATTCTTTAAGCGATTTACTACATTATTAACTTCTTCTTCGTTAAGCATATGCAACCTCCTTTTGCTATACTTTCAGTATGTATTAATCCTTCCTTATCTTGCCAACACTTTTAATTACACCCAGGCTTTCATGCCACTTTCTATGGTTTTAATAAATGATTATTCTCATCAAATTTTTTATTGGCGTTTTTATAAATTTTCCGTATTGTTTAGAAAAAACAATTTTATTTTTACCATTCAGCTGGAAGCATACTTTGGCCAAAAATTATAACTAGCTAAAAAATGGATAACCATATGAATCAGCTTTCATCAGACTCTCTTCGTATACATCCCTTAATATTTCCCGCATTTGAGAAAAAAGAAGAACCTTCTTTTTGTATAAGAGAGACTAATGCCTATAGAGAAATTAGCTTAAAAATATTTAAGGAATTAGGGTTCCAAGATTTGTGCCAAGCCAAACTCATATGTAGAGAATGGAAGCAGTTAATTGAAAGCAGTCCATTAGCAGAAAACATCTATACGATAGGTTTAAAACTCGCTATTCAAAAGAACAACCCTATGCGTGAAAAAGTTTGCGCAGAAAAGCTAGTCCAAGAAGCATATTGCATAGAAAAACTAGGAGATATTTATCTGGAGAAAGGTACATCCGAAACATTGCTTCAAGCCGCAGGGCTTTACAACTATGCGTTACAAATTGTTTCTGATGACAAAAAGAAATTTTTTGAAGAAAAGCTTTTGAAAGCTCAACATTTACTTATCAACGTGTGTCAGGGAAAAGTTTTAGATAATAATAGAATAAGAAAAGAATTTAAGAGCAATTGCCAAGCATTAAAAATTTTTAGAGAAGAAATAGAGGAAATGATTCAATCTCTTCCAGAAACTCCTTCTTTCCAAGAAGTGAAAGAGCTTTACGGCAAGATCGCTCAGGATATAAAGGCTTTTTTTAGCTTATTAGTTAACCAGGCTCTTGATGTTTTAGGCCCGGCACATTGCGAATATGCCGTGATAGGCTTTGGTTCCTTAGCTAGGGAAGAGATGACTCCTTATTCCGATCTAGAATTTGGCATTCTTATAAAAGAAGATAACGAAGCAAATAAGAAGTATTTCAGGAATCTTACAACTCTAATTCACTTGAAAGTTATTAATTTAGGCGAAACCATCCTTCCTGCTTTAAATATCCCCTGCTTGCAAACCATAGATTTTTTTGATGGTGCTACACCACGAGGCTTTGCCTTCGATGGGGCAGGGGTAAAAGATAAAGGCTGTAAAACCCCTTTCGGCAATGGTAAAACATTTGAGCTTATCCAAACTCCTGGAAAGATGGCCCAATATATTGCTAAAGACGAGGAGGGCCAATGGTGGCATGAAAAAGAGCCTCATCTTCCGATGGAGCTTCTGAATTTTACCCATTTGCTAGGAAGTGAGGAGCTAACTAAGCAATATAGGAAAAATGTTCAGCATGAGCTTGAGAAGCCTTATCAAAAAGGATTAACCCTTCGCCAGTACTTAGCCAAGCAACACCTTGTGCTAGTTGATATAGAAGCTTTCAATCCAGGAATGCATGAGACGGGCAGACAAGGCATGCTATTTAAAGTTAAAAATGACCTATACCGTTTTCCTCATTTGGCTTTGGACCGGCTAGCCCTTCTCAAAAAAGTAGAGGCTTCTAACACTTTTACTAGAATTGAGCAGCTAAATAGATTAGGAATTATAACGGCAGATGCCACTGATAAATTAAATGATTGGATGAGTATAGCGCTATTTATGCGTCTTAAGACCTATTCCCACTATCAAGCACAACAGGAGATGATGAATCCCTTGATCAAACCCTTTGGCTTCGATAATCCAGAGCTTATTAAGAAGCAATTTGCTTTAGATCATAAAGCCATAGAAAAGATAAAAAAAATCTACCGAATTTTTATTCCTTTTTATCAGGCTATGCAAGATTTTTTAGCAGGCAATGAAGATACACTTAAATCTTCTAATTTGGAGGACAACTCGCCGCAGGCAGAAGGTGATATAGCTTTTAGGCTTTTCCAACAAAAAGAGGCAAAAAAGTATTATAAATCAGTCATAAAAACAGATACATATAACTTAGAAATTTTAAATGCTCTTGGAATGATCTATAGTTATCAAGGAAAATTAGGCAAAGCGGCTAAATATATTAAAAAAGCACTTGCGATTGACCTTATTTTTTTTAACGAGACTCATTTCACGGCCGCAATAATTTACAATAACCTGGGAACACTTTATCTCGAACAAGGAAATTTAAAAAAAGCAGCTGAGTGTATTGAAAAAGCAGTTGCTATTGATCTTAGGATTTATGGCGAAAATTATCCCCACCTGATCACAGATTACAATAATCTGGGCCAAATTCATCACCACCAGGGCAATTTAGCCAAGGCGGCTGAGTATAGCAATAAAGCTCTTACTATTGGCCTTAAGATTTTTGGCAAAAACCATTCTACTACCGCGACGATTTACAGTAATTTGGGACAAATCTACAGAGATCAAGGCAATCTAGACAAGGCTGCTGAGTACGCCAAAAAAGCACTCACTATTAGCCTTAATCTTTTTGGTGAAAACCATCCTACTATAGCAGCAAATTACAACAACTTGGGAATGATTTACAAGGATCAACCAGATTTAATGCTGGCGGCCGAGTATATCAGGAAAGCGTTCGAAATTGACTTTAAGTTTTTTGGTGAAAATCATCCGAAAATCGCAATAATTTACAACAACCTGGGGCTAATTTATCACGAACAACAGGATTTGGAACAAGCATTAAAATATATTAAGAAAGCCCTTGCCATTGAACGTAGGCTTTTTGGAAAAAATCACCCCTCTATGGCCATACGCTATCACAACTTAGGAGCTATCTATCGAGATCAGGGGAATTTTGAACTGGCGACTGAATATGTCAATAAAGGCCTCTCCATTAGCAATAAGCTTTTTGGTATGCATCATCTTACTAGGGCAAGCTTTTACCAGACCTTGGAGGAAATCTATTACAAGCAAGGAAATTTAGAGCAGGCAGCTAAGTATGCTAAAAAAGCTCTAGCTATTAATCTTAAATTATTTACGGAAAATTCTTCTAAGGCAGCAATGTGTTATAATAACTTAGGAAAAATCTACTTAGAACAAGGCGAGTTAGAACAAGCTGCTGAGAATGCTAAGAGAGCACTCGCTATTAATGTTAAGATTTTTGGTGAAAATCACCTTGATGTAGCAATAGCTCATAGCAACCTAGGAATAATTTACCGTACACAAGGAAATGTTGAGCAGGCTATTGAAAATACCGAGAAAGCACTCGCTATTACACTTAAGCTTTATGATGAAAATTATCTTAATGTGGCAAGGTACTATAATAATCTGGGAGAACTCTATGCAGCTAAAAAATGTTTTGAACTGGCAGCTAGGTGTTTTAAGAAAGCTCTTATTGTTAATCTTAGGATTTTTAGTGAAAATCATCCCAGTACCGCTACAATTTGCGGTAATTTAGATTTTATTCAAGATGTGGCAATAGCTTATGCTAAAGCAGGAGAAATCTGCTTAGAAAAAGATTTGGAAAAGGCAAGAGAATATGCCAATAAAGCGCTTGCCATTGATCTTGAGCTGTTTCGTGAAACTCATTCCAACGTGGCCATAGATTACAACCTCTTAGGACTAATTTACCAAGAAGAATGTAATTTAGGACAAGCTGCTGAGTATACCTGCAAAGCCCTTGCCATTGACCTTAAGCTTGTGGGTGAAAATCATTCTAATGTGGCAATTTATTGCAGCAACTTAGGATCCATTTATTATAAGCAAGGCCATTTAGAGCAAGCGGCTAAGTATAGTAAAAAAGCTCTTACCATCGCCTTTAACCTTTTTGAAGAAAATCATCCCATTATAGCAAGAAATTATAAAACTCTGTGGCAAATTTACAACGATCAAGGTAATTTTGAGCAGGCGGCCGAATATAGCAATAAAGCTCTCACCTAATTACTTTCCTTTTCAAAGAAGCCTCATTCCCGGTGACAGCTTAACCTTTATCTAAAAAAGAAACCAAGCACGAAACTTTTCATGTAGAGGAGATTGCAGAAGATCGCAATCTCTCTCTATTTATTTTGTTTAGCTTAACATTTTAAAATCGATAAAGCTGCTGCAAGCGGGCAATACGATCATCTAAAGGAGGGTGGGAAGCAAACCATTGCATGAGCCCTTTTTTTGTCCCTGAGATTTTAAAAGCGTTGATCGCTTGTTGATTTTGATTAGGGTCTTTAACTTCAAAGTTGCTTTTCAAAGCTTGTAATGCAGCAATCATAGAAGAAGCGCCTACTAAGCGTGCACTTCCTGCATCCGCTCTATATTCGCGATAGCGAGAAAAGCTTGCGACTACTAGGCTGCCTAAAATCATAAAAACAATTTCTAAGCCAAAAACGATCATTTGGTACATAAAAGGAGAAGGTTCTTCATCCCGTTCTTTAGAGAAAGTTTTGCTAATACCATAAGCTACTATTCTTGCAAGGAACATTACAAAAGCATTAATAACCCCTTGTAATAAGGTCATGGTTACCATATCACCGTTAGCTATATGAGTAATTTCATGACCGATGACCGCGTCCACTTCATTTTTTTCCATACGCTCTATTAAACCTGAAGAAACGGCTACTAAGGAATTAGAACGAGAAGGCCCTGTGGCAAAGGCATTAAGTTCAGGGGAATAATAAATACCTACTTCTGGCATTTTAGGTAATCCTGCTTTTCTTGCTAGCTGATAGACTGTTTCAAGTACCGCACGTTTTTGTAAGTCGGGGGTATCTGGATCGATCATTTCTAATCCGACCATCCATTTGGCCATTACCTTGGACAAGAGTAGAGAAATAACCGCTCCTCCCATTCCCCATAATAAGCAGAAAATGGCTAAAGAAGGTAAATTGATCCCTTTTTTCATCAAGAAAGGTTGTAGATTAAAAAAGTAGGTAATGAATGAAATGAAGGCGACAACTAGAAAGTTAACAACGAGGAAAAGAATAATACGTTTAGCTAAGGCCATAAATAGACTCCCATTTTATCAGACGTTCTACGTAATCTTACAATTTAAAGGTTTTAATTGTGAATGGATTTCTGCTTGCGAAGGGCAACTCTTAAGAAGCAAGCTTTCTTGGCTAGAAGGTAGCTATTCAGGTTCTTATACTTTAAACTTCTATTAGGCATTAACTTGGCAATTTAAAAACTTTTTTAATTGTTAATTACCCAATACAAGAGCGAATAATTTTCCCACCCTTATTTTTTACTTATTTTCTTATGTATAGGTATGTAATATCCTTAGCCTCTCTTTATTTTAAGCAATTTGATGAGCATTTTATCCTGCTAGAAGCCTTATCTTTTAACTTCTTTTGTAAGTTGTCGTTAGATAAGAAAAAAACACCTGTTGGTAAATTTCTTGGAAGTAACCCCCCGCGTGTTTTTAGATAGGAGGTGATGGATACTCATTTGAGAAGGGGTAATTTCTTAGTCCTATCGGTCTAACCTGCCTTTATTTATGCATCGAGAAAACGTGCTACTCATTCTTTTCAAGCACTGGAAAATATTTTCGATTTTTGCCAACATTTGTGCAGCCCCTCTTAAGTTTGCCTGCTCCATTTCATATACAAAAACTCGCACAGTATAAAAAATTTCTTGTAGGGCTAAATCCAATAAAAACCAGACTTTAAGAGTGTTAAATCAGAGTTTCTTTATTTTTGGAAGAGTTCAAATGCTGATGCCAGGCTAAAGCTCCAGCACCTATAGTGCCGGCGTCTTCAGTGAAGATGGCGGGTAAAATTTCAAGCGTGGAAGTGGCTGCTTTTAGCGCATAATTTTTAACTCTCTTTTTTATATAATCCACTGCTTCGGGTAACCCATGAATAATACCGCCTCCTAAAATTAACCTCTCAGGATTAAAAATATTAATCATGTTGCTACAGCCAATCGTTAAAGCCTCCATGACTTCATTTAGAATTTGGCCTGCTAGGATATCACCTTCCTTATAGGCTTGAATGACAAGCTTTGCTGAGATCGTGGAAATATCTCCATTGGTAAGATTTAATAAAGCTTTTCCTTGGGAAGGATTATTGTAGGCCCATTCTTTGGCTTTTTTGGCTATCGTCCATCCTGAGGCCATCGCCTCGAAACATCCATGGCTTCCACAGGTGCAAAGTGGACCATTCATTTGAATAATTGTATGACCTAACTCGCCCGCACAGTTAGTGTAGCCAGACATAACTTTGCCTTCATTGACGATACCGCCGCCAATTCCTGTGCCAACAAATACACACACAATATTATTGCTGCCTTTTCCTGCGCCATTTAACCACTCTCCCCAGGTAGCTGCACGTCCATCATTGGTAATAGTTACAGGCAAGGAAGTTACCTCTTCAATCTTTTTCTTTAAAGAAATGTTATGCCAATTTAAATTGGGAGCAAAAACGATGGAACCATCCTTAGCGCTGACCTGCCCCGGTACACCAATTCCAATCCCGCAGATAAAATTTTTCCCCAAATCATGAAATTCTTGAATCGTTTGGATGATCTCCTGTTCAATCACTTCTTGCTGGCGATTAGCTTGGGTGGAAATTCTTTTTTTGTGATGAATAGTGCCATAACGATCGACCAAGCCTATTTCAATCTTAGTGCCTCCAATATCCATCCCAATTGCATATTTTTTTGCCATGCAGTTAGTCTCCTACTTTAGAAGTTGGATATAGCTAAATAATAATTATAAATAAACAAAGTTATTGGCAATTTTGCCAGTTATCCATACATGTTACAAAAAGTCACCTAATCTGATCCAAACATAAGAACGATAATTAAGAAAGAGAATTTGACTTCAGTTGTTTGCCTAAGCTATCCTGCCGTCTGTAGAGAAGAAAGTAAGGTTAGACAGCCAAGGGGAACGAGAAATTTTTTATGAAAACATTAGTAGTAAGGCCTTCATCTCTTTCAGGGGAAATTCAAATTCCTTCTTCTAAGTCACAAACACACCGAGCCATTTTATTAGGATCTTTAGGAAAAAATGTTTCTCTTGTCTACCATTATTTAAATTCTCCCGACTGCCTGGCCATGATGGAAGCTTGCCGTTATCTGGGAGCTAAAATTACTGCTCAAGGCGATCATCTACAGATTGAAGGTATCGGAGGAAACATTTGGGGAGCAGAAAATGTGATTAATGCCCATAATTCTGGTATAGTCTTACGTTTTATTTCTGCCATTGCTGCTTTAGGGAGTCACCCTATAGTCATTACGGGTGATGAATCAATCCGGCATCAACGTCCTATGCATGTCCTTCTTAAAACTTTAAAGCAATTGGGAGTACAAGCGATCTCCACGCGAGGAGATGGATTTGCGCCTGTGATTATAAAAGGACCTTTAAGGCCAGGGCAGGGTGTTATAGAAGATGGTTCTGACTCTCAAAATATCTCTTCTTTGCTAATGGCTGCTATTTTTTTAAAAGGTACTTTAGAGCTAGAGGTGCATCAGACTGGTGAAAAACCTTGGATTGATTTAACTTTGGATTGGCTCAAAAGATTAAAAGTGCCTTATGAAAACCATCGCTATAAAAATTTTAAAGTTCAGGGAATAGGTAGTTATGATGGCTTTGAATATGCAGTACCAGGAGATTGGAGCTCTGCTGCTTTTCCTATAGCTGCTGCTATCGTTACCCGGTCGGAAGTTGTGCTTAATAACCTTTCTATGCACGATCTGCAAGGGGATAAAGCTATTGTCAATATTTTTAAACAAATGGGTGCTGGCATAGAGATTGATGAGCAGGCCCACAGCATACATGTCTATCCAAGAGCATCTTTAAAAGGTATTACTGTAGATATCAATGATTGCATAGATGCTCTTCCTATCCTTGCTGTTGTGGCTTGCTATGCGGAAGGTCAAACCTCGATTATCAACGCAGCGGTGGCGCGTCAGAAAGAATGTGATCGCATAGCTTGTATAGCTACAGAATTAAATAAAATGGGAGCTCTTATTCAGGAGTCTCACTCGGGCCTCTGTATTACAGGAAATCCATTAAAGGGAGCCTCTGTTTTTTCTCATAAAGATCATCGGATGGCGATGGCCTTAGCGGTAGCGGGAATGGGCGCAAAAGGTGAAACAGCTATTTATCCTTCTAATTGTATTGAAAAAACATACCCAACTTTTGTTCAAGATTTTAAGCGCTTAGGTGCTCATATAGAGGAAGTTTAAAAGTAGCTTTTAAGGAAAATGTTTTTACCGACTAATCTTTTATCGTATGGATAAGGAAATTCTAACATGAATATTATTTTAGCAGGACCGCCACTAACTGGAAAAACAACGTTAGGTAAGCAAGTAGCCTGTAAATTCGGTTGGCCATTCATCGATACCGATATGTTAGTTGAGAAATGCTATAAAAATGAAAAAAATATTGAAGTTTCTTGCCGTGAGATCTTTAAGAGGGAAGGGGAGACTCAATTTCGTGCGTATGAGCAAGAAGCTGTTTTATCCTTGCAAGGTTATACTCATTCGGTTATTTCTCTAGGTGGAGGAGCTTTAGAAAAGTTAGATAATGTAAGGATTCTTAAAAAAATAGGTAAAATCATTTATATAAAAACTTCTTTGGCACTTTTAGAAAAACGATTATTAGATCATTCACTTCCTTCCTATCTGGAGAATGAAGAAAAGCCTTTGGAAGCTTTTCAGAAGCTAGTAAGAAGGCGCTCTCCTTTTTACGAATTATATGCTGACCAAATCATTGAAACAGGTTCCCTAAGTGCCTCTCAAATTGTAGCAATTATTTACGAGAGTTATCATGGCCAGTAATTCAATGGGAAATATTTTTAGGATTACCACATGGGGTGAATCCCATGGGCCCGCCATCGGCGTAGTTATCGACGGTTGTCCAGCAGGTTTACTGTTGCAAGAAGAAGACATCAACCAAGCATTGGCTTTACGTGCTCCTGGGCATAATATATACACTTCGCCTCGTCAAGAGAGCGATCGATGTCAAATCTTATCAGGTGTTTTTGAGGGTAAAACCACGGGCACTCCTATTTCTATTTTTATTAAAAACAGAGATGTAGACTCTAGCAAATATGAGCCTATCCAGAACCTTTTAAGACCCGGCCATGCTAATTTCACCTATTTGGAAAAATATGGCCTTTTTGACTATCGAGGAGGAGGGCGTTCATCAGCAAGAGAAACAGCCTGCCGAGTGGCAGCAGGAGCGGTGGCTAAAAAATTATTAAGGCATTACGATATTCAGGTTATAGCTTATCTTTTGCAAGTGGCTAATATAGCCGCGAAAGTTTCTTTTTCAGCTGATCTTTTCGATAATGTTTATAAAAGCCCTATTTACTGCCCGGATGCAAAAGCTGCTAAGTCTATGCAAAAGGCTATCATGCAAGCTAAAGAAGAGGGGGATTCTTTAGGAGGGATAGTTGAATTAATTGCTCATAACCTTCCTGTAGGATTAGGAGATCCTATTTATGAGAAGCTGGAAGCTAATTTGGCTAAGGCGATGATGAGCTTGCCTGCTACCAAGGGTTTTGAAATTGGCGCTGGCTTCCAAGCAGTGAAGATGCCAGGTTCTACCCATAATGATTCCTTTCAGCAGCACCAAGAAAAAATTACCACTGCTACTAATCATGCCGGTGGAACATTGGGAGGGATTTCTACTGGAATGCCTTTAATAGCACGTGTGGTATTTAAGCCTCCCTCAAGTGTGATGAAAGAGATGGCAACTGTTAATAGGCTAGGGGAGGCGGCTACATTTAAGCTGCCGGCAGGTTCGCGTCACGATCCTTGTGTCGCTATTCGAGCCGTGCCGGTAGTGGAAGCTATGGCAGCACTTGTATTAGCTGACGCTCTTCTTATGAATCGTTTATCGAGGTTAGAGTGATTTGCATAGTCATTTTAGGACCGACCCTAGAAGAAGCACGCTTGCAAATTCAGCAAGCCAGCTTGCATGCTGACTTAATTGAGCTGCGTTTAGATTACTTTATTCATCGCGAGCCTACTACCCTTAAGAGTTTATTAAAGGAATTTCCTTTACCGATGATTTTCACTCTGCGTTCTAAATCGCAGGGAGGTCATTATCCTTACGATGAAAAAACCCGTTTACAAGAAATTAAATGCTTGGCTGCTTGTAAGCCTGCCTATTTAGACATTGAAGCAGATGTGCCTCACGCTTTTATAAAGCAAATAAGCCAGGACCAGCCGGGCATTAAATTGATTATCTCTTCTCACCATTTTAAAGATACTCCTGCAAATCTGAAAGATATTTTGGATAAATTGCCTGTCATAAAAAATGGAATCTACAAAATCGCTACTCATTCCTTTTGTACTGCTGATATATTAAAACAGATGCAAGAGGCTAAAAATCAGCAAAACATCATTTCCATTAGCATGGGAGAAGATGGGCAAATAAGTCGAATTTTAGCTCCAGTTGTTGGAAGCCCAATAACTTATGCTAGCTTGGATGAGAAGCGTAAGGCAGCACCAGGCCAGCTACCTGCCCAGCAGCTGAGGGAAATCTATGGCTATAAAGCTTTAAACCCTCAAACGGCGCTATACGGCCTAATCGGAGATCCTGTATCAGCTAGCATAGGCCATCTCACTCATAATGCTCTTATGCAAGCTCTTAATTTAAATGCAGTTTATGTAAAAATGCGAGTAAAACCCCAAGATCTTAAAGTTTGTTTGAATCTCATGAAAAAATTAGGATTTCAAGGGTTAAGTGTCACCATGCCGCTTAAAAGAGAAATTATAGGCTTTTTAGATCAGGTGGATGAGGAAGCTCTCGCGATTGGGGCTGTAAATACTTTGCTATTAAAAGACGGGCAATGGATAGGCTACAATACGGATGGCAAGGGTTCTTTAGAAAGTATAGAAACGTGGGGAGCCGTTAAGGATAAGAAAATTATTCTTTTAGGAGCTGGAGGTGCTGCCCGCGCGATTGCTTTTGAAGCACGGCGCAAAGGAGCGGCACTCATCATTTTAAACCGTACTATCCAAAAAGCTAAGCAGCTAGCTTATGATTTTGGCGGCCAAGCGGGAAGCTTGGAAATGATGCAGGCATATTTTCAAGCTGGCTATGACATCTTAATTAACTGCACATCGCACGCCTTTCCTATAGCTCCTAGCAATCTTAGCAAAGAAGCGCTTGTTATGGATATTACTTCCAATCCTAAAGACACTGATTTTTTAAAAAGCGCCATCAAGAGAGGCTGCCGCATTGTATATGGATATCAGATGTTTATTAGACAGGCCGTCAAGCAGTTTAAGCTTTGGTTTCCTGAAAAAATTGATGAAAAAGTTGCTTTAGAAATTTTAGAAAAGAAAGCTTTAGAATCCTTACTTGTTAAGTAAATTGTTTAAAAGTTAATTTGAATGATTGCCGATTCCTCTTTATTTTTTATCCAAGTCTTCTGATTAATTTCCTGTGTAATTTCTTGATGTATTGCCTAGTCTTTGCTATCATGCTACCTGCTGGGTAAAAAGAACATTTAATTAAGATAAGGCTTGTTAATGACAGATTCCTTAGAGTTTATAGGTATATCCAAAGAATTTGGTAATGTAAAAGCCCTTCAAGATGTTACTTTTTCAATCAAGAAAGGAGAGTTTTTCTCTCTCTTAGGTCCTAGTGGCTGTGGTAAAACTTCTTTGCTGCGTATTGTAGCAGGTTTTGAGCGTCCAACCCAAGGAAAGATTCTTTTAGATGGGCAAGATATTACCCATATTCCTCCTCATCAACGTCCTGTTAATACTGTCTTTCAAAATTATGCGCTTTTCCCTCATCTTAATATTTGGGAAAATATTGCTTTTGGTCTACGTGTCGCTAAAAAGTCTCAAAAGGAAATCGATTTTGAGGTAGACCGCATGCTGCATTTGATTCAGCTTAAAGAATTAGCCTATAAGATGCCTGACCAGATTAGTGGAGGTCAAAAGCAACGGGTAGCTATAGCAAGAGCTTTAATTAATAAACCACGCGTCTTATTGCTAGACGAACCTCTGGCAGCATTAGATCTTAAGTTGCGTCAAAAAATGCTACTCGAATTAGATTTGATTCATGATGAGGTAGGTATTACCTTTTTATTTATTACCCATGATCAGACTGAAGCGATGGCCGTAAGCGATCGTATTGCTGTTTTGCGGCAAGGTAGCCTTGAGCAAATAGGAACTCCTATTGAACTCTATGAAGCTCCTAAAAGCAGCTTTGTGGCAGCTTTTATTGGCGATACTAATTTTTTGGACGGCCATGTAGCTGAAAAAGTTTCGCATGACTATAGTCTTTTAACGTTAGATAATTTTCCCAATGTTCTTTGCTTTAATGACAAACAGCTTAATGTGGGAGATCTTGTCCATCTGAGTGTGCGCCCGGAGAAAATGCATATTTCCCGCGAACAGCCTCCTCATCATCCTCGTCACAATCAGGTACCCGGAGTGGTTGAAGACGTGGTATATAAGGGAGCGCACACAAACTTTTGGGTAAGAGTTGAAGGTCATCGCATTGCTGTTACTCAGCAACACCGCCGCTTTTTACTTGATGAGCATCCTATTCGTTGGAATGATAAAGTGTGGATATGGTGGCATGCAGATGATGGCTTTATTTTAGAGAGATACAATCCCCAAGTTTCCATTGAAAAGCAGGGCGAATAAGATGAAGAAGGCTAAGCTAGAAGAGCTTGCTCTAACCATACCCTCTTTTATATGGCTCATTATTTTCTTTTTTATTCCTACGCTTGTAATCTTTACTTTTGCCTTTAAGCCTAGTGATCCTTTTGGAGGCATAGGGCAAGGGTGGACCTTAGAGAATATTTATACTTTGCTGGATGCTAGCTATTTATTATTAATATGGCGAACTGTTTGGCTGAGTGTGCTAACCACAGTTTTTTGCCTTGCTTGTGCGCTACCGGTTGGCTATCAGCTTGCTCGTGCTTCTACAAGAACACGCCAGCTTATTCTATTACTAATCATTGTTCCTTTTTGGAGCAGCTTTCTCGTACGTATTTTTGCCTGGAAAGCTTTATTGCATCCTGAAGGCTTTTTTAAAAATTTTTTAGTGCAATTACATCTTGCAGATCCTTCCGTATCTCTTCTTTATAATTCCGGGACGGTGCTATTAGTGATGGTCTATACCTATCTGCCGTTTGCTGTCTTACCCATCTATGCTTCAGCTTCAAAATTTAATTTTCAATTGCTGGAAGCTGCAGCAGATTTAGGTTCTACTAGGCTCTATGCTTTCGTAAAGGTTTTTCTGCCCTCTATTCGAAAAGGCTTGGGAACAGCTACATTAATGGTATTTATTCCTGCTATTGGCGCTTATGTGATTCCTGATCTTGTAGGAGGGACGCAAAGTGAAATGATAGGTAATAAGATCGCTCAACGTACTTTTATAGATCGCAATCTACCTTTAGCAAGTGGCTTATCGGCGTTACTCTCTATCATTATCTTACTGCCCATGAGTATTTTTACCCTTATACAAAGTAAAGCGAAGAAATTAAGCTTTGAAGGGCGAGCAAAAGAATGAAAAAAAGCCGGTTCCCTTTTATCATTACTATTATCGTTCTGATTTTTCTTTATCTTCCCATTATTGTGCTTTTTATTAATTCTTTTAATGATTCGCGTTTTGGGGGAGAATGGGCGGGATTTACCTGGAAATGGTATGAACGTCTTTTACGCGAGCGAGCCTTGTGGCAATCTTTTCGCAACTCGTTAATTGTAGCCTTAAGCGCTACTTTTGCCTCTTCAATCTTAGGGACGACAGCGGCTCTAGCCCTTTATCGCTATAAAACGCGTTTTCAAAAAGCCCACTATGGTTTAGTCTATGTGCCTTTAGTTATCCCAGATATTTTGACTGGGATGAGCTTGCTATTATTGTTTATGGCTTTAAATATTAAACTAGGCTTGTTTACGGTATTTATCACGCATACAACCTTTTGTCTTAGTTATGTGACGATGGTGATATTAGCTCGCCTGCAAAATTTTGACTTTTCCATTATTGAAGCAGCCCAAGATCTAGGAGCTAGCAGTTGGACGGTACTTCGCAAAGTTCTTATTCCTTTGCTTGCTCCAGGCATTGCGGCAGGCGCCATGTTAGCTTTTACCCTTTCTATAGATGATTTTGTCATTACTTTCTTTGTGGTAGGCCAAGGGACAACCACTCTACCTATCTACATCTATAGTATGATAAAATATGGATCCACCCCTGTGATTAATGCATTATCGGTAATTTTACTGATCTTTACTTTTATAATTATTTGGCTGACACAACATTTGTCAGAGGAGTAGTATGAGAAAGTGGCTGTTTTTTATGATCGCTTTTGTCTATTTAGCCATCCTTGTTACCACTTGCAGCACCCCTGAGAATGAACTGCATTTGTATATTTGGGCGGATTACATTAAACCTGAGCTTATTGAAAAATTTGAGCGGGAGCATAATTGCCGGGTAGTATACGATACTTTTGATAGCAATGAGTCCATGTACGCCAGATTAAAGTTAGGCGTTACAGGTTATGATGTGATCTTTCCTAGTGGCTATACCTATGAGCTGATGCTGCAGCAAAAAATGTTGAATCCTATCCCTATCACCTCACTTTCCTATTTAAAAAATCTTACCCCTCATTATACGCCTGAAAAGTTTGAGGGGGGCAGTGTCATCTATGGAGTACCTTTTGCGATGAGCTACAGTGGGATTGCTTATCGCAAAGATAAAATTAAAGTGGAAGATCAAAGTTGGGGAATATTTGGCCGATTAGATATGCGTGGACGCATGACGATGCTTAATGATATGCGGGAAACCATAGGAGCAGCCCTAAAATATTTAGGCTTTAGCGCCAACAGTATTAATAAAGCAGAGATTAATCAAGCGGTTGATCAGCTGCTTGTATGGAAGAAAAATTTAGCTAAATTTGAGAGTGAACAGAATAAACATGGAATCGCTAGTGCTGAATATATTGTGGCGCAAGGATACAATGGTGATATGCTCCAAGTCATGAGGGAAAATAGCCACGTAGGATTCTTTATCCCTCAAGAAGGCTCTATTATTTCACTTGATTATGCTGTTGTTCCGCAACACGCTCCTAATCCTAGCCTAGCACATGCTTTTATTAATTTCTTATTGGAAGGAGCGGTAGCTGCAGAAAATATGCAATTCACCTGTTTTCCTTCACCCAACCAAGCTGCTTATGCTCTTTTACCTAAAGAACTGCAGGAAAACCCCTCTCTTTTTCCTCCTCAAGCAATATTAGATAAATCCGAGGTACTGAGATATTTAGGTAAAGATGGCGAACTTTATAATCAAGCTTGGGATAAAGTTAAAAAGAGTTGAACTTGACCCGAGAAGCTTGCTAATGAGAGGGCTAAAAATTATGAAAAAGAAAATGAGCGAGGACTGGGAAGCATTTCCATTACTTGATTATTGAATCTTATAAAGATGTTTTTAAGACCGTGCTAATATAGCTGTTTAAGCTCATATGATTTAATTTAGCTTGGACGCTAAGCTTTGCATGTTTCTGGTGAGGGGTGTAAATTAAAATTTCCGGAGAAATGCTTCTCAGGTTCTTCTTTTCTTTTTGCACAAAAAGCAAGATAATCCTGCACAGAGTCTTTGAAAGCCTGCTCTAGTTCATCAACTGTTTTTCCCTGAAATGTAATGACGTCTCTTATTCCCAGAACTTCTCCGTGAAAAATTTTGGCTTCATCATCATACACGACATGGCTCGTATATCCTTTATATTTCATCATGGTTTTACTCCTGCATTTTCTAAGAAACGCCGCATCGAAACTAGAGCGCTTTTATCAGTCTCTTTTTTAGGATAAGGACGGTGGAAAGTAGCCCGTATGCCATTTAATACAAATCGTATGTGCGATCCTTCTCCCTCGGTAATCTTTACCTCAGCAGGGCGTAATAGAGCTTCTCTAGTTTTACCTATTCAACTAAGTATCGCCCTTCTTGTACAGTAAGAACGGTAACACCATAAGGCTCTACAGCCTGCTTTAATACATCGACATGTTTCTCATCTGTAAACGCAAATTGTATATCTTTGCCAAGTTCAGCATGACCAGTAACTAGGCTTTCTCCTTTAACATCTAGCTGATAATTTTTGGAGTCAATCGTGCTGGAAGCCCATATTAGAGGAAATGAATTTTTAATTAGTGATGCCTGACTAGGGGATAACTCTAAAGGTTTTACTTGATTAAACAGTTTAAGAATCTTTCGTATTTCTTGTACTTGGCTTCTTAACAAGTTCTTTAAAGTTATTGTTTGAATGCTATTTAGTTTAGGCAATCCTTTAAAGATTTCTATTAAATCTTCTTCCTTAGGGATCCTTATTTTTCTGGGTTTATAGATTCTTTTTCCCCCACCTTCTATTTCGACTAAGATGGTATAATTGTAGCTATCTTCTTGAGCTGTGACCTCGCAAACCATTCCTAGTTTTCTCTCCCCAGAAGATCGAGGAATTACTACAATTTGTCCTTTGGTTAAGATTTCTTTCTCATTAATTTTTCTGCCACGTTTTGGGAAAGGACTCCCAATTAATTTTCCTTTTGCTTCCCATCCTTCTTCTAAAGGGGATTTTTGGAAGATAGTTTCTGCTTGTAAAGCTTTTGCTAAAATTTTTGTTCGAATATGGTGCTTTAACCTAGGCCATCGAGTAGGATGCTGGTTCATCAATATTAATCTTAATACAGCTATTTTTAAACGATTGGTACTTAATCCAAGCATAGGATCAAAATTCAGAATTTTCTCTATTTCTTTTTGGGTATCAAATAAAGAGCGGGATTTTTGCGCGTAAGCCCAGCAGGTTTCAAAGCCATTCATAGCCATTCCTGATAAATTTTCCTTATTCACTGCTACCGGAGATATTCCTAACCCAAGCTCGCCTGTGAGAGGAGCAAGTTTATAATGTAGTAGAATACTAGTGGAGACTAAGGTGGGTGCTTTAAAAATCTGCTTTCCCGTTTTATCAGCTACTTGGGCGATCCTTTGCATTAAAGGTAGAGCGGCAGATCGAGAGCTTGTTATCCATTGAATTTTCTTTCCTTTCATTTTGCTATGCAAGGCTTGATTAGTAGAAAAAATCTCTTTACGGTAAGCTTGTAGTTCGGTTTTTAAAAAGTTTTTATCTTTAAGCTTTTCAGAAGGGATGCCTTTATGATATAAATAATGCTGAAATCTAGCCAGAATAAGGTTTTGCTTCCCTTCCATTTTATTAGTGTAGACATTCTCTTTAGTTTTTAATATGGAAGAGTTCATTTCTTCAAATTTATTATTTAAAGCTAAACTAGAAAGCTGATGCTCAAGGCTGGTAAATTCGAAAATAAGCTCCACAACTTTATTCTGGCTGCTTAACTTACTTAATGCATCTGCCAGTTGGACTGCTAAAGGGTTTTCAGGAGATAGGCTAGCCTGTATTCTACTTATTCTTTCTATTTCCACTTCCATTCTTTCAAATGTTTCAAAATCCAGCTCCTCAAAAGATTTTCTAGAAACATAGGTAGAAAATTTAAGAAGATCATTAATATTTATCTTTTCTTTAAGGTTCTTAGGGGATCTTAAAATGTTTTTGGAGGTAGGTGATACTGGATACCTGATGGGTGGGTTTTTCTTTAAACCCTGGACCTGTAGCCTAGCATTTTCTTTAGGGGAAAGGGGAAGGACTAAATTTTTGGGATTTAAAACATTTTTGCCCTTTATCGAAATTTTATTACCAGAGAGTAAACTATTTGCAGGAGAAATAACGACAATCACGTTTTTTCCTTTAAGGCCTTTCTCAAGCCAAACACGAGCAGCAATATTTTGAAAACATACTTTTAGCAGCACACCATAGATTAAGCAAATCAAGCGTTTAAGTGGATTAAATGCTTTGCTTTTATCTTTTAAAATGGCTAGGCGAACCTCTTTACCCTTCCAATTGGTAATTACTGTTGGTTGGAGAGAATAAGCATGCTTTTTGTAGCACAAATTCTCTTCATTGCCACTGATTTCAACTTGCTCGTATGTTAGAGCCATAAATAATCCTTTCTCTTAGGGATGGAAGCTAAACATAATAATGTTAAATGCATGAATGATTGCTCTAATTTTAGCAAAAATCTTAAGTAAAAGTTTTGTTTTAAGCAATAAATTATGCGCTTAAAAAAACTGGGCCTGCATACACAACCTCTGAAAGCTATCTCTCTATTTAAGAAGAGGCTTTTATATAGCAGTTGATTGTATAAAGAGCCGCTCAAAAGCCTATTAGCTTATATAAAAATCTGTTTTTCTTTTAACTAATCTTATACCTATGCAGCTTGAAAAATCAACAAGCATAAATAATCACTATTATGATTAGCTGCTTTCCGAGATGTCCATTCGGTCGATTGTTTGTCCCTGGTAAATTCTTTAACCACTTTCTTTCTCATCAAGGCATAATAATCATTTTTATTGCTAGAGGGGACCTTTTGAAAGGCGCTTAAGCATTTAAAGGAATAGTTGTTATGTTGAATTTATGTGTAGGTAAATTTCAGCAATAAAACATAAGAAGAAAAGGCAAACCAGGAGGGATAAAAGGAAAAACTTTTTAAAGATATTAAGTAAAAAGCTTCTGTCAATAATTTTAAGATAATCTTTTTATAGAGAAAATTTTTGGCAATGAACTTCCAACTGTCCCGAGGAGCCTCTAATAATACAAAAAGTGGGAGATAAGCGTATAATCTTTTCCACGTAACCCTCTTGGTATCCTATCCACGTTTTTGCCAATTCTTTTTCTACCAAGGTAATTAGCTCGGGTAATCGATAGTGAATAGAGGGCTTATAAAAATAAGAGAAAGCCTTAGATATTATTTCCTTATATTCCTGAATGCTGTGGTTATCGCAAGCATAGATTTCTTCCTCAATTTCTTGTAAAAATAAAGAAATACAATCTTTACGATCAAAAAAGTGGGTTTGCAGAAAGTTAACTACGCTTATACCCATCGCTTTGTTGGCGCTGATACGTTGCATGCGCTCGATAAGTTCATGGCGAGTGGCTATGCCCCCACGGCGGCGAATCCAGGGTTTAAAAAATACATTAAAAACCAGCTGCATATTCTCGAGGACTCTCTGCTTTTGCAGAGGAGTAGCCATTTTATTTACCACTTCTTGGATCCACTCTTGCTTTTTTTCTAAACTCAATTGACGCAATTCTACTTTTTCGCTAGGGGAGAGGACAAAAAGCTCCGTGAGATTGTAGGGTTCTAAAAGTGCATAAGCTTTTTTTCGTTCTTGCGTAGCGACCAAGCTTTGCAGCCAAACTAAAAAATCTACTTTTTTGCATTTGCCAAGCGAGCGACTTTCTAGATAACTGTTTAACTTTCGATTAATTTCTTCAAGATGTCCTTGACCTATTCCACGTAAAAAAACAAAGTCCTCTATAGAAGCTTTCGTTAGATCCCCGATAGTTTTTTTGCCGTTTTCTAGAAGAGCTTTTTCAATATATTTAGATAATTCTAAAACTTGGATGGGAACTTTTGTGGTGAAAGAGGGTATCCAGCCTCTAAACTCCTCTCCTAGGTCTAATTCATCTTCCTCATATGTGAACAATTCTTTTTTGCTTTTTAAGGGAGGAGGGGCTTTTGGAGAAAGCGTTTCTATACGTCTTATGGACTTGATATCAACATTTTCTAAAGCATAAATATTTTCTAGGCCATGGCTATAAGAAGTTTTATAGGTTTCCTCAAAGGATGGCAAGGTGGCAGAAGAAGGCTCTGTAGAGCGCTTCCGATGCCCTTTTGAAGGGAATAAATGCGTTTCTTGCTTAAATTCTAATACTGCCATACTTCTTACTCAACCATTTTCCATCCAGATGTTAAGGGATTAAGAATTAAGCTCCAAGTAAAAAGAAATTAAAGTCCACTTAAATTAAATTTTTTTAGAAATTCTCGATGGATATCTACATCATTCCAGACAGATTTCTTCTCTCCCTTGATCGTTTCCCTATCATAGCCTGTACTAATTTTTATAACGTGGATAGAAGGTAAGATGATTTTAAAAAAGAACCTCCATGCTTTATAAGCGAGTAGATAATCATTATCTTTACAGCGATGAATACGATTATTTGAGGAGGGGTAGGGATGGGTTGCCAATCTAAAATTAATTTCCTCTTGAAAGTTAAAGCTGCAGAGGTTGTTGAGGTAGCTTACTTGTGCAAGGGCTTCTTCCTCCCAGATAATTGGATAAGAGCTTCTCTTCTTGCAAGACTCTAGCCACCCTTGTTGGGTATCTGTCTAAGCATCTACATATTCAATATAAGGTTTGATGTCAAAAATAGGCGTGCCATCTAGCAAATCATGGTTAATGACATCTATCTCAAGTTGGCTTACACCCGTAATTTCCAAGCAGCTTAACCCTAGAGGATTAGGCCGATGAGGAGAGCGAGTAGCAAAAAGCCCACGCTTAGGAGGGCCGTGGGGCGTTAAAACTTTTGGCTTCCAATGGTGATTACGATGAAACCAGAAAATGACCCATATCTTATTAAAGCCCTCTAAATCGTGCAAAGCCTGTTCAAAATTTTGATGCCGGTTTAAGATTATTTTTCCTTTATTATTTTTAAATAGGCCTGCTTGCTTGGGTAAGGAGTAGCGTTCCTTTTCTAAAGTGTAAAAATAACCGATAGGGCTACATGATAAGGATGGTGATTGCATATATTCTTAAGTTTGGATATATCATTAGAGTCTAATTTTACTTAATACTAGGAGATATTCCAATGAAAATGATGAGATATGTAACAGTTGTATGGCTCCCTTTAACTTTAGCGCTTTCCCTTATCGCTTGCAAGAAGGAGCCGAGAGTAGAATCTCACCATACAGGCACCCAAGCGAAAGAAACAGAAAGAAGTAAGGAAAAGATTCAATATTCCCTGAAAGCTGATGGACGCCTATGGAAATTAGCGACTGAGGATACTCAAGAGCAAATGAAAATTACACAATACATTCTAGAAAATGAGCAGCCAGAAAATGCAACCGAGCTATTTTCTGTTACTGAAATGACTGATATCAATATTACCCCTGCCGAATATTTTTCTCAGTTCATCACGCAGCTACAAAAACGTTATGCGAATGCAAAAGTAGAATCTAAAGTGAGTGTGCAAAAAATAAATAGTCTTTTAGGTGAATGGTGGATTAATGGAAATTCTCCTGATAATACTCAACATGAGTGGATTCGCATCATTAAAAAAGGCAATGAAATTGCAGTTCTTCGCTACAGCACAATCCATACAGAAGATTTGGAGCATGCACGTAAAACATGGGAAGCTATCTTGACTGAAGCTAAATTTGAATAATTGTAAATTAGGAGCAAGTTTGCAGCTTTTTTAGCTGGGAAGTTAAAAATTACTTAACAAGTTTATTTCCATTAGAGCTAATCAATTTTGTTAAGCTAAAGGTGGCAAGCTTGCTTTTTATATCTTGCATACTCCCATGGGCATCTCTTTGTAGACTTCTTCTGGCGAGTTCTTTATAATAATTTTCTTATGAAATATAGTCATTTAAAAGCTTTTGAAAAACATCTAGAGAGCGCGGCGCCAGTACACTTTGCACCTGTTTATACGATTATTTGTAAAGATGAGTTTAACAGAAAAATAGCTTATGAAAGGCTTATTTCTCATCTTTTAGGAGAGCAGATCTCCAATCCAATGGCTCTTTGCATTTACAGCGATGAAAAAGTCGACATAAGCAAGGTTATGGCTGAATTACATTCTTTAGGCTCTTTTGTTTCTAAAAGGGTAGTGGTGATCCACCATGCTGAAAGCCTTTTAAAAGCGGCAACAGAAAAGCTGCTGGCTTATTACGAAAATCCTAATAAAAATGTCTACCTTGTTTTAACAGCAACCTCCTTGAATGCCTCTACGAATTTTTATAAGAAAAGTGAACGGGTAGGGATCATTTTAGAAATAGCGGAAGAAAAACCATGGGAAAAAGAAAAGTCTTTAAAAGAGTGGATTGATCAAACGATTAATCACTATGGAAAACAGATCAACCCTTCTGCTAGTCAGGCGCTTTTAAAACAGATGGGTACCGAACAGGCAATTATAAGCCAAGAGATAGAAAAATTAGTCTGTTATGTGGGCGAAAAGCGCCAGATCTCCTTAGAAGATGTAGACGCGGTTTGCATTCCTGTAAATACGGAAACGATTTGGCAACTAGGTGAAGCGCTCTTTCGCCGAGATGCCTCTACTGCTTTACGTATAGCTGTAGCTTTGCTTCAAGAGGGCACACCTTTGCTCATCTTGCTGAGGCAAATTCGTAGCCAATTTCAAACTGATTTTCAAGTATGCACCATTCTAGCCCAGGGGGGAAGTGGGGCAGAAGTGTCTAAACAATTTGGCTATATGAAAGGGCAAATTCTGGAAAGACATGTCCAGCTGGCTAGAAATTATGGGATGGCTCGTTTTCGCAGGGGGATGATTTTAATAGATGAGGCTGAAACGTCAGCCAAAAACAGCTCAACGGATCATTCTTATCTGATCGAGCGTCTTATAGCAAAACTTATCATTTAAGGTTAACAACTATGAATAAACCCGCTTTGTTACTTTTACCTAATCTTTTAGGGGAGCATCGTTATCATGAAATTTTCTTGCCCAATAGTGTAGATAAAGTCGTCTCTACTCTTGATGGGCTGATTTGTGAAAGTGAAAAGGCAGGACGTCGTTATCTAAGCCGTTTCAAAACTAAAAAACCACTCTCTGAGATGACGGTAGCTATTTATAATGAACATACTCCTGAAGAGGATATCGACTTTTTATTAGAACCTATTCGTAAAGGTGAGCGCTGGGGTTTGATATCGGATGCAGGCTTGCCTTGTGTAGCAGATCCTGGCTCTAAGCTGGTACGTCGTGCACGTCAATCGGGTATAGCCGTGCAAGTCTTTAATGGTCCTTCTTCTATTCTCCTGGCCCTTATACATTCTGGGTTTTCAGGACAACGCTTTACTTTTCACGGTTATTTAAAAGCGGATGAAGCAGGTCGCTTGAAAGATATTAAACGATTAGAAGCTTTATCGCGAACAGACCAGGCTACTCAAATTTTTATGGAAGCCCCTTATCGCAATATGCATATGCTTCAAAGTTTATTAAATACGTTAGCAGAAGATACTTGGCTTTGCACTGCTTGGGAATTGACTATGCCTGAGCAAGGAGTTGTTTCGGAGCCTGTACATAGATGGAAAAAGATGCCTTTACCCAATTTAGAGAAAAAAGCGGCCATCTTTCTAGTTAGTTGTCGGTAGAATTTATAGAAGTTTAGATAAGCTCGGTTGCTACCGTATCATAAAAAAGAACGCCTTGCTGGGAAAGACTTATCCTACTTGATTCTTTATTAATAAATCCTTGCTCTTCTAAGCAGGTAAGATTTTGTAATGTCTCTTGGCTAAGTGCACCATGTGCTTGTTGAAAAGTTTTTAAATCAATTCCTTCTCTCATTCTTAGGCGAATCGCCAATAACTCTCTTTGGCTTGCCTCAGGATCAAGCTGTTCTTCAAAATCAAGAGGGAAATTCCCATTATTCAATAGATAAGCATAACGATTAAGGTGAGCAATGTTGCGAAAACGTTTACCTTTCCAATAGCTAAATGCCGAGGGGCCCAATCCTAAAAAAGGACGACCTGCCCAGTAGCCTGTGTTATGCTTAGACTGAAAGCCCTCTTGAGCAAAAGCTGATATTTCATATTGTTTTAAGTTGCAGCTGTTTAGCATGGCTTGAGCCAGCTCATACATTTGTAAACTTAAGTCAGGATCTGGCAAAGTTTTCAGTAAAAGATCACGATATTTGAAAAAGGTAGTATGAGGTTCGATAGTTAAATTATAAAGCGATAAGTGTTTAATGGGTAATTTGCTTACCTGCAAAAGAGTTTCTTTCCAAATGGCTAGAGTTTGGTTAGGAAGGTCGTACATGAGATCGATGGTAAGATTTTTTAAGCCAGCTTCATAGGATGCCCAAACTGCTTCGATAGCTTTTTCTGCGCTATGCTGTCTTTCTAGCTTTTCTAATAAGGTATTACTGAGTGTTTGTATGCCTATGCTCACCCGATTGACACCGGCTAGTGCATAAGCTTGCATAAGAGAAAAAGTAATAGTTTCTGGATTGGCTTCAAGGGTAATCTCAGTGGTTAAAGGATCAAAGTTCACGTCTCGTTTGATCCATTCAATAATTTCACCTAGATACTCGACTCCTAATAAAGAAGGCGTACCCCCACCAAAATAAATACTAACAATTTCTTTATCCATAAGATCCGGAAGGCGTAACGACCATTCCTTAGCCAAAGCTTGCATGAAAATATTTTTCAGATCTTGACGATTAGGTAGCACATAAAAGTGGCAATAGCCACATTTATGTGTGCAGAAAGGTACATGAAAATAAAGGCTAATAGGCTCTTTAGGGGACGGCATTTAGATTAAACATCTTAATTTTTAACAAAGGAGGAGGCTCTTTATAAATTCTACCATTCATCTGCATCAGGGTCTATGATCCCTCCACGGCGCCATCGATTGCGATCACTAAAATAAGATTCCTCTTCTTCTTCCTCTTCTTCAGCATTTTCGTCGCGTGTAGCTCCCTCTTCATCTTCAGTTTCATCCTTTTCCTCAATCACAGAGCTTTCTACATCAATGGCATCAGTTTCCATGTCAAAAGCTGTATCGCCTATGCCTGCCCCTGTATCTCCCATATCTATGTCAGGGATAGTTGGCATCTCGGTGTAGCCTGCTCGGGCTGTAGGACGTTTGGGAGCTATATATTCTTCAGCTTCACCACTTTCTTTTAGAAACTTAAGTCTTTCTTTTTCTTCTTCAATTTTAGTCTGAATAGCGCGTATTTCTTCCTTATGTTTATCCATATCCTTTTTAGGAACGAGGCCAAGTTTAAGCCATTGTTCAAGATCGTTAAGTTCTACTTCAAGTTTTTTTAATCTTTCACTTTTAATATGTTTCATGGGGTTCCTATAAGCTAACCTATTATTGGGAGATTTGTGTAGGCTCTATGTAGCATGCTAAAATTTTAACAAATCATTTTATTTCCGTTCAAAAGATTTTACCTGTACGGCTTTTAAATGAAAATAGCCAGCAACTATTAAAAAAAATAGTTCCGCTAAAATAAACAGATAATAATAAATTTCTCCCCCTGCTCCGAATCCATAGCTATGTAATCCTGTACCTAAGATGTAGTTCACTCCATACCATGTAAAGCTAATAGCTAGCAAGCCTAATATTGAACCCATCGCTAATCCAAAGAAATAGATATGTTTAAAGGTGTAGGCATGGATAAAGATAAGATAAATGCAGCTAGAGATAAATGCCCAGGATTCTTTAGGATCCCAATCCCAAAAACGACCCCAACTTTGCGCTGCCCAAACCCCTCCTAATAGAGTGCCGGGAATAAGAAGGATAACTCCCACATAGACCGCTTGCAAAATTGTTTGGCCTAATTCACGCATCTCGGACGTTTCATGTTTATGAATTATATATTGACAAAGGTAGATTTGTCCTAAAACGCCTGCTAAGGCAAAAACTCCGTAGCTGCCTACTACCATTAAAACATGAATAATTAACCAATAGTGAGAATCTAAAACAGCTTGAACATTTTCTAAGCCGCTTCCTAAGCCTGTCACTTTAATCATAATAATTAAAGCTAAGGCTACGATAGATGCGCTTAACATAATGAAGGAATTTTTCATTTTCCTAGCAAGGACAAGGCTTGTTAATACAGCGATCCATGGTACATAAATCACCGTTTCAAACATATTAGATACTGGAGGACGCTCTAAAATAAGGCATCGAAGAACTAAAATTAAAGTATTTAAGCAAAATGCTAGGAAGGTACAGCAAGAACCAATTTTATTAAATTTTTGCTTTTTCTGGCTAAGTCCAATGGAGAATAGAATAATAGCTAAGCTATAGAGAGCGATAGTGGCTTCGATTAAAGGTAGTTGATAATACCAATGCTCCATTCTTAACTTTTTGATAGAAGGGTAAGTGAGAGATTTTCCCCAAGCCTTTTGAATAGGCTGTCCAATTAGGATAGGATAATTATCCATCAGTAGATAAGCTAGCTGCTGCTTGTATTCTTTATTGTTATAATCCTTGATAAGCTTATAGTAAAGATCGCGTAGCTGCTCAAATTGTTCATTTGGATAAAGAGTAAAATTGGGAATAGGCTCTAACAGATTTTTTTCTACATTGTAGTGATGCATGGTCAGAGTATTAAGAGAATACCATTCACCATCTTTGGAGGGCAAAACCTTGAAGATTGTGCCCGCATAAGCTAGCCGTTGGTTTAAAGGATATTCTTGCTCAAGAAATTCTGCGATTTGATAGGGAGCTAAGTTTTTTGCTGTTAATTGCCGATAAAGTGCTTGATATTCATTATCTCCCTCGGCGTAGGGGCCTTTTAGATAAGAAAACTGTTTTACAGCTTGTAGAATTCTTAAAATTTCTTCGTTAAGAGGACGATGTTTTTTAACATAGTCGGAAGTAAGTTCCTCAATGGGATCAGAAGTCATAAACCCGGCTTTAAGGTATTGCCAAGGAGGATTTTTAGGATGGTCGGTAATAAAAACCTGACCTTTTTTGAAGGTAGCCCACAGCCCAGAAGATAGATGCCTCAACTCCATTTTTTCTCTATTAGCGGGGTTAGGAACTTCAAAATAAGCTTTAAGGAAATGGTAGGTGACTAATTCTTTAATCAACGCAAGATTAGTTTTTTTACGTTCATAAATCGCTTGATGAAGCTGTTGATAGGTAAAATAATTATCTTTCACGGGCAGGTCTAATAATTCTTTCAAGCGGGCTGAGTAGATCCAAAAAAGAGGAATATCATCCCAGTTATAATGAGCCTGAAATTGAAGATGCCAAAGAAGAGATAAGGCCGAAGGTCCAACCTTATGAAAAGCCTGATAATGCTGTGCCTTGATAGATTGTCGATGATAATATTCTTCAAGCCATAAACGAGCTGTTACCTCTAAAGGCCTGAACCGGCCCTTAAAAGAGGCAGGCACTTCCTTCAAAGCTAGTTCACTTAGTTCATAACTATTCAAGGAAGAGGAAGGAATCAAAATTATTAGTAATAAGAAAGTTAATAAAAGATAAAAAAACGTTTTCAGCCAACCTAAATAAATTTTGTACACCTTATCCATTTACTTAACCTCTAAGTCCTACTACTTTTCGCTATCTTATTGAAAATAATCTTTTGCAGCAAATAGATGATGAATTTATTCTTTAAGGGAAAGCTTGGCTTAAAGCAAGCTTTACAGTGTTCTAAGGTAATATTTAAAATATAATTAACATTTTTTATTAGTTTATTAATTAATTAACTGTAATAGTTCTTTATTATAAATAAGAAATGTGTTATTGTGTAAGATTAAATTTTGGACACAATATGGCAGTAAGAAATATAAGCAAATTGGGCTCACGTGCTTTTCATATTTATGAAGGACCTGCCCATCAGGCGGATAAAAGAGAAAAAATAGGAAATTTTTTTTATTTTTTTGCTAATGTAGCGTTCGGTAAGAAAATAATCTTTCAAAAAGATGGGTATTCGGTAAAAGTCAGGAGTCTTGCTCTACGCATCTTAGCAGGTATGGCTGCTATTCTTTGCTTTAAGCTTACCCTCATAGGTAGGATTTTAATTGAAAGCTCAGCTTCCCATCGCTTAGCATTCAATACCCTTGTAAACATGCATATTTCTTCTGCAAATAGCCTCTTACCTCCTAAACATAATAGCTCTGTTGATTCCTATTTAAGTCGGTCGTGCGCAAATACCGTTACTAAGCCTAGGTCCCAAAAAGGCCTTGAAGGTTTAAAACTTGAAGGTTTAAAAAAAGTAAATAGGCTCACTCTTAAGAAATGTAGGTCACTCAAGCCAAAATCGGCAGTTCTTAATGCTCCTTTTGTGGTAACTCCCCAGATTTTATCTAGAGTTAAACTAAAGCCTATTCAACCAGGTCTTTCTCATGCTTCAGCTAAACTAAGTGTAAACACTAGCCTGATCCCTGCGCAAGCACAAGCTAAGCAGATAACTAAGAGCAGCTGTCCTATATCCAGTTTATCAGTACCGTACCGAGAAACTCTAAAGAGGACTCATTCGGCTGATGCAGACTCAGAATTAAGCCAGAAAGATTTAGTGGCTCATAAATCTGTGAGCATGTCAGATCTTTTGTTAAATATGAGTGGTGCATTCTGGTGCAAGCTTTCGCAGCTTACGGAGAAGAATGCTTCATCTGCAGGAGAAGAAAAATCTCCTATTGAGGAAAGTGAATGGGAGCTGAGTGAGGATGATCAGAATGGTCAATTTGATTATACCGAGCTTGACCGTGAATTTTTAAATAAAAACCGCTCTTATAACTCCTCTTGTAGCTCTAAGAGTTTTACAAGTAAGAACTTTCATGATGCTTTAAGAAAAGAGGAAAAAACTTCAAACGAAGACAAACTAGAAAAGACCTCATGCCAGGAATTGTTAACGAGTAGCTTAAATAGTTTACGCCTAGCTATAGCACAAGATGAAAGCGAGAGTGAAGAGGAAAGCTTAGATTTTGGCTTTTAGAAATGAGGGAGTAAAACTATCCCGCTGTTCCTTAAGATTCATAGGTTAATACCTCTGCATAGTGGAAATACTTTATGGTAATCTTTTTATTTACCCAAGCTTATCTGTTAAGACTTTGCTCATTTGTCAAAAAATAGGAAATCACTTTCCGCCTCGTATCTCTACCTCTTATTTCTATAAACTTCTAAACAGGCTTATTAAAGTTGTAATTGTAAACTATTTGGGTATTTATTAATATGCACGTTGGTATTCAAATTTTTGCATAAAGGTGTCATATGGCTACAAGTGTTACTAGATCTAAGTTTTTTTCTATAGATGCCTCTCCCGCTAATTGGGCTCTCCATAAAGCTGTTTTAAGTGAAGCAGGTAAATATCGTTTAGCTGCGCGAAGTTGGGTGTTTGTATCGACAATATCTTGTGTGCCCTCTGCAGGCCAACAACTAGCTAATCTTATTATCAAAATGGCTGCCGCTACTTATATCACTACATTAGGTCAAATACCTGCTTTGAAAAAAAGAAGTTGGAGTAAGCTTGAAAGCTGTAACCTCATTTCTGAAAATCTTTCCAAAAGTTGGATGAATGTTGCTTTGCATGCCTATAAATTTGTGATGTTTTTAACTATTTCTCCTATTTGTTGTTTAATAACTGGTATCGTTTCGCCTAAAACATGCAAAGATATTCATGATAAATTGCACCTTACTAGTCCGCAGCAATCCCAGGCTGACCTAAATAAATCACCTTCTGACCCTACCTCTTTACCATCTTCTCAAGCAGTTGAATCTTTGCCTGCTGCTAAAAAAGCTGCGCTATCTACAGATACACAATCTCGTCCTCTCCCTGCCATTCCTGGTAATGGAGTGCCTCCACCACCACCTCTCCCACCTAATACCTTCATCAATTCCTCAAACATAGAAGAGGACAAGGATGTCGAAGATTTGCTAGACCTTATTTTAGCGATGAAATTAAAAAGTGTAACTCCCCAAGAAGATGAACAGCATTCCGAAGCTGAAAACGATCTCTTATTACAAACATTAGGAAGTGCTTTTAATCAAATGGCCAATAAACTAAGTGACGAGCCAGGATCGATAAGCAGCTCAGCACGTAACTCGGTAAACTTGGATGAATGGCGGGATACCCCTAGTCATTCTGCACGTAACTCAACCATGTACGCACAAGAATCACTCTCAATGGGGATTGAACGAGAAAAGTTAGCGGAGGAAGAGCTTTTACAAAGGTTAGAGTCAGTCAAAAATGACGACGAGCATGTAGAAAGTCAGGTACAGCTTCCTGCTCAAGGTGATATTAAAAAAGAAGAGCAGACTTTGGAAGACAAGAGAGAAAAAGACAATGAGCAAGAGAAAACTTTATCGATGGAAGATATTCATCAGAAGATAAAGAGAAGACGTCGTGCGCTTGAGACTTTTAATACGCTAACGGCAGCTCAGCAATCTCTTATCCGTACTAAACTTAACCCTAATCAGAAAAATATTCTTAACAAGCTAGTTGAATTGCCACCTGAATCCAAAGCTACCCAACAACCTCAGCATGGAAGCATGGCCAACAAATCAACAAAGGTTGCTGTGGAAGCTAATAACCCATCTGCTTCTAAAAGCAATAAAAGGCGAAGAAGAAGGAATGCTGCTAAAAAAAATGTTAAGCCTTCTTAGAGCTTTACATGGAGGCAGGGCGGTAGCAGAAGTATTAAATTATACCAGCTTATTTAATAACTTCTTCGCCTTACCTCCAGCTATGTTTATAAAGATCCCTGTCGCATGCTCATGTGTAAGCTAAAAAATATATTAAAGCATTTAGGTTTTTATAAATTAATTATAGGCTTTTGAGCAGCTCTTTAGGCGACTCTTAATCTTTAGACAGGCCTTGATAATGAGGGAGCTGATAGAGTGTGAAACAAATGGCAGGCGCTACTATTAGATCCTGCAGACTCTTTTAGCGTCTTTTGTAGGGTTGCATCCACCAGAGTAACCCAATTCCTAAACTTATCATCAGCACCCCTGGATAGGTTAGCCAATACTTAGCAGGATCATAATTCACTAAAATCTGTGCATGTTGGACAGCCACTTCCGAAGAGGGGGAGAGGTTGGCTAAGTAAAACCGATAGCCCTCAGCTGTTTGGTAGATATTATTCATGCTAAGGGTTTTTTCTATTCTAGTATTCCTTTTTAAATCATGGATAAAAATGTCACTTTCATAGCTATAAGGCTGGCTTGTACCTGGATAATTAATCTGCCGAGCATCATGTAAACGTATTTTATAAGGAATATCCCTAAATAAAGGTTGAAAACGTATAAGATACTTCCCTTTCAAAATAGGCCAAAGAAGCTTTTTGCCGTATGGATCATAGGTGAGAGTGATAAGCTCTTTATAAGTGCCTTCTTTCAATTCCAAGGTAAGCAAAGGAAGATTATGCTCCCATTTGGGCAAGGATTTATCTTTGGTTTGCTTTAAAGTTAAAGGGGTCTTGAGTATCACTTCATCGGCGTTTAAACTAGCTGAAAGGGCACTAGCTTCCTCGCTAGAAAGGCTTTTTGTAGCTAAAGGAGCGTTGTAAAGTAAATGTGTGATTAGTTCTGCTTTAGAGGGCTGGTAGCTAAGAGTTTCTTCTTTATTCTGAATTTGATAGCTTATATAAGCTTTTTTTATCTCTTCCAAAGCATATGAATTGTCTGGCAGCGCGTTGATCAACAGGGCCAATTGCGGTGCCCTCATGGGTGCTAAGGGAGATAATATTTTTAGGACCTTATCAAAATATAAGCGGCTTGCATGGTAAGAACGAATGATCGGCTGAGATTGCATAGGCTCGCGCAGGTTAGATAAAGTGATACCGTAAGCTTTTAAATAAGCTGACAGGGCTTTAGCAGAAAACATAGGTGGCATCTTAGGAGGGGGCGGTAGCTGTGAAGCTACAGAAAATAATTGCTGCGCAAATAAAGAGATCATAGGATCAACAGAGTTGTTATCTAATGACATGAAAGGGAGTGCAAAAGGCCATTCTCTCTTTATTAAAATTTGCGAAAAATTTTTTTCTTTCTCTAATTCTTTTTCAATTTCTTCAAGGAAAAGACATAGCCATCCGCAGGCATACTGCTCTTGTTGGGTAAGAATGTTCCAGTTTAACTTATGGAAAAGCCTCTCTAATGAAGGCGAATAAGGAGCTGTAAATAATAAAGAGGATGAGTTTTCCCAAGCTTGTAAAAAATTTAATGTGGCCTCTGCAAACTCTTGTTGAGACGCATCAGCGGCCTGCTTTAGCAATTGTAGGGGAGGAGAAAGAGTAGAATAGTGTGCTAAGCCTTGCCGTAACTTTATGGCAATCCGTAAGAGTTCTGCCTGCTCTTTATCTGTACGGCTGCAAGGAAAATCGTCAAAGGGGAAGGGCATTTGCACTTTATATCCTTCAAAGCCATCATCATAAGCGCTAATGGAGGTAAGCTTTTCCTTTTTGAATGATTGAGTATATACCTCACCATGGGCATTAAAAAAGTAAAGATAATTATCTTCTTGCTCGTCTTGCATAATCAAGCAGGTGGGCTCTTTAAAAAAATCAAGAGTAAAAAGCAGCTTTCCCCTATGAGGGCTAGAGATATTTTGATTAAGCAAGCTATCGGGACCAGCAAGTCTGATCACCATTTTTTCATGGTTAATTTGCACCTGTAAAGTAGGCTGGGCCAGCTCATTCAATGTTGGGTCGTTCCACTCCAAAGCAAAAGAAAATTGAGCTGTATTTATATCTAAAGGAGCTAACAAAAGTTTAGCTAAAGACTCTTCTACAAGAATTTTTCCTCCTGCGGTTTCAGAAATCTTTACGGTTAGATTATGCAGATAGAAATTTTTAGCAGTCTCACTGATAAAAGGGGTTTTTAAGGCAATCAAGTTCCATGGCTGAGCCTTTTCATGATGAAAATGAGCTTTAAAAGAAGGGGGAAGATGCTTGTTATCCTGGAATTCTATTAGAGGAATGGGAGTTATACCTGCAATGATAGCTTGATTACCTTTAACCCATGTTTCTTTACGTTCATAAGAATGAGGAGCATATTCAATAACCCGCATCTCTACATCTTCAAACTTCACTGGTTGGTGCATCAATTGATTTAAAGGATACTCTCTTTGAATATTCTTAGGAGAGTTTTCTATTCCCTTTTTCTCTAAATGGATAGCATAAGTATTCGGAAGAAAAATTTGGTGGCTAGCTCCCCCTTCTATGAGACCCATACAGCCTTGAATGCCACAGTAATTGTTGATAATAAGGCCGCTTAATAGCATGAGTAGTCCGCAGTGAGTTATCAAAAAGGGAATATGTCTAACACGAAAAGGCCATCTTCTCAATGCGGAGACCAAAATATTAATAAAAAATCCTCCTGCTAGGCTACGAAATAGGGGATTGTGGTAGGTAAGATAGGCAGAGGCAAGATGAGACTGGCTTTGCGCTTCTAGAATTGTTCCTAAAGCAGCTCCAAGAATTGCTAACGCCATTAGCATGATGGCAAGTTGTATACTTCCTAAAAAATGATAAAATTTTAAAAGATGTTTCATCATAAATCTTCAATAAGGTGGAAACTTCGAGCAAAAGCAATGATAGACTGCCGATATTTTTTCATGAGGGATGGGGGGCCTATAGCTTTGATGGTTACATCGCTTCTCATTTGTCTATATTTTTTTAGAAGGTAGGGCAAGTTCGGGGCGACAAGGTGGTGATAATGCTCGGGAGCTAATTGCAAGATCCATGCAAAAATTGTTGCTTGCCTTCCCTTTATCTCTCCTGTAGCTTCAAACAAAAAGCCACAATACCCTCCAAAGGCTTGAGATGTTAGGGAGACGGTTTCTAGATTCAAAGGATGAAGTTGTCTTTTCCAACGAGAAATGTAGGTAAAAGGGGAAGGTCGCTGATAAATGCTATCGGAAGGAAAATTATGGATAGCCACAAAGACTTTTTCATCCTGATGAACGATATAAAATTCTATAATTGCTTGCCTAGTATCAGCACGAGGATCTGCAGGAGAAGGATGGTGTTGTATCCAATTAGCATCCACTTTTAAGCGGTAGATGATGGGCTTGCTTTCAGAAGTTCCCTCCCCACGTGCGGCAATTTCTACGTATTTTAAAGAAGGATTGAAAGAATCTTGAGTTGAACAGCTCCAACTAACCCAAGTGAGCAATATAATTGCGAAAATTTTTATTCCCATCAAAAGTTTTTATAAATAAGTGATTTTTAATAAAATTAGAGGCCTATAAAGCTAAAAAATTTTTTATCTGCCTAAAGCGCTCTAAACGCTTGTGACTTCTCAAGTCTTAGTTTTTTTACCTAAATCAGGCCTTGTTGCGTAAATGATCTAATAGCTCGTATCCCTAAGTTAGCACCCATTGCCTTGGGCATTCCAAGTTTTGTCCTCTTGTTCATAACCAAGGATTTGGCATATAATTCTGCTTGTTGATAGGCTAATTTCCTAGAACGAAAGTCTCCTCCAAAGCTTCTTTTAAAGCGGCACATCACCGTTTCGGCAAGCGATCTTCTGTGATAGCCGCAAAGCTTCTTCCAGAGCTGCCTAGCCTCCTCATCTCCTCCAAAGCCTTGAATGATTTTTAAAGCATCCTTTCTTTTTTCATCCAGGGCTTGTCTGCCTCTTGGCTTAGCGTTCTTCCTCTTCTGGGAGGTACCAAAGGATCTATACCCCGCACATAAGATGATCGACAGAAAGCTTGCCTATCATAAGCGTCATCTCCATAAGCAGTTTGTACACTCTTTGGTAGCTCAAAGATCATTTTGCTCGCCACTGAATCATCGGCTTTATTGCTCTTCGTTAATTCACTTAAAATAATCTCATGCGAATCTGGGCAAATGGTTAGATGAATCTTTCTCCAAATTCTTCGTTTGGCTTTGCCACGCTGGCGCACTTTCCACTCTCCCTCACCCTAGACCTTTACTCCAAAAAAATCAAAGGCTATGTCTATTGGACGCTTTAAGGCTTAACTTTTTAAGCCCTTGCCTAACCTTCTTAGCACGCCTGCAAATGCGAGTATAACTGCTGGTATAACAAGGAATAGGCAATCCCAAAGTCAGCATAGTAATCAGCGATAACAAAAATCCTCGTAAGGCTTAGGAGATGCAAGTGATAAACCGCTTGCGGTAGTTAAGCTTTTTTCCATAGCTTGCCTATATTTTTGTTTTTGTAAACTAATTTTATAGCTCTTAAGCGTTAAAGAGCAATCTTATCGCATACACTTCTTATCATTTACGCAACAACGCCACTTTAAGGCGAAAATGCTTTAAATCATGTTGGGGGCTATATAGTAGGGGATAGCGCTCTCTATACGCAAACTACCTTACAAGTCTTTAAAAGAGAACAAAGCTTTTTTGCCACGCATGTGCCCATGCAAATCAAAGAGTCCAAAGAACTCATATGTGAAGCGCCTTACGACAAAACGGTAGAGATAGTAGAGGGCTATCGAGCTCTTAAGACTACCCCTTGCCATGCAGGCGTTGAACTAAGGATGGGTAGTCATCCTCAGCCAAGTGGCCTATCCAAGAGAATGCCGTACTTTAGCCAAGCATTACCTTAAGGACAATGAAAAAGAAGCCGAAGCCTTTATTAAGCTCATGCAGTAAGAGTTTTCATGTCCAAACGATGCTAAGCGCCAATTAGATAAGTTTGTAAAAAAACTTAAATATATACAAATTATAGAACCTCGATTTATTGCAACTCAAAAGCATACTACGTCTGGTCGGCCCAAAGCTGCGCAAAAACCTTCTATATCTAGCTATCGCCTACAAGGCATAGTAGCTTGCTCTTTACCTAACAAGTTAGCTGATCCCCCCGGTGATAAGGATGCTAATTGGTTTGACTTACTTTTTTAATTTTTTTATATTGCCTCTAATAAATAAAATGCTGAAAAGTCATCACTACCCAAGGAAATAAAATGCATCCTATCTCTTCGGCATCTATTGAAAGCTTGCCCAATGAATTGCTGCTCCCTATCTTAGAGGCTTGCGCAGTTCCTTCCTTATTTAGCGTCTGTAAAAGATGGCATCATCTGCTGGGTTCTGAAGTGATGCCTTCTCTTTATAAACAGATAGGTAAAGTACATGTTTCCCAAGGGGATATTAACAAGCAGGCTTTTATTTTAGATAGGATTTATAAGCTGGATGATAGGCTTTCTGAAGGAGAAAAAGCTAAGGCAATCTTCAAGGAGGCCTTTACTCTAGCTAAATCCCTTGCTCCTGCGGAGCTAGAATTTAAATGGAAAACCCAGGAAAAAAGGTGTTTTACTCTGGCTAACTATGCCTCTTATCTGCTCAATATTAATCGCCTTTTACTTTGGAAAAAACTTCCTGGTAGAGGGGAATACTTAAATCAAGAAAAAATCAAGTATTTACCTTTAGAAAAACAAGGGGAGCTTCTTAGAGGTTGGATTGAAGAAAATTGTAAAAACATCACGATTTTAGATTTATCTGGAGTAGGCTTGACTTATTTACCCCCAGAAATATGCCAGGTGTCTCAGCTGCAAGAGCTTAATTCAAGCCAAAACCAACTCACCAGTCTGCCTACAGAAATCGGGCAGCTGTCTGAGCTGCAAGATCTTTCCTTAAATCAAAACCAGCTCACCAGCCTTCCTGTAGAAATCGGGCAGCTGTCTCAGCTGCAAACGCTTGAATTAAATCGAAACCAGCTCACCAGCCTGCCTATAGAAATCGGGCAGCTGTCTCAGCTGCAAGATCTTTTCTTAAATCAAAACCAGCTCACCAGCCTGCCTATAGAAATCGGGCAGCTGTCTCAGCTGCAAACGCTTGACTTAAATCAAAACCAGCTCACCAGTCTGCCTACAGAAATCGGGCAGCTGTCTCGATTACGAGTGCTTTGCTTAAATCAAAACCAGCTCACCAGTCTGCCTGCAGAAATCGGGCGGTTGTCTCAGCTGCAAGTACTTTACTTAAATCAAAACCAGCTCACCGCTCTGCCTACAGAAATCGGGCAGCTGTCTCAGCTGCGAACGCTTTCCTTAAATCAAAACCAACTCACCCACCTTCCTGTAGAAATCGGGCAGCTGTCTCAGCTGCAATGGCTTTACTTAAATCAAAACCAGCTCACCAGTCTGCCTATAGAAATCGGGCAGCTGTCTCAACTGCAAGAGCTTTACTTAAGCCAAAACCAGCTCACCAGCCTGCCTATAGAAATCGGGCAGCTGTCTCAGCTGCGAACGCTTTCCTTAAATCAAAACCAACTCACCCACCTTCTTGCAGAAATCGGGCAGCTGTCTCAGCTGCAATGGCTTTACTTAAATCAAAACCAGCTCACCAGTCTGCCTGCAGAAATCGGGCAGCTGTCTCAGCTGCAATGGCTTTACTTAAATCAAAACCAGCTCACCAGCCTGCCTGGAGAAATCGGGAAAATGTCTCGGCTGCGAAGGCTTAACTTAAATCAAAACCAGCTCACCAACCTTCCTGCAGAAATCGGACAATTGTCTGAGCTACAATGGCTTTACTTAAATCAAAACCAGCTCACCAGTCTGCCTGGAGAAATTGGGCAATTGTCTCAGCTTATCATACTTAAATTAGCGGAAAATCCTTTGAAAGATATTGCAGAAAAAATAAGGCAGCGTTTTCAATTGTAGAATGGCCAAAAGTACTTTTAAATTGGGAGGGGCTAAAACGACATTCTGGGCTAATTTTAAGAAAATTGTAGCAGCAAACTTAAGCAAATTTTCTACTCTTGCTCAAACCATTGATTACTCTTTTTTAAGTATATGTCGATGATAAAAAATATAAAATTTAAATCACTAAATTACTACCCAAGGAAATAAAATGCATCCTATCTCTTCGGCCTCTATTGAAAGCTTGCCGAATGAATTTCTACTCCCTATCTTAGAGGCTTGCATAGTTCCTCCCTTATTTAGCGTCTGTAAAAGATGGCATCATCTGCTGGCTTCTGAAGTGATGCCTTCTCTTTATAAAAAATAGCCCAGCTTCATTTCCTCAAGGGAGATGCCACTACCCAGCAAACTCTTATGTTAGCTAGAGTTTATCAACTCAATCATGTACCTACCTCTACTGAAAAAGTCTATCTATCTTTTAAACAAGTTTTTACCTTAGCTAAATCTATTTCTCCTTTAGAATCTAAAGAGAAAACAGAAGAAAAAAGAGGCTTAACGCTGGCTAATTACTCTTCTTATCTCTTAAATATTAATCGCCTTTTACTTTGGAAAAAACTTCCTGGTGGGGAAGAATACTTGAGCCGAGAAGAAATTAAGCACTTGTCTTTAGAGGAAAAAGGGGAGCTTCTTAGAAATTGGATTGAAGAAAATTGTAAAAACATCACGATTTTAGATTTATCTGGAGTAGGCTTGACTTATTTGCCCCTAGAAATATGCCAGTTATCTAAGCTGCAAGCGCTTGACTTAAACCAAAACCAGCTCACCAGCCTGCCTGCAGAAATCAGGCAGCTGTCTCAGCTGCAAACGCTTGAATTAAATCAAAACCAGCTCACCGCTCTGCCTGTAGAAATCGGGCAATTGTCTCAGCTGCAAGGGCTTGATTTAAGCCAAAACCAGCTCACCAGCCTTCCTACAGAAATCGGGCAGCTGACTGAGCTGCAAACGCTTTACTTAAATCAAAACCAGCTCACCAGCCTGCCTGCAGAAATAGGTCAATTGCCTCAGCTGCAATATCTTTGCTTAAATCAAAACCAACTCACCGCCCTGCCCGCAGAAATCGGGCGGCTGTCTCAGTTGGAAGCGCTTGACTTAAATCAAAACCACCTTACCAGTCTGCCTGCAGAAATTGGGCAGCTGTCTGAGTTGGCATGGCTTGACTTAAATCAAAACCAGCCCTGCAGAAATCGGGCAGCTGTCTGAACTGCAAGAGCTTTACTTAAATCAAAACCAGCTCACCAGTCTACCTGCAGAAATCGGGCAGCTGCCTCAGCTTACCGAGCTTGAATTAGCGGAAAATCCTTTGAAAGATATTCCAGAAAAAATAAGGCAGCGTTTTCAATTGTAGAGTGGCCATAAGTACTTTTTAAATTGGGGTGAGCTAAAATGAAATAAATAACTTTTAGCCATCTTATCTTTAAACAAGTAATCCGCACTTAAATCAAAACCAGCTCTCCATTCTGCCAGCAAAAATCGGGCAGATATCCAAGCTGCAAAAGCTCCACTTAAGTGGCAACCTGCTTACCATTCTTCCTATCATCTTATGTGCGGGTATAGATCCTTTGGTACCTCCCAGAAGAGGAAGAACGCTAAGCCAAGAGGCAGACAAGCCCTGGATAAAAAAGAAATGATGCTTTAAAAATCATTCAAGGCTTTGGAGAAGATGAGGAGGCCAGGCAGCTCTGGAAGAAGCTTTGCGGCTATCACAGAAGATTGCTTTCCGAAACGGCGATGTACCGCTTTATAAGAAGCTTTGGAGGAGACTTTCCCTCTAGGAAATTAGCCTATCAACAAACAGAATTATATGCCAACTCCTTAGTTATGAATAAGATGATAAAACTTGGAATGTCCAAGGCAATGGGTGCTAACTTATGTGATATATCTTTAGAGTAGCTATTAGATCATTTACGCAACAAGGCCCCCTAAATCATCAATTTTTTCCTTTAAAATTTATTTAGCAATATTAAAAATGGGTTAAAAGTCCTAGCATTAAAAGCAATTTGGTTAGGCAAGTCTTAATGGAAATGACTAAAAGAAAAAGGAAACTTTACCCTCTATTTTAGAAACAATCATTAAAGCATGGGTGAAGGGCAAAGGAAATTTTTGTAGGCATGAGGCTAAAAATGCTAGCGAAGGGGAGAAACGATAGTCTAGAAGGACTTCATCAGAGTTCTTAAGTTACAGAAAATTAAAAAAATTTAATAAAAGCTTTAAAATTGGCTAGAAAAAGTGCCGGAGGAGTCTAAAAAGAGCAATAGTTATAATTTTTCCTCCTTAGTTGTTGCTAAGGATTTTTTTAACGCCCTTTCCTTGCCAAATAGAGGAATGAAATAATTAGTGCATTTTCTGTTAGAGAGGGTTATGTTTTGCATAAAATGAAACACACTGTCATCATGCTAATTTTATTTTTCTAGATAGAAAACTTCATAATTTTAGACTAGCGACTAACCTTAAAATGAATGAGATTAATAATGAAAGTTGAATTTAAAGTTCCTTCAATGGGAGAGTCTATTTTTGAAGCAACTGTAGTTAGTATCATTAGACCCTCTGGTTCACATGTAGGAATTGAGGATGAAATCCTTGAGTTAGAGACTGATAAAGTCAATCAGATGGTATATGCTCCTCAAAAGGGGATAATCCATTTTAACATACAACTCCACGATAAAGTTACCATCGGTCAGGTATTAGGATATATTGATACTGAAGCTGCAACCAAATCTTTAGAACTTAGTTTCCCACCTCAGCAATTTTTACCCTCTATACAAGCTGCCGTGGAAAACTCTAAAGAATCTTCTAAAAGCATGCGTTACCTAAAAGAGGATTTTATTAAAGAGCTTAAAGAAGAAGGTCAAAAAAGGTCTCTTTCTTCTCTTTCTGAGCAGGAATCTCTTGCTTGGTCTTTCCATCCGCAGCAATCGCATGGCAATAAGGACTTTACCCAAAAAGCCTCAGTTTCTCAGGTCGCCCAGGTAGAAAATACAGCCACAATGCTGACAATATTTAATGAAGTAGATCTGTCACAGATTATCCACCTACGTGACAGATACCAAAAATCTTTTATTAAAAAATATGAAATTGAGCTAGGTTTAATCTCTTTCTTTGTTAAAGCTTGCGTGGCTGCTTTACCTCAATTTCCCTCTATTCATTCGTACCTTAAAGAAGAGCAAAGCGTTCAGGGCTCTTCTTACGAAATGGGTATAGCTGTGGAAACTGAGCAGGGTGTCGTGGTACCACTCCTTTGCCATAGCGATAAGCTTTCTTATGCAGAGATTGAAAGGACTATCGAAAAACTTACCCATCAGGCTTATGAAGGCTCTCTTTCTGTAGGAGACCTTCATACAGGCAGCTTTGCCATCACTGATGCTGGCCTTTATGATTCTATGCTTTCTACTCCTCTTCTTACCGGTAACCAAAGAGCTATTTTAGCCCTACATAATATTATTAAACGTCCTATTGTTGTTGCCGATCAAATTACCATCCGACCTATCATGTATTTAGCTTTAAGCTACGATTCTCGCTTTGTTAGACGTAAAGAAGCTGCCGCTTTCCTAGCTTATTTAAAAGGTATTTTAGAATGCCCTGCGGTTATGCTCCTTGGGCTATAAGCAAATAATTTAGGATTTTAAAGAGAGAGTAAGGAAGGATTAAGGGTAAAGGATTGGTAGCTTTTGTAAAACTCTCATTAGATCTCTACTAAAACAGTAGAAGAGCTATAAAAGCAACCAATAAAAATTGGCGGAGATTTAGCAGGCAAGCTAGCAACTGCTGCTTTTCCTGATAAGGCCCTTTTTATTGCAAAAAAGTCCATTATTGAAATAAAAGTAAAAGAAAAAAAACAGGCGGCTGGCATGAAACAATTCGATGTAGTAGTAATAGGGGCTGGACCAGGCGGTTACGTGGCAGCCATACGTGCAGCTCAATTAGGAATGAAGGTAGCCTGTATAGAAAAGGCCCAAACGCTAGGAGGTACTTGTTTAAATGTGGGCTGTATTCCTTCTAAAACCTTACTACAGTCTACAAGATATTGGGAATGGCTTGAAAAAGAGAGTAAAGGCCTAGGAATAGAATATAATGAAATAAAAGTTAATTTTGAAACGATGATGCAACGTAAAGCAAAGGTTGTATTTAGCCTTACAGAGGGGATAACGAGCCTATTTAAAAAAAATAAGGTGGAAAGCATCAGAGGTACAGCCAAATTTGTGGATCCCCATTTGGTTGAAGTAACAGATAATGGCCGCATAGAGAAGATAAAAGGTAACTATTTTATTCTAGCCACAGGATCAGAAGCCGTAGCATTGCCTTTCTTAGCTTTTGATGAAAAGAAAATTATCTCTTCTACGGGAGCCTTGAGCTTGGAAAAAGTGCCCAAACAAATGGCCGTAATTGGTGCAGGGGCGATTGGAGTGGAGATGGCCTCAATTTATCGCCGCCTAGGTACTCAAGTTCATATCATTGAAAGGGCAGAAGAAATATGCCTAGCTATGGATCCGACGATTAGAAAACTTTTGTTAAGGGGATTAAAACAACAAGGAATAAAATTTCATCTTTCGGCTCAACTCCAATCCGCAAAATATGAAAGAGAAGGAGTAACTATTGAATTTGAAGAGGGAGGCGAAAGGAAAAATTTACATACCGATCTCTTGCTAGTAGCTGTGGGAAGAAAGCCTCATACAGAAGGACTCGGCTTAGAGCAAATGGGTATAAAAAAATCAAGCAGAGGAACATTAAATATTGATAATTTTTTCAGGACCAGCCTACCGCATATTTTTGCCATTGGTGACATTGTGGATGGCCCTATGCTAGCTCATAAGGCTTCAGATGAAGGCATGGCGGTTGCTGAGATCATAGCTGGAAAGGCAGCCTATGTTAATTATATGGCTCTTCCTCAGGTGGTTTATACTCATCCCGAAGCTGCGGCTGTAGGGCTTAATGAGCCTGAAGCACGAGAAGCTGGATTAGAGGTAATGGTAGGTACTGCCTTTTTTAAAGGAAACGCTAGAGCACGCTGCATGGGCGAGAGTGAAGGAATAGTAAAGATCATTGGCGATAAGAAATCGGAAAGGGTGGTTGGGTTGCACATATTAGGCTCGCATGCCTCAGAAATGATTGAAGAAGGAGCTCTTGCTATCCAAAAGAACGTTACCTTGGAAGATATTGCTCGCTTGCCTCATTCCCATCCTACTTTAACAGAGGCTATCAAGGAAGCTGCCATGGATGCGTTAGGGTATGCGATGCATTAGCAAAAAAGTAAGTGAGATGGGTAAGTTTTTGCCTATGAAAGGAGGCTTAAATTTTTCCCCTTAGAGATTTCGCCCTGCTGCTTTCATAGTTTCCTAGGAAAAAATATTAATAATAATTGTTTCCTATTTCTTCAAAGTTTGTTCTAAAATTTTAAAGTCTTTGTTAGCACAGCTCAAATAGGCTCTGTAGGTATACTCTAGCAAGGGAAGTAAACCTTGGAAGCCAACCCTTTTCTTAAGAACAGCGCCCAGGCTTCAAAGAACTTTTTTCGAGGGTAGGCGTTCCATTCCCTCTGCAAGCCCTATTATCTTTATTCCAACAGTACAGAATAACTACTGTCCAGTAAAAAAATTACTGGAGTATTTTTAATAGGCGCCTATCAAAATATATCTCTTAAAAGATATTTAAAGGGCTTTTAGCAGAGATAAAAGCTAAGTTGAAAAAGTTATCTAAATCCGATTGATATTTAGTAGCCATCCAAGCTAAGCTCTTTTTGTTTGGAGCCTTTATAATATGACATTTTCTTATTTATTCTTTTCTATAGGTGCATTTTTTGCAATGACTGCAGTCATTTTAGGTGCTTTTGGGGCTCATGCTTTAAAGCAGAAAGTTTCTAAAGAAAGGCTGGTTACTTTTGAAGTAGGTGTTCGTTACCAAATGTACCATGCTTTAGGATTAATTCTATTAGCCTTAGCGCCTCAGCATCTTTCCGGGATTTTACTAGAAACGGCTGGTTGGTTATTTACGGCCGGCATTATTGTATTTTCTGGAAGTTTGTATTATATGGCTTTATCCGGCAATGCATTAGCAGGGCGGATAACTCCTCTCGGCGGCCTAGTTTGGATTATAGCCTGGTTTTGTGTCTGTTATGCACCTTTAAAAAGTTAATCCTCTCTCCTTAGTAGTTTAATTTATGCTCGTTAAAAAAGTTACGTTGAAAGTCGGTAAAGAAAAAGCTATTTTAAATCGCCATCCGTGGATTTTTTCAGGAGCTGTCGCTCATCTGCCTCAAAATTTATGTGGAGAGATTCTTCCTCTTTATTCCCATCATGGTGATTTACTAGGCAGTGCTTATTTCAATTCAAAAGCAAAAATTTTTGGGCGGATGCTCTCTTTTGGAAGCCAGCCTCCTTTAGAAGCTTTTAAAAATAATTTAGAATTAGCTACCGCCCTGCGCACCAAGTTTTTCTCTTCTGACACCACGGCCTATCGTTTAATCAATGGTGAAGGTGATTTTCTACCAGGACTCATCATCGATCGGTATGAGAAAGGGTTTGTGGTGCAGATATCGACTTTAGGAATGGAAAATCTTAAGCCTTACTTATTGGATTATCTTATAGAGACCTTTCAACCCACATTTATTTATGAAAAATCTTTACTGCTTTCTCGAAAAGAAGAGGGTATGAAAGCCACAGAGCAGTTGCTGTATGGAAAATTAGAAGAGGAAGTAAGCATTCTCGAGAATGGAATAAAATTCTTAGTCAATCCTGTGCAAGGGCAAAAAACAGGCTTTTTTTTAGATCATCGTGAGATGCGTGCACAGGTTAAGAACCTGTCCAAAGATAAACGTGTTTTAAATTGTTTTGCTTATACGGGTGGATTTAGTATCTATGCAGCTGCAGGCGGAGCTACTCAAGTAGATTCTGTCGATATTTCTAAGGTAGCTTTAAACCTTGCCCACAAGAATGCAGAGTTGAATGGTGTTTCTTCTTGCATGCACTTTTATCCTAAAGACGTTTTTCAATTTTTAAGAGAGTCCTCGTTGGATTACAATTTGATTATCTTGGATCCTCCCGCCTTTGCCAAACATCGCAAAGATATCATTCCCGCTTGCAGAGGGTATAAAGATATCAATCGTATAGCCTTACAAAAAATGCCTTCTCAAAGCTTATTGTTAACATCATCGTGTTCCTATTATGTTAACGATCAGCTCTTTCAAAAAGTTGTTTTTCAAGCGGCAGTTGAAGCTAGGCGCCAAGTGCGTATTATTGGCAGACACCGCTTAGGGATCGATCATCCTCTTAATATTTATCATCCAGAAGGGGATTATCTAAAAAGCCTATGGCTATATGTAGAATAAAGCTTATTTAGCCAAATATAAAAGCTTTAGAGGAGAGATTACAAGCGGCAGTAAGCTTATGTTTTATTAAGCAATCTATTAAATTTAAAATTTGGCGAATGAAAACCCTTATAATTTCCTGATATCAATAGCTTTTATTGATGACATGCTGGTCTCAAGAGCGTTTATAAACTGCTAGGAATAATTCATTTTTGTACATTAAGGCCCTGAAAGTTCCTTTAAACTTTGTTTCCTTCATGCTAAGTGGTATTCAGGGGGCTTTAAGAGGCGAACTTTTAAGAGTTTTCCTAGAAGAGTTTTTAAAGTATAAGTAATTCTACTCTTGCTGGGATATCCATCAATGTAGATAATGAGACCATAAGAAAAATTACTTCTATTAATCCGCACTGCATCAGACAGGACAGAACAGTTGACTATGTGGTATAATCAAAAATTTTTCAGTAATGCTCTATTAAGTTTAGTGATCCTGCTAACATTATTTATAGGCTTTCAGCTTTTCCCTTTCTTTAAATTAGTTTTTCAGTTTGTTACCACCCTTTTGCTGCCTGTAATTATTGCCGGCTTATTTTATTATATCTTCCGCCCTATTGTCAGATATCTTGACCAAACTAAGATCCCTCGTTATTTGGTTATCATTTTTATTTACTTGTTCGTGATGGTAGCCGGTAGCCTGTTGATTAGTCTTGTTTGGCCTTACATTGAGAGACAAATCACAGCTTTTAGATCTTTTCCTCAACAAAAGCTTAAGGAAGTAGAAAATAAAACTGTAGATTTGATGAATGTATTTAACTTTTATTCTCTCTCTCCTGAGCAGCTAAGAAATTTATTTTATCATTACCTTCAAGAAATAACGCAATGGGCTAGCGGAGGAATTGTGAGCAGTATAAGCTCTTTAACCACGGTCGCCTCTTATTTTATTATCACTCCTTTTATTTTGTATTATTTTTTAAAAGATGATCAGCATGCTTTTGAGAAATTTATAAACCATGTGCCTTTTATCTACAGAGAAAGTGTCACAAAGGCGTTAAATGATATAGATGAAATATTATCTAGCTATATCAGCGGGCAGATAATCATTGCTTTTATAGTAGGTGTTTTAGTTTTTATCGGCTATTGGGGAATTGGGTTAGAGTATGCATTTTTACTTGCCCTAATCGCAGGCCTTTTTAATTTAATTCCTTTTTTTGGAACTCTTATTTCGACATTACCCGCTTTACTTGTAGGATTAACCTCCACTCCTTTTATGGGCTTAAAAGTGCTAGCAATCGTTTTGATTGTCCATTTAATAGATTTAAACTTTATCTCGCCACGGATTGTAGGAAAGCGTTTGAATATCCATCCTATTACAATTATTATCCTTTTAGCTACAAGTGCTTCATTGTTTGGCTTTTGGAGCCTTTTTTTTATTGTGCCTTTCTATGCTATCCTCAAAACGCTGAGTATAGACCTTTGGGAAAGAAATATAGCCGAAAAAATGGCTGTTTAGCTTAAACGAATGGATATTATCCATTTAGGTGTGCTTTTAAATAATATTTGCAAAAGAGCTGTATATTTTTTAACATTTAATATACAGATCAAATTAAACATGAATGTCAATCTAAATAAATCAAGGAGAACCTCGATGAAAAATCTTTTCAAACTGTCTTTAGCTACTATGACTGTTCTAGCTGGCGCTTCTATGCTGCATGCGCAAGCTGTAACTTCACAGGAGGGGCTTTCTAACCTAGAAAAATCCTCTTATCTTAACTCTGCTCCTTCCCAGACAGAAATAAAAAATTCTTCTGTGAATACAAGCGGTGTTCAAACTCCAGGACATTCTGCTGGCCAAACTTATACACAACCATCTAATCTTCCAAGACACTCGGACGCTAAGATTAGTTACAGTGAAACAAAAAAAACTGCTGCTTGGACAGATGGAGATATTTCCCAAAAAATTCGTTGGGCGATTAAAGATGATAAAAAACTTTCCTCCTATGCTAAAACTGCAGAAGTTAGTGTAAACAATGGGAATGTGATTATAGCAGGCTCTGTAAATAACGAAGATGAGAAAAATCATATCGCTTCAATAGCTCGTCAGGTTCCTGGCGTGAAAAGTGTGTCAAATAACCTTGTAATTGCAAACAGCAAATAATGAGTGTATGCTGCTAGGGAAAGTTAGGCTTGAACTAGCAGCATTTTTTCCAAAGAAATCAAGGAATAAAAAATGGATAGTCATGTGATTTATGCAGTTTGTGCCGTGTCAGCTACGTTAATATTTAGTATTATAGCTTTTTTCTTAGTTAAAGCTCTTAAAGCCGTGCTCGAATCCGTTCAACATGTTAATTCCAGCCTATTTCGAATGGAAAATAAAATCGAGCCTCTTGTTCAAGAAACTTTGCGACTTTTAGAGAACTCTAATAAGATTGCAATAGCAACTCAAGATAAGCTCTCTAATTTAAATCCCATTTTAGATTCTATCAACCATGTGAGCGCAGCAGTCAATAAAGTCACTCAATCATTTAATGAAAATGAAGATGAAAACCCATGTAATTTTTATCACGTTGAGAAAAAAAATGATTGGAATGAAATTGTAGGTGATTTGATAAAATTGTCTACAATAGGAGTCAAAACCTGGCAAAAAATAAAAAAAGGGAGATAATTATGGTTAAAGTTAAACCCCGCAATAAAAAGCCCTTAACCCCTCCAGAACCTTCTACAAATGATCAAGTCTCTAACATTGCTTTAGGAGCTGCCGCAGGATGCCTCATTGGTGCAGCTGCTGCTTTATTTTTTGCTCCAAAGCCTAAAGGTCATAAGTTTACAAGAGCGCTTGATTCTATGTATGATCAAGTCAGTGATACAGCTCAAGAGTATGCTCATGAAGCTATGGAAAAAGGGCATAAAATTTATGATAATGCTAAAGATTCCATCGATCATATTTGCCATGCTGCTTCCGATGCTTTTTCAAGCTATAGTACTAATAGAAATATTGTACTTGGCATTATTGGAGCAGGATTGATCGGAGCCTCAGCTGTATATGCTTTATCCCAACAGTCTTCAGAAGAGGAAGAAGGGCTGGTAGATAAAATAAAAGCGTGCAATTGGTTAGATGTAGCCAAATTTGTTGCCGACAAATTTTCTGGTAAAAGCCAGGAGGAGGATGACTCCGAAGACAATGAAGAGCACTATCACCCTGTTCACCGGATGATGGATTGGGCAATGACCGGTCTTAATATCTGGCAGGAGATGAAAAAAAGGAGGTAGCTTGTGCGTAACACCCCCGGCATAGTTTTAGGTGCTTTGGTGGGCGCAGGGCTTGCTAGTGCATGTGCTCTTCTCCCTTTTCGACAGCAAGGAAAGAAAAATTTTAATCATCAAAAAAAAGAGGGGAACATAAAAGGAAAGCCCTATGCTAAAGAAACTTTTTTAAATAAAGTTTCTCCTTTTACAGCGGTAGCTATCCCCTCCACTGTTAAGGCCTTTGCGGAAGGAACGGTTATAGGCCTAGTGCTAGGCATTAGCTGTGCTGTGCTGTTAACGCCCCAAAGTGGCCGGCAACTACGTAAAGAACTAAGGAATAAATATCAGCGTATGCTAACTAAAAAGCCTGATTTTATTCCTTCTTCTGACCTCACTCCAGCGCCTCCAAAGCGGACTAAAAGAGTGAATCAAGTTGTTGAGAATAAAAAGAAAAAGCGTTCTCCGCCTAAATGAATAAGTAAAAAGTAAAGCATAAAGTTAAACGCTCTTTAACTTTATGCTTTACTCATTTCTAGTCGCTTTTCAATAAAAATTCAAGCACTGAAGGATCAGCTAAAGTGCTTATATCTCCCAGTTCATCTACATTACCTTCTACCACTTTTCTTAAGATCCGACGCATAATCTTGCCGGAGCGAGTTTTAGGTAAAGCATCAATAAATCGAATGTAGTCAGGAACAGCAATAGGGCCAATCTCTTGGCGTACATGCTGGGCCAATTCTTTCTGTAAGTCAGGATGGCTCTCTACATTGTCTTTAAGGATGACAAAGGCATATAAGCACTGTCCTTTGACCTCATCAGGTTTAGGGACTACAGCAGCTTCCGCTACAGCTGGATGGCTCACTAAAGAACTTTCGACTTCTGCTGTACCCATACGATGCCCAGAAACATTGACCACATCATCAATTCTTCCTAAGAGCCAATAATCGCCCTCCTCGTCTATCGAACATCCATCTCCACTAAAATAGACATTTTGGAAAGTTTTAAAGTAAGTATTAATAAATTGTTGATGATCTCCCCAAGTAGTGCGCATCATTCCTGGCCATGGTTGCTGAATACATAAGCATCCTCCTTCATCGACATCGCAAGGAGTTCCATCATCACGTAAAATAATAGGATTGATACCGAAGAAAGGTTTGGAAGCGCTTCCAGGCTTGGCTTCATGACAACCCGGTAGAGGAGAGATCATGATGCCACCCGTTTCTGTTTGCCACCAAGTATCTACTACGGGACACTTTTCTTGTCCAATATTTTCATAATACCACATCCATGCTTCTGGATTAATGGGCTCTCCTACAGTACCTAAAAGCCTTAAGCAACTAAGATCATAGCCTTTTAGATAAGATTTCCCATAACGAATTAAGGCTCTAATGACTGTCGGAGCGGTATAAAAAATATTTACTTGAAATTTTTCAATGATTTTCCAAAATCTTCCCGCATCAGGGTAATAAGGGGTGCCTTCAAACATAAGCGTGGTAGCACCATTTGCCAAAGGACCATACAGCACATAACTATGACCAGTAATCCACCCCAAATCTGCAGAACACCAATAAACATCCGAATCTTTAATATCAAAAATATATTTATGGGTTAAAGAGGCATACAGTAAATAGCCAGCTTGAGTATGAACCACCCCTTTGGGTTTACCAGTAGAACCGGAGGTGTATAGAATAAACAAAGGATCTTCAGCATTCATCGGTTCTGCAGGGCAAAATTGAGAGGCATTTTCCATTTCCTCTTCATACCAAATGTCGCGTCCTGGTTGCATTGAGCAAAGCTCATGCGTTCTTTGAACTACAATTACCGTTTCAATAGATGGAATGGAGGCTAGCGCTTCATCGGCAATAGATTTTAAGTAGATTGGCTTACCTCCACGCAGGCTAGTATTTGCAGTTACTAGCAATTTACAAGAACAGTCATTCATGCGATGACTTAGGGCTTCAGCACTAAAGCCTCCAAAAACTACCGAGTGAATAGCACCTATACGAGCACAAGCTAGCACGGCGACCGCGATTTCTGGAATCATGGGTAGGTAAATGCATACTCGGTCACCTTTATTAACGCCCCATTTCTTAAGCACATTAGCAAAACGGCAGACTTGGATATGCAGCGTCTGATAATCCCAAATTTTCGTTTCCTCTTCATTGTCTCCTTGCCAGATGATCGCAGGCTTTAACTTTCGATGCCCTTCTAGATGCCTATCTAAGCAATTATAGCAAAGATTGAGGATACCATCTTCAAACCAGGTATGATGGATAAGGTTACTGTTGGATTCCCAACTATAACGGGCTGCAAGGGTAGGCTTTTTAAACCAATCCAATGTATTTGCCTGTTCAAGCCAAAATTCATTGGGATGATGAATAGACTTTTGATACATTTCTGTATATTGAGACAGATCCTTCATATGCGCCTGGTTCACAAATGACTGAGAAGGAGCAAATTTGCGTTTATTATGACAAAAGGTCTCTACAGGGGCTAATGTTTTATTGTTATGCATATAATGTCCTAAAAATATTAAGGTTGTAAATATACCAAAAGAGCTACCAAGCGTGAAGTAATTTTTTATAATCTATGCATATCCCTAGCTTATTTTATTAAAAAATTTGACCTTAACATGATAAACATGCTCTCTTAGCACACATACATTGTAATAATGGGGGCGGGTGGGCACATTTTGTTAAGAGGGATAAATATTTAGAGACAAAGAAGGAATGAACAAGATAATCACCTTAGATTAAGGGAATCATAGGGGAGTGCGTGATTTATTTTAAAAAATATAGGGATAAATCAATGCGATTATAACTATCGGTTAGCCCTAAAGAGTACCTTAGGTTTTTTTTAAATGGGCTTTTTATGTGAATAATAATTATATTTTTTGACAAACTTGTCTTGTCTTTTCGCAGAAGAGTAAAATATGAATGGATCTTTAGCTGGTGAGAAAACTTTTCGAATGGCTGTGGAGAATTATGTGGGTAAGGCAAAGTTTTCATGAAGCCTCTCAGGACGGGCAAAAAGTCTATCTAAATAATAAGAAAATTAAGCTTATAGCTTATTTTTAAAACTAAACCAAGCTACGAACGAAGCAAAGCAGAGTTTGCGGCTGCAATAATTTATACCTAAAGACATTCAATATATCACTTCATGAAAATTTGCTCTAACAATCCGGGCTAGCTAAATGTAAAACTGTCGACTACTTAAGCAAGAAAAAATGGCCTGGTTCAGCACCTAATTGGCAACATGTTGAAGCAAAGGAAAATAGATATTTCAGATTGGCTAATTACTCCTTATATCTTGTAAAGATTAGTCATCTTTTGACCTAAAAAAAAATTTGGTGGAAAGAAATATTTAGTCGCAAAAAGAAATCAAGTATCTACCTTTAAAATAAGAAGAAAGCCTTTCAGCGAATGGAGTGAAAGGCATGGCAAAAATATGATGAGGTAAGATTTAAGAGAAGTTAGGTTAATTTCTTTATCCCCATGAGATAAGGCAACTATCGCAGCTGCAAGGGCTTTACTTAGTAAGGCACCTATATTGATTTAAATTTTATATTTTTTATCATTGACATATACTTGAGAAAGAGTAATCAATGGTTTGAGCAAGAGTAGAAAACTTACTTAAGCTTGCTGCTACGATCTTCTTAAAATTAGCCCAAAAGGTTTCAATAGGGTTTGAATCTGGAGAATAAGGCGACAAAAATAAAATCTCACACCCTGCCTTTTTGATAGGCTCATGAGTGGTTTGCAATTTATGGAAGGTAGCATTACCCCTAATTAGAACTTGCTCCGCTTTAAGTTTGGGTATCAATGTTTTTTCTAGCCAGAAGTTAAATAAAAGACAATTACAGGTACTTGTATAACAAAAAGGAGCTACCATCTAGGACTTCCATTTAGCTGCTATAAAGCTTTCTGTAGCAAATGAACGACCTGCTAGAGCACCATAAATCTTTTCTCCTAGAGGTGATCTTGCATGCTGGCGCTGTGAGTAGGCATTCATCCCGCTTTCATCTATGTAAATTCTATTTTCTTCCGAAATATTTTCTAGCTTTTGTCTACATTCCTCTCGCTTATCCTCATCTCTTTCCTTATAGAAGGGTGTATTTTTTTCAAAGTGATTTTCAGTCTTTTACAGGCATAAAAAACTGCAGCTGTTGTCACTCCGAATTCCTCAGCTATTTCCCTAAGGTATGCATCGGGAGTTTGTTTTATATATAGTTTCAGCTTTTCACTATCTATTTTAGTGGGGCTCTGCCGTCTTTTTTTAGGAGCTAGATTACCTTGTTTTTTCCGCTTAATCCAGTTTGTTAACGTACGAGCTGCTACGCCAAACACCACACTAGCTGTGGCGATTGAGCCGCCATTCTCTATATACTTCAAAGCTTTTTTTCTTAAATTGTGTGAATATACCATGCCAATTGATTATACATATATTCACAGAAAAATAGAATTTAAATAATTATAGCTTAATTTTTCTTTCAGAAGTATAGCAGCTGCAAACGCTTGGCTCAAACGATAACCAGCTTACTAATCTTTCTAAGGATATAAGTCAGTTGCATGATTATCTGCCTCTTAATTTGGACGGAAATCCGCTGCTAAGCATTCCAAGTAAAATAAAGCAAAGTTTTCACCTCTCGTTAAAAAGTTTGCTTCTACTTCATCTAATAGGCTAAAGAAAAGAAGCGGCATGTTTAGAAGACTTTAAGGATATGATAAACTTCTTAGATCATCATAAAACATTAACGTCTAATAAAAGAAGACGAAGAATTTCCAAAAGCTTTTTATAGCCCTCTATTTTTAAGTTTAAAGGCTAAGAATTTGTCTCTAAAATCTTTTTGTACATTTTGGATTGTTCATGTATATAATGTCCTAAAAAACGGCTGAAAATATGAATAATTAAAAGAAGGACATATAATGAATCCTAGCTCTTCTATCAGTATTGAGCATTTACCTAATGAAGTGCTCACCTCTATTTTGGAGTATTGCCCTAGGCCTGCCCTACTTAGGGTTTCTACTAGATGGCGCCATCTGCTAGCTACTGAAGTCATGCCTTCTCTTTATAAGCAAATAGGTAAAGTACATGTTCCTCAAGGGAATGATAGCGAGCAGGCTTTTATTTTAGATAGGATTTATAAGCTAGAAAGTGGACTTCCTGAAATAGCAAAAGTCAATGCAATCTTTAAGCAAATCTTTACTTTAGCTAGTTCTCTCTCTCTCCGTTAGAATTAGAATTTAAATGGAAAACCGAGGAAAAGAGATATCTTACCCTGGCTAACTACTCCTCTTATCTTGTAAATATTAATCGCCTCTTAATTTGGAAAGAAATTCCAGGTGGAAAGGAATACTTAAACCAAGAAGAAATCAAGTATTTGCCTTTAGCAAAAAAAGGAGAGCTTTTTAGAGATTGGATTGAAAGGCATGGCAAAGTTATTACGAGCTTAGATTTAACAGAAATTGGTTTGACCTTTTTACCTGCAGAGATAGGGCAGCTATCGCAGCTGGAAGTGCTTTACTTAAATGATAACCAGCTTACTTCCCTTCCCGTGGAGATAGGGCAGCTGTCTCAGCTGCAATACCTTTACTTAAACAATAACCCGCTAACCTCCCTTCCTGCAGAGATAGGGCAGCTATCGCAGCTGCGAACGCTTTTCTTAAGCGACAACCAGCTTACTTGCCTTCCCGCAGAGATAGGGCAGCTGTCTCGGCTGAGAAATCTTGGTTTAAGCAGAAACCAGCTTATCTCTATTCCCGCAGAGATAGGGCAGTTACCTCAGCTGCAAACGCTTGGCTTAGACAATAACCAGCTTACTTCCCTTCCTCTAGAAATAGGGCAGCTTTCTCAGCTGCAATACCTTTACTTAAACAATAACCCGCTTACCTCCCTTCCGACACAGATAGGACAGCTGTCTCAGCTACAAACGCTTAACTTAGAAAATAACCAACTTACTTCCCTTCCGGCAGAGATAGGACAGCTTTCTCAGCTTCAAGGGCTTTACTTGCAGAATAATCAGCTTACTTTCATCCCTGCAGAGATAGGGCAGTTATCTCAGCTGCAATACCTTTACTTAAACAATAACCCGCTTACTTCCCTTCCTGCAGAGATAGGTCAGCTATCTCACCTGCAAACGCTTAGCTTAGAAAATAACCAGCTTACTTCCCTTCCTGCAGAGATAGGGCAGCTATCTCAGCTAGAAGCTCTTATCTTAAGCAGCAACCAGCTTAACTCCCTTCCTGCAGAAATAGGGCAGCTCTCTCAGCTGCGAAGGCTTGGCTTAAGCAGCAACCAGCTTGCCGCTCTTCCTGCAGAGATAGGGCAGCTATCTCAGCTAGAAGCTCTTATCTTAAGCAGCAACCAGCTTAACTCCCTTCCTGCAGAAATAGGGCAGCTATCTCAGCTGCAAGACCTTGACTTAAATAACAACCAGCTTACTTGCCTTCCTGCAGAGCTAGGGCAGCTGAATGCGCTTCAACGGCTTAACTTAGAAAATAATCAATTAACCACCCTTCCTGCAGAGATAGAAAATCTACTTGCTCTAAGTAGACTTTACTGAATGAGAATCCGTTGTAAAGCATCCAGATGAGCTAAAGCAGCGTCTGCGCTTTTAGCTGAAAAAGTTTGTTCCTTCATCATCCAATAGGTTAAAGAAACTAATGGATATCCTTAGAAGGTTTTAAGAATATAGATAAAATTCTGGGGGCATTCAGAGACATCCATATCTGAAATCGTATCTTTCCTGCTAAAAAAGAGGAAGAATTTCCAAAAGCTTTTTATAGCCCTCTATTTTTAAATTTAAAGGCTAAGAATTTGTCTCTAAATTTTTTTTGTACATATTAGATTGTTCATGTATATAATGTCCTAAAAAACGGCTGAAAATATGAATAATTTAAAGAAGGACATATAATGAATCCTAGCTCTTCTATCAGCATTGAGCATTTACCTAATGAGGTACTCACCTCGATTTTGGAGTATTGTCCTACGCCTGCCTTACTTAGAGTTTGTACTAGATGGCGCCATCTGCTAGCTACTGAAGTCATGCCTTCTCTTTATAAGCAAATAGGTAAAACGCATGTTCCTCAAAGAGATGTTAGCGAGCAAGCCATTATTTTAGATAAGCTTTATAAGCTAGAATCTGAGCTTCCTGAGGTAGAAAAAGTCAAAGCAATCTTTAAGCAAACCTTTGCTCTAGCTAGCTCTCTTTCTCCTTTAAAATTAGATTTTAAATGGATAACTGGGGAAAAGCAATATTTTACCCTGTCCAATTATTCCTCATATTTTGTAAATATTAATCGCCTCTTAATTTGGAATAAAATCCCTGGTGGAAAGGAACACTTAGATCAAGAAGAAATCAAGTATTTGCCTTTAGAAAAAAAAGGAGAGCTGTTTAGAGAGTGGATTGAAAGGCATGGTAAAGATATTACGAGGCTAGAGATAACAGGAGTCGGCTTGACCTTCTTACCTGCAGAGATAGGACAACTTTTTCAGCTGGAATGGCTTGACTTAAGCGGCAACCAGCTCACCACCCTTCCTGCGGAGATAGGGCAGCTATCGCAGCTGCAAACCCTTAAATTAAATAGCAACCAGCTTGCTTCTCTTCCTACCGATATAGGGCAACTTTCTCAGCTGGAGCACCTTGACTTAAACAATAACCAGCTTACCTCCCTTCCTGCAGAAATAAGGAATCTTTCTCGTCTGCTATGGCTTTACTTAAATAACAACCAGCTAGCAAGCCTTCCTCCAGAGATAGGACAGCTATCGCAGTTGCAATGGCTTGGCTTAAACAGCAACAAGTTTACCGTCCTTCTTCCAGAGATAGGACAGCTTTTGCAGCTGAAAACGCTTAATGTAAGAAATAACCAGCTCACCTCCCTTCCAGCAGAGATAGGGCAACTTTCTCAGCTGCAATACTTTTACTTAAATAGTAACCAACTTACCTCTCTTCCTGCAGAAATAGGAGGGCTTTCTAAGCTTGAAGCGCTTTACTTAAGCAACAACCAGCTTGTCACCCTTCCTGCAGAGATAAGGCAGCTGTCTCAGCTGCGAAACCTTTTCTTAAACAACAACCACCTTATTTCCCTTTCTATAGAGATAGGACAACTGTCTCAGCTGCAAGAGCTTTACCTAGACGGTAACCAGCTCACATGCCTTCCCGCAGAGATAGGACAGCTGTCTCAGCTGCAATGGCTTTACTTAGATGACAATCAACTTATCTCCCTTCCTGCAGAGATAGGGCAATTATCGCAGTTGCAAATGCTTTACTTAAATAACAATCAGCTTACCATTCTTCCTGCAGAGATAGGGCAGCTGGGACAGCTGCAAAGGCTTGGCTTAAGCAGCAACCAGCTTACTGCTCTTCCTGTAGAGGTAGGGCAGTTATCGCAGCTGCAGACGCTTATCTTAAGCAGCAACCAGCTTACCCGTCTTCCTGAAAAAATAGGGCAGCTATTGCAGCTGCAAGATCTTTTCTTAAGCGAGAACCAGCTTAACTCCCTTCCTGTAGAGATAGGGCAACTACCTACTCTGAAAATTTTTCAGGTGAAAGGAAATCCGCTGCAAAGCATACCCGATGAAATAAAGCAGCGTTTTCGGCTGTAGCTGGAAAGTTTGTATCTTCATCACCTAATATGTTAAAGGAACGAATGGGTATGTTCAAAAGGTTTTAAGGATATAGATAAACCTCCCGGCTCATCAAGAAACATTAACGCCTGATAAAAGAGAGGAAGAATTTCCAAAAGCTTTTTTATAGCCCTCTATTTTTAAGTTTAAAGGCAAAAATTTGTCTCTAAAATTTTCTTGTATATTTTGTTTTATTCATTTATGTATTACTCCAAAAACGCATAAAAATATGCATAAAATCTAAAGAGGCCCATACCATGAATCCTAGCTCTTCTTTCACTATTGAAAACCTACCTAATGAGGTACTCACCTCGATTTTGGAGTATTGTCCTACGCCTGCCTTACTTAGAGTTTGTACTAGATGGCGCCATCTGCTAGCTACTGAAGTCATGCCTTCTCTTTATAAGCAAATAGGTAAGATGCATGTTTCTCAAGGAGATGTTAGCGAGCAAGCCCTTATTTTAGATAAGCTTTATAAGCTAGAAGCTGAGCTTCCTGAGATAGAAAAAGTCAATGCAATCTTTAAGCGAATCTTTAGTTTAGGTAAATCTCTTTCTCCAGTAGAATTAGAATTTCAATGGAAAACCGCAGAAAAAAGATATTTTACCTTTTCTAATTATTCCTTATATTTTGTAAATATTAACCGCCTTTTAATTTGGAAAAAAATCCCGGAGGGAGAAGAATACTTAAACCAAGAAGAAATCAAGTATTTGCCTTTAGAAAAAAAAGGAGAGCTTTTTAGAGATTGGATTGAAAGGCACGGCAAAGATATTACGAGCTTAGATTTAACGGAAATCGGCTTGACTTCTTTATCCCCAGAGATAGGGCAGCTACCTCATCTGCAAACGCTTAACTTAGAAAATAACCAACTTACTTTCCTTCCAGCAGAGATAGGGCAGCTACCTCATCTGCAAACGCTTAACTTAGAAAATAACCAACTTACTTTCCTCCCAGCAGAGATAGGACAACTTTTTCAGCTGCAATGGCTTCACTTAAACAATAACCAGCTCACCACTCTTCCTGCAGAGATAGGGCAGCTAACTCAGCTGCAAACGCTTAACTTAGAAAATAACCAACTTACTTCTCTTCCCCAAGAAATAGGACAGCTTTCTCAGCTGCAATACCTTTACTTAAACAATAACCAGCTCACCACTCTTTCTGCAGAGATAGGGCAGTTACCTCAGCTGCAAACGCTTAACTTAGAAAATAACCAACTTACTTCTCTTCCCCTAGAAATAGGACAGCTTTTTCATCTGCAATGGCTTGACTTAAACAATAACCAGCTCACCACTCTTCCTGCAGAGATAGGGCAGCTACCTCAGCTGCAAACGCTTAACTTAGAAAATAACCAACTTACTTCTCTTCCCCAATAAATAGGACAGCTTTCTCAGCTGGAATACCTTCACTTATACAATAACCAACTTACTTCTCTTCCCCTAGAAATAGGACAGCTTTCTCAGCTGCAGGACCTTTACTTAAACAATAACCAGCTCACCACTCTTCCTGCAGAGATAGGGCAGTTACCTCAGCTGCAAACGCTTAACTTAGAAAATAACCAACTTACTTCTCTTCCTCTAGAAATAGGACAGCTTTCTCAGCTTCAAGGGCTTTACTTGCAGAACAATCAGCTTACTTTCATCCCTGCAGAGATAGGGCGGTTATCCCAGTTGCAAACGCTTGACTTAGAAAATAACCAACTTATTTCCCTTCCCATAGGAATAGGACAGCTGTCTCAGCTGCAGGACCTTTTTTTAAACAATAACCAGCTCACCACTCTTCCTGCAGAGATAGGGCAGCTACCTCAGCTGCAAATGCTTAGCTTAGAAAATAACCAACTTATTTCCCTTCCCAGAGGATTAGAACAGCTGTCTCAGCTGCAGGACCTTTTTTTAAACAATAACCAGCTCACCACTCTTCCTGCAGAGATAGGGCAGCTACCTCAGCTGCAAATGCTTAGCTTAGAAAATAACCAACTTACTTCTCTTCCCCTAGAAATAGGACAGCTTTCTCAGCTGCAATACCTTAACTTAAATTGCAACCAGCTCACCGTTCTTCCTGCAGAAATAGGACAGTTATCACAGCTGGAATACCTTCACTTATACAATAACCAACTTACCTCCCTTCCTGCAGAAATAAGTCAGCTGTCTCGGCTGAAGCAGCTTAACTTAACAGCAAACAGCTTACCTCCCTTCCTGCAGAGATAAGGCAGCTATCACAGCTACAAGGCTTGGGTTAAGCAACAAACAACTTATCTCCTTTCCCGCATGGATAAGGCAGCTATCGCAGCTGCAAGGACTTGACTTAAGCAACAACCAACTTATCTCCCTTCCTGCAGAGATAGGGCAGCTATCTCATCTGCAAGGACTTGACTTAAGCAACAACCAGCTAGCCTTCCTTCCTGCAGAGATAGGGCAGTTACCTGAAAGGTTAAATCTTAATTTAAAGGAAAACCCGCTGCGAAGCATTCCAGATGAAATAAAGCAGCGTTTTCGGCTGTAGCTAAAAAAGTTTGTATCTTCATCACCTAATATATTAAAGGAACGAATGGGTATGTTCAAAAGGTTTTAAGGATATAGATAAACCTCCTAGATCATCAAGCTAGATCATCAAGAAACATTAACGCCTGATAAAAGAGGGGGAAGAATTTTCAAAAGCTTTTTATAGTACTTTATTTTTAAGTTTAATGGCTAAGAATTTGTCTCTAAAATTTTCTGGTACGTTTTGGATTGTTCATGTATAGAATGTCCTAAAAAACGACTGAAAATATGAATAATTTAAAGAAGGCTTTACAATGAATTCTAGCTTTTCCATCACTATTGAACATTTACCTAGTGAGATACTAGTCCCTATTTTAAAGGCTTGCGCTAGCCCTTCCTTATCTAGTGTGTGTACAAGATGGCGTCATCTGCTAGCTACTGAAGTCATGCCCTCCCTTTATAAGCAAATAGGTAAAATGCATTTTCCTCAAGGAAATATTACCGAACAAGCTTATATTTTAGATAGGATTTATAAGCTAGAAGGTGGACTTCCTGAAGTAGCAAAGGTCAATGCAATCTTTAAGCAAATCTTTACTTTAGCTAACTCTCTTTCTCCTATAGAATTTAAAGGAAAAGAGGTAAATACAATTTTTAAGCAAATCTTTACTTTAGCTAGCTCTTTTTTTGCTTTAGAATTTAAAGATAAACCTAAGGAAAAGAGATATTTTACTTTGGCTAATTACTCATCTTATCTTGTAAATATTAATCGTCTTTTGATGTGGAATAAAATTCCTGGCGGAAAAGAGTACTTAGACCAAGAAGAAATCAAGTATTTGCCTTCAGAAGAAAAAGGAGAGCTTTTTAGAGAGTGGATTGAAAGGTATGGCAAAGATATTACGAGCTTAGATTTAACAGGAATTGGCTTGACTTCTTTACCCTCAGAGATAGGGCAGCTGTCTCAGCTGGGATACCTTGACTTAAACAATAACCAGCTTGCCTCCCTTCCTGCAGAAATAGGCCAGCTATCTCAGCTGCAATGGCTTTACTTAAACAACAACCAGCTAACAAGCCTTCCTGTAGAGCTAGGACAGTTATCGCAGTTGCAATGGCTTGGCTTAAGCAGCAACCAGCTTACCGCCCTTCCTCCAGAGATAGGACAGCTTTTGCAGCTGAAAACGCTTAATTTAAGAAATAACCAGCTCACCTCACTACCGGCAGAGATAGGGCAGCTATCTCAGCTGCAATACCTTTACTTAAATAGTAACCATCTTACCACTCTTCTTGCAGAGATAGGGCGGTTTTCTAAGCTTAAAGCGCTTTATTTAAGCAACAACCAGCTTATTTCCCTTCCTATAGAGATAGGACAACTGTTTCAGCTGCAAGAGCTTTACCTAGACGGCAACCAGCTCACATGCCTTCCTGCAGAGATAGGACAGCTGTCTCAGCTGCAATGCCTTCACTTAGACGACAATCAGCTTACCACTCTTCCTGCAGAGATAGGGCAATTATCGCAGTTGCAAATGCTTTACTTAAATAACAGCCAACTTATCTCCCTTCCTGCAGAAATAGGGCAGCTTTCTCAGCTGCAAAAGCTTGAAGTATACTACAATCAGCTTACCACTCTTCCTGCAGAGATAGGGCAGCTTTCTCAGCTGCAAGACCTTAACTTAAAAAACAACCAGCTTATCTCTATTCCTGCAGAGATAGGGCAATTATCGCAGCTGCAAGAGCTTGACTTAAACAACAACCAGCTTATCTCTATTCCTGCAGAGATAGGGCAATTATCGCAGCTGCAAGAGCTTGACTTAAACAACAACCAGCTTATCTCTATTCCTGCAGAGATAGGGCAATTATCGCAGCTGCAAGAGCTTGACTTAAACAACAACCAGCTCACATGCCTTCCTGCAGAGATAGGACAGTTATCACAGCTAATATGGCTTCGCCTAAACAACAACCAGCTTACCACCCTTCCCGTTGAGGTAGGACAGCTATCGCAGCTGCAAGAGCTTTACTTAAACAACAACCAGCTCACCACTCTTCCTGCAAAGATAGGGCAACTACCTGAAAGGTTAAATCTTAATTTAAAGGAAAATCCGCTGCAAAGCATTCCAGATGAAATAAAGCAGCGTTTTCGCCTGTAGCTAAAAAAGTTTGTATCTTCATCATCTAATGTGTTATAGGAACGAATTGGTACGCTTAGTTAGAAGGCTTCAAGAATATAGATAAACTTCTGGGCGCATTCAGAGATATTCATATCTGCAATTATATCCTTCCTGCTAAAGAAGAGGAAGAATTTCCAAAAGCTTTTTATAGCCCTCTATTTTTAAGTTTAAAGGCTAAGAATTTGTCTCTAAAATCTTTTTGTACATTTTGGATTGTTCATGTATATAATGTCCTAAAAAACGGCTGAAAATATGAATAATTTAAAGAAGGACATATAATGAATCCTAGCTCTTCTATCAGCATTGAGCATTTACCTAATGAAGTGCTCACCTCTATTTTGGAGTATTGTCCTAGGCCTGTCTTACTTAGGGTTTCTACTAGATGGCGCCATCTGCTAGCTACTGAAGTCATGCCTTCTCTTTATAAGCAAATAGGTAAAGTACATGTTCCTCAAGGGAATGATAGCGAGCAGGCTTTTATTTTAGATAGGATTTATAAGCTAGAAAGTGGACTTCCTGAAATAGCAAAGATCAATGCAATCTTTAAGCAAATCTTTACTTTAGCTAGTTCTCTCTCTCCGTTAGAATTAGAATTTAAATGGAAAACCGAGGAAAAGAGATATCTTACCCTGGCTAACTACTCCTCTTATCTTGTAAATATTAATCGCCTCTTAATTTGGAAAGAAATTCCTGGTGGAAAGGAATACTTAGACCAAGAAGAAATCAAGTATTTGCCTTTAGAAAAAAAAGGAGAGCTTTTTAGAGATTGGATTGAAAGGCATGGCAAAGTTATTACGAGCTTAGATTTAACAGAAATTGGTTTGACCTTTTTACCTGCAGAGATAGGGCAGCTATCGCAGCTGGAAGTGCTTTACTTAAATGATAACCAGCTTACTTCCCTTCCCGTGGAGATAGGGCAGCTGTCTCAGCTGCAATACCTTTACTTAAACAATAACCCGCTAACCTCCCTTCCTGCAGAGATAGGGGAGCTATCGCAGCTGCGAACGCTTTTCTTAAGCGACAACCAGCTTACTTGCCTTCCCGCAGAGATAGGGCAGCTGTCTCGGCTGAGAAATCTTGGTTTAAGCAGAAACCAGCTTATCTCTATTCCCGCAGAGATAGGGCAGTTACCTCAGCTGCAAACGCTTGGCTTAGACAATAACCAGCTTACTTCCCTTCCTCTAGAAATAGGGCAGCTTTCTCAGCTGCAATACCTTTACTTAAACAATAACCCGCTTACCTCCCTTCCGACACAGATAGGACAGCTGTCTCAGCTGCAAACGCTTGACTTAGAAGGTAACCAACTTACTTTCCTTCCCATAGGAATAGGACAGCTTTCTCAGCTTCAAGGGCTTTACTTGCAGAATAATCAGCTTACTTTCATCCCTGCAGAGATAGGGCAGTTATCTCAGCTGCAAACGCTTAGCTTAGAAAATAACCAACTTACTTCCCTTCCAGCAGAGATAGGACAGCTTTCTCAGCTTCAAGGGCTTTACTTGCAGAACAATCAGCTTACTTTCATCCCTGCAGAGATAGGGCAGTTACCTCAGCTGCAAGCGCTTAACTTAGAAAATAACCAACTTACTTCCCTTCCGGCAGAGATAGGACAGCTTTCTCAGCTTCAAGGGCTTTACTTACAGAACAATCAGCTTACTTTCATCCCTGCAGAGATAGGGCAGTTACCTCAGCTGCAAACGCTTAACTTAGAAAATAACCAGCTTACTTTCATCCCTGCAGAGATAGGACAACTTTTTCAGCTGCAATGGCTTGACTTAAACAATAACCCGCTTATCTCTATTCCTGCAGAGATAGGGCAATTATCGCAGCTGGAAGTGCTTTACTTAAATGATAACCAGCTTACTTGCCTTCCCTCGGAGATAGGTCAGCTTTCTCAGCTGCAATACCTTTACTTAAACAATAATCCGCTTACCTCTCTTCCGGCAGAGATAGGTCAGCTATCTCAGCTGCAAACGCTTAGCTTAGAAAATAACCAACTTACTTCCCTTCCTGTAGGAATAGGACAGCTTTCTCAGCTTCAAGGGCTTTACTTGCAGAACAATCAGCTTACTTTCATCCCTGCAGAGATAGGGCAGCTATCTCATCTGCAAACGCTTAACTTAGAAAATAACCAACTTACTTCCCTTGCCGTAGGAATAGGACAGCTTTATAAGCTTCAAGGGCTTTACTTGCAGAACAATCAGCTTACTTTCATCCCTGCAGAGATAGGGCAGTTACTTCTGCTGCAAACGCTTAGCTTAGAAAATAACCAACTTACTTCCCTTCCAGCAGAGATAGGACAACTTTTTCAGCTGCAATACCTTTCTTTAAACAATAACCCGCTTACCTCCCTTCCGGCAGAGATAGGCCAGCTATCTCACCTGCAAACGCTTAGCTTAGAAAATAACCAACTTACTTTTCTTCCCATAGGAATAGGACAACTGTCTCAGCTTCAAGGGCTTTACTTGCAGAACAATCAGCTTACTTTCATCCCTGCAGAGTTAGGGCAGTTACCTCAGCTGCAAACGCTTAGCTTAGAAAATAACCAACTTACTTCCCTTCCAGCAGAGATAGGACAACTTTTTCAGCTGCAATGTCTTGACTTAAACAATAACCAGCTTATCTCTATTCCTGCAGAGATAGGGCAGCTATCGCAGCTGGAAGTGCTTTACTTAAATGATAACCAGCTTACTTGCCTTCCCGCGGAAATAGGGCAGCTTTCTCAGCTGCAATACCTTTCCTTAAACAATAACCCGCTTACCTCCCTTCCAGCAGAGATAGGTCAGCTATCTCAGCTGCAAACGCTTAGCTTAGAAAATAACCAACTTACTTTTCTTCCCATAGGAATAGGACAGCTGTCTCAGCTTCAAAGGCTTTACTTGCAGAACAATCAGCTTACTTCCATCCCTTCAGGGATAGGGCAGTTACTTCAGCTGCAAACGCTTTACCTAGAAAATAACAAACTTACTTTCCTTCCCGTAGGAATAGGACAGCTGTCTCAGCTGCAAACGCTTGACTTAGAAGGTAACCAACTTACTTCTCTTCCGGTAGAAATAGGACAGCTTTCTCAGCTGCAATACCTTAGCTTAAACAATAACAAACTTAATTTCTTTCCCGTAGGAATAGGACAGCTGTCTCAGCTGCAAACGCTTGACTTAGAAGATAACCAACTTACTTCCATCCCTGCAGAGATAGGGCAGTTACCTCAGCTGCAATACCTTAGCTTAAACAATAACAAACTTACTTTCCTTCCCGTAGGAATAGGGCAGCTTTCTCAGCTTCAAGGGCTTTACTTGCAGAACAATCAGCTTACTTTCATCCCTGCAGAGATAGGGCAGTTACCTCAGCTGCAAGCGCTTGGCTTAGATAATAACCAACTTACTTCCATTTCCCTAGAAATAGGACAGCTTTCTCAGCTGCGATACCTTAACTTAAACAATAACCAGCTTACCTGCCTTCCTGCAGAGCTAAGGCAGCTATCTGAGCTGCGACACCTTGACTTAAGACACAACCAGCTCACCACTCTACCTACCGAGATAGGGCAGCTAACAAAATGGTTAAAGGTTTTTTTAAATGGAAACCCGCTGGAAAATATTTCAAATGAAATAAAGCAGCATGTTCGCTTGTATATAAAAGACACCCAATAGGTTAAAGAAACGAAAGGGTATGCTTTCAAAAAGTATTAAGGATATAGAGAACTTCCCGGCCTATCAAGAGACATTAACATCTAAAGTCTTATCTGCTAATAGTAGGGAGGGAAAATTTCTAACAGCTTTTATATTCATTTATTTTTAAATTTAAGCCCTAGAAATCTTCTTAAGATTTTTTTGTACTGTTTACGTTTTTTCCTTATTTTTTGTCTTAAAAAAACGACTAAGAACATGCATAAAAATTTAAAAAAGCTCTACGGATGAATCCTAGTCTTTTTATCACCCTGCTAGCCTCTATTTTAAAGATTATGCTAGTCTTTCCTTGTTTATCGTTGTTGAGGATGGCGTTATCTGGTGCACGCCTTGGCCCAGGCAGATATGGAGCAATACTCTAAAATAGAAGGTAAGTATCATCAGGCAAGTGTTCGAGCGCGATAAAATAGCTAAGATTTATTCATATAAGTTTTTCAAGTCTTATGCATGCTTTTAGTTGCGGTTGCTGGAATCTATAAAAAGCAAAATAGACAAGCAAACCTTAAAGGCAGTATAAAGAGTAAGGGGAAAAGCATTAACGTTTTCCCCTTTTATGATCCTCTCAATAGAACGCTTAAATTTAGCTAAAGAGCTGCTGGTAAGCAACAATAATGTTAAATCTCTTGCGTAGCAGATAAGATTTCGACCGTTTCTAAAGGCACATCACGGTGAGGTCCTTTAGAGCCAGTTTTGACTTTACCTATCTTGTCAACCACTTCTAGCCCTTCTATGACTTGACCAAATACGCAATAACCATATTCATGAGCAGCGGGACTCTTAAAATTAAGAAAGTCATTATCTACAAGATTGATAAAGAATTGAGAGGAAGCGCTATGAATTTCATTAGTCCGCGCCATAGCTATGGAACCTCGAATATTCTTTAAGCCATTATGAGCTTCATTTTTAATCGAAGCTTTTGTGGGTTTTTGATCAAATTCTTGATTAAAACCTCCTCCTTGGATCATAAAACTGTCAATAACCCGATGGAATATTGTCTGATTAAAATGGCCACTTTCCACATAATCTACAAAGTTTTTTACAGTAAGAGGGGCTTTTTCTGGATAAAGCTCTAGTTTTATATTTCCCATAGAGGTGGTGAATAATACGATAGGATTTTTTTTTGCATTCATTATTAAGTCCTTATATTAGTTATGGTTAACGGTGTCGAACTTCGATCACGCACTTTTTTTCTGCCAAAAGATCAATGAGTCCTGATAAAATTTCTTGATTTCCTTTATCCAAATTAGCATCCCATTCATCTAACAGTAAAACCTCTACATCAACTTTATCGGCAATTTCCTGAAGTCGCTTACGTAAAGATTCTCCCGTCGAGTGCTTATTAGTTTCAGAAGTAAAAGATAATTGATTGTGAGTGGGAAGAAGAAAGGCTTTGCTAGCCAATGCATCTTTTATGAGAATAAGTGCAGTCGATTTACCACAGCCATTTTCACCTCGCAAAGTTAGACGGCCTTTACGCTGGGTCAAACGTATAAGATTGCTATGCGATTCGATAGAAGGAGGAGAAGTTATCGACATAGGATTATGCTCTGCTACTGTCGAATGGTGTTTAGCGCTAATTTTGGACCAATTAACTTTCTTTTCAAGAGATGAAGGGGAATCTTTAGATGCTTGTATAGATCGATAAATAGCTGTAAGCTTGCTGCGATGCATTCCCCATCGAAAAGCTAAAGACAAGGTTTGATAAGTGTAGGAAAGGATTTGGAAAAGAAGGGGAAGGATAACTACAAAGGCAGAAAGCTTAACAGGATCTTGCGCATGTTGAATAGCTGAGTAGATAACTACTCCTAGAGAAGGAATAGAAGTTATTAAAGCAACAAATATAGCTAAAACTTGATCAAATCTTTCCAGATCAATGTTACGTTGTAAACACCGCTTCAAACGTTGCGAAGTTTTTTCGTCCCAAAGCTTAAAATTGTAGCCGTTGCCTAATAAAACGTTATCCCATGCTGCCAATAATTGTTGCGAAAGATCTACGCGGGCTGTTAAAGCTTTTCGAGTAAGTTGGCGTTGAGTGCGGCGTTATCCTTTCATAATAGCAATGACACATAGTACAGAAATGCTATAAGCTAAAGCAAAAAGGGGTTCAACGACTATGGAAAGGGCTAAAATATTTAATATTACACTTAATACATAACCTGAGAGCTCCCAAACATAATCGATCAAATCTTGAAGGGCTGAAGGGCCCTCAGAAGTTAATATAGATAGCTTTTCTTCTTTAATGGCTTTATTGTTCCATTCTCCAATATTATTTCGGTTAGAGGTAACAAACGCGTGAATAAAATGACGCTGAGCTTCTTGTTTCCAATGGGTTTTGACTATCAGCGCAATGCAGCCAGGAATGTAGGGGAGTGCTAAAGAGGTTAAGTAAAGCAGCATGTAAGGTAAAAAATTTTGGTGGGAGGCAATAGTTTCTACCAATTTGACAAGCCAGAGGGTAGAAGAAGCTTCGAGAATTTGCTGAAAGGTTAAAATTCCCATGCAGGTTAATCCCCAGCGATTGAGCAGTAAACCCATGATTTGTTTACGGACTTTTAAAGAAGTGGGATCAAACATCTGTTTTTAACCTTTAAGGTCATATTAAAAGAGAGCAAATTATGCCTTATCTAGAATAAATAATTAAAGACTATATATACAATCTAGGAAATTTAAATGTTAGATATTGAGAGTCAAAGGCATAAGGTTGATTTAATAAGGGGACTCAATAAGATTAATCTTATCTAATAAATAGCGTTTGGAACCGGCCGAACTATAGGGTAGAAATCCTTTCTAGCCTATAGCTCAAGACATTAAATTAATCTAGCTTTCTTTTTGCCTTTAGTAAGAATAAATATAAGAGAGCTGGCGCTCAGGATGATCATTAGGCCTGCCGGCATAAACTTGGTGGTAATGGCATAACGATAAGTAAAAAATAAAGTTAATAATAGGTGTATGAACACCACTAATGTATAAGCTAAAATACTTTTTCTAAACATTCCTATAGCACCTATAAATAATAAGGTGGCTGATAAAGTTGCTGCAATCAATGAAGGATAGCTATGGGCCTGTATAAATCCCACCATTCCTCCTGACATAACGATTAAAGCGTAAGTAATGGTTATCCATGCAGACCATTTCATCTTTTCTATCTCCCTAATGTTTCGTGAAAAAAATTCTTCATCGCTAGCCAAGCTCTTGTGCTCGCTTTTTCATTATATATTAGACCTTTCTTTTTATCATTGACGAGTGGGTTAGTAAAAGCATGGGATGTCATCCCATAAATATCCATTTGCCAATCCACACGAGCGTCATTGAGCTCTCTTTGAAGATATTGAATTTCTTTTGAAGGGCATAATGGATCTTCATAACCATGTAAAAGCAGGATAGATCCTTTAATATTTTTAGCAATAGGGAAAGAATTAACACCTGAATAATTAATTACAGCATGAAAGCTTACTACGCTTTTTATCGGTGCTCCACTCCTCAGTAACTCGATGACTGCTAATCCACCAAAACAGAACCCAATCGCGCCAACTCGTGTGCCATCCACTCCAGGCTGCTTAAGTAGAGTTTCAAATGCTGCGCTGATTCTAACTTGCAAAAGCTTACGATCCAGGTAAAGAGGTTTAATTAAGGAAGATGCTTCTTCATCACACGTAGCATTCTTTCGGTGGCCAAACATATCAATAGCCAAAGCAATATAACCAAGATCAGCTAGCTCATGTGCTTTTTTGCGTGCAAACTCATCCTGACCATACCAAGCATGGGCAATAAGGATCGCTGGTTGGGCATGACGCATTTCTTTGGGATTGACTAGGTAGCCTTCGCAACAAAGGCCGTCAGCTTGATAGGAGACATTCATTTCTTTCCTAATGCTTTTTTTTATGTTTAAAATCTAAATTACTCGATTGTCTAATTTCTTAATATAAAAAACTTCTTTTTTTTAAGTATCCTTTTTTGTAGCTAAAAAATTTTTACGTTTAATATGTAACGGTAGCGATTAAACTGCTTTGGAAAGCTTGCCAAGAAAGGTTTTTATCACTATTAATGTTTGCTCGAGAAATGGTAGGAAAGCTTGCTTTTTGATTGATGCAATAAAGAAAAGTGAATCTTAAGCTAGGAATAATAAGCAAAAAGAGAGCCAAAAAGGAATATATTAGAGTTAATTATGCCATAACGTTTAACCCTCTTAAAGGGTACTTTAAAAACATAAAAAAATAAATACATAAAAACCTTTAAGGGAATTGGCAGAACATATTGGCCTTAAGAAGTGGAGTTTAAAAGATACTTATCCTAAAATTTTTTATAATTCTTGGCTTATTCAAATTGTTGCTCTGAGTAAGGCAAATATGCTATAAGTTCGAGGAATAAATAATTAAAGTGATTATTATGGAAGATAAGGGGAATAAATTAAGTTTATATATTCCGCCAGGAGGCCCTCCCAGCGTTACACCTAGCCATGAGATTTATCATTTAATGGGAGAACATAACATTTTCAAAATGTTGGAAGAATTTTACTTAGAGCTGGATAAAAGTCCTATTCGAAAGATGTTTCCAGCAGACATGAAAGAAGCTTCAAAAAAATCAGGAGCATTTTTTGTATTTCTTTGTGGGGGCCCGCCGTTATATCAACAGCGCTTTGGTGCTCCTATGATGCGTAAAAGGCATCTAGCTTTTCCTATCGATGAAACAGCTCGCCAAGTGTGGTTAAGTTGTTTTCATAAGATTTTGCAAAGCGCGGACAAAAAATTTAATTTTCCTATGCAACATATGGCAGGATTTTTGAATTTTTTGGATAAATTTTCAAGTTGGATGGTTAATGAGAAAACTTAAATACTTGCGCGGCTTAATATAAATTTTTTGCTTGTCCACCTTCGTTCATAAGAAGCAGCAGTTAGAATAGAAAAGCAAAATCCTCATTTTTCAAATATTTGAATCTTAGGTAGGCGCATAACTACCTAAATAGGTTTTCTAGTCCTTTCTTCTTTATCCTTAGGATAGCAAATGACTTAAATATGTAAGAGGAAATTCTAAGGGTTATTTACCCCATTAAGATGAGCGATTTTCGATATGAGCAAAGGGTGAAAGAAAATAGCTATAAATTCTTATGGATGAGAAAAGTAAATGAATAAATTTCTGAAAAATTATCACAACTTTACGCCTTTTATAGAGGCATTAATACGGGTAAATTAAGTATGGCTATAGATGCTTTTAAATTTTTGGTAGAAGAACTCGAATTACCAGTAGAAAGTATACAAGCGGTCATTAAGTTATTGACTGAAGGTAATACTATTCCTTTTATTTCTAGATATAGAAAAGAAGCCACGGGAAATTTAAATGAAGTGCAAATTCGAGCTATTCAAGAGCGATATAATTACTTGCTCGAGCTTGAAGAGCGAAAAAAATCCATAATAGAATCTATAGAGCTACAAGGCAAGATGACAGATTCTTTAAAAATCCAGATTCAAAATTGCATCTCTAAAGCTGTTCTGGAAGACCTTTATTTACCCTATAAGCTTAAAAAACGTACTAAAGCTGCCATAGCTAAAGAAAAAGGTTTAGAGCCTTTTGCTTTACGTATCCTGGAGCAACCTATAGCAGGTCATCCGTTTGAGGAGGCTGCAGTTTATATCGATGCTAAAAAAGGGGTAAGTAGTATTGAAGAGGTTTTAGCAGGCGCTTTAGATATTGTGGCCGATAGTATTGCAACAACCCCTGAAGTAAGAGCTTATGTACGCGAGTGTTTTGAAAACGACGGTGTTGTGGTGTCTAAAGTGGTGGAAGGTAAAGAAAGCGTAGCCAGCAAGTATGAAGCTTATTATTCTTTTCAAGAAAAAGTCTCTAAAATTCCTTCTCATCGCTATTTAGCCATTCGTCGCGGAGAAAAAGAAGAAATATTAGATTTTCATATAGAAGTGGCTGAAGAAAATATACGAGATTCAATCAAATCTATCATGAAATATAATCCTCGTTCACCTTTTGCTGAATTCTTAGAGAAAGGCGTGACGCAAGCTTTTAAACGCTACCTTTCTCCTAGTGTGGAGACAGAAATTAGAGTACAGCTTAAAATGCAATCAGATCGTGCCGCCATAGAGGTTTTTGCCGAAAATTTGCGCCATCGATTATTAGATGCTCCCTTAGGTTCTAAGGTTGTGATTGGAATTGATCCAGGCTTTCGTACGGGGTGTAAATGCGTAGTGATTGATGAGACGGGCAAATTTATCGATTATAAAACCATTTATCCCTTTCAATCGAGTACAGCTAAGGAACAAGCACAAAAAATTTTATGGCAAATGATTAGCAGTTATCCACCTTATGCAATCGGTGTGGGAAATGGTACGGCAGGTCGAGAAACAGAAGCTTTTGTACAAGAGGTACTTACCAAAAACAATTTATCGAAAATTATCTTGCTTGCCGTGAACGAAGCAGGGGCCAGTGTTTACAGCGCCTCTGATATTGCGCGGGAGGAATTTCCTGAGCTTGATGTAACTATACGAGGAGCTATTTCTATAGCTAGAAGGCTCCAAGACCCTCTTGCTGAGCTAGTTAAAGTTGATCCTCAAGCTATCGGCGTGGGGCAGTATCAACACGATGTCCATCAACCTTTGCTCAAAGATAAACTGCACGAAGTTGTTGAAAGTTGTGTAAATCATGTAGGAGTAGAGCTAAATACCGCCAGTGCAGCTTTATTAAGCTATGTGGCCGGCATTGGACCTCAGATGGCTTTAAAAATTGTTAAACATCGTGAAGCACAAGGGCCCTTTAAAGGGCGTAAAGACCTTAAAAATGTTCCTGGGTTCGGAGCTCGTACTTTTGAGCAGTCTGCCGGCTTTTTGCGTGTCAGAGCAGGAGAGCATCCTTTAGATGGGTCAGCTGTACACCCTGAAAGATATGAAGTAGTAGAGCATATTGCCAAGGATATGGGTGTACCCTTAAATGCTTTGATAGGAAATGAAAACTACATTCATAAAATTGAAATCAAACGTTATATTTCAGGGTCTTTAGGGGAGCCTACTCTTAAAGATATCATAGCTGAATTACAAAAGCCCGGGCGTGATCCACGGCAGAGCTTTGAAAAATTGCAGTTTCGGCATGACGTTAATGCTATCCAAGATCTTAAAGAGGGCATGATTTTAGAAGGGATTGTTACTAATGTAGCTGCTTTTGGTGTATTTATAGACATTGGCGTTCATCAGGACGGCTTTATACATATATCAGAGCTAGCCGATCGATATGTTAGAGAACCTTCAGAAGTAGTGCATTTTGGCAAGCGACTTAAAGTTCGAGTCTTAGCAGTTGAAGTGGACCGAAAACGTATTTCTTTAACGGCTCGTACCGTAGAAGCTAATAAAGCTAAAAAAGAAAAAGGTCCAGCGAAGAAGGAAAAAAAAGGTTTTAGTGCCAGTCCTTTTGCTAATCTATAAATTTAAGCTTTTGAAGTTGGGGGATAAAGAAATTAAAAAAGCTTTATTGTTTGTCTTAAGGCACATCTTGGCTTTAGGATGTCTCGCTTGTTATTGTGTGCCCCGTTTGCTAAAATGTGTAAAACGTCATTCTTAAGTGTTAAACCAAAATTTAAGCTCGTAGCGTAATAAAGTTGTTTCTCTCTTGAGAAGGATGGGTTTAATTTTTTAACCTTCTTCCTTCCCGCTTATAGGCTTAATTACGGCATAAGATTTCTTTGATTAGCTATAGCAAACCTATAGAGCATTTGTGTAACCAAGATAGGGGCTAAATTAAAAGATAGTTTATTTATTCATTTGGTAAGAGCTTCTTGTGCATTTTGCTTTGAATCTAGCTTATACCCATCTTCTTGCGATTTTCTCCTTCATCCTTTAATCCTAATAGATTAAGATACATTTAAAATTTATAATTAGGATATTATGATTCTATCTTTCTTATATGACTCCATGTTATGCCTCTTAGCCCTACTTTCTCTACCTAAAGTGTCCTATGACTATTTCATCAAAAAAAAATATCAGCAAAGCCTAGCAAGAAGGTTAGGATTTAATTTTCCCTTAATTACAAAAGGGGAGCGTAGGTTGGTATGGATCCATGCTGTCTCAGTAGGTGAAGCTAAGGCAGCTACTTCACTGGTTAAAACCCTAAGAACACAGCTTCATGATCCTGTAATTGTTATCTCAAGCGTCACTGAGGCAGGACATGCTGAAGCTAAGCGGAGTATCCCCCAAGCCGATTATCATATCTATTTGCCTGTCGATCTTGCTTTTATTATTCGTCCTATTATGAAACGAGCAGCTCCTGATTTGGTTATCCTCGTTGAAACAGATTTCTGGTATAATTTCCTTAAAGCTGCTAAAGACTTAGGGTCTTTAATTGTAGTAGTCAATGGTAAAATATCCGAACGTTCTTTCCAGCGATTTTTAAAAATTCCTTATTTCACTCATAAACTTTTCTCCTTTATTGACCTGTTTTGCTTGCAAAGCAAGCATTACTATGAACGTTTTAATGCTCTTGGCGTAGACCCGCATAAAATGCAGATTACGGGTAATTTAAAATTTGATGATGAGTATCCTCGTTTCACGGCTGAGCAACATGCCGCTTGGAAAAAACGATTTCAAATTGAGGAAATAAATCAAATCGTTGTGTTAGGTTCCTCTCATGATCCCGAAGAAAAAATGATACTGGAACAAATGAAAATTGTTTGGGAAGAACTACCTCATGTAAAGTTAATTATTGTACCAAGGCATCCAGAGCGATTTAATGAGGTGGCTAGGCTTTTGGAAAAAGAATTTATTTCCTACGTGCGTTTTAGCCAAATCGATCAGCCTGTTAATAATGCTAAAGTCATCTTAATTGATGCTATGGGGTTATTACGCAAATGCTATCAACTTGCTGATTTAGCGATTGTGGCAGGAAGCTATACCGCAAGGGTAGGTGGGCATAATATCTTAGAACCTTCTTGGTATGGCGTTCCAGTACTCTATGGGCCTTATATGCATTCTCAACCCGAGTTGGTAGAATTAATGGAGGATTATAAAGCGGGCCGTCAAGTAGATATTAATCATCTCAGCCACGAAATGATAGTACTACTAAAGGATTCTCAATTGCGGCAATCTATAGGAGCCAATGGTGTGCGCATGTTTAAAGATATTAAAGGAGCTACCCAAAAAACTTGGAATTTTATTGAACCCCTTATCAAAAAAAATGCCTGATGAGAGATTAGGAAAGGCTTTTTCATTATTTGTGCAATTTATTTAATAAAGCCTTGCTTTAAAATAACGATTTTGTTAACTTATCTACTTATTCAGTGACGCGGGGTGGAGCAGGGGTTAGCTCGTTGGGCTCATAACCCAAAGGTCGGAGGTTCGAATCCTTCCCCCGCTATTTTATGGCGGTATAGCTCAGTCGGTAGAGCAACGGAATCATAATCCGTGTGTCGTCGGTTCAAATCCGGCTGCCGCTACATCATTTACTTCTATCCATCAGACTTTCCCGATTATATTATTCTTATTTAATTATACTGGCCTGCAGCTCTAAGATAAGATGTGGCTTATTTCCTCTATAAACATCTCATTTTCAAATTCTCTGGCTTTCATGGAACGTATGAAAGCAAGTCAAGCTATCATCCTGTCTATAAGCAATCTTAGGTAGCTAAGATACCTATATAGATCGTTGTAGAAATATTTATGGAATAACTATAAAGGTTTATGAAAAATAATAAAGATTTTATCTAGCATGGAAACTGTTATATGCTTTTAACATGCTTTTGAAAAGAAATTTAAAAATAATTAGGGCTACATCTTACCAACCCTCATTCTTTGAAACGAAGGAAACCCCTCTAAAGCTGTCATTAAAGCATTTTCAATTTAAAAATATCTGGGTAATCAAACTTAACAGGATTCTTAAGCTAGATGTTAAGCAGGTTATAATACGCTTTTGAGATACTCCTTATGCAGCCTCGTACTTTATAAAAACCCCTCGAACTAAGTAGAGAGACATGTTTCAGAGGGTGATTATGTAGACTAAGTTTTTTTCAAAGCGTATAAAAATCTATGGATATGCATTTAAAGCTTCACAAGCTGCAGAAAAACTAATAACGTTTTAGCTTTATTGGAGCAGCTGAATTAGACTATATGCAGGTTGGTAAGGAAAAGCTTGTATGTTATTCCATAAGGCAAATATTCTTTTTGCTAAATTTCCTGAGAATTCAGCGAACCTAGCGATATGATTAAGAAGCTATGAAATAAAATTTTATGCTTTAACTAGAATGAGGGGAGGCAAAAGGTAAGGGCTTACATACCCTCACCTTTTTCTTCAATTAACATTAAAAAAGCTTTCTATCCATGCCTTTTAAAAAAGCTAACGCCATATATTTAGAGGCCGTGTTGAAAGATCCCTGGAACGGTCCTTAGAGAATCCTGGTCACTTATAAAGCTATCGTATTTTATCCAGGAGCTTTAAAAACTATTGTTGAAAATTTTCACAGTTTTAAAAAGGGTTGCTCTAAATTGCTATTGTTAAGCTATATCTATCTGAACCCTTTTTTGCCTAAATGTTATGGAAGCTTATTTTTTCAGGTGCCCTCTAGCCAGTCTAAAATAACTTTTCCTGATTGACCTGACATCATCACTTCAAACCCAGTTTCAAATTTGTCAATAGGATAGTGGTGGGTAATTAACGGCTCTATTTCAAGGCCACTTTCCAATAAATTAACCATTTTAAACCAGCTAGAAAAAATTTCTCTTCCGTAAATGCCTTTAATAGTCAGCATTTTAAAGATAACAAGGTCCCAATCAATTAAGCATTCGGCAGGTAAAATACCCAGCAAAGCAATCTTCCCACCATGATGAGCATTTTCTAAAAGCGTTCTTAAACCATCCGGGTGTCCGGACATTTCCATGCCCACAGTAAAGCCATTCTGAATATCGAGAGCTTTCATAACCTCTTTTAAAGAAGTATTAGCTACATTGACTATTGTTTGTGCACCTAGCTTTTTAGCTAGCTGTAACCGGTATTCATTCACATCGGTAATGACTACTTGATGAGCTCCAGCTTTAGCAGCTATGGCGGCTGCCATTATGCCTATAGGCCCCGCACCGGTAATAAGAACATCTTCTCCTGTAAGATCAAAGGTAAGAGCAGTATGTACAGCATTTCCATAAGGATCAAAGATGGATGCGACATTATCTTTAATGGAAGGAGGGAGGGGAAAGACGTTTTCGGCGGGGATATTAAAGTATTCAGCAAAACAGCCATGCCGATGAACGCCTACACCTAAAGTGTTTATACATAGATGCTTTTGGCCTTTAAGGCAGGAAATGCAGCTGCCACAGGTAATGTGCCCCTCGCCGCTCACGCGATCGCCTACTTTAAGGCCTTTAACATTTTTACCTATCTCAGCGATTTCTCCCATGTATTCATGCCCCACTACCATAGGTACAGGAATCGTCTTTTGTGCCCAGGCATCCCACTTATAAATATGAATATCTGTGCCACAGATAGAAGTTTTATGTGTTTTAATTAAAACCTCATCTTCTTTAATGGAAGGGATGGGAACATCTTCCATCCATAGGCCTTCTTTGCGGTAACTCTTAACTAAAGCTTTCATGATGACCTTACATATATGTAATTTAAAAGACAAAGATGTTAGATGATTTTAAATTCTTTGCCAACATTTTCAAATGCTTGTATGGCCATATCTAATTCTTCTTTATGGTGGGCTGCTGACATTTGCGTACGTATACGTGCTTGTCCTTGAGGGACGACAGGATAGCAAAACCCTATCACATAGACTCCCTGCTCTAACATACGAGCAGCCATTTGCTGAGCTAAGACTGCGTCACCTATCATGACAGGAATAATAGGATGTTCACCAGGTAGGAGCTTAAAACCTAATTGGGTCATTTTTTCACGGAAATAGAGACTATTATCTTTTAATTTCTTTCTCAAATTCTGGCCATTTTCTACTATTTCTAAACATTTTATGGAAGCATACGCGATAGCAGGTGCGAGGGTATTAGAAAAAAGATAAGGCCTTGAACGTTGTCTTAACCATTCTACAATTTCTTTACGTCCTGAAGTGTAACCTCCCGAGGCACCACCTAACGCTTTTCCCAAAGTACCGGTAATAATATCTACCCGTCCGATAACCTCGCAATGTTCTGGTGTGCCGCCTCCTTTTTCCCCTAAGAAGCCTACAGCATGCGAATCATCTACCATAACAATCGCCTCATATTTGTCTGCTAGATCACAGATGGCTTTTAAGTTAGCAATGCTGCCATCCATAGAAAATACACCATCGGTAGCAATCATTTTAAATCGACACTCTTTAGCCTCTATTAATTGTCTTTCTAGATCTTCTATATCATTGTTCTGATAGCGCAAACGCTTGGCTTTACAAAGTCTTATTCCATCGATAATGCTAGCATGATTTAAAGCATCACTAATAACAGCATCTTCACTACCTAAAAGAGTTTCAAAAAGGCCTCCATTGGCATCGAAGCATGAAGAATAAAGAATAGTGTCCTCAGTTTTCAAAAAATGAGAAATTTTATTTTCCAGCGCATGATGTATGCTTTGCGTGCCACAGATAAAACGTACCGAAGACAAACCATATCCATATTTATCATAACTTTCTTGAGCAGCCTTAATGATTTGTTGATTATTAGCTAGGCCAAGGTAGTTATTGGCACAAAGATTTAGCACCTTATTCCCATTAGCTAGGGTAATGGTAGATTGCTGAGGAGAAATAATTTCAGATTCTTTTTTGTATAGACCCGTATTTTTAAGTTGTTCAATTTGCTGTTTGAGATTTTTTAGAAAAGATTGATCCATAAAGTACTCCGTTTTTAACAGAGTAACATTTCTATGTATCTACTGACAAGCAGATCGTAGAAGTAGAAATATAAGAAGGATTTGGAGAGTAAAAAGAGGTTAGGACTTAAGATACTTATGCTTTAAAGCTTTAAAGAGTTTTAGCTAGATAAAAATTGTCTTTCTAATGCATATGATTTCTATGCATTAGAAAGACCTTTAATATTTAGGTTAGAGGAGGAGCTTCTGGGAAATCTACTTGAGTGCCGATAATGTTATTAAAGTAATTGGTAAACATGTTAACAGCAATATTAAGCACAATTTCTATAAGTTCTTGATCAGAAACATCTTCATTCTTTAACGCGACGACATCTTCTTCAGAAACCTTACCTCGTTTCTCTACTACTATTTTAACAAATTTAAGAATGGCTTTTGTTTTAGGTTCTTGAGCCTCTCCCTTGCGCGCTAGTAATATTTCTTGCTCAGGAATACCGTGCGCCTTAGCAGAAAGAGTATGCGCAGATACGCAATACTCGCATTGATTAGCTTGGCCAATAGTTAAAGCAATCTCCTCTCTAACTTTTGCAGATAAATGAGTATGAGCAGCAGCTTCGCTTAAAGCTAGAAAAGCTTTCAAGGTTAAAGGGGAGTTGCCCATATTCTGGAAAATATTAATAACCCTACCCATCTTTTTCTCTAGGGCCTCATATAACGGTTTAAGCTCAGGTCCAGCTTTTTCAGGAAGAACGGGGGTGACGCGTAACATAGCTTTTACTCCTAGGTGGCTGTTAAAATAGAGAATTAACGAAACTCAAGGTTTAATACAAGATTTTTTTTAGAGCTTCTAATGTTAATGAGACATTAGCAGCTAGGCGCTAGAAACTTTTGTCAGTCTTGGTTAGTAAAATGGTTATTAAAAGTTCGCTCTCCACAAAATGTTGATAAACAATCAAGCGGTAAAGTTTTTATTTAAATAATTTTTAACCTTAGGAGCTCGTCGTGTACATGCTGGTGCTCTTGACAGACAATTGCATCGATACCCATCTTCTGGGCAGTTGCTACATTTGCTAAAGAATCATCAATAAATAGACATTCCTCTGGCTTCAAAAAGTATTTGTCTAAGAGAAATTGATAAATTTTTCTGTGTGGCTTAACGGTATGAATTTCGTAGGAGAAGACGGCGCCATCAAAGCTATCTAAAAGGCTTTTGTATAGAGATATCTTCTTAAAAAACTCTCCCGAAATGTTAGATAGAATAAAAGTTTGCTTTTCCTTTGCTTGAACTTGTTTTAAAAGACTAATTCCTTTTTCTAGAGGCACTAGCTTTTCTAAAGAAAGGCTAACAAAACGTTCAATATATTGACGGGGGTACCAAGTACTAAGCTGCTGCACAGCTTCCTCTAAAGAAAGGATTCCTGCGTCTAAATCAGTCCACGTTTGTGTGTAAATAATTTTCTCGATATGCAGAGGGAAATCAGGATCTTTTTCTTTAAGAAGACGTGAAACTTCTTTAGGATTCCAATAAAAAAGCACTCCTCCTAGATCAAAAATTACTTGCTTATAAAGGCTTGATTTCATTAAAGATCTCACTCTTTTGGCAAGTGGGGCAAAGATGAGTCCCTCGCTGGGCTACCACAATTTTAATAATAAGTGTGCTACATCTTGAGCAGGCTAATCCTTGCTGGCGAAAAACTTTTAAATGATGCTGATGACCCCCTCTTCTTCCGCTAACGCTATAGTAGTTACTTACTCCTACACCTAAACTTGTTCCTTTGTTTTCAATCCCTTTGTTTAGCACATTTCGAATGGCTTGGTGTAATGCTTTTATCTCTTTTTTAGTCAGAGAATTAGTTAATTGTTGGGGATTTATTTTAGCTTCCCATAAAGCTTCGTCAACATATATATTTCCTAGCCCTACAATATGCTTTTGATTAAGAAGAAAGGGTTTAATTTGAGAAGCATACTTTTGCAGCATAGAAGTTAATGCTGAGCAGGTAAAGTTAGAAGAGAGAGGTTCTAAACCAAGTCTGCTTAATTTCTCTGCTGAGTCACTATATAAAGACCACCGTCCAAATTTTCTGGGATCTTCATAACGTAGGATTGTTCCATCTGTAAAAACTAGGCGTATATGTTCATGCTTTTTAATAGGCAACGGGTTGGCGAGCCATTCAAATTTACCGCTCATACGCAGGTGTACGAACAAAGTACTTTGTGACAAAGTAAATACCAAATACTTTCCACGTCTTTCTAAGTTATTAATAGACTGACCTTGGATTTGATGTATAAATACTTGATCATCCGAGGTATCAATTATTCTAGGCCACTGTACATAGGCGGTTGCAATTTGTTTACCGACTAAGCCAGTCGCGATAAGTTCTCGTACGATAGTTTCTACTTCTGGAAGCTCAGGCATATTTAAGCTATAAGCTAAAATGATGTGGATAAAAATTGAGTATATTAGATGGTTAAATAGTCTGGCAAACCTTTTTTATTGCAAGGGAGTATTTACAGGCAAGTAAGTTAAATGGTAAGCGTAGGCTCAAGGTTTTGTAAAAGCTCTAGAAGAGGAAGGAAACTTTTAGCATTCATGAAGGAAGGATAAATATAAAATCAAATTTTGAATAGTTACCTAGTCATCAATATTATTACTTGTTTGCCAGGTAAACAAACCAAAGGATAAAGAATAGATGCATTTTACTTAAAATTTTTTTTAAACCGGAGGAAAGTTAAATTGTTTTTTTTTAAGGGCAGGCTAATGAAAGGCGTGAAGTCCTTTTTATCATATTTAACACTATAAGCTGGCCCAGCACACTTGGCTAGCATTAGGGCAAAATTCTTTTAATTCCTTTATCTTTTTATTGCTTTAATGCGTCTTAATATAGAAGCAGAGAGGTTTTATTACTTAGTGGTAGGAATGTGAATAGCGAGCGCTAAGAGTGAAAATCCGAACCAAGTCATATTAATTCCTACCAATGGGCCAATTATCCATCGAGAAGTTTCGGGCCAATCTGAGAGAATAATACCTGACATCAAAAGGGCAATAATTCCGCTAGAAAGCAGCCACCCCCAATTAGGTGTACCTTTTATTTCAAGACTAATGCTTATTTTAATGATGCCTTCAACCAAAAAAAAGAGGGCAGTTAGTAGAGTAAGAGTTTGCATACCTGCCATAGGATAGATAAGCATGCAAGCTCCTACTAACATAGAGATAATCGCACAAGCCAACGATAAGGCTCCCCCGGGTTCATGGATAGCTTTAAAAGATTTATAAAGTTGAGCGCCCCCTCCTAGAAAAATAATACTCCCTACTATTAATTCAATACTTAAGGTCGCTATGAAAGGGGCAGTAATAGCTATCCCTCCTAAAATAATTAATAAAATGCTTTCCACAATAAAAGCTATGCGATACTTTTGTAAAATATTCATGGGAAAAAGCCTCCTTATTCATTAACTTCATTGATATTTCATGGCTATCCTTAAGCTTAATTTATAAACGCATAATCTGTAAAATATATTCAATATGTTTAAAAGCAATTTAGCTCCCATCTATCTGCCTATTAAAGTCGTTTTGAAAGCCAAAAAAAGTGAAATAGCAGGCTGGGAAAATGATCGCCTCAGAATACGTCTTTCCGCTATTCCTGAAAAAGGGCTAGCGAACGATGAGCTGCTTAGGCTTCTTTCCATTACTTTAGGTATCCCTAAAACTTCTCTGCAGATTGTGCAAGGAAAAACCGCGCGCCTAAAAATCGTTCGTATTGAAGGGCTTTCCCCTCAAACGCTTCATCATATTTTATTGTCTAAATAATATTTTGTTCTGGCAAGATTTGAATTTATTTGAAGATTTTCTGCCATTTTTCCTTATTATCACTTAGGCTACTTTTATATAAAATTTTGTAGAGAGGGAGAAATATCTCTGAATATTAAGATTAGCTTAATATTTTTTGTTTTAGCTCAGATTTCTTCTGGCAAGGCTTAAAAACCGTTTATTAGTAATATTATGCTTATGATAAAGCACTTAAGATATTATTCATTTTCTTTATACCAAAATTAGACAAAGAATAAAGAAAAATTATACTCAATCAATTAAGCAATATAGTGTATAGAAAACTAAATATGTGGAGCTCTGCTTGATTACAGAATTTTTCTTAAGTCAGTACGGATAAGGAAGTATGCTTATATCATTGCAAATGAATTAAAAGGTGATAAGTGCGGGCTCAAAGGGGGAGAGTAATACTTATATAACCCAGCAGGCTATTATCAATTTTTAGCAGGAAACTGAAATGTTTGCCCTCTATATTTTATATGGATGATGGGCCTAACTAGGGAAGGAAAAGTTAAAATTATTATCTCCTTTAATAGGTGAGAGCAGGGCCATAGTCTGCAAGGAAAATAAAATTTTAAAGAGATGAAATAATATAAAAAAGACTCAATAAAGAATTCACTTATTTGAGTTGATTATTTAGGCAATTTGCTAATAAATAATTATCAATTAACACATTAAGCTGGTATATGCAAAATTTTATGGAGTCAAATGCTACCTTTATAGCAGGGCAGTGGGCATTTATCAAATTGTTAGGTTTATGTTACCTCCTTGCTTTCTGGTCCTTATTTATTCAAGTGAAAGGTTTATATGGGTCTAAAGGCATCCTTCCAATGAAGGAGATTTTTAGCGGCATGCGAAGGAGAAAAACGTATAAGCATTATTTAAAAACACCTTCTATATTTTGGATAAGCACGAGTGACAAAATGCTAAGAGGGGTAGCCTTAGTAGGAATAATAGGGGCAAGCCTAGTGCTTTGTGGGGTTGCTGTTAGCTGGATGCTCTTTATTCTTTGTTTATTATATTTATCTTATGTTTCTCCTTCTCTTTATTTTTTGTCTTTTCAATGGGATGTTTTATTGATAGAAGTAGGGTTTGCCGGTTTCCTTTTATCTTTACAATCGCCTCCTTTACCTATTGCTGTATTCTTATTGTGGGTTATTCTTTTTCGTTTAATGTTTTCTTCAGGGATAGTGAAATTTCTATTAGGGAGCCAGGAATGGAGGAATTTATCTGCCATGCAATATCATTATGAAACGCAGCCGCTTCCTAATAAAATAGCTTATTTCCTTCATCATCAACCCAAATGGTTATCTCAACTATCCACGCTTGCTGTCTTCTTTTTTGAAATTATTTTACCTTTCTTTATTTTTACTAATCCAGACTTCAGAGTTTATACCTTTCTTATCCTTGTATTGTTCCAATCGATCCTAATCTTAACAGGTAATTTTACTTTTTTTAATGGGCTTACTATTGCGCTTAGTTTTATGCTTTTGGAAGATAATTATTTGCCGTGGCTGCAACCCTACCTCCCGCTTTCTAATTCTCCAAGAGAACTATTTACTTCTCTTTGGGTCTCTATCTCAGCCATATCTTTGATCGTGCTAAATTTTTTCCAACTTGTCCAGCTTTTTCGCTCTTTACCTTCGGTAGAGCGGGTTTTTGCTATAATAAGTCCGTTTTATCTTGTCAATAAATATGGCCTGTTTTCATGTATGGTTACTCGGCGTTATGAAATTGAAGTGCAAGGAAGTGAGGATGGTAGGACATGGAAAATATATGAATTTAAATGGAAGCCTGGGAATCTTAAAATTTCTCCTCGCCCGGCAGCACCTTATCAGCCGCGATTAGACTGGCAGCTTTGGTTTGCTGCCCTTGGAGAAGTTAAACACAATCCCTGGTTTACACGTTTTATCTATCGATTAATGGAAAACTCGCCAGAAGTTGTAAAATTGATGAAAAATAATCCTTTTCCTGATAAGCCTCCTACATATATGCGAGCTAATCTCTATGAATACCATTTTACAACACTTCAAGAGAAAAAAGAGTCAGGCAATTGGTGGAAGCGTCACTATGTAGGCATTTATTTGCCTCCTGTGAGTAAAAGTTAAAATATAGGAAGGCTGTGTGGAATATATAAAGGAAAATAGCATAGGTAGCACCAATAAAAGAACTTTTAGCCATGATACAAGCGTAAAAAGCAGATTGGATAGGCTATCTAATGTGGAAAAAATTTATGCTGTTGAAAAAGAATTGTTTGATCGGCTTTTAAATGCCTCTTCTACTACTCATAAAATCCTTTGAATCTTTAAGAAAGAAGATTAGGCTTACCAAGCCATGCTGGATATTGATCAGGTCGTAAAAAGTATTAATAACGCTAACGGTCTTTCAAAGGATATACTTGACGGGTCCTTTAAACAAAGATTTACTAAATCGATTAATTAATAAATAATGCACCATTTTTTCAAGGTGGCTAGGAAATAGTATTCTTCTGATAGCTATAGATGAGTGCGCTCAATTGACAGTAAGAAATAATAAAGCCACTCTTATTTCTACCTCGCTAGAGTTAAGACCTCATTTGTAGTTAAAATCAAGAAGTTTAGTCCCAGCAAAATGTTTTTTAATGTTTATTTATAGAGCTGCTAGCTCGTTGGTTTCATCCGCTAAAGATAATAATTGCATCTTTTTGTTGACAGCCGGGCCTATAGACGTAATATATAAAACATTTGGAGACAATTTAATTGCAAAAGTGAAGAAAAAAGAAAAAAACTAACGATTGAGGCGTGCAATTAAAGGTAAATCAGATTGCTTAAGAAGAAGAAAGAGGCATTGCATCTAAAGCATATCTACTTTTTATTGTACTTGTACGCATTAAGGGCAATATATTAGGGGTCTTGCTAAATAATTACCAGGCAGGCCATGCATCTGCATTCTTCCTGTCTATATCGCTAGGAAATTATTAGATGAGCTATGCGCTGTAATTAGTTAATTGAAGTATAAGTCGCAGCTCTCAGAGGCTTTGCTTTTAACCTGCTTGAATGTAAAGGAAAGATTTCAATGGAAAGAGTAGAGGAGAAAGAAGCTATCGTTCTTGAAGTGGAAGGATACAAGCTCTTTGGTGTTTTACACCTTCCTTTAAAGGGAGAAAAAGTTCCTGGTATTTTAATGTGCCATGGTTTAGCAGGGAATAAGATAGGCCGTTTTCGCACTGCTGTTACTTTAGCTAAAGAATTAGCAAAGAGGGGAATAGCATCCCTTCGTATAGACTTTCGAGGTTGTGGCGATAGCGATGGAGATTTTTGCGAAGCAAGTGTGAAAGGATTGTTAAAAGATGCCGGCGCCAGCTTAAGCTATTTGCAAAAGCATGCGCGTATTGATCCTTATCGTCTAGGTGTTATGGGCCGCTCTTTCGGTGCGGCAATAGCTCTTATGGCAGCGCACTCGCATAAGAACATTAAAAGCCTTGCTTTATGGGCTCCTCTATACAACACAGCACAGTGGCAAGAGGCCTGGCGTATTTTCCATGACGTTCATACACCTGCAAAGGTACGCGAACAATTGCTAAGCATTGAGGGACAACAAGGTAGCCCTATATTTTTTGAGGAGTTCTTCAATGTTGATCTAGCACCTACTTTAGAAGCCTTAGCCGATGTGCCTTTGTTGCATATCCACGGGCTAAAAGATAGCGTGGTTAAAGTAGATCATGCAAACCTATATGAAAATAAACGCTCAACTGCGCGAGCAACCTCTAAATTTATAAAAATACCAAAAGGGGACCATCATTTTACCCATAAAAATGATCAAGAGTTAGTTATTGCTGAAACAGTCAATTGGTTTAAAGCCACATTGTGAAGAAATAAATAGTAATTTATAGAGCAGGAGCTTTTATGCCTAGTACTTTACAGAAAATCCGCATGGAATACCAACCTTTGTTACCGCCTTTATTAAATGACATCCATTCACTTGCTCTTATTCCTACCGGCAATTTAGTGGTGAAAGATTCTGCCTTAGCACATCTCTTTCCCCATACTTATCAGCGACCTCACTTAAAAGTCGCAAAGAGCCAAATTCAAGAACAATTTCCTATGCGTATAGGCTTTGTGTTTTCTGGAGGTCAAGCAGCCGGAGGACACAATATTGCTTCTGGGTTGTTTGATTCTTTAAAAAAATTGCATGTTGATAGCCAGCTCTTTGGATTTTTAGGAGGACCCGATGGTATCGTTAAAAATAAATATATAGAAATTAATGCGGAAGTTTTAGCTTCTTATCGTAATCAAGGGGGCTTTAATTTAATTGGAGCAGGTAGGACAAAGATAGAAACCTCACAGCAATTTTTAGCAGCTGCTCAAACAGTAAAAGATTTAAAGCTCGATGGTTTGGTTATTGTGGGTGGGGATGACTCTAATACAAATGCCGCTTTGCTTGCAGAGTATTTTTTAAGCCAGGGAATGGCTACTAAAGTAATTGGTGTACCCAAGACAATTGATGGGGATTTAAAAAATGAATTTATTGAACTTTCTTTTGGGTTTGATTCGGCCACAAAAACATATTCTGAATTTGTAGGAAATATTCTTGTCGATGCTTTATCGGCAGAAAAATATACATTTTTTATCAAGCTTATGGGGCGAACAGCTTCTCATATTGTGCTAGAAGTGGCTCTGAACACCCACCCCAATTTGGCTCTTATTGGAGAAGAAGTTGAAGCGCAAGGATGGACTCTTCAAGATATTACCCATATAATAGCGGACTTAATAATTGAACGTGCTAAAAGTGGCAAAAACTATGGCGCCATATTGATCCCTGAAGGGCTTATTGAATTTATTCCAGAATACAAAATCCTAATCAAAGAATTGAATACCCTCTTAAGCACAAAGCAAATGTATGCTGAAAAAATTGAATCTTTAATACCTAACCAAGAAAAAATTAATTATATTAAATCTTTTCTTTCTTTAAAAGCTCAGCAAAGCTTACAAACTTTACCCGAAGATATTCAAATGCAGCTATTGCTGGATCGTGACCCTCATGGCAATGTACAAGTAGCTAAAATTGATACCGAGCGTCTTCTTATTGAAACTGTCCGCCAAGAGTTAACAAAACGATTAGCTCAACATTCTTCCGTGGTAAAATTTAATCCTCAGCCTCTATTTTGCGGTTATGAAGGTCGCGCTTGCTTACCTTCTAATTTCGATAGCCAATACTGTTATACCTTAGGTCATCTAGCTACATTATTGATTCAGGCGGGAGCAACTGGCTATATGGCATGCATACAAAAATTGAATGAGCCTATAGAAAATTGGGAACTTTGTGGTGTACCTCTTGTTTCTATGATTCATTTAGAAGAACGTCATGGAAAAACTAAGCCGGTGATTAAAAAAGCATTAGTCGAATTAACAAGCCCTATCTTTAATTATTTTAAGCAAGAAAGTGTCAAATGGCGCTTAAATGATGATTATATCAATCCTGGCCCTATGCAGTTTTTTGGCCCTGAGGAAATCACCCATAGTAAGCCTTTTACTCTAATGAACAAAAATAGTAGATAGGCAAGCTTTAACGCTTAGGAGAAGATTTTTATAAAGATATTCTAAACTAGGCAAGGAGGGGGGAGGCAATAGGCCGTAATAGCAGAAAAAAGTGATAGATATATTTTAATTGAAGTAAAGGAAAAGCTTTTTGAGGACAAAAAGGAGATCTCTAAATAAAAAGATAAAATTTAGAAAACCTTGTCCAATGTTTTTAAACAGCTGCTTATGTAGTTATCTTGAAGCAACCCCTTTAAATGGACGGGGAGTAAGTGAAAAAGCCTTTCCTTTTGATCAGGACTGCCTTTTTAGGCTTATTGCTAAAGTTAATAATAGGCTTAAAAGATTAAGGGGGACCCTCATTTATATCTTTTAAAAAGACATATTTAATGTCTAAAATCCCTATGTCTGATAGGCCTATACCTCCTAAATTCTCGCTTTCTGCATAAGGGAAAGAACCAAAAAGCAAAGGAGCAATAGGCATGGAGTCCATAAGAAGTTTTTCAGCATTTTCTAAATATTTTCTGCGTGTATCGCTATCTTTTTCCAAGTAAGAAGAAGCTAATAAATCAAGATATTTTGCGTTTTCGTTCTGGCTAAGGGTGAGATTGTAAATTTTATAATTAAAGTTTTCTAAAAAACCTAGAGGATCACTAAATCTTGTACCCCATGAATTCAACGTGATTTGGTAATCTCCTTTTTCAATATATTGGGCGAAAACTTCAGGTTCTTGCTTTTGTAGCTGAATGGTAAAACCAAATGCATGATTCCACTGCTGCTGCACAGCTTGAGCAATTGTTCCTTGCATGTCTGTATTAGCATAAGTTAAGGTAAGCTGAGGGAGAGAATCTTTATCCATTTCCATTTCTTGTAAAGCCTCTTGAAATAATTGCCAAGCTGCTGGAAGATCATTGTCTTGAGAGTAGTTTATAGCTTCCCAATCTTCTAGGGGTGGAATTATCCCTGTTGCAGGCAAGTTAGTTCCTTGGGTAGCCAGCTCAGCAATAACTTTTCTATTTAGGGCCATGTTAAAAGCTTTACGTATTTTGACATTGCTTAGGAAGTTAGCTTTTGTATTGAAGTGTAGCCCATGCATAATTGCTGCAGGCTTAATCTTTAATAGATCTTGGTGTTTTAAGGTCGGCACAGCCTGTAAGGGTAAATGGCTTAAAGGGGAGCCCACATAATCCACCTTTCCTCTTTCAAACATTTTGTAAGCTTTGTTTCCATCCATCGCCGACAAGACCACAGCGTCGATAGCGACCACTTTTGCATCCCAATAACTGGAATTTTTAACGAGAACAATTTTTTCTGAGGGTTTCCATTCTCTAACTTTAAAGAGGCCATTAGTTACTAAGGGATAATTTTCCTTTTTCTGGAGGAATCCTAGAGAAGGATGAACGGGAAAATACAGAGGGGTGGTTACTGCCTTTAAAAAATAAGGAGTAGGATTTTCCAGCTGGATCATTAGATGCTTAGAATCTAACGCTTTAATGCCTACTGCTTCTGCAGAGCCACTTCCTTCTTTAAATGCCTTGGCACCTTTAATTATATAGAGTAGATCAAGATTTTTGCTTGGAAAAGAAGGGAGTAAAACACTCATCCATGATTGTTCGAAATCTTTTGCTGTTAAAGGAGTGCCATCACTCCATTTTGTATCCTTGAGGACAAAAGTATAAGTTTTTAAATCAGCAGATACTTCTACAGATAGGGCTACTGCTGGGATAACGTTGCCTTGATGATCTATCTTCATCAAACCCTCATAGAGCATATGCAAAAGATTTTTAGTAATTAAATTAGCTGGATAGCGTGGGTCCATGCTGGAGGGAGACTCCTCGTAAGCCAATCTAAGTATAGCTTCTTGTTTTTTAGGCACCTTTTCATTTTGGCAAGCTGAAAGCAAAAATATAATGAGTGCGAGTAAAGAAAAATTTTCTTTCATATCAATCCTCCTCCTCCTGCAAAACCAGACGGTGTGCAAGGTCTATTAAAGTACAAGTCAAGCAACTATTCTTTCCAGCAAGCTTAAAATTAAAGATAAAAGCCTTGTTTTTCAATTAATTAATTTATTTAAATCTATCCACTTATCATTCAAAGCAAATGAATTATTTTTAAAGACGTAAAGTAAATTTAGCTAGCATTCTCTGCGGATAAAAATAGCAAAAATTTTTCTTTTCTTATTTTTGTTGTAGCATTATGAGGGATCCGTTATAAAAAAATTTAATCATACAACAAGTGGATGGGATGGTCTATGTTCAAAAGTTTTCTAGTGGGTAGTATTATTGTAAGTTTAATTGGAGCTTTTACTTTGTATGGATACGGAAAAAATATTGTAGACGACATGTTTTTGGCTTCAAAGAATTCCTATAAAGAAAATAGCAGCGTTTCTGAACCTGTCCTTGAAGGGTGGATAGATTATATACCAGCTTCCAAAAGCTTTACTTCAAAATTTCCTACTATACCCCAGCACGCTACCGATCGGGCCTTAGATAGTAAAACTAAAGAATCTAAGCAATATGAGATGTATGTCTCAGAAAATAATGATCATGTCTTTATGATTAGCGTAATATCCTTTTTAGACGTTAACAAAATACGAGATAGTGAAAAGGCTTTAAAAAATATTGTCGATGATATGGTGGTATCAAACCCAGGAAACAGATTAGAAAAGTTTCAGCAAGGAAGCCTAGAGGATATTAAAAATGTAGAATTTTTAATTACTAATGAGTCTTATACTATTAAAGGACGTGCCTTTTTAGCTAAAAACAAACTGTATGTTTTATCCGTATTGTCTAAATCGGCAGCTGATCCTAGCTTAGAATTCGAATACTTCTTTAAATCCTTTAAAATAAATAAAGATAGCTCTCCTAGTCTGTTGTCTTTTTCTACGAAAAACTAATATTTTAAGGAAGTCTATGGTAAGAATAGTTTATGCTTTTATTTTAGCGGTGCATTTGAAGGCGAGTATGGTGTGTGCAAATCCACCTTCTTCTTCAATTAATCACCATCCTTCGGCTATTTCTACTGCTCAAGCTTCTGGATCATTAAAAGCTCCCCTTATTTCCTTTAAAAAGCCTTTAAATCCTATTTCAAGTGAGGGCTTCCCTTTTACCTTGCCAGGGATCGTAAGTTTAAAAGACAATCAGTGGGTGGGAAGCGATAATTTATATAACTTAAAACCAAATATTCGCATAACTTTAGAGCTAGTGAAGGGCGAGAATAAGAATTTTGACATTAATGAAGAAGAAGTGAAAGGGCATATTCAAGAAAAACTTGCCAGAATAGGGATTAGCTCAACAACTTTGCATGAAGCTAACCAGCCTTTCTTACCTCTGTTTCATGTACTAGTGTTAGTTGATTCTATCGATCAGTTCTATACTGCTAGCTGTTCATGTCGTTTATTTGAACCTGTTAGTCTAAAGCGTGTCTCTTTAGAAAAAGGAATTATTTATCAAGCAATTACCTGGGAGAAACAAGAGCTGATTACTTCACCAAAAAAAGATTTTTCCGATTTATTAACTAAAACTCTTAATGGTTTAACAGAAGATTTTGTGAATAGATTTCTTTATTTTCAAAAATTAAAGTATAAAGTTCAGTAGGCTGATAAAACTTTTATAAAAGAATCAGCTAGGCTAAAAATTATAATTTTACAAATCTGTAGACATTAATCTAAAAAAAGCTGATAATTTGAGTATCTGCAATTTAATGAGGCGAGCTAGTATCTAATAAGTATTTAAAGTCGTAAGAAAAATTATGAAACTAGAGAATTTTAAATCTTTTAATCTTCTCTTGGACTATGTTTGGGCTTCATTAGATGTCAAATTTTCAAGATTTCCCAACACAGTTTACTTATAAGGTCTAAGGGCTCGTACCAATAGCCTTTATCTTATAAATCATTCTTTCCTAGCGCTTAAGAGCTTTTTATAGATCTCTCTTTTTCTCCTTTAATATTGCAGTTGTTAACCAACCCAAAATGGAGTCCATATGAAGAAAATTTTTGTAGGCAACTTATCCTGGAAAGCAAGTGAAGAGACTTTAAAGCCTCTTTTTGAAGCTTTTGGAACTGTTGTCTCCATCAAAATTATTAAAGATCAGTATACAGGCAAATCTAAAGGTTTTGGATTTGTTGAGATGGAAACTGATGATGAAGCTGCAAAATGCATCCACGAGCTTAATGAAAAGCCTTTCTTAGAGCGTAATTTGCGCTTGAGCCCCGCCCAAGAGCGTCAAGCTGGTGCAGGTGGTGGTCGTGATAATAGAAGCCCTCGCGGCAACGGTGGGGACTCCTATCACCGGGGTGGTCAACGTTCTAATCGAGATAGATCTTTTGCATCTGAGTAATAAGATTATCGATCTTAAACGATTTCTAAAAACCATGGTTTAAGCCATGGTTTTTCCAATTTTTTAACTTCGCAGCTTGAATAAAACGATGTAGGCAGATTTAGTTATTAAATAAAGTATAGAAGCTAGAAATACAGGTAAATAGAAGCATTATCAATTATATAAAATAATCTTACTTTATTAAATTACTAGAATTCATGCTAAATTTTTTTAATATTCTTTCACATCCTTACGATTGTAAGCCACAAGGATCTAAAAATTTATAAACTAAGCATTTAAGTAAAAGTTAGCAAAGGAGAGCGGTTGCTTACCACCCTAATGCTAGCTCTTCTTACCTTTAAATACTTGCTTTTAAACATAAAAAAATACAGTAAAAAATTATTATAATATTTCAAACGGAGTCCATATGAAGAAAATTTTTGTAGGCAATTTATCCTGGAAAGCAAGTGAAGAGACTTTAAAGCCTCTTTTTGAAGCTTTTGGAACTGTTGTCTCCATCAAAATTATTAAAGATCAGTACACAGGCAAATCTAAAGGTTTTGGATTTGTAGAAATGGAAGCTGATGATGAAGCTGCAAAATGCATCCACGAACTTAATGAAAAGCCTTTCTTAGAGCGTAATCTTCATTTAAGTCCCGCCCAAGAGCGCCAACCAGGTGCAGGTGGTGGTGGCCGTGACAGTAGAAGCCCTCGTGGCAACGGTGGAGATTCCTATTCTAGAGGAGGACAGCGTTCTAATCGTGATAGAAATTACGATTAATAGACGCCCTTATTTCTATCCAGAAATTTTAAAAACCATGATCTAAACAATCATGGTTTTTTATTTTAAACTTAGTTAAAAAAAAATTGGCCCATCAGCAGATTAATAAAACCTTCCAATCTAGGGCCGCGCAAGCATGGCTCATTTTCTTTAAGTTCAGGGCGTGTTTGTAGATGGCAGCAAGGGCATCTGCTCGTTACTAGATCTATTTGGCATTCCTTAAAAATAAGTAAAGGATTATAGCTTTAGCCATGATTATATGTCTTTGCTTGCTGGTCTATATCCTTACTCAGCGTCACTTGCGTCAACAATTACAAAGATTATCTACCTCTATTGTTAATCAATTAGGAAAGCCTACAAAGATGCCTACCCTGCGTTGGATCTTCCGAGTTCTTGAAGGTGTTTATCTCTTGATAAAATGTACCCTTGAAGGTATGAAAAAGCTAATCCTTAATTTAAATCCTAATATATAACATATGTTACAAGTTTTAGGACCCTTTTTCAGAAATTATATACTCATGGAAATTAACTTGCTGAATGTGGGCTAGATTATCAAGGTCTTTAACAAAGATATTTTTAATGCTAATAGCCTATTCTTAAACTAAAAAACTTGCATAAAACTAAAATCCTTAACTATCATTAAGTTATGAATAAACCAAAGGATGGAAAGAAATTAATTACCCCTTCCTTGTTTATTAGGAGGCCCATTTTTTCATAACATAGTATTAAATTAACCAAAGAGGTCACTATGTCTATGTCTATTCAACGAGATTTTCCTGCAATCCAACGGTTTGAAAAGCTAGGAGATACCGATTGGGAAACCCTCAAGAAATTATATGTCACAACTTTTTACCTAGAGGCGGGCGCTCAGGAGCAAGCTGCTCAAAAGATGCAAACCCACATAGAGGACCGCGATATAGTCGACTATGCCAGCTACCGAGAAGCAATTTTAAGAATATTTCCTTCTTCTTATTTTAATTTAGAAGCTGAAATAGCAGGTAGGATAGCGAAAACGGCTACTGATGGGTATACCTTTACGGCGAAATGGTACGAATTTATAGTCACCCAAAAAACAATTCATGTGCCTAGAGATTTAGAAAAGTCGCAAAAGTGCAAGATTGCTATTAAAGCTCCTGGTAGCCGCAAATTAACCTCCGATATTGATACTTCTATTCTAACCACGTTTACAGGAGAAGGCTCTTTTTTTGAGCATGCAGAAGCAAGGATTAAAAGGGAAGGACCCGATTTTGAAGGTCGCATTACCAATGCTATCATTGATGGTTTTTATAGCATTTCGGAAGAACTATTTAAGATGACCTCTGCTTCCCAGCGAGATTCGAATGCCTATGCAGATACCCTAGCCAAAGATAAAGAAATCTATCCCAAATTTCTTCACGATGAAGAAAATAATCCCTTAATTCAAGGAGAGAGGCTTTTTTCTGAAGAAGAATTTACCAAAATATTTAAAGAGTATAAATATCAAAAACATGTTCAAGAAATGGCGGCAAGTTTATTCTCCCTGCATGCTAGCTTGGAGCAAGAGGAATGGCAAGCATTTAAAGATCTTGTTAAAAAAAGGCTAAGCAAAACCCTTAAAGCAGAATTGCCTAAAGATGCCCAAGAAACCCACATCTCGCTCTGTCAGCAAGATTATGATGCCATTTTTCAAGGGGTAGAAAACATACACAATCATTATCTAAACAAACTTAATGATAAAATACAGCAGCTAAGCCAATTAGATCCTCTACCAGTACGTGCACAAGACATTACAATTGCCGCTCTTAACAGGCTCTATTTTGAACATTTAGAACAATGTACAGATTGCTATGAACAAATCCTAGCTTTAAAGAGTAAAAGGAAGCCTTTAATGGATGAATTAGAGGCAAAAAAGCAAACATTAGATAAAAAGCTGGCCGACTTAAAAAAATTAGACCATAATAGTGACGATGAAGATATCCAAGAGCTGATTGAAATAAAGCAAAAGAATTGCGCTGTATTGGAAGAAAGTTGCCGTAAGTTAAAAGATTCACTACGCCAAAAAATCATTGAAATAGCTCAACTGCAAATAAAGCATCAATCTCGTCAAATCCTAGCCAGCACATTTGCTAATGAAGCTTATGTGTGTCGGTCCGCTGTGTATCATGTCGTGAATGGACAAAGCGGTGCCGCAGACCTTCCTATCTCGCAACAAACCCTATTAGGCTCGGCTCTTCAGCAAGTAGGCTTTAAGCTTTTACATAGTAAAGAATTAATTCATAAAGGTTATTCTTCTGAAGAGGTCGCTTATTATACAGCCAAGTATGGACAGCGGCTTTTTAATCTTATTTTTAGTGGACGCAATGCAGAGCTGGAAGACAGGATCATAAATCGTTTAGCACAAGGTAGAAAAGGAAAGGATTTACCTAAGTTTACCTATCTTAAAGCTAAACAGGTAAGACACAATGCTTATCTCACTTTTACAGAGGAAGAGTTAGCTCTTCTAAATGATCAAGCAAAAATTATCCAGCGTATTAAATCAAACCCTACGGTTTTAGATGCTGAAAAACCTAGAAAAACACTTGAATTAATACAACAATTACGTGCTCTTTCTACCGAAGAAGAAAAAACGCGTTATTTTGAACAGGAGAAAAAGCTTTATTTATCGATTAGCGCTAAATTAATCGGCCTGGTTTGCGCTTCTAGATTAGAGCAAAAGGGCTATCTATGGGGAAAAAATTTACGCATCCTTTTTAAAGCTGAGCAAAAAGAAGAGATAAAAGATTCACCATCCGTTATTCCCACTCCAGTGCCTCTGCAAACTCCCAAGCTTCTAGAACCTATCTCTGAAGGGAGTGCTATAGATGAACATCATAGGATAGGCCCACATGCAAAAAACTTGGTAATGGGTATAAATGGAGGAAAAGCAAGAGTAAGCCATATGTATCAAGAATCTCATTCTCAATCCGCGGTAGTGGCCAATCCTTCTGAAAAAACTGCTCAATTGTTAGCTACAGGGGTGTTTGGAAACAACCCAAAGTAAGCAGCCCATCAGTACAACGCTCTGCTGATGGGTTAGATGGTTGTGAGCACAGTCTTACAGCTTTGCAAGCCACGCCTGGACATTTTAATGTCCAGGCTAACGCTAGTCAAATCCATTTAGAGCAAAATGCAAGGCTGCTTATTAGCCCTATTATTCAATACCATGCATTGCAGCCCTTGTCTCAAGTACCCCTCAATCCACAAACTCTCATTAACTCTCTTCGAAGCCTTTACCTTTCTCAAAAAACCCTTTCTATTTTTAGAATTAAAGCAGAGCAAGAGTGGGAATTTAAAGTTCCTTTAGAAGACATTTATGTACGCTTAGGGATCATTGAAAGCAAAGAAAGAAGAGTGCGTGACCAAGCACTTGATAAACATTCCCAGCAAATACAAGATGATCGCATCCCAACCTTTGAAACCATCTACGAACCTAAACAAAATATTGAAATTGAAAAGCTTTTCGAGCACAAAAGCCTTGAAAAAGAAAATGCTAAAAGAATTTACATTCAAGGCGCAGCAGGAATTGGTAAGAGCACTTTATGCCACTATATTGCCTATCGCTGGGCAAAAGAGGAGCTTTGGCAAGGCATTTTTTCTTATCTTTTTTGGATTCCTTTAAGAAACCTTACTTTAAAGAAATATCCTGCTGATACAGAGTATACTCCCGCTGATCTTATTGCTAGGGAATATGCAGGCAAAATTGATTCAAGAGCAATTGAGGCTTGTATAAACAATGCCATTTTACGGGAGAAAACTCTTCTTGTTTTAGATGGCTATGATGAACTTTCTGCAGAAGCTCAAGGAAATACAAGCCTGGCTACAGCCTTTAAGGAGCTAAAAGAGTTATTTCCCCATATTCTAATTACCTCAAGACCTGGAAGCTGCTCTTTTAACCGTTCTTGTGAGCTAGAGCTTTTAGGTTTTGATAAAGAAGGGGTCGAACGTTATATCGATAGATTTTTCAAACAAGTTCAAGCAGAAGAAAAAAAACAAAAACTTTACCACTTATTACAAAGCTCTCCCCAGGTCTTAAGTCTTGCTCAAATTCCCATTAACTTGACTCTTCTTTGCTGCCTCTTTAACGAAGAGCCAGAGGTTTTTGATTCTACTCAATCCATTACGATGACGGCTATTTACGAACGGATTGTTAACTGGATGTATAAATGGTTTCTATTAAGAAGAATTGATCAAGGCCAATCCAGTCAAACTAAGGAGAAAATTCTTACAGAGAAAAACCTGCGTTATAATCAAGAAGTAGCCAAAATTGCTACAGCTTTTGAAGAAATGGCTTTTTTTGCCATGGAAAACAATACCCTTTATTTAGGAAAGCAAGAGATCGATGACTTTAGAGGCAACGCAATCACATCCAATGAGCTTGCCGATTGTGGACTTCTTCGCATTCCTGAAGGAAAAGGGTATTTTATTCACTTAACCTTTCAAGAATTTCTAACCGCTTCAAAAGTTGCCAATCAATATCTGCAAGGAGAAAATAGACAAGCATGTCAAAGTTTTTTATGCAATTATAAGTTTGAGCCCCGTTATATCCTAGTCTTGCGCATGATTGCGGGATATCTTTCCTTGTCTACTTCACGTAATCGACGTTATTTAAATTCAAGCCCGCTACAATCCTTTTTTGATGACCTTTTTGCTGAACCTCACGACCTAGCTGTCAGAAGCGAACTCCATTTGATTGCGAGTTGTTTTGAAGAGTGTCAAAATCCTACTCAGGTGAGGCAGTACGAGGGTTTCATAGAGCTTGTAAAAGACTATATGATAGATCTCTCCTTGTTAGGTTTAGACTTTGAAGGATTGCTTAGGAATAAAAGCCTTTTTAATCATCCTAAAATAATGCATACTATCGAACGATTATTATCTGACCCACATACCATAAAAAACATGCTACTCATGCTAATGAACTTAGCAAACCTCATAGCAAAAGAGCAAAGATTATGTCTAGAAATAGTAAGATCGATTGTTAAGATTCTTAAGGACCGTGATAACTGTTATGGTGCTAAAGACACTGCAGCCCGTGCTTTAAATATAGTGGTAGGGCAAATTGGCAAGCTTCCTAAGGAAGCGGCAGATGCTCTTGCTCAAATTCTTATGGAGGGGGATAGTGATGTCACATGTATTGCTGCCTATTATATAGAAACATTGGCAGAGCAAGGAAGCAAGCTTCCTAAGGAAGCACTAAATGCTCTTATCCAAATTCTCAAAGAGGGGGATAGCGATGCCACATATGTTGCTGCCTATGCTCTAGCACTAGCGACAGGACAAGGAGGCGAATTTACTAAGGAGGTGGTAGACGCTCTCATTCAAATTCTCAAGGTGGGGGATAGTGATGCCATATCTGCTGCTGCCACAGCTCTAGCAATGGTGGCAGAGCAGGGAGGCGAGTTTGCTAAGGAGGCGCTAAATGCTCTCATTCAAATTCTCAAGGAGGGGGATAGTGATGCCATATCTGCTGCTGCCGATGCTCTAGCAATGGTGGTAGAGCAAGGAGGCGAGTTTGCTAAGGAGATGCTAAATGCTCTCATTCAAATTCTCAAGGAGGGCGATAGTGATGCCATATCTGCTGCTGCCACAGCTCTAGGAATGGTGGCAGAGCAAGGAGGCAAGCTTCCTAAGGAAGCGGTAGACGCTCTCATCCAAATTCTCAAGAAGGGGGATAGTGATGCCATATCTGCTGCTGCCGATGCTCTAGCAATCCTGGCAGAGCAAGGAGGCAAGCTTCCTAAGGAAGCGGTAGACGCTTTTATCCAAATTCTCAAGGAGGGCGATTATACTGCCAAAAGGCATGCTGCCGATGCTCTAGCAATGGTGGCAGAGCAAGGAGGCAAGCTTCCTAAGGAAGCGGTAGACGCTCTCATCCAAATTCTCAAGAAGGGGGATAGTGATGCCATATTTGCTGCTGCCGATGCTCTAGCAATCCTGGCAGAGCAAGGAGGCAAGCTTCCTAAGGAAGCGGTAGATGCTCTTGTCCCAATTCCTCAGGAAGGCGATCGTGCTGCTAAAATGTTTAATGTCGATGTTTTAGGAGTAGTGGCAAAGCATGGAGGCAAGCTTCCTAAGGAGGGGTTAGATGCTCTCATCCAAGCTCTCAAGGAGGGCGATTATGGTATCAAAAGGCGTGCTGCCGATGCCCTAAGAGCAGTAGCAAAACAAGGAGAAAAGCTTCCTAAGGAAGCACTAAATGCTCTTATCCAAATTCTCAAAGAGGGGGATAGCGATGCCACATATGCTGCTGCCGATGCTCTAGGAATGGTGGCAGAGCAAGGAGGCAAGCTTCCTAAGGAAGCGGTAGACGCTTTTATCCAAATTCTCAAGGAGGGCGATTATACTGCCAAAAGACATGCTGCCAATGCCCTCGGAGAAGTGGCACAGCAAGGAGACGAAATTGCTAATAAAGCCTTAAATGCTCTCGTCCAAATTTTCAAAGAGGGTGGCCCTATTGACAAATGGTATGCTGTCGGGGGCCTCAAAAAAGTTGATAAGAAGGCTTTATTAAAAATGAGCATTGAAGCATTTCCTTTAATCGCTAGCGTTTGTTTCTTTGCTGCAAACAGCTTTTCAGTTAAAGGCCAGCAACTTCAAATTTCTGACAAGACAACAACTTATTTCTGCAAGGATAAATTAATGCTGAACTACGAGGAAATAAGAGAAAAATCACCTAAAAAGCTTGCTATATGGCGAAAACAATTAGATAACCTCTAGTTTGGGTTTTTGGACGGCAATTAAGAGCTCATCTTACGCAGACATAGAATTTCTTTGTAAAGTTTGCAGTTCTTGATAGGCTATTTGAGCTAGTCTATCACTTACCGTAGGTATTCCCAAGATTCTTTCTCCACCACTTTTCTTTGGTATTGGCACCGCTTTTACAGGCGGTGGGAAATAGCTTCCCGACTTTATCTTGTTCTAGATGGCGCACTTGCTTTTTAACATACTGCCAAAATTCTTTTGATCCGCCATGATTGTTATTAAGAAAACGGATGATTTTGTCATGGCTAATCTGGCCATCTTAAAGATTCGATAGCCCTGTGACTGGTGCTTGTTGGTTTTGGCTGATAAGATAATCCGTATAAATATCAAGAAGATCAAGTTTCATTTTTTTCTCCTCATTTCAAAGAAAAAAATATACCCTTAGAATAATTTTTTCAACTCATCTGTGTGTAAGGTGAGTTAAAAGTATTTTTGCGTACATTTTTAAGAGCACTTGAACCTAAAAAGGCAATAGATTACGCAACAAAGAAGAGGCTTTTTCTTCTACCTTATGCAAAGGATGGCTAGAAGAACTGGAATTAGGAGGTAATGTCTCTTCTGAACTTAGCGTTCCATTTTCTGTACTCCATGGCAAAGGATGAGTTGTAGGAGCGGGAGCTTTTCCCTCTTTTAAGCCTCCTGCAGCAATATGCAGAGCAGTACCGATTAACATTCCTTCAGGCCCTCGATTAGCAGCTACTAAAGCCGCAATTTTTGCTGTTGCTCTCTTTGTATCGATAGAAGCATTGTTAATTTTGCCTTTAAAAGGAATTTGTAGCATATAATCTTTCGCTAAACCAGTAATGTTAAAGCCGTTAATTAAAGATTGAGCCGTCAGGCCAATTGTCATATCCACGCGGTTCTTATCTAGATTTACACTTCCCCACGTAGCAATAGGGTAGGAATTCATAATTAGCATATCCATACGCTGGAAGAACATCTTTCCTGCCTGCATATTTATGTATAAAGGTGTAAACCAAACGCAGATATTATCGCTTTTAGTAGTATTAAACAGGCTTAGAATAGAACCTAATTGCCCCCCTTTCTTAAAACGTACTTTTCCAAGTTCTAGAGAAGCAGCGCCTACTTTAACCGCTTTAATATCAAAGTTTTTGATGGGTAAGCTAAATCCTTCCGCTTTAATATTAATATTAAGAGGATTGTCAGACCCAATCAATCCTTTAGTTAAAGGAAGAATATCTTCTAATACATATTTACCTAACTCGGGGGTGAGAGCTATCTGAGTATGAAAATCTTGATTAAGGGTTAAAATACCCTTTTTTAAGGTTGCATCTAAAGCTATACTTCCTCTTTTTCCATTTAAATTAGCAATAATGGGCCCATGCAAACGATCAATCTTTATACGTACATCAGCATTCACATAATCGCCTAAAATGGCCGAAATGCGCTGAGGTAAAAGATTTCCCACACTTGCAAATTGAGTTAAAGCTTTGACAGGAAACTGCTTACATTGAGCCTCAAGCGACATTGTTAAATGATCCGTGTTTAACTTGCCAGATGAGCTAAATAAATGATTCATTTGACCCATGACTGAAAAGGGAAGAGAGGAATGATCGGATGCGACACCGTGGTCTCCTTCCAAAGAAAAAGCAATGCTTTGGGCTAGCTGCTGACTTTTAACTTTTCCTCGGATGTTTTTGATCCACACATGGCTAGGAGTGCTTTTATCGTCAATATTTAAATGATCCACGTAGATGTGAGAATTAATACTTGCTTTTAACCAATGGGGATGATCGTTAGCATGCAAGGGAAAGGCTAGGGAATTTATGTCTAATAAAATTGTGGAAGAACCAGTTAAAATAACATGTGGTGATTTTTTATTGGGATTTAGCATGCGTTGACGAATGATCTGAAAGCGCTCGGGAGTTAAGGTAAATTGGGCGGTACATGGAGAGCTAGTCTTGGCTATGACCATTCCCTTCTTAATTTCGAAATTTCCTTGTCCTTTAGTTCCTTTGCCACTCCATGCTAACTGCATACTGCCTTCTGGCTGGTTAAAATTTGAAAGATCAAGCAAAGCATCTATATTAAATGATTTTCCTATAAGCATGCTCAAATCCTGATATCCTCTAACTTTTTCTAGAAGAATGACAGGAAAGTTAACAAGCTGAAGCTTGCTTTTTAGCTGCATTTTAGAAAAATTTAATTGGCCTCCTTCTCCCCAATTAGTTAGGCGAATAAAGCCATTTATCGAGCCCTCTTCATGGGTACCATATAATTTAGTTAGACCTTCGATTTGCAGGTGAATGCTATTATCAACCTCCTTAACTTCCCAAGGTAGAGACAAATGGTGAATGGCACCCGCGTTTTCGGACAGGTTGAGCTGATCAATTTTTATCAATCCTTTAAAATTTGAAGAAGTTAAGTCTAGAAAATTGATGCCCTTTTTGTCTGCTTCCATGCTTATATAAATTTTTGAAGAATCCTCTAAGGAGTTGGTGTTAAGGCTTAAAGCCTTTAGAGCCTTAGGGGTCAATGTGTAGCTAATAGTAGCAGGGGAACTAAGAAAAAGTTTTTCAAAATTTTCTAAGCGTCCGCTGAATTGGGCTTGCCCTAGAGAGCTGTTAATTTCTGCCTTAAGTTCTTCAATCATTACTCCTGCAGGCTTATTTTCTATGTCAGCAATCAGCTGCAGATCAGCTTCCGTCCCTAGCAAATGCTTTAAAGACAGATTATTAGGGGGAGGAGCCAATTTAGCTGTAAAAGTTGTTCTACTTCTTGCTAGCGGCTTTCCTTCCAGTTCTCCTTGAATGTTGGTAACTTCAAGCAGCCTCTCATTGTTAAAGTTAAGGAGATTAACTTGTGGAATACTGATCTGAGCAGCAAGCGTTGCTTTTTTTAATCCTTCAACATCAAGAGTAGGTATTTCTATTTTTTTTAGGATAACTTCGATGGGTACTAAGTCTTGAGATTTTAAGGGGTATTTATGGAGGAACCATTTGTTTAACAATGAGGAGGGAAGCTGGTAATTAATCTTTGTAGGCTCGATTAAAGTTAGATGAGGTGAGAAGTTTAAGTAGATAGTATCCATCTCAAGGGTGTCGGAAGCAAATTTAAGAGCAAGAAGAGGGGAGTCTTTATAAGAGAAATTAATTTGCGCATCAAAAGTTTGACCTAAAGTGTCTACAAGTAAATGAGGATGGCTACTCATCTCTTCCACAAGTAAAAGCGGAAGTCCTTTAAGATCCAATGATATTTCTGCATTTTTCAACACGCTAGCAATTTTAGGCCTAAACACTTTATTCAACTGGCCCTTGAAGTTCATTTGAGTAAGTGAATGATTTCTTAAGATTTGGCTATCAATGTTAAGGATGATTTTACTGCTTTTATCTAATGCATCAAGCATGAGATTAAATTTTTTCAAAGAAATATTTCCTATTGGCTGTGAGAACGATAAATCAGCCTGATCAATCACTAACTTTGCTTGCATGTAAGAATTGATAACATCGATGTAATTCTTACTTTTTTTCTCAGAAGCAACAACCAATTCCATGGCATTCAGGTTAAAATGTCCTTTGGTAGCTTGCTTGAGCTGAAACTTATTATTATCTGAAACGAACTGGTTAATAAGATCTACAAAATGAGGCTGCAAATTAATTTCAATAAAGTCCGATTCTTTTACAAGGATGCGATCATCTTTTAATAAGCCACTTATCATGCCTTGCACCCAAGGTGATTTAATATTCAACCTCAGGCCCATTCCCTCTGCGCTGTTAGATTGATGAAGTTGTAAATTTAATGTCTCTCCTAAAAATGCCCTTAATAGGCCGCGATAGCGGGCATCTAAAAGGGCTATTGTTTCATCTAATAAACTGACGGGAAAATCTCTTGCTTCCACCTGTAATTGAATAGCACCTATGGGCTGAGAATTGAAAGGGTGGGAAATAAAAAATTTGGAGCTGTTTTTTTGATTGTTTATGGAAGCTTGAAGATTAAAGAAACCTTCTTGCTGGCCTTGCACAGTATGTCCACTTATATAAATATGATTATCTTTTTCTAGTGAAGTAGAAAGGGACATGTCTTTTAATAAAATTACTAATAATTTTTGCTCGAGGGATGTTTTAGGAGAATTTCTAGCTTGCAGAGCATAATGAATGTTTGTACGGCCTTCAGGATATTGAATAATTTCTGCATTTAGCCCGCTAAACTCGAAATTTCCATTTTTTCCCTGATTAAAAAGTAGCTTCCAAAGAGGAGTTTTTGCAGCAGCTCTATCTAATGACCCAATTTTTTGCTCTTCGTTATTGAAAAGAAGAGTATCTGCTAATGTTTGCTCTCCAAACCAGCTCAGCGTTAAATGTTGGAAAGTTATTTTCCCTGCAATATGAGAATTGATTAGTTTCTCTAGCTGTTTATTCCCCCACTTGGTGGAAAGAATAGAGGGTAAAAAAATTATACCAACTAAAACGGCTAAGAAGCTCGTGATTAAAGTCCGCCAAATGATAGTAAAGCTTTTGCGTGGCAAAGAGGGAAGAGAGGAATCATGATTAACCATTTAACAGGCTCCATTTTAAAGACTTATGATTAAATATCACTCTACATTATAGTAGCGCTTAAAACTATTTCTGTAAAGGAAGTAAATTGTAATACAGTATTTAAGAAATCAGGCTAAAGAAAAAGATAAACAGCACGCCCTCTCATCATTTAGCGGGCAAGCCAGAAGTTGAACTAGTCTTTAGAATAAGTAAATATTAAAAGCTCTATCTTGGCAATCTTATAAGAGGTTTCTATAAAAAAGGAGCTTACTGGATAGATGACCTAATAGGTTATCTCTTAGGTCAAGTCTATACCCGGTCTTGTTATCCAAACTGACATTCATCTTCCTTTAGGCATCTTAAATGCTCTGCCATCTTTTTATAGCCCAGAATTTAGCACACAACCCTGCTTGTTGATAAGCTACTTTTAAGAGTGAAAATCTCTTACAAAAGTACTTTTAAAGCGCTACATCGCCGTTTTGGTAGCAAGTGTAGATAGTCAGGGTGTGAAAACCACAGACTGTGGAGGCTAAAAGATTATGAGGGAGGAAAAAAATCAAAGCGAGGAAAAGAGATATTTCAGCGAATACTTAAAGGCTTTTTACTCGATTGCCCTATAATAGCTTTAGGGATAGAAGGACCTTTTTATAATCACCTTGCAGAGAGAAGGAATATAATTCTTTATCGTTTATCCTCCATTCTTTATATTTTAAGATTATGAGCCATTATCCTGATCCTGTTAAGCTTCCTTCCTATGTATCCATAGCACGTCGTGAACGTAATCGTCAGCTTATCCTTTCTGCTAAAAGAGGGGTTTATATACGTTTGCTTATTACCTGGGCTGAAAGCATGGGAGCATGGGCTTTTGCCAGTTCTGCTTTAACACTTGATGCTATCTCCAGTTTTGTAGATGTTTTTTTTAGTATTTCTTTAATTTATTTTATAAAATTTGCTGAGCGACCTCCAGATAAGAACCATCCCTTTGGACATGGGCGCTTCGAGCCTTTGGTGGGAATGCAAATTGGCATAGTCATAGTTATTATTGGCTTGTTGGCATTCTTTCAACAACTTTTTCATCTTTCTGCAGATAACAACGAGTTACGGGCTGCAGCAGCTTATGCATGGATAATTCCTGCCCTGGCTGTTTTTTTGCTGGAAATCTGTTATCGCCTGGTGATAAATACAGCTAGAAAGCAAAACAGCCCTGCTTTAGCTGCTGATGCCTTGCATTATCGCTTGGATAGTATCACGAGTGCAATAGCGGCCCTAGCCTTAATTTTAGGAAGTTATTTCCCTGCTTTAAGTGCTTTAATTGATCATCTAGGGGCTCAAGCCATCGCATGCTTTATGATAGGTATAGGAGTATATGCTGCAAAAAATAACCTTTATCAGCTCATTGATAAAATTCCTGCTAAAGAATATTTTGATAAGGTAAGGTCTGCTGCCTTAAGCGTGGAAGGGGTAGAAGAAACAGAAAAAATACGCATCCAACAATATGGGCCGGATGCTCATATTAACATTGATGTAGAAGTCGATCCTCATATGTCTGTAATGTTAGCCCATCAAATTACTCAAAATGTGCGTGTCGAGATTCAAAAAGCTTGGCCAGCGGTTAGAGATGTCATCGTCCATGTAGAGCCTTATTATCCGGGGGATCATTAGTGCTTAAGGGCTTAGTAGGTCTAATAGATCGATTGTTTGCTGTCATGGGTGCCTTAGCTTTTTCTCAATTTCCTCTCTATATCCAACAATATCAACAGAATTTATTAGGTCATGTTGAAGAATTAAAAATTCAGCTGCAGGCAATGCAAAGCGCTGCCTCGGTTACAGGAAAATCTTTACAGCAGTATATCGTAAAATTCTTAAACAGCGCAGATACGGATTTCCAGCTGCAAGGTGCTTTAATGAATAATATGGTTGAACGTTACTATACACTCAATGACAGCTTTCAAGCATTGCAGGAAGCTTCTATCTATTTTAAGCCTTTTTTATTTATTAAATATGGTGATTGGAAAATTGCCAAATTAACATGGCAATCTTATAAAATAGGTATCTCCTTTACCTCAGAAGGAGCTATCTACGCAGGAATAGGGGTTATTGTGGGCGTGGCTATTTATGGGCTTTTAAACAAGCTTATTAAAGGCCTATGGGGATATTACTATCAAGCTGCGGAAAAAAGCAGGATATAAGTAATTCACTGAACGAGGTGATAGCAAAAACAATTCTGGGTGGATCCTAAGGTGGCGTTCGCTGGAATCCTTTTTATTAAGCTTTTATGTTACAGAGGCTGTGAAAAGGAGTGGTCGCTATTTTCTTTCTTTTTTATAATATTTTCGGGCGTATCAACTTCTTGGAATTTCCAATGGATAGGCCTTTCAGTAGTAGAGCTTGATGCTACAAATATTTCTTTTTCAGTGTCGCCGGGAGCTAGGTAGATGACCTGAGGCTCGGCAGAGCCCCAATAATAAAAACGAGTCAAAGCTTGCAATCTGGGATCATGGGGATATAACTTCACCGTTAAACTTTGAAGAAGCTTACCCATTTTACGAAAATTCCTTAACATAAAGTTAAATTTATCAATATATACATTTCTATCTATATCGCGGATAGGTTCTTTTTCATTTCTAGTATTCATGTCTATCAAGGTGTCCATAAGAAGACTTTCGATGATTTCTTTTTTAATTTCGTTGAAAATGTGGATATAAATGTTTAATTTTTCTTGTTGGCTAGATAAACTTAATTCCTTATTTCCTATTTCTTCCAGCTCAATTCTATTGCATAAAGTGCTAATTTTATTATTAAAATGCAATAATAAATCTCCGCCTGAGGTCTCATGCTCTTTTTTAAATCTATTGGTAACGGGCGAGGATAAAAGTAAGTGATAAAGTGTATTAATAGTGGTACATTCTTGGCTTAGCTGGGCGTTTTGTGTCCTATATTTATCATTTTCTATTTTGAGAGTTTTATATTTATTTTCTAATTTTTTATTTTTTGATTTATATTTTTCTTTTTCCTGTTCTAAATCACAATATTTTTTATTTAATTTTTTATTTGCCATATTTAATTCGTTAAATTCTCTAACTAAATTAATTATTTTTTGATTAATAGCATCGCGTCCACTTGCAGAAATAGAAGAAATAGGTAAGAGACCTGGGGAATGAGCTTCTGGCGTGGAAGACTGGGCAGACGAGCTCGTTAAACATGGAGACGATAAAGAATTCATACAATCAACCTTGTAAAAAAATATATAAACAAATTTCTTATAGCGGCTATAAATTTATTTATTACAGATAAGTATTTTTAAGAGAAAGTTATTTTTGCTTGCTATTTCATAAAAGACAGAAGGATAAACAGATAGATATTGGAGGAGAAATTGAGAGAATTAACAATTTTAAAGACATAAACATTTAGGCAAATGCAAAGGAAAAAGCTTTTTTATAAGTTTTTTTCCTCACATAACTGATTCCAAAAATCTCTCATCGGAGGAGATAAAAATTGCCAAAGTTTTTTCAAAGGTACAGGCCATTTATGATGATGCTCAGTGTCCACAAAAGCAATCCTATTATCTTTAGCGATGGGCATGTTAAAATTATAGGGAGAGTCATTAAGTCCTAGCTCTTGAAGGAGAATATAAATCCAAGAAAGTGTATGGCAATTAATTATAGGGCTTTTCCACATTTTATTGTTTTCTTTTCCGGAAAAGATATCAATTTCATTTTCTATGACAATAAAATTTTTCCTTTGTAAATTATTTTGTTTTAAAGGATAGGGAGCCTCCGGTAAAGGGTATATCCATTTAGTAGGAACTACAAAAAGGTGATTAATATGATGCCGATTCAACGCTTCTTGGATAGAAATAGCGCCTGCGACACGTGCATAACAACGCTCCGAATCATTAATTTCTATTTGATCATCTCCAAAAAATTTAAAGATAAACCCTGGAATATTCTTATTTCTTGTTACAATTGTCTTGCTAAAGCGCATGGGAGTGGGCTGCATGAATCCTGCTTTTTGCAAACTCTCTTTATTTTGAGTCACGCGTTTACTAAAGAGACGATCTAGTTTAGGCTTAATTGGGTGATTCTCAGGTAAGAAAAAGGGTTGTAATTGTAGCCAAATACTTGGTTCTATATGGGAAGGTTGGACATAATAGTTAGGATAAAGGGAAGGAGCATTTGCGCTTTTGGAAATAGGTGGATGAAAAGGCACCAATAGATGGACATAGGGGGGAGGAAACTCTATTCTTCTAGCTTCTTCTTGTAATGAATCGCGGGGGATTTGAAGTACAGTACGAGGAATAGCTAATTCATAATCATACACGCGAATAAGAGGTGAAGGTGTAGAGTATTGACCTTCTCTTTCGGCGATAATGCGATAAAAGGCATAATCAGACCCAATTTTTATAGAACAATGGGGTGCGGAGATTAGCCAATTATCGACTTCATCAAATAATTGTTGATCATGATCCATCCAATTATACTGCTTTTGCGTATAGAGGGAGGGAGTGAAATCCAAAGCATTGGAGGCAAAAATATGGTATTGGGTATCTGAAAATTCAGATGGTTCCCAACTAATTTCATATTCTTTTTCACCTATTTTTTTAAACACCGGGTGAGCAACAGGCTTAGGCTTATCAACAGTAAATTTAAAGGGTGTTGACCACTCGCTCCAATAGCTATCTTGTAAAGTTTTAACACGAAAGTAGTAATTTGTTTGAGAATTAAAAAAAGTATCAGTTAGCTTATCAATCGTCACTCTATTTTTAAAATCTTCTATACGTTGAAAGTTAGGAATAAGATAATCGAAATTGATATCCGTAGATATTTGCCACCATATTTTTTCGGTTAAATTACTAAGCGAAGATAACTCAAAGTAAGGAGATGTATGATCAAAGTGTGCGCTAGGGTTGACAATGCAAACATCGGGGCTTTTCTTCAATTCTAAATCATAATGGACAGTTAGCAAGGTAGCGCCCACATCTTTCTTTGCTCCTATGTCCACTACATTTGATCCAAGTGTCCATAGGTGTTTTTCGCAATTTTGGCCCACAAGGGTAAGGGTTCCTGTAGGGTCATGGGCTCTTATCTCTACAGTCCATACAGGCACTTCAAAATCATACGTACTTTGAGAGGCTATAATTTTCTTCTGGTTTTCAAGTATAATCTCTTCGGAAGTATGATTGATAAGCTGGACGATAGGATAAGCAGAGGTAAGATATAAAATAGAAGAAGGTAAAGCACGTTCTGCTAAAATTACAGTTTGTTCCACAAGACCATTATCATAGAAAGTAAGAGTTTCTCGGGGATATAAAGTAGAGGACTTGTTTGTCCATTGCATACCAGGCTTTACATCATTAGGCTCAAAGCCATCAAATTCTTTAGGAAAGATATCTAAATGAGCAAAATTCATACTCGATCGTGAAAAATCAAACTTACTTTCTAGATCCGAAGCTTTTGTCCTTAATACCAGAAAAGGGTCATCAGCTACCTCTTCATAACCGACAAGAGTGTGATTGTCTAAAGCAAGATATCCTAATTGATGCTTCTGGTCTATGAGATGCCAGTGATTATTAAAATAAAATTCTTGTAAATCACGCTTACTAGCAGGCACCTTTCTAAACGGCAAGTTTATACTGCACCCTAAAGAGGAGGAGTAAGCTTCATTTTCTGCTATCTTTAGTTGGTATTTTTGCCACCATCTCCAAAAGTTTTCTTCTTTTTCAAGCTGTTGCATTCCTATCTGTTTTTGCTCTTCCCTATCCATATTAACAGACAAAAACAGGTCGGAAATAATCTCAGAAGAAATGTTTTTCAAAGTATAACTATGTACTATTAAGTGTTGCTTAGGCTGAGTGGGCTCAATTTTCAAGTATGTTTTCGGCTCTGGGTCAAAGGTGCAAGAGGTTTCTATTGCCAACAGGGATAAAGAACTGCACAAGAGGAAAGCCCAGCTAATGAATGATTTTAACATTTTTTTAAACCTACTTTTTTAAGGCTAATAGAAGACAACGAAGCATGATGTAGGATAACCAAACAAGAGCTGCTAGCATGAGAGCTGCTGCAAAACTTTGCCTTGCTTCAAAGGTCTCGCGATAGAAAAGAATAAAGCTAAAAAACAGCGCTGTTAACGCTATAACAAGGCTGAGTTTATCTATAATTTTGGAGGGATACATAAGAATATAGCCTTTAACTGGTAATTTGTCTTAATAAAGCAGGCTTTTAAATTTACTTCAATTTTTTTCTAAAAAGATTATTCAATAAAGGCTGCCTTTTAAAAATGGACACTGTAGCAGGCAAAATTTTTTATTGCATGAAAAGCTAAGGGGGGCCATTTGGAAATTTTTTATACAGGGGAGGAGAAAATTTAAAGTTTCTATAGTAAGATAAGCTTTAAAAATAAAATTATTTTGTAAATTTAGCGATAAAACTTTTCCTTGAGATTACAAAAGGTATTTTTCTCTAGAGGGGCATGATTGAAGCGAGGAGAAATTAAAGGCTATCCACAAAAGTTAATAGAATCACTATTATTCCTTTAATTTTTTCTGATATTCGGTAAAATCATTATTTTTTGATTAGAGATAGATGATAGATTTCTATAGCTATGAGTGGATATTTGAGCAAACAGCAAGAAGCCAACAATGACAAAACAACACTTTACCAAGAGTAATTATGAAAAATTTAATTATAAGAAACTTTTATTTAAAATTTAATAAAGCCGCGGCTACTTTACAGTCAGTATTTTTGCTACTCGTGCGTATCTATTTTGGCTGGTCATTTTTTTGGGCCGGCCTAGGAAAACTTCAGAATATCTATGGTACTGCTGAAGCTTTTGCTAGTTTAGGTATTCTTTATCCTCTTTTTAATGCGTATGCTGCTAGCTTAATTGAACTAGTGGGAGGAGCTTGCTTATTTTTAGGCTTGGGAGCAAGATTAGCAGCTTTTGCTTTGTCTATAGTAATGCTTGTTGCTCTTTACACTGCTCATTATGATGTTTTGTTAAATATCTATAGTGCACCTGAGCAGCTTCTTACCCAACTTGCATTTATTTATTTGGTTGCTAGTATGATTATTTTGATTTTTGGCCCAGGTAAAGCTTCAGGGGACTCCTTGATTGAAAAAAAATTGTAAATAGAGAAAGTTTAGAAAAAGGGGATCAATTTAAAGAATGTCAAGAGTTCTTATATTTAGAGTGAGCATTTGGCTAGTTTAAATGATGCCCCTTGAATCTAAAAAGGGAAAGATTTTCCTATAGGCGGGGATAGCTTTTTAAGAAAAAAAGCTATCTTAATAAAAGTTGCCTCATCAAAACTTTATAAAAAATCTCTTATAATTTTTCTAAGGAATTGAATGTTTCAAGGCTTTGGATGTAGGTCTCTTGGATCTATCTCTCGCTACGTTTCTTCAGCTTATAAAAAATTAGGCAGGAATAGGGATGATAATAAAAATATTTTGTTTTTACCTTGACTGACGTTGACTGTTCTTTCTCTTGGAAGAAAAGAGCGTTGAAAAAAGTATTGTACAAAGAAGCTATAGCCGTATATAGCTTAAAAAGAGAATCGGATCTTTAAAAGCAGGCTCTCTTCCTAAAGATAAGTTTATGTTAAAAATATAGGCTTGCATAAGAAGCTGCTCAGAAGCGCATGAAAGGCCTTTAGAATATTAGAAAAACCGTAAGATGAGGGGAATCAGTCTTAAGCTGTAGACCTTTTCTTATTGCCGAGGATTTTAAGAGTGCATTATTTTTTTTCTAACATGCGTGCTTAACTAAAATAAAACCAATAAATGAAGGTGTGTAAATCCTTCTTAAAAAATAATAATAGGAAAGTCATCGAATAATTTATTAGTAACTAAATTTTAGCTATATCTTTAATGATCTAAAATTTTAGCATGGCGCCATTCTATAGGTATATATTCTCCTCCTTCAAGGGCAACTATTCTTTTTCTTATAGGTGGATGGGTAGAGAATAAACTGCTTAAGCTCATTCTATCATTAAAATATAGATGAGAATAAGCCATTCCTTTTAAAGGCATTGTCTCATCTTCTGCTCTCTCAATCTTTATAAGTGCTTGAATAATGCCGGCGGAATTTCTAGTAAATTGTACAGCACAAGCATCTGCTAAATATTCACGTTCACGGCTTACCGCTGCTTTTAAAATAGAGCCCATAATCCAAGTTAAGGCTCCCGCTACAAATATAAGGAGAGCTGCAATAACGACAGGATTATTTTCCTTTTTTTTCCTTCTTTCTCTTGATTGAGAGGTAAATTGAAGGAGGCGCATGCCAATATATAAAGCATAAAAAAAGCCCATTACCATAGCAGCAAGGCGCATGCTAATCTTTATATCACCATTATAAATATGGCCAAATTCATGAGCGATGACACCTTGTAGTTCTTCTCGAGTCAGTTTATCTAATGATCCTTTGGTAATAGCGATGGCTGCGTTTTCAGGTGTGAGACCCGCTGTAAAAGCATTAATTGCGTCTGTTGGTAATATGTAAACGGGAGGTACGGGCAACGAAGAAGCTATAGCTATTTCTTGCACAATATTTAACAGCTGTTTTTCTTTCAGATTATTTGTGTGGTCATCTATAAGTCGAGCACCTAGGGAGCGAGCTACATAGGCGCCTCCCTGCAACTTATAATGGCTATATTCTACCAAGGCTATACCGCAGGTGATAATTAAGAAGGCCCCACCTAGTAAAGGAATAGGAGGATGATAACTATCTTTAGCCAAATCACGCATCGTATATTCAACTAATGTGGAAGTTAAAAGTGTGAGCGCTAAAAAAAGACCTAAATATAGTTTTGTTTTTGAACGCGCTTTTTTCTGAGCTTCCCAAAAGTTTATAGCCATACAAACTATATCCTCATCCTTGACTTGCTTTTAGGGTAGGTTGGCAATTTTAAAGTAAATTTAATTTTCTTTGTCTACGAAGAAAAAGAAACCTTTACAGCTTTTTTAGATTCTTCAGACTCTGCCTCATATAGTTCAGCAGGGTGGTGACCTAAAGAGGTAGCGATTAGAGCTGCGGGAAACTTTTGTTGGATATTATTATAAGCTAATACTTGATCGTTATAAGCTTGTCTAGCAAAAGCTACTTTATTTTCCGTTGTACTTAGCTCTTCTTGTAAATTATGCATGGTATCACTAGCTTTAAGTTGAGGATAATTTTCTGCCAAAGCATAGATGTTACCTAAACCTGCTTTAAGACTGGCTTCAGTGCTCATTAGTTCTTTCATGGCTTGATGGGATGGTAATCCACTTTTTTTTATCTGCTCTCTTATAGCAGAGGCTTGGCTCCTAGCTTCAATAACGGCTTCTAGAGTGGACTTTTCATATCCCATATAACCTTTTACTGTCTCTACTAAATTTGGTATTAAATCATAGCGACGCTGCAGTTGAACATCGATTTGGCTCCATGCATTTTTTACCTGATTACGCGTTTCAATGAGCCTATTATAAATCCCTATTAATGAGAGAGCTATGACAGCAAGGATTGCAATAATAACACCAATAGTTATCAACATACATTCATCTCCTTTACAATATTATATTTAAAATAAAGTCTATAGTATAATGGAACGTTTCTTCTTTAAGAGAGTAGTAACTAATGTATATTCATAAGCCACTTATAATAAAGAAAGCAAGAGAATTTATCTTTAATCTCTTTAGCAGGCCAAAATTGAATTTTACTCCTTCTACTCAAATATGAGTAAGAGACATTCTCTGAATTAATTTATTGCGCTATTCTTCTTACCATCAGACGTATCATAGCTAAATAGAGGAACGCTTGGCTGGTGGTTGGTAAGGCCTCATAATCCTTACTTAATCTGCGGCATTTGCCAAACCAGGCAAATGTTCTTTCTACTATCCATCTTTTTGCTTGTAGATGAAATCCTTTTAGCTTAGATCTTTTAATGATTGTTAAATCAATACCATGTAAAGCTGCTTCTAATTTCATCTCTTCCCCGCTATATCCTGTATCGGCAAACATTTTTTTTGGCCATAAAGCTTTTCCTTGGAAATAATAAAATAGTGCTTTCAGCCCATCTCTGTCGCTACAAGCTGCGCTACTTACTATGACTGCTATTAACAGTCCCAAGTGATCCACCACTATGTGCCTTTTCCTACCTTTAATTTTCTTGCCACCGTCGTATCCGCAGAGCCCTTTTTTTCAGTTGTTTTGACACTTTGGCTATCGACTATAGCTGCGCTAGGTTCCGCTAACTTGCCTAAGCTTTGGCGAAGCGATCGCCTTAAATAAGTATTAATTTGTTCGAATAAATTACTCTGTTTCCATCTTAAAAACTGAGAATAGACCGATTTCCAAGGAGGTAGATCATGAGGAAGATCTGTCCATTGACAACCTGTCCTTAAAACATAAAAGATGGCATTAAGCATCTCTCGTCTAGAGTGCATAGGTGGCTTGCCAGCTTTTTTCTTGCATATTATAGGTTCAAGCACTTGCCATTCTTGATTATTTAAATCGCTAGGATAAGGTTTTCTTATCATATTAGGCTCCTGGTTAAACAGCCTCTATTTTAAACGATTTTAATAATTCAGAGAATGTCTCTAAGGGAAAAAATTATTTATTTTTATCTCAATAAAGCTCTTAACCTTGTTTTTTATAGGGTTATTTAGCATTACACTTTGGTAAAAAAGTTAATTTTAGCTAAGCTTGTATCCCACGAACATTATACATTACCCTTGCAAACTCATGGAATATTTGAACGATACTTTTTCTTTATGGCTATTAGAATATGGAAGCATGGCTCTTTTCTTTTTGCTTGCACTTGGAATTGTCGCCCTGCCGATTCCTGATGAAACGCTTATGGTTATCTCAGGAGTTATGATTCATCAGGGGCATTTATATACAATTCCCACTCTTATGGCAGCCTATCTGGGCTCTATGTGTGGCATTACCTTAAGCTATATGTTAGGAAAGACAGCAGGTCATTTTATTATTAAAAAGTATGGTAAGTGGATTGGTATCAATGAAGTGCGCTTAAAAAAAGCACACGATTGGTATGAATATCTTGGAAAGTGGACTCTTACCTTTGGATATTTTATCCCGGGGGTGAGGCATCTTACTGGCGTGCTCGCTGGGATGACAGAACTTACTTATACGAGCTTTGCTCTTTTCGCTTATAGCGGGGCTTTTTTATGGGCTACAGTCTTTCTTTCGATTGGTTATTTTTTCGGTCCCTACTGGTCTTGCGTTCTCTGCTTCTTAGATGATCATCCCTTAGAATTGATTATAGCAGGAATATCCATTTTACTAATTATATGGCTAAGCAAACGTCGTGATAAAAGCAAAACAGTGACTCAATGATTTTTTAGCATAGTGTCTAGAATAGAATGCAAAATTTAGCTTAGAATTAATTTTTTACATAATTTTCTTAAGCTCTTACGTTGTCTGAAATCTAATTTCTTTAGGAAATGATAAGGTGGAAATAGTAGCGAGATAAAAAAATTTGCTTTACTCTTATCTATATAGTTTTTTTCTTTAAGATCCCTTTAAAACTTCTGCCCTTTCTCAAAAATCAATAAGCGGTCACTGGGGTATAGGGCTTCAGATGCGATTCTGCAGGCATCCGTAAAGTCAAAAATGCTCGCAAATAGCAATTTTTCTATTGACTGCGCTTTAGGATTTACATTTATTCCTCAGCATCAATAATTTAAATAGCAATGCTCCCTCACCCACCAGGGTGGGGTGGGCGCTTACAAAAATCATATTTTATTGCCAAGAGTTCTTACTTATTTATACTAGCTGTTTCTAATGCTGTAAAATTTAAAGTTTTTTAAAAATCTATACTACCTTTAGTTGGGTTTTTATTTTCCAGTGTGGTTGGATTTGTTTTTGGAAGTTTGTTATATTAAGGACTCGGCTACAAACTTAAGTTACAGGGAAACAGTAAATAATTTTAAAGTTATGAGCAATATTTTGAAATTAACGCATCAAGGGAGGCTTTATGAAAAAATTAAATTTAATCCTTACAACTTTAGGTGTAATCTGCTTTACATGTTTATCAGCAAGCGCTTTTTGTGCCACTCCTGGAAAGAAGATAGATGATGCTTTAGACAAAGGGAAAGTTAAATATAAAAAATTTAAAAATATTGTCAAAGATAAATATAGCGATGCTCTAGAAAAGAGTAAGGATAAACTCGATGAGACAAAAGAAAAAGTAAAAGATAGAATTAATTCTACCAAAAAAAGAGTTAGAAGCAAGACAGCAAAAACTCAAGATAACGTTGAGAAAAAGGTGAAACAGAGTAAAAGCTAAGGATTCTAATTATAATGGGCAAGCTTTATATTTTGAAAGCTTGCCCTTAACTCATCTTTTTACTGTTCATTATTTTTCTTCCATTTATAAGAGATCCTCGCTTGCTAATCAGCTTAGACATAGAGTGAAGTGCAATAAAAGAAACCCGGAGAAATTTCGAAATGCTTGTAATTTTAAAGCTTGCTAGCCTGTTCGCTTTATAAAAGAAGCAAGGCTAACCTTTAAAATTGATGACAAGCGGTCAACTTTTACATTTTCAGTTATTTTATTAAATGTTTTTCAAATATTTAAATCGCGAAATTCTAAATATCAACGATTGGGACCTGACCTCTAAAGTGAATAGGGGGAGCTATTGTCTTTTAAAATTATATCTTACATCAAATAATGTTAACAATTATTTTATTTGTAGGACTGACTAGCTTTAATTGCGGTAATTTGTTAGATTAGTAAATCTTTGGTGAAGGTAATTTTACCATTCAACAACTTCTAACTGCTTAGTATAATTTGAACTAAATTTGTTAACGGAGGTCTTTATGAAAAAACTAAATTTTGCCCTTACAATTTTAGGAGCTATTTGCTTGACATCTCTATCAGCAAATGCCTTTTGTGCTACTTTTTGTGCTACTACTCCAGGAGAAAAGCTAGATAATACTCTAGATAAAGTCCAAGATAAATATGAAAATATCAAGGAAAACGTAAGAGATAAATCTAAAGATTTTGGCGATAAAGCCCAAGATAAATACGAAGATATTAAAGATAAAACTAGAGACACCGCCGAAAAAATAAGAGATAAATCCAAAGATCTTGGTGATAAAGCCCAAGATAAATATGAAGATATTAAAGATAAAAATAAAGGCACCGCCGAAAAGATAAAAGATAAAGCTAAAGATATCGGTGATAAGATCCAAGATAAATATGAAGATATTAAGGATAAAGTCAGCGATAAAACTAAAAATATTGCTGATAAAGTCAAAGATAAAGTGAATAAGGGCGCAAGACATGCAAAAAAAGAATCTCATCGCGCAAGAAAACACTTGAAAAAAGCTGAAAAGAGAGCAGCTAAAGCTGAGAAAAAAGCTCAAAGAAGAATGAAAAAGTAAGTGTCTTTTCTAAGTGGCAGGCTTTTAGATATAAAAGCCTGCCAAAAATTTCTTCCCTTTAAAATTAAAATTTTATCGATCTTGGCGTTATTTCCCCTTGTAAATACTATTCATACAATTTTCCTTCTCATTAAAAGTTAGGCGAGTAATTCTACGCTTTAAAAAACTTAGCCTGCATACCCAGCCCTCTGAAAGATGTCTCTTTGCTTAATAAGAGAGATTTTATAAAGTAAGGGACTGCATAAAGAGTAGCTCAAAAGCGTTTTCTAACTAACCTATAAGCCAGGGATGAAAAAAAAATGTATAGTCCTTTCTAAATAAAATAATAGAAGAAGAAATCTTGAAAAGATAACTTTAAAAAAACAAAGGTTTTAGAATAGTTCGCTTGTGGATAAGCTTTTTACTAGGGAAGCGTAGTCAAAAAAGTAGACTAAGCAAGCACTATAAAGAAGACATTTGAGCAAAGATTTCTCGTGCTTCTCCTAAAAGCTCTAATTAATGGCTTTTCCAAAAAGGTAACCGAAAATAGTAAAATAGATAATTCCTATAGAAAATATTAGCTGTTGGCTATGTAATCTGTTTCTTAGTGTATAGCCTATAACAGGTAAGGCTTGCAGAGCATGAAGGCCAAAAAAATGTGAGGATGTTAGATAACCTCGAGAAGTATAATCTGCAAAGGGTAAGCCCCATCCGCTTAGTACTTGTCCCTGCCTTAAATACATATCCTGAAAAGCGATAAAACCGCCTTCTAAACAACTTAAAAGAAATATAACTAAACCTAAGCGAATCCCCCATAAATAAGCAGGGGAACAAAGAGTAGTGGGTTGAAAAAATAAATATAAAATATAACTCGCAATAAGGGTATTAGCTACAATTAATAGATGAGAAAATAGGTATAGACACATACCATAGCAGATAGCAAGGGTTAAGGGTTGCTCTATGCTAAAATGATAAATTTTTCCTTGTATACTCTGTAGAACAATTACAAGCATTTCCATAAATATAAGCAGGGCTGTTAGCCGGCTTATAGCTAAAAACATTTTTGTAGAAATTTTCAAGTATACTAAAATCCATCCTATCGTCAAAAGATAAAGTCCGAAAGAAAAAGCGAATTTGATAGGCTTTATCCAAGGGATGGTCTCAGATGCTACAGGGGAACCTAAGGGAATTAAGCTTAATAAGAAAATTGCTAAAGCAAAATTAAGAATTGCTAGATAGAAGAGTAGGGGATTGCGCTTTTTGCCTTCTCCTATAAAGTATTGCATAGTACGTGTAAAAGATCTCATGTTCTCTCCAAAGATATCCTACACTTGTCATAAAAGAAATTTATTTAAAAGGAAATATTTTTATTAAGTTGCTTATCAAAGAATCTTTGAAAATAAGTCTTCTGATCTTCGTAAATCCTTTAATTAGTGGAGATAGCACACTGATAAGTGAAGAAGCAATCAAAGCAGATGTTAAGAGCTTAGACAAACGAGGAGATCATAAGAAACCCATAAAGTATTTTGCTCTCTAAATTTATAAAAACATGGAGAAGAACCTTTTAATTGAAAGGTTAGTGCTAGGATCATTAAAGAAAAATTTCGGAGTATAGGAGGGGAATTTTAGGGCACTGCGATAAATTTACCATGCCCTTCCTTAATTAAATTGTAAATTATATGCTTTTGAGTTGCTTTTTAAGCACCAGTATACTTTATAAAATCATCCCCTTAAGTTGAGATAAAGCCTTTTACAGAGGCAGGTATGTAGACTTAGCTTTTTAAAGCGTATTATTTAGTTAATCATCTAAGCATCTTATTTGCAAAGAATGGGCCAGAGTCGCTTGCCTATACAAATCATACATACAGCATAAGAAACAACTTTTGGAGGTTAAATGAGTACATTAAGAAATCTAATCATGAGAGGTGAGTTGTGTGTAAGTTAGCCGCCTACATTCATCAAAAAATGGGGGGAGTGCAATATATTTGCATCAAAATTCTTTATCACCAAGGTGATCGTTATAGATTTTCTGGCAGACGCTATATACATGCAGCTCGTAGGCAGCCTATACTTCCTGTTATTTAAAAAACTCTTTATATCCCGCGCTCGCTTACTTTTTTTATTATTATTAAAGCTCAAATTAATCTTAAGTTTCTTTAAGAACTAATTTTTGAAGCTGCCTACGCAAATTTATAGAAAAAATATTATTCCATCTTCCCCAATATAGTCATCGCTACCACGCTACAGAGTAGGAGTAAGGGAGTAATAGGTAAGGACTTATCTGCTGGTTGCTTAGAAGATTTTCCAGATAGTGCCAAATTTTCATCAGTAGCATAAGGATAAATTGTCTCCACTGCTTTCTCAGCTTGTTCTAGCACTGACCACTTGTAAAGGGAAGGAGATTTATAATGTTTAAGATGTTTATTTTTGTTAAGAACTTCTTCTTTATTAATATAATCTGAGATTTTAGACTGAATATCGTGGAGTAAGCTATTAATTAATAAATTTTTTTCCTCTAAAGTTTTAATTTCTGAAATTCCTAAAGAGGTTGCTTTGTGTTTTACTACTTCTTCTTCAAGAGAAGCAGCAACAATTTTATAAAAAATTTCTCCTTTTAATACATCAACTCCCATTTTTTCTCCTGGCTGGTTTTATTAATTAATTGTTTAGATCTATCAATTAAACATAATTTAAACATATTTTAACTGCAATAAATATCATCTTTGCATTCTTTGAGTATCAATATCACCATTGAGCCAATTTAATGGAACGTAAGCAACCATTCTAGATGAAGTTGGTAGGACAAAATGTCTAGTATGAGAAGCATCCATACTGTCTTGCTTACTTTAAATGAGATTTCGAAAGATCTGCGGAAAAAAGCAATAGCGATGGCTCGCTTGTTAGGCGTTTATTATTTGATTTAAAGGGAATGTCTGGTCTTATGTAAATCTGTACAGGACAAAAATTGAAAAAGCCCGTCTAAAAGCTTATCCTGTTTTTTCTTAACAGGAGAAAACAGATGAAAGAAATAGACGAGCTAGGAGAAGTTTCTTAGTTAAACTTTAGATTAAAATTGAGCAAGGCTTACATGCTTTTGCCACATTGTACTGGCTCTTTTTAGGGTTAGAGGCATTAATCTTACTCAACTAGCCATGGCTTTATATCCAAGGAAAGGCCTCTAATTTAACGTCTGATAATATATGTTATGTTGTATAAGTGCCTGGGCTCAGGAGATTTTATCTTTTTCAAAGCCAGTTTGAAGCAAGCAAGCTTTTTTCAAGTATTTTTTTGTGAATTGACGAGGATTTGGAGGAGAACATTTAGTGCTTCTTTAGAAAGCTCGCCTCCTTGCTGTGCAACTGCTCCTAAAGTATCGGAAGTAGAAGACAAGGTAATAGAATCGCCCTTTTTGAGAACTGGGATGAGAGCATCTATCGCTTTTTTATTTTGTAATACGCTTTAAAAAAAGTCGAGTAGCGCGAGGGGATCACACCCTCACGCTCTCACAGTTCCGTACGTGAGCCTCTCAGCTCATACGGCTCCTATTGTCTAGTCGCAGGTATGGCGCCCATTTTCCAGTGAGCAAATAGCTGAGGTTCTCGTTTTGCGATCCCTCCCAACCAATGCATTGCCCTTCTGCTGTGGCCTCTTAACTTCTTGTATTTCCTTTCCGCCCACCTTGCTAATGTACGGTTTGCAACATTGAAAATTTGATAGAGTTCTGATTTGTAATATTTACCATAGTAGTTGATCCAACCTCTTATCATGGGGTTAAACATTCTTGATAAATCTACAATCTTCTTGTCACTGCGCAGATGCATTTTCCAACTTCTCATCGTACTCGTTATTGCTTTCTTTGCTTTATTGCTTACTGCGGGACTAAAGTTGATGAAGAGCTTTCCATACCGATTCTTTGATCTTCTGGCTCTAAAAGTATATCCCAAAAAATCAAATTTCTCGTTTAGGTATCTTTTTCTTCGTTCATCATCTTTGCAATAGACGATTTTTGTCTTTGCAGGATGCAACTCCAGTTTGCATTGAGCTAAGCGTTCTGCAATAGCTTTCTTTATTTCGTTGGCTTGCGCTTCCGTTTGACAGTGAACCACTATATCATCAGCATAACGCTCGAATGGATTACCTGGATAGCATTTCCTCATCCATTCGTCTAAGGCATAATGAAGAAATAGATTGGCTAGTAAAGGGCTGATTACACCCCCTTGTGGAGTCCCTCTATCTCTTTTTATAAGTTTCCCGTCTGCATCTTGCTCTGGCGCTTTTAGCCAGCGTTCTATATACAGAAGAATCCATTGGCTTTCGGTGTGTTTCCTTACGGCTCTCATCACGAGCTCGTGGTCTAAATTATCGAAAAATCCTTTGATATCAAGGTCAATAACATAGTCGTTGCGCCAACATCTCTGTCTAGCGACTCCTACGGCTTCTAACGCTGATTTTCCAGGTCTGTACCCATAAGAATCAGGATGAAAATGTGGGTCAATCTCTGGCTCTAGATACAGCTTAACGACCATCTGTGCGATTCTGTCTGATACTGTGGGTATTCCCAGCTTTCTCAGCTTTCCATCACTTTTTGGTATGGCAACTATCTTTACGGGAGGCGGAAAGTAGCTCCCCGACGATAGGCGATTCCAAAGTTTATACAGATTGTCTTTAAGATTCTTTTCAAATTCTTCTATAGACTCTTCGTCAACACCTGCTGCTCCTTTGTTAGCTTTTACTCTCTTGTATGCTTCCCATACAATGGATTTAGAAATACAATACGACTTTGCTGTATTCATCGATTCCTCCTGTTTCCAGTTGTTCGATTAATCTTAAGCTAAACAATATAGTCCCCTTCGCTCCACCTCCATTACAGAGGTCTCCTCACTACTACGGGCTATTCCGCCCCTGTTCCTTGCATCGGTACTCTGGTTCTTATGGGGCTTCCATTTGAACTTCTCCCTTTTCATCAAGGCGACAGGTTCCCACGTTCCGTATAAGAGCCTGTAGTTAAGTTCACGTCACCTTTATGCCGGATGCCATCTAAGCAGTTAATATTAGGTTTCCCTTAGATTTGTCCTGGGTTAACTAAGACCCCCCAGTTTTGACATCATCCCTATGCTTTCGACACGTCATCAGTGATTCATTTGCATTCGTCTCCTTAACTCTCACCTGATATAGTCTTGCTATACCTTTTCCTTAACGCTCACCACATGGGCTCTTTACCCATGCAGCTTAAGGTGGTTTGTAACCTATGCCTAAGTCATCGGTTACTAGGGGCCTTCCCTAATCTCTTGTACAGCATCTTTGACCCGCCGTTGGCTTGTCAAAGTTCGTGGCGCACCTTAGTCTGCATACCCCACCTTCTGAAAGATGTCCCTCTGCTTAACAAAAGGGAGTTTATGAAGTACGTGACTGCATAAATAGTAGATTAAAAGCGTATAAGTTATCTTTTTAGAATAGGCAAAAAGTTAATGCTTGTAATTTCTTTCAAGTAAATTAAAAGTCCTGAACCATCTAAAGAGAAATAATTATTCCATTTTAGCTGGTGAGCGTCAAATTTTTGATTAATTTCTCTTTTTGTGGCTTCTGTGTGCTCTTCTATATTCCTTAAAAAATGTTCCGTAATAAGGTGAAATAAGTCTCTTTTCTCCTGATTAGAAAAAGCTTGAGAGTCATCTTGTAAATTGACTTCAAAAGTTTGATCTAATTCTAATTTTAATTTACCTAATATATGAGCGATGCGCATTAGTTGTTCCTCAGCATTTTCGAAGAAATTTTTGACCCACTCTTCAATTGCTTTTTCCTTTAACCTTTCTACAATTTTTTTTAGAAAAATTTTCCATGCTAGCTGTCCTCTTTTGGTTATTAATAAAGATAAGCACTCTTCAGCCAAGACAAGATCCAATCCAGCCAAAGAAGAAAAATCAATACTTTTTTTAGACGCTATTCTTAAGGAGCAAAGTCTTTCAGCATACCTATCTAAGGTGCTATCTTGAGCTACATGATCACTCCATTGTCGAAAAATTGAAAAAAAATGCTCTGTTTTTGCAGCTAGAAAGCGCTGCAATTCTGCTTGGAAAACTTGGACTGTTGCCAAGGTTTTTTCCTTTAAATCGCGTTGCCTTTTTAGCAAATTGATAAGGACAGTATCTGTTAAATCCTCTTCTTGTTGGCTGATCAACTCTTTAATTTCTAGGCATTCTTTATTTACAATAATTTGTGAAGACCCTGGCTGTCCTTGCCTACCCGCCCGACCAATTGCTTGATCTTCGACTCTTTGTGAATCTGGATAAAATGTTAGCAGAACATGCAATCCCCCATTTTGTAAGCTTTCTTGACTAAGAACAATATCTGTTCCCCTACCTGCTGTATTTGTGGCAATCGTTACCATGCGTGCCTCCCCTGCCCGATTTAAAATTACATGTTCGAGTTCTTCTTGTACTTCATTTAGAATTTGAGCGTGTATTTTTTCTTTTAAGAGGTGTGTAGCTAGTTCTTTTGTCTCCTTAATTGTAGCACATAAGACCAAGCAGGGGCGTCCTATCTGGATGCATTGCTTAACGTTTTGTAAGATGGTTAAATGATATTTTTCAGTTGTTGGAACAAACAGAATAGGAAAATCTTGTCTTTGTAAGGGACGATGTGGGGGAACATCAAAACTCTCAATGTGATAAATCTCTTTAGTTTGAAATCTTTCTGCTGTACCTGTCAAGGCCGTAATTGTATGGTAAAATTTGTAAAAAACAGCATGAGACAAGGAAAGAGGAGTCAAAGTTTCTTTTTCGACGAGAATGTCGTGTTTAACCTCTAAAAATTCATGAATTCCATTTGCCCAGCGGCTATTTTCTGATACTCGCCCAGTGTCAAGGTTAACAATTTGAATGGTTCGTTCCGCATGCCCTTGATGAGTCTTTTTTACTTTGATGATATATTCCTTATCCAAGCTTAATTCAAATAAGACATGATGAGCTGACCTGAGCCAAGTTTGGAGCTGATCATCTTGGAGCTGGTTAACCATTCTTTGTTGTTCTAGATTTAATGTATGATTTAAAAAGGATTTTAATAAAATAAGTGCTTGGCTTTGATTCTCTTTCACTATTTCCTTATGCTCACGTACAAAAAGTAAGATTGGAGCATAAATCCATTCATAAGAATTAGTGGTTGGACAACCCAACCTTGCCCCATTTTGGGCATTATCAACTAGAAGATTATCCGACTCATCAACCATTACAACATCAAAATTGCGGTGAATATAGGGAATTTCTAACCTTTGTTGATAGAGTTTTGACCCCCAAAGCATATCTTCCATCCAGGCAAATTCAAAATCAAATGCTGGCCCATAAAGGATCTGTGCTTCAAAGTCTTCAGGCCTTTTTCGGTCACGGCAAATGTGGCTTATGGTAATCCCACATTTTTTAAAAAAGGTGGCAAATTTATCGTGATCACGAATTGCAAGGTAACGAGCAGAGGTAATAACGTCAATAGCGCGACACTCCATAGCCATGACGAAAGCCCAGAGAGCAATAATTGTTGATTTGCCCTCTCCTGTTTTAACTTGTCCCTGTCGGCTTTTTCCATCAAGCAGAAGAGCTAAAAGCGCAAGTATTTGCGTACTAAAAGGATAAATACCAAACTCTAGCCAGATGGCGACACGACCGATAGCAATCAAGTTAAGGCGATTCTCTTCATTAATGGAAGCTGTTTTGGCTAAGTTGCGGATTGAGTAGGCCTGCTTCAAGAGTTCATGAAATTCCAGCTGTTTATACTGGGTACATAATTTTTCAATGGTTTGATACTGACGAAAAATGAGGTGTAGTTCTCTATCGTTTAAAGCCTGCGTTATCGTAGGATCTCGCTTAAATCTTATCAAACGCTGCGAAATAGGATCTTGAAAAAAGGTCTCATCTGAAGATGTTGGCTTAAGTTGATTTTTAGAAAGCGTAACTAAAAAATTCCACTCAAGGCGTTGATTTTTCCATTGATCTATTAAGGTATAAAAATCATCATTTTTTCTTATTTTTAATAAGAATTTCAAGTTTTTTATGGCCTGGCTCAAGGTCCATTCAGTTGTTTGATTTAAGGAAGTTAAATAATCATCCAATAATTCTTCCCCTATCTTGTTTTTTAGGCTTAGGCATAAACTCAAAAATTCCTTAACATCTACCTCAGAGGGGTGCTCAAACACCATTAATCGTTCTGGAGAATGCAGAGAAAAAAGAGTCTTATACAGTTTAAGTTTCTCAAATTCATCAAATTTAGTGTTATAGGTAATGTTAATGGAGTAAAAAAGACAAGCGTAAGTTTCGCTTCCCCATTTTTGATGAGTTGAGAGATGAGATAAAAACTCGTCAATCAATTTTGGCAAAGCATAATAGGTTTGACAGTCATAGATTTGGGTGTAAGCTTGTAGAATTAGAGAAGATTCTGGGATGTTAAGTGAATTGGAGAGCTGGCTTTTTTGTTTTCTATGGATTAAAGTAGGCAGCTTATCTGCATGAAATTGATCGACCAAAGAAATAAGGGTTTTAATGGAATGATAGGCTTTTTTTTTATTGTCGATCTGATGCAGAAATTCACCTAAAAATCCTTTTTGAGCAATTTCAAGAACTTTATTCCATGTGGGTTGAGTTTGAAATTTCGCGTTTGAAAGGAGGCAAACAAAGAATTTTTCCCGTTGTTTAAGAAACAATTCATTTGGTTCATGACTTACCCGAATAGCACCTAAGGCAACAGAGACAATATCTATTTCGTCTCCTTTTATTTGATGCAAATACTGCTCAAGGATTTCTTTTAAAGGACTTGTCAATTGCTGGAAAGTAGATCTTTCAGTACCAGAAAGCCATTGCACAGGATCAATTTCAATAGGATTCATTTTTTCCTTCTTATCATCATTTTTTCATTGAGAGGGCGATATTCAAACTGTAAGGGTTACGATTCTTTTTTATTTTTATTTAAGTGAACATCCCCTGTGACTTACCCAAAATGGAACACTCGACTCCGCATGCTTATCCTAGCAAGGAGTAGTGCTCATTTTAATTTCTACTTAAAAGCCATTCTAAAATTATTCGAGAGCTTCTCAATTTAATCAGAATTTCTACTAAATTTTTCAAGGAATTGCTCTACCTTTGGGTTAATAACCTCTTTATGAGCTACTATCAAAGGAGTAACTCCATTTAAATCTTCTTCATGGACATTAGCTCCTTGGTTTAATAGGAGACGAATAATTTCTAAATTCTCAGTATATACTGCATTGTGAAGAGCTGTTCTACCCAAAGCATCTCTTTGATTGACTGGAAAATGTCGAAGCGTCAATTGAATAGCTAAAGGGTTATTTGCGAGAACAGCAGTATGAAGAGGGGTATTGTTTTGAGGAGCTTGGGTAATAATTAAAAGAAGACGGTCTATACATTCCTTTACATCAATTGTTGCAAGTTCTAGTGGAGAACATGAGTTAAAGCTAGTTTTGAGTTTAGGATCGGCGCCACAAATCATTAGCAATTCAACAATTTCTTTAAACCCTTTTTCAGCGGCAATGTGCAAAGGTGTCATTCCCAGTGAATCTTGGATATCAAAATCAGCTCCTTGGTCAATTAATAACATCACATGAGTCAAATTACCAGCTCGTGTTGCTAGATGCATTAATGTTTCCCCTTTGCTATTTTGATAGTCCAAAGAAGGATTAATGAAGTCGAGCATCAATTTAAATTGCTCAGACGATGAATTAGCAGCAGCTAACTCAAGAGGGATTTGACCCGTATCATCGCAAAGTTTCCAGTCAGCTCCTTGCTTGAGAAAAAACTCGGTGACATGCAAAGCACCGAATTGACAAGCATAGTGTAGACCTGTCAATCCATGATCAAGCCGTGAAGAAATGGGAATACCCATTGCATACAAAATTTTCACGGGATCAATGTAGTCCTTTGCAATTGCCAAGCAAATAGCTGGTAACAGCTGGCTAAGGTCGTTTATTAGCAGATATTCTTGGAAGAGGGTGATCAATCTTTGAGTATTACCCGCGCTATTTACGATAAGGCTTTGCAAAATATCTACACCATCAGAAGTTCTTTTATGTGGGTTTGCTCCATGTTCAAGAAGCCATTTGACTGCTTCTACTGTTCCTTGTTTGGCTGCCAAAAGGAGGGGTGTGGTTTCTTTAAGTGTGTGCTGTACCTTTTCTGTATCTAAAACAGGAGTTTCAACTGAAATACCTTGAGAGAGCAAAAATTTCATAGCTTTGATCTTACCTGCTAAAGCTGCAGCATGAATGGGCTGTAATCCTTGATCATCATAAGTAGAAATCGATAATCCTTGCTCGGCAAGAAAACGTAAAATGTAAATTTTATTGCGAGTCGCAGCAATATGTCCAATAAACTGCCCCTCATCGCTCATTTGATTAAATTGTGCCCCACGAAATAAAAGAAAAAGAGTAATTTCTTCATTTTTAGATAAGAGCGAAGCCGATAGAGGAGTCAAAAAACTCCTCCCTTTTTTATCACTGTGACTTGCTCTATGATTGACATTTGCTCTAAATTTAATTAAGAGACGAATAATAGGATAATTGCCTTTTAGACAAGCAAAAATCAAAGGTGTGATTCCAGAAGCGTTACAGAATTCAACATTAGTGCCCCCTTTCAATAGTGCTTTAACTTGCTCGCGTTTATTTTCTTTAATGGCATAAAAAAGAGGGGTAAGCTCTTGATGATCTACAGGATCTACTTTAGAAGGGCCGAGCTTTTTGATGAGATTTTTCAAGAGCTCTATATTATCTGCGACAGCTGCAAAATGCAAAGGCGTTTGTCCTTGATGATTGGTTGTATCCAAAGGAAACACATCGAATTGAGTTGGATCTAAAGAAGTGTTTTTGATCATCAAATGCGCATATGAATTGCCCTCACAATCTATTAAATGAGGATTAAATTCTCTAATTTTAGTAAGAGCTATAATTAAACGATTGAGTTGTTTAGTTTTAGAATAAACGCAAGCTTTTAAAATGAGATGTAAAAGCGTACCTCGCAAGCTGAACCCCTTTAAATTTATGGTAAAATAGGTATTAATTGGCCATTGAGGTAATACTTCTAAAATAGAAGCAAGGTCTTGCTTAGAAACGGCATCATACAGCTTTTCGGTCAAACTTTGATAATTTTCTCTTTCTGGATTAATTCCTAGCTTAGCTTTCACAGCATAACGATTGTTTGCGAAAGAAAGACTAGTAAGCTTAGTTCCATTTTCTTCATCAATTAAAAATCCACGGTTAATCAGAATTTCAGCACAATGTTCGTGGCCTTCTCGACAAGCAATATGTAAGGCGTTATGACCCATTCTTTTTTCTCGCTTAGCATCTGGATTTCTAGTCAAAATGATCTCTAACATTTCTGATTGACCCTCTTTGGCAGCAAGTAATAAGGGTGTCCAACCCTCTTGATTTTGGTAAGCGGAAGAGGCTCCCCTATCAATTAATCTCAAAAAAGCTCTAATGTCCTTGGCCTTAATGGCAAGCAAAAGGGCTGTATCACCTGTGAAATAGCTTGGCTGATTCAAGTCAGCTCCTGCTTTGATAAGTGTATCTAATATCTCTTCTTTCGCGAAAGAAGCAGCACAAAAAATGACATCTGGAGTAATGGGGTTGCGATGATTTTCGTCTAACAAAAATGCAACGTTTTCTTCTCTTTTGCTTTGAACAGCATAAAAGAGAGGATAACGATCTTGGTCATCTTTGACATTTAATTGTGCTCCACAGCTATATAAATAACCTAAGACTTTGCTTGAAATGCTTCGAGCAGCAAGATGAACAGGGAGAAAATTTTTTCCATTTTCAATTGATTGGTTAACAAGATGAGAAGCACCAAATTTTTCAACAAATAAACGAATGAGATCTACCTCACCCCTTTCTAAAACGCTGTAAAATAAATGTCTTCCTTGATAATGATTGATTAAAGGTAAGCCTCTTTTCTTTATTTGCCCAAGCAAGAAACTAAAAACTCGCTTACTTCCATTCTCGCCTGCAAGATAGGGAAGAGTTTTGCCTCCTTCTGCTGCTAAAGGTTGAAGAGGGTCTTTCGTTTGTTGATAACGCTTTCTGAATAAATAAATTCCATCGGATTGAGCAAGATAATGTTCAATTTTCCACCCTTTAGTATCTTTTATAGTGTCTAAATTTACTCCTTGAGGAATTAAGAGATTGGAAATAGCAACGTGATTACCAGCTTTAGCAGCCGATAATAACAAATCCTGCAGTTCAATTTGAGTAAAATGGGTGTTTTTAAAAATTGAGTCAATAAAAGGAGAACCTCCCTTGTAACCTGTTTGCAGCAAAAGTTTAAAAAGGCGTTGAGGAGTAATTTCAGCACCACGTTCTAATAAAACTTCAAGAAATGGATAAAACTTACCTCTAATGGCCAATTCGATGGGGGATTCTTTGAGTTTATTTTTGGTACTTAAATCCCTCACATCTGTAATTAAATTTAGAATATTCATTGCCACTGGAAGATGAGCATAGCGAAGAGCCATAAGTAGTGGGGTATCTCGTATGGCATTTTTATAGTCTAGATAGCCAGGAAGCTGGCTTAAAAGTTGATTAATCTCTAGCGAATTCTTTTTGATGGCCATCTCAATGGTAAAAGGAGTCAAGCTTGATTGAGGAGTCAAAAGTTGGCATAGCTGTAAATTATCATGCTTGAGAGCATAATCCAATGCTGTTTTTCCATTTTTTGCCCTTTTTTTCGGATCAGCACCTTTTTTTAGAAGATAATCGACTAAGGAATATGAGCCTCCTGCACAAGCAATCATAAGAGGAGTAATGCCTTCATTGGTCTCCGCATTAATTATTTTCACAGCTTTTTCTGACTGCTCTAATATGATTTTTATAGATTTTAAATCGCCTTGATGGGCAATACAATGCAGTGCCGTATAGCCATCATTTAGCATGGCATCGCCCCATGCTCCTCGATGTATTAACCATTGAATTGTTTTGGATTGTTTGTGCTGAATAGCGACGATTAAAGGGGTTGCTCCTTGATTACTCACAGCATTTATGGTCTGAGGGTATTTCTCTGTTAAAACTTCTAACTGATTTAAATGCCCATGCATGGCAGCATAATGAACGGGAAGATAGTTTTTATTGTCGCCTACATGTGGAGATAAGCCTTTCTTTAGCAGAGCAATGGTGAAAGCAGAATTTCTTGCACTTGCACTATGATGCAGTAAAGAACGACCCTCACGGTCTTGCATGTCATCTAATGCAACATTTTGAATCAGATCAACAAAATTTTCTTCGTTGTCTTGAGTAATCGCTTGCAAAAGCTTTCGCATTAGTTGGCTAGAGGAAGGAATAAAAAAAGGAAAATCTTGGTCATTTTTTCCAAAATCCAGACTCATATTATCGAAGCCAAGTTTAAAAATTATCCCTTTAGGTTCATTAGGATGATGACTTTCAACTGCTAAACACTCTCCCCTTTTGGTATTTTGAAGTGCTCCCCCCATTTGTTCTAAAATTTGATGGCTCATCCAAGAAGGTTTAACTTTTAGTGAGGATGTATTCATTCCACATCCTCCGACAATTCTTTTACCCGTTTCGATCTCTTTTGCAGATTGTTCGCTGGGTAAGATGAAACAGTCCAGAGTAAGTCTCCCAATCGGTTCTAGTTTATTTTGGTTTTTAAATATACTAGGCAATACCTTAAAAAAACGCTGAATGATTATATGTGGATTATTGTTTATCTCATTTATCAGCTTGTAATTTTGCCCACTGTTTTCTAAAAGAGCTTGCTTACATTGATCAAATAAATTCTTGATGTTTTCTAAAATATCTATTTCGCTCGTGCATTGCTCGATATGAACTTCATATTTTGTTTCATTAGCTAGCATGTCTTGCTGCAGAAAAGGCGAAGCATTTCCATAAATTTCTTTTTGAAGGATTTTTTTAAAATCACTCTTCATTCGATCGTTTTCAATAGTGCTTGTCTGATGGGAGAGAAACCGGCCAATTAAGGTCTCACTTTGATTAACGAACGTTTGAAAAATTTTGAAAAGATTGATTTTTAATTCTTCCTCACGCGGCTCTAAAAGAGGAAGGGGGGGGAAGAGGGTCGGGCAACTGGCCGCTTTAACTTCTACTTCTGGTAAAAAAGGAATTTTGCGATGTTTTTTCAAGGTCATAAAGTAATAAGAAAAGAAATTAATTACTCCTAGCATAGCAAAATATTTACGGCAAAATGGCATTTTCACCATGTGATTATGAATTTGCTGCTTCATGAATTCATAAACTTGAATTAGCTTATCGTAAGCCGCAGGATAGCAGCCATTTAATTTGTAATATTCTTCGAGTGCTTGCTGATAATCGGGATGAGGTTCAACGGTATATTGAACATCAAAATCTGGGCTAAGGACAAATAATCCTTTTGACTGATAAATCCCTTTTTGTTTGGCAATTATTCGAAAGGAGTTTGTGAATTTTGTATAATCATTGAAAATGGGATTTTCCTTTAGATAGCTATCATCCCAAGCTTCATGCACACGTCCACTAAGCTCTTCCTTTATTATTTCTAAGCTGCTCATTTCTAAAGCTTTTAGTAGAGATCTTACTGAGTTGTAGGTTTGACCATCCCCGCTAAGTTGCGCTTCGGCATAGCTTTTAAGATTAATCAATTGCTGTAGCGTAGAGCTGTTAATGGAAATTGGAGCAGGTTTTTTTTGCCATTCGTGAATAAATGTTTCCTTAAAAACTCCTCCATTGAGATAGCCTTTCATAAAATAATCAAGCATGCTAAAAACCTGGCCCACAAGAGTATTTTCATAAGCAGGATGGATGACAGGATACAAGTTGGCATTTGTATTAAAATGTAGGCTGAAGAAAGGGACAGTATCATGAACATAGATTCCATAAGCAAGCTCTTGAAGGATTTGTTTCAGTTCTTGACTGTTAAAGGGCACATCCTCTCCTTCAAAAGCCGGAATAAAGAAGGCGTGCTCCGTTGCAAATAGCGATTCAGGAGAATCGAAGAGCCCCTCAATTAACTCGACAGAGCAGCCGACGCCTCCAATTTCACCCCTTGCCCCTCCTTTTATAGGAGCTGGATGATCTTGGTGACAGGAGTTAAACGACTTTGTCAGCCCTGTTTTTTGTAAAGTTTCATGAAATTGAGCCTTTCCTGGTGTAGGGTCGGGTTTAAAGTTTTTATCAGGATCTTTTTTATAAGCAAACCTCCATTTATCTCTAAATTCAACCGGTGATTTATACCTAGGATGCTTATTATCTCGATATACATCTATATGAGAAGGCTCTCCGAACCGATTATGATGATCAATGTGGTAAAAAACTCCTGTTTTTTTATTATAGTATGCTCCTTTCCCATTGGCTGGATCTGGGCCTGAAGTTGTAAATTTTCCAGCTTTCACTTTTTCTTCAAATCTGTTGACGAGCTCTTCTTTTGTTAAATGCGATACAGGGCTTGCATTCCCTGTTTTGATATGCCTAATTTGAAGATTTTTGCTAAAACGACCAGCCCCTTCTAAGTGGGGCAAGATGAGAAGTTCTCTATCAAGAGCATCAAAAACAAAATCCCACCTCCTTTGAGAAATATTTTCAATTCGTGCCATCAAGCTGTGGCCTTTAAGTTCTGGATCAAATGCTGATCGAATTTTATTCTTTGGAATAACAGAAAAATCCTTTTCAGGATTTTGTATCACGCCAATCATTCCATAATTTGCTAATTTGAAAAGCTGGATATAGCATCCTTTTTCATCCTTAAAGGGAAAGGTGAGAGGAACCAAAGCACGAAGAAATTCTACTGCATTGTCTCTAGTCAATTTCTTTTCTTGGGTTAGGATAGGAGGGTTTGTCAAAGAATCTAAATGATTTAATGGATTTAGCGTCATATTCTCACTTTTTCCTAAGGTTAAATTTAGAAAATTATTTCTAAGTCGGGTCGTATCTCTCTAAGAGTGGTTCCTAAGACAGGAGAAATATTTTGAGATGTTTTCATATAAAGACGGGACAAATTTTTTAAATTTTGCACAAGCGCTATAACTCCTGTTTCAGTTAACATATAGCAACCAGTGATATTAAGCTCCGTTAGATTTTCTAAAAAGCTAAGGTGCTTTAATCCTTTATCCGTTATCTTTTTGCATCCCCATAAAACAAGTCTTTCAAGGCAAGAAAGGGTTTTAATAAAGGCAAGTGTCGCATCACTAATATTTTGACAATAAGTGAGGTCAAGATCTGTAAGGTGTGTTAATTGCTTAAAAGAGCAGAACCCTTCATCAGATACTTTGCTACAATTGCGCAAATTAAGAGTTTTTAAACTTCTTATCTGCGCAATTTCCTTTAAGCCTTCATCTGTTATAAGTAGGCATCCATGTAAGTTTAGAACTTCAAGTTGGGGTAGAGATTTAAAATGGGCCATGGTGAAATCGCCAATATCTTGACAATAAGAAAGATCTAATTCCTTAAGATTATGTAGCTGAGAGAGAGGCTGACCACCCTTATCTGTGAGCTGATGACAACTTTTAAGGTTCAAATACATAAGGGATGATAGAGTGCCAATAGTTTCTAAAGCGGTATTTGTAATATCACAGCCGCTTAAATTTAAACGTTCCAATTGTTTCAAAAATTTTAAATAGGAAATACCTTTATCAGTAATTGTCTCACAGTGTTCCAAATAGAGTTCTTTAAGTGAATGAATAGTTCCAACAATTTTAAGGCTTTGATCCGAAATTTGCCCACATTCTTCTAAAAAAAGCCCTTCCAGGTGAGGAAGAGCGACGATTGTTTGTAGCCCCTGATCATTGATATGCGTCCCCTTGAGGTTTAAAACTAATAAATTCTTTAGAGAAGCTAAATAAGATATTCCTTTATTAGTAATATTTGTACACCTTGCAAGGCATAGATAACTTAAAGACTGAAGTTTTTGTATCCATTTTAATCCTTCATCTGTCAATCCTGGTTGATTACCAAGAGATAAAAATTGCAGTTGCTTCAAGCCAGATAAAGTTTCAAGGTCATGATCTATTAAATATTCGCAGTTGTTAAGATCGAGCGATAAAAGTGTTTGAGAAGAAGAAAGGCATTTGGCAAAACGCTCATCGATTTGACAGTTATTAAGTTGCAGATGAGTTAAATGAGGAAGGGAGCCCAAAACAAGGATACCGTCCTCACTTAAGCTATAAGCCGGGTCTATTGATAAACTAGATAACTTGGGAAATAGAGCTAAAGACTTTAAACCTTCGTCAGAAATTTCGCATGAAAAATGGAGAGACTCAATTTGAGGGCAATATTTTGCTAGCAAAAATAGTTCTTGATCACCCCATTGATAACCATTAAAATTAAACTCTTTTATCCCCTTTTCCTTTAAAGCATTTAGATCAGCTTCCAACGATAATTTTTTAGGCATTAGCATGTTTTTAAACTCTTCTTAATTTGCTTCGACATGACTGTAACGGCTCTATTTGAACGAAAATTTTTTATTAATTAAACAAATTTTAAGGTTTAATGCAATGCACATTTAAAAAATGCAAAGCTTCTCTAGCTTTTTCAGTATTTTCTTCGGCTAAACTGTTTATGAGATTTTCACGGAAAATAGGATTGCTTTCCAAAAATTCGGTTGTATAGGTTATGATACTCATCCAATAAGCCCTCTTTTGCATCTCAATTATCCACTCTTCGACGAGGAGGTTTTCAAACGGTTGGGATTTATTCATCTTTGGAAAAGTGAGCCAACTATAGCTTGCCTGAAGAGAAGTACGGAGCCTAACATCATTTTCAATTAAGATTTTGAGATAACCAAATATTGCAGCTATTTGAGTGTGTTCCTTTTTTAAAGCCTCAAACTCTTCAAGTTTTATCCTAGGTAAGACTTGTTCCGAGGGTCCTTTCAAAAAATTTGCTGACAAATGCGTGAAATATTTGAAGACCTGATTTACTTTCTCAACGCCCCAATAAACTGAGGTTTTCGCTAAAATATAACCGTTGAGTTTCTTGTTAGAAGCTGGTCGTTTCCATAACAAATAGTTAGCTAAAAGATTAATTGATAAGATTGCTATCGGTTCGCAAAACAATAAAAGAGAAGGACTATTTCTTTGTTTTTCCCCAGCATCAACAGAAATGTTAAATAGAAGAGAAACAAATATCCCTGTTAATATACCTAGCACATAAGTCATAATGCGATAAGCTTTTTCTTTGCTTTTCATATCAGGATAGTAAAATTCATCTCGAGGCTTAAAAGGAAAAATAATCCAATTCGCGGCTAAAATTCCTATTGTCAGCGGAATTGGAAATACCCTTTTACTTCTTAAGAAAGAATGACAGGCTGCTCCTAAACTACCCCCCCAAATAAAAGAGAGAAGGAAATAAAGCTTGTCCTTTTTCCTCTTATCATGAGAGCAAGAAAGTTCGTTTGAAAAAAAAGTGGAATTAATTTGGGAAATCATAATGTTTAAATAATTAATTTAATTTGCAAATTATTAACTTTTAATTATGTTAGTGACAAAAGCAATAATAAAACACAAGGTTATTACTTCAACTTTTTTAAAGGGCTAACATGAATCTTTCTAGGAAAAATTTAGACAATTGCCTAAACGTACTTTCTCTGTTTCCCTCGAAAGTATTTTGATCACACATAATCTTCCACTTCTATAGATTTGGTAAAAGGGTTTTGCCTTTCTGCCATTAAGTTAAATTCCTTTTCTTTAGGCAACTTTTCTTCATGGGTGTAATCACGATATGCCAAATTCCGTAAACTCTGCTTCCCACGGCAAATCAATGTCCATGTATTTAAAACGAACATTATCATGTTTTTTAGGACAAAGAATCGCCTGCCGGAGGCTTTCTTTTGCTGCACTGATCTGATTTGCTTTTATCGCCTAAAAACATTCTCGCTACCTGACCTTACATTCTCTAAATTCTTTACCTTGATAAACACAGCACATGTGAATTCGAATATTCCTGCATACAGAAACAGGAAGTTCATCTACCATATGTCCAAAAGGCAATCCATTAACTTTTTCCCAACTTTGGATAAATTTAAGAAGCTTTTCCCCCGGGAGAAAATTCTGTAAATCCGGTGATCCAAGATATTCGAGCTAAAGAATTTCTTGATATAAACATAGCCGAGCACAAAGGAATTAGCTTTGCTTACATTTTCATAAAAAAATCGCCTTCGTGGAATGAGGATTAGCATGACTTCAGATGAAGACCAACGAGTATTTGGCCAATCATGATAATTAAGCGGTTGAGTATATTCGTCAAAAAGGCAGTAAATCATTATGATTTGCTTTTCCATAGCTTCTATCCTAAATTTTAGTTTAGAAAAAATAATTTTAGGATTTTGAAGCCTTTTTCATTTAAACAAAAAACTTATATTAACTTAGTGTTCTGCAATTTAAATTAATTTTTCTCTTTAATCTATTTCTTTTTGTTCCATATACTCTTTGAAAGGAATATCGTCTAACAAAAGAGGGGTATTAGGAGAAAAGTAATGCATGAACTTATCTAGTATTTTTAGCTCATCAATGAGGGCATCGTCTACTAAATCATCGCCTAGCTCTTCAATTTGTCTTTTTAGATTTCTTGCTCTCTTGTTAATTAATTCTACAGCAGCTTGCTTGCGCAACTCTTCTTTTATCAATACTTCTTTAAACCACTTTTTTCTATGAAGGCTTTTCTCTTGTGCTATTTTTATCCGTGCAAACCGGTCTTTCTTTAAGATCCCCCATATGGCTCCAGAAAGCATAAGAATAGGCCCGATAATTTGTTTAACAACTGGAAGATTTGGTGTTTTCGTTGCAAATTGGCAAGCTCCTACACACATAGCATAAGTAAAATTGCTTCCATCTTCTAGAGGCACATAGCTCATGTCCTTGGCAGTAGCATAAATAAAGCTTTGTCGATATTCATTTATTGCTTCAAAAAACAGTTTATCAATTAAACGAATAGTAAACATTTGATGCTCTGATGGTAAAGATAACTCAGCCATACGAGAAGGCATTACCTCGCTCGTGTTCTTAAAAAGCCTCAACAATTGAGTCGTTTTTTCTTTATCTTTCGTTGAAACATAGAAAGGTAATTGCCTTGATGTACTTTGGATGAGCTCGCCAGGTACATCAACTTTAGAGAGTGCAAGATAATTAACCATATTTAAAACCTTGTAAGCTTGTTTAAAACCTTGTACGCTTGATAGGTTCACTATGAGTAATTTCCAAAAATCTAGTCAACAAATTTTTGTGTATCACCTCTTTTTTTAAACTTTCATTTACAATCAAGCTTATTAGTAAGCTTAAAAGTTTTTTCAGAAGCACTTTTTATTCGTTACTCACAAGGAAAAGAATTGGCTCACTAAAGCAATTTAGTCCAATGGAGCGCTACATGGTAAATGCCAACATGCAATAATACTCACTAGACAAGCAAAGAAAGAAATTAAAAAGTAAAAGGAATAAAAAATATTTTCAGGAAATATCTTGATGACTTTAGAGAAAATCTAAATCTTTTTTATGATTGGCTATTAGATTTCCTTTGAGAGGTTATCTCAATTTTGGGATAATATATATGTGGACGAACAATGGATTAAAAAAAACCGATTCTCTAGATGGGATCTAGCAAAAAAGACTTTATGGAATTTCCTGATGGAGTGAAGAACGAGATGGGCCATGCTTTATGCATTGCTCAAAAAGGTGAAAAACATAGAGGCACTAAACCTTTTAAGAGATTTAGGGGTGGTTCCGTGCTTGAAATCGTCCAAAGTGATGCCCGAGGTACCTATCGAACAGGGTATATGGTGCAAATGGAAAAAGCTGTTATTATTCTTCATGCTTTTCAAAAAAAATCAAAGACGGGCATCAAAACTCCAAAGCAAGAGATTGATCTAGTTGAGCAAAGATTGAGAACTGCACCTCAAAAATACAAAGAATGGCTTGATACGCTTAAATTTAGAGGTTAACTGACATGGTCATTAAAAAAAAACAACAAGAGATAGAAAGAAATGAGCTTGAAATTAATAGTGACAATATTTTTGCAGATATTGGAGTTGCTAACGCAGAAGAAGAACTTACTAAAGCCGGATTGGCATGGGAAATTGACACTATCATAAAAAAAAGAAAACTTACCCAGCAGAAAGCCGCAACAATTATGCAAATCAATCAACCCAAAGTATCTGCATTGTTGCATCGAAAGCTGGCAGGTTTCTCTATAGAACGCTTAATACATTTTTTAAATTTGCTCGGGCACGATATTGATATTGTTGTAAAACCTAAGCCTCAGAATAGAAAGGATGCACGAGTCAATGTTGTTGGTTATAAAGAATATTCAGGAATCTTAACCAATAGCCCTATGGCTGCAAAATCTTCCTAATAAGCAATATTTTTAAAAACTATAGAATGAATTGTAATATAGAAACGGCTTATTCTGAGGGCTTTATTACTACCTCATTAAGTGTCTCTCTGATATTAATGTAGGTAAGGTTTATTAATCAAGGAGGGGGCAATGGACCTAGAGCAATTAAATTCCATTGGCGAACAACTTAATGAATGGATTAATGTTTTTAAAGCCCACTTAGGAAGATCAGAAAGAGTTCACTGGTGCAGATTGTACATAGCAGGATTAATATTGGATGGGGAAAGGAAATCTATCGAACCTATGGCAAAAAGGCTTCCTGGGGGAAATGAACAAGCTATTCAACAATTTGTCAATCAAAGTCCTTGGGATTATGCAGCGCAACCACAACAATTAGCTGAGCATATGGTTAAAAGTATGGGTTTTAAAAAAGAAGCGCTTGTCTTAAGACGACACTTCTACACCCAAGAAAGGAAAGTTTTCGGTAGGGGTAGCTCGGCAGTATTGTAGAGCTTTAGGGAAAATTGCCAATTGCCAATCAATCGTAGCATGGCATTACTGTGAAAAAGGCAAAGAGCATTTTCCTATCATAGGTGAATGATTCCTACCCTAATGCTGGACAAAAAGTAAAAAAAGAATGCAGGTAGCCAAAGTTCCGCCGGCAAGGTACAAGTTTTTAAAGAAATGGGAGCTTGCTTTGCATCTTTTAGATGGCTTTCTTAAGAAAAATTTTCCCTATGAAGTGTTGATGCCGGTAATGGAGAAAAACGAGAGTTATTGGGAGAATTAGATAAAAGATAGCTAACCTTTATAGCTCAAATTCCTGAAAATCATAGCTTTTGGCCTATCGATATTCCTTTAAATTCTACCAAGAACATTAGAAGTAGGCCAAGAAAATATCCAGAAGTAGCCGATAGAAACTTTAAGCCCCTGTCTGCTAAGAAATGGTTGAAAAAACTGGTACAGCAAGGAAGTAAATGGCAAAAAGTAACTTTAAGCCTTAAATCGAAAAAATGTTGAGAAAAAATATGAATTTGGCTGTAAGGCTTCGCTAGTGATTACCCATCAAGAAGGGTTAGCTTTAGAGGCCAGAGCCATCCATGGCAACCCTTACAATGGGCACACGCTTGAAGAAGCTCTTAAGAAAGCTCAGCATAATAGCGGCAAGGACATCTAAGTAGCTTTTGTAGATAAAGATTATCGAGGCCATAATGTGAAAGGCAAAAGCATATTTATTTCCGGGCAAAGAAAAGGCCTAACTGATTGGATCAAAACTTAAGCTAAAAAAGACGCCAATCGATAGAACCTCATATCGGCCACATGAAAAATGATGTCAAACTGGGACGCAATTACCTTAAAAGCTGTTTGGGAGATTGTTTTGTTTTAACGCCATTTTATGTGGAATTGACCATACTATGCGTTTAATTTACAACTGGCTAGCCGCTCAAAATTCTCCCAAACCTCTTTATTCAGACTAAAAAGCTTAATTTCTTCTTTTAATTGCTTTAAAAACCTATCTTGAAGGCTACCTCCTACGCTAAAACTCTTAATTTTTAACTAATTTTCATTCTCACTAACAAAAATTCTTGGATTTTCAGTTTTTTAACTCAACACTAAAAGAAAATTCATAATTTTTCTTTCTAAAATGGATGCAATGAGCAAATTTTTAAGATTGATTTAGATCGAAATAAATAAAGTTTACCTTGTAAAATTGACAAATAACGTATAAAATTACCCCATAAAATTGACAGATATGTCCAAAAAAAAGCACTAAAATGGGAAAGATTAGGTAAGATATTTATGAAACGTGAGATAGAAAAGCAGCTGATTGCATGGAAAATATCCCCGATCAGAGCACCGCTCTTATTGCGCGGAGCAAGACAAGTTGGTAAAAGTTGGATTATCGAAAAATTTGGTAGAGACCAATTTGAAAATTTGGTAGTAGTTAACTTTGAGCAGAGACGTGAAGCAACTGCTTGTTTTGGAACGCTTTTGCCCGAAAAAATAGTTTCTGCAATTGAGCTCCTTACCAACTCTATCATCCATCCAGGTAAAACACTTCTATTTTTGGATGAAATTCAAGAATGTCCGCACGCAATTGTAGCATTGCGTTATTTTAAAGAACAAATGCCTGACCTTCATGTAATTGGAGCAGGATCTCTATTGGAATTTGTACTTAATGATGAAAAATTTTCTATGCCAGTTGGGCGTATCCAATTTCTTTATTTGCGACCGCTATCCTTTTATGAATTCCTGAGTGCTTGTGATAGAGAAAATCTGCGTGATTATCTCGGTACAGTATCCCTACAAAATCTCCCTCAAAAAGTTATTCATGATGAACTATTAAAGCTAGTAAGAGAATATATAGCTCTTGGTGGAATGCCTGCTGTGATTGCTGCTTACCTTCAAACTAAGAGCCTTTATCAAACTCAAGGCGTCCAATCCGACCTCTTATCTACCTATCGTCGGGATTTTGGGAAATATGCGACAAAAGCCCAACATAAGTATTTAATCTTGCTCTTTGAAAAAGTACCAAGCCTAGTTGGAACATGGTTTAAATATAATAAAATAGACCCTGCAGTCCATCCTAGAGAAATTAAGACAGCTTTAAAACAGCTCTGCCAAGCAGGGCTTCTTTATCAGGTTCATCATTCATCGGCCTCTGGGCTGCCTCTTGTAACGACGCAAAATGAGAAAAAATTTAAAGTGCTATTTCTTGACGTCGGGCTTGTTAAGAGAGCTTGCTTTCTAGATACAGCTCTTCTTTTTAAAGAAGATATCATGCTTATTAATCAAGGATTGCTAACAGAGCAGTTTGTAGGCCAGGAACTACTTGCTTACTCAGACTGCAAAGATGAAGGACGCTTATTCTTTTGGGTTCGGGAACAAAAAAATAGCAGTGCAGAAGTCGCCTTCGTAATTCCTATAGGCAATAAAATCATTCCTGTAGAAGTCAAGGCTGGCACAACAGGTAGATTAAAATCATTGAAAATTTTCCTAGAAGAAAAAAATTCTGGAATTGGAGTACGCATTTCTGCTAATCCGTTAGCTTTTGAAAATAAACTCCTCTCAATTCCTTTTTATCTAATTGCAGAACTTCCTCGACTCATCCACGAACTACAATAAAATAGGCATATTGTTTTTTTTTGTGATTCATTTACTCTAAGATGAGGAAGAAAATTTATCCCAAGAAGAGAAATTGGAGTTAAAGCAAATAGCTAAAGCAATCAAAAAAAGGATTAAAAATGGGTAAGTTATTTGAAGGGCTTAAAAAAGGGCTTGAAGAAGCTTTAGCATTTTCAGAAAGGAAGCTTATGCTTAAATCAGAGCTTATCGAAATCCCAGAATCCACAAATAATATAAGGCTCTCGATATTAGAAGAATCAGAGAGAAAAATCATTATTTGCAAGGAATCTTTGCAAAAGCATTAAATGTAGCAGCCCTGCGGCTTCTACAAATCGTAGACAAAGGTTTTATAGGTCTAACATTTCTAAGCCTCTATAATGGTGATAGTTTCATGGCAATATGGCTTTGAAAATGCCTTTTAAATGATCTTTAAAATAGCTTTTTCCTAGCCTTCCCTCATTTTTCATTTGGCCAATATGGGTTCAATTGTCTGACACATGTGTATCTGTGCTCTTATCCACTCGCTCACTGTAGTCCTCCCCTTTCATGTTTCTTAAGAAGAAAAATTAACAATTCTTTCAAGAATCTATTTTCCATCCGTTTAGGAGAATAATTACATGTCTATAAAATATTTTATAAGTTTATATTTTATATATTCGGTATATTATACCTGGATAGTGAAAGGAGAGGTAATATGAAGAACATAAGAAGCATTTCAGTTACTCAAGCAAGAAAAGACTTAGGAAAGATTCTTGTAGAGGTCAATTACCATAAAAAACGTATTCTTCTTACCAATCGCAAGAAACGAGTGGCGATAGTACCGATTGAGGATTTAGAAACTTTAGAAGCCCAGGAGGATACTCAAGATATTCATGAAGCAAAAAAAGTTTTAGAAGAGATTGAAGCAAAGGGTACTATTTCTTTGAAAGAGATGAAAAAACGATTAGGCTAAAGGTTAAAGCCAAGATGGCAAAAGCTAGAAAAAAATCCTCGCCTAGAAAATGTTGAGCCTCTACCAGGTTTAGGTATGAGTTTTATATCGCTTTTTAGCAGCAAGTAAAAGATAAAGCCATCCTTTCTTACTTAGGTTATTACTAGCAAGTGCTTGCATAAGTTTAAGATTTGATATAATCTGCATTTATGAAAAGAATATGGAAACTATTTTGTCATACAGTTAAAGGTTTTTATGAAGATGACTGCAACGCACGTGCAGCAGCTTTAACCTACTTTACTTTAATGTCTATTGTTCCCGTGCTTGCCGTAATTCTTGGCCTCGCTCGAGGCTTTGGCTTTGCCCCCTTTTTAGAAGAAGTTATTAAAGAACAACTTAGCAAGCAGCCTGATATTGCTAACTATACGATTGACTTTGCGTATAGCCTTTTGGAAGAAACGAGTAGTACCTTGATTGCTGGTGTGGGAGTGGTATTACTACTATGGACTGTTTATAATATCTTGGGAAATGTAGAAGAAGCTTTAAATGATATTTGGAAAATTCCTTGTGCACGCTCCTGGATAAGGAAAGTTACCGACTATATTGCAGCCATTATTATATGCCCCTTATTTTTCGTCGTTTCAAGTAGCCTAACTATTTACCTAAAAACCCATATTGTAGAAATTTCTAGAAAAGTAGTTTTCTTTGAATACCTATTTATTCATTTTTTTCCCTTTTTGATAACTTGGATGTTATTTACTTTTTTATATTTCTTTTTGCCTAATCGAAAGATTTCATTCAAACATGGAATGCTTGGCGTGCTTGTAGGAGGAACAGTCTATCAGCTTATCCAAACGTTTTATATTAACATACAGTTAAAACTTTCTAGCTATGGGGCTGTTTATGGAAGTTTCGCAGCTTTGCCTTTATTTTTAATATGGCTAAATTTAAGTTGGATGATCATTTTAGCTGGAGCCGAATTGGCCTACCAAGCAGAGATTATGGCATGGAATTATGCGCCTAGGCGTGAAGGCACTCCTCAAACCCTAACTTGTCGACGCGTGCTAGCTCTTATGATTATTTATAGCTGCATTCGTAATTTTTGTGAAGGCAAAACCCCTTATACTATTCATCAGCTTTCAGATAAGTTTGGAGTAGCCAAGATCAAGCTAGCAGAAATTATCAAAATCTTAACCCACTATAAAATTCTTTCAACAACAGACTATTATTCTGATGGAGAGATTTATTATCAGCCTGCTCGCGATGTCAATACCATCACCTTAAAAAATGTAGCTGATATTTTTCCCGCCGTAGAAAAAGAGATAGTGAGTATTTATAGAAATCCTTCAGTTTCTTATTTTGAAGGATTACTTGCTAAATATGATAAGAAGACTACAGAGATACAAGAAAATTTACCTTTAAGCTCTATTAACTTGCAAAAGCTATGAAATTTTCATCTATCGTCCTTCTATGGCTGTAGCTCCATAAGTTTTTTCCCTCCCCTATCAAAAAGAACCTGTAATCCATTGTAGTTTTCTTCGTGTAAACAGCAGCGGTTTGCAGGGAGTAACATCCTTTTCGAATAACTCTTGAATTTATGGATCCAATGAAATAAACTGCTTTTTTATAAATTTTAAGAGAAGAGATGTCGGAAACAAAATTACCGAAAATTATCGGCGTTATCCCCGCACGTTATGGGAGCACTCGCTTTCCCGGAAAGCCTTTAGCAAGTATTTTAGGCAAATCACTCATCCAACGAACTTACGAAAACACAAAAAAATGCCTTTCTTTAGATGAAGTGTTCGTGGCGACAGATGATAGACGAATTTTTGAGCATGTAGAAAGCTTTGGAGGCAAGGTTGTTATGACTTCTTCTGGATGTCCCACCGGCTCAGATCGACTAATTGAGGCTGTACAAAATAATCCTATCTTTAAAGAAGCCTCTATAGTAGTGAATATACAGGGAGATGAACCTTGCTTAGAACCTTCTATCATTCATAAAGTGGTTCAGCTACTGCTCCAAGATCCAAATAATGTTATGTCCACAGCGGTTACGAAAATTCATTCAGAAGCTGAGGCTTTAAATCCTTTTGTTGTTAAATGCTGCTTAGATCGACAAGGGAATGCTCTTTACTTTAGCCGCTCCTTGATCCCTAGTAATCCGTCGGCAAAATTTGATCCTCGCACGGTTTACTTTAAACATATTGGAATCTACGGATTCCGTCGAGAATTCTTATTTACCTATGGTAAGTTAGGGACTACTCCCCTGCAACTAGCAGAAGACCTAGAACAGCTTAAAGTTTTAGAGCATGGATATAAGATAAAAACCGCGATAGTCGAAAGTGCAAGCCTTAGCGTTGATCATCCTGAAGATATAAAAAAAATTGAGTCACTATTATTATGCAAACAAAATATTTGTTCATAACAGGCGGAGTTTGTTCATCTCTTGGTAAAGGGTTGACGGCTGCCTCTATTGCGATGCTGCTTGAAAAAAAAGGCCTCAAAATTGCCTTACTTAAATTTGATCCTTACTTAAATGTAGATCCCGGTACGATGAGTCCTTATCAGCACGGGGAGGTATATGTAACCGATGATGGAGCGGAAACTGATCTTGACCTGGGACATTATTATCGCTATACCAACTCTCCTTTATCGCATGCTTCCAATGCCACTTCAGGGCAGATTTATAATTCAGTAATTCGTCGAGAGAGGCAGGGAGATTATCTAGGAAAAACAGTGCAGGTTATCCCTCATATCACCGATGAAATTAAGCAACGCATTCATATTTGTACTAAACAAGAAGAAAATATTGATGTTGTTTTAGTGGAAATAGGAGGAACAGTAGGCGACATCGAATCGCTACCTTTTTTAGAAGCTATCCGTCAATTTCATAATGAAAATAAAGGCAACTGCTTAAATATACATCTGACTTATGTCCCTTACTTAAAAGCGGCAGGAGAAGTTAAAACCAAGCCCTCCCAACATTCTGTGCAAGTTTTAAGAGAAATTGGTATTTTTGCCGATATTATTATCTGTCGTTGTGAAAATCCTTTATCTGAAGAAGTTAAAGATAAATTAAGCCTTTTTTGTAATGTTAGCCGCCGAGCAGTCATTGACGAAGCAGATGTTGAATCGAGCATTTATGAAGTTCCTTTAAAGCTACATGAGCAAAATCTCGACTCAATGATTTGTGAAATGCTTCATTTGCCTAATAGGCCTGTTGACTTAGCTGATTGGCAAAAAATCCTTAATACCATCCATCACCCTAAAGGAACGATTACTGTAGGAGTCATTGGTAAATATGTACAACATCAAGATGCCTATAAATCGGTTTTTGAATCTCTGCATCACGGAGCTATTTCTTTAGGCTATAAGCTAGAAATCAAATGCTATGAAGCTGATAAATTAGCAGAAGAGGGAGTGGATTTAGAAAATATAATCAAAGGATGCGATGGTTATTTGGTTCCAGGAGGCTTTGGAGAGAGAGGCTGGATGGGAAAAATCTTTTCGGCAAAATATTGTCGCGAGCGTAAAATTCCTTATTTTGGCATTTGCCTTGGCATGCAAGTGATGGCCGTAGAATTTGCAAGACATGTAGTTAAGCTGGAAGATGCTAACACAACCGAAGTAGACCCTTTTACAAAGAATCCCGTGATCTCTTTGCTAAGTGAACAAAAAGTTGTTCAAGACATGGGCGGTACTATGCGGCTGGGAGCTTATAACTGTTATTTGAAGGCAGGATCAAAAGCCCATCATGCCTATAAACAAGACAAAATTTCTGAAAGGCATCGACATCGTTACGAGTTTAATAACAAATATAAAGAGCAGATGGAAAAAGCTGGTTTTATCATTTCTGGTACCCTGGAATCTGCCTCACTATGTGAAATCGCTGAAATTAAAGATCATCCTTGGATGGTAGGTGTACAATTTCATCCTGAATTTAAATCTAAACCTACCCAAGCGCATCCTCTATTTAAATCTTTTGTGCAAGCCATGATTGATTATCAGGCCAAAAAATGAGCGACGTCCAAGTAGAAAAGCCTTTGATCACTCGCATCGCAGCTTTAGACTACGGATTAGCACGCATAGGAATCGCTGTTTCTGATGAGAGTAAGACGATTGCGTTACCTTTTATGACGCTTGGCTGTGAAAAAAAAACAAGCGATACTGCTAAAAAGCTGGTTTTACTTTTAGAAGAGCATCAAAAAGCTAACCATTATACTCTGCTCGAACTAGTTATAGGGCTGCCTCTTTTAATGAATGGAAAAAGAGGTTATCTGGCAGATGAAACTCAATATTTTATAAGCCTATTAAAAAATTTACTCTCTATTCCTGTAGTTTCTTGGGATGAACGGCTTACATCTGTTCAAGCTGAACGTACGATGAAAGAAGGGAAGCTAAATCGCAAGAAACGTGCTAAATCTGTTGACAATGTTGCGGCTATCATTATCCTACAAAATTATCTTGATCATTTGAAATTACGTCATGGTGGGACATATGGCTTCTAACACTCAATATTGGCTAATGAAAACTGAACCTTCGGTTTTTTCTATCGATGATTTACAACGTGAAGGATTTTCAGAATGGGAGGGCGTAAGGAATTTCCAAGCCCGCAATTTTATGCGTGATAGGATGAAAGAGGGTGATTTAGTGCTTTTTTATCATTCCAATGCAAAGCCTTCAGGTATAGTAGGTATTTGCCGAATATGCCGGGAAGCTCATGCTGATTTCACCGCATGGGATAAAGATAGCCCTTATTATGATCCTCAAGCTACCCCCGATCATCCTATTTGGATGATGGTAGAAGTAGAGTTTGTAAAGAAATTTTCCCAAGTTATCGCTTTATCTGAGTTAAGAAAATACCCTCAGCTTGAAGGGCTAAAAATTTTAGAGAAAGGCTCCCGTTTATCTATTACTCCTGTGGAAAAAAAACATTTTGAATTTATTGAATCGCTGGGGCAATTAAGGGTTGAATCAGATCAGAATATATGTTCTTCTCAAGCTCAACCTACCCAATCTACCTAAGGTCATTATCAATCAAGGCCTTCGATCATATCTTCATTTGTAGTGAAATATATTGAGCCGTTTGTTAAAAACACAGGTAAAGAATACCTATTTCGAGGAGACTTTTATGTCGACAGCTACATTTCCGATTGCTAAAGAGTCTTCCCCTGCTCTTACCGAGGTCAATCGTTCTCATAGAACAGCTACCCCCTGTATCATGGTAATCTTTGGTGCCACAGGTGATCTGACTGCCCGTAAGTTAGTACCTGCCATTTATAATCTCAATAAAGAAAAATTGCTTCCCTCTCACTTCGCTTGTGTAGGCTTTGCACGGCGTAAAAAAACGGATGAAGACTTTCGCCAGGAGATGATGGAGGGAATCAATAGCTTTTCACGTACAAGGCCGGTAGATAAGAGTATGTGGAATACTTTTAGCGAGCAATTGTATTATCATATGGCCGAATTTCATGAAGATGAAGGGTATATAAGGCTAGCTAAGCTACTTGAAGACTTAGATATTAAATATGGAACAAAAGGAAATAGAGTTTTTTATCTATCTACCCAGCCTAGTTTTTTTCCTCTTATTATTCAAAAGCTGAGCCAACATAACCTTATTTACAACGAGATAGAAAGCCCTGATAAATGGTCGCGAGTGATTATTGAAAAACCTTTTGGCTTTGACTTAAAGTCTGCCAAGGAGCTGCAAAAAGAAATATCCCAGTATCTAAACGAATCACAGATCTATCGCATAGACCATTATCTAGGTAAAGAAACTGTTCAAAATCTCTTAGTATTTCGTTTTAGCAATCCACTTTTTGAAGCCATTTGGAATAATAGCCACATCGATAATGTCCAAATTACAGTAGGCGAAGAAATAGGCATTGGCAACCGCGGTCGATTTTTTGAAGAAGCAGGCATGCTAAGAGATATCGTTCAAAACCATATGATGCAGCTTCTCTCTCTTGTCTGCATGGAACCTCCCAATAGCCTTAGAGCTGAAGCCATTCATAATGAAAAAGTCAAAGTTATTGAATCCATTCGCCCTTTTTCTATAGATCAGATGGATCGCTTAATCATTCGCGGACAATATGGCCCTGGCCTTATCAACGGCCAGCCAGTCAATGGATATCGGCAAGAGGAAAACGTGCATCCTCAATCTCAAGTAGAAACCTATGTAGCCCTACAATTGTTTATTGATAACTGGCGCTGGTCCGGTGTTCCTTTTTATCTTAGGGCAGGTAAAAGGCTTCCTAAAAGAGCTACAGAAATAGCTATTACTTTTAAAGCTGTACCAGGCTTTCTCTTTAATGATGCAGGTAAAACAATTGAACAGAACGTCTTAGTAATACGTATTCAACCTGATGAAGGAATTTCTTTAAAAATTAATTGCAAAGTGCCTGGTATTAATAGCCCTATCCAACCTGTTAAGATGGATTTCCAGTATGGATCTTATTTTGGCGCCACCCCTCCCGAAGCTTATGAGAGGCTAATCTTAGATTGCATGTCGGGAGACAACACCTTATTTGCACGAGCAGATGAAGTGCTAGCTTCCTGGAGATTATTATCGCCTATCCACCACCACTGGCAAGATAATCCTGTCCCCTGCTTCCCAAATTATGCTGCCGGGACCTGGGGACCTGAAGAGGCTAATCAATTGCTAGTACAAAGTGGAAGAAAATGGAGTTTAATTTAATCTTCCTAACTTTTTAAAGTTAAAAAAGCAAGGTAGTTGTAAAAGATTAGTTAGAACGAGTAAAGGTAAATAAGAATTTTTTTATCTTTGAGAAACATGATTCGCTAGGGTAAAAACAAAAAAATATTTAGGTCTTATGCTAAATTCCTCTTGGAAAACTAAAATACAAGTGTTTGATGATAGAAGAGATGTGGTTGCTGCTGGAAACTACCGAGAAGCACTCCTTTATTGTGTGGAGCAATTCATTGAGCTTGCGAATACATGCATTGAAAACCAGGGTTACTTTGCAGTAGCATTATCGGGAGGAAGTACTCCTAAAGCTATTTTCCAATTTCTTACCTCTTTAGAAAATCGCGGAAGAATTGAGTGGTCAAAAGTCCTGCTATTTTGGAGCGATGAGCGCAGCGTGCCTCCCACTCATCCAGAGAGTAATTACTTAAATGCTATGGAAGCAGGCTTTAATGCATTGCCGCTGAAAGCGGACAATATCTTTCGGATGCAAGCTGAAAATAATATAGAAGAGAATGCTCGGCATTATCAAGATTTGATTCAAACTAAGATTCCGAAAAAAAACTTTGATGCCGTGCTTTTAGGTATGGGAGAAGATGGGCATACTGCCTCACTTTTTCCTCAGACAAGTGGCCTGCATGTACGCAATCGCTTAGTTATCGGTAATTTTATCCCTCAAAAAAACACATGGCGTATGACTCTTACTTATGAGTGTATTAATGCCGCCTCATACATTTTGCTATATGTATTTGGAAAAGGCAAAGAAGATATGGTCTTTCAAGCATTAAAGGGGCCCTATAACCCCGAGCTAATCCCTGTGCAAAAAGTTGGGACACCTACTCACAAAGCTTTATGGATTTTAGATGATAACTCTAAATCTTTATTGGCAAAATGAATCATTACTATATTTAAAAGTTAAATATGCATTTTAAAATATAAGAGTATTGATTAGAAATATATCTTAGCTTGCTAACTTAAAATAAAGGAGTTTATAAAGGCATGGGTAGCCAGTGCTTAAGGTAGCTTTTCTTAAAAATTTTTGCTAGCTAGCTTTATCTGCATTTCACCAAATAAAATTCTCGTCTAGCTTATTCATTAAAAGCAAAAAAGCATACTTGAATGGCCTTGAAATAGCCCGGCTAGAATGATAAACCAATTGCCAATTTATCATGAGTTTATTTTCCCTCTTTTGCATTTGAGTAAAGCCAAACCATCATCCCAAAAAATAGAATAGATTTACAAATAGCCTCTGTAGTAACTTATATTGCTTATGTTAGTCCTAGGAATTGAAACAACATGTGATGAAACTGCCTGTGCAGTAGTAAAAGACGGAAGAGAGATTCTTTCTAATGTCGTCTTTTCCCAAATTGACTTACACCAAGAATTTGGAGGAGTTGTTCCGGAGCTAGCTTGCCGTAAACATGTCGATGTGCTTTTTCCCGTCATCGATCAAGCTCTCCAAGAAGCTAATTGCAAACTTGAAGATATTGACCTTTTTTCAGTCGCCTATGGTCCCGGGCTGATCGGCGCTGTGCTTATAGGCTTAAATGCTATTAAAACAATAGCGCTGTGTATGAATAAGCCTTATATAGGTGTCAATCATGTCGAAGCTCATCTATATGCTGCCCTCATGTCAAATCCTCATGCCGAATTTCCATGCCTTGGTATTGTTCTTTCTGGAGGACATACGAGCCTTATATGTATGCACGAGATAGGGAAATATGAATTGATAGGCCAAACCGTAGATGATGCAATTGGTGAAGCTTTTGATAAAGTCGCTAAAATTATGGGATTGCCTTATCCTGGTGGCCCTCCTATCGAAGCATTAGCGGAGAAAGGATCTAGTTTACGCTATCCTCTAAAAGCGGGTACTGTAAAAGGCAAGCCTTTTGACTTTTCTTTTAGTGGCCTAAAAACTGGAGTCTTATACACTTATAACTTAACGTCTGATAAATCTGATTTAGCAGCATCCTTTCAATATGCCGCTTTTACCGACATTTTGAAAAAGACCCTACAGGCTGCAGAAAAATATAATTGTAAAACCTTAGTTTTTGGTGGTGGCGTCACTAATAATAAAGCGCTGCGTAAGATGTTTATAGAAAAAGGTAGCCACTATCCACAATATTGGCCATCTCCCGGACTAAGCTTGGATAATGCAGCTATGATAGCAGGGCTAGCTTATCATATTTATAAACATAAAGGCAGAGGCGATGATTTGACGCTAGAAGCTGCCACCTCCATTTCTTTTTAATCCATCCTAAGAAGGTGCTCCAAAACCTATCTTTTCCTTAACATGATCCTAGGAGATTGAAGTATAAATCATAGCTTGTGAAGTTGTTGGTAAAGTATTCATAATTCAACCTTATGCTTATAAAGATTTACTCTTAAGAAAAGATCTTGCTTTTAAAATAAGAATTTTTTTCTTTGAATGTTTAAGAGGAATTTACTTAAAAAATAATAGATAGGATCTTAATTTAAGGTAACATCTTCTAGAATTTTTTTGTTTATCGAATAATAGTTGCTAAAAAATAAAAAAAAAGATCATTTTTATCATAAATAAGTCGATGCAATTTAGTAAAAAATCAAGTCTAACTTGATTTTGAAGAAAAAGTTTAATTTATATTTTAATGGAGCTAAATATGATGCCGCCAACTTCCCCTTCTAGCACCCAGGCAAATGCTCGTGCCCTCCCTACAGAGAATACAAAAGATGCTCATGTAGGAGAACCAGCGAAGCAGGCAGTTACTTCGTTGCCTTGTGGGCATACCCTCAACAAAGACGATGAGATTTATTGTTTAGCTTGCCATAAGCTTGGCCTAAGGGATAGCAAGGTTATTGAACAGTATACACCCAACTACGACACTCTACCGGCCTTCTTGCAGGACAAGAATAATTCTAAAAAAGGAGAATACGATTTATTTCTAAAAGATTTAGTGAAAAAAGACGCCATGCAATCAATTCATACATATGAAAAATCTCAAGCTTATTATGAAAACTCTTTTAAACAGCTTGATCCTAGACTCTTATTAAGGATAGGAATAGATTCTTTGGTCCTAGGCGACTTAAATCTAAAAAAAATATCAGATAATCAAGAGGAAGAGTTACTCGACCAGGAAAGCAAAGAGTCAAAGGGTAAAGAAAAAGTAAGTGATAAAGAATCGGAAGAATTATTAGAAGAGATTAACAAAGTTAGGCAATTGGGAGCAGAGAAACTGCAGCAGATACACCCAAGCTCTTCTCCGCTTTCCCCATTAGCTCCTCAACCTTTTATTTCTACCTCTTCTTCGCCTACACCTCCGACTAATTTGCCTACAGGTCCAACTTATATTCAAGTTCTTTCTCCTCAATCTACCATCACCATTTCGATGTCCTCACTTTACAAAGAAATTCTCCAGATTCATTTTCCTGAAGAGAACGGGGATTTTACAGAGCAAGCTAGCATTTTAGATAAAATTTACAAAATTAAGCCAGATTGCTCGGTTGAAGAGAAAGTCGTTCATATCTTTTCGAAACTTTTTACTTTATCGGCCTATCTTGCCCCTGTAGAGCTTGAAAAGACTCCAAAAAAATCCAGGGCTTTTACTCTTTCTAATTATTTCTCTTATCTACTGAATATCAACCGTCTCTTACTATGGCACAAGCTACCTGGAGGAGCAGAGTACTTAAACCAACCAAAAATTAAAGCCCTATCTTTGAAAGAAAAAGGAGAGCTATTAAGCCAATGGATGGAAGTTCATGCTAAAACTATTACACGCTTAGATTTAAATTTTTCCGGCTTAATCATGTTACCCTCAGAAGTGGGAAAGCTTTCTCAGCTACAAGAGCTTTGTATAGGCGGCAACCAGCTAACCATTCTTCCTGCGTCTATCGGTCGCCTCTCTAAACTTAAAAAACTTGTAGCATCAAATAATCATCTGACAGCTCTTCCCACAACTATTGGACAGCTTTGTCAGCTGCAGCACCTGTATTTAAGCCATAACCAGATAAACACTCTCCCTGCAACCATTGGACAGCTTTCTCAGCTGCAATCCCTCTCATTAGATAACAATAAGCTAGCTGTTCTACCTCCTGAACTCTTTCAGCTTTCTCAATTACATGAACTTTCCTTAGATCGTAACAGACTAACTGTTCTTCCTAAAGAAATTGGACAGCTTCCTCGGTTGCAGCAGCTAGGCTTAAACGATAATTATCTAACTGCTTTACCTACAGAAATAGATCAGCTTTTGGAGCTTAGAGAGCTTGGATTGAATAATAATCATTTAGTCTCTCTGCCTACAGCTATTGGACAACTTTCTAATCTGGAATGGCTAACATTAGCTAATAATGATCTAACTGCTATTCCTCCAGCTATTGGACAGCTTGCAGGGCTGCAAATGGTGGACTTAAGTCGCAACCAATTAACTACTCTACCTACACAGTTAGGACAACTCTCTCAACTGCAAGAGCTCTACTTAAGCCACAATCAACTAACCATGATTCCTCCCGCCATAGGGCAGCTCACTGCGCTTCGTGTACTGGATTTAGACCACAACCAGCTAAATACTTTACCTATAGAAGTAGGACAGCTTTCTAAGCTGAAAAATCTTAAATTAAGTCACAACCGGCTAAGCATTATTCCTAAGGCTGTGGGGCAGCTCTCTAAATTACAAGAGCTTGGCTTAAGCTACAACCAACTAACTGCCCTTTCTACCATCATCGGACAGCTTACTGCGCTTCAAACCCTTGGTTTAAACCATAACCAATTAGCTTCTATTCCTACCGACATAGGAGAGCTTCTTCTGTTAAAAGTGCTTGATCTGAGTGATAATGAGTTAAATGCTCTTCCTGCAGCCCTTGCACAGCTTTCTCAGCTGCAATCACTTCACTTAAGCAATAACCAATTAACTTCTATTCCTAAAGCTATTGGACAACTTCCTCGGCTGCAACACCTTGACTTAAGGCGCAACCAGCTAGCTATTTTGCCAGCAAAGTTAAGGCTTCCTGCACTGCAAACGATTGACTTAAGCCACAATCAGCTAGCTACCATTCCTGCAGGCTTCAGCCAGTTTTTACAGTTGCAGCAGCTTTCCTTTAATAATCATCCCATAATACCTCCTCCTCAAGTACCTAATCTTAAAAAGCTTATATTAGAAGGTAACCCCGTTCATGAAAATGTTATGAATAATAAAAGATATTAAAACGATTAGGTAAGTTTCAAGTATAGTGGTTTGAATTTTAAATTTCTAGTCATTAACATATACTTAAAAAAGAGTAATCAATGGTTTGAGCAAGAGTCGAAAACTTACTTATATTTGCTGCTACAATCTTCTTAAAATTAGCCCAAAAGGTTTCAATAGGATTTAAATCTGGAGAATAAGGCGGTAAAAATAAAATCTCACACCCTGCCTTTTTAATAAGTTCATCAGTGGCTTGCGATTTATGGAAGGTAGCATTATCCATTATCACAACTTGTCCTGCTTTAAGTTCAGGTATCAATATTTTTTCTAGCCAAATGTTAAACAGAAGAGAATTACAAGTACCTGTATAACAAAAAGGAGCTAAAATTTTAGACTTGCATTTAGCTGCTATAAAGCTTTCTCTAGCAAATGAACGACCTGCTATAGCACCATAAATCTTTTCTCCTATAGGTGATCTTGCATGCTGGCGCTGTAAGTAGGCATTTATCCCACTCTCATCTATGTAAATCCTATTTTCTTCCGGAATGTTTTCTAGCTTTTGTCTAAACTCCTCTCGTTTATTCTCATCTCTTTCCTTGTAGAAGGGTGTCTTTTTTTTAAAGTGATTTTCAGTCTTTTACAGGCATAAAAAACTGCAGTTATTGTCACTCCGAATGCCTCAGCTATTTCTCTAAGGTATGCATCCGGAGTTTGTTATATATAATTTTAGCTTTTCACTATCAATTTTACTGGGGCTCTGCCGTCTTTTTTTAGGAGCTAGGCAACCTTGTTTTTTCCGCTTAATCCAGTTTGTTAACGTGCGAACTGTTACGCCAAACACCCCACTAGCTGTGGCCATTGAGCCGCCATTCTCTATATAATTCAAAGCTTTCTTTCTTAAATCGTGTGAATATACCATGCCAATTGATTATACATATATCCTTAGAAAAATAGAATTCAAATAACTATATTTAAATGTAATAAATGCAAAAGGAGAGGAAATGCTTCTTAGCAAATCAGCAAACATAGTGTGAATCATTAGTATAGGTCTTAACTTGTGAATGCTCAGCTAAGCATATTTGGGTTAATAGAATTCCAAATCTCTCTCCTCCCGTGGAACCTGCCGTATTGAAAGTCATAAAAAATTTAAGTTCGATTTTTTCATAGAAAGGTTAATAAGTTGTTAGCATTTAACATCTTCTTTAATAAAGCTTGGGAGTTGAAGATAAGGGGCCTACTATCAAGGATCTACCCATACCCTCTTCTATCCATTTATAAAAAATCTTTTTTATGGAGTTTACTGCGAGGGAATTTCTTTCAACAGGAAGTGCTTGTCTTAACATTTAACTCTTGAGATAAAATGCTATTTAGCCATATAGTTATAGGTTTATAAATTATGTTGAAAGTTTTCGGAGTTTAAAAAATGGCCAGTAGAAAAAGAGAAAAAATTAAGCTTAAAAGTTCCGCCAGTCACTACCATTATCATACAGTAAAAAACAAGACAAATAGCCCCGAGCGTATGACCTTAAATAAGTTTGACCCAGTGGTACGTAAGCACGTTGAGTTCAAAGAAACCAAATAATCTTAAGGGAAAGATAAACCTTTCCCCTTCCCTTTAAATCCCTATTTAATGACGGACAAGCATGTTTGAATTATCTGTCGCATGCAAATATTTAAGACCCCGCTGGCGGCAATTGTCTGTGTCTATTATTAGTTTAATTTCCATATTAGTCATCGCACTTGTAGTATGGCTAATCGTAGTTTTTTTTTCTGTAACAAGTGGTTTAGAAAAACGCTGGATAGAGAAATTAATCGCTCTCACTGCACCTGTCCGCCTTACACCCACTGAAACTTATTATAATTCCTATTATTACCAAATTGACAGCATTAGCGAGAACTCTAACTATACCTTGAAAACCATTGGTGAAAAATGGCGAGCTGATCAGTCGGATCCCTACGACCCGCAGCTTGATATAGAAGTTCCCTTTAATTGGCCTGCACCTGATAGAGAAGAGGACGGATCGCTTAAAGATCCTGTAAAGAAAGCTTTTTCTATTATCAAGAATTTGCCTTACTCTCCCTCCATAAAAGCACGTGATTATGAAGTTTGTGCGAGCAATTTGCGTCTTCGTATGCTTCGAAAAACCCCTGAGACTAATCCTACTTTAACACAAGCCTTCTTATCACAGGCTACTTACCTAGGATCTCTAGATAATGAAAATTTGGCTATTTTAAAAGCGACTCTCCCTATTACAGATGCCGATATTAACAACCTACTTTATACTCTTTCTATTGCCTCTGAAAATGTTCAAGAAGATCATCCCGCTTCAGCTGATAGTGTTAATCAGCAACTCTTAAGAGAAAGATTGAAAACTTTTTTTAAGTATACTGAGGTTAATTGGCTAAAAACTCCTCCTGCTGGATGGGCTCTTCCCACTGTCCTTCAAAAAAATGCCTCGCTACCTAAACAACTTCCTGGTGGTTTCCAAATGAGCGCCCTGCCCATTTTGGAATCATTAAATAAAATCCTCTATCTACAAAAAATACTATTTGATGTGAGTTTTGAAGTGGAAGGACATCAAGTTAGCGGACGCATTCCTATGGGAAATTTGCTGATTGCCCATCCTAAGATAAAAACTCATTTTAATAACTCTCCTCCCCTTTCTCCTTTTTGGTTTTACAAAGTAGGCAATTCGCAAGAAGATTTAAAGGTGTTTTTACCTAAAGATGCTGCTTTAGGGGAAGGGATTTTGCTACCCAAACCTTTTCGTGAAGCGGGAGTGTTGCTTGGTGATCGCGGCTATATTTCCTTTCAAATACCTACCGTAAGTGCTCTGCAAGAACAACGCATTCAGGTATTTGTAGCTGGCTTTTATGATCAAGGCTTAATCCCTGTTGGGGGCAAGTTTATTTTGGTAAACGAGGCCTTAACTAACTTAATTGCATCCGCACAGCATAATAGCCAGGCACAAAGCAATGGAATTAACCTACGTTTTTCAGATTTAAGCAAAGTGGACGAAATCTATGGTAAACTGCAGCAAGCCTTCGAAGAAGCAGGCATTGCTCCTTATTGGAAGATTGAAACCTACCGTGACTATGATTTTACCAAGGATATCATTCAACAGCTGCGTAGTGATAAACATTTATTTACGCTTATTGCCATCGTTATCATTATCGTCGCCTGTTCAAATGTTATCTCCATGCTAATTATACTGGTTAATGACAAAAAGCTAGAGATAGGAATCTTGCGCTCCATGGGAGCATCATCAGCAAGTATTGCCGGTATTTTTGGGTTTTGTGGAATGACCATGGGACTAGCGGGAAGCATCATAGGTATTGGAGCGGCTTTGCTTACACTTAGGCATTTAGAGTTGCTTGTCACTTTTTTAAGTAAGCTCCAAGGCCATGAAGCCTTTAATCCTCTCTACTATGGTGATAGCCTACCTAACGAGGTCAGCATGGAAGCTTTATTGTATGTAATAAGTTTTACTGCTTTAATCTCATTATTCTCAGGCCTTGTACCTGCCGTAAAAGCAAGCTTGCTACGCCCTTCAACTATTTTAAGAGCGGAATAAGATGGAAGAAATTATTTTGCAAGCTAGCGATATCAGCAAAGCTTATCATTACCCTGCCAAAGTATCGATTTTAAATAACATTAACTTAGTTGTTAAGCGTGGGGAAACAGTAGCGATAACAGGACGCTCCGGCGAAGGTAAAAGCACTCTATTACAAATCTTAGGGACTTTAGAAAAGCCCTCCTCTGGACGATTGGCTATTGCCGGGCAAACCATTAACCCTTTTAATTGCAGAAAAATTAGAAACCAGCACATCGCCTTTATTTTCCAATCTTTTCATCTTTTAGAAGACTATACCGCGCTAGAGAATATTCTGATGCCAGCGCGTATCGCCCGTAAATCTATTGCTAAAGGAAGTAAGGCTTATCAAAGAGCTTGCTCTTTACTAGAGCGCGTAGGCTTAGAAGACCGCGCCTACTTTGATACCAAGCTTTTATCGGGTGGAGAAAAACAGCGCATAGCGATTGCTCGTGCACTTTGCAATGATCCTGATATTATCTTTGCCGATGAGCCCTCTGGTAACTTGGATAAGCAAACAGCGCAAGATATTCATCAACTTCTGTTAGATTTTGCTTCTGAAAAAGATAAAGCAATAATTATTGTTACACACGATGATAAGCTTTCAGATCTTTGCAATATAAGATATTTCCTAGAAGAAGGGGTCCTCAAGCTTAATTCTCCCTCACTTTTCTAAATTTTCGCTAATGAATATTTCAATAATAGAAATACTCGTTAATAGAGCTTTTAGCTTTGCATGCAGACTTTAAACCCTACATTATCTAACTTTGTTTAGCTTGAGAAAGGATCTTCTGGCCATCCTTACTTCTCTAGCAAACAGGCCCTAGAGAGAATAAATGGAGTTAGGGCTTTAACTTAAAATCATGCTGAGGATTTTTCTCATTAAATTTTAATTGCTTGCTTAGAACAAAAAATGAATTCGAAGAGAGTCAAGAGCAAAGAATAAAGAAAAAAAAACAGCATTTATTTACTTCTAACTTACATTCCTCAGCAAAAAAAATAATTAGGAATTTTGAAGGCTAATCGGGTAAGATGTTTTCTTTAAAGGTTTAAACTAAACGACTGAAAGTTATGCAAATAGATACGCAAAACGTCGATCATTTAGGATTGGTAGCTGGAATGTGTGAGGAAATAGGGTTAGTTGACCTTATTGATCAAGCAGTAGGTAACCAGGCGAAGAATAAGCATTTAACCTATGGGCAAGCTGTTAAATGCATGATCTAAACGGATTGGGATTTGTAAGTCGGACGCTTTACATATATTCTGAGTACTTTGAAGACAAACCCATCGATCATTTGCTAGGTACGCCAGTCATTCCCGAGCAGATTGATGATAATGTTTTGGGGAGAGCGCTGGATAAGTTATTTGAGTTGGGAGTGACCGAGCTTTTTACTAAAATAGCTTTACATACAATCAAAGTGCTGGGCATCCAAGTAAAAAGTTTACATTTAGATGCCACAAGCTTTCACGTAGATGGAAACTATGAGAGCCTATTAGAACAAGGAGAAGCATGCATTCGCCTAGTGCAAGGCTACAGTAGAGACCATAGGCCTGATTTAAATCAAGCCGTCTTGCAGCTTATCACCTCCAATGAAGGCAATATTCCTTTATACATGCAAGCGGCTGATGGCAATAGCAGTGATAAGGCCGCCTTTACGCAAATTGTTGGCGAACATCTTAAAAGCTTTCGGCAAGCGGTAGAGAATCGTTATATAGTAGGAGACAGAGCTCTTTACACGCCAGCTACCTTACAAGTTCTTAAAGAAGAACAAAGCTTACTTGTCACGCGTGTGCCCATGCAAATCAAAGAGGCTAAAGAGCTCATATTTGAAGTGCCTTACGACAAGACGGTAGAGATAGCAGAAGGCTATCGAGCTTTTGAAAGTACCTCTTGCTATGCCGGTATTGAACAAAGATGGGTAGTTATCTTTAGCCAAGCGGCCTATCAAAGAGAATGCCGTATTTTAGCTAAGCATTATCTTAAGGGTAGTGAAAAAGAATCTAAAGCTTTCTTTAAGTTTATAAAGCAAGAGTTTTCATGCCCAAACGATGCTAAGCGCCAATTAGATAAGTTTGCAAAAAAGCTTAAACATATACAAATTATAGAACCTCAAGTTATAACAACTCAAAAGCATACTACATCTGGTCGACCAAAAGCTGGGCAAACACCTTCTATACTTAGCTATCGCCTAGAAGGTACAGTAGCTTGCTCTTTGCTTAACAAAGCAGAGTTAGAGAGGAGCAAAGGGTTTTTCATCTTAGCAACTAATGACATGGACGTAACTGCTTTTCCTGCTCAAGAGTTATTGAAAACATATAAAGCACAGCAAAGTGTAGAAAGAGGATTTAGATTCTTGAAAAGCCGCGATTTCCTTGTCTCTTCTTTCTTTTTAAAAAAGCCAGAAAGAATAGAAGCTCTTTTAATGGTAATGACTCTATGCCTTTTAGTCTATTCTGCGCTTGAATATAAAATTCGAGAAAAATTGCGAGAAAATGGTGAGAACTTCTTAAATCAGCTTAAGAAACCTACGCAAAAGCCAACCACACGCTGGGTGTTTTTCTGTTTCCTAGGCCTGCATATGGTCTTTATTGACCATAAAAAATTGCAAATTACCAATTTGAAAGAACGCCATAGAATTATCCTTAGATGCTTAGGGCCTCCTTACCAAAAATTCTATTATTCTGAAATGTGGTGAGAAATCACGGTTCTAAATGAATTATTTATAGATACTTATGGCTGCAGGTGGGCTATTAAAGAAAAATAGAGATAAGGCTTTTCTCTTTTTTATCTATTAAAAATAAAATTTGCTTAAATAAGAAGAAAAAGAGTAAGTTTTTGGCAAAAAGGTAAGGTAATTTCTTATTACAAAACTTCAAGGAGCCTATATATGATGCCGCCAAGTTCTACTCCTAGCACCCAGGCAAATTTCCGCACTACAATCTCAGAGAATATAGAGGATGCCATCTCAGGAGAACTGATGACTCGGGCAGTTACTTTGTTTCCTTGTGGCCATACCTTTAACGAAGATACTGTGATCCAATGCTTAGCGCGCAATAAACTTTGTCCACTAGATAGAAAGCTTATTGAAACTCGATGATATACTTTTTTATTCTTGACAGTTAGGCAACTTTTCTTGATGACTCAAAAGTTACATTTTCTTGTACTGCATTTAAATGTTTACGAGAAGGCCTTAAAACAAAGATTTCATCTAGCGTCTTTTCGAAATCACGGAAGAGTTCTTTTGAATTTTCATGCTCAACAATTTCTCTTACCACCTGACACAAAGCATCCACTCTAGACTTCTCTACTAGGCTCCCCAAGGTTGCTAAAGGGAGTTTGTTCTTAATGAAATTTGTTTGAGACAAATGAAAAAGAAAGCAGTGGTCAAACAGCAGGCTTAGAATCAAAGGTCGCTCTGATCCCTCAACGCCGCACTGTTTGGCCAAACTGCAAAACCCACAATGACTACTCCAATCTTCAATAAAAACCTCTACTAACCATCTCAAAGTATATCCTTGCATCACATCTTTCATATTCCATGAAAGATTTGCAGCCATAAGATAGCGATACTCATTTTCGCCCTCATATTTAAGGGCTATTACCAAGCGTTTTTTATGATGAGAAGGAACATATAACCTTGCTCCCCCGGCTTGCACCACATTTTTTTTATCACCGCGAATGAAAATTTCCTGATTCCAGCCTTTGTAGGCTTCAAAGAATTCTTGGCATGAGAGAGACTTTTTACCTCGCATGACTTTTTGATTCTTTCTAAGTTGAGTAATGATTTGCACTCCAGGCCAGATACCTTCTACTCCATCTACAAACAAGCTGTTGCCGTAAAGAGCATCAGCCAGTACACAAGTGACCTTAAAAGCAGGAAATTCACAGGCAAAATTTTTAAGTAATTGTAAAGCTAGTGTATACTTTTTTGGATATTCTATTGACCTTTTAGGCTCTTTTGGACGGTCTTTTTTAGAAATTCCCAACTTTTTTAGCTTCCTCACTTCCTGTTGCCATCTTGTGAGTACGGGATCAGGAGAATAAAAGGCAAAGGAGACGGGAATGCAAAATTTTTTAGTCACTAGCTGAAGAAATACTATATTTTGACCACAAAAATAACCACTAGTTTTTTTATCACGGATTTTATGTAAATGATGCAACTTCTCAGCATTTTTTGATCGACTGTGATCTTTATCATCGATAACAAGAACACCTTCTGTGATGCCATGTTTACGCAGGACCGCGCGAACACTACAAATTAGCAGCCTATTCCAAGCAATCTTAGCACGTCTAAACATGGCCGATAAAGCCATCTTTTTATAGCTATTAAGCCCAGCCCTTTCAAATTTTGCCCAACAGATTGAATTAGTAACTAATATTCCCATCAAACAAAAGGCTAGCCAACACCATTGAATTTTGGATAAATTATTATGAGGATTTTCTTGCTTGAGAGCAACTTCAAGTTGATTTAGATATTCTTTAATAAAGGGAAGCGGTTGGGAAAACATAGACGAAAAATTATTTTTAATGAATTGATAAGGTATAACAATATTTTATTAAAAATTAGTCAACAAGAAAAAAGTACATCATCGAGTGAAAGGCATGCGCCCAACTACACGGTCAGGCAACTGGCTGAAACGGCTGAATCTCATCCATTAGAAGAACTTAAGCATGAGCCTAATGAAGAAGCTGTAGGACATTTCTTAAGGGGTAAAGAACTTGCTGAACAAGGAGAGCATGCAAGTGCTATAGAAGCTTTACTGCAAGCTTTGCAATTAACTCCTACTTATGAAAAAGCTCAAGCCTATCTTGAATTTTGCCTTAAACGCTCCTCAGAAGCTTCTTCATCTTCACAGCAAGTCACTCCTCTTTTTTCGAGCAAAGATAAAAGCAAAGAAAAAAGCCTTTCTTCTACAGACTCTCCTAAGGAACGCTATACAGACCTCTTATTCGATCTGTTAGAAGAGTCTTCCATTCAAGAAAACTTGATTTTGAAGAAAATATTAGAGAATCAAGTGGAAGAGTTGATGAACCATGAGGATGAAGAACTGACCGAGAAAGAAAAGGTAAGCTATAAATGGACGGAAAAATTATTAGGAGAAAATAAAAGGGTTAGACAATTTGTCGTTGAAAAGCTGAAGCAAATCTATCAGGACTCCCCCTCTCTCCCCACAGTCACCCCTCAATCTTCTAATTCAATCTCTTCTTCATCTATTTCTTCAATTAAGGAAATTCAAGCTCTTGCTCCTCCATCTATCACTCCTGTTTCCATGACCTCGCTTTACAAAGCTATTATGCAGATTCATTTTCCTAATGAAAATGGGAATTTAATAAAACAAGCTGGTATTTTGGATAAAATTTACAAAATTAAACCTAATCTTCCTATTGAAGAAAAAGTACCTTATATTTTTCAAAAGCTTTTTACCTTAGCTGCTTCTCTTTCTCCTAGAGAATGGGAAGAGAAGTCAAGAGAAAGCATAACCTTCACTCTTTCTAATTATTCCTCCTATCTGCTGAATATTGACCGTCTTTTACTCTGGTGGGAACTACCAGGTGGAGCCAAGTACTTATGCCAACCACAGATTAAAGCTCTGTCTTTAGAGCAAAAAGGAGAGCTGCTAACAGGTTGGATAGAAGAGCATGTTAAAGACATTACCAACTTATATTTATTTGAGACAAGCTTGACCTTTTTGCCGCCAGAACTCTTTCAGCTTTCTCAGCTTCAATTGCTTGACTTAGGCGGCAGCCAGCTGACCAATCTGCCGTCAGTCATCAAACACCTCTCTCAGCTGCAATCACTTTCCTTGAGTGGTAATCAACTTACCTCTCTTCCTTCAGTCATTGGCCAACTTTCTTATCTGCAAACACTCGACTTAAGTCACAACCAGTTAACCGTTATTCCCATTGAGATAGAAAGGCTTTCTCAGCTGCAAAATCTTTTCCTGAAAGGTAACCAGCTAACGGCTCTGCCTGCGGAAATCGGGCAGCTCTACCAGCTGGAATGGCTTGACTTAAGCTACAACAAGCTAACAGCTCTTCCCTCAACTATTGGACAGCTTTCTCAGCTGCGAAATCTTTTCCTGAATGGTAATCAGCTAACTACTATTCCTGCAAGGATCCGGCAGCTTCCTCACCTATGGCGGCTTAAAGCTGATGGCAATCCTCTTTAAAACATATTAGAAACAGAGTGTAAGCATTTTTTAATAAGGAGCCATAGCGAGTCTAATAACCTTCTCGGCAAAAATATAGTGCTTAGCAGGAGATGCTCCTACGCTTGTAGCCCTTAATAAAAAATTTAAAAGTTACTCTTATTTAAAAAAGTAGACTCAACCCTTATTTCAATTAGTACTTTGATGAATAAGTCGATAGCCTTTTAGAATCACATAAAAAATGCTATCTAACGACTTCAATATCCCTGAATAGCTGAGATAGGATTTAGAAATTTTAGCGCCCAATAACTCTCTTGACAGTAAACTTAATATGTAATATTTTAGTATGAAAAAATTTACATATCGGGAGATATGGGTACGAATCATTCACTGATGCCTAAAGACTTACCAGCTAACAAATATCAAAAATATCTCAATGCGATTAGTAGTTTAGCCATCCTTGCCGGTGGGATATTCTCCATTATTTCTTGGCTACAAATTTGTACCCAGGAATGTGCGGCGACACATGATTACCGTTTATTTGGTTTCCAGCTGGAATATATTGGGATGATTTTTTTTCCTGTTCTATCTTTGTTACATTGGGGAGCCTATTATAAAAAAAATTTATCTTTCATGGCGGGAGTCATGCTGGCAGGAGCTTTAGGAGCTGAAATAGTTTTTATTTATGCTCAGAAAGTATGGATTGGTCAATGGTGTCCGTTATGCCTCTGTATTGCAGCTTCGATAGTAATTACTTCTTTAGCTTATCTTTTAAGCTACTTTAACCACTATAAACAACCTCTACCTGATTCAAAAAGGATTAAAATGGCGTTAAATTTACCCAAAGTGCTTGCAATTGTCATGGCTCTGATTACCGGCTTTTCTATAGCATCACTTGGATTAGCAAAAGTAGATGAATTGCAAGCGGCAGAAAATTCTATCAAAAATAGCATCGTCTTTGGGAATTTAAACAGCAAAATTGATGCTTATTTTTTTAGTGACTGGCATTGCCCTGCTTGTCGCCAGCTAGAGCCAAAATTAAAAGAGCTAGTTCCTACGCTTATGAAAAATACTCGCTTAACCTATGTAGATTTTGCTATTCATCCCTCTAGCTTAAATTTCACTCCTTACAACTTATCTTTTATGGTTCATGATAAGAATAAATATTTAGAGCTACGCGATTCTTTAACTCAGCTTTCCAGTGATACTGAAACCCCTACGGATGAGCAAATTGAGAAAATTGCTAAAGAGCAGGATGCTCACTACACTCAACTTAATTATTCTGAGGTTGCTCTTGGCTTAGAATATTTTAAGACTCTGGCTACAGAATTTGATATCGATAGCACGCCTACATTAGTTTTGGTTAATGAGAAAACTAAGAAAGGTAAAAAATTATATGGCGTGGCTGAGATAACAGAAGAAAATGTTTCACAAGCTATTAAAATCTTGAAAGAGTGATTAACCCCTTCTTAAGCAAGGTAAAATACCTTTTATTATCCAGGCTCTTTCCTACTAGATAGCTAGAAGGTTTTAAAGAGCTTTTAACTTTTTTAATTCTACTTTTTAAATCCCTTATTTCATTATATGATTTCTGCTACTAACCTTTCTATGCGTTTCGGAGGTAAAATCCTCTTTAAAAATGCATCTTTTCAGCTTAACCCCGGTAACCATTATGGCCTTATTGGAGCAAATGGAGCAGGAAAATCGACACTCTTAAAAATTCTTGCTAGGGACCTTACCGCTGAAGAAGGAGAATTTTGTATTCCTTCTCAACTAGCATTAGGCACACTAAAGCAGAATCATTTTTTGTATGAGCAGGTGCCTATCTTAGATACTGTACTGATGGGAAATGCAAAATTATGGAAAGCATTAGAAGAAAAAAATATCCTTTTAGAAAAGCCGGAGTTTGATGAAGAAGCCTGTCATTTATTAGCCGATCTTGAAAAAATTATTGAAGAACAAGATGGTTATTCAGCAGAAAGTGTTGCGGGCAAAATTCTTGAAGGTTTAGGGCTACCAGACCGTATCCATCATCAAAATTTATCTACTTTATCAGGAGGTTATAAGCTACGAGTTTTGCTGGCGCAGGTTTTGTTTAGTAAGCCTGACATCCTCTTACTCGATGAGCCGACAAACCACTTAGACCTTTATTCTATCAAATGGTTAGAAGGATACTTAAGAGATTTTCCGGGCACACTGCTTGTCAGTTCACACGATCGAGATTTTTTAAACGTGATTTGTGACTATATGTTAGACTTAGATCATCAAAAAATAACCCCTTATAAAGGTAATTACGAAGATTTTTTGAAAACTAAAGCAGCAGCTGTAGAGCAAAAAGAGCTAGCCTTTGCTAAGCAGGAAAAGCGCCGAGAGGATCTGCAAAATTTCATTGATCGTTTTAAGGCTAAAGCTAGTAAGGCTCGCCAAGCGCAGTCTAAAATGAGATTAGTAGATAAAATTGAAGATGAAATGGCTGAATTGGACTTTACTCCTACTTCTCGTTTATATCCTCGGCTTAAATTCGAGCCTCATCGCTCGTCTGGAGCCATTGTTCTTAAAGCCAAAGATATTTGCAAATCTTACGGAACCAAGCAAGTGCTACATCAAGTCTCTTTTGAAGTAGAACGGGGTGAACGCATAGCTTTAGTAGGCGCTAATGGGATTGGCAAGTCAACTTTATTGGAAATTTTAACAGGGCAATTAAAGTGCGAGCAAGGCTCTTGGGAATGGGGCCATGCTGCGCAAGTCGCCTATTTTCCCCAAGATCATCATCGTGAAGTCAACGGAAATATTTCTCTCTTGGAGTGGTTAAGTGAGCAAGATCCTCAAATACCTGAGCAAAAGCTAAGAGAAATTTTAGGACGTGTTTTATTTACTGGCGATGATGTAAAAAAGTCTGTTCAGCTATTAAGTGGTGGCGAAACAGCTCGCCTCATTTTAGCTAAGATGATGCTTCTTAAAGGTAATATCTTAATTTTTGATGAGCCTACTAACCACTTAGATATGGAAGCTATTGAAGCTCTTTTAGAAGCTTTAAATCATTACACGGGGACCATTCTTTTTGTTAGCCACAATCGCCATTTTGTCACTCATCTTGCTAAAAAGGTCATAGAGATAAGCGACACCGGCGTACAAACTTACGATTGTAGTTACGTAGAATACATTGAAAAAAGAGAAATGGATTTGCTCAGTAAAAATTTAAAGTCGGTAAAGATGAAAGCTGATGAAAAGCTAACTGAAAAGTCAAGTTATCAGGATCAAAAAAACCTACGTAGCCAAAAATCACAACAGGAAAAAATAGCAGCTCAAGTGGAAAAAAAATGCCATCAACTTGAAGAGCAAATCAAAGACCTGGATGAAAAAATGGCAGCAGCAGATTTTTATCTTCATACACCTAACGAAGAAATTCAAAGATTCATAGCCCAAAAAGAGAAGCTAGAAAAACAATTTGAAGAAGCTTTACAAGCATGGGAAGAAGCAGCCTCTTCTGTATAAAATAATAAGCATGATAAAACTGTCTGCTGATAAGGTGCTATCATGCTGCTTAGTCCTTTCTCCCCTTTTGTATTTTAGGAAAATAAAAAAAGGAAAGCTTTTTTAAGCATTTTTTCAATCAATATACTTTTGACAAAGAATTGCTTATGTGGGCAAAACTTGCTTATAAACATTATAGTTTTAATTATTTATCTTTCTAACGAAGATATTTCCCCTTATGCTGGAACATTACTAATTTACTGAGGCATTCTTTTAAGCAACCCTACCCTTTATCTTTTCAATATTTTAGGAACCCCCCTATAAATCTGTGTTAGAAGTCAGGGTATATAAGGATTCCATAAAGGCTTTTAGGTTAACTTGAGAAGCTTCTCCCCTCCCCCTTTTTTTTAACCATGGAATAGAAAAGACTTTTGTTAAAATAAAGATAGCTAATCTATCCCTTCAGACTTGCACTTCAATTTTTTCTCATTTCTTAATTTATTCGTAAGAAACTAGCTCCTTGGGCTCCTAAGCCTCAACTGACCAGGCGTGGGGATTTTTTAACCGCGGAATAAGCTGATGCATTTCTGGACCAATGATCTCAAGTAAATGTTTATCTAAATAAGTCTTTAGCTCGGGATGATGCTTAGCAAGCCATAAACGAAACTTAAAAGTTTTACTAAAAAGTTCTTGTTTATATACAGTGGGATCAGAAATATTAAGATTGACTACAAACTGTCCGACATCTATGTGAAAAGGGACAGTACCAATCGCTCCCGTATTTTGCATTAAAGCATGATCATTATCGGCATATCCCCGCTGATATTCTGACAATATCATTTTAAGAAGGTTGTCTATAAGCTTTTTTGCTTCATCCATTTGATTATTTGTAACAAAATTATTAATAGTCGAGCATAGCATAGTGGCTCGCTTTTGAAGCAAAAATTCCATTTCATCCATGTTAAGCTGATGAGCAAAACCTAACTTATCGTAAATAGTAAGGGACTTCTTTAAGTCGTGGCTTTTATTAAGATGCACATACACTAAACCTGTCTCTGGCTTTAAATGTTCATAAGCTATCTTCCAGCTTGTAAATAGCATATTAAGCTTATTATGTTTTTTTTCTATTTTTGCTAGCCTATAGCGATTGACAAAGGGAATAGAAGCAAAATAATCTAGCCAGGCTTGAGGTCGAAAACGTTGATACTTGATAAATTTTAAAACATATAAGCCATCTTCGCTTGCAAACACATAGGATTGGCATCCTTTTCCCAAATATCTAAATTTTTGAGAAAGGATTTGATGTAGATCTTCCTTTTCTGACAAGGACAAGGGAGGAGTGACCCATTTTTCATTATAAGATAAGTTAGAGCTGATATTACCTAGGGTAAAGCCTCCCGTCAAAGCATAATAAAGACGGCCTGCACCATAAGCGCATATAATAAATAGACTAAAAAGGAAAAAAAATTTTAAATACTTTTTCATAATAAGCTTTAGATTTGTGGTAAAATTTGCAAGCTGGGAGTTTTAAAGTAAAAAGATTATATTTTTGTTCTCATTCATACGCAAGCTATTTGTCAGTAATAGTAAGGGAGATTTTTAGTAGCATCTATTTAGAGTCTTTTTATTCATCTAAGCAACCAAGCGATAAGGAATGCATTTCGTTGGTAAGTATATGCTTTTAAGCTTAAGGTATGCTGAGATTAACTTTTATTATCTTAAAATAGGCAGTCAAAGCTTATGGGCAGACATCCCTTTACAAGATCACTATAATTCTCTATTCTATCGTTCTTTAACTGTGAGGTATATATGCTAAAAATTGATCTTAAAGGAAAAAAAGCTTTTATTGCCGGTATAGGTGATGATCAAGGGTATGGATGGGCTATTGCTAAATCCCTTGCGGAAGCGGGTGCCGAGATATTAATAGGGACATGGACACCTATGATGAGAATGTTTTGTAATAGTTTAGCTAGCGGTAAATTTGATGAATCACGTGTTTTGTCTGACGGTTCCCTTATGCAAATAGCCAAAATATATTCACTTGATGCCTCTTTTGACTCCATGGATGATGTGCCTGAAGAAATTAAAGAAAATAAAAGATATAAAGAAGCTACTGAATATACTATTTGTGACGTAGCTGAATCTATCAGAAAAGATTACGGTAAAATTGATATTTTCGTGCATTCTTTAGCTAACGGTCCTGAAGTTCAAAAAAGCTTGCTTGACACCTCCAGGAAGGGATATTTGGCTGCAATTAGTGCTTCGTCTTATTCTTTCGTAAGTTTACTTGCTCATTTAGGTCCCCTGATTAATGCAGGTGGAGCTACTCTTTCTCTTACTTACATTGCTTCTGAAAAGGCTATCCCAGGATATGGAGGTGGAATGAGCTCGGCCAAAGCAGCTTTAGAAAGCGATACACGCACCTTAGCGTGGGAAGCGGGACGCAAGTGGAACATTCGTGTGAACACAATTTCCGCAGGCCCTCTTCGCAGCCGTGCTGCCAAAGCGATTGGATTTATAGAGCGTATGATTGGTTATAGCGAGGCTAACGCTCCTCTAGCCAAAAGTTTACAAGCGACAGAAGTGGGAAATGTGGGAGCTTTCTTACTCTCCCCCCTAGCCTCTGCAATCACAGGCTCGCTTATCTATGTGGATAATGGTTTACACTCAATGGGAGTAGCTGTCGACAGCCCTACTTTATCGAGTGTGTAAGCAACAACATATAAAATTTTAAAATCTAGGTTGAATGGCTTCATGGATTCATGGATGCTTTCAACCTTGATTTTATCTGGAATAAAATATAACAAAATAAATATTTTAATTGATAAAAAGCAATTGCTAATAGGCTTTCTTTATTACCGGTTTGGATATCTTTATAAAAACTTACAAAATTTTTTATACCTTTTTGAGCCGCCTCTTAAGCACTCCTATATTTAATCAAACCTCTCTTTAAGAAGAGAGAGCGGCTAGGAAGGTGATTCCCCTTTTTAAGCTTTACAGAAGTAGTTTCTTTAAAAGATATTACAAAGCTTTTAAGCGCAGGTAACGTTTAGGAAATAGGAAGAAATCTTCTTTTTTCCATCGACGTCGCAAAGGATACTTCTTTTTATACCAGGTAAGGGCTTCTTCGGCACGCCCTTCAGCTACAGCTTGCATTAAGCTTCTTTCTAATACATCAGGCGAGAAAAAGGTGATTTGAGAATAAAGAGGATCCTTCCACAAGCAAATTGTATGGTTTCCTATATGAAAAAATGGGTCTATTTTTAAGGTTATTTTACTCTCTAGGATGAGGCCTGCCAAGGCAGCTACTTGAGTAGCAAATGAGCAGCACTGATTACCTATAATGGCGTAGTTGGAGAAGGAATAATTTTTTATGAATTTTAAGATTAAGTGAAATTGCGAGGCTGTTAAATTTATTTTAGCTGCAAAGGTGGGATAATGGCGGCCAGGACCGTGTTGAAAAAAGCCATCATGCTGCGTCTGCCATAAATAAGCAATAGGGTTTTTCTCGCCCTGTTCAGCTTGAAGAAATACTCCTTCCATATAGCGGGGCTGCATACATCCTAATTCTCCCGAATGGCCTCCTTCTAGGAATACATAGCTGCTCTTTTCTTGGCTATCCTCCTCTAGTACTCCCTGCAGGTAAATCCAGGCATGCCCAACATCTCCATTTTTTGTACCGTCGCTAGGATGTTTAGCTAAAGTTTTAAAAAATGACCGCGGGCATGAATAGTCTAGATGCCGTGCCTCGACTAGAATAACTAAAAAGTAAGGGCTTTTTTCTTCACATACTTTTCTTGGGCAAGCTTGCTCTAAATGATGATAAAAAAGCCGGTAACTCTCACTTTGAGGCTTGTATGTACAAGCGCAAAGAAAGACCAGCAGCAATAATTTTAGTCTACACATCGCATAATTTGTAATCGGACTTTAAGTTTACAGGTGGCCTGGCGCCTTAAGGTTCTAATAAATACATTCCAATCATAAGATTGGAAACGATTAATCCCTTTAAGCTGATTTTGACTAGATCGGTTTCCACGCATTAGATGGCCCATAAATTTGCCCTCTCCCGCTTCTTTAACAATCCTTAAAGACAAAGCTATGTGGGAAGTATTTAAAATAAAGGTTTCCCCTAATTCAAAGGTAGAAGCTAATTGGCCTTCTAAACTTATTTCAGCTGTAGGATCAACGTCAAAAAAGAAAGAAAGCTCTCGGCATTTTTCGCGCTCTTCTAGTTCAGGTACAGCCGATAAAGCAAAATCTAGTTCAATTTCTTGATCTTTAATATTAAATTCTAGATTTTCCCAATTGCTTTTCTGGCATACAAAAGAATGAACCTTATACTCGTTCCCCCAAATGATGCTCAATGGATGAAAAGCATTTTCCTCGAACCCTTTAAAAAGAGCTTTTTTATCAATCAAGCTGTAGGCAAAGGTCTTCTCTTGATGGGTAAGCCAGCGGCTTTCTTGCCAGGAGCCTGCAAAAGTGAAAGGTAGACTTTTAACAGGCAAAAACTCTCCCGTAGGACGTATCTGTACGGCCTGTAGATGGTAAGCGGCTTCTTTTAAAGCTCGGCTAGAGAATTCTTTACCAAAATAACCTAGATATAGATCATATAAAGTCGGCTGAGGCTCATCCCTAGCTTGATAAAGCTTAAGCCATGGTCCAATATATGATTTTGTAGGCGCATGCCAAGTAGCTGCTAAATGCTGCCAAAAAGCGAGCCATTCTGAGTACTGAATATGCGTATAGGCTAGCTGTAAAGCAATGCAAATATCAGCAATAAAAGAAGGAATAAACCAGGCTGCCTGCATTTTCATCGAAAGAAGCTGCTGCAAAAGCTGCTCTCCATAGGTTTCAAATGCTTTGTTTTTTAACTCAATACCTAACATTTTCGCAGCAGCAGCAATTTTTAGCCCGATTGAATAGGTAGAAGCTTGTTCGGTATAAGCTTTTAATAGAAAAGATAGCAGATGACTTATCGCGGATTCTAAACGGTGTCGAAGATCAACCCCTAAAACAGCATGAAACTCTTTCAATATATAATAAAATGCAGGTAAAAGTTGAGCCCCAAAAAATTTATCTTTACAATGAGGGTACTCATGCATGTACACTGGAAAATTACCATCTAGTGGATTCTGAAAGTAAAGTAAGCGTTCTAAGCTATCTTTTGCTTCGGCTATTTGCTCGCCTGTTTTACTTCTTAGTAACGCCAGGATAAACCAAACATTTTCAGCAACAGGAATAGTTTGCGAAAGATCATCTTCTGGCTCAGGATAAAAGTAATGAATAAAGCCAGTTTGCTTGCTCTGCCTTTTGCGTCCGGCTGCTAAAGCCATCTCATTAAGCTGACGTTCCAAGGTGTTATGGATGGGTAAATCATCTTGCATGGTTATAGCCTTGTTCCTCCTGCAATTTCAATGTTTTGTCCGGTTATATATGAGGCTTGGTCAGACAGTAGGTATCCTATTAATTGTGCCACTTCATCTCTACGGCCTACCCGCTGCATAGGAATTTTTGTTATAGGATGAGGGAGATCCAAAGATTCTTCTAAATATCCTGGAGAGATCATATTTACTCGCACTTGATCAGCTGCAAGCTCAAGAGCTAGCGATTTAGTTAGCATCAAAAGACCTGACTTGGAGACTGTATAAGCGGTTGCATAAGTATCTGCACGGTTTGCATTCAAGCCAGCAACTCCAATATTGACAATTGATCCCTTCCATTTTTTGATGCTAGGTAAAAGATTCTTTATCAAACAATAAGGAACATGTAGATTAGTTTGAAATAGATCATGCCATTGACATATGCTTGTCTTTAAGCTAGACCCGAGTAGGTAATTTCCCACGTTATTAATTAAATTTTTAGTCTCAGCAAAATGCTTTTGATATTCCTTAATAAAGCGTTGGGTAGACTCAATGGTAGAAAAGTCGCCTTGGACTGCCTGGACAGGCACCTGGTAATAAGAGCATTTCTCTACAACAAGCTGAGCCTCCTCCTTGCTTGTATTATAATGGACGGCTATCGCATGCCCTTGCTTAGCTAACTCTAAACAAATCGCTGCGCCTAAATTTTTAGCTCCCCCTGTTACTAATGTCCACTTCATGTTGAAAGCCTATTTCCATATTCTAACTCGACAAATGCACAAGATGCTAAAGAAATAGCCTTTTCCTTTCTTATCATCACTTTTACCCAATGAAGAGAAAATTTATCTGCTAGCTTAAGAACAAGCTCGTGAGCTAAAGTTTCTAGCATTTGATAGGCACCTTCTTGGGCAACTTGACTGCAAAACTCTGCTAAGCTTGCATAGCAAACAGCCTTTGATAAGTCATCTGAAAGGGTGATAAGCGCAAAATCTATTTCGTAGCATACATCTATTGATAATTCTTGAGGATGCTTACGTTCGTATGGGTAGACACCGATAATACAAGAGAGACGATAATTTTTAAATCCGACGATTCCTAACATATTAAAAGTTTTGGTAAGGGTGTTGTATATACCATTCAATCAAGCTATATAGCTCTCGATTTAAGCTTAACCCTAAAGCTTTTTCGGGAGAGATCCAAATGTAGTGATCAGCTTCTGCATTAAGAATAACATGATTTTTAGAAGAATTTGGCGATAAACGTGCAACGTAGTCATTCATGACAAAATGATTGGGGTTAATAAATTCAGAAGAATATATAGAATCGTGGACCAAAGCAAAACGCAAATCTTTAATAAATAATCCTGTTTCTTCTAAAACTTCGCGAGTTACCGCTTTCTCTCTGGACTCCCCCAGCTCAACTTTTCCTCCTGGAATGGTAAAGTCCACCTTCCATTTAAAAGAGTGCACGAGCAAAATATCTCCATCATCGGCTACAATTAGGGCTCCCACAGTCACGAGAGGATATAGATTAGTACTTTTTGATACTTTCATTTACTGTGCGAGCGCTTCTTTTAAACCTTTTATGATTCCTAACGATGAAGCAGGGGGAGCAATAATATCTGCTTTGGCTTTAAGCTGCAAAGGAGCATCAGCCATAGCCACTTTAATGTGAGCTTGTTCAAACATACTTAAATCATTTAGATCATCGCCTGCGGCAATAACTACTCCTTCATATCCTAATTGATCAATTAGCTGGCGAAGAGCATAGCCTTTATTAGCTTGTGAGTGAGTGGCTTGAACGACATAATAACCCTCACCAAAAGGATCTTTAATAACAGGCGCATGCAATTCTAAGTTTTTTTCCATCCTTTCTGCGACATATTGAGCTGTCTCCTCCTCCCCAAAACATTTAACGGAAGGAAATTCTTTAAAAGAGATCTCCTTAAAATTTTCTACAGCAATCCACTCCTCATTAAAGCTTTGGCGTCGTTTTTCTAGATAGTATCGAAGGTTTGGAGAAAAATGGCTGGGACGGTAATAGCATAGGTTGTTTCCTTCTAGGCCCGTATAGATTACAAAATCAGTAGATGTACTTTCACAAATTTTTTCCATAGAAAGAAGAACGGAGCAATCCAAATATTTTTTAATGATGACTCTACGATCTGGCATGGACAAAAGTATAGCTCCATTGTGAGCTGCATAATAATAGCTAAAGGGAAGCTCTTTTAATACCTGATGGCCAAACTCAAATGTCCGTCCTGTTACAAAAACAAACATAGCTCCTTGCTGATGTAGGGTTGTCAAATAATGAATCACTGCGGGTGGAATGTTTTGCATTTTTACTGCTAGAGTTCCATCGATATCAAGAGCTATCAAACTACAAAAATTTTTAATCATGCATTTACGATAACATACGGACTCAATAAAGCTTAACCAGATTTTTGCGTTTGGACTTTTCTTTTTGGTTAGCCTTTAGTCTTTCTTTTAAAAGGAACTTTTTTGAGCATGTTTTTATAGGGTGCGTCTACTCTTGACACCCCTAACTTGATAGATAGACTTAACGCATGTGAGCTAAAGGGTAAACTTAAAAAGATTGATATGACAGATAGTAACCCTGCTCTTGAGAATATTTAGACTGAGCTTTGAAAAAAAATTCTGTCCTGTGCTGGTGATAATGTTTTGTGTTAAGAAAGGCTTTATTTATCATTGCCTACTTAAAGGCTTGCAAAATTTAACTGACTCTCTCTACAGGATTTTAAATAAATCTACACCCATATCCTCATTAGTATTTTTTAATATTTAAATGTATTTAGGTTAAATTAGCGAAGTTATGATGAGAAGATAGACGGTTAAATTAAGCAAAATCCTACTCTTCCAGGAGCGTAAAACGCTCCTGGAATAACTGGCTCATTAGAAATTTATTTTTTGCTTGTGGAATTATTCTTATTTTGCTGATGCGATTCTTGTTTCTGCGATGAAGAATTAGTTTTTGCGTTAGACTGTTGTGAGGAATTTTTTTGCTGATGTTGTTTTTTTGTATCCATAAGAGACCTCCTAAGAATTTATTTTTAAGGACATCTTCTTATTCGCATATTGCTTGTAAATCTGTCAATTTAAAATTAAAAATATACAAAAAGTGAAGCTCATAAGGTTAATTATTAGCAATTTAATTTCTAGGTAAAATTATCCAAAGAAAGTCATTTGCCTTTCATTAAATTTATTTTTTTTTGCTGGCATCTGCCTTTTAGGCTTGGAGGGTTCAAAAACGCTTTTTTGATTAGCATTTTCTTCTAAATGCGCTAAAATCTCTTTAGCTCTTAAAATAACTTGTAAAGGAAGGCCTGCTAGACGGCCTACATGAATTCCATAACTTTTATCTGTGCTTCCCCGCACAATTTTGCGCAGGAAAACAATGACATCTTCTGCTTCATGAACGGCTACATGATAATTGACTGCGCCCGGCACGCGTTCTTCTAATTTTGTTAACTCCCAATAATGCGTTGCAAATAGAGTTTTAGCCTGGCTACCTTCGGTTGTTAATAAATACTCAGCTACTGACCAAGCGATTGAAATTCCATCATAGGTACTTGTCCCTCTTCCAATTTCGTCTAAAATGACCAAAGATCTGCCAGTAGCATTATTTAAAATATTTGCTGTTTCAGTCATTTCGACCATAAAAGTGGATTGGCCTCGGGAAAGGTCATCGCTAGCTCCTATGCGTGTAAACACTTTATCGACGACACCGATATGAGCGCTTTTAGCAGGAACAAAAGAACCTATTTGCGCCATAATAGTTATCAAAGCTACCTGGCGAATATAGGTAGACTTGCCTGCCATATTAGGGCCTGTAATGAGCAGTAAAAGATTAGCCTCATTATCCATGAGAGTGTCATTAGGGACAAATTTTTCTCCCGTATTAATGGCTTCAATAACGGGATGCCGGCCGCTAATAATTTGTAAAATGCTACTATGATCTACGATAGGCCGCGTATAATCATAGAAAAGTGCTACTTCCGCTAATGAACGTAAGGCATCAATTTTGGCTATAGCTTGAGCAATGCTAAAAACTTGCTTTGTATACTTGGTTACTTCTTCGCGAAGGGCATTAAATAGGCCTGTTTCGATGGCTAAAATCCGCTCTTCAGCATTTAAAACTTTTTGCTCAAATTCTTTTAGCTCTGAAGTGATGTAACGTTCCCCATTGACCAGGGTTTGCCTACGCTGAAAAGTTGCGGGCATACGATCAGATTGACCTTTGCTCACCTCTATGTAATAACCGAACATGCGCGTAAAACCTACCTTTAAGGTTTTAATTCCTGTCTCCTCGCGTAAACGCGTTTGATAATTAGCTAACCAAGCTCTGCTATCTTGACGGATGGAACGCAATTCATCCAATTCATTATTATAGCCCTCCCGAAAGACTTGTCCGTCACTGATCTTTAAGGGTGGCTCATCGACTAAAGCGCGAGCGATTAGATCTGTCATTGAGGTCGGATTTTCTAACTTTTGTTCCTCTTGCTCCAATAAGGTTGAGTAAATGGTCAAAGGCTGCAAGGCTTGCTTAAGTTGGGGAAATTCTTCAAAAGAACATTTTAAAGCTACCAAATCTCGGGGCGAGGCATAGCCGGAGCTAATTTTCATCATTAAACGTTCTAAATCCCTGACTCTTCCTAGCAATTTTTTAACTAAATCAATAGCTGTTTTATTATTGAAAAAAGCCTCAATAGCATCTTGACGACGCTTAATTTCTTCTATAGATAGAAGTGGAAGCTTTACCCAGTTAAGCAACAAACGTGCACCCATGGGAGTACAGGTCTTATCTAGGATGTTCAATAGAGTACTTTTCCTAGAGCCATCATACAAGCTGGCTGTAATCTCTAAATTTCTTTGCGTGATGCGATCAAGAGACATAAATTGCGAGGTAGAATAGGTACGAACTTCCTGAATATGCTCGATCGATAAGCACAAGTTGTCCTGAAGATAATTCAAGATAGCCCCTGCTGCATTTATACCTGCTAGCATGCCTCTTAAGCCAAAACCATCCAAATTATGAACACCAAAATGGTTGATTAAAAAGTTATAAGCCGTTTGATGTTCAAAACGCCAATCTTCTTGAGCTGTTAAGAGAAAATCTTGTGCCTGTCGAAGATTTTTTAATAAGTCTTGATGCTTAGATTGAAATTTGTGAGAGACCAAGCATTCTGAAGGACGTAAACGAAAAATTTCGTTGAGTAGTTCTTGCTCATTTTCAAACTCTACCACTCTAAACTCACTAGTGGTTAAGTCAATAAATGAAAGTCCAAAAACCTCTCCTACTCGATGAATAGAAGCAAAAAAGTTGTTTGCTTTATCGGATAATAAGGTAGAGTTAATCACAGTACCAGGGGTAACAATTCTAACAATTTCCCTTTTTACTATCCCTTTAGTGGTTTTAGGATCCCCTATTTGTTCGGCAACAGCTACTCTAAATCCTTTAGATACTAATCTATCTATGTAAGCTTCGCTAGTGTGATGAGGAATGCCTGCCATAGGAATCTCGCCTCTTTTAGTAAGCGTAAGATCTAATTCCTTAGCAATTAAAACAGCATCCGCATCAAACGCTTCATAAAAATCCCCTAGGCGAAAAAGTAAAACAGCTTCTCCTGCTGCTTGCTTGCAAGCTTGCCATTGGCTCATCATAGGTGAAACTTTAAATTCAGAACTAACATCAAAAGAGGGAGTATTCATAATTTATTTAATCTTTTAGATTCATCGAATGGGATTATTTTGACAAACTGAAATGAGTTATGCAAGGAAAAAGGAGTAAGAGGTGCTGTTTTAAATAGGGAAAGAGATATCCATAGGGTCCCCGATTACTCGCCCTAAAAAAATTTATTCTTATAAAGTATTTAAAATATAATTTTTTATTCACAGAAGAAGCAAATCAGAGATTTAGGCTGAGGATAGAGCTTAAAAAAGTTTTAGCGAACTATACCTGCTTTAGATGAACATAAGATTTATTTTTCGGCTCATTAAATCCTCTGTTACAGAAGGCAAAGCCTTCAGGCAATGCATTGAGTAGAGGACAAAATAATATTTTTTTGCCCCTATCAATCCTTCCTAAGGTTTATAAATAAAGCTAAGCTTATAGGAAGCTTCATAAGCTTGGTACTCCTTAGAGAAGATGTAGATTTATTATTTAAATAAAAAGCGTGGCTCTAAAGATGGATTAGCTTAAGGGAATACAAATAATTTTTTTCAGCTATGAATAGCTTCGATAAATAATCTTAAGCAAGGTCTAAGCTAATTAGGTTAATTAGTTTTTCCATAAAATCTCTTAAAAAAAGTTAGCTAAAAAAGTAAATTTCTTTGCTCTATGCCTCGTAAAAAGAAATAGATTAATTTAATGAGCTTTGTTATGCTTCGGTCTAAGAAAGCATCTATGTGTTTAAAGCCTAGTTTTTTTGAATAAAAAATCAGAAGATGAGGTTTAGACAAATTAGAGGAATTTTTTCTCGTTTTCCTCTTTAAATATTTGAGAAAATAATCCACACCATTAGCCGAAATTTAAAGCTTTAATTTAGCGTGAGTATTTGAAACAATGCAAGCAAGTACATCTTACCACTTTTCTCCGGTAGTCCCCATTTCCTTCTTGGAAAAAATTAATATTTACTACCAGGCTGAAGAAGCTTTTAAAAATTCTTTCAATCCATTAAATCGAGGACTTAATTTAGAGCTCATAAAGAAATTGTTTGAAGAAATTGTGCAAGATCTATCTTACCCCCCTGAAGTCATCCTTCAATCTAAGTTAAATTTAATATTGATGGATATGCTAAGAAATGAACTGAGCGACCTTGCGGTGGTTGATGAAATTATTGACCAACTCTGTCCTGAGCAAGCGATATTATTAATTTTTTGCTTAGCCGAATCTTTATATTCGGCTAAAAGTGAAGATGATAGCAGGGCAACTTCTCTCTTAAAATTATATTATAAGCTTCAAAGCTATCCTCAGTGTCCTCCTTATCTAGCTAGTGTAGCAGCCTTTCATGCAGGCAAAATTTGGGCAGTAGGTGATAATAACAAAATAGAGAAAAATTTATTGCGAGCTAATGAATGTTATGACAAAGCTATTAAGTATTTATCGACTGATCTAGAGGTTTATCAGGTTAACGATCGTACGGCTTTAGAGCTCTACTACAACTCCCTGCCAACTTATGAAATAAATCATCTACTCTCTCGCATATATATCGACAAAGCTTATCTTTATTCTAAAGAGTCTAAAAATTGGTCCGCCTGCCTGTTAACTGCAGCAATTATTTATAATGAGATAATAGAAAATTCTCTCGATCGGACGAGCGTGGAAATGGCAAGATTGTCTTTAAAAAAAATGTATGAACAGCAGGTGATAGTTCCCAGATTGCTTATCCATACTCAAACCGAACTAGCTAATTTAATTAAAATCATTAGAACTTATCAGGAAACTATAAGAAATTCTTCCTCTTTTTTAATGGATTCCCCGCAACCTTGGCTTGAGTCATTTGGTACCCTCCCACAATTTTTAACCTTCCTGTTAGAGCCTTTAGACAAAAAAACATTAGGCTATGCAAACTCTATAATTATAAATCTAGTAGACGCAGGATATAATTTACATGAGCAAATAGAAACTAATTTGTCCCAAGAGAAAAAGAATAAAATAGCAAGTATCTTAGGAATAGCTTGCCTCACTTCTGCAAGAGAAGATGCAGCAGAGAAGCCTGAACTTGTTTATAGACGCTTACAGCATATTAGCCCTAAGGCTGATTGTTATTTCGATGCTTTACATGATTTGATAGTAAAAAAATATTATGAAGTAGCTAAACAAACATCTTCTAAATTAGCTGCTTATGAATCAATTAGAGAGCATATTTTAGATGCAATTGAAAATTTGAATGATGCTACTCTCTCCCCCCTATCTCCTCAGTTATTACTAATTAACACAGCTTTAAAGCTTGCTCAAAAATGGGAAATAGAAGCTGAAGCTGAAAAGCTGCTTCTAGATGCTAAATTATAGCCTCTAATCTCTCTTAAAAAAGTGTAGACATTCGAAGAACATGAGGTGAAGGAATGGCATGCAATAGTAAAGGCCTTCACTTTTCTCTATTTTACCTACTTTTTAATATTTTAACCTTTTTAGCAGTAGAAAAACTTGGATGGCATCTGAAAAGCCTGAGGGAACATACGGCTAGAAACCTAAATGGATATCTTAATTTTAATAGTTAAATTTATAAGTTGATAATCTATCGATTCATTAATACGGGTTCTTGCCATAAAACTCAGTAAAGCTTGCCTATTTCTAAGCTTCTTCTGCCCTAAGCCAGTCTGCTTGCTTGCCATTGGCTGCCAGGAAAGAATGGCCTTTAAGCTAGCATCTTTCTAACTTATCTCCTTTGCGGTTAGCCAACTAAGAAGGATTGCCATTCTGATCGCTTCGATTGAGGGTACCTTTTAGAGAAAGCTCTCTTTTGTAGACAATCGTACCGCCATGATGGGGTTTGCTTGGGAAGAAAATAGAGATTATAAAAGAAGAGGCTAGCCACTTGGTTCTAAAAGCAACTTGCATGCAAGCTTAAAAGCCCTTTTGCCTGATAGTTTATCAAAAAATAAGATAGAACGCTTGTCGCCTTTTTCAATATTCATAGCTTTAAGGCTCCTCTGCTTGCTGGAAGAAGGCAGCTAGGTATTTATATTTTCTTCTTGAGTCACTTATTTTTTGCTTTTAAAAAACTTATAAATATATATAGTCTTGAATGAAACAAAATATAAAATAACCTAAGCAGCTCACTATTAACAAGATGGTATCCATGACGTTCTTTACAAAATATAAACTTTTTTTCGTTTTTCCCACGTTATTTGTGTCTTTCTTTTACTCTTTGGCGCTTTTTGCTGAAATATCACCTGCTAGGGAAGATACACAAGGTCAAACTATCCAAGCTATCGCCTCTTTGCTTTTTTATATTCAAGAAGATATTGAATCTACTGCCCAAGAGGACTCCCCTCTTTCTCCTCTTACATTTGCGCCGGAGGAAATTGAATATTTATGGGCAAGAGCCATAGCATTCTATCCTGCCCTCTTTCCCATAAAAGAAGCTTATGAGAAAGCCCATTATATAAATGATGAAGGTATGCTAAAAAGATGCGAGGAAGAAGTTCGTTCGATATGGTTAACTCTGAATGATGAGCCTCAGTCCTCCGCAGAGCCATTGAATAAAACTTTAGCAGAGCGAACCTATAGCTTCAAAAATGTTTCAGATAATCCTCTAGTTAATAATAAAATTAAAAAAGAACTGGCTCCCTACCTATTACCAGCTAACTCAAAAATTACCGCCATTGCAGATCAAATCTTCCAAACCTCTAGGGTTACCTTTAACTCACAAACATTAACAGAAGCAGGTTTTAATATACTTTACAAGCAACCTAGAAGCTTTATCATTGTAGCTAAGCATCCTAGTTTACCTGATTATTTGATTAAGCTTTATTTTGATACTGAACTTCGCATTAAACGTAATGTTCCTGGTTGGAAATGGTTTGCTCGGCGTTGTGCAGGCGCTAATTTAGTAAGAAAAGTAATAAAGAAAAAAAATATTCAGTATTTTACTGTGCCCCAAAAATATATTTATGTATTGCCCTCTTTCCATGCACCTGCTAAAGCGGCCGGCGTAGATCCCAAAGTAGCAATATTGATCGTACAAGACATGCAGCTTGTTCCTAAGGAACAAAATTATTTAGCATGGAGAAGTAAGGTAACCCCTGAGATACTCAATGAACTTTATATTATTATCAGTCGCGCCAATGGATCAAGCTATAGACCTGATAACATTCCCTATACTTTATCAGGAAAATTTGCTTTTATTGACACTGAGTATCCTTTTAGAGATCCTGATTTCAAAAGTATACGCCCCTACTTATCTGCTGAAATGTGCCAATACTGGGATCAGCTCGTCAAGCAAGGCGGTCCTCTATAAAAAAGCAAGGTGTTAATGTAAAGTGGCACAATAGTTACAAAACATCTGTTAGCAAGTTTTCAATTGAATTGCCATAGATAGTACTTGAATTGACAAACATGGGTTACCTGGCAGATACTATTTCTGTCAGTTGTAACTCATCTAACATCTTTCCTGGCGCAAGTGTTTTGCATCTAAGAATTTTTGTAAAGGCGTCTTACCAAAACAATACTTTCCTGTATATGTTCCTTCGTTATTTTACTCCTTCTTCCATTTATCTACATCCCCTTGTAATTCTTCAACATTTTTAAACACTTTTTTCCTAAAAGCTATGGCATAAAATTCGTTCGGGATGGTCTGGTGAAACCTTTCGCAGATTCCATTTGTTTAAAGGATGTCGGGCTTTCGTGCGAAAATAGTCCATATCTTCGATGGCCAGATAAAGTTCATACCCATGGTGCTCTCTTGCGCCACAGTACTCTGTCCCACGGTCGGTTAACACTCTTAAAATCCGAACATCCTGCCCTTTAAACCAAAGAATGACTCGATCATTTAGCATATCCGCTGCTACCCAAGCATTTTTCCTATCATATAATTTGACGAAGGCTACCTTAGAATGAGTATGATCATTGTCTGTTGATAAATGCGTCCCACACCTTTAATAGTGCCTACATAATAAGTATCTTTAAGCTAGTAAATAGCCTGGATGTTCAGTTTCAATTTCGCCATGTGCCTCTTTTTCTTCCTTGGCTTTTTCAAAAGCTTTTAATTGGTCCTCTGTTAATATCATTTCTTCTTAAAACCATCTTAGCTTCCAATGCTTTGAGGCGTTTTTGGAAAGTCTTAAAGATTATATTTTAAGCCAAACAGAACGCACACCCCCTGGCGAAATGAGAACTCCTTGTTTCTTCAAGCTCATTACATACTCTTAATTGTCCATAAGCTGGCTTTTGAAGAGAAAAATCAACCACAGCTTTTTCGATAGATTCGTCCAATCTGCTTATTATGCAGGGCTTTTTGCGGGTCAGATCCTGAAGAGCTGCCTCTCCACCTGTTTCGTAAAGCTCTTTAAATCTATAAAAGCTATCTCTAAAATATCCCATCATCTTGAAAGCTTTAAGAGACATTTCCTAATGTTTCAGCTAACTTTAACACTCCTAACTTGTTTGTCATAACTTTCTGATGAGTTGCTAAATTTGATATTTTGATACTCCTTGTTGGTCTTAAAGCCATTCACCTTAACTTCAGCACTATCATTTTTTATGAGCGCCAGGACTTTAAGTTTCGCAGCTTTTAAATCGTGTTTCCTTTATTTTTATCACCAATGTCAGTTTAAGTCCTGTCTATTAAAATTAAGAATAGATTTATGAAGATTGATCAGTTTTCAAAAAAATTATTTATGTATTTTGATAGCTCCAAAATGACATCCTCAAATTTAACTTCCTGTTTACCCATGGTAGAAAGAAAGTTATTCCAACGTTGCTGAGTTTCCTTGGTGTCATAAAAGGCCCGTGTAAATGCTATCGGACGCTGTAAAGGAGTTTTGCGGTTTGCAAACACTTCGCGAAGGGCAACATTTAACTTTTCGGGTTTAATTTCATGATGTCTTAAGATAGTCCAGAGATCGTAAAAATCTTTCATCCGAGTATTCACAAGAGCAAGCTTTACAATTGATTCTAGTTTTTCCGCTATAACAGTTTCTAAAGTATAGCCTAGCAAGACTGGTTTTGGCATTCCAAGAAGCGTGGGATATTGAATACGCTGAGGTTTGGGGATGATGACATCATTAAATCCAATGTCAATAAGAACAGGCATTTTTGTCGTGAATAACTTTGCCGAGAAACTACTACTTACACCGTTGTAATCCCCACCAGTTTGTGTATTACGAAGTATGAGTTTTTGCGTGTCAAAAGAGATCCCATCTTCCTCGCAACTCATTCCTGAAACTTCTGTAATGATGCGTTGTAAATTATCAATCTGGTTAGATGTTCTAGCAAGTAGATCGATATCCATAGTGGCGCGATGATCCATTGAATCCCAGACTTTCAGCATGAGGCCACCTTTAAGAAAAAATTTCTCTGCATAAGGACTAAGGCTAAGGCGATACAAAAATCGTTCTATAGCATAGTAGCGGAGAATTTCATCAAATGGCCGATTTCTTTGCTCCGATAGATTCTTTAACCGTTGACGTATCGACTCGCCAAGATTCTTTCTAGGTTTTTCAACAGCTTTATCCACTGACAATCGTCTCCATAATTGGCTTTAGAATCTTCTTAACACGAAATAATTTAGCATATTCAAAGAGTTTATCTAAATTTGTCTTTCTGCTGTGCCAATACATCTTTAGCGCCTCAAGAACGACATCCATGCCGATTTTGTTGCGAAATTTCACACAATCAACCAAGGTTTTTTCTATGTCAAAAATCTTAAATATACACCCATCAATTGCGTGTTCTTGAACTCCTGTTTTTAGTAGCTCTTCAGTATACCAAAAATAGCGCATGGGTGGGTAAGAGATGGCAGGCTTATGGGTCTGACTTGGTAAAGCAACGTAAACGAAGTGAGGAATTTGAGTAGTGATCTCATGAAATGCTAGAGCAGAAATAAGACAAATGACCCCCCTTGGAATCTTTTTAGCAACGGGAATAAAGTCAGGCAAAGAAGGGGCAGGCATTTCGACTAATCGATATAAGCCTCTGCTAACAATTTCTAAATCTCCTCTATCTCGAAGGGTATAAAGTTCCCGTCGATGTATACCTATAGCAATAGCTTCCGACATAGTAAGAATTCCTCCTTGCTTCCGAAATGCTGCAAGTGCTAATTCAAGCTTTGATTTTTTTTTCATGGTACAAAATAGCGGATTTTTTCATTAATATCCGTAATATTGTACCAAAGCGTTTTGAGAGTCAAGAAATTCATGACATAGAAGGAGAAATTCATGGACAATTTAAATACGTATACATGTGATTGGCTCATTGATATAAAGTGCCAGTTTTAATTAGCGAGATACATTCATAGCTAGAAATATTTTTTTTAATATTAATAATTACTTGAATATCACCTTCTAACTTTTCTTACGGTTAGTAAGTATATGTTTTATTAAAAGCATTTTTTTTAAAACCACTTAAAAAACACAAGGTGCACATCACCCTTGAAAAAGAAAAAGACATCTCTCATAATGGTATAGTTCTATAGAAATTTAGGGAGTAACATAACATGCGTCGATCTATTTGCTATTGTGAACCGGCCTCTGCTCAAGCGGGAGAAGTTAATAATTGGAAGTTTGTTTATACTTCTGCCACCTCTCTTCCTAAAGGTACACGCCTAAAATTTGATATGCTGAGTAATGGTCGAGATATCGATTGGCAAATTCCAAGCTCTAATGTCAAAAAGATAACCAATATTATCTATGGAGAGCTTGAAAGTGGCAAAATAATTTCCGCAAAGGAAGTATCCTCAGCAGCTCACTTTACCCCGGATTTTGAATTTATTCTACCCAGTGCCTTAGAAGCCGGTAGCAACTTTACTATAGTGATTGGTACTACCGATATTAAAAAAGCTAATAAAGAAGGCAATCGGGCCCAGACAAATTCTCAACGTAGGCGACCATTCAATATTTATATAGATCCAACCGGGCAAGGAAACTATGGTGAACCAGAAGTGTTTTGCTTAGATATAAAAGGCAATACTCTCTGTTCGATTCGCGTAGTAGCTCCTTCTTATGTTACGCGTAATAAACGCTTTGATGTTATCGTGCGCTTTGAAGATCAATATGGAAATTTAACCAGTGATGCACCTGACGAAACACTCATAGAGCTTTCTTATGAACATTTACGCGAAAATCTCAATTGGAAATTATTTGTTCCTGAAACTGGCTTTATTGCTCTTCCTAATCTTTACTTTAATGAGCCAGGTATCTATACGATCCGGCTTTTAAATACCTATACGCAGCAAGTCTTCCAATCTCCTCCTATTAAATGTTTTGCAGATAATAATAAAAGTGTTTTTTGGGGAATCTTGCATGGCGAATCAGAAAGAATTGACTCCACAGAAAATATTGAGAATTGTTTACGTCACTTTCGAGATGATAAGGGGATGAATTTCTTTGGAGCCTCTCCATTTGAAAGTCAGGAGGAGACTTCTAATGAGATGTGGAAGCTTATTAGCCAAAACCTCTTAGAGTTTGATGAAAATGATCGTTTTACTACCTTTCTAGGAACTCAGTGGTCTGGAATCCCTGAAGAAGAAGGAACACGGCAAATTGTCTTCACTAAAGACCATAAACAACCTTTACGTAAAAAAGATGCTAAATATAGTACTCTTAAAAAGATTTATAAAAGTTTTTCTCCTAAAGAAATTATCTCTATCCCTACTTTTACTATGGGCAAAGGTTATGAATATAACTTCAAAAATTTTGATCCAGACTATGAAAGAGTGGTAGAAATTTACAATGCTTGGGGCTCTTCTGAATGTCTGAAGAAAGAAGGGAATTTACGTCCCATCCAATCGCATGGAAAAGTAGGAGTGCAAGAAAGTGCAGAAGGCTCTATTCAAAAAGCTCTTTTAAATAATTGTCGCTTTGGATTCGTGGCAGGAGGCTTGGATGATCGTGGTATTTATGCACCTTTTTTTGAAGGAGATCAGGTCCAATATTCTCCCGGGTTAACAGCAATTATTGCCGCGGAGCATACCCGTGCTTCTTTAGCTGAAGCTCTTTATACACGTTCTTGTTATGCCACCACTGGAGAGAGAATTATTGTTGGTTTATATATAGCAGGTATGCCAATGGGTAGCGAGATTTCTACCGCTCAAAAGCATGGACTACTTATTAATAGACATATCTCAGGCTTTGTTGCCGGCACTACCCGCTTAAAATCTGTGGAAATTATACGCAATGGAAAAGTTCTTAAATCTTTTCATCCGGAAAGCTACAGCTTAGATTTTACCTTTGATGATATGACTCCTTTAGAGACCGTTACAGTAGCTAGCAAAGATAAAAAACCGCCCTTTGTTTTTTATTATATTAGAGTGGTGCAAGAAGATGGCCACATGGCTTGGTCTTCTCCCATCTGGGTAGATTATGTCCCTAGTGCACCTAAACGCCCCGTTTCTAAAAATGCTAAGCCTACCGTAAAATTAGAATCTCTCAAGATTGCTGAAGAAGAGGAAGAGGATAATGATTTTGATTATGAAGATGATGAGGATGATGACGAATAAAAAACAAAAGCTTCACTCTTTTAAAACTGCACACCTACATTTCTAGATAAGCGATCTTGTTTAGGAAAAAGCACAAAGCTTATTAAGCAAGGGATGATTAAAAATGTGTGACTATGTCAGCATTCAAGTTTTTTTTAATTTTAAAATTCAAAATTGAGCTAATAGCTAAGCTTTATTACTCCTTATTATATAAAGGTAGTAGGGTTTAGCTTTTTCTATCGAAAGCTCTGCCCTTCCCTGCCCTTGAATTTATAAATGCTATCCTAAGAAAGAAGAACATAAGTTTTAAAATCATCCTAACTTTTTGCATAAATTTCTTAAAACACCTCTGGGCGAAGGCTTAGCTACAGGTTTACTCAAAAACTAGCCTTTTTAATTCTTGAACTATTAAATTTTTAAAACTTAAACTGACTTGATAAGCTTAAGTAATTCTAAGCCTAAAAGATAAAGAGAGGATAAAAAAGGATGGAAGGCTCCAAATCTTTATTCTCGCCTTGATGAAATTTAATTTATCTCTTTACGCTTTACATGCTAGGCTCTATTATCCCTAATAGATATTTAACAAGGTTTTTGCATGTCTAATTTAATGCTTACTGTCTTCATAGCTTTTGTCATTGTCTTAATTTCTCTTGCTTTGCTAGGAATTAGCTGGTGGTTCACAGGCAGAATAAAAATTAAGCCTGGGGCTTGCGGCCGTACTCCTAGGCAATTACAAAAAGAGAAATGTACAGAGGAGAGCGCCTCTTGTGGGCTATGTAAGAGAGGAGGAAAAAAAGATGAACTTTTACAATAAGGATAATCCAGAGTCTCTTCAGCAAATGTTTGGGAGCATCGCTCAGCAATATGATAAAACTAATGCTATACTTTCTTTTCAAATGCATAGATTGTGGAACAAAAAACTTATTTGGGCTGTAATGAAAAACCAAAACCCTTCCACTTACTTAGACTTATGCTGTGGCACTGGAGAAATTGCTTTTAAATATTTAAATAAGCGCTCTTTACCTTGTAAGGCTTACCTACTAGACTTTTGTCCAGAAATGCTTTATTGTGCTAAAGAAAGAGCGAACCATTTAAATCTTCAACCTCATACCCTTACTTATTTGCAAGCCGATGCTCAGAAAATCCCTTTGGCTGAGGAATCTATTGAAAGCGTTACGCTAGCCTATGGGATCCGTAATATTCCCCACCCTCAGCAATGTTTTAATGAAATTTATCGGGTGCTAAATACTGGAGGCACCGTAGGGATTTTAGAACTTACGCAACCTACACAGCCATTGATAAAGGCTGGACATAAATTATATTTAAAAACTATTTTGCCTATCATGGGCCAATTAGTAACTTCTAATCGCAAAGCCTATGAATATTTGTGTAATAGCATTCGTTCATTCATATCCCCTCAAGAATTAGAGAGCATGCTTAAAATAGCAGGATTTAAGCAAACTTCTGTGATTACCCTTATGGGCGGCATCGCTACCATTCTGGTCGCTAAAAAAGGTAATTAAAAAGCTTTTAGCTTACTTCTTTACACTCTCCTATGCTTTTAAGTAAGGAAGGCAGTTGATAAAGGCTTTATTTTCTTTTTAAAAAGGAGGGAGCTTTTTTAAGTGATAAAATTTTAATTTTGGGCTGTTTTATAGTCAAAGAAGCTTCTTCGTACGTTTCAATGATTCTCTTCTATAGAGAAGAAATGGCTTTTAGGCTTAGGTAGAAAATATATCTCTGCGGGAGGAAACCTTAAATATCACTTACGCAAGCCCTTGATTTTGAGCTTATTATGTTAATAAGACTGGGATGCAAGGCGAATTAACTCCCCTCTTAACAATTTTTTGAGAGGTGAGCGGGGAATGGCTTGTAAAATATGCACCTTTCTAATACGTTCAAATGGCAGTACGCGTTGATCATATAAAGTTTGCACAGATTGTACTAAAGGAGTAGTGCTAAATAAATGAATGGCATACCCTAACCGCTCATCTGGAATAGCTCCTAGCACCATATCTGTATGGATGCCTTGCTCTAACTTTATTCCTTCCAAAATTTCTTCCAAGCGTCCTACTTCTACATTTTCTCCTCCAATTTTTATGAAATCCCCTTTTCTGCCCTTTAACTTTAAAAGATTGTGATGTAGGGTGCCGACATCTTCAGTAACAAGCCACCCCTCTGCTACAGGATAGATAAGCTGCCACTCCTCTGCTTTAAAAGAGGCATAAGCAGTTAATAAAGCAGGGCTAGAAAGACAAAAGCATCCTTTCTCATTTGTTTTGACTTGTACATGAGGAAGGATTTCTAAGGGGGGAAATTGAGAAGTAGAAAGGCTATGTAAACTAGCCGTGGCCACCTGAGAAGAGCATTCAGTTAATCCGTAGCTAGGCAGCAAGGGCCAACCTAATTCACGTGCTTGGGTATACAAGGATCCTTGTAGCGCCCCTCCTCCTACTATAACTGCACGCAAGCTTTTAGGGGCTGGTAATTTATTGACCACTAGATCATAAACTTGTGCAGGCACAAGAGCAGTTAATGTTCCTTTTTTAGCTAAAAGCATTTCATAAAAATGCCGCACTGACCATTTTGTAGCGAAAGTGTCAACTGCTGCTCCGCTTAAATACCCACGTGCTTGGATAGCTAGACCTCCCACATGAAATAAAGGTAAAGGATTAATCCAAATGTCCGTTGAGGTAGCCTGAAGATGATGGTTAACTGCTTGGGCAGAAGCTAATAAAGCATCTTTAGAAAGGGCCACCAGTTTTTGTTGCGAGGATCCCGAGGTGGTTAACCATATATGCCTCTCAAATTTATTGATAAGCATTTTTCCTGTCTCCCAGAGCGAAGGTTTTATTACAGGGAGACGAGGATTTAACAATAGATGCGATTCAGCAGACTGCCAGTTAATCTTAATCATAGGTTAGCTATCAGATGATTATAAAATTTAAATTTCTTTATGCTTTTTGCCATACCTATGGCCTTGTTGCGTAAATGACCTAATAGTTGATCTGTTTAAAGGCTTATCAAGTTAGTACCCATTGTCCTTGGGGCATTCCAAGTTTTGTCATCTTGTTCATCGCCAAAGATTTAGCATATAATTCTGCTCGCTGATAGTCTAGCTTCCTAGAGCGAAAATCTCCTCCAAAGCTTCTTTTAAAACGCTACATCGCCGTTTCGGCAAGCGATCTTCTATGATAGCCACTAAGCTTTTTCCAAAGCTGCCTAGCCTCATTATCTCCACCCAAGCCTTGAATGACTTTTAAGTTATCATTCCTTTTTTTCATCCAAGGTTTGTCCGTCTCTTGGCTTAGCCTTCCTCCTCTTCTTGGAGGCACTACAGGATCTATCCCCCGAACATAAGAGGATCGATAGAAAGCTTGTCTATCATAAGCACCATCTCCGTAAGTGGTCTTTACGCTCTTTGGCAGCTTGGGGATCATTTGGCTCGCCACTAAATCATCAGCTTTATTGCTAGTTGTTAATTCACTCAAAATAATCTCATGCGAGTCTGGGCAAACGCTTAAGTGAATCTTTCTCCAAGTCCTCCGCTTTACTTTGCCATGCTGGCGTACTTTCCACTCTCCTTCACCATAAACTTTCACTCCAGTGGAATCAAAGACTATGTCTGTCGGACGCTTACGGCTTAGCTTTGTAAGCTCTTGCCCAAGCTCTTTAGCACGCCTACAAATGCGGGTATAACAAGGAACAGGCAATCCCAAAGCCAGCAAAGTAATCAGCGATGACACAAACCCTCGCACAGCACGGAGGGGTAAATGATAAACCGCTCTAATCATCAACACGCATAGGATAGCGTCAGCAGAGTAAATTCTTGGACGGCCCTTCTTCCCCGTGCTTTTATTTTCCCTCCATCCTTTAATGGTTTCATCCGAAAACCATAAAGTTATGCTTCCTCTTTGTTCTAAAGCTTTGTTATAATCGGACCAGTTACGTATGCGATAGTTAAGCTTTTTTTCCATAGCCTGCCTATATTTTTGTTTAAGCAAACTAAATTTTACAGCTCTTATGTGTTAAAGAGCAATCTTATCGCATACACTTCTTAGCATTTACGCAACAACGCCCATACCTATATAAAAATATATTAGGAAAGCTTTAACTTGATGAAAGATTACTATTATCTCATTGTTATCCATCTTCTCAAGCAAAAAATAGGAAAATGATCTCTTTCTCGGTAGAAGTATTTTAGTTCTCCCTTGAAAAATTAAGAAAGCCTTTTTACTATTTTATAGTAAGCCTAAGACTTAAAATAATCTTTGTTTTATCGGCTACTCAAATAAATACTATCCATTTAAAACCATAAAATATATTAAAATAAATATTCTATTCTATAATTTAGCCGAATATTATACCCAAGGCTTTGTATGTTAGATAAATATATTAAGATTAATTCCTATCAAAAATTTCAAATTGCCTTAAAAGAAAAAGAGATATTTCTCGACGAGACTAAATGTATTGTTAACCACGGAACCTTAGGAGAACGTGTAGTTAGCCGTACTCTATCTAAAGTAAGAGTAGGCTTATGGAATACCATCATGGATTTTGTTTTAGAAATATTTTCAAAAGCTTACAGAAAAGCTAAGCTAATTATTAAAGATAATCTAGAAAGGTTTGCCTACATGGCTCGCCATCCCCAAAAGCCGTGTATAGTTCTTTTTAAGAAACACTTGGAAACCAATAACCTAAGCGTAGAAGAAGAAAGACAAGCGTATAAATTACACAGGAGCTATTCGAAAGAGCAGGCCAACGCCGAGCTTGAAAAATTAAGTAAACCTATCGGCTTTTTAGATCATTTAGACCGGAAGATTTCCAGTGAAAGTATCTCCGATGTCTGTAAAAATAATTTAGCTAACAATGAAGTTGATAGCAAGAGAGATGACTTCCTCTTGAATGAAGCGATGCGAGAGAAACAGGTAGCAAACCCAGAACCTTCGATATATCCACAAAATATCACAATTTTAACTACCTTTCATGAGGGTAACACTTCGCTAGCCATTTTTAATGCTAACCTCGCAGATATTGAACACGAAAAAGCTGAGGTCAATTATGAAGCTGCAGAGGAGGCTGGAGACACTACACTCCCCTTCGCCCCTCAAGAGATTGATAGCCATGCTTTCCCTGAATTCCAAGAGGAGAAGGTGAATGTTTGCCAGGAAACTTTTATTTTTGAGTCTAGTGAAGCAAGTATATTGGTTAAACAATCTTTTGCTTCTGAGCATAGCTCGTTTGAGGATGATGCTATAAAGGCAAAAAAGATGGAATTAAACCACCAAATTGATGAGCTATTAAAAGATATTGGCCATCTAGCCTCTCAGCTTGCAGACTTAGATGAAGAATGCACGAGCCAATTATTTGAAAACCAGCTTCGTATAGAAGAAAATGCCAAGCTGTGGTGGTGGGCAAAGAAGTCTATAAAAGAGCCGCTGAAAATTAAAGAAGAATATGAGGAAAAAATGGCTAAAATAATAATTTTAAAGGAGATAAAAGAGGCTGAGCATGCCAATTTAATAGAACAGCAAAGAAAGTTAACTTCCAGGCAACCTCTGCTGTTTAAATACACTGCTATATAATATAACCACTTTTAAATTATAGAGAATTATGGAAGACTGCATCGCGCTCATTAGTTTTATTAAATCTCTTTATCAAATCCATGAAAGAAAAATTTATTACTATCCTACTTTTTTTCTCATCTGCTCATGATTTGCCTTAATTTTTTGCAGCTAAGCCTATCTACTTTATTAATCTATCTTAGACTATGGGGTTCTTCTTCGCCTATTGAGCTGCTAGCTACCCTCTATTGGAAGGTAAAATAGCCTTTTCCTGGGGGAAAAAATCAAACATTTGGTTATTAACGAAAAAATGCCCTGCATTAGGGGAGAATTTTATAGATGCGCAATAGAAAACATCGATTGGCAAGGTATATAGATATGTTCCTGTTTCTATTTCCCAAAAGTGAATACTCTTGTCATATACGCCGATTGCTATTGCTATCAAGTTGCTGTCCGGAGAAAATGCTACATGGCTATTCCCAATAAGTCCTGCCCAGGTATGCATACATTTTCCAGTTTCGACTTCCCAAAGGCAAATGCTATGATCATCATATTCACTTACGACAAGCCACTTACCATCCGGAGAAAACAAAAAGTTAGCATTTTGAGCCAAATTTTTTCCAAAGGTATGCTTGTATGCTCCCGTGCGAGCATTCCAGAGCTTGATAAAGCCATCTGCTTCCATTTGCAAATAAGTAGGCGGTGCAGTATTTGTAACAATCCACCTGCCGTTTGGGGAAAAAGCTACCCTCACAACTGGCTGAAGCTCTTCTAACTCCCATATGCACTTACCACTCTCTATTTCCCAAAGGCGAACAGTATGATCATCAGACGCTGTGACAATCAGCTTATCATCTGGAGAAAAAGCTAGGCTAGTGACAGAGAGGAGATGTCCTTGTAAGGTATGAAGACATTCGCCTGTTTCAACTCTCCATATGCGAGCAGCATGGTCAGCAGAGCTTGTGGCAATTAGCTGGCTATTTGAGGAAAACACTAGTGTGGTTATGTCTTGCTTATGTCCTTTCAAAGCACGTAAGAACTCTCCTGTTTTTATATTCCAAATAAAAGGTGTATGGTCATCAGAGCCAGTGGCTATCCATTCATTATTTGGAGAAAAAGCCATAAGCACCTTTTTTTTCTGGAAATTTTCCAAAGTATATAAAAGCTTTCCAGCTTTTACTTCCCAGATGCAAGGCTTAAATCCAAAGCTGTCAAAATAATTTAAAGTGGCAACTAATTGACCGTCTGCAGAACATAATAAGTAGCCAGACCCTAAATCATTTCTTGCCCCTCCTATATGTAAGATTCTTTGTACACGACCAGCTTTTATATTGGCTTGAGCTGCTAGTTGATCTTTGGGATGAATTTCTAATTTTTCTGATAGAGAATATAGGTGAGGAAAATTTTGTTTGAAAAGATGTCGCCAATGCATTTTTTCTGAAAATAGCTGATACCATTTGGTATTTACGCGGTGAGCAACAGAGGAGTCCTTAACAGACAAAAAGGAAAAAATATGTAGCAGCAATTCATTAGGCAAGCTATCAAGACTGCCTTTAGCATACATTAAAGGATGATGAAGATTGGCTTGATTAGTAGTAGATAAAATTTTAGCGAGAGAAAAAGGGGACGGCATCATATTGAACGTAGTCTCACCTATTATTGATAGATGATTTATAATATTTATTTAATATTCCTTGACTCTTATTTTATTCTTTAAGAAGAGCTTAAGTCAACCACTAATCTCTTCATAAAAAACTAGCCCAGTAACATACATTTTTTGATGAGAAATATATTATTATTCTTTTGCAAAAAAAAGAGTTATAAATTTTGATTTACATCATTCACTTATCCTTAAGCTCTTAAGCAGCCCCCTCCTCCTCGGGCCGTGATCGATTACTTTATTAGATAAAAAATCTTTAACTTTTAATATTTTTATGATGGGCCATAGGTCTTTATTATGCCCTCAAAATTTCCTTATAAGGATTAGATGTTAAATTTTTTTAATAAAAAAACAATTTCCAAAATGACAGCTAAGGTTTATTCAAAATGTTGGCTTGCAAGAAGCTCATCAAAGCCCAGACCATAACCTTGTACAGGTTGTAAAAAGGGGCCCCGATTGTTTATCCTTTCTGAAAAAGGATTATCCTGATAAATATGATGAGATAAGAGCCCGCAGGGCTCTGATGTAGTAAGTGAAGCTATATAAGCTGCACTCATTTGCCCTAAAGGATGATCCAAATAAGAAGTTACTATCAAACGCTGTCTAATATCTACCTGCTTCAATCTTTGTATAGCTGGCTTCATGATCAATACCTGGGCAGCTTCAGGCTGTCCATAGGCGCTTTTAAAAAATTCATCCGCTGCTAAAGGCACCTTGAAGGTTTCAAATGCTTTTTTCCAAGCTTTATAGGTAAAAGGAAAGGGATCTTCTATGTAATCAATAGATGTTTTAGGAACAGGTAAGCGTTCCATGAAGGACCAAAATTGTTCTGCATTTAATTTAGCATTAAAGTCTAATCGCCATTTGGCATTAGGAAACAAATGAGCCATCTCTGCAAAGATATCTTCTTCTAAAGAAAGATTATGACCTAATTTTACTTTAAAAAAAGTAAAGCCATTTTTCCACGCCTTTTGAAGATTAACAATACTGGAGGCATCCAAATGAGCCATCAGATAATGGCTCATAGGAATTTTAACACTTTCTAATAAATTTCGTTTATTCGCGCGCGCTTTTGCATCCGCGTGAGCAAAATAAATAGATTGGGCTGTTAGACGTGTACATTTTCCCTTTTGCAATAAATCAAGTTGCTGCTGCAAAGATAAATCGCCTAGCTCTTCCCAGGGGTGGCAGTCTGCATAGCCTACAATACCATCTTCAAAAGTTACTTTCAACAACGCTCCGCGCCTTAAAGAGTGAAGGATTTTTGATTGAATAGGCTGTTTGCTAGTTAATTCATAAAAGGAATGTTGGATTTTCATTGCAACCAAAAGCCTAGCGACAAGCACACCCCAAAGAATAGGTTTAATAAAGCAGCCATTCCTAGAAAAGTATTATAGATTTTAGAGGGTTCATAAAACCAAATGCAGCGTATAAGAGTAAAACCTAAAGGCAAGGTCACGAAGGGCAAGAGTCCGGCCTTGTAAAACCCTAGATCACTCCAAAGCAAGCTTAAAAAATAAGGCAAAAGAATTAAAAGGGTGATCTCTAAACGGGCAAAAGTTTTCCCAAATTTTACTGCAACCGTTATTTTTTTTGCCTTTTCATCACTCTCTATATCCCGTAGATTATTGATAGCATTAACTGCGGCTGCTAATAAACCAATCTGCAAACCAGCCAAAAAAGCTTTTTCTGAAACTTTACCAGCTTGCAAATAAAAACCCGCTTGGGTTCCTATAATTCCAAAAAAAATTATCACAAAAAATTCTCCTAGCCCATAATAAGCTAAGGGAAAGGGCCCCCCCGTATAGCCGTAAGCTAGTATCGAGGCAACGATAAGCAAAATTAAAAAAAGGATACCGCCTTGCATGATCATAGGCATGCCTATTATAAAGGCCAGAGCTAGACAAAAATATCCGCCATATAATACTTCATGGAAACTCAGCCAGCCTTTTTGTGTCGCGCGCTCCGGCCCTAATCTCGCTGCGTTATCAGCCCCTTTTTTAAAATCGAGAGCATCATTAATTAGATTTACAGCGACTTGAATGAAAAGGCCTGCTAGCAAAGCTGAAGCAAACGCTATTCCTTTAAAATAGGAAGTATAATTAAGGGCAAGTAAAGTTCCGACAAAGATAGGAACAACAACTAATATCAATGTCTTAGGGCGAGCAGCCCAAGTAAAAGCCTGCCATCTAGCTGGCTTTTTAAGAAAGTTACCATTCATCATTTAAATAACCTTTTATTCTTTTAAGGCAGCCTAGGAAAAGTAGAAAAATCAGGTGGCCGTTTTTCTAAAAAAGCTTTTTTTCCTTCTTGGGCTTCTTCAGTCATGTAATATAACATTGTAGCATTTCCGGCCAGTTCTAAAAGGCCCACTTGGCCGTCGCAATCGGCATTAAGAGCCGATTTTAAACAGCGTAATGCTAGAGGAGAATGCTGTAGCATTTCGCGGCACCAGCGAATAGTTTCTTGTTCGAGCTCTTCATAAGGAACCACACAATTTACCAGCCCCATTTCTAAGGCTTGCTGCGCATTATATTGGCGGCAAAGATACCAAATCTCACGCGCTTTCTTTTGGCCGACAATACGAGCTAAATAGCTGCAGCCTAAGCCTCCATCAAAAGAGCCTACACGTGGACCCACTTGCCCAAAACGAGCGTTATCGCTAGCGATAGTCAAATCACATACTATATGTAGGACATGTCCTCCTCCTATAGCATAGCCTGCTACCATAGCCACAACAGGCTTAGGTAAAGAACGAATCTGCTTTTGTAAATCCAATACATTGAGACGAGCCACTCCATCGGCGCCGATATACCCTTCATCTCCTCTAACGCGTTGGTCGCCACCAGCACAGAAAGCCTCTTTTCCCTCCCCTGTTAATATAACAACACCAATAGAAGATTCATTACGGCAGACTTCAAAAGCATCTTGCATTTCTATAACAGTCTCGGGCCGAAAGGCATTGCGTACCTCAGGACGATTGATAGTTATTTTAGCAATACCCTCTTCTGTTCTTTCTAATTTGATATCCACATATTGTTTAATAGACGTCCAAAGAAATGACGTTACGGACATGATAAAACCTCTTGAATAAATGATTGAATAATTTTAAGAAAAAGAATGGATTGCTCCCAGAGAGCTCGATGTCCAGCATGCGCGATGCTCTCCACACGTGATAAGGGATGAGAAAAAGTAAGTTCATGCGCCTTAGCTAAAAATTTGGTGTCTAATTGTCCGCTGATCCAAAGGATAGGAAGGGGCAAGCCTTTTAAAGCTTCAGATAAGTCATCCTGATGGCCTGTGGAAAAAAACCTCAGTTGATCTTGTAAATTTTTACGTAAAAACTGATGTTCTGAGCGCTTGACCGGAAAGCTTTTACCCCCGAAAACAGCTTGGCAATTCCAATCTCGTATAACATCTTGCCAGGGATCATTTCCAAAACGATCGGCCCAGGCCTTATCAGCTTGTAGTCTCCTTATCTTCTCTTTTTTGGAAGTCAATCCTGGGTGAGCTGAGATGATAATTCCTGCACGCCACTGGTTAGGATTATCCACTAAAGCATGCATTGCTAACCTTCCTCCTAACGAATAGCCCATTAGAATGTCATCATGCCTTGGCTGAGCCAAACGGTTAAAACGCTTGGCCCATCCCCATAGCCCATCAGCAGCAGGAGCAAGAGAAGAGTGTCTAAGGCTATATGCATGTAAATTAGGAAGGTTAAACCTTTGCCAATCGGTGGGAAGGCCTAAAAAACCATGAAGGGCATGAATTTTAGTCATAAACTTTCTACACAATTCCAAAAGCGCATAGTTGCTTGTTCATTTGGCACAATTTCAACCAACCGGTGTCCCCCATAAGATATACTGTTGGGTAGATGGGTGTAATGCTCATAGCGCATATTCCATAAATCTGCAAGAGCTTTAAAACGAAGGCAATGTTGGTTTTGTATCCGTTTATTTGCGTGCAAGTGGGCAAAAATTTTCCCCCCACCATTATTAATGACCAGGAGATTAAGATCTATTTCTTTCAACTGTTCTAATATCCAAGGTGCTGCAAGATCATAAAGAGTGGTTAAATCGCCCATAATCCCCCAATTTTGCTGGCGGCAAGAACACATTCCTAGAAAAGTAGAAAGTTGACCATCAATACCATTCAATCCACGATTAGCAAAAATATTTTCATGTTCTTCCTCTCGTGTGGCATAAGCGTCCCATTCTCGTATGGGCAGGCTATTGCCCAAGTACACTAAGGAGGAAGAGGCAATTTGCTTAGATAAATGATAAATAAGAGAAGCCTCAGATTGAGGCTCTTCTTTTAATAATGCTAAAAGTTTACTTTGATAACGCTGGTCTTCCTTTAGCCATGAGCTACAAGATTTATTTATAGCATAGCTATATTGATAAACAGAAAAAAATTCGTGCAAGGATACCGAGTAGTTTAAGCCCCAGCTTAAACCTGGGAAAGGTAATTCGCTGATCGAACAAACGTTTATTCTACCTTTAAGCTCTTCTAAATCGCGCCATAGACGGAAGGTGGGAATGCCACCTATGCGTAAAATCCCATCAATTGGATAGCCTGCCTTTTCAGCGGCCTTCCATATGTTATCACCTCGCGTTATGCTTAGCGTACGCAAGTAAGGATTTTCTCGTAGGCCTGAGGCTGCTTCTAGATAAACAGGAGCTTGATAATCAGCTAAAAATTTTACGGTAGCTGGCCTTGCCTGGCAAGATAGCCCCCCCACCACTACAAAAGGATATTTATTTTTTTGGATAAATTGATCCAGAGCTGCTTTTGCAGCCTCTATGTCCCCCTTTTGATGGGCCACTTTTGTACATCTATTATCTAGCTCTTCCCATGCGCTAAAATTTTGATTGAGGGGTTCTTCTAAGCAAACATTTATATGAGCTGCCCCATTTTGTTTCCACTTTTGAAGTGTACAGGGCTCGCCAGCGGCAATGTCTTGTTCAAAGACAGCATAATGGCCAAATATGCCTACTTGCTCAGCTGTCTGGGGCGATCCTGTGCCGCGAAAACGGCGGGGGCGATCGGCTGTTAATAAAATCAAAGGTATGCCAGTATAATAAGCCTCCATGGCAGCTGGCAAAAGCTCACCGACTGCTGTTCCCGAGGTAGTTAAAACTGCTGTGGGGCGATGCATAAGCTTGCTACGCCCTAAAGCAAAAAATGCAGCTGAACGTTCTTCGGGCCAATAATAAAGTTTAAACTGCTCCGTTTTCTCCAAAGCAGTGATAAAAGGGACATTACGGCCGCCAGGGCAGATACATATTTCTTTAACACCTCTATAAATCAGCTCTTGCAGGACTTGTATAACTAGCTTTTCATTATCTTTCTTAGGAAGGAGGTCCATATTCATAATGCTATCATCTCTTTGGTCGAAAGAAGCTTTAAATTAATTTCTTGCCATTCATGGTGCCATTGGCTAGCGGGTACAATTCCACAGCCTGCTCCAATTTTTGCCCCTTGGCTATTCCATTGAACATTACGAATGCCTACAATGCATCTAGCTTGCCTTTTATTATCGAAAAGGCAGCCTACAGGGGCACCATAACGCCAGCGATCGATCTTGTCATTGTATAAATGTAACCATTTCCTCCCTTCTTCTTTAGGAAAAGCCCCTAACGCAGGCGTAGGATGTAAAGCTTTTACAAGGGCTAAAAAATTTGAAGGTCCCTTCATTTTCAATTGGATAGGTGTCATAAGATGAGAAATTTTAGGAAGCTGTAATATTTGTAATTCTCCAATGGTTACTACTCCTAAAGAAGATAAAGATTCTTGTATGCCTTCAATGACCACCTGATGCTCATATAATTCCTTTGAATCCTGGATGAAAATAGAGTCAGAGTCCCTATATCTTTTAGTACCTGCGCAAGCTACTGTTTCGATCAGCCCTTCAGAAGCATTATGATAGTTGAATAATATTTCAGGAGAAGCTCCTAATATTCCTTCTGTCTCTTCCCAATATCCATATACATGGAGTTGCTGATCTTTTACATAATTAATTAAATGCTTAAGAGAACTGCCTAATCTATCTGGTGTCATAGTGCTTAAACTTTCTTCAAATATATAGGGCACAGCTTTTTTTAATTTTTTATTGTAAAAATGAGTGTGCAATTCTTTACAAGTATTTTCAAAATGAGCTAAGTAAGGATTTTTCCAGCTTAAAGGTAGAGGCGTAGCGGGATATGTATGCATAGCGGCTAGAAGTTCATGGTAGCTGACGATAGCTGTATATTTGTGCTGGAACCAAGGGCAAGGGGAGGATAGAAAAAAATCAGGAAAATAAAAAAAAGGGCTTGGTGACTCATAAATGTTTTCTAACCAGGTACGTGTTCCCCAGCCAATCAAATAATTATCTTTATTTAGGCGAATTAGGCTCCCCGATTCTATAAAGCAGCGCCAATCTTGCCTGGCCAGCCTCATGTTGCCTCCATCAAATTTTCTTTTATACTTCAAAGAATAATTTCTTTTTTAAATTAGGAAATCAAGGATAAGTATAAGGCCTTTCTCTATCTACTATATTTTGTAAAGCAGCTAAATCAGAGGCTTGGATTAGATCTTTGCTAAGAACTTGTATGAGTATCTCTCGTACTTTTGGACTTTTAAGAGAGGGTGAATTGATAAATTTAGCGGCTAACGTTTTTTTTACTTCTAAGTTAGTGATAGCATTTTCTAGCTGAACTTTATCAATGCTCATAGGCATTCTTGTTTTATCTTGTACGACTCTCCATTGGTTTTGCATAAGCTGTTCGGCCTCTTTAACTCGCATATTTATCTCCTGGTTTACCTGCTTAGTTTGCTCGAGGGTGAGAGAAGGGTACTTGAAAGCTGCAGGCGGATCTTTGCTGTCATTAGAGGAGGAAGACTCGCGTGTTATAGGCATGCTTGGAATGGGAGGCTCCTGCTTTAAGCGGCGCAATTCTTGCTTTAAATCTGCGTCCGTAAATGATTGTACACTAGCCGCATGCAGTTGATATAAGCTAGTCAAAGGAAGGGCAAAGCTTAACGTTTGTATGCTCACAGATAGAGGAAAAAATAGTAAAGTCATTGCTGCCCTACGGAGTGAAAGCTGATATTTTCTCATTGTGTACCTCTTTGTTAGTTGGCTTACCTGATGCCATCTCAACTTTTTTTTGGCAAGTGCCAATTTTAATAGAACTCTATTAAATGCAATTCGTTTTTTTTATTTAGTTTAATTTCCTTTATATATATAGTTTCCTGAATTATATAACCTTCATTGATGTAAGGATTTCTCAACTATGGCTAGTATTTTAAATGTTCCTAGAGAACCGTATCATTTAAATTTCGCACGCAAGCAGCTTCAATCGCCCATACAAAGAAATTATAATCCGTGCCAAGCGTTAAAAACAGCCCTCATTAAAGAAATCGTAAAAAAAAGTTTGCTTGAGTTAGCCATAGCTTTATCTTTTACTGGATTAGCTTGCTTGTTTGTAGCTACTCCATTAGGTATGGCCACGCTACTGCTTTCTACGATTGCCAGTTTGGCTATTACTACGTTGCTGAGGTTAGCACGAGCATACTGTATCTTCCGTGTATTTCAGCTAAAGCATTCTACTTCTAGGAAGGCAGTTGAAAAGAAAACACAATTTACCTCTTGGGTAGGTTTTATCAACGCTCTTATTCCCACAGCTTTTCGTCAGTTAGTGGATGCTAATACACGCGAGGTAATCGTACATGAGGGAGGGCATGCCCTAGCTGCAAAAATTTTAATAAAAAATCCTCTGGTAAACGTTTCTATTACTCCTTTTAATGGCGGTCAAACCACTTACTACGTTAGATCTTTAACTACGATAGGGCAATATATCGGACGCGCTAATTCTGAATTGCTAATCGTAGCTGCAGGCCCTGCTTTAGCAGTTTTAGCAGCCACTGCGGGTTACAGTGCTTCTCTTGCATTAAGTAAATCTCATCCTGAGCTTAGCAGATATCTTAAAACAGCTACTCTCAGCACCATCAGCCAGCATTTCTTATATGCTTTGTCCGCTTTGTGGACGACCACCTCTATACAAAAACATGATTTTGTCAATTTAATGGCTGCTGGGCTATCTCCAATTGTTGCGGCTATCTCCATCGTCGCTCTACCTATATTAATAAGAGTAGGTTTTTATATTTATCATCGAAATAAGGGTAGCCAAAAGGAAAAAACTAATGAAAAAGAAAAGATTGCTTTAAATAATAATGTTAGATTTCAAAGCCCTTTATATAACTCTCTAACACTTGAGGCTCCGCCTATCTAAAAGTTTTGTTTTTTCCCGATCAAATCTATTAGAAATTAGGTGATTGACTGAAATTAAAGAGATTTGCTAATTTAATTTCTATGAAAAAATTTACCTATCTTTTGTCTGAAACTTTTATTCCTCTTATTGGCAGTTAGCTGCCAAAATATATACTTTTCTTCATACTTATATTTATCGTTTAAAGTGCAAATAGCAAGGTAAGCTTTCTGCCTATACCCTCGACTATCAATAGGAATAAAATGAATACGAAGTTTTTGTTTGTGAGTACTGGATTTGCGCTATTTGCTATGTTTTTTGGTTCAGGAAATCTAGTTTTTCCCTTACTTGTAGGTATCGAAAGTCAAGGCCATTATTTAATTTCTTCATTAGGTATTATTTTTACAGGCGTACTTGTTCCTTTCTTAGGCGTTTTTGCTATGCTTTTATACAAAGGGGAAACAAATGAATTTTTAGGCACGATGGGAAGCTTTGCAAAATTTTGGTTTCCTCTTATTGCTTTATCTTTGATGGGGCCTTTTGGTGTACTTGCTCGTTGCATTACAGTAGCTCATGGAAGCTTTACGCTGCTTTTCCCTGACTGTTCTCTTATTGTTTTCAGCCTAGCTTTTTGCGGCATCCTCTTTTTGCTCACAACAAATAAAAGTCAGCTTATTCCTTTCTTAGGTTCTGCTTTAACCCCTTTTTTACTGCTTCTTTTATTAGCAATTATTGTAGCAGGTATGTGGTATGGCCAGCTATTGGAGCCTTACAATCCAAACTACTGGTCTGCTTTCCACGAGGGAGCTTTGCAAGGTTATCAAACGATGGATCTTCTAGCTGCCTTCTTTTTTTCGACTTTTGTTATAAAGCATCTCTCCAATCATTTTTCGGCTACTTCTGATAATAGTCAGCTTGTTAAAGTGTTTATAAAATCAGCTTTACTTGGCGGTGGCCTACTTGCTATAGTCTACTGTGGACTTGTTTACTTGGGAGCGGCTTTTGCTTCCGATTTAAAGGGAATAGCTCCCCAAATGCTTCTAGGAATTATCTCTCAAAAAACCCTTGGAGCTCTCTCTGCCCCTGTTGTCTGCTCTGCTGTTATCTTGGCATGTTTTACTACTGCCGTGGTATTGACCTCTCTTTTTGCCGATTTTTTCAAGCAACAAGTCTGCCGAGAAAGTATTCATTCCTCTCTTTCCCTTCTGTTCACTTTACTTATTGCTTTCGGGGTATCTACCAGAGAATTTTCCGGTATTGCTACCTTTTTAGCTCCTATTTTAGAGACATTATACCCCGCCCTCATCGTCTTGACTTTGATCAATATTGCCCACAAATTAGGAGGCATAAAGTTACGTCGATGGCCGGTAATGCTCACCTTTGCAGTAAAGTTATATTTTTTGATAGAGTAATAATCATGGAGTCCATATTTGAAAGTTTACTTATCAAGTAGGCTCTTTGCTTATATTAAAATTTAAGATAGGTAAGCATTATCAACAAGAAAGCAGATGAAAAACGTGTGTTTTTTGCTCTCGAAGTTAAGGCTCCTTGGCCTGAAAAATTGCCTAAGGGGCGTGTTTTAGATCCTCACACACGTCATGCTACCTTAGCTTTTGTAGGAGAAATTTCTCTTTCTGCTCTGTTTCAACATGCCTTTCCCCACCCTTCCTTCAGAGTAGGCCTAGTAGGAGCTTTTAATGAATGCCTTTTTTTACCTTTTCACCATCCTAATGTCGTAGCTTGGAAATTTGATTGGTATGATGAAAGTAAAGAATTAAGGGAGTATCGCCACAAGCTTTTAAATTGGCTAAGTATGCATCAGTATCCCCTGCGAGACAACCATAAAGATTGGCTGTGTCATGTAACCCTATCCAGAAAACCTTTTGATCAAAAAGAGTGGCAAGCAGCTTTTATGCCTTTACCCATGCTAACGCAGTCACTTCATCTTTATGCTAGTTTAGGTCACTTAAACTATCATCCTCTATGGTCCTATTCATTTATTCCCCCTTTTCAGGAAATTAAGTATCCTAATCAGACTGTTTATCTAATTAATGGAGAAAATCTTAATCAGATCTACCAGCATGCCTTTGCTGCCCTAGCTTTTCATTATCCTCCCCTTACCTCTTATCATCATACAAAAAACTATGATCAGTTAAAGGAGATTATTGCTGATTTAAATTTTTTGATTGCTCAGGTAAAAGCTGATCAAGACTGTCCCCTTAAAACCCTTCATGTGTATAAAGACATCCAGACAAAAGACTCTATTCTTCAATTTGAAATGATAATGGTTAAATAATTTAGAACTACTAAAGCTTTTTATTCATTTAATCTTTACCTAAAGAACAGGCTCATGCAAAGAATAGAATGGAAAGATTAAAGAGCAATAGGAGCTTATCAAAGAGGAGGGTATAGAAATCAAGCAAAGGCACTCACGCTTCAATCTTTTTATATGCTCATGGGATGATGAAGTTAAGATCAGCTTTCTAAGCAGCCGTTGATTAAATAGCAATCTTTAAGTATTTTTTCTGGCCATGTACTTAATATAATAGCTATAAATCCAGCAAGAACGCAAATGTTAGTAAATAGCGTGCTTCAAAAAACTTGAGTCTGAATACCTAATTCTTTAAAAGCTACCTCTCTACCTTGGGAAGATGATTATACAATAGCTGCATTTTTATAAAAAGCAGCTCAAAAGCATATAATAGTTTAAAAGGCAAAGAAAGCTATTTAACAATTTGTTGCTTTATAACTCGTCAATTTTTTTATAGCCTATAAAAAGTTTTATGAGTGCAAGAAGGACACTGGCTAATATGTCGCTAAAACTTCCCCACGTATATTTATGTACACCACCGCATCACTTATTTCTATAATAATCATCCGCTGATGCTGTTTTGTTTCTTTTTCTCCCCCCCATGCGTCACCAGCTTTTTGTGTGGTCCATTGAATCACGTACTGGCCTGGTAAAAGCTTAAAAACTTTTGATACCCTACGATTCATAAAGCTTTTTGGTGTTAAATCCATATCTTCTTCATTAAATTTAACAGAAGTAACGATAACCTGGGGCATTGCGCTATCTTCAATAGATAAATGCACTTCAACTTTATTGGCTACCATAATAGCATCTAGAGAAGGAGAATAAAAAAGTAAAAAAGTAAAAAGAAAAAAACAAGTTTTTAAAATTATTTTTAGCATACAATTCTCTTTAGGTTAAAAAATTTATTCGATAAACCCGAAAAATAAATTAGCACGGAAATTCTATCCTTGTTATATCATAACTTTTTAACATTTTCATTTAAATTTTCAAAGCTATGCAAAAATTAATGAATTCCCAGGTAAATTTATTAGAAATTGCCCGTCAGGCCATGCTAGCTAAAGGGTTATCTCCTGATTTCCCTTCAAAAGTACAGGCTCAGTTAAATAGACTACCAGCTCTAGTACTTGATAGCTCTAATGAACGTAGTGACATGACTAATAAACTGTGGTTTTCAATTGATAATGATGATTCATTAGATTTGGACCAGTTAACCTATGCAGAGCGTATAAACGATCATTTAATAAGAGTATATGTAGCCATTGCGGATGTAGATGCGTTAGTTAAAAAAGATACGCCTCTTGATCGACATGCTCTGGCAAACACCACCTCTGTTTATATGCCCATGATCGTCTTTCCTATGCTGCCAGAGAAGTTATCCACTAATTTAACCTCGCTTAATCCTAATGAAAAGAGAGCCTCTATTGTAGTTCAAATGGATGTAGAGGAATCAGGTAGAGTAGTGGATTATCATCTGTTTCAAAGCTACGTTTTTAATTATGCTAAACTTGCTTATAATAGTGTGGATGCGTGGTTGGAAACGGGAGCTTTACCTCCCGAGCCTATTCAAAAAATAAAAGAGTTGGCTTCTCAGATACGCTTGCAAGATGAAGTAGCTCAACGCCTGAAAAAACATCGCCAATCTTTAGGCTTCTTAACATGGGAAACTTACGATCCGCAACCCATTATAAAAGAAGGCCAGGTAGTAGATCTTCAAGAGGTAAAAATTAATCGTGCGCGTGAATTAATAGAAAATTTAATGGTTGCCGCTAATACCTGTATCACTTTATTTCTACAAAAAACTAAGTGCCCGATAATTAAACGGGTTATTTGTCACCCCAAACACTGGGAGCGCATTGTACAAATTGCTGATAAACATAAATTTCCTCTCCCTCTTAACCCTGATTCAAAAGCTCTTGAAAATTTTCTAATTAAAATGCGTGCTGAGGATCCTTTAAATGCTCGTGATTTATTTTTAGTGATTATCAAGCTTTTAGGACGGGGCGCATATACCGTACAATCCCCTGCTGATAAACCCAACCAACATTTTGGCTTAACCTTAGCGCCCTATACGCATGCTACTGCCCCTAATAGACGTTATTCAGATCTGATTGTGCAACGTCTGCTTAAAGCCCGCCTTGTAAATCAAGCTTGCCCTTATTCTCTTTCTGTTTTGCAAACCATGCTTCAAACATGCACAGAAAAAGAAATATGTGCAGACAAAGCCAAGCGCAGTGTAATGAAATCCGTATTAGCTTTATATCTAGAAGATGCAATCGGTAAAACTTTTGATGCTTTTCTAACAGGTAAAGGAGAAAAGGGTAACTGGATCCGACTGATTAGTACCGCCATTGAAGGCAAGCTTATCAATGGCTATCAAAATATTGAGGTAGGAGATCGGTTGAAAGTTAAGCTAGTTTCTGTCAATGCTGAAAAAGGTTTTTTGGATTTTGTCCAGGAAAAGCATTAATATATTATCTCTTTATGACAAAGCTATAATTTTTTAAGCTTGTAGTTGGGTAAAGAGCTGCTTAGAAGCATATAATCCTATAACCTTCTGCACAGGTTTATACCTAAAGCTTAACTTTTTCCTTGAATCCTCCCAGGGGTTTAGTGGAGCACTTCTTAATTCAAAGATGTGTATTTTATCCTCATGTAACAATCTCGATTCTATTTAAGAAGATATAAGATACTCATACCATCACTGTAAATAAGCTTTTTTCCGCCTTGCTTTAAGGGGCCGAAAAAAAATAGGGTCTGAATAAAGCAACTCCTGCCTCCATCTCTCCTTTTTCATTAAGTCCTTATCTTTTTTCTTTTTTGATGCGGCAATTTCCCTCATGATGGTCGACTCCCCTTCCTCTCGAAGGTATTTAAAAGTTTGGTTGGGATTAATAATGGGCTCCTACACTAAACCATGGTAGACTTGCCTAGTTTTAGGCTTACCTATAAATATTTTCTTTATTACAATGAAGATATGCACCCTAAGGAGGAGCTATATGACTGCACATTCTCATAGAGTAAAGGTCACTATTGACGTTTCTGAAGACGAAAGAACTTATATTAAAATACTAGCTGCTAAAAAAAGAATGACTATTAGTGATTTTATTATGTCTTTTGTTAGACCTAATATTCCTCATGATCAGCCCGATGCTGAAACTCAAAAAGCCATGCGCGATGTAGACGAAAGAAAGAATCTCACTCATTGCAAAACGATAGAAGAATTTTGGGCAGTAGTGGGAATAGACCCGAATGCTTGAGATTGAATTCACCAAAGCAATAAAGAAGGATTTAAAAAAGTATCAATATCAAAAAGATATACTTCTCGCCCTTCATGAAGTTATTGGCATATTAGAGAACCAGCATCCTCTGCCTTCTAAAAATCGGAATTATCATTTAACTGGCAATGGGGTAAATCATAGGGAATATCATGTTAAAAATGATGTCTTACTCATCTATCAAATCGATGGTAATATTTTATTTTTAACTCGATTTGGGTCTCATTCCGAGCTTTTCTAAAAAGATATGAGAGGATATCTTAAAGCTTACATTCCTCAGCAAAAAAAATAATTAGGAATTTTGAAGACTAATCAAGTAAGATGTTTTCTTTAAGAGTTTAAGCTAAACGACTAAAAGCTATGCAAATAGATACGCAAAACGTTGATCATTTAGGATTGGTAGCTGGAATGTGTGAGGAGATAGGGTTAGTTGACCTTATTTATTAATTGCTCAACATTCAGGCTATAAAGAAGGATTTAAAGAAGTATCCACATCAAAAAGATAACCTTCCTACCCTTCGTGAAGTTATTGGCATATTGGCGAAATAGAGTTCCCTGCCCCTTTAGAAAGTTGGGAAAGCAATAATTTATTCTTAAATTGCAGATTGCGGACATTCTTCAGGCTTAATCCTTCCACTTCTAAGCATCTAGGAATTTTCCACAAAAAGTGGAAGCGTTTTTTTTCAATTTTCCATGCATAAAGTTTTTTTAATCCCACTAGATTATTACGCCAGCAGACCACAAGCTTACCATGAGGCGAAAGGCGAACCTTTGGTGTAGAAAAAGACAGGGTCTCCTGAGCAATCTCTTTTTTATGTTCCATATTCCATAAGCTAAGCTTGGTAATACTGCGGTGTGAGTAGGCCTGAGGCGATTCTATAATTTTTTCAGCAATAATCATTAGAGAACCATCTAGAGATAGATCAAAGCTCTGCACCCGATTATTAAAATCTATTTTATTTGCTTTATCTGCATTGCTCTCCCATATAGAGATTGTGGAGCAGCTTTCCTGAAAGATGAGCCGAGAATCATCTAAAAAGCGTATATTGGTAATAGACGAAAGTTTTTTAGCTAGTTGTACTTGAGGAGTTCGCCAATCGATTTTCCAGATTTTGGTTTGTTCTGAACGCAGCTCATGTTCAATTGTGATGAGAGTAGCTATAGGAAAAACACTAGGGGAGAGGACAAGACCAATTTTTTTCCCACTAAGAGAAGAGATAGAAACAGTTGCTTTCCGTACCTTGGAAGCGATATCCCATATTTCAAATTGATTTTGATGGGCATTAACGAGGTGGCAATTATCTTCGGATAAAGCACATCCCAGTAGATCATTCACTCTAAACGTGTCGCGTTCTTTCTCGTTTTTAGCTTGAGAGAGAGTGATACAGGCCATTTCCTGCTGGCGCTGGATTCCTAAGATATAGTGGGCATGCGCGGAAAGAGCACAAACATCTGGGTCTTGCTTAGATATAGGCAAAGCATGTTCTGTGTTTGAAATAGCCCTGTAGAAAAGCCTCATACCCGATGAAGATTCGTATTCATAAAGCCTACCATTCGAGTTCAGAAGATAAATTGCCTCATCATTAGAAGAAAAACGTAAAGCGCGGAGGCGCGCGTTAAGAGGAGTTTCTTTCTTGCTATAAAAGCTTTCTAAAGTTCTGATAAAAATTTTTTCATTAGAAATTCTGAGCAGGCGTTTATTAGCTAAAAGGAATGTTATATTTGCCATACCAGATCTCTGAGTAGAGAATTGCTCTCGTACCATTAATTGATAATTCTTCGCGCTATCTCGCATGCAAAGCATGTCTGTACCTAGGAAGTAGGCAATAAGAGAACTGTTTGGCAAAAATTGCAAATTGCTTATCCCACTTTTTTCTGAAAAAAGTGGGACTATTTCCTTATTCTTGCTATCCCACGCACATACTTCTTCCCCTTTTTCTCCTTTCACGTTGAGCAGTAGGTCTCCCTTGGGAGTGAACTGAATATTACTAATATTGTCTATTTTCCCTTCCAAATAGATGGTCTTGTCATTTAACAGTTCTAATGTCGGAAAGGAATAAAATTTTATGCATTTACTTTGATAAATTTTAACTGCCAACACCGATTTCTCCTGAGAAAAGATAATATCATTTCCCCTCTCCTCTACTAGACCCTCTCTTCCCATCTTATTATCTTTTATTAGTATATCTTTTACTCGCTTAAACTGAGGAAAGTCTTCCTTATTTAAGTCTATCCTCCAACGGCAAATTGCCTTTTGGTCAGCCTCTATATTTGTACACCTACTTTTTAATCGAGTTCCACTAAGAATTAAGCCGTCGTTTGTAAGTGTAAATAAGGAAAAAGAGTCCATGTTTTCCAACTTTAATTGCCCCCTCTTTACTATTTTTAAAGGCTCAGTTTCCCCTCTCTCGATAGATTGAGTTTCCCATATCTCGATTTTTCCCTGGCCATAAGCCCTAAAAAGAAATTTTCCATCTTGAGAGAAGAGTAAAAAAATGCGTGAAATAGAGGGAGAAGTTGATGACCCAAGTGATGTCCTTGGTTTTGGTTTATTTACCTCCCATTCAGGTAGTGGGCTTGACATTTTACGAAAAGTTATTAGATCCCAAACATAAAGATTTTCCGCATCATTGGATACTAAATACCTTCCATCAGGAGAGAGAGCTGCCGCAAGTACAGGGTGAGGATGCTGTAAGTAAGGCCGATGTCCAAACTCGATATTTTCAAGATTAGCGCCATCCAAAATGGCATTTCTCAATGAACAATCCTTCAGCTCTGCATGGCTCAAATTAGACTCTGATAAGTTAGCCTTTGCCAATGAGCAATCTCTCAGCTTGGCATAGCTTAAATTAGCCTTTGATAAATCGGCTCCATCAAAAATCGCATGCGAAAGCCTTATATGCGGAATCTGAATTCTTTCAAGTTTCTGATCTACAAAAGAAAAGCCTGTCTTTTTTAAAATCATCATGGCATTGGCTGCGGCAACGCTCAACTTTGAGCAATCTTTAGAAGACTTAACAATCTTTAGGAGCATATGCTGGATTTCTAATAGTCCGGAAGCTTGCTGTAAATAATCTGCCGCAAAATAATGGACTATGTGGGAGTTCATTAATTGGCCGTTATTAGAAATTGCCTGGATAAACTCATCCTCCTTTTCTTGAATAAGCTGCTTCCACTCCTTACAAACCAGCTTTGCTTGGCTTTGATCTTTTGCGCCCAATTTTGCAAATATTTTTGAACTAATCTCTGTATAAGTCCTCAGTTTCATGTCTGGAGACTTTCTTTCCTCTATTGCTTTAAACTCCGGAAATATAAAATGATAAGAGCCTTGTGCTTCAGAATTAAGGGCTGGATAAATGTTATGAGCTTTATTTGATGAAATACACATATAACTATCTCCTAAAAAAGCCAGGTTAAAAGGTCAGGTTATTAGAATATTTTAAAAAATTAACAAACTCTCTTTTGTCTTTTTCATTCCTCCTCGCCCAGATTGATGAAGCTTATATTATATATTTTACCTCATCACAAATTTTGTCAAACCCAAATCCACTGAACTTTCTTATTCATAACCTTTTATGCCATTAGACCTCATTGAATTCCTTTAATTCTTGGGAGGGCTTTTGGCAGCATATAAAGCTAGAGACCCATAAGGTCCTTCTACAATAAAAACAAATGGCTAAAAAGCGAAAAAATAATTAATCTTAACATTATTAAAAAAACCTTAATTAGCTAATGTCTAAAAAAGTTTTCATATTCGAGCCTAGGGGTATAATTAAGTAATGGCTAAACTTTTCAAGGACTTAAGAAGCGATGGCAGTAGAAGAAGGTAGTAAAATCCTTTTCTTAAAAATGGGGGATTGGGGAGCTATAAGAGAAAGTTACAAGCATGAGGGTAGGCTATCCCCTTTCCACTACTCCGCAGACTTGGTTAAGGCAAGTATGACTGAAATAATAAGTAGGCAGCTAATTAACAAATCTACCTAAACTCTAATAAAGATTTTTACTTTAAGATAAGACGAGCTTTTCTCTTAGAGTCGGCAACAGATAGCTAAGAGTGGGTTAAGACTAGCCCTAGTGAAAAAATTAATGGAACCAGGCAAGAGATAGGGGCATGCCTGGTAAAAAACCACTCTTAGAAAGCCTGTCACCTATATTGAGATACATTTTCATGCGAGATTATAGCTAAATTTAAAGCGCCTTAGCTATTTAAAGCAAAAAAATATTGCATAATTTAAAATAATTATAAAGAATGGAGATGCGAAGGTTGTTTTTTAAACTCAAAAAAACAAAATAGCAGGCCATCAATCAAGATGGATGCAATTTTAGTTTTCAAACCATGAGGAGGAAGCTATGACAAGCACAAGTCCTACAATTTTCACCCAGCAGTCTCCAACTTTTACCCCCATAACTACCCATCTACCGCCAACAAAAGGAGAAGCTATTGCTAAAGTAATTTTTCGCCTAATTGGTCAGATTTCGAATAAACCAAAATATATCTACGATGTAAGCATACATCCTGAAAAAAAAGATGTAATAGCGAGCGTTAAACATAAAGATTCAAGTTTGATAAAGCACCATCCTCACTATTGGAATGTTAAGTATATAAATTTTCCTAAAGAATTTACCTTAAAGCAAATTTCCGAATTGATGATTCGACAGCATCCTGCGGTAAAAGTATCTAAAGAAAAGAGCATTGAACAGTTAAATTTAGAAGCTGAAAGCTATGATCGACAATATCCCGTTAAGGTAGAAATAGGAATTAAAGGCACGACCCACCAGGGAAAAGAATACTATTTAAAGCTATGCCCTGACAACCTTGAAAATAGCGCAGCTTATATTAAAGATGAACAGGGAAATGTGGTGCAAATTAGCCTCAACTTAGGACCTCTTAAGGATTATCGATATAAAGATATCCGTAACAATGTTTTACCTGATTTTAACTCTAAATATCAAGTTAACTTAGCTCAAGAAGCAAAAGGACCCTGCTTACGGTTGACTACTTTAGCCCCGCTTACACAACAAGTAGCTCCCGCCTCAGGGGAATTCCAGCAAGTCGCTTCGTCTTCATCTATTTCTTCTTCCCAAATACTTCCCCGAGCTGTGCCTTTGTTCTCTATCCGCAATACTCAGGACTTGGTTAATTATCTGACCGGTGAAGGCTCTAAAGATCCTTTAATTGACGAGATTGTTAAGAAGATGGTGGATAGCTTTACCCAGCTTCAGCAGCCTTCAGCAGAGGCGATTAAGGAAGTTATCAAACTATTTGATAAGTTGGAGGATTATGATCAATTTCGCATTCTCAAAAGTTTGATCACGCATTTTGTGGACAACCCTCTCACCGATAAGAAAATTTTACACGCACTGACAGACATTTTGGTGCATTTTCAAAAATTTATTTATCAGGATAATTTAGAAATCTCTTTTCACAAATCTGGTCAGCTTTCTTCTATGTCAGCAGAGTTTTTAGAAAGGCTTGAGCCTACGCATTTTGGGAAGATGCTGAAAATTTTAACAGATAATCTTGCGCCGACTGCTCAACCTAAGAAAAATTCTTTAATCAAACAACACCTCAGGGTAATCATTGCCCTAATTGAAGCTATGTTAATCAAGGAGGTAGAAGGCGTCGATAAAGAAATATACATAAACGCTTATGAAGCGATTAGCCAATTTACAAAAGATAAAGACTTAGAGGTGGCTTATCTTGCCAAGTATGGGGAAAATTCTTTTCTCAAAATATCAGATGACCAAACTACTGGAGACATCGTTAAAGATGTATGCTCTCGTACCTTTTACTTCCTAAGAGCGGTAGCAAAGATAGCAGATGCGGTTGACCTATTTGAACCTTGGCATATTGCTTCTGCTTTCGAGGCTCCAGCGGATTTTCAACAGGCTTTCGCCTTTCAGGGACCTGGAATTGTAAAAAAAGTTAAAGAAAAGTGGTTTCCTGAGGATTGGTTTAATGTGCTCTTTAAAGTGCGCTATACGCTTTTTGAATATCCCCATATCTTTGTCAAAGCCATTAACGCCTTAAGTACAGATGTTGAAATTCAAAAAAAAGAGACGCTCCATCATCCCTTTTTCCTAATGGGGTTTGTAAATCTGCTTTGGGAAGTGCTTCATTTTCCCCCTTCTGCTTCTTTAGACGACCTTGAGTTAAAAAAGGTAGCTGTTCAGGTTTTTAAACAAATTTACCAAGCCAATGACACGCAGAAAAATTATAATCCCCAGGAGGCATTTAGCTTAAAGAAAGAGAGGAATAGAACACAACTTCAAGAAATTACTAAACGTTATTTATTAACTTGCACGACTCATCCGCAGCAAGAGATTAGAGAGCTTGCTAAGGGAGTTGTAAACGCTTTGCCAATGGATAAAAGTCCAATTACCTCTTTTGAGTCTGCTCCACTAACCGATCTTTTCACTGAAGCTATTAAAAAAGTTCCTCTTTTTGAAACTATGCAACGCATTGCAGAAAAATTAAGGAAAGATGACCAACTTAAGAAAGAAAGAGCCTATTATATTTCTCCTAAAGCTAGCGATCCCGAACGGCAATTCTCTAACCCGCAACCTCTGGCAGAAGAATTAAAAGAGTTTTTCAGAAATGAGAGTGCTTATGCTCTTCATCTTGAAGGTGAAGGTGGGGCAGGGAAAACACTTGCTATGAAAATGCTAGCGGATCAGCTTTTAAAGAACTATTCTCATAAAAGTTATTTTCCTCTTTATACCTATCTCCCCAAGTTAAAGGATCCTATTCATAAAGCTCTGGAACATACTCTGGATTTTTATGGAGTGGATCGAGGTCAAGCCAATCAATTAAGGGATCGCAAAATTTTATTGATTTGCGATGCTTATGATGAAATTAACTTTGACAGATTTTCTCGTCGGTTTGAAGACCCTAAAAAAATTAATATTTATGTGACGAATGGATTTAAAGATAAAGAAATTTCCAAGGTTATCTTTGTCAGTAAAACAGGAACAGCAAAGAAAAGATGCTTTAAACCCCAAGGTGAAGACTTGCAAAGGCTACGTCTTACTCCCTTTGACGAAGCCCAAATTGTGGCCTATCTAAAAAAATTTGTGGCAGAGCGCCAAAAAGATAAAACCCTTCTTTGGACCGAACAAGAGTATTTGGATAACTTTCAAGCAATAAAAGACTCTTCTTTAGGGAAGGTTATTTCCAATCCTTTTCACCTAAAAATTACGGTGGAGGTTCTTCCTATTATTGTAAAAAAATACTTAAGCGAATGCCCCGACCTAGAATTGGAAAGCATATTTTTTGGAAGAAAAAAATTTGTTGTTTTGAAGGAATTATTCGATGTTTTTGCTTGTGTAACAGCTTATCGATCAAGTGTCAAAACTGAGGGAGAGAGTTATATAGCCCCCGAAAAATATTTGACTTATTCTGTTCAATTAGCCTTAAAAATGAGAAGTTGTAACAGGACTTTTATTCCTTGGCCACCCGAAAGTTTCATTGGAATTAAAGAACAGGAAAAAAACGATATTCGAAATAGCTTTAAAGATTTTTTTGAACCAGCTAAGAGCAGGGAAAAATTTTATAAAGAATGCCTAATTCAAAGAAATGAAGGATGGTCTTTTATTCATAAGGATTACCAAGAATATCTAGAGTTTTTAGGAAAGAAGTCGCCGGCAGAATTAGAGGAGTTCATGAAGAGAATTGTTAAGGAATATAAATTTAAGGAGCTTTTTAGCCATGACAGATGAAGCACAAGGAAACAAGAGAGGAGCATATCCCCTTTTTAAACTTAACGCCAGCTAATATACCCAACTTTTAAATAGGATCTTTAAAGAGCTTCATTTCAGTAAAAAATTTCTGCTTTCCTCTACAGAAATTAATGAAAGAAGCTCTTTTTTTTACCTTAAACCTCTTTCGGAATTTTTCAGTCCTACTTGAAAAGGAGAATTTCTTTTGATGGAAGCCAACAAATCTTTTGCATCTATCAAACACGAGCTATATTTAAAGCAGCTGAAGCTCTAGAAACAGCCTTTCTAAGCAATAGCTTAAAGAAGTCGATCTTTCCAGGCTTTTTTGAACGTTCTTAATTTTTTCCTCAACGAACTCTAACGGTAGAATTTCGCCGCGTTGATAAGCTTGGATAAGGTGTTTATGAAAGTCAGGGTTTTCTAGTAATTCTAAGCGTCCTCCCACATCTAGCAAATGTAAATCTCGATACCAAGATAAAATGTTTTTTAATAATGCTGTAGCCTGCTGATTTACCTGCATAGCTATCGCACCTTCTGTTTCTTTCTCAACTAAATTCTTCTGATAAGCGTTCATTTGATCGGCCGGTATCTTTTGAATTTCAGTTGTCCCAGCTTTTTCTTCTACTTTTTGAATTTCTTCAATTTGATGGGCAATTTGAGATGCATACGAGGAAAGTTTGGTATAGGTAGTCATTTTGCCTTCAGCCAATAATGATAAAATTTGGTTACGGCTAGGATCTTTTATCTTGGAAGCAGCATTTTTATTGGGAGATTGAAAACGAATCGTACGGCATCGCGACAAAATGGTAGGTAGAAGAGCATGCGCATGGCTAGAAAGTAAGATAATAAGGCTATTTAAAGCTTGTTCCTCAAATGTTTTAAGTAAAGCATTTGCACTATAATTTAACATCCTTTCGGCATCATAGAGCATAAAAATTTTCCAAGGGCTTTCATAGGGGGGCAAATAGACCTCTTCACAAAATTGACGCATCGAAGCGATACTATGCATCCCTATTTTACCTTCAGGACGGTAAATGTGAACATCTGGATGAACATTTCTATCAATTTTTGAATAAGAGTTTTCTCCCATTAGCAATTTTGCCAAGGAAAAGGCAAATTGATCCTTGCAAGCTCCTTCAGGTCCCGCAAACAATAAAGAATGCCCAATGGCTTGCTTTTGAACCATATTCACTAGATAATCTTTCACGTGCTCATTGCCTAGGATGTGGTCAAAAACTTCTCTCATATTGCTTGTCATAACCCAGGTTACCTTACAACCCTCGTATTAAGAAGGAATATAATTAAACTATTATTTATAAATTTAATTTATAGTTTTTCAATGGATGACTTTTTCTTCTAGCCACTGCTTAGCCTGGCGAAAGACAGCATCTTCGGCTTGATTAGCGTCAATGACCTGAATGCGCTCAGGAGATTGTCTTGCTAAACTTAAAAATCCTTGACGCACACGCTTATGGAAATCTAAACGCTCCGCTTCAATGCGGTCTACTTCCCCTCGTCCTGCATTTTCTTTGGAAGCTTTTCGCGTGCGCATAAGACCAATTTGTGGATCAACATCTAAAAATAAAGTAAGGTCTGGATTTAAATTTTCACTCACACACTCACAGATTTGCTTAACATAGTCCATCCCTAAGCCACGGCCTATGCCTTGATAAACAATTGTAGAATCATTAAAACGATCGCACAGCACCACTTTTCCTTTTTCAAGAGCAGGCTTAATTAATTCTTCTAAGTGTTGGGCACGCGCTGCTAAAAACAGCAGCAATTCAGCTTTATAACCAATCGGTAGATCAGCATTTCTATTAAGAAGCCATTCTCTAATATGAGTGCTTAATCGAGAACCACCCGGCTCCCGAGTTTTCACTACAGCGTACCCAAATGAGGTTAAAACGGCAGCTAACTTCTCTATAAGAGTTGTTTTACCGGCTCCTTCGCCGCCTTCTATTGTGATGAATAATGTCATAGGCTATTATTTTCTTCCAAAGTTTCTGTATCAATATGAGTAGGGCCTTCTAAATCAATTTCTGTTCCTGTTGCTACCCCATCAAGACTTTCTTCTTCTATGGCTACACCTACGCTAGCATCTTCTATACTTTCTTCTGCACTTTTCACTTTCTGAATAGCGACAAGATAATCATTATCACGTAAGTTGGCTAGTCTAACTCCTTGCGTATTACGTCCAAGCACGCGTAATTCACGCATACTAATACGGATAGCTTGCCCACTTGCTGTCATCATGACCATCCCATCCGTATCCGCTACGCAAAGAGCGCCTACTACATTTCCGTTCCGCTCGCTAGTCACAATTGAACGCACTCCCACGCCGCCACGATTTGTTTGCCTAAAATCTTCTACGAGGGAGCGCTTGCCAAAGCCATTCTCACAAACGACCAGAATGGTTTCATCCCCCTTTACGACTTCACAGCTGACGACATAATCATTCTCTTCTCTTAGGCTAACTCCTTTTACCCCTCGAGCCATACGACCCATGGGCCTAACCTTATCCTCAGCAAAGCGAACTGCCATACCCCTATGGGTAAATATCATCACTTGATACTCTTCTTTTACTAAGCGAGCTGCTACCACCTCGTCACCTTCATCCACATCTAACGCCCATATACCTTTACGACGTGGATTGCTGAAGTGGCTAAGCTCAGATTTTTTAACCACGCCTTTACGTGTAGCCATCAATATGCAGGCTTGCTCATCAAAAGAAGAAACACGCATGATGGTGGCAATCTTTTCATTAGGTTGAATATCTTCTAGCAAGTTAACGAGCGGTTTACCTTTAGATTTACGACTCGATTCTGGTATCTGCCAGACTTTTATCCAATAGCAACGCCCTAGATTTGTAAAAATTAATAGGTAGTCGTGCATGGTGGCAACATACAAGCCTTTAATGGTATCGTCCTCACGCTTCATCTGCATACCTGCAACCCCTTGGCCCCCTCTCCTTTGTTCACGGAAGGTATCCATAGGCATACGTTTAATGTAGTCATCTTCCGAAATAGTGATGATCACAGGCTCATTAGCAATCAGATCTTCCATGTTCATCTCGCTTTCGGCCGCGATAATCTGAGTCTTACGGGGAGACTTATGCTTTTCTTGAATTTCGTTCAGTTCATCTTTAATAATTTGACGGACCATGAGTTCGCTTGCAAGCACAGCTTTAAAATAGTTTATTTTCTCTAGTAAACTCTGGTACTCTTCATTAATTTTGTCATGCTCTAAAGCCGTCAGTTGATATAAACGTAAATCCAAAATTGCCGTGGCTTGCTTATCTGAAAAGGCAAATCTCTCAATTAAAGATTGTTTAGCCTCTTCACGGTTATTGCTAGCACGGATCAATCTCACAACTTCATCCAAATGATCGATAGCTTTTAAATAACCTTCCAAGATATGAGCGCGTGCTTCAGCTTTAGCCAATTCAAAACGGGTACGACGGCGGATAACTTCTATGCGATGTTCAATCCAGGCGCTAATGATATTTTTTACATTCATAATGCGCGGTAGACCTTTATCCAAGGCCAACATATGGCATCCAAAAGTAGTTTCCATATCGCTGAATTTATAAAGCTGATTGATGGTCACATCAGGGACTTCATTTCGTTTCAGCTCTAGCACAATCCGCATCCCATCTTTATCGGATTCATCGCGTAAATCAGATACTCCTGCCAAAGTCTTACTATTGATCAGGTCTGCAATCTGTTCAATTAAACGGGATTTATTAAGATTATAAGGAATTTCATCGATGACTAAGCGCTGGCGGTCCGGGTTATCTTCCATTTCTTCTACACGGATGACACCCCGTAAAATGATTTTACCATGGCCTGTATGAAAAGCTTCTTTCACTCCCCGATATCCACAAATAATTCCCCCTGTAGGAAAATCGGGCCCGGGCATTATTTGCATGATTTCTTCGATAGAAGTCATCGGTTGGTCTAGCACGAGTAAAGTTGCTGTAATTAACTCGTTAAGATTATGGGGCGGTATGTTAGTGGCCATACCCACCGCAATTCCTGAAGAACCATTACATAGCAAGTTAGGAAATTTAGCAGGAAAAACGACCGGTTCTTTCTTGGTCTCATCATAGTTAGGAACATGATCTACCGTATCTTTATCCAAATCTTCCATTAATTGCATAGAAGCATGAGTGAGTCGTGCTTCTGTATAACGCATGGCAGCAGGAGGGTCTCCATCAATCGAACCGAAGTTCCCTTGGCCATCAATTAAAGTGTAGCGCATCACCCAGCCTTGCGCCATACGCACTAAAGTGGGGTAGATGACCATTTCACCATGAGGATGGTAGTCCCCTGAAGTATCCCCTGATATTTTTGCGCATTTACGATGTTTGGCTCCCGGCGACAAGTTTAGCTGCCGCATCGCATAAAGAATACGGCGCTGAGAAGGCTTTAATCCATCGCGAACATCTGGTAATGCGCGTGAAATAATCACAGACATCGAATAACGCAAATAGCTGTCTTTCATTTCATCTTCGACATTACGAGGGATAATCACCTCATTTTTCGTATACGACATATTTACCTTAAAGTTGACGATTTGTTAGCTTATATATCTAAGTTTTTTACAGAAAGTGCATGCTGTTCAATGAAAGCTCGCCTTGGAGGTACTTCTTCACCCATCAGCATGGTAAACATATGATCAGCAGCTATCACATCAGGAAGGGTCACACGCAGCAATGATCTTTTAACTGGATCCATTGTAGTCTCCCAAAGCTGGTCTGCATTCATTTCACCTAAGCCTTTATAACGTTGAATTTCAATGCCTTTGCGGCCATTTACCCTTAGAAAATCAAGAATTTCATGAAGGGTAGAAAAATTATGGGTATGGTTATCTTCCTTAATTTCCATAATCGTTCCACTAGCCACAAGATAATAAGTCAAGTCATACCCAAAGTTTGCCAGCTTATTATTTAGCTGTTCAAGATGCTCCTCTTCATATAATTCCATAAAATTTAGACGCGTAGGTCTAAAAATTCTCATTTCCGGAGTAATTTCTTCTTCAGGGATAGAGGCTAAGGTTTGTTCATGCTGAGCTTTTTGCAAGCGCTCGTTCCGCTCTTTAAGCTCTTCAAATTCATCTAATGAATAAGCAAAGTGTACACCATCAGGCAGCGTAACCTGAAAACGAGGCAGCATCCCTTGAGGATTTTTTGCATGCAGAAATTCTCGGAAAGTGATTCCTTTACGCTCCATGCGTAAAACAAAGGATTCTAACTCTACCATCAGCTGAAGTAAATCTTTCATCTGGAGAATAGACATAGGCTCTTGATCTTTGGGAAGCTTCATTTTCACGTCGCTAATCCCCAATTCTAACAAGTATTCATCCATCTCTTTTTCGGAGTGAATATAGCGGCTAGTCTTTTTCCTAGAAACTCTATATAGAGGAGGTTGAGCAATGTAAATAAAGTTATTCTCTACTAAAGCAGGCATGTGACGATAAAAGAAGGTGAGAAGTAAAGTACGGATATGCGAGCCATCTACATCAGCATCCGTCATGATAATAATTTTATGATAACGCAGTTTTTCCAAGTGAAAACCATCAAGACCAATGCCACATCCTAAAGCAGAAATAATTGTTCCTACTTCGGTATTCTGAAGAACTTTTTCCAAACGAGCTTTTTCTACATTAAGAATCTTTCCGCGAATAGGCAAGATAGCCTGGAAACGTCTGTCCCTACCATTTTTAGCTGAGCCTCCTGCTGAATCACCTTCCACAATATAAATTTCGCATAGCTTAGGATCTTTTTCTTGGCAGTCTGTAAGCTTTCCAGGTAAGCGTCCACTGTCTAAAGCAGATTTACGCAAAGTCAATTCACGTGCTTTACGAGCAGCTTCCCGAGCTTGCGCAGCAAGAATAGCTTTATCCGAAATAGTTTTGGCGATTGCGGGGTGCTCGTCAAGGTAGATGGTTAACTCTTCACCAACAATTTGCTGGACGACGGAGCCTACGTCGCTATTACCTAGACGCTGCTTTGTCTGGCCTTCAAATTGAGGATTGGCAACTTTAACAGAAATAACAGCTGTCAAGCCCTCTCGCATATCTTCACCGCTAATCGATATTTTATCTGATTTTAGGAGATTATGGCTTTTAATATAGCTATTTAATACCCTTGTAAGAGCCGTTGAATAGCCAGTAAGATGAGTTCCTCCATGTCGTGTAGCAATATTATTGACATAAGAAAAGATAGACTCGGTATAAGTATCGTTCCATTGCATTGCCACTTCAAATTCAATGGGGGCATCATCACCGGGCCTAGATCCAGAAAAATATAAGGGCTCAGGAAAAAGGACATTTTTGTTTTCATTTAGATAAGATACAAAGGAAGAAAGACCTCCGCTATAACAGAAATGCACATCATCTTTATCTTCATTTCTTTCATCATGAAAATAAATATTGATCCCTTTATTGAGAAACGCTAACTCTCTTAAACGTTTGGCTAGAATATCATAGTCGAATTCTACGACTGATAAAATAGTATCATCCGGCCAAAATGTTATCTTAGTTCCCCGCTTCGTTGTCTCACCTATTTGTTCTATAGGTCTTACCACATGCCCTTGAGAAAATTCAATTTCATGAGTTTGGTTATTTTTATAAACCTGGACAACCATCTTTTTAGAAAGGGCACAGACACAAGAAACGCCTACCCCATGTAAGCCACCCGAGACTTTGTAAGTGTTTTTATCAAATTTACCGCCAGCATGTAAAATAGTCATCACCACTTCTATAGCTGAAACATCACGACCCTGCTTGATCGATTCTTTTTCATGCTTTTCTACAGGAATACCCCGGCCATTATCTTCAATAGTCGCAGAGCCATCTTTATGAAGGGTCACGCAAATGGCGGTGCAATAGCCTGCCATAGCTTCATCAATACAGTTATCTACGGCTTCATACACCAGCTGATGCAAGCCATTAGAAGAGGTGTCGCCTACGTACATACCAGGGCGCTCTCTAACAGCTTGCAACCCTTCTAAGACTGTGATAGAACTAGCATCGTACTCTTTAGTTACTTGCTTAGCACCTTCTGAACTTAACGTATCGTTAGTCATGCATACATCCTATAATATTTATCATCCAATCCGAAAAACGATGTTCTTGAGATGAATATGAGGGAACTTGGTTTTTAAACTAGCTATAATTCGATTTTTATCATTTTGGCTTAAAAGACTGTGTAAAGTAGAGTTTTTTACTTTAACATGCAGAACGCCATCAATAAAAGACATGGCTTGTGTCATAGATGCTAGCTTAGCTCCAATGACTTCAGGCCATGCTGCTAACACAAGATCTGGACGAAGGCGATAATTCTCGCGAATTTGAAAAACGAGCTGAGAAAGCACATCCGAAATTTTGTGTGTGGTAATTGCAGTGCCATCATAATTCTTAGGAGTTCTTCGAATTGCTTTTTGCACCGTTTAATTCCTTTAAAAAAGTAAGCTTTTTAACATAAAAGGTCTCGTCTTATCAAGGGTTTTTATGCTTTGTTTACTCTACTTCGCCTACAGGTAATGCTAAAGTAAATTATTCATTTACCTTCCCTAAATGATCAGAATTAATAAAAAAGATTAAGGAAGTTAAAAGTTAGAATAAATATGAGCATTTTTGCAAACTAGCTTTTAGCTATCTATCCATTAGCATGCATTTTAAGCTCCAAAACGCGCATTAACGATAGGCTTTGGAAGTTGAAAAACAACATCTTCGGTAGTAAACACTACATCTTCAACCTCTTTAACCCCTAAAGTAATAAGTTTCTTAATACAATCTTGCACGATTCCCTCAGGGGTAGAGGCACCTGCTGTAAGGCCTATAATTTTTACACCTTTTATCCACTGGGGATCAATTTCGCTATCATCGTTGATTAAATAGGAAGCAATTCCTTTATTAGCTGCTAACTCACGTAAACGGTTAGAGTTTGAGCTTTGTGGATCACCGACTACTAAAACTAAATCGGTAGCATCGGTAATCTCACGCAATGCAAGCTGTCTATTTGTAGTAGCATAACAAATAGAAGAACTAGGCAAAGTAACAATATGAGAATATTTGGCTATCAAAGCTTGCGTAATTTCTCCCACATCATCCAAGCTTAAAGTGGTTTGGGTAATGTAAAAAAGCTTATCACTACTTTGAAAAGTAAGATTTTCTACATCTTCCACCGATTCCACAATAGTTGTTACCTCAGGAGCTTCTCCTGCGGTTCCAATAATCTCTACATGATGGCGATGACCAATTAATATGATCTGATATCCTAAATTAGCAAAGCGTTTAACAGCTGAGTGAACTCTAGTGACTAAACCACAGGTGGCATCAATTTCAATTAAATTGCGTTTTTGGGCCGCGGCGCGTACAGCTGGTGAAACGCCATGCGCTGAATAAATGAGGCGTGCACCCCTAGGAACCTCATCTACCTCTTCTATGAAGATGGCGCCTTTAGCTTTCAAACTTTCTACCACATGTTTATTATGGACTATTTCGTGCTTCACATAAATAGGGCGACCCCATAAAGAAAGAGCTTTTTCTACTGTCTCAATAGCCCGTTCCACGCCTGCGCAAAATCCCCGAGGCTTAGATAACAGTAATTTCATAAACTTTTATTCCTATAAGGCTAGCATTGGAAAGGAGTTTATTTTATCACAAATTTGATATTGAGTAAAGGCTATTTCCCTAGTCAATCCATTCAATCTAAGGGGTACATCTACCTAAAAAAAATTTAAAAAAAAGAGGTTGATTAAACACTAGGCAGATGCTTCCGCATGTTTATTTCGAGTTTTTAAATGTTCGATAAATCCTTTACAAGCCTCTTCGATCATATCCAACACCTCATCAAAGGCTGTCTCTCCCTTATAAAAAGGATCAGGAATGTTTTGATGATGATAAATTTGACTAAATGCGGTCAATAAATGAATCTTTGCCTTTTGCTTTACTGTTTTAGCGCGCAAGTATAAATGATGCAGAATTTCCTGATCTGCAGCAAAAATGTAATCAAAATCTTCTAAAAACTTTGGATGAAAGGCTTGTGCAGGAGAAGTTAGATAAATGCCGCGCTTGGAAGCGGCCTGCCTCATACATGCATCAGGAAGTTGCCCTACATGCCATGAGCCTAATCCACAGCTTTGCACTTTTACATTTTTTAAAGCAACCTCTTGATTAATGAGGTGACGTAAGATTCCTTCAGCAGCTGGCGAGCGACAAATATTACCTAGGCACACAAATAATATAGTGATCACAGATATCCTTCATTGAACATCAGCAGCACAACGGAAGCCATAGGTTCCATTCACAGTACCTGGATTGTTCCGATGCCGCCTTGAGCACCGTAAGTCTTCTTTTAGACTTTTCCAACAGCCTCCCCTTAAGACCCGGTAAACACCTTGTAAAGGCCCTTTAGGATTTTCCGGCTCTTGAATGGATATCTCATAGTAATTATAACCGTACCAATCTTGACACCATTCATAGACGTTTCCTACCATGTCATAGAGGCCATACCCATTAGGAATATAACTCATCACCGCAGTAGTATCCGAACTGAAAAAGTTAGCTTGAGATTTTTCAATCTCTTCACCTGTAGGATAAAGAGAATTTTCTTGTCCACCTCGTGCTGCAATTTCCCATTCTGCTTCTGTAGGAAGGCGTTTTCCTATCCACTTGGCATAAGCTACAGCCCCATACCAGGTTACCCCCACCACTGGATGTTTAGCATATCCCGATTCAATACTTAATTTACCGCCACTACGTTTGATTCTTGAATCACGCATACGGATAATATCTTGATGATTGCTATCTTTTTCTCCACCCATGACCTCTAAAAAGCGGACAAACTGCTCGTTAGTTACCGGATGGATATCGATAGCAAAACCAGCTAAAATTACTTGATGGCGAGGTACCTCATCGCGGTTTCCATCATTACTACCGCGATAAAAACTCCCTCCTGATACAATGACCATATCAGTTAAAAGAGGTTGAATATTTTTTACTTCTTTATATTCGGGGCGGTAAGATTTTACGCTGGTATCAATCTGAAAGACAGCAGCCGGATCCGGATCTGTTTGAGGCCTTTCTAATTGGGCGGTACGAAGGATAGGCCTTAATGTAGCCGCTTGCTTTTCGTCATGCTTAATTACTTTTTGGGTAGCCCTTTCTGCCTCTTTTAATGCAGGTTGATCAAGTATATAAACCTCTGCTAAACCCTCCTCTGCTAAACCCTCAACAGAAAGAGCTTTAGCAGGCGAAGCTTGCATTTTATCAAGCTCGTACACAAGCGATTCTGGACGCTTAGCAGGATCATTTTGTAGACAACTTGATATTAATCTATCCCAGTTCCACCGCAAGTCTGGACGCTCGGAAGGCATTTCAAAAATGCCTTCTGGAAACTCATTCATCAATAAATAATACGCCAGCACTCCAAAAGCATAACAATCCACTTGCACATCTACTATTTTGGATGTATCCAAGCGTTTTTGCTCAGGAGCTAAAAAAAAGTAAGTCTGTAAAAAAGAAGCGTGCAAGGGAATTAACTTTGAATTTTCCACCGAGCTTACGTACCGTTCCTGCCCTGCTTTAATAGGATTTACGGCAGATCCAATACCTAAAGATTCGGCTACATTCTTATATATGCGCGTTAAGACAGATCCTACACCGACAATACGCGAAAGGCCGAAATCCGAAAGATAAAGGTCAATTTGTGCTCCTAGTCTATTACTTACCAAAATATTATTAAGCTTAAGGCCACGATGGACAAGTTTTTTTCCATGCGCATAATCCAATGCTTCAGCAATCTGTCTGAGCAGACGAAATAATTCTTCTTCCTCTAGTCGTTTGCCCCGGCCCACCATATATTGCATTAAATTGGTTGTTTCACCCAATTCATCTACTACACAATCGGTAACTAAAAAGTATTGTCCATGCGAGTAGGAAACATTATGAATTTTAACTATATGCGGATGATCTAGAGCGGATAAATTAGCTACATCTTCTTCAAAACGCTGAATAAAAGCTCTATCGGCACTCAGCTCTTCCGGAAGAACTTTTAGGATATAATGCTTTTTCATAAAGCGATGCTCGGCTAAATAAACATTCCCTAGCGATCCTTGGCCTATCTGTTTGATAACAGTATAATCCCCTAATATTTTCGCTTCTTTTGTTCTAAGTTCCATACTTTCCTAATTATTTTTGAAAATGACCACGCTTTTCATCTAAAAGCTTTTGGGCCAGATTAATTACACGACTAAAAGCATACCATTGCTTAGCTTTATCTAACAATCTTTGGGCTAAATCATATTGATGAAAAGCAAGAGCTATCTCAACATAATAAGGAATGTCTATACGCGATAATACTACATTTTGTTCGAGAATGCTGTTAAGGTAAGTCGATAAAACCTGCCCCTTGGCATCTTTCTGGGTAAATCCTAAGATCATCCGATAGAGACTTGTATCGTAAGGCTCTATAGCTACTGCTTTCCTAGCATGGCTTAATATTTGTAGACGTGCAGCCTGCCGCTCTTCTTCTGTTTTAGCTCTTTCGAAAAGTTTAATGTAGAGTGCAGCTTTAGCTTTATAAGCGAGAAAATGTTGGGGATCGTGAAGATAGGCATTGTAAAACAGCTCAAAAAATTGTTCGTATAAACCCAAATTTGCTTTACTCATTGCTAATAAGTAGCTTAGATGATAAAAATTAGGATTCTTTATAAAAAAAGGTTCAAATTGTGAAATGATTTTTGTGGCTGTCTTGTCAGGATCATAGCCAGCATCTTCTAAATAAATCTTTAAAGCTTGGTCATAAATTAGCTTTTCGTCTGGGGAGATGTTAACAGCCTCTACAGCTGGAACCTCTTTTAAAGATTCAAGGAAAGCTTTAAAGGATTTTTCTTGCTCCTGATCTTTATAATAAGCAATCGCCCAATTTTTTTGTGTTAACCCTCTATCTTTAGGGGAAACCTGGGGGGGTTGTGCTTCAACTGGCAAGGAGCTTTCACAGTTTGAAGCCTCTAATTTCTTTTCTGGCACAGCTGCAATTTCGGCTCTCCATGCCAGAAGAAGAGATAATAAAGCTTTCAATAATCTTTCTTTCATCCACTTATCTCTGGAGTAGAAACGTAGGGCTAAAAAAACCATTAGATATCCCATATCTTTGAAGGAAAATTATTTCACCAATTACTTAGATTTTTAGACATCTTCTTAAAAAAATTATAAGATTTAAAGTCTAGTATGATTAAAACCTTATCGACTCAATCAGCTATCTTTAACAGGTAAGGCTCATTGACTGCCGTAAAAACTGGAAATTTCATGATCTATCTGCTTAAAAGTTGCCCGTTATAAGGTCATTAAAAAACATGAGAATGAGCATCAAGGGTAGAGTAGTCTATTCTTTTTACTTCGAATGTCTGGTATCATGATAAAAAATACACCTCCTAAGAGACAAAATCAAGGGTAATCTTACACCCAATAAATATCGGATTTAACTCTATCATTTCTCTTCCCCTGACAAGGGCTCGTCTAGGGGAATTTAAATTGCATGATTAGAGAGATGTATGCTAATGTTCTTAATTTATCTTTAAACTTCAACAAAAAAGTCTACTTATGGATAAGCGAACCGCGCTATTTGTTTTGTGTCTAGCCTTGACCTTATTTGGTGTTAATTGGTACTTCGAGGGAAAAAATCAAGAAAACCTAAAGGAATGGACAGCCCAGCAAAAAGCTAAAGCTCTACAGATCGAGCAACAGTTAGATAAAGAGATTAGCCAGAAGACTGAAAATCCTAGCAACCTCCCCTTAATTAATTTGTATGCTGATGAGAACGCCACAAATTTTCTCACTACGGGTGTGGAGATTAATAATGTGGTGATGGCCCTTGCATGGGACGAACACCTTCCTCAAATTGCGTATAGCAGAAAACTTCTAGAAGATAGCAAGCCACGCGCATTTAAACTTCTTTTTAAAGAAGGCTCTATCGAACAGCCTGTAATTTATGCAGCAGAAAATGGAATTAAATTGCAAGTAAGCGAGCTTCCGGATTTTGGTTCATTTGATTTACAAATTGTAGAAGCTAATGGAAAGATTAACCCTAAAATGGCTGCTCCAAAAATCATATGGGGAGAATATAAAGATGGGCAGCTATCTATTCCTCTGGTCAAATTAGCCCTGCTAAAGCAGAAGGAGCAAGACTATGAGAATCAAATTAGAAATTACCTTCCTTCCAATGCTATTGCTTTATTAAATACCGCTTCGGGGTATCTACCCGTAGGAATTTATGAGCAAGAAAACGGTAGTCTTAAGTTAATGAATGAATTTATGGGCACCGAAAATATTATTTCAATGCCTAAAGCTAAACGAGCGTCCCCCTCGCTGCAAAAGGCAGAGGAAAAGTTTTTTGTGTTAGAAAATGCCTACCAGCAGCTTGTTTTTTCTAACCATGGGGGTTCCATTGTAGAAATTAATCTTCCTTTTCAAAGCGCTAAAAATCCGGCCAGTGTGGTAAAAGAAATTGAATATGATCGTGACATGGTTAAAAACCATCCTTCTAATGCTCATTTTCCTGCCCATGCTTATTATACTCCTGACAGAGCCTTGCATCAAAAAGGATCATTAGGCGGATATTATCCGCTTTTAAGACGCGATTTAGTAATAAAAGGGCAGAAAAAACCTACACGTCTACCACCACGCTTTTATGCAACTAATATTGTTTCAGAATATCCTGAATTTGCAGAGCTTATCTATGAAGTGAAGAAATTTGATAGCCATACAATTGTATTTGAGGCTAGCCAATCGCATCGAAAAATAACGAAAACATATACTTTAAGAAACGATGAGCAAACAGCCCCCTATACTTTTGACTTAACAATTGAGATAAAAGGAGACAGTCGCGGCTTATGGTTAACCTCAGGAGTTCCTGAGGTGGAATGGATATCTGGAAGTCCAGCACCTGCTTTAAAATATAGAATTACTCGTAACCATAAATCCTCGGTAGAAAATATTGACCTGCCTAAAGATGCCTTCACGGTAAGTTCTGTGTATGTAGATTGGATTGTGGATTCCAATGGCTTTTTTGGCATAATCCTTGATCCTTTATCTAAAATTGATGCAGGATACAGAGTACAGCAGGTTCCAGGAACGATAGCCCCTTCACGTTTGGTTCAATTGGACCAGCAGTATAATCGTTTTAAAGCAGCTAACATGCCCGGATACATGTCACTACTACCCCTTGCTAGTGACGGAGGCTCTATGAACTTCCGTATCTTCAGCGGCCCGTTTGCTGATAGTATTTTGAAAAAAGTGGATGCCATGTATAGTGATTCCACAACAGGATACAATCCTGACTACATTGCCTCTCAAACTTTTCATGGATGGTTTGCCTTTATCTCTGAACCATTTGCTAAGTTTTTGTTTATTTTGATGAAATTCTTTTATCGCCTCACAAGCTCATGGGCATTTTCAATTATTTTATTAACTATAGCATTACGGCTGATGATGTATCCCTTAAATGCATGGTCTACAAAATCCATGTTACGTATGCAGCAAATTGCTCCTGAAGTAACGGCTATTCAAGAAAAGTATAAAAAAGATCCTAAGAAAGCTCAGCTGGAAATTATGTCTTTATACAGAGAGCGAGGAGTTAACCCCATATCAGGTTGCTTTCCTTTACTGATACAGATGCCATTTCTTATTGGAATGTTCGATTTATTGAAATCCACTTTTGAATTACGGGGAGCTAGCTTTATTCCGGGATGGATTGATAATTTAACAGCCCCTGATGTGCTATTTAGTTGGAATACCCCTCTCTTTTTTATTGGAAATCAATTTCACTTACTTCCTATTCTTTTAGGCGGAGTGATGTTCATCCAACAACGCTATATGACTACAGGCCCTAAAGATCCTAGCCAGATGACAGAGCAACAAAGGCAGCAACGCTCGATGAGTACAATCATGACCGGAGTATTTGCCGTGATGTTTTATAATTTTCCTTCCGGGCTCAATCTTTATTGGCTATCCTCTATGCTACTAGGTATTTTACAGCAATGGTGGACTTCAAGGCAGCTTCAAAAAAAAGCCTTGCGTCCCCAAGTTATAGAAGTCGGCCAAAAAATTGTTAAAAAATAAAAAGGATGGCCTAACCCTTTTCAACAATCGTGCGAGTCCTCTCGCACGAGATTAAACCATAGCTGGGACAATCGAAATGCACGCATGGAATGAATTTCTCGCCTTACAGGAAATTGAACTAGGCAGTGAAACCGTCCATAAATGGCTGAAATCCTTAAAAATTCTCCGTTTTGATGCGGCTAATTTATATCTGGAAGCTAAAGATTCTTTTCAAGCCCTATGGTTTGAAGAACATATGCGTCAAAAGATCCTCACCAAATTTGTTAACAACAATAATAAAAAAATAAAAGTTCACTTAAGTGTTGCAAACAGCTTACCTCGTAAAGCAAAAAGCTCTTCATTAAAAAGTGCAGCTTTATCCAGTCACGCCCCCTTCACCTTATGTTTTGATGAATTAGACCCTTACTGTACATTTGAACATTATGTTTCTTCAGAAAAAAATATATTAGTAGAGAAATTATTACTTAGCTTGGCTCATTCTGGTCCATCTAAAGAACTAGGTACATTTAATCCTATTTTTATCCACGGTAGCTCAGGAGCTGGTAAAACGCATTTACTGATGGCTACTGCTCAAGCTCTGCGTAGTCAAGGGCTTCATGTCCTTTACTCTCGAGCCGAAACCTTTACTGAACATGTAGTCTCAGCCATTCGTGTAGGAGAGATGAGTATTTTCCGTCAGGCTTATCGTAATAGTGATGTCCTCATCATAGATGGGGTCCAAGAATTTTCTAAAAAAGGGGCCACTCAGGAAGAATTTTTTCATACCTTTAATACTCTTCACCTGGATAATAAACAGATTATCTTAAGTGCAAACTGCTCTCCTGCAGAACTTACCTACATTGAACCCCGCTTGGTTAGCCGTTTTGAATGGGGAGTTGTCCTTAATCTATTTCCCCTGTCTAGAGAAGAATTAGCTCTTGCCATTCGTAAGAAAGCCCAATTCTTTAACTTTCCTCTTCATGCTAAAATTATTGAGTTTCTATTAGATAATTTTCCTAGCAGTAGTAAAGCGCTGATTCGTGCTCTAGAAGCTTTAGTTTTACGCTCGCATCTCAATGAGCAAATGGCAAAGCACTCCACCGTAGGTATAACTGTCCCTATCGCTAAACAGATTTTAAGTGATCTACTGATTGAAGAAAAACAATATGTACTCACCCCCGACAAAATAATTAAAAGTATCGCTGAAATATTTGGCATTAAATCAGAAGATATTTTGGGAAAAGCGCAAAGCCGAGATTGTGTTTTTCCTCGACAATTGGCAATGTATCTCTGTCGGCAGACACTGCAAATGCCTTTTACAAAAATTGGCGATATCTTTTCTAAAGACCATTCCACAGTGATGTCTAGTGTACGTCTGATAAAAAAAGGCATGGAGATGAATGATAAAGATATTATTAGCGCCTATCAATCCATTCAGAAAAAAATTGATTTTAATGAGCCTAAAAGCTGAAGCATAGCTGTAGCAGAAAGTGTTTCTTAACCAATGACTTCTACCTGTAATGATTTCATATAAGCTTTTTCACATGGTCTCATTAATTTAAGGATCTATGCACATCTAAATAATATGTCTATTAAAAAAATTCTATTCAAGAGGTTGTTAAGAAGGCCCACTCAATTAGGTTCTCAAGCATTCAAGATTAGAGAAGATACTTCTTTTAAATAGGTCCAAGCATAACTTGGGGGATACCCAAGTTGTATTACATCCACTCTAAATAACTTTTTTTAGCTAAACCTGCCTATAAACGGTTATTTTGAGTTTTTAGGTAGAAATATCACTAAGCCCCTTAGAAATTGCTTGCTGGAAAAGACCCTCCTGCTTATAATTCGTCTTTTCTTCGGAGTATAGCGCAGCTTGGCTAGCGCGGCTGCTTTGGGAGCAGTAGGTCGGGGGTTCGAATCCCTCTACTCCGATCAAAAAGGCTCCTATGCCTTGACATAGGAGCCTTTGACTTCTAAAGGCTTTTTATATGCACCTATTGATCGCCTGGCTATACTGGAATCCCTCTAAAGATATTTTCACTCTTCCTCTTGTTAACAGGCCGATTGCCTGGTATGGCCTTTTTTTTGTATTGGGCCTTATATTAAGTTATTCCATCGTTCTTCATCTTATGCGAACTATGTTGTTGGAACGCTGTTGTCCTCAAAAAAATAGTAAAGATATATCCCCCATAGCCTTAGCCTTAACTGATCGTCTTACATGGTACGTAGTTACGGGTATCATTATTGGTGCTCGTTTAGGCCACGTTTTTTTTTATGATTGGCCTTATTATCAACATTACCCTATAGATATTTTAAAAGTTTGGGAAGGAGGTCTGGCCAGCCATGGAGGTGCTGTTGGCATTTTATTAGCCCTAGCTATTTACCGCTTATCTATTCGTAAAAAATTTCCTAAATTAACTTTCTTAACAATTGCAGATATGATAGCCGTGCCTGCAGCTTTAGCTGGCGCTTGTATTCGTGTAGGCAATTTCTTCAATCAGGAAATACTAGGGACACCTTCCCAAGCGCCCTGGGCGGTAATATTTGGAAATCCTGCCGATCATAGCCTTCCTCTGCCTCGTCATCCAGTCCAACTTTATGAAGCCTTTGCTTATCTAATTATCTTTACTCTCCTCCTTTTAATTTGGCAAAGAGCTCTCGTGCGCAAGAAATCTGGCTTTATGACCGGGTTATTTCTTATATTGCTTTTTTCCACTCGATTTTTTTTAGAATTTTTTAAAAGTTCGCAAAGTGCTGTTATTGACGAATCAAAAATGCAAATGGGCCAATATTTAAGCTTGCCTTTTATCCTCAGCGGTTTTTTTCTAATTATTTATACTAACAAAGCCTACAGAGCATTTACACGAGAAAACGAGAATATTTAATTGGCATTGTTCTTTATTAGATATATGCTTATAATGATTCCTATAATCATATAGCGGAGTCTTTAAAAGTGGCCAAGTTAATATTTGATCATAATGGCGAGGAGATCGAATTGCCTGATGATTCACCAATTGCTGAAGTTTGTGAAGAAGCAGGAGTGCCTTTCGCCTGTACCGAGGGTGTATGCGGAACCTGTGTTATCCTTGTTAAAGAGGGAAAAGAAAATCTCTCCTCCCCTACACAAGAAGAAGAAGATTTTCTTGGAGAAGGCACCTGCGATGAGCGACTTGCCTGTCAGTGTCGCATCAAAAAAGGCAATGTAAAAATATCATTTTAATGAAAAGGTTAAGAGCATGACAAGCACACAAAATCAAGAAAATACCATCATCCATCGTCAGATGACTATTGAGCAAATTTTATCTCTTTTTCCCTTTAAAGCGCAAAAATTAGCGCAAGAAATTACGCGTGCAGGACTTCATTGCGTAGGATGCCATGCAGCTACCTGGGAAACCCTAGAGGCTGGCATGCTAGGCCACGGAATGAATGAGGACCAAATTAATACGCTAGTAGAAAGACTTAACAACCTTTTACAAGAAGAAGCGGATTTATCTACCATTACCATCACTGAACGCGCTGCCAAAAAATACTTAGAGATTTTAGCCGAAGAGGGCAAACCAGGCTGGGGCATTAGATTCGAAGAGAAAATGGCGGGCTGCAGTGGTTTTGAATATGTATTGGACTTCTCTGAAAAAGCTGCTGAAGATGATGAGACATTTGTTTCCCATGCTATCGAAATTCACGTAAAAAAAGCTATAGTGCCTCGGCTTTTAGGTTCAGAAATTGATTATGTGGATGGACTCCAGGGAGCTGGTTTTAAAATTAGTAATCCCAATGCACGTTCATCCTGTGGCTGCGGCTCCTCTCATAATTACTAGGGGCTAATGTTTATTCTAGCTTAATTTAGGCAGTAATCTATTATTGTTCATTTCCAATAATTTTTATGCTTAGATTTTGATGTTATCTGAGCTTTTTTATTGCAAATCCCGCAAGGTAGTAATAAAAAGTTTGACATATTTACATTATAAGTTTGACTGAAGCTTTTTATGCACACTTATCTTCGACTTGCTTTCTTAGAATTTCTTTAAAGTGGTAAGCGGTCACGGGAGTAGAACTACTTAAGCTCCTGATAATAAAAAGCTAATGTAAATCAAAAAGTGCAATAAATAGAAAAAACAGCTATTTGCAAGCATTTTTGGCTTTGCAGATGCCCTCAGAATTACCTCTAAAGCTGGGCCTACCCCGTGACCGCTTACTTAAAGTGAAAAATTTAGAAAGCATACGAGTTAAATAATGACAAAAGAGGCCCTTGATTTGTTAGGGGCCTACTTATTTTCCTACTTAATAGGCCCCCCCCCCCGCGCAGAGGTTTATACTTTAGCTACTTTCAATTAATTCTTGTCCATAGAAACGTTCTAATACACGTAAGGGCGAGGTTTCTGGGTCCTGTAAACTTTCTACAGGAAGGTAGAAGGTTTGCTCCATGACATATTGGCCCGAAAGAGCCGCATGGGAAGCTTGATCTGTATATACTATCCAGCTGCTCCCAGGTGGAAACAACACTTCTTGCTGTTTAGCATTTTTTTGATACTCTTTATCTCCCTTCATTAAATCATGCAAACTCATCATATAATGATCATAAAGGGTGCGATAGTCTTTAGTAATGCCTACTACTTTTAACAACCAGGCTAGACCAGGGAACGGTTTTTTTAATTTTACTCCAAATTTTTGCACTACTTCAGAAAAAGGCTCCCCTAATTTCCAAACCCTAGGTTGTTGGGCTGGATTAATATTTGAAAAAAAACGCATGATTCGTTTTCCCTTTACAGGTGAAGAAGGAAAAGCATCGACATGGAGCAAAGTATCATCTTTACGCCAGGAACTAGATCTTCCTGCTATTTCTGCAGGACGAAAACTTGTACGCGCTTGATTTAAATGCCCTTTATAATGGGGAAATAGCTTTTCAATAAAGAGGCGACTTTGCAGAGCATAGCGCTGCATCATATTTTTTAATTTCTGCTCTTCCTCTCCTCTACAAATTGTTCCACCTAATCGATCTCTTATCACATCATAACTGATGTTCTTTGATTTAGGAGCTACAACCTGAGGAGAAAGAAATTGTAATTCATCTTCGTGTAAGTTAAAAGTTAGATGAGGAAAATAGACTACTTTGCCTTGCTCTAAAGTTTGAATAGCATCCTTTTTTATTTCTTCAGATAACGGATTTTCAAAAGATGTAATATCAAATGTTTTTATAACTTCTTGCATATTGGCACTCCATGAATAAGAATAAAAAGGATGTTAAAGAAGACAGATTATATTTGCTAATCTATTTTTGGCTTTTATAGCTAAAGGACTAAAATGTAGGCAGATCTATTTGAAATGTAAAGGATTCCATTCCTTATTTTTTGTATTTTTTTTCGTATAAATGCCTTTAAATATTGCTTATGGTGTGTATGCCCATACATCAATGGCAGGGTAATACTATCTATTAAGCAAGATAAACCTCAAATGGGATTAAAAGTCCATACATATCTCTTATCTTTATCTTTTCTTTAAAGTAGAGGATTAATGTGAATTCTATTAAAGCAGCCCTTACAAAAGTCTATAAGGAGAGGGTTTATGAATTTTCAAGCAATCAATGCAGCTGATATAAACCTAGTTTTAAGACAGCTGAGGTATCCAGAGGCCTCTAATAAAAACGTTCTTCACCCCAAGCCTTTGTCGCATCAGATGTGTCGCGGAATCACCTATGTGGGCACAGCCATGCAGCAACACGCTAATAGTAGACGCTGGCATGGAAAAATTATCGTTGTTTTGAGTAAAAGCTTTGTAGCTACAGGCTATCTATTAAATACGCCGATGGCCATAATTGAAGGATTGGTAACGGCAGCTTTAGCGGCTATAGCCCTTGCTGGCCATATACTTTTAAATGCCCGCTCGCCTCTTTTTCAAAAAATTACTCTTAAGCTATGCGCTCACTCCCTAAATTCAGCTTTGATCACTGACCTTCAAGTGACCTGCCTAAAGCAAGGCTTTTTCTCAAAATATCACAGTCTCAATGCAGCTGCTAGCCACGCTATCCATGGCATTTCTGCACTTATTCCTCAATTAATAGGGCATACTTTTGATCGTCAAGCTGGTAGATTACCTACTGATGGTAGCTTAGCACCCTCTGTGATAAAAGCTATTCGAATAGCTCTGGAGATAGCTCCTGCAGCTTTGCAAGACATTTCACGAGGGTTAGCAAGAGATTTTTCTTCCAGCATTAGGAATAATCTCTACGATAACATTACTTTAGAGATATTTTTACGCCAAAATCCTGACTGTATTGATATGTTGAATCGTTTGAATTTTGAAAGCCTACGTGATATCCATTATCGCTTACGGTTACTAAATTTAGTCGGAAGCTATCTAATGCAAGCAAGCTTATTAGAGGGATATCAAAATACTCATCATATTTATCGCTATAATGTGAATACTCATGCAAAGGATATAAAATATCAGACACACATCTTATACCTTATCAAGGCTGCTTTTATAGACTTATATGATAATGAGGAGTTAGTTTGCTTACTTAGTAAAGAAAAGGATAAAGTAAAAGCAATAGAAGATGGCCGAGAGCTGCTAGAAACGCTTTATAATATTAACCTGCAACTTGCCAATTACGCTCAATTACAAGAGCTCCGTGCTGAAATCGTATGTCCCCTTCAATTTAGAGCAGTAGACTTAAAGCCGTATAATGCAAGGTACCAACGTCTTGTTCATGCTAAAAATTGCCTAAATCAACTTTCTTCTGAAGAACAAGCAATTCTTATGAAAAAATTACTACAATTAGGCTCTTATGATATAGAAAAACAGGGTCTTTCCAAAAAGCGTGCCAAATTTGTACAACAGCTTTTTAATGAGATTGGCACCTTATCAGGAGAGCTACACCAAGGCAATTTACTATCTAGAACTTTTGTAGATGTAAATATTTTAAACCAAGGCGATGTGTACAGAGCTTTCGGAGCTGAAAACTTATTTGTCCAAGCTTGCCAAAAAGCCATTCAAGAGATTCAAGAGAGGACACAGGAGAATGCTCCCTAGCTTTTCCATATCCTTAGACTTTTTTATAGGCTTTTTGGCTTCTACCCAGTGCCCTCTTTTTATATAGGCCAGCAGCTTATTTAACCCCTCATACTTTGTTAGCATATAATTTTAGCTTTCAAAAAAAGTTAAAAGCTTTCATTGAGATAAACATCTTTGCAGGTAAGTTAACTTTTTTCTTTTTTTGTTTCTAATTGCTAGTATCCTTTAACTCGATGATATACTTTTTTCTTGTTGACTAATTTTTAATGAAATATTGTTATACCTTATCAATTAATTAAAAATAATTTTTTTGTCTATGTTTTCTCAACCGCTTCCCTTTATTAAAGAATATCTAAATCAACTGGAAGTTGCCCTCAAACAAGAAAATCCTCATAATAATTTATCCAAAATTCAATGGTGTTGGCTAGCGTTTTGTTTGATGGGAATATTAGTTACTAATTCAATCTGTTGGGCAAAATTTGAGAGGGCTGGGCTTAAAAGCTATAAAAAGATGGCTTTATCGGCCATGTTTAGACGTGCTAAGATTGCTTGGAATAGTCTGCTAATTTGTAGTGTTCGCGCGGTCCTGCATAAACATGGCATCACAGAAGGGGTCCTTGTTATCGATGATAAAGATCACAGTCGATCAAAAAATGCTGAGAAGTTGCATCATTTACATAAAATCCGTGATAAAAAAACGAGTGGTTATTTTTGTGGTCAAAATATAGTATTTCTTCAGCTAGTGACTAAAAAATTTTGCATTCCCGTCTCCTTTGCCTTTTATTCTCCCGATCCTGTACTCACAAGATGGCAACAGGAAGTGAGGAAGCTAAAAAAGTTGGGAATCTCTAAAAAAGACCGTCCAAAAGAGCCTAAAAGGTCAATAGAATATCCAAAAAAGTATACACTAGCTTTACAATTACTTAAAAATTTTGCCTGTGAATTTCCTGCTTTTAAGGTCACTTGTGTACTGGCTGATGCTCTTTACGGCAACAGCTTGTTTGTAGATGGAGTAGAAGGTATTTGGCCTGGAGTGCAAATCATTACTCAACTTAGAAAGAATCAAAAAGTCATGCGAGGTAAAAAGTCTCTCTCATGCCAAGAGTACTTTGAAGCCTACAAAGGCTGGAATCAGGAAATTTTCATTCGCGGTGATAAAAAAAATGGAGTGCAAGCCGGGGGAGCAAGATTATATGTTCCTTCTCATCACAAAAAACGATTAGTAATAGCCCTTAAATATGAGGGCGAAAATGAGTATCGCTATCTTATGGCTGCAAATCTTTCATGGAATATGAAAGATGTGATGCAAGGATATACTTTAAGATGGTTAGTAGAGGTTTTTATTGAAGATTGGAGTAGTCATTGTGGGTTTTGCAGTTTGGCCAAACAGTGCGGCGTTGAGGGATCAGAGCGACCTTTGATTCTAAGCTTGCTGTTTGACCACTGCTTTCTTTTTCATTTGTCTCAAACAAATCTCATCAAGAACAAACTCCCTTTAGCAACCTTGGGGAGTCTAGTAGAAAAGTCTAGAGTGGATGCTTTGTGTCAAGTCATAAGAGAAATTGTTGAGCATGAAAATTCAAAAGAACTCTTCCGTGATTTCGAAAAGACGCTAGATGAAATCTTTGTTTTAAGGCCTTCTCGTAAACATTTAAATGCAGTACAAGAAAATGTAACCTTTGAGTCATCAAGAAAAGTTGCCTAACTGTCAAGAATAAAAAAGTATATCATCGAGTTTAAAATGCTGGATTTTTTTCCTTTCACAGCCTTTCTATTTATCAATAAAAAATTTATTTTAAGCAAATAATTGTACTATCTTTATTACTAATAAATCGGATAGTATTAAGGCACAGCTTTAATCATATTGGGACCTTATGAATAAATTAGGTGGTATTAACTCTACGGCTCCTTCAATGCACCAGATTGTGCAAGCCGATTCTAGTCAAAAGGATATGTTGCATCCAACGCCTTTATGCCACCGTCTCCATTATGTAATCAGCAACCTTGGAACCCAAGCCTTGCAACATCTTGATGCAATAAATGATCAAGGGGCTTTAAAAAGAGGCATAATTAAAGGAATTCTTACCGGTGCTTATCTTTTAAACACTGTTTTTGCTAGTGTTGAGCTAATCTCAGCCCTATTTTTTTCTGTTCTTGCCTTTTCCATACAAAATTTTAGGAAAGACAGCAACTCCTCTATACAAAAAATCACTCTTAAAAGTTTTGCTTATACACTAAATATAAGCGCTATTGTTGTGGAGCAGTTTTTACAAATAATCAATATGTCATTCTCCAAATACCATAGCTATAATGCTTTTTTAAATGATGGTCTTCCTATCTTTGCCATGCTATCGGTACTTCCTTTTGGCAGCAAGACTAAGCTGTCTAAAATAAAAATAACTCCTACTAGCCTATTTTCTTACGCTGAAGTCCGTGCTTTACGTTTTCTTATTGACTACACTCCTTCGCTGCTTGATGATATCACTAAAGGGGCAGCAAGGGATTATGCAGTGTATGGTGCAGCACGTAAATTGTCTACCCACTACCCTCTTTCAAATGATGCTTTTCCTTCTACGTTTTTACGATATTACACTCCTGAGCGTCAGTTAAATGGTGAATACTATCATTATCTATTGTGTCTTCTTTTGAATGCTTACCAAACTTCTTATCTGCAGGAAATCACTCAGAAACTGGTTTTAAAACCTTCACCTATTTTAACGAATATTCCTGAAGATGAAAGTGCTTCTTTTATTTCTAACAGTTTAATTGCAGATGAAAAGGATGCTGCTTATCAAAACGACCTTAAATATATAATTAAGCTTGCTTATAAAAATATTTATGAAAATCCAGATTTAGTTTGTACGTTAAGTCAAACATTAGATGAAAAAAAAGCTTTAATTGAGGGGCGTGAAATTTTAGCAAGTCTTTTGGCCACAAGCCAAGTCGCTAATTATGCTCAATTTCAAGAAATCATTAGCCAGATTATATGCCCTGCTAAATTTAACTCCCCTTCCTTACAAGTTTTTAATAAAAGGAATCAGCTCATTACCAGTGCTAGACAAAGGATTGCTCAACTTTCCGTTCAAGAAGAGGATATATTAATTAACAAGCTTTTGAAAACAGGAAATTACGATCTTTATGCGCATCCTTTAACGGAAGAGCGCCTCAAACTTATTGAAGGGCTATTTAAAGATATTGTAAACTTAGCTGGGGCCCTTTATCACGGGCCTTTGTTACTACAAAATTTTAATAATCTCCACCAAGAAGCCTGCCAAGAAGCTCTTACAGAAATTGAAAAAAATGAAAATTTAATTAATTTTTTCACTAAATGTACCGCCGTTATTAAAAACTTTGGAGATGATCTTTATTAATAAACTACATCAGATTTTCTTCTGTCATCATTAGCTAAAAATACATAGCTGCCACTTTTAAAACAAAAAAACTTTTTTCCAATAATTAATCAAACAGAGCCAGCGCTTACCTGCTCTTTGCCCTTTTATCTATTTTTAAAGCGCCTAATAATAGCCGCAGGAAATGAAACATCGTCTCAACTATTATTGCTAGCTTAGCTTTTTGCAAAGAAGCAATCCTGCTTTCCAGAAGAAAAGAAAAGCTCCCCTGAACTACTCTGACAATCAATCACGAGCAACAGATTGAAAGTGATCCTTGATAATAAACCCTCCCTGTAGGTTAACCCTTCGGTACGCTTTTTCTTTAAAGAGAATTTTTCATTGGCTCTTCTTCGCCCTCAAAGTAAATTTTGAAAATTTTTTAATCAGTAATTAAGAGAAGGGAGCTTTTTCCTTGTCGCGCGTGAGTAATCAAAAAAATCTCCTGAAGAACAAAATCTATCTTTTAATCTGCTTAAGTAGGAATAAATATCTAGAATTTATTTCAGTAAAAACGTAAATAAAGAAGTTTTGAAAAATTACGCACCTATATCATGCTTGCTAGGCCAATGAAAAAATATAAGATACCTTCCTTAATTTCTACCTTAGCTTTCTTATCCCTTATCACAATCAATTTTACGAGCTGTTTAAAACAACGTCAACCCAATATTTATAAGTTTCCTACTAGAGCTTTAGAAGAATCGCTCCTCTCAACAATTAATGAAGGGCCATTTACTCCGGGTGAATGGCCCCAGGCCCACTGGTGGTTAATGTTTGGCGATAGCCAACTCGATAAGCTTATAAGCAAGGCGTTATCTGATAATCCAGGTATTAAAATTGCTCAAGCTCGTATAAAAATAGCCAATTATGCTGCTCGAGCAGCAGGTTCTGCTTTATGGCCTACGCTAGAACTTGAAACCGATATAGCTCGGTCGCGCACAAGTAAAACAGGTACAATTGCATCTATAGCTTCATCCTCCCCCCCAGCCTCAACTTTTACTACCCCTCCAGCTTCCCCTACTCGTTCCGGGGGCTTTATTTTTACGCAGACAGAAATTAATTTAGACGCCCATTACCAGCTCGATATATGGCAGCAAAATTTAAATAGCTTTAAAGCTGCTGTAGGCGAAATTTTAGCTAGCAAAGCAGATACAGCTTTTTCCTCCGTCATATTAAGTACTTCTATAGCCCAAACTTATTTCCGTTTGCAGGTTTCCTATGCGCAAAAAATATTGGCTTTAAAGAAACTTCATAATCGCGCTGAGTACCTCCAATTGGTAGAAAAACGCGTTAAAAATGATATTGATAACCAATGTGTTCTAAAAAAGGCTCAAACATATCATTTAGAAGCACAATTGCTACTCAAGCAAGTCCAACTTAAAATTAAAGCCTATAAAAATCAACTGCAAGCCTTAATAGCAGGAGATTTCTGTGAGCCGATAGAAGCAATCGCGATTGAAAATCAAGACCTCTTTCTCTTTTCGCTACCTACAAATCTACCCTTTAACCTTTTAGCGCATAGGCCTGATGTGACAGCAAGCGTCTGGCGAGTAGAAGAAGCGGCAAAAAAAATTAAAGTCGCACGAGCGGCTTACTATCCAAGCTTTAACATAATGGGGCTTTTTGGCTATCAAACTCTTCACCCTCATGACCTTTTTAAATGGAGAAGTATTTATGGGCAAGCAAGCCCCGCCATTAACTTGCCCATTTTTGAAGGAGGACTCCTTCAAGCTAATTTAGGCACAGCGCATGAAGAATATTACATTGCCATCGAACAGTATAATCAATCTATTCTCACAGCAGTCCAAGCTGTGTTAGATAGCATAGCGGAGTTAAAATATGCTTTTGAAGAAATGCAAGATTCTGTACAAATCACCAAGCTATCAGAAGAAAACTCACTACTTATTAAAGAAAAATTTAAACATTATCTAGCTTCTTACTTAGATGTATTAGACGCCGAGTTTGACCAAACCTCTAAAGAGAATAAAAAGCTAGTAGCCTTAGAAAATTATTACATTCGATTTACAAGCTTAATCAGTGCATTAGGGGGTGGATACGATAATGAAAGCCAATGAAGAAACGTCCAGGATGATAGAAGATACAATAAAAGATTCAGTAGCCCGGCCGCAGAAGATTAATAAATCCTCTGAAAAATCGCCTAACCCTGATAGTCTAGATAGCCAAGAGCCCTCATCTTCCCCTTTATCTCCCTCTAATACTATCAAGAGAAATAGAAAGCTTTGGGGATTTACATTAATCTTGGTCTTAGCAAGCCTAAGCTGGGGTTTACTCTATGTGCTATATCTTCAAGGTTACGAAACTACAGATGATGCTTACGCGAGTGGGAATATGATTAACATTAATCCCTCTATCACCGGTTCTGTAATTGCTTATTACGTGGATGATACGGATTTTGTGACCGAAGGCCAACTTTTAGTACAACTCGACCAAACAGAATATTTACTCAAATACGAGCACTCTCTGGCCTCCTTGGCTTCCACAGTCTTAGAAGTACGTCAGCTTTATGAGAAAGTAAAAGCAAGCCAATCGACCTTAGAAGCACGCAAGATTGCTTTGTCAAAAGCAAATTATGACTATGAAAATCGCTCGCACCTTGTAGAAATGCAAGCTATCTCTAAAGAAGAATATACTCATTCTAAAGCCGACTTATCTATAGCGAAAGCTACTCACCAAATTGCTGAGGCAGAGCTAGCGGCTGCTATAGCAGCCGTTGGAAATACATCTTTAGAATGCCATCCTCTGCTTATTGAAGCCAAATCTCAAGTCCGTAAAAGCTATTATGATTTACAGCATTGCCGCATTTATGCACCCGCCACAGGTTATGTAGCTCAACGTACCGTTAACGTAGGACAATCCGTACGGCCGCAAACGCCTCTTATGGCTATCATTTCCCAGAATGATTATTGGGTAGAAGCAAACTTTAAAGAAACTCAATTAAAATTTATGCGTATTGGCCAACCGGCTACGATCAATTTTGATATGTATGGTTCAAAGATAGAATATGTAGGAAAAGTCGTGGGCATAGCTTCAGGTAGCGGCAGTAAGTTCTCTTTAATCCCTCCTCAAAATGCGACAGGAAATTGGATCAAGATTGTTCAACGCCTACCTGTACGTATAAGCGTTGAGCCTGAGCAAATGAAAAAATATCCTTTGCGCTTAGGAATTTCTGCTAAAGTTAAAGTAGATATTAGCAATCAAGATTTACCTATGCTTGCCAGCACCTCTCCAGGCCGCCCTCTAGCTGCTACTACAGTGTTTAATGTTCATTTAGAACCCATCGATCATGTAATCGACGAAGTAATTCAAGCAAACTTAAAGAAAAAAGATGATTAGCGATGAAGAATGAACAATACGAACAAGGATATAGGCTTACTTTACTTAATGTGGCACTAGGCTTAGGAACATTTATTCAAGTGCTAGATACTTCGATTGCAAATGTAGCCATTCCCTATATTGCTGGCAATTTGAATGTAAGTACTGAGGAAGGCACCTGGGTGATCACTTCATTTTCTGCTAGCAATGCTATCATTCTTCCCCTTACCGGTTGGTTATCTGATTATTTTGGCCGAGTACGCCTTTTTTGCTGGTCTATCGCTCTATTTACCATTACCTCTTTCTTTTGTGGATTTTCTTCATCTCTTAGCATGCTTGTTTTTTTTCGTGTATTGCAAGGCGCTGTGGCGGGCTCGTTAATTCCCTTATCCCAAACTCTATTATTAGCTAATCATCCTCCGGAAAAGCAGGGGAACGCTTTAGGTTTTTGGGGAATGATTGTTATTGTAGCTCCAATTCTAGGACCTATTCTAGGTGGTTACTTGACCGATTTTTATAGTTGGCCATGGATATTTTATATGAATGTTCCTATTGGTTTATTTTCTGCCAGTGTAACCTGGTATTTACTTAAAGATAAAGACAGCCAAGTGGTAAGAAATCCCATCGATTGGATTGGGATTGCTTTGTTATCGCTAGGAGTAGGATGCTTACAGATTATGTTAGATAAAGGCAAGGATTTGGATTGGTTTAAATCTAACACTATTCTCGCACTTGCAATTGCTTCTATCATCGCCTTAAGCTATTTTATTATATGGACTTATTATCAACCTTATCCTGTAGTCGATCTTTCTTTTTTTAGAAATATCAATTTTGCTTTTGGCTGCCTTGCAACTACGATTGGCTTTTTATTTTATTTTGGTAGTACTGTGACCCTTCCTCTTTGGCTGCAAACAGAACAAGGCTATACCCCTTTTTGGGCAGGTTTGGCGGTAGCTCCTGTAGGGATTATCCCTTTTCTACTCTCTACTAGTGTAGGAAAATATATGAGCCGCTTTGATCTTCGCTTTATTTCGTCGTTAAGTTTTCTGTTTTTTGCTTTAAGTTTTTTTTACCAAGCTCATTTTACTACGGCTATTAGCTTGCAAGCAATTATGCTTGCCCGTTTCCTCCAAGGATTGGGGGTAGCTATTTTCTTTTTACCTCTTGTACAACTCTCTTTGGGTAATATCCCCAAAAACCGCTATGCAAGCGCCTCGGGTCTTTATAATTTTATCCGTATTCTTGTCGGGAGTGGATTTGGAACATCTTTGTCTATTGAGTTATGGACTCGCCTTAAAACCTTTCATCGTGCTCGCCTTACAGAAACTTTAACAATTTTCAACTCTTCTACAGAAAAATTCTATGAAACTCTAGAAAATTATCATCCTTCTTTTACATCCGACGTTTCTAATCAACTTTTAGAAAAGCTGATTGAGCAACAAGGCTATATGCTTTCTACCAATGATTTAGCTTGGCTAGCAGCTTGGGGCTTTTTAGCTATGATTCCTTTAATTTTTTTGTGTAAAAAAGTTAAGATGTCTAATAGTAAATCCTCTACTACGACTGCTCATTAAAGCAAGATGGTTGGCTCTAATCAAACTTTATTTAACCTTATCCTAATAAAGAAGCCTGCTGAGCGCCTGCTATAAACTACCTCTTGCTAATGAGCGACAGAGGGATGTCTACAAGCTCGATGTTATCCTCTGTATATTGCGCTTGTAAATGTTAGAAATAAAGCTAACTACTCCTTAACTTTCCACAATTTTAGTTCGTTGGCTCTTTAATATTTCCTTTAAACTTAGATAAGCACTTTCAGCGCTGATTGCTCCCTCGAAATAACTGTGTATAAGGCTTTCTTCTTTTTCTTTAACTTCCTTAGATAGAGACATCCACAAAAAGCGATTGATAAGAGCAAGATAGGAATCTTCTAAGCAATAATAACGCTTAATAAACTCCACTAACTTATCCCACTGCATTCTAAAAGAGCTATCCTGAAGTAATGCTTCAAATTTTTCTAGAAAGGAAGGAACGGGCCAATCTGCAAATTGCTTTAAGAGCTCGCAATACTTTAAAACTTCCGGCAGCATTAATTTTTGCGCTAACCGTATAAAAGCTTCTAGCGTTCCTGTTTTATGCCGACGCACTTCATAAAAAGGAATTTTGCCTGACTGAATGCAATCACTCAATGAGCCGTCGCCTGTACAGCCTACAATTTCTCCACTCAAATTTATTAGTTTGGTAAAATCTGAAGCTGGTAAAGGAAGAACGCAAACTAGCCGTAAAATTTTTCTTGGCGCCAAATTAATTTGATTTAATACTGTTTCTCTGACAGAAGGTACAAAATCGACTACAAGGATTTTAGAAAATCCATAAGCAAGCATCCAACTATCGCTAAAGTGAAGAAACTGTTCTTTTTTCTGCAGAGGAAGAATAATAGTAAGATGGCGGCTATCATGCAGATGGCGGCGGCACATCATCTCAATAAAAATTTCTCTATGAGCAGAAGAATGAGGCAAGTAGGCTACTTCTATAGCATAATCCATTAAATAATTTTTAAGATGCTCAGCATGGGGCTGATCAACTTGCCATAAATACTGGCATAAAGCTGTACAGCTCCAATGAGAGGTTGTATGGTGATTATTAAGAAAAACCCCCTCTTCAAATGCATTTAAGCCTATGCTAAACCAATGACGTTGAAGGTAATTGGCTATCCCTTGAAAATTTCCCGCTTCCGCAAAATAAAGAGATTTTGAAGCTAACCCAGGATTATCAAAAGTATTCAAGGCCAAAGCGATGTGAACAATAGCTAAGCTTTTTTTCATTAAAAGATAAAGCTTTTCCGCTTCTGCTTTTTTTTGCCGATAATAATAGTAAGATTGAATAGATCGCTGCACTTCATTAGAAAGCTCTTGAATGGCTACAGCTGCCTGAGGATGTGTTTCTTGCAAAGTTTCATACTCAGCTAAAAGTCTATTATGCTCGAGTAGTAATTGATCTAGCTGCGCTTCACATAAAAAATTTTTCTTCCCCTCTAAAATAGGTTCTAAGATAACGCTGCAAGCTTCCTCGGTTTCTTGAAAAGCATAAATATTTTCCTTTTTTATATGATAAGGATAAGGATCAATGGAAGGCAAAGATTGCTTATGCGTATAAGCAAGATAAACCTCTAAAGCAGGGTGATGTTCTTTTAAAATTTTAGCACATTTAAATAAGGTTACATAATCCCCTATTCCATCAGAATGCACGGCAGAAAGTAAAAAAACTGACCCAGGAATTTTAGGAGGATGTTGGAGATAAAGAGGTTGGAATAGGTGAAGAAAAGTAAAGCCTACCAAATTATATAAGGCATCCTCTACTTGTAACTTTTCTTCAGCAGAAACTTTTGCCTCTTTTAAGGCTATCCAATAACTATGTAGAGATTCAATTAGAAGAGGATTTAGTTTTCGGATCAAAAAAGGATCTTCAAAAGGGTTCAGACTATCAAGCATTTATTTTCTCCATAAGAGATCCTTTTCTATATTTTATTTACCAATTTTAGCCTCTAGCAAAACATCAGGGAGCTAAAAAATTATAAATTTTTACAGCCATCCCTTATAAAGTTCTAGTTATTCCAGCAAAAAATAAGCTCTACTTTTACCTCCGGATGTAAGCTATGATGTACAGGACAACTTGCAGCTATCCTTTCTAAAGCTTGCTTTTGTTCAAGAGAAAAATCTTGAGGAATCTGTATCTTTATTACAATGTTTCCAATGCGACGGATAGGTTGAGTAGTCATGCTTTTTTCTACTTCCAGTCGCATCCCAGTTACATCCCAGTTTTTTCTCTGCGCGTATAAAGCTAGAGTTGTCGCTATGCAAGTTGCTAAAGCACTTGCCATCAAATCTGTAGGAGAGAATGATACACCTGTTCCCCCACTATCTAAAGGAGCATCTGTCTCCAGTATAGCTCGTGGATCCTCACGAATAACTTGACAGTGCAGCTCACCCGTATATAAAACAGTCACTTTAACCATAGATATCCTCTAATAAACATTCATTAACTTGGTATCTTCCTAGCTTGCTTTCTTATAACATTTTTCACTATTTTTCCTCTTAGTTTCTTTCAAACAGGCCATCAAATAAGAAAGGTAAGACCTATTCAAATAGTTGATTAATTCTCTATTATTTAAATTTTAATAAAATGATTTTTCTATCTAGCGAACAGGATAAAACTTAAAATTTCTTATCCCTCGCTATCTCGGCCTCCTGCTTGCTCTTAAATCTCATTCCTTTGACTTTAATTTTTTCTCTTTCGTAAAGATTAAAAAGAGGGACTCTATTAAAAACGGTTAATAATTGCCATTTAAGCAAACAATAGTGTTAGATGGGGGACGTTAAAAGGTTTCTTACCTTTTAGATAAATTTCCTGCTAGCGTTTCCACCCTTTATAAAGATAATTTTCCTCATAAACTTTTCCTTGATCCCAAGAGACTATTTTTGCACTGCTCTATCAAGCTGCTTGTTCATGATATCTGTAGAAAGTAAAATCTGCTACCTTGTAAACTCTTCGCATAACAAGTTAGCTTCCTATTGCCCGCCTTGGAAGAAAAGCAAGAAGTTATCTTAAAAATTTATGTTTACTTAATCCTAGAGAGTTGATTATTTCATGAAAACACCTACCAAATTACCCCATCCAAAAGCTGCCTCATGGGAGCCTGCCAGCCAATGGTATAAAAGCCTTGTCGGCGAAGAAGGTCATTACTATCACCAGCAAATTATTATTCCGAATTTGTTACGGTTGCTAAACCTTCAAGCTTGCTCCTCTCCTGCTATATTAGATATTGCTTGCGGATCAGGCGTGTTAGCTCGCCATCTTCCTACCCATACAAACTATATGGGTATAGATCTTTCCCCTACTTTGATCAAAGAAGCCAAAAAATTGGATACTAACCTTCAGCATCATTACCGGGTAGCAGATGCTACAAAAAATCTTTCTTTAGATAACACGAAATTTACCCATGCTACCATTATTTTAGCTTTGCAGAATATTTCATCTCCTTTGCAAGTGTTTCACAATGCTTATAAACACTTGGAAAAGCAAGGAGTGTTAATAATGGTTCTTAATCACCCTTATTTTCGGCTTCCTCGTCAAACTTCCTGGCAGATAGATAAGGACAAAAAGCTTCAGTACCGTCGCGTAGATAGATATATGTCCCCTCTAGAAATTCCTATCTGTGCTCATCCTAGTAAGGGACAACACTCTGCACAGCTCACCTCTTATCATTTCCCCCTCTGTAACTATTTTCATTGGTTAAAAGAAGCTGGTTTTAACGTATACGATATGGAAGAGTGGTGCTCTAATAAGGTTAGCACAGGTGCAAATGCTAAAATGGAAAATCGTAGTCGCCAAGAATTTCCTCTTTTTATGACTTTATGTGCTCAGAAATAAAAGGTTTTCCCTATAAAGGGATGTCACGTTTTTCTACTTTATTACCCAAGTTTGTAAAAAAAGAAAAGCTGCATGGAAGCTTTTGCTTAAGAAAGCTACTTTATCTTTAGGAAAAGATCTAAAATGCTACCTAGCTTAACGCGAGCTATCGGATAAGAAAGCACTCAAAGGCTGCTTCAATTATACCTAAACTGTAAGCCAGCACATGTGTTACAAGGTAGAAGGAACCCTACAACTAGCTTTACAGGTTTAGCTGGCTGCCCTATCTTTTCTACGAACAGCTTATCAAACTCTTCTTCGAACTGCTTCCATTCAATCAATTTGGATAGCTGGATAAGAGGATAATCCGGATTAAGTTCATCGCTAAAGCGGGATTTAAAAAGACGGCCTTGTTGGTTATCTAGCCTGTTTGGTTTCATAGTAAACTTTGCAAGAAATTAAGAGCTTTATAATGATTTACTTGTAAAGAAAATATAGCATTAGACCTCTTTCGAAACTGGAATAAAATGTAAATTTTAGTATAATGGTGACTCAACATTTAAAGGAGGCACCATGAAATTTGATAAGATAGAGAAATTAGATGATGAACGATTTCGCAGATTGACAGGGGTAAAGCGTGGTACCTTTGATAAGATGGTGCAAATTTTACAGCAAGCCGATGCAGCTAAGAAGATTAAAGGCGGGCGTAAATATAAACTACGTTTAGAAGACATGCTGCTAATGACCTTGGAATATATACGAGAATATAGGACCTATTTTCATATTAGCCAAAGTTATGGAATTAGTGAAAGCTCAGCTTATAAAGCGGTGAAATGGATTGAAGATACGTTAATCAAGCATCCAGATTTTGCTTTACCGGGACGTAAAGAGCTTTTGAAAAACGATACGGAATATGAGGTTATTTTGGTTGATGCTACAGAAACGCCTATTGAGCGCCCTAAAAAAAACAAAAGCGCTATTATTCAGGGAAAAAGAAAAAACATACCCTAAAGACCCAAGTTGTAGTCGATAAGAAGAGTAAAAAAGTAATTTGTACCTCATTTGGCAACGGCAAAAAGCATGATTTTAGGCTATTCAAAGAATCCCAAGTTAAAATCAATCCACAAATAAGAGTGTTAACCGATTCAGGATATCAAGGATTAAAAAAGCTGCATGCCCAAACCCAGATGCCCAAGAAAAGAAGTAAGAAGAAGCCTTTAACTCAAGAGGATAAAAGAACAAACCAAAGTTTATCCAGAGAAAGAGTTGCCAATGAAAACGTGATTGGCCTCCTTAAGCGATTTAAAATTGTAGCCGATCGCTACAGAAATAGACGTAAAAGATTTGCACTTCGCTTCAACTTGATTGCAGCAATCTATAACTGGGAATTAAATACGTGAGTTTCGAAAGAGGTCTATTAAAAAAAAGCTCCTAGAATCTTACTTCAAGGCGAAAACACTTTAAATCATATTGGACTATATAGTAGGAGATAGTGCTCTCTATACGCCAAATACCTTACAAGTCTTTAAAAGAGAACAAAGCTTATTTGTCGCGCGTGTGCCCCTGCAAATCAAAGAGGTAAAAGAATTCATATTTGAAGCGCCTTACGACAAAACTGTAAAGATAGTAGAAGTCTATCGAGCTTTTAAGACTACATCTTGCTATGCAGGCGTTGAACAAAGATGGGTAGTCATCTTTAGCCAAGCGGCCTATCAAAGAGAATGCCGTACTTTAGCTAAGCCTTACCTTAAAGACAGTGAAAAAGAGGCTAAAGCCTTTATTAACCTCATGCAGTAAGAGTTTTCATGTCCAAACGATGCTGAAAATGCCAATTAGATAAGTTTGTAAAAAAAACTTAAATAAATACAGATTATAGAACCTCGATTTATTGCAACTCAAAAGCATACTACGTTTAGTCGTCCAAAGCTGAGCAAAAGCATTCTATATCTAGCTATCGCCTATAAGGCATAGTAGCTTGCTCTTTGCTTAACAAGTTAGCGGATACCCCTCTGGTGATAAAGATAGAAATTCGTTTGACTTGCTTTTTTAATTTTTTATATTGTCTTTAGAAAATAAAAATGCTAAGCAGTTATCACTGCCCAAGGAAATAAAATGCATCCTATCTCATCGACATCTATTGAAAGCTTGCCTAATGAATTGCTACTCCCTATCTTAGAGGCTTGCGCAGCTCCTTCCTTATTTAGCGTCTGTAAAAGATGGCATCATCTGCTGGCTTCTGAAGTGATGCCTTCTCTTTATAAAAAAATAGGTAAAGTACATGTTTCCCAAGGGGATATTAGCAAGCAGGCTTTTATTTTAGATAGGATTTATAAGCTGGATGATAGGCTTTCTGAAGGAGAAAAAGCTAAGGCAATCTTCAAGGAGGCCTTTACTCTAGCTAAATCCCTTGCTCCTGCGGAGCTAGAATTTAAATGGAAAACCCAGGAAAAAAGGTGTTTTACTTTGGCTAACTATGCCTCTTATCTTATAAATATTAATCGTCTGTTAATGTGGAAAGCACTGCCTGGTGGAACGGAATACTTAAGTCAAGAAAAAATCAAGTATTTACCTTTAGAAAAACAAGGGGAGCTTCTTAGAGGTTGGATTGAAGAAAATTGTAAAAATACCACGGCTTTAGATTTATCTTGGGTAGGCTTGACTTATTTACCCTCGGAGATAGGCCAATTGCCTCAGCTGCAAGGACTTAAGTTAAGCCGCAACCAGTTCACCAGTCTTCCTGCAGAAACCGGGCAGCTGTCTCAACTGAAAAGGCTTGATTTAAGCCAGAACCAGCTCACCAGCCTGCCTGCAAAAATCGGTCAGCTGTCTCAATTGCAAAGGCTTGATTTAAGCCAGAACCAGCTCACCAGCCTGCCTGCAAAAATTGGTCAGCTGTCTCAATTGCAAAGGCTTGATTTAAGCCAGAACAAGCTCACCAGCCTGCCCGCAGAAATCGGTCAGCTGTCTCAACTGCAAAGGCTTGATTTAGGCCAAAACCAGCTCACCAACCTGCCTACAGAAATCGGGCAATTGTCTCAGCTGCAAAACCTTTACTTATATCTAAACCAGCTCACCAGCCTGCCTACAGAAATCGGGCAGCTGTCTCGACTGCGACACCTTTGCTTAAATCAAAACCAGCTCACCAGTCTGCCAGCAGAAATCGGGCAGCTGCCTCAGCTGCTATGGCTTGAATTAAATCACAACCAGCTCACCAGTCTGCCTGCAGAAATCGGGCAATTGTCTCAGCTGCAAACGCTTTACTTAAATCAAAACCAGCTCACCAGTCTGCCTGCAGAAATCGGACAACTGTCTGAGCTGCAATGGCTTGAATTAAATCAAAACCAGCTTACCAGCCTACCTGCAGAAATCGGGCAATTGTCTCAGCTGCAAAACCTTTACTTAAATCAAAACCAGCTTACCAGCCTTCCTGGAGAAATCGGGCAGCTGTCCGAGCTGCAAACGCTTGAATTAATTCAAAATCAGCTCACCAGTCTGCCTGCAGAAATCGGGCAGCTGTCTCAGCTACAATGGCTTAACTTAAATCAAAACCAGCTCACCAGTCTGCCTGCAGAAATCGGGCAACTGTCTCAGCTGCAATGGCTTTACTTAAATCAAAACCAGCTCACCAGTCTGCCTGGAGAAATTGGGCAATTGTCTGAGCTGGAATGCCTTGACTTAAATCAAAACCAGCTCACCAGCCTTCCTGCAGAAATCGGGCAGCTGTCTCAGCTTACCAAGCTTGAATTAGCGGAAAATCCTTTGAAAGATATCGCCGAAAAAAAAAGGCAGCGTTTTCCATTGTAGAATGGCTGTAAGTACTTTTTAATTTGGGGAGGGCTAAAATGAAATAAAAAACTTTTAGCCATCTTATCTTTAAACAAGTTTTCTTCCAGCAACTAAGCAAGCTTAAGCTAACCTACAGATTTATAACGACAAGAAGCTTTTCTCTTTTTCTGCAGATTACTAGGCTGGGAGAACAACCTTTCTTGACAGGAAGAAACTAGGCCTATTGTATTCCATCATGCGGTAGAAGAATTAAAACATTGCGCCAAAAAGAGCCGTTTTTCTCAAATAAGGCAAAGAATTAATCTCATTCTTTTAGCCAAATCAAAATTGCCGCGTTACTTAATCGCCAAAACCTGTGGCTACTCCTGAATGCTTGGAAGGTCTCCCCCCTTTCGTTAAATCCTTTCCTTTCCTTAAATCTATACGAATTCGTTAGACTTGCTTTTTTAAGTTTTTTATATTGCCTTTAAAAAATAAAAATGCTGAAAAGTCATCACTACCCAGGGAAATAAAATGCATCCTATCTCTTCGGCCTCTATTGAAAGCTTGCCCAATGAATTGTTGCTCCCTATCTTAGAGGCTTGCGCAGCTCCTTCCTTATTTAGCGTCTGTAAAAGATGGCATCATCTGCTGGCTTCTTAAGTGATGCCTTCTCTTTATAAAAAAATAGGTAAAGTACATGTTTCCCAGTCAAGGGCTGCTATCCTAGATATGTTGCTTGAAAAAGTGTAAAGTATTAGTGCTCCCCGTAACAGCTTTAAGTTTTTTTAGTGCAAAATACTTTTAAAACGGGTGAAGGTCTTTTTTCAACTATTTCCTTTAACTCATGTTAGCTTACAAAAAATTTTGTTTAAACGTTTTTAGCAGGTGGAGTAGGTAGTAGATGCAAATACAAAAGAACAAAAAAAACTGAGGGCTAATCTAAAGATGTGAAAAAGTTGAAAAAAAAAGAAGGAAAGCTTCTAAAGCTTGTACAAATACAGCCTAGCTTTTTCTTTTTCTATTAAAAATAAAAATTGATCAAAATTAATTGTACTAAATGAAAAATTTTACCCTCTAAAGCTTTTTTTCTAATACTTTTTCTAGTACTTTCATGAGCAAGATTATTTGGAATAGAATCTTATTACTTTTCATATGCAAGGGGTATAGGTTTATTTTTCCTTCAGTACGAATTACCTCTCTAGCACGAGGGCGCTTTTTTCTTGCACCCGCTTTAGAAGCATTTGCATAATCTCTAAAAATAATCCCTCATTTAAGTCATCATTATGAAAAAATTTATCATAAAAAGTTTTAAGTACTTCTTGTAGGTGAATTTCATCCACGCTTGCCATCCATAAACCCCATTTACCTAATTGATTAGCCCAAAAACTTTGGTTTTCATTAACAAAGAAATTAATTAAATCATACAAGATGGTGGCAGTCAGTGATAAACCCTGCTGAAATTGCCTTTCTATCTTTGCTTCCTTCTCTTTTATTTTTACCGCTGAGGTCTCCATTTTTTTAACCTTTATTGCTCGTCGAATTTCTTCTAATTCTTCTTTCAGCCTTATAATTTTTTTGTTGTGCTGCTCAGCTGTATGATTATCCTCTGCCGCCTTTAATAGATTTCTTTTATCTTCAATCTTACGCTTTAATTGTTGTTCTTTAGCCTTTAAGGTATTTAAAGTCTCAGGATTTAATAAATTTTTTATAAATTGATCATTTAGATACTTTTTATTAAGAGCCTGAGCCGTTAAATCAGTGATTCCTAAAATAGAAGCTCGAACAGGATGCATGGCTGGTACTAAAACAGCTGTTAACGCATTTCTAACTCGAGAAGTCTTTGTAATGTGCTGTATAAACGTCTCTAGGAACGTAGTCTTAGATGCTGTGGGATCGCCTCCTAACTTACCCATTTTGATAATATTAGCAATCATGTCTACGTAAACCGTTTGTTTATCATTAGCTCCTATAAAGAAGTTGTTTAAAGTAGTATCAATATCGGCAGCTTCCAAGGTCGCATCGGGAGAGATTTTATGCAGCACTTTTTGCTTTTCTCTAAGTTCTATAACTATTATTTCTAATAGAGGATTAAGATAAATAACGAAATATTCCTGGCTTGCGGGATCTAATTCCATTTCTGGATGTTTTTCGCAGATTTTCTGCAAAAGAATATCAGCAATCCTTTTTACAGCTGCTCCGTTGGTTGGATCCTCAATTAAAAGCCTTAGCTGGGGGTGAGAAATATCACCAATATGATACTTTGCTAAAAATGTTAAGGTAAAATCTATTAAAATATCAGGTAGATGGTTTTCTAGAAAATTCACCTTGCTAATTTTAAGCTCCTTCCAAGAACATTTAAGTCTACTCGAGCACGACTCCCATAATTCCTCAACAAGCTTTCCTTTAAGTCGAGGCTGCAGATGGCTCTCAAGCATCCTGGCGAAAAAGTAGGTGGAGTGTTGCACATCGATAGTCATGGTATAGGAAACAAAAGATCTTATTATTTCCTTATGAATAAGAGGAAAAGTTTCTGCCAGGAACTCCATCCGTTTTTTTTCTTCAGATAAAATTGTAAAGATTCCTTTTAATTGTTGAGCTAAAACTTTGGTGGCATTTTGTCTAACTACATTGAGAATAAATTTTTTGCTTATCCTAACAACAGTGTTGTTTATAGTATCAATTTTGCTAGCAAATTTTGGAGGAAGCAAAGATTTAAGAAATTGGTGAAGTTCTCCCACCATATTTTGAATTTCAGATTCGATAATGATGTTGTCTAATAGCTCTTCAAAAGCATCTAGTACTATAACCTTCCCTTGGACAAGTTCTTGATGGCCCGTTGGCAAAGCATAATTTAGAAGCTTTTCAACGAGGGGCAAGAAAAATTTATTTTCTTCTACAGCCTTATACCCTTCTATATCTTCTTTTTTGATATAAGAAGGAATATCAATTAAAGCGCGTGCTAAATCAGGTAGATTGTATAGAGGCTCTCCCTTCGTATCCTTAGCTATCAGCTCCTGCGCTATATGCTCGCGCCAAACAGTTTCGTTTTCTTTTCCTTTAACCTGAGAGAGGTTGCCGCTAACAATTTTTTCTGCTTTAATTAAATTAACTAGCTGATTATTAAGCATTTGCGCTGAATTATCAAAAAGGTTTTTGTAATCTTCATCAGTAATGAGATTTATTAAAGTAGCTATACGATTAAAAAGCAGCGCAGATAAGCGTTGCATATTGTTAGTTAAGTGACGCTCTACCATACCGGAGAGCTTATTCTCCAAAAAGTATTGAAATTCATCCATGTGACTTTCCAATTTATATCTAATAAGCCACTGAACGGCTGCAACATAAAATTTAGAAATCATAATATCATATTTTACATCACGAGGACCTGTATATTCTGCTAAAGAATGAATTTCTTCCGGATGGTTGTACTTTTGGCTTGCCCATTGGCGAATGGGATCCAAATAAAGTTGTAAATCTTCATTTGTTGTTACAAGATTCATTTTTCGCAAATAGGTTTCCATCTTCTCGAACACGCCTTCTTTGAGAACCCCATCTTTATCTTTTAGCTCTTTAAGTAAAATATTAAAAAAGCTCTTGGTGGAGGTATCAAGCTCAAATTTATAACCATGCTTAATAACTTTTTTAAGAATAGTATTGACCCAAGGAGAAATGATTTTGGTTATCCAATCTAATACTTGAGGAATGCTCTCCGGAAGATTTTGAGCATTCCTTTCTACGGTTTGGGTGAGGGGTCGTATTTTCTCCTGGAAGATTTCTTGGCTAATTCGTGACATAAAATCAGCAACGAACTTGCCCACTTTTTGTAAAGAGGGATTTAAATCATGAATGTCTTCCTCAAAAAAGAAATTATGGCTAGGTTGTGCTGTCTCTGGTTTATTCTCCACTATTTTTATCTCTCGGATAGCACTGGCTACTTCCACAGAAGGCATGGAGGGAGTAGTTAATAGAGCGGAGTCAGGAGCTGCTTCTTTGTCCTTATTTATGTATTCCATCAGTCTAATTTGTTTATTGCTTAAACTTATTTTCTTTGTTTTAAATAAGCTAAATAAACGTGCAAATATTCCAACTATAAAACGGCGGATTTTTCCCCATGTAGACAATCTTTCCACTGTCAGGGGAATTTCAATCTTTAGGGTTGGAGTTTGGCGAGATTGTGCGGTTACAGGCACAGTAATATGATCAATTTTCAGCTGATTGTTTGGATGCAATAAAGGCTTTACTTCGCGATTGAGGGCCGTGCTCATATGGATAGCTGATAATGAGGTCAAAAGAATTTTATTGAGCAAATGCTCATTGAATGACTGGCGGCCAATAGTCCTAGTAATGACTCTGAGAGCTGTTTGTCCAATCTTATCAGCAGTATTACCTACCAATTGACGAAAAATAAATTTGCCGATCAGAGGCATTTTTTTCTTTGCTTTGTAAAGCATTATATCGTAACCAAGTCTTGCAACTTTATCTACTTCAACAGGAAGATTTTTCTGAGCATGGATTACTTCTTTTTGATGCTTATTATCTTCTGCTACTATTTCCTCTTTTAGCTTCAGTTTATTTTGCAAAATTTTTTTTGCTGATAGCAACTGATTAAGCAATCTGTCATCATTACCATTAAGGCCAACTTTTTCTTCTATTTGCTTTATGCGTTCTTCTATAGCCTGTATATCTATTTCAAGCTCTTCCAAGGAAGGATATTGCTTGATCAATTTCTTCATAACCTCTCGATCAAGATATTTATCTTCCATCAAAGGAATTAGGCGATTAAGGCCAGGCCTATAGGATTGACGAAGATTATGCAAAGAGTTAGTAATCAGCTTGCTGGACATATTGCGTAGGGCTTTTAGGTTAAATAAACGTGGAAGAAAACTGCCAAATTGGCCTGCACGCAAACCTACGTCAATAAAATGAGCAAAATGAGGGTTATTGTCTTTTGCATTTTCTTCTTTGTAGTAGGCTTTGATAATTGCAATAACTGATTTTACCCCATCTTTCTTAGGATCTCTTTTTTTTACTTCTTGGATCAGGTTAACGATTTCCTCTATACGTATTTTAACAATATCAAAAAAGATCGCTTCTTTTTCTTTAGAAAATCCGTAGAGCTTTCCTTCTTCGTTAGCTAATTGGAATAAAAGCTGTAGCAGTTTTTTTTCTGCTGCTTCATGAGGAAGCTTGTGGAAATAAGGAGCCAGCTTATTAAGATTATAGTAAATGAGATCATCTGCAAAAGCTTGAATCATTATCTCTACAGTAGACGGTAGTATATTACTTGCTATTACAAGATTAAGCTCTTCCGGCTTTGACATTTGTTTAATAAGAAGCTCTAATGCTTCGTTAAAGCCTATTTTGATTAATTCAGAGCATCCATCTAAGGCTAGCTCTTTAAAATCACTTGCGGTTTTACCTAGTTCAACCAATTCATTGTATTGCTCAGGAGTTAAAATCATTTGAGCTATTTCTTTAGCTTCGTTGAACAGTTCAGTAAATTCTTCAGGAAGTTTTATAGTGGATAATAGGTTTTCTAATCCCTTGATTTTTTTGCCATCTTTAATCACATCGGGTAAAAGAGTATTTAAGAAAAGCTTAGAGATTTCTTCTGCCGTGTTATTTTCTATCACAAACTCTTTGCTGCCATTAAGCGCGAGGAAAGTTTTAAATAAAATATCTTCCTCAATTGCTGGTACTCCTCCCATTTCTTGGAGCTTTTGTAAGTATTTTTTGCAAAGATTATAGTCTCTAATCTCTTTTTGAGTTTCAGGCTTGCATTTAATAACCTCTTGAGCATACTTTTCAAGTTTTGTATGCTCGCTAACGGCTTTTTCTGCTTCTTCATAGCTATCAGCAACATTTGTAAGGTGATTGCTTATGACCTCTACTATTTTATCAAATAGCACGGTAAATTGCTCATCTCCCATATTGTCTAAAATCTCAGCTAGACGTCCTGAAACTAAATCAGTTATATTTTTAGCATTCTCTTGTAAAGAAGTTTCAACAATGAGAGGGAGTCTATTTTGGAGGATATGATTAGCTTTATTTTTGTAAAAAATAATTTTCTTTTCCACTAGCAAATGTAAAGCTTGTTGGAAAACATGATTAATCATTTCTTCGGAAGGCTTGTAAGGCTCATCATCAAACAAGCTAAGAAGTGATTGGGTATGATTAGACTCAAAAAGCCAATCTACAATTTTAGTACTACAAGCCTCCAGGTGCTCTTTAATATTCTTGGAAGGTAAACTTTTAGGAGCACGTGGAAGCACAAAATCAACTCTGCCATCCATCTTTCTTAACAATTCTGCTTTAAAGGCCAGATGAAACTCTTTACGCTTTTCAGGCTCTTTAGGCTGAATATCTTGCACTGCCCAGCCCAGCAATTTATCAATTTGTTCTATAGCTTTTTGATTAACTTCAAATTTTTGAATTAATTCAAAAATAGGTTTTACGGAAAGACTACCGATCTTAATAGCTTGTTGAGCTAGATCACTGACAATATGAGGAATTTCTTCCGATTTCTCATTTACCCATTTCACAGGGGAAGCGATGTACTGTTTATGTATGCATTCCATCGCTAGTTGAGCTAGTTGGCGGGAAAAATCTCTCATACCCTCTAATGACTCATTAAAGTGTGAGGGGGTTTCCTGATCAGAAGAGGCTACAATTCTAAGCTTGTGGGGAAATTTATAAAGTTGAGTATGTTTAAATTTTTCAATTACTCTTAAATTTCTTTTATTTAAAGGAACATTATATAACTTTCCGCAACTAAAAAAACGTAGAGTGTGGCGCCATATTCTAGCAATCTTCTGAGAAAAAGAAGGGTGAGGATCATTTTTTTGAGGAGTAGAACTTGACACAGGTACAGTTAGCTTAGCAGGTTCAATAGAAGGAAAAGCATGCATAAATTCACTTAAATTTAAATTATTATTTGATCCCTCAAGTATATTAGATCTAACCTTTAAAGTAAATTAATGGAAGATTAAGGTCTTATAAATTTAGACCGGCTTAAATACCAACTAAGCATTTTTTAAAGTACGCTATAAAACTTTTTATTTCTAGTGTAGTGGGTAGATAAATCCCTAAAACTTTTTACTGAGAGGTCATTTAATCTATAGAATCGTCCTAAATGGGGAGGCAGCCAGAGGTAGGGCGCTACTTAAGTTATTACTGCTAAAAAGATAATGTTAACAAAAAAACTATAGTAAAAAATGGTTGAGTGTAAGCATATTTGGCTGCCTAGAGGCCTGTAGAATCCCCCCTCTATCGCTTGATATATTCCCGTGGCAACTTACTAGCAAACGCTCTCCTACTAAAGCCTACCTTTTCATAGCAAAACAGCGAAAAAATTCACTTCTAATTTTTTCTTTATAATGATAGAGAAAAAATAAATAATTAAGATTTTTTATAAGCATTGCCTTTAAAATTCAAAAACCGCTCTATTTTTTATCAAAGAGAAATGATTAGAGAGAAAATCTGTAAACTATTAAATCGATTCTAAAGATGCTTAGTGCAAAAAATATCATTCTTAAGTCCTTGTTTTTCTATCTTTTTATCTCAACATGAGCCTTTAGCCTATAATATTTTCTTTATTTGCGCAGGGCGACTCTATATAAGGAAAGATTACTATATACTTTAATTTATAAGGCCATCCTATATGTTAACTACCTATTTTAAAGCAGCGCAGGAAGGAGCCCTTGCTTCTTCTTACATTAACTTCGAAGACTTACAAGATGCTGATAAAACTCCTATTCAGTATCAACGGCTTTTTTTAAGAAAGATAGAAGAGCTCTCTGCTATTATTGAGAGGTTTAATAATTTGGATTTAGATGTAGTAGAAGCATGGGATGCCATTCGCGGGCAGATCATTCATTTAAAGTTGTCGGTTAAAAATGAAAATAAAATTTATGAATTGTTTAAAGAGGGTTTATCGTTACACGCCGAGTTTGAATTAAGAAAGGAGCGCTTAGAAGTACATTTTACAGACTTGGAATGGAAATTTAGGTTTAAGCCACACAGCGCTGAGAATAGCTTTAAGATAGCTTTTAAAAGGTTAAAATTTTTTACCCATTACTACTCTTCGCCTAAAGAGCAGGAACAACCCTTCAATACCGAATGGTTATATCAAAGGATCACTAAAATTCATTGCAGCCATGAGCATCAAAAAGAGCTTCTAAGGCTTATCTTTAATATCTGGTCTAATAGAGAAGGAGATTCCCCCCTAATATACCAATTACGCATTCAAATGGCAGCCCTTGAAGGTTATATCAATACCTTATCTTCTTTGTCAGTAGAAGAACAAAAAAGTGAAGAAACACCTACTTATAAAACTCTCTATGATAAGATCATTTTAACTTGCCAACAGCTAATCTTAAGACATAAGCAAAAAAGTTTGAGAGATGAGGAATGGGGCTTATTTTGTAGCGAAATCTGTAAAGTTCCTCTTAAATACCAGGATGAAAAAGAGCTGTGGGAATTTATCTCCGAGCAATTGAAGGTGAATGTTGCCGAAATAAGGTATCAACGTTATCTGTGGCAATATAATGCTTATTCTGAGAGTAAATGTTTTAGAAAAGAAAAATTTGAGACCTTACTTTTTACACTTGAAGATCTTTCTAATTGCTATGCTCAAGGAACTCTAGAAAAAGCTAAATGGGATTCGTTATGCGAAAAAATAGTTCAAGAAAGCTTTTTACCGCTAGGACAAAAGCAAGAATTAATTGAAGTATTTTTAAGAACATGGAAGACTCCTTCAGACTCATGGTTATCTACTCTCTGGCATATTCCTAATTATTTAGCAAGCTATTGGAAAGATGAAAAAGACGAGGAAAAAGTCATTTGGAAGGACGAAAAAATTTTTACTCTTTTAAACTCTGTGCACGAGTGGGTAGTAAATAACGAAGCTTTCATCCATGATAGGCTTTCTACCAGGCCTAATCACTCCCCTCTTGTGAAAGAAAAAGTAGAACAATTGATAAAATTTTTAAGGAACTTGCAACTCTCGCTTTCAAATGATACTGGTTCTAAGATTTGTAAATCTCCTGTCTATAATCAGAGGATGAAAGAGTCTCATATAGCCTATTTATCTAAACTTCGAGAGATATTAAAAGATGCTAAAGAAGATTTTGAATTATATAAATCGTTAGGTGAAGAGTCAGCTAGTGGTTATGCATTAGTGTTAAAGCATTTGTGTGATCACATGTTTACAGACATTAACGGCGTGGCATTAATGAGAAAGGCATTGCAAGAAACAATGCCTATAGGATTAGAAGAGTTAATTAAAAAGGAGACGCGCTTTATAGTTTATAGGCAAAGCAATCTTTTATTATTACCTAAAGAAGTGCAACACGCCGCTATAGTAGCTTTACCACCAAGCTACAAGCTTCCCTTGCTCGATTTATTAGGGTGGAAAAACCTGAAATATAAGGAGCATCATCAGCAGTGTAAGATTCCTTACAAGGTTTTAAACTTCACAATTAGTCAAAAAGATGGCTCAGAAAAAATAGTAAATTTTCATCGGTTTGCTAGACCTACCTCGAAAGCTGGCTTAAATGCTGAATTTGATATTTTTGCAGCTGGTTCGCGTCGCATATTATTGATTAATTTGCAAAGTAAAGCTCTTAAAAAGCATGAATCAGAAAGAGCTAAAACCGATGCATTGATTAGCCTTAACCATGAAAAATGGCTATCAACTTTTGCCGCTATTTTCCCCTTAAATCATTCGGCCCTATTCTACCCTAACGAGGCACACATAGATCCGGCCCCTCATATTCCTCGCTATAAAACTACGCAAGCCTTTATGGCAGCACTTATGGAGAAAATTATTTCTCCAGGAATAGTAGAAGAATCAAGTAATCGGGCTGACTATGTATTTCCTAAAGCGTGGAAGATTAGCCTGGAATTCAAGGAATTAGTCACTAAATGTATGTATGAAGTAAAGGAAATTTTTTTTAAAGATGTGGATCCCTTGATGCAAAGCCATCGACGTATTTTCATTAAATTGTTTAATGCTCGCCTTATATTAGCCCTCCTGCCCTTTATGAAAGCAGATGCTTTTGCTTGCTTCTCATCTGATTCCACAGATCGAACAGATATCGTAGTGAGCCTCTTGCTAAAAATGGTATTAATCATGTGCGATTTAGAAGATAAACCGATTTATCTAGAAGAGAAAGAAGCTCCTTTATGGAAAGAAATGGTGGCAATTTTTGAGGCTTCTACCTTGGTAACGGCCCCGCGCCAGCTTCATAAAAATGTTTTAGGATTAATGCAAGCATTCGAAATTTTTGATAAGCCTGGAGTTAGAGAAAGACTCCGCCATGCAAAAGAGCTAATGGGGGTTAGGGGTGCTGAGTTTCCTTTCATTTACAATAAAGAGGAATGGCAAATTGAAGCTCTGCCCCATGAAAAAAGGGAAGATTAAACAAACTTCGACAAGTGATTTAGCTAAGCTGAGGATGAAAAAAAAGGTGTTTGTAAAACTTTAATGGCATTTTTTAAAAATTATAGGCGTATCATCTAAAACGATTTCATCCTTTGGAAGCTTGCTTGCTCCTTAAAAAGATGGTTTTTATTAAGCAGAGCAGGGCCTAAAGAGCTGCTGCAAAATAATACGCTTTAAAAAAACTGAGTCTGTATACCTAACCCTCTGAAAGTTGACTCTCTACTTAACGAGAGCAGTTTTATAAACTATCGGATTACATAAGAAATAGCTTGAAAGCGTATAATAGGAATTTTATTATATCGATAAATATCATATCAAGGGTGATAGGCTTCTTGAAAAGGAAGATGTTTAGTAAGCAATGCAGCCATGCTATAAATAAAAATTTTAATAAATTTAAAACATTACGGTTAAACTCTTAAAAACAATAAGCCTAGCCCATAAGATGGGAGGGATGCTTATGCATCCCTTACCCTCTTAAAGGCTTAAGCAATGGTCAAAACTCTTTAATTTCAAGTTTTCCAATATTTACCTATCCATGAAAGGTAGCTGTTAAACATGCAAAAAAACTTACCTTTATAAAGGTCATCTATTTAAAATAAATATCAAATAGACCTCCTTTAAATTTTCAACCTATCACAATGTTTAATAATTTATTAGGCACAAAAATAACTTTTTTTACCATTTGGCCTTCTAAATGTTTAGTAACCAAAGGGTTTTTTTCTGCGGCGTTAAGGATGGCTTCTTGGGATAAATCAATAGGTAACGTTAATCTAGCCCTAAGCTTACCGTTGATCTGGACGATGTAAGTAACATGCGAATCGACTAAAAAATTTTCATCAATTTGGGGAAATGCGGCAAAGGATAATGCTTCCTTACAATCTAGTAACTCCCAAATTTCCTCGGCAAGATGGGGAGCAAAAGGCATTAAAGCTTGTGTAGCCATCTTAACGACTGAACGAGGATATAAAGGCAGTTTTGTAAAGTCATTTATAAATTCCATCATTTTAGCAATAGCGGTATTGAATTGCAAAGCTTCAATATCTTTTTCTACTCCATAAATTAGGCGATGGCCTAATTTAAAAGCTTCTTCAGAATCTTCGTACGTTAGCTTATCTGAGGTAGCCATTTCATAGAAACGAACAAGAAAACGTCGGCAACCACTCACCGCTTCTGAACTCCATACTTTCTCTTTATCTAAGGGCCCTAAAAACATTTCGTATAACCGCAACGCATCGGTACCATATTCTTCAATCACTTCATCAGGCGAGACACCATTAAGCTTAGATTTAGACATCTTATCAATCTGGCTTTTAAGCTCTTCTCCTGATTGCCGATGAAAGTAATGGCCTTCTCTTTCAATCACCTCTTCAGGTGACACATAGGCTCCTAAGCTATCTTGGTAGGAACGTGCTACCATTAAACCTTGATTGCGTAAAGTCTTAAAAGGTTCACAAAAGCTGACATATCCGCAATCGAAAAGCACTTTGTGCCAAAAGCGAGCATACAAAAGATGCAAGACAGCATGCTCTACTCCTCCCACATACATATCCACAGGGCCCCAATATTTTTCTGCTTCTTGGCTCCAGGCTTGTTGATCATTATGAGGATCACAAAATCGCAGATAATACCAGCAAGATCCTGCCCAATTAGGCATCGTATTTGTCTCTCGTCGAGCCTTCTTACCCGTTCTACTATCAAAGATATTTATCCACTCTTCTACTTTACCCAAGGGGCTTTGGCCATCGCCTAAGGGTTTATAGTTAGACACGGCTGGCAACATTAAAGGAAGTTCGTCTATTTCAAGAACGCGTTTCGTACCGTCTTCAAAATGCAAAATAGGGAAAGGTTCCCCCCAGTACCTTTGGCGCGAAAATAACCAATCGCGCAATTTATAAGTAACCGTACTTTTACCTATCCCTTTTCTTTCTAGCCACTCAATGATCTTTTTTGTGGCCTCAGCTTGCTTTAACCCATTTAAGGAAATTTCCTCATTTTCACTCTGGATACATACGCTCTCCTCCGTTACAGCTTGATAGACCATCGAATCTTCTGGATGACCGTTGTAGACATATACCAGTGGAAGATCAAATTTTTTAGCAAACTCAAAATCGCGCTCGTCATGGGCAGGAACAGACATAATAGCGCCGGTACCATATCCCGGGATCACATAATCCGAAATCCAGAGGGGAATGTCTTTGCCATTGGCAGGGTTAATGGCATAAGCGCCTGTAAAAACGCCACTTTTATTCTTATTTAGATCTGTTCTTTCCAAATCTGTTTTAGAAGCCGCTGTTTTTTGATACTCTGCTATGTAAGCGTGTTGGGTTTTTGAAGTAATCTGTGCAACTAAAGGATGCTCAGGAGCTAAAACCAGATAAGTTACACCAAAAAGTGTATCAGGACGAGTAGTATAAACTTCTAGGCAACAATCGCTATTTTTTATCGGAAAGCTTATAGAAGCTCCCTCACTTTTTCCAATCCAATTAATTTGTAATTTTTTTAAACTTTCTGGCCAATCTACTAATTCTAAGTCTTTAATTAAGCGCTCAGCATAGGCAGTGATTTTTAGTATCCATTGGCGTAAAGGCCTGCGTTCAACAGGATGTCCCCCTTCCTTGCTAAAACCATTTTCAATCTCTTCATTGGCTAACACTGTTCCTAAGACAGGGCAATAGTTCACCATCATTTCTGCTTCGTAAGCTAATCCTCTTTTATATAAAAGTGTGAAAATCCATTGCGTCCATTTGAAATAAGAAGGATCGCTAGTAGAAATCTCCCGATCCCAATCGTAGGAATAACCTACACGTGAAAGCTGACGCTTAAAATTAAGCACATTATTTTTTGTGGTTTCGGCTGGATGTGTGCCAGTACGGATAGCATATTGTTCTGCAGGCAATCCAAAACTATCCCACCCCATAGGATGTAATACATTAAATCCCTTTTGCCTTTTATAACGTGCCAAAATATCTGTAGCTGTGTATCCTATAAGATGTCCTACATGTAAACCTGCTCCCGAGGGGTAAGGAAACATGTCCAAAATATAATACTTAGGCTTTGAGGGATCAATTTCTGCTTTAAAAATTTTATTATCAGACCAAAATTTTTGCCATTTTGCTTCAATTTTTTTATGATCATATTTCATTCTTTTATCCAAAGTAGTATACATATAAATTTATGAGAAAGAACCGTTAGAACTTTATGCGAAAGAACAACAAAAAGTCAAAAAAAAAGGAGCTCGGCTCCATCCAAAAAAGTAAAGAAGATCGCCTGTATGAAAATTTGCTGAAAGTTACCCAAGAATTTATGGGTGGTAAAGGGTACTTAGCGATGAGTGAATCCGAGCTTTTTGAACGCTTGCACCTGCCCGAGCAGTACCGCGAAATTTTCGGTAGAGTCCTCACTCATTTACATCAGTCAGGCTTAGCTAGCCTGGAGCATAAGCGTTATGCTTTGAAAAGCTCGTCAGCCGAAATTGTTAAAGGCATTTTAAGTGTCCATCCAAGAGGATTTGGATTTCTAAAAGTTGAAAATCCCTCTATTTATTCAGAGGACATTTTTATTCCCAAGCATTCAATTCAAAATGCGGTAGAGGGGGATATAGTTGAAGTGTGTGTGGAGCCTCCCCCTTTTAAAGAAAAGGGACCGGAAGGTAAAGTAGTGGCCATTCTAGAACGAGCACGCACTCATGTAGCCGGGATAATAAGAAAAGTAGATCGCTATGGCGAAATTCTAGCCTATGTTCCTTTGCTGGGCCTTTCTCAAAGGGTGATTGTTGAGCCTTCAAAAGAAAGGAAACTTCAAGAAGGCGACAGAATAGTTATGCAGGTCACAGATTGGGGCAGTAAAGATACAGAAACATGCTGTAAATATTCTCACTACCTCGGGCATATCTCCGATCCTTCCTGTGACGTTAAAGCAGCAATCGAAGAATTTGGCTTACATTCTAATTTTTCTGAGCAAGCTATTGACGAGGCTGAAAGGATAGGGACACGAGTGGCCACAAAAGATCTTCTAGGAAGAGAGGATTTTCGTGAGATTGAATGCTTTACCATTGACCCGGATACAGCTAAAGATTTTGACGATGCCATCCATCTTTCCAAAGATCAACAAGGGCATTATCATCTAGGAGTGCATATTGCAGATGTATCTTATTACGTAACGCCTGGGACCGCTTTAGATAAAGAGGCTGCTATGCGTTGCAACTCTACTTATTTTCCTGGAACCTGCCTTCCTATGCTTCCCTCTGTTTTATCTGATAATTTATGCAGCCTTAAGCCTCAAGTAAACAGGCTTACCGTTTCTGTTTTAATTACTTTTGATCGTAGTGGAAACGAAATCGATTATCGTATTACCCGGAGTGTGATCAAAAGCAAGAAACGTTTTACCTACAAAGAAGCTAAGCAAATTTTAGAAGGTAAAAAGCTCTCTCCTCATGCTCCTACTCTCCATCTTATGGTAGAATTATGCAACTTATTGAAGAAAAAACGCTTTGAAAGAGGAAGTATTGAGTTTGCTTTGCCTGAACTGATCATTTTAGTGGATGAAAAAGGGGTTCCTCAGGGTACAGATTATATTACCTACGATATCACTCATCAATTGGTTGAAGAGTTTATGCTGAAAGCCAATGAAACAGTTGCCAGGCATTTGACCTCGCTAGGTAAAAATCTGACCTATCGTGTTCACGATGAGCCTGCTGAAGAAAGCATGAAAGAATTTGCCGCGTTAGCAAGAGCTTTTGGCTATAATTTATCGGATACGCCTAGCAATGCAGAAATTCAAAAACTTTTTGAAGAAGCTATGCATTCTTCCTATGGACAATATCTGGCTACCAGTTATATACGTCGCATGCGTTTAGCTATTTATTCGCCTGACAATATAGGTCACTTTGGTTTAGGCCTAACCCATTATTGTCATTTTACAAGCCCTATACGCCGTTATATTGACCTAGTAATTCATCGCTCGCTTTTCCAAGAAGAAGAAACCTATGAAGCTTTAGAAATAGTAGCCAATAATTGCTCAGAAAAAGAAAGGCAAAGTGCTCGAGCAGAAGCTAGTGTAAAAACTCTCAAAAAATTGCGTTTGCTATATTCTCGCCAGCAAAGAGAGCCCTACAAACAGTATGAAGCTGTTGTCACCCGTGTAAAAAGTTTTGGAATAATCTTTGAGGTTCTAGATGTAATGCTTGAAAGCTCTTTACATGTATCCGAGCTTAATGGAGATTACTATGTCTATGATGAAGGCAATTTAGCTTTAAAAGGACGTCATACCCATCAAACTTTTGTAGCAGGAGACAAAATCACTATTATGCTCAAAAAGGTTGATTTTATTACCTTAGAAAGCTCCTGGACACTTGTCCCTGAGGCAAAATCTAATCCACTAAAATCAAAGAAAATGATGAAACCCCTACCTTCTCGTCCTGTTTCTAAACCTAGGCTAAAAGATTTTCTATATACCGCCTCAAAAAGAAAAAGCTCAAAAATTTCCCCAGGCAAGAAAAAGTTAAGAAAATAATGGAAAAACTTCCTTTAGATTTTTATTTAAGAGACGATGTCCTACAGATTAGCCAAGAGCTATTAGGTAAAGTATTGATGACCTGCATCAATGGAGTGTATACGGGAGGAATTATTACTGAAACGGAAGCTTACAGGGGTCCTGAAGATCGAGCTTCCCATGCGTATGGCGGCCGTCGTACCAAACGGAATGAGGTGATGTATCATGCAGGTGGACATGCTTACGTGTATCGCATCTATGGAATTCACGCCATGTTTAACATTGTTACTAACAGTATTGAAATTCCCCATGCTATTTTGATTCGCGCTATTAAACCTATTATTGGCGTTGAACAAATGATTAAACGGCGCAATAAAACTAAAAATAAAGCTAACCTTACGGGTGGACCAGGGACATTAGCACAAGCTTTAGGCATTGATACTATTCATAATGGCTTACTATTGACAGGACCCCTTATCTGGCTAGAAGATCATCACATTTGTTGCGAAAAAAAGAATTTAGTCATAGGACCGCGTGTAGGCATCGACTACGCAGGTGAGCATGCTCAACTCCCCTGGCGTTTCATCTATGCGTTAGAAATGTAATTAGGATAAAATTTTAATACTTGTAAGCTTCTGACTTTCTTTTCCTATTTTTAAGATGGCCCTATCTTTACAACTTTTGAATAATTAATTCTTTTCTGCTATAGTAGTTTTATGAAAAAATACTTCATTACAGGTCTTGCCGTTCTTTTACCTTTAACTTTGACTCTCTTTATCGTAGTTTTTGTTTTTAATAGACTCACTGACCCTTTTGCAGGTATTACTAAAGAAATTCTTAGGCAAAATCATTTTCTTGAAAAGACCCCTCCTCAACTGCAACATTTAATCAGCCAAGTTATTATTGTGACCTTGATCTTTTTCTCTACTGTTTTTGTGGGAATGATTGGACGTTGGCTTATAGTTAGATATATTCTCCGATTTACAGAGAAAATTCTACGACGCATTCCTTTTATTCGCTCAGTCTACAATACTTGTAAAGATGTAATCAAAACATTATTTATTTCAGAGGGCAAATCTTTTAAGCAAGTTGTCATGGTGCCCTATCCCAATGCTACCACTTATTGTATAGGTTTGATTACACGAGAGAATATGGTAGGTTTAGGCAGCCATTCAGATGAAGAGCTAGTGGCTATTTTTGTTCCCTGCACCCCCAACCCAACTTCTGGCTTTTTAATGATGTTTAGGAAAAATGAACTGATTTATTTGGATATGAGTGTGGAAGAAGCTTTTAAATATATTATTTCCTGCGGAGTAATTTCTGTCTCTTTTAATCCTTTATTACCCTCTGCAGATATGTTATCTGCATCCCCGAGCGTACCCTTATGAAAAAATACTTTTTAACGGGATTGGCACTCCTTTTGCCTGTTATCCTTACACTAGCTATCGTAGCTTTTATAGTAAATTTATTGACCGATCCATTCATTCATCTTCTAAAAGCAGCTTTTCATTACTATCACCCTGCTAATGATTATCCCTGGAATTTAGATCAAACTCTAGGGCTGCTCCTCATTATTCGTCTATTTATTTTAATCATGGTCGTTATATTTATTATTTTTATAGGATTCTTAACGCGTACATTTTTCATGTATTCTCTGCTTAGCTTTACTGACAATTTGATTCGTCATATTCCTATCATTAATAGGGTGTATAAGTCCCTCCAAGATGTTATTCATCCTCTTTTTTCTTCCACCAGTTCATCTTTCAAGCAAGTTGTGCTTGTCCCCTATCCTCATGAAAACTCTTTATCTATTGGCTTTTTAACCTCAAATACCCTAAAAGAGACCGGCGAGATCAGATTAAAAGATAAAGTGGCAGTTTTTGTACCCGGTACACCCAATCCTACTTTCGGTTTTATTCTGATGTTTCCCCAAGATAAAGTCAGGTTAATTGATATGAAAGTTGAGGAGGCTTTCAAGCTTTTGGTGTCTTGTGGTATTATGCTTCCTTCCATACCAGGGAGCTCTGATCATGCAAAAACCTAATATCATCTTCATTCCTGTATTCTCTAACCAGCAAAAACTAGGATCTATCTGCCATTATATCCAGCATCATTTTGAAGTAGGGGATAACGTTTTAGTTGTCGCTCCTAATGAACAAGCTACTCGCTATATCGATGAATTGCTGTGGAAATTTTCCCCCGAGAGCTTTCTTCCTCATATAGCTTCAAATACTCCTTCATCAGAAAAAGTGGTCATCACTTCTGTGGCTCAAAATTTAAATCAGGCTCTTGTTTTGATAAATCTGTGTGCAGAAGTAAGCCCTATTGCAGAGCACTTTAATGTTGTTTATGAGCTGTATGATCAAACTCATCCTGAAAAGCTAGCGCAATCGCAACGCCGTCAGCAGATTTACACTTCAAAGCAGTTTACTATCGTCCACTCGGCAGCTTTGAAGTAGAGGGTAGATAAAAAGAATAAATTTAAAGAATATTTTTGCTAAAGCGTGAGTCCCCAGTTTTATTAAGAAATTCTTTCATTATTAGGGAAAATGAAAGCCACATTATCTTCTTTGTTTCTAATTTCTTCCATTAAGTAACGCGCTTGCCTAGCTTGATCTTGATAGGCTTGTGATAATTTAGGAAGATTATTATTAGCCATTACATAAGCGATGAAAATAGTCCCTACAGCAGCTATCACACTCCTAACATAGGCAGAAGTAAGCACAGCGAGGGAAGCCACAGCATGAGGAAGAAATAAACCACTCACTACTACAGCACTTGTCGCTGTGATTACTACTACTCGTTTGGTTAGGAAAGCTTTGATGCTTGACTCTCTTTCAATATTTTTTAATGTTCTTACTGCAAGCGACTTCGCTACCGGTCGATCTACAACAATTTTAAGCTTTTGTTGAAGGGTATCTATCAGATTTAAACGAAATTTATACCCAAATATTTCAAAATTAGCCCTAGATTGCCTATATACATATGCATATTGCATAAAAAACCTCAAAATAAATTATCAAGCCATCAATAGCAAATGTATTAAAGTACTAATCATGCATTAATTAAAGCAAAAATTAATAAACGCTTTCTTTTACCGATGAAGAGAGGTGAAAAAATTTAAAAATTAATTTTGATAAAATGGAAAAGGTCTTGTAGAGAGCTTATATAATTCAGTGCGTTGCATATTAACCACATTAACCTATGCCTATATTCTCTTAAATTTCCGTATTCTCTCCCTTTAAAGATAACATGATCTTTGACATTAATAAAGCACCATTTATAAAGAAAAAAATTAGAGCATAAGGAGTTAACATGTAGCCCTAGCTAAGCGATAAAAAATAGAGTTTAGAAGTTTCCAATTTATATAAATAAGCAAATTTAAAACTTCCATTTAATCCCGCTTTAAACTTTTATCCTAGAGGATAAATCCAATATTGCTTAAAAAAATTATTGTTTTAACCTAAAAAATTGCTTGCTTTATCATGCCATAAATAATTTTGCATTTTTATTTCATTTTTTAAATTCTGCTTATATTATTTTTTTTTAAATAATCATCATGCTTCTTCCTCTAAAATTAAAATATTATTTAGCAGATAAATATTTTTTTATAGCTTCTTTATTTTTCTTCTCATAATTATTTGCATGGGATTTTTTTTCAATAAATATCTAGCTTCCTTAGATATTAAAAATTGTTTTGTAATTAATAAATTATTTAGCTTTTTATTTTATCTCTCGGAAAATGCCTAGTCATCTTTCCATTCGAAAATATTGACAAGATGCAGGGATTGTTGATATGAAAACCCTCAGGTGAGGCTAATGTTTGCATGATGTTTTTAGGCCGTTTTTAGAGTCATACCCTTTTTATTGACTGTTAAACAGCATCTAAAGGTTTAAGGGTATTTCTATAAAGAATTTTTCATCTCAATATTTTACCGAAAAGTCCTAAATTTAAAGCTTATTTTTTTAACAGGTGCTTTTTTATAAAGAGACGGCTCCCCCACAATATGGTCATTGATCAAATTTTCCTCTAGATAAAACATTTGTTGCACAACCGCAGGACGGCTTAGCTTTTCATATCGCTACAGGCTTTTTAGTTTTCCCTTAGTAAAGCTTGCTGCAGCTTACAAGAACTTCTTAAAAACTCAGCTGATCAAGTAGTAATCGATTAATTTACAAATATTTAAGTAGAATAACAGCGTATAATAATAAGGTTGAGCGTTTTTAAGAGGCTTACCTGGTTTAAGCTTAGAGCCAAAGCTTTTTTTTCTTTAAGATAGTATTTACTCAACAGATCTAAGTGTCTTATTTAAGAAAAGCTTGGCCTGTAAGGAAAAAGGGGCGCACCCACTAGACAAAAAATCCATTTTAACAGGAGAGCAGCCTTATGAACATTTCTGAAACATTGGAAAATTTAAAAGTTCAATTAGGAGGGGGAATTATCAAAAAAACTTATTTTCTTGGAGAAGTAATCGTAGAGGTAGGCAAAGAAAATATAAAAAAGGCGCTTATATGCTTAAAGCAGGTAGGTTACGAGGTCTTAATAGATCTTACAGCCATTCATTCTCTGCTGCCTAACAAAAAAATAAAAATTGCATACTGGCTATATAACCCTATTCATTGTGAGCGTATGCGAATAATCAGCTATACCGAAAGTGACATGCTACTCCCTTCAGTAACAGATATATGGGAAGAGGCTGAAGGGTATGAGCGCCAGCTTTTTAATTTATTTAACGTTCGATTTACAGAGCATTACACGCCTAAAGGAATCTTGGTAGCCAAGGAGTGGGAAAAGCCTTCTTCATCGCAAGGATACGTACAACAAGAAGAGTGTATGAAATTTAAAACTTTCCTTAGCAATCAGGACCCTTCACTAATCATTCCTTGTGTCCATGCTAATCCTCCTATCGATTGAAAAATTTTAAATAATAAGGCTATAAAGCTTATGTAGTTAGAGGTAATAACAGCTTAATGACGAGCTGCTTTTCGCACAGGCCTTGTTGCGTAAATGATCTAATAGCTCGTCTGTTTAAGGCGCAGCCTTTATCTAGAAGCTAGCACCCACTGCCCTTTGGGCATTCCAAGCTTTGTCATCTTATTCATCGCTACAGATTTAGCATATAATTCTGCTCGCTGATAGGGTAGTTTCCTAGAGCGAAAATCTCCTCCAAAGCTTCTTTTAAAGCGGTACATCGCCGTTTCGGCAAGCGATCTTCTATGATAGCCGCAGAGCTTCTTCCAGAGTTGCCTAGCCCCTCATCTCCTCTAAAACCTTGAATGATTTTTAAAGCATCATTTCTTTTTTTCATCCAGGGTTTGTCCGTCTCTTGGCTTAGCCTTCCTCCTCTTCGTGGAGGCACTAAAGGATTTATACCCTGAATATAAGATGATTGGTAGTAAGCTTGCCTATCATAAGCACGATCTCCATAAGTGGTTTTTACGCTCTTTGGCAGCTTGGAGATCATTTGGCTCGCTACTAAATCATCGGCTTTATTGCTCAATGTCAATTCACTCAAAATAATCTCATGCGAGTCTGGGCAAACGCTTAAGTGAATCTTTCTCCAAGTCCTCCGCTTTACTTTGCCATGCTGGCGCACTTTCCACTCTCCTTCGCCATAGACCTTTACCCCCGAGGAATCAAAGACTATGTCCTGTTGGACGCTTACGGCTTAAATTTTTAAGCTCTTGTCCAAGCTCTTTAGCGCGTCTACAGATGCGGGTATAGCCAGGAACAGGCAGCTCCTAAAGCTAGCAAAGTAATCAGAGACAAGAGAAATCCTCGTACAGCGCAGAAGGGTAGATGATAAACAGCTCTAATCATCAACACGCATAGGATAGCTTCAGCAGAGTAAATTCTTGGGCGTCCCTTCTTACCCGTGCTTTTATTTTCCCTCCATCCTTTAATGGTTTCATCCGAAAACCATAAAGTTATGCTTCCTCTTTGTACTAAAGCTTTGTTATACTCAGGCCAATTACGTATGCGGTAAGTGAGCTTTTTTTTCATAGCTTACCTATATTTTTGTTGTAGCAAACTAATTTTATAGCTCCTAGCTGTTAAAGAGCAATCTTATCGCATACCCTTCTTATCATTTACGCAACAACACCTCAATTAGGGAAATATGTTCTAATTTTTTTGAGAAAACCATATCCTTTATAATCCAATAAACAACGATAATCTCATGACAATAAATTTTTTATCCAAAGCATGCCTATTTATTGATCATAAGGCTGATTACATTCCTATTGCCAGCACGGTGGTTAATTTAGTCGATATCTTTCAAAAAATAGTTGTCTTACCTTTAAAGCAAAAAGAAAATGTGCCTCATAACCCTTACTATGCTCACCTTAAACAAAAAACTTTTAAACGCTGCATAATTTTGCTGATTCCTGTGGTGGGAAATATACTCGTTGGAATTTGGGATTTTACTCATGCTAGCAAAGAGAATAATAGAATCGCTCTGCACACTGCAATTCAGAAGAATGATAAGAATGCTTTTAAAGAGGCTATCCGCAGGCTTAAAAATGATAAGGAGGCCATTCTTATCGCTGTTCAGTATGATGGCTTAGCCCTTCAGCATGCTAGTCTAAAGCTTCGAAATGATAAGCAAGTCGTCCTTGCGGCTATTAAGCAATACGGTTGGGCGCTTAAGTATGCTGGCAAAGAGCTACGGAACGACAAGAAAACCGTTCTTGCGGCCATTCAGCAAAACGGTTTGGCACTTGAGCATGCTAGCGAAGAGCTGCGGAATGACAAGGAACTCGTTCTTGCGGCATTTCAGAAAAATAGTTGGGCGCTTCGGCATGCTAGCGAAGAGCTTCGGAATGACAAAGAATTCGTTCTTACGGCTGTTCAGTATGATGGCTTAGCCCTTCAACATGCTAGTCTAAAGCTGCGGAATGATAAGCAAGTCGTCCTTGCGGCTGTTAAGCAATGGGGTTGGACGCTTAAGTATGCTAGTGAAGAGCTGCGGAATGACAAGGAATTCGTCCTTGCAGCAGTTCAGAAAAATAGCTGGGCGCTTCGGCACGCTAGCGAAGAGCTTCGGAATGATAAGCAAGTCGTCCTTGCGGCAGTTCAGAAAAATAGCTGGGCGCTTCGGCATGCTAGCGAAGAGCTTCAGAATGATAAGCAAGTCGTCCTTGCGGCTGTTAAGCAATGGGGTTGGACGCTTAAATATGCTAGCGAAGAGCTGCGGAATGACAAGGAATTCGTTCTTGCGGCTATCCAGCAAAACTTTTTGGCGCTTTGGTATGCTAGCGAAGAGCTGCGGAATGACAAGGAATTCGTTCTTGCGGCCGTTCAGCAAAGTGGTTTGGCGCTTAAGTATGCTGGCGGAAAGCTGCGGAATGACAAGGAATTCGTTCTTGCGGTTGTTCAGCAAAAAGGCTTAGCGCTTGAACATGCTAGCGAAGAGCTGCGGAACGACAAGGAAATCGTCCTTGCGGCTGTTCAGCGATACGGTTTGGCGCTTGAGTATGCTAGCGAAGAGCTGCGGAACGATAGAGAGGTCGTTCTTGCTGCTATTAATCAAGACAGCCGGGCACTTAGGTATGTTAGCCAAAAGCTTCAAAAGGATTTAACACCTAGGGATTAGGCAAAAACAAACAAATTTATAGCAACATTTTTTAAAAGCTTATGTCCTTTAAGGCAGGACGAGTTTAAATTAAAAATGAAAAAAGTTTGACTAATGCTATATAAGCTTTGATGCATCTTTTTCTTTTGAGAAGGAGGTACCTTATTGCATAAATGATCTAATAGCTCGCGCGTTTAAGATGCTTACATTTAAGGCATTATTTCTTTCTTTCATTCAGTTTTTTTTAACCTTCCTCCTCTTCTTGGAGGTGTTAAAAGATCTATACCCCAATATAAAATAGAAAGCTTGACTATCATAAGCGCCATCTCCATAAGCAGTTTGCACACTCTTTGATAGCTCAGAGATCATATGGCTCGCTATTAAATCATCGGCTTGATTACTCGACGTTAATTCACTTAAAAATAATTTCATGCGAGTCTGGGCAAACGCTTAAGTGAATCTTTCTCCAAGTCCTCCGCTTGGCTTTGCCATGCTGGCGCACTTTCCACTCTTCTTCGCCATAGACCTTTACCCCCGAGGAATCAAAGACTATGTCCTGTTGGACGCTTACGGCTTAAATTTTTAAGCTCTTGTCCAAGCTCTTTAGCGCGTCTACAGATGCGGGTATAGCCAGGAACAGGCAATCCCAAAACCAGCAAAGTGATCAGCGATGACACAAACCCTCGCAAGGCTTAGGAGGGGTAAATGATAAACCGCGCTAATCATCAACACGCATAGGATAGCGCCAGCAGAGTAAATTCTTGGACGGCCCTTCTTCCCCGTGCTTTTATTTTCCCTCCATCCTTTAATGGTTTCATCCGAAAACCATAAAGTTATGCTTCCTCTTTGTTTTAAAGCTTTGTTATAATCGGATCAGTTACGTATGCGGTAGTTAAGCTTTTTTTCCATAGCCTGCCTATATTTTTGTTTAAGCAAACTAAATTTTATAGCTCTTATGTGTTAAAGGGCAATCTTATCGCCTACACTTCTTAGCATTTACGCAACAACGCCTCTCGCACATGAGTCGGATTAGAATATAAATAAAAACATTTCTATCGAATCCCTGATTTTTTTATATATCTATGCAAGCCTTAAAAGATAATGCTAATCTGGACATAAGTCTATTTTATCATCAACTACTCCTTTACAATTTCCTTAATACTTTTCACCCTCTTTTTTCTCTTCTTGATTAGTTTTACAGTTTCTAAGAAAGCTTTAAATATTTTTTTGTTTTCTTTAGATATTTTTACATTAGCAGTAGCTCCTGTTTTTACTTCAGCATCAACGAAATACTCAGGATGAAATTGAAGAAAAATTTTAGGGCTTCCTCCCCTATCACTCTCCAAAGCTTTAGGGATTTCTTCTTTTTCGCTTGAATAAACAATGATTTCTTCTAAGTGATCGCCGATCCTATCCAAAGCTTGGTGATGGGCAGAAATACTACTAAATTTGCCATTGGCTACTTCTCTTAATAGGCCGCGAGAATGACCCACAGCAACTTCTTCAATATGGTATGTTTGGCGGCTTACTTGCCCTTCAACATGTTGTTTCAAGGTGCCTCCATAAAAAACATTGCCTACGTGCGAGCCTCTACAAATGCCCATTAATGGAATACCTTTTATTATGGCTTGTTGGATCAATGCAAACTCTAATAAGCTTCTTCTATAATCAGAATCAGTATGGGTGTGAGGGTCTTTTTTATCTCCATAAAATTCTGGTTCCAGATCAGCTCCTCCAGGTAAAATGATAGCATCGACATAAGAAGAAAGCTTAACAGCTATAGAATAGAGCTTGTATATTTCAGAATTTTCTAATTGCTTTAATTGATCATCCCTTATCCCTTTCATAATTTGTTCTGGGATGCTTGTACAGAAAGAGGAATTTTTCTGGATTAATCTAATTTGATTTTTTACCTGCTGGTCTAAGAGGAGAAGATTAATATTGTCCATCAAGTAATTATACTTTACAGGGATACCCTCTACCTCTTTTATGGCTAAGTTTACTTTAGTAGCGGTCAACCCAGGCTGACAAAAATTCCACGGAATGAGAATGGTAGGTTTAGTAACCGCATATCCTTTTCCTCCCATCCTATTAAACTTGTGTTTAGCATCAAATAGTAAACAGTCCGTTAGCTCGCAATCTATAAAATTACTGCTACGACTCTCGTCAATTTCAACTTCTAGGAAATTGCTACCGGTCAAGATAGAAGAAATGAAATCTACCGATTTAAGATTGCTTCCATAGAAATCTACATATTTTAAATCACAATTACTAAATTTTATGTTGTTTAAGCTACTACCAGCTAAACCCACCTCACTCATTGCACAACCATCAAAAGATGTGTTTATCATTTTGATTTTAAGCCACGCAGCATGATTGAGATTGCAATTTATGAAGCAACAGTCTTTAAATAAAGAATCTGTTAAATTTATGTATTTAAAGTTACAATTCTTGAAGGTAATATTGTTAAAATCTACGTGCGTTAAGATATCAGTGCCCCAATAAGGTTTTAATCCCATTCCTTCTATAGGATTTACAGTCATTCCAATCTCTTTTAAATCCAGAGAGACTACTTCTAAAGAATAATTCCCTTTTCTTAAATAATCCGTAAATTTGATTGAACAGGTCGCATCATCTTTTCTTCTCTCTTTTATTTCTCTTAAGATCTGTAAATATTGGCCTTTATTAACACACTTTATTTTATTGCTCATTTTATCTCCCCGTTAGCCAAGCGGTAATATTTAAAAATATCATTAACGAGTGCTCTTCATCCTTCTTAGAGCTCAAACGTTCACGAAAGATACCGAGCTTTAGGTGCAATTATACAGGCATCGGCAAAACCAAAAGCAGGAGGAAATAGCTATTATTTCTATTTGCTGCGCTTTTAGATTCCTATCATTCCCTCAGCCTCAGCCATTTAATGCACCCATGAACGCTTACTTTTAGGATATTTTCTCTTCCTCCCTCAAAATTTTTATAATAGTAAGCCAGTTAACAATTTATAGAGTTGCTTTTGATGATTTCTTAAGTAAAAATTATTTAATGTTTTTAATGTTAAATAAAACCATTTATTATAACATCTACTTCAAAACATATTTAAAAGGCATTTTTCTCAATAATTTCTTCATTTTATAGAGTGTTTTTTCTTACCCCTCCTTCCTCGAAGCCTCTATTTATTAAGGAGAAAAGGCCATTTCTTTTCCATTAAACGCGCAATTGGCCGACATTCACGAGCTATGGTATGCAAGTTGGTCAGATCCTCATACAGCATCCTATTTTCTTTTTTAGTAACATCTTGAGTAAAATTATGAGTAATTAGATTGATAATATTTCTAGCATCACTGACTCGCCCTTGTTTGATTGCCTTATATACACATTCGAACAGCTCTAGCCAGGTTTCTTCCGCCGATTCCTCTCCTTTAAGCTCCTTAATATGATTATAAACGACATAAGGTTGATAAAGATGGCGAATTACCCAACAATGGTGAAATATAATAGCAAAAATAATTGCAACGGTCAGCGCCAAAAACAACTCACTTAAATACTTTTCTATGATGGGTATTTGCTGAAGAGCTATTACAAGAAAACAAATAATAGCTGAAGTGATTAAGACATATAAGCCAAAATGGGCTCTCGGATTACTAGAAATGCGCGAGAAAAAGCCGGGTGATAGCCTTTCCTGTACCGCTTGAAAGGGAATCATAGTTAAAAATATGATAAGGCCGAAAATTGAGACTGAAAAAAAGCCAAGATCAAAAAACTTCTCTACTTTTATTTCGGCAAAAGGAAATCCAAGATAGACAAATGCGATAAAAAGGCACCATATTCCTCCTATGGTAAAAAGAGAAGATAGAGAAAGCTTAATAAAATTAGAAAATCTAAAACGCAACACTTTTTGAAAGGGCGACATTTTATACTCCTTAAAGTTGGTGTTTATTAGTATATTTCTTCTCTAAACAAGATAATTACTCATAAAATCATTTGCTATTTGGAAAGTAAAACACTTAAGGCCTACCCGAGAATCTTACCAGCAAGCCTTAAAAGAAAGCCTATTTAACAAATAGGCAACTTACCTAGTATAGTATGCGTCGCTTCAAAACAAAAGCTTAAAACTTTATTAATAGGCATATTTACTTCTCGATGGCCCCTCCCTACAGAGAAGAAAAAAAGAAAACAACCACTTTTATAGACTTTCATTTAGTTTTACTTCTCTTGGCTTGTTAATGTAAGCCAGCTTATCAGATTTACTCATCCTGACTTAGCATGATCAAAAAATTATGTCCTTCCCAAGCATTCTAGTCTAGTTTGAGTGCCGATATTTCAAATCCTTAGTGCCCTATCTTTCGCTTTTTTAACAGACTCTCCCTCCCGATAGCTTAAGATAGATCCTCCCTTCAGTAAATTGATTTCAATCGTTAAACTTTGAAATGAAAAAATATGACTGTTTTGAACCATTTCCTTAAGGTTTGCATTGACGTTAAGGAATATGCAGGCATTTCTTACTCCATTGAATCCTTATAATTTAATTCGTTTTTAAGAGATCTCTTTTGAATTTTTACTAGATGAAAATTTGTCAAGATAACACCGGGCGAAAAGGCGTTAACGCTGATATCTTGAGCCCTTTAGTTAGCCAAGGTAAAGTTTTTGGATAGTTGTCCTCATTCTACGTATGACAGAGAAGAGATTACGGAAGATAAAGATCCATTCCTCCTTTTTTGGAACCATTCTATATATCCGAGCCAACTTTTTATCATTTAGGGAAAACTCAATAGACTTGGGTGAAGGATGGCGAGCCATTGATTCAGGCTTCCCCCATACCAATTCTCTTCCTTTAAAATAGTAAGCAATCTGCTTTAAGACTATTCTGCTAAGGCTAATAAGCACTCTCATACGGCGCTTAAGTAAGATACCTTCATTCCCTCAGAAAGCTTTGCTTAAGGCGAATAATTGAATTTTTAAAAAATTGAAAATGAAATAAGGAACGTGAACTTCTCAGGCTCCTACAGATATGAAAGTTGCGCCTAATGCAGGAGAGGTTAAATACCTTAATTTCTCCAAATTTCTTTGCTCTCTCGTAAAGATTTCGTTTGAGGAATTGGCGGCATAGGATCTTCAATCTATCGTGGCCTATTTCGCAGCAAGGCAACATGGCAAATATTACTTATTGCCAAACTTTAGCACGCCTTCAACAGAAAAGAAATCGTAATGATAAGTTAGATCTTTAAGTAAACTTCACGTTTTAATTAAAAAACATAATTTTGCAAAGTCGTTCTTAATTATTTAATGGCTTTTTTGTATGGCATTACCTAAAAAAGGTAGAACTTAAATTTTGACTTATTGAATTTAAAATTGGATGAGAGAAAGATTCTTGTGAGACTGCTTAAGCTTTTTTTTGCATCACTTGCAGTATTGCATAAATTAACAAATCTCCAGTTACTGGGGGTGCACTTCGAACTTTTGACTGGATTGCTCTTAAAAAAAACCTCACATCTTGTTCATTTTTAGACGCTTAAATTTTACTTTAAAACAAATGTATCTTAAAGGATGCTTCCTTAATCAGAAAATGGATAGAGTTGGAAGTAGCTTTTCTTGGTAGATTAGTTGTTCAATATATGGTACAATGAAGAGAAAATACAAAATACTCGTAACAGATGAGTTTGAAGAATGGCTTGAGAGGGAACCCGCAAAATCTCGAGTTCAAATTGCTAAACGAATCGATAATATCCAAGAAGAAGGGCATTTTGGAGATCACAAGTAAGTAAGAGACCATGTTTGGGAACTTCGATGGGATAATGGACGAAGAATCTATTACTGTTTGATCCCAGTAAGCCAGGTATTACTACTGTTAGGGGGAAATAAAAATGGCCAAACTAAAGACATCAAACAGGCAGAAAAAATTTACAAAGAGTGGGTTTATGACTAAATTTAAGAGAACGCCTCGGGAATACAATCCAATGAAAGATCTTTTAGATGAAGAGCTTATTGCAAAAGCTGTTTGGGAGTGCTTAAAAGAAAATGATCCTGATGGTGTGATTGAAATTCTGGAAGCTCATATCAGTGCCAAGAATAAAAGCCAACTTGCTAGAGAGCATGATTTACCTAGAACGACCCTATATCATGCCTTTAAAAGCAAAAATCCTACCCTTCACACACTTGCTAAACTGGTAAATGCAACCGTTTAAAAGAGCAGGTTATGAGAAGAAGTACGAAATATCAAGATTGGCTTCTTGAAAAGCTTAAAGATCATGATGAAGCCGATGTACATCTAAACGATGCTTTGGAAGAAAGCCTTAAAGGCGATGAAGAGTCTCAGCAACTCTTTCTTATTGCTCTCCGCAATGTCGCAGAAGCTCAAGGTGGTATTGGTGCTCTCGCTAAAAAGGCTTACGTAGGGCGCGAAAGTCTTTATAAGACTCTTTCAGGCACAGGCAACCCAAAGTGGCATATACTTGTTTCTCTTGGCGTCGCGATGGGGCTTAATTTGAGATTAAGTTAGATTTTAAGAAATTAATTTATTGAACAAAAAATACTATATTTATTGATTGAGTTAGCGAAAATATACTATTTACAATTTATGTTTATTGTAGAATAGTAATTACATTATGAAAATCAATTCAATAAGATTACCTTCTTTTAATGTATCAATTTTTTCCAAAACAAAAAGGGAAGAATTTCTAGATTTCATTACTTGGATCTTCTTTCGCTTATCTCTTTTATAGGATGCAAGGCAGCGAGAAGAATATCACCAATTTTCCGTGAGGAGCTAGTCGAATTGAAATTACCCTTAAGAATCCTTTTTACTTTAGCGTTATGCGCGTAAAAGGAGAGCTATATCCGCATCGATATCCGATCTGAAGGCCTATTTGGCCAAGTACAGGATATTATGGCAGGTCACAATAAAGCTTCTATTCACTATGCGCGTCACATCCCATTCTTTTTAGGAGGTTGATTATGCGCGAACATTGTAGCTGCACTGCCACTAGAGACATTAAAAAGCAAAAATATATTTACTATAGCTGCAATAACTCCAAGCGAACATGCCAAAAGATTTGGGTTAGAGAGGAGCAGCTTTTAGCTCCTCTAATGGAATATCTTGATCAGATTCAAGCTACCCGATGCAGCAATTGAAGAGATTGTGACCTAGCTTAAAAAATCTTATACACATGGAGAAAAATTTTTTAAACATTCCCAAGACGCGCTTTGTAAAGAGCTACATCATATTCAAAACCCTCTATCCAAGCTCATTGATATGCATCTGGATGGAGCGCTTGATTAATTCCAAGCTCGAAGAATATAAGAAGGGACAGGGAGAGATAACCTCAGAGATGAAAGCACATGCCAACGCCAGTAAAACCTGTCTAATCACGGCAAAAATAGCGTTGGATTTGGCAAAACGAGTAAAGGAACTCTTCATGAGGTCGAAGATGAGCGAAAAGCAACAATTGTTGAATTTTGTCTTTTCGAACTTGAAATTGGATGGTAAAAAGCTGTCCGTAATACTGCTTGAGCCGTTTTTTTGCGTCACTTGCAGTGTTATATCTATTAACAAATCTCCGGAAGTAGGATTCGAACCTACGACCAATGGATTAACAGTCCACTGCTCTACCGCTGAGCTATTCCGGATCAGAAAGCGGTATATTACATAATAAGCTTAATATTTGGCAAGAAAAAGCGGCAAAATAAATTGCCGCTTTTATATTTTAGTAGTCCATCCCTCCAGGAGGCATGGCAGGGGCAGCTTTTTCATCTACAACATCAGCAATGAGTGCTTCTGTAGTAATTAACAAACCAGCTACTGAGGCTGCATTCTCTAATGCACATCGAGCAACTTTTGTAGGATCTAAAATTCCCGCTTTGATCATATCGGTAAATTCACCTGTTAAAGCGTTGTATCCTTGAGCATCTGATAATTTTTCTACTTGCTGAAGAATAATTGAACCTTCTTGACCTGCATTCTCTGCTATCTGACGAAGTGGAGCGCTAAGTGCTTTAGCAATAATTTTTGCGCCCGTTTTTTCGTCACCCTCTAAGCTTTCTGCTAAGCTTAGAACGGAAGGTACGCAACGTATATAAGCTACACCCCCACCAGGTAAGTACCCTTCCGCTACTGCAGCGGCAGTGGCATGATGCGCATCATCGACACGATCTTTCATTTCTTTCATTTCCACTTCAGTAGCTGCACCCACACGGATCACAGCAACACCACCGGCTATCTTAGCCAATCGTTCTTGTAGCTTTTCACGATCATAATCAGAATCAGTTTCTTCAATTTGGCGTTTGATAAGGGATGCACGCTCCTCTATCTTTTTCTTATCGCCCATGCCTTCAACAACCGTTGTTTCGTCTTTATTAACGATAATTTTCTTAGCGCGGCCTAGCATCTCTAATGTTGTACTTTCGAGCTTCATGCCAAGTTCTTCGCTGATCACTTGAGCACCGGTTAAAATGGCAATATCTTCTAACATGGCTTTACGACGATCGCCAAATCCTGGAGCTTTTACTGCACAAAACTTTAGCCCCGTGCGCAGACGATTTACTACTAAGGTAGCCAATGCTTCCCCTTCTACATCTTCAGCAATAACAAGCAGAGGCCTTCCGCTTTCAGCACAAGCTTGCAAGATAGGAATAAATTCTTTTAAAACTGAGATCTTCTTTTCATAGACTAACACAAAAGCATCTTCTAATACACACTCTTGGGTTTCTGGATTGGTCATAAAATAAGCAGAAAGATAGCCTCGATCAAAATTCATTCCTTCGACTACATCCAGAGTCATCTCAAAGCCTTTAGCTTCTTCGACCGTGATGGTTCCGTCTTTCCCCACCCTTTCCATAGCTTTAGCTATGATTTCTCCAATCTGCTGATCATTATTGGCAGAGATAGTGGCTATCTGAACAATCTCTTTAGAGTCTTGAACTTTTTTACTGCGGGATTGTAATTCTTTAACAACTGCTTTGACAGCTTTTTCAATACCACGGCGTAAACTGAGCGGATTTGCTCCTGCAGCCACATTACGAAGACCTTCAGCATAAATAAATTCAGCAAGCACTGTAGCGGTAGTTGTACCGTCTCCAGCTTTATCAGCTGTCTTACTAGCTACTTCTTTCACCATTTGAGCGCCCATATTCTCATGCTTGTCTTCCAACTCAATTTCTTTAGCTACGGTTACACCATCTTTTGTAATGTGAGGTGTTCCATATGCTTTATCAATAATCACATTGCGTCCTTTGGGACCTAGTGTAACTTTTACGGCATCAGCAAGAATGCGCACCCCTTTAAGAATCTTTTGACGAGCATCTTCTTTAAATTTAATATCTTTCGCGGTCATAATCTGTTTCTCCTTGAACCTATGTTATTCTACAATACCAATAATATCATCTGCCTTTAAGATGACATACTCTTCATCTTCTAGTTTGATATCTTGGCCTGAATATTTCTCCATAATAATGATATCGCCTATATTTACAGGGATAGGGATCAACTGCCCCTTTTTATCTTTTTTACCAGTACCAATGGCTACAACCTTGGCTTGCTCTTGCTTTTTCTTTGCGCTGTCCGGCAAAATGATGCCACCTTTCAACTTTTCTTCCTGCTCAAGACGACGAACAAGCACTCTGTTACCTAGAGGCTTAAATTTGATGTTCAAGTTTTGTTTTTCTTTTGTTTGTGTCTGTTCCATAAAAACTCCCTACTTTGCAAGATTTAAATACATGTTCCAGAGGATAGAAGCCTCACTATATTTTAAGAGATTAAATTTTCGCAAGCTAAATTTAGCAATCACCAACAGAAAGTGCTAAAACCTCTAACTTTTGTTTTTGGTAGTTTTTTTAGCTACGCTCTTTTTTTTGCCTAGCAAAGAAGCTAATTCTTTTACCAGCTCTTGAAATTTATGAATGGCTGATTCAACAGGTGCAGCCGAGCGCATATCTACTCCAGCTTTTTTTAATAACTCGATCGGATACTGACTAGAGCCGCTCTTTAAAAAAGATAGATAAGCATCACGTTCTTTTTTACCTCCCTGTGATACTTTTTCTGAAAGGGCTAAAGCGGCACTAATGCCTGTAGCATATTGATAAACATAAAAATTATAGTAAAAATGGGGAATCCTTGCCCATTCGTACTCTATTAAGCGATCGATTGTGGCAGGACCAAAATAATTCACATTAAGCTTGAAGAATTGCTCTTTAAGCATTTTTGGGGTAAGAGGTATATTCTTTTCGGCTCTTTCATGAATAAAAAGTTCAAATTCAGCGAACATGGTTTGACGGAATAATGTAGCACGAATATCTTCAATCTGCTGATTAAGCAAAAATATTTTCTCTTCTTTAGATTGAGCTTTTTTAAGCAGATAACGCATTAATAAGTCTTCATTAAATGTAGAAGCTACCTCTGCTAAGAAAATGGGATAATCGGCATATTGATAAGGCTGATTTTTACGACTTAGGTAGCTATGCATGCTATGGCCTGCTTCATGCGCAAGCGTGAAAACATCCCTTACAAGCCCCTTATAATTCATCAAAATATAAGGCATACTATCGTAGCAACCACTTGAGTAGGCTCCAGAGCGCTTATTTATGTTTTCATATCGATCTACCCATCGTTCCTCTATAAGCCCCCTTTTTAAAATATTTTGATATTCTGTTCCTAAAGGTGCAACCGATTCTATTACAGCCTCTTCTGCTTCTTCGTAACTCATCTTTATATCTACGTGGCTAGCTAAAGGAACATACATATCATACAAATGAAGAGGGCCTATGTTTAAAAATTCTTCCCGCAAGCGGATGTAATGATGAAGAACATCTACATTAGCATTTACAGCAGAGATCAAGGAATGATAAACCTCTACGTCGATGTTATTCGGCAGAAGTGAAGCCTCTAAACATGATTGGAAATTGTGGGCCCGAGCATTAAAAATATGAGCTTGCACATTTCCATTTAATAATTCACACATAGTATTCTCATGCTGCATATATTTGCTATGCATCTGCTCAAAAGCATTTTTCCGCAAAGTGCGATCTTGCTCCCGTATGAATACTCCATAGGAAGATTGCGTCAATTCATGCTTTTTTCCTTGGCTATCGCTCACTTTTTCAAATTTAAAATCTGCATCATTGATAGCAGAAAAAGCTTTAACTCCTGTAGACATTGCTTCCCCTGACAAGGCTACTAGCTCTTCCTTTTCTGCTGATAAAGTATATTTTTTCAGCCGAACAATTTTTTCTAGGTAAAAACGATAGCTTTTTAAAATCTCGGCTGCCCTTAATTTTTTTAACTCTGCACCCGGTAAAGCAAGAAGTTCAGGCTCAAACCAGGCGCTTTCCTGGTTAAAAGCATGATGTAAATGAGTAATTTTAGCCAAAGCTGCTTTATATTCATCATTAGTAATATCTTCGTCATGACGTAAGTGAGCATAGGTATATAGCTTAGAGAGCTTTCTAGAAATGTCAAAGAGCACTTCTAATGCTTTTTCAAGAGTTTTAGCATCTTTTCCCAGCTTGCCTCTAAAGCGAGCTAGTTGAGGCCAATGAGGAGATTTATCCATTTCAGCTACGGAGATGAAATCTTTTTGCCAATCGGCTAAAGAATAATAAAGAGATTCTACATTCCAACAGTCCTTTTTAGCTACTTGTGAACGTTTTTTGAGCATATTGTACCTTTTGTAATGAAAGGCTTGAATATACCTATTCACGAATTGTATGTACAGCATGACGGGAAGCAATCATAAGAAGGAGGAAAGTAGATATAAGAAGAAGTAACAAAATAAGCTTCAGCGTTACCTAACTTAATTGGATTTTAAAGCCACCCTTATCATTGATTGATAATTTTAAGAATTAAATCAATCTTCTTTGAAAAAAGCCTGGGGGCTTTTTTTCAAAAGGTTTGCTGATCCTATTCATCGCTCATCTTTATTAGCTAAATCAATTGATTAAAACCTATCCATATTTTGGCAAGAAGGCGCTAATTCTTGCATTCTCTAAGAGAATAAGCAATTTAAACCTTGAGAAGCTATTTATTAACCCTATGAACATATCCTATTAATATTGAAGTTTTTAAATTTGTGATCTATACACTACTTTTTTTAAGAAAGAGAAGACATATGCCAGGAAGATTTGAAGGACTTACAGACACCCAATGGAGAATCTTACAACCGCTTTTGCCGCAGAATCATCCAAAAAATTAAAAGAGAAAGCCTTATACTCTCTGCAGAAAAATTTGTAACAGCTTATTTTGGATTTTGATTACAGGGTCACGTTGTTGTGATTTTCCTAAAGGACCGAATTGGGGATCAAGAGCTGCTACTCATCGGTGTCTAGGTAAATGACAAGAAGATGGAGCTTTAAATAGCTTGCTATCGGCATTAAAGGAATGCGCGGACAAGAATGATTAATTTGGAAAGGATAGCCACTGGATGTAAAGCTACTTATATGAAAGCTGCATGTGCATAGGATTGAAAATAATAGAAAATATTCCACTTGCTACCAACGCAAGAATCTTGATTATTTAAAAAATTGTCAGCCACTTTGTCACTCAAAAAGATATTTATTTAAATGACAAAGTGTTCCTCAACCCTTATTCTTTTAAAGGGGGTAAAATAAGACTTTAAAAAACATCTCTTTCACTTCCCAGGTTAAATGCTTTATTTAAGAGCATATTCCATACTATTGTTAGCCAACTGCGTTAAGGCAAAAGGTGAAGCATTTTCTGGATTAAGATTCCGTATGCTGTCGAATCTAGCACGATTATTTCCTAGATTGAATCCTAGTAGCCCATACATAGAAAGCAATAGCATATATTCAAAACCACTTGAAACAGCCACATCAGAATTTAAAAGCATAAATTTTGTATGAAGAAAGAGATACAAGAATAAAATTCCATAACTATTGACGTTTAGCTCAAAATCAAGTTGATTGATTAGTCGATTATCCCACTTTAGCTGGCTAATTAAGAGTTCGACAGCTTTGCTTGTTACATATCCACCTGCAGAAGTTAAACCAAGTGTAAGCATGGCTGAACCTGTATGCCAATCATTTGTCATGATGCAAGCAATTGTAAAAGCTAAAAGTGCCAGCGATAGAACACCTGTTTTAACATACTCTGTTTTTCGAGCAGTAATTTCTAAACGACTTGCGCCTGTTTGGCTATCTAATCTTTCATAATCTCTTTCTTGCAAAACGCGGGTAACTGCCCCTAAACAACCTAAAGTACTATAGGAAAGAGTAGCGTTAAAGGGAAATAGAATGCCTGGTAAAACTTTACCTACTGTATCAAGCGTCCTTCTTCCGATACTCAGAAGTCTATTTTTGAGTGTCTTGGGATGATCCTCAATTTCGCGTAAATACTCTTTATATTTATAGCGGTTTTCTATCATCCAATCGTGAGCCTTTAAGCCATATCTACAAATGAAATTAGCTGCTGTATAACTTAAAGTTAAAATTCCTGCATGATAATCCACGTGAAGAATCTTTTTAGAATTTTCTGGCATTTGCTGACTAGCAATGATAAGTGCCGATCCAAAAGAAGCTAGAGCTAAATAGTGGACGGTTAAAGCCCATTTATTGGCTTTTTCTCCCAACATAAGCTGCCTTTTACGATTTTCTCTTGCCCAAGGGTATTCATTTTTAGGAAGCTTTCTGGGTTTGTTTAAAATGTTATGAGCCACAAAGAAAGCCATGGAAGCGTAGGTGATCACACGTATACTCGTTTTCATGTGGTAGGCATCATTGGAAGAAATACCTAAAGCTTCACAAATGTCGTCCAAATTAAGGTAGAGATTGGTAAAGGCAAATAAGCCTTCCGCTGCAAGACTGGCAAAAAAAGGATTTACCCATTGAGCGACTTTCTTGGGTGTACAGTAATGTGAATAAAGACGTACGGTAGCTCCCAATCCAGCAGCACTTAAGACCTCCACAGGGGAGTTGCCCCAGGTTGTAGCATTTAATGCAGTCAATGTGGTGGAGCTGATAAGCAGAAAAGGGAGAGTCGTCTGCCATGTTAATTTACACATACTAGGCAGCTTAGTCACTTTAGGCCGCTTAATGGCTTTTTTCTTTATCGGACGAGAAGAAGCACGCCCTACAGAAATTTCTTCATCCGAAGAAGAAAAACGTTCTATGTCACTATTGATAGCAGGAGGATTGGGAGACAAAAAATCTTCTGTCTCACTCCCTCCTTCCAATGAAGTATAAGGATAAGTAGCTCTTTCGGCATCACTGCTCTCCAAGTCAGAATCAAAATGATTTTCAAGGGACCTATGCCTATAATGATTAATAAATGAACTGATGCTCATAAATATATAAACCTAATTTTTAAATATTATTGAAATTATCCATGTTTTCAGAAGAGATTATAATTAGCAGAATGTCTTTATCTTTTAACCTTAAAAAACCTTTAGTCAAGTTTTTTTTAAACATCTAGCTTTTTGCTCTCCCCTCTTTTTATGAACTTTAGAAAAGAGAGAAAAATTTGGCTCTATTACATGCTTTGATTCCTATTTCCCTCTTTGCAAAGCATAGAAACAAACAACACATCGCCAAAAGCGATGTATATATGTTTAAACTTCTTAAGACCTTTAAATAGATCAGGCAAAAGAAACTTACAAACTTAAAATACCATCCGGCCATCTCGCTCTAAAGCTTATTCCTCCAGGTATTCTTAAAGCTTTAAAATAAAAATTACAAGTAAAAAAAGTTACTTAACACTCTAGTTAAATATAAAAAGCTTAGATTTAAACAAATATGTAAAAGAACCTTTAACTCATTTATTTATTGATTAGATAAGAACAGACTGTTTGTTTTTTATTTAGGGTTAAACGAAGAAAAAGAGTGGCAAATTTTTGTAAGCCCTGGCGAAAAAACATTTTCTCAATGAGAATTTCTATATTCCATGCAATTATTAGCGGCCTGCGCTAGTGCAAAGCTTGAAGCATTTTCGGGATTTAAATTGTGCACACTACCAAATCTTGCACGATTATTTCCTAAGTTAAATCCTAGCAATCCATACATAGAAAGTAATAGCGCATATTTAAAACCACTCGATACATCCACATCAGAATTTAGAAGCATAAACTTGGTATGGAGAAAAAGATATAAGAACAAGATCCCGTAGCTATTGACGTTTAATTCAAAATCAAGTTGATTGATCAGTCGATTGTCCAAATTTCGCTGGCTAATCAAGAGTTCAACAGCCTTACTTGATAAATATCCTCCCACAGAAGTTAAACCAAGCGTAAGCATTGCTGAACCCGTATGCCAATCATTGGTCATCATGCATGCGATTGTAAAAGCTAAAAGCGCGATAGACAAAATGCCTGTCTTAACATATTCAGCCTTTCTAGCTGTAATTTCTAAACGTGTAACTCTCGTGTAACTATGCAACCTTTCATAACTTCTCTCTTGAAGAACGCGTGTAGCAGCTCCTAGACATCCAAGAGCACCATAAGAAAGAGAGGCATTAAAGGGAAATAAAAATCCTGGCAAAACTCCACTAAAAGTTTCAAGAGTTCTTCTTGCAAGGATCAAAATTCTATTCTTAAGTGCTGTAGGCTCTCTGTCAAGACCTTGAAAATATTCTCGGTAGAACCTATAATTTTCTAACGACCAATCATGAGTCTTTAAGCCACACCTAAAAATGAAATTGGCTGCCGTATAACTCAAAGTTAAAATGCCTGCATCAAAATCTAAATGAAGAATTTTTCTAGAATTCTCTGGCATTTGTTGGCTAGCCACGATGAGAGTTGCTCCCAAGGAAAGCAAAGCTAAATAATGAGCAGCCAAAGCCACTTTATTAGCTGATCCTCCTAAAATAAGAAGCCTAGTACGTAGATCAGAATCCTGAGAAGGTAATTCTTTAGGTTTTGCTAAAATATTATGGGTGACAAAAAAAGCAGTGGAAGCATAGGTGATCGATCGAACAAGAGTTTTAAGGATATTTTCATAATAGCCGGACAATAATCTTCCCTCTTGACTCATATCATCCAAATTAAGGTAGAAATTGGTCAGTGCAAATAAGCCTTCTGCCGCTACACTGGCGAAAAAAGGAGGGGCCCATTGGGCAATCTTTCCAGAAGAGCAATAGTGTGAATAGATACGTAAAGTAGCTCCTAATCCGGCGGCACTCAGCATCTCAACTTGCCGATTATCCCATTGTGCTGCATTTGCACCTATAATGCCGGCAGACAATCCATACAGTAAAGGTAAGGCTGTTGTCCAGGTCGATTTGCAGCTGTTTGCAAAATCATTCTCTCTTAAAGGAGCAATACCCTCATTTGCCCTTTCAGATTCACTCTCATTTTCTTCATTAGAAATTTGATGGGAGGGATTGCCAAGAACCTGATTTAGGCTTCCAGCCTCCAGCCTTCTGTAGGGTTGGACACTATCCTCATTTATACGTGCGAAAGATCGCTCACTACAATAATTGCCAATTCGTGAAATAATGCCCATCAATCTATCAGCCTAATTTATATTTGTTATAATTATTTTTAATGGATGCAAAGTAAAGTTCTTATCTTCTCAATTCTAGTATTGATCTTTAGAAAAATAATAAAGCTATTCCTTAAACAGTCTCATCCGCATTTTTATCCTCCTCTACCTCTTGGTCTCCATCAGGCCCAGGACCAAAATTAATGGCATAAAGATTTTGCCGCTTCTCCTCCTCTACCTCTTGCCCCTGATCGCCTGTGGGTCCAGGGCCAAAATGGATGGCATGTAAGCGATTGCTAATCTTTAATCCTGCACCCAATATTGGCGTTAGGCTTAAGCCAGCTATCCCGAGAAAAAAACATATAGACTTTAACATCACCTTACTCCTTTAAACTTGTTCTTAATCTCTTTTTTAATCGCTAACAACTAAAAATACTATTAAAAATTTATTTAAAACTTCTTTTTAAACATAAAATGTTCATGGCTAAACGAATATGCTAAAATAATTTTTATTTTTTTTATGAAGGTTCTTAAAACTTTTAATTGCCTTTCTCTTAGGATATGAAGACAAAAAAAGAAACGATATTTTTTTTATTCAAGCGCTTAATTAGGAAATCCTTATAATAAAGCAGCCCCTTAAGAAAAAAATTTTATTGCAGAATATTAAATTAGGGCGTATCCCTTTTTGGGAGGCAGGGAATATTTTTAATTAAATTAAGGGTAGCTTGAAAAGCTTAAAGTGATGGCATGACAATCAAGCTAATTGTAAAACAAGGTTAAAGGATATGGCCAAACTTACGAATAATAAAAGATATACAGGAATTTTTGTCGTACAAAACGATCGAGGCTTACATACAAGACCTTCAACGGAAATTGTCAAATGCGCTACAAGCTTTAGATCAGAAGTCCATCTCATTTACCAAAAAAGTTATGTGAATGCTAAGTCTTTACTAGGTATTCTTATGTTGGCCGCTACTAAAGGCTCTAAAATTCAAATAGAAGCCGAAGGCGAAGATGCCGAAGAGGCTGTTGCTAGCCTAATTGCCTTAGCTAGAAACAATTTTAATATTAAATATTGATTGAACCAACGTTCATTCTTCCTCAATCGCCAAAGTTTTTTCCAAGACTTCGCGCGTACAAAAGACTGGAGCATTATTCATTAATGCAAGAGTTATACAATCGCTAGGCCTAGCATCAATCTCTACAATGTGACGTCGTCCCCCTGCATCTTGTTCTAAAAATAGGCGTGCAAAATATGTGGTATCCTGGATGTCATTGATAACAACTTGTTTAATTCTAATTTCATACCCGCGGAAAATATAACTAATAAGATCATGAGTAAGAGGCCTAGCTTTCTCTGCACCTGTCAAAAAAATTTGGAGATTACGGCCAATAGCAGGATCAGTATAGATAGCAAATTTTTTTCCCTGCCCTTTCAAGACTACTACCGTATAAGAGCGAGTTTGCATGATTTTATCAAAGGAAAGCTGAATAAGTTCGGAAAGCATAAATAATAAATCCTGAGTAAAAGAGGAGATCTCCTCGTTGATCTAAAAATTAACCGTTATTAACCTTAAGCTGTAAATCTATTTAGTTGATATTCTAAAGATTTTCTCTTTTATCTGTCTTTCCTTTCTTCTGGAAAGAGGCTTACCATCCTTTCCTCCAATGATTTACCGGGGCAAGGAAAAAAACTTTAAATTCCACAAAAGGATTTAAAATCCTAAAATTTCGACTATTTTAATTCTGTAAAAATTTTCACTTCCCCATCATTATAGCCAACAATAATCCTTCCCGCTAGACGAATAAAAAGGCCAGATTCTACCACACCTACAATTTCGCTCAGTCGCTGGTGCAATTGCTCAGCTTTTTCTAACTTTTCTTTGAAATAAATATCGTAAATATAATTTCCATTATCTGTGCAATACAACTTTTTTTCATCATGGGTCCTTAATTTACCTTGATAACCTAGCTGTTCAATACGATAAATAGTTGCAGGATAAGCGAAGGGAACAATTTCAACGGGTAAAGGAACTTGCCCGAGCTTTTTAACAAGTTTAGCTTGATCCACAATAATGATCGCTTCCTTACTCATGCTAGCTACAATTTTTTCTCTTAGTAGCGCTCCGCCACCACCTTTAATCATTGTTTTGTCAGGATCAATTTCATCAGCTCCATCCACCGTTAGATCAATAGAAAAAAGAGTATTGATATCAATTAAAGGAATGCCTTTTTCTAATGCTAACTTTTGAGATTGAGAGGAAGTAGCCACGGCTTGAATTTTAAGGCCCTCCTCACATCGTTGAGCAAGCTTTTCAATAAAAAAACTTGTAGTGGAACCAGTACCTAATCCTACTGTCATTCCGTTTTCAACCAAATTTGCCGCCGCATAGCCGGCCGATTTTTTAGCAATTTGCTGGCCGATAAAACTATTATCTGACATTATAATCTCTTTTAAAGTTTATTCGCATTATTAGTAGGCCTATGATTACATTACAAGAACTTTGTGTTTACTTAGATAAACTTTTAGAGCCCAGCTCCATCAAGGATTATGGCTTGAATGGCTTACAAGTCGAAGGAAAAAAAGAAATTTTAAAATTAGCTACAGCCGTATCGGCAAATTTGGAAACTCTTCAAGCGGCGGTTCACTGGAAAGCAGATGCTTTACTTGTACACCATGGCCTATTTTGGAATCAGGATAGCTATCAAATTCGAGGAATAAAAAAAGCTAAACTAGCTTTGCTTTGCCAACATAATCTTTCTCTAATCGCCTATCACCTCCCCTTAGACATCCATTGTGAATGGGGCAACAACTGGAGGGCTGCATTAGAAATGGGGTGGGATAATCTTCAACCCTTTGGTCTAGCTAACGGTCTATATTTAGGAGTTAAGGGCCGTTTGAAAAAAATGAGTCGTCTAGATTTTCAAAAAAAGCTGGAAGATTATTATGCCCATGTTGCTCATATAGCTCCAGGAGGGAAGGAAGAAATTGAAACTGTAGGTCTAGTAGCGGGAGGCGGTTATAAATTCTTATCCTACGCTGCGGATGAAAAATTAGACGCCTTCGTCTCAGGCAATTTTGATGAACCAGCCTGGAGCCAAGCCTATGAAGAAAAGATTAATTTTTTTGCTATGGGACATTCCGCTACTGAAAAAATTGGGCCTAGAGCTTTAGCTGCTCATTTGCACGAAAAATTTCAGATGGAATGCAGGTTTATAGACATCTATAATCCTTTTTAAGAAAACCAAGCTTAATATAAAAAACTATTTTATTTGGGTCTAAAGGGAGATTTACAAGAGCCCTTTATCAGCTTCAAATGTCCTATCTTTCTTCATCCGTATGCTTTAATTTTTTAGTCGCTTCTTAAGGGTAAGCTCACTTGATGAGTTTAAGGTAACTCACACAACCGGCACGAGAGGATTAAGATATCCTGGATTTGCTTTTAGCTAATAGAGCAATTTTTTCTTATCTACTTATTTCCTTTTACGGCTATTTAAGCGATGGGTCGGAAATCTTAAACCTTTTCATCTTTATCTTTCCCCTTTGGGCCTGATCTCTTTTTATCTTAATCTGTTTTGTAGATATCTCTCCTCTACCCTTTTACAAATAATTGGCTAGCTCTTTGCTCGCTATCCATCCTCTTTTTAAGCTAAATAATTTATGAAGAGGTAATTTATTTAGCTTTACATAATGGGAAATGGAGAGTAAGAAAAATTATCCTCATTATAAATCATCTTGCTATGCAGGAATAAATTTTTTCATACACTCATCTAGTTCATTGACAGAAAAATACTTAAAATTCAAAATAGCATCCATTCTCACCCTTTTTAAGGACTTACATGCCCAGCTTAATAGAAACTCTAGCTGAACGTGGCTTTATTGAAGCTTGCACAAGTGATGAGCTGAAAGATATATTAACACAGCCTACAAAAGTTTATTGCGGATTTGATCCTACTGCCGATAGCTTACATTTAGGCCACCTGATCTGCATGATGGGGCTTGCCTGGTTTCAACGCTTTGGACATACTCCCTTCGTTATATTAGGAGGAGCAACAGGCATGATTGGCGATCCTTCAGGTAAAATTTCTGAGCGACAAATCTTAGATGAAGAGACATTACTAAAAAATCTTATAGGTATTCGTAAAAATTTTGAAAAAATCCTTGATACTCATGGTCGTCCTAATGCAACGGTTTTTTTAAACAATTATGATTGGTTCAAAAATTTTTCGTTTGTAAGTTTCTTGCGCCAGATAGGTAAGTATTTTAGAATGGGCCCCATGCTTTCTAAAGATTCTGTTAAAGGACGTATGACTTCGGAAGAAGGCATGAGCTTTACAGAATTTGCCTATCAAGCCTTACAAGGATACGATTTTCTTCATTTATTTCAGAATTATGGGGTAAAAGTGCAAATAGGTGGAAGTGACCAATGGGGCAATATTACAGCAGGAACAGAGCTCATTCGAAAAGCACTTGGTCAATCCTCTTATGGCTTAACCTTTCCTCTATTAACCCGCAGTGATGGACAAAAATTTGGAAAATCTGAAAAAGGAGCCATCTGGCTTTCAGCAGATAAGCTTTCTCCTTATGAGTTTTATCAATATTTAGTACGTGTTTCTGATGTCGATGTCATTAAAATGATGCGCATGTTGACCTTTATGGATATGGAGGAAATTAGAAAATATCAAGAGCAAATGCAGCAACCCGATTACGTACCCAATACTGCTCAAAAACGCTTAGCAAAGGAAGTTACGCGTATCGTTCATGGAGAAGAAAATCTTAAAATAGCTTTAGGAGTTACCGAAGCGGCAGCCCCAGGAGCAAAAGCTAATTTGGATGCTCCCACACTTGAATTAATGGCGCAGAATATGCCCTCTCGTATCCTTAATAACAAGACGGTAATCAATGCTAAATTGCTTGAACTGATATGCCAAGTAGGACTTTTGCCTAGTAAGAGTGAAGCAAGGCGCTTGGCTCGAAATGGAGGAATATATTTAAATAACAATAAAGTTGAAGATGAGAACTATATCATACAACCTGATGACTTAATAGCAAATCGCCTGATGTTGTTAGCCGTTGGTAAAAAGAATAAGATATTAATAAGTATTGAAAATTAACATTTTCCTAGACGAACAGCTCTATCCTCAAAAATATAATGCCTAAAGTAAAGAATCTTCTTGAAACGAAAAGTTGATTGATTATCATAAGGTTTAAATATTTTTAGCTGCGTTCTACAGTTTTTCCAAGAAAGCAAGGTTAGGAAAAATAAAAAAGCTTGCTAGTAAATAAAGTAAATACAAAAAATAGCCCATAAACTCATCGCATATTCAATTAAGGAGTTCTAAAATTATGACAACTATGACCAAGAAAAGTACTATGACAAAAAAGAAATTGATCAATTCGATTTCTCAAGATAAAGGGATACATCCTAATGATGTACGCCATGTCATACAATCTTTTCTAGATAAAATGACTGAATGCCTCTCAGATGGGGATCGCCTTGAATTTCGTGATTTTGGTGTCTTTGAAGTGGTCGAACGAAAGCAAAAAATCGGTCGTAATCCTAAAAAAGCCGAGGAACCTATTGTTATTCCTGCACGCAATGCTGTTAAGTTTACTCCTGGTAAGAAAATGCGTAAACTCATTGAACGACCTCGTTCTATCTAATCATCCAATCGTTTAAGGATATAGGATAAGGAATAGAGGATTGTACATCCTTAATTCCATCCTTATCCCCTTATGGTGAGTCTTTAAAATATAGATAGCTAAGCATCTGTTTTCCAGTCTCTTTAACAGTGGATAAAAATTCATAAGATTTTTATTTCTTTATTGAGCAGAGGGTATAATCTTTTGGAAATAGGGTTTAACTTTTCAGCTGCCTAAGAAGTTTTAGTGGCCAAATTGCGCTTTGTTGTATTATACTTTACCCATAATTAAGCAAAGGCAGTCATTATCATGACCTTACCCAGATTATTAATCATTTCGGCCATTATTCTGTTTAGCATCATTGGCGTGGCAGCTTTATTCAAAAATAAGTCTCCTCACTCAAATTTTATTATTGAGCCCGCTACCTCTCATCCTCCTATTGAAATTGAGATAAAAAGCAATTCTTTTTCCAACTCTGCTCTTCCCTCTCTTTCTCAAACACCATCTTCTCCTCTTCCTACACCCTCCCTAAAAGCTAAGGATAAAGAATTATCCGATAAAGATTCTGATGACCATCTTAACTCTTCTGAGAAGGTATTAGAATTAAAAGCACAGCTCACTGAAGAAAACAGGGTGCTGGAATTTTTTAATACCACCAGTCCTAAATTTCCTATTGTAGAGACCATCACTTATAAAAGCCGCGTCAATTGGCAAAAAGGCAGGCCTGCCTGGCTATCGGATTATGCGAATTACTATAAAACTTCGCGTCATTTTATCGCTCGCAGTCTCAATGGAAAGCCTGATTATCTTAAACAAGATATAAGCGAAGGTGCACGCTTCAATATTTTACATCCTCACAAAATGATTCATTTTCATCTTTTGATTGACTTATCGCGCTGCCAGATGTGGTTCTACTATTATGATATAAATGCTAAGGAAAAAGTATTAGTTAAAACATATCAAGTAGGATTAGGGCGTTTGGATCCTTCCACAAACTCCGGCTTATTGACTCCTATTGGAATATATTCTTTAGGTCCGCGAGTAGCCGTCTATACCCCTAAGATAATGGGGATCCATCAAGGCGCAAAAGTAGAAATGATACGCATATTTGGGACACGCTGGATTCCTTTTGAAAAAGAACTTCACGGAACAACGGCACCAGCTAAGGGCTTGGGTATCCATGGCATGCCATGGCTAATAAAAAATGGCACATTAGTTGAAGATACCAATAGTCTAGGTAAATATGAAAGCGATGGCTGTATCCGTATGGCTGCTGAAGATATAGAAGAGCTTTATTCCATCATTATTTCTCGTCCTACCACTATTGAACTTACAAAAGATTTTTTTAAGGCCGAAAATAACATGCAAACGATCATTGAGATTGCCAACAAGTAGTGTCAAATTAAGTTCCTTTTTTCTATACTTTGCTCGAATAAATTTGAAAAAAATCCTGTAACTAGGGAGCGACTGTTTGGACATTTTACCACACGAAAGACAGATTCAAGAATATGTTAAAACTATAGAGCATCTTAAAAAGCAAAATAATGATAATCCGATTTTCAACACAGAAATTAAAAAACTTGAGCAGAAACTAGAAAAGCTTAAAGAGAAAATATATGCCGAGCTAACTCCCTGGCAGCGCGTTCAGATCTGCCGCCACCCTTCCCGCCCTCAATCTAGCGACTATATAAAAAACATATGTCAGAATTTTTATGAACTTTGTGGGGACCGCACGTATGGAGATGATCCTTCGATTATAGGGGGATTAGCTAAAATCGGCCCTATGAAATGTATGGTGATGGGCCAGGAAAAAGGCTGCGATACCGAAAGTAGAGTCCACCGAAACTTTGGGATGCTAAACCCTGAGGGCTTTAGAAAAGCCTTAAGGCTTATGCAACTAGCTGAAAAATTTAACCTTCCTATCGTAACATTTTTAGACACACCTGGCGCTTATGCTGGCTTAGAGGCTGAGGAAAGAGGACAAGGATGGGCAATCGCTTTAAATATACGCACGATGGCACGTATAAATACGCCCATTATTGTTACTATCATAGGTGAAGGTTGCTCAGGAGGCGCATTAGGCATGGGAGTAGGCGACGTGGTAGGCATGATGGAACATGCTTATTATTCTGTAATTTCTCCAGAAGCATGTGCTTCCATTTTATGGAAAGATGCAAAGAAAAATACGGAAGCTGCTAGTATTCTTAAATTAAATGCTGAAGATATGCTGCCTTTAAATATTATCGACGCCATCATCAATGAGCCCTTGGGAGGAGCGCATCACGATCCGCAAAAAGCTTATATAAATATGCAGCAATTCATTTTAGAGCAATGGCAAACACTTCGCCACATTCCCAAAGACATTTTACTTGAACAACGTTATCTTAAGTTTCGTAAAATGGGCCAGTTCACTAGCCATGCTAACAGATAGACTAGCCTCAACCTACACCCCTAATAAAAAGATAGAAGCAAAAGAAAGGAAGAGGAGTGTTTTTAGGGGCTCATTTCTTAACAATAAGAAAATATTCCTTAATTTATAGCCTTTAACCTCTCATTGGTTTTCATTTTTTTATATCACGTGTAGCCCTAACACAATATCTTGGATTTTAGGTTTAATATTAACATGATAAAAATTTTTAAAATTTCTTTTGATAAACATGTGCATACTACCCTCATCGTGTTTATTATATTAGCAATGTTATTACTCACGGTGGCCTCGCAGTTAGAAATATTGGCCTTAGGAATAATTACTAAGAAAGGGCCAGACATATTTGAGCTTTTCGCCCCCTTAAAAGAGGGCTCTTTGCAAAAAGTTGATAAAATAAGCTTGGCAGAGGTGCATCAACGCTTCGAGCAGCTAGATAGCAATCATAAAGGCTATATTACATCTGCCGAAATCGACCATTTTATGGCTAAGCTTAAAAATAAAAATCTTCTGGAAGAAGCTACGCGCCGTATCAATCATATATTGCCTATTAAAGAAAATCTGTCCAGTCTTGCTTTATTTTTAGTATTTGTTGCTTTTTTTAAAGCCCTTACACTGTTTGCTCATCGCTTCTCGACACGAGTCTTAGCTATTCGGGTGAGTAGTAAATTACGACAGCAGTATTTTGAACATATTCAAACCCTACCTTTAAAATTCTACCATGATCATCATATTGGCAGCTTATCCGCACGTGTAGTGGGTGATTCCTCAACCATCGCTGAAGCTATCAATGCTTGTCTCGTTAACTACCTTCAAACGCCTTTTACTGTATTAACTACCCTCTTGATGTGCTTTCTCACCTCATGGAAACTATCTTTGATTATATTCATTGGCTTCCCTCTAATTGTATTTCCTATTATTTTTCTAGCCAAACGTGTTAAACGTATTTCAAGGCAAATCCAACAAAATCAAGAACGCTTTGCTTCCGTTATAATTGATTTTCTAGCGGGTATTCAAACTGTAAAGCTGTTTGGGATGGAAGAGTTTTCGTTAAAAAAATACAAAGATCAAAATCAGAAAATGGCTGCACTTGAAAAAAAAAGTGCTTGTTATGATCTTGCTTCTCGCCCAATTATCCATACCATCGGAATGTTTTTCTTAGCCACGGCTCTTATGTATGGTTTATATGTGCTACACATGAGCATACCTGAAGTATTATTTTATTGTGGCTTATTATACATATTTTATGAACCCATTAAAAAATTTGCTGAAGAAAATAGCCATATTCAACGAGGAATCGCCGCTGCTGAACGGATGTGCGAAGTGTTGGATCTAGTTCCCTGCATCCGTGATGTTGATGGGGCGGAAACGATGGCTACATTTGAAGATTCTATTGAATTTGACAATGTGTGGTTTCGTTATGACCAGGATTGGGTTTTAAAAGGATTGAGTTTCAAAGTAGAAAAAGGTACCACGGTAGCCATTGTAGGGCCCACCGGAGCAGGCAAATCTACTATTGTTCATCTTCTTCCTCGCTTGTATAACATTCAGCAAGGAACGATACGTATTAACAATAAATCAATCACAACTTTTACTCAAAAATCACTTAGAGAACAGATTGCTTTTGTTCCTCAAAAACCCTTTCTTTTCCTTGATACAGTAGCTGAAAATATTTCTTATGGAAAAAACTTATCTATCCAGCAAATTGAAAATGCCGCTAGAAAAGCTTATGCTGAAGAATTTATTCTTCAATTACCTAAAGGATACGACACAGAATTAGCTGAAACAGGAAAAAATCTATCAGGCGGCCAGCAACAACGCTTAGCTATAGCGCGGGCTTTAGCCAAAGATGCTCCTATCCTTATTATGGATGAAGCCACCTCCGCTTTAGATGCTAGCAGTGAAATACATATTAAAAATGCAATTCATCAGCTACGAGGGCAAGTCACCCAGATCATTATTGCTCATCGCCTCTCTACCATTGAAGACGCTGATAAGATTATCTATCTAGAAAAAGGAGAAAAACTAGCCGAAGGTACTAAAGAGGAATTGCTACAAAATTGCCCAGGCTTTAAAAAAATGTGGGAGCATATGTATCATGCCAACCAAACATCCTAAGGAGGAAATGAGAAAAAAGAAAGCAGTTGTTATTCATTCAGGTGGTATGGATTCTTCTATCTGTTTAGCGCTTGCTATGCAAGAGCTTGGAAAAGATGCAGTCACTAGCCTATCTTTTTACTATGGCCAGCGGCATGCTTCTGAAATTATACAAGCAGAAAAAATTTGCAAAGATTGGAATGTAGCGCATGCCACGCTTAACTTAAGCTGCTTAAGTCAAGTTACCACCAATGCACTAATTAACCCAGCGGTAGCCATCGAGAAAGATCCACCTACTACTCCCAATACGTTAGTAGTAGGCCGAAATGGATTAATGGCTCGCCTAGGAGCCATTTATGCGGATTATCTTGGAGCTTCCTTTATCTATTTAGGGGTGATTGGCGTGGAAGGTAACTATTCAGGATATCGAGATTGTTCTCGAGAATATTTTGACCTTAAGCAGAAAATTTTGCGTATAGATCTAGCCAATCCACACTTTAAAATTTTAACCCCTTTAGTCTCACTGACTAAAAAGGAAACGTTGGAAATAGCTCATCGATTAGGTATCCTTGAATACCTCTTAAATACAACTATTACCTGCTATGAAGGGATTTCCCAAGCAGGCTGCCAACAATGCCCTGCTTGTAGGCTCCGTAATAAAGGCCTGCAAGAGTTTAAAGAGGCTAATCCAGGCGTCTTATTGAATGTGGAGCCTTAAATCGCAGTAAATTAAAAAATTTTAACGAGAAGATGGGGCTTTAAACTAAATAAGGCACCTTGTGTTTTATAACCTCAGCTTCACTTAGTAGGCTCCTTTAAGCTAACGCTTTATTCTTTCTTGCTCCAAAGAGTGAACTTTTTTTTAAAGAGAATAATCTTTATAAAAAAAGGGGCTTTTTCTTATGAAGGCTATATATATCAGCATGGTTAGCACTAAAGAGATCTTCCAAAGCTAGGCTAGCACTTAATAAGGTTTATATTCATGGTGAAGAGATGGGCTCTTATCTTTACAGCATTCGCACCCTTTCAAGATTTAGCTAAGTTTAGCCAAGCCTTTAGCTGCTCTGGTGTAATTCCAAGTCCTGCAAGTCGGCTTTGGTCTATTTCTTTAAGATCTTCCATCACGTCCTCTATAAAAAAAGCTTGCTCTTCTTTATTGGGCAATTTTAAAGTTTGGGAAAAAATGTATTTTTGCAAGCCTTTCTCTGTGAGCTGATTAAGGACAATATCGCGGATAAGGGCACGTCGTTGCTGCCGATAACGTACTCGTATTTCATCAAATCCCAGGGCTTTTACCGTTGAATCATACATGGAGCACGTTCGCATATAAGAGAACATATATAAATCAAGGAGCGGACGAATATCTTGTAGTTCGTAGATCGCAATTACCGCGGAGGTATAATCCTCTCTTTCTACATCATTAAAGGATAAGGGGACAAGATTACTTTTGATTAACGGAATATTTGCGCTAAGTCGCGCCGTGCGTTTATTTACATCAGAAAATCCTTGTAAAAAGGTAAAAAGTAATATTTGGCTGATAAGTATCAAACCAGTGATCATTGTAGGCAAGGGGCATACGTTCATAAAGAGGACGTCTCACTTGTTGAATGGCTTTTGTGCTTGCTGTTCCAAAACAATTACTTGTTTTGCTCATTTCTCGCTTAGCAAGCTGTATAGCATAGTATTTTGTTCCTCGTTTTTGCCCAAGTCGTTCCAGAAGCCCTTCACTTATCATCTCCGCCAGCCATCTTCGCACACTTCGCTCCGAATAGCCGCTGCCTAATTTCTCAAGCAAAATAGGTAGGCTAATAGGCTCTACCTCCTGGCTTAACTGCTGGAATACGGCCAGCTTTTTATCTTTAGTGCTTTTCATTAGACTTAACTTTGCCCTGCGTTCTTAACTTAGAGGAATATTACATCAAATACGGCCATTTTTCAAGAAAGATGGCCGTATTAATTTAAATACGGCCATCTTGACGTTTGTTCGGTAGCATAACTTTTTGATGGAGACAGCAAACAGCTTGAGCAAATATAAGGGAAAGCAAAAAAGGGCACCATTTGCACTATTTAAAAAAAAGGATTTTTTATAATAGAATTTCTCTTTACCTCGTTCATCAAATACCCTTATAAACCTCGTTAGACTCTAGATTTTTTTAGATTAACCACCCTTCTACTCCATTTATCGGACACTCCTATTTACCTTGCTTTTAAATGACTTAAGCTAAGTTCAAAAAGGTACATTTTTAATTAAGCTCTTAAAATTTGGAACTTCACTTGATCAAATTTAAATTTATTAGATAGCCTAATTTAGCATGGACAAAAGGGTGCTTTGTGATAAAATTTTCGTACGCAGACTTTTTCGAGCTTATTTTGTTTTTTATTGCATTTCTGTATGGCTTTTTATCGATTGACCCCCTTAAAATCCTAAATTTTTGATAAATTCTATAAATCTTTAAAAAGATTTTCTTAAAGTGATAAATACTTTTACTGGAAATAACTGGTTAGCGCAGAGATAGGAGCAAAGAGTTAAGGGGGTAAAGATTTTGCAATTCATAAGGTTATAGAAATGTTTTCTTAACAATTTATTAATATTTATTTAAATTAGGATAATAACTATTATTAAAAAAGGGGTAAACAATGAAAATTAATGAAGCCTACAGAGCTGTTTATAAAGCAAGAAACTATTGTGATCATAACCAAAAAAAAAGCTTAACCCAGCAGGAACGTAAGCTACTTTGGATATGTTGTACTACCTTGCAAAACCCTACGAAAAGCACACTTACCCTTCAACAAAGCCATCAGCTTAAATATTTACTAAAACGTTTAGATGCTCTTCCTACTAAGCCTTGTGATACTATGCATCCCTTATGCAGGGTGTTTCTTATCCTTTTAAAAAAGATTGCTAATCTGTGCCATCTTAGAATAAGTCTTAGTAGATTAGAAAACAAACTGGAAGACACTTTCTCTACCTATATGAAAATTGAACCCAATTTGCTAGAAAAATTTATCCATATAAAAGCTGAATTAGATGCTAATGAAGATGAATTGCAAGCTCATAAAATTTTAAAAAGCATTGAATCTTTTTGCTTACTATCTGCCTATTCTTCCCATATTAATAAGGCATTTTTGCAAGGTGAATCCCCTCAAGCACTACGCCGTTTGATTTATGATAAGACGGGCCTTAAGCTTGATAAACAACCTCTCCATGCAAAAACAATTGAAGCTATCTCAAAGGCTCCCCAGATCCTTTATAAAAAATATTGTTATGCTCACCAAAGGGGAATAACTGATCTTTTTTTTAAAAAAGCATTTAACAAAAAAGATAAAAATTTTCAAACGAAATTAAACCGCCTTCATGCTTTTAAAGTTAAGAAAGAAAAAAAATTAAGGGGAAAAGAGGAACTTATATGGAAAACATTTGAAAAGTTTATTAAAGAAGTGGAAAGGCATACCAAAAGTAATCGTAAAGAAAATAATTTTTACGCTGACTTTGCTACCCGAGCAAAATTTAACGATTATTTAAGGGAAGAACAGTTTATAGGCAAAAAGTACAGAAAGAATAATGTAAAAAAGAAAATGACTCAGGAAAAAATGATAAAATTGGAAAAATATTTAGCCGGACTACTAAATATTTGGGAGGGGCAAGTAAATCCTAATATTCCTCTTAAACCTCTTCTAAACAGGCCTAATTTTAATCGTATTAACCTCTTCAATCCAATTGTTAGACCTCTTAAATTTTTACCTATACTTGCTGATAATAAAACTACAGCAACTACTATCCCTCTGCAGGAAAAGATCATAGAAACAAATAAGCTAAATACTGTTTATCAAGAAATGCTGAAAGATCTCGAACTTCTTCATTATGCTAGCAACCTAAGAACTTATCATCATATCAAACAAACCATTCATGGCTTCTTCAAGATTTACTCCAATCGCTCTCAACTTTGGGATTATTATCTTAAACATTCCTCTTATGATTCTGCAACCTATATATACGATCTAACAGGCGTCTACCTACATACCGAACAGGCTAAAGATACAATAAAATTTTTAATTAAAACTTCGGCTAAATTATTCTTTAACACTTATCAAAAAGCCAAGGCTAATGCTCGTTTAAAGGAATTCTTCAACCAAGCATTTTCATCCTATAATTATTGCTTAGAAGCTCGCTATACATATCTGTGCGATAAATGGGTAGCCGCGGAATCTCAAAGCGCCTGCCTAGAGAAAGAACCTCTAGCAGAAATAATGAAAATTGACCCGCATATCACTAAGGAAAAAAATATTGAAAAACTTGTTGAAATCTTTGAAGATTTGCAAGCAAGGCAATATGCTAAAGATCACGAAATAATAATAAATAAAGCTTGGAACAAGCCTGAGGGGCCTAAGTATCAAAAGGTTTTCAAAGATAATAAGTTCAACAGCTATTACAACGTCCACAACTTCGAACAAGCTTTATTAGTAGAGATGAAAATAGTAGGACAAAAATGTATGAATGGTACGTATACAGAAAAAGAAGTTAAAGAACTTATTCAAAAAATGGTAGACGCCGATATTATTGATTAATAGTATTATTAATACTTTTATTTTCAGCTTTAAAAACGCCTAGTTACTTTTGATTGGCTCTTTTTCCTCTCTGTTCATTTATCGCTTAAATAGCCAATTGAATGTCCTCAGAAATAGATGTGGCCTCCGCAATTATTAAGAAAAACTTACTGCCCCGTGGATGTTCTAAGCTTTTAAGGCTATTGGAGTGCTAAGTAGGCTAGGTCTTCTATAATTCTTAATTACCTTAAAGAATTGAAGGTTTACTTTAGACTTCTTGAGTAATTAAATTTCAATTTCATAGTTGTAGATCCATCGCCATAAGATTAAAGCGCAAGCCAAGCCTTCTTCTTCGATTTCTGTATCTATCGCTTATGATTTTAAATCTTTTCAAACTCCCAATCACATTTTCGTTTACCACTCTTTCCGAAGATATTGCTCGGTTTTGCTTTTTTTCTTCCTGAGTTAACGGTTTTCTCTTTCTAGATTTTTTTGGTAGCCTGGAGTTTCTTTGAAGTTTTTTTATACCTGTATATCCACTATCGCTTATCGCGCAGCGGCTATCAGTCCAATCGGGTCGCCCAAGGGGACTTCCCCCTTAGGCTCCCACAGACACGTACGTGAAACTCTCGCTTCATACGGCTCCTATTGTTCTTCAAGCTTTCCAGCCTTTTCTCCACCCCCATAAGTTCCTCGTATTTCTACTTGACTTATTGAGTTGAATTGAACAATTCCAACCCCTTCGCTCCCTCTTCATTACAAAGACTTCCTCACTACTACGAGTTGATCTGCCCCTCATACATGCTTCGATATTTCCCACTTTGTGTTCTTCACTTATATGGTTTTCTCTTAACATCATCTATGAGGTTCCCACGTTCTATATAAAAGCCTAGACTAAGTTCACGCTATCTTTATGCCGGACGCCATTTAGGCAGTAAACAGGTTTCCCCTAAATTTATCTTGGAAGAATACGCAACCCCCAGTTTTGACGCCATTGAGCAAGCTTTCGACACTTGGGTCAATAGTTCACTTTCGTTCGTCTCCTTAGTCCTCACCTGATATGTTTATCATACCTTTTCCTTAACGCTCACTACCTTGGCTTTTGACCAAAGCAGCTTAAGGTGGTTTGAAATCTCTTCCTGCAAAGCGACTTCGAGGGAGCCATTTTCCCTCATCTTTCATATAGTTACGCACATCTACAATGTGCTCGTGGCACACGCGCACCTTGCTTTCTTTAAACAACTTATAATCATGCTTTTTACCATTGCTAAAGGCTGTACAAATAACTTTCCTACTCTTCTTATCGACTACCGCCTGACTTTTTAGGGTATGCCTTTTCTTTTTTCCTGAATAGAGATGCTTCTGCTTGTCGTTGCGATTCCTTATCTTTTTTTTCCTTAGCTCTTCTCCTCTTAGGTCGCTCTACAGATGATTCTGATGCATCTATAAGCACTACTTCGTATTCACTCTCCTTTTCCAGAAGAGCTTTCTTTCCAGGAAGCGAAAATTCTCCACTTTTAATTAATGTGTTTTCCACCCATCTACATGCTCGATAACAACCACTTTCGCTCAATCTATAACTTCTACCCAAATGAAAATAAGTTCGATACCCTCTTAAATACTCCAACGCCATCAAAAGCTTGTTTTGGATAGTTAGCCCACCTTTTCTTCCTGCTCTTCTGTATCTCCTGTTTTGTGCTTCTACTAAAACCTCGACCATTCTTTCAAATGTTTCAAGCTTTACTCCCGTCACCCTTTTAAATTGTTCGGCAGACAGCACTTTAAGTTCCTCATATTTCCCCATATCTTTCTCCTTAGTTTAAAGGATAAGAATATAGCAAAAATCTAATTAAGCAAGAAGTCTTTTTAAGGATCAAACATATGTTTCAAGTTTTTTAAGCCTTTGCCTTAAATTTTATTCTTTAAAAAAACTACGCCTACATAGCCGATCCTCTAGAAGCTGCTTCCGGTATTTTAAGGGAAGGTTTACAAAACAAAGGATGAAATCGTGTAAAGAATGGCTCAAAAACGTACTCTTAAAAAAGAATGCTGCGCAAACCGCTATTTTCCTTGTTGATCTGCCAGCCTGCAGTCTTTATTTTTTCATTAGAAACTTTTTTATTCCCTTGGAAAGAACTTTGCAATGAAGGATTCCATTGTACATCGGGCCAGCCATAGAATTTACTAATCTTCTTATACAGCTCTTTACGAGGAATATGAAAATCATCACAAAGGTTATAGATTCCTGCTAGCTTATTTTGCTGGGCATAAGCCATGGCAGAAACAATCTCATCAAGATAGATAAGGTTGGTATAATTATCCCCTGTGCCTGCGCAGACAGTGCCTAGCATACGCTTAACGCGCTCTACGATTGAACGTCCTGGTCCATAAATCTCCCCTAAGCGGAATACACATATTTGGCGGTAGGAAGTAGCAGCTTGAAATAGTATTTCTTCGGTAGACAACAAAATTTTGCTATTCGTTTGAGTAGGGTGGGGTTTAGTCTCTTCATCTACCCATAACCCTCCCTGCTCACCGTAAACCGAAGAACTACCTGTATAGATCACCTGGGAGACATGCGTATTCTTAAGAGCCTTGGCTAGCTTCTCAGCTGTACCTAGATAAGTTGGCCTATAATCTGCCGGGCTATCAGGAGCTACAGCCAAAATAACAACATCTTGTTTTTCTAACAACTTTTGCCAATCCTCGCCCAAAATATACACGTGATCTGTCCACTGTCTTAATTCTGAAGCCTTTTTTAAGCAACGCGTTGTGACAGTAATCTCATGCCCCTCATTCTTCCATTTTATAGCTGCCGATCTTCCTACATAGCCACATCCTATGATACAAATCTTCATGCATACACGAATGGTTAAAGGTAGCCAAGCTTTTCAAAGCAATTTTTTAGTTCTGTATTTTCGGCCTTATCAAAAGCTCCTGAGCTAGCGAGCCATTTGATATAATCACGCGGCACATCTTTTAAGGGGACCCCTTGATGCTTACCGAAAGGCATATGGTGAAGTTCGCGAGGTTTATTAATCAATTTAAAGATTGTTTCCATATCTAAATCATCGGTCATTAAAGAGAAGACTTGATGCAAGACAATAACATCATCAAGGGCTCGGTGGGCCTTGTTTGCTTCTATTTGATAGATCTCTCTTAAGAATTGTAAAGTATGTTTAGGAAGATCGGGACGATAACGTCTTGCCCATTTTAAAGAATCTAGAAATGACCATGAGGGCATTTGAATTTGATGACGCCCAAACTCTTGACGAAGAAAATGAAGATCAAAAGCATCATTATTATGGGCAATCAGAACCACATCGCCTTCACAAAAGTCTATAAACTCTTGTCCCACCTGCGCAAAGCTGGCGCATTTGGCAACCATCTCATCCGTAATATTGTGTACAGCAGTAGCTTCAGCAGGAATAGGACATCCTGGATTGATCAACTTCTCAAAAGAAGTATTATTTACTGGATCAAAAGCTGCAATCTCGATAATACGATCCCTATCAGCTTTAATACCCGTCGTTTCAGTGTCATAAAAAATAGCACGTCTTGGCATAGTGAGGCAGCATCCTTTTAACGTTATTATTTTACATTAAAGTCTTTCAACATTGTTCTTAGCTACTTTATATCCTGAAAAATTTAAAGATACTATATCAGCTGATCATGGTAATTAGCTTAACATGCCTTAAGAGAAAGAGAATAGAACATTTGACTCCCTTTTAAAGGGCCGAACTTAGCATAACTTAAATAAAAGAAGATTTGAGCAAATAAAGCTAAGTGCTTGTTTGGATCGAGCACAAGTACTTATGTCCATCTTTAACTACTTTTATACATTTTTTTATTTTCTTATTTTAGCCGCTTCCCCTTGTTTTACTACATCTATAAAGCGAGCTTTACCTGCTACCACAGCGGCGATAATAGGGAAGAATGTTTCTATCAAAAGAGGAATAGTATGGATATAATTACAAAGAATTTCCCCTGCAACCTTCTTATCGCTAGCTGGCAAGATGGTACGGTAAAAAACAATTTTAGCCCGTTCATCTAAGCCGAAACCAGGAATATCGATTTCTTTATTGAATAAATGTAAAACGCGTGCTACTTCAGTGATCGTTTGGCTCTCAAGAGCAATAGGAATAGGAGCAAATAATTGAAGAAGTTCTTCATCATTTAATAAGCCAATAAAAAGAGGAAAAGCTTCATTTTGCACTTTAAAAAGAGTATATATCTGCTTAGTCTCTGGTTGATGTTTTACATCTACAGATTTATTGATTAGGTATTCGTAAAGACTATCAATAGTGAGGGGAATCATATTTTTCTCTAAAACTTTTAAAAACCTACATTTGGCGCAAAATTATTTGGTTGCTTTTCTCGAATGACCTCAGGATTGTTAGTAGAAGGAACAACAGAGTATTCATCCTCTCTTGGCAAGCGATAACAAGCAAAAAGGAAGCCAATACAAATTAAATAAAACATCGAATAAATAAAAATTTGTTTGTTTTGCATATCCCCTCTTCTTCAGGCAGTGATAAAATCAATGATACTATCCTATTCGCTAATATTTTGGAAATCTAAAGCCTTATTTTTTTTGCATTTTACCTCTGCCTTTTGTTCAAACCTCTTTGCATGAGGTAAAAGGCAAGCTTAATGTTTAGTGTAAAAGAAAATAAGTTTTCAATAATACAAAGGCAAAGTAGAGTTGTTTAGATAAAAAAATGCAAGCGTTTATTTCTTGTTCTTTGATCATTTTCGAAGAAAAAAATTTAAGCTAAAGCTTGTATTACTCATAATGAAATATCTTTGTTCTCTATCCTCTCTTTAAACGATGAAGGTAGACTTTCCTCCGATTCATTATTTTCAAATGCACCTAGGTGTGTAACTCCATTAACAGATTCAGCTATAATAATTCCTTTTCCTTTTATTTCTAAAAGATAAACTGCCGTTTTTGGGGTTAACGAGCGATATTCGATGACTTTAATTAAACTGGTAGCGTTCAATTGATGAATTTTTCCTCTAAGCAATCTTTTAATCATCCAGGAAGCTATCAAAACTACTGCCACAATTAATCCTAAAGTGGTTAAGATATTGATAAGTTCATGAAAAAATCGAGCTCCTTCATTGTCGTCAGTTTTTGGGGAGAATTCGACTTTTGAAGTAGGGTGGGCAGAGTGAATAGGAGTTTCAAAATTTTCAGATTGATTTTTCTCCAGGGTATCAGAGTGGTCTTCCTCCAAGGCAGGAGAAAAGTGGGCCAAAGTCTGTGGATGATCGAAAGCTTGTTCACTATACCCTTGCTTACAAAGTATGTAAGCTGTGCAAACAATAACGAAACAAAGAAAATTATTTTTCATAAGATCTGATGGGTTAGAAATTAATAAGTGCAATTCTAGCATTTCAATATATTTTTGCACATTTTCTTATTGCCTTTTGTGAGTTTTTTGATAAGCTCAGATCTTTAAAGAGCAAGTCAGGTATGCGATCTCCTTATCACCTTCAAAATAACAATAGCCTTGTATTTCAATTCATGGTCAGTGAATACTTAGCCATTTGCCAAGCATTTAAAAGCTTTGAGATAGCGGTCCAAAATAACAATTATGAAGCCGCTAACATGGCACTCATTAGATTACTAGGCTATCAAGATAAAAATCTTTTTCCCGCCTTTTTTGGATATGCGGATAAAGGTCTACTCCAGCAATTGCAAAGTAGCTGCCAATCTTTTAACCTTAATGATGAGGACAAAAAACAGCCTGCGCAAAAATTAAACTTACATGCTCAAAAAACTTATTCTCTCTGCTATCAAGTTTGGAAGACAGTTGAAAACAGACCTTTATCGCCCTCATCTCCCTTATTTGAGCTAGCGTCTCCTTACATTCCAAAAATTCAAAATTTTCTCAACAAGATAGGGCGTTTAATTGCTAAATTATTCTTGCAATTTGAAGATGATGAAACCATACTGTTTTTTCTATTAGAGAATCATCAAACTGTGGATGAAGTCTATAAAGCACCATTTGTGAAAAAAGTTTTTACTAAAATGTTCCCACAAGGATTGAAAACAGCAGAAAAATATATAATTAAACAGTACAGTAAGCGAGGCTATTATCATCTTTTGCCTCAAGTTTTAGAAGCTGCGAAAGAACTTCAACAAAAAAAATAAAATGTCGTCTTTAAAAAGTGAATATTTATCCCTAATCGCTCAAGTGCAAAGCTACCTTATCCAAGAATTTTCTTCAAAAGCATTCTTAGAAGTTAGCCGATCAAGCTATGCGGATTATCGCCTATTTGCAGCTTCTTGCTTACCCCAAGCCATTAAAAAGGCATTGCCACCTCAATTTCCGGAAGCGTCTAAGGTTGAACCTTCACCTGTAGTTGCAGCTCCTCTCTCTTCTACGGTAATTACCCATGAAAAGCATCCAAAAGATACGCTTGAAGTGTTACCTGCTGATAGTAAAAGCAACTTGACAAGCGAGCAACTTCTTTCTTCTTCCTCCTCGCCAAACAGCACAGAATTTGTACCTAAAGCTATTAATTTGGAATTTTCAGCACCTGCTCTCACCTCTCCAGATTTTTCAGATTTTCATAAAATTTTTGCCGAGCGCTTCCCTGATCAAATGGTTCTAGCTGAGATTCCAAACGATGAAGCTGCGAAAAATGTTAAACAAATGTGGAAAAATGATAGCCAGCGAGATTGTTTATTATTAGTTTTAATAAGTGCATCTTCTGATCCGCGCCACGCTTTATTTTTAGCTAACCTACGTAAAGCTATTCAGATAGTCTATCGTGTACATACAGAAATTATAGAGAAGAATTGCTTAGACTCCAGCCAAAAAAATTTTATAATTGAGCTTGCCCCTTTGGATATATATTTCCAAGAGCCCCCCCGCAAAGTAGAGCTTTGGAATTTTATTTCTTCTCAACTTTCCAGGTAGGTTAAAATGTCGCTGTATGCCTCTGTTATCCTTGATAGTGCCCTGGACAAGCCTTTGGAATATAGCATTCCCCCTGAGTTTACTTTGCACGCTAAACCCGGTGTACGTGTTGAAGTACCCTTACGCCGTCAATTTCAACGAGGATATATCCTGAAGGTACAAAACCAGGCTACTTTTCCTTCCGTAAAGCCCATCGCTAAAATTTTATCAGAGGGAGAGCTTATCACTCCTCCCTTATTTGAACTAGCTTTATGGCTAGCCAAATATTATTGCACACCTCTCCACCAAGTTTTCAAAATCTTGCTACCCGCCAGTGTACGCAAAGATATACAGCACAAACAGCAATTTTATGTCCTGCGTAAAAAAACGCGTGAGGAATTAAAGATTTATTGCGAAAAAATACGTAACAGATTTCCAGCGCAAGCTGAAGTCATCGATATCATGCTTCAAGTAAAAAAAGGGATTTTACTCAGTGAATTGCTAGAAATATCCAAATGTTCTCGCAGCTCTGTAGATACGCTTATTAATAAAGATTATTTACAAATGGATATTGTGCGTATTGATCGTTCGCCCCTTATCGATGAAGAATATTTTAAGACCAAAGCTAAACAGCTTAATGCAGAACAACTTCAAGCTTTTGAAAAAGTAAAGCACAGCCTTAGCGAAAATCAATTTGAAACCCACCTTATTTTCGGGGTCACAGGAAGTGGTAAAACTGAAATTTATTTACAGGCTATAGAGCAAGCTTTAATGCAGAATAAAGGAACAATTATGTTAGTTCCGGAAATCTCTTTAACAGCTCAAACTATCGAACGTTTTCGCAGCCGTTTTGATCATAAAATTGCCATTCTTCATCATCAATTAAGCCAGGGAGAACGCTTTGATGAATGGCACAAAATTCGCCGTGGAGAGTCCCCTATTGTGATTGGAGCTCGCTCAGCAATCTTTAGTCCTGTTCCTAATTTAGGGCTCATTATCGTAGATGAAGAACATGAGCAATCCTATAAGCAATCTGAGGAACAGCCTTGCTACAATGCCCGCGATGTAGCGGTCATGCGAGGAAAAATGAGTAATAGCACAGTCATTCTTGGGAGTGCAACGCCAAGCTTAGAAAGCTATTATAATGCTTCGATTAGCAAATATACTTTAAGCAAACTTACCATGCGGGCCGCTACAGCAAACATGCCTCGCATGCATATTGTTGACATGGCAAAAGAATTTGAAAAAGCTAAAGGATATACGAATTTTTCAGAAAAGCTTATCACAGGAATAAAGCAGCGTTTTGAACAAGGGGAGCAAACCATCTTATTTCTTAACCGCCGTGGTTACCATACTACTCTACTCTGCCAGCAATGTCGGCAAGCAGTCAAATGTGAACATTGTGATGTCACCATGACTTTTCATTTAGGCGACAACGCTTTAGCTTGCCATCTATGTGGCTACACACTCACTCCTCCCCCAAAGCAGTGCCCTAATTGTCATCATGACCATCCCATGAAATATAAAGGGGTAGGAACTGAATTGATTGAAAAAAATATACATGCTTTATTCCCTGGCATTCGTACAGTACGCATGGATGCAGATACTACGAAGCATAAAGGCAGCCATCAGAAGCTTTTAAAAACTTTCAGCAGTGGCAAAGCGGATGTATTGATTGGCACCCAAATGATCGCTAAGGGTCTTCACTTTCCTTCGGTTACCCTTGTTGGAATATTAAATTGTGATTCTACCCTTAATCTCCCCGATTTTCGTGCTTCAGAGACAGTTTTCCAATTAATTACACAAGTTTCTGGGCGAGCAGGACGTGGCCAAATAGCAGGTGAAGTGATTCTACAAACAAGTTTACCTGATAATTCAACGATTTGCTTAGCGGCAGCTAACAATTATGAAATTTTTTTTGAAGAAGAACTAAATGTAAGGCAAGCTTTTAATTATCCTCCTTTTTCTAATCTAATCAAAATTACCTTTTCGGGCCCAGACCAAAAAAAGACCTCGGATTATGCTCATTATACGCGCTCGTGGCTTATGGATCATTCAAATGAAATTTGTAAATGGCATGAAATTATTCCTGCAGGATACGCAAAAGTTAAAGGTCAGTATCGGTATCAATTTCTTATCTGTTGTGCTAATGTGTATGCTTTGAATCGCGTTTTAGAAAGTTTCCGTCATACCCATCACTCTTTGCAAACGGTAAAAATGCGAGTAGATGTAAACCCTGTCTCTACATTTTTTTAAAACCTTGGTAGTACTCTTCAAAAAAGTTTTTTTAGTGATGGCGTCCTTTAGAATAAAAGAGCTAGACCTCGGAATGATAAAAAATACTCCCCTTAAGCTTGAGTTTTGCTACAACCTTCCACTTCTTCTAAAGCTTTTAGAGTAACCTCATTTAAATCTTTTCGATACTGGAGATGATCTGCAAGCACTGTAATGTAGCGAAAAACTTTTTGTACCTGTTGCCTGGTGGTACTATCGATTTCATATTTAATACCCGTGTACTTATCAATAAATGAATCTTTCTCGATCTCAAATTCCTTATCTTGCAAAATCATGCGTATTAATAAATTTTTGGCCTTATTATTATCTTTAATAGACTCATAGGCAATCAATGCTAGCTCAATTATTTGCTGGCGTCCTGGGCTAGGACATTTATATCTACACTTTTGTAAAGCTATCAACTCTAGCAATATAGCTAGTAAATTAATTTGAATAACCGCCTCTAAATCTTGAATGCAAGCTTTGACTACTTCTTTTTTAGAATAGCTATCTTCCTGCTCAACACCGAAGATGTTTATATATCTTTCAGAAGACATAACGTACTTAATAGAGTATTTTATATATATTTCTAGGTTTTTTTCGTAAGCTGCCTCGCTTTTCTCTGTAGAGGGTAAAGGGATCTCATTAAAATTAAAAATTTGATAAATTTCATCGTTAGCATCTTCCAAGGGCTGCATTTGATAAGCAGGGCTATAGCTTGCTTTTTCAAAACTTTTAAGTTTAAAAAAAATCTCTCTTTCTTTTAGTCGAGTAGGAAGGTGCGACGTTAGCCCTTGCATGTGTTCTAGTTTAGCGATAGGATTAGCTAATAAAAGGGAAGCATATTGCTGATGCTTGCACAACTGTAAAGTAATTAATTCTAAGAGCTCTTTTTGCTCATTCTTGTCTTCCGGTATGTTAGCCAGCAGTTTTAAATGCTGCAGAGAGTTTATAAGACCCTTCTTGTCTTCCAAAAATTCTATAAATTCGAAACGATCTATATCAGCAAGCTTTTGAGGATCAAATTCGTTTTGATCAGCATCTTGGAGAATAGGCATATATTTTTTAGCCTCATTGATTAAGTCTGGCATAGCTTCTACAGCTACTGCAAAACCATAAGCTTCGGAAGGTGAAAAATCTTCACTCATTTTGAAATCTTCGCCTATAAAATCAAAAGCCACTCTTAGTGACTGCGCTATCTGTGCGCTCTTAATTTTATGAAAATGCTCATGCCTTATCCTATCATATTTGCTTAAATGATTAAGTTGAGAGATGAGTAACCAAGGACTTTGGACCATTAGAAAACTCTGGATACAAAATCCCCAAGCCTGCACGGTATGATTTTGCAACAGTTCTGAGCGGCAAAATGATAGGAAATTTAAAGAGGTGAGAAAAACAGTATAAGCCAACGCAGCTACAGTTTCAGCTACAGCTAAAAGGCTAGTTGCCACACTACAAGTAATTGATCCTAAAGCAATAAGATTTAAGCTGCGAGACTTTAGATAAAAACTCATTAACTTTTGACTGAACCGATGTGTTTTACTGCTTAAAGGAGGGAAATGAAGGTGGCTAATCGAGTAATGATCTTCTACCGTTGCTATAGTAAATATATTCATAAAAATTTTACTCCCGGATAAAAAAAGCGAAATAGCCTATTTTAAGTGGCTTATCTATTTGTATTGCCATCAAACGCCCCATTCTTTTTATGTCAGGTAGATAGAAGTTTGCAACTTAAACGTTTATAATTAAGGCAGATAGACCAATCCGATCCTAGTAGGTGCTTAGTCGCAATATAATAGAGAATAAATTAAAAAGGCAATCTTTAGTTTCAATTGAGGAGATAAATAATAAGGGTTCGGCTTATTATTAGCTCACATCATCCTCTACTTTTTTAAAGATAAATTTTACATTTATCAAATTTTGATTTAAAAATATTCAATTAACCTTTATAGTTTTTATAACCTTATTTATTCCTGGAGAATTTTATTCATGCTACCGATGATCCCCAAAGACAAAAAACCATTAGCCCTCAAATCCTGTTGCTCAGATACAGCGGCATGCTGTGCCACCTCTTCTTCCTCTGACACCCTCTTAGCTAATGATAAAATTGATAATCTAGCTCTTCAAGAAGGAACTTTTCATTTTGATTACGATGGAAATAAAATTCATTTTATTAGCCTTGGATGCCCTCGAAATTTGGTGGATAGTGAAGTGATGTTAGGTATTTTGTTGAAAGCAGGCTATGAAGTTACCCAGGAATTATCTCAAGCAAATTATTTGGTCATCAATACTTGCGGTTTTTTGGAAGCTTCTCGTAAAGAATCTATGGATACAGTTAAGCATGCTCTACAACAGCGCAAAAAAACTGCCAAGCTGGTGGTCACAGGTTGCATGGTACAAACTCATCACGAGGAAATGGAAAAGCAATTCCCTGGTATTGATTATCTTCTAGGATCGGGAGACGTACAAGGTATATTGCAAGCTGTTCAGTCTACACAAAAAGGTAAGCTGGTTTCCAATGGACGCAGTTTTTTGGAAAATGGGGAGATTCCTCGCCAATTATCCACTCCTAAGCACTACGCTTATCTTAAAATTGCGGAAGGCTGCCGAAAGCGTTGCGCTTATTGTGTCATCCCTACTATCAAAGGACCTCTTAAAAGTAAAAGCAAAGAGCAGATTTTAAAAGAATTTAATTATTTGCTTAACGAGGGTGTACATGAAATTATTCTTATTGCTCAAGATCTTGGAGATTATGGTAAGGATATGGGGTCGAGAAATCAAGCAGCCTTGATCGATTTATTACAATCCATGCTAGCCATAGATAAAAAGTTCTGGCTGCGTTTACTTTACCTTTACCCCGATGAAATCACTGATGAACTGATTGCCCTTATCAAGAGTGATGCTCGCATCTGCCCTTATTTAGACATGCCTATCCAGCACATTAATAACGAGGTGTTAAAATCTATGCACCGCGCCACTTCAAGAGAAGATGTTATTAAGACTATTACCAAGCTGCGCCATGAAATTCCTCATATCGTCATCCGTACAAGCTTAATTGTAGGCTTTCCGGGGGAAACGGCAGACCAATTTGAAGAGCTGGCTCAGTTTATCCAAGATTATCCTCTAGATAATATTGGGATTTTCAAATATTCCCGTGAGCCAGGATCTTACTCTTTTAATCTACCTAACCAGATAGAGGAAGAGGTAAAAGAGAAACGTTATCGTAAATTAATGAAAATCCAACAAAAAGTACTAAAAAAAGCTAATAGCAAGTATGTGGGAAAAAAATTGATGGTCATCGTAGAAGGGTATCATCCAGAAACCAATCTATTAATGGTCGGTCGCTTCTATGGTCAGTGTCCTGAAATTGATGGCCAAATAATTATCAATGACAGCCGTAAAGTTAAAGCATTCGGAGAATTATATTTAGTGGAGATCACGGAAGCTGCCGGTTATGATCTAATAGGAAGAGTACTATAGGTATTTAAAAGCTATTAAGCTTAATTCGCAAGGCTTGCCATTATGAATTTTAGCCAGTATCAAGCACGATAAGACACTATATTACAAGAACTCAGAGGATAAAGATTAAGTAAGCAAAGATTAGGAAAAGCTTTAAGCAATAATAGTAAGATTGATCCAGGTTTTTCCTTATTCAGTTAAGGCGGGTTTGACCTATTATTATAGGTAATCAAGCTATTAGCAAAAAAATAGCCTTGTTATCGTTAAGCTAAAGGGAAATCTTTAAGTAGCAAGAGAAGAAGAATGCCTTTAATAATTAACCTTTGCAGCCTGCAAAAACCACTTAAATTAGCTTATCTTACTCGCCTCTTTATCTTTAATTAGGTAAGAGATATATTGCTTACTTGTCAGTCCCAAATGTACGAGTTTCTCTTTAAAGACAAAGCAATGAAATAAAAAGCCCAGCTTTCTTTTTTTTATAACTAAGCAATAAAAATATAAACTAACGTTGAAAAAATATGAATCCTACTCAAGATAACATGACCACCCCTTCTCTTCCAGCTTATCAACATCACGAAGAATTTAAAAATCGTTCGCGCAAGCTTGCCGAGCTAAGAAGCCTTGGAATCGATCCCTACCCCCATCATTATGCTCCCACTCACTCCACTCAAGCTGTTATTGAACAATATCAGCATGCAAATATTGGACATAGTGACGATGCGATGGCAGCTAAGACACCTTCTGTGCGTATAGCAGGAAGACTGGTACTTTTTCGTGCAATGGGGAAAAATGCCTTTGCTCATATTCAAGACGAAACTGGGCGTCTGCAAGTCATGTTTAATCGTGACCTTACTGAATTGTCCGGCTATCATCCTGAACAAAGTGAAGATGGCGCTGAACATCTTTCTGCCTATAAACTTATTGAAAAAAAAATAGATTTAGGTGATATCCTCGGCATCGAAGGATTTCTTTTCCATACAAATAAAGGTGAATTGACTATCTTTGTCCATAAAGCCACTTTACTATGTAAAACCCTTTTACCCTTAGCTGATAAGTATGCAGGGCTTGCCGACAAAGAGCTTCGCTATCGCAAACGTTGGCTGGATTTGATCAGCAACATGGAAGTGCAAGAAACCTTTCGCATACGCAGCAAAATTTTACGTTTTATTCGTAACTATTTTGAAAATCATAAATTTATGGAAGTCGAAACTCCTATATTGCAGAGTATATATGGTGGGGCAGAAGCTCGTCCCTTTACTACCACTTTAAATGCCTTAGAGCAGGAGATGTTTTTACGCATTTCTTTAGAAATCCCTCTTAAGAAATTAATCATTGGGGGAATGGATCGTGTATTTGAAATAGGAAAAGTTTTTCGCAATGAAGGGATTGATCGCAATCACAACCCTGAATTTACTTTACTAGAAGCTTATGCGGCTTACTGGGACTACAAAGATATGATGAGTCTTGTTGAAAACCTATTTGAAAAACTAGCTATAGAATTACATGGAACTACAAAAGTCCTAGCTACTCTGCCAGATTCAAAAGAACAGATAACGATTGATTTTAAAGCCCCCTGGCCGAGAATGAAAATGAAAGAAAGCCTTTCTCATTATGCGCAGATAGATGTTGAAAAGCTTTCAGAGAATGAAATGAGGAGCATGCTACTTGAGAGTGGACATGTAGATCCAAAAAAACTTGCTAATATGTCTAAAGGTTTACTTATCGCCGCACTATTTGCTGTACATGTTGAACCTCATCTGATCCAGCCCCATCACATCATCGACCACCCTATTGAAACCACCCCCTTATGTAAATTACATCGTGAGGCTACAGAGCGGGCAAATGGTATGGTCGAGCGTTTTGAAAGTTTTGTGCTGGGGCAAGAAATTTGCAATGCCTACAGCGAACTTAATGATCCAGAGTTACAAAGAAGCTTACTTGAACAGCAGTCCCAGCGTCGTGAAGCTGGTGATGAAGAAGCTTCTCCTTTAGATGAAGAATTCATTGAAGCTATTTGCCAAGGAATGCCTCCTACAGGGGGTGTAGGCATTGGCATAGATCGTCTCGTCATGCTGATGACCCATTCTCATTCCATAAGGGATGTATTATTTTTCCCCTGGATGAAACCACAAGAATAATTCCTTTGCTTTCTAGAAGTGAGCTACTTAATAGGTTGTAGGCTCACTTCACCTAATTCATTAGAATATTAATATTTCTCTAAACATTTATTTATATTTTTGCCCACTAAACCTATGCATCCCTACTCGTAAAAAACCCTAACTCTAAGCCACCCTCCCCCTGCCTAGCACCTTTAAAGCCAGCACAACGATTGATCAAAAAAATTAGAAAATCTCCTTCTTTAAGCATCTGAGAATTTATGTTACCAAAGTAAAAAATAAACTTTGCTATAACCTTTAGAAAAACAAATATTTTCTTGACATAATAGAGAAAACTCATTTAAAAGCTTAAATTTATTTTTCAATAAAATCGTTTGGGTGTTAAAACCTCTCTTTCATGTAATAAAAATTATGCGACTTTCTTCTCCCCTTTTACATTCCGCTACCTTATCCTTACTAGCAGCTATAAACAATCAAAGAAATTTAAAGAATTCATATGCAAATTACTCCCCTCTTAGACCCTTCGCCTTGCATCTTTTATCAAAAGCCAGAAATAGAAGCAAAAAGTACTAACAGCTTCGTTTCTGATGTTCCCATTACAGAAGAGAGTAGGAGCGCTCCTCCATTATCTTCTTTTTCCTCCTCGATATTATCCATAAATAAAAGCACGCGAGAGGAAAGGCTTTTGACCCAGCGTCTGACAGCCTACTTGGGTAAGGAAAAAGACTTATTAGGAGAAACCATCGCTCACCTTTACGCTGAATCTTCTTTATACACCCCCGAAGAAAAAAACAAACTAGCTAAGCTCGTATCTTACCTTAAGCTACCTTGGTTTATGATTAAAGAAGAAGAAAGAAAGCAGCTGATAGAGCAGGGAATAAAAGATTGTTTAGATCCACGCTTACAACCTTTTCATACAACCTTAGCCTATATTGCCGACACTTTAGCTTCAAGTCTAACTCTCTCATTTAAAGAAAAATTAGAAGTTTTAAAAGATTACTATACTACTTTTCTTAACCAACTCTTAACTGCTTATTCCGTCGAGAAACGAGAAGCTTTGCTTGCTTTAAAAGCCCAGGTTTGCGGGGATTCTATTGATTTTCTTCTCCTGGATATAGACAAAGCGCGTGCTATGCTTTCTATCGATGAGTTAGGATTGCCTTGTCGCACCAATACGCATGGCAGGCATGCGGTCGCCTCATTATACGGGCTCCATTGCAAAGCCAATCCTACTGCTGCGATAGTCTCTGACTATCTAAAGCCCGCTTGGGAATACGCGGCTGCTTCTTTAACTCAAGCTTTTTCTTCAGAATCTTTAATTGCTGCCCCTACCTCTTTCCTTAAAATATCTAACCTCCTAACTTTTAATTGGCAAGCTTCTATAGATCAGGGAGCAAAAAAAGTTTTTAATCAACAGCTGCACCAAGGTAAAACTTCTCAGCAAATCTTTAAAGATACTCCTCAGCTTAAAGAAAAGCTATGTAGGGTCACATACATGGAAGCTCGTACAGTCCAGGTCGGCTATACTATCGGCCATGCTGATGAAAGTACCCGCCCTCAAGCTATGCTACTAGCCGATCTAATTAGCGTTATAGAAATGTTTGATTTATTAAGTGATGAACGCTTGCTGACTACTCAGGAGGTTATTGAAAGCTGGCCTTTTCTTTTAGAAGAAGTGCACCAGTCTTACCCTTCCGATCCTGAAAGGCTTTTCCGGGAATATAAAATTTGGATGGAACAGCTATCTGAGGAACAACGTTTAAGCGAATTTTCGTCTGAAGGAGAGTTTAGCTTAAAATCCGAAAAACAAGCCTTGGATATTTTTCGCAAAGACTTTTTAAAAAAGAAAGAAGAAAGCAACTTCTGGCAACTTTTAGCCATATTAAAGTTACATCCTAAGTTAGCCTCAAATGCCTCGTTAGGCTCTTTAAGTGATTTGCCTGCAGCTTTACGTTGGACGGCTAAGCTATTTCCAAAAAAGCCTATAGAAGAGCTTTTTCGCCTTATACCTCCTTTATTGAAGAAAATTGATAAAGAATCATTTAGTAGTTTAGTGGTTGCCAGCCTCCTCATTTTACCTAACGATGGCAAAGCCGATAACTATATCGTAGAGCTTACTTGGAAAGATCAAGAGCTAGAAAGCTTAAAGCTGGCTTGCATTGATAATGACCGGGCTTTTGAGCCTGCTATTATTCCTTCAGGAAAAGGGCATAGCATCCATTTAAAATGCCTACCTTTATTGTTCAAAGGGTGCATGAGCCAATCTATAGCCCCTTCAGTCAAGAAATTCGTGGTCAATTTAAACTCTGTCGATTTCTTGCTGCAGTGGATTAAACAACTAGATAAAAGAAACCATCAGTACCAAAAACTCATTTACCAAGGGCAGCTAACTAGAGAAGACATTTTTGATGAAGCAACCGATAAAAAACTAGATCTCCCACTTTTATTGCCTAAAGGGCTATTAACGACATTCTTTACAAAATTGCAACTACTCCAAAACATATTTAAACAAGATAATGTGACTCACTATGACCTTTTTAAAGCTTTAGAGCCCACTACTTTTGCCTGCTATCAAGTCCTGATGCGAATGTATGCTAATCCTTTAGATGCTCTATTAGCTCTGCATCACCTTCACACAAGCGTTGAGGATCTCTTAGAGCCAACTGCTTTATCTATAGTGGCTGCTTTGCCATGTTTAGTGCCTTTAGAAGAGGAAGTGAGCGACTTTCTAATCACGCTTAACTGGTCAGCTTCTATACCTACCTTACTTAAATCCCTGAAAATAGTTGCAGGCCTTTCCTTCTACCCGTCTCTTCCTCTTTCTTTGATACAAAAGCAAAATCTCTTACTGATAGCTATTCAATTAGGTAAACCTTCCTTAGTTAAGTTAGCGCTACAGTTAGGGGCCAAAGTTAACCAAGTGGATGAAGCTGGACAAACAGCCTTGCACAAGCTGATGCGTACCTATGATTTACCTAACTTAGAAGATGAGCAGGTATTCTCTATTGTCGAGCTTTTGCTAGCGCAAGAAGATATTGACCCGAATGTTGTTGACGATCAGCATTCCCTTCCTCTTTTCTCTCTCATTAATCGTGCTGCCCTTGCACCTAAGCGTTTTTCCTTTATATTAGCTAAGCTGGTCAATAAGGGAGTGGATTTGGATTACCCCGATTACCTTCATCAAGGAAGAACCCCTTTAGAAAAAGCCATGGCTCAAGATAACTTATTTGTATTCATAGAGCTTGCTAAAAAGGGGGCGGGCACTAAAACGCATCCAGCTAAAATTTTAGAGTTTGCGACAAAGCATGCACAAAACTCTGAGATAGGAGAGGCTTTACATCTTTTAGAAACTCAATTACCCGCCTTTGCTTACTTACGATCTCTTGCTCTTTTTACTTTACCGGCTACTGGGCATGGGTTTGAATGGGAAGGAGTGGACTCTGGTCCAGCTGCATTACATCCTCTTGTCATACAACAGCTTCCGTTAAATGCGGGGTTAGAGTTTATTAAGCTTTCCGGCACTCCTGGGCGCAGCGCCATCGTAGCAGTAAGTTATCTCCATCGTAAGCTTCATTTTAAACCTAATCCGGAGATGGCAGGCAGGGAATATGCGGTAGGAAGCTTGCATCGCTTAATCATTGGGCATGGAACGCCGGAGACAGAGCTATTTAAATGCTACAATGCCCGTCATAACCCTTACCCTTTATTAATTTCAGAAACAAGCGAAGGACAAAATTTAGACGAGGCCTTAAAAGCTGGCAACACTTTGACTGATTTGGATTTACATCGATTGCATAATATGATGCTCCTCGCCATGCTCGTCAATCCAGAAGATGGCAAACCCGATAACTACATCTTACAATCTTTTATCAATCATCAAGGGGAGGAAAAAAAGCAGCTAGTGTGTGTAGACAACGATCATGCCTTTATTCCTTCTTTTTCAAAACAAGGAAAACTGCAGGTCAAATGCATTCTATTCTGCTTAAACCAGATGCATGAGTCTCTTCATCCTAAAACAATCAAACGTTTTTTACAGATTAAGCCCTTGGAACTTCTACAAACGTGGCTAAGAAATTTAGATAAACAGCAGCAACGTTATGCCAAGCTCTTTACCGAAGAAGACCGCGACTTTGTTTATATTTACCATAAGCAAAATCCGGTAGTTTCTATCCTTTTACCGCCTAGAACAGTAGCTAAAATCTATCAAAAGCTCGCCTGCCTCCAACGCGCTTTAGAAAACAATGCCAGTTTAACCCCTCTAGAGCTTTTAATCCGCTTAGATCCTCCTCTAGGAAGATGCTATACCGATCTTCTGCAATATGCTACCCTTTCCCCCTATGAGCGCTTTTTAAAAGGGCCAGGGCAATATTACGAAAGAAGTCCTAATGGCCTAGTGACTAGCAGTACAAGTCACTCCCTTTTAAAGTCAAGCAATATGCCTACTAAAGACTTAGCCAAGCATGAAGGGCGTTACCTCCCTCAAGAAGCATTAAAAGAGCTACAAACTTTGAAAGAGCAAAGCAATCCTAAGTACCTTCAAACGGTTGCTGCTGCCATAAAGACAGGAAATATTAAAACTTTTCATGAACTTTTGACTAACGACTTACGCGAAGCTGTCCTAGATTTTATAGATATCTCTCAGCACAAGCAGCAGCTTGCTTTGCTTAAAGCTATGACCTCTTCCTCATTCGAAACTTTATCTTTACAATACTGCCAAGCATTAAATGATGCTCTTTTAAGAAACCTGCTAGAAGCTTCGGCTGCCCTTACTAAGCTAGATGCCAGCCATTGTGAAGCTTTAAAGTCCTTTTCTTTCTCCGAATTGCCGTGTTTGACCTATCTTAACCTCTCTAGCTGCACCCGTCTTTCTAAGCTTATTTTAAAAGCTCCTAACCTGCGCTTTCTTGCTTTAAAAGGCAATCAAGCCCTAACTTTTATAGAGCTAGAAGCTCCCCTTTTAGAAGAACTGGAGCTAGAGGGTTGCACACGCCTTTCTTTCCTCCAGATTAAAGCCTTGGCTAAAAAATGCCTTTATCTTAAGAGTTTAACCTTAAGAGGGTGTGATCTACCTTTATTGCCATCTTCTGAGCTTATTAATCAGCGGCCTTTGCTTATTCGTTATAATTTAGAAAGTTTTTCGGGGGAAGAGATGAGGCACCTTCAAGGCCTGTTCGATAATTCTCTAACCTCGCTAAAGCATAGAGGAGCCATACCCCCGCTAGTATTTAGAGCATTAATGGATGGGCTTAAAGTAAATACTTCGCTCACTAAGCTAAACCTGCATAATAATCAACTTGGCGATCCAGGGGCTAGCACTTTAGCTGATGCCTTAAAAATTCATCCTTCACTCAGTGTGCTTAAACTTAACGGAAATAAAATAAGCAATCAAGGTGCTACCGGTTTAGCTAAACTCCTAGCAGCCAATCCTTCACTCAATAAGCTAGTCCTTAACCACAATCAGATAGGCAATCCTGGCACTACTGCTTTAGCTAATGCCTTAAAAACTCATTCCTCGCTCACTTGTCTCATACTTGGGAATAATTTCATAGGCAATACAGGCACTATCTCTTTAGCTAAAGCTCTTGAGGCAAATACCTCGCTAACGAGACTAGACCTCCAAGCCAATCAGATAGGCTCTGAAGGCGCTACAGCTTTAGCTAAAGTGCTCAAAATAAATACCTCTTTAAAAGAGCTAGATTTTCATATTAATCAAATAGGCGATCTTGGCACCTATCATTTAGCTAACGCCTTAGCAATTAACAGCTCCCTTACAAAGCTAGATTTACAAAGTAATCAGATCAGCGATAAAGGTGTGAATGCTTTAGCTAAAGCCTTAGAAATCAATTCGTCGCTCAGGGTCCTCAAACTTAGCGGAAATGAGATAAGTAACCAAGGAGCTAGCAGTTTAGCTAAAGCTCTCGAAATTAATTTCTCAGTCGTTCATCTCGAACTTTGGTGCAATCAGATAAACGATGAAGAAATTTTACTATCTATCGATAAATTGTTAGAAAGAAATCAAAAACAACAAAAACAGGTAGAAGAACAAAAATTTCCAACAGCTACTTTAACCAAAAAAATAGGGTCTTACCCTAGTAAGAAAGAGTCAGAACATGAGCTAATTTACCTAGACCAGACTACTCATAACTTCTCTATAGAAAAGTCTTTTTTAAGTGAAAGGATGGTGTTAGATTCTCTTTCCGCTGAGCCTATTCGACTGCTTGCTTTGCAACTCTGGACCGTACTTAACACCTATTTTTCATCGCCTGACTTTCAGCAAGCAAATGAAAAAATCAAACGCACGACGGCTCGCTTTCAGATTCAGTTACTGGATCTTCAATATTGTGATTATTCTCTATTTAACCCTACACAGCTTCAGCAAGCCTATAATTATTTAAATACTATATCCTCTTACCTGGCTGATAAAGGAATTACTTCAAAGACACACTTTTTTAAAGATAATAAGGAGTGAAAATGAAAGAATTTTCTAAACAGTGATAAGTTAAGTAAGAACGATTTCTTTAACTTAACTAAGTTGGTTAATACCTTAGGAGCGCTTATACAGTAGGCATTGTTGCGTAAATAAAAGTAAGTGCCAGCTGAAAGATCGCTATTATAGAGCTCGAGAAGTATAAAGTTTAGTCTGCTAACAGAGGGGCTTTAGGCAGGCTATAAAAAGACTTACTTAGCACATACACAATTGATCCGTTTATAACAAAGCTTTAGTGCAATGAGCAAACCTTATAGGTTTAGAGATGAGACCCTTGAAAGATGAGAAAAATGAGACGGCCAATTATTAGGATTAATCCCACTATTCTACTTGTTATAAGTACCTAAATATAGGCTTCAAAGGATTATTCATCTAACAACCGTAAAGCAAGCTGCTCTCCATTTTGGGTAAGATAAATTTCTTCATCAGAAATTTTTTTTATAAAGTTTGCTTGTATAAGCAATTTGCAAATAGCTTTAACTCCTTTATGCGTAATTCCTGCTTTTTCACCCACTTGATAGAAATTTAAAGGGGCTTCTTTATCATTTAAAGCTTCAAGAGCTTGATAGGCGCATATAATAAATCTTTCATCGGCTGTATGAGCTTTATGGGACATGTATTCCTTATATATTTTCAATTTTTTTTAAACGGGCACCCTCTGGGGTATCGTCAATAAGATAACCTTTGCTTACAATAAAATCCCTTAAAGCATCTGCTTGTGCCCAGTCTTTATTTTCTCGAGCTTTTGTACGATTAAGCAGGGCCTGCTGTAACTCATCCGGAATATCTTCATTAACTTTTTCGAAGTTAAGCACCCCTAAAACAGAGTCAAATTCGCGCATAGCCTGTAAGACCTCCTGAGCTTCGGTAACGCTCATATTTTGGGTATCGCTAATGGCATTTACTTCTCTAACCAATTCGAAAACAGCAGCTAAAGCTACAGAGATATTTAAGTCATCGGTTAAAGCATGGCTAAATGCATGGTAGGCTTTCTGCACAAGAGGTCCAACTAAACCCTTTTCGTTACCTTTATTATAAGTTAGAAGCCTTTGAATAAAATCATTAAGTCTTTGCAAAGCAGCTTTAACACTTTCTAAACCAGAAAAAGTAAAATTAAGTTGAGTCTTATAATGCGTTTGCAGGAGCATGTAACGCACTTGTGGTCCTGTGAAGCCTTTTTCTAAAAGATCTCGTAAGGTATAAAAATTCCCTAGGCTTTTTGACATCTTTTTATTCTCTACCACTAAATGTTCTGCATGCATCCAGTATTTAACAAATATTTTATCGCTATAAGCTTCGGATTGAGCTATTTCATTTTCATGATGAGGAAATATATTGTCTACCCCTCCACAGTGAATATCGATACTTTCTCCTAAAATTTTTATTGCCATAGCAGAACACTCTAGATGCCAACCTGGACGTCCAGGCCCAAAAGGACTTTCCCAAAAAATTTTTCCATCTCGCTCGGGATTATAATGCTTCCAGAGAACAAAATCTGAGGCGCTTTCCTTGTCATATTCATCTGCTGTGAGGCGCTCCGAGGCTCCTGATTGCAATTCCTCTAATTTGAGATGGGATAAACATCCATAGCGAGGAAACTTGCCGATAGCATAATAAATACTTCCATCGCCTCCTCTATAAGCAACTCCTTTATGTAATAAAGTTTGTATCATTTGGATCATGTCTTCCAAATAATCGGTAGCCGCAGGATAGTGTTCAGCAGGTTCAATATTAAGGCTTTTTAAATCTTCAAAAAATGCTTGAATATAAGGCTTTGTGTACTCTTGTAAGGTTATATTGTGAGCAATAGCACCTTTGATAGTTTTATCGTCTACATCTGTAAGATTCATGACTTGCATCACTTTATAGCCGAAAAATTTTAAAGTACGTCTTAACACGTCCTCAAAAATATAGGTTCTAAAATTGCCAATATGAGCAAAATTATAAACTGTCGGGCCGCATGTATACATACGGACCATTCGATCGTCAAAAGGTTTAAATATTTCTTTAGTTCGTTTTTCAGTATTAAAGAATTTGAGTGAATTTTTGCTTTTCTCGGCTTGCTCTATCATTATTTGCTATACTCATTTAAGTATCTATTTTTCAAAATCTTGTTTCTAATCATTTTTGCAAGTTTTATCCTAACAAACTATTAACATCCTTATGCTTTATTCAAATATTGGTTCTCTAACAGCCGATAATTGACCTTACCTGTACCCATGATAGGAATAGAATCAAGCTTATAGACCGCATTTACCTTGACTAAATTGCTAAATCCTCCTTCTTTTAAAATCTTGTTCACTTCATCGACTGTAGCCTCAAAACGGGTAAATAGATAAAGCTTGGTTTTTTCTCCATCCACTTCGTTGGCGCACATGGCTAGTAAGGGTCCCTCGTTTTCTACGGCATCCCAGCCCTTTTCCTCTTTCACATGTAAAAGCACGTTTTCAACTGAAGCTAAACTTATCATTTCGCCTCCTATCTTCACAAAACGCTTCATACGCCCAGAAATCGTTAAAGCATTGTTAGCGTCTAGAAACCCTAAATCCCCAGTCTTATACCACTCTTTACCATCTACCATTACAAAAGGATTAGACACCCCTGGATTGAGATACCCAGAAAAAACATTTGGCCCTCGTGCTAGAATTAATCCTTGGGTATCGGGAGGAAGAATTTCGAGAGTTTCAGGATGAACAATCATTAGCTCTACATTACTTAGGGGCTGGCCTACGCCTTTATGGGGTTGGTTAGGCCTATTAATAGTTAGTACGGGGGAACATTCCGTAATTCCATAGCCTTCAAGAAGATGATTTTTTTTCCCTATTTTTTCTATTTGCTGAAATAAGTCAAGAGGAGCTTTCTCTGCCCCCGTTACGCATAAACGCATTTTCTTCAAGTTTTCCGCTTTAGCCACTTTTAGCATGCCTTTTATAAAAGTAGGCGCCCCACAAATAAGGGTAGCTCCCCATCTTTCAAAAGCAGAGGCAAGCCCCTTTCCATCGGTCGGATTGGGATAAAAGGTGGTTCTAAAGCCCGAAAGAACTCCTAATAAACTACTCACAGTAAATCCAAAGGAATGAAAAGGAGGGAGCATGGCGAGAAATACATCATCACTAAAAATTTCTACATCATTTAGAGAAGCTCTTAAATTAGAAAGAATATTGGCATGCTTTAAAGGAACCCCTTTAGGCATGCTTTCCGTACCACTCGTAAATAGAAGAACGGCTACATTTTCGGGATTATTACTAAAACCTAGCTTTTTAAATATCTTATTATTGCTTTGTTTTGAACGCCATAAGGCCTTGAGCTTTTGCTTAATTCCTAAATGCGGGCGTACGTCTTCAAGCATTAAAAGTTTTTCTTCAATACCCTTCAACTCTACATTCTCTAAACGATCTAGAAAAGTCCATGAAGTTAGGACCACCTCAATCTTAGAAAGAGAAACTACGGATTCCAAATGACGAGAACCTACTGTCCAATTAATCATTAAAGGAACTTTCCCGGCTAGCTGTACAGCCAGTATAAGGATAGCAGTACCTGCAGAGGAGGGAAGAAGGATTCCAATATATTCGCCTGGTAGTTTTCGGATGTATTCAGCAAGGAGGATAGCACGTAACTTCATTTGAGAATATGTTAGAATGCCTGTACGGTCGTCGCTGCAAGCGGGTTGCTTACCCCTTTTTGAACATACATTAAAAAAAGCTTCAGGGATAGTATGACCTGGTGCAATGTAACAACGTGTACGAAATCCATTTACCTCCCATTTAGCAGAGGCTTTTGCATGGGTCTCTGTTATAAGCCGAGTAGTGATTTTTTTTGCGGCATATCCCATGAGTTTATTGACAGTGGTTAAATCCGTAACAGTTACTCCTTTAACGTCAAACTTTTCATCTAGATAAACCACCAACTCAGCCATATCCAACGAATCCAATCCTAAATCTGAAGACAAGATCATGGAAGATTTTATCTCTTTTCCCTCTATATCAGCCACTTCTGATAACTTATTAATGATTAGCTCCTGCACTTCATTAGGAATAGTGTCTAAAGGGATAACGGCTTCAGCAGGAGCTTTTAGATCCTCAATTTTAGGAATTTTATTGTTCCATATACTATAAGGAACAAGCACTAGTGTATCACCAGGAGCTTTATTATTTTCTTTAGAAAGGCCATCCGGCTGATTATACCAAGATTCTAAATATTTATTTATTTCGATACGTGTACCTTTATAAGGGAAATCTTCAGGTGCCACCTCAAAAGAAATGATTATCTCTCGTCGAGGTGTAAATAAAATTAAATTTTTGAGGACATGCTTGATTCCCTTTATAATTGTAGGAAACATAAGAGGAGATGAACCGGGTGTAAAAGCTCTTGAAAAGCTACTACCCCATAATCCTTTTGTTCTAACCAGTACGACATTTAGAGTAGGAGCTCCTTGTATGATTTTATGAGCCCCTGAAGCCCCTCCAATGATCTCGAGATTAGTGTCCTTGGTCTTACCCGCCGGGTAAACAAGAAAATTTTGCTTGTTATTAAGGCCGTCTATCACAGCCTGAAAAACCTCTTCATTTTTCTTGCGCTTTAAGCTGTTAGTGGTAGTATGAAAATTGGGCACTGGCAAAGCGTCTATAAGACGAGCAAACCTATTAATCGCCGGATGATAATACATATAGTCTGTAATCATGGGGCGAATAGGAAATTTTTTTATTACAGCCATAGAAACAGCTATTGGATCAACAAAAATGGCAGGATGGCTGGGAAGAAATAAAACCCCTCCTGGCCTTTTTAGAGTTTGGGAATTGATGTTTTCGAGCCCTTCTATTTTGATGCGATATCTAAACCATAGCATGCACTTCAATAAATAATAGGTAATAATAAACAAAAATTTTTTCATCATGTGGAAATTCCTTATAAGCTTTTATAGCCGAGCATTTTCATTTAATGGATTAAAATTTACAAGAAGAATTCTAGCTCCTTCCACGCTCTACTAATAGACCAGCCTTCTCTCCTAGCTTAATTCTTCGTTATTGATTAAACCGCACTAATTTCTATAAAGGAAAAGCCCATACATGCTCAGATTAAGAGATAGACTTCTTTTTTTCCCAATAGGCATGAGGAAAAGTTCATAAATAAAAAGTAAACAGGCTATCTAAAAAAATTAGTAACAGTAAATTTCATCCCTCGCATGCTAATTTGCATAAAAATTAATCAACCATTGAGAAGCATTCTGATTTACCACTTTTATCCTAAGGGCATCATCAATATATAAAAATGGTTAAGTTAAAAAATTTATTCCCTCTATCCTACCTATTTCCTACATTTTTTTCTTGCAAAAGAGAAAAAGTATAAATAAACTGCACTCTTATCTTTGTGAAGGAGAAATTACTGATGCAGCTAGCCATACCCTCTAGTTTTACACTTACAGACTCCTGGCCCTGCAGGCTTTTGATAAGCTTAGCAGGCTCTTTTTTAATAGCGCTAGGTGCTAAGGTTAGTCTTACCCTCCCCTTTTCCCCCGTTCCATTTACCTGTCAAACTTTAGCCGTTCTTTTTCTAGGCATAACTTTAGGCTCTAGGCAAGCTGCTGCTGCCACTCTTCTTTACTTACTAGAAGGCACATGCGGATTACCAGTTTTTAGTCCCTTAATTGCTCAACCTCTTATTTTGATAGGCCCTAAAGCGGGCTATCTTTTGGCCATGCCTTTACAAGCTTATCTAGCAGGCAAAGCCTCTTCACAAAAATCTATGCAAGATAATTTAGTAATTCTTACTCTTGCATGTTTACTTGTTTTAGCCCTAGGGGCTAGTATTTTAGCAATTTTTGTAGGGGGAAAAAATGCAATTTACATGGGATTATATCCTTTTTTATTTAGTGAGGTTTTAAAAATATTTATAGCGATGGGTTATCTAAATTCTCGTAAAATTCAAAGATGAAATTTTTATCTCTTGGTAAAGTTATGGGAGAAGTCCTTAGAAAAAGAATTTTATTTAGTGTGTACAAAACATCTCTTTTTTAAAGAAATGAATCCAGCTTTGTTAAAAGCTATCCTATACCAAAGCCTTTTGTGTCTTACTCCCCAGCCATGATAAAATAAAAAAGCTTTCAACTAATTAAACTTCCGTTCTTATCCAATCCTTGCTTAAAAGTCTTAATATATACCATTCCAAGGTAAAAACTGGGTTTTCTTCCTTAGAAAATTTATACAAACTACTCACCATCCTGGAGCTAGAGAGGTATAAAATTTTAGTAATATTACTTATCTTTAAAATAGCTCGGAGGCTTTGTGAATATCCCCTAAGCTCAGCGAGGTTTAAAAACACCTTATGGCTAAGCCTTCTTTACTTTTTTTTCTTAAAAGCATTTATTCTCTTAAATCTTCATGAGCATCTGTCAAACAAATCATATCGCTATATTCGTTTAAAAATTGCGAGAACAAGGGCGACGTCAATGCTTCTAAATCCACCTGTTTTTCCTTTTGATAGGTTACTTTCAAACCATGCGAGCCATACACAGCTCCTTCGATCCACTCACCGATAGCAGCGCTTCCCCTCTCAAAAGGCATAGCATGGGCCAAATAATATCTTAGTAAAGCCATCGTGTTTTTTAATTCATTAAGATTTTCTTGAGGCACTAATACAGCCTTGGCAAAAATAGAAGCGATCTCCTGAAGGGTTTCATTGATAAGCAAATTATCCTGATGGATTAAAATCACCGTGGAGCATTTCAACATACGTTCGACAGGACGATTTTCTGCATCACGATAAAGCCAAGTAAAATATTGGGTACTAGCAAATAACTTTTTGTTTACTTGCAAACGAGCTGTACCTAGTAGAAAGAAGGATTTGAAGTTTTTTGTATGGCCTTCATAATATTGTTGTCCATCTTGGGAAACAAGTTTAGGAGAAGGAAATTGTTTGTTCATCATAGAAAAAAATGAAACCATCTTGGTACGAATATATAACTCGATATTACTTTCTTTCAATTTTTTCATTGCTTGTCTACGTTCTCGAATTTCGTTTATAGATAGATCTTCTTCATTTATTTGCAATAAACTAATTTGGGACTCGTTAAAATAATGCTTAAACTCTTCCAAGCTTGTTGCCCGATTCCATTTCAAAGCAGTGTAATCTTCACTTTCTAATAGTTTAATTTCTAAAGAAAAATTATGATTTAAACATGTCTCGGCTAACTTCTTGTTTCTTTGAGATGATTTAGTTTCAAGAGCCATATCTTGCAAATGATTTGCTAATAATCCCAAAATTTTAGCATTATAATCTTGATAGACCCCATCTAAGATTGTATGGTACCAATCATTTAATCCGTCAATATCCCTTCGCAGCCCGAATTTAGCGGCTTCCAAAGTCTCATGGGCCTCTGCTATTTTACGCCGTTGAGTGCCAAACTGTTCTAACAAATTGAAGAAAAGAGCAGTTAAGGAATTATTATCTTGAGGAGAAATTTTAATTTTTCTTATTCCTTCGCGGATTATCTCTTTGCTTTTAAGCTGATAATCTTCTTGATAGCCGCCATATCTCATAGGCTCTCGGTCTACGATGTAGTTTGGAAATATATTATTCATTAACCCTCCTAGCTAAAAAAACAATAAAGTAATTAATAGCTATTTAATTTTAAAAGAACATTACTATATTCCTTAAAACTTTAAATGTAAAGAATTGAAACCTATCGATTAGACAGGAGCCTTCAATAAAGATCTGATAAGCAAATGGATCTTAAAAAGAAACGCTTGAAAGAGATCGATATGCTAGCCTAAAAAAGCGGGGTATAATAATTAGAGTTAACAAAGTGTACAGCAAAAAGCTTAAGGTCACGAGCGATTGGTATTAACAGGGTAAGAGATAGTTTGTCTTTCTTAAAAGAAATAGAATAATAGGATCTGAAGGACGATTCGAAGCAATCTGTCAGAGAGCTTAGGAATGAGCAACTGATATGAAAAGAGGATGTTTCTTTTCTTGGCCGAATACAAAGAGAAAAAGATTAACTAGGATTACCTATAATAAAGAGGATGTAGATAACCTACCACTGGCTACTTAAATGTAAATTTTATTATGAATAGCTCTCTTATGCATGCCTAGGATTTGAAGAGGCCAAATTATCTGCCAGCATACTTTAGCTCGCAACAAATTAAGATTAATTTATAAGTAAAAAAAAATGTGTCTTAGGCTAAAACCTAAGACACATTAAAGAAACGATACTCTAAGAGGTTTAAGCTTAGAAATAATATTTTAAGTTTACACCAACGTCATGGTTGTAATTGCTTCTTTCATGACGACGAGTTGTCGTATCAAAGAAACGATATTCAACAGCTAAATCCACATTGTAGTAGATTGGGTATGCAACGCCAGCGATTGCGTGCCATGCAAACTGATTATCGTTTTTATGGTATCTATGTTGTGCATAACCAGCATAGTTATAATGACGCTCATTTTTAATGTGAGCATAACCAATACCAACGCCAACATAAGGAGCCATAGTCCATTGCATGTCGAAATCGTAGAGGACATTAACCATTGCTGCCCATGTATCGCGGTGTCCACGATGACGATGGTTAGCTACTAAGTCACCATTGTGATAATGGTGGCGTTTTTTGCCCTTGTTATATCTGTAAGCAACTTCAGCTTCTAAATGGAAGCGATTGCACCAGCGGTATCCCAGATCTACAGTGCCGAAATAGCCTGTATCGTATTTACCTCTATGTTTTTTAGCATGTTGGAGAAAGTTTGCTGCTCCAGTTGCACCTACATAAAAGCCTTCCATGTCTACTGCTTTCACGCACTGCGGCACGAGAAAAGCGGCAAACAATATTGTTAATAGAACAAATTTTTTCATAACGAGTTCCTTGGTTACGTTGTTTTAAGGATGTCTCAACAACTGGTGAACATACCCTATGTTATTAAATTTTTCAATAGAGAAAATTAGTTTTTTTTCCTGCAGTACAATCTTTTCTTAAAAAAAACCTAATTTTTTATAAAGTAAATATCATTTAATATTTTTTTAAATGGCTTAAATCTTATTAATAATCAAAGAGATAAAATATCTCTATTTGGCTACTCTCTCTCCTCATAATTTTTTTTCATGGCGGGGATAAAAGTTTATTGCTTATGAAACTTTCTATAGCTATCAATAAAATTGAGGGTATAAGATAGGGAGAGAATTGAGATCCTCCAGATCTAAATTGGTCTCTAACGCGTAACCTAAATCCATTGGCTAAGTTTTAAAAGGAATTATGAAAAAGAACATAGGCACTGCTGATCGAATTTTAAGATTTACTTTAGCCTTTTTATTGGGCGGATTTGCCTTTCAATTTAAAAGCTGGCTTTTAGGCGTCATGGCTCTGTTTACCCTTTATGAAGCATTAGCAAGCTGGTGCATACTTTATCATTTGATAGGAAAAAACAGCTGCTCTCTGCCTACAAAGCCTAAAAGCAAGTAAGCCCTCTAGCTATTTTAAAACAAACTTAACAAAACGTTTACCTAAATATTTATAATTATATGCTTTTGAGCCGCTCTTTATGTAGTCACCTAATTAATCAAAAGCTTGTTTTTATGGTGAGAGTCAGCTTGGAAAAGGGTTAATATCTTTTGTGGATATGCAGACCTAGTTTCTTTAAAAGGTATTAGGAAGCCTTTTTTATCTTAAGCATGTTAAAAATTGTTATCTTAACACAATACAGCCCCTCCTCTAGCTGAAGAATCACTTTGTATGATGAATAAAAGCGATAAAGGAGAACTTCCTATCCTAGAATTTTTAAGTAAAAGATTATTAGAATATATAGCTTAGATTAAAGAGGCTTGAAAACAATTTTTTAAAGACTTTTCTTGATTTGCAGAAAGCATAAAACTTTACTATGCACTACCTAGCATGGCAACAGCTTTAGTTCTCCAGGCTGCATAATCAAACAAGCTTTAATTTTTCTCAATTTGGCTATAGATTTCTGCAAAGTAAAAATTATTATAAAATCATCACGCTCTCAAATTTAGCTCAACAAGACCTTTTTTGGTAAGCGGTCACAGGGATAAAACTGTTTAAGCTTTTGATTTGCAGAAGATAATGTAAATCAGAAAGTCGTGCAAATAGGAAAACCAGCTATTTACAAGCATTTTTGGCTTTGCAGATGCCCGCAGAATCGCATCTAAAGCTGGACTTGCCCCGTGGCCGCTTATCTTTTTTTGTTATATAGGCTCTTATGAATTTCAACTACATGATTTAGAACTTCTTATGAGAGATTAGGTATTACCTAATTTACATTTTTTAAGTTATTTTTTACATGCAATAGTAGCTGCTTTAAGGTTTATTATGTATTAAATTTGATAATGAATTGTGCTAATTTTCTACCTACATTTAGCACATCTTCTTGATCTTTGATATTTTTTAAATTTCCTTCTTCGCTAAATGCTAGATGTGCTTGTGAGATGGATTTCTGCTGAGGAATTATATAACAAAAAATATTGCAAAACATGGAACGTACATGCACAAGTCCCCGCATACCGCCAAGCTGCCCTGGGGAGGCACTCAAAAGAGCAACTGGCTTTTCAAAAAAACAGGATAGGAAAGGCTCGTTCTCTTCCGCTTTTCTGGAAGTCCAATCGATGACATTTTTCAAAACCGCCGGTATTGAGCTATTATATTCCGGGGAAGCAATCAGAAATCCATCATGTTGAACCATTAACTTTTTAAGTTTTAAAGCATTTTCTGGCAGACCTTGTTGATCTTCAATATCCTGATCATAGAGAGGTAAGGGGTAATCTTTTAAATCTATAAGAGTGACTTCGGCTTCAGCCTGCTGAGCGCCAGCTGCCGCAATTTTAATCAGTTTCTTATTTAGAGAGTCTTTGCGCAAACTGCCCGCGAAAGCTAAAATTCTAGGTTTTTTAGACATATCCATTACCATTTATAATTTCATTAACATCATACTTAGTCGATTAACATATAGAATGTTTAAAAAGCTGTCATCAGATTAATCTAATGACAGCTACGAAAAGAATCAAACAGCAGGCTTAATTAACGAGGACAGGGAGTGGGGCAGCCTGATTTTCCGCATATATGCTTATAGTAATATTTGGGAACATATTTAACATGACGATCGGAAACCCATTTTTTGCTTGGTATACATTCTTGAACATCATAGCATTCGGTTTCATATTTACAAACAGTCTCGGTATAATACTGAGGAACCATTCTACATTTCTGAACTTCGGTGTATTTTGGTACTTGGCGAGTACATTTTTTTGTACGGTATTTATTCTCTGTTACACAACGTTTGGTATAATAATAACAAGGCTCGTAATGAACATATTTACACCAGCATTCGCCAGTAGGGGCATCTGCTGCTCTATCTGCACAAGGGTGATCTTCTCCCTCGATAGAACAGGAGCCTGGATGCCAACGGCGGCCATCATGGCTCCAATAATGCTCTTCGGTGGTATTCTGATTGTTCTGATTCCATTCTTGCCCTTTTTGAGAGCTAGAAGCTTGGCTCTGAGCAAAGGCTGCGCCAGCAGAAGTAGCTCCGGACGTCTCTTGTGCATAGCTATGCGAAGCAACAAAGAGACCACACATTACCAAACCTGTGAGCAAAAGTTTCTTCATATTATAATCCTCCGAACATTTTTGAATGTTTGCGTCTACAGAATTTATCCTTTCTGTGAACGAATAATAATCTTTTCGCTTTGGCTGCACTTTGCAGCTTTTTGCGGCTAAAGTTTTATCAAACCTCACTTTCATTTTTTTTAAGTTTTGTGTAAATATTTTTTTTAACAATTTAAAAAAAAATTATTTATGTGATTGCCTTTATACCGATTGAAGAAAACAATTGATTCCGCGGCCCTATCCTTATCAGAAGATTACGTAATGTTAACCTTTTTTAGAAAATAGATAACTTGTATAGCTTCAGCAATTCAGGGAAAGGATTGGACCATTTAGTAACAACGGCTAATTAAGCGCTGTTAATGGGCTAGATTTTAATTCAAAAAGCTCTATTGAATGATTGGCTTTGATCGGGAGAAATTTAGCAGTTTTTTATTTTTACTCCCTTTATCTATCTTTTTAAAATTAAGATATTGCTAAAGGCATTGAAATACAGTAGTTCTTACAGGTTTAAAAACAATTAAAAAAACATCTTACATGAAAAAAGATGTTAGATAAGCTATATATGTATACCGCTGACGCACTAAAAGATATTTCCGATGATATGAAATGGGTAACGCGTGTTCCAGAACAAATAGGAGCAGCCTACGAGCTTGTATCTAGTTTTTCTAAAGAGGAAATGGAAAAGCTGTCTGCCGATTACTGGGCCGTTGAATTAGGTTCTATCTATGCAGGAATTCCTCAAAGGTGGCTTTTAGTCTATTCTGAATAAGCTTTTATAAGGGAAAAGAAAACTTTAGATAGGCAAATAGAAAAAGAGCTGCAAGCAAAAGTCAAAGAATTAAAGCAGCTTGCCTCAAAGGCTTTTGATTGCGAAAAAGATGCTAAAGCAGCCTTGAGAGCTTTTGAAAAAAAACTTAAATATCATCGTCTAGACAAAATAAATACTATTCAAAACGAAGCAAGCAAGAACCTGGCAGGCCTAAAAAAGAGCAAGCTTTATTAATCCAGTATAGAATGGAGGCAGCCTTAGCAAAAGATGAGCAAAAAATTTCCAATAGCTTACAAAGAAAAGGAAAATTTATCCTGGCCACTAATGAGCTGAATGCCGAGCTTCTTTCAAATGATGATCTGTTAGACAATTATAAAGGCCAACAATCGGTGGAAAGAGGATTCCGCTTTCTCAAAGATCCCTTATTTATGACTTCTTCGGTATTCCTTAAAAATGAGCAAAGGATTATAGCTTTAGCTATGATTATGTGTCTTTGCTTGCTAGTTTATACCCTTACCCAGCGCCATTTACGTCAACAATTAGAAAAGCTGTCTACCTCCATTCCTAATCAATTAGGAAAATCTACAAACATGCCTACCCTGCGCTGGATTTTCCAAGTTTTTGAAGGTGTACACCTCTTAATCAAACGTACTCCTGAGGGTATAAAAGAGTTAATCCTTAATCTAAATCCTAATATGAGGCATATTTTGCAGGTTTTAGGCCCTCCTTTTCAGAAATTATATGCTAATGGTAATTAACTTGCGGAATGTGGGCAACATGTACGTTTAACATTCTTCCTGGAAAAACTTTTAAAGAACTCCATCCCACTGCTACGTGAGAGATCTTTAAGGAAATGTGCCGTGCTTGGATAGGTTCCTCCGTTAAAGGAAATCGATAGTTTATACTATTAACAGCAATGCTAGTATAAGTATTTTCAGGAAGGTTGCTACTGACCAAATCTGATACTTGGGTATTGGTTAGACCAGTAAGTGGTTGCTCCTGATTAAAATGATAGATTGATGACATTTTCTATCTCTTTTTAATAGTTACATTTAACGTTTAATTTTAATTAATATAATCCTCCTTGTTATTCATTAAATTTTTTTAAGTACTTTAAGTCTTTAAGTTATACTTTGCCTCTTCTCCCTTACAATAGTCTCTCAGTCTCTTCTGTTTTTGAAAATGCATAAACAGGGCTAATCGTTTTGTGCAAGTTTGCATAATTATTAAAGATTTCTTAGTATGCTGCGTATTCCTATTGCTGTGTTTCTTGCTATAGTTATTGCTTTTTTGTCTGTTGAAGCTTCCACCTGTACAGAGTTACAATCTTCAGAGATATAAATCTCCAATTTTATGCCTCTTGCAAAAATTGCTTTCAAATCACTCACCGCTCTTTTCTCCTCTTCTTCATCAAGCTGGGGATCACCTAGTAGATAGTCTGCTACTAAATTTGCATTCACTATTCTGGGGGTATCGCGATAACGTTGGCTTGCTGCTTCAGTATTAAACTGTTGAAGAAAAAATGCTTTTGCCGTTTCCCGCCCCACAGACAGTGTTGATCTTCGTAAAGTGATTTTTCGCGCCTTTAATGGTTGTTCTTGCCCAAAAAAAGAATGATTTAATGTTTGGACCATTACACTTGAAAAAGTACCTTCTGGAACATGTGCGGCAATCAACTCTCCTACTATACGCTCGGCTCTACGATTGGGTAATTCTGCGAAATTAATTCTTTGTAGACTATTAATATTCATGCCAGCCCCCTTTGTTTTTTTTATGGTAAAGGGCTTTTTGATAAGCCCTGTTTAAGTAAAAGGATTCTTTCCATTTAATTTAATTTTCTATATAAAATATTGTCAATATTTTTTGGATAAGTAGCTCAATATTTGTGCTTTAAGTCAGAGTTTTTTTTCTTTTTTTTAATTCAAAAAAGTTAACTTTTTTATCCGAAACTAAATAATTTTTTAGTTTCCTTAAGTGAAAGCGCAAAGCCCTTTGCAAAGCTTCTTGGTTTCCATCTTGGATGCTTCAAAAATATAATAATTTCGTGGTTCTCTTAAGGGATTTTATTTGAAAGCTTTTTCTTTTAGACTTCCTTCCCACTATACTTTTCCCATGCATCCAGCTAGACCATGTGTTAGGTGAGCTCTTAAGCTTAACTTAAGTTCCGTCTTAAGCTTGTTCTATTCGGTGTTATCATAAAAATAAATTCATACCATTAGCTTATAGCTTAGAAAAGTCCTGCCTTGGAAGCCTTTTAAGTTTTATACTGCTACCTTTTCTTTGCAGTTTTATTTTCTTCTTTATCGCTTAGTCTGAACGGCTCTGTAGTGATTAACATTCGATATTTGATTATAGAAAGTTTTCTCTATACAGCTACAGAAGCTTTACGGACAAGTTTTAGTCCTTATGCTTTTAACTTGCTTCATAGCTTGGTCTTAGGAAAATACCGCTGTGGCTGATTTTATAAGTAAAGACCGTATCTCTTAAATGCCTGCATTTGGAAATTCCTCCCTACTTATTGATTTCACCGAGGAATACTGTTATGGAGTTATTCCAAAATAGGCTCTCACATTTTTAGACTGAGAAAACTTTGTGGGGTCACCTATAGACATTTTAAAGGTTCTCGCTGTAATTAAATCTGTTCTCGGGATTGTTTGTAAGAGCAGAATGTTAGCATCGGCATTACCAATTTTTTGGGGTTTTTCTTCAAGTTTAGCAAGTTGCCTTTCTATCGTCTCACATGTACCCAATAAAGTTTTAATAGACAATTGGACCAGTGGCAAAAATTTTCTTAGCTTGCTCCTCATACAACAAGCTTAAGACGGAACTTAAGTTAAGCTTAAGAGCTCACCTAACACATGGTCTAGCTGGATGCATGGGAAAAGTATAGTGGGAAGAAAGCCTAAAAGAAAAAGCTTTCAAATAAAATCCCTTAAGAGAACCACGAAATTATTATATTTTTGAAGCATCCAAGATGGAAACCAAGAAGCTTTGCAAAGGGCTTTGCGCTTTCACTTAAGGAAACCAAAAAATTATTTAGTTTCGGATAAAAAAGTTATTTTTTTTGAAACTAAAAAAAAGAAAAAAAAACTCTGACTTAAACCTCAAATATAGAGCTACTTATCCAAAAAATATTGACAATATTTTATATAGAAAATTAAATTAAATGGAAAGAATCCTTTTACTTAAACAGGGCTTATCAAAAAGCCCTTTACCATAAAAAAAACAAAGGGGGCTGGCATGAATATTAATAGTCTACAAAGAATTAATTTCGCAGAATTACCCAATCGTAGAGCCGAGCGTATAGTAGGAGAGTTGATTGCCGCAAATGTTCCAGAAGGTACTTTTTCAAGTGTAATGGTCCAAACATTAAATCATTCTTTTTTTGGGCAAGAACAACCATTAAAGGCACGAAAAATCACTTTACGAAGATCGACACTGTCTGTGGGGTGGGAAACGGCAAAAGCATTTTTTCTCCAACTGTTTAATACTGAAGCAGCAAGGCAACGTTATCGCGATACTCCCAGAATAGTGAATGCAAATTTAATAGCAGACTATCTACTAGGTGATCCCCAGCTTGATGAAGAAGAGGAGAAAAGAGCGGTGAGTGATTTGAAAGCAATTTTTGCAAGAGGCATAAAATTGGAGATTTATATCTCTGAAGATTGTAACTCTGTACAGGTGGAAGCTTCAACAGACAAAAAAGCAATAACTATAGCAAGAAACGCAGCAATAGGAATACGCAGCATACTAAAAAATCTTTAATAATTATGCAAACTTGCACAAAACGATTAGCCCTGTTTATGCATTTTCAAAAACAGAAGAGACTGAGAGACTATTGTAATGGAGAAGAGGCAAAGTATAACTTAAAGACTTAAAGTACTTAAAAAAATTTAATGAATAACAAGGAGGATTATATTAATTAAAATTAAACGTTAAATGTAACTATTAAAACGGAAGTTCCATTTTTTTTATAAGGTTAAAGTGTTTAATTATTTTATTATTAAAGCTTTATGGCTTTTTTATAAAATTTTGTAGTCACCAAAATTTTAATTAAAATTGTTTTTAATATTTACATAAATCTTTTTATTAGTGTATTTTGTAGGTATGCATATAGTGAAGTCAAAATTTAAATCAGCTGCCGGCAAAGTTTATGAAACAATTTTGCTACGAGAATCCTATAGAGAAGGCAAAACCGTCAAAAAACGCACGGTGGGTAATCTATCCAATTGCACACCTGAAGAAATTGCTGCTATCGAGTTAGCTTTAAAACATAAAGGTAATCTCCAAGCTTTAACCTCGTGTAGTGGAGCCACAATGCAAGAGGGATTATCTGTCGGTGGCGTATGGGTGATCTACCAAATGGCTAAACGTTTAGGAATTGTGGATGCACTTGGCAATAGCCGAGAAGGTCAGCTCGCGTTGTGGCAAGTGGTAGCACGCGTATTGGAGCAAGGCTCAAGGCTTTCTGCCGTCAGGTTGGCAGAAACGTATGCCATTGCACCTGTAATTGACTTGCAAAAGGGCTTTAACGAAGAAGATCTTTATAAGAATCTTTTGTGGTTATGCCAAAGCCAAGCCTCTATCGAAGATCGATTATTTACTAAAAGTTTTTGCAAGAAACCTCCTCACTTATTTTTGTATGATGTCACTAGCTCGTATTTAGAAGGCGAGAAAAACGAGCTTGCCGATTGGGGTTACAACCGAGACAAAAAGAAAGGTAAGAAGCAAATTGTGATAGGCTTGCTAAGTTCAGCCGATGGCACACCCGTATCAACCGAAGTGTTTAAAGGCAATACCCAAGATACTTCTACCTTCCATGCTCAGATCAAAAAAGCTAAAGAACGCTTTAAATGCGAGAAAGTCACTTTTGTAGGCGATAGAGGGATGATTAAAAGCGGGCAGATCGAAAATTTACAAGAGCAGGGTTTTCATTATATTACCGCTATGACAAAAGCTCAAATAGAGACCTTAATGAAAAAAGGTGTGATCGAATATACGCTATTTGATAATAACTTGGCTGAAGTCAAAGAAGATGGGATAAGATATATTCTTAAGCGCAATCCTGTGCGCGCCCAGGAAATCGCCCATTCTCGTCTCAGCAAGCTAGCTAGCATTGAAAAATTGGTCGCTATGCAAAATGCCTATCTACATGCGCATCCCAAAGCACAGGTAGAAGTAGCGCTGAAAAAAATTAAAACTAAAATCGAGCGTTTAACGCTTAAAACTTGCGTGACAGTTAGCGCACAAGATAGAAGTTTATCTGTATGCCTCAATCAAGAAATACTAGCTGAGGATGCTAAGCTAGATGGTTGCTATGTGATTAAAACCGATCTTGCTTGCGAAGAAGTGAGCATGCAAGAAGTACATGATCGTTATAAAGATTTAGCTAGAGTAGAATCAGCTTTTAGAACAGTAAAAAACGATCTTGAGATACGGCCAGTCTATGTACGTTCAGAAGAAAGTACAAGGGGCCATGTTTTAATTGTAATGTTAGCCTACATGATTATCAGAGAACTTGATAAAGCCTGGAAGGACCTTTATTTAACAGTAGAAGAGGGCTTGCGCAGTTTATCTACTTTAACGCTAATAGAATGGACAGTAAATGATGGCTTAAGTTTTCAGCAAATCCCCGAACCACGTCACCAAAACAGACAAATGCTTGAAGCCTTAAAAGTAGAGTTACCAAAAGTTTTACCAAAGAATCATGCGCATGTAGTCACTAGGAAGAAGCGCCGATAATTCACTTAAATTATTAATAATCAACAGCTTGATTGCTACCGATTGTTTCTAAAAAAGTGGAACTTCCGTTAAAAAGAGGTAGAAAATGTCATCACTCTATCATTTAAATCAGGGGCAACCACTTACTGGTCTAACCAATACCCAAGTATCAGATTTGGTCAGTAGCAACCTTCCTGAAAATACTTATACTAGCATTGCTGTTAATAGTATAAACTATCGATTTCCTTTAACGGAGGAACCTATCCAAGCACGGCACATTTCCTTAAAGATCTCTCACGTAGCAGTGGGATGGAGTTCTTTAAAAGTTTTTCTAGGAAGAATGTTAAACGTACATGTTGAGGAGGGAAATCTTCTTAATACAACTTTAATAGCATGTCAAATCTTGGGAAATCATGCTGGAAATAGCTACCTAGAAGCGAGAGGATTAAAAGAAATTAAAAAAGCATATAAAGAATGCTACAATATTACTCTCATCATCTCAGATGATTGCAATTTCTGTGAGTTAACTCTAAAGCAGCAAAGATTTTACATCATAGCCAGACAAGCCGGACAAATAGCTCAAACTACCCTCGCACTAAGTTTGGCAATAGCCCCTTTTGTTCCTATAATTTTGCTCTAGTTGTTTAGAAGAATTACTATTTTTAAAAGGAGTTAAAGTTATGCATCCAATAAATGCTTATACAGATTATCAAGTAAATGCTTATACAGGCTATCAAGTCCAACCAGTTCAAATAATGAGAGCTGAGGAGATACAATCAGAACTGGAACTGTTTTTAGATAATAATGGAATTATCTCAGTTTCAGAATGCCAAAAAAAAACGTGTGAAGAATTGGCTGAGTTTTTTGAAGTACAGGTTAATGAATTTAGCAAGGGGGCTGAAGCTGCCAAAGCTATTTTGAATGACACGAAAAATAGCTTAGACTATTCGCAATGTATGTCCGAAGCCGAAAAAAATGTAGAAAACATGAATAACATCTTGAATGCTCTTCGCAATAAACAAGCCTCTGTTACAATTTTTGAAACGCGCTATGAAGAAATAAAGAAAGCTCTTCAGGCTATGCGTTCCACCATTCCTTTAGGCCAAAGTATATTTTTAAGAAAAGATATGGAAATGATAAATACAATTCGTTCTATTCCGCAAGAAAAAGTTTACACTTCACTACCCCACGGCAATTTTTATGAACCACAAGTCCCTACATTGACTTTAGCGAGTTGGTTTCAAAAATACTTCCTTAATAAATGCTACGAGGGAGTAAGTGTGGGGCGTAAACTCGATCGCATTTATAGCCATGAGTTAAATACGATGTGCACGCTGATTGGTTTGAAAAAGAAGAAAACCAAAGAAGATGAAGCGCATGACAAAAAACCGTTTACTACTTCTCCTAAAAAACAAATTAAAGGATCTAGCACCACAACAGAAAGTAGGAAAGAGGCACATCAAATTGGGCGACCTTTATCCAATTTAATGACAGCAGTGTCTACAAAAGCATCTTCAGTGTTTTCCTTTAAACTAGGGAAAGAAAAAAGGCATGGTAAAGAAATGATTCTGGAAGATAAAAAAATATGGCAAGAAAACACTCTAGCCCATATCAAGCACGATTTATCTGAAATGCTAGGCAAATGGAACTACTCTCATTTTGAAGTAGGAACTTCAGAAGACCTTATTAACAAATATCACATCTCACCCGATTTAGCAAGTGAAGCAGACTATATCATACTTTTTCATAAAAAGTATGAATAGCTTTAATTAGACACCATCTAACACCATCGATATTTACCGATATTCCAAAAACTCAGCTTATTGAATTTCTTGTGTGGAAAAAAATAAGCTGAGTTTGGTTAAGATTCTTATCCTAGGCGCTACATAACCTAACAGGCACAGGCTACCTGACAGCCATTAATTCTGTCTGCTGTAACTTATCTAACATCTTTTTTCACGTAAGATGTTTTACAGTAGGCCTCTTTGGAAACCGTAATAAAATGCAAATTTTAGTAAGATGGTGACTCAATATCTAAAGGAGGCACCATGAAGTTTGATAAGATAGAGAAATTAGATGATGAGCGATTTAGACGATTGACAGGGGTCAAGCGTACCACCTTTAATAAGATGGTGCAAATTTTACAGGAAGCCGATAAGGCCAAGAAGATTAAAGGTGGTCGTAAATATAAACTAAGTCTAGAAGACATGTTGTTGATGGCATTGGAATATATGCGCGAATATAGGACCTATTTTCATATTAGCCAAAGCTATGGAGTTAGTGAAAGCTCAGCTTATAAAGCGGTGAAATGGATTGAAGATACGTTAATCAAGCATCCAGATTTTGCTTTACCGGGACGTAAAGAACTGTTGAAAAGCGATACGGAAATATGAGGTTATTTTAAATGATGCTACAGAAACGCCTATTGAGCGCCCTAAAAAAAACAAAAGCTCTATTATTCAGGGAAAAAGAAAAAACACACCCTAAAGACGCAGCTTGTAGTCGATAAAAAAAGCAAGAAAGTGATTTGCATTTCCTATGGTAATGGCAAAAAGCATGATTTTAGGCTATTTAAAGAATCCCAAGTTAAAATCCATCCATAAATAAATAAGGACACTTGTCATTAACTGGCATTTAACCTAATCTTTTTTCTGATTAATATTTTTTATCAACACCTTCATTTATTGTTATCTGGGTTCTTGTTTCAATTCCAATTTCACTTTTCAATAACGCGGCTATAACATAATTTTTCTCCTTATATTGTTCAATAATCTTTTCATATTCATTGACTAAGCGTAATGTCCTACCCACCGAAAAAGCTGCTTCTTCTGTAGACATACCTTTTTGTTTGCATAGCAATATTTGCTTGAAAGTGGATATATACCTTTGTATCGCCGGCAAAGAGTGTTTTGTTTCTCTGCTCACCTGCTGAACAGTCTTTTGCTCAATAAAGAGCTTTTCAATGATCATTGTTTTGTGAGTTAAAGTAGGGCCTATATCATGGATAGATCCTCTTCTGGGAAGAACCTCACGGTTTTCTAATTCCCACTCCTTAATATATTTGCCTACGCTGTGGGGTGATATCTTTAACAAAATAGCTAATTCTGCGTGGGTTAAGCAACCTTCTTGATCAAAAGCTTGCTTACACATCCGCGCCACAGCTTCTTTTTTTATAACCCTTAATTTTTTCCCTTTGGCTCTTTCTAAAGCATCTTGCGAGCTTACCAAATCTAAAATTACCGTTGTTAAACGTGTATTTTGAATAGATTTTCCATAAGATGAAAATTCGTTGCGGTGGACTGTCGGCCATGTAACTTGTCCCGGCTGCATATGAGAGGTCTGCGGATAAAATTGATGCACCATATCCGCTATTGATTTAACCAGTACTTGCCTTGTCCTTGTTCCTCCTAGCTGCGGGCACTCATGAGAAAAAAATGCTTCCAAAGCACCTTCAAAGCATTTAAATGCTTGAGGGCAAAATGTAGCATGGTTAGCATCGATGTTTTTCTTCATGGCAGCCTCCGCTCGTTCCTGATAGAGTCGTTCGACGACATCATTCTTTTTTTTTCATCTTGAGCGTGATAATATTGGGCACCAACTATATGAACTTCCTCCAATCTTTGTTTAAAAAAGGCTTTATCTTTAAACTCTTCATATAGCAGAGAAAAGGTTTTGGTAGCATAGATGGAAATTCCTACCGTTAAGGCTATTTCAAACTCATTGAAATGTTTGCTTTTAAGAAAGGCTACTCTTTTAAACTTCTGTAGATAGTTTTCCACAGCTTCTATGCTATGCTTAATATGCTGGGCAATAGCCACAGGCTCTTTGCCCTCCAGCCAAAGCCGTATGGCAATAGCTCTATGGCTGACACCAGGGCCTATATCTTTTTGTTGACCTCGGGTGGGTAATAAGATGCCTATTGTTCTAAGCTCTTTAATATCTCTTCGAATGGTTCTTATATCGCACATTAATAATTCTGCTAGGTCCTCTTGCGTTAAGTATCCTCCTTGCTCTTTAGCTTCTTCAGCTATACGCACAAGTCTTCTCCTTCTTAGCTCAACACTTCTATCTTTATTATTATCTTGGGAAAAATTTCCTTTGTCTCGTTGGTCAAACAACGTCAAAACTACAGGTAACATCTTGCACTCTTTTAAAGATTTGCCAGCTCCTTCTTCAGCTGCTACACAATGATATTTAATTTGCCCTGGTTTTAAATGGCTTTGGTTAAGTTCGGAAAAGTACACTTCCTCAATCAGACCTACTAAAATTTGAGCTTCCCAAGGACTAATTCCTGTTCCTTGAACAGCCAAATTTTTCATCTGCTGATGGATGTTTTTGATTTGAAGTCATCTTTCTTGATCTTCTCTAGAATTTATAGTAACATTTTTCATGGCGTTCCTTTTTATGGATGTTTTTGTTTTTTCTTTAATTAAACATTATAAAGGTGAACGCCAGTTTTTTTAATAGATTTTCCGTTTTAAAAAAAAATCTATAAAAAAGACAGATGACCTAATCGAAAAAGTGTTAACTGATTCAGGTTATCGAAGATTAAAAAAGCTGCATATCCAAACACAGATGCCTAAGAAAAAGGGTAAGAAAAATCCTTTCATTAACGAGGACAAAAAAGCAAATCAAAGCTTATCAAGAGAAAGAGTTGCTAATGAAAATGTAATTGGCGTTCTCAAAACAATTTAAAATCATAGCCGATCGGTATAGAAATAGACGTAAAAGATTTGCGCTTCGCTTCAACTTAATTGCAGCAATCTATAACTGGGAATTAAATGAGGAGTTTCGAAAGAGGTCTATTAAGGTACCAATGAAGAATTAGGGTAATTTAGCCTTTAATCGTTCGAGCCAGATGGAGCGTTGTGAGTAGGCAATCATGCAGCTAATGACCCTATCTAACGAGCTTCTCGGGTCATTAATTTCGAAATTTAAAAATGACTTTAATTTTAAAATCATTCTTTTTTATCCGTTTTCTTCCGCTAGACTGCATTCATTTTTTTCATAATTCTGCTTAACAATTGCTAACTAGATTATCAATGCCTAGATGGCTTAGGCTCTTTTATCCTCACCGTTAATCTCCTAGCGGCTGCAAATAATTGAATTTCAGCTTAAATATATTCCAAAATAAAAAAATACTATTAACGAAAACGGATAAGAATTTTCTAAAAATTTTGTTAAAATAGATATCAATTATTTAAGGCTTCTGCTACGATATCTGTTTAAACCTAACCAAAAGTTGAAGTACATGACATTTAGCGAATTAAATTTACATGCTGGGATTTTAAAAACTCTTGAAAATGAAGGGCTTACAACTCCCACCCCTATCCAATTAGAAGCTATCCCGAAAGTATTAGCGGGCTACGACTTGCGCGCATCCGCACAAACAGGCACCGGTAAAACCGCAGCTTTCCTTTTACCTGCTCTAAACCGCTTAACCACCCCCTCTGCTGTTCCTGGGCAAGGACCGCGTATATTAATTTTAGTTCCTACGCGCGAACTTGCAATGCAAGTAGCCGAGGAAGCTAGGCGTTTTAGTGCAAATTTATCAAGAGTAAAAACAGTATGCATTTACGGAGGAGCTCCTTATCCTCTACAAAACCGTGAGCTCTCACGTCCTTTTGAAATTTTAGTGGCAACGCCTGGAAGACTTATTGACCATATGAGCCGTGGCCGTATTAATTTTAATCGTATAGAAATGCTTGTGCTTGATGAAGCAGATCGTATGCTTGATATGGGATTTATCGAACCTGTGGAAAAAATATCGGCAGCTATTCCTAAACAAAGGCAAACGCTTCTTTTCTCTGCTACTCTTAAAGGAAATGTATTAAATCTTTCCAATCGTTTAATGAATAATCCTATAGAAATCAGCGTGATTTCTGAAAATTCCCGACACGAAAACATTGAGCAAAGACTACATTTCGTAGACGATATGCATCATAAAAGTCGCCTTTTGGATCACTTATTAAATGATCCATCCGTTAACCAGGCTATCATTTTTACGGCAACTAAGCGTTTTGCAGACCAACTTGTTGATATTCTGTATGAGAATGGACACCCTGCTGCAGCCTTGCATGGAGACATGAATCAAAGGCAGCGTTCAAAGACAATCATGCGTTTACGTGATGGCGAGATAAGAGTGTTGGTGGCTACCGATGTAGCAGCACGTGGTATCGATGTACAAACAATTAGCCATGTCATTAATTTTGATCTTCCTACAAATGCAGAAGATTATGTTCATCGCATAGGAAGGACAGGAAGAGCAGGGGCCAAAGGTATTGCACTTTCATTTGCAGCCTCTAAGGACATGCGTCTTGTTCGTCAAATTGAACAATTTACTGGCTATACCATTACCCCTTCAGTGATAGCTGGTATGGAGCCTAAATCAAAGCCTAGCAAGCCTTCTTCATCCTTTAAGCAAAAAAGGCCTTTTAAACCTCATTTTAAGCGTGCTCAGCGCTATTAAAAGAAGCCAAAAGCGAGGGTTCCCTAGAGTAACCCTTTCTTTTTTAAAAAGCTTTTTCCCCTCATCTACTTTAATTTCTATTTAAGCAAACCAAGCTTTATAGCTCTTAAGGGTTAAAAAGCAATTCTTGCCTACACTTCTTATCATTAAAGCTGCGATGCTCCTTTTTATTCAAACAAAGTAATCTCTACGATTGCAAATCCCTTGCAAATAATTTTTTAAGGTCGTATAAACTTATTATTTATTAATTTTTTTTAAAACATTAGTTTTTCTATGATTACCATGCTTTTATTATTTATTGGAAGTTTGCTGTTTTTGCCTTTGCAAGCTAGTCAAACTCTCCATAAGGAGATTGATCAAAAAGAATTGCATGGTAAAAGCATTGAATGGGAACAAACAGGTCTTACTCCCTGTAATGAACTCATCGTGTCCTGGGACGCTCAACGGCCTAAACATGGCTATTATCTAATTAAGATTAGCTTATTAACAGATAATAAATGGTCTCCCTGGCTCAACTATGCTTATTGGGGGTCCTCCCATCAATACACTTTTAACTGTCATCCTAGAAACTCTTCATGTAAAACCTATCAGGATGTGGCTAAGCCATTAGGTAGGAAAAAAGCTACGGGCTTTAAAATTAGAGTAGACTGTAGCGAAAGCTCTCTACTGAAAAACATGCATACGCTGCATGCCAGCTTCACTAATATTCAAGAGCACAAGGTTAGTTTTGGTTTAGCCCCACATTATTCTATTAATTTAAATGTTAAGGGATTGTCTCAAGTTACATTACCTGATGAACGCCATATGAGACTTTGTTCTCCTACCTCGACAACAGCTGTGATTAATTATTTATCACCTGGTATCCATCTATCCGCTCTAACTTTCGCCGATCATGTTAAAGATTCAGCGTTTGATATTTATGGAAATTGGTTGTTGAATACTGCTGAGGCATCTAATCTTCTCGGCCCCTCATGGCATAGCTATGTAGCCAGGCTAAATAATTTTGATCAAATTATGGAGAGTCTTAGCAGAGGCTTTCCCGTAGTAGTGAGTATAAAAGGCCCTTTAACGGGTAGTGCCTCCCCCTATAGCTCAGGTCATTTAATTGTTGTCAAAGGGTATGAAGCAGAAAAGCAGCAAGTACTATGCATGGACCCGGCTTTTCCTACTGATCAAAGCACCCTTGTAAGTTATAGTCTCAAAGATTTTCTAGTAGCCTGGAACAGAAGAAAAGGAATAGCTTATTTATTTTATAGATAAGCAAGCGATCTAATAAGTCATTTCCTTTAAAAATAAATACCCTCATCTACCCCTGTAAGCCTTCTCATAGGAAAAAGTAAACTCGATAAAGTCCTTAATCTTTTATGGATGTATTAGAAGATCATTCACTCATTATCATGAAAAATCTCACCCACGTTCGTCTGCTCATCTTTTTTTAATTATTTTTCTTGTGAATAATGTAAGTTTATTTCTAATATTTCCTAATATTTTAAGGTCGTTTCTAATTACATGGAATATTATGATGCTTATCTTTAAGGTACTTGTATGCTATTTACTCGCAGCATCTTCTTTTTTATATGGTACTCTCACACTTGAAAACTGTTATGATCTAGCTCTAAACTATAGCGAGATGATAACGGTTGCCGAGCTTAAAGCTCTAATTGAGCAAGACCGTACGCGTGAAGTTTACGGCCTACACCTTCCCCAGATGACCGCACAAATAGACTTTCTTACAAAGGGAAATTTGAAGCGGGTGCGGCATCAAGAGCGTACGAAAAATGCTCGTGTTTCTCTTGTTATTCCTCTTTACAACTTTGGGCATTCAACCCACACAATTAACGCCCAAAAAAGTAGAGAAGAGTCATCTTTTATTAAAATGACTACAGCTCGCCAAAAGATTCTACACGCTACCAATCATGCTTATTTTACTTTAGCAGAAGCACAAAAAATTATCTTAATCATTAAAGAATCCATCCGCTCTTTAAAAGGCCAATTACGAATCAGCAAAGATTTTGCAGAACAAGGTCTTATTCATGAAAATGAAATTTTAGTAGTAGAATTAGAATTAGCTCTCAGGCAGCAAGATTTATTGCAAGCTCAGAGTAATGTATCCATAGCAGCTACCCAACTAAATCGCTTAATTGGATACCCTTTAGATCGGCAGACTGTAGTTATAGATCTGCTTGAGCCAATACCTTATCATGCAAATCTTAACCAGCTATTAGAAGAAGCACGAAGCAATCACCCTCATTTAAAAGCCCTACAAGCAGATATTAAAGCCGCTCGCTCTACCCTTACAGCCGAGAAAGGAAAGCTCTACCCTTCAATTTATGGCTATACGAATTATAGTACCTCTGATAACTATGCTCTACCCTATCGACATGGTCTAGATGCGGGCATAGGCATCCAATTATCTCTCTACGATGGGGGGTCCACATGGGCAAAGCTTAGACGCTTAAGAAAAGAGATGTGTGAACTAGAACAGCAATATATTGCCGCAGAAAAAGATATGGAGCTATATATACGTACAGCTTTCTCTACTGTTGAAAATACCATTCAGAAGATTCCTCTTGCTTTAAAAACTATCCAGGTTGCTGAACACAATCTGACTCTGGTAAAAAATCACTTTGCTGAAGGTCTTATCACTAATGAAGATCTTATGATAGACGAAGAAAAACTGCTACACGCGCGCCATAATTATTATCAAACGCTCTGCCAATATTATAAAGCTAAAGCCGATCTGGCTTATGCTGCCGGCCTCAATTTTTTATAAGCAAGGAAGTAAACATGACGAGAAATAAATTTGTTCATTTTCTTTTTATGACCTTAATCATTCAAGGCTCATTAAAAGGAGAAGAAATTTGCGCAATAGGACATATACAGCCTTCTTCTAAAAGCTTAATGGGAGCCCAGGTATCAGGAAGGGTTGAAAAAGTTTTAGTCGAAGTGGGAGACAAAGTAGTAAAAAACCAGCCTTTAGTTCAACTAGATAAAAATTATTACGAGATAGAATTAGCGCTAAAAACAGCGGCATTGGAAGGAGCTAGAGTGGAGCTGTCTGATGCCGAGAAAAATTTCCTCCGCATGCAAAAGCTATGGGAAAGGCCAGATGGACAATTACCTTCTATTCCTTTAAAAAAATATGAAGAAGCCAAAAGCAAATACGATCATTCTCTTATTCATGTAAAACAATTTCAAGAAGACTTAAAGCGTGCTCAGTTATATTGGGAAGAAACTACTATTAAGGCTCCTTTTGAGGGAATTATTACAAAAAAACTTGTAGATATGGGGGAATACATTACCGTGCAACCTGTCACCAGCATGGTTGAAATCCAAGCTTTGAATCCTCTTTATCTTGAATTTTCTATTCCACAAGTGTATGCATCTACCCTAAGATTGGGTACTCCTCTTAGCTTCGAAATTGATGGAACCCATTTAGATTGCAATCACGCTCAAATAGATCTTTTTTATCCAACTCTAGATGAAACTACACACTCATTGCGGTGTCGAGCCATCCTTGATAACAGTGATTATAAAATTCGCCCCGGATCTCTTGCCCGAGTAATCATTAAAGCAGGTCAAGTAGCTAATAACCCTTAATTTGAGGAACACAAACCGTGATTTTGTCTGACCTATCGATCAAGCGACCGACTTTTATTTCTATGATTACCTTTGGCTTAGCAATTTTTGGGTTACTTGCCTATAAAGAGCTTGGCGTAGATCTTTACCCTAAAATCGACTTTCCTATCATCACCATTATTTCATCTCTTCCTGGTGCTGACCCCGAAAGCATAGAAAAAACAGTTACCGAGGTTATCGAAGAAGCCGTTGCTACCCTTAACTCTATTAAGCATCTTCGCTCGACTAGCGCTGAAGGGATATCTCAAGTAGTGGTAGAATTCGATTTAGAAAAAAACATTGATATTGCCTATCAAGAAATACAAGCTAAGTTAGGGACAATTAGAAAAGAGCTACCAAGCGATCTTCAAGAGATAGTGATAGGAAAATTTGATATTGACTCAGCTCCTATTATGGCTCTCCTTATTTCTGGAGATTTACCTATTCAGCAATTATCTTACCTTGCAGATAAGAGCATAAAAGATAAACTTCAACAAGTCTCAGGAGTAGGCCAAATTAAACTAATTGGTAAACAAGAACGTACCATTTGGATCTCCTTAGACCCTTATAAAATGGAAGGATTTTCTGTCACCGTGCAAGATATTTCCACTGCTCTTAAAGCCCAACATATTGAGCTGCCAGGCGGGCGTATATCTTCTTCTACGCACGAATTGGCCGTTAAGACAAAAGCTGAGTGGGAAGAGATAAAAAATTTGAAGGATATTGTTGTCGCTTACCGCCATGGTTATCCTGTGACACTGACTGATATAGGACATATTGAAGATGGGTGGGAAGAGCCAAGAACTTTAGCTAGATTAAATCATCAACAAGCTATTGCTCTTCTTATTACAAGGCAGTCTGGCACAAATACAGTGAATGTAGCTCAAGCTCTTAAAAAAACTATTGGAGAGATTCAGCAAGAGCTAAGGCCCCAAGGCATTAATATAGAGATTGCGCAAGATCTGTCCCTCTTCATTGAACATTCTATGAAAGACATTAATTTTCACCTAATGTTTGGCGGCCTATTAGCGGTCATCATCGTTTTCTTATTCTTAGGAGACTTAAAGATTACAATGATTAGCGCTTTAGCAATTCCTATAAGCGTTATTTTAACTTTTATTCTTTTACGTATAGTAGGCTTCACACTAAACAATATGACCATGCTAGCTCTGTCTTTATCTATTGGAATTTTAATAGATGATGCTATCGTAGTCGTGGAAAACATCTATCGCCATTTAAAAAGGGGTAAATCTGCTAAAGAAGCTGCAGCAATAGGTACTCAAGAGATTGGATTAGCTGCTTTTGCTATTACAATGTCTATCGTCGCTGTGTTTTTGCCTGTCGCCTTTATGAAAGGTATTATTGGCCGCTTTTTCTACCAGTTCGGTATCACAGTAACCTTTGCTGTTTTAATTAGTCTTTTCGTTGCCTTCACACTCACCCCCATGCTTGCTTCTCGTTTCCTTACCTTACACATGTCCACAGGCAAGCTAGCATTAAGCATGGAAAGAATACTCGATAGCTTGGATAGAGTTTACACAAAACTTTTATCAAAAGCTCTTAACTACAGCAAGACCACTCTCCTGCTAGCCATTAGCTTACTTATAGGCACTTTATTTTTAGGAAAATACATTCGCTCTGAATTTATTCCTTTAGAAGATCGCAGCGAGTTTTTTATCAAAGTTAAAGTTCCTTTAGGTTCCTCATTAGTTGTGACTGATGAGGCCATACGAAAAATCCTTCAAGATATTTCTCCTCAACCCTGGGTTAAGTATACTTTCACTACTATAGGAAGCGATAGTTTCAATAGAGTAAATGAGGGCACTGTATATGTCAAAATGACCGATAAAGAAAGCCGCTCTTTAAGTCAAGCAGAAGCGATGAAGTTTGCTCGTGAGAAATTATCTTCTTTACCTCATATTATAACAAGTATAGAGCCAGTTCCTGCAATAGGGGGCGGTGGGCGAAGAAATGCTGCCATTCAACTAGATATCAAGGGTGCAAACCTTGAAAAGATTGACCAGATTGCTAATCAGATCAAAAATCATTTAGAAGAAACTTCTGGTTATGTAGATGTAGACACATCCTATGAAAAAGGTAAACCTGAGATCGAAATTTCTATTAAACGAGATGAAGCAACTGCTTTAGGGGTCTTACCTATCTTTATCGCCCAGGAAATTAAAGCTCTCGTGGGCGGCTTAGAGGTCAGTAAATTCCGTAGCAATGGAGAACGTTATAATATCAGCCTGCGACTAAGTGAAGAATTTCGTAACAAGCCCCAAGATATTTTCCAACTTTCTGTAAAAAATAATAAAGGAAAATTAATCAAACTAAGTAACCTAGTCAATATTAAAGAGAAGCAGGGACCTGTCCAGATTAATCGCTATAATCGCGCAAGATTTATTTCTGTTTTCAGTAATCTACAAGAAGGAAAAAAAGTTCTTGGCGACGCTATTAACGAAATAAATAGCTTTATATCCCAAATAAAAATGCCTCTAGGTTACCGTACAAGTTTTTCAGGCGCTGCAGAATCGATGAAAGAATCTTTTCAGCATTTAATTTTTGCTTTACTGCTGGCCGTAGTCATCATCTATATGGTTCTCGCTTCTCAATTTGAGAGTTTTGTACAACCTTTAGTTATTATGCTATCGCTTCCCTTCTCTATCATAGGAGCCTTAGGAATACTGATCATAACGGATATGACACTAAGCATTTTTACAATTATAGGCATTATTATGTTGCTAGGATTGGTAACAAAAAATGCCATTTTACTTGTTGACTACATCAACACCTTAAGAACACAAGAGGGAATGGATAGAAAAGAGGCTATAATGCTAGCAGGTCCTACCCGGCTACGTCCTATTCTAATGACCACATTAGCCATGATTTTTGGAATGCTACCTATTGCCCTAGGCCATGGGCCTGGCTCTGAATCCCAAGCCCCTATGGCTATGGCTATTATCGGAGGCCTTTCAACCTCTATGCTACTCACCCTGATTATTGTGCCCATTGCTTATTTGATTGCCGAGGAGCTACCTGGAAAGACAAGCCAACTTTTTAAGAAACTTTGTAAACTTAAGGCTCGCTTAACAAAAAGCTCTTAAACAAGGATCTATGTATACTTGCTTCTGTAATGCTGCTTAGGAAAATAAAATTTAACTTACTCTACTTATCTTATCTCGGCAGAAAGATTGATAAGCTGGCTTATACTTAAAAAAAACCTCACAGCGGATTACTGTCTAAAATAACGCAAGTTAGAGGATAATGAAATAGCTGAAAAAAAGATCGTCACATGGCTAAAAGTATTTTACAAAAAAGCTTTAAACGTGGGAGATCAAAAATAAAGGAAGGGGATTGTAATAATTTTTCGTAAGAGTAGCTAGAACATATAAAGATGACCATGTCCAATATATTCTACCTTCTAAAGAAATTATGTCTGTAAAACCAAAAAGCAATTAACCCCGTTTCCAAGCTGATTTTCTTCAGCCACTTTCCGCTAACAACTCATAGCTTATTTTTCATCTCTTGGGGTAAGCCTTACGGCAAGCGATTAATTAATTCCTTAAAAGGCTAGGGAGTGACCCTAGCAAAAAAATTCCCGAAAGGTATCATCAAAGAGCGCAACTACCTTTTGTCCTCTTAAATCAGCAAGCCCACATGATCTTCTTTCTATAAAATGAGCAATAGCAGCCGTAATGTTGCCTCCTACTACCTCTCCAAAAAGTATAATCAAAAAATAAATGCCATAAAAGGAGAGACGCATCGCTTACCTCTTTGAGGGTCTAATATCTGCTAAGTTAGATTTTATGCTTTCTTTAAATTAATTCCTTCTGGTAACTCAGCAAAGTTTTACCAGTAGTCCTTTTCATTGTCATTGTTACCTTTTTCTTAAAAGAAGGAATGGATTTTACATCATATAACGTCAAATCTATGGCATCAATCAATTTTTTTTCATCCAGACTTTCTAGATCTTACCTTAGAGAGAACTAAGCTTTTAAAGAATATTACCATAAATTTATTTGCTTTTACCTAATCCCTAGGTTTTAAATCCTTTTGAAGCTGTTGGCTAGAATGCCTAAGTGCCCGGCTATCCTGCTAGACAGCGAAGGACTTCCGGGTCGTTCCTCAGCTTTTCGCTAGCGTACTTAAGCGCTAGGCCGTATTGCTTAACAGCCGTAATGACAACTTCCCTATCATTTCGAAGCTCTTCGCTAGCATATTCAAGCGCTGAACCGTCTTGCTGGACAGCCGCAAGGACGATTTCCTTGTCGTTCCTCAGCTTTTCGCTAGCGTGCCTAAGCGCCCAGCCCCATTCCTGAACAGCCGCAAGGACGATTTCCTTGTCGTTCCTCAGCTTTTCGCTAGCGTGCCTAAGATCATTACCGTGTTGCCGAACAACCGCAAGAAAGAATTTTCTATCATTTCGAAGATCTTCGCCAGCATATTCAAGCGCCCAGCTACATTTCTGAACAGCGGCAAGAACGACTTGCTTAACGTCTCGAAGCTTTGGACTAGCATATTTAAGGGCCTTACCGTCTTGCTGAACAGCGGAAAGAACAACTTGCTTAACGTTTCGAAGCTTTGGACTAGCATATTTAAGGGCCTTACCGTTTTGCTGAACAGCAGCAAGAACAACTTGCTTAACGTTTCGAAGCTCTGGACTAGCATATTTAAGGGCCATACCATTATGCTGAACAGACCGAATTGCAGCGCACAGAGCGTCTTTATCATCCTCTTTACTAGGAGCAAAATTCCAAATCCCAACGAGTATATTTCCCAACACCGGAATCAACAAAATCGCGCAACGCTTAAAAGTTTTTTGTTTGAGGTGAGTATAATAAGGGTTTCTAGAAAGATTTTCTTTTTCCTTTAAAGGTAAGACAATTACTTTTTGGAAGATGTTGACTAAATTAACCACCGTACTGGCGATAGGTATGTAATCAGCCTTATGATCAATAAATAGGCATGCTTTAGATAGAAAATTTATTACCATGGTATTCTCGGTGTGTATTCTTTTATAAAGAGTATGATTTTCTCAAAAAAACTAGAACATGTTTCCCTAATTGATTGACCTATCAACCTATCAAATAAATAAGCTTGTTTAAAAACTAAACTTTAATTGGTTGATTAATTAAATGTATTAGGTAAGATATTAAAATAAATTATACTAATTAATAGTTTTTTTAGCTAGGATAATGATTCTTTTCTTCGGGGCAGGATGTTTTGATGAGAATATTTGATAAACACCTTGCCTAGTAATCCTCTCAAATAATTGGGTGCATAAGCGGCACTTCGTCTAGCATCTGCCCTTCCTCACTGCGAATCAAAAGTTCTTATTATGTATAATAGATTCTTATTCTTATAATAAATTTTCACCACACAAACCTCCCCAGAGCCGCAAACTTTACCACCTACCTTTCTCTTCTAAGGATATTTTATTCCTATTCCCCTGTAGGAGATAGTATGATCAGCAGACTATCGTCTGTTTTTGCTACGTTTTTAGGATCCTTAATTTGCTGCTTTACAACTTCCAATTTTTCCTCTATTTCTTTTAGCTGGGCTTTCAAATCATTAGCGTTTTCTTCCTCTGGAGACCTGTTTATCTTATGATGAATTTCTATCATCTGCTGCTGTAAATCTCTCGCTTGTGTAACAACTTGATGCTGAGGATCTGTGATAAATTTAATATAATTATTTAGACGCTGGGCAATTTTTTCGTTATCGACAGAGGTGTCTATCACCTCATCTTTTGTAAATCTTTTCAAGTCCTCTGCTGTTGGCAAAGTAGGAGGATCTTTATCTAACCAGGGCTGCCCCTCTCTTTTTAGCTCTTCTAGGGATAAATCAAATTTCGAACTAAAGATAATGAGAGGGAGAATCAATTCTAGTTGTTTTTTTACCTCTGCTGCTCCCTCTTCAGAAGAAAGTCCTTCTAGATTTCCTGCATAAATATTATCCGCAAGGCCGTCACTAGCTAAGATAACGATATCATCGCGATTTACTTCTGCCGAAAAAGTTGAAATTTTCTCCAAATCACTTTTTTGCATTTCCCCTACTTGAAGGGCCCCTCCCGAATCTGCATGATCCATAGGATTTTGTTTAGTGATGGTGTTAAGCTGCTTTGCGGTGCCTTGAGCACGATTAACACTAACGGCTATTGTGTCCCCAATAGCCCCTCCATTGACTAGATAAACATCACTACGATCAGCAATATTCGCAAAAGTTGCAAATACAGCTGTAGCTGCCTTTGCATAAGTGTTATCATCTACCTTGACAGATTTTGAGGCGTTTACAAAAACTTCTTTTGTTAGCTCTTCTAATACAGTTGGCTCAAGGTTTTTATTAAGGCTGCCCTTTCTTATGAATGTTTCCATGCTTTTTGTGAAGGCTTGAGCTGCTTTCATTACATATTCCCCTGAGGAGGAGCCATCACAAACTATCCCATAATTTTTTCCATTCAGCTGCCCTGCTGCGCCTCTGTCCATGTTTCTAAAAATTTGTTCAGTTGGGGAGCCTTTAATCTTATATTCATTAGCAGGAACTGTACTCTCATGATACATCACCCGTGACTTACCTGCGGATACTTTTAGCCCTTGCGAGCCGTTATCATCATTTGTTCCTATTTTTTTAAAATAAATATCTTGGGTGTATTCTTGATCTTTTGCACTCAGGCTATTAAAAAAATTTTCATACGCTTGCTCAGCTTTTACGGTTACAGAAAATCCAAAAGTTTTACTAAAAAGGTGTTGAATCTGTCTTAGAATTCCTCCTTTTTTGATTTCTTGACGATGCTCATCGACCGCTGTCTTTAAATCAGCTAAAATTTTTGGATGCTTGTCTTTATCTTCGGTACTGATAGAAAGATTAGTTCGATTAAGAACTTCTCTAAGCTTTTCACGATTAGGGGTTTGTTCTGATACTGTTGTTCGGATTACTGCCGTGTTACTAAAACTTCTTTGATCCGTAGCTTTGGATGGTACTTCTATATTCTTTTGCAGCTGGCTAGTTTTTACTATCACTTGAGGATGGGCAAGAGAAAGGCCGGGAATTGCTTGAGGATTAGAAGAGGAGCTTTTCTGAACCTCTTGTTGATTATAAAGACGATTGGTCTGCCAATTATCATGGGTAGGGGATCTTTCTTTGTTGAAGATATTCATATTCTCCTCCTAAATGCTAACTTAATCATCTTGTAAATAAACTTTTTTAATAACTATGCAATAATCATGCCATTCCTTAATAATTCTATTAACCAGGAAGAAGCTTAACTAAAAAAGCCTGGTAAAAAGCTTCCGATCTCATTTTTTTATTATTTGAAGGAAGTTTACTGGCATATTTTTGTCTGATTATTTAGGATGAATTTTATAACTAATACTTGCGAGGTTTGCTGTGCTTGAAATAGCTGATATTGAAAGATTTCTTGGAGCTGAAGCTGATTCTTTACTCCACTACCAATGTAAAAAAGTTTCCAAAGAGGCACTTCATTTGCCCGGGCCAGAGTGGTTAAGTAAAATTCATGGTGTTAGCGATCGTCCCGTACGTGTACTTGCCAGCCTTCAAGCGCTCTTTAATCATGGGCGCTTGGGAGGAACAGGATATCTTTCCATCCTTCCTGTTGATCAGGGTATCGAACATTCAGCAGGTGCTACTTTTGCTCCTAACCCTATCTATTTTGATCCGCAAAATATTATGAAATTAGCTTTAGAAAGTGGCTGTAATGCGGTAGCTTCAACCTTAGAAACATTAGGACTTGTCGCACGAAAATATGCACATCGACTTCCTTTTATAGCAAAAATTAATCATAATGAGCTTCTTAGCTATCCTAACCGTTATGACCAAATTCTTTTCGGAAATGTTAAGCAAGCTTGGAATATGGGAGCAATGGCCGTAGGTGCCACCATTTATTTTGGTGCAACAGAAAGTAATCGTCAGATTAAGGAAATTAGTGAGGCTTTTTCACAGGCGCATGAATTAGGCATGGCTACCATTCTTTGGTGTTATTTACGTAACCCAGCTTTTAAAGTCGATGGCATAGATTACCATGAGAGTGCTGACCTCACAGGCCAGGCCAATCATCTGGGAGCAACCATTGGAGCAGACATTGTAAAACAAAAATTACCTCTTAATAATGGGGGCTATAAAGCTCTAAATAAAGATAAGAAAGGCAGTTACGGCAAATATGCTGAAGCTATGTACACAAACCTTTGTACTGATCACCCTATCGATCTTTGCCGTTATCAAGTATTAAATGGCTATAGCGGCCGTGTGGGGCTTATCAATTCAGGAGGAGCTTCTTTAGGGCAAAAAAACTTGGAAGAAGCAGTTCGTACAGCTGTGATTAACAAAAGAGCTGGAGGGATGGGCCTAATCAGTGGACGTAAAACTTTTCAATGCCCTCTTGACGAAGGCGTAAAAATCTTCCATGCCATACAAGATGTATATCTAAACAAAGCTATTACTATTGCCTAGCAAAGAGTTTAAAAGAGATCAGGAAAAATTTAAGTTATCGAAAAGGTTAAAAGATAAAAAGATATTCAACAGTTTGCACCCTCATAAATTTTAAGGAGATAGGCACTAAAAAGGATTAGGAAAGGATCTAATAAAGCCGAATTTGCGCTGCGAAAAATTTTTTAGCGATTTGGCTTTCAATGAACACTGCTTATTAATGGAGAGTCTATTGTTTCTTATGCATGGACTTCTCCAACATATTCTGATAGGCAAGTAGATTAGTATGCCTAACTTGCTCATAAATTTCTGATTTTTTTTTTAGATTTTTTTATCTGCTCTTTAAGTAAACCTACATGATAAATAAAGAGCTTTTAAGGGGCAAAAAAAGCCTCTATTATAAAATTTAATCCGGTAAAAAAGCTATGCCTAGCTTTAAAAATTTGATGATCTCTTTAGTCGTCTCCTCATTTCTTTGAAATCTAGTTTTTTTAAATCGATGATGCGCAAAAAGCTAGCCAAAAGCTTAAAAGACCGCATTTTTCTAGATAGCTTAAGAGTTAGATTTTTATCGAGCTTTATGGACACTCGATGCTTTAAGTTCATTAGCAAGAAGAGCTATAGCCTAATAAAAATTATTAGTAGATTACCTTCAAAGAGCAAAAGAATTTAAAGTTAAAATATAAAATTTAAAGCCTATTTAGGCAGCTTTTCAATTTAATTTATTTACTTTTATAACCACTAAGATTTTATAAATAAATAGCTTAAATATTTAATCTTGCACAATTGAGCTGTAAAATGCAAAATGCAGTCTTATAGATAGAAGGTAGAAGATATGAAGCTTGCGCAGATAGCATGGATAGCTTTTTTTTTGATGGGTGTAGCATGGAGTGAAGTGAATGTCAGCGATGCATCAAAAATGAATTTCCTGGCCGAGCCTCAAAAACTTATCCTTCCTTATGGATTACCTGAAATTCCTTGGCCTAAAGATAACCCTTATCATGCAAAAAAAGCAGAGTTAGGACGGCTTTTATATTTTGATACTAGGCTCTCATCAGATGGAACTGTTTCTTGTGCAAGCTGTCATGCGCCCTCTGAAGGTTTTTCAGACCGCAGACCTGTATCCATAGGAATTAAAGGACGATACGGTAGCCGCCACTCGATGACTATTATCAATTCCGCCTATCAACCTTTACTATTTTGGGACGGTAGAGCTAAAACTCTTGAAGAACAAAGTAAAGGGCCTATTGCCAATCCTAAAGAGATGACTTTAGCCGATAACCCTCATGAGGCCCATTGGCAATGCCAAGAACGTGTAAAAAACATTGCAGGCTATCGCCTTCTCTTTAAAGAAGTATTTTACAATGAAGAGTGTACAATAGATGATATTGCCAAAGCTCTTTCTACATTTGAACGTACCCTTTTATCTGGAAATTCTCCTTATGATCGCTACATTAAAGGTGACAAATCAGCCATGAACGCTGAGCAAGTGAATGGTTATCAAGTGTTTTTATCAAAAGGATGTATTGATTGTCATCATGGAGTTAATTTTAGCAGCGGAGATTTTGCTAACATTGGGATAGGGATGGCTTCTTCTAAGCCAGACTTAGGACGCTATGAAATAACAAAAAGAGATAAAGATTGGGGAGCTTTTAAAGTACCTATCCTCAGAGAAATAGTTAGCAATCATCCTTATATGCACGATGGAAGCCTTAAGACTCTAGAGGAAGTGATTGAGTATTATGATAAAGGAGGCACGCCTAATCCTAACCTGCACCCTTTGATGAAGCCCTTACATCTTAAAGAAGAAGAAAAAAAAGCTCTTCTTAGTTTCTTAAAAGCCCTCGATGGTGAAGGTTGGCAGCACATTCAATCGCCTTCGACTTTTCCTGAATAGTAGTGTTTCTATGGGTCTACTTTAAGAGGCTCAGTAGGATAAAAATATTAGAGGAATTTAGTTGATTTATTCGTCCCTCTAATAATAAAAAATGATTAAAAAGGTTATAAACATGAGCAAGCCAAAAGTTGTAATTGTGGGAGGAGGATTTGGTGGCCTTAATGCTGCTAAAGCTTTAAAAAAAGCAGCAGTAGACATCTTACTACTTGATAAAACTAATCATCACCTTTTCCAACCACTTTTATATCAAGTGGCCAGCGCTGCACTATCGCCAGCTAATATTGCTTCACCTATTCGTACCATCTTCTCTAAACAAGAGAACGTAACAGTTCTTTTAGCCAACATTACCGCCGTAGATAAAGAAAAAAAGGTAGTAATAGCAGAGAATGGGGAAACTTATAATTATGATTATTTAATCCTTGCTCCAGGCTCTCAGCATACCTATTTTGGACATGCAGAATGGGAAGTATTTGCCCCTGGTTTAAAAACATTGCAGGACGCCATAAGAATTAGAGAACGTATTCTTTTAAGTTTTGAAAGAGCCGAAAGATGCACCAAACCTGAGGAAACCTTAAAATTTTTACAATTCGTCATTGTGGGTGCAGGTCCTACAGGAGTAGAAATGGCAGGCGCGATTGCTGAAATTGCTCATACCTCTTTAATCCATAATTTTCGTCATATTAACCCTGAGCACGCACGTGTTTATTTGATTGAAGGCTCTGAACAAATACTATCTAGCTTTCCTAAAGATTTAGCCGAAAAAGCAGCTATAGATTTAAGAAAGCTGGGAGTGGAAATAATTTTAAAAACCAGGGTAACAGAAATAACTTCTGAAGGAGTAAGAATAGGAGATAAATTTATCGACAGTCGTAATGTCATTTGGGCGGCCGGTAACCAAACTTCTCCTTTATTAGATACATTGGAAGTCATGCAAGATCATTCCGGACGAATACATGTCAACAATGATTTATCTGTCCCTGGTTATCCAGAGATATTTGTAATTGGCGATGCTGCTCTTCTCTTAGACAGGGCAGGTCTTCCTTTGCCGGGTATAGCTCCCGTGGCCATCCAACAAAGCCATTACGTGGCTAAGCTTATAAGAAAGAATATTTGTGGCAAACAAAGAAAACCTTTCAAATACTTTGACAAAGGAATGATGGCAACAATTGGAAAAGCAAAAGCCGTAGCGGTCATAGGAAAATTAAAAATCTCAGGCTTTATTGCCTGGCTAGCATGGTGTTTTATCCATATCCATTTCCTTATCAGCTTTGCCAACCGAGTAGTGGTTATGCTCAACTGGTTTTATTTATATTGTCGTAATCAGCGTTGCATACGGCTTATTACTCGTCCCCTAACTGATAAAGATGAACCCCTTCGTTGATCAAACCTTTAAATTTTTTTAGCTTTTCAAGCAATACTACCTTAGCCAATAGGCACACATTTATCTTTGAGAGAATAAATGGTCGTACGCGTTCACTTAAGGCTTTAAGCCACTAAAAAGGCTATCCTAGCCAATTGTTTTACCCTTGCTTGATAAGCATTTGTGCATATTAGGCACCTAACTTTTTGAAGTGTTTATCTAAAGTAGATTGAGTGAAAAAACTTTTTAAAGGCTAGAGAGCTTTTTTTTCCCTAATAGTTTATTAACGCTAACAAGCAAAATGTCATATATCAATGCCAGCTTGCTATAGAACCGTGATTTCTCACCACATTTCAGAATAATAGAATTTTTGGTAAGGAGGCCCTAAGCATCTAAGAATAATTCTATGGCGTTCTTTCAGGTTGGTAATTTGCAATTTTTTATGGTCAATAAAGACCATATGTAGGCCTAGGAAACAGAAAAACACCCAGCGTGTGGTTGGCTTTTGTGTAGGTTTCTTAAGCTGATTTAAGAAGTTCTCACCATTTTCTCGCAATTTTTCTCGGATTTTATATTCAAGCGCAGAATAGACCAAAAGGCATAGAGTCATTACCATTAAAAGAGCTTCTATCCTTTCTGGCTTTTTTAAAAAGAAAGAAGAGACAAGGAAATCGGGGCTTTTCAAAAATCTAAATCCTCTTTCTACACTTTGCTGTGCCTTATATGTTTTCAATAACTCTTGAGCAGGAAAAGTAGTTACGTCCATGTCATTAGTTGCTAAGATGAAAAACCCTTTGCTCCTCTCTAACTCTGCTTTGTTAAGCAAAGAGCAAGCTACTGTACCTTCTAGGCGATAGCTAAGTATAGAAGGTGCTTGCCCAGCTTTTGGTCGACCAGACGTAGCATGCTTTTGAGTTGCTAAAACTTGAGGTTCTAAAATCTGTTGTAGCCTTGCACCAGACGAATACACGCTTCTCCTTGTTCTAATAGGCTCTCATAGTTTCCATCTACATGCAAACTTGTCGCATCCAAATGTAAACTTTTTACTTGGATACCAAGCACTTTGATCGTATGCAGAGCTATCTTAGTAAAAAGCTCGGTCACTCCCAATTCAAATAACTTGTCAAGCGCTCTGCCTAAAACATTATCATCAATTTGCTCTGGAATGACTGACGTACCTAGCAAATGATCGATGGGTTTGTCTTCAAAGTACTCAGAATACATGTAAAGCGTCCGACTTACAAATCTCAATCCGTTTAAAATCACGCATTTAACAGCTTGCCCATAGGTTAGATGCTTATTCTTCGCCTGGTTACCTACTGCTTGGTCAATAATGTCAACTAACCCTATCTCCTTACACATTCCAGCTACTAATCCTAAATGATCGACGTTTTGCGTATCTATCTGCATAACTTTTAGTCGTTTAGTTTAATCCCTTAAAGAAAACATCTTACTCGATTAACCTTCAAAACTCCTAATTATTTTTCTTGCTGAGGAATGTAAGATAGAAACTAGCAGGCCCATTTTTTTAGGCAAAAAGGGTATAGGCTAAACTTCGTGAGTCGAACTTGTTAAAAGAAAATTAAATAATAAAACCTTCGATTATCAAATAAAAATTTAGGCAATTTCGGTGGAAGAAGGGGTAGTTTTATATATAAAAGTTTCTAAGATGATGCATAGCATCCTCCATAAAAGCATCTAAATGGTTAAATTGCGAAGTTAACATTTGTTGGCGATAGCTTAATAACTGCGGGTTGGCTTTATAGAGAAAACTTAGTAATTGTTTCATCTTATTAATTTTATTGCGAACGGGACTTGTTAAAGGTATCTCTGACAAGTAGGTTCTAAGATAAGTATCTAAAGAATCCCAGATGGGTATAAAAGCCTTCCCTGAAAAATAAGCACGTATCTGATGAAAGATAAATGGGTTAATTACGCTTCCCCGTCCAACCATGAGGGCATCACAGTGGGTTGCTTTCAACATACGCACAGCATCTTCTACACACAAAATATCTCCATTGCCCACCACAGGGATTTTCAAAATAGACTTAGCTTCAGCGATCAAATCCCAGCGTGCAGGAGGTCCATATCCCTCTACTTTAGTTCGGGGATGTAGAGTAATAAAACATGCCCCACTTTCTTGCGCGGCAAGTAAATTTTCTTTAAAAAGAGAAGTGTCTTCATATCCTGAACGCATTTTAACCGTCACAGGAACCTTTACAGCTTTTACTAAAGCCCTTGCCACTTCATAAAGATGCCGAGGTTCTTTTAAGAGACTTGAACCTGCACCTCTGCCTGTCACTTTATTAGAAGGGCACCCACAGTTTAAATCTATGCGAGGCGCTCCCCTGCGAGCTATTTCTAGGGCCATTTCTGCCATTAAGTTAGGTTCCGACCCCATCAATTGAGCTGCTAAAGGAATAGGAGAAATTTCATGAGGGTCATAAACTCTAGCTAAGCTGGGCGCATGAGCATTGCTCGGCACCCGAATAAATTCGGTAACACCCTCATCGAATCCTCCCATGGTCGCCATCGCTTTACGAAAGCAGCGATCTCCTACTCCTTCCATGGGAGCAAGAAAAAGATAAGGACACCCAAAGGCGTCTTTTGAAAGTAAATCCATGATGGTTGATGCCTTTAGCTTACTTAATTACCAAGTCTATATTTTTTAGATATTAAAGCTTAAGCGTTAGGTTTATTTATCTATAGTTAGTAAGATTTTTTTATATTTAATAATTTTTCTAGGCAGCAAACGAGTGACTGTAACCTATTTTCAAGGAACAAGGCCAAAGACAAGAAAAATGATCCACATAATCTTCCGCAAATAAACCTGCTGCCTATAGTTAAAAAGTATAGATAGAGAATGTCCATTGGGTAGTAAAATTTCTAGAGAATTTACAAGAAAGACGCCTAGCTATGAAAAGCAGGTAAGATTTATTCCTACTAACAAGTAAATTTTATGAATATTTCTACTTAATTAAACCTAGGCTTAAAGACCTAATAAAAAAAATTTAAGAATAAAAAGAGGCTTTGATTTCTGAAGAGCGGTATAATGCCGCTCTTCTATTCATCAATTATTTTTCTTCTTCATCCTCTTCAATATCTTCTAATTCATCCTCATCTAATTCCTCAAAGTCTACTTCTCCGAATAAAGAATTAAATAAATTGATATAAGCCAAAAATTTTACATTGCTAGCAAGATCTTTTTTCTCTGGATTACTCTTACGTTTAACGATTTCTTCCTGAATCACTTTAATGACTTCTAGGATAACATCATCCTCATCTCCTTCAGCTTCTTCAGTGATTATCTCCTGCTTGAGTTCTTCTAAATCAGCTGAAAATTGGTCTAAATCCAACAAATTTAAAGATTCTATATCTGTAATCATAATTTTTAATCCTTTTGGGTTAAGGGGTAGAATAACATTATGGCAGTATCGGCTTCATCTACGCAAGCAAGATTTTCATCTTAAAAGAAATTCCTTCTCCTAGTAATATAGGTTCCTTACAAATATTTTTGGAGACACATCATGTCGCATCCTCAGCACTCTAACAAAGTAGTTTTTAAAGGTGCCAATTTCCTACCCCTTTTTATTGCTTGCACAGTGGGTGCATGCATAGGGTTCGCTCCCTCGCCGGCGGGTGTTGAGCCCAAGGCGTGGCAGCTGTTAGCCATTTTTTCTGCTCTGATTGTGGGATTAATAGGAAAAGCACTGCCTATGGGAGCCATTTCTTTTTTAGCTCTGACTACTCTTATTGTCACTCAGACTCTTACGTTGAAGGAAGCTTTAAGCGGTTTTTCCCATCCTATCATTTGGCTTGTTGTTGCTGCCTTCCTTATCTCCAAAAGTTTTATTAAAACAAAACTGGGAATGCGTTTAGCCTATCTATTGGTGGCTTTTTTAGGAAAAAAAACTTTAGGGTTAGGATACGGGGTAGCTTTTACCGAACTTATCTTAGCTCCTGCTATTCCTAGTAATACGGCACGGGCTGGAGGCATTATTTTTCCTATCGTCAGAGCGTTAGCTGTTAGCTTCGGAAGCTCGCCTGAGCGCCATTCTCAACGCCTCATAGGAAGCTATCTTACCCTTACGGCCTACTACTGCAATTTAATCACTAGCACCATGTTTATTACAGCCATGGCAGCAAATCCCCTCATCGTAGCAGTACTGCTTAACCATCATATCCCCATTACCTGGGGCCAATGGGCCTTAGCCGCCAGCCTTCCTGGAGTACTAAGTTTAATCACCATTCCCTATCTTGTGCATAAATTATATCCCCCAGAAATTAAAGAAACCCCTGAGGCTAAAGATTTAGCTATCAAAAATCTTCAGCAAATGGGGCCTATGTCAAAATATGAATGGATCACTTTGGTGGTATTTTTCTTGTTAATTGTTTTATGGATTTGTGGAGAGTCCTACCTTAGCATAGATAGTACGACAGTGGCCTTCTTAGGAGTATGCATTTTACTTTTAACAGGTGTGCTTACTTGGGAAGATATTAAGAGAGAACATGAGGCTTGGGATACGCTGATTTGGTTTTCTACGCTAGTGATGATAGCCACCTATTTAAATAATTTTGGATTAATTGGTTGGATGAGCAGCCACCTACGCGCTATGATGACAAATACTTCCTGGTACTGGGCATGGCCCATGTTGGTGCTTTCCTATTTTTATAGTCATTATCTTTTTGCTAGCAATACAGCTCACGTTAGCTCTATGTATGCGGCTTTTCTAACTGTCGGCCTACATCTACATATTCCCCCTTATCTTATAGCTCTTTCACTTGCCTTTTCTAGCAGCTTGTTCGCCTGCCTTACCCATTATGGAACCGGATCAGCACCTATTTTATTTGGATCTGAATATGTAAATCTTAAGACTTGGTGGAAAATGGGATTTATAATGAGTTTTATCTTTTTGACTATCTGGATAGGAATAGGGTCTTTGTGGTGGAAAATTCTTCATCTATGGTAGGCACATTTACTTCACCTTGCTTTGCTTCCTCCTTATGATGTTAAGGCGGGAAGCATAGTGATTGCTAATTGCAAGAAAAGGCATGCTTAAAAACGTTTGACATACACATGGCAATAAGGCTCTTTACCCACTTTAACATAGTAATCTTGATGATATTCTTCTGCGGGATAAAAAAAGCTTGCTGGCAAAAGACGGGTAGCTACTTTAATCCCTTTCTTTTCCAATTTTATTACCAAATTTTCGGCTATCTTCTTTTGAGCCTCCGAGAGATAAAAGATTGCCGAGCGATATTGTTCACCCTTGTCGGGTCCCTGACGATTGTGCTGTGAGGGATCATGAATTTCGAAAAATAATTTAGCCAATGTTTCATAAGTCACAATTTCAGGGTCAAATATAATTTCCACGCTTTCTGCATGGCCACTCATTCCCGTACAGACCTCTTGATAGGTTGGATGCACTGTTGAGCCTCCTATATAACCTACGGTAGTACTAATTACCCCTTCAACTTTTTTAAAAAGATGTTCGACTCCCCAGAAACAACCGGCAGCAAAAATAGCTCTGGCATAGCCCTCTTGAGTAAATGCAGGGTTAAATGTTAGCGATGTTGAATTTACACAGTGCCGCTGATTCTTTCTTGTCAGCCTCTCTCCAATAAAAAGATGTCCTAGATGCCCGCTGCAGCGTCGACAAAGAATTTCTGTACGCTCCCCATCTGCATCAAGCTTGCGCTCCACAGAACCCTTAATTTCATCCTCAAAACTAGGCCATCCGCATTGAGAAGGAAATTTATCAGAGGACATATATAAAGGAGCGTCACAATAACGGCATAGATAAATACCTCCTTCAGCAAAGTGGTAGTATTTACCCGTTCCAGGTTTTTCAGTCCCTTTTTTTAGAATGATAGATTCCTCGTAAGAATCTAAGGCATGATATCTTTCCATATAAACCTTTTATGTTATTCTTTCCCCTTTTTCCTAAGAGCCAGAGATCATTATAATATTTAAGAGCAAAAGCCTCAAGCCATCATCCATTTAAGTTTACAATCATTCTACCATTAAATTGTTAGACCCAGTTACATGCTTACGCATTTATTTGAAATGCTTACTACATTTTTCACTCGTCTACCTTTTCCTTAAATACTTAATTCGTGAAGTGGAGCACTTTACAATTAAGAAAGCTGGATTAACAAAGGACATTTAAAGCAAAAAAGCAGCATAAATGAAAGTTTTCTGTCTAATAGCAAGACAAAAGCTACCCAAGTATTTTACCAATGCTCACATATTTCCCGTTAAGCGTTCTTACCTCTATTAATTTTTTCATACTCATATTGATATTAATTATTTTAATAGCCTATAATAAAGTAATCAGGAGGAAAAAGTATGGGTGCTCCTATCAATAATAATTTTCGAGATCTTTATGAAGATGCTCATCTCATCGTTAGTAATAATCCTCTTGCCTCTACTCCCAAGCCTTTTGATATAAATGCTACCGAGCGAGCAGAAAAAGCCAAAAAAGATTTTAAAAAAAATCGAGAAGGCAAAAAAGATAAAAATGAAAAAGATAGTGAGGAAGAGGAAGATAAGCCTTTACCACGTCCTATGGGGCTTTAAGACGCTAGGCATAATTTATTAAAAACTCCTAGCTCTTTATCTTTCGGTTTATTTTTTTATCTGATTTTTAAGACTATCCCTATATTTAAGGTGTCTTACAATTTTTAATATAAACGCTCTATCCATTCATTTTTGGCAGCCCCAGTAAAGGTTGAAATAAATTAAATTGTGACGGCAAAAAAGCTTTCGCATATTGGAAATGCGTTCTACAAAAACTATACTATTTATCTTAAGGATTTAAGGATTGAATACCAAGGGGTTAAGAAATTTTGCTAAAGGTGTGGTGGCTTCGGTTGTTTAGACAGTTTTTTGCAAAATTAAGTAAGAAACTCTACCTTTTTAAGGTTTGTTCGATACAACATTAATCATCTTCTTCCAAAATTTAATTCGAATTTTACGTAGCTTGGAGTTTCAATGACCATGTTGGTTTTACGCCTATTATCTTATCTTACTTTTTTCATTTTCACCTAATTAATTATTATTCCATATGCCTCCGCTGGGGTCTTGTATTTTAAAGACTGATGGGGACGGTTTTTATTGTAAAACTCAAAATATCTGGTAAGTCCTTGATAAACCTCAAGTCCGTCTTGATAATCTCTCAGATATACATCTTCATACTTGACTGACCTCCACAAACGCTCTACAAATATATTATCTGTTGCTCTTCCTTTTCCATCCATGCTAAAAGCAATATTTTTTCCTCTAACAAAATCTACAAACCTGTTGCTTGTAAATTGTGATCCTTGATCTGTATTAAAAATCTCTGGAATACCTTTTAAAAATGCTTCTTTTACAGCTTCAATACAAAAATCAACATCTAGCGTATTTGAAAGGCGCCAAGAAAGAACATATCTACTGTACCAATCCATCACCGCTGTTAAATATAAAAATCCCTTCTTCATTGGTATGTACGTTATGTCCGTACTCCATACTTGATTACACTTATTTATCTGCAAGCCTCTCAATAAATAGGGGTATATATGATGCTCAGCATTAGGTTTACTTAAGTTCGGTTTTTGATAGATGGCTTCAATACCCATTAATCTCATAAGCCCACTAATCCGCCTTCTACCTACTTTTAAACCCTGATTATGCAAACAAATAGTCATCTTTCTAGATCCATAAAAAGGATGCCTGGTATATTCTTCATCTATCAAGCGCATTATTTTAAGGTTGAACTCACTTTCTTCTCTTGGATGATAATAATAGGTAGATCGTTCTATCCCAAGAAGTACGCATTGTCTTTCTACTGAAATCTCTTTTGATTGACGGTCAACTAAAGAGCGCTTTTCAAGCCTTGTCAGTATAGTTTTTTTTTAAGCCAATCTAACTCAACCTTTAAACGCCCGATCTGTTGATAAAGGTTGTCAACCAACTTTTGATCTGTCTTATTAACTTTATCCATGCTGCTAAAGAGTACGGGTAAAGCTTCTATGAGATGCTTTTTCCATTGAGAAATTTGAGTTGGATGCACCGAATATTCTGTAGCAAGCTCGTTAATGGTTTTGAACCCTTTAAATGCTTCTAATGCAACTTTTGCTTTGAACTCCGACGAGTGTCTTTTTCTTTTTGTGGACATAACTTTTCCTCTTTAATATTAAGTTTTTATTTTAAACTGAGGGAAAGTTTCTTACTTAAACTTTGTCCAAAAAAGCGGAGCCACTATAAGGTCCGTTTATTTTATATATCTACTTTCCTCTCTAAAATTGATGAATTTTCAAAGATTAAAGTTTTATAGACTCCTTTTATCTTTGACATACTTTTAATAAACGAGCTATTCATTTTGTATGTCTTTCTAGGATAATAAACATTTTAACTAGCCTTTAAGCCTAAAGGCTAGTTAGCTCTCATGCTTTTACCATAAAGAATAGAAATAGCTAAAGCTACTACCTTATAAAAACTCATGTCTTCATAGCTTAAGCATGAGAGCTTTATAATCTACAAAATTAATGGGGCATCATTTCTAAAAGCTTCTTTTATTTTCACTGCTTCGTAGAAGCCTTTGGGACGGATCCTAGTTAATCCTTTCCCCCCTACTTTGTTAAATAATTGAATTGACTCGTTGATAGCCTTAAAAGCTTGATGGGAAAGACCTTTTTCCAAATAAAGCCTAGCAAGGTAGTATTTGGACTTAGCGCCAATCATAAGATCGTTTTTGGATAGTTGCGAAGCCTTTTCAAAATAGTCTTGAGCTTTTCCAAGATCTCCAAAAGGACAGTCTTTATCTAAGTACAATTCTCCTAACATCAAGCAAATTTCTCCCGATCTTACATATTGCTGCATCATCTGGATGGCTCCTTGGAAAGGCACGCCTTTTTCAATTCCTCCTATTTCAAGTCTCTCGCGTGCTTTATTATAATATTCCTCTTTTTTTTCTTTATCCGCTTCTTGCTGTGCTAACTTTAAGTAGACTCTGCTCAATTGAATATTACAATATCTTTCATTAAACAGATCACGTTGCCCTGCAGGCATGCTAGGATTTTGTTTAAAGAGATTGAGATATAATTTTTCTGCTTGTAGCAAATCATCCTTATCGCCCTCTAAGAGGGCCCAACCTTTGCCTTGACGTTGGAAAACTATAAAGTCAAAAGGATTGGGATTATCATACCCATCCCGCTGGGTTGTTATTACTTCCTGGATATCAATAGCTTTTTGAAAATATTTTTTTGCTTGATCTAGCCCTTGGGTATGAAAATAGACTTTTCCTAAGTAGTGAAGAGCCTGAGCACATAAAGCTGGAAGTTCTTTGTGCGCTTTTAAATTATCACAAATTTGCTCAGCTGTTGTGTGATTTATTTGAACTTTCACAAGTTTTAAGCTTTTCTTAAAAGCTTGGCGAGCTTCGAAAAAATTATTGGATTGCAAATAATAATTTCCTAAAACATTGTAAAGGTGAACGAAATACGGCTTTAATTCTTCTTGCAACTCATATTTTTCTGCATGTCTTAAAAGAGTTTCTAGCTGATTTTCAATGGCTTTTGTTTTATTTAATCCATCGGCAAAACGCATGTCTAATTTAAAATTGTTTCTAAAAAAAACAAGAAGCTCTTTTAACGTTTCTGAAGGCTTTACTCCTTGTTTTTCCGCTTTTTCAATTAGCAACTCTTGCAAAGAGGAATGGACCTCCCATCCATCTTCTCCATCCATAGCAATCAAAGCATAGCTTTCTAGTAAATCTAATATGGGATTAAACAAACTAGTGTTACCTACATGCTTATCAAACCACAGCTGTAAAATAGATCGATCTATAAAGTAAGGATTTAAAAAGGGTATAATAGAGAGAAGGGCTTTGCTTTCGCTTTGTTTTTGTTCGCATTCTTCTACACTCAAAGAGTGGACAGCCTTTATAATCCGGGTAGCATCATCGATAGAACGTAAAGAAACTTTCTCGGATATCCCCGCAACCTCTTTTAATCTTTTAACATAGGATTCTATTGAGGCATCAAAGCTATTATCTTGTGGCGCATCTTTTAAATAGATAGCTGCTTGCTTAATAACTAAAGGAAGGTAAAAAAGTTCACTCGCTAATTGACGTTTTGAATTATTTGCTTTCTTAAGAGCCCAATGATCATCACCGAGATTAAGATTAAAAATGTCGAGAGCTTCTTGCATACTAAGCGTATTGCTTTGCATATCAAAAGGCTCAGCCCCATTTAACTTTTCCTTAGTAACAAGCAGAATCTTTCCTTTTTTATTATTTGGAAAAAACTTTTGCAACTTTTCGTAACTTTTGGCATCGACATTGTCCACTACAAAAAGCCAATAAGGCCTTCTTGCAAGCTTTTTATTGACTTTCTTGATAATAACTTCTTCTTGAGCTGCAAGCGGCACATGAACTCCTAAATCCTCTGCAAGTTTTCTGTACGCATGCAAAAATGTATCTTCGTCTCTCATGTCAGCAAAGAAAACCGTTCTTATTCTATCAGGTTGTTCTTTCATTTTCTTTTCATAATGCATTGCATATCGTTTAGCTAAAGTTGTTCTGCCCGACCCAGCCATGCCTACAATTGCTACCTTTTGAATGTTAGATTCTGGCTCTTTAAAAAATTCTTCTAGTTTATCCAAATTTTTTGTTTGAATCCAGTTTCCCTGCTGAGATGAAATTTCGTCCGAAAGTCCAACATGCACAGTTTCTTCTTTAAATGCTTTTTTTACATAGTCGGTAATTAGAGGGCGCAAGACATATAATACTAAAACACTACAGGTGGTCCCTATAAATAGCTTTTGCTTTTCAAAAGAGGTCATATTTTTAAAACGTTCCTGCTTTTGGCTAATATATTCTCGCACACTTTTAATTCTCTCTTCGTTCCCGCTCTTTTCTTTTATTTCTGTATGTAATCTTCTTTGCCCTTTGAAAACCCTTACAGCACTTGGCTGTAATTTATCCTTGAAGTTGGGGCGGCAGAAATATTTTCTTTTAGTCCAATAAGATCGCAGGCCTTGATTCTGGGAAATCCCTGAAAAAGTTAAGCAATTTATTTTATGATGCCCCAGCAGAGAGGTAGATGAATGGCTATTATAAAGGCCATGAAAAGCAGTGGATATAGATTTAGAATAGAATAAGGAAGAAATAACTCTAGGTCCTGCAGAGAAAGAAGGAATACTTCCTAACTTAGAATAAAGTCCTCTGCTAAGAGGAAAAGCTGATTTTGAAGAAGAAATTGACATATTGTTCACCTTAATTAATGTTAGAGAACATGTTTAAAAGCAATCTAGAAGCCAATTAACCTGGCTTAAATTTTTAATTTGTTTATAGCTTAAGTCCCGCATCTTTTGGATATTCACTCATCTTAACATTATATGTCAAAAACTTATCTAAAACTTTTTCTCCCCTCTTCTGAGTTCTAACAATTTTTTCGTAAGAGGTCACGAGATATAAAAGGTTTTTTAGATATCAGAAGGTATGGGTTGCTTGGTAGCAGCTGAATGGATAGCATCTGCTAGAAAATATAGAATAGATTCTCCTTGTCGATAAAAAGCTTTTATACAGCTATGCAGCACTTCCCTCCATCTCTTACCATAGATAGACTGGCTACCTAGACATAACTTCCGTACAATGACTAGATTTCTTAAAGATTCTTCGGCAGCATTATTGGTCATAGAAAAAGCAGGATCTTTCAAGTAAGCATGGAAATGTTTGACCTGCTTTAAAAGCTTGTGGCAAAAATTCTGCAACTTTTTGGTGCTACTCCAGCACTGCAACTCTTGCAATTCTTCTTGTATATAACGCCAGTTAAGATATCCATACTGTAGCCAAGTAGACTGACTGATTTGTCCTTTTTCTAGCCGATGCTTATCTTTAAAAAGCTCTTGCAAGGTATCATATAGGGCTCCTGAACGCTGGGTATCTTCTAAAGATATATTGGGCTGTTCTGCGTGTCCTTGTATATTATGGATTAGATGAGCTAGACAGTATTGTTTGATCTTTACCTTAATTTAATGAATAGCTAAACCTCGATCACTCACTAAGCAATGACTCTCCTGATCGACTAATGCCTTTAGGATAGCTCCATTTTGATAAGGTCTTAGTGCCTAAGCAATCACATTTCCTACGCGTAATACTAACAAATGTTCGTTAGTGGCGGCATGACGCCAGCTCATCGCATCTATATGCAAAGGCTGCTGTGTAGTAATAGCTGCTTTAACGATTGTTTCATAAGGCGAAACAAGTAAGGCAGCAGTGCGAGCTTTAACTTTAGAGATAAAACCTTGGCTTAAAGCTATGTTAGGCAGTAAAGCACTAATAATAGTGCGCACGGCATGATGGCTCTGGCGATATTGGCCCATCAGCAGATTAATAAAGCCTTCTAACCTAGGACCAAGCAAGAATTGCCCATTTTCTTTAAGTTCAGGCCGTTTTTCTAGATGGCAGCAAGGACATCTGCTCGTTACTAAATCTATTTGATGCACCAAAGGTTTAATTTCAGAAAGCTCGATCTGCTGCCATGAAAGAAACTTATCAGCTGCATGCATAGCGAAGTGGCAGTTTGGACAAACTTTTAGGCAACGCACCTCATGCGAGCTAACCGCACTAGTAGGTAAAAGTTGACGGCTAGCACCAGAATGATAAGATCGATTTTCTACTTTAAGTAATGGTGAACGATTAGCGTTTTGATCCTTCGATGGGGGCTTGGAACTATTCTTAGAATTTTGATTAAGCTGCTCTTCCAAGAGCAATGCGCGCTTTAAGCTTGATGATTATTTTTTCTAGTCTATTCACTAAGACTTTTAATTGTACATTTTCAGCTCGAAGCTGGGCATTTTCAACTCTTAGCTGTATAGTCTCAGCCCTTAGGTCTGCATTCTCTGTAAATAGCTGCTCATATGAAGGTTACATACTATCCAACATATGACTAAGCAAATATAAACTCTAGAAATTATTTTATTTATCAGAGAATAACTGGCAACCCCCGTGACCGCTACATAAACGCCAGTTCTAACTTTAAGATTGTTTAATGATTAGCTATTAAAATTAAGGGAACCGTTTTATCTTTCACATGCTTTTAATAAAGAGTTTTTCGTTTTGTATGCCCCGTATGCTAAAAAACATTTAATGTAGTACATGAGCTAAAGGCTAATTATACGCTTTTGAACTACTCCTTATGTATCCCCATACTTTATAAAATCCCTTTCGTGAAGCAGAGAAACATCTTTCAGAGGGTTGGGTATGCAGACTAAGGTGCGCCACGAACTTTGACAAGCCAACGGCGGGTCAAAGATGCTGTACAAGAGATTAGGGAAGGCCCCTAGTAACCGATGACTTAGGCATAGGTTACAAACCACCTTAAGCTGCATGGGTAAAGAGCCCATGTGGTGAGCGTTAAGGAAAAGGTATAGCAAGACTATATCAGGTGAGAGTTAAGGAGACGAATGCAAATGAATCACTGATGACGTGTCGAAAGCATAGGGATGATGTCAAAACTGGGGGGTCTTAGTTAACCCAGGACAAATCTAAGGGAAACCTAATATTAACTGCTTAGATGGCATCCGGCATAAAGGTGACGTGAACTTAACTACAGGCTCTTATACGGAACGTGGGAACCTGTCGCCTTGATGAAAAGGGAGAAGTTCAAATGGAAGCCCCATAAGAACCAGAGTACCGATGCAAGGAACAGGGGCGGAATAGCCCGTAGTAGTGAGGAGACCTCTGTAATGGAGGTGGAGCGAAGGGGACTATATTGTTTAGCTTAAGATTAATCGAACAACTGGAAACAGGAGGAATCGATGAATACAGCAAAGTCGTATTGTATTTCTAAATCCATTGTATGGGAAGCATACAAGAGAGTAAAAGCTAACAAAGGAGCAGCAGGTGTTGACGAAGAGTCTATAGAAGAATTTGAAAAGAATCTTAAAGACAATCTGTATAAACTTTGGAATCGCCTATCGTCGGGGAGCTACTTTCCGCCTCCCGTAAAGATAGTTGCCATACCAAAAAGTGATGGAAAGCTGAGAAAGCTGGGAATACCCACAGTATCAGACAGAATCGCACAGATGGTCGTTAAGCTGTATCTAGAGCCAGAGATTGACCCACATTTTCATCCTGATTCTTATGGGTACAGACCTGGAAAATCAGCGTTAGAAGCCGTAGGAGTCGCTAGACAGAGATGTTGGCGCAACGACTATGTTATTGACCTTGATATCAAAGGATTTTTCGATAATTTAGACCACGAGCTCGTGATGAGAGCCGTAAGGAAACACACCGAAAGCCAATGGATTCTTCTGTATATAGAACGCTGGCTAAAAGCGCCAGAGCAAGATGCAGACGGGAAACTTATAAAAAGAGATAGAGGGACTCCACAAGGGGGTGTAATCAGCCCTTTACTAGCCAATCTATTTCTTCATTATGCCTTAGACGAATGGATGAGGAAATGCTATCCAGGTAATCCATTCGAGCGTTATGCTGATGATATAGTGGTTCACTGTCAAACGGAAGCGCAAGCCAACGAAATAAAGAAAGCTATTGCAGAACGCTTAGCTCAATGCAAACTGGAGTTGCATCCTGCAAAGACAAAAATCGTCTATTGCAAAGATGATGAACGAAGAAAAAGATACCTAAACGAGAAATTTGATTTTTTGGGATATACTTTTAGAGCCAGAAGATCAAAGAATCGGTATGGAAAGCTCTTCATCAACTTTAGTCCCGCAGTAAGCAATAAAGCAAAGAAAGCAATAACGAGTACGATGAGAAGTTGGAAAATGCATCTGCGCAGTGACAAGAAGATTGTAGATTTATCAAGAATGTTTAACCCCATGATAAGAGGTTGGATCAACTACTATGGTAAATATTACAAATCAGAACTCTATCAAATTTTCAATGTTGCAAACCGTACATTAGCAAGGTGGGCGGAAAGGAAATACAAGAAGTTAAGAGGCCACAGCAGAAGGGCAATGCATTGGTTGGGAGGGATCGCAAAACGAGAACCTCAGCTATTTGCTCACTGGAAAATGGGCGCCATACCTGCGACTAGACAATAGGAGCCGTATGAGCTGAGAGGCTCACGTACGGAACTGTGAGAGCGTGAGGGTGTGATCCCCTCGCGCTACTCGACTTTTTTTAAAGCGTATTAGCTCTCATGCTTTTGCCATAAAGAATAGAATTAGTGAAAGCTACTATTTTATAAAAATTCATTCTTCTATGACTTAAGCATGAGAATCTCAAGTTTTATCACATTAAAGGGACAGCATTTTAAAAGTCTCTCTTGTTTTTATTTTTTCTGCTTCTTCGAGAAACTTGGGATGCCTTCTAGTTAAGCCTTTCCCCCCTATTTTATTAAATAATTGAATCGCCTCTGTAAGGGCATCCCAGCCTTGATTAGAAAAACCTTTTTCAAGATAAAGACTAGCTAGGTAGTATTCGGACTTAGCGCCAATCATAAGGTCAGTTTTGGATAGTCGAGCAGCCTCTTTAAAATATCCTTGCGCTTTTTTAAGATCCCTAAAAGGGCAATTTTCATCTAAGTATAACTCTCCTAACACCAGATACATCTCTCCCTTCTTCACATGCTGCGAATCTGATTGATCTTTTATATGGATGGCTCCTTGAAAAGATACCCCCTTTTCCTCACCTCCTGTTTCAATTCTCTTGCGCGCTTTCTCATAATATTCCTCTTTTTTTACTTTATCCGCTTCTTGCTGCGCTAATTTCAAGTAGACTCTGCTCAACTGAATATTACAATATCTTTCATTAAATGGATCGGACTGACCTGCAGGTATACAAGGGTTCTGCTTAAAGAGATTAAGATATAATTCTTCCGCGTCTAATAAATCCTTTTTATCCCCCTCTAAGAGGGCCCAACCTATCCCTTGGCGCTGGAAAATTAGAAAGTCGAAACGATTTGGAGTATCATACGCATCCGGTTTGGCTCTTATTATTTTTTGAATTTCAATAGCTTTTTGAAAATATTTTTTTGCTTGATCTAGTCCTTGTGTATGAAAATAGACTTTTCCTAGATAGTGAAGAGCCTGAGCACATAGAGCTGGAAGTTCTTTGTGCGCTTTTAAATTCTCACAAATTTGATCAGCTGTTGTATCAGTTATTTGAACGTTCACAAGCTTCAAACTTTTCTCAAAAGCTTGGCATGCTTCAAAAAAATTATTGGACTGTAAATAATGGTTACCTAAAACATTATAGAGATGAACAAAACAAGGTTTTAATTTTTCTTGTATGTTATATTTCTTTGCTTGCTCCAACAGAGTTTCTACTTGATTTTCAATAGCTTTTGGCTTATTTAATCCGCTCGCAGAACGCATATCTAGTTCAAAATTATCTTTAAGCACAACAAGAAGATTCTCTAAAGCTTCTGGAAGCTCAATTCCTTCTTTTATCGCTTTTTCAGCTAGCAGATCTTGTAAAGAGGAATGAACTTCCCATCCATTTTTCCCAACTCTAGCTATTAAAGAATATCTGCTTAGCAAGTTTAATGCGTCGTTAAACAAGCTAGCATCATTTGCATGCTTCTCAAAATACGACTGCAAAATGGAGTGGTCGATAAAGCAAGGATTTAAAAAGGATAAAATAGAAAGAAGGGTCTTACTTTCGCTTTGTCTTTGTTCGCATTCTTCTACACTCAAAGAATGGACAGCCTTTATAATCCGAGTGAGATCATCAATAGAACATAAAGGAACTTCTGCAGATATCCCTACAATCTCTTTTAACTTTACAATATATGATCGTATAGCTGTCTCAAAACTATTATTTCGCTGCGTATCTTTTAAGTGGATGGCTGCTTGCTTAATAGCTAATGGTAAATAAAAAAGCTCTTTCGCTAGGTCGCATTTTGAGCTATCCGCTTGCTCATAAGCCCAATGGTTTTTACCAAGATTACGATTAAAAATCTCGAGAGCTTCTTGCGTAGTAAGCGTATTGCTTTGTATATCGAAAGATTTGACCCCGCCTAAATTATCCGAAGTAACAATTAAAATCTGTCCTTCTCCATTATTTGGAAGAAACTTCTGCAACTTTTCGTAATTTTCAACATTAACATTGTCAACCACAAAAAGCCAATGAGGCCTTCTTTTAAGCTTTTTATTGACTTTTTTGATGATAGTTTCTTCTGAAGCGGTAAGCGGAGCCTTAACTTCTAAAGCCTCTGCAAGTTTTCTGTACGCACGCGAAAATGTGTCTTCGTCTCTCATGTCAGCAAAAAAAACAGTTCTTATTCTAGCAGGTTGTTCTTTCATTTTCTCTTCATAATCTATTGCGTATTGCTTAGCTAAAGTTGTTCTGCCAGAGCCAGATATTCCTATAATCGCCACCTTTTGAAGAGTAGAGCCTGATGTTTTAAAAACATTTTCTAATTCAATGAGATTTTGTGTTGAAATCCAAGATTTCTCCTCCTTGCGGATTTCTTTTGAAAGGCCCACGTGTGGAATTTCTCCATTCCATGCTTTAACAGCATAATCGCTAAATATTGCTTCACTACTCTTCCCTATAAGTCCATATACAAGAGACCTTTCTAAACCCCACATAAACTTTTCAAAAATTGTCATAGAGTTGAAAAGCTCGAGCTTTTGGCTAATATATTCTCGCACACTTTTAATTCTCTCTTCGTTCCCACTCTTTTCTTTTATTTCTGTATGTAATCTTCTTTGCCCTTTGAAAACCCTTAAAGCACTTGGCTGTAATTTATCCTTGAAGTTGGGGTTACAAAAATATTTTCTTTTAGTCCAATAAGATCGCAGACCTTGATTCTGGGAGATCCTTGAAGAGGTTAAGCAATTTATTTTGTGATGTCTCAGCAGAGAGGTAGATGAATGGCTATTATAAAGGCTATGAAAAGCAGTAGAGATGGGCCTAGAACAGAACAGAGAAGAGGAAATAGCTTGAGGACCTGCATGGAAAGAAGAAATACTTCCTAATTTAAAATGAAGTCCTCTGCTTAGAGGAGAAGCTGATTTTGAGGAGGAAATCGACATATTGTTCATCCAAGTTTATGTTAAAAATGTGTTTCATAATAGGCTAAAAGGCTATATCCTAGCTGAGCTTTTTAATTAATTTACAGCTTAAGTTGAGCTTCTTTTGGATATTCGCTAATCCAGTATTATAAGTCAAAAAATTATCAAAAATTATCAAAAATTTTCTTCCCCCAGTAAATCTTTATAAATTCTAATCAGATTGTTTCTCCCTGTTTTTAGGTGGTTGTGGTGTACGAATAAATTTGAGTATAGATCAATAAGGTTTACCAAAATAATTATCACCACGAATAAACTTATTATAAACAGATCAAAATGCTTTCTAAGAGCCTTTGCTTCCCATCTTATTAATTTCAAGGGTTTTATTAAGCAAATATTAATTTTGTTAAGAGGTATTTTTAAATTTAAAATAACACCGCAAAAATTTTATCATAAGCATGTAATTTTTAATGTTTTAAATTTTTTTTATAATTAATTTAGATGAAATAAAAAATATTATTGTTTTCTTAATTATTAAAAGATATATCTTTGGAAAAAAATTTAAAAGGCATTACATGGTTGTTGAAATGCCAGTAAAAGATAGGGAGTGATAATACATGAATCCAACCAATCTAACGAATATGAGGCAGCCTGTTACTTCTTCAGACCTTAAACCGTCCCCCTCTTCTAGGGAAAATATCATCACATATGGGAAAACTGATTTAAAGATATGCGCAGAATTAGGACTGCAAGACTTGTACCGCTTAAGATTAGTTTGCAAAGAATGGAAACAAATCGCTGAAGAGACTGATTTATGGAAAAAGTATTATGGTAATAAAAGTTGCTTTAATTTTTCGAAAGAAAAAAAGCAGCCTAGTATTGCATACAAGAAAGAAACTTTTAAGAATCCCAGCACTTTGATTTCATTATCTTCAGAAATTTATGAACAAATCCTTCCTTCTTTTGATAATTTAACAAATGATGAATTAAAAAAAATCATGAATAAGGACGTTTTTTCATCAAAGGCTAGCTTAGAACAAGCCGAGAAAGCCTATACATTAGCTTTGCAAATTGCTGTACAAAAAAAAGATACTATCCAAGAAAGCTTCTGTATAGAAAAGTTAGGTGATATCTATTTAGCAAAAAGAACTTCTGAAACGCTTCTTCAGGCTGCAGGGCTTTATAATTATGCGTTACGGGTCTTTTCAGAAGATATGAAGAAACAAGAAGTTCTTAAAGAAAAATTGTCAATGGTACAACAAACACTTATCTATGGGTGTCAGGGTGAAATTTTGGATTCTAGCTCGATGAGTAAACAATTTACAGCTAATCGTGAAGCATTAAAAGAGTTTAGAAAAATAATAGAGACGAAAGTCCAAGTTCTTGGCTCGAATCCTTCATCTGAGAAAGTAAGAGATCTTTACAAGGAAATTGCTAAATGGATGAAAGATTTCTTTGAAATTCTTGCCAAGCAGAGTATTGATACCTTAGGAGCTGTTCCCTGTGAGTATGCCATGATAGGCTTTGGTTCCCTAGCTAGAGAAGAGATGACTCCTTATTCCGATTTAGAATTTGGCATTCTAATCCAAGAAGATAGTGAAGATAATAGAAAGTATTTTAAGCGCCTGACTACTCTAATTCACCTTAGCGTTATTAACTTAGGAGAGACGATTCTTCCTGCTTTAAATATTCCCTGCATAAAAGATGCTAGTTTTTTTGATAGTGTTACTCCTAGAGGCTTTGCTTTTGATGGGGCAGGAGTAGAAGAGAAAGGTTGTAAAACTCCTTTCGGCAATAATGGTAAGACGTTTGAGCTTATTCAAACTCCTGAAAAGATGGCTCAGTACATCGCTAAAGATAAAGAAGGACAATGGTGGCATAAAAAAGAGCCTCATCTTCCGATGGAGCTTCTGAACTTTACCCATCTGTTAGGCAATCTTGAATTAACTGATCAATATAAAGAAAAAATTCAAGAAAAACTTAAAGTTCCTTATCAGGAACCCTTTAATCTACGCCAGTACTTGGCCATGAAGCACTTATTTCAAGCGGATATGGCGACATTTAATCCAGTAATGAATGAGTTAGAAAGACAAGGCATGCTTTTTAAAGTTAAGAATGATCTTTATCGTTTCCCTCACCTTGCTTTGGACCGACTAGCCCTACTTAAGGAAATAACAGCTTCCGATACTTTTGGTAGAATTGAGGAGTTAAATAGACAAGATATTTTAACAGAGGGCGCAGCTGAAAAGTTAAAGGATTGGATGAGTATCGCCCTATTTATGCGACTTAAAACCTATTCTCATTATCAGGCGCAGAGAGAAATGATGAACCCTCTTATACAGCCTTTTAGCTTAGAGAAGCCTCAACTCATAAAAGAACATTTCACTTTTAACAAAGACGTATTAAAACAAGTCGAGGGAATTTACCGCACATTTATCCCATTTTATCAAGGTATGATAAAATTTTTATCTGGCGATGAATCAATCCTTAAATCTTCCGACTTAAATGATGACTCCTTCCAAACGAGAGGAGATATTGCTTTAAGGCTTTATCAGCATGAAGAGGCAACAAAATGTTATCTTTCAGCAATAGAAGCAAATCAAGAAAATTCTGAGCTACTAAATTCCTTAGGAATACTCTACCAAGAACAAGGCGTGTTAGCAGATGCCATTAAGTATATTGAAAAAGCTCTCGATACTGATCTTAAGCTTTTTAGTGAAAACCCTGCCCCTGTGGCTAGAGATTATAATAATTTAGGACAAATCTACCTAGAACAAGGCAAGTTAGTAGAAGCTGCTGAGTATATTAGAAAAGCACTCGAGATTGATCTAAAGCTTTTTAATGAAAACCCTGCCGCTGTAGCTAGAGATTATAATAATTTAGGATTAATTTACATAAATGATGGCAAGTTAAATGAAGCTTTTGAATATATTAGCCAAGCTCTAGCAATTAACGAAAAGTTTTTTAAAGATAACCCTCTCACCACGGCTATACATTACAACAATTTAACATTAGTATACATAGAACAAGGAATGTTAGATGAGGCCACCAAGTGTATCAAGCAAGCCCTCGACATCAGTCTTAAGCTTTTAGGCGAAGACCATTCAAACGTGGCGCGCCTTTACACTAATTGGGGAGCAATCTACGAGAAGCAATATAATTTTGAAAAGGCCGCTGAAAAGGTTAGTCAAGCTCTCGACATTGATCTCGTGCTCTTTGGCAAAAAACATCCTACTGTAGCACATTATTATAATAACCTTGGAATGATATATCGAGAACAAGGCAAATTAGAAAAAGCTGCAGAGTACGTTGAGCAAGCGCTCGATATTGGGCTTCAGCTTTACGATAAAAAACATTTTACTATGGCTGTCTATTACACTAATCTAGGTATGATATACTACGATCAAAGGGATTTAAAAAAGGCACTTCATTATGCCAAGCAAGCTCATGCTATAAATTGTGAACTCTTGGGGGGAAATCATTTAAATGTAGTAAAGAACTATAATAATTTAGGACTCATCTATCAAGAGAAGGGGAAGCCAAAGGAAGCTATTAGGTTTATCAAGCAAGCGCTCGCTAACCGATCTAATTTTTTAGGAAAAAGCGATTTCATGTTCGCTTCACTTTATAATAATCTTGGAACAATATATCGAGAACAAGGTAAATTAGAAAAAGCTGCGGAGCATATTGAGCAAGCGCTTAGCATTAGTCTTAATTTGTATGGTAAAGATCATGCGGAGGTGGCTAATTATTATAATAATTTGGGAACTATCTATCATGCACAAGGCAAGTTAGAAAAAGCAGCTGATTATTCCACTCAAGCGCTCATTGTTGCTCGTAAGTTGTATGGTGAAACTCACCCCAATCTGGCCAAATATTACAACAATTTGGGAATGATTTATAAAGATTTAGGTACTTTAGAAAAAGCTGCTAAATATGTTGAACAAGCGCTCAACCTTGACCTTCAAATTCCAAGTAAGATTCATCCCAATATAGCCAAATATTACAACAATTTGGGAATGATTCATAAAGATTTAGGTAATTTAGAAAAAGCTGCTAAATATGTTGAACAAGCGCTTAATATTGACCTTCAGCTTTCGGGTGAAACTCACCCTGATTTGTTAACCTATTATAATAATCTACAGGCGATTTACCTAGCTCAGGAAGATTTAGAAAAAACTATTAAGTATATTAATAAAGCTGTCTTTATTAATCGTATGCTTCATGGAGAGACCCATTCTAAGATAGCAAGCCTTTATAACAAATTAGCTTCAATTCATAAAAAGCAAGGCAAATTTGAAGAGGCAGCTAAGCATTTAAATCAAGCAATTTCCATTGCTCATAAGCGATATAGTAAACCTCACCCTAAGCTGGCTAAATATTACAGTGATTTAGGGATGATTTACCAAGATCACGGCAAACTACAAGAGGCTATTAAGTCTGTCACACAAGCTCTTGACATACACCTTAAACTTTTTGGAGAAAATCATCCCACGGTGGCGACAGATTACAATAATTTAGGAATGATATATAAAGATCAAGGCAAATTAGAAGAAGCTGCAAGATACGTCCATCAGGCCGTAGATATTCACCTTGAGCTTCATGATGAAGATCATGCCACTTTGGCCAATTATTATAATAACTTGGGAGTTATCTACCAAGCCCAAAAGCAATTAGAAAAAGCTGCTGAGTATGCCAGGCAAGCCCTCAATCTTGGCCTTCGGCATTTAGCTAAAACTGACACTAAGCTGGCGCTATATTATTATAATTTGGGGATAATTTATCAAGAACTTAGGCAAGCTAGAAGAAGCTATTAGATGTATTATACAAGCTCTTGATTTACACCTTAAACTTTTTGGAGAAAATCCATCCCACTGTGGCGACAGATTACTATAATTTAGGAATAATGTATAAAGCTCAGGGCAGCTTAGAAAAAGCTACAGAAAATTTCACACATGTTCTAGATATTTATCTTAAGCTATAGGGTGAAAATTATCCAAAGATACCCCCACCTTTATAACAAATTAGGTACACTCTATCATGCTCAAGGCAATCTAGGAAAGGCATACAAATATGTTAGTAAAGCTCTTGAAATTGCCTACGTCTCTATGGAAAAAACCATGAAGTGGTAATAAATTTCTACAAAAACTTACAGGCTCTTATGCTACAAGCTTACTTTACTAACTCACCTTACGCAGGCATAAAATTCCTTTGTAAATTTTGCAATTCTTGATAGGCCATCTGATTGGCTCTAAGGATTAACTTATATTTTAAAGCAAAGTGGTTGAGTGAGGTGTTAATTTTAAGAAATTCAAGTTTGCAGTAAGCGATAAGAGATGAAAAAATATGATTTCTTTGAGAGCGAGCAATTTTGGTGGGCGATTTTTCAAGGCTAGTATTTTGCTTTATTGATTTGTGATACTGGTGAGTCGACCTGCGGAACTTCCCCACAGGCCTCTCTTAGAACGGTACAGGAACCTCTCAATTCATACCGCTCCCAATTAAGCAAACGCTCCTATCATTCCTCTTTTCCAATGTACAAATAGTCCTGGGTCTTTTCTGACCATTTTTTCCATAAAGGTAATTGCTCTTGTTTTGTGACCTGCAAGTCTCTTGTATTTGCGCATAGCCCTTGTGATTAATGATTTATTAAAATGACGGCAGATTTGATATAAAGCTGCTGGCCGATATTTCCCGTAGTATTCTAGCCATCCTCGGATGACTGGATTATACATTCTGGCTATATCTTTAAGCTCCAAATCTGTCTTATTTCTTATTTTCCATTGTCTTATGGCTGCTTGCATAGATTTTAACGCTGTTTTACTTACGGCTAGTGTAAAACTTACAAACATGCTATTTCGTTTGCTATTTTTGACCAATCTTGGCCGAAAGGTATATCCTAAGAAGTCAAATTTGATTTCCTTGTATTTTTCCTTACGATCTACATCTTTGCAGTAGACAATCTTTGTTTTATCGGGATGAAGTGTCAAACCACATTTTTCCATTCGCTTTTCAAGCATATGTAGGATTTGTTTTGCTTCTTGTTCCGTCTTACAATGTACTAGTGGTCGAGTAGCGCGAGGGGATCACACCCTCACGCTCTCACAGTTCCGTACGTGAGCCTCTCAGCTCATACGGCTCCTATTGTCTAGTCGCAGGTATGGCGCCCATTTTCCAGTGAGCAAATAGCTGAGGTTCTCGTTTTGCGATCCCTCCCAACCAATGCATTGCCCTTCTGCTGTGGCCTCTTAACTTCTTGTATTTCCTTTCCGCCCACCTTGCTAATGTACGGTTTGCAACATTGAAAATTTGATAGAGTTCTGATTTGTAATATTTACCATAGTAGTTGATCCAACCTCTTATCATGGGGTTAAACATTCTTGATAAATCTACAATCTTCTTGTCACTGCGCAGATGCATTTTCCAACTTCTCATCGTACTCGTTATTGCTTTCTTTGCTTTATTGCTTACTGCGGGACTAAAGTTGATGAAGAGCTTTCCATACCGATTCTTTGATCTTCTGGCTCTAAAAGTATATCCCAAAAAATCAAATTTCTCGTTTAGGTATCTTTTTCTTCGTTCATCATCTTTGCAATAGACGATTTTTGTCTTTGCAGGATGCAACTCCAGTTTGCATTGAGCTAAGCGTTCTGCAATAGCTTTCTTTATTTCGTTGGCTTGCGCTTCCGTTTGACAGTGAACCACTATATCATCAGCATAACGCTCGAATGGATTACCTGGATAGCATTTCCTCATCCATTCGTCTAAGGCATAATGAAGAAATAGATTGGCTAGTAAAGGGCTGATTACACCCCCTTGTGGAGTCCCTCTATCTCTTTTTATAAGTTTCCCGTCTGCATCTTGCTCTGGCGCTTTTAGCCAGCGTTCTATATACAGAAGAATCCATTGGCTTTCGGTGTGTTTCCTTACGGCTCTCATGACGAGCTCGTGGTCTAAATTATCGAAAAATCCTTTGATATCAAGGTCAATAACATAGTCGTTGCGCCAACATCTCTGTCTAGCGACTCCTACGGCTTCTAACGCTGATTTTCCAGGTCTGTACCCATAAGAATCAGGATGAAAATGTGGGTCAATCTCTGGCTCTAGATACAGCTTAACGACCATCTGTGCGATTCTGTCTGATACTGTGGGTATTCCCAGCTTTCTCATCTTTCCATCACTTTTTGGTATGGCAACTATCTTTACTGGGGGGCGGAAAATAGCTCCCCGACGATAGGCGATTCCAAAGTTTATACAGATTGTCTTTAAGATTCTTTTCAAATTCTTCTATAGACTCTTCGTCAACACCTGCTGCTCCTTTGTTAGCTTTTACTCTCTTGTATGCTTCCCATACAATGGATTTAGAAATACAATACGACTTTGCTGTATTCATCGATTCCTCCTGTTTCCAGTTGTTCGATTAATCTTAAGCTAAACAATATAGTCCCCTTCGCTCCACCTCCATTACAGAGGTCTCCTCACTACTACGGGCTATTCCGCCCCTGTTCCTTGCATCGGTACTCTGGTTCTTATGGGGCTTCCATTTGAACTTCTCCCTTTTCATCAAGGCGACAGGTTCCCACGTTCCGTATAAGAGCCTGTAGTTAAGTTCACGTCACCTTTATGCCGGATGCCATCTAAGCAGTTAATATTAGGTTTCCCTTAGATTTGTCCTGGGTTAACGACGCCCCCCCCAGTTTTGACATCATCCCTACGCTTTCGACACGTCATCAGTGATTCATTTGCATTCGTCTCCTTAACTCTCACCTGATATAGTCTTGCTATACCTTTTCCTTAACGCTCACCACATGGACTCTTTACCCATGCAGCTTAAGGTGGTTTGTAACCTATGCCTAAGTCATCGGTTACTAGGGGCCTTCCCTAATCTCTTGTACAGCATCTTTGACCCGCCGTTGGCTTGTCAAAGTTCGTGGCGCACCATCATCGGCGTATCTACACCATGGTATGTCAGGATAATCCCTTGTCATCCATGCGTCAAATACATAATGAAGAAATAGATTCGCAAGCACGGGGCTGATTACTCCCCCTTGAGGTGTACCCTTCGTTCTTTGAACAAGGGTTCCATTTTCTAGTTGGAGTGGTGCTTTCAGCCATCTTTCGATATACAAAATAACCCATTTGTTATCTGTATGTTTTCTTACTGCTTTCATTAGAAGGTCATGGTCTATATTGTCAAATAGACCTTTGATATCAAATTCCAGCACCCAATCGTATTTCCAACATCTTTGCCTAGTGATCCCTACAGCATCCAAAGCTGATTTATTCGGCCTATATCCATAGGAATTTTGATGAAAATGGGGCTCTACTGTTGGTTCAAACATCAGCTTTACAATCATTTGAGCTATTCTATCACTTACCGTAGGTATTCCCAAGATTCTTTCTCCACCACTTTTCTTTGGTATTGAAACCGCTTTTACAGGCGGTGGAAAATAGCTTCCCGAGGACATTCGGTTCCAGATTTTATAAAGATTGCTTTTAAGGTTTCGATCGAAATCTTCTAGCGTTTGCTGATCTATGCCAGCTGCTCCTGCGTTTGCTTTTACAAGTTTATAGGCCTCCATAACAAGTGTTTTAGAAATAATAAAAGGTTTTGTTTCACTCACGATTTCCTCCTAGAAATCTAGTTGAATAATGAATGTTACTACTTAATCCAACCTCTTTGCTTCAGCCGCATTACCAGCCTTCTTCGCTACTACAGGTTGTTCCGCCCCAGTTTTTGGCATCGGTACTCTCATTCTTATGATTTTTTTGTCATTTGAATTTCTCCCTTATCATCCAAGCGACTGGTTCCCGCAGTTCCGTACAAACGCCCAAATCAGACTCACGCCATCTATACGCCGGATGCCATCTACACAGTAATCAGGTATCTTGTAGATTCTTTACAGGAGATAGAAGTGCCCCTGCTTTTGACATCAAATCTCTGGTTTACGACGCATCAACAATGGTTCAGTTTTATTCGTCTTTCTGATTCATACCTTCCAAGTTTTATCTCGACTTTTCCTTAATGCTCACCACCATTACTCTTAATAACAGCAGCTTAAGGTGGTTTGAAGCCCGTTCCTGAAAACCGACTTCGGAGGGTCTTCTCCATCATTTGTACAGCTTATGCACAAAGCTTTTAGTTCATGTTTAACTTCTTTGTGCGCCTGCGGCGCACCCTCTATGCGCCACCTTTTGTGGTAGATTTCATAGATTCGGTCAGCCTCTTGATTTAGGTCGTTAGTTACAATGTGGAGAACCCCTGTAGAACCGTCTTTGTTTTTGAAGAACTTTGTGATTAAAGCTACGGGGAAGGCTAATTCTTTAAGCCAAACTATCCTTTTATCTCCGTCTTTGAAATTAAACGTATTTAAATTCTGATACTGGCCTTTTTTTCTTCCTTCCTCAGAGAAAGCAATTAATCGATTAGACTTTATGCCAAATATAAACATCTTTTTGAGTTTATAGTGGATAAATTCCATATTATCTTTAGCGCCAAACCAATTGTCAGCCAGCACATACTCAAACTTCACTTGATTGGCAACTGCCTGTTGGATAAGCGCTCTGAAATGTTGGTTTTTAGTAATGGATGACTGCTTTTTTTCTTTCTTTGTTTTCACATCACAAAAATGCATATCTTTTTTGATTACTTCAAAGCCGATGGGAAAAGTGTGATCTCCATAGCTAATAAGGCAGGAAAGTAGATTAATCCCTTTTACACTCCTTCCTTGAGTATGAGAAAAGTGCCAACAGACGATTTCGTTTTCATCTGTATAGGGCTTTTCCTCTATCGTATCGTCAATAATCAATACACCTCCTTTATCTTGCTCTAGATGGCGCACTTGCTTTTTAACATACTGCCATAGTTCTTTCGATCCCCCTGGATTGCTGTTAAGAAAACGGGTGATTTTATCATGGCTAACCTGGCCATCTAAAAGATTGGATAGCCCTGTAGCTGTGGCTTGTTGGTTTTGGCTGATAAGATAATCTGTATAAATATCAAGAAGATCAAGTTTCATTTTTTTCTCCTCTTTTCAAAGAAAAAAATATACCTTTAGAATAATTTTTTCAACTCATCTGTGCGTAAGGTGAGTTACTAACATGAAGAATTAACAGATACTCAATGGTACATTTTAGAAACGCTACTTCCCTCTAGAAACATTAAGCTCTCTATGCGTAATATGAGTAGATAATGAAAGCTTGGAAAGCTACTTTTTGGGTACTCTAAAGAAAAATTTAACGTCTTTCAAGAAGATAGATAATAGAAAGAACTATGACTTAGATAAGTAGAACGACAACAGTTATTAAAAAAATAATGAGTACTAACCTTCCCTCTCATAGAAAATGCTGTATATCTTAATAATAAAAAGATATTAGAAAAAAACGCGTTTGGACGACCCGCTCATAAGCTAATAAAAACACCTCATAAAAATTTTATACTTAGAAGGTGTTTTACGGCTGCCATTTTTAATCTCAAGCGAAAAATCAGTAAAAAATTTTTATTTGAAAATGCTTTTTATCTTATCCAAAAAAGAGTTACTTTTAGGTAAATTGGCAGGACCTTGCAAGGTAGAAAACTCTTTCAGCAATTTTATTTGCTTTTCGGAAAGCTGTGTAGGTGTTTCCACAAATATTTTAACTAGTAAATCTCCTTTTCCTTGTCCATGCACGCTGGGAAAGCCTTCATTCCTTAGGCGGAATACTTTTCCATTTTGGGTGCCTTCTGGGATGGTAATGCGACAGGTATGGCCATAAAGACCAGGTACATCTTTTTTACATCCTAAAGCAGCTTCTGTAAAGCTAATCGGTAGATCTAGCAGAACATCATTCCCTTCACGTTCAAAAATTTCATGCGGCTCGACGTTAATAAAGACATAAAGATCTCCTGCGGGCCCACCACCATGCCCTGCATCTCCATAACCGCTCATCTTAAGGCGCATGCCACTATCCACACCTGCTGGTATATGAATTTTAACATGCTGCTTTTCTTTAATTAAGCCCTCTCCTCGGCAATCTTTACAGGGCTCAGTGATAATTTCCCCTTCTCCATGGCATTGAGGACAGCCCATAGACATGCTAAAAAAGCCTTTCTGCTCATATACTTGTCCAGCCCCATGGCAACGCGGGCACTTTTTCTTGCCCTTAGAAGAGGGGGTACCTTTACCATGGCAAGTCTTACAAGTGACATAGTTATTGATGGCTAATTCCTTATCAACACCCTTAGCTGCTTCTAGAAATGAAATAGTGATATTGGCACGTTTGCTAGCTCCTTGGCGGCGCATTTGAGCTGAGCCTCCCCCAAAGTCATTTCCACCAAAATAACTTTCAAATATAGACTCCCCACCCATGCCACCAAAAGCACCCATGAAAGTACGTAAAGCTTCATCGACAGAAGAAAATCCTGAAAACCCTCCTCCAGCTGCTCCTGCCGCTGCTCCTAATCCTTCTTTACCATAGCGATCGTAAGTTTGGCGTTTTTTATCATTACTTAAAACTTCATAGGCTTCTGAAATTTCTTTAAAGCGTTTTTCAGCTTCAGCATTGCCGGGATTTTTGTCAGGATGGTATTTGATGGCTTTTTTGCGATAAGCCTTTTTAATCTCGTCTGCTGTGGCAGTTCGCGGAATTTCCAATGTTTCGTAATAGTCAGCCATAATGCTCACATAGATGTCTTGAGAGTGCATGTCTTTTAACAAAAAAACATAACACTCGGTGGAATTTAAAAACTTTAGCCTAAAGGGTATAGGTACTCATTGTAATAATAAATCTGAACACCCTTTGGGGAACTTATATTAAATCAATCGGCTTGTTACTTAAGCAAGCCTATCGGGTTTTAACGCTGTCTTTTGTATTTTAAAGCAGCCTTAGATTTTGCGCGCTTTTTAACCGATGGTTTAGCATAAAAGCGATGGGCTTTGACGGATTTCATTACACCCTCTTTATCTAATCTTTTCTTCAAGGCACGAAGGGCTTTATCGATGGGTTCGCCAATACGGACTTTTACTAATGACATTTCGCTCAATTCCTAATTTTATAAGTTTAGTAATCACGGCAACACTTTTGCCAGTTTTCTAATGATGAAAGCATCATACACAATCGATGAGTAATTTATCAATACTGAATACTCTTTTGCAATTCTTTCTCTATTTCTGCTTGGGTTTTACGCAAATATAAAATCTCGAGAGGCTCTTTTTGCATGATCTCTCCCCTTCTCCATTTATCTTCCGATAAACGACTTAAATAAAGCGCATCGGGGCTTTTTTCTTCCCATGTCCACTGCTGGTTAGGATACATATTTTCTATCTTTTGTTTAAGTAGGAGACTATTAGGAGTAAGCAGATAGTTTACATTTTGTAGATATACGCCTACTTCGCTTAAGGGAAGAAGTTGTACTTTTCCGTCCCTCTTATAAGCTCCTCGGCTAGCTTGGCCTTTTAGTACGTACACTCCCCCTATCTTTGCATCAAAAAGTGCAGCATACGAACCCTCCTGAGAAGGAAGAAATCCTTCCAAACTACAAAAAGTAACCAATGGCTTTCTTAGGGAAAAAGCGACTGCTTTAGCAACTACTACTCCTACCCTTATACCCGTATAAGAACCCGGACCAATTCCTACCGCTACATAGCTCAAGTCTGCCGCTTTTCTCCCCAAAGATTTTAATCCCCGTTCAATTTCGGGCAAAAGGGATTGAGAAGAATTTAATCCAAATGGAAAATTTCCTTGAAAGATTACTTCTCTCCCATCAAAGAAGGCTGCGCAGCCGCGCTCACTACTAGTGTCGATTACTAACGAAAACATTCTCTTAAGTCAATCCTACGGGGAAGAGTAAGTTTTTCTAAGGTACGTATAAAAAAGCTGTCGGTCATTCCAGAAATATAATCAACCACCATTTGTACTAAAGAAGTAGAATTTTTGTAATGCTCATTTTTATTAAAAGTATAATTTTTCCACACGTAACTTTCTTCATTTAAATGATTAAGATCTTCTAATAATAATTCAAATAAAAGACGATACGCTCGCTTGATTTTGCTAGATTCCACTTTGAGTTGAGGATGCACATAGATATGAGCAAAATTAAAATCACGCAAAAACTTTAAGGCTTCAAAAGCTTCCATAGAAATACCTATGTAAGCTTGCTCGTAACTCATTTTAATAATTTCTTTAGCAAGAGTCGCCAGAATTTCTTGATTTGTGGTACCTAAAAATGTTTTGGGCACCTGTTCTTTAGATATGATTCCTAAGCGAATAGCATCTTCAATATCTTTGCCTATGTAGCTCATTGTATCGCATAGTTTCACTAAGCATCCCTCTAAAGTTCCTGGAATTATGTTATACTCCGGTTCTCTTGCTTTCTGTTTTTTATCGTTAAAGTGATCTTCCCATGTTTTATCAAAGCTAGGATGGATCAAAGAGCTGTTCATTGCACCATCGTGGCAAAGAAAACCATCATAGACAGCAAGTCCAAGGTTAAGAGGTTCTATGTCAGTAAAAAGCCGGCATGATTGCAAAGGATGAGCAAACGCCCCATTCTCAAACATTATTGACAGTTCAGATAAATACTCCTCACCTTCGTGACCAAAAGGAGGATGTCCCACATCATGACCTAAAGAGATAGCTTCTACCAGATCAAGATTCAAGCGTAAAATCTCTGCAATTCCCCTAGCAAAGCTACTAACAAATTGTACATGTAAGCCACGATGAGTAATATGATCATTATCGACTAAGTATACGACCTGAGTTTTATCATTATAGCGAGCATACGCTCTAGAGTGGATAATTTTATCTACATCTCGTTTATAGGGTAAACGATAATCTTCCTCATTACCAGCCTGCCGACTATGGGTTGATGTACGTGCGGCTAAGGGATGCAAATAAGCTTTTTCCTGTTTTATTAATGCATGACGATAAAAGGAAAGAGTTTCACTAAAAGGGATAGTCATGTATTTACACTCATTCTTTTAAAAATTCCTCATAGTAAATCTTAGTGAAAAATAATTTATAAAACAAGTCGTTTGAGTTATAAACCAGAAAGAATAGCTGATAGAAAAAAAAGTCTTTCCAATCTTATTTAAAAGCAGCCTAGTTGACCCATATTAATAATTAAAGATTGTATTTAAATATTTTTTTTTAGAAACTTAACTTTCTTGTTTTTCTTAATAGGCTAGCTTAGAATAAAGCTTATCTAAAAACAACGCTGATAAGTACACCTTTGGCAGGATCTCTGCTGCCTAGGAAAAAACGCTTTCTTAATTGAATGTTTATTCTTTATCCTCCATAATATTATCACTCATATAATTTAAATGGTAAGAGGCCAAGTTTGAATCTAGAAGATATTGAAGACAGTTCTTTTACTCAGCAGCTGGAAAATGCTGTGATCAAGACACTTGAAAATCAACAAAAAACAGAGAAAAGAAACTCCTTTCCGAACGAGCTATGTATATTTCCTCTTTTGAAAAGACCTTTTTTTCCTGGGATGGCAGCTCCTATAGTTATTGAACCTGGACCTTTCTTTGAAACTCTAAAAATAGTGGCTAAAACTGATCATAAGTCTATCGGTTTGATTTTAACCAGGCAAGAAGATGTTGATATCTATAAAGCTAGCTTTGGGGATCTTTATCAAGTAGGGGTTATCGCTCGTCTGTTGCGAATCATTCCTTTAGAGCAAGGAGGCGCACAAGTTATACTTAACATGGAAAGGCGACTACGTGTTTTACGCCCTCTTTCTAACTCCAAAGTTTTAAAAGCCAAAGTTTCTTATTTTGAAGATAGTCCTACGCTTACCTCTGAGCTTAAAGCCTATGCGATCAGTATTATTTCTACCATTAAAGAATTACTGAAATTAAATCCGCTTTTTAAAGAAGAATTACAAATTTTTCTTAGTCATTCTGATTTTACCGAGCCTGGGAAACTTGCAGATTTTGCTGTAGCTTTAACAACCGCTTCCCGAGAAGAGCTGCAAGAAGTATTAGAAACGTTTGACATCCAAAAACGCATTGATCGAGCTCTTTTACTGCTTAAAAAAGAATTAGACTTAAGTGTTTTACAAAATAATATCAATCAAAAGATTGAATCCACCATCTCTAAAAGCCAGAAAGATTTTTTTCTGCGCGAGCAACTAAAAACAATTAAAAAAGAGTTGGGTATTGAAAAAGATGACAAGTCTCTTGACAAAGAAAAATTTGAAGGACGTATCAGAGAACGTAAAATACCTGCTGATGTATTAAAAGTCATAAAAGATGAGATGGAAAAGCTCTCTGTACTAGAGACGCAATCTGCTGAATACGCTGTATGCCGAGGATATTTAGATTGGTTGACCAATCTACCTTGGGGTATTCAAAGTGAAGAGTGTCAGGATATTATGAAAGCTGAAAAGATCCTTGCGCACGATCATTATGGCCTAGAAGACATCAAGCAACGCATCTTGGAATTTATAGGAGTAGGTAAGCTTGTTGGAGGGGTAAAAGGCAGTATATTGTGCTTGGTCGGCCCTCCAGGAGTCGGCAAAACCAGTATCGGTAAAAGCATAGCTCGAGCCTTAAATAGAAAATTTTATCGCTTCTCTGTAGGTGGCATGCGAGATGAAGCTGAAATTAAAGGACATCGCCGTACCTATATTGGAGCTATGCCAGGAAAATTAATTCAAGCACTCAAGTTTTGCCAGACCATGAATCCCGTGATCATGCTAGATGAAGTGGATAAAATGGGAAGTAGTTACCATGGAGATCCAGCATCGGCATTGTTAGAAGTTCTAGATCCCGAACAAAATCGTGAATTTTTAGATCACTACTTAGATGTTCACTGTGATTTATCTAATATTCTCTTCATTGTGACTGCCAATGTTTTAGACACAATCCCCGAGCCCCTTAAAGACCGCATGGATATTTTGCGCCTTTCGGGCTATATTATGCAGGAAAAAATTGAGATTGCCAAAAAGTATTTACTTCCTCGCAACCGTAAATTAATGGGATTAAAGGCTAAAGATATCACCTTTACGACTGAAGGCTTAAGAGCTATTATCAATGGTTATGCACGTGAAGCAGGAGTAAGAAGCCTTGAAAATAATATTAAAAAGATCATGCGTAAGATTGCCTTACGTATTGTCCGAGAGGCATCCATAGCTGCAGAAAAACCTCGTAAAAATAGCAAGCCAAAGGATACAAAAGTCTTAACTTCTTCTTATAGTGTGACTCCCACCAGTTTACATGAATATCTCGGTAAGCCTATATTTACCTCAGATCGTTTTTATGAACATAATCCTATAGGGGTTAGCACAGGCCTAGCATGGACTTCAATGGGTGGAGCCACCCTTTACATTGAAACAATTAAAGTAGCCGCAGAAAAAACGGAGATGAAGCTAACGGGCCAAGCAGGCCAGGTCATGAAAGAATCTTCTGAAATTGCTTGGAGCTATTTACATAGCGCCTTAAACAAATATGCTCCCAGTTATAGCTTCTTTGAAAAAGCGCAAGTTCATATTCATATCCCTGAAGGGGCTACCCCCAAAGATGGCCCATCGGCGGGCATTACCATGGTTACAGCCTTATTATCTTTGTTGACCAATACCCCTGTGCTTAACAATTTAGGAATGACAGGAGAGCTAACTCTAACCGGCCGCATTTTGCCTATCGGCGGGGTAAAAGAAAAACTAGTAGCAGCTAGACGCTCGGGTCTAAAAACTCTTATCTTTCCTAAAGATAATTTAAGAGATTATGAGGAACTTCCTGATTACATCAAAAAAGGAATAGACATACATTTCGTACAACATTATGACGAAGTCTTTCATATTGCCTTTCCTGATCTGGGGCATACTCTAGGCGCTAAGTTGGACAAATAGAGATTTTAAAGAATTCTCTATCATAGTTTGACCTTTCGGGAATGCATGAATAATAGCTTATACTTCTGAGCAGCTTCTTACGTAATCATCGACTTAATAGAAAAACCTCTCTTTTTTAAGGAGAGAGGGAACTCTCAGAAAGATGTTCCCCTTTTTAGACTCTATAGACGTAGGGTCTTTAAACGGTAAGATTTAAATGCCGCATGGAGAGGTTAGCACTTTATAAAAAACTTTATCTTCTGTTTAGGCAAGCTTTTATTAATAAAGGCCAAATTCAAGCAAGCGACTATCCACGCTACTATTAGTAATAACATGGCGACGACTCGCTGACAATCCAATTTCTTTGACCAAAGGAGTATTAGCCGTAAATATAAAGCCTCGCGCAGGTTTAGAAACATTATGCTTCATGAAGTCCCCCAGCGCTCTGTATAAAGGAATAAGAGTGTCTACATTGTCTAATCTTTTTCCGTGAGGAGGGTTTGTTAAAATCATGGTAGGCAATATTGAAGGACTAAATTCTCTAAAATCAGCTTGCTTAACTAGAACGTCCTTTAAAAACCCTGCAGCCCGCAAATTACCTTGACAGATACGTGCTACATTTTTATTAATATCTATCCCAAATAAATGATTTTTTGGGATCGCTTGTCTTAAGGCATCTACTTCTGTTTTTACTTTTAACCATTCTTCAAAAGAAAAATGAGGTAAAAGCATAAATCCCCACTTTTGACGCAAATATCCAGGTGCCGTACGAGAAGCGATTAATGCAGCTTCTATTAATAAGGTTCCTCCCCCACAACAAGGATCTAGTAAAATTTCGTGAGGTTGATAATCAGCTAGGCGTAGCAAGGCTGCAGCTAAAGATTCCTGCAAAGGGGCTTCTGCCGACTCTTGCCGATAACCTCTTTTATGCAAGGGAGTTCCAGAAGTATCTACGCTTATAGTTGCTTGATTATCGTGAATAAATAGATTTAATTGTACATCAGGATTTTTAACATTTACACTTGGGCGATTGCCGGTTTTTGCACGTATTTGATCACATATAGCATCTTTAAGAACCTGTGCTGCGAACAAGCTATTTTTTAGCTGCCGATGGGAAACATTGGCATCTATGGCAAAATTTTTTCCTGAAGGTAAATATTTTAACCAATCAATACTGCTTCCCCCTTTGTACAAGCCTTTTTGATCATAGCAGGGAAACTGAGCAAGTGGAAGTAAAACCCTTCCTGCTATACGAGAACAATAATTAAGGCGAAAAATAGCGGGGAAACTTTTATCAAAGACATAAACTCCTCGAAATCCTTCTCGTACCTGAGTAAAGCCTAATTCCGCTAATTCTTGGATTAATAAAGATTCTAGACCTTGTCCGCAAGTCACAAAAAGATGATTAGGATTTTCTAACACAATAATACCTGCTTAATTATGCATAAATAAAATAACATCGCCGTCTTTAACCACATATTCTCGTCCCTCAGAGCGAGCCTTTCCAGCTTCACGTGCGGCTACACGTCCTTTATAAGTAACCATATCTTCATAAGAAACCACTTCTGCACGAATAAATCCTTTTTGGATGTCTGAGTGAATTTTACCAGCTGCTTCTGCTGCCGAGGTACCTCTATTGATGGTCCAAGCGCGCGTTTCAATTTCCCCGGTGGTGATATAGCTAATAAGCCCTAACATCTCATAAGAGGCTCTAATTAAGCGCTGTAGCCCCGATTCTTGCAGTCCCAAGCTATCTAAAAATTGTTGGCGTTCACTTAAGTTAAGCTGAGCAATCTCCTCTTCTATACGGGCACAAATAGAAATCACAACATTCCCCTCTGCAGCCGCATAATCACGCACACGTTTTACATAAGGATTTTCCATGTCAGGAAGATCGTCTTCAGAAACATTAGTAGCATAAATGACTTTTTTCATGGTCAATAAGGGATAAAGCTGAAGAACTTCTCGTTCTTCAGGTGTAAATTCTAACATTCTCACCGGCTTGCTGGCATTTAAATGCTCTTGCACACGATTAAGCACTGCTAAGGTTAAAGCAAGCTCTTTTTTTCCTTTAAGCTGCTTTTCAACGCGCGGGATAGCATTTTCAATCATCTGCAAATCTGCTAAGCACAGCTCCAGGTTAATCACTTCGATGTCTCTGATAGGATCTGTTTGTCCTGATACATGCACGATATCGGAAGAATCAAAACAGCGAACCACATGAACAATAGCATCTGTTTCTCGAATATTTGCCAAAAATTTGTTACCTAAGCCTTCGCCTTGAGAAGCACCAGCAACTAACCCAGCAATATCGACAAACTCCATAGTCGCATAAATGATTTTATTGCTATGGGAGATCTCCGATAAGACATGCAGTCTGGCATCTTGTACTTCTACCACCCCAACATTCGGGTCGATAGTACAAAAAGGATAATTTGATGCAGGAGCTTGATTGGATGTTAGGGCATTAAATAAAGTAGACTTTCCCACATTTGGAAGACCTACAATACCGCAAGAAAGTCGGCCGGCTGCCATATAGATACCTCATAGTAATTAGTGGCAAAAGTATAGGATGAAATAGTAAAAAAAACAATAGAGAATCATGGGGAGGTCATAGAATAGGAAAAAATAGTGTTACAATATTTCTCCTTGCTATTTTCTTACGAAAATTAGAGGTTAATCTTAATTTTAGGTTTATAAAGGCGATATTCGTAAAAGATTGGTTTCTTAGTCAAAAGGCACTCGTTCCTTTAAAAGATATCCTCCACTTATTATTTCCTAATAAAATTCCCTGCCTTTATGAAAGAACTTTTCTGGTTTATTGAATTATCTTAAAGGATCTTTACAATCAAACCTCCTAGCTTAAGGCTTTAAGCTCAAGCCTTTTATTATAGAGATAACCTATCATACAGCACTTCTAGGTGCGCAGAATAAAGTTAAAAAATTATCATTTTTTGAATTAAAACTTTTTTGTAAATTTTAAAATAGACCTCTTTCGAAACTCACGTATTTAATTCCCAGTTATAGATTGCTGCAATCAAGTTGAAGCGAAGTGCAAATCTTTTACGTCTATTTCTGTAGCGATCGGCTATAATTTTAAATCGCTTAAGGAGGCCAATCACGTTTTCATTGGCAACTCTTTCTCTGGATAAACTTTGGTTTGTTCTTTTATCCTCTTGAGTTAAAGGCTTCTTCTTACTTTTTTTCTTGGGCATTTGGGTTTGGGCATGCAGCTTTGTTAATCCTTGATACCCTGAATCGGTTAACACTCTTGTTTGTGGATTGATTTTAACTTGGGATTCTTTGAATAGCCTAAAATCATGCTTTTTGCCGTTGCCAAATGAGGTACAAATTACTTTTTTACTCTTCTTATCGACTACAACTTGGGTCTTTAGGGTATGTTTTTTCTTTTTCCCTGAATAATAGCGCTTTTGTTTTTTTTAGGGCGCTCAATAGGCGTTTCTGTAGCATCAACCAAAATAACCTCATATTCCGTATCGCTTTTCAAAAGCTCTTTACGTCCCGGTAAAGCAAAATCTGGATGCTTGATTAACGTATCTTCAATCCATTTCACCGCTTTATAAGCTGAGCTTTCACTAATTCCATAGCTTTGGCTAATATGGAAATAGGTCCTATATTCTCGTATATATTCCAAGGTCATTAGCAGCATGTCTTCTAAACGTAGTTTATATTTACGCCCGCCTTTAATCTTCTTGGCTGCATCGGCTTGCTGTAAAATTTGCACCATCTTATCAAAGGTACCACGCTTTACCCCTGTCAATCTGCGAAATCGTTCATCATCTAATTTCTCTATCTTATCAAATTTCATGGTGCCTCCTTTAAATGTTGAGTCACCATTTTACTAAAATTTACATTTTATTCCAGTTTCGAAAGAGGTCTAATATATTTAGTTCGACCTGATTTACTCTAAAAAACTTCATCATTGCATCAGTTTTAGAAAGGAAAAATGTAATTTTTCTTTTAGTGTTAAGCTAAAAAAGTAGAAATCCAAGAATTTTTGTTAGTGAGAATGAAAATTGGCTAAAATTTAAGAGTTTTAGCGTAGGAGGTAGCCTTCAAGATAGGTTTTTAAAGCAATTTTAAGAAGAAATTAAGCTTATTTAGCCTGAATAAAGACGTTTGGGAGAACTTTGAGCGACTAGCCAGTTATAGATTAAACGCATGTTATGGCCAATCCCGCATAAAATGGCGTTAAAGCAATCTCCCAAACGGCCTTTAAGATAGTTGCGACCCAGTTTACCATCATTCTTCATATGGCCGATATGAGGTTCTATGGCTTGGCGCCTTTTAAGTTGGGACTTAATCCACTGTGTAAGGCCTTTTCTTTGCCCAGAGATAAATATGGTTTTACCTTCTACTGTATGGCCTCGATAACCTTTATCTACAAATGCTACTTCAATGTTTTTGCCGCTGTTGTTTTGAGCATTTCTAATAGCTTCTTCAAGGGTGTGCCCATCGTATGGGTTGCCATGAATGGCCCTAAGATCTAAAGCTAATCCCTCTTGATGAGTGATGACTAGCGAAGCTTTGCAGCCAAATTCATATTTTTTCTCTACTTTACCTTTAGCAATACATTCCACATGAGGTTCATGCAGGCTATAAACTTTGCGAGAATCATTTCTTTGTTGAGCATAAATACGCTTGATAATTTCTAAAAGATAAGAGCTTTCTGTCTCAAGAGCTTGCCCTTCTGTCTTTCTTTCAAAATCACGGATTAATCTTCCTAAATAATTATGCAGCCTTTTTTCTTCTCTTTTAGCTCTTTTCAGCTGACGGGCATGGGCATAGCGAGCACGCATGCACAATGCTGTTTTAGCTAGCTTTTTGTAGGTTTGGCGCAAAGTGATTTGGCTACTATCGGCCATTTTTACAAGCGCTTGAATAGACTTAAAGTAAAGTTTAGCATCGGTAGGAAAGGCGATGGCTTTAGGCATTACGGTTGTATCGGCAATGACTTTTTTAAGGCTTTTTTTTTCACTGCGCCTGTCAAAACAGCTGCTGCAATCGTCCCTTGTAAAATCTTGCTAAGTCCAGCTTCGCCTAATCTATGCCTCCATTTGATTAAAGAAGTAGGGTGGATAGGCAGCGCATGATGCCAAAATTCATACCCACAAAAGTATTGCCAATAAGGATTTTCTACCCATCGATGCACCACATTTACATCCGAAAGTCCATACATATGCTGTAAGATAAAGAGCCCTACAACTAGCTTTACAGGCTTAGCTGGCTGGCCTATTTTTTCTACAAACAGCTTATCAAACTCTTCTTCCAACTGCTTCCATTCAATCAATTTGGATAGCTGGATAAGAGGATGATCTAGATTAAGTTCATCGCTAAAGCGAGATTTAAAGAGGCGACCTTGTTGGTTATCTAGCTTGATTGGTTTCATAGTCAACTTTGCAAGAAATTAAGAGCTTTATAATGATTTAGGCGTAAACACATTATAGCAATTGGGGAGAAAAAGTGCTTTCAAAATATTGTTCAAGCATGAAACACACTTTAAATCATGTCAAACTATTTAGATTACTTTCTTGCAAAAGCTTGTGGATATCATTTTCCCTATTACCTTTAAGTCTTCCACAATTAAAGGGTCGCTTGCTCACTAAAATTAATGGAGTGTTTAGTTATAATCTAACTAGTTTTAAGAACCTGACTTTAATTTCTTTGTTAAATTATTGTAATTTCTACTTCGATTTTGTCATCCACCCCCTAAAAAGCTTACCTAACGCTTGTTAACTTTAAGTAAATTTTGGAAAAATTAATTTTCATCTCGTTTAGGAGGAGGGGTCATCCAAAACTCCTTGACCATTCAGAAAGAAAAGAATTATACTAGACTTGTAGAGTGAAAGAATGTCTTGTCATCATTTGCGCGCGGGCAAATATTTAAATTTTTCGTTATAACTGATAAAATTTCTTTATTTTTGCCAATTTATTCCTAAGCAGAGGCTGTGGCCATGGGCGAAAAAACCGAAGAAGCAACACCAAAAAAATTAAGAGATGCAAAAAAGAAGGGTCAGGTAGCTAAATCTCAAGACCTTCCTTCTGCTTTTACCTTCATTGTCTCGGTTTATGCAGTCGTAGCACTAAGTTCAACCCTTTATCAGCAACTTGGGGATTTTACAGTAGGGACTTTTCGCATGATAGCCACCACTAACTTGGAGGTAGCTATTCCTCAACTCTATTACCAATCAGCCATTGTAATCTTTATAGCTAGTATTCCTCTGATGGCTATCGTATGTGTAGTCGGCGTTATCGTCAATTTTTTAACTGTTGGCCCGGTTTTTGCTGTAGAAGTATTTAAGTTTGACCCCAAAAAATTTAATCCGATACAAAACTTAAAAGCAAAATTTAAGCTTAAGACTTTAATTGAATTGTTAAAGTCGACATTAAAGTTATTGATTGCTAGCTACTTAATCTACCAGGTTATGATGAAGAGTTTACCCATTTTGATAAAAACAGTGTCGATGCCGATGATATCTGCTTTGTTGGTTTTTGATGCTTTTTTAATGGAAGTGGTGGCTAAAATAGGCTTATTTTTTATTATCATCGCGGTAGCCGATTTTATCTATCAGAAGAAAACATTTGCTAAAGAAATGAAAATGGAAAAATTTGAGGTTAAGCAAGAGTATAAAAACTCGGAAGGGGACCCACATATTAAAGGTAAACGAAAGCAAATTGCCCATGAGATTGCTTATTCAGAAGGACCCGCAGCAGGTGTTAAAAAGGCCAAAGCAGTGGTCACTAACCCTACTCACCTAGCCATAGCGATAGGATACGAACGAGAAATAGACGCAGCCCCTTACATCTTAGTAATGGGTAAAGATTTACTAGCAGAAAGAATTATTAAACTTGCCGAAGAATACGAAGTTCCGGTTTTACGGAATATTAAATTAGCCCATCGACTCTGGGAATCTGGGGAAATATATCAGTACATCCCCGAAGACACCTATGAAGCCTTAGCAGAAATACTACGGTGGGTTAGCTCGTTAAATACTGAGGCTCAATACGATTATATAGGGGAAAAGTGACAGATGAACTTTTTTAGAAAAATTTTGGACGGAATAACTGCCCGCCTAGGAGGAGAAAGATCGCTTGAAAATATTTCAAGATCAAGTGATATATTCCTTGCTTGCTTGATCATCGGTATTTTAATGATGATTATCCTTCAGCTGCCCCCTTACCTCATTGACTACTTAATTGCCTTTAACTTAGCGATGTCAGTGGCTCTCTTAATGGTGGGGATGTATATCCCTAGTGCTGTGCATCTATCTATCTTTCCTTCTTTACTGCTAATTACTACCCTTTACCGTCTAGGCTTAAATATTGCTTCCACTCGTCAAATTCTATTACATGCTGATGCAGGCGAAATTATTTATGGTTTCGGTAACTTTGTTGTCGGCGGTAACTTTGTAGTGGGAGGAGTTATATTTCTTATCATTACCTTGGTCCAATTTATTGTAATCACTAAAGGTGCTGAACGGGTGGCAGAGGTAGCCGCACGTTTTACTTTGGATGCGATGCCTGGTAAGCAAATGAGTATCGATGCTGATATGAGGGCAGGCATTTTAGACCAAAACCAAGCCCGTGAAAAACGCCTAGCCATCCAAAAAGAGAGCCAGCTATATGGTGCGATGGATGGTGCAATGAAATTTGTGAAAGGTGACGCGATTGCAGGCATTGTAATTACCCTCATTAACATTATAGGTGGAATTATTATCGGTAATACGATGAATGGAATGACCATGGCGGATGCCGCCCAAACCTATAGCGTTTTATCGATTGGTGATGGTCTGGTATCTCAGATTCCTTCTTTATTGATTACTATTACTGCAGGTTTGGTTACTACACGTGTTTCTAATGAAACTTCCGATTCCAACTTAGGTGCTGAAATCTCAGGGCAAATTTTAAAGCAGCCTAAAGCTCTGCTCCTTGCTGCAGCCTTTTTAATGGGCATGGCCATTATGCCTGGATTTCCTGCCGCTCCCTTCTTAATACTTTCTGCAGGAATGGGTTTAATTGGCTACTCTCTTATGTCAGCAGCAAGGCAGAAAAGAGAAGCTGCGGGCGGCCTTACCTCAGCGGGAGGAGGAACTATTTCTTCAGTAGCCGCAGCAAGCCCTAGCATAGACACTTCTGTTTCCGGCCATAAAGTGATTGCAGGTGGAGGCATTGATAATTATGCTCTCACCCTCCCTGTGATTCTAGAATGTGGGAAACATTTAAGTGGAGAGATCCAAAAAGCCCAAAAAGGACAAAGTTTTGTCGATCAAATGATTCCTAAGATGCGTCAAGCTCTCTATGCAGATCTAGGAGTGAGATTTCCTGGCGTGCACGTACGTACAGACTCCCCTGTCCTTGAATCCGATGAATATTCCATTCACCTGAATGAAGTTCCTATTATCCGAGGAAGGGCTTTAGAAAACAGCGTGCTAACAAACGAGAGTGAAGAAAATCTTAAGCGCTACAACCTTCCTTACGTGAGCTATAAGAACTCATTAGGGATGCCTTCCTTATGGGTAAATATACAAAACAAAGAGCTTTTAGATAAAGCAGGTATCAAATATTGGAATGCCTTAGAGGTGATGGTTTTGCATGTGTCTTACTTTTTTCGCCATTATGCTAATGAATTTGTGGGCATCCAAGAAGTAAAATCGATGATTGAGTTTGTAGAGAAATCTTTTCCTGATCTGGTCAAAGAAGTTACCCGTTTAATTCCGCTCCAGAAAATGACCGATATCTTTAAACGTTTAATTCAAGAACAGGTCTCAATCAAAGACTTACGCACAATTTTAGAAGCTTTAAGTGAATGGGCCCAAACAGAAAAAGATACAGTTTTACTGACGGAATATGTACGTTCCTCCCTTAAACGCTACATTAGCTTTAAGTATTCACAAGGGCAATCTGTTCTTTCAGTTTATATCTTAGACCCTGAAATTGAGGATATGGTGCGCGGTGCTATTAAACAAACTTCTGCCGGCTCCTATTTAGCTTTAGACCCCGATTCTGTTCAATTAATTCTACAAAGCATCCGCAATACCGTGGCGCCTCCCCCTCCTGGCGGGCAGCCCCCCGTTATCTTAACAGCCATCGACGTTCGCCGTTTCGTTCGCAAACTTGTAGAAATGGAGTTTTCTGATATTTCGGTAGTCTCCTACCAAGAAATTGTTTCTGATATTCGTCTTCAACCCTTAGGGAGAATACAGATAGGATAGCCTAATTTTAACGTTAAGTTTCACAAGAAGGTAAGCTATGGTCGTAGATCTTGGACATTTACAAAACCCGGATGGATTAAAACAAATTCTGATGGGAATGAAAGAGGATCAAGCATCCGATAAATTGGTAGCAAAAGCTGCTATTATCGCTTCTGAGCAGAAAGCAGAATTGCAAGAGCAACAATCAGAGGAAAAAAATCCCTTAGCGGCAGCGCTGCGCCGCTCAGATCGTCAGATTAAAGCTCACACCTCTAGTGTGAAAAAAGCTAAGGAAGCCAAATTAGCGCAGAAAAAGTTAATGCCGCCTAAAGAGTTAGAGGAAAGGGCTCAAGAATTTTCAAGAAGAAACCCTCAATTTCCTCCTGCAGGCTTACTCGCCTTAACAGAAAAGCTTAAAGATGGCATGAGTAAGCAAGATATCTTGGAAATGATCCAAAAAGAATATCCCAATCCTATTGAAGCTAGCTTAGCATTAGAATTTCTTATTTCTGTGACCTTAGAGGATTTTAAAGAAACTCTTCAGTTTGCTCAGGTAGATTTAAACAAGGAAATCATTGATAAACGTGAACAGGAAGTAGCACAAAAGGTCGAGAAGGAAGCCAAAAAGGCTACACAAGAAGCCACAGAAGCTGCCTTAAAAATTGTGCAAGGAGGGGATCTCAATAAATTATTAGATTATTTGATGTCCACCCCTATTGAAGCTACAGCTATTTATAAAATGTTAGATGAAGGCTATGGAAAAAACTTAAAAAAAATTGAGTCTTTCCTTTTAAAAAAATGTGGGATAGAAATAAATAAGCTGAAGAAGCTAGAGGACAAAGAAGACGTGGCTCACATGAAAAATACGATGGCTCTTTTAAAAAAGTTGCAAGCTATCATGGGCGTTGACAGATATTTTGAAATTCGAAACGCTAACAAAACTACAAAAGCCGCTAGAGCTGGCTAGAATTTTTAACCACGATTGACTATGGCAAAATTTACTGCCCATGAAGTTTCTAGGCAATTCTTATATTTGGCCGCAGAAAGATTTTTGTCGTCGGATAAAATCATCCAGGCAGCCGTGAAAGCTGGTGCACAGACAATAGAAGATAAAATTACTTTGATCAACCAGATGCGTGATGCAGTTAGACAAGTTTCTATCCATCATATCTTTCGCTCTGTCCAACATCGCGATGAAATGTTTAGTGCTATCCTTGAAGCCTTAAGTGACTTAGAAGATCAATTAGAAGAAGAGCTAATTAAACAAGAAGAAGAACAGCAGCTACATATTAACCCTAATAATGAATGAGGTTTTAATGCCTTCTCATAATCTAGAATCGCTTTTGAAAGATCTTGGAGAGAAAATTGAACTTTCGCATTTAGAGCCTACAGGCAATAATAATATTACCCTTCTTTTAAAAGGCAATAATGAGGTGGTGTTGCAGAAGCATAACTCTCAGCCTTATCTGATCATTTCCTTCGAAATCCTTGAATTGCCTATCGGCCGCTTTCGTGAAAATATCTTTCGAGAAGCGCTTAAATTTAATCATCTAAACAAAGCTCATGAAGGCATATTTGCTTTTAGTAAAAAAACTCAAATGTTTTTTTTGTTTGATATGTTACCTTTTGATGAAATCTCCGGAGAGCAAGTGAACACAATTATGCAGAATTTATCAGAAAAAGTGACTCTTTGGAAAGAAGCTCTTAACCGCGGAGAAATTCCCACCATCGGTTTTTCTAGCTTAACTTCTCCAGGAGGAGCTGGTAGCTTTTTTGGCATACGGCCTTGATAGGCTGATATTTTTTTTAAGGGCAGGCAGGTAAGCTCTCTTCATCATTTCAAAGAGACTTTTGGCCAAGAAAATCTAAAAGCAAGCATAAAGCTGCTTATCTTATTTTGAAAATTAATGGCTAGGATGATTTAGCCATTTTTTTGTATTTATTCTTATATAGACTATCTATTAATTTGCAGGCATGACAATGATAACGCCCCAGCTTTGTAACTCGCTTTTGGCTACACCTTCAGCTCCCGGCTGGAAGGCGGTAGGCATAAAACAGCACCACGGAATTAATGTTCCCCTGTTTTCTTTACATACCAAAAATAGTGGGGGTATAGGCGAATTTCATGATTTAAAATGGGTGATTGATTGGTGCCATCAAGTTAATTTTAATGTGATCCAACTTCTTCCCCTCAATGATACGGGTCCCGAACCTAGCCCCTATAGCTCTATTTCAGCTTTTGCTTTAAATCCTTTACATATAAGTCTTTCTTCCCTTCCCGGTGTAGAAACTTATAAAGATTTAGCAGGCTTACTTGCTGAATTGCAATTACTCACAAAAAAACAGCGTGTGGATTACCCTACCCTCCATATTAAACGCGATCTTTTTTTACAGCTCTACTATCAATATACTTATGCCCATCAATCTCAATCGCCAGGCTACCTAAATTTTACTAAAGAAAATCCTTGGCTGCAGGGCTATGCTCTTTTTAAGGCATTAAAAGAAATTAGCAAGTGGCAACCTTTAGATAGCTGGCCTTCAGAACTTCAAGATCCTTGCCCAGCAGAAATAGAGCGGCTGCAAAAAAAATATGAGACCCCAATTTCCTATCATATATTCCTCCAATATCTTTGTTTTAAACAATTTGAAGAAGTACGAAAGTATGCTCAATCTAAGAACATCTTATTAAAAGGCGATATCCCTATCCTTATCAGCCGAGAAAGCGCCGATGTATGGCTTCATCGCAAACTTTTTATCATGGATCAAAATGCTGGTGCTCCCCCAGATATCTATAGTCAAGAAGGGCAAAATTGGCACTTTCCTCTTTACCATTGGCAGGAGATGGAAAAAGACCATTATACCTGGTGGCAAGAGCGTTTAAAGGTGGCTGGTCGCTTATATGATATTTTTCGCATTGATCATATTGTGGGCTTTTTTCGTATATGGGCCATACCGTTAGGTCAAGCTAGCGTTCAGGGAAAGTTTTTTCCTGAAGATGAAACACAATGGGCTCCTTTAGGTAAGAAAAATCTGACGATGATGCTAAAAAATTGCTCGATGCTACCCATTGGTGAAGACTTAGGAGCCGTCCCTTCGAAGGTAAGAGAATGCTTAAAAAACTTAGGGATTTGTGCTACAAAAGTTATGCGATGGGAGAGAAATTGGGAGGGAGATAAAAGCTTTATTGATATCCATGCCTATCCACCAGAAAGCATGACTACAGTTTCTACCCATGATTCAGAAACATTAAAACAGTGGTGGAAAAACCATCCCGAGGAAGCCCTTTATCTATGTCAAGCCAAAGGATGGAAGTATGAGCCTGATTTATCATTTGAGAAAAATCTAGCCATCCTTAAAGACAGCCATCGCTCTCCTAGCCTTTTTCATATTAATCTTCTCCATGAATACTTTTCCCTTTTTCCCTACATGGCATGGGATAAGCTCAGCGATGAGCGCATTAATGACCCTTCGGGGCAATCCAATAACAATTGGACCTATCGCTATCGACTTTGTTTTGAAGAGATTTATCATAATAGCGAATTAATAGCTCTTATGAAGAGCTTAGTTGAAGTTAACAATTAAATGAAAATGCGCCTGATTTTCTTTATCTTTTTTATTTTTTTCTATTCATCTTTGGGGGAAACAACAGAGCCTAGCCACCCTAAGATTAAAGCACTTTACAGTAGCTTAAATCCTCATTCGATTGCAGAACACCTTGCCTTCTATCAGCTTTATCCTCATAGCATAGAAGGCAAAAAAGCTTGCCATGAGGCATGGCAACTTCTTAATAAAAACAGTGGCAATGAAAAAGTCTCTTTATCCTCTTTACCCGATGTGAATTCTATCCTTCAAACGATCATTGCTTTAATTAACAAAGAACCTAATGAAGAGCTCCCTTCTCTTTCAGGGGCAGAGCTAAATGTGATAAATAAGCTCTGCAGCCAGCTAGACAATAGAAGGCTAAAAGGCTATAAGGCCACTTCAGAAGCAGATATTATCGCTTTGCCTTCCCAAGAGATTGATTTAGCACGAGGGATCTTTTTATCGCAGCTAGGTGAGGGACCGGCAGCCTTTTTACAAATTGATAGCTATGAAGCCCTGATAGATTTAATGGCTCTTCAAATATTAGCTCAAATTCCTACCCCTGCTACTCCTGAACAAATAATCAAAGCGATTAATCATTTTGTGTTTACCGAAATGGAGTTTCGTTTTCCTCCTCACTCTTTATATGCTAAAGATATAGATATTTATACATTTTTACCCGCTGTACTTGATTCTAGGAAAGGAGTCTGCTTAGGGGTTTCTATTCTTTACCTTAGCTTGGCCCAACGTCTTAGTTTACCCTTAGAGATGGTTACCCCACCTGGCCACATTTACGTCCGCTATCATCAAGGTGATAAAGTTATCAACATAGAAACAACGGCGCGAGGAGTTGATCTTGAAAGTGAAGAGTATTTGAGCCTCGACACATGCCAGCTGCAGTTGCGTGATCTTAAAGAAGTTATTGGCTTTGCTTATATCAACCAAGCTTCTGTATTTTTACAGGAAGAAAAATATGAGCAGTCCTTAGCCATTTATTTAAAAGCCCTTCCCTATTTACCTCACGATATCTTGCTAAAAGAGCTTTTGGGCTTTAATTATTTATTTGTAGGGAATCCTGAAAAGGCAATTGCTTTGCTAGAGGAAGTTAAAAATTATATTCCTATCTACACGATTAGCTCCAGTACTTTAGCAGAGGATTATCTTTTAGGGAACATAGACGCAGAAGGAATAAAAGCCATATTTATGCGAGTAGATGAAACAGCTGCCTCCATCCTCGAAAAACAAAGCCGACTAGCCCAAGCTATAAAAAAATATCCTCAGTTTCGAGCCGGAATGGCCGCTTTAGCTATCACATGGTTGCAGCTTCATCGCGAAGGAGAGGCACTTGAAATATTGGAGAAACATCATGCCCTTCAGCCCCTTGATCCTACTACCCACTATTACATGGCTGCACTCTATGCAGAAAGAATGGATTATAATAAAGCATGGAATCATCTAAAATTAGCAGAAAAAATTGCACATGGGCGTAATCATTTTCCACTTGCTTTAAAAGAGCTTAGATATAAAATTGCCTACTTATGCCCTGAATTTCTTGCGGATTAGATTGAAAGAAACTCAATACATGCTTGCAAGCTAACAGTAGTTAAAGCAATCCTATAGCTTAAAGATGAGTTAGCAAAATTTTAATGCTTACAGTGTGAAAGCAAGATGAAGAAAAAGCATTCTACATTTACTTCTGTTAGTTAAAATCCTTTTTTCTTAGAGGTAATAAAATTAAGAATGGATGACATTTGAATTCGTAATCTACATCTTAAAAGGATATAGCCGATGATAAAAAAAATCTCCCCCGCCCTTCTATTGATACTCATCATGACAGGTTTGGCTTTTTTTTACTTGGCTCCTCGCAAACAGTTTCTCCATTATCCCCAAAATACTATTTATCGTAGTCAAACGGTCCAGATCGCCGTACCTTCTTGCCCCTTGCAAGCCAACTCTTTGATAGTAGAATCTATATTTCCCGAAAAAAGTCTCTCTCAATGGACTAAAAGACAGCATGCTGAGTCTTATCATCTTCTGGAGAATACAGCTCAATTATGGAAAGATAATGAATTTATCGATAACTTTATGATTATTGCTACCATTCCTCCACGTATGCATGCGGATAATTTTTTCTGGGAAATTATTCCTTACACAAAAAAAAATTACAATTTATTTGAGCAGCTTTTAGTGCTAGGAAAGTTAACCTTTGATAGTCCCTGCCTTCCCAAAGCTGAACGTCAATCCATTAAAAGGAAATATCAAGACTATCTACCTTTCTTTTCCAAAAGTTATAGGCCTATTCCTGAAGACAACTTTTGCCCTCCGGTAGATGTCTTTTGCCAGCCAGAAATTATTACCAAGCAACTCCTCTACGAAGGCAAACATACTCATCTACTCTACAATCATGCCCCCATAGGAATAGGTGAAGAAAAACTTCATTTTATAATTATCCCTAAAGCTCATCGTACAAATTTTATGGAACTTACCTTGGAAGAATATGTAGAAGCTCAAGAGATTTCCTCTAAACTTATTTTATATTATAAGCAAAGAGGCTATCCTATTGTCTATATTTTTCATAAGTCAGGAAAGTATGCCGGGCAAACTGTACCTCATTGGCATGAGCACCTTATTTTTGCGCCGCGCCGCACCCATGAATTTATAGGAAAATTAATTGTCTTGCAAAAAATGCTTTTCCCTACCTCTCCTCTTAATGAGAAGAAATTTAAAAAGCTTGTTGATAAATATCGCCTACAAGTAAAAGAGGCTTTAAACTCTTTAAATGATAGGAATTACACTAAGGAATAGTTATGGCAAAGATTAAAATTTATACTAAAACCGGTGATAAAGGCGAAACATCATTATTTTCTGGCCAGCGTGTCCTTAAAGATGATCCTTTCATCGAAGCTTTAGGCTCTGTGGATGAATGCAATTCAGCGATTGGAACGGCTCTTTCCCTATTACCTAATGATCCACAATTACAGCTAACTAAAAAACAACTAGAAACCATTCAACATACTTTGTTTGATCTGGGAGCCGCCATCGCTACTCCCCTCAGTCAGGCTTCAGCAAGTAAAGTTGAGCGCACACGTTTTGATCAGGAAGGCATTGAATTTTTAGAGAAATGGATTGATCTAATGGAAGAGCAACTCCCCCAACTTCATACTTTCATCCTTCCTGGCGGCCATCCTGCCGGCGCTTTTTTACATCTAGCACGCAGCATTTGCCGCCGCGCCGAAAGGGATGTGATCCCTCTTAGCAGAAAAGCCGATATCTCAAAAAACGTTACCATTTATCTTAATCGCTTGTCAGATTATCTCTTTGTGTGCTCCCGATATGTCAATCATCTTTGTAAGCAACCGGAGACCTTCTGGACTATGCATAAACATTCTTCCCTTCTTGAAAGCTAAAGGAAAAGTGATCACCTCTAGAGGAGGTTATCTCTTGAAAGCTTAAATAAATTTAATAGAAAAAGACTCTTACATCGCTTATGAATTTTTCCTTTCAGGGCAACGCCTATTACCTATAGATAAAAAATGTGCTTAATCACACTCTCCTATATTTTTTGCAATGAATCAAAGCGTTTTATCCATTCATACAGTCTTAAGAAGTGCTTAATAGCGTTGAACTATCGCTTCTACAAAAAGGTATTAGCTGGGGTCTTTCGAAAGAATACTTATATCATTTTTTAAAGCTTTTTTCTCAAGTTTTTGAAGATGCTTAAAATATTTCTTAATACACACCATGATTTCATACCGAACCTTTCTTTCAGGGGTAGAATTTTTATTTGGCAAAAATTTACATTTTTGCTTGGCAAAATCTTTGACATCTAAAGAAGAGTCTAACAATGGCGAGTCTCCCTCTTGTTGGCGCTTTTTATCTAGCTTAAGCAGTTTTTTAGTAGCAAGGAAGTTACCCACTTCTATAGCGTGATATATAAAAGGAAGAGTTCCAGCTACATGAAGGTCAGCTCCTTTTGCTAATAGAAGCTTAATAATTTCAGGATAAAACCGTTTCTTACCGATAGTATAATGGAGAGGAGTTTTCCATTTCTTATCTATGACATTTATATCCGCCCCATAATCAAGTAAGCGAGACGTAATCCCCATTAGACCTCGCTTTGTTGCTAGATGAAGAGGAGTAGATCCTCTTTTACTGTTACAATCGCTTACTTGCGCATCTGCTCCTTTGGAGAGAAGGTAATGCACTAATTCTTCCTGACGAGAACACACGGCTTCACTTAAAAAACTCTTTTGTTCCTTAAAGAAAGCACAAAGAATCGACGAATTTTTAGCTTCTATAATTTGCTTGACTCGTTTGATCTGCCCCTGACGGCAAAACCACTGCAGGGTAGAAACATGCGGGTCTTTTCTTTCATCAATAAAAATTGGAAGGCTCTCATCTCTAGATAATTGGGTAAACTTTTTACACACTAGTCTTAGTTGGCGCATTTCCTCAGCACTTAGATAACGTAAGATAGCGAGAAACAATTCATCGGGCCAAGATTCAAATGGGCTTGCCTCCAGAGAGTATTTTTCACGAAGAACAGTAGATACAGAGATAGCCGAATTATTTTTTATTGGATGCATAAGGTTAATCTCCTGAATTCCTGCTTCCCTAATAAAAAAGAGGGTTGTGGTTCAATAGTAAGCGATCACGGAATATAAAAGGCTTTTTAGATATCAGAAGGTATAGGTTGCTTGGTACGAGCTGCATGGATAGCGTCTGCTAGAAAATCTAGAATAGATTTTCCTTATCGATAAAGAGTTTCGGTACAGCTAGGCAGCACCTCCCTTCATCTTTTGCCATAGGTAGGCTGGCTACCTAGGCATAACTTACATGCAATGACTAGATTTCTTAAAGATTTTTGGGCGGCATTATGGAGCATAGGAATAGCAGGATGTTCCAAGTAGCACGGAAGTGTGTGATCTGCTTCAAAAGCTTATGGCAAAATCTCTGCAATTTCTTTGCATTAGTTATAACCGAACTCAACCTGCTTTTATCACTTATAGGATCAGAAAAAGTTTTCCTGTTTTTATGCCAAACAGGGCTCTTGCCATCTGCCATACGATTTGAGTAATTCCACCAACTTGTCATCAGCTTCAGCGAAAGGAATATTTTTTTGGACACATTCTTTGCCTACATATAGATCGATCATTCCCGCCTTAGATCCTACATATCCGAAGTCAGCATCAGCCATCTCCCCTGGGCCATTGACAATGCAGCCCATAATAGCAATCTTTACTCCAGGCAGATGTGAAGTTCGCTCGCGTATCCTTTTAGTCACTTCCTGGAGATCGAATAAAGTTCTGCCACAGCTGGGACAGGAGATAAAGTCGGTCTTAACCATGCGCATACGAGCCGCTTGCAAGATACTAAAACTTAAATGACGCAAATAATTAATATCATGAGGGACATCCAGCCATATTCCTTCTCCAAGTCCATCGCAAAAAAGAGCCCCATATTCCATCGAAGATTGAATCACCAGATCTTCTTGGCTGCCGCTATAGTGAAAATTAAGGATGACGGGAATACCGATCTGGTTTTGCTTTAGCCAATCAAAAAAGCGTCGTGCTTTAAAAACGCGAGAAGAAGAGGGACGAAATATAATCAAGGAAGGCTGTAAAGAAGGAATAGCTTCCCATTCGTCAGGAGATTCATCACTAAGGGCTAGTGCCCAAGAAGCTTGAGAGTTTAACAAAAACTTATGCTGATTAACATATTGACGAGCTTCTATCAGATTCAATAAAGGTACTGCTCCTTCTTGAGAATGAGAAGAAAAAATGCTTATTCCTATTTCTTGTAAAGGTTGCAGCACTTGCTTATAAAAGTGACCATCCGGAATAACAAGACCATCTACTGAAGAGATTTTAGGTTGAGGCCGTCCCAACTGCACTTCGCAACCTAGATGCTGATAAAACAAGGCATCTTCTTGATTGTTTTTAGATGCTGAGACCCAAACTGTGCCATCTTTATGCATGCCGACGTGCTTTGGATAAGTAATTGCACGCCTTTCAATATTCTGGAAATCTCGGCAGTGCTCTTCAAAGATTAGCTCATTTTGTTGAGAATATTCTTGAGTAAATTTAATTAAACGTCTGCAAGGGTCAATCTCATGCCAGGGATCCTCCGTCAAAGACACCCGAATAGTATCTCCAATTCCATCTAACAGTAAACTCCCAATTCCCATGGCAGATTTTATCCTTCCATCTTCCCCTTCGCCAGCTTCTGTAACCCCTAGGTGTAAAGGATAGTCCCACCCTAATCTATACATCTCTGCTACAAGTAAGCGATAAGCCAAAATCATGACCTGAGGATTAGAAGATTTCATAGAAAATATAAAATCATGGTAGTCATTTTTACGACAGATTCGTGCAAACTCTAGAGCAGACTCTACCATTCCTGCAGGCGTATCTCCATACCGGTTCATAATCCTATCGGAAAGAGAGCCATGATTAGTTCCGATGCGCATCGCGCGCTTCAATCTTTTACATTTTTCTACTAAAGGGGTAAATTTTTCTTCAATTTTCAGTAATTCTTGAGCATACGAATAGTCATCATAATCGATCACTTTAAAGCTTGCTCTTTTATCGACAAAATTGCCCGGATTGATACGCACCTTATCAACGAAATCTATCACCCGCATAGCAGCGGGAGGAAAAAAATGGATATCTGCCACAAGCGGGATCGAATATCCTTTTTGAAGCAAGCCATTTTTTATGGCCTCGCAGCTGTCAGCTTCTTTCATACCTTGTACAGTCACACGAGCAATTTCACAGCCAGCATCGGCTAAACGCATAATTTGCTGGGTTGTCGCTTCAGCATCCCTTGTATTGGAAGTCGTCATAGACTGAATGCGAATAGGATTGTTACCCCCCACTCCTACAGGGCCAACCATCACCTCACGTGTCGGGCGTCTTTTCAGCTGTGCAATGGATTCGCAGTATTTCATGAAATATACTCACTATAAAATTTCCTTTAAGCCATGAATTCTATCTTGATAATCCTAATATTGCAAGCAATCCTTCAAGAGGATAAGGATAACCCTTAAAAGCTCTTTACTCTTTTATTATTAGCTTTAAAAATTGAAATAAAATTGGCTCTTCGGAGGTTTAGGTGGTAAAACATTTCTTTAAGGAGAAAAATAGTTAAATAAACCTTTTACCCGTAAACCTCCGAAGAGCCAATCAATTATCTATTTTTAGAAAACGTACAATCCATCTATTAAAAGTAAATACCAAGGCAAAAGCAGGGATAGAGATAAAAGAGCAAACCACTGAGATAGGAATTATAAGATAAAAATGCTTAATAAAATCTTTGTACAATTTTCCTGTAAGTTAAACTGCTTATATCTTAAGCTGCTTTATTGATTTCAAATAGGATTATTTTTAAAATGTAATCTACAAAAATTGATAAGCAAAGGGTTGCCATGCGAACAAATTTTTTATCTAACACCTGCCGATTTATCGTTAATAAGAGCGACTATTTGCCTTTTGTTAGTACTCTAACTAATTTAGCCTATATCTTTCAAAAAGCTGTTGTTTTACCTATCAAGCAAAAAGAGAGTATGCCTAAAAGCTCCTACTATAGTCACCTTAGTCAAAAAAGCTTTGGGCGCTGTATAATCTTGTTGCTCCCTGTATTAGGAAATATAATCGTTGGAATTTATGACTTTGCTCATAGAAAAAGTTACAATAAAAATACCGCGATAGAGCCAACCCAGTATAATGATGGCCCATCTACCCCTGCCAATCAACTGCTTAAAAATGATATAAAAATAAATCTTACCACTAAAGAGCAAAACGATTCGGATCTTGAGCATACTAACGAGGCTCCACTGTTTGGAAAAGTGTTTTATCAGGCGTGCCTTGAACTTGTCCAGAAAGATGGGTTGGTCCTTAAGTATACTCCTACGTTTCGCAATCATAAAGAATTCGTTCTTACTGCTGTACGGCAAAATGGTCTGGCCCTAGATTATGCTAGCCAAGAACTTCAAAACGATCGAGAGGTGGTGCTTACCGCTATTCAACAAAATGCTTCAGCCGTTCGGTATGCTAGCCAAGAGCTTCAAAATGATCCGATAATTATTGCCCTAGCTACAAGCAAATAAACTTACAAAAAGCTAAAGGCATCGCTTAAGTACGAAATCTCTTCCTAAAAAATCCTCTTAATAACCTGGGGAGGAAAAACTTTATTGTAAGCAATGCCGGAAGCTTAGCCATTTGGACCAGGTCGAAAGCAAAGAAACATTCTTAGGCTAAAAGTTTATTGGCTATTAGCATACAAGGCTTTTATAAATAAAAAGATTTTGCCTCTCCCTTTTATATCTCGTGGCCGCTTACTATTTTTAGGTATCTACTTAAGAGAGCGACTAGAGGTGATTTTTTCTTTCTTACAAAGAGATAGCTTCTCTCGTAAGCTTTTTGCTCGTTTGAAACAAACCAAGGAAATTACTAAAGGGATAAATGCAATCCTCCCATGCTTCTCATGTAAAGGGGCTAACAAAAAATAGCAAATCAAGAGAAGTAAGTCTTAAACGCAAATGTTTTTCATATTGACAAATGCCTACGTTATCCTTAAATTGATACTTCCTATCTTACAAGCGGAGAGTTGAAATGGCACAAAATTTCACAGAAGCCGTCATAAAAGCGTTAGAAGAAGCTTTCAAAATTGCTCAGCAACATAACAATACAGAAGCCACTGAAAATAATCTGCTTAAAGCTTTTTTAGATGATCCGCAAGGTTATTTCACTTCTATTCTTACGACTCTTAATACAAAGCCACAGGTATTAATAGAAGAAGTGCAGCGTGCTATCGAGCAACAGCCTACTTATGCAGGCTCCCCTCAACCTCCACAAACCGCCCGTAACTTACAGATGCGCATTGCTGATGCTCAGAACATAGCTAAGCAAATGAATGATACTTATACCAGTAGTGATCATTTTTTACTTTCTTATTGGAAAAATGGTGGAGAACCTTTTAACTCTTGGAAACAAGCTACAGGCATTTCTTTGAAAAATGTTGAGGAACAAATTAAAAAAATTCGAGGAGCGAGACATATGGATTCGCCTAACGCAGAAGCAAGTTTACAAACCTTGGAAAAATATTGTAAAAATCTTACTCAGCTTGCTAGCCAGGGCAAATTAGACCCTGTCATTGGCCGTGATGAAGAAATCCGACGTACTATGCAAGTCTTAAGTCGCCGCACTAAAAACAATCCCATGCTAATTGGGGACCCAGGAGTTGGAAAAACAGCAATAGCCGAAGGGCTAGCTCAAAGAATTATTTCCCAAGATGTGCCCGAATCCCTCAAAAATAAGCAGTTGTTAGCCCTCGATATGGGTAGTTTAATTGCGGGTACCAAGTATCGAGGTGAATTTGAAGAACGTTTAAAAGGCATCTTAACTGACATTGAAAATAGTGAAGGGCGCATCATCTTATTCATTGATGAAGTTCACACTCTGGTGGGAGCTGGTGCTACAGAAGGGTCGATGGATGCTGCTAACCTATTGAAACCCGCTCTTGCGCGCGGGACTCTCCATTGCATTGGAGCAACGACTCTTAATGAGTACCAAAAGTATATTGAAAAGGATGCCGCCTTGGAACGCCGCTTCCAGCCTGTCATGGTTCAAGAGCCTACTTTAGAAGATTCTATTGCTATATTAAGAGGCCTACGCGAACGTTTTGAAATCTTTCATGGCGTACGTATTACTGAATCAGCTATTCATGCTGCAGTGTTCTTATCCTATCGTTATATTACTGATAGACGCCTACCTGATAAAGCTATCGATTTGATCGATGAAGCTGCTAGTATGATTCGCATGCAAATTGGAAGCCGGCCGTTACCTATTGATCGTAAAGAACGGGAGCTAAGTAGTTTAATTGTAGAACAAGAAGCTTTGCGACGTGAAAACAGTCCCTCTTCTAAAGAGGAAGCTGATAAGCTTGAAGCTAGAATTGCTCAAATCAAAGAAGAGTTAGCAGTTTTAAGAGATCAATGGAATCATGAGAAGAAACTTATAGAAGAAGTACAAAAGAAGAAAAATGAGCTTGAGCAGCTGCGATTTTATGCCGAAGAATTAGAACGCAAAGCTGATTATAATAAAGTAGCTGAAATACGTTATAGCACGCTCCCTAAGGTGGAGGCAGAAATTACTGCTATTCAAAGTAAGCTCAATGAAAAAGTGGCTCGCTTACTCCAGGAAGAGGTAGATGAAAATTTAATCGCCCATATTGTTTCCAAATGGACCGGTATTCCTGTCAGTAAAATGCTAGAAGGAGAAGCCGAAAAGCTTCTTAAATTAGAAGAAGTGCTAGCAAAGCGCGTCGTAGGTCAAGAGCTTGCCGTCACTGCCGTCAGCGAAGCTATCCGACGTTCTCGCTCAGGCTTAAGTGATCCAGGGCGCCCTGTAGGTGTATTTCTATTCCTAGGCCCTACAGGGGTAGGAAAAACGGAGTTAGCTAAAGCGCTTGCCGAACAACTTTTTGATCAAGAAGATGCTATTATTCGCTTGGATATGTCTGAATATATGGAGAAGCATAGCATAGCTAGAATGATAGGCTCTCCTCCTGGATATGTGGGATATGAGGAAGGAGGGCAATTAACAGAAGCTATACGTAGGCGTCCTTACGCAGTGGTTTTATTTGATGAGATTGAAAAAGCCCATTCTGATGTCTTTAACCTTCTTTTGCAAATCTTTGATGAGGGCCGCATTACAGATAGCAAAGGAAGAACAATTAACTGTAAAAATGCTATTTTTATTATGACTTCCAACATTGGCTCGGATTTGCTATTAGAAAAGCTTGAGAAAAATCAAACGGGATTATCTAAAGAGCAAATTTTATCTATTTTACAGCCTGTAATAAAAACTTATTTTCGACCAGAATTTATTAACCGCTTAGATGATATCCTTCCCTTTCTGCCTTTGCAAGAAAAAGACATGGAAAAAATTGTCGCTCTTCAACTTAAACAGCTAGCTAAACGTTTAAAAGACCGCGATGTTAATTTAGAATGGACTCCAGAAGTTTTAAGTCATCTTTCTCGCGAAGGGTATGATCCTTTATTTGGGGCAAGACCCTTAAAACGCTATATTCAAACAGAAGTGATCAACATGCTTTCTAAAGCTATTCTTGAAGGCAGGATTCCTTCGAAAAGTTCTATTGAATTATATATGGAAAAAGACAAGATTGTGTTTAGAATAAAAGAAGGCCCTAAACCTTAAGGAAAAGAGCAAAGGTCAAACACCGACCTTTGAGCTCTTTTGCTCATCAGAATCTTAAGGTTCTTTGTACCTAGTGAATTCTTGCATCCAGCGGTTATTAACAGATTCACCAGTAAGGAGAAAATACATTAATATCAGCCCTATCCCGTAACTGAGATGGAAAATGCCCACAAAACAACCTAGCGTAAAGACTAGCATTTTCTTAAAACATCTCCAGGCAAAAGAGGCTTGTTTATTCACCCCAACAGATTGACGCAACAATATCAAAGAAATTGCCCCTATGCACAATGTCATGATTAAAGCTAAAATTGAGCCCAACGCCATCACTAATGTGGCTAAAAAGGCTAGCATTCTTAGATAAGAGGGATAATTTCCTTGGGACAAAGATTGAACGGATTCAAATATCTCCCCCGGATTTTGGCTTGATTCGAAACTAACTTTCTCAGCATCCTCTGCTGAAGAAGAATTTATATCCAAGAAAACATATTCGGTAATCTTTCCCTCACTGTCTTCTTTTAAAGGCTCGCTATCTCTAGCTTCTCCTCTTATATCTGATTTCTCTTTATTGTTTGACATCGACATACTTTTTATAACTAATTTTATTAAATCCATTGAGAGCAGCAATGCGATAGCCTTCCGCATAAGTAGGGTAATTAAAGACCTGATCAATAAAATAATCTATTTTTGCATTAAAACTCATGGCCACTTGACCGATATGGATGACTTCTGTAGCACTTCGTCCAATAATATGGACACCCAAGATTTCTAGTGTCTCGGCATGAAAAAGGATTTTAAACATTCCGGTATTACTTCCTACAATATGGCTGCGGGCGATCTCATAATAATAAGCTCTTCCTACTTCATAGCGAAAGCCCATCTCTCGCAACTCATCTTCATTATAGCCGCAACTTGAAATTTCAGGTATAGTATAAATACCGATAGGGTAAAGATTAGGGAATAAACGATGATGCACGCCAAAAGCATGGCGCGCTGCTAGACGTCCTTGCTCCATACTAGTCGAAGCTAAGCAAGGCCCGCCAATCACATCTCCTACGGCATAAATATTAGGTCGTTCTGTTTGAAATAGCGCATTGACAGGAATATACCCTTTGTTATTAACGCTTAAGCCCGCGTTTTCAATATGTAAGCCATCCACATAGGCGCTCCGTCCTAGCGCAAAAAGTAGCGCATCTGCTGATATCTCTGTACCATCCTTGCATTTTACATAAGCTTTATCATTAATACGAGCAATTTGAGCAGCCTCTTTATTTCCTAGAAAACGTAATCCCAAGTCCTTCAAGCAAGTTTGTAAAATAATGCCAATCTCGGGATCTAAAGAAGGTAAGATATGGTCTTTTTTATCAATGACTGTAACCTCGGTTCCTAAAGCAGCGAAAAAGCTTGCATATTCTGAGCCAATAATTCCTCCTCCTAATACAATGAGGCTGGAAGGAACTTTTTCTATCCCTAAAAGACGCGTTGAATCAAAAATAACATCATTATCGAAAGGTATATTATTAGGATTTCTCGGCTTGGAGCCGGTAGCGATAACAACAAACTCAGTGTTAATTTGATGAAGTAGCCGATAATCATCATCCATAACAATCAACATGTGAGGATTTTCAAAACGTGCTGTTCCATAAATAAGACGAATGCCATTTTTTCTTAATTGCCGATAAACAGTGCTTCTTTCTTCTTCAATCACTTTATGTAGCCGTTGGTTCAGTTGAGGAATAGAAACCTCTTGTAAGGCAAATTCCCCGCTATTAAATCCTCTCTCATAAAAGCGGGTTAAATCAATAATTGCTTCTCTAAGAGATTTAGATGGAATGGTACCTGAATACAGGCAGTTTCCTCCCGGTTCGGGTAATTTATCAATTACAATTACTTTTTTACCTAATTTGGCTCCTTGAATTGCTGCTTTTTGCCCTGCTGGGCCTGCGCCAATGACCACTAAATCGACTGTCATTTCTTCCATTCAAAAACTCGCATTGTTTAATAGGTTGGTAGGATAATGAGATATGCCTTGTAATGATTAGACTTTATCTAGGCGAGATATATTACAAGAATGCAAGTTTGTCAAATATAAATTTTAATGATAAGATAAAGCTAGCAAGTCATAACAAAAAATGAGTGGTCTTATGCCTAAAACTAATTTTACTAAAGTGGAAGAGTCTTTAATCCAAGGACTTGACAAATTAAACATAAAAAAAATCATCGACTCTACCTCCAAGGATATTAACGAAAAAAGAGCGTTAGATGAAATCCGTATTAATAAAAGAAAAACTGCTATCTATATGATCTCTGAACTTAAACGTCTTCATAAAAATGATGAACGTATTTATCTAAAACTTGGCACTAATCTTTCCCATATAAAAAAAATGTTAGAACATCCTTTAAAGCTGAATGCAGAAGAATGGGGAAACGTATTAAAGTTGCTAGATAAAATTGAGGCCTACAAAAGAGCATTTGCTCAAACTATAAAAGAAGTGAACAACGAAGAAATGGTAGAAAAAGAAAGAAAAAAGCAGAGCGATAAGCGCTTTAATATTCAAGAAAAGTGGCTTCCTATCGACTGAAATTTCTAATTGTATTTTCTAGGGTCTCCTTTATTATATTTTTCCTTGCTTATAACCCCTATAAATGCTAATATCCTCTTTTCAAATAATTACGCTTCATCGGAGTTACAGTTATGTCAAAAATCTGTACTGTTACAGGAAAAAAACCCGCCCGTGGTTATAAGTACACAATCAGAGGGATTGCTAAAAAGAAAAAAGGGATTGGCCTTAAGGTTACTGGTAAAACTAAGCGACGTTTTCAACCCAATCTTGTTTCTAAACGTATATGGTTCGGCGATGAAAAACGCTTTGTGACTTTACGCTTATCTACACAAGCTTTAAGAACTATTGATAAGGTGGGTGTCAGTACGATTATACGCCGCTTAAGAGCTCAAGGTCACACAGTTTAAAAAAAAGAGTGTAAGTTAAAGTTATTCTACAAACTTACACTCCTTGTAATTTTTTAATACTTATATGCCCCCCCTATTCCTCCTTCCAGCTTCTTCTCTAAGATTGATTAGGCAGTTGTTCCTTAATTGTTTTAAATCCAAAGAAAAAGATTTACCACCTTTTATCAGTCTTACTCATTTTTAATAGTTAGCTTTAGCTTAAAAGCAAGCAAAGCTACCCGCACGACTTTTGCAAGCTACTTACTGTACGTTTATAGTGCTATTTTTTAAGCATGATGGTGTTCTTTTGTATGTAAAGCCCATCCATTAGGTAAAAAACAAAAACTCCTAACTTTTAAAAGAGCGAAAAAAGTTAAGTTTCTCCTTAGCCATGCGGTTAGAATAATCCTTTTTAAACTCGAAGGATACAATCTAAAAAATTTAGCTCTTAAAAGCTAGCTCTTTTCTTGAAAGTAGGTTTTTTATTAAGTATATGTTTACCTATAAAAACCTTTTCAAAAGGATAGCATGCTTGATTTATCTACAGCTAGCTAGCCATCCACTTTTAAATTTAAAAGGAGAGCCTAGCTAACAACCGCACCAGGTGAAATATCTTGAATAGAAAGAAGTTCTAGTTTTTTCTCATCAGAGGCTGCTAAAAGCATTCCTTGGCTAACAGTTCCCATTAAAGTGGCAGGCTTTAAATTAGCCACTACGATAACTTTCTTCCCAATTAATGCTTGCGGTTGATATTGTTGGCTGATCCCTGAAACTATCGAGCGAGTCTCAAAGCCAAGATCTACTTCTAGCAACAATAATTTTTTACTTTTAGGCAGGCTCTTTGCATCTTTGATTACTCCTACGCGTAAATCTAACTTCTGCAGCGCTTCAATATCTACCATTTCTTTTAAAGGAGCGTAAACCATCTGAGAAGGATGATCTTTCTTTGCTTGCTCAGCTAGCGTCTGAAGATGATTGAGCTCCTTCTCAATCTGTTCATCTTCTACTTTTTTAAATAGTATCTGTGGCGTTTGAAGTTGCTGATGAGCAGGAATAGATGTATTTAAAATTTGAACCCAATTCCCCTTCTCTAATTGAGAAACATAGCCTAGAAGCTTCCACACTTTATCGGCTGACTCGGGAATGATAGGAGAAGAAATAAGTGCTAAGCATTTTAGACACTCTAAACAACAGGCGATAGTGGTAGCTACCGCATGCTTACTATCAGGGTTTTTTGCTTCCTTCCAAGGTTTTTTAGCATCGAAATAGACATTTCCTAGCTGGGCTAATTCCATAATTAATTGGCTAGCCCGGCGAACTTTAAAGGTTTCATAGCAGCAAGCGGCTTCATTGGCAAGTTTATTAATATTAAGTAAAAATTCTTCATCAATTGGCTCTAGAGCTTGCACGGCAGGCATCTGCCCTTCGCAATGATTTTTAGCAAATACTAAAACGCGATTGACCAAATTTCCATACTTACCTAGCAAGTCCGTATTGCAGCGCGACTGAAAATCTTTCCAAGTAAATTCCGCATCTGATGTTTCAGGAGCATTAGCTGCTAGAGTATAACGAATTTGATCTGTCGTATAATGATGAAAAAATTCTTCCAAATCAATAAACCATCCATCCGATTTGCTAAACTGCCTCCCCTCTAAATTTAAAAATTCATTGGCTGGGAGCTCATCGACTAGTTTAAAAGGTTGATTTTGCCCCATGGTCATAGCGGGAAATATAGCGGCATGAAAAGGGATATTATCCTTACCCAGAAAATGAACCAGTTTAGTATTAGGGTCACACCAATAAGATTTCCATAATTCAGGATCGCCTTCTTTTTGAGCCCATTCTACGCTTGCCGATATATATCCAATAGGAGCATCAAACCAGACATATAAAGCCTTTTGCTCCGCTTCTGGTAAAGGAATAGGAATCCCCCAGCTCATATCGCGCGTAATAGCACGCGGGCGTAAATCCTCTATATAGCTTTTGATAAAATTTACAACATTTGGCTTCCAATGCTTGGTCTCCATCCATCTCAAGAGTCTCTCTTTAAACTTATCAAGGAGTAAAAACCAATGCTTGGTAGGGCGAAGGACTAAAGGTGCCTCTGACAGCTGAGAACGAGGATTAATAAGATCTGTAGCTTCGTAGCTAGCGCCACATTTGGGACATTCGTCACCTCGCGCCTGCGCAAATCCGCATTTAGGGCACGTTCCCACGACATATCGATCGGCTAAAAATCGCTTATCTGCTTCAGAATATAGCTGGTCAGTAACTCTTTCTTCAATATATCCATTGGCCAGCAAGTCTAAAAAATACTGTTGAACTAAGGGCTGATGGCCTTCCCATGTAGTCCTGGAGTAATTATCAAAAGACACATTTAATTTTTTGAAAAATTCTCGATTAATCGTGTGATAAATATCTACATGTTCTTTAGGAGACCGGCCTGCTTTTTCAGCACCGATCGTGATAGCAATCCCATACTCATCTGAACCACACACATACAAAACATCATTTTGCATTAGGCGTTGAAAACGCGCATAGACATCTCCAGGTAGATAAGCACCAGCAATGTGGCCAAAATGGAGCGGCCCATTAGCATAAGGGAGAGCAGAAGTAATGAGTATTTTTTTTTGCATGAGATTATAATATTTCCTATTCAGTCAATTTTCCAAGCTAAGGATACATCTATTCAGAAAGCACTTTTTGGTTTTTGAACCACTAATACTTCTAGATTAGTTAAAGGAACGATTTTCCATCCTAACAATATCTTCTTTTCCATATCCACATATAAAGGGCCAGGAACAGCTTGGGTATAAAACTTTTCCGCCTTACTAGGTGCAGCCTCGGGACTAGAATATTCAGTCTGAAAACCCTCTAATGAAGAATGAGCTGAGCGAATAACTTCTTGTTGATAAATAGATAAGCTTCCCCAGGATACATAATGGCCTGGATAACGCTTGTTAAGAAAGCTCCAATCCACTTTAATTGCCCCATACCAGGTGATAGCATTAGAGAAAACCCGCCTTGTTTCTCTACATAAAGCCGCTTTTTCTAAGTTAAACATGCGATTATCATATTGGTGCATTTCAAAAAGAAAACGTAAAACGCGCTCTTTGCTCTCGTAAGACAGATCTGAAGCACGTCTTAAAGGCACCTTCCCATAAGGACTGTGGCTGGGTGCTTGATTTATTACTTTATATCCAATAATGCCAGTTATTGCAGCAAACATAAGAGTCAATAAGATGGCTACACATAAATAAATAATGTAAGCATAATCAGCAGTAGGATATGTCTCCAGCATTTTCTTTCCTCATCATGCCGCTTAATCGACGAGAATTTTACGAGCTCTTTTTCTCTCTGGAGCTCCTTTAGAAGAGCTTCCTGCGTCTTTTTCTCCTAAATAATGCCGAGTAACCTCTTTCTCCTCCTGCTTCTTATTTTCAAGAGCGACTGGTTCAAGGTGATCTTTGCCCGCAACGATTTCTTCTAAGATCTGTAAGGCTCTATTTTGTGTGTCTGATTTTACACGTGGATCTCGCCCCGTTAAAATCATATTTTCAGCTAAAGAAATGGCATAGCCTACCATCTCAAACTGATTTTTAAATTTCTTTTTTAAGGCTTCATTGGTGATATTTTTTTGTATCATTTATAAACTTCCCTTTCTGTAAATTTAATATATGCGATGCATTTCAGCTACAATTATACTTTTTAAAGCTTCGTAAGCTACATCCAATTGCTCATTAATAATTTTGTAGTCATATTTCTTTCCTTGCTCTATTTCTCTGCTTACACAGGATAAACGCTCTTCGATCACGCTAAGAGATTCTGTTTGACGCGCTAGCAAGCGCTTTCTTAACTCTTCAAGGGAAGGGGGTGCTAAGAAAATAAAAGTTCCTTGAATTTTATCTTTTAGTTTAAGCCCGCCTTGTGTATCGATAACCAGGACAATATGGTAACCTTTTTGCTGCTGTTCTTCAATCCAAACACGTGAGGTTCCATAATAGAAGCCATAAAGCTCTACGTACTCCAGAAACTCCCCTGCTTTAATCTTAGCTTCAAAATCATTTTTATCAATGAAATTGTAGTCTACACCATCTGTCTCTCCTACACGAGGCTTTCTTGTCGTGTAAGAAATACTGGGTTTTACATTCGATAGTTCTTGAACCAGTCTTTTAACTAAAGTCGTTTTACCTGTGCCTGTAGGAGCGCTAATAATAAATATTCGCCCTGTATATTGCTTGCTACTCGACATTTTGAATAATCTCACGGATCCTTTCCAGTAGACTTTTGATTTCTACGACCCGCCGTGAAACCTCTAGTTCGGAAGATTTTGCTCCAATCGTATTAATCTCTCTATTCAACTCTTGAAGAATAAACTCCAGCTTCTTCGCTACAGCTTCCTTTTGCGAAGATAAGACATCCTTAAATTGCTTAAGATGAGCTTGAAAAAGAGTAATTTCTTCACTGATGTCAATCCTTTCTGCATAAATTCCTATCTCCCGTAAAAGCCGTTCTTCATCTTCTCTTGGTCCTATGGAAAATTCTTTTAAACGCTCGGCTAGTTTCTCTCGATAACGCTTAGTCGCCTGAGGTGCATAGTGGGCAATTTGCTCAATATCTTGATGTAAAGTCTCTAAGCATTGAGAAATATCAATAAATATAGGGCGGCCTCCGTGTAGCTTCATTTCCACAAAGCTTTGCATAGCTTTCTCAAAAGCTGTACTTAGAGCTTCTCGATAAAGCTCTTCATCCTCCATCTGCTCGTCAAATAGCAGGATGCTAGGTTGCTCAGCCAACATTTTCAAGGTTAGCTCGTGCATTACAGGAAGCTTTAAAGTAAAAGCTAAATCCTCGGCAGCCTTTTGAATCTTTAGGGCTAGAGGGAGATTGGCTACTACATTTAAAGGAGTCGTCTGATTAAACACTACGGAAAACTTAACAGTTATCTGCCCTCTTCCTATTCGCGCAGAAATCCATTTTTTTATTTCAGCATCAAAACGCATTAACTCTTTTGGGAGTAATACATTTATTTCTAAATGCTTACGATTAACCGATTGAATTTCTGCGGTAAATCTTCCTAGTGCTGTCTCTATAGCACCCCGGCCATAAGCCGTCATACTTCTTAACATTTAAAAAAGCTTAAATTTATTAATAAGGGCGCATTTTATCAAAAATTTGCATAAAAATATAGCTTAATCTCTGGCATGTAGAAATTTGGAAGATTGCCTTTATCCTCAGAGGGGTGTAATTAAAAGTGTTGGCAAGATAAGGAAGGATTAATACATACTGAAAGCTTAGCAAAAGGAGGTTGCATATGCTTAACGAAGAAGAAGTTAATAATGTAGTAAATCGCTTAAAGAATCATCCCAACTTATTAGAATCCATTAGAGAATTATTAGATATTACCGAAGGAATTAAAGGAATTGAAGTGGCGGATGATGCTGAATTTGCTCTTATTCCCGAAGTTAGGGGTTTAGGGAAAAAATGCCTTGAGGATTGGGCAGAGCATCAAGTAAATGAACAAGAAGCTAAGGCTCGGGAAATGAAATTAAGGCAACGCTCAAAAAAAAACTAAGTTGGCATACAACATTTGGGATAGTAGGTATGGAAGAGAGATGCTTCCTACAAGCAGGAAAATTGATTAGGCCATTTTCCTTATCTTCTAAGGTTAGATGTAGAGGGTATTCTTTACCTTTAGAGCGAGCAATAACCGACTTTGGAGCAGATATTGCGTTTGGAAAAGTAGGGGAAAAGATGAAGGAGCATTATGGAATTGAAGCTTCTTCTTCCATGGTTAGATTGATTACCCAAAAGCATGCAAACAAAATAGCTAAGCTAAAAAAAGAAACGTCGAGTCAAGAAGCAATCATTATTAGTGAAACAGATGGGAGTATGGTACCCATTGTGGAGATAGATGAGGTTGACAAACAAGCAAAAAAAGATGCAAGAAAAGCAAGAAAAATATGTTGGAAAGAAGCCAAACTAAGTTTGGCAAGAGGCAAGGACAAAGTCAACCGCTTTTATGCTGGTAGTATTGGAACAGCAGAACAAGCAGGCCAACAGATGCTAGAATGTGCTTTTCTAGCGGGTCTGAAAGAAGGTAGTTATGTGCATGCCATAAGTGATGGAGCGCCGTGGATAGCTGAACAAGTAAAACTAAAGTTTTGCAATCGAAGCGGCCACTTAATTGATTTTTATCATTTATGTGAATATTTATCCGAGGCTGCGATTTGGTGCAATATTTTTGCGCCAAAAAAGTGGTTAGAAGAAAGTAAAGAAAAGTTAAAAGCTGGAAAAAGCCGAGAAGTTTTCAAAGAGATTGAAATTAAGTTCAAGGCGCTAGATCATCCTGAGCAGGAGAATGGCTTAGTAAGATGCTATAGGTATATGGAAAAAAGACTGGATATGATGAATTATAAAAGTGCTTTAGATAAAGGCTTACCGATTGGGTCAGGTGAGATAGAAAGTAGCCTTAAGGCATGTGGTACAAAAGAGGCTGAAGATAGCGGGAGCTTGGTGGAGGGTAGAAAATGCTAATGCGATGTTGAGCTTAAGAATAGGTAGATTAAATGGTTATTGGGAAGCTTACTGGAATTCCTACAAAGCTGCCGCTTAAAAAAGATTGCCAACACTTTTGTTTACACCCTCCTCAGAGCGTTCTGATGAAAATTATTTGACAAAGACCTTGCCTAGCAATCCCCTCAAATGCCCTAGACAGCACCTAACCTGACCAACCTGAGTTAACTGGCAGATACTATTTCTGTCAGTTGTAACTTATCTAACATCTTTTCTTGCGCAAGATGTTTGGCATCTAAGAATGTTTGTAAAGGCGCCTTGCCAAAACAATACTTTCCTGTATGTGTTCTCTCGTTATTATACTCATTCATCCATTTATCCACATCCTCTTGTAATTCTTCAACCTTTTTAAACACTTTCTTCCTAAAAGCTAGGGCATAAAATTCGTTCTGGATGGTCTGATGAAAACTATCGCAGATTCTATTGGTTTGAGGGTGCCTGGCTTTAGTGCGAGAATGGTCAATGTCTTCAATGACCAGATAAAGTTCATACTCATGATGCTCTCTTGCTCCACAGTACTCTGTACCACGATCGGTCAATATTCTTAAGACACGAATATCTTGCTCTTCAAACCAGGGAATGACTTGATCATTTAAGCATATCCGCTGCTACCAACGCATTTTTCCTATCATATAGTTTAACAAAAGCTACCTTAGAATAGGTATCGATCACTGTCTGTTGATAAATGCGTCCCACACCTTTAATAGTGCCTACGTAATAGGTATCCGGGGATAATAAGTAGCCTGGATGTTCAGTTTCAATTTCGCCATGTGCTTCTTTTTCTTCCTTGGCTTTTTCAAGAGCTTTTAGTTGGTCCTCTGTTAATATCATTTCTTCCTAAAGCCATTTTAGCTTCCAATACTTTGAGACGTTTTTGAAAAGTCTTAAAGATTGTATCTTTAGCCAAACAGAGCGCACACCTCCTGGCGAAATGAAAATCCCTTGTTTCTTCACAGCTCGTTGCCTACTCTTAATTGTCCGTAAGCAGGCTTTTGAAGAGCAAAATCAACAACAGCTTTTTCGATAGACTCGCCCACCCTGTTTTTTATACAGAGTTTTTTACGTGCCATATCCTGAAGAGCTGCTTCTCCACCTGTTTCATAAAGCTTTTTGAATCTATAAAAGCTATCTCTATAATATCCCATCATCTTATACGCCTTAAGATACATTTTCTAATGTTTCAGCTAGCTTTAAAACACCAAGTTTATTTTTTATAACTTTTTGATGAGTTACTAAATTTGACGTTTGATACTCCTTATTGGTCTTAGAGCCGCTCGCTTCAACTTCAGCCTTGCCAATTTTAATGAGCGACAAGACTTTAAGTCTCGCGGCTTTTAAATTATGTTTTCTTTATTTTTATTACAAATATCAGATTAAGCCCTATTTATTACATTTTTTTGGGGAGGGCTGCTTTATAGATAATCTTACAAACTTTTTGCCATCCCTAGTTGCACTTCACGCTGTATACTCCTTTGATTAAAGAATAGCTATCTTCCATTCTTTAACCAAAGGCTCTAAATGTTATTTTAAGGATACATATTTAGAAAACTATTTTTCTTTACCAGGCGATTACTCACATTTTTTATGAAATAATATAATATAATCAGCTTCTCTTGCTATACTAGGCGAAACTCCATACTTTGTTATAAGGTCTTCTGAAGTACCGATCTCCCATTTTTCATACTTCCACTGAGCTAGCATTTTGGGTAACTCCTTGGATATCTCTGCAAGAACATTTTCTTGTAAAGCTTTTACTTCTTCTAAACTTTTCTCTTTACTATGTCTAAGCATATTTCCACCCCAAGCTGAGCCACGACTGATAGAAACTTTGGACCAACTAATAGACGGATGCTCCATCTCTTGTTTATCTGCCTTTGAAGTAGATCCTTTAATAGACTTTCGAGAAGAAGAATGGTTTTGAATTACTTCTTCCTCTCCTTTATTTTTTTTCTTCTTGAGCCCTATGATTGTACACATTGTGTTTAGCTGATGGCTATACATACAATCCCTCTTACGCGCTATACTGACTCCTTTATAACACTCCTCAATAATATGGTTATGAAACCATCCACTTAAAGCTACTAGGCTAATTTGTGGTTCATAGAAAGTTCCATGAGCTGAAGAAATGTAAGTTTTTTCCTGAGGGACTGAAGAAATGATTTGCATCATTTCTACATCTTTTCTTAAAATTATGCTATTGCCTAAGGGGATGGAAGAACGCATATCTTGAAGGGTTTTTTCTGTTTTTTTAAACTCTTTATGATGGGTTGAGTTAGATGCTTTTTTTCTATGAAGGGCGCTTATAATATTTTTTATGCTTTCTACTTCTTTTTCTGCGGAAGATAGACATACAGAATATTGTTCACTATCATTAGATGTTTTTAAAATAGTAAAAGCTTCTTTTTCTAACTCTCTAATTTTATGAAGCTGCTTATCAAAAATGCGGTTCAGTTTATCACATGTTTGTTGCTGACAATAGTTGCTATCAAGAATCCCTTCATTATCTATAAACATCTCTAATTGATCGGCTAACTTACTTATTACTGGGGCCTGGATTTGGTTAGAGAATAACACTGTTTCTTTAGCGGAATTTATAGGTAAGGGTGTAATGTTTTTAGTCTTTATCTTTTGGCAATTTTTGGTGCTGCTATTTTTAGCATGTATACTGTTTTTATGGGAGTTTCGCCTCTCATAGCTAGGGTCCTTGCATCTTTGTTGAGCAAAATCTAGAATTGCTACAACTATGTTTCCTAATACAGGAATTAATAAAATGCTACAGCGTTTAAAGCTTTTTTTATTTAAATAACTGTAGTAATAGTGGCTTGATGGATTTTCTATGGGTTTGAAAGTCTGAATAGCCACTTTTTGAAAAATGTCTATTAAACTTGTTACAGTGCTTGCTAAGGGAAGTCGAGTAGCGCGAGGGGATCACACCCTCACGCTCTCACAGTTCCGTACGTGAGCCTCTCAGCTCATACGGCTCCTATTGTCTAGTCGCAGGTATGGCGCCCATTTTCCAGTGAGCAAATAGCTGAGGTTCTCGTTTTGCGATCCCTCCCAACCAATGCATTGCCCTTCTGCTGTGGCCTCTTAACTTCTTGTATTTCCTTTCCGCCCACCTTGCTAATGTACGGTTTGCAACATTGAAAATTTGATAGAGTTCTGATTTGTAATATTTACCATAGTAGTTGATCCAACCTCTTATCATGGGGTTAAACATTCTTGATAAATCTACAATCTTCTTGTCACTGCGCAGATGCATTTTCCAACTTCTCATCGTACTCGTTATTGCTTTCTTTGCTTTATTGCTTACTGCGGGACTAAAGTTGATGAAGAGCTTTCCATACCGATTCTTTGATCTTCTGGCTCTAAAAGTATATCCCAAAAAATCAAATTTCTCGTTTAGGTATCTTTTTCTTCGTTCATCATCTTTGCAATAGACGATTTTTGTCTTTGCAGGATGCAACTCCAGTTTGCATTGAGCTAAGCGTTCTGCAATAGCTTTCTTTATTTCGTTGGCTTGCGCTTCCGTTTGACAGTGAACCACTATATCATCAGCATAACGCTCGAATGGATTACCTGGATAGCATTTCCTCATCCATTCGTCTAAGGCATAATGAAGAAATAGATTGGCTAGTAAAGGGCTGATTACACCCCCTTGTGGAGTCCCTCTATCTCTTTTTATAAGTTTCCCGTCTGCATCTTGCTCTGGCGCTTTTAGCCAGCGTTCTATATACAGAAGAATCCATTGGCTTTCGGTGTGTTTCCTTACGGCTCTCATCACGAGCTCGTGGTCTAAATTATCGAAAAATCCTTTGATATCAAGGTCAATAACATAGTCGTTGCGCCAACATCTCTGTCTAGCGACTCCTACGGCTTCTAACGCTGATTTTCCAGGTCTGTACCCATAAGAATCAGGATGAAAATGTGGGTCAATCTCTGGCTCTAGATACAGCTTAACGACCATCTGTGCGATTCTGTCTGATACTGTGGGTATTCCCAGCTTTCTCAGCTTTCCATCACTTTTTGGTATGGCAACTATCTTTACGGGAGGCGGAAAGTAGCTCCCCGACGATAGGCGATTCCAAAGTTTATACAGATTGTCTTTAAGATTCTTTTCAAATTCTTCTATAGACTCTTCGTCAACACCTGCTGCTCCTTTGTTAGCTTTTACTCTCTTGTATGCTTCCCATACAATGGATTTAGAAATACAATACGACTTTGCTGTATTCATCGATTCCTCCTGTTTCCAGTTGTTCGATTAATCTTAAGCTAAACAATATAGTCCCCTTCGCTCCACCTCCATTACAGAGGTCTCCTCACTACTACGGGCTATTCCGCCCCTGTTCCTTGCATCGGTACTCTGGTTCTTATGGGGCTTCCATTTGAACTTCTCCCTTTTCATCAAGGCGACAGGTTCCCACGTTCCGTATAAGAGCCTGTAGTTAAGTTCACGTCACCTTTATGCCGGATGCCATCTAAGCAGTTAATATTAGGTTTCCCTTAGATTTGTCCTGGGTTAACTAAGACCCCCCAGTTTTGACATCATCCCTATGCTTTCGACACGTCATCAGTGATTCATTTGCATTCGTCTCCTTAACTCTCACCTGATATAGTCTTGCTATACCTTTTCCTTAACGCTCACCACATGGGCTCTTTACCCATGCAGCTTAAGGTGGTTTGTAACCTATGCCTAAGTCATCGGTTACTAGGGGCCTTCCCTAATCTCTTGTACAGCATCTTTGACCCGCCGTTGGCTTGTCAAAGTTCGTGGCGCACCGTAATCTGCATGCCTATCAATAAAAATGTATAGTTTAGCCAAGGTGCTTATTTGCATGTTCCCCCCCTTTATTTAGATATAATAGATTAAACATCTATTATCAAATTTACCTTTTAAAGTCCAGAATAAATCTTAGCATTTAAATCTAAATCCTGATCACCATGAAGTCACTCAGATTAAGCGATAAAGGAAAAAGGCGTTCTTGCGTAAATGATAAGAAACGTATGCGATAAGATTGCTCTTTAACGCTTAAGAGATATAAAATTTAGTTTGCCAAGACAAAAATATAGGCAAGCTATGGAAAAAAAGATTAACCACCGCATACGTAATTGGTCCGAGCATAACAAAGCTTTAGCGCAAAGAGGAAACATAACTTTATGGTTCTCAGAGGAGTCCATTAAAGGATGGAGGGAAAATAAAAGCGCCGGGAAGAAGAGTCGCCTAAGAATTTACTCCGCTAATGCTTTCTTATGCGCATTGATGATTAGGGCTGTTTATCATTTGCCCCTTTGCACTTTGCGAGGATTTCTCTTGTCTCTGATTACTTGCTCGTTTTGAGACTGCCTGTTCCTTATTATACACGCATTTGCAGGCGTGCTAAAAAGCTTGAACCAGAGCTTAAGAAGCTAAGTCATAGGCTTCCCAACCGACATAGTATTTAATTCCTCTGGGATGAAGGTTTATTGTTCTTTCCAATTAAAGGTTTTGGGTGGTTTTCAACCAATATTTTGCGCCATTCAGGCTCAAATTGTTTACAACAAGCCTCTACATCACAAAAAATAGAGATTAATAAATCGATATCTTTTTCAATCATTTTGACCTTCCATGTTTAAAATTTTTTGGTGAAAAACATTTTTAAACCATGTGAAGATCTTTTTTTAACTATTTCCTTATTTGTCAACTTAAATCTTCATGCAATTTCCCTGAATACTCGCCGCTTAAAAATTTAGAGAGTAATTTGAGGAGCTTCTCGATCTTCAAAATTAAGCTTTATGAAGCCTTTCTTGGCGAAGGCACAGCTTTCAAAATCTCTTTTTGCTTTTCAGTGGATTTAATAGCTCTAAGACGGCGCTTATCAGATTTTTCATCTAACTCTTTAGCCAATGTTAGCGCTTTACGCTTTTGAACGCGTTGTTTTTCAATGGCTTTTTCTTCTTCCACTTTTTTCTCTTTCTTAGATTCTTGAGATCGAGATCGATAGGTAAGTTTTTTCTCTTCAGATAGAGTTGCTTTAGCAGCTAATGCATGCTTTGAATTAACAGAAGAGTCAGCTACATGGTGATTAATGAGATGAGCTTGACTATTCACTTTTTTCTGAATGTCAAGCTTAAAGGTTGTTTGAAGGCTTTTAGCTATCCTTTCTAATAAGGAAATATCTTGATGCGACATCTCTTCTACTTGATCTTCTAAATTTTCTTTAGTGATATCGATGGAGATTTCTATCGGTGTCTTATCGGTTTTATCTTGCTTTTTTAAGATAATGCTTGCAATTTCGCTAGGTTTCAATCCTTTACCCACATATTTTACTGTGCCTTCGCGACGTTTACCGACTTTAAGCCAAATCTTACCCTCATTAAGCTTAGTAATTAAAGCTTCTATTCTTTCTATACTGTCGTGCTGATTTAGCTTCACTCTTTTGATCGTATAGTTTTTTTTTCCATTTTCACGTGATATGCTCACTGCCACTTCATATAAACGAAGGGCATTAATGTCGTTAAACAAGTCTTGCGAATTTATTTTCATACCTATACCTTAATTTTTAACCTTAAATTATCATATACATATATTAACTTTCAAATACAACTAATTTATAAATATTATATTAAGATTGTAATGAAGCTCAGTTAGCTAGGGAAAAACTAATTAGAAAGTTAAAGAGAATTGAGCATTTCTTATGCCAAGTTGATGCCTAACTGGCCCAAAACTTTGGCGATGGATCGGGCATACTCCATGCACCTTAAGTGCTTCTAAATGCTTGGCCGTTCCATACCCTTTATGTTGATCGAAACCATAAAGAGGCCATTGTTGATGATACTCAATCATCAGACGGTCGCGAGTTACTTTGGCAATAATAGAGGCAGCTGCAATAGATTGCGATTTAGTATCCCCTTTGATGATCTTTTGAGTAGGAATGCTAGGATGCGGAAGCTTTAAACCATCTACAAGCAAAAAATGAGGCTCTAAGCTTAACTGCGCAACTGCCATAAGCATAGCTGCTATAGTGGCCTGATAAATATTAATTTTATCAATAGTAGGAGAATCAATTACCCCTATTCCATAATGAATATCTTCATGGCGGGTAAGTATATTATACAATTCCGTACGTTTATCGCTGGATAATTGCTTGCTGTCGTTAACTTCGGGAATTAAAAGGCCTACAGGAATGATGCACGCTGCTGCAACTACAGGTCCTGCTAGAGGGCCTCGCCCTGCTTCATCGATACCTGCAATAATCTGATAACCTTGTTGCCGGGCTTCTTCTTCAAATGTAGTGAGGCTAAGCAAGCGCTTAGTTTCACGCTTGCCAATTTTCTTTAACTCTGACATTGAGTCATTTTAGCTTTCGTTAGCAACATTTGCAGCTACAGGCTCTTTTTCAACTGCAGCGCTTTTGCGATTAAAGCCTACGCGACCTTTAACTTTAGAAGCTTTTCCTGAAGTTCCTCTAAGATAGTACAATTTAGCACGACGCACTTGACCTTCTTTTATGACTTCAATTTTTGCTATGCGCGGGCTATGTAAAGGAAATAGACGCTCCATACCTTCTCCATAGGCTACCCGATGTAAAGAGAATGTTTCGGAAAGCCCTGAACCTTTACGGGCAATTACTGTGCCTGTAAACACCTGAATACGCTCTTTCTGACCTTCAATAATACGAGTATGCACACGGATAGTATCGCCAATTCTAAAATTGGGAATATCTTTTTTAAGCTGTTCGTTTTGGATCATTTCGACCAAAGCATGTTTTCTCATTTTTTCTACTCCTCAAGATTTATATTTAACTTTTGCCATAAATCGGGTCGTACACGTTGAGTTTTTTCTAACGATTTTTTACGACGCCATTCGGCGATCTTTTTATGGTCCCCACTTAATAGAATTTCGGGGACTGCTTTACCTTCATAGCTCTCTGGCCGAGTGTAATGAGGGCACTCTAATAATCCATTTTCAAACGAATCTTCGGCGGCCGCACTTTCATGCCCCAGTACACCAGGTACAAACCTAACGAGTGCATCAACAAGAACTATGGCACTTAAGCACCCATTCGTTAATACATAGTCTCCAATGCTAATCTCTTCATCTACCTCATCTAAAATACGCTCATCAATGCCTTCATAATGCCCACATAACAGAATAAGGTGATCTTGTTGAGCTAATTCTCTACATTTATCTGCCTTGAGGAGGGGCCCTTGGGGCGACATATAAATCACTTTAGCGCCAGGCTTTTTAACACTATGGATGGCACTAAGCACAGGTTGGGGCATCATGACCATTCCAGGTCCACCCCCATAAGGTCTGTCATCAACTTTATGATAGCGATTGTCTGCAAAAGTACGTATATCAATGAGATTGATATCTAAAAGGCCCTTTTTCCTGGCCTGCATGATAATGCTTTCATCAAACGGCCCTTTAAAATAGTTGGGAAATAGCGATAAGATATCAATCAGCATTGGTGTAAGTTTTTAAGTGCTCACTTTTTTACGAGCCTTACGTTTAGCAGCATATTTTGCTCGTAATGCTAGTTTCTTATCCACCAAACCACGTACAAGGCTAGGGGCGCTTTTTTTAATTAAAGCTTCTGCAGAATCGGTTAAGACAGCACCTTGGCTGAGCCAATGTTGTGCACGTTCTGCATCTAAAGAAAATTCTTGCTCTACCTGTGTAGCAAACGGATTGTACCAACCGATTGCTTCAACATATTTTCCATCACGTGGCGAGCGGCCATCAGCCACCACCAAACGGTAGAATGGACGATTGTGACGGCCTTGCTGTCGCAATCTAATTTTTAACGCCATAGGGATCCTCCCATCATTTTTTCTAAATTTTTTATATTAGGCATATTCTTAAAGAACTGCTTTGCTTGTTTAAATGATTTAACTAGCTTATTGATATCTTCTATTCCTGTCCCACTTCCTTTTGCTATTCTTTTGCGCCTGGAGACGGAAAGCTCTTCACTTTCTGCTCTTTCCTGAGGAGTCATAGATAATATAATAGCCTCTATTTTAAAGAACTCTTTTTCATCAATTTCTAAAGATTTAAGCGCACTCATGCCGGGCAGCATTCCTAAAAGGCTCTTAAGAGAACCCATTTTTTTTACCGCTTGAATTTGCTTAAGATAATCTTCATAAGTAAACGTAGCTGAACGTATTTTTTGTTCTAAGTTTTTGGCATCTTCTTCACTTATATGCTCTTGAGCTTTCTTTACCAAATTAATGGTATCACCCATACCTAAAATACGATGAGCCATAGACGAGGGATTAAAAACTTGAAGATCATCAGCTTTTTCGCCTATCCCTTCAAATTTTAAAGGTGCGCCTGTCACTTCTCGTATCGATATGGCTGCCCCTCCACGAGCGTTTCCATCCAACATGGTCAAAATTGAACCAGTTATAGCCATACGTTTGTTAAATTCTGCGGCACTGTTAACAGCATCTTGTCCCGTCGTTGCATTGGCAACAAATATAATTTCTGAAGGCTGCAAAACTTTTTTGATTTCTTCTAACTGCAGCATAAGTTCTTCATCAATATGCAGTCGCCCTGCTGTATCTACAATCAAAACATCAAATTCTTCTTTTTTAGCTTTTTCTAATGCATGTCGAGCCACTTTTATAGGATCTTTTTCCTCAGGAAGGTTAAAGACAGGGATTTCAATTTGCTGTCCCAACGTCAATAATTGTTCAATAGCTGCAGGTCTTTGTAAATCACAAGCTGCTAATAAAGGTTTTTTACATAGTCCTTTTTTCTTTAAATAGCGTGCTAATTTAGCAGCATGTGTCGTTTTGCCTGCTCCCTGAAGCCCACATAACATAATAACAGCGGGCTTCCCTTCTAACTTTAGCTCAGCTTCTCCCCCACCCATCAAAGAAACAAGTTCTTCATGAACAATTTTGATAAACTGCTGGCCTGGAGTAACTGCTTTGATAACCTCATCGCCTAAAGCTTTCTCTTTAACCCTTTTAATAAGAGTTTTAGCCACTCCATAGTTAACATCCGCTTCAAGCAGGGCTAAGCGCACTTCACTAACAGCGTCAGAAATGTTTTCTGCGGTAAGTTTTTTTGCACCAGCCAGTTTTGAAACTAAACCTCGCATTTTTTCAGTTAGAGCACCAAGCATGAAAATCCTTAAAAATTTCAGTGGAGACAATACTTGAAAACTTATTCATTTTCAAGGAAAAAGAATCGATCTAAACCAGCCCAATCTTTATCAACTCTATAATTTCTCCATCCAGATTGACTAAATAGTTTACATAGAGAGGGCCCTTGGCTACTTCCCATTTCAAGCCACACTTTTGCTAGAGGAGCAAGACATGCCTTCATTTGCTCACTTAAACGCTGATACATCTCTAAACCAGTAGGTCCCGAAATCAAAGCTAGGCGGGGTTCGAAATCCCGCACTTCATGGTCTAACCCTGCAAACTCATACTCGGCAATATAAGGAGGATTACATACTAGATAATCTACCTTTTTGCCCTCAAAAGGTTTTAATAAATCGCCCTGTAAAAAATGCACTTCTACCTGATTTTCTTTTGCATTTTTTTTAGCAAGCTCAAGTGCTTGAGGAGAAATATCAGACAAAGTAACTTCTAAAAGAGGAAACTTTTTCTTCAATGAAACTCCTATACATCCAGATCCACAACATACATCCCATAAATGCAGGCCGCACACTTCAACCTGTTCGAGTTGTTTAACAATCTTATCAACGAGAATTTCTGTTTCTTGCCGAGGAATAAGGACATCTTTATTAACAGATATCTGGCATCCATAAAAATCCATTTTTCCATGGATGTAGCCAAGAGGTTCTCCTTTAGCCCTGCGAGCTAGGCGCTCTCGGCAAATTTTTAATTCCTGCTCTTCTAAAGGACGATCAAACTGCTGGTAAAGTTGTATACGAGAGAGTTGTAAAGCATCACATAATAGATATTCAGCTTGAAGTTTAGGATTTTTGATTCCTTTTTGTGCTAAATATCCAGTTGATAAATCTAATATATCTTGAACGGTATTCAACCTTTACTCTTTATCTATTGTATTAGGGGCAGAGCTTTAAAAAAAATGCCTATTAGAGATAAAAAAAACCGCATCGCACCCCCTGCATGAAAGCTTAAGAATTTTTTACATCCTTTCTGCCTGATAGTCTCATTCTTTATCTTATTTGCTCTTCAAGTTTAGCATACATGAAAAAAACTTGTTCACTGACAGTAATAATTAAAGAGCCAGCAAAAAATAAATGCAGGGATTAAGCTCTCTCAACTTCCAAACATTTCTTTATAATAGTGAGCTACTAATGCAGAGGTTATATCTTCCATATCCCCTTCCATAATTTTATCCAAATTGTATTTGGTAAGATTGATACGATGATCTGTTAAGCGATTTTGTGAAAAATTATAGGTACGAATACGTTCTGAGCGATCCCCACTGCCTACTTGAGCTGCACGGTTTGAAGCTAACTCTTGAGCTTTTTTCTGTTGCTCTATCTCAGTAATTTTAGCTTTAAGTAAACGCAATGCTTTTTCTTTATTTTTATGCTGGCTGCGTTCTTCCTGACAATAAACGACAAGACCTGTGGGCATATGAGTTAATCGCACTGCACTATCCGTGGTATTTACGTGCTGCCCTCCTGCTCCTGAAGATCTATAGGTATCCACGCGTAAATCTTTTTCATCAATTTGTACATCTGAGTCTTCATCGGGTTCTAAAAGTACAGCTACAGTGATAGCAGAAGTATGAACTCTACCCTGCGCTTCAGTGGCAGGCACCCGCTGAACACGATGAGTTCCCCCTTCATAGCGCAAATTCCGATAGACGTTTGGACCGGATAGAACCATGACGTATTCTTTAAAGCCACCCATATCAGAAGGGGTGCAAGATAATAATTCATAATTCCATTGTTTATTGTCAGCATACATTTTATACATACGAACGCAGTCTCCCACAAATAAAGCAGCCTCATCACCTCCTGTGCCCGCTCGTAACTCTAGGATGGTAGGACGATTATCATTAGGATCAGGAGGTACAAGAAGTGTTTCCAAATGTTTTTGCAACTCAGGAAGCTTGCTTTCAAGTAGATGAATGTCTTCCTGTAAAACATGAGAAAATTCAGGATCGCTCTCAGCTTTTAGAAGTTCTTTATTGTCGGAAAGTTCTTGTTCAGCTTTTTTAAGATCATCCCAGGTAACTTTGATCTCAGCTAAGTAAGAATGCTCCCGCGTCAGTTCTTTATATTTTTTTTGATCATTAAAGATCTCAGGATGGCCTAAGATAGCTTCAACTTCAGCTAAGCGGAGGAGGAGCTGTTGGACTTTTTTTTCAATCATGATGAGGGAGATAAGTCTACAAAGCTTTCCTCTAACAAAGTTGTGGAGGAAAGCTTTATAAGGTAGAATTTAAAGAATTATTTCTTTTTCTTTTTGGAATCTTTTTTTGCTTCTTTTTCTTTAGGCTGCTCTTCTAATTTTCCTTCAGGCTCTTCGTTATTCACTTTGCTTTGAGCAGTAGCATAACGTTTTTTAAATTTATCAACGCGGCCTTCAGAGTCAACTAAAGCTTTGCTACCCGTAAAGAAAGGGTGAGAAGCTGAAGAGGTTGATAAATGATAAACAGGATACTCAGTGCCTTCAAATTTATCCATTTGTTTTGGCTGTAAAGTAGATCCACATACGAATTTATGTCCTGTCGAAGAATCAACGAACAAAATTTTTTGATATTTAGGATGAATATCTTTCTTCATCAGAATTAACTCCCAAAAAGGTTAACAAATTTAATTTTCTTAAGTTACGAAAAAATGATAAAATGTGTTCAATAAAAAAACAAGCCTTTTCTTCGCTGTTTTTCAACACATTTATTTTCAGAGTAGAAAACCTGGGCGAAGCTAAACAGGTTTTGTACTTAATGATTGGCAATTGATTGAAATTTTTGCTTCTTAACTCTAAGATGTCTAAACACTCGTATTTGCAAACCTTAACACCCAATTTTTTATTATGTTTTATCATTCTTCTCTATTCTCAAACTACGACAAGGTTCCTAAAAGCCTTAAAATCCTAATTTGCATGACAGCTATAGTTACTGTATGTAGCGCAGCACTAGAGCCTCTTTTTATCGCTATCTTTAAAATATATGGACCTCAAGAAATTTTAGGGCTCTCCCCCTGGGGTATGGCTAACTCCTATTATTGGCAACTTATTACATCTCTTTTTATTCAAAAACATGCAAATGGCATTAATTTATTTTTACTTATTAACCTTACCTTTAATATGTATATGCTCTGGCTTTTTGGATCCCAACTTGCTGAATATTATGGAGATAAATCTTTTCTAGTTCTTTATTTTATTAGCGGCATTCTTGCAAACCTAGCAGCTTTAGCTGCTGTTTCCCTCTTATCACCTTATAAGATGTTTATTATTGCAGGCTTGACTCCCTCTCTGTTAGCCATCTTTGTAGCCTGGGCCATGCTTCATCGAGAGACCACCCTTCTCCTCTTTTTTTTAATCCCTATTCAGGCTAAATCGCTTCTAGCTGTTGTAATTGCTTTTTCTCTTCTCATCCCCTTATCGGCACTAGATTTTGTGAACCTATTCTACCATATGGTAGGCATAGCGTCCGGCTATCTTTATAGCGCAGTTGTTTGGCAACAACCGACGCCTTACCTATACATGCAAAACATAGACAAAATTTTTATGGGGTGGGGCCACAAAGTGCATACTAAAATCCGACGCTACTTTTTTTCCACCCCGCAAAAGAGTAAAATTGTTGATATCAAAACAGGGAAAGCTAATCTAGGAGATGATGCATTTATTGACGAGATGCTAGCCAAAATTTCCCGCTACGGAGAACAATCTTTAACGCGGCAAGAAAAAGACCGCATGCGTAAAATTTCGGAAGAAAAAATGAAAGGGAACTAGGAAAGCTTGCATTTTGGGCAGCCAAATCACACTCTAACTTATCAGCTCTCTTGATCTCAAAGTGGCGTACGGTGACTTTTTATGATTATAACCCCTTCCGAAAACTAAATTTTGCTTGTTACCAAGTATATTTTATAGAACATGAGATAGCTTTTCCATGGAGGAAGATCGCACGAGTAAACGAAATAGGAGCTAGGAAAGAGGCATCTTCTGCTTACTAAATATAGTTTTAATAAAGATCCTTCCTGCGCAAAAAATTGAAACTTTTCCGCGCAATACTAAGAACTTAAAATCTATGCGCTATGCACTTTCTCTTCCAAGAACAGAAAACTTATGCTAGGACGATTTGAAGGCCTTACAGGCATCCAAAAAGAAGAAGCTCCCGGGCGCTTATATTATGGGGCCCTCCCTCCACAAAGCTTAAAGGGCAAGCCTTACCTCACTTGGAAAAAGCTTTATAAAGACTTTGAAAATACAATCAGCAAGAGGACGGCTCTGCAAGCTTTGATAAGAGTACCCAATTTTATTTTTCTACCTTATTCTCCAGATTTAAATCCCATTGAAGCCTCTTGAGCTAATTTAAGAAGATCAGAGACGCCAATTTAAGTAAATTTTCCCTCTTGCTCAAATCATTGATTACTCTTTTTAAGTAGGAGTCAATGATAAAAAATATAAAATTTAAATCACTCTAAAAAACATAATTTTGTTCTTCTTAAGATTATGTAAGATGTCTATCGCCAAAAATATTTGTCAAATAAACCTTATCTCCCTTATTCGCTGACCGTTTGCTAGAAGACCTCTCATTTATTAAAGGTTATTAATAGGCAGTAAACGCTCAGTTACAAGATTAAATCCCTTAACAACCTAAGCATCCATATTTTACTGCACATGAACGCAAAATAAGCTTTCTAATTATTTAATTTAGCTATGGGTCTACTTGACAAACAAACTTTTGAAACATTAAAGTTATGTGCTATATTTAAACCACTGCTCTTTTCTATCAAAAAAACTAAACCTTTAAAGACGCCAAGCAAGCATAAGAGCTTAAAGCCGTTAATTAAAATGAATTTAGTAAGTAAAATTTATATACTTTCTATCACTCTCGGAAAAATTAACTAATGCACTCTGCTTTTTTTCCTTCTTCTCCTTTATCCTCTTCCTTTTTTTCTTTGCCTGAGGAATTGTATTTGCATCTCTTTTCCTACTTTAATGCGAAAGAATTATGTCAGCTTCAGCGAGTATGCAAATATTTCCAAAGAATGATCGAAGATCCTTATCTGTGGAGCAAACGCTTAAAAAAAGATTACAACTATCACTTCACCTCTTACCAAAAGCAAGCCAATCTATTTTATAAGAATCAAGGCCGGTTACCTATGCAGGTAGCAGGGCTTCTCCCCCTCTCTTCTTACTCTGACAATTGGAAAACAAAGTATCGTAATCTAGTAAAAATAAAAACAAACATGGTTAATGGAGAATACACTTTCTCTACTTTACGAGAGCATGGCTCGTATGTTAAATGCTTAAAAATAGTGAATGGCTCGCTTTATAGTGGCTCTATTGACAGCAACATAAGCATTTGGAACATAGGTAATCAAGAGCAGCAAACTATTCTGAAAGGGCACAAATCTAGCGTGAATTGCCTTAAAACTGGGTATGGTCACCTCTTTAGTGGTTCTAGCGATAAAGCAATTCGCCTGTGGAATATTCAAACAAAAAAAAGCCAACGTGTTTTTCATGGGCATGAAGGCATCGTTACTTGCCTGAAAATAGACAATGGTATGCTATATAGTGGGTCTAGTGACAATACCATACGCATATGGGATATTGAGACTCAGCAACAGCTTACCGTATTAAAAGGGCATACTTGTAGAATTGAATGCTTAAAGCTAATTAATGGCCTGCTCTTTAGTGGTGCGCAAGACAGGACTATAGGATGTTGGGATATTGAAAGAGGAAAAGAGATTTGTTGGTTGAAGCACGACAACTGGGTGACATGTATGAAAGTGGCTCATGGCAAACTTTTTAGTGGCTCAGCCTGGGAAAATACAAAGGTAAAAATATGGGACATAAAAAAAGGGCTGATAACCCATTTACCTACGGAAGATGATTGGGGAATTACAGACTTAAAAAAAATGGGTAATAATATAATTAGCAGCTCGGGAACAGGTTCGATAAAAATATGGGATGCTAATACAGAGCAATGCCTCCTTACTTTAAATGGGCATACGAGAAGAGTTAATAATCTTCAAATTGCCTATGGAAAAATCATCAGCACTTCTGATGATACAACCATACGAATCTGGGACTCTCTAAAATCACAATCAATGGTGACCTTAAGAGAAAACACTGAAAAGACAACCTGTCTTAAAGTAAGACATGGAAGAATATTGACCGGCCATGCCACTGGTTCTATCTGTGAATGGGATTTTAGAGATTCTGTTCTTCAAGATGAAAGCCCTTCTCTTCTTCTCTAAATATTTCCAACTTTTTTTCCCTCCCCTTTAATTATACTACCAAAATTAAAAAGCAAGAAATAGATGATACGCTACTTGTAAGGTGTTTTTCTAGCTTTTTATGTCTACCTTCGATAAGATTAAAAACATTTATCAAACGAAAAAACATTCTTTGACCAAACTTTTTAAGCCATTAAAAGGATTTGAATAGCTAAAGCTATTGGCAGCGTTGAGATTGTTCTAGACATCGTTTAAGATGATCCTGACAAAGAAAAAAGCCCCATTGAATAACGCCTTTAATAACCTAGAAAATTCTTCCAGTCGTTTAAATTTTGCTAACTCCTTTTCTAGTTATCCAACAGATGCTTATAGTGTTTAGAGGAACTACGCTATTAAACTTTAAAGAATAAATCAATCTTTGAAAGGTGGCCTTCTTCTTAAAGATGAATTTTTATTAAGTAAAGGGTAAGATAAAAAGCCTCTCAAAAGCATACTACTTGGCTAGATAAAAAAATTATAAGCTAAATAAATTGCTTAAAAATTAGAAGATTAGGATTTGCAAGTAGGGAAGATGTGAGCAAGCTTCTACCGGTCGAGTCGACTTTTATAAGTACTTCTTTAGTTTTTTAAATAAGCAATCTAGCTATTCGTCAGTCAAAGCCTTTTTTTCTTGGCGACATTTTTTAAAAAAATCACGCATGAGGGCGGCTCCATATTCCTCTAGAATGCCTCTTTTAATGTTAAGATTGTGCGTAGGATGAACCTTCTCAAACACATCCATCCAACTCCCATTAGCCCCATGGCGTAAATCAGGTGCCCCCCATACTAGAGTGGAAATTCTTGATAAAAACATAGCTCCTGCACACATACAACAGGGCTCTATGGTGGTATAAAGTGTGGTGCCAGTCAACCGCCAGTTCTCCATTGCCCCTGCCCCTGCAGTAATGCATAGCATTTCTGCATGAGCAGTAGCATCTTTGAGCAGTTCTACTTGGTTATATCCCCTAGAGATTACTTGTCCTTCATGCACCAGAACAGCCCCTATAGGAACTTCGCCCTGCCTGAAAGCTTTCCATGCCTCTTTCAATGCTTCAAGCATAAATTTTTCGTCTTCTGACTGAGGCTTAAACGTAAAAGGAAAAAGCATAGCTACCCATTCAATCTTTTCTGTAGTAATGCCATTTGCTTTTTCAATGATTCTGTATCTTGAATATATTTTTTTTGCATTCCAATCAATTTTTTCTCATACTTATCCGCTAAGCGAGCGATTTGCTCTTCATAGTAATCTTTCAAAGATTGCTGGCTTAAATGTTCGTCCTGAGCATCTTCTACAGCTGCTAAGGCTTTTTGCTCTTCTTCAGCACGCTTATTAAGCTTTTCATAAATTTCTTTAGGAAATACTACCGAATTCATAACGGAAAAAAGATAAGTACGTACAGCTCCATATTGACTAGCTGCGCCCTCCACGATCTGTTGTGATTTATCTGCCTCAATTTCAGTTAATTGGGTAAAATCATTAGATATTTGCAACAACGCCCCTTCAAAATAGTCATAAAGCTCGGCATTCTTGAGGAGCCATCGATTAATGATAAACTCAGCAATTTTTTCTCCATTTTCTTCCTGCTCTAAAGCTAAGGTATAAGCATTTACTATCTCTTCATTAGTTAGCTTGTTTAAGTTCTTACCTAAAAAATATTTCTTTACAAATTTAAAATCGTTTTTAAGATGCTCGTGTTTAAGGTCTTTTTTTACCTCCTCAATGATTTGAGGCATCCATGATATTAACATTTTAGATTTTTCTTTATAAGTGGCGTCTTTCAGCATAGAGTAGTTCCTTACAAGGGTGTTTTAATTATGCACGGTCCAAGAATCTACCAACTTAGCAGAGAAAATGCAAGAAGAGAACCTTTTATTAAGGGGGGTTAATTTAAAAACTATGAAATAGGCCCTTCATCCTAAAAACCTCTTTTCTTCTTTTTTCTTTTACATTTCTCCTTTTATTCGCCATGGCTCCCTCCCGCCCTAACAAGATTGCTCTTGATTTTTAATAGTTACCTAGGTAAGATGGGATGATAGAGTGAGAAAAATAGATTTACATTTTTTTAATATATTAAGTCCCCATAACTATGGTCGGGCTTTAAACTTAAACGGGGGATTTTCTGAATGTCTCTAGACAAAGGAACGAAAGAAGAGATTACAAAAAAATTTCAGCTTCATGAAAAAGACACAGGCTCCGCTGACGTCCAGATCGCTATTTTAACAGAGCGTATTGCTGAATTAAATGAGCACCTTAAGCGTTCTCCTAAAGATCACGCTTCTAGGCTAGCTCTCTTTAAGCATGTTGGCCTAAGAAGACGTTTATTGGATTATTTAAACTCAACCGACACTTTGCGCTACTTGTCGCTTATTAAAAAGTTAAAATTAAGAAAGTAACGCAAGCAGCTTTATATTAAGTGGGGCAGATGGCCCATACCACTGCCCTTGTTAATCAAAGCTTAAGACTATTTATCCTTAAGAAGGCCTCAAGTTTAAGGAGAATTTTAAAGATTATAGAAATCAGAAATCGCGCTTTAAATCAGTCATTTAAAGTATGTTTTCTGAGTTCTATCTATTAGCCTTCTTTATAATCTTCGATGACACTTGCTGGAAAAACAGCATAAAATTATGCATATTTTTTTAGCCTTCGACCTATCTATAAATTCAAACTACATTTTAGGAGTATAATATGCAACCACACCTCATGAAGGTTAAAGTAGGCGAGCAAGAACTAATATTTGAAACAGGAAAAATTGGTAAACAAGCCAATGGGGCTGTTTTAATAAAAGCAGGCGAAACTTATCTTTTTAATAGCGCTTGTGCGGCAGCTAACGCGGCTGATAATATTGATTTTTTCCCTTTGAAAGTTGATTACCAAGAAAAATTTTCTGCGGTGGGTAAAACGATTAGCGGCTTTATAAAAAGAGAAGGGCGCCCTTCCGAGAAAGAAACCCTTATTTCACGCCTTATAGACCGTCCAATACGTCCCATGTTTCCCGAAGGCTATTATAATGAAGTTCAATTATTGTCTTACGTATGGTCTTACGATGGCATTAATATGACAGAGCCATTGGCAATCTGTGGCATTTCAGCCGCTTTAGTGATCTCCGATATTCCCTTATTAAAACCTATAGCTGGTGTACGTATTGGCTTAATAGATGGGAAGTGGCTTGTCAACCCCACTCAAGAGCAGATGACCAAATCTAAATTAGATTTAATGTTAGCAGGAACCGAAGATGCTATTCTTATGATCGAAGGCCACTGTGATTTTCTGACCGAAGATCAACTCATGGAAGCCATTGAAGTGGGCCATAATAGTATCAAAATTATTTGCCAAGCTCTACTCAATTGGCAAAAAGAGATTGGTAAAGAAAAAAATCTGACCACCCTTAGAAGCTTGCCTACAGAACTCATAGGAGAAGTTGAAAAACTTGCTACGCCTCTTTTAGAACCTGCTTTAAGAAGCAATCTAAAGCAAGATCGTGAAGAAAAATTGAATGCTATGAGAAAAGCTGTGGTAGATACCCTTTTACCTGAAGGAGAAGAACCTAAATATTCCGTTAACCAGGTTAATGCGGCTCTTAAAGATCTTCAGTCTAAATACATGCGTAAAATGATCTTAGAAGAAAATATTCGTAGCGATGGACGTGACAGTAAACAGATTCGTTCAATAGATATCGAGCAAGGCCTTCTGCCTCGTACGCACGGTAGTTCATTATTTACACGCGGTGAAACACAAGCGGTAGGTGTATGTACATTAGGTGGGGAAGCTATGTCTCAAAGATATGAAGATCTCGATGAAGAGAGTAGCCGTAGATTTTATCTTCAATATTTCTTCCCTCCCTTCTCTGTAGGAGAAGTAGGACGCATAGGCGCCCCAGGACGCCGTGAAATTGGCCATGGAAAATTAGCAGAAAGAGCTTTGTCAGCTATTATACCTGCTCGAGATATCTTTCCTTATACCATGCGCTTAGAATCCACCATTACAGAATCCAATGGTTCCTCATCGATGGCTACAGTATGTGCTGGCTGTCTTTCTATGATGGATGCAGGAGTACCTATTAAACGTCCAATTGCAGGAATTGCCATGGGATTGATCTTAGAAGAGGGACGGTACAAAATTTTGTCTGACATATTGGGAATCGAAGATGCTTTAGGCGACATGGACTTTAAAATTGCTGGTGATCAGCATGGCATTACAGCCTTCCAAATGGATATCAAAGTAGAAGGTATTACCCCTGCTATTATGCAAGCGGCTCTAAATCAAGCTAAAGAAGGTAGAATTCATATCCTTAACAAGATGTTGGAAGTTTGTCCTACTTTCAAACCGCAGATGTCTATCTATGCCCCGCGTATTGAAACCATGCAAATTAAACCTAGTAAGATTGCAACAGTGATAGGTCCAGGGGGAAAACAAATTCGAGCTATTATCGAAGCCTCCGGGGTAGAAATTGATATCAACGATGATGGTTTGATTAGCATAGCCTCTACAAACTTAGAAGGTATTGAAAAAGCCAAAGCTATTATTCATGGCCTAACAGCTGAAGTAGAAATAGGTAGAACATATACAGGTAAAGTTACCTCTGTAGTAGCTTTTGGAGCATTTATAGAAATTTTACCGGGTAAAGAAGGATTATGCCATATCTCTGAATTTGAACATACACGCATTGAAAACTTAGCCGATCATGTCAAACAAGGAGAAGTAATCTCTGTAAAAGTTTTAGATATCAACGAACGTGGCCAGCTTAAGTTAAGCCGCAAAGCCCTTCTTAGTAAATAATGCTGAGGAGATCGATAGTCTATTTCTATCGATCTCCCTTCATTTTATTCATTCCTTAATATATTCATATTTTATTATCATATCACTTTTCGCTTATCTTTTTGTGTCAAACTTTATTCCTTTCAATCTCATCTTAAGCCCCGCTACTTGGCTAAAAAATTTCTTTGCTATGTTCTTAGTAGGTGATCTAAATTTCTAAAACAGCTAGCTAGACCTGCTATCAGAAATCCCTTCTTAACAAACAATCATACCCTCTATTAGCAAGCCTCTTATTTTAACCTCAATTCTTTAATTTTAATGAGTATCTGATAAATTTTGGTAACTCTTAAGATCGCGATCTTTAAACAATGCTTTTGCGCTTACAGCCCCTTAATTTTCGCTCTACTAGCTTTCTTAAAGCTTTCTACTTAAGTCATTGATAATTAAAGCTCATTGATTTTGTGTCTTATCACTACCTTAGAAAGAAGGTTATTATAAAAGTAAATACTCCTTTTGCTTAATTCTTCCTAGCTTAAGCCTATCTTAAAGCTCCGTCAGCTAGCTATTAGCGAATAAGCTTATCCGGATATCCACCCTAAGATTAATAAACGCAGCATGAGTATTTTTAATTGCTTTCTAAAAAATTGCTTAACGCACCCATCAAGCAACATAAGGCATTAATTAGTCTCAAAAAAAGTATTCAGAAGACTTTTTAAAGCGTAACCTCTCTTCCCAAAAGCTAAGTAAAAAAATTAGCATATAGCTGATCTATCTTACAAGTGAGTAGGCCAAGCCAATCCTCAAGGCGCTTGCATAACTTTTAAACCCGCCATCCTAATTAAGGAAAATTAAAAAAATCTTATAATTACGATATTTAAGTTCTTTACAAATTTGAAGGGTATAGATATAAACTGCTTTAACACTGGCCAAAAAACTACAAACGGCAACATATCAACCATTTATTCAACTTTAGGCCCCATAACTGTAGGTAGTAATGAATAATATTTTTTCTTGGAATCCTCCTAGACCTCTTCTCAAGCAGCTAGAAAATTATTGCCGTGACTTAAATAAAACCCTCCCTACAACTGAGAGAAATAAAGACCCCACGCAAGACCTTACTGCTTTTTTCCAAAATTTTGTGCAAACAATCGAAGTAGAGCACCGCCCTCTTCGCAAAATCTTTGTACGTTGGCTAGGAAAAAAAGATTTAGTAGATAGCAATGGAAAGCTTGAACCTACTTTAATTGCGAATTATCTTTCTCCGCTTTGGAAAAAGGACCCTAATAAATGCCAAGCTAATCTCTATCTTTTATTCAATTACATGACCAAAATTACGAAAAGGTTTATTAAAAATAAATTCAGCGTAGCAGTAACTCCCTCCCTTGAAAAAATTGATATTAAAACTTTGGATCAGAAATTTTATAAAAGTTACCATAAAATTTTATCTACCGCGCAGTTCATTTGCTCGCTAGAAAAAATAAAAGATGAGTCAATTAAAATCATTATCACTGAGCTGAATGTCTGGTGTCTCCATTATTTAGTAGAATCAGCAAAAACGCCCTTAATCAATTTTGCTCAGGATAAATACAACTATCCATTTAGCGAATATATAGACGATAATGCTCCTCATTATCACCGGGAAGATGGAGGAGCAATTGTAAATATTTTTCTTAGGGAAATCCAGAAACGACACAATTGGCTAAAAGATATCAAAATCAGCCTCATAAAAAATGATGAATTTGAAAAATTAATTATTAATTGCTGTCAGATATTAAAAGGACGCTATCTTCCTGCTGAACCGAACGATCTGGAGAATATTCTTATAGAGATTAATAACAAACCAGCAGACAATGATTTTACTTTTGTAGATTATTCCGAAGCGTTCAAATTCTATGAACATGATAACTCAATTCTCCCTAACAAAAATATAAATGAAATTTTAGGTAGTGTTTTTAAAGGCAATCATTTAATTGTTGGGGTGGTATTAAAAATTGATGGCCAGTCTCTCTATTTTTTCCATGGCAATAATAAAGAAAACTTACAGAAATTTTTAACTACATTTAAAAGCCTTCAAGGAGCTCACGGAGCGTATCCTGATATTGTATTACTCAAAGAACTTTTAATTCGTACAGGCTATAGAATTACATCCCTATTAGACCACTATCCTATTCCCCAGAGAAGAGCTTACGAAACCTACCTAGAGATTCCTCCGTTAGAAGAGCGTGAGATTACTCTAGAGGAAGTAATAAATACCCATCAAAAACTTTTTGAGTACGTGAAATTTTTATCTGAATCAGCAGAAAACTCGACACTTACCTCACACTATTTGCAGTTTCTTTATAAACTACTCGCAGCCACAAATCCGGTCATAAGAGTAGAAAATCCTCTTATATATAAAGCAGCATTTCATTGTTTAATTAAGATAAAAAAACATCTTAGCCAGCTCAGCTATAATAATTTCCAAGATTGCCAAAATAAATTCATTCTTGTCTTCGAACATTTTCAACAGCTTCAAATATTGTACAAAAGAGAAGAAATTGAAACTATTCCTGAAGTCCTAAATTCCCAACCTACTCCTAAAGGAGTGGTAAGCAATGGATATACTTTTACAAGCGGTATTGCTTGCTTTGGAAACATTACGGAAGGGCTTTTGCAGATGCTTGCGGAAGGATCTCATCAGCCTGATGGAGAGCCTCTTAAACCCTCTGTAATATTTGACACCAATAGTTACTACGAAATCAGTGAGAGCACAGGCGGCCTTAAAGATTGCTTAAAAGAACGTTTTTCCTGCCAAACTGCCCAGCTAAGTAATTTTGAAACAATTCCGGACTTGGAAAATTATGACGTTATCTTTACAGATATCTATCCTAATCGGGTGGTAAGGCTTGTCATAGAAGAAATAAAAGTTAAAGAGATTATTAAAACAATTTTAGAAAAAAGAGATTCTATCTCTGTTACACATAAAGATAATAAACGTCCATTAGCAATGGTCCTTGATTGTGCCACTACGTTTTTCATGCATGAAGAAGTCCGCAGCCTAGTAGAAGAATTTGAAACCCCTATTAATGAAGGAAAATTGATTCTTATTTTAACCAACAGCCTAGCTAAGTATGGACAGCTTGGGCTAGATAAATTTCCGGGCGGAATAGTACAAGTTTATAGTTCCGATACATCCGCAGATGATTTATTAAGAGGTTTATTAACAAGCAGTGCAAACGATAACTTTTCCAAAGAAGCTTTCTGGTTTTTTCATCTTATGCTCAAACATTGCAGTGAAAATATTATAAATTATCTAGAAAAAATAAGAAAAAATACTGACTTTGTTTATAAGGAATTACAAAAACAGGGATTAGTCATAGAAAAAAAACAAGACATTACCGATCAAGGCTCCACTCAAAAGAATAATACTAAAAAACCTTTAATTCAAATAGGTTATAGAGATGAAAAAGTCCCGATGATAGGGATTCATATGAATGGTTTTCAAAGAGAACTTTTTGGAAAGGAGGATGAGCAATTTTTACATATTTTGGTAGTTATCATGCAGTATTATTTGTATGCTAGATATATCAAAAATAATCTACCTGTCACCATGAGCCAAAGCTTTGGATTTGCGAATGCCAATTTAATTGAGTGCTGGTCTGCATTGAGATTAACAATAGGCCTAGAGGAGGAAAAAGATTTACGTTCATATGCTGCGATAATCGGTCAAATTAAAGAAGAGCTAGATTGCTTAGTCGAAGATGATTTAAAAGAAAAGGTAAAAGATAACATCCTCAAGCTATCCAAGCAACAGGATTTAAAAAAATTATTTTATCATTACCATTCTAACTTTGTAGACGAAGTTCAAGGCGGTTTATCATCTTTTGTTAACTATCTTTGCACTCTTAAGGACTGCTAAGAAACCTTTTAGAATATTAAATAAGGCGAGTTACCTGATAAGGAAATAGCTCAAAGGAGAGCTTGAATCTATCTCACCCCTTGGTCAATTCATAAACCTGCAAACTAACAATCTTTGCCAATCCTTAATATTTTTCTTTCCTTTAACTACCATTCGCTGGAACTTTCTTTGCAGCTAAGATATCCATTTAACCTGCCATCTTATTCTTTTTAAACTAGAAATGACCCTTCTCCAGTCCTTTTGCCAGGATTTAGTGGCCTATAAATCCAAAGAAAAATTTCTCATGTCAAAAGCTTATCTCTAAGGTTCCGCTACCTGGCGTTTATTTCGGCAGCAATATTTTCTCAAACTTATAGATAACCTTTTCCTTTTGCTAATAAATAAGGGATGTCTTCTTTTCCTTTACACTGCTAATCGATTGTTTGCCCTCTGCGCGCCTCTTCCTGCTGAAAAAAACGTTGGCTGCTACGCGCTGCCAATCTAACTTTGTGGCTAGCTTAAGTTGCATCTAAGCAAGGTTTACAGCATTCTATCTTGGGCGATCTTAGTGGCATCTAAACACTATGAAAGAGCTCCTGGTCAGCAAAGCTTCACTCTTCTCTTTGAAGCACATCACATGACCGTAAATCTTTAATGAACACTCGACCAAATAGCGGTACAGATCTTTTTCGAGGATGCATAGGGTTAAGCGTCTAATACGCTTTAAAAGAACTTAGTCTATATACCCCACCCTCTGAAAGATGCCTCTCTGCTTAGCAAAAGGGATTTTATAAAGTACATGATAGCATAAGGAGTAGATTAAAAGCGTACAACTTATTTTTTACACTCCTTAAGAAGCTTGGGTGCTAAAATCTTGCGTTGTGTGCCCATAACTCTTCAAAACCATTTTGGCATCATATCTTAGCCATCATAGAAAGGTACTTATGTAAGACGAATAAAAAAACATGTGCTAGTGAAATACCTTCTTCACATGGTTTGATTTTTTTACAAAAAAAATTAAATAGTGAAGATCATGATGGTTAAGAGAGAGATTGATTAATGTCCCATTTCGGAGATAGAGGATAACTGTAAAAAGCTTGAGCCTTAAACAGTGCAAAATGTAGCTTGAAAGCTATTTGAGGCCTCTAATTGGCAAGAACAATAGAAGAAGTAGATGGCCAAAATTATCATTAAGCGAAGCGCTGGTTATGAGTATAATGTTTTATAAAAAGTGGCTATATCACATGCATAAACTTTTAATATGTTAGGGAACCCTTATCAACTCAAATATCGTCATCCTGACCGCCGCTAAGTTGTCTTTGCTAATTTAATAAAGAGAAGGGTAGCTCATGCTTACACCACCCGTAACCCCTGCAGCCACTTTGCTCGTAAGGAAAAATAAACATCAATGAGCTAGATGATGGAGTATAGGCTATGGTGTGAAGCAGTATAGGATTGTTATATTCTTATCCAATGAATAGCGTTAAATATGAGTACGAATATTTAGATTTTTATCCATGTTTGAATCATTGCACCTGGATCAATAATGCCCTGGAGTTTTACAGAAGCTTTATTGACCTTCGTGTTACCAATTTTAATGACTTTTAAATTCATGTTGTCTAAAAAAGGAGGCAGTTCTTCAAATGAATGATTTCCATTCAGATTTAGCTCTTGTAAATTAACCAATTCTTTTAGTTCAGAAGGTAAAGAAGTTAAATTATTAGCGCAAAGATTTAAATGCTGTAAGCCTGTCAGGTATTTAAAATAAGCAGGTAAATTTGTTAACTTTGCGCCACTCAGTTCTAAAAACTGGATTTGTTCAATTTGCTGCATGATATCTTTTAAGCATATTCTTTCAGCTTCTTTCGGATTAGAAAAATCATGGTTTAAGTATGTGTGCAGAATATGTCGAGCTATCGTGTGACCTTTTAAACTTCTCGAATACTGCACATAGATACGACCTTTCAGATACACATTCTTAACAATAAATTCACACAGTTGCTTGATTTCTTTTAACTGATTAATTTTCTGGGATATCTCACTAACACTTTTTGCTGCATCTTTTATGCCCTCATTAGAAGGAATCGATAGATCATAATCATTCTGCCCAGTTAAATGAGATTCAAGGAAATCAGGACAGGATCGGGAATCTAAACTAGAGGTTTGTGTTAATGCTTGCATACTGTACTCCTTTTTAACAAAATTTTTATTTTATTATAAAAAAAATGTCAATAAGTATTTAATACCAAACGATCTGGAAAAATTTTTTTTCAAGATAATATTTACCAACAAACCTGTCCAGGTAATGTTTGAAAGTGTTTTAAAAACTGATTTTGTATAATTAAGCGGAATTAAAACTTTCTTTTCTTTTTCTCCCATCTTTTGTAGAAGTGAAGAACTTACTTAGCAAAGATCAGGCTATATTTACTTAGTATTTAAAATTTTATTTAGTATCCTTAATAAATTTATTAAGCAATTACGCACGTTAGCTAGTAAAAGAACATATCCAGCTGCGGGCATTTACGTAAGAAATATTTTTTTTAATGTAAGATTACCTTTTATAGGTACACTAGGTTTAGGCCCTCAAATTTACCTAGGTAAATTTGAGGGCCTTTATCTATAGGGAGAGGCAGAACAGTCGATATATTGAAAACTTTATATATTAACTAGATGATGTTCGATTTCAGGGATGGGACAATCCGTCAAATCTTTGGCCACTTCAGCCACTATAGTTTTTTGTGTGCTAGTATTTATATGATGGCGCACTAATCCTAAAAACGCCGGATTAGCCATTAAATAAAGCCGTGTAAATTCACCTTTATAATGGGCAGCGCAGATATAATCTCCTAAGGATCTAGCAAATTTCTCCTTTTCAACCTCTTTAGGATCCGTTTCAGGTTCATAAGCATGACGAGTGGTGCCTCCACTTTGAAAGTTACGTCCAGGTTTTCTCCCTTCTAAAACCTGATCTTGTAAGCGGCTTTCAGGGTGATTGAGGACAAGAAGTTCTTCAATTTTAGGAAACTTTGCTAAACGATAAATCTTAGCTTTCGAGCTATTGGCAACTACGATCCAAGTTAAGGTATGTGGCATTCTTCCTCCTAATGCTATTAAAACAATTAATTTTATTCTTAAAAAAGCAACTGATTATTCTATTGTCTATCTTTTAGTCTCGAAAAACAGATTAAAACTTTTCTAAATTTTTCTATCACTTATGATTTATAAAGTCCGTCTACACCTTTTATAGAAAGGTTTTTTAATTGATGAAGCTCTCAAGAGGCTTATATTTAATCTATCTTTTAAAAGCATTTACTTAGCCCATAATCTAGTATTTAGCTTTTTAAAATACTATAAAAAATACAATTAGGCTCAGCCTTTATCTATTTCAAGTTATCACGTTACTTATTCTTAAGCCTATTTACCGAGCTTACAATAACACTCTTTTTTCCTCCTAGCTACAAGATTTTTTTATCCTTTCTTTTTCCTATTTATCCTTTAAATTCTTATTCCTTTTCCTACAAAAAAAATCCAGCTTTATTAGAATTTGGACACAGGCACAAAATAGTCTTATCAATCTAATTGCTACAGATAAATAAAACGATCCCTGCTCACCCATATGCTAGAGGCTTAAGGGTCTACAAAAAAAATTACTTAAAAAAAGCTCAGTTATCTTTTGTAGGGCTATAACTACTTATAGCCGGTGAAGTGCCCTTTTAGATAAAGTTAAAGATAGACCTTTTAAGTAATAACAACAACTTTAGCACTTAAAAAAAAACTACTTCAGCTTTTTTAGCAATTTAGCATTTTGGTGCCACTTTTCTGTATTTCATTCCTCAGTAGGTTAGTTACTAAACACAAGTTAGATGCCATGCCTAGAGTTGCCAATGCTTCTTCTATTGCATGGAATTATATAAATCTACACGAAAATATTCGATCGGCTTTAAAAGTTGGCAGTAAAACCTTTGCCGCTTCATTTCGGCTACCTTTGCATTTAAGTATGTGGCCATTCTTAAATATAATGTCACTTAAGATAACCCCTCTGTCACCAAACTGATCGGTTCTTTTTACGCTCCTTGTTTGTTTTAAAAAGCTTGTTTGAACTATCCCATACAGGGATGGCAAATAGACAAGCTCAGCAATATTACTTGGAGCTCTACTTTAACTTTAAAGATGGTTAAATCTTCGATCACTTAAAATTAAGCGATGAATCTTCTATTTAGCTAACGATTTTAAAATGAGGCGACCTTTTAAGGCCTTTTAAAGCCTAATCAATTTTCCATTCTACCATACCCGCCTATATCCTCATTAGTGGCTGCACAGCGCCCATTCACAGCGTTTTTAAGCCAACCCCTGGTGGGTAGCAATAAAAGCTCTTACAAGAGCTTATAAGATGAAATAAGTAAGCTTTAATCTTAGCAACAAAGCCCTGGCTTAAATAACCTCTCCTTAATAAAACCTTTAGATTTTAAGGGAGAATAATCGGGTCGCCCAAGGGAACTTCCCCCTTAGGCTCCCACAGACACGTACGTGAAACTCTCGCTTCATACGGCTCCTATTGTTCTTCAAGCTTTCCAGCCTTTTCCCCACCCCCATAAGTTCCTCGTATTTCTACTTGACTTATTGAGTTGGATTGAACAATTCAACCCCTTCGCTCCCCCTTCATTACAAAGGCTTCTTCACTACTACGAGTTGATCTGCCCCTCATACATGCTTCGATATTTCCCACTTTGTGTTCTTCACTTATATGGTTTTCTCTTAACATCATCTATGAAGTTCCCACGTTCCATACAAAAGCCTAGACTAAGTTCACGCTATCTTTATGCCGGACGCCATTTAGGCAGTAAACAGGTTGCCCCTAAATTTATCCTGGAAGAGCTTTTAACCCCCAGTTTTGACATCATCCTTAAGCTTTCGACACTTGGACCAATAGTTCACTTTCGTTCGTCTCCTTAGCCCTCACCTGATATGCTTATCATACCTTTTCCTTAACGCTCACTACCTTGGCTTTTGACCAAAGCAGCTTAAGGTGGTTTGAAATCTCTTCCTGCAAAGCGACTTCGAGGAGCCATTTTCCTCATCTTTCGTATAGTTACGCACATCTATAATGTGCTCGTGGCACACAAAAACCCAGCTTAGCTTTTTTTCGTAGTTTAGCACGCATTTCTAAATGGTAATAAGCGTATTTACTTGTTCTCAAGTATCCACAGTGGATTAAAAGTTGAAAATGAAAAAGCTTGATCTTTGGCCAAAACGTTTTATTTGGATTTGCCGTATGCACAGCCAAGCAGCACTGTCAACAGCTGTTAAGTAATGCGTAACAGGGCAGGCCATAGTGCTAGAAAGTATTAGCTGATAGCTAACCGAAGAGAGTAATTCAAATTCTCTACCTTTTTAATTTAATTTTCAGAAAAAATGCTGTAGCGTTTTATAGGAGGAGCTTTGTTTTGCTTTTTCTTGAAAAGCTGGGGCTAGTTGGGTAAGATTAAAACGTTTGAGGTTGAAAAAGTTAAGATAATTTGAAAAAAGCATGCAAACCTTGCTCGCTTCCCATCTGAAGATGAATTTAAAACATCTTATATCTCATCTGTTTCCTTCCTCACGAAAAGACAGTATAACTCTTTAAATGGAATTTTCCAATGGGGGGGGGGGGTATACAGACCGCAATAAATATAAAAAAAGCTAGAATGATAAAGGAAAAAAGGTGGAATAAAGCAAGATAGGCTAACAGGAGGACAGAAGAGCTTTTGGAAGCGATAGTTGAGTAAAAAAAAAGCTTGGCGGCGACCTACTCTCCCACACTCTTGTGTGCAGTACCATCGGCGATAAGAGGCTTGACTTCTGAGTTCGGTATGGGATCAGGTATTTCCCTCTCTCTATTGCCACCAAGCAAAATTGTTTTTAGCTTTAAAAAAGCTAGGCAAATGATTAGTTAAGAAATCGTATCAGCTTTTAGCTTTAACGCTTCACACACATAAATCAACGCTTGAATTTCTCTTTCTTACATTGGCTTATTTTGCGTCAGCTTGTAGTCTTTGTTACTTTGACCCAACTTGTCTCGATAAAAGAAAGTTGGTCAAGCCAATCGACTGATTAGTATTGGTTAGCTCAACACATTACTGTGCTTACACATCCAACCTATCTACCATGTAGTCTTCATGGTGTCTAATTGGGATACCTTATCTTGAGGGAGGCTTGGCGTTTAGATGCTTTCAACGCTTATCCTTTCCGAACATAGCTACCCGGCTATGCACTTGGCAGTACAACCGGCACACCATTGGTTCGTTCACTTCGGTCCTCTCGTACTAGAAGCAACTCCTCTCAAGTATCCTGCGCCCACAACAGATAGGGACCAAACTGTCTCACGACGTTTTGAACCCAACTCGCGTACCGCTTTAATTGGCGAACAGCCAAACCCTTGGGACCTTCTTCAGCCCCAGGATGCGATGAGTCGACATCGAGGTGCCAAACCGCCACGTCGATATGAACTCTTGGTGGCGATAAGCCTGTTATCCCCGGAGTACCTTTTATCCGTTGAGCGACGGCGATTCCACTTTCCACCGCCGGATCACTAAGCCCTACTTTCGTACCTGTTCGACTTGTTGGTCTCACAGTTAATTTGCCTTATACCTTTACGCTCTACTCGTGATTGCCAACCACGATGAGGCAAACTTTGGACTCCTCCGTTACTCTTTAGGAGGATACCGCCCCAGTAAAACTGCCCGTCTGGCAATGTCCGTTCCCCAGATTCATGGGTGAACGTTAGATTCCCGACTTGTCAAGACCAGTATTTCACCGTCGACTCCATCTTACCTGACGGCAAGACTTCTAAGTCTCCTGGTTATCCTACACATGACAAGTTAGGAGCCAATACCAGAGTACAGTAAAGGTTCACGGGGTCTTTCCGTCTTATTGCGGGTAAACGGCATCTTCACCGCTACTACAAGTTCACCGAGCCTCTCGTTGAGACAGTGCCCAGATCGTTATACCATTCGTGCAGGTCGGAACTTACCCGACAAGGAATTTCGCTACCTTAGGACCGTTATAGTTACGGCCGCCATTCACCAGGGCTTAAATTCGAAGCTTCGCATTGCTGCTAACCTCTCCTTTTGACCTTTTGGCATTGGGCAGGCATCACACCATATACTTCGACTTAGACGTCTTTGCATAGTGCTGTGTTTTTGTTAAACAGTCGCCTGGGCCATTTCTCTGCGGCCACGCTCCGCTTCACATGCTAGATGTGTCACGGCTCATGGCTCCCCTTCTCCCGAAGTTACGGGGATAATTTGCCGAGTTCCTTAACGAGAGTTCTCTCGCGCGCCTAAGAATATTCTTCCCACCCACCTGTGTCGGTTTTGGTACGGTCACCTTCGACAGCTAGAATCTATTTCTTGGAAACATCGCTCTACACCATCGGTTCATTTGCACTCCCCTTGTCCACTATCTAGAATCCTGCTGACGGATTTGCCTATCAGCCTTCCTCGTAGTGTCACGGACTCTTCCAATCGTCCGCGTGCTTTACTTATTTCGTCAATCCATCGCTGTTGTCTTCGGTGGCGCAGGAATATTTAACCTGCTTTCCATCGCTTACGCTTTTCAGCCTCAGCTTAGGGACCGGCTAACCCAGGGAAGACGAGCTTTACCCTGGAAACCTTGGGTTTTCGGCGAGGCAGATTTTCACTGCCTTTATCGTTTACTCATGCCATGCATTCTCACTAGTATGCGCTCCAATGCTCCTTTCGGTACATCTTCTGTGCCCATACTACGCTCCCCTACCGCGCATATTTTACAATATGCACCCGCGAATTCGGCTCTATGCTTTAGTCCCGGATATTATCGGCGCAAAGTTTCTCGATTGGTGAGCTGTTACGCACTCTTTAAATGATGGCTGCCTCTAAGCCAACATCCCAACTGTTTTAGAAACTTTACTTCCTTACTCACTTAGCATAGAATTAGGGGCCTTATTCGGCGATCTGGGCTGTTCCCCTTTTGACAATGAAGCTTAGCCCCCACTGTCTATCTCCCGGACTGCTTTACAGTATTCGGAGTTTGATTTCCTTTGGTAGACCGGTAGGTCCCCGCGTGAATTCAGTGCTCTACCCCTGTAAAGAATACGTCCGAGGCTAACCCTAAAGTTATTTCGAAGAGAACAAGATATCTCCACGTTTGATTGGCCTTTCACCCCTATCCACAACTCATCCAAAACTTTTTCAACAGTTACTAGTTCGGTCCTCCACAAGGTGTTACCCTTGCTTCAACCTGGTCATGGATAGATCACGTGGTTTCGTGTCTACGCCATATGACTTATTCGCGCTTTTAACGCTCGCTTTCACTTCGGCTCCGGAACGTAGGTCCCTTAACCTTGCCATATAGCGTAACTCGCTGGCTCATCATGCAAAAGGCACGCCGTCAGCCATTCCCTTATAAAGGGCATAGGCCTTCGACCGTTTGTAAGCTGCTGGTTTCAGGTTCTATTTCACTCCCCTAACAGGGGTTCTTTTCGCCTTTCCCTCACGGTACTGGTTCGCTATCGGTTATCAACGAGTATTTAGCCTTGGGAGGTGGTCCTCCCTGCTTCAAACCGGGTTTCACGTGTCCGGCTTTACTCAGGTGCCTATCCTGTCAGGTCCTCTTTTCGTCTACGGGACTATCACCCTATATTGTCCAGCTTTCCAGCGGTGTTCGACTAAGATTTCCTGATCTTTTGATAGGTCCTACAACCCCAGAGTCATTGACTCTGGTTTGGGCTTTTCCCATTTCGCTCGCCGCTACTTTGGGAATCTCTTTATTGATTTCTTTTCCTCTACTTACTAAGATGTTTCAGTTCAGTAGGTCTTGCTTCTTTAACCTATGGATTCAGTTAAAGATGATGAGGTATTACTCTCACCGGGTTTCCCCATTCGGATTCCACCGGGTCTACGCTTTCTTCCAGCTCACCGATGCCTATCGCGGGTTTCGCGTCCTTCATCGCCTGTTGATACCAAGGCATCCACCAGCAGCCCTTAATAGCTTGACCAAAAAATTTAATTTTTGGACTAAAGCTGACGTTTTACAATTACGTCATTAAGTTTAATGAGCATACTTTATTTTGTAAGTGTTTTCCACTTACTTTCGCCAATTGTTCAGTTTTAAATTTACATTTAAAACTTAGGTAAGAAGTTTACTCTTCAAGCGTCGATTTATGTCTGTGAACTTATCAGTGTTTAACGTTTTGCTTTCGCTTAACGTAAGATGCGTTTAATCGTTATTGCTAACGATTCGCTATTAACATGATACTTTTACTTTAATCATCAATCTTATCTTTTGAAGATTAACTCTTTTGTTTGATTTCTTATTAATCACTTGCCTTTCAAGATAACTGTTCTGCCTGAGCAGAGCCTGCGTGATAGCAGGTTATTTAATACAAAAATTTTTTATCGAAAATGGTGCGGTTACCAAGATTTGAACTTGGGACCTCGACATTATCAGTGTCGCGCTCTAACCAACTGAGCTATAACCGCAAGTGCAAACAATGGAGGCTAGGAGATTCGAACTCCTGACCTTCTGAATGCAAATCAGACGCTCTACCAACTGAGCTAAACCCCCAAGTATCTGGGTAACCTCTCATCGAGTCTGATTTGTGCTGATTAGACTTATAGTTCCCTCAATTTACCTAATGATAAATTTTAATACTTTTAAAAGATAGTATGAGGGCACCTTCGATGATTTACATTTTCGTCAAGAAAGCTTCTAGCTTCTTTGACAATAATAGGAAGACAATGTGCAGCTAAAGTTTGTTTCAACCTAAGAATGGTTATTCCTAACGCATTCTCTGTCCTTAAAAGGAGGTGATCCAGCCCCACCTTCCGGTAGGGCTACCTTGTTACGACTTCATCCCAGTCATCAGCCTCACCTTAGACGCCTCTCTCCTTGCGGTTGAGCCAGCGGCTTCGGGTAAAACCAACTCCCATGATGTGACGGGCGGTGTGTACAAGACCCGGGAACGTATTCACGGTGGTGTTGCTGACCCACCATTACTAGCAATTCCGTCTTCATGTAGTCGAGTTGCAGACTACAATCTGAACTGAGATCGGCTTTTAGGATTTGCTTCACCTCGCGGCTTCGCTGCCTTCTGTACCGACCATTGTAGCACGTGTGTAGCCCCAGACATAAGGGCCATGCGGACTTGACGTCATCCTCACCTTCCTCCTGGTTAACCCAGGCAGTCTCATTAGAGTTCCCACCCAAAGTGTTGGCAACTAATGATAAGGGTTGCGCTCGTTGCTGGACTTAACCAAACACCTCACGGCACGAGCTGACGACAGCCATGCAGCACCTGTGCAGATGCCCCGAAGGGAAATTACATCTCTGTAATGATCATCTGCATGTCAAGCCTGGGTAAGGTTCTTCGCGTTGCATCGAATTAAACCACATGCTCCACTGCTTGTGCGGGTCCCCGTCAATTCTTTTGAGTTTCACCCTTGCGAGCGTACTCCTCAGGCGGTATACTTATCGCGTTAGCTTCGGCACAACCAGGGTTGATTCCGGTTACACCAAGTATACATCGTTTACGGCAAGGACTACCAGGGTATCTAATCCTGTTTGATCCCCTTGCTTTCGCGCCTCAGCGTCAGGTGTAAACTAGAAAATCGCCTTCGCCACTGGTGTTCTTCCACATATCTACGCATTTCACCGCTACTTGTGGAATTCCATTTTCTCCGTCTACCCTCAAGAAAGGAAGTTTCAAATGCTGTTCCGAGGTTGAGCCCCGGGATTTCACATCTGACTTTCCTTCCCGCCTACGCGCCCTTTACGCCCAATAAATCCGATTAATGCTTGCACCCTCCGTATTACCGCAGCTGCTGGCACGGAGTTAGCCGGTGCTTCTTTACCTGGTACGCTCAAGTTCTCTAGATGTTAGCTAGATCCCCTTGTTCCCAGGCGAAAGAGTTTTACGACCCGAAGGCCTTCATCACTCACACAGCGTCGCTTCGTCAGGCTTTCGCCCATTGCGAAAGATTCTCGACTGCAGCCTCCCGTAGGAGTCTGGGCAGTTCTCAGTCCCAGTGTTGGCGGTCAATCTCTCAATCCGCCTAGACGTCTTAGCCTTGGTAGGCCTTTACCCTACCAACTAGCTGATATCCCATGGGCCTCTCTTTAACCGCGAGGTCCGAAGATCCCCCACTTTAATGATTTCAAGATGCCTTGTTATCACCACATTCGGTATTAGCGATCGTTTCCAATCGTTATTCCCAAGTTAATGGTAAGTTACCCATGTATTACTAACCCTTCCGCCACTAAATGTATTGCTACATTTCGTTCGACTTGCATGCCTCATCCACGCTGTCAGCATTCAATCTGAACCAAGATCAAATTCTCAAGAAAAATATATTCTTTGAAAACTTGATAAATGATTTATTTATCTCTGATTCTATTAACGAGATTAAAAGTTGCCTTTTAATCTTCGCACAAACTTTATGTTTGCTTGCACATTGTCTTTCTATCACTGTCAAATAGCTTTTTGCGTCACTCGTTGGTCACGCTTTTTTTGTTCTTCTTCTTAACTTTTCACTTAAGAAGCAGTAAACATACAAAATATCGAATTATTTTCGCAACCCCTATTTTCCTTTTTCCTCTTTTTTTTCCTAAACTCCTGAAAATTAGCAAACTTTTTCCTTAATTATCTTTGGCACCTAGCTTTTTTGTCTTATAGGCGAAGATAATATCGCTGGCTTAAAAAAATGGGTTAGGAAAATCAATTAAGTTGAAATAGGCACTTAGAGGGCTTATACTGTGAGAGTTAGTATAGCATATTCCTTTTATCATTCAACTATTATTTGCAGTATCTTTTTTATGCCCACCTAACTTTAACGCGTGCCCTACCAGTGATTAGCAAAATGAAGCGAACTCATTCATAAGCTATCCACTCAACTTTTATATGAATAAGCTCACACTACTTTTCATTTAGCTGTTTGGCGTATATAGCAAGAGCTTTTAATAGCAAAGGAATTTTGCTTGGCCTACTCTTCAAAGCTTTCTAATAGGTATTAACATTTTCCACTCATCTTATCAGCCAGAATCAACAAACGACAGCTACAAGGCTATCCAATCTTTAAGAAAGCCAGATTAGCCTTGATAAAACCTACCGGCTTTCTTAGTACCAAGCCAGAGATCAAAAGAACTAGAGTAGTAGGTTAAAAAGCAAGTGAACCATCTAGAACAGAGTAGGAGAGGTGTATTGATGCTTGATGAGACGAGGGAAGAAAAGCTCTATCCAAAGGAAAACAACTGTGTAGTGGTCTTTTCTCGTCGACAAGGGAGATCAAATATAAGAGGTAAATTACTTTCTAAACCTTATTTGCTAGGAAGAATATATTTTTCCTATCGGTTTTGAAGAGATTAAGAAATAGTGTATTTATGCCAGGTGAAAACAAAGAAAGAAAAAAGGCAGCCATCCCTCACTAAAAGCCAACTTTTAGCATACTTTATCCAACAAGTAGTTACAACTCTAAGTTAAGTTCGAGTAGATGCTGGCTGAGCAGGAGTTTGACGTTAAAGACTTTAGTCAACTTATTCATAGTAAACTTAAGAGAGCTGCCTAGAGATGGCATAAAGCCTAATTGATCAATTGCTTTCTCTTAAAGAAGCTAAGGGGAAAAAGGTCGGTGTCAAAATTTTAAACTCTTTACTTTTAAAAGGGAGATAAAAGGATAGCTTAGCCTGGCAAAATTACCCTTCTTTTTCAGCTTTAATCACACAAACCCTAAAAAATCGAAGACGGACCCAAAGATATTTCTTCCATTTGCTGTAAGATATAAGCTAATCCTTAAAGCCAATCTGATGACGTCGCTAGAATTCCATCATTCACAAAAGAATAGTAGGAGTGCTTAAGGTAGGCCATAAAGTTGCTGAAATAAATGGTACAAAAGGAAATCTTCAAAGAGTTTGGGAGAATTACTAGCAATTGCTAAGGCTAGCTTGAATAAAGAAATTTAAAAACTTAATGGGGAGGACAAGGAAATAACAAAAGGATAATCATCACTTGAGTTCAAAATCTTTTCGAAAAAAATGGGGGGGGGGGGTTATCCCTAGTAAGTCCCATCCCTTGATGCAAGTTAGGCAGACCAGAAGCTTTTAATAGAATTAATCTACAAAGCATCGTCTTTTGATAATTTAGGAAGCCCCCTATTTTTAAGCCCTTTAGCTAGAGATTATTATTAAAGCAGCTGCTAACCAAAATGGCCTTTACTTACAAAAGTTTTGCCAACAGCCTCTACCTTTTGTCGCCAATCTGCTGCTTTAAAATATTTATTCAATAAAGGTTTCTTCATCAGCAAGAGACTCTTCTTTAATGTAACCCAGCTGAAATAAAGGGTCCATATTATGGTAAATATATCTGCAGAACTCTTGTAATTCATCTTCTAGCTGCCACAGCTTGAGCTCTTTAGCACTTACTCTGCTTAGATCTCGAATACCATGCTCTTCGGGAAACTTCAAATCATACCAAATTTTGGTTACGAGCCGTCCATCTACTTTTGTTCTTGCTTCCACAGCATTATAAATGCTTTCACCAGGTAGGAAAGAAAAATGAATGGCACTGCGCATCATGTTAATGGTGTCTGCGGGAGAAATCCCTATTAATTTTATCGCTCTCCTTAACTCTTCCCTCAAGTTAGTGTCTACAATAGCAGGATCATCTGTATTTAAGTTAACGGCGATGCCTTGTTCTAACAAAGCTTTTAAAGGCACTTCTTCTATTTTAACGCCTGTAGTTGCTTGCACAGTAGTCAGACATATTTCAACTAGTTTATTTCTTTTTAAAAGTTTTAAATTTTTTATCAGATTTGTTGTGTCCGCGATCATCGTTCCATGCCCTATACGCTCGGACACCTTTAAGACACTAGAAAGCTCATCTTTCACATATTTATGTATGCTATCATAATGCGAACTGGCAAATTCAAGAGTATGATAGGTAACTTTAACTGCAGGATAATGCTTACGCAAGGTTTTAATAATAGCTATTTGATCATAAAAATTATTTATTGAATTGGCAGTATTCTGAGGGCCATCCACTGTCAAGCCAACTATTCGTTCTTTTTCATCAGTTGCAATGTATGCCGAGGCTGCCAATGCCCAAGCAAAAAATTCACCTAGCGAGTAATGGCGCATAACTTCAAAGATTAATTTAATAGTAATGGGATTTCTGGCATCAAATACATTCGGCCGCAGTTTAACATTCTGTTTTTTTAATAGAATATTAATCTGCTGATTAATATCTAGTTCGGCTTGATCAAGCTCATCAGTCATCACCTTTTTAAAGGCTTCTACGTATGTCATATTGAGTAAACTTTTCCACTCCTCCTCCAGATTCTCCATCTTTTTCTGTGGATCTTGGCCTACTTTATCTCTACATCTGCCTTGTAGCTTTCTTTTAAACTTGTTTTTTTCGCTATCCGTTAATAAGGCATCTAGAGTATGTTTCGGGTTAATAAGGTATTCAATAAAATGCTCAATTTTATCAATAGGCATCTCTTCGATGTGCTCATATTCATCAGCTTTAATTTGAAGTTCCACCTCTTCAATAAATGTGCTAGGTACAGGCACTACATACAAGCCAAACATGAGTTCATTATAAATAATATTGCTTAGCTCTGCTTGATATAAAATAATCAGAAGTTGCTCACTTAAAGGAATTCTATCTAAGATACTGCCTATCGGTCCAAAGGTTTCATCAAACTTTCTACTAAAAAAATCCTCTTTAAACTTAAAAGATAATTTCTCAGAAAGGGGCTGATTAACCGGAACGCAGCACAGTTGGTGTAAAAATGTACGTAGCGGCATACTATACCGTTCTTCAATTTCTTGCCATGTAAGCCTAGCAGGAGTATTATCGCTCTTTAGCCCATTTTTTGTGGGCGTCTTCTTCCTTCTCCAAGCTTTTTTGGCTTCGTCATAATAGAGGCTATATTTTTTTACTAACTTTTCAAGCTCCCAGGGTGGTATAGCACCCTCTGTGTGCTCATGTAAATTTGCAAAAGGAAAAGGTCCTTCTTTTTTGCTTCTCGCTCCATACATAGACTGAAATGAATACTCTTTCAGATGGTCAGTTAGATGGTCAGTCGTCACTCTTACATTATTATGCAATTCTTCTAGGACCCTATAAACGATTTTATTAACCCTTTCATCGCCTAATAGTAAAACCTCAGAGGGAGAAATATCTTGACGCTGGAGGGGCGAAGGGGGTAGAGATTTGGATCTTATAGATTTGCATTTAGCAGAAGTGCTCGAAGAAATTTTTTTTGGAACGGCATTAAACCTTTCTAAACTGGCAATAAGAGTGCAATCAGGACGCCGTAGATCTTTCACATAACTGTGTAAATCTGCTGCACAACTATAAGTATAATCATAGAAGGAAGAAAACCAACTTGTCATTTATTACTCCATCATACAATTTATAATAAATTTTAGCACACAAACGTTTGAGTTTGAATCTAAAGCAGTAGTTGACCATGGCACAATAGCCACTAATTAAATAATTTGCAATACTATTTTGATGTATGAATCATGGAATAGATTAACCCCCTTTATTAAAAGGGGGTATCTGAAAAGATTAAAAGAGGCTAATTCCATGCTGCAAGAATAGCTAGCAAGAGAAGAGCGACAATATTAACAATTTTTATCATGGGATTAATTGCAGGACCCGCCGTGTCTTTGTAAGGATCGCCGACAGTATCCCCGGTGATAGCAGCATGGTGAGCAAGAGAACCTTTTCCACCATAATTCCCCTCTTCAATTAGCTTCTTAGCATTATCCCATGCACCTCCACCAGAGGTCATAGATAAACCTACGAAAAGACCTGTCACTACTACCCCAAGAAGCATTGCGCCTAGGGTTACGAAGGCTTCATCTTGCCCTGCAACATACAGAATTACAAAATAGACTAGAAAAGGAGCGCATACTGGCAGCAAGGAAGGAATAATCATTTGTTTGATTGCAGCTTTTGTCAGCATGTCGACTGCGCTTCCATAATCTGGACGTGCAGTTCCTTGCATAATTCCTGGGATTTCTTTGAATTGACGGCGTACTTCTACGACTACAGCGCTTGCTGCACGGCCTACAGCCATCATACACAAAGCTCCGAATAGATAGGGAAGAAGGCCGCCGATGAACAATCCTACCACTGTATAAGGATTTTGCAAATGGAAGTTCGCCATATTTTCAGGAAAATAGTGAGCCAAGTCTTGTATAAAGGCTGCAAAAAGGACAAGTGCAGCAAAGCCAGCTGAACCTATAGCATAGCCTTTTGTTACAGCTTTAGTGGTATTTCCCACAGCATCAAGTGCGTCTGTAGTTTTACGGATAGATTCTGGTAAATTACTCATTTCTGCAATGCCCCCTGCATTATCTGTCACAGGACCATAGGCATCCAAAGCAACGACCATTCCGGCTAAAGCTAACATACTTGTAGCTGCCACCCCAATCCCAAATAAACCTGCATTCAAGTAAGAGACAAGAATACCAGCACAGATTACAACGACTGGAAGGGCAGTAGCTTCTAAAGAGATAGCTAAGCCTTGGATAACATTTGTACCGTGTCCTGTAGTAGACGCTTCTGCAATACTTTTCACAGGTCTATATTTTGTCAAAGTATAATATTCTGTAATCCACATAAGTAGACCAGTTACCACCAGACCAGTAAGTGCGCAACAAAAAAGATTAAATCCATTAAAGACATGATTATTTGCTTGATAAGCAATATCAAAGCCTAATAGCCAATGAGTCAACCCTGCAATAGCCATGGCAGAAAAGACTGCGGTAGCAAAAAATCCTTTATAAAGAGCTTTCATAATATCATGGGTAGCCCCAAGACGTACGAAAAATGTTCCGAGAATAGAGGCTATTACGCAAACTGCACAAATAGCTAGAGGATAGTACATCATTTTTTCTAAGATAATACCTTGAAAAAACATGCCAGCAAGCAGCATAGTCCCTACGATGGTAACCACATATGTTTCAAAAAGGTCTGCTGCCATTCCTGCGCAATCCCCTACATTATCCCCTACATTATCAGCAATAACAGCTGGATTACGTGGATCATCTTCAGGAATACCTGCCTCAATTTTTCCTACTAAGTCCGCACCGACATCTGCACCTTTGGTAAAAATTCCTCCCCCTAATCGAGCAAAAATAGAAATTAAGGAAGCACCGAAACCTAAAGCGACGAGAGACTCAAGAAGTTCGCGAGCAGGAATAGCAGAATTTTTTAAAAAAATGTAATATCCTGCAGTCCCTATTAAACCAAAGCCAACAACCAAAAGACCCGTAATGGCTCCCGATTTGAAAGATACATTTAAGGCTTGCTGAAGGCCTTGCTTTGCAGCTTCTGTGGTACGAACGTTTGCTCGCACAGAGATATTCATGCCAATATAGCCTGTTAGCCCAGATAAAACAGCTCCAATTAAAAAGCCAACGCTTACATACCAACCCAATAACCAGGTTAGAAGTGCAAATACTACGACTCCCACTAGGCCAATCGTTTGATATTGACGATTTAAATAGGCACGAGCCCCCTCTTGAATAGCTGCTGCTATTTCTTGCATCCTTTCATTGCCCGTGCTTAGGGATAAGACAGAACGTATTGTCAAAATTCCGTAAAACAAGGCTAAAAGGCCGCATACGATTAAAAATCCATCTTCGTATGACAACATTAGTTTTCCTCTTTGATTTTGGTTAATGAAAAAAATAAAAATAGTAGAGAGAGAGGAATTAGTTCAACAGGAAAAGATAAAACTTATGAAAGATAGAACCTATATCTGTATAGTTAAAATATCTTGCCAGCAGGTAGTATAGCGAGGAGAACAATTTTCTTGCCTAGCTTTCCATGGCTGCTTAATGCCTTCTGCAGCCATTTTTATTACTCGGCGGCCATATTGATGATTTAATTGATCTATTAAATTTATTAAGGTTTGCTCTTTTTTATTGCTAAAATGATTTTCTTCAAAAAGGTCAAGTTGGTAGTCACCTTTTGATACTAGCCCTCCCAGAGTCAAACCTGTCTTTTTATATAAAAAACCTTCGCGAAATAGGCGCCTTACTCCTTCCTTAGCATAAGTGATGATTTTGGGTGTATAGTCACTAGGTTGAGGTAGGGTAATTTGCATGTTATTGTAGTAATAAGGGGAATGATGATGCTTATTAGTCATCAAAAACACATCTATAAATGAAGCTCTGCTTTGCTGGTTGCGCAATTTCTCAGCCGCTATGGAAACATACGTTGAAATAGCTTCTAACAACTCATTTAAATCTGAAACAGCTTTGCTAAAAGAGCGTGAACAAGTGATGGATTTTTTAGATGCAGGCGCTTCTTTTAGGGATAGGCATGAGACTCCTCGCAGTTCCCATGCTATTCGTAAACCGGTAACTGAAAGATTTTTTTTTATCCATAGGTCTTCAGAATTTTTAAACTCACTGGCTGTGTGTATATTCTGGCGATGTAGATAAGAGGAAATTTTCTTTCCAATCCCCCAAATCTCATCAACAGAAAGTTGGCGCAGCACCTTTTCGCACATTTCAAAAGCCTCCATGGAAAAAACATTTTGGCAAGCAGAATATCTCTTAGCCATATCATTGGCTATCTTAGCAAGAGTCATGGTAGGGGCTAGGCCAATAGATGTAGGTATCCCTGTATGTTGGAGGATGATGCGCTGAATTTCTCTGCAATAAGCTTCCTTATCTACCGCATCTACCCTTAAAAAAGCCTCATCGATAGAGTATATATCTATTTCGGGTGAAAATTGCTGCAACGTGCGCATCACACGATGAGACATATCACCATATAGGGTATAATTGGATGATAAAACTTTTACATCATATTTCCTAAATAAATCCCTATATTCAAAAGCGGGAGCGCCCATTAGGATTCCTAAAAACTTAGCCTCTTTAGAACGGGCTATGATACACCCATCATTGCTTGAAAGCACTACTACAGGCTTTCCAATCAAACGCGGATTAAAAACTCTCTCACAAGAAACATAAAAATTATTACAATCCACCAAAGCATACATAAGTTTATTGCGGCCGGTGGATGACATAAGTAACAACCCCCCATACTTGAAAATCCAGGGCAGCATTTACGTATAAAGTCGAATAGGATGAATTAGCTGAAACTAACTGTATGCCTTGTGGTCCTAATACATAGCGTCTGACCATAAACTCACCGTTTATAATAGCTACTATGATTTTACCACTTAAGGGTTCTAGACTTCGGTCCACAACCAGAATATCTCCTGAAAAAACCCCTGCTTCACGCATAGAATCTCCCTGCACCCGTACAAAAAACGTGCTTGCAGGATGCTTGACCACCAGCTCGTTTAGATCCAAACGCTTTTCTATATAATTTTCTGCTGGTGAAGGGAAACCTGCCGAAACACTGTCTTGGAATAAAGGAATCCATAACTGTTTGGCAACCGAGGAGCTTGGATAAAAAATTTCATCTATCGTCTGTGTTTTCATGCAAAACTTCCTAATAAAACTACTTAAACCCTAGAGCATAAAATTTGCTTAGGTTTTTTTAAATTTAACCCCAACTATATTAAAATAAAGCAACTAATAAAAGCGTTTTTTAGGAATAGAGCTTCCCGGCCCCTGCCCATTACCTCAATTTCTTGTAACTCTATCAATCTTAAGAGACTGACAATCTTAAGAGACTGACTTTAAAGTTCTAATGAAAGGGATTTTTTACAAGTCAACTAAGAAGCTAAGCAGCCGTTCCTGTAGGAACTTAAGAATTTCAATCTTCTCAAATCCACTCATGCTATCTTTCTAAGCCTTAATGTACCCTAGAAAATACTGGACGGAGCCAACTTAAGTTATCTAGCAAAAACCATTTCTTTTAACTATACCTTATCTAGCATCTTTATCTAGCATCTTTTCTTGCGCACGGCATGTTAAACTAAAAATGTTTATAAAAGCCTCTTGCCAAAACGCTACTTTCCCGTATCCATTTTTATCCTTATTATGATTATTCATTCATTAATCCCCAGCTCCTGGAACCCTTCAACATTTTTAATCACTTTATTTCTAAAAGCTATAGCATGAAAATTGTTTGTGGATAGCTAGATAATACCTTCCGCAGCTGCTCCTCTTTAGAGGGAAGCCTATCTTCACTTTGGATATCCACATCCTCTTACTAACTATTTTAAAAGCTCCCTAAAGTTCAACAAAAGTATCTTAGTAAGACCTGAGTAGGCCTAAAGCTTCATTTGCGCTTTAACTTTAGCCTTAATCTAAATACTGCTTGTTTTGTGTGAAGCAAGTAGCTACACTTATCATAAAAAAATTGTAGATATCTCGTGAACAATACCGTTTATATTAACTGTGACAATATAAGTAAATCCTTTGGGACTCATCATTTATTTAAGGGTATCTCCGCCGGCATTTTCCAAGGAGATAAAATTGGAATTATCGGGCCTAATGGGGCTGGAAAATCTACCTTTATGAAAATATTGGCTGGTAAAGAAAGTGCCGATGAAGGAACAGTAGCGATTAGACGCAACTTACGGATTGCTTATGTCTCTCAAATGACTTCTTATCCAGATCAATCAATTTATGAAATTCTAAGAGAAACTTTAAGCTATAATGATCCTCATTTACTACCTCATGAAGCAGCCATGCGTATTGAATGTATGATGAGTAAAACAGGATTTCCAGACATCCAGCAAAGCGCTAAACTTTTGTCAGGAGGTTGGAGAAAACGCTTAGATATTGCCAAAGGACTTATTTGCAATCCTCAGCTACTGCTTTTAGATGAGCCTACTAATCACTTGGATCTGGAAGGCATTCAATGGCTTGAAAAATTACTCCAGCAGGAAAATCTAACCTTTATGGTTATAAGCCATGATAGATATTTTTTAGCCAAGATATCGTCTCGCATGTTTGAATTAAATGCCCAATTTCCCAAGGGACTATTTACGGCAGCAGGCAATTATGAAGAATTTCTACTTAGGAGAGAGCAATTTTTAAGTGGCCAGGCACAGTACCAAAAATCTTTATCATCCAAAGTACGTTATGAACAAGAATGGTTAAAGCAATCTCCTAAGGCACGTACCACTAAAGCTCAGGCACGCATACAGCAGGCAGGCAAGCTAATTGATGAACTAGCAGATGTTCAAACAAGAAATAAGCAAACACGTTCTCACATTAACTTTACTTCTACTGACCGTTTAACCCAAAAGCTGCTCGTTACCAAAAACCTCTCCAAATCTGTAGATAATAAATTGTTATTTTCTAAGTTAGATCTTACTTTTTCTCCTGGCATGCGTTTAGGAATCATTGGAGCCAATGGAACCGGCAAGACAACATTATTAAAAATGTTTGCAGGAATGATACCACCGGATTCAGGAACACTTAAATTGGCAGAAGGCTTGCGTATTGTCTATTTTGATCAACACCGTTCTCAGATGCCCGCCCACCTTACTTTAAGAGAAGCTTTAGCAACCAACGGAGAATATGTAAGTTATCGGGGACAACACATTCATGTCAACTCGTGGAGCAAGCGCTTTTTATTTTCTCCTGATCGTTTAGACTTACCTATTAGTCAATTATCTGGTGGAGAAAATGCTCGCATATTGATTGCTCGTTTAATGCTACAGCCGGCAGATATATTATTGCTTGATGAACCTACCAATGATTTGGATATACCTACTCTTGAAGTCTTGGAAGAAAGTTTATGTGAATTTACTGGGGCGATAGTTCTTATTACCCACGATCGCTACATGATGGATAAAGTTTGCAATGTAGTTTTAGGACTAGGGTTAAAAGAGCCTATTCAGCTTTTTGCTGACTATTCCCAATGGGAAAAATATAAAGCTAAATTTGAGGCTTTCGATAGCCTTAAAAAAGAAAAGCCTGCTGAGAAAGCTCGTGATAAAGTTGAGCCTTTAGTACCCAAACTATCCTACAAAGAAAAATATGAATTAGAGCAAATAGAAGCGAGCATCATTAAATACGAGGGACAAGAAAAGAAGCTTCATGAAGATATAGAAAGCGCTTCAGATGCTAACTTGCTACAGAAAAATTGTATGGAATTAAATCAGCTACAAGCAGAATTGGAAAAACTTTATGAGCGTTGGCAATTTCTTGCCAGTAAACAAACTTGATCAATGCTTTTCCAGCCAAGCAAGAAACAATTTTATAGATTTTGAAAACACCCAACCCGTTTAAGACGATCTCTTCTTGGAGATCTCGCTCTCTACTTAGAGGAATAGCTTTTAAATATGGGATTGCGCAAAGGGCTGGTTAAAAGTGTGTTACTTTATCCATGCATTTATTGGATAAAGGCTCATTGCCTTGTTCATGATCATGCCTAATTTTAATTATCTTTTTATTTAGATAGTATGCTAAGAAGCCTTATTACCTACATCATTCTCTTTTTCTTATGAAAATGCCTTAAAGCTAGCTATGTTTTACAAGGAATGATCACCGAATATAGAAAGCAGCTCTTTTGGCTATCCCATCAACAAGCCCACAGCTTAGGGTTTCATTTATCTATCTTTTCTTGTTTTTTCATAGATAGTAGGTGAAGTTGTCTCTTTTAAAACTAATCTATCATTACCCTTTTTTTATAAAAAGGCTAATAAGAGTATTGATAATAGCCACTACCACAGCAAAAGCTAGCGCCGAAAACGCGTCATTTACAAAAAACCCTGGAACTATCCAAGAAGCTAACATAACGCAAAAAGCGGAAACAAATAAGGTGGATAAGCCTAATGTTAAAATTGTAAGAGGAAAAGTTAGAATTAATAAAAAAGGGCGAACAAAAGTATTGATAAGCCCTAATGCTAAAGCGACACCCAAAGCATTTCTAAAATTTGAAAGGCGAATACCAGGTAAAAGGTTAGCAGTAATAAAGATAGCTATGCTGTTTACAATTAATGAAACAATCTTTTTCATATAAAATCCTTGCTAAGTAGTTAGTCCTGCAATATGTAGATGGATGGCTAAGATCTAGCTGCTTAATAAAACCTATTTTCTCATGAACCTGAATCATCTGCCTGTATCCGAGAGGATCGTGGGTGTAATTATATACATACTCTCTTGGCGTGCTTCATTAAATACTTTATTCATTGCGTACCTACCCCCTTATTTTGGCAGAGATGGCTGATTGTTAACTTAAGCTCGGCTCTTGAGCTGCCGCATTGCCCAATTAACATGAAACACTCATAGTACATAAAAAAAACTTATTAAGCTCTTTTTTTTCAGCTACCGCTGAAAGATAGCAATCAAAAAAGTTTGAGCAAATTTTTGCTAGCCTTCTATAAGCAATTCAAATTTCTAAACCCGTAACCTCAAAAAAGCGATAATATAAACTTTTTTCTGAAAATTCTTTATGAAAAGCTACTAAAGCCTCCTCCCCTTCTGGCCTTATAGGAGGGCTTATGTATTGGATATCATCTTTAAACTGAGCTTACATAACATAACAATAGGGAAAAGATTGGATAAAAGTATAATTTGCTAAAGCTAGGTCAGCATTAGAGCTTTTAGAAAAGAATTTTTTCTCATTTCAATTTTCCAATGAGGAAAGTTTTTGGGTAGATAATGCCACTGGCAGCCGGTTCTTAATACATAAAAGATAGCTTTCAATAGCTCTCTTTCGGTTAAGGAAATAGTTGAAAAAAAAGGCCTTCCTATGCTTTAAAAGTATTCTGCACTAAAAAAACTTAAAGCTAGAAGGCCGAAATGATTGAAAAAGATATCCACTGATTAATCTCCATTTTTTGCGATAAGATGATTTTTGTAAGCAATCGGAGGTTAATGGCACAAATTTTTGGCTGGAAGCCACTTATAAACCACTCACTGGAAAAGCAATAAAAGAAATAGATGATCAAAATTATCATTAAGTGAAGCGATGAGTACTGCCCCTTTCCTAAAAGTGGCTATAGAACATTTAAAGATTATTATAGGCGATAAGTCATTCCCTCGCTGAAGAAATAATTTCCTCCTGTTCTTTCCTATCATAAGTTCATCACTTTAATGAAAACATGCTTATTTCACCTTCTTGTTTATTCACAAGCTTGCTTATGGGAGTGTATAGGCATTTAGCCTATCACTTCTACTCTATTGGCAATGTGCCATACTCGTCGCATTCAACTCCTCTCCAAGTTTTTAAAAAATAGCAAAAAGCGGATTACTTGTTTAAAGATAAGATAGCTAAAAGTTTTTCACTCCATTTTAGCTCACCACCAATTTAAAAAGTACTTAAGGCCATTCTACAATTGGAAACGCTGCCTTATTTTTTCTGCAATATCTTTCAAAGGATTTCCCGCTAATTCAAGGCTTTGCCTTCGCAGCCGAGACAGCTGCCCAATTTCTGCAGGCAGGCTAGCGAGCTGGTTTTGATTTAATTCAAGCCTTCGCAGCTGAAACAGCTGCCCAATTTCTGCAGGCAGACTGGTGAGCTGGTTTTGATTTAATTCAAGCCTTCGCAGCCGAGACAGCTGCCCAATTTCTGCAGGCAGACTGGTGAGCTGGTTTTGGTTTAAGTAAAGCCTTTGCAGCCGAGACAGCTGCCCAATTTCTGCAGGTAGAGCGGTGAGTTGATTATAGCCTAAGAAAAGCCCTTGCAGCTGAGACAGCTGCCTGATTTCTGCAGGAAGGTTGGTGAGCTGGTTTTGGTTTAAGTAAAACCACCGCAGCTGAGACAGCTGCCCGATTTCTGCAGGAAGGCTGGTGAGCTGGTTTTGGTTTAAGTGAAGCTCTCGCAGCTCAGACAATTGCCCGATTTCTGTAGGCAGAGCGGTGAGCTGGTTTTGATTTAAGGAAAGTATTCGCAGCTTAGGCAATTGTCCAATTGCTCCAGGCAGACTGGTGAGCTGGTTTTGGTCTAAGTAAAGCTCTTGCAGCTGAGACAGCTGCCCGATTTCTATAGGCAGACTGGTGAGCTGGTTTTGGTTTAAGCAAAGCTCTTGCAGCTGAGACAGCTGCCCGATTTCTATAGGCAGACTGGTGAGCTGGTTTTGGTTTAAGCAAAGCTCTTGCAGCTGAGACAGCTGCCCGATTTCTACAGGAAGGCTAGAGAGCTGGTTTTGATTTAAGTCAAGCCTTTGCAGCTGAGATAACTGGCATATTTCTGGGGGTAAATAAGTCAAGCCTACTCCAGATAAATCTAAAGCCGTGGTATTTTTACAATTTTCTTCAATCCAATCTCTAAAAAGCTCCCCTTGTTTTTCTAAAGGTAAATACTTGATTTTTTCTTGGCTTAAGTATGCCGCTCCACCAGTCAGTGCTTTCCACATTAACAGACGATTAATATTTATAAGATAAGAGGCATAGTTAGCCAGAGTAAAGCACCTTTTTTCCTGGGTTTTCCATTTAAATTCTAGCTCCGCAGGAGCAAGGGATTTAGCTAGAGTAAAGGCCTCCTTGAAGATTGCCTTAGCTTTTTCTCCTTCAGAAAGCCTATCATCCAGCCCATAAATCCTATCTAAAATAAAAGCCTGCTTGCTAATATCCCCTTGGGAAACATGTACTTTACCTATTTTTTTATAAAGAGAAGGCATCACTTCGGAAGCCAGCAGATGATGCCATCTTTTACAGACGCTAAATAAGGAAGGAACTGCGCAAGCCTCTAAGATAGGGAGCAGCAATTCATTGGGCAAGCTTTCAATAGAGGCCGAAGAGATAGGATGCATTTTATTTCCTTGGGTAGTGATGACTTTTCAGCATTCTTATTTTTTAAAGGCAATATAAAAAAAATTAAAAAAGCAAGTCAAACGAATTCGTATCCTTATCAATGAAAAACAATTCAAAGATAATTTACCGGCGCTTTTTTTCAGATAGACCTAAGGAAAGGGGGGACCTTCCAAGCATTCAGGAGCAGCTACAGGTTTTGGCGATTAAGTGACGCAGCAATTTTAATTTGGCTAAAAGAATAAACTTAATTCTTTGCTTTATTTGAGAAAAACGGCTCTTTTTGGCGCAATTTTTTAATTCTTCTATCGAATGATGGAATAAAACTCTTTCAAAACTTACATATTTAATTCCCAGTTAGAATTTGCTGCAATTAAGTTGAAGCGAAGTGCAAATCTTTTACGCCTATTTCTGTAGCGATCTGCTATAATTTTAAATCGCTTAAGGAGGCCAATGACATTTTCATTGGCAGCTCTTTCTCTTGATAAACTTTGATTTGTTTTTTATCCTCTTTAGTTAAAGGATTCTTCTTACTTTTTTTTGGGCATCTGGGTTTGAATATGTAGCTTTCTTAATCCTTGATAACCTCAAATCTGTTAGCACTTTTGTTTGTGGATGGAGTTTAACCTGGGATTCTTTGAATAGCCTAAAATCATGCTTTTTGCCATTACCATGTGAAGTACAAATTACTTTTTTACTTTTCTTATCGACTACACCTTGGGTCTTTAGGATATGTTTTTTCTTTTTCCCTGAATAATAACGCTTTTGTTTTTTTTAGGGCGCTCAATAGGCGTTTCTGTAGCATCAACCAAAATAACCTCATATTCCGTATCGCTTTTCAAAAGCTCTTTACGTCCCGGTAAAGCAAAATCTGGATGCTTGATTAACGTATCTTCAATCCATTTCACCGCTTTATAAGCTGAACTTTCACTGACTCCATAGCTTTGGCTAATATGAAAATAGGTCCTATATTCGCGCATATATTCCAAAGCCATCAACAGCATGTCTTCTAAACGCAGTTTATATTTACGCCCGCCTTTAATCTTCTTGGCCGTATCGGCTTGCTGTAAAATTTGCACCATCTTATTAAAGGTGGTACGCTTGACCCCTGTCAATCGTCTAAATCGCTCATCATCTAATTTCTCTATCTTATCAAACTTCATGGTGCCTCCTTTAAATGTTGAGTCACCATTTTACTAAAATTTACATTAAGTAGTAGGAGATGAGGTGTAGGGAGTTTATCCCTTAAGAGCTTATCTAGAGCAAGAATGCTGTCCTTATATATTAGCTGTGCTATCTAACTACCATGTGAGCGTAGGTTTTGTTTGATCGAAATTCAGTCCAACGTTTCCTTGCAGAAATTAAGCCAAAAGACTGGCAGAGCTTATCAACAGGAAAAGGAGCAAAAGGCGAACGCTATTATCAGTGGTATCGTCTAGAAGTCAATTCAAATAGCACTTAAAGGGTGGGCACGCTGGTTTTTATTAAAACGTAACGTAAAAGATCCTCGTGATGTAGCTTATTATATACCTTGTTGTCCCAACAATGTTACTTTACAAGCTATGGCTAAAGCTGCAGGGAGCCGCTGGACGATAAAGGAATGCTTTAAAGCTTCTAAAGGAGAAATTGGGCTTGATCACTATGAGGTGAGAAGTTACATCGGTTGGTACTCGCACATGATGCTTTGTTGATTAGCTTTAACTTATTTTTCGGGCTTGCGCGATGCTTTCAACCCGCTGGAGAAGAAAAGAAAGCTCTTTAGGCTTCATATGAAGAAGTTTCTAAAAGCACCGAAATTTAATTTAATTAGATATACCTTGCAAGAAGCTAGGCGTCTAGGGATAGATGCCCACACCTCTATTAAGCAATGTTGGAGTTATTGGCTAGAATGGTCTAATTGGCATCATAAGCATCAAGCAAGAACCTGTTACTAACACTATCAAAGGCAAAGAAAGCTATGTTTATATTTACCACTGTAGTACTAAGAAGCTAAATTTTTTTAAAGCTATAACTTTCGAGAATACGTCCTGCTATCTCACGCAATTCTTGCCATGCTAAACGTACGAGCACGTAACTTAAGATAAAAAACCAACGCATAAGGTGATTTATCTGAACAAAAGAATTGCAAGCAAAAAGATAACTTCGGAAAATTGCTTTAGCAAGACGCATGGGCAATTCTTTAAGCTGCTTACCGATTAAGAAGATAAACTTGTAAAATTTTTGCAAAAACTTAAACAAACCTTTTTTAGAGGCTTCTAGAGCACTACTTAGCAAGTGTTTTGCAAAGCCCTGAAGCTTTTTCGCTTTTCCTAAAAAAAATTCTAGCATTTGCTGCCTCTTTTGCTTAAAACCGCCTTTAGGATTAAAAAATTGCTTTACAAAGCGAGGAACTATTGCTTTAAAAACGTCTTTTACTGAATTAACAATCAGATGTTGGCTAAAGCGCGATGCTTTTAAAGCTGATAACGTTAAGTTTTGCATAATGCTACTTAAGTGTGTCAAATGGTGGTTTAACTTTGCTCTGCCCGTTTGGAAAAGATTGACGCTGCGCTGGATTTGCGGCTTAGCCCATCCAATGAAGGGAAGAGCCGCATTGATTACAGTTAAAGTCATTATTTCTGCATGTTTAGAAATCTTTAGTCCTAAAGTTTGTAGGGTTTCATTGATTCGTTTCAGTTGATGTATTAGGTTATCGTTAAACTTCTGAATTTCCAGACGAGGCTTTTCTATCTGCTTTTTTAAATGCTTCTTAAAGGTATTAAATTTAGCTTTCAAATCATTGATATAAAGATTAAGAGGGCCAGCAAACTCTTCTTTAGCTATTTTCCACAATAATAATGCAAATTCGCGAGCCAGTTCTGCTTGCTTATCACCTCGTTGATAAGTCTTTTGCAAAAGCATCTTTGTAACTGCTTCCGCGGTTTGAATGCTTCTTTGCATGATAGGCAAATAAGGCTGCAATAGACGATAGCTTAAAGCAACCATAGAATGCTTTAAATGTACAAACAAAGCCTGGCTTGTGCGTTGAATCCATTGAATGTATTCCGCAGTATGCTTAAAAGCGTGCGAAAACAAGTTTTTTATACTGTAGATAACATTCTTGCTAGCTTCATGGCTTTTAAGTGCGTACCTTAGCTTGTGATGCATCATCTGGAAAGGCTTTAAGGAAAGATAAAATAAAAGGGGGACAGTATTTTCAACGACCCATTTAGGTAATCCGTATAGCAACAAATAAGGGGGTAGAGTGAATGCCAAAAAGATATATTTGCCGGCTCGTGCAACCACTAAAAAATTTTGCATGAATTTGCCAATTTTAGCCGTTGCTTCTCTTTCAAGGCGCAAACGAGAAGATCTTATTGTATCTACGGGCTTTGCCACAGGCGCTACCTTTGCCATAGGATTGCGAATCATGGCATAGAGATCATTGCCTGGCGTACACCTTCCTATACTGTCGCGCGCTACAGGACCCTTCATGTATCTTTATATTTTGGTTAGTTAGTAGGAATATCTATATTATTTATAATAAATTTTAATTGAATTTTACATTTATTATCAAGGGAAATAATCGTCTATAAGCTTTCCCCTGTCTAAATTTTCATTTTACTTGCATCAATTGGCTTAAATCCTTATAATCAGCTTGCTTTATGACTTTAGGAGTATAAAATGGTTCGTATTAGTAAACAAGCAGAAAGACGCAGCAAATCTCATCGCAAGCCTAGCCTTCCTGCTAAAAAAACTGGACCCCGTAAAGAAAATTTGAAAGAGGGATTTAAATCCCACTCAAATGCTTTGGAAGGCGCTATTGCCAAACAAGCTTTTATTCCAAAAATTAAGTAATCTAAGGATCGAGTTATGTCAAGACATCCAAGCTTTGGAAAAGCCAACAAAGGGGCCACCAAACGTAACGTTTTAAAAAGATTTGAAAGAATCGATGTATTAAAAAAATTAGGACGCTGGGATGCGGAAAAGAAAACTCGCATAACAGGTTTACCTAAAACACCAGTTCTTTAAAAGAGTTACGGAGCCCCTACAGGCTCCTGGCTTTCCATCTTTTAAAAAAATTTTTCTTCTTCTTGCATTCAATAGGTCTTTGTGTTAACAAAGTAGCTTTTAACCCACTTATTACATTTGTGCAAATACACGTCCACAATAAGCAAAAAAATTTATCTTTTCCCCTGCGCTTAGTCAAAAAAATTGCTGATGCTGTTATTAAGTTAGAAAATCAAAGTTGTGATGAACTATCTATATATTTTGTAACACCTCTCGTAATTTCCCAGCTCCATCAGCAATATTTTAATGACCCCTCGACAACTGACTGTATCTCTTTCCCTATGGATACAAATAATCATGGAGAAGGGCCGGAGAAATATAGAATTCTAGGAGAAATTTTTGTTTGCCCTCAAACCGCCTTTGAATATGCTAAAAAGCATTCAGGCGATCCTTACGAAGAATGTACTTTATATATTGTACACGGGCTGCTTCATTTAATGGGATACGAGGATACTGAAAGAAAGAAAAAGCTGATCATGCGAAAAGCGGAAAAAAAACACATGGTTAATTTAAAGAAACTTAATCTATTACTATTACCTAAATAGATAATAAAGGAGAAGTAGTTGTTTCTCATTTGGATGTTCTTTTTGACACTTTTTTTCCTCCTCGGATCCTTTCTCCTCACAGCGGTGATTAGCTCTTTCCGTCGTATGCATAAAAAAGATGCTCAAAAGCAAATTAAAGCGATGAATTCTTTTTTTTTGTACAGATCCTTTCATCATATTTTTTTTCCTCATCATGAATATGAAAGCCTATTTTTCACAGCGATTTGTGCTCAAAATTTAGCGCGTTTTGGTTATACAGCCTGCGGCATCATTTTTCTGTCGCAGACCACTCTCTTTAACTCCCTTCGCGAAAGGCCTGATTACCTGAATACATTATGGATAATTATAAGCCTTCTCATTTTAATTCTAGCCTCTTTTGTTCTGGGTGATTATCTACCAAGATTATTAGGCACACATCTACCAGAAAAAGCTCTCAAAATAGGGTTTTCTTTTTCTTCTGTTTACTTTTTTCTTGCATTTCCTCTAGCTTTTATTTTTCTAAAAATCTCCCATTTAAGATCTTATGACTTATACTTCGATTCAACGCAGGTACCTAGTGCTCAAGCTAAAAAAGAGATTATTGAATTAATTCAAGAAGCAGAAGTTAGCCCCACTCTAAATTTTCATGATAAAAAACTTATAGAATCTGTTTTAACTTTCAAGGAACGCTGTGCTCGTGAAGTGATGGTGCCCCGCCTCAATATGTTTAGCTTATCTGCAGACACATCCATTAAAGAAGCAGCCCGGCTTTTGCAACATGAGGGGTACAGCCGCACTCCTATCTATCGACATTCGTTAGATAATATCGTAGGAGTACTTATGTACAAAGATGTTTTGAAAAAATACATGGAATATGAGGAAAAAAAAGACTCGAGGATTCTTGATACACCCATTGAAGCTATACAAAAAAGCATTTTATATACACCGGAAACAAAAAAAATTTCCAATCTTCTACAAGAATTTCGCCAAAAACAAGTTCATTTTGCCATTGTGGTGGATGAATATGGAAGTACAGAAGGAATCATCACTATAGAAGATATATTGGAAGAAATTGTAGGAGAAATTGCAGATGAATATGATCAAGAAGAAGAAACTGTTAAACAATTAGCGGACGGTTCTTGGATTATTGATGCTAAAATGAGCATTTTTGATGTAGAGGCACAGCTTGGCATTCAAATTCCCCAGGAAGAAGAATATGATACTGTAGGCGGCTATGTATTCCATGTAGCTGGCGCCATTCCCTCTACAAACTTTATCATCCATCATGATAACTTTGAGCTAGAGATTTTAGAATCTAGCGATCGTTCAGTAGAAAAAGTGCGTATCAAACCTATTGAATCTTCTCCTCTTCTAAATGAAGAAAAGTAACCTATTAAAGAGAAGCTCTCTGACCTAGCTTCCTCTTCTAGTCCTATTTCAATCTTAGAAAGAAATTAAAGCTAGGCAAAAAATGTGCAAATTTCTACTCATGGCTAGTGCCTAAAGAATTAACTTAAGATCCTATGTAAATACAAGTTTAATCCTATGGTAATCAAACTTGCATAATCTTTTTAGATTAATGACCTGGACGTACGAAAGCTTTTGCCCCTGCCAGAGCATATTCTTTAGCTTCTTTATCCCCTGGATTGGCACAAGCTCCTATATTCATTCCCAAAGGACATCCTAGATTTGCCTCAGGAATCACATCAAGATTACCGGAATCTATATAGAGTTGATGTCCTATCTCTTTAGCCATAGCCCTTATTTTAGGCTCATTCACCTCTGCTTCTAATGAAGGATAACCTTCTAATGCATGAGTAAGCTGTAGCAATTTGTCTACCTCAAGATTAGCTAGGCCCGTACGGTCCTTGCCGCTTCGGCATCCAAAGTGTACCCCATCGCTTACTAAACTAGTTAACATGAGTACCCGAGAGACTAGAGCATAATAATTATTACCAAAAGCTTCTAATTTTTTACCTTCAGGGATATTTAATATAGATTCTACATCTTTCAAAAGATTTTGTAAGATTTTAACTTTCATCATTTTTGATTTTAAGTCAGAGGAAGTATTATTCTCCTCTATTTCTTTTTTCACCGCTAGTTCATATTCTACGACTTTTTGCGCTAGGTGTTTTATAGCTATTTGATTGGCCTCCCATTCTAGTGCATAAGCCTGCGTTGACCATTCTAAAGATTTAAAATAAAGGTCATTGCAGGGTATGTTCATATAGGTAATTTGAAATTGAAACTCTTGACCTTTAACTACCAAAGGTTTTCCATGCCAATATTCGTAAGCCTCTTTTGCTTCCTTTAGAAGCATGGCTTCATTATCTGCATTAGCCAATTTTCCAAAATAATTAGCCCAATCTAACACTGATGAGGGGGATAATAAAGTGACGGCTGCAAAATCCAATTTTATAGGAATTTCGCCGCTTGCTTGTCCTGAATGTTTTTTTAAATATTCTAGCGCATGTTCTTCTAGTATTTTTTTTACGATTTGTCTATTAATTTGCTCGCGAATTTCTTTGTTTGTCTGGTCAAACTCCACTGGGATAGCCGAACGAGTCACATTGTCCATTTTGATCGCTTTCATATCCGAAGTAGGAGAGGATAGATAAGGAAGGTAGGTTGTTCTAAAGAAGTTAGGGACAGCAGGGTTTTGAGTATCTTGGCGATTGCGCGGTGCGGCCGAGCTGTAAGGTTCTCCCACAGCTTTTAGTTGCACTTGAGCTGCGCCGAGCTCCTCTTTACTAAAATTGATTGTTTTATCGTACACTTCTCTCCACCAATGGTTAAAATGTACGACGCCTTGAAAATAGGCGTTTTGATAAATTTTGAAGCATTCGTCCGTTAAAGAGAGGAGATCTTTCTTATGCTGAGGCCATTTTTCAGCAGACTGCCTACATGCATCCTGTAACGCACTCATGATCTCGTTTTCATATTCTTTCGCAAGCCTTTTTCCTTTCTCCACAATAGGATCATTCGGCTTAATAAATTGCTCGATGTTATCGCTGTTAATGCCTAATCTTTCGTGGATTAAAAGAGCTTTTTTTCGTATCTGCTCGTTAAAATTTAAGATTAATTCAGAAAGAAGAGCAGGAGGAATTTCGTAATTAAGTATTTCTTGTATCCGTTTTGCAAGGTCATCTGCGGCATGATTGCCTGCTGTCAGAACATGTTGGATATAGGTATCGATATTTTCCCTTTTATAACGCGAGGAGAATTTACCAGCAAAAGTCACTCCTTCATCTTCTGTTTTTTCTTTCTCTGCAATTAAAGTCCATTCTGTCATTTCTCCTGAATCTGTCACCTGGGAGATATTATCATGAGAAATATCATCCTCAGGATGCATAGACCTGCTAAGACTTAGAGATCTATCTAAAGAAGGAAGCGTTTGAGCAAATTTGATGAATTCAATTTGCTCTAGCAAATGGTCTCTTTGTACTGTAATTTCTGCTAACTTACGCTCCACCGCCTCTAATTCTTGTTTTAAAGGTGGTTCATCTTTTAAAGTCTGATATTTACTTTTTAAACCCTCATATTTCATCTGTAGCTGTTCAACTTGAGAGACATATTCCCTTATCGTCTCTTGTGCTTGTGATAATTTACTGCTAAGATCCTCGCGTATTTGTTGCTCTTCTTTTAAAAATGTGGCTACAAAGCTTTCCTGGCTAGCAAGTTTTTTTCTTAGATCTATGGCTTCTTGCTTATTTAGCTCTAGCTCATCAATCCTCTGTTGTAGCTCCAAGTTTTCTTGCTCACGATCTTTCAAATGACTTGTGAGATTTATCACTTGATGTTTTAGCTTGCCATTTTCTATTTGTACACTTTCTACCGTTTCTTGAACGTTTGCTAAGCTTTCATGAGCCAGTTGCGAAGCCCTTGTTGCTGCTTCAAGGTTGGCCTCTTTACGCTGCAAGCTCTCTTGCGTACGCTGCAACTGCTGAATCAGATCATTTTTTTCTTTTTCAGCGTTCTCCAAGTTTTGTCGTATGGAATTGGCTTTCCTTTCCAATTCTTCAACTAATTGTTGTTGTCGATGTAAATCCTGATTTAATTTCTCCAAGTCTTCAGCTGAACCAAGGCTAGAATGTTGTTGAGCAAATGTTTGCTCTTGAGCTAAAGCTTTTCTTGCCTCTGCCAAATTTGCATAGGCTTTTTGCAATTCGTCTTGCGTCGTTTGGTAGATATTTGTGGCACCAATAAGCTCATCATTTTTATTGTCTATTAAAAGTTGAAGCTTCTCTTTTTCGCTAATAAGGTTTTCATTCTTTCTTCTAATTTTTTCAACTTTTTTATTAAGCTTTTTATTTTCATCTTTTGCCACAATCAATTGATTGTCTAATTTTTCTATTGTTTGCTCGTGGCTTCTAATTACTACATTTTGTTGCTGAATTAAAGCTTCCTTTTGCTTTAACTTTTCTTCAAGTTGCGCAATTTTTCTCTTAAAAGCCTCGTCTGTCTTACCTGTGGTACTCAAAGTGGAAGCAGAATGAGAGTTCGATGAGGTAGGCAATTCTTGCTTGGGCTTAGCTCCATAATATTTATGGTAAAGGTCATGAATCCCAAGAATAATGTTTCCTGCAATAGGCACACAGTCTAGTAAACCTCTTTTTCCGTGCCCCCAGCTGTCTGAAGAAATAACCTGGATATTGCGTTCATTTAATGGAGCGTTATACAAACTTTTTTTCGGCGAAAACTTTTCAAATAAGAGGATAGCAAAGTGAGCAATCGCTGATCCTATACTTATAATAGGAATATAATCAAAAAATTTATGAAAGCTGGATACGGGAGAAGTAGGAGTAGAAGGGGGAAGCATGTTTATCTCCTCTATTTGTTCAATAAATATTATAAAACATATTAAAAATATAAATAAACTTAAATTTTAGAAATCAATCTTAAACTATCTTATAAATTAAGATTTCAATTAAATTTCATCACCAAAACAAAACAACAAAATATTTTCCTTTCTAAATTAAAGGATAATCTATTTCTTTTCAATGATTTTAATGTTTTCCTTCTTGGCATCTTTATTTTTTCAAACTGAGGAGAGATACTTCCATTAAAATATCCTTTAAAGACAACTACAAATGTCAAGAATTTATAAAGCATTTTAAGCTGTGAAAACAATAATACTTTAATAAAAGTTAACAATTAAAAATTAAAATTATTCTAATATTAATCAAGCAAAAATAGTTAAAAAAAAGAGATTTTTTTAAGCAATTAAATAAATGAGTTATTTAAGGACAGGCAAGGTAAGCGGGCATGGGATATAAAAAATTTTAGATAACAGAAGGGATAGTTTGCTTGTTAGGAGCTGCATAGATGGCGTCTGCTAGAAAATCTAGAATAGACTTTTGTTGACGATAAAGAGTTTCGATACAGCTATGCAGCTCCTCGTCCATCTTTTGCCATCAATAGACTGGCTACCTAACTTACGTACAATGGCTAGATTTCTTAAAAATTCTTCGGCAGCATGATGGGTCATAGGAATAGCAGGATCTTTCAAGTAAGCATGGAAATGTTTGATCTGCTTTAAAAGCTTGTGGCAAAACTTCCGCCATTTTTTAGTGCTACGCCAGTACTGCAGTGTTTGCAATTCTTCTTGTATATAACACCAGTTAAGATACCCATACTATAGCCTAAGTAGACTGGCTGATTTGTCCTTTTTCTAGGCGATATTTATCTTTAAAAAGCTCTTGCAAGATATCATATGGGTGTCCTAAATGCTGTATATCGTCTAAAGATATATTGGGCTGTTCGCTTGCCTTTGTAGAGTACGGATTAGATGAGCTAAACAATACTGTTTGATCTTTACCTTAATTTGATGAATAGCTTTAGCCTCAATCACTCACTAAACAATAAATTTTCTGACCGACTAGCGCTTTTAGAGTAACGCCATTTTGATAAGCTCTTAATGCATAAGCAATCCCATTTCCTACACGTAGTACTAGCCAATGTTCGTTAATGGCAGCATGACGCCAACTTGTCGCATCTGTATGCAAAGGCTGCGGTGTGGTAATAGCTGCTTTAACGAGTATCATATAAGAGGAAAAAAGTAAGGCAGCGGTGCGAGCTTTAACTTTAGAAATAAGACCTTGGCTTAAAGCTACATTAGGCAATAGCGCACTAATCAGGGCACGCACGGCACGATGATCTTAGGCAGTATTGTTCCCTCAGCAGATTAATAAAGCCTACCAGTCTTAAGACCGATCAAGAATTGCTCATTTTCTTTAAGTTCAGGACGTATTTGTAGATGGCAGCAAGGGCATTTGCTCGTCACTCGATCGATTTGATGCACCAAAGGTTTAATTTCAGGAAGCTCGATCTGCTGCCGTGCAAGAAACTTATCAGTTGCATGCATAGCAGCGTGGCAGTATGGACAAACTTTTATACTACAAACCTCTTGCGAGGTAACTGCGCTAGCAGGTAATAACTTACGGCGAGCACCAGGGTGATAAGGTCGATTTTCTACTTTAGCTAATAATGAACGATTAGCTTTTTGATCCGTCGACGGTGGCTGGGAACTATTCTTAGAATTTTGATTAAGCAGCTCTTCCAAATGAGCAATACGCGCTTCAAGCTAGCTGATTACCTTTTCCAATCTATTCACCAGGGTTTTTAATTGTACATTTTCAGCTCGAAGCTGGGCATTTTCAGCTCTTAGCTCTGCATTCTCATTAAATAGCTGCTCGTATGAAGGTTGCATAGTACTTAATATATGATTAAGTAAATATAAACCCTAGAAATTGTTTTATTTATCACAAAGTAATTGATACCTCCCCTGACCGCTTACCAGGCAAGACTGACTTAAGCTAATCGCGATAAAGATTTGATAGAAAGAGAGGGTTCGGGCTTTCTAACTTCCCCTCAGGATGCTTTAAAGCATTTTATTAAGAAAAAGCCTGATAAGGCAGATCGGCTTAAAGTATTTTTAATTGCATGGCACAGCTACTATGCCTTAATGTAAGGCAAAATCTACTTTGCATTGTTTTATCCCTTTCAAGAATGCTTGATTAATTTCTTTATCACTTAAGCAATAATCGGCTTGCAAGGGCTAAATATATTTGCAAATAGATAGAAACATGATGCCACTAGACTTTCGTTTGCTTTTTTTCCTGTAGCCATGGCTCATCCTTTCTAACCTAACTGCTAGTAAAAGCAGCTGGCGAAAGTGGATAGAGAGCAAAAGTGTAAGCTAAAAGCAGAGCAAAATAAGGCGCCAAAGTTTAGCCACCGCTTAAGAAAGAAGAGGAAGAATGTTTTTTGAAAGCAAAGTTAGTCATAACCAAAGGGACAAAGCTTTAGCTGAAAGAGCTTTAAGGTAAAGCTTAAGTAAGCAAGCCTATATAAAAAAGGGAAAGCTAAAATATTAATATTCCTTACAAAAAATGCACATGCTATCCAGGTTCTTACTAGAGAAATCCAACAACTTTCTTCCTGCATATCCTAGATAGCTTTCGTTAGAAGAATTCTTTAAGGAAAAAATTTGGCGTTTAATAGGAGATGGTTAATGTTTCAAGGCGATGGCGGCAAAGCAAAGAAGGCTTTTAAAGAAAAATTTAATCTAAGAAAACTTTAAAAAATCAAATGTTTGAATGTGTAACAAATTATTTACTAATTAATCGTATGTTTGCATGTTAATAATGATTAATATACATTCAAGCAAAATTATTACAAATATAAAATATCTAATCTCTTCTAATAATAAGAAAACTTTTTCATTTTATTATTATTAACGCTGCAATTAGGATTGCAAAAAAAAATGTAGTGGGTTATCTTCCCTTGTATTATCACTTTTATTTAAAGCTTTTATGATTTTACAGCTTGCCTACTATGGAGATCCTATTCTTCGTAAGAAAACGGAGACTATTAAAGAATTTAATTCTGATTTGCGTCAGCTTGCAGCCAATATGCTAGAAACGATGTATGCAGAAAAAGGCATCGGCTTGGCAGGTCCTCAAGTCCATCAATCTATTGCTATATTTGTTACCTGTGTACCTACCTATATGAATGATGAGACTACCCTTCCTGGCGTGGAAAGAATTTTTATTAATCCTAAAATTCTTTCCTATAGTGAAGAAAGTGACACCCTACCAGAAGGCTGCCTTTCCATCCCTAAAGTTTCAGGGTTAGTTACACGCCCTTTAAAAATTGTGGTCCAAGCGATGGACTTAGATGCCAAAACATTTACCGAAGAATTCGTAGGCTATGAAGCTCGCTGCATCTTACACGAAAATGACCATCTTAATGGAAAATTATTTATTGATCGTATAGCAAGCCGATCGGACCGTCAGAATATAGAATCTAAACTTCGAGAAATTAAAAAGAAATACTCTTTTAAAAGTTAAAGCTCTAAATATTTTAGTTGTTTTTCAAGAGGCAGTATTTTATAAAATTACTCACCCTTAAGGCATTATCATAAATGGTAGAAGGTTGTTCATAGGAAGTTAAAAACTGATCTCTTCTCTTTTATTAAAACTTTGCAAAAAGGCAAAAATTTAGCTCTTTATTGAATAAGCAATTTTATAAAGATTAGGCTTTCCTTCTTCTCCTGAAACACTCATAAATGTAGTTTTTTCGGGGTAAGCCCTTTGCAAAAACTTGTTAAAACTAATAAAGTCAGGAGTAAAAATGTTTCCCTCCCATACTACACATGGCGGAATGGATACAACCCATCATCCAGCCTTGCTTGATAACAAGCCCCCTTTTCAAGCTCAGCTAAATTTTAAAATTTTATCGCTTACTCCTATCATAGGCACATTCGTTACCAAATACATCCTCAAGACCATTGACAAGGAACTTCAAGAAGTAAATCTAGATAATAATTTACGTAGAAATTCTCTTTATGATTTACGTATTTATTACAGCAAGATTGAACAATATCATGATTCTAGCCTTATTTCAAACCTAGTAAGCTTAGTAGCCATTGTTGCTCTCGTCACTTTAGTCGCCTCCAAGATTATTTTCATTGCAGCTACTTGCCTAGTGGCAGGAACAGTTTTCGGCGTCCTTATGGCTGCCACCTTGCGGCAAGTTAAATGGATTGATCAGTCGATAAAGCAGATTAATCAAGAAACATGAAAGCCCGAATAACGTTTATAAACGTTATTCGTTAAGCTTTTTATGGTTATGAGGATTCGGTATTTTCTAGGGTAAATGGCATGCTTTGCGCTTGATTAGCACGGCCTATAGCATTAGTCCATAAGGAGAGAATAATACAAGCAGCAAAAAAGATTACTGCTAGCCAAGCGGTAAATTTTTTCAAAACGTCAGCGGTAGATGTTCCAAATAACGACTCGCTTGCTTCTCCCCCAAAAGAGGCTCCTAACCCTGAGCTTTTACTTTCTTGGATCAAAATGACAAAGCACAATAAAGCACATAGCATCATGAAAAAAACCATAGTGGTGTAATATAAAAATGTCATTTAGTAATCCCTTCTTCATAAATAGAGTTAAAACAATTAATAATTTGAGCAAAATCTTTTGATGAAAGAGAAGCTCCTCCTACAAGTAAACCATCAATATCGGGCTGTTCTAAAAATTTTTTTGCATTTTCTGGTTTCACAGCTCCCCCGTACTGAATAATAATCTGTTCAGCAGCTTTTTCATCCCAGCCTTCATTTATTAATTGACGGCAAAATGCGTGCGCATCCTGGGCCGTTTCAGCTCCTGCTGGTTGAGGCATGCCTATAGCCCATATAGGCTCGTAGGCAATAATAATATGCCTGAGCTGCTCTACTGAAATATCCGCCAGCCCCTCTTTAAGCTGCCTAGCCAATACTTCATGAGTCTGTTGCGCTTCTCTCTCTTTTTTTGATTCACCCACGCAAAAAATCACTTGTAAATTATCCTCTAAAGCCCTTTTAATCTTTTTATTAATAAGATCATCTGTTTCATAGAAAAGGCGTCGCCGTTCGGAGTGACCTATAATCACAAATTCTGCCCCTGCATCTTTTAGCATTTTCCCGGCAATTTCTCCGGTAAAAGCCCCTTCAGATGCATCATTTATATTTTGGGCTCCCACAACTAAAACAGTATCTTTTGCTGCTTCTGAAGTAGCTTTAATAGCAGTAAAAGGTACCGCTAAATAAATTTGAGCTTGAGGGGTATTAATTAATGATACTAGCTCTGGAACAAAAGCTGTAGCCTCCTCAATTGTTTTATACATTTTCCAATTGCCAGCGATGACTACGGGACGGCTTGCGGACGTCATGAAAATTCCTTTTTTAAAAGTGATATTATCATTTTTTCTACCTAAAAAGCAAGCCATGCCTACGAATGTTTTGCTTCAGCCAAGAGGAATGCTGTAAAGTACACAATTTAAGGAAAATGAATAATTATATCCTTTATTTTAACGCAAATCTCTTTAACTTAAGGAGGTTTATAAGTTCCTTTTTTTGCTCTTAAAGGCGCTTTTCTTTTTCTAGCAAATCCAGCATTTTATAGCCAAACTGTGAAGAGAGAGATAAAAATTACTTAGCCTCTCTTTTCTCTTAAATACGAACTTCTTTATACTCTATATTACCTTAGAAAAAATAGGATATAAATTTCATTTTATGCATCTTCCAGCCTCAGAACCAGTAGTTTTATCTGTCACTCAATTGACTCAGGCAATCAAACTGTCTTTAGAAGGAACTTTCCCCAATGTATGGTTACAAGGAGAAATTAGTAATTGTAAACCTCATTCTTCTGGGCATGTATATTTCTCTCTTAAGGATGCCCATGCGCAGATCAGCGCTATCATCTGGCGACAAGAAGCGGCTTTATTGCGATCCCCTCCTAAAGATGGTATGCAAGTTTTAGTGAGGGGGGCAATTAATGTCTATCCTACACGAGGAAATTATCAGATTGTGATCTATGAGATGAAGCCAGTAGGTCTGGGGGAGTTGCTAATAAAGCTAGAAGAACTAAAACAAAAAATTCACCAACTTGGATGGTTTAGAAAAGAGCATAAGAAGCCCCTTCCTCGCATGCCTAACCGTATAGGTGTAATTACTAGTCCTACAGGAGCAGCTATCCAAGATATTTTAAACATTTTAACAAGACGTTCGGGAGGACTTAACCTTCTTATTAATCCAGTGCGAGTTCAAGGCTTAGAAGCGGCACAGGAAATCGCCCAAGCGATCCATTTTTTTAACGAACATGATTTAGTAGATGTAATAATTGTAGGCCGAGGGGGAGGGAGTATTGAAGATTTATGGTGCTTTAACCAAGAAATTGTGGCGGAGGCAATTTTTTATAGCCGTATCCCCATTATTTCTGCAGTAGGCCACGAAACAGATCATTGCATTGCAGATTATGTTGCTGATGTTCGAGCTCCTACTCCTTCTGCAGCTGCAGAAATCGTAATTGCTGATAAACTTGAGCAACTTAAACACTTAGAACAAATAAAAAGAAGGCTTACGCAAAGCATTTCTCACAAAGTTTTCCTATCCAGGCAACGCTTAAGCGCATTTCTTAAACAGCCTATGCTCTCTTCGCCTTATTATCTGTTAGGGCCGTGGATCCAAAGGCTAGATGATAACCGCCAGCAGCTCGATTATCTAATCAAGCAAAAAATTTGTAGGCTGCATCTTATCTTGGATGCTTCTAATAAAAGGCTGCGAACTCTCAGACCTTCTTCTCAAATTGCATACTTGCAAGAGAAAGTAAAATATTGGGATAAAAATATTTACCATCAAATGAGGCATATTATAGATTCCAAAAAAGAGCAATTAGAAAGTATTTCAGTAGCTTTGCACCTAATCAACCCTAAAAACCTTTTAACCAAAGGTTATTCTATTCTCTTTTCTGAAAAGGATAATTCAGTTATAACTTCCGTAACTAACATCCATAAGAATCAAGACCTTCGGATATATTTGTCAGATGGGGAAGTTCTTTCAACTGTAAAGGAAATTAAAGCCAGTGAATGAAAAAGAACTTAGTTTTGAAGCTGCTTTTGTACGGCTGGAAGAAATTTTAGAAAAAATGAATTCAGGGGCGATTAGCTTAGATGAATCATTAAAGCTATATGAAGAAGCTGATAGGCTTATTTCTAGCTGCCAAAAAAGGCTACTAGAAGCAGAGCGCAAAATTGAAATATTAGTGAAAAATCGTAATGGTGAGGTAGTATTAGACCCAGATAAAAAGCCACTCACGCAAGAATTTAATTCATAGTAAGGAAAGAAACAATAAAATGAGCACGACTATCCTGGAGACAATTCAATCCCCCGAAGACATCAAACCACTTCCTTTAGCCGCTTTAAACACTCTTGCCGATGAGATCAGACGACGTATTATTGAGGTAATGTCGATTAATGGAGGACATCTTGCTTCTAACTTAGGAGCCATTGAACTAACTCTTGCCTTACATAAAGCTTTTTCTTCTCCTCTGGACAAATTTTTATGGGATGTAAGCCACCAGACCTACACGCACAAAATTTTAACGGGACGCAATCAACTATTCCCTACCATCCGCCAATACAAAGGGCTATGTGGCTTTAGCCATCCTAAAGAATCCCCCCATGATCATTTCTATGCAGGACATGCTGGTACAGCCCTATCCTTAGGCTTAGGCCTGGCAAAAAACCGCGATCTAACCAAGCGTTCTGAGTATATCATCCCTATTATTGGGGACGCTACCCTTACCTGCGGCTTATCTTTAGAGGCATTAAATAATATTCCTCGGGATTTAAAACGCTTTATTGTGATCTTAAATGACAATGAAATGTCCATCTCTAAAAATGTAGGCGCTATTACGCGAATTTTAAGTCGTTTACTTAGCAACCCAACTACCGATAAGATTTATCAAGAGTTAGACACTCTGGTTTCAAAAATTCCTAGCTATGGACCTTTTTTGGCCAAACAGGGTCATAAAATTACTGAATCAATGAAAAATTTGGTAAGTCCTGCGGCTTTCTTTGAGCATTACGGCCTTTCTTATATCGGTCCCATTGATGGCCATGACATCAAAAAAATGGTAGAAATTTTTGAAGAAATTAAAGATGCCAAATGGCCTGTCCTTCTCCATATATTAACTAATAAAGGGCAAGGCATGGAAGAAGCCGTTAAAAATCCCATTTCTTATCATGGAGCACGACCCTTCAACCCAGGAACCGGTAAATTTTTACCAGCATTAACAGCCAAACTTACTTTTCCAAAAATTTTTGGAAGCCATCTTTTAAAGATGGCCGAAAACGATCCCAGTGTAGTTGCCGTTACACCTGCAATGTCTGCAGGTTCATGTTTAGAAGACTTTATGAAAAAGTTTCCTGAACGCTGTTATGATGTCGGAATTGCTGAATCTCATGCAATTACTTATTGTGGAGGCTTGGCATATGGTCGTAAAATGAAGGTATTTGCCTCTATTTATGCTACCTTTCTCCAAAGAGCTTTAGATAATGTCTTTCACGATGTATGTTTACAAGAGCTCCCTGTCATCTTTGCCATCGACAGAAGTGGAATTTCAGGCCCCGATGGAGCGACTCATCATGGAATTTATGATCTTTCATTTTTAAATGCTATGCCCAATATGATCATCAGCCAGCCTCGTGATGGCCATATGCTACGCGAGCTGATGGAATCAGCACCTACATGGGGCCATCCAGCTGCGATACGTTACCCTAATATGATGACAGAAGATAGAGAAGAACCTTTAAATTATCGCTTTCCCGGAAAAGGAGAAATTTTAGCCGAAGGCGAAGAGATATTAATTATTTCTTTAGGCCATATGAATACTATAGCCTTTCAAGTACGTGAGATTCTTCAGCAACAAGGCTATCATCCTACTATTATGGACCCCATTTTCGTAAAGCCTTTAGATGCAGACCTTATTTGTAAGATGCTGATGTCTCATCAAAAAATTGTCACTTTAGAGGAACATTCGGTCGCTTCTGGAATGGGTAGTATTATCAATCATTTCTTGCTTTCTAAAGGCTATACAAACATTCAAGTATTAAATTTTGGTATCCCAGAACTTTTTCTTGATCAAGGGAGCCATGCAGAGATTATTCAGGAAATTGGTTTAAGCGCACTCCAAATTGCTCATCGTATTCTCTTACATTTTTCCTTGCAAAAAACTCAGCAAGCTCACGCTTAAGGTATATACATGCATATTGCGCTTTTTCCTAACATGATAAAAAAAACATCTGGGGAAATTGCTCAACAAATTGCTGCTTTCCTTAAAAAAAGAAACGCACATGTTTATGCAGAAGATGAGGTAGCTGATGAAATTGATGCAGCATACCTATCAAGCATTTCTCCTGATAAAATCGATTATATTATTTCTTTAGGCGGTGATGGAACCATTCTTCGTGTGATTCAACGTCATCCCGAACTAACAGCTCCTTTAATGGCCATCAATTTTGGTGGCTTAGGATTTATGGCCGACATACCTATTCAGGAAACTTATCAAAGTCTTGAGAATCTTTTAGCAGATAAAATTGTTATAAGTGAACGTATGATGATGGCTGGGAAAACAGAGGATAATCGAACGTGCTATGCTGTTAATGATATTATTTTCCACCGGGCTGAAAATCCTTCCCTGATCGAAATTTCAATTTTCGTCGATGATATTTATTTAAATACCTATTGTGCCGATGGAATTATTGTGGCTACACCTAGTGGCTCTACAGCTTACTCAATGGCCGCAGGAGGTCCTATTTTAACTCCTAACTTAAAAGCTTTTGTCATTACTCCTATCTGTCCTCACACGACCTCCAATCGCCCTATTGTTCTTCTGCCCTCTCATCAAATCCGTATTGAATACATAAGCAAACTCAAGCCTATTGAAGTTACCTATGATGGATTTTCTAGCTTCCAAATGAAAACAGGGGAAAAATTTTATTTAAGCTGTGCTCAAAAAAAGTTTCGCTTGGTTAATATGCTCCATCATGATTTTTACTCTACACTTCGCTCTAAGCTAGGTTGGTCAGGAAAATTGAAGGCGGATGAAATATGAATACCCATAAAAAAACCCTCCAATTTCCTAATTATTTTCCTTCTTTTATAATTTTTTAATATGTCTATATTGGCTCTTCAAGCATAATAGCCATCAAGAAAGCGTCTTCTTTAAGACACTATCTTTGAATCTTAACAAGGCTTTTATTAAAATTAGTTTCAAGCTAAAAAAATTTAAACGTTTGTTTTTAAGGGAATTATGAAAATTTCATTCCAAAAAACTGATGAAATTAAAAATTCTAGTGGAAAGTTTATTAGCTAATGCGTATCTAAAAAGGGTAAATCCTTTTTTTTTGAAGTATACAAATTGTAGTACGGAAATGAATGAGACCAAAAATTACCTAATCAATAATGATCGTGCAGAGTAAATTAAATTTAAACCCAAGGAGTTAGTATGAAACAAGCTATAAAATTCTTTTCATCAGTGGCCTTATTTTTAAGTGTAATTGCATTAACAGGCTGCTGTGGAAATCGTGCTGGCTATGAGCCATGTGCAAAGCCTTGCTCTCCCCAGCCCTACTATACCAAGCCTTATGTTAAAAATGCTCCAAGGCCATGTGCTCCAGCACCAGTCTGTGACCCTGTTTGCTATTAAGAAATTAAGTAAAAAAGTTAAGCATTTTCTTAATTGAAATTAATGACTATTGAAACAAAACAGAAGGAAAAAAAATGAAAAAAACCTTTAACTTATTATCTTTAGCAATAGTTGCCACAGCATTGACTGGCTGTGGTTGCGGCTGGTGGACTAACAGCGAAACTGGCACTTCATGCGCTCCAAGAGCCTGTGAGCCTCGTCAAGCACCTTCCCCCTATATTTGGGAGAATACTACCAGTAGTGATACAACCTATTATTAGTTATAATCCCGACAGCATTAAAGCTGTCGGGACCTAATGGCTGTCACAATAATTGCCCCTTTTAATGGCTTAGGCATTCACTTAAGCTAAAAAAAAGGGCGATTAAACTAAACGACATATAAACATGTTAAATGCAGAGATAAACAAGGAAAAGCAGGATCGAAAGAACCTTAATATATTTTGAGCCAGTCGAAGCCATCATTAGATTAAGGTTTGAGATTAAATGATAAGCTCTTAGATTCATGATAACTTATCGCTGAAATTCACGAACATTCTCTCTACAATAAAAAATAGTGAAGGTTTTGTTCAATCGTGTTATATACATCTACTGTAGAAACGAGATTAGACCAACATTTAAGTTATTTAATCTACTATGACCAAAAACAAACGAAAGGAGTCATCAATGAAGAAACAACTAGGAATAATAGCCTCGTTGCTTTTTTTGTGCACTACCGCACTCATGTGGGTAGGTTGCGCTGATAACAGAACCAGCAATTCAGCCCCTGTTTATGAACAGCCAGCACCTATTTATCAAACAAACCAAGCATCTGAGGGAGTCACTTCAACTTCACCAGTTGCTGCAGCAAAAGCATTTTTCGCATCAAAATTCTCTAGCAAGCAAGCTAGTTCTGATGCTCAATACGAGCCAGATTGCAAACCTCCAGCTGGTTGCAAGCATCCTTCTGGAAGTGAACTTGTCTGTAAAGACGGTCTGATTGTTACTGCTCGTAATCCAAGAATATGCATGCTAAATGATCAATATCCTTTAGAATTTGACGTTAAAGCTTGTGATGATCTTTGTGAAGCGAATGTAACAACTACCCTACCAGATGGCGTAACATACATTAGAAGCCAGCCTGAAGGACGCGTGGATGGACGTAAAGTATCATGGAATTTTGGTTCCATGAGCAAAGGTGAATGCCGTCCAGCAAAAATATGGCTAAAGTGTGATATCGAAGGTGAACTTTGCGCCTGCTTCTGTGCTACAGCAGTCCCTGTTCGTTTTTGTTCCATACTTTGTGCTAAACCAGTTCTTACTTGCAAAAAAACTGGACCTGAGCAAGTAGCTCCAGGTGAACCTGTTGAATATGCAATTACTGTAACAAACCATGGAAGCTGCGCAGCAGAAGATGTGGTGGTCACAGATAATCTACCAGAAGGTGTAGAACATGTAAGCTGCCAAAAAACTTTAGTCTATAAGCTTGGCTCTTTAGAACCTTGCCAATCTAAGACTGTTAACATCTGCACTACAGCTGTTAAGCGTGGCAAGTTCACCAACACTGCCGTTGTGACCGCCTGCAATGCTGATTCTGTATCTTGCGAATCAACAGTATGCATTTCTTGCTGTCAAATGGAGTGCACAAAAGTAGGACCAAAAGAGCAACAAATCGGCAAAAATGCTGATTACCAAATTATAGTCATGAACACAGGTGACCTACCTTTGACAGATGTGGTAATCGTTGATCATGCTCCTCCTTCAACATCGATTGTAACTGCTAATGGAGCAACAATTAGCGGTAATACAGCGACCTGGAGATTAAGAGAAATGAAGCCAGGTGAAAAAGTATCTTTCAACACTACGCTTACCACCTGCGTAGCGGGATGCTTTACTAACAAGGTAGACGTCACAAACGCTCAAAATTGCAATGGTCATTGTGAATCGATGACTCATTGGAAAGGACGCCCTGCATTAAACGTATCAGTAGCTCAGACAGAGAACCCTATCTGTATTGATGACTCTACAGCCTACAATATTGTAGTTGTGAACCAAGGTTCAGAACCGGACAGTAATGTACAAGTTGTAGTTACCTTCCCAGAGGAAGTTCAAGCGATAGGAGTGTCTGGTGATGCTTCAGGCCAAATTTCTGGTAATACAGTTAAGTTTGCACCTGTTAAAAACGTAGCAGCTAGACAAACACTAAGATATCGTGTGGATGCCAAAGCAAAAAAATCTGGCGATGCACGCGTTAAATTTGAAGTTTCTTCAGATGCAATCAAGACACCTATCGTTCAACAAGAAAGTACGATAGTGAACTAATAAAGTAGTCTTAGGCTCTTTATGTAAAGGCTGGCTTTTGAAAAGCCAGCCTTTTTTATTCCCCTTCCTTGAAGATTTATGCGCTTTTAAAAAACTAGTTGCCAGTGTAAAAAGGGAATTAGCCTTTAAAGGTATCGCTTAATTGAAGGGGCATTAAGTTTCTCAAATATTCGATTTCCTAAGAAGCTGCCCAAGAGCATCTCCTTGTTCTTTTAAATTTCTTTTTATTCCAACCTTTACAAGTTAAAGAAAGGTGCGTTAATTTTTTTATGCCTATGCCTGATCTAAAAGATGGAGTTAACCTTAAAATTTTTATAGGATGTTCAATAACTTCTGAATTGCGTATGCATCTTAATCAAAGCTTATTATGGAAGCAAAATAAGATAGCGCCAGAGCTAAATAGTCCTTTACGAGAAATACATTTTCAGGATAAAGATTATATAGGCATTTATCCAACTACCGATAAAATATCTTTAATGGATTTAAAGAAAATAGAAAAAGAAATTTTACAATTATTGACAACTTACTGCCCTCTATTACCGGCAGAAAAAATCAGAATACTTATATTTTCACAAGTTTTTATCTCATAAAAGATTATTACGAGGACTCTACTGCATGGTGCGCCTTATTCTTGCTTCACAGTCAACACGTCGTAAAGAAATACTAAGCTATTTCAACCTGCCTTTCAAACAAGTTTCCCCATCTTTTGATGAACATAGCGTTATTTATAAACGTGACCCTATAAAATATGTTTCTTTAATAGCCGAAGGTAAAGCAAAAGCGGTAAAAGACATTTGCAATCACGAAGCAATTTTAGCAGCAGATACAATCGTATACCGCTCAGGTAAAATTTATCATAAACCCCAAACTGAGCAAGAAGCTTTTAGTATGCTCTGGGATCTAGCAGGCAAATGGCATAGTGTTTTCACAGGAGTCGTCCTCTTATACAAGGCGAATTTATACACCGGTTGGGAAGAAACCCGCGTTTTATTTAATTACCTAACAAAAGAAGATATCTACCGCTATCATCAAAAAATTCATTGGGCCGACAAAGCAGGTGGCTATGCGATACAAAGAGCGGGCAGCTTAATCGTAAATAAAATTGATGGGTGTTACTATAATGTGATGGGGCTTCCTCTTAATACCCTTCGCTCTTTGCTAAAAAAGTGTGAAATAGATCTGTGGGACTATGTACCCTAAGATAAAAATTAAGTGGTTGTATGGCTTGCTATGCTTTTTATTTCCTTATACCTCTGTAATGGCAGGTAAGGATAAAGGGTATACAGAGTATAACCACTCCCATTTATTGTTTCTTGTACGCATGGGGAATGTTTCTCAAGCCATAAAAGCTTATGAGTGTTATCACAAGCAAACTGGGAAGCATGATTTTGAGTTCCTTCAAGAAATGGCTCTTCTTTTATTAGATCAAGGTTATCGCTGTTCTGACTTGAACACCCGCCTGATGACTTTATTTGGAGCAGGCATTTGTCTCAATGAAAGAGCGCTTTATATCTTAAAAGAAGGAATAAGCAGCGGCATCCCAGAGCTGCAACTTATTAGTCTTAATTTCCTTTCTCAGTATCAAAATGATCAAGCAGATGAAAATGTACAACGCGCTTTAAACACTAAGCATCCCTTAATTCGTCTAGAAGCCGCCTATCTGCTAGCACAAAAAAAATCTCCTCGTGCCTATGCTTATGCGGAAGCATTAATGTATCGTTGGGAAGGAATTTTGGAAGAAGTATTTCCTGAATTCTTTGCCATGATTGGCACTCCTGAAGCCCTCCATATGCTATGTAAATTAATGTGTCATTCTCATGAAGAAGTGCGTTTAGCTGCCATTATTAATGCCGCTAAATATGGTTGTGATGAATTATTATATAAAATTCGTACTCTTGCCACTCATAAAGAAAAAGCACAACAAGAAGCCTCAGCATTTGCCTTAGGTCTGCTTAAAGATGAGAACTCAATTCCTACGCTCAAAAATTTATCTTGCTCGAATGTCTCCCATGTACAGCTTGCGGCCTGGAAAGCTTTATATGATCTAGGCTGTAAAGAATACAAAATACTTATAGAAAATGCAGCTAAGCAAAAAGATATCTATGCCATTTTCTTGTTAGGTGAGCTGCAGGAAAGTCAGGACTGTTTAGCTTTATTAATTAACGACCCTAATATACAGGTAAGGGTTAATGCCGCAATGGCACTGCTTTACCTTCAAGATCCCCGTTGTACAAAAGTCTTATTACAAGATATTTTAATTACCCATCCCCAAGACATGTGTTATTCCTCTGTATGTTCTCCAGGTAAAAGCCTTACAGCTTGGAGGGCAACTCCTGGCGCGCACCCACATTTTAAGGATAGCCTTTATGCTTTTGAAAGATCATTAAAGATGAGAGAAGAAGCCCTATCAAAAGCTCTTGATCTTCCGGAACAAGAGTTTTTACAGGTAGCTAAAACACTATTCGCTTGCCAGCAAAACGATCTCATCCCTCTTTTAACAGATTTACTTAAAAAATTAAATACCCCTGCAGCCATTGCTTTACTTCAAGCGCATCAACAGCAAATAGGTGCACCACTTATCCGTAATTACTGTAATCTGGCTCTCTACTCTTTAAAAGTAAAAGGCCCCTATAGGGAGAATTTGTATCGTTGGGTTACCAACAGTAAGAAAAATGAGCTCCTTCAATTTCGCCCCTTTTTACCTAGCAAATTGCGTGATTTAAAAGATAATTATCAATTAACTCTTGAAGAGCATTCACAATTATTGATCGCTTCATTCGAATCTCTTATACAAAATAAAGATGAACAAGTTGTTAATTTGTTATTAGAGGCTATGCAAGACGGAAATCCTATCAACAGGTATGCATTAGCAGGACTGCTCATGCGTGCTATTCACTAAAAGCTTTTATCTCGCATAAGCTTGGAGAATTAATTAGTAATGGTTTTTATTAATTTAATCCGAGGCCTTAGGAGCAGCAAAGGATAGAAAAAAATAAGCTAATTTTTAGTCCCTTAACTCTGGGAATGAGAACCTTGTAAACATGCCTAGTGAGACTATTGGATAAATTTTATAGGTAAGCTAAGATGGCAATAGAGTTACCCTCTTCAAAAGCTTTCTTCTTAAAAGCGCCCGTTCAACTTTTTTTCAGAATAGAAGCTTGACGGGGAAAAAACCATCTATGTGCCTAACTAACACAAGCATTTTCCTCTTAATTTAAAAGTTAAAGAAAAAGCCTATTGCACCCTCTAAGATAAATAGCTAAACTACTCCTTTATTTTCTTAGACCGGTAGATAGCATGAGCTTATCGCTAGACATTAAATATTTTATCCCTCTTTTTCTTATTCTCACGATCTCTTCTCTTTTTAGTACTTCCGTTGAAGAAATTAAAAGCCTGAATAGCAGCGTAGAGAAAGAGATTAAAGTGGATCTACGCAGCCCCGCTTTCGTCGATGGCGTATTATCTACTTCAGAAGGAGGTGTTATTACAGGCCCAAATCTACGCATCCAAGCCCGTCATATTGTTTACACCCGTAAGGTTACTAAAGAAGGGCTTGTCTTTCAGGTGACAGCCAAAGGGGACGTAGCTTTAGAGTGGGGAGAGTATTTTTTTATAGGAGAGTCTCTAGAGTATAATTTTTTAACTCAAACAGGCCTGATCTATCAGGCGCGTTCTGCCGTAGAACCCTGGTATTTTGGAGGGCGTGCGATCGAGCTTTGTGCCGATGGTTCTTACATTATTTATGATGGGTTTGTCACCACTTCAGAAAATTACCATACTGATTGGCAAGTGACAGCAGCCAAAGCACGACTTCGCGAAAAACATCTTTTTGATGCTAAAAATATTCAATTTCAATTTGTCCACCTTCCAGTTTTGTGCCTCCCTTCATTTAAAGCTAATTTAAACGCTATATTTGATAACCCTCTACGCTTTAATGTTACATGGCGCGGAGGACAAAATACCCGTCTTGAAATGCAATATGAACTATTTTCTTGGGCAGGGTTTAAAAATTTCTTGCGCCTTGACTATAGAATTAAGAGGGGCTTAGGAGGAGGCTTCTATACCCTTTATCATTCAGAAAACAATCAAGAAAATCTTGAAATGGTCAATTATATAGCAAGAGATTCATCGGTAGATCAACCAAGCCAACGCACGCGCTATAGATTTCAAGGTGCATATACTAGGCTATTTGATAAAGAAGGAGTCAGCCTTCATACTACATGGGATAAACTTAGCGATATCGATATGGCTACAGACTATATGGATAAAAATTTAGATATGGAAACGGCGGGCAAAACTCAATTGCAAGTTAAATTTCAGCAGAGTGACTCTTGGAAAGCTAACTTTTTTGCTCGAATACGAGCCAATACTTTTCAAACGATTAAGCAAGAATTACCCTCTTTGGAAATAAGCATTCGGCCTTTTTCTCTGGGCTCTACCGGAATAATATCGGAAAATTTTTGGCGCCTTTCTTATCTAGATTTTCAGTATGCTAAGCATTCCCATCATGTTTACAATTTTAACTCTACGCGTGCGCAATTTTATCATAGATTATACCGCTCATATCGAACCGGTCCTTTTACCACTACTCCTGAAGTTGGAACTTCAGCGATCTATTATGGAAGCAATCCTCATGCGCATAATCATTGGGTGGCCCTCGGGATGTTTTCTGTGGAAACAAACACTCAACTTAGGCGCCATTATTCTGGTTTCAAGCATGTTATAAAACCCTACGTAAAATATAAGTACTATACTAGACCAGGTATAAAACCCAATGAACATTACATTTTTGACATACACGATGGATGGTACCAGTTGAATATGCTTACTTGGGGAGTCGATCATAGCTTTTATTATGCTCGCCAAGGAAAAGGCTTGGACCGCTGGATGCAATGGCAACTATTTGCCCATACTTTTATTAACACTCCCACCATTCGCCGTGCAACTCCTAAAATTTACAGCCGTTTGACGTGGAACTTGCTTCCCACCTTACGTCATACTTTTACTGCAGGTTGGGATATGCAACGCCATCAATGGGATCATTTTAATTTTCGCAACGAATGGACGATTAATCGTCAGGCAGCCTTATCTTTAGAATGGAGACATCGTGGATCTTTTGCTTGGCGTAAAGCTGATCAATTAAATTTCATTTTAGATTCTTTCCATTCAGAAAAAAAGTTAAAAGACTCTCAACTTTCGGATAGAAGAGATACTTTGCTAATCCATCTATTTTATCGATGGCACCCTAACTGGGCGATAGAATTTGAATCACGGCATGGCTGGAACCGCCGCCATGAACCCAATTACAGTGAATATGAAATCGACATTTTAGCTACTGTACAAAAAGCATGGCATATTAAGTTATCTTATCAAAGGAAAGAATATGATAAGAAAGATAACCGCATAGCTCTTTATTTTAACCTTGGTTTAAGTCGGCCCAGCCATACCCCTTGTCCGACTGCTGTACCCCTATTAAATCTTTAAATTTTAAAGCCTTTCTGCTTTTAGGATTTTAAATCATCTGGTAAGATGTGTGGGCTTAAATTGAATATAGCTAGAGGCTTTTATGGAACTGCTCATTATTGGAACAGGATATGTAGGCTTGGTGTCAGGCACTTGCTTGGCTGAAATGGGTCATCATGTGACATGCCTAGATATCAATGAAAAAAAAATTCATCAGCTTAAACAAGGCTATATTCCTATTTACGAGCCTGGCTTAGAGGAAATGGTTAAAAGAAATGTGAAAGCCTCACGTTTAAAATTTTCTACTAGCTATGCTGAAGCTCTAGCCAAGAGCCAAGTGTGTTTTATCTGTGTAGATACTCCCCATCAGGAAAATGGCGAAGCTGATCTGCGTTTTGTCCATAATGTAGCCGCAGCTATTGCAGAACACATGACAGATTATCAGGTAATCGTTAACAAATCCACCGTGCCTGTAGGAACTGCTAATCTCGTCTCTAGCGTCATTGCTGCAGGCCTGCAAAGAAGGGGTGTGTCCATTGATTTTGATGTAGCCTCCAACCCGGAATTTTTAAAAGAAGGCTGTGCTATCCAGGACTTTATGAAGCCTGACAGAGTGATTATAGGAACTGATAAGACGAAGGTAGCCCAAATCATGCAAGAAATTTACAGTCCTTTCATGCTTAGTCATGAGCGGCTGATGATCATGGATATTGCTTCTGCTGAAATGACTAAATACGCTGCTAATGCTATGTTAGCTACACGCATCTCTTTCATGAATGAATTAGCTGGCTTATGCGAACATTTAGGAGCAGATATAAATAAAGTGCGTAGAGGCATTGGAGCTGATAATCGTATTGGCTACAAATTTTTATACCCTGGCCCCGGTTATGGAGGCTCCTGCCTCCCTAAAGATATTTCTGCATTACGCAAGCAAGCTGATCAAGTTAGCTATGACACACCACTTATTGATGCAGTAGCCTATGTAAATGAACAGCAAAAACAGCTAATGGGATATAAAATTATTGAATATTTTGCTAAATATTCTGGCTTAGCTAATAAAACGATTGCTATTTTAGGGTTATCTTTTAAGCCTGATACAGATGATATGCGAGAAGCCCCCTCCTTAGTATTGATTCAACAATTATTGCAACAACAAGCACACTTGCGCTTATTTGATCCGGTTGCTATGGAAAATGCTAAAAAGATCATCTCCGCTCATCCCGCTATAACCTGGTGTAATGACGAAATAGAAGCCGCTGAGGGAGTAGATGCAATTGTGTTGATGACCGAGTGGAAGCAGTTCCGCTTTTTGGATTTCGACGCTCTCCTTAAACAGATGAAAGGCAGAGTTTTTTTTGACGGCCGCAATCAATATAATCCTTTAGAAGTAGTTAAAAAGGGATTAGATTATTTAAGTATAGGTCAAAAGCCATATTACAGAGAAGAAGAGGAACATGCTTAAAAAGCTTTATTTATAAGACAGTGAATCGGCAAGAAATTAAGCCAATGAATATGAAAAACGTACAACCCAACATCCACGGCTATCTCCACGATAGATGCAAAAGCATAGAAAAACGGCTTGCTGAACTGACTGCAGGAAAAGATACGGCTTATTTTAACCTTTTAGAGGCTACCCGTTATTCCCTACTTGCTGGCGGCAAACGTATACGTCCTCTTCTGGTATTAGCTACCGCTACGGTTTTAGGAGGCTCAGAAGATTTAGCATTGGATCCAGCTTGTGCCTTAGAAATGATCCATACTTATTCTTTAATCCATGATGATCTACCCTGCATGGATAATGATGATTTTAGACGTGGAAAACCTTCGTTACATAAAGCTTTTACCGAAGGACATGCTGTTTTAACGGGTGATTATTTACTTACTTATGCTTTCGAGATTATTGCAAATGGAACCAGCCTTCAAGCTCATCAAAAAATAGAATTGGTAAATGTTATAGCCAAAAACGCGGGTGCAGAGGGAATGATTGGCGGACAAATCATGGATATCGAGTCCCAACAGAAGGCTATCGACCTTCATTTTCTACAAGATGTTCATCGACGTAAAACAGGGGCCCTCATCACTGCCTGTATTGAATGTGGGGTTATCATAGCAAATGGCAGCCCAGCAGATCGGGAAATTTTAAAATCATTTGGTCAAAAGATAGGGCTTGCTTTTCAAATCATCGATGATGTGCTAGATGTGACTTCTAACAAAAACTCAGATATAAAAAATCATAAAACTACCTACGCTACTTTATTGGGGCTATCCGAAGCTCAAGAATTAGCCTTTGAATATTATCAGGCAGCTATGGAGCAGCTGAAAAAGTTACCGTATGATACAGCTTTGCTCGTCTCTCTTGCCGATTTATTGGTCCATCGAAATTGTTGATAGATAATCGAGAACAAAGTGCTATAACAGATAACTTTAATAAAAGGGCAACCTCTCCTAGCTTTAGTAGGTAAGCGATAGACTAAGTAGCTTAATTAACGATTAGAGAAAGAGAAGAAGGTGTATTTTTCGCATCCTTTATTTTTTGTTACCCTTATCTCTTAAGCATCTGATCTATTCCCCTATCTAATAATGCCATTTTAAGAGTCTATCTCAATAAAATCCAAAAAAGGAATCGCCTTCCTGACAGCTCCTTTCTCCTAAAAAGAGATTCTTAGCAAGTATATGATTGCTTAAAAAACTGCCTAAAAGCGTATAATTATACAGCCTGATGCCAAGATTTTTTAAAGCAATATTAGGAAATAAAGCTTTTATGCCTTTTATAGGGTGGTGGAGTGAAAACTGTTATTGCTCCCAAAAATCGTAAAACTTTTACTTAAAGCGGGATGGGGGCAAAAAAGTTTATTATTTTAAAAATGATTAATATTACCTAGCTTTATTAAGTTCAAAAACTTTAACTTTTTTAAATTTTACAAACAAACAGGCAAATATCTACGATAAGTTTATTATTTTTTTTATTTGCCTAAAAATTACTTTGGATGCTATCTAAGAAATTCTAGTCGGTTAGCATTACCTATATAAAGAAAATATTTGTATAAAGATACAAAATGGTTGGCAAGCAAAAAATTATGGATAATTCCCCTCAATGGATGCAAGAATCTACAGCCCTTAGATTCTCCCCTTCTCTGGGTTTAACGGTCAAACGTAATCCAACTAAACGCTTGTTTGATATTATTTTTAGCCTTTGCGTGCTTATTATTACCTTGCCCGTGTTGGCAATAGTCGCTGTTTCCGTCTATTTTTCTTCTAAAGGTAAAATCATTTATTCTCAGGAGAGAATAGGCCGAGGTGGCAAGCCTTTTCGCTGCTATAAATTTCGAACCATGTATCCTGATGCCGATGCAAGGCTGGATGAAATTTTAGAGAGTTCCTTGGAATTAAAAAGGGAATGGGCTAATGCTCATAAACTAAAAAATGATCCACGAGTGACGCCAATAGGCAAATTTCTTAGAAAGACTTCTCTTGATGAATTTCCTCAATTTGTAAATGTTTTGAAAGGAGATCTTAGTGTGGTAGGCCCTAGGCCGGTCGTTCAATACGAAGTGGTTCGACATTTAGGGTATAAGGCTACAAAAATCTTGTCTGTACGTCCAGGCGTAACGGGTTTATGGCAAGTCTCAGGACGCAGTGACATTAGCTATGCTAATCGTATTAAACTCGATGAGCAATACATAGAATCCCAATCTTTACTTCTCGATATAAAAATCATTGCTAAAACTATCCCCATTGTATGCTTCCCCAGAGGAGCTTATTAATTTTTGGTACACTTTTTAAATATAGGATCAAAGGTAGCTAGAAAAATACTAGGATTTATAGGAAAAGAGGCTACATGGTGGCTATAACCCCAGAAAACAACCTCTTTTTTCAGAGAAAACTATAGATCTCCTCTAAGCAGCCTTTTAAAGTTTTATAAATTTTTTATGCATTTAAGTAGAAAAAATCTATTCCTTACCTTCTTTAGCGGCTTAGTACTTACCCTTGGCATGCCAGCTATAGCTCCTAGTATCCGGCTTATGTTCTTGGTGCCTTTTCTTATTGTTTCATTTTATCAAAAATCCTTCTCTCGCTGCCTGTGGTATGCATTTTTTTGTGGATTCCTCCTCGATTTACTGTCGGTACAGCCTCCTTTCGGTTTCTATGCTGGCAACTATACCCTGGGAGCTGCTGTGATTTATCCTCAAAAACGTCATTTTTTTGCCGATCATCTAAGTACGCTACCCCTCATGACCTTCCTTTTTTCCTTTACTATAACTTTCTTCCAAGTTATTTTCCTTTATATATTGGGAGCGCCTCTTTCTGTAGGCATACGATGGATAGTTTCCGATCTTTTTGTAATGCCTTTAGGCGATGCTCTTTTTGCTTTTCTATATTTTATCCTCCTTCCTTTAAGCTTAAAAAAAAAATCCCGACAAAGGTATATCTAATATGCAACAAAATCTTAACGAAAGGTTAATAAAATGTGGGGTTGACACCCTTAAACGCCATATCTTTTTGTGTAGCGACCAAGCAAATCCGCGCTGCTCTAGCTCAGATACGGCCTATGCTTCTTGGCAATATTTAAAGCAAAGGCTTCAAGAACTGAATTTGACCGGCGCAGGAGGCATCTATAGAACAAAAGTAAGCTGCTTAAGAATTTGTCAAAAAGGCCCTGTTGCTGTCATCTATCCTGATGGAATTTGGTATCATTCCTGTACCCCCGAAGTTCTAGAGATTATCCTTCAACAACATCTTATCGGTGGTAAGCCGGTAAAAGAATATATTCTTTATGATCACTCCAAAATCGCCTATAGCTCCTCTTGCTGAACAGATGCGTCCTGCATCTATCGAAGAAATCGTAGGGCAGGAACATCTGATAGGACCAGAAGGCTTTATAACAAAAATTATTTCTGCAGGCAGACCATTATCTATTATTCTTTGGGGGCCGCCTGGATGTGGGAAAACATCTATCGCCAGGCTATATGCAAAAGCTTTTAATATCCCTTTTTATTCAATGAGCGCTATCTTTAATGGCATCACTGACCTCAAAAAGCTTATAGAAGAGATAGAAAACACTCCCCTACTCCATCAAAGAGCTGTTTTATTTGTAGATGAGATTCATCGCTTTAATAAAGCTCAGCAAGATGCTTTTTTACCCTACGTGGAAAAGGGAACCATTGTTTTAATCGGGGCAACTGCAGAAAATCCCTCTTTTCATCTTAATACTGCTCTGCTTTCGCGGCTGCGGGTGTTATCGCTTCAGCCTTTAAATGAGAAATCTTTACATCATTTATTACAACGCTATGAAGCTCGAAAAAAAGTATTACCTCTTACCGACGAAGCCCGCCAGCTTTTAATTTTATCAGCTCAAGGGGATGGCCGTTTCCTCCTCAATCTAATTGAAAATCTCCAAGGTGTTAATGAAAATATTGTTTTAGATGCAGATACTTTACAAACATACTTACAGCAACGTACTGCTCGTTATGATAGGCAAGGCGATCAGCATTATCAGTTAATATCGGCTCTTCATAAAGCGGTAAGAGGCTCTGATCCTGACGCAGCTTTATACTGGTTGGCGCGTATGCTAGAGGGTAAGGAAGATCCTTTGTTTTTAGCACGCAGAATTATCAGAATGGCTAGTGAAGATATAGGATTAGCAGACCCGCAAGCTTTACCTTTATGTATCGCAGCACGCGATACTTATGAAATGTTAGGCTCTCCTGAAGGAGAGCTGGCTTTAGCTCAAGCTGTCGTTTATCTTGCTCTAGCCCCAAAAAGCAATGCTCTTTACAAAGCTTATGAAGAAGCCAAGCAATTAGCTGCGCAAACAACTCACATGGACCCCCCTCCCATTATTCTTAATGCATCGACTCCTCTAATGAAACAAATGGGATATGGAAAAGATTATATGTATGATCACGAGCTAGAACATGCTTTCTCAGGACAAAATTATTTTCCAGAAGAATTACCGCCTAGGAAATTTTACCGTCCTGTGGAGCGAGGTTTTGAACGTGAAATGAAAAAGAGGCAAAGCTATTTCGACAAGCTAAGAATTATTAAAAAAAACAAATAATCCTTTTATAATAAAGCTTCTAGGATAGCAAAGAAGTTATATACTTTTTGAGCAGCCTTTCATGCAAACTTATACGCCATGAAAATCATGCTTTTGGACAAAAAGCCAACTTTGCGAGGTTAAATCTTTTAGATTCTATAGACTTAGCTTCTTTAAAGAGCATGGCTTATGAAAACAAAGGATTGTCTCTAACTTTTCTATTTATGGTAAGCGGTCACGGGGGGTATCTCTACTTAAGGCATTAATGCTAAGGGCTTACTATAAATCAAAAAGGGCAGTAAATAGAAAAAACAGCTATTAGCGAGCATTTTTGACATTGCAGATCCCCGCAGAATCGCGTCTAAAGCTGGGCATACCCCGTGACCGCTTACTATTTATGGTTAAGGCAATAAGGCTTTAAAATTTTTAGACGGTTTTTCTTCCTTCCTAAAGGTTGTCCTTTCTAAACGAAAATAAAACTTCTACTCTTTACCGAGTGAATAAAAAAATAAGAGGAGATTAGTTTTTTTCTCCTCTTATAAAAGTTAATTCTTCTCTCCTAAAGTGGCTGAATTTTCAGCTTTGCTTTCGCCTTTAGAGTCTTCGGATGAGACTTTTTGCATACACATAGCAAAACGTTTAGCTTTTTGTTGTTGAATATCATTCAGCATATCGGTGATTTGCTTTCCATCCTTTATTCCATGGGCTTTCATGGTCAAAGCAAATAAATCTGTCAAAGTTTCTCTAAATAACCTCACGGCAGCTTGGCGCTGTTGAGGGTCTTTAAGAGGGTTTGGGTCTAATTTAGCTGCTTTTTCCTCCACAGTTTTGATGACTTGCTTATCTTTCTGAGCAAGTTCACTAGCAATTGCCTCCCACTTATCTGGAGGGACGTTATACTTTTTTAAAGTCTCTAGCACAAATACTTTAGGAAAATAGGAAATAAGTAATTCCTTAGAGCATTCATCATTCAACCCAACAGGAGTACTGGGCGGCGTTTGTAAAGGAGCATTTTGTGCAAAAGCATGAGTAGAAAGTAGAGCACCCAATCCTAAGAATGGCGCTATCCAGGTCTTGAGGACCGATTTATACATATTTCCTCCTAAAAAGGTTCTTGTAATCAACAATTTTTCCAAAGTTGTAAATCCACGTTACAATATACTATTATTTTTTTGCACTCTTTTGCTTTTCTAAAGCTTTTTTTTCTAGAAAGCAAGGATTCCTTTAGTAAAAATACTCTTACCGTAAATTTTCCTAACTTTTCTAAAGCTTTGGCTTTTATGCTTTCAAAAAGCTATCTCGGTGCTAACAAACTTAACTTCCCCCACAGTTCTTTCTCTGCGGCCAAGCCTAGTTTTTATAGTAGAGGATTCCATAATAAAATTGCTCACCCCTATTTTAAGCTACTAAAGAGATATTTATCTTAAAAAAAATTCCCTTAATTTTTTTCTCCTTCACTCTTTATCTTTTAATTCGTAGCTAGTTCATCTCCTCCCTCTTTCATAAAAAGAGCTAAATTTCACTAAAATCAACTTCAAAAAACATTTAGCTTATAGAGAAGCTAGGCAAACTTATTCCTTTTATTTATCCAAGGCTCATTCTTTCAAAAAGGCTAGAGTAAAGCAGAAAAGAAGAACATTCTAGGGGGTTTTCTCTTTATTTAATCTAATTCATAAAAGAGTGATGGCTTTTAAGCCTCGTTAGAAAAATAGAAGCAAAAGTTGGATTAAATGTAAAAATGGGTTATGCTAAGCCCCTCCTATATAAGCATAAAAGACATGAAAAATGCTTTAAGCAATTTTTCTTTCTTTACTTATAATAGTTGTAAAGTTTTCTTTACCTGCACCTTAAAGCCTAGCTCCTAATATTTTGATTGGAATTATAGAACAAGACAGTTAAATTCTCGCTATGATCATCAATGGAAAAAAAATTGCTCAAGAAATTGAGGAAGAGATAAAAGCTACTCTTTTAAATATGCATGGCCGTCCGCCATGCTTAGCTGTTATTATTGTTGGCGACCATCCAGCCTCTCAAATTTACGTGCAACGGAAAACCCAAGCTTGCAAAAATGTAGGAATTTTATCCTTAAAAATCCATCTACCTTCCTCCTTATCAGAAAAAGAGCTCCTCGACAAGATCCATGCTCTTAATTTAAATTCCACAGTAGATGGCATCCTTGTGCAATTACCTTTGCCGCCTCACATTAACCCATCGCTTGTTAATTTAGCCATCTTACCAGAAAAAGATGTCGATGGATTTCATCCTTTTAACGTAGGCAAAATGTTAATGGGAGAAACGGATGGATTTTTCCCCTGCACACCGCTAGGCATTCGTGCCCTCCTAGCCCGATCCCAGATAGAAGTAGCTGGCCGCCACGTGTTAATTGCTGGCCGCAGCAATATTGTAGGGAAGCCTATGGCGGCTATGTTAATGCAAAATAACCCTGAAGGCAATGCCACTGTTACCATCGCCCATAGTAAGACTAAAAAGATAGATAGCTTAACCTCTCAAGCTGACATTATTATCTTAGCGATGGGACAACCTTTATTTCTTAAAGCAGATATGATTAAAGAAGGGGTAACAGTGATTGATGTAGGAATAAATAAAATTAACGATTTAAGTCGTCCTGCTGGATATAGACTGGTGGGTGATGCAGACTTTGATCACATTAAAGACAAGTGTGCCTATATTACTCCTGTACCAGGAGGAGTAGGTCCTATGACAATTGCTATGTTATTAAGCAATACTCTTAAGAGCTACTCTAAGCGATTGGATTTGAACCTTCAAAAGGCTCAATAAATACTTAAGATGAAGATAGAATTGGGGTGTTATACAAAGGATAAGTTAAAGAAATATTATACGTTTAGCTATTTTTTTATCCTCTTTTTCTTGCTTTATTCTTGCTCAAATTCCACCCATGAAAAATTGACCCTCTTTTCCGGGAATGAGATGACGATTAACTATCGTATTCTCATTGGTCATCCGTTGAGCGCCTCAGAAAAAGCCCTTGTTTCTAAAATTATCCGAGACACTTTCGAAGAGGTAAACCATATTTATAATAAATGGAATCCTTTCTCAGAGCTTTCTTGCCTTAATCAATTAAAAGCAGGCACTGTAGTATCCATCTCTACCGAGCTTGAGCAATTATTAAAGTTGACAGGCAAGATAGTTTTATTATCGGAAGGACGCTTCGACCCTACCATAGAACCTCTGCAAGCTCTATGGAAAAAACATCTTGAGCAAGGACAAATTCCTTCTGAAGGCGCCATCTTGTCTGTTGCTGCTACAATAGGGTGGAATAAAATTCATTTTGGCCACGGAAAATTTCATAAAGATTTAGACGATATTCAACTAGACCTTGGAGGAATCGCTAAAGGCTATTGCGTAGATTTACTTACTGATAGGCTTAATGAAGCAGGCTATACGAATCTATTTGTGGAATGGGGGGGAGAAATAAGGACCATGGGGGAGCATCCTCAGGGTAGACCTTGGAATATTTTTATTAGCCGTTTGGGAAATATTAATCCAGAAAACGCTATCGCTAAGATAAATTTACGCAATCAAGCGATTGCTACAAGTGGGGATTATTTTCAAAGCTGGGCGATAAAAGCTAAGAAAGGCGACAATGCTTATCAAACTACTACCTATTTTCATATTCTTGACCCTGTTAATCTTACACCTCTTATTATAACGAGGGAAAATGTGGCTAGCGCAAGTGTTTTAGCCCCTTCGTGCGCACTAGCTGATGGATTAGCTACTACAGCCCTTATGTTTCGTTCTAAAGAAGAGGCTCAGCGATGGGCAGATAAAATTACCCACGATTATCCAGAGATTGCGTTTTGGATTGTTTCCCGAGAAGATCTCAATGAATAGATTCTTTTTCAAGCTCCTTGACTAACAAGCAATAGCCTTCCGCAAAATGCCGTTTAAATCTTTCAGGGCAATTATAGAAATGACTCCTTAAACGATGTGCGTAAACCTCAAAAGGGTCGGCATGGTGTACATCTCTTTTTAAGAGAGTCTCTGTCATTAACTCTGCAAATTCTATCATCAAATCCTGTGAGGAAAGAGGAAATTTTTCTATGGTCACTTAAGTTTACACTTTTGTTAAAATTTTAATTAGTCCCTACCCCCCCTGTCGGGGTAGATAGTTCAACAAAAAGGATTATACAAAAAACATTTAATAAATCAATTTTTTTGCCAGGCTTAAACACTCGCATTCCCCAAAGCCTAGCCAAATAAAAGGGTTGTCAATAATAACATTTTAAAATACAATGTTTTCAACAATTGAATTGAAATATTCCTCTGCTTTTGTAAACCTTCTTCACTAACTTTGATCGCTAACGAGCTTTCCAGCAAGAAACAATAAATCCTTTAAAGAAAGCCTATGCCCACTTTTACTACTCGAAAAAATAAAATAGTTTTAACGGATTATAACTATCGTAGAGACATTGAAAATCGTCTCTTTATGGCAGAGTTATCGATTTTGGAAGTCGATGTCTTGCAAGAAATTATTAATGGTTCGTTGAAAACCACCCTCACTACCCTTGCAGATAATTTGGAGATCGCTCCTTCTAAACTTCGCCCTATTTTAGATAAATTAGCCAAAAGCGGCCTTTTTCAAATCCAAGGAGATGGGGTGCTCGTTGATAAAGAGATGCGTAAGTATTACGAGGCGCATATTATCAAATTCGATGATGACTTTCGTCCTGACATGGAGTATTTACAAGGATTATTAAGTAAAGCACCCATTCATGCCCTTCCCTCCTGGTATGCCATCCCCCGTAGCTCAGACAATATCTTTAACTCTATTATAGAAAAGTTTTTGTTCACCCCAAAAATTTATGAACGTTATTTACAAGATCTCGTTTTCGATAACCCTATCATAAGCTCGATTGCAAAACAAGTATTTGCAGCTCCCGATTATAAAATTAGTGCAAGCGCACTTATAGAAAAATTTGGCCTTACTAGGGAGCAATTTGAAGAGTATATGCTTTTCTTAGAGTTTAGCCTAGTTTGCTGCCTCCGCTATGTTAAAACGAATGATGTTTGGGAAGAGGTCGTTACTCCTTTTCATGAATGGCATGAATTCTTATTATTCGTTCAGAATACTCATCCAGTAGCTATTCAAGATGTTACCCCTATTACTGCTGTCTATGAAAAAGAGTTTGGATTTTTAAATGAATTAAATGCTTTTGTAAAAAAATTGCTAAAAAAAGGTATTTCTTTTACCAATGCCCCTAAAGATTTATTAGAAGTAGCCCTTTTATTGGAAATTGCCAAGCAAGAAAAGCAAAAAATTGTGGCATCAGTTTATACGGAAGACTGGCTTAAGAAAACTCGCGCAGACCAAGCCATCATCCTTTATCGACAGTCACTGAATCGCTTGATTGCTAATGAGCAGTTTACATCTTTTTCTGAAAAAGATTTACGCGAGGTCGAAAAAAGTCTTAAAAATTTTGCTCATGGAAAGTGGGTTTACTTCGAGGATTACATCAAAGGTTGTTTGGCTGCTGTAGGAAGTGTTTTACCTACTTCTTTGGTTAATAGAGGTAAAAGATGGAAATATAGCACCCCTAATTACAACGAAGATGAAAGGCAATTTATAAAACTTATCACCTGCGAATATCTCATGCAAGCAGGTATGGTGGCTACAGGCTATCACCAGGATAAACTATGTCTTTGCTTGACCCCTTTTGGTCGTCTCTCTTTAGGTTAGCAGGCAATACGAATGATAAACCTCTTACTTAAAGTTCTTCGGTGGAGGTGATAAAAACTTGCCCTAAAGTTTTTAAGTGGATCAAAAGTTTTTGCCGACGTGTAGTATCTAAGCTAACCCCTACATCGTCAATCAGCATTAAAGGCAGTTCTTGGCTTAATTCCCGTAGCCGCTGCCATTCCGCTAATCGAAGAGCCATGACGCAACTACGTTGTTGCCCTTCACTTGCAAACAAACGCACTTCACGATCGCCTATCTTTATTAACAAATCATCACGATGGGGGCCATACAAAGTCATCCCCACTTCTTTTTCGCGTAAACGAAGCTTATCCCATTGCTGCAGATAATGTTGACGCAAAAGCTGCATATCCTTTATTTGGCGGCTACTATTTTTGTATTCCAAACTCAAAGGCGCAGTCTCCGCAGTTAACATTCCGTATAACCCATTTCCCCATTTTTGTAGATCTGCAATCGTTTGCTCTCTTTGCAGGGTCACATAAGCTGCGGCTCCTGCCATCTCTTGCTCCCAAGTTTGGATAGCAAGCATTTCGTTTTTCTTTAATAAAACATTACGTTGCCTCATAGCGCCTATATAACGCGTCAAATAATGTACATATAAAGGATCTATCTGGGCAATCTGCAGATCGAGAAAATGCCGCCGTAATAAAGGAGAACCTTTTATTAAAGAAGTACTGTCAGGAGTTAAGACGACTCCTTGTAAAATGCCTAATAGGTTAGCTACTGACGAAAAAGCTGTACTATTATGTATAATTTTTCGCTCACTGCCATCATAAAGAATCTTGAGTGTTTGCGCTATGCCTTGCTTAATGAAGCATGCTTCAATATGAAAATACTTTTGCCCATATTGAATCATATCGGAAATTTGCTGCGTGCGGAAAGAGCGGCCATTTATTAACAGCTGGATCGCCTCTAAAATGGTGGTTTTACCATAAGCATTAGGGCCTACAATCGTATTAATTGCGGGGGTAAAGTCAAAAGTGGCCTCCTCATAACGACGGAAATAGCGTAAATATAGCTTTTGAAGAAAAAGACCACTACTCAACTTTATCACCTCTTATTTTAGCTAATCTTCACTCAAGCGCATAGGCATTAACACAAACAGCGAGCTTTGTTCTGATTCTTTCTCCTCTTCAGTTTGGTCATAATTAAAGTCACTAATCAAGCCAGGATTATAAGGATCAGTAATTCCCAGGGAAATAGTTTCATTTTTACTATGACGCAAAATATCTAAAAAGAAATGAGGGTTAAAAGCAATTTCTAACTTCTCCCCTTTATAATTTACCGGCATGCTTACTTTACCTTCTCCTATTTCCATCGTGTTGGCTGTCAATTTCAACTCACCTTCGTCGAAAGTAAAACGAACGGAGTGATTATTTTCTGCAGCAAAAAGGGAGATTTGGCGCAATAAAGTCATCAATTCTTCACGGTGGAGATTGACGGTTATCCCAGTTTGAGAAGGGATGACACGGTTAACATCAGGATACTCTCCTGCTAATAGTTTACTAATAATAGTCGTATTAGAAGCTTTGATAGCAATTTTGTCCTGCATTAAAAACACTATAGCTTCGCCCTCTTCTTCCAGATTTTTAAGAATTTCCTCTACCGCTTTAAGAGGAATCACGTAAGTACCTTGGAAAGATGGATCGATATTAAGGGTAGTTTGGGATTTTGCTAGACGCTTTCCATCCGTTCCAATAAAGGAAGCTGTTCCTCCCTGCACTTGCAAACATACTCCTGTGAGCACATAACGATTGTCTTCACGAGAAACTGCAAAAGCTGTACGATAAAGCATGTCTTTCAAAATTTTTTGTTTAATTTTGAAATGCACGGCATCTGTCACATTAGGTAGGGCGGGAAACTCATTTTTGTTCATTCCATTTAACTTAAAGCGCGAAGTTTGAGCATTAATTTCAGTGATTTCATTTTCTGAAGTAGAAATTTCCACATTCATCGCTGTCAACTCACGTATTAACTGAGCCAAGCGCTTAGCAGGCAATGTTGTAGATCCCTCCTCAAGAATTTTTGCTTCAGTAAAGCAGCGGACGCCTACTGTTAAATCTGTAGCTGTAATAATGAGCTCATTATTAATAGCTTCGATCAAAAAGTTAGAAAGAATAGGAATAGTAGATTTTTGAGCAACTGCATTAAGACACTTATTAATTAAATAATTAAGCTCTTGTGTGGCTATGACGAATTTCATAGATAATTCCTTAAGCTAAATAAAAGAGAGACCCAAGATAAGTGACCATAAGCTCTTTGTCAAGCAATAAACATAGATGCTTTATGTGTTTATGCTTGCCTATCTAAAAAAATGCGAAAACCAAAGAATTTATAGATTGGAAAGGTTATAAAGGCCTTAAGAGATATTGACTCTGCAATCTCTCTTGCTTCGTTTATGCGTCTTCATTTAATATATTTGCATATGAATAATAAATCTTCCGATCTCGTATCTAATAAACGCGCTTTCCACCATTTCGAAATTCTCGAAACTTTTGAAGCAGGTATTGCCCTAGAAGGCACAGAAATCAAATCGCTAAGAGACAATGGAGGTAGCCTACAAGAATCTTATATCAAAGTGATTAACAGGGAAGCATGGCTTATTGGATCTCATATTGCTCCTTATAAGTATGGCAATATTCACAATCATCTGGAAACTCGTGACCGCAAGCTTCTTTTACACAAACGGGAGATCTTTAAACTACGCGAAAGCGTGCAGGAAAAAGGTTTAACGATTGTAGCCCTTGCCCTTTATTTAAAAGAGGGAAGAGTGAAAGTAAAGATTGCTATTGCTAAAGGAAAAAAGTCTGCTGATAAACGAGAAGCCATTAAAGAAAGAGACGAAAAACGCTATATGCAAAAAATGCTGAAAAGCCGTTAATTCCCTAAGGTTTGCGGGAAGCTTTCTTTAAATTTTTATATAATTAGATGCTTAGACTGAAAATTATTTCTATTGGTAAGACAAAAGAGGAATGGCTCAATGACGCCATCCAAGAATATGTTAAACGTCTATCTCCTGTTTTAAAATTCGAATTTGTAGAAGCTAGAAATAATGAGCATCTTCAAGAACTCATTTCCAAAGAAAAGCGAGTGATCTGTTTAGATGCGGCAGGCAAGCTTTTCGATAGCGAAAAATTTGCCAGCTTTCTGCAGGTTCAATTTATAGAAGGTGGATCCCGCTTAACTTTAGTTATCGGAGGAGCAAGCGGATTACCTGAGAAAATCAAACTTTCCTATCCTTGCCTTAGCCTCTCCCCTTTAACGATGACTCATCAAATCATTAGATTAGTACTTATAGAACAAGTCTATCGTGCTTTTGAAATTGCTAAAGGCACTCCTTACCATAAATAAGCTAAGCTTTTCTCCATCCACTGGTTAGCCTACCCACCATAAAGGAACGCCCTTTATTTTTATTACTCGTAAGCTGTCTATTAACTTCGATCTTCTAGAGGCTTTGTAAAAGCAAGCCTGAAATAGATCATTGCGCCATTAATAAGAGCAGAGCCAATGGCTACATCGATTAAGCCGCGAATGTCGGCAGGTATGCCTAAATATTTCATAGAAAAGCCAAGTCCCATCATCCCTCCTAAAAGAATATAATATTTGGAATCATATATATTCTGTAAATAGGTAGGATTAGGCAAAGAATAAATCCTTTCTACCCCTTTAACGGCCGCTTTACCCAACACATAACGTCCTTTGGAGTAACCTATAATTAATCCTAGAGCAATCAAAAACACAATGGTATTTTCTGAATTTGAGAAAACAGAAGAAAAAAGATTAAGCAAAGGATAATTATTTTTTTCTAGAACACGCATATCTTGGGCAGCGTGAAGTAGAAAATTTAGTCCCAAGGAAAGTAAAAAGCTTCCAACCGCTAACCAGATGATTCCCGAAAAAACAATTAATGCTTTGTGGCTTAATTTTAACATATTTTCCTCTCCTACATGATAATGATAAAAAAGAAATTTAACCTATTGAGAGATATAAGATAAAGAAAAAAGGAATAGTTAAATGATAGACAAATAAAGGCCATTTTTTTATATCTTTTCTAAATTTGAGAAAAAAGCTCTGAAGTTATACACACTCATTATCTAGTAAGAGATGCTAAATTTCAAAATTCATTACTCACGACAGTGAGATAAGCCTTTTTACTCACTTCATTGGCCTCCTATGTGAAGTTGCTTCACCCTTATTTTTTAGGGTATATATTCCTGTTACCTGGCAAGCTATCGGCTATCTTAAAATTAAAGCTGGGAGGAAGGAGGCCAATGAAGCTGCTGAAGCTATTAAAGAGTGCATTAAAACGCAAGTATGGATGTTAAAATATAGTCCCTCAGAACGTTTGATGACTTGTAAACTTCTTTTAAATAGAATTGCAGCAAGCTTTATCTCAGATGTTGACTTACCTTCTTTTAAAAAGGGATATATTTTTTTACTGGATAGATTACAAGGTAGCTAAGATGATTCGTGGCATTGGTATTGATATTATTGAAGTGGCTCGTATTGAGGCAAACATACATAAGTATGGCCAAAAATTTCTTGATAAGGTTTTCACCGAAGAAGAGCAAAAGTATTGCCAATCCTTCCGGCAATCGAGTAAAAACTTTGCAGGTAGATTTGCTGCTAAGGAGGCGGTTGTAAAAGCTTTAGGCACGGGCTTAACCGGAGGCCTGAGTTGGACAGATCTCGCTATCCTTAATAATGAACAGGGTAAACCCTATCTTGCTCTTACAGACACCTTTAAAAAACATTTCAAAAACCCTCTTATTCATATATCCATTAGTCATTGTCAAGAATACGCGACCGCCACAGCTATTTGGGAAGAATGAATTTGCAAAAAGAGACTACGTTTGCCGTCCTATCGTCTCTATATATCCAACAAAACACGCTAAATAAAACAAAAATTAGCTTCCTAATTTCGCTAGGAGGCATATGTTATAAAAAGAGGTTAAAATAGTAAGCGTTTGTTAGAAGACAGAAAACGCTAAGGCGATGCTAAGCTTAAGAATAGGTAAATTGAATGGTTATCGCGAAGCTTACCGAAATTGCTATAAAGTGGCTGCTTAAAAAAATTACCCACATTTTAGCTTACAGCTGCTTAATAGCCTATTCCTCATATTCTCTTGCATGTTTTATTTCTTTCTTATACTTTTTAAAAAGTTATCAAAAGCATGCATGACATTTAAAGAGGTTGTACAGTGAATCCTAGTCCTTCTATCAGCATTGAAAGTCTACCTAATGAGATGCTCACGCACATTTTGAAGTATTGCGCCACACCTTCTTTATCTAGCGTGTGCAGAAAATGGCGTGATCTTTTAGCTAGTGATAGTGAAATCATGCGATCTATCTATAAGCAAATAGTTGAGATTCATGTCCCTCGAGGAAATGTTAGGGAGCATGCTGTTATCTTAAACAAAATTTATAAGCTAGATAATGAGCTTCTTCCAGGACAAAAAGTAAAAGCAATCTTTAAACAAATCTTTACTCTAGCTAAACCTCTCTCACCACTAAGATGGAAAGATCACCCTAAAGAAAACATATATTTCACATCAGCTAATTACTCCTCTTATGTGGTAAATATTAGTCGCCTGTTAATGTGGAATAAACTCCCTGGGGGAAAGAAATACTTAGATCAACAAAGGATCAAGCACTTGCCTATAGCAAGAAAAGGAGAACTTTTTAAAGGATGGATTGAAAGATATGGCAAAGACATTAAAAACTTAAGTTTAACAGGAACAGGATTGACTTTTTTACCTCCTGAAATAGGACAATTATCTCAGCTGCAAGCCCTTTACTTAAACGGTACCCAGCTGACCATTCTTCCTGCAGAGATAGGACGACTCTTGCAGCTGCAAAGGCTTGACTTAGCCGATAATCACCTTACTACCCTTCCTGCAGAGATAGGGCAGCTATCTCAGCTGCGAAAGCTTGGCTTAGCCGATAATCACCTTACTACCCTTCCTGCAGAGATAGAGCTACTGTCTCAGCTGCAATGCCTTAGCTTGGACCACAACCAGCTTACCTCTCTTCCGGCAGAAATATGGCAGCTGTCTCAGCTGCGAAAGCTTGGCTTAGCCGATAATCACCTTACTACCCTTCCTGCAGAGATAGAGCTACTGTCTCAGCTGCAAACGCTTGATTTAAATAGAAACCAGCTTACCTCTCTTCCGGCAGAAATATGGCAGCTGTCTCAGCTGCAAGTACTTAATTTAAATGACAACAAACTTACCTCTCTTCCGACACAGATAAGGCAGCTCTCTCAGCTGCAAATACTTACCTTAAGCCACAACCAGCTCACCACTCTTCCTTCAGAGATAGGGCAGCTCTCTCAGCTGCAAAAGCTTATCTTAGGCAGCAACCAACTCACCTCTCTTCCGGTAGAGATAAGGCAGCTATCACAGTTGCGAAAGCTTGGATTAAATCAAAACCAGCTTACCTTCCTTCCAGCAGAGATAGGGCAGCTATCACAGCTGCAAGAGCTTGGCTTAGACCACAACCAACTCACCACCCTTCCGGCAGAAATAGGGCAGCTGTTGCAGTTGCAAAAGCTTGGATTAAGCAACAACCAGCTTATCAGCCTTCCTACAGAGATATGGTATCTATCACAGCTACAAGAGCTTTACTTAAGCAACAACAAGCTTAACTTTCTTCCTATAGAGATTGGGCAGCTCTCTCAGCTGCAAGCGCTTCATTTGATTAGAAACCAACTCACCACCCTTCCGGCAGAAATAGGGCAGCTGTTGCAGTTGCAAAAGCTTGGATTAAGCAACAACCAGCTTATCAGCCTTCCAGCAAAGATATGGTATCTATCACAGCTACAAGAGCTTTACTTAAGCAACAACCAGCTTACCAACCTTCCTACAGAGATAGGGCAGCTCTCTCAGCTGCAAATACTTACCTTAAGCCACAACCAGCTCACCACTCTTCCTTCAGAGATAGGGCAGCTCTCTCAGCTGCAAGGGCTTATCTTAGAAAATAACCAGCTTACCACTCTTCCGGCAGAAATAGGGCAGCTCTCTCAGCTGCAAAAGCTTATCTTAGGCAGCAACCAACTCACCTCTCTTCCGGTAGAGATAAGGCAGCTATCACAGTTGCGAAAGCTTGGATTAAATCAAAACCAGCTTACCTTCCTTCCAGCAGAGATAGGGCAGCTATCACAGCTGCAAGAGCTTGACTTGAATCACAACCAGCTCATCACCCTTCCGGTAGAGACAAGGCAGCTATCACAGTTGCGAAAGCTTGGATTAAATCAAAACCAGCTTACCTTCCTTCCAGCAGAGATAGGGCAGCTATCACAGCTACAAGAGCTTGACTTGAATCACAACCAGCTCACCACCCTTCCTGCAGAGATAGGACAGCTACCAGCTCTACGAGAGCTTCAGCTAGAAGAAAATCCGCTGAAAAATATTCCAAGAAAAATAAAGCAGCGTTTTTGCTTGTATTTTGTTTGTAACTGAAATGGCTTGCGTCTTCATCAGCTAATAGGTTAAAGGAACAAATCATATGCTTAAAAGATTCCAAGGATGTAGAGAGCCTTCCGGCTCATCAAAAGCCACTAATATCTTTTTTGCTATTTGTTTCTAAATCTTGCTTGCACGTTTTGGTTTGTTTAGGTATACATTGCCCTAAAAACGACTAAAATATGATTAATTTAAAGAAACACATACAATGAACCCTAGCTCTTCTATCACCATTGAGCATTTACCTAATGAAATACTAACCCCTATTTTAAAGGCCTGCGCTAGCCCTTCCTTATTTAGCGTTTGTGCAAGATGGCGACGTCTATTGAGTACAGAAGTAATGCCTTCTCTTTATAAACAAATAGGTAAAATGCACTTTCCTCAAGGAAATGTTAATGAACAGGCTCTTATCTTAGATAAAATTTATGAGCTAGATAATGAGCTTCTTCCAATGCAAAAGGTAAAAACAATTTTTAAGCAAACCTTTACTCTAGCTAAGTCTCTTTCACCTTTAGAGTTTAAAGAAGGCCTTGAGGAAAATAGATATTTCACATTGGCTAATTACTCCTCTTATCTATTAAATATTAATCGCCTCTTAATGTGGAAAAAATTACCCCGTGGAGAGAAATATTTAAATCGAAAAACAATTAAGTACTTACCTTTAGAAAAAAAAGGAGGGCTTTTCAGTAATTGGATTAAAAGGCATGGCAAAAGACTTACGAAGCTGGACTTACAAGGAATTGGCTTAACCTTTTTACCTCCAGAGATAGGGCAATTATCAAACCTGAAAGGTCTGGATTTAAGCAACAACCAACTCACTACCCTTCCGGTAAATATATGGCAGCTGTCTCAGCTGCAAGCGCTTGATTTAAGTAGCAACCAGCTTACCTCTCTTCCGGTAGATATATGGCAGCTGTCTCAGCTGCAATTACTTAATCTAAACAATAACAAACTTACCTCCCTTCCTACAGTGATATGTCAGCTATCACAGTTAAAAGTGCTTGGCTTAAATAACAGCCAGCTTACTACCCTTCCTGCAGGGATAGGGCTACTGTCTCAGCTGAAAAAACTTTACTTAAAGGATAACCAGCTCACTACCCTTCCGGTAGAAATAGGGCAGCTATTGCAACTGCAAGATCTCGACTTAAAAAGCAACCAGTTTACCAATCTTCCTGCAGAGATATGGCAGCTCTCTCAGCTGCAATACCTTTACTTAGACGGCAACCAACTTACCACTCTTCCTTCAGAGATATGCCAGCTATCACAGCTAAAAGAGCTTGGCTTAAACAACAACCAGCTTACCTCCCTTCCGAGAGAGATAAGGCAGCTCTCTCAGCTGCAAGGGCTTGATTTAAGTAGCAACCAGCTTACCAATCTTCCTAAAGAGATAAGGCAGCTATCTCAGCTGCAAATACTTATCTTAAACAACAACAAACTTACCTCCCTTCCAACAAAGATAGGGCAGCTCTCTCAGCTGCGACAGCTTGACTTAAACAACAATAAACTTACTTCCCTTCCGACAAAGATAGGGCAGCTCTCTCAGCTGCAATACCTTTACTTAGACAGCAACCAGCTTACCAATCTTCCTAAAGAGATAGGGCAGCTCTCTCAGCTGCAAGGGCTTGGCTTAGACCACAACCAGCTTACCAATCTTCCTAAAGAGATAGGGCAGCTCTCTCAGCTGCAAGTACTTAATTTAAACAACAACAAAATTACCTCACTTCCGACAGAGATAAGGCAGCTCTCTCAGCTGCGAAAGCTTGACTTAAACAACAACAAACTTACTTTCCTTCCAACAAAGATAGGGCAGCTCTCTCAGCTGCAATACCTTTACTTAGACAGCAACCAGCTTACCTTTCTTCCGGCAGAGATATGGCAGCTATTGCAACTACAAGAGCTTGGCTTAAGCAACAACCAGCTTAACACTCTTCCTGCAGAGATAGGGCATTTATCCCAGCTCAGTAAACTTTACTTAGACAGCAACCAGCTTACCTTTCTTCCGGCAGAGATATGGCAGCTATTGCAACTACAAGAGCTTGGCTTAAGCAACAACCAGCTTAACACTCTTCCTGCAGAGATAGGGCATTTATCCCAGCTCAGTAAACTTTACTTAGACAGCAACCAGCTTACCTTTCTTCCGGCAGAGATATGGCAGCTATTGCAACTACAAGAGCTTTACTTAAGCAACAACCAGCTCACCACTCTTCCTACCGAGATATGGCAGCTATCACAGCTACAAGCGCTTGGCTTAGAACGCAACCAGCTTACCAATGTTCCTAAAGAAATAGGGCAGCTACCACAACTACAAGAGCTTGGTTTAGACCACAACCAACTCACCACCCTTCCGGCAGAAATAGGGCAGCTGTTGCAGTTGCAAAAGCTTGGATTAAGCAACAACCAGCTTATCAGCCTTCCTACAGAGATATGGTATCTATCACAGCTACAAGAGCTTTACTTAAGCAACAACAAGCTTAACTTTCTTCCTATAGAGATTGGGCAGCTATCGCATCTGGAGGTGCTTAATTTAAGTAGCAACCAGCTCACCACCCTTCCTGCAGAGATGATAGGAAGCCTAACTGCTTTAAGAAGGCTTCAACTGAATGAGAATCCGCTGGAAAGCATTCCAGATGAAATAAGGCAACGTTTTTGCCTTTAACTGAAAAAGTTTGTTTTTTTATTACCTAATAGGTTAAAGGAACGAATTGATATTCTTAGAAGGTTTTAAGAATATAAGTGGGCCTTCCGGCCTATTAAGAGACATTAACATCGAAAGTTTTCTTTACTAAAGATTTTTTATCAGTCTATTACATTTCTCTATTTTTTAAATTTAAAGGCTAAGAATCTGTCTCTAAAATTTTCTTGTACATTCTGTTTTATTCATGTATGTTTGGCTCTAAAAAACTCATAAAAGATGTCTGTCACTTAAAGAGACCCTATAATGAATCCTAGCTCTTCTATCTGCATTGAACATTTACCTAATGAAATACTAGTTCCTATTTTAAAGGCCTGCGCTAGCCCTTCCCTATCTAGCGTTTGTGGAAGATGGTACCACCTTCTAGCTAATGAAGTCATGCCTTCTCTTTATAAGCAAATAGGTAAGGTGCATGTTCCTCAAGGAGATGTTAACGAGCAGGCTCTTGCTTTAGATAGGATCTATAATCTAGAAGAAGAGCTTTCTAGAACAGCAAAGGTAAATGCAATCTTTAGGCAAATCTTTTACTTTAGCCCGCTCGCTTTCACCTTCAGAATTAGAATTTAAATGGATAACCGAGGAAAAAAGATATCTTACTCTGACTAATTATTCCACTTATCTGGTGAATATTAATCGCCTGTTAATGTGGAAAGAAATCCGTGGAGGAAAGGAATTCTTAGATCAAGAAGAAATCAAGTACTTGCCTTTAGCAAAAAAAGGAAAACTTTTTAAAAGTTGGATTGAAAGTTATGGCAAAGATATGACGAGCTTAGACTTAAGAGGAATCGGCTTGACCTTTTTACCTTTCGAAATAGCTCAGCTTCCTCGGTTGCAAGCTCTTCACTTAAACAACAACCAGCTTACATCCCTTCCTGCAGAAATAGGACAGCTATTGCAACTGCAAACACTTGACTTAACCGATAATCACCTTAGCACTCTTCCTTCAGAGATAGGGCAGCTATCCCAGCTGAAAAGAGTTGACCTAGATCACAACCAGCTTACCTTTCTTCCCGCGGAGATAAGGCTACTGTCTCAGCTGCAATTGCTTCGCTTACCCAAGAACCAGCTCGCTACCCTTCCGATAGGAATAGGCCAGCTATTGCAACTGCAGGAACTCGACTTAAAAAGCAACCCTCTCACCGCCCTTCCAGCAGAAATAGGGCAGCTATCTAACCTGAAAGCTCTTTGGCTACAAAGCAACCATCTTACAGTCCTTCCGGCAGAGATAGGGTACCTTTCTGGACTGCAAGAGCTTGATTTATGCGATAACCAAATCACTACCCTTCCGGCAGAGATAGGGCAGCTCTCTCAGTTGGAAAAGCTTTACTTAAAGAATAACCAGCTCACTACCCTTCCGGCAGAGATTGGGCGATTATCAAAACTGCAAGATCTTGACTTAAATAACAACCAAATCACCTCCCTCCCTATAGAAATGAAGGGGCTAACTGCTTTAAAAAAGCTTCAGGTGAATGAGAATCCACTGCAAAGTATTCCAGATGAAATAAAGCGACGCTTTAGGCTATAACTAAGAAAGCTTGTATTTTTACCGCCTAACATACTAAAGAAATAAATTGATATGCTGAGTTGATATTGAGGATATAGATAATTTTCCAATAGCATCCGAAGCAGAGAGGGCCCATTCTGCTAAAAGTTTTGATTCCCCATAAAAAGAAAAAGTTTCACTTAATGCACAACAAGGGAACACAGCTTGGCAAGCTAAAAGTTTAGAAAGAAGGAGCTTCATCTGTAAGCAACGAATAAGCTCTTAAAACATAGGCGGAACCTTTAGGCCCAAAAGGATAAATATAGGAAATCGTCAACAAATTAACATCCTTAGGAAAATTATGAGCATATACCCGACGTGCATAGTCAATACTCAACAAGCCAGAGTAAGCAAATTCATAACAATAGCGTAACCCTAAATCAATAGAACGATGATCGATACGGCCATAACCGCCAAAGCTCCCGACTGTTAATTTTTGCTTACCTAAGCCCCATAAGCTGTTAATATATACACATATTCGATGAAGATAGGATCGATTCCATTCATATGCGGCATTTGCTACGACCCACGGCGTCCAACAATCGGCAGTTCCTACTCCTACTACTCCCCACCATCTGGAATACCAAGCAAAACCTTCAATATTTTGCTTACCAATGGCAGCATGTAAAAAGGCCTCATTTCTACCATGGTAAAAGAGACTCATATCATTTACCGCTTTTCTCCAAGATCTCTTAACGCTCAATCCCATGGATAGGCTAACAGGATCACCAAGGTTATCATCCAAGAAAAGATAACGGGCGGTTAAAGCGATATGATTGCAGTTAAAAGAACATTTTTTTGTATCAGCAAACGCAGTTTCTAGCTGAAGGCAATAAGGATCATAGGCCACTAGCAGGCTACCGTTAATCAATTGATCCTTGGATGAATAATGTCCACTTGCAGCATCTACAGAAGCGTAGGATTGAAAATGATAGGCAAGCTCTCCATGAACTTGTAAAGGGTTGGGATACCAGGGCTTAAACTCAACCCCTGGGAGCAGACTAGGCAAGACAAGCAATAAATAAGCGAGGCAATTTTTCATTAAGCGCCCAAACCCCTGGCAGAAAGTTCACGCTCAGCTTCGATAGCTGCCATGCAGCCGGTCCCGGCAGCTGTAATAGCTTGCCTGTAAACATGATCTTGCGCATCGCCTGCCGCAAAGACAAGCTCATGACTTGTTTGAGTAGTTCCCGGTTTAACTGCAATATATCCATTGTCATGCAATTCAATTTGCCCTTGCAAAAATTTTGTATTAGGCGTGTGACCCACGGCAAAAAAAACTCCACCTGCTTCCTGGGTCGTAAGCTCAAGGGTTTTTAGATTTTTGAGCGTGACGCTTTGCACTACATTTTCTCCGGTGACCTCTACAATTTCACTATCCCATAGGATTTCAATTTTTGGATGATTTAAAGCTCGTTCTTGCATAATCTTGGAGGCTCTAAGTTTATCACGTCGGTGAACGAGGTAAACTTTACTTGCAAATTTTGTTAAGAAAGTAGCTTCTTCGACAGCGGAGTCCCCCCCTCCAATCACGTAAAGTTTTTTATCTCGAAAGATAGGCATCGCACCATCACAGACCGCACAAGCTGTGACCCCTTTTTGCCAAAACTCTCCATCTCTTGTCCCTGGGATGTCTAAACGATTAGCCGTTGCTCCTGTAGCTAGGATAACCGCATCTGCATAGTAAGCATGCTCCTTTCCATTAATAATTAAAGGTGCCTTACTAAAATCAACAGATTCCACGTCGTCCCTTAAAATATGTGTACCGAAACGCAAGGCTTGCTTACGAAAGGCTTCCATCAACGCAGGTCCAGTTATCCCCTCAGGAAAGCCAGGAAAATTTTCTACCTCCGTCGTGGTCATCAGCTGACCCCCAGAAGGTCCTGAAAAAAAGCCTTCATAAAGTATAGGTTCTAAGTTAGCACGTGCTGCATAAATAGCTGCTGTATAGCCTGCCGGTCCGGATCCAATGATCACTAATTTTGCTTTTTTCATAGGGATAATCCTGGAAATAATAGGTAAATAGACGAAAATCATACTGTATAAAAAATAAAGGATAAAGGAAAAATCTACCTTTTAGGTCTTATTTCTAGCCCATTAGTTTTTATTTAAAAATCAAGCAGGAGGGCAAGAGAGGAAAAAACCTTAGAGGCAAAAGGAAGGTAGTAAGGCTCGATTGCCAAATAATCAGCAATTAATTTAGGATATAAACATTATAAAATTAGTTTTTTCATTTCTTATAAAGCATTCTTAAAGAAGGAGCAATTATGGGTTTTATTAGCCAAATTCAAGAATCTAATCAACCTGAAAGAGAACAAGTCTTGCAGATGCAAAACTCAAAAACTTCTTTAATTTATTTAAGTCCAGAGAGCAAAAGCACCGCACTGAAAGTAGCCAAATTTGTTGGCGCTACAGGTATATTAACTATTGTTGCTTATTTAGCTCTTTGTCCTTCCTTGGATTCTGAAGGTAAATCCCTTGATTTTCCCTCTACTCTTTCTTTTTTAAATGATATAAAAGGATTTTTAGAATAAAACCTTTTTCTTAAGGATATAAGAATGACTAGCGGTTGGGAAACCCACCGATAAAAGAAAATTTTTTCTATATATTTAGGCAATCCTTTTTTTTATCCGTATGTTTACTCGAGGGTGTTAGTCTCTTTTAGCCATCAATCCTACTTGTTGACACACAGAATAAACAATCGATGTAGCGACGCTCACTAGTGAAGCTTTTTTAACCAGCTCGTAGGTGGGATCCTGATCTTCTACCCATTCACAAGAAGCTGCGAGTGCATATAGGCTACCGACCAAACTAATACACGATAAAGAAATTTTTAACGTTTTATCCGCCGTATCTTTCCATGTTGAAATTGAAGGATTACGACGTAATAGAGGTTTTTCAATTTTTGCTTCACTGTAAATAGAAAGCAGATGTGTTCCAGCGTCCATAGTGCTTTGAGCACCATTCTTTATAAGAGGATGTGAGATTAACAGAGTACTTGCTTTCAAGATTCTAAGAGAAAGCACTGCTGCTTTCAGGTAGGCTTTAGAGAGCTGGTCGTCGATATCATCTTTCAATTCTTGGCTAACTGCATTGGCGGGTGCCAAACTAATCAGTTGCCTGTTTTCAAAATAATTGTTTTTTTTAATTTCCATTAAAAGCTTGATAAGTTGGTAGGCGTTCCATGCTGAGCTCCCTCCTGTAACTACCCCTATATCTTTTGCTTGCCTACCATAACTACTTATCTCTTTACTTAAAATCGTTACCAGTGCTTTTAAATTTAGAGGAATGGGTGGGTTAGTTTTAGCAGCCTGTTCGAATAATTTAAGCGCAGATTCAATTTCGGTTCCGCCGCGCGGTGGAGAAATAGATTCTAGGCTGACTAACTCATTTATTTTCTCTGGTAGCTTAACTTTATTACCTTCATTAATAGATGACATTTTACTCTCCTTTTGAGGTCATTAATAAGCTTAGATCTCAAGTCTCTCATATCTTGTGAGAACTTGTTCCATTGTAAGACGATCTTGAGTGTTAGTAAGAGTCATACTCTTCAAAAGATCTCCAAGAGCAATGAGCTTTTTCTCATCGGCCAGCTCTTTTTCTTTCATTTTTGCAATCAGAGCATCGATATAGCTATGGACCTCATTTTGTGCTGCAGCAGATACGCTTTCTGAAGGTTTCCAAAGCAGGCGTCCTAAAAGCTTTACTTTAGCTTTTAAACCTACCGCTTTGACTTGAGGACAGGCAGCGTTTTCGACAAGAAATCTTTCAACACCGCGCAAATTTAAAGATGAATGACCAGAAGATTTTCTTGTGGTGGGTGGATGGATCATTAAATCATTTTGCAAAAGCCCTTCTTCAAGCATGCGTATTAAAACTAAGGCAGAGCTATAAACCTCAGCTTTTTTGCTTATTTTTCCTTCTACCGCGGCAAAACGCTGATTACCCGTATGTATTTTTTCTTCGTTATCTTTTATCTTTTGGGTTTTACCAAAATCAGACAGTTTGACTTCTTTAACCATCCCCTCTTCTTTGGGCTGAGTATAGACTAGGATATTTTCTGGCTTTAAGTCGCCATGCACATAACCCGCCGCATGTAGATCTTTCACTCCTTTCAAAAATCCTCTAGCTAGCAAAGCTCTATTTTTAAAGTCATCTTGAAACTGTTCAAGGGTAGGTGTTTCTATTATCTGATCTAAAGAATCTCTAACTGTACGGATTTCCTTTTCTAAATCACGGGTAGCTTTAAAGGTTTTTACTGTATAAGCGCCGTTAATACGTTTAGAATCCACTACTTCTTCCATTTCAACAGCAAGATTAGCTCCTAGATTATCCCATTGCTCAAGTGATAATTTATCTAGCAAGATAGTTGCTTGCTCCATAGACATATTTATTTCTTCGATAAAATATTTCTTTATCTCTGATTGATCAGATAAAGCCTCGCTAAATGCAGCCAGATTAATGTATTTTTTAAGCACACCGTCTACAATCTTAGCAGCGTTTGCCGAATCAAAACTTTGAGCGATTAATGGATGGAGAGTAGCCCTAAAAAGGCCATTTTTTATGTCTTTGGCAGTTTTAACTTCTTCAGCTATCTCAGCTTTCTTGAAATAACTTTTGAGCGTAAAACCATTTTCACTTCCTACAGGAGTAAAGAAAGCGTGGGGGGATGGATCTAAAGAATTTGTAATCCATACACGTTTGGCTTTACCAAGCCCTACCTCTTTATATTCATTAATTTCTCCATCGAAATATTTTATGGCCCAAGCGGAGATTTTTAAAGGTTGCATTAGAACGATAATATCGTTACGTTTTCGAAAAATCTTTAAATAAATACCTTCTAGCTTTTTGTTCCCCGCCCCACTTTTATCGCTAATTTCTTGCGACTCTAATTGCTTGCATTGAGCATACAAAAGCTTTAACTCATCGATCTTTTTAGAAACCCTTCCTACTAATTTAAGATTTTGCCCACCAAGATTTAAGCTTAAAAGCTGTTCTTTAAGGTTATCTAATTGCTCAAGCTCTTCCCTAATAGCTATTAAAGGATTTTTAGCAGAAGCCATAGGCTTTAATTTTTGCGCGGACAAAGTTGAAGAGGGCGGGTAAAAAACCTCTGGGATGTTTCTCTGTTTTATCTTTATAGAGTGCGTAATCTTATTTTTAACTCTTTCTAGATGAGCTTTAATAGAGTGGATAAATTTTTCACTTGGGACTTGGGAAGGAGTAGATATCTTTTCTATACGCGCCGCTCTTACCTCTGAAGTGGGATGTTTAACAGCTTTGAGCCATTGGGACCGCTCAAGTGTGTTATCTTTTCTGTGGTTGCCAATTTGCCGGGAGACCTTCTCCAATTTTTGCTCAGCAAAGGATACTCTTCGAACTTCTGCAACATAACTAGATGAGGGGCTAATCATACTCATAGTTTTTTTCCTGTTCTCTCGAGTAAAAGCAAAATTCTTTCCTCTATACTTAAATTATATCCACTAATTGTTAATAAATTATTAATTAACATGCGTCCACAAGAAACAAAATAATAAAAACAAACTTAAATTATTTAAGAAAAAGTAATTATAAATATTTTCTATGAAGAAAAAGAAAAATTTTAAATAAATTAATAAATATCAAATTGACATAAAATCAACATTGCTATTTAATCAGAGAGTCTAACCGACCTGTAATCTCAAAAAACTATTAAAAGTCCAGCGATCGCTGCCCTAGATAGTGACAATCAAATTTACATTTATTTAAGAATTTACCACTAAAATGGAACAATAATGACTTTCTTATCTACTGTTCGTGAAACTCTATTCTCCCGAGAAAAGGTTGAAGAAAAAGAGAAAGGCTTTGGTACTTTTATCGGAGTATTCGTTCCTAGTATACTCATGCTTTTTGGTGTGATCATTTTCTTAAGACTAGGCTGGATTGTAGGCCAAGTAGGGTTATCTACCACTCTAATGATTGTCACTTCAGCAGCTTTTATCGCTTTTGTGACTACCCTTTCTATGACCGCCATAGCCACTAATATTGAAATAGGAAAAGGTGGTGTATATTATATACTCTCTCGTTCTCTAGGAATAGAGATAGGAGCTGCCATCGGACTTCCTCTCTATGTAAAGCAGTCGCTATCGATTGCTTTTTGTGTGATTGGATTTGCAGAGTCGTTACACGATTTAATCCCTCAATGGCCGATAGTCTCTATTAGCATAGGGACGCTTATCGTTCTTACCGCTTTAGCCTATTTTTCTTTAAGTGGAGCACTTAAGATACAAGTCTTCATTTTTGTAAGCTTGATAGCCTCTTTAATCTCTCTCTTCATGGGAGGTGGAGAATTTATTTCTCCCAGTCCTGAAACTTTTACTCCTGAGCCTGCCACATCCCTAGGCTTTTGGACTATTTTTGCTATCTTTTTTCCAGCTATGACAGGTGTAGAAGCCACAGTTTCTTTGTCGGGAGATCTACGCAAGCCTGAACGTTCTCTACCCTTAGGTACTTTAAGTGCTCTGCTTGTAGCTTACGCTATCTATATGCTTATTCCTGTCTTTTTAGTTAAAAATGTATCCCTCGAGCTATTATCTGCTGATCCCTTGATCATGCAGAATATAGCAAGAATTCCTTCTCTAATTATTTTAGGCATATGGGGAGCGACTATATCAAGTGCCTTAGGAGGCCTTTTAGGGGCTCCAAGAATGCTACAAGCGTTAGCAGAAGATGGAGTAGTTCCTCAAATATTTGCACGCACTTTTGGAAAAGATAAGCAACCTCGTATAGCCACCTTAACAACTTTTTGTATTTCCTTTTGTGGCGTCTATTTTGGAAGTGTTAACGTACTCGCTCCGCTTCTTGCCATGATCTGCCTGATCTGCTATGGGGTTTTAAACTTCTCCGCAGGCTTTGAAACTTTAATGGCCAATCCAAGCTGGCGCCCCCGCTTTCGCATCCACTGGAGTATATCCATGTTGGGAGCCCTCCTTTGTGTCTTAACAATGTTAATGATTGATGCCGGAGCTGCTATTATGGCAGTAGCGCTCATCATCTTATTCTATTTAATCGCCAAGCGCCGCGCTTTAAGTGGTGCCTGGGATGATATGCGCTATGGCATCCTTGTATTTTTTTCACGCTTTGCCATTTATCAGTTGGCTTACAGCAAAAGCGTAGCTAAATCTTGGCGGCCTCATTTTCTTGTTTTTTCCAAGAACACAGAAGGCTATTCTAACAACTTACTTGAGTTCACTCAAGCCATTAGCCAGAGTAAAGGCTTTTTGACCATGGCCTCTTTTGTTCCTCAAGAACTTGATAATGAAAAAGAAAAACAAGAATTAAAAAGAACGATTGCGAAAGATCTTCAAAAACAGAACATTCAGGCTCTTGTTCATATCATGCATACGCATAAAATTACGGCAGGTATGACGCAAATGATTAAAAGCTATGGCCTCGGCCCCCTTCAACCTAATACGCTTGTCTTCGGGGGAGTTGCCGACAACGAATCGCAAGAATTTGCGCAAGTCATGAAGGAAGCTTATCTCAAGCATTTCAATGTGGTGATCTTAAATGAAAATAGATCGAAAGATTTACTTCCTTTACAAGATAGAAAATTAGCGGGAGATATTCACATCTGGTGGGATGAAAAGAATATAGAAAATTCTGAGCTTATGTTGATTCTCTCCTATATGTTGCAAACAAGCCCTCTATGGAAAAAAACAAGAATTTGCTTAAAAGGAATTGTAGATAACGAAACTCTCCGTAAACAAGAAATGGAAAAGTTTAAGCAAATTGGCGTAAGCAAAAGACTTCCTTTAGATGTGGAAATTTTAGTTTCCGATGAAAGTAGAGCTTGCTTTTATCCCTTAGTAGAAGAATTTTCCAAAAATGCGGGTATCGTTTTTATAAGCATGCGCGCACCAAAAATGGGTGAGTCGATGGAAGACTACACGGCTTACTTAAATGAAATAACCCTATTTTCTACCAATCTTCCTCCCACCGCCTTAGTGCTAAGCTCAAAAAGCACACCTCTTGATAATATTTTAAAATAAAGAAGAAAAACTAGAGAATAAGCCTTTAAAAATTTAGCATTTTTTCAAGCATTTTAAGAAGTGATTCTTAAAGGCTAGATCTCTTATTGACTAATGCTACTTCTTTTTTTATAATGCCCTCCTTTCAAATAGGCAAAAAGAAAAATTATCTTTAAAAATCTCCTTTTTTTTCTTCCCTTATCTAAAGAAGCTCTCTTTAAGATAAAGGCTTAATGCTTTCTTTTTGCCTATATTAAAAGCTAAATCGATTATTTTAAAACCTACAGTAGAACGCATGCATTATTTTCTAGTTATATCCTTTTTCGCCTACTTTTTTATGCTACTTTGCATGGGGCTATACTTTCATAAAAAGCAAACATCCGCAGCAGATTTTATTATAGGCAATCGCTCACTCAACTTTTGGCTAACAGCTCTTTCTGCTCATGCCAGCGATATGAGTGCCTGGCTTTTTATGGCATTTCCAGCTGCCGTCTTCAGTAGTGGCTTACCTAAGATCTGGATTGCATGGGGATTAATTGGTGGAATGTTTGTTAATTGGCAATTTATCGCTACGCGTTTAAGAAAAGCTACCGAGAAATATAATGCTCATACTCTCTCTACCTTTTTCGAACGCCGTTTTAATGATACGTCAGGAACAATAAGATTCTTAACAGCTGCCATTGCTCTTTTTTTCCTCGCTTCCTATATAGCAGCTGGATTAATAGCCATGGGACTCTTATTTGAATCAGTCTTTGGCATTAACTACTATGTAGGCTTATCTGTTGCCATGCTTGTCGTCGTCATTTATACCTTGATAGGTGGATTTGTTACCGTGGCTTGGACGGATCTGTTTCAGTCTCTTTTTCTTATGGCCATGATTATCTTTGTTCCTGCTTATGCTTTCATGCACTTGCCAAATGGATGGCAATCTATTACAGAAGCGGCTAAAAACCAAAATGCCTCCTTATTTTTCTTTAAAGACCTCTCCACCTCTTCCATCCTCGAAGCTATATTTATGGCAACCTGGGGATTAGGTTATTTTGGGCAACCTCATATTGTGACTAAGTTTATGGGGATTAAAAATGTAGAAGAGATGCATAAATCCAAATATGTAGGGATGTCTTGGCTGATTCTTACCTTGCTAGGAGCAACAGCCGTAGGACTTATAGGCCTACCTTTTTTTGATGGCCAACTCCGTGATCCTCAGCTAGTCTTTATTGATATGGTCCCCCTCCTCTTTCATCCTCTTGTCACCGGCTTTATCTTATGTGCTATCCTCGCAGCCAATATGTCCACCATGGATTCGCAACTTCTAGTTTGTGCGTCCATCATCAGTGAGGATTTTTACAAAGGTATTTTTAGAAAAGAAGCCTCTGCCCAAAAACTACTTTTAATTTCACGCCTAGGTTTAGTCTTTACCGCCTTGTCCTCATTAATTTTAGCCTATAACAAAAGTACAACCGTTTTAGAAGCGGTACGATATGCTTGGGCGGGCTTAGGATGCTCATTTGGTCCTTTAATGCTCATGTCTCTTTATTCTCAATCGATCAATAAATATGGGGCTATAGCAGGCATACTTACTGGAGGAATAATTGCAGGCACCTGGGAGGCTTATAGCAAGCAGCTATTAGGACATAACGTTCCTGCCGAAATTCCTGCCTTTGCCGTCAGCTTAATCAGCATCTATCTGGTATCTAAGTGGACAGGAAAAATTACGGTTGAATGTGACAGCAAAGGGTCGTAAGCAGAAAGGTTTGGCAAATTATTTACTGATTTAATAGTTATGACAAGCAGGACTTATTTAACAATGATTGGCTCTTCAGGTGAATAGTTAATTTGGCAATACTTGCAGTACCTAGCTGCTGGCTGCTACATAAGCCATGCTCCTCTTCAATTAAGCGGCTAAAGTTGAAGCCTTCGATGCTCTCCTATTCATTTCCTTTTGTATTTACCCGTATAAAAGTTTGGTGGAGCTTTAGCCTTGTAATAAACATTCTTCTTATGATTAATTCGCTAGCTTTTCATCTCTTAAGACGGCCCCATACTTTCCTACTTTAGATTTCCGTATTTTTATTAGAGGTGTCTAAATTGCAATCATCTAGTGTCTCAGTAGAAGAACTTTCACTAGAAAGCTTAAGGTTAATGGCACGAGCTTTATCAGTACATTCAGCTGCTTTCTGCTGATTGCCTTGTGCTTGGTAAATTAATCCCAGGTTATTGTAACAATTTGCTACGTCGGGATGATTTTCATTGAATAATCTAAGGGCAATTGCCAGTGATTTCTCGACATACTCAGCCGCTAATCCTAAATTACCTTGTTTTTGGTAGATTTTCCCTAGATTATTATAATATATTGCCATCCAGGGATGAATTTCACCGAAAAATTTGCAGTTAATAGTGTAAGTTTTGCTAATGTGCTTAAATGCTTCTTCTAGATTATCTTGAGCAAGGTAAATTATTCCCAAGTTGTTATAATCTCTTGCCACAGAGGGATGATTTTCACCAAAAACCTCAAGATCAATCGCTAGAGCTTTTTTGCTACACTCTAACGCCTGTTCTAACTGTCTCTGTTCTTCATAACTTTGTGACAAATTGTTATAATCTAGGGCTATGCTAGCATGATTTTCCCCAAAAAGTTTATGCTCAATTGTGAGTGCTTTTTTAAAGTAGCCAATGGCCTTCTCTATGCTTCCTTGTTTTTGATAGATTACTCCTAAATTGGTGTAACAGTCTGCTACACTAGCATGATTATCACCAAAAAGCTTAAGATTGATGTCGAGCGCTTTGTTGATTTGCTCAGCAGCCTTGCCTAAATTTCCCTGTCCTTGATAGACTCCTGCTAAATTATTATGATTTCTTGCTATAGTAGGATGACTTTCACCAAAAACCTTAAGGTCAATTGCAAACGCCTTCTGGACAGACTCCGCAGCCTTGTCTAAATTTCCCTGTTCTTGATAAATTGCTCCTAAATTATTCCAACCGGTTGCAATTCTAGGATGGTATTTACCAAATAATTTATGGTTAATATCCAGCGCTTTGATAATATGCTTAGCGGCTTCCTCCAATTTTCCTTGATCTTGGTAAATTTGCCCAAGATTGTTGTAATCCCTTGCTACAGTAGGATGATTTCCACCAAAAAGCTTAGTATTAATGGTAAGGGCTTTTTTAACATATTCAGCCGCCTGACCTAACTTTCCTTGCTCTTGATAAATTGTTCCCAAATTATTGTAAGTTCTTGCTACATGGGGATGATTTTTACCCCAAAATTGAAGGTCAGCCTTAAGCGCTTTCTCGCCAATTGCAGCCGCCTTGCCTAGTTTTCCGTGAGCTTGATAAATTGTTGCTAAGTTATTATAGTAAGTAGCTATGATAGAGTAATCTTCCAAAAAAAGCTTAAGTTTAATAAAGTCAGCTTTCCTGCTAGGTTTGGCTGCATTTCCTAGCTTTGCTAGTTCTCGATAAAGTGCTGCAAAATTCTTATTACAAGCTTTCCCTAGGGAATAATTTTTGCAAAGAAACTGGGAACGGATTTTAAGCGCTTGTTCTATTTTTTTAGCTGCTTTATCTAATTTTCCCTGACCTTTATAAATATATCCAAGGACAACTAATATGTCAGCGTCTTCTGGATTTTTTTCTTGTGCTAATTTGTAAAACTTTTTTGCCTTTTTCTGCTGGAAAATCCTTAAGGCTATATCTCCTTGAGTTTTTGTAGAAATATTCTTCACATCCAATGATTTAAGGGCATTTTCATTTCCTGCTAAAAATTCCTTAACAGCCTGATAGAAAGGAATAAAAATATGATAAATTTTTTTTATCTTTTTTAAAGCTGCCAAATCTAAAGTAAACTGCTTTTCAACAAGCTTTGGATCCTCAAATCCAAAGGGCTTAAGCAGAGGATTCATCATTTCCCTTTGAGCTTTGTAATGAGAATAAGTTTTAAGGCGCATGAATAAAGCTATGCTCATCCATTCACTTAACTTTTCAGCTGCATTATCTGTTAAAACACCTTTATCTTTTAATTGAGTGATCCTAGTAAACGTATCGGAAGCGGCTACTTCTTTAAGAAGAGCTAAACGGTCCAAAGCCAGGTGAGGAAAACGATAGAAATCATTTTTAACTTTAAAAAGCAGTCCTTGCTTGTCTGGATCCTGCAGGCTTGGATTGAAAGTTATCCTATCTTCTCGAACTAAATGATATTTGGCTAAATATTGGCGGAGAGTAAGGCCTACTTGATAGGGAATTTCAAGCGCTCGTTGAGCATGGTGTCTATATTGCTTAGTTAGCTCCTCATCACCTAACAAATGAGTAAAGGTTAAAAGCTCCATAGGAAGATGAGGTTCTTCCTGATGCCACCATCTTCCTTTTTCATCTTTGCCAATATATTGAGCCATCTTTTCAGGGGTTTGGATAAGCTCAAAAGTATGGCGATTGCCAAAGGGAGTTTTACATCCTTTTCCTTCTACTCCTTCGCCATCAAAGGCAAGGCCACGTAGTGTTACGTCATCAAAAAAATTTATGGCTTTCAAGCAGGGAATATTTAAAGCAGGAAGAAGGGTTTCTCCTATATTGATCACTTTCAAATGAATTAGAGCCGTAAGGCGCTTAAAGTACTTTTTATTATCTTTACTATCTTCCTGGATAAGAATGCCAAATTCTAGATCGGAATAGGGAGTCATTTCCTCTCTAGCTAGGGAACCAAAGCCTATCATCGCATATTCACAGGGTGCCGGGCCTAAAACATCAATCGCCTGATTTACTAGAGTCTTAAAGTAATCTTTCATACCCAATGCAATTTCCTTGTAAAGCATTCTTACTTCCTCAGATGAAGGATCTGAGCCGAGAGCTTGAATTTTCTCTTTTATTCCCTCCCTAAGTTTTTTTAGCACTTCACGATTATCTCCAAATTGCTTTTTGGCTATAGAAATATTTGCAGGTTTTCCTTTGCAAAGCTTAGTGAGCAGATTTTCGGCTTTTAATAGCTTTCTTTTAATAATTTTTTGTTCGCCTACAGTAGAATCATGCAAGGCATAATTGTAAAGTCCTACCGCTTGAAGAAGAATCTTAGGTATTTCTTTGCTCGAATAGACGTCGCCTAGCTTTTCTATAAATAACCTTTCTTGGTTAACTTTTTTCTTTAGTGCAGCAATTTGTAAAGATAGTTTATAGGCGTCTTTTACCTCCTTTATCTCTTCCTCTGATAAAATTTTATCGTTTTCTAAGCTTTCAATAACGGCTTCCAATTCACTTTTGGGTATTAGAGACGGTACTTCCTGATCATCAACTTGCGTCTCCTCCTGGAAGTTAATATTAAGCTTTTCTACATTAAACATTTGCCATAAACTGGTTTGTTCAGTTAGCTGCTTCCATTCTTTACAGACTAGGCTTGCTTGGTATAAGTCTTTGCATCCTAGTTTTTCGAAGATTTCTACATAGGGATGTGGCTTCACACAAAGCTGTTTTCTTTTTTCTATTTCCTTAGATTCAGTAAATACATAAGAGCTAATAGGTGAACTCTCCAAACTCATTTGATTATCCTTATTTTAGCTTTCATTGCACATCAGTGGATTTGTAACGCTGTGGGCGATTTTTTTATCTTTTTAGAGCCATCCTCTTAAAAGAAAGATAAAAAAATAATGTTTTACTTTTCATACTAAAAACCTTGCTTAAAAGCTACCTCGTTATTTTTTTAGGTCTCAAAGCAAGCAGGGACACGTGCCTCTTTTTCTATCTATTTTGTTAATTTTTCAATCTAAAGCTCAGGCTTTTAAGCTTGAAAGGGGCAACCCATTTTTCAAGCCTCAAAAAAGTGGCCATATCTTTCGTAACGAAGCTTGTATAAAAAGTGATACGCTTCCAAGCTACTTCTTATGTAATCCCGTACTTTATAAAATTCCTCTCATTGAGTAGAGAGGCAACTCTCAGTGGGCTAGGTATACGGACTTAGTTTTTTTAAAGCGTATGATATAATGGATACAGCATTTTTGGAAGATAATCAGAGAACGAGTTTTAATCTAATTAATAAAAAATAAGATTATACGCTTTTGAGCTACTTCTTATGCAATCGCGTACTTTATAAAACCCCTCTCGCTAAGCAGAGAGAAGACTTTCAGGGTGTGGGGTATGCAGACTTAATTTTTTGAAGCGTATTATATATTTTTTAAATAGGTTAAGTGTGCTCGAGATAAAGAAAAAAATCGAACGATTTCCATACAGAGCTTATTAAAATTCACGATAGGCCCTTCTCAAGCTAGAGAGCATGATGAGAACAAGCATATAAAAAATTTAAATTTTATGAAGGTGGGTTACCTGATCCTGTAGCGGATACAAAATAATATTGAGAATACGTTTTCAAGCAGCCGTTTATGCAATCATATGCCTAAAAAAATATCCCCTTAAGTAAAAGAGGTAGATAAAGAAGACTTAAATTACCTTGTTGAAATACAGGCGGAACTTTTTATAGCGTAACAGTATCTGTCAAAGGCCCCAAATTAAGTTATGCAAATTTCATCTTAGTACGGCTAAAACTTCTAGTAATTGCCAACCATTAAAATAACTTAGTATAGCATACTGTTCAACGAAAAATGACATTAAGCAATAGAACGGTTTGTTGTTTCTTTTTTATACAGCTTAACGTGTAAAATTAAATAAAAATCGGATAAGAAAGCGAAGCAATTTTTTGCATAAAAATGCCAAAAGGTTTCACTTTGAACATGGCCTTTTAACCTATATCTTAGCCAGATAGAGGAAGGGAAGAAATTTTAAACTGGAGAGAAAACATTTTAGGCCTTAAATGCATTCATTTATTAGATAAATGCCTGCCTTAACATTTTGAAATGTAGGGCTCTGGCTTGCCTAGAGCCCTATATAAATGCTTTATTCTTTGGTGATACGATCGAAATATTGGATAATATCGCCTACAGTTTTAAACTTTTCAGCTTCTTCTTGAGGGATTTCTCTTCCTAAACGCTCTTCAAAAGTCATATTGAGCTCTGTTAAATCCAGAGAATCTGCATTTAGATCTTCGACAAGCTTTTTAGAAGGAGTTACATCATCTCTATCTACACCCAGCTGTTCTACAATGATGTCGATGACTTCTTGTTCTGTTGATGACATACACATTCCTTTTAATTAATAGATTTCTTAAAAAAAAATAAGATATCATTTTTATCAATTACATTCAATGATGTAATTAGGATTACATCACCATTCCTCCGTCCACCACCAACACTTGCCCAGTCATATATTGGGCCATCGAGCTGGCTAAGAAAACAGCTGCATGGGCAATATCTTCAGGCGCGCCCATCCTTTCCATAGGAATGGAAGAGAGTATGGCCTGACGCTGCTGTTCTGTCATATCTTTCGTCATCTGCGTGTCAATAAAGCCAGGAGCTATGCAATTGATGCGAATATTACGGGAGGCAAATTCTTTAGCAAGAGCTTTTGTAAAACCTATGATAGCAGCTTTTGAAGCCGCATAATTAGCTTGCCCACTGTTACCAATCAGACCGATCACGGAGCTAATATTTATAATCACCCCCTGGCGGGCTTTAAGCATATGACGGGTAAGAGCCTTGCAAGTATTGTAGCAGGATTTTAAGTTAACTTCCATGACTGTATCCCAATCTTCTTCCGTCATTTTCAACATTAGCTGATCGCGCGTAATTCCAGCATTATTAACTAAAATATCCACTTTGCCATAATTTTGCTGTACCTGTTTTATAGCAGCCTCTACCTCTAGAGTTTTAGCTATATTGACTTGAAAAAAAGAGGCTTTTTCTGCTCCAATTTCCTGTACTACTTCTTGGCCTCTTTTCTCATTTGTTCCGAAGATTGCCACAGTTGCTCCTTGGCGAGCAAATTCACGAGCAATTGCTTTGCCAATGCCAGCAGTTCCTCCGGTAACGATAGCTACCTGATTGTTTAAAAGATGATGCATCTAAAGTTTTCCTATATTTTAGCGAGCTGATCAAGTTCCGTTAATTTTTCTACAGAAATGGTATTTATGTGGGGAAGAATACGTTTATTAAAACCTGCTAGTGTTTTTCCACACCCTATTTCAATGAAAAGCTCGACTCCCTCTTCCCCCAGGTGGCGAATGCTTTGCTCCCAGCGAACAGGAGAGGTCACCTGCCTAATTAAATGACTTTTAATATCGAGAATATTTTCTACCTTTTTACCAGGCACATTCATGATTAAACCTATCGGGCTATTTTGGATGGAAGCATAATGGATATGTTCAACAAGACGTTCTTCCGCTGTCTTCATAAGACCACTATGAAAAGCTCCATATACATTTAAAGGCAAGACACGTTTGGCACCTTTATCTTTAAGAGCTGATGCAGCGCTATCAATTCCTTTTCGAGTTCCCGAAATAACTATCTGGCCTGGACAATTAAAATTAGCAATCCATAAATCATGAGGCAAATTCACCTCTTGCACAGCTTCCTCTACTTCGTGAGCTGTAAGACCTAAAACAACTGCCATACCCCCTGGATGAGCCTCACAGGCTTCATTCATATAATGGCCTCTATATTGAATAATAGAGAGGCAAGAGGCAAAATCTAGTTTCTGAGAAGCTGTTAATGCTGAATATTCACCTAAGCTTAAGCCGGCACACACATCTGGCTGTATGTTAGGATATAAATCTTTAATAATCCTTAGAAGCGCCATAGAGACAACATAAATGCCCACCTGGCTATTTTTTGTTTCAAGCAGTTCTTCCTCAGGGCCTTCTAATATTATTTTAGATAAATGGCGATGTAACACCTCATCGGCCTCTTGAAAAGTTTGCCTAGCTAGGGAGAAATTTTCATAAATATCTTTTGCCATCCCAAGATATTGAACTCCTTGGCCAGGAAATAAAAAAGCAATTTTTTTAAAATGCGACATATCTTTGTGTCCTTATAGCTTATCAGTCGAATGAAGAGGATAGATCATCTATTTGGGTTATAATGGCGGCTGCCCAAGTAAGCCCGGCTCCAAAACCTACCAATAGCAGCTTTTCACCTTGTAAAATTTGGTTTTCGCTCTTAAGCTCTTCCAAGGCTATGGCCACGCTAGATGCCGATGTATTTCCATATTTATGCAAGGTTTTATAAACGCGTTCACTCGGTAGATTAAAACTTTTAGCTAATGCTTCAATAATCCGTATATTAGCTTGATGGGGTACTAACCAATCAATCTCTTCTTCGGTTATACCGGCTTTAACTAAACATTCTTTTGCTGCAGCCCCCATTCTTCGTACGGCATGCTTGAAAACTTCCTTTCCTTCCATTTTCAAAAAATGCAACTCTTGGGTTACGGTTTCGATGCTTGAAGGCTGACGCGCGCCACCCGCCGGAATCATTAAAAGCTCGGCAACTTCTCCATCTGAACCTAAGCAAAATGCGTCGAGGGAAAATCCCTTTCCTTGATTAGAGATCACAGCGGCTGCCGCTCCATCGCCAAACAAAACGCATGTATTTCTATCTTTGTAATTGATAATAGTAGAAAGCTTTTCTGAAGCAATTAAAAGAATATTGCGATAGATGCCTGCTTCAATGTAAGCTTTAGCAATCGACAATCCATACAAAAAACCTGTGCAAGCGGCTTGTATATCTAAGGCCGCAGCAGAAGACGCCCCTAGCTTAGCCTGAATAATAGCGGCTGTACTTGGTGTGATGTAATCGGGTGTCATTGTTGCCACTAAAACCATGTCTATATCTGCAGCTGACACGCTACTTTCCTGCAATGCTTTTTGGGCCGCATAAAACCCCATTAAAGAAGGAGGCTCGTGAGTGCCGGCAATTCGACGTTCTTTTATTCCTGTACGCGAGACAATCCAATCATCGGTTGTTTCAACCATCTCTTCTAGATGTTGATTGGTTAAAATACGTTCAGGTAAAAAAGAGCCCATTCCTACGATACGCGCTTTAGGTTGAATTGGCATTTGTCTGCCCCCCTTATTTATTAAAAAGCAAAACTGTATCAAAAATGCTTATTAAAAAGAAGCGCTCCCTTTAGAGCCCCAAGCTATCTACATGGATAATATAGATAATTCAGTGAAAAGAGAGAGATAAAATTATAGGGGTATATATTTATGGGTTAAGCGTAGAAAAACTTAAAGTTAAGCAGACAAGGCAATTGAAAAAACTGCTTTTTTAAGGAAAAGACAAGGACTCGCTAAAAAACATAAATTTAAAAATAATAACTAAAAAAACAGCACCAGTAGCGATTACAAGAGGAAGTTTTTCTCCCACTCTTTAGGTTTTAAATAAAATAACCTTTTATGCTATGCTCTTTCTTAAAATTATGGCAAACCTATGCATTATCCTTCTCATTTATTAAAAGTTATAAACGTCTTGAAAAGGCTACCGGGAGTAGGTTCTAAAAGTGCCGAGCGTTACGCTTTCCATATGCTAGGATGGCCACAAGAATATTTAGATGAAATGGCTAGCACCCTAAAAGATATTCATGAAAAATTGCCGCAGTGTGAGGAATGTGGCTGCTTAAAAGGCGAATATGCTTGCCCTTTCTGTACAGAGCAACGCCAGCAATCTAAGGTTATTTGCATTATTTCGTGTGCAAGAGAAGCTTTTTCCATTGAAACAACAGGCGAATATAAAGGTCTTTATCACGTATTAGGAGGCTTATTGTCTCCTTTAGAAGGCATAGGTCCCGATAAACTGACTATTGCCGCATTAAAAACACGTATTGCTTTGCTAAAAATAGAAGAGATTGTCATCGCCTTAGATTCTACTCTCGAAGGAGATGCTACCTCTCTTTATTTAAAGCAAGAATTAGCTCCCTTGGGAGTTGCTATCTCTCGTTTAGCTTTTGGACTTCCTATGGGAAGCCCTCTCGATTATGTAGATGGAGGTACATTAGCACGAGCTTTCTCCGGAAGAAGCAAATTTTAATCTCAGTCCCCTCTCCTTTTCTTCTTCTTTACAATATTACAAAACTTACCCTATGATTACTCTTTTTTCGATTATCATCTATAATTTTCAGAGGAATCCGTGACAAATAAATTAATGCTTTTCCTTAATATAGGATTTTTGCTTCTAGTAAGCGGCTACTCATCAAATCTTTTCGGTCAATCTACCCAATATGAAAATCAAAAAATAGAAAAAATTGAAATTCTTCTTCAAGGGCCTTGCGACCATTTTGAAGAAGAGGCTCTCCTTAGCCGAATCAAAACACGGCAAGGAGATTTTTTTTCGCAAACACATTTTGATAACGATCTTAAAATTCTTTCTCAAGATTATGACCGTGTTGAACCCCTTGTTGAAAGCTTAGCTGATAAGCTATATATTACCTTAAAAATATGGCCCAAGCCTATCATTCGCTCTATCAACTGGCAGGGTAACGAACATATAAAAACTAAAAGGTTAAAGCAAGAGCTGAAAGTATCTTGCTTTTCTGTTTTTGACCGTAAAAGCTTTAATCAAGCTTTTCACAAGCTAAAAACTTACTATATTAAAAAAGGTTTTTTTGAAGCGGAGCTCACCTATGATGTACAGCTGGATGCCACTACTAACGAAGTAGATATCAACATCTCCATTAATGAAGGGCGCTCGGGCTATATCAAAGAAATTGTATTTGTTAATTTTACAGATCATGAACAAGAAGAGATAAGTGAACAGCTTGTGACTAAAAAATATAATATATTTTTAAGTTGGCTAAGCAATGAAGGAACTTATAATGAAGAGGCCATGCAGCATGATCAAGCCACCATTCTTAATTATCTTCATAATCAAGGATATGCTGATGCAGCTGTCGATCTTAAAGTTGTGGAAGCCACTCAAGAAAACCGCGTGGTCATTATAGTTACTGCAAACAAAGGATCTATCTATAGAGTAGGTAATATTACGATCGAGGGAAATCACCTATTTAGTACAGAAGAAATCTATCAGCAGTTAACTTTTTGTGAAGGAGGGATCTTTTCTCCTGAAAAAATTCGTCAAAGTATAGAAAATATTACAAATCTCTATGGGCGTAAAGGCTATATTGATGCCATCATTGATCATGAGCCTACTCTTTCTGAAAGCCAGGAACACATCTACAACCTCAAGCTTACTATTGAAGAAGGCGAGCAGTTTCGGGTAGGTTTAATTAAGGTATTTGGAAATTCTCAGACCCAAACAAAAGTTATTCTCCATGAAACCCTGATTATTCCTGGAGAAGTCTTTAATATTGAAAAACTGAAAAAAACTGAAGAACGTTTAGCCAACATTGGCTATTTTTCTCATGTAAACGTCTATGCTGTTAAATCAGAAGATTCTTATGGCTTAGGAGAAAATTATCGCGATGTCCACATTGAAGTCGAAGAAACCAGCACGGGACATTTTGGGGCATTCTTTGGGTTTAGCACCGCAGAAAGTATTTTTGGAGGCTTTAATATCACTGAAAAAAACTTTAACTATAAAGGCTTAGGTCGTTTCTTTCAAGATGGCTATAAAGCATTAAGAGGAGGAGGCGAATATGCCCATGCTACCGCTACAGTGGGCTCCAAAAGCCGCAGCTATGTTTTTTCTTGGACCAAGCCATTTTTTAATGATACTCAATGGATTGTAGGATTTGAGCTAGAAAATTCTGTCAATCGCTATATAGCCAAAGACTATGATATAAAAACTTATGGGGGAATGGTTAATGCTACTTATCAGTTAAATCAGTTTATGAAATTGGGGTGGCATTACCGCTTAAAACATACAGATATTCAAACCTCGCATGACTTGCTTTATGAAGAACAGTATAAATATTACGCCAAGCATGAGCATGGAGCTTCGTTAGTTGAAGAATCCCATAATGATGGAATGGTTTCAGCCACCGGATTAACATGGTCTTACGATTCTACTGATCACCCGGCCAAACCTACCCAAGGATTTAAATCACGATTAGAATTGGAGATAGCTGGATTGGGCGGTAACTATCGCTTCTTTGGCGCTGCCTACACCAATAGCTGGTTTCATAAATTAGACAGACGCAGTGTTTTAAAGCTACGCATGGATTTTCGCTTTCTTTATCCCTTCGGAGGGACGACTGCTAAAAAAATGCCCCTTGACGAGCGGCTATTTCTGGGCGGCGATAACATGATAAGAGGCTATCGTCCTTATAAACTGGGGCCACGTTTTATTGAAGGAGATCCACGAGGTGGGATGTCAATGGAGATTTATTCGATAGAGGCTTCTCGACGGTTCATGAAAAACCTCGAAGGTTTCATTTTCTGTGATGCCGGTCATCTTTCTTTTGCCACTTTTGATTTCGGGTTAAAAAAAGCACGCATTAGTACATCCGTTGGCTTGGGTATACGTTTCAAAATAGTCGAAAGCATTCCCCCTCTTACGATGGGTTATGGAATCCCTATCAATCCTAAAACACGCGGAGAGGTTAAAAGCTTCTTCATTAGCGTGGGCGGGCGTCTTTAAGATCTATCAAAACAAGGAGAAAATTTAATGAAAAAGTTATCTAAAAAAATCCTGCAAGCAGTTAGCGTAAGTTTTGCTTTAGTAGCCTTATGCCCTGCGGCAGCAGAAGCTTCCGTAGCTAAAGCTGATCAAGGAATTAAAATGCGTCTGGTGAACTTTAAGACTTGCGTAGAAAAATCCAAACTAGGCAAGCAAGAACAAGCTAGCTTTGAATCGCTCAAAAAGCAAATGGAGACAATGCTAGGCGAAAAAGAAAAAACATTGAATGAAATGGCCGATAAACTTAATGATCCTGACTATCTTGACAGCCTCTCCCCTGAAGCGGAAACAGAGCTTAAGCGTAAATTTAGAACTTTAAGCCAAGAAGCAAGCCAACAGCAGTCGCAATATTATCAAGCAATACAACAAGCTAATTATAAAATATTGGATAAGCTCGCTGATGTGATCACTCAAGCATCTGAAGCTGTTGCTAAAAAGCATGGTTACCATATGGTGATGAACGAAGAGGGAGCTTACTATTATGATAAGGAATTAGACATTTCCGATGATATTGTGAGTGTAATGGATGAGCTTTTTGATAAAGAAGCTAAAGAGCCAAAGGCATCCACAGGATCCAATCCATAAAGTCATAAGAGAAATCGATGAATTCCTTAAAAACCTTTAAGCTAGCCCATATAGCAGTGATGACACAATCAAAGCTGATAGGCAATCCCGATTATGAAATTGAAGGGGTTGCCGATCTAGAAAGAGCGAGTGCCAAAGAGGCCTCCTTTCTAGAAAATCCCCGCTATGAGCAAGCGATGCAAAAATCTCATGCAGGCGTGATATTTGTTAATTCGCATATGCCTTTGGCGGGTGATCGTAACTTTTTGATTAATGAAAACCCTTCTTTAGCATTTCAACAATTAATTGATGCTTTTTTTAAAGAGAAGGGAGAGCTTACGGGTTTTGCAGGAATTCATCCAACAGCTGTGATTCACGAAACGTGCCAAATTGGCGCTAATGTAAAAATTGGTCCCCATGCTGTTATAGATAAAGAAGCTAAAATAGATGACAATACCTTTATTGGTGCAGGAGTGTACGTAGGTCCTTATGTTACTATAGGAAAGGATTGCCTTATCCATCCTAAGGCTGTAATCCGTGAACGCTGCTCCCTAGGAGACAGAGTCATTCTACAACCAGGTGCTGTGATAGGAGCTTGTGGTTTCGGTTACATTACCAACAAAGCTGGTGAACACATTAAATTGCAACAATTAGGTAAAGTGGAAATAGAAGATGATGTTGAAATTGGAGCCAATACTACCATCGATCGATCTCGCTTTGAAACCACTCACATTAAAAGAGGCTCTAAAATAGATAACCTTGTGCAAATTGGCCATAACGTCACGATAGGGGCTCATAATATTATCGTTGCGCAGACAGGAATTGCCGGCTCCACTAAAACTGGCCGTCATGTCGTGATGGGAGGTCAAGTAGCGGTAGCGGGACATCTTAAAATTGCCGATGAAGTGATGCTAGCCGGACGTACTGGGGTGACCAAATCCTTGCCTACGTCTGGTAAATATGGAGGGCTGCCAGCCCAGCCTATCGAGATTCATAATCGTAATAGCGTTTTTCTCAACCATATAGAAAAATATATAAAAATAATTAAAGCTCTACAAGAAGAGATAAAAATTCTTAAAGATAAATCTCCTCATTAAAATTCCCATGAGAATCATTTGCTTAGGCAAAATTTAATTCCTATTCAATAAAAAGCGTGAGGGAAATCTCATGTTTGGTTTCTAGTTAATGCGAGTGATTTAGCATTTGTTCACTTACTTCTTTTATTTGCAAACAGTAGGATATGATAAACGCTATTTTATTTAACTACTTTAAGTATTAAATAAACCTTTTACCAAGTAACACACACACCCCGTGGAAGAGCCAAATTATTGTAGCGATAGACGGGTATTTAACTTAAATAATTATTCTTTAAATAAATGCTTGAAAATCTAGAAGTCTTAAACTACTCCCCTTTTTTCCTTTTTTTCTGGGGAGAAGGCGGAAGATGTTCCACTGCCGCTGAAATGTTGCTACTATCTTCTTGGCTTTTAGTACTTCTGGCTTTTCTTTTTTTAGATTCTTCTGTTACCAACTTTTCAGTGGGATTGTTTGCTCTCTCTTCCTTTTCTAGATTTCTTGGAGATTCCGCAGGTTGATAACTGTCGCTTTTAGCGGGGAAAAAATCGAAAACTTTCATTCCAATCAATAGTTGTCCCCCATTAGGAGAAAAGGATGCCGGCTCGTCTCCCCCGTATCCTAAGTGTTTTCCCAGAGTGCGCAAGTATTCGCCTGTTTGAGCATCCCACAGTTGAACATCATGGGGGTCAGAAATAACCAACCATTGGCTGTTTGAAGAAAAAAATGCTTGTCTGAAATCTCCAGTCTCTTCCAAATTTTTTAGACATTTCCCTGTTTGTGCATCCCAAAGGGAGATGGAGTCGATGAAGCGAATAACTACCTTTTCACTATTTGAAGAAAAGGATATTTTTTTAACCCAATCTTTTATTTTCCGTTGGTCTAAAGTCTGTAGACATTCTCCGGTGTTGGCATCCCAAAGGCGAATAAGATCTTTGGTACTGGCAATTATCCGCTGGTTGTCGGGAGAAAAGAGGGTTATTTCTGCGTATTCCCCCCTTAGCTCTTCATCCAAAGCTTTTAGCTTTTTTCCAGCTTTAGCATCCCAAAGACAAAGAAACTGCCTATTGTCAACAATTAGGCGCCGGCTATCTGAAGAAAAAGATATGAAGGGGATATCCCCGCTTTCATCCAAAGTGCAGACCCATTCTCTAGTTTTAATATCCCAAAGGCGAATGAATTCATAGTCGTCGATAACTATTTGCTGGCTATCTGGTGAAAAAGTTACTGAGTCTGGCACATTGATTTCTTCCCAAATATGTAAGCACTCCCCAGTGTTAGCATTCCAAAGGCTAACGGATTTAGAACTATCGATAGCCAGCCACTGGCTATCCGGAGAAAAAGATATTGTTGTGAACAGACTTTCTTTTCCCGGTTTTTCCAAAGTGTGTAGGTATTTCCCAGTTTTAGCATCCCAAAGGCTAACGGATTTAGAACTATTGATAGCCAGCCACTGGCTATCCGGAGAAAAATATATTTGTGAACTCCAACCGTTTGTTTCCCGTCTTTCTAAAGCCTGCAAACATTCTCCCGTTTTAGCATCCCAAAGGCGAATGAAACTACCCCTTGTAACTAGCCGTTCCTTATTTGGAGAAAAGAATACTTCTATATCCGATAGGTCTTCTTCTAAGGCTTTTAGACATTCTCCTGTGTTGGCATCCCAAAGACTAGTGGACTTAGATCTATTGATAATTAGCAACTGGCTACCTGAAAAAAGAAATAGATCTCTGCTCCAAGTAATTCCCTCCCAAACCTGTCGGCATTTTCCTGTATTAGCATCCCAAAGGCTAACAATGTCACAACGAGAGTTAATTATGTCATTATTAAAAATAATTACATGCTTACCATTAGAAGAAAACGCTGCTTGCGCGTTCTCTTTATGTCCTTTTTCCAATGCCAGAGGGAGTAAATCAATAATTTGCGCACGATTAGTTTTTATATTGTGTTGAGCCGCAATTAGATCTTTGGGAGAGATTTTCATCGTGTCGGATGTAGCAGATAAAGTAGGATAAGTTTTCCCAAGCAAACATTTCCAAAGTGCAGTGTCTGCGCCTAATTCATACCAGCTCTTGCATACCTGCTGGCTAAAGCCGAGTTCTTTAACAGGCAAAAAGGAAAAAATTTTTAACAACATTTCAGAAGGGAGTTTACCTATAGTGGATTCTTTTTCTGGCGAGAAAGCCCTGCTAGCTTTTTGGAAATAGAGCTTTTTCCATAAGTTACTTGCTTGAATTAGCTGCTTCCATTCTTGACAAGCTCCCTCTGCTCGACATAGATCGGAGGCTCCCAATTTTGAGAAAATCTTGGCTGCAATCTCCGCATAAACATTAGTTTCTTCTTTAAACCACGAAAGAGTCTTAAATACAGGAAATAAAACAGAGGGATTTGGACGCAATGGGTTCATTTGTTTAGCTTCTCTTTATCTAAATTTTAATTTCGCTACCTTTTTATAGGCAGGGATTTTTAAATTTCTTTGCAAATGATCGATGCGCTTGTCTTCAAAGTACTCAGAATACATGTAAAGCGTCCGACTTACAAATCCCAATCCATTTAAGATCATGCATTTAACAGCTTGCCTATAGGTTAGATGCTTATTCTTTGCCTGGTCACCTACTGCTTGGTCAATAAGGTCAGCTAATCCTATTTCCTCATACATTCCAGCCACAAATCCTAAATGATCGACGTTTTGTGTATCTATTTGCATAACTTTTAGTCGCTTAGTTTAAACCTTTAAAGAAAACATATTACTTGATTAGCCTTCAAATTTCCTAATTATTTTTTTGCTAAGGCATGTAAGATTTAACTACTTTAAGTATTAAATAAACCTTTTACCACGTAACACACACACCCCGTGGAAGAGCCAAATTATTGTAGCGATAGACGGGTATTTAACTTAAATAATTATTCTTTAAATAAATGCTTGAAAATCTAGAAGTCTTAAACTACTCCCCTTTTTTCCTTTTTTTCTGGGGAGAAGGCGGAAGATGTTCCACTGCCGCTGAAATGTTGCTACTATCTTCTTGGCTTTTAGTACTTCTGGCTTTTCTTTTTTTAGATTCTTCTGTTACCAATTTTTCAGTTGGATTGTTTGCTCTCTCTTCATTTTCTAGATTTCTTGGAGGTTCCGTGGGTTGATAACTATCGCTTTTAGCGGGGAAAAAATCAAAAACTTTCATTCCAATTAATAATTGTCCCTCATTAGGAGAAAAGGATGCCGGCTTGTGTCCCCCGTATCCGAAGTGTTTTCCCAAAGTGTGCAGGTATTCACCTGTTTGAGCATCCCACAGTTGAACATCACATGGGTCAGAAATCACCAACCATTGGCTATTTGAAGAAAAAAATGCTTGTTTGAAATCTCCAGGCTCTTCCAAATTTTTTAGACATTTCCCTGTTTGTGCATCCCAAAGGTGGATGGAGTCGATAAGGTGAATAACTATCTTTTCACTATTTGAAGAAAAAGATATTTCTGTATCCCAATCTTTTTTTGCCGGTTTTTCTAAAGTCCGTAGACATTCTCCTGTGCTAGCATCCCAAAGACGAATGAAATCTAAGGTATCGGCAATTATACGTTGGTTGTCGGGAGAAAAGAGGGTTATTTCTGCCCATTCCTCTAGCTCTTCATCCAAAGTTTTTAGCTTTTTTCCAGCTTTAGCATCCCAAAGGCAAAGAGACTGCCCATTATCAGCAATTAGGCGCTGACTGTCTGAAGAAAAAGATATGATGGAGGCATCCGCGCTTTCATCCAAAGTGCAGACCCATTCTCTAGTTTTAATATCCCAAAGGCGAATGAATTCATAGTCGTCAATAACTATTTGCTGGCTATCTGGTGAAAAAGTTACCGAGCTTCCCCCGCTGTATTCTTCCCAAATATGTAGACATTCCCCGGCTTTAGCATTCCAGAGGCTAATAGATTCATTACTATTGATAACTAGCGACTCGCTATCTGGAGAAAAAGATATTTTTGTGAACAGACTTTCTTTTTTCGGTTTTTCCAAAGTGTGTAGGCATTTCCCAGTTTTAGCATCCCAAAGGCTAACGGATTTAGAGCTATCGATAGCCAGCCACTGGCTATCTGGAGAAAAAGGTGTTTGTGAACTCCAATCTTTTGTTTCCCGTCTTTCTAAAGTCTGCAGACATTCTCCCGTTTTAGCATCCCAAAGGCGAATGAAGCTACCCCTGGTAACTAGCCGTTCTTTATTTGGAGAAAAGAATACTTCTGTACCCAATGAGTCTTCTTCTAAGACTTTTAGACATTCTCCTGTGTTGGCATCCCAAAGACTAGTAGACTTAGATCTATTAATAATTAGCCACTGGCTACCTGAAGAAAGAAATAGATCTCTGCTCCAAGTAATTCCCTCCCAAACCTGTAGACATTTTCCTGTATTAGCATCCCAAAGGCTAACAATGTCACAACGAGAGTTAATTATGTCATTATTAAAAATAATTACATGCTTACCATTCTGAGAAAACGCTGCTTGCGCGTTCTCTTTATGTCCTTTTTCCAATGCCAAAGGAAGTAAATCAATAATTTGCGCACGATTAGTTTTTATATTGTATTGAGCCGCTAGTATATCTTTGGGAGAGACTTTCATCGTGTCGGATGTAGCAGATAAAGTAGGATAAGTTTTCCCAAGTAAACATTTCCAAAGTGAAGTGTCTGCACCTAATTCACACCAGCTCTTGCATACCTGCTGGCTAAAGCCGAGTTCTTTAACAGGCAAAAAGGAAAAAATTTTTAACAACATTTCAGAAGGGAGTGTACCTATAGGGGATTCTTTTTCTGGCGAGAAAGCCCTGCTAGCTTTTTGGAAATAAAGTTTTTTCCATAAGTTACTTGCCTGAATCAGTTGCCTCCATTCTTGGCAAACCCCCTCTGCTTGACATAGATCGGAGGCTCTCAATTTAGAGAAAATCTTGGCTGCAATCTCCGCATAGATATTTGTTTCTTCATTAAACCAAGAAAGAGTCTTAAATACAGGAAATAAAACAGAGGGATTTGGACGCAAAGGGTTCATTTATTTAACTTCTCTTTATCTAAATTTTTATTTCGCTACTTTTTTATAGGCAGGGATTTTTAAATTTCTTTACAAATGGTCGATGAGCTTGTCTTCAAAGTACTCAGAATACATGTAAAGCGTCCGGCTTACAAATCCCAATCTATTTAAGATCATACATTTAACAGCTTGCCCATAGGTTAGATGCTTATTCTTCGCCTGGCTACCTACTGCTTGGTCTATAAGGTCAACTAATCCTATTTCCTCACACATTCCAGCCACTAATCCTAAATGATCGATGTTTTGTGTATCTATTTGCATAGCTTTTAGTCGCTTAGTTTGAACCTTTAAAGAAAACATATTACTTGATTAGTCTTCAAATTTCCTAATTATTTTTTTGCTGAGGCATGTAAGATTTAACTACTTTAAGTATTAGATAAACCTTTTACCACGTAAACCCCCGAAGAGCCAAATTATTGTAGCACTAGATGGGAAATTTGCTTAAATATTGCTCTTTAAAATAAATGCTTAAAAATATAGAAACCTTAACCTACTCCCCTTTTTCCCTTTTTTTCTGGGGAGAAGGTCGAAGATGCTCCCCTGCCTCTGAAACGGTGCTACTATCTTCTTGGCTTTTAGTACTTCTGGCTTTTCTTTTTTTAGATTCTTCTGTTACCAATTTTTCAGTTGGATTGTTTGCTCTCTCTTCATTTTCTAGATTTCTTGGAGATTCCGTGGGTTGATAACTATCGCTTTTAGCGGGGAAATAATCGAAAACTTTCATTCCAATCAATAATTGTCCCCCATTAGGAGAAAAGGATGCCGGCTCGTATCCCCCGTATCCGAAGTGTTTTCCCAAAGGGCGCAAGTATTCACCTGTTTGAGCATCCCACAATTGAACTTCACGTGGGTCAGAAATAACTAACCATTGACTGTTTGGAGAAAAAAATGCTTGTTTGAAATTTCCAGGCTCTTCCAAATTTTTTAGGCATTTCCCTGTTTGTGCATCCCAAAGGTGGATGGAGTCGATGAGGTAAATAACTACCTTTTCACTATTTGAAGAAAAAGATATTTTTGCAAGCCACTCTTTTTTTTCCAGTTTTTCTAAAGTCTGTAGACATTCTCCTGTGTTGGCATCCCAAAGGCGAATGAGATCCATCGTATCGGCAATTATCCGCTGGTTGTCGGGAGAAAAGAGGATTATCCGTGTGTGTGCCGCTAGCTTATCATCTAAAGTTTTTAGCTTTTCCCCCGCTTTAACATCCCAAAGGCAAAGAGACTGCCCATTATCAGCAATTAGGCGCTGACCATCTGAAGAGAAAGATATGATGGAGGCATCCCCGCATTCATCAAAAGTGCAGACCCATTCTCTAGTTTTAAGATCCCAAAGGCGAATGAATTCATAGTCGTCGATAACTATTTGCTGGCTATCTGGTGAAAAAGTTACTGAGCTTACCTCACTGATTTCATCCCAAATATGTAAGCACGCCCCAGTGTTAGCACTCCAAAGGCTAATGGATTCATTACTAGTGATAACTAGCAACGCGCTATCTGGAGAAAAAGATATTTTTGTGAACAGACTTTCTTTTTTCGGTTTTTCCAAAGTGTGTAGGCATTTCCCAGTTTTAGCATCCCAAAGGCTAACGGATTTAGAGCTATCGATAGCCAGCCACTGGCTATCTGGAGAAAAAGGTGTTTGTGAACTCCAATCTTTTGTTTCCCGTCTTTCTAAAGTCTGCAGACATTCTCCCGTTTTAGCATCCCAAAGGCGAATGAAGCTACCCCTGGTAACTAGCCGTTCTTTATTTGGAGAAAAGAATACTTCTGTACCCAATGAGTCTTCTTCTAAGACTTTTAGACATTCTCCTGTGTTGGCATCCCAAAGACTAGTAGACTTAGATCTATTAATAATTAGCCACTGGCTACCTGAAGAAAGAAATAGATCTCTGCTCCAAGTAATTCCCTCCCAAACCTGTAGACATTTTCCTGTATTAGCATCCCAAAGGCTAACAATTTCACAACGAGAGTTAATTATGTCATTATTAAAAATAATTACATGCTTACCATTCTGAGAAAACGCTGCTTGCGCGTTCTCTTTATGTCCTTTTTCCAATGCCAAAGGAAGTAAATCAATAATTTGCGCACGATTAGTTTTTATATTGTATTGAGCCGCTAGTATATCTTTGGGAGAGACTTTCATCGTGTCGGATGTAGCAGATAAAGTAGGATAAGTTTTCCCAAGTAAACATTTCCAAAGTGAAGTGTCTGCACCTAATTCACACCAGCTCTTGCATACCTGCTGGCTAAAGCCGAGTTCTTTAACAGGCAAAAAGGAAAAAATTTTTAACAACATTTCAGAAGGGAGTGTACCTACAGTGAATTCTTTTTCTGGCGAGGAAGCTTTGCTAGCTTTTTGGAAATAAAGCTTTTTCCATAAGTTACTTGCCTGAATCAGTTGCTTCCATTCTTGGCAAACTCCCTCTGCTTGACATAGATCGGAGGCTCCCAATTTTGAGAAAATCTTGGCTGCAATCTCCGCATAAATATTTGTTTCTTCTTTAAAACAAGAAAGAGTCTTAAATACAGGAAATAAAACAGGAGGATTTGAATGCAAAGGGTTCATTTATTTAACTTCTCTTCATCTAAATTTTTATTTCACTACCTTTTTATAGGCAGGGATTTTTAAATTTCTTTACAAATGGTCAATGAGCTTGTCTTCAAAGTACTCAGAATACCTGTAAAGCGTCCGGCTTACAAATCCCAATCTATTTAAGATCATACATTTAACAGCTTGCCCATAGGTTAGATGCTTATTCTTCGCCTGGCTACCTACTGCTTGGTCTATAAGGTCAACTAATCCTATTTCCTCACACATTCCAGCCACTAATCCTAAATGATCGATGTTTTGTGTATCTATTTGCATAGCTTTTAGTCGCTTAGTTTGAACCTTTAAAGAAAACATATTACTTGATTAGTCTTCAAATTTCCTAATTATTTTTTTGCTGAGGCATGTAAGATTTAACTACTTTAAGTATTAGATAAACCTTTTACCACGTAAACCCCCGAAGAGCCAAATTATTGTAGCACTAGATGGGAAATTTGCTTAAATATTACCCTTTAAAATAAATGCTTAAAAATATAGAAACCTTAACCTACTCCCCTTTTTCCCTTTTTTTCTGGTGAGGAGGTGGAAGATGTTCCACGGCCGCTGAAACGGTGCTACTATCTTCTTGGCTTTTAGCACTTCTGGCTTTCCTTTTTTTAGATTCTTTTGCTACCAATTTTTCAGTTGGATTGTTTGCTCTCTCTTCATTTTCTAGATTTCTTGGAGATTCCGCGGGTTGAAAACTACCGCTTTTAGCGGGGAAATAATCGAAAACTTTCATTCCAATCAATAATTGTCCCCCATTAGGAGAAAAGGATGCCGGCTCGTATCCCCCGTATCCGAAGTGTTTTCCCAAAGGGCGCAAGTATTCACCTGTTTGAGCATCCCACAATTGAACTTCACGTGGGTCAGAAATAACCAACCATTGGCTGTTTGGAGAAAAAAATGCTTGTTTGAAATTTCCAGGCTCTTCCAAATTTTTTAGGCATTTCCCTGTTTGTGCATCCCAAAGGTGGATGGAGTCGATGAGGTAAATAACTACCTTTTCACTATTTGAAGAAAAAGATATTTTTGCAAGCCACTCTTTTTTTTCCAGTTTTTCTAAAGTCTGTAGACATTCTCCTGTGTTGGCATCCCAAAGGCGAATGAGATCCATCGTATCGGCAATTATCCGCTGGTTGTCGGGAGAAAAGAGGATTATCCGTGTGTGTGCCGCTAGCTTATCATCTAAAGTTTTTAGCTTTTCCCCCGCTTTAACATCCCAAAGGCAAAGAGACTGCCTATTCTCAATAATTAGACGCTGACCATCTGAAGAGAAAGATATGATGGAGGCATCCCCGCATTCATCAAAAGTGCAGACCCATTCTCTAGTTTTAAGATCCCAAAGGCGAATGAATTCATAGTCGTCGATAACTATTTGCTGGCTATCTGGTGAAAAAGTTACTGAGCTTACCTCACTGATTTCATCCCAAATATGTAAGCACGCCCCAGTGTTAGCACTCCAAAGGCTAATGGATTCATTACTAGTGATAACTAGCAACGCGCTATCTGGAGAAAAAGATATTCTTGTGAACAGGCTTTTTTTATCCAGTTTTTCCAAAGTGTGTAGGCATTGCCCAGTTTTAGCATCCCAAAGGCTAACGGATTTAGAGCTATCGATAAACAGCCACTTGCCATCCGGAGAAAAAGGTGTTTGTGAACTCCGATGTTCTATTCCCCGTCTTTCTAAAGCCTGTAGACATTCTCCCGTTTTAGCATCCCAAAGGCAAATGGAGCTACCCCAGGTAACTAGCCATTCCTTATTTGGAGAAAAGAATACTTCTGTGCCCAATGGGTCTTCTTCTATGGCTTTTAGACATTCTCCTGTGTTGGCATTCCAAAGACTAATGGACTTAGATCTATTGATAATTAGCCACTGGCTACCTGAAGAAATAAATAGATCTTTGCTCCAAGTAATTCCCTCCCAAACCTGTAGACATTTTCCCGTATTAGCATCCCAAAGGCTAACAATGTCACGAGCAATGTCCCAAGGAAGGGTAGGTAGGTCATTATTAAAAATAATTACATGCTTACCATTAGAAGAAAACGCTGCTTGCGAGTTTTTATTATGTCCTTTTTCCAATGCCATAGGAAGTAAATCAATAATTTGCACACGATTAGCTTCTATATTGTATTGAGCCACAATTAGATCTTTGGGAGAGATTTTCATCGTCTCGGGTATAGCAGATAAAGTAGGATAAGTTTTCCCAAGTAAACATTTCCAAAGTGCAGTTTCTGCGCCTAATTCATACCAGCTCTTGCATACCTGCTGGCTAAAGACAAGTTCTTTAACAGGCAAAAAGGAAAAAATTTTTAACAATATTTCCGAAGGGAGTGTACCTATAGCGGATTCTTTTTCTGACGAGGAAACTTTGCTAGCTTCTTGGAAATAGAGCTTTTTCCATAAGTTACTTGCTTGAATCAGTTGCTTCCATTCTTGGCAAACTCCCTCTGCTCGACATAGATCGGAGGCTCCCAATTTTGAGAAAATCTTGACTGCAATCTCGGAATAAATATTTGTTTCTTCTCTAAACCAAGAAAGAGTCTTAAATACAGGAAATAAAACAGAGGGATTTGGATGCAAAGGGTTCATTTGTTTAACCTCTCTTTATCTAAATTTTCATTTCGCTACCTTTTTATATGTAAGGACTTTTAAATTTCTTTTTCTCTATATTCATCAACAATCATATTAGGGGGAGTTTGAAATAAATGCTATTAAAATAATATTTCAACATTCAAGCATGATGAATGGCATTTGAAAAATAAAATGGATAAGCTTTAAATCAATCAAAGGCTACAGTCTTATTTGAGAATTTTATCTTATGCCTATCAAGAGACGTTACCACAAAGCGATAAAAAACGGCTATTGAGTATAAGAGGATAAGCGCTAGCTCTTGTTATTTTTAATTCTACTTCCCAAGAACAAAAAAAGCCTTTTATTAAGAGCTAGGCTTTCAAGTTCCAATAGCTTAGCAAAACTTCCATTGCGCCGCCGTGCCTCTCACTCCTAGGGCTAAAGAAAAGGCAGCCGACCTTTACAGCGAGGCCGGCGTAGAAATAGCAGCCCACAACTACCAGTAAGCCACTGACTACACGCCGGTCAAAACGACCGGGACTCGGATAGACATTAAACTTTTCTTGACAGAGTGTGTAGGTAAAAGGGTTATTAGAAAATAGATGCTTCTTAAAGCGAATGGAGTGCATAAAAATAGAAATGGCAGCATCTAACGCAGGGGGAACTTCATACTCCATTCACGTTTTCAAGACGTATCCAGCAAGGATGGCTTGTTGGTTCATATAACTATTATTTTAGTTCCCCTCGACGATATCCTTTGCCATTAGCTCTCAATGAGATTAGGCGGTTAGATTGATGGCCCTAGGCATTGATACATTAACGCGAGTTATCGGATAAGAAAACAATCTAAGGCTGCTTCAAATCATGCCTTAAACTATTTCCTTATCCGATAACTCGCGTTAACTACTCTCTTAAAGTATCACCATGAGAAACTTTATTTTTAATGGAGCTTGAAAAACGTCGATGTCAATTTTCATAGTCTAACTCAATCTCAAGTTCAATCCCATTGCTACACATAATGAAACAAGCGTGTGCCATTTAGGATTACCGGCTCCTGAAAGGGTTTTGTAGAGGCTTTCACGGCCTACATGAGCTTTTTTAGCCAATGTGCCAACGCCGCCTTGAGCTTCTGCGACGTTACGTAGAGCCATTAAGAAAAGATGTTGTGATTCCTCATCGCCTTTAAGGCTTTCTTCTAGCGCAGCATTTAGGTATGCAACAGCTTCATCGTGATCCTTTAAGTGCTTAAGCAGAAATTCTTGATATTTTCACTTCTTGCCATGATCTAACTCTCTTGATTGATAATCTTTTGCTTTAGCTATATCCCTTTCTTGGGAGCTTTTATCACCGCCACAAAGAAGCATAATGACTTCATTTCCAATCTTTCCGTAATAAATTCTAATTTCGGATCTGTAATGAATCCTAAGCTCGCAAACCCCTTCTCGTAAGGTTTTGCAATCGCCGAAGCTTCCAAAGCCTTAAGCGATCAAGCCGTGTTAGGACTTTGGCCCGTGTATGGATTTCTTTGATATCCTTGATCCAGATTTCAAAGGGTCGCTTACCATTTGCTGTTTCGTATAATTCGATTTCTATTCCTTCCATATATCGTTATTGTAACTTATGGGATACATTTTCAAGAATCTTTTAAGCAACTAATACGAATTAGTACTTTTTTACGCAAGTTTTTGAGCAAGTTCTTCTTACCTCACCTTTCCAGTACTTTTTGGCGATCTGCCTGCATAAAATCCATTTTTGCCTATCCTCACTCACTATTTTCTATGGTCTCTTTGAAATAAAACGCAGGACAACCAATAAATTAATAAATAAAAAAATTAAAGCAAAAACACTGCTTTGAGAGAGGCAGCTCTATACACTCGGTCGTAAGGGTTAGAATGGATAACTTAAGCTCTCTCCCAGCGCCTTTGTTTGGACATTAATGATTAATTTATTTTACTTAAGGTTAGCCAGCCTTAATCTAAGACTCTCTATACAAAAAAATTTTTAAATAGAAAAACAAACTATCATTGCTTACAATCTTTTTAGCTTCCTACGTTAGATAAAAATTTATAAATTGAGGAATGTATGATTTTAACGACTCTCTTGGCTAGCCTTGCTTTGCTCACAAGTAGCAACTACAACGAACTTAAAGAAGATGATAATTTATTAATAAAGGCCTTGCAAAAACAACAAATAGAAGCTCAGCCAGTGATTTGGGATGATCCTCAAAACAATTGGAAAGACTATCAAGCGGTGTTAGTTTTTTCTACTTGGGACTATCATACCGATAAGTTTAACTTTTTCTTGCAAACCTTAAGCGAGATTGAAAAACAAAGAATCCCACTTTTTAACCCCCTTGGCACCATCCGTTGGAATGCTTCAAAAGTTTATTTAAAAAAGCTAGCAGAGAAAGGAGTTAAGGTCATTGATAGTATTTATTTATCCTCTAAAGATTTAAAAAATTTACCCAACCTTTTAGAAAAATATGGATGGGAAGAATGCGTGATAAAACCTAGTATCTCTGCTAGTGGAGATCACACTTTTAGGTTTAATTCTTCTACTGTTCAAAAAATGCAAGATCACTTTAAAGATTATCCTTATGACTTAATAGTTCAACCTTTTATGAAAGAAATCATGACAGAAGGCGAGTGGTCCTTTATCTTCTTCGAAAAAGAGTTTATCCAATGCGTGTTAAAAAAACCGGCAGATGGGCAATTTTTAGTGCAAAGCGCACATGGAGGCTCCGTTCAACCGGTCACCCCACCTGATTGGATGATCAACGAAGTCAAAAAAATTCTCCTTGCTACTGAACAACCTTATTTACATGCTAGGGTAGACGTGATCAAGAAAGGTTCTGCGTTAGCCGTGGTGGAAGTAGAAATGATTGAGCCCTCACTTTTCCTTAGCTATTTTCCTGGCTCTGCCGATAAGTTGGCTCAAAAAATTAAAGAGAGGCTCTCAGCTAGCTTAACGCCCCTTGAACCTCGGTCCAAAGGGAGGGCTTCTTTGTAACTCCTGCATTAAGAAACAAGTGGAGTGACTATACTCAATTTAAAGTAGAGAGTGCCGCCACCCGCTTGTTTGCAAGTATAAGAACTCCTAAGGTGAATCATCCAGCAGATGCACAACTCCATGGTTTCCACAGGATTTTACCTTCAAAGGCAAGACAAAGAGGATAACCCTAAAGTTGATCTCATGGGAGAACTTAAAACTCATCCTTTTGGGATGAGGTTTTCGCGCTCCCTCTACTCGCAGGCCTTTATTATTAATTTGATTTGAGAATTTACTTAGGATCTTTAGCGCTCTTATCTTTTAAGCTTCCCTTCTTAAAGATGGATTAAAGTCGGCCATTTCCTTTCCTGGTTAGAAAGCCATAAACTTAGGAGAGAAAAAACTTCCCCGACTCTCCCATAAGCATACCACAACTTTAGGTGCTTAAGGCTTGGGAAAGGCTTCAGCTATTTTGATAACTTACCTACTCCCTGTACCAAGCTAAAAAAAATTTTAAAAAACCTTTCTCTTTGCTCTTCGTGGCTTTTACTCTTTATATTTTAGGAGCTTTTTAGTCTTGTTAACAGCTCCCGCGCAAAGAAAGAAGAATGCTTATGCTTAAAAAAACTTTGCCAACCATAAAGTTTAAGGATACAAACTGTCTTTTACTAAATTTTAATAAGGAGGATAATTGAATGAGAAAAGGTATGGAAGAAGGAGGAGGCAACCATGTTTGTAGCAGCTTATCATACAATCGAGGAGCTAAACGCCCTGGCAAAGAGGCAACCATCTGCTAGATACAGCCACCCATTAAGAGCCATAGCCATGGCAATGGAAGGAAAAAGCGCTTATCAGATAGGAAAAGCTCTGGGATATAGTACAAGTACTATTCAGAAATGGGTACGACGATATAATCATCACCACTTGGAAAGATTACAAGACAATCGGCCTATGACTACCGAAAGAAAAAGAGCTGTAATGCCCCAGCAAAAAAAAGCATTTTCAGGACGGGCAGAAAGAAGACCTAGCGCTCAAGGGTCGAGCAGTCTTTCTCCCCTGGATGACCTTCCATTCACCGTCAAAGAAGAGCTTGATAAAAGCTTGGCTTTGCCTGAAGGGTCGAAAATTTTAGGTTACCCTCATTATACCACTTTAACATCCCGCATTCCGGGCTATCAAGCCAATAAAAAGGAATATACAGGTTTTAAAAAAGTCCCAGAAGCCATCGAGGCTTTAAGTAATCAATTTCCTAAGCACAAGATCGAAATTTGGTTTGAAGATGAAGCCAAGCTAGGCCCCCCTCCCGCCTATCGCCAGGGAGCAGCGAAAAAAGGAAAGCGGCCAAAAGTGCCTAAGCCAATAGCCTATCCTACCCTCTATATAGCGACAGCTATTTGTCCAGCTTTAGGAAAAGCAGAAGGACTCATTTTTCCTTTCTTAAATAGCAAAGCCATTGAGTATCTTCTCGAACAAATTAATCAATCCCTGCCAGTTTCTTCTCATGCCTTACTGATTTTGGACCGAGCCCGCTATCACGTTTGTAAAAAGCTTAGAATTCCTCCTAAGGTTCACCTTTTCTTCTTATCTCCTCCTTGCCCTAAAGCTCCCTCCTCTTAAAAAACTAGGGCCTTATAGGCGTAGTCTTTTTCGTTCTTATCGCGCCTATCAGGCTTACAAAGAACTAAAAAAAGGAGGAGGGCTTTTTAGAAGAATGTTTGCCTAGTAAGGAGAAAAAATAAAAAAAACTGATAAGCTATCCCTTAGATCCAACTATCTAAGGATTGAGCTAAAAGCGTTAAATAAAGCTCTAGGAGCTGCCAGGTCTTCCAGAGATACATTTAACTTTGATTTAAACACTTAGAGAAGATTCATTAACGATAGGAGAAGCAGCAGTATGAGGAGAAACTTCACTGTCAACGATGGTGGCTACACATGAGTCCGACCAAACATTCAGGGCTGTTTCCACCATATCAATAAGAGTGTAGAAAGGTAAAATCACTCCTAATATGTTAAGAGGAACATTCAAAGTGGCTAAAAAAGCGCTCGAAAGAAAATAGCAGCCCATAGGGACCCCTGCATTTCCTACGGCAGCAATAGTAGCAAGAAAAACCCATAGGATCATTTCTAAAGGTGTATAGGTCATGCCATTACTCATCGATACAAAAAGAACAGTAGTAAGGATGAAAGCGGCACAACCGTTCATGTTGATAGTCGTACATAGGGGAAAAGCAAAGCTCGCTACACGACGAGAAACTCCCACTCTTTCTTCGGCACATTTCATAGCCATCGGTAAGGCGGCATTAGAAGATTTGGTGAAGAAGGCAATAGATAAAGCTGGCAACATGCCTTTCACTGTCCTTAAAGGAGAAATTTTTTTAAATTTTAAAAGAAGAGGTAATACAATAATTCCCTGCACTAGGTTAGCTAAAATGACTACGGCTAAATAGAGAGCTAAACTTTCGATTTCTAGCCCTTCGTGTAAATCACGCATGAAAAGGGTAATGAACGCCCAGATGGCCAAGGGCATGAGCTTGATAATCCATGTTGTCATCTTCATCATTGCAGCATAGAGGCTTGAGAAAAAAGCATGTAGGATATGGCGATTTTCAGCAGGAAGAGCAATGATGGAAAGGCTGAATAAAAGAGCAATAAACAGCACGCCTATTACATTGTTATCATTAAAAGGCCTGATAACATTGGAAGGAATAATTTGCTGGAGATACTGCACATAACTTCCCTGCTTTTCCATCGGGGCTACCGATTCAAAATTTATTTCCTGAAGATGAGTGCGCACAGGATCGATAACTACAAATAAAATTAAAGCAGTAGAAGCCGCAATAACTGTTGTTAGCAACGTGTATTTTAAAACTTTTTGGCCTAAAACTTTTAGCTCACGCGCACTTTCCATCCCTGATGAAGTTGAGACAATGGAAAGAAAAATGATAGGCAAACTGACCAATTTAAGGAGATTAATAAATACGGCTGAAAAGCTTTCGGCCACGGTATTTACCATTTCATTATTCATGTACCCAGTGATAAGGCCACAGCAAACAGCTACAAAAAGTAAAAAAGTGGTGTTCAGGCGGATAGATTTATTTAACAGAGCATTCATAAAAACCCTATCTATAGGCGTAAAAAAAGTAGATAGAAGAATAAATTATTGGGGCATATATAGCACACTATTTTTAAACAAAAAGGTTAACTTTTCTTTTTATCTAATCAAGTGGAGGACAAAATGTGGCGCTGGATAGACCTACAAAAGTTGCTCATCGCGAGCAATTGCTCAAGCTAAAATTTATTTAAGGTTAATAAATAATTGAAAAAAGAGGAGAAAGATTCAAGGCCAAATCTTTGAGCCTATACGTAGTAAAGTTGCTCCCTCGCGAATGGCTAGTTTATAATCTTGGGACATTCCCATAGATAGATGAGGTAATTGATTAGAAGGTTTATAATCTTTTAACAAAGCTTCTTTTAACCGACGTAGCCTTTCAAAACTTTTAGCTATAATTTTCTCATTATCGGTCAAAGGAGCCATTGTCATTAATCCTTGCACATCAAGGTGGGGCAAAGAAAGAAAATCATTAAAATTTCGATAGCATTCCTCGCAAGTCATCCCTTGCTTAGATTGTTCTTGAGAGGTGTTTACTTGAAGTAAAATAGCTGTAATTAAATTTAATTGCTTAGACACCTCTGCTATTTTGTTAGCTAGGTCCAAAGAATCTACCGAATGAATCAAAACAAAAGGGCCCACTGCTTTACTTACTTTGTTTTTTTGTAAGGGCCCGATGAAGTGCCAATGGCAGTCAGAAGGAGCTTGTTTTATCTTAGGTAAAGCTTCTTGAATTCTATTCTCTCCAAAATTTCGACACCCTTCTTGATAAAGGGGAAAAATAAATTCCCAAGGTTGTTTTTTAGAGACCGCAATTAGTTTAATGTCTTCAATCTTTCTATTACAGGCGTGGGCTGTTTCCGCAATTTCTTGTTGTAAGGCTCGGTAATTATCAAGAATAGACATAGTTAAAATCTAAAACCCTTAGGGGGATTTAAAACTTCATGGATGACAATGAGATCTTTCTTAGTAGGAAGATGATGAATTAAACTTTTAATGCGAGAAGAGCGCTTATAAATCAAAGAAGGAGCAGATTTGCTTTCACGAAAGCCTTGGCTTAAAAGATGGTCACCATAATCCCCTTCATATTTATTTTTGCTATTCATATTAAATTGGCGTTCTTCAATCTGATTGCGCACCTGAAAGCCATCTAAATTTGACTTAAATTTATTTTCCTCTTTAGAAGTTTTCTTTTTGTAAGCAGGTTGATGATAGATTGTCTTCTTTTTATACTCAGCTGGTAGGCTCGCTGGCTTTAAATTTTTTGGGGAGGGAGGAGTAAAATTTTTGCTTTTTTCCATATCGGCATTCAAAGAATGAAGAAAATCTTGCAATCTTTTAGCTTGTAGAGGATCATCATCTTGGATGCTTGCAAGTTTTTTAGACCTTTTATTAGGCTGAACAAGCTTAATGAGCATATAGAGCATGGCTGCTACACTCACTAAGAAACCTATCGTATCGATAATATGCATCTTATTTTTCCCTATTCAAAGCTGTTAATGAGAGGGCTGAGAACAAAACTTTCTTAAAATTTTTATTCTTCCTTCTATAAGCTTACTTTTACTCATGAAAGCAGCTTGAAGGCCTTATTTTTCTATTAACTTAGCAATTAAGGCCTATCAAGCTTATAGCTTATTTTTTTCTATCGTCACTTTCTTCGGCAATAGATTTACGCATTTTAGTATCGGCAAGAATATTTTCATAACGGGTAAAATCCATAATGCCTATGTGCCCTGAGCGAAAAGATTCGGCAATCGCCATAGGAATAGAAGACTGAGCCTCAATTAGCTTAGCTTCCATGTCTTTAACTTTAGCCATATTTTCCTGTTCCATCGCAGCGGCCATTGCTCGCCTTTTTTCTGCTTCAGCTTGGAAGATACGTTTATCGGATTCTGCTTTATCGGCACGCAGCTTGGCACCAATATTTTCGCCTAAGTTCATCTCAACAATATCAATAGAAAGAATAACAAAAGCTGTAGAAGAATCAAGTCCTTTTTCTAAAACCACTTGGGAAATTTTATGAGGCGATTCAAGGACATGTAGATGGGTTTCAGAACTACCAATAGCAGTTACAATCCCTTCACCCACACGAGCAATAATCGTCTCTTCAGTAGCGCCGCCTACTAATTGCGCAATGTTTGTTCTTACGGTCACACGAGCTCGGACATTAATTTGAATGCCATCTTTAGCTACGCCTGTGATGTAGCCCCCATGGCTAGGACAGTCAATTACTTTGGGATTTACAGAGGTCTGCACCGCATCGCGAAGGTCTCTTCCTGCTAAATCAATCGCTGTTGCGCGACGCCAATCGAGCTGAATATTGGCTTTATCTGCAGCTATAAGAGCCGTAGCTACCTCAGAAACATGGCCTCCAGCTAGATAGTGTGTTTCCAAGTCTGAGACAGTCACTTGCTTTAACCCTGCTTTGAATAGATTAATGCGCGCATTGACGATGACTCGTAGAGGGATTTTACGCAAACTCATACCGATTAGATTAAACAAAGGGATCGGAGTACCCGAGACAAAAGCTTGAAACCAAAAACTAAGAAATTTTCCTAGAATGCTTAAAATAATAAGAGAAGCCAATGCAAGAAGAATCAGCAAAAAATATAATTCTGAGCTTAAATGCAAGGCCAATAGTTGATGAGTCATGTTTTATTCCTTTCTAACAATTAAATTAGATTCATTACCGCCAATCACAAGAACTTTAGTACCTTTGGAGAGATACCCTTCCTGAGAAATAGCAGGTTGCTGTTTGCCTTCTACGATAATAAAGCCCCCAGGTTTTAAATCTGTCAACACGATGGCTGACTTACCGATTGTGGAAGCATCATAATCGACAGCACGGTAACCATCTTGAGTATCTGCAGAGTAAATGCTATGCTGAGGCTTTTCGGTACGAATGCGCCAGAGAGCAAATTTAATTAAAAAAGCAAGAGCCACGCCACTCCCTATCACATATAAGATAACCAATAGAAAAGATTCTGTTTGCCTAGCAAACATGCTAAAGCTGGCTAATATGCAAATACCCCCGACAATCCCCATTAGGGCACCTGGCAGATAAAACTCTATAAATATTAATATAAAACCTAGCACTAAAAAAATTAAAGGACTCATTAAGTTAGCTCCTTATTTGAAGAGTCAATCGCATGGTTCGCAATAGGAGTGCTTTTCGCTTTTACAATAGCCATTCTTTCCACCTTTTTTCAATAAAATTGCTCCTAATTCCCCTCTCATATGATGCATTCTTTAGGCCTACTATCCCAGGAGGATAATAAATTATTTTACCAAAAATTTTCCGGCTTTGAAGCAGATCCATATTTATCTTCATAGTCTTGAAGAGCTAGTTCAATCACCTGATGAGCTTCTTTAACATCATAGAGGTGGGTGATTTGGACGGTGCCATTAGTTTTTTCGGGGAAATCTTTATAGGTTAAAAAATAATGACGAAGCCTTTCAATCAAACGTTGCGGACATTCATCAATGTTTTGAAGGTTGCCATAAACTAAATCGTCTGCCATCACAGCAATAATTTTATCATCCGCCTCATTTCCATCAATTAATCGAAATCCGCCAATAGGAATGGCTTTTAAAATAATGTCTCCTCGAGGAATGACTTTCTCGGTGAATACGCAGATATCTAAAGGATCTCCATCGCCTTGGATATTTTTAAGACCCGTTTTTTGCATACAATAACTCGCTAAGTGATGGCCGCAATAGGTCTTAGGCAGCAATCCATACAAGCTTGGACATACACTTGAATACTTTTGAGGCCTATCAACTTTTAGGATCCCCGTTTCTTTATCAAGCTCATATTTTATCGTATCCGTAGGCACGATTTCAATGTAACAATTAACAATTTGAGGCATCAAGGGCCCTAAAGAAAGGCCATGCCAGGGATGAGAACGATAGATCATGTTTGCCATGCCAATTCCCCATTTTTTTACTTTATTTTACTCTATACCATGATAGATATTTAACCTGCTCCTTAAAAATTGCTAGAGCAAAGACTAAGGAGATTGCCTTGTGGCTGCTTTATAGTTTTAGAGCCGATTACTCATACATTTAGCTAAATAAAAGACCCTGATGATTTGCTTCTTCAAAAAAACAAAAATTTCTTTTATATTGTTTGGAAACTAGTCATTGCACTATAAGACTTCTTTTAAATTATTTGAGGGATAAACATATGGATAATCAACGTAATTGGTGGCAATTATCAAGTATTCAAATAGGTGGCGTTATCTGCTTGCCTGTAATCGTTATTGGACAAACACTTTATCAAACTTATGGCTTTGCCTCTTCTATTGCAGCTATCCTCTTAGGAAATGCTATTTTGCTTCTTTTAGGCCTAGCTACGACGAAAATGAGCTGCGAAAAAAGAAAGACTACCCCTTTAAATGCTACCGAATATTTTGGGGAAACAGGAGTGACTTTTTTTGCCTTAACGATGTGTGTATCGCTAGTCGGATGGTTTGCTATCCAGCTCAATATGATGAGCCTAAGTGTATTTGACTTATTAGCTCTGGATAAAAACCAGGCTTTACCTGGTGTGCTATCCAATCTTATGCTCGGCAGTTTAATTACTGTGGCTGCCCTTTATGGGATTAAGTCTATTAATTTTCTATCTAATCTTAGCCTCCCTCTTTTAATCATTACTTTAGGCTATGCTTTCTTCACTGTTGAGGACGCCCCTCCATCGGCTCCTTCTGTACCTCTTTCTTTTGCAGGCATCTCGATGGTTATCGCTTTAGCTATCGCCTTTGTGATCGATTTACCTACCTATTATCGACATGCTAAAACAAGTAAAGATGGGTTTATCAGCATTTCTATCATTTTCGTGCTTGCTCTCCCTATTTTAGAAATTATAGGCGTCTACTTAGCTGCCGGAAGCTCGGGAGGAACAATCTTAGATGTTTTAAAACGATCCAATGGAAATTTTTGGAATCTATGGGTGGCTTTATTTCTTATCCTAGCAGGATGGACCACAAATAACATTAATCTATACTCAGGTGCCGTTTGCTTAGAGCCCCTCTTAAAAATCAAATCAGAAAAGTTAAGAACTCTACTTTTTGGAGGGGTAGGTACCTTCCTGTCTTGTTTCAATTTTCTCAATCATCTTATCATTGTTTTAGATGTGATGGGAATTTTTGTCGCTAGTATGGGCAGTGTGATTATTACCCGCTATCTCATTGAACAAGTAAAAAAGCTTCCCGTGACCTCCAACGATTATCCCTGTCACTTTCTTGCTTGGATGTTGGGATTAGCGATGGGCTTTTCTAGTCTGAATGGAGTTTCTTTAACCTCTATTCCCGTTTTAGATGCCACTATTGGCTCATCTTTAGGTACATTTTTTGTTTTAATTCAAAGGAAATATAGTGAAAAAGCTAACATTGCAAAACTTAGATGACTTAGCCATTGGAAGCGCGATTTTAGGATCGGGAGGTGGAGGCGATTCTACTTATGCTTACATGATGGCCCGCTATGAGATGGAAAAAAAAGCTTCCCTTTCAATTCTTAACTACGCCGATTTAAAGCCTGAGGCTCTTGTTATCCCCATAGGTTTTATGGGAGCCCCAACTGTTGAAATGGAAAAAATTGTTACCGGACGCGATTATGTCGAACTATTTAAGATTGTAGAAAAAAACTTAAATAAAAAGATTACCGCTATCATGCCTTTTGAGATTGGGGGTCACAATGCGTTTACCCCTATTATCACCGGTCTTCAGATGGGATTGCCTGTACTGGATGCTGATATGATGGGACGGGCCTTCCCTGAAGCTCAGATGAGTTCCGGTCACCTTTATGGGGTTTCTCCTAATCCTGGCTTTATTAGTGATAGCCTAGACAACGCCGTGGTTATCCACGCTAAAAACACCTTTGCTTTAGAAAAAATTGGACGTAGCGCTACCATTGCGATGGGATCAATAGCCGCCTTTGCGTTTTATCCTATTACCGGCGCTAAGGCCCGTGAATGCACGGTACCTAATAGCATCTCACGCGCTATTAACCTAGGAAAAGCTCACCGCTCGGCAAAAGAAAAAGGAGAAGATCCTTTAGAAGCTATTTTAAACCATTGCAAAGGTATTCTTATTGGCTCGGGAAAAATTACTGATATAGATCGCGAAATCTCCAAAGGTTTTCTTCAAGGGTCGATTACCATTCAGAATTCCAAAGATAAAATAGAGCTTATTTTTCAAAATGAATATCTATTAGCAAAAATTAATAGTAAGATCATTGCTACCACTCCTGATATCTTAATGCTGCTAGAGCAAGAAACAGGAGCTCCTATTACCAGTGAATTACTCCAATATGGCCTAAGGGTTAATTTAATAGCACTTCCAGCTCCAGAAATTTGGACCACCCCGCAAGGGCTTGCCTTGGTGGGTCCTAGAAAATTTGGCTATGAGACCGATTATAAACCCATTCATAAAGCACGTCAAAAAAGTAGCGTGCTAAGTATTACCACATGAAAATAAATCAAAAATATAAAATCGGCATTGACATTGGTGGAACTAACACAGATGTAGTGCTTTTAGACTCGGATAACGAGGTGATTGCCTGTGCAAAAACTGCTACCACTCCCGACTTAAATACAGGCATTAAAACAGCTTTAAAGCAAATCCTTGATGAAGCCTCTATTATCCGTGAAGATATTACGGGGATATTTTTAGGAACTACCCAGGTAGCCAATGCCATTCACCAACAGGATAATCTTTACCGCGTAGGAGTGATTCGCATTGCTGGGCATCATCCCCAATCGCTACCTAGTTGTTTACTATGGCCTCCTGCGCTTAAAAAAAGCATGTATGTAGATACCATTACTATTAATGGAGGCTTTGAATGCCATGGCGATCCTATCACGCCTATCAATCCTGCTGAGATTAGATCGGCTTTAAAAGAGTTGTTGAAAAAAAACATTGAAAGCTTAGCAGTTATTGGGGTCTATGCCTCATTAAATTCTCATCACGAGCTGCTGGTAAAAGAAATTGCGCAAGAGATGACGCAAGGAGAACTGCCTATCTCTCTTTCCCATCAAATTGGGGGAGCAGGCTTTATTGAACGCGAAAACTCCACCATTTTAAATGCTGCTTTAAAACAAGTCATGCCTACGGCGTTTAAAAATTTAGTGGCCATTTGTGGAGATCTGGGAATCGCTTGCCCTCTTTGGATTACACAAAACGATGGAAGTGTAGCGGACTTGGCAAACGCTAATGAATATCCTATCTTTACCATCTCAGCAGGCCCTACCAATTCATTTATTGGAGGCTCACGTCTAGCCCAAAAAGAAGATGCTATTGTTATTGATATTGGTGGCACCTCCACGGATATTGGAATCGTTCGTAAAGGCATTCCACGCCGCTGTTTTAATAATTCATGCATAGGGGGAGTGACTCTAAATTTTCCTATGCCTGATGTATATTCTATAGCTTTAGGAGGAGGCAGCCAGATTCAAATTACCCAAGAGAAAATTCATATTGGCCCTAAAAGCTGCGGCAATAAAACTTTCTCGCAATCACTCAGCTTTGGGGGAAAGCAATTGACTCTGACAGATATCGCCCTAGCTTTAGGCTATGTAGATATTGCTGGAGCCCGCCCCCAAAACGTATCCTTGCCTAGGAAAGGTTGTAAAGCAGTTATCGATGAAGTGGTCAAACAAATTTATGAGCTTATCTCAAAAATTGGGCCTGAAGAACGTTCCCTGCCTGTGATTATGATTGGAGGGGGCTCTGCTTTATTGCCGCAACATCTTTTTGACGGGCGCTTTATTATTCCTCCCTATGCTCATTATGCGAATGCATTTGGTGCTGCCCTTGCTACGATTTCGGCCACTATTGATACTGTCGTTTCTTTAGAACATCGCCAGGAGACCTTAGAAGAGCTACAGCAACAAGCTATTCAAGCTGCTATCCAAAAAGGCGCTGATTTTAAAACAGTTAGCATTGTAGATATAGAGATTTTACCTTATCACTATATACCTAATCGAATGGCTAGAGTCATTGTAAAAGCATCAGGCAATCAACCCAGGGCCATTTAGAGTAAAAAAAGCAAAAAGTTTCCTTGCCTCTTCCTATTTTTAAGAGCAAGGCATCTCTTTTTTTAAAAATTCTAAAATAAGATCGCGTGTTTTGATTAAATTTTCTTCCCTGTGCGCTTGCGAGATAAACCATGCTTCAATGTGCAAGGGAGGAATGTAGATGCCTTTTGCAAATAAATAGCGGAAGAAACGAGCAAACATTTCGTTATCCAACTGCTTGGTATCACCAAAATGCGTAACTTTTTTAGAACCAAAAAACAGAGTAAACATGGAACCTGCCTGCTGAATGCAAGCCTGCTTACCTGTGCTTAAAAGATATTCCTGGATAGGCTGAGTGATGAGATTAGTTTTACGTAATAGCTCTTCATAAAAACCCTCTTGATTTAAGAGCTTTAGGGCTTGTAAGCCTGCTTCCATAGCTACAGGATTTCCGGATAATGTTCCCGCTTGATAAACAGGCCCTAAGGGAGCCAAGCAATCCATAATATCACGGCGTCCTCCAAAAGCAGCGGCAGGAAAGCCCCCTCCAATAATTTTCCCAAAAGTAGTCAGATCAGGACGAACCCCATACAAGCCTTGCGCTCCCTTTAATCCCACTCGAAAACCTGTCATGACTTCATCAAAAATTAATAAAGCGCCTGTGGCAGAAGTTTCTTGGCGTAGCATATGGATAAATTCCTGCGTAGCAGGCACCACACCCATATTACCTGCAACCGGTTCTAAAATCACAGCAGCAATACGTTCCCGGTTTTTAGGGTCACGCATCACTTGGCGGCACCCCTCTATGTCATTATATGGCAAGCAGATTGTATAACGAACGACCTCGGGAGGGATACCTTGTGATGAAGCTTGGGGTAGGAAGCCTGCCACCCCTGAACCAGCTTGTACAAGAAAGAAATCTGCATGGCCATGATAGTTTCCTGCAAACTTAATAATTAACTCGCGTTGGGTGTAGCCCCTTGCTAGACGAATAGCGCTCATTGTCGCTTCTGTACCTGAAGAGACAAAGCGAATTTTATCAATCGATTCCATGAGCGTAATGACATAGCGAGCAAGCTTTTCTTCGATCGAAGTCGTAATGCCAAAAGTAGAGCCTAAGGCCATGCGTTTTTGCGCAGCTTCTATAATTTGAGGATGTGCATGGCCGTGAATGAGAGCTCCCCACGAACCGCAGTAGTCGATATAGGCATGCCCATCAGCATCATAGAGAAGATCTTGCCAAGCGCGTTCAGCCACTAAAGGAGGCTGATGCATATTTTGACAAGAACGCACAGGAGAATTGACTCCTCCTGGAATTACTTCACAAAGACGTCTATAAATTTCTAGACTTTTTGGGCGAGCAAGCATTTCTTACACCTTAGATGAGTAAGAAAAAAGCATAAGTGATCGTAAATTTGTTGAGAAGTTTTAAAACCTGCCGAGAAACTTATGCTCCTCTGGAAAGATAAGCCTATGATCTACGAACAGAAGGATAGAGCACCCAATCACCAGGCTAGAAGCCAGAGAGGCTAATTTACCCTAGTTAAATACGGCTGGAACAAAATCCCCTCTATCCTTCGCTAGAGACTCTTCCTTTATTTCTCTTTTTTAGAGATTCCATTAGCCTCATGAGCCTCTTCAAGAGCGGCATAAAACTTTGTGCAGGCAACCACAGCCTGCAAGTTAGGAGCAAGTTCTTTAACCTTCTCTTCCCCTTGCCCTTCTAAACCCTCTAAATCTAAGTGAGTTAAATTTTTTAATTCTTCAAGAGGCAGGCTAATTCTTGTTTCCATTCCACAATAAGCCATAACAGTCTCGGGATCTTCTTCTCTCATAATTTGATAAGTGAGCTTATAAGAAAAGTGAGCGATCCCCTTTTGCACCTCAATATTAAGCTCTCCTCCAGGTGCTTGCCCATATGCGTACCGGTTATTCTTTTCATTTGTATTATTAAACTTTTCCATTTTCTGAATGAACTTGTGCAAGAGTCCCACGGTGCAGGATTGATGAAAAAAACGTCCCACTACTAAGGTTTCTTCTCTTCCTAAGACCTCATATATTTTTTCTCCACAATTTTTTACCTCCTCTGCGGTTTTTTCTGTACGGGGGTACATATTTCTACCGTTAATAACAAAATTATCAGCACGCGGTAAGTCTAAAGAAAATTGAGTAGGTAATTGGACTCCAACAGACAGGTCATCGAATTTTAAATCGCTAAGTTGATGATCTACTTCTCTGCCTACAATCATTTCACTAATATCTTTTAATGTTCTCTCGTCATTTTTAATTTTAAAAGAATTAAACTTTGCTAAGTCAGACGGCAAGCCTTGTCTATGGAAGAAATTTAAAACAGCCGCCTTGATCGATTTAATAAAGGAGAAAAGAGGCGAGCTTGCCGTAATAAGAGCCGCTTTAAATGCTAAACCGACCTTTTGCAAACCTGACCATATTCCCTTAAAAGAAAAGGAGTTGAATTGGCTCTTAGCAAAGTTATCGATATTTTTATTTTCTTGGGAGTCTAAAGAAGAGATTCTCTTACCTTTATATAAGCCATGCTCTTTGGAAGACATAAAGTTTGGTTTAGAAGGAACTTCTTGCCTTGTCGTAAAAGAGGGAGTAGATTTAATTGCCCGCTTATATATCCTTTTTACCAAAGGATTAGCGGTTGGGAGGGAAGTGCGTTGAAAAGATTTAGGCTTTTCAGTTGCCGCTGCTCGACTTGCGCTTGCCAGCTGATGAACCGCTTGATCAACCTTCCCTCTTTCCCCTATGAAAATAGCTTTGGGGGAGGAAGAAGTATTTTTAACCTCTTTATTTCCTTCTCTTGAAGGATAGGTAGATTGCCACTGAGGTAATCCATTAGAAACTGACATACATTTCCCCCATTAATATTATTAATTAATAATATTCATTATAATAATAATTAATTAAAAAGTCTAATTATTATATTAAATAAAAAAAATATCACTTTTTATTTTATAGCAAATAACATGCCATTCTATCCCTGCGTGCTTTTTTTCTGTATGGGCTATAAAAAATTCTTAAGAAGAATGATCAACAACTAGTTGATAGTCAATCCATTTTGCAAAAATAAATGACTCTTTTCTTGTTGAAAATTTAGAATCAAGCAATAATGCTTACCTTACTGCTGGATAAAAGAAAATTAGGACTTTAAAGCATGATCGCCTCTTTCTCCAAAATACTATGCCTGATCATGTTTATAGCGATTTTGAATCTTTCTTTGTATGCTGTCGAAGCTTATCAGGTAATTTTTCAAGGGGTTTCTCATCCGGAAACTCTCTCTTTACTTCAAACAATCTCTAAAACGGTAGAGCTGCAAAGCTCCCCTCCTTCTACTAATCGTGGCTTAAAAAGGCGTGCTGAAGCAGATCTGCCTCTTCTCATTAAGGCTCTTCATAGCCAAGCCTATTACCAGGCTAAAGTCAATGTGGAAGTTAACTTCAACAATCAGACAGCCCAAGTAGTTTTTAAGATCAATACCGGACCGGTCTACCCTTTGGCCAGCTTTGAAATCCTCCCTTCCGACCTTAAAAACGATCTAACCTCTCTTTATACGAATTGGAATAAAGAAGAGTTAGGCCTCACATTGGGTCGTCCCGCCTTTCCTAAAAGTATTCTTGATGCCGAAGAGCTTTTAATATTAAAGTTAGAAAGAGAGGGTTATCCACTAGCAAAAATTGTAGATCGCGAAGTGATTGCTGATCAATCCACGCACTCTATCTATGTTGTCCTCCGTGTCAATACAGGGCCTAAATGCTATTTTGGAGAAGTAAAGTTTTTAGGCCTCCAGCGGGTTTCTTCCGAATTTGTTAGTAAAAAGATTGCCTGGCATCTAGGAGATATTTATCATCCTACGCCGATTGAAAGAACTCATGGTGCCTTAGAAGCTACCGGCCTATTTAGCTCTATTTCCATTACTCACCTCGATAATGCTTCACAAGAGGGCTTACTTCCCATAGAAATAGAAGTCTTAGAAGGTAAACATCGTAGCATTGCGGCAGGTATAGGATATTCTACAGACGATGGCTTAGGGATCTTAGGTGAATGGGAACATCGAAACATTCGAGGTCGCGGGGAAAAGCTTAGCTTTAAAGCATTAATGGCTCAACGCCTCCAAGAAGGAACTTTAGCTTATGTTATCCCTGACTTTCAACGCTCAAACCAGGACCTTATCTGGCTGGCAGAATTTCAACGCCAAACGACTAAAGGTTTTCATGCTTCCTCATTCAGTGTTTCAGGTATTCTTGAAAGGCAGCTTAATGATTACACGCGCCTTTCGTATGGAGGAATGTTTAAACGTTTACGTGATACTCATTCTGATAACAACGGAAATTTTAATCTGTTCAAAATTCCTTTCCAGCTGCGTTGGAAAAAAACTAATAATATTTTAGATCCCACGCAGGGCCTGGCCCTCCATGTTAAAATCATCCCTTCTTTACAGATTCTTCATCCCAAATTTGCCTATTGCATTAACACTTTTACAGGTTTTATTTATCTTCCTCTTACCTCGGATAAACGCTTTGTTTTTGCTGCTAAAGGAACTTTTGGCTCGATATTTGGGAAAAAACGTCATACCATACCTCCTTCTGAACGCTTTTATGCAGGAAATGAAAATCTTTTGCGGGGTTATCATTTCATGACAGTTAGCCCTTTACATGATAATGAACCGATAGGCGGGCGTTCCATGATGATTTATTCTTTAGAAGGACGTTGGCGAGCCACAGAAACATGGGGAGGGGTAATTTTTTATGATTTTGGAAATGTTTTTAAGAATTATTTACCCCAATTTAACAAACAAATCTTGCAATCTGCTGGTATTGGATTAAGATATAACACCCCTGTAGGCCCTTTACGGATAGATCTTGCAATTCCTTTACACCGTAGATATCATATTGACGAGAAGTTTCAAGTCTATTTAAGCATTGGGCAGGCATTTTAAGATGAAAAAAGTTTTATCTGTTTTTCTAGTGGGGTTGATTTGTGTATTTGTAGCAGTATGGGGTTATCTACAAACTTCTCACGCCCAAAAGGCTATTCTTTCCTTTCTAACGGAAATCATTCATGAAAAAACGGGTCATGAAGTAGAGATTGAGGAGCTGGCCTTCCCCCTGCCTTTTAATTGGGTTGCTTATAAGGTTAAAATTAAGCACAACCAGTCGATTTGGCTGACAATAGATGAAATTAAGCTTTCCATTCCCTATTGGCGATTACTCAGCAAAACTTTTGCTTTACGGGCAGTCTCTTTAAGCCATGTGCATCTCCTAGATTACCCTACTCCCCCATTAAATTCTCCTGCCGACAAGCCTAAACTCTCTTGGAAAATTTTTCCTTATAATATTCACTTTGCCGAGCTTTCTATTGAAAATCTTACGATTGCTCCCCATCTTTTACCTCATGAATTCCCTGCCCAACTTTTTCCGTTAGATCTTTCTGGCTCTTTAACTTTTCGTCCTCAAAATCATATCGCTCATGTAAATCTATCCTTAAAAAAAGAAGCTTTAAACCAAGAAGGAATGCGCCTAAATCTTTCTTGCCAGGGCTCCTCCCATTTCACCTATCATTTAGATCTGCTCGCCCCTAAACAAAGCCTTCTTTTTCAATGGCTAGGCTTAGAGCTGGCTCACGATGCCGCTCTAGAATTAGGAGGAACCCTGACTGCTGATCAATCTTACCAGGGGCAATTCAAATGTAGTGCGATAGAAGATATTAAAATAATAGAATCAGCCTCTGAGGATATACTTGGAAAATTTGCCTACCATCCAGACGGTTGGCTAAAAGTTCATTCAGTGGCAGGCCATATAGGACCTTTGCAAGTTGAAGGAGAGCTTTTACTTAATACCTCTACTTTTCAAATAGAAACAGGCAAATTCACGGGGGTTGTGGCCCATCTTTCACGCTGGAAAAATCCTTTAGATTTTCCTATAGAAGGTTCTATGCAATTCATCAGCTCCTTTGCGGGTACGGTCATCAATCCTATTATCGAGCTTAAAGTTGCGACAGACCATCTAAAAATTTGCAATGAAAGTTTAGAAAATTTAGAAGGGCAATTTACTTTTATTAAAACAAATGAAGAGGCTTTAAAAGGGCAACTTTTTTTAAGTTTTATCCACAATCAGCTAAAATTTAAAATAGATAATCCTTGGCAAGGGAGCCAGCAGCATATCCACTTAAAAGATATTGATGCCGAATATGGGAATGAAAAATTAACCGGAGACCTACATTATAAATTAGAGACTAAAACGCTCATCGGCAATTTAGAAGCCTCCATAAAAAACAGCTATTTACTGCAAAAATATTTAAATATCGATCTGTTAACTTCAAGCAATGTGTCCTTAAAATTTTACGATACAGCCTCATTAGAAGATAAGAAAGAATTGCAAAATATGGATTTTGTTTGGCAGATAGGTAAAGGACGGTATGGCGATTTTTATTTAGAAGAAGCTATCCTCTCAGGGAATATAACGAATGCTTTCAGCATTCCTCAAGCAGATCTACATTTAAAAGCTAAGAAAGCTTATAGCAGTAGCGGGAGCCTTACAGGATTAAACGCTGAGACAAAAGTGGAGAGGATGAAAGATTATTGGCCTTTTAGTATCTCCACTCAAGAAGATGAAGAGAGTATTTTGGCGGCCCAAGCCCAGGGTTTCTGGAAATTAAACAAGGAGGAGCTTACAGTAAAAGTAGAACTTCTTCAAGGGCACTTGAAAAAAAAGCCTTTTGATCTGCAAAAAACTTTTACTTTTACCAAATACAACAATTTCTTTGAACTTTCTCCTTTATCGCTGCGAATAGGCGCCGGTCATTTATTTTTTACCCTCGATCACCAAAAAGAAAATGCCTATGCAGCAGCCCGCTTTCAATTTCAAGATTTGCCGGCAGAATTGTTTTATCCCCTTCATTTACAAGCTCCTTTGATAGGATATCTACAAGGCGAGATTGATCTATTTGGCAATCCAGAAAATTTAAAGGGTCATATACGTGCCCATCTGTCTCAAATTAGATTAGTCGATGATCCTCTAGACTCTCCCACCTCTTTAGAAGCACGTATGATAGGAACCGTTTTAGAAAACCAAATGACAGGTTCTGCTCAGATCATAGGACTTACCCCAAAACCTATTGAAGTAACTGCTAGATTACCTATTCACCTTTCTATTAATCCTTTAGACATTCAAATAAGCAAGCATGACCCTCTCTTGGTTCATCTTGCTGCTGAAGGAGAAATCAGTCCTTTTTTGCCTTTATTTGAGATAGAGTCTTCTTCTATCTCAGGTCATACTTCTGTCGCTTTAGATGTTACAGGTTCCCTTAATGACCTTCATACTCAAGGAGATATTATTATTAAAGATGGTTCTTTTGAAAGTCCTACGACCGGGGCTGCTTTTCATCATCTCAATGCTAAAATTGAAGCTAACAATAAAATACTGACTCTGCAGGAATTTGAAGCTTTCGATATGAATGAGGGAGCGATCCGCGGTAGCGGTAGGCTAGAATTAAAAAAAGAGTTAAATTTTCCCTTCACGCTCAATATCCAACTCGCACGTATTAAACTGTTAAACCTTGATTTTGCCAAAGCCATCGCTAGTGGCGAAACGATCATTAAAGGTAATGCTCGTCAAGCCAAGGTAACGGGCCATCTTACTACTGATTCGCTCCAAATTACTATTCCTGAACAAGCTCCCGCACTCGCCTACTCTGTCGATGTTAGATATATTAATGTTCCCGAAGGAGAGGCATCCCCCCTTCTTAATTCTTCTCAGCCTACCTGGCCCGTAGAATTGGATATGCAAATTGATATAGCTCCTAATACCACCATTAAAGGCAAAGCACTCGCTAGCCTATGGCAAGGAGGCGTTAAAGTGAAAGGCACCCCTCAGACTCCTCAGCTTTTTGGAGATGTTAAAATCATTGAAGGAGACTACAACTTTAATGGAAAAACTTTCGATATTAAAGAGGGCACTATTTCTTTTGCAGGAGAGCCTGATAAAAAAACCAATCTTTATGTAATTGCTAGTAAAGATTTAGGTAAAATGGTCGCTGAAGTAATCCTTAAGGGCTCTGTAAAAAACCCCTCCATAGCCTTCCGTTCTAATCCTCCTATGTCTCAACGCGAGATATTATCCTGGATACTTTTTGGAAGAGGCGTCACCGACATTACTCCTTTCCAAGGAGCTGAACTTTCTCAATCTATAAGCAATTTAAGCAAAGAAGGCAACAAAGGCCCTGATGTACTAACTAGGATTCGGGATAGTATCGGCTTAGACCGCATAGATATTAACAAATCAGAGGGCGAGGAATCTAACGAAGTTTCCATACAAGTAGGCAAGTATATCTCCCGCGGGGTTTTTGTCTCTCTTAATAAAAGCATTACCTCTGAAGTTAACGAGATTAGCGTAGAAGCGAATCTATGGCGTAACATCAAGGCACGAGCACAAGTTGGAGATGACTCAAGCGCTCAGCTACAGCTTAAATGGAAGCGCGATTATTAGTCTTTAACCTTTCAAAGATATTTATGTGATAGCAAAAGAGCTGCTTTTCTAATAGCTGATTTTTTTTGCGCCAACCTATAGCTAGTTTTAACCTTTGGTTAAGAAAATAAATTTTCATAAAAAAAAACAAGTTTTTTAGAAATAAATTTTTTGAAAAGTCAAATAAATAAGTTTAGGAAGTTGAGGTTAATGCAATAAAAGTTAAATTTTATAGCTTTTTTGATATAAGCTAGAAAGCTTTTTAAAGAGAATTGCCTAAGCTAATTTTCCTCTCCTGTGCCATGGCTTTTCGTTCTTTTAAGGTTATGCTTTTCATTAAAGATTGTTTTCTAATAGAATGCTTTTTTTATGATGAGTTGTATGGCATGTCAAAACATTGGCTTTTGAGCTCACCCATTGGACGCAGTTTAGCCTCTTTGGGAGACTATATTGTATTTATTACCTCAGTGATTGCAGTAAGCTTGCGCAAGCCTCCTCAATGGGTCTTAATTCGCGACCAACTCTATGAAATCGGGGTTTTATCTTTGCCGGTCGTAGGCATCACAGGCTTTTCTACGGGCATGGTGCTTGCTGCCCAAGCTTATTTCCAGCTTTCAGATAAAGGGCTTGCTAGCGCTACAGGCTTAATGGTCACCAAATCTATGTTAGTAGAATTAGGTCCCGTGCTTACAGCTTTCATGATCACAGGCAGAGTAGGTGCCTCGATGTGTGCCACGTTAGGTACCATGCGGGTAACAGAGCAAATTGATGCCCTGAAATCCATGTCTGTCAATCCTTTACGTTATTTAGTGGCCCCTCGTTTTATCGCTGGATTAGTCATGATGCCCTTGCTTACCATTTTTAGCTGCTTATGCGGGATTTTAGGAGGCTACTTTATTGCAGTCTATTACTATGGAATGGCTCCTACCTCTTTTATTGATCCTTTGCCAGTCAATATTCAGCATTTCGATTTTTTTAGCGGATTGGCAAAAGCTTTTGTGTTCGGCCTGATCATTATCACCATTTCCTGCTACCGCGGAATGACCACCCGTGGAGGAGCTGCCGGAGTAGGGCGAGCAACCACCAACAGTGTGGTCATCTGCTATTCTGTGATTCTAGTAGCCAACTTCTTAATCACCGTAGCCTTAAATAGCTCTTACGCTTACATTGAATACTTTGCAAGCTAAAGGAATCTAAATGGCGATCATCGAAGTTCAAAATTTACATAAATCTTATGGTGCATTAAAGGTCCTTAAAGGTCTCACTTTAAATGTCTATGAAGGCGAAACGCTAGTTATTCTGGGAAGATCAGGAGTAGGTAAAAGCGTGCTTTTACGCCAGATTATGGGTATTGAATTTCCTGATCAGGGCACGATTAACATCAATGGTAAAGTTCTTCATTCTCTTAGCCAACATGAGCAGCTAAAGGTAACCAAGGAAGTAGGCATGCTATTTCAAGGAGCAGCCCTTTTCGATTCCATGAATGTCGGAGAAAACACCGCTTTTTATCTCCGTCAGCATGAAAAGGAAGTGGATGAGAGAGAAATCCAGCAGCGCGTAGCAGAGGCTCTTGCAATAGTGGGATTAAGTGGCAAGCAAAAGGCAATGCCCTCTGATTTATCAGGAGGAATGCGTAAACGTGCTGCCTTAGCTCGCCTAGTGATCTATCGACCTAAAATAATTCTTTACGATGAACCTACTACCGGTTTAGACCCCATTACGGCCCAGCAAATCAATCAATTAATCAATACTACCAAACATGAACTGAAAGCTACTAGTATTGTAGTCACCCATGACATTCATTCTGCTATGGAAGTAGGCGATCGATTAGCTTTCCATCATGACGGAAAACTCATCCATATAACTTCTAAGGAAGAATTTATTAAAATTGACGATCCCTTAATCAATGCTTTTTTTGAAAATGCTATCGTCACTCGCGCTTACTCGCCTTCCTCTAATTATAAAAATCTGGAGCAAATAAAATCATTATGACCGATCCATTGAAAAATATTATGATAGGAATTTTTGTTGTCACCGCTATGGCAGTCATTGTGTTTGCTCTAATGTTCTTACACCCTTCCTTAGGAGATGAAAAGCGTGTACTACGTGTACGTTTCCCTAATATCGATAAAATTTCAGTAGGTACTCGAGTGTCATTTGCTGGCAAGCCAGTCGGTGAAGTAGCAGCCATCCATGAGATAAAAGATGCTATAGAATCCCGCCAGCCATACCAGGGAATTATTTATGTTTATGAGCTGGTGTTGCATGTAGATTCTAATGTTAATGTGTTTAGCACCGATGAGATTTCTGTGCGTACCTCTGGCCTTTTAGGAGAAAGATCGGTAGTCATTATTCCCTTTCCTTCCAAGGCAGGAAAGCCTTTACGCCTTGTGAACGAGGAGATTTTGTATGCCACTGAAGCCGGTAGTGTGGAAGATACTCTTAAAGAATTTAAAGAGCTTGCAGGAAAATTTGATACCTCTCTTAATTCTATCTCTACGGTTTTTAATGAAATGTCCGAAGAAAAGATTGTAAAAAAACTAGGGATGGCTATTCAAAATGTTAATTCTATTACTCATGCTTTAAACCAGCCCTTACAACTCTCTCAAATGATAAAAAATGCGCATACACTTACTGAGAAAGTTCTTACATTATGGGACAGGGTAGAGGGGATGTTAAGTAACTTATCTGCCGCTTCCCACAACCTTCGTTTACTCACAGATAAAGGGAGTAATATTTTAAGTTATGTCGAAAAGGGGCAAGGAACCCTAGGAAAATTGTTGATGACTGATCAGCTATATTTAAAAGCTAACTCCTTTCTAAGCAAAGGAGAAACGATGATGAATGATATTAATCACTATGGCTTACTATTCAATATGGATAAAGGCTGGCAGCGTCTTCGCGCACGCCGTCTTAACCTCCTATATACCTTATCTACCCCTCAAGAATTTCGTAATTATTTCAACCAAGAAATCGATCAAATTAATACTTCACTCTCACGGGTATATGCTTTGGCTGAGCAAAGCCATGGAAGCTCATCAGGATGTAAGCTTTTTGAAAATCAGGAGTTCCAAAAAGTTTATCGAGAACTACTTAGACGAGTGGCAGATACTGAAGAAGCATTAAAGATGTATAATCAACAACTTATAGACATGAATGCTAAAAAAACAGAGTGAACAGACTTAGAGATTTACAAACAATTCTGCGCAAGTTATGAATGGTGTAAAAGATTAAGTTAGGTGAGTGATGGAAGCTATCCCCTATACACAAATACAAAAAGGCCATTTTCTGATCGCCTCCCCTGATATCGATAAAGGCATATTCTTTCGTGCCGTCGTTCTTATCTGTGAACATAACCCGAGTGGTTCTTTTGGCCTGGTTATCAATAAACCTTTAGATCTCGAATTACCTGAAGAAATTATTAGCGTTCAACATTTAGCTAATCCACGTGTAGGAATACGTGGAGGAGGACCTGTCCAAACTAACCAAATGATGCTTCTTCATACGGGCAAAGATATTTCCCATCAAGCTTTACAAATCACTAAAGATATCTATCTGGGTGGAGATTTACAATTCTTACAAGATTCCTTAAATGATGAGAATGGGCCTTATATCCATCTTTGCTTTGGATATGCCGGTTGGGGAGCAGGCCAATTGGAAAGAGAATTGCTAGATGAAACATGGTTCATCTATCCTGCCACGACTAAACATATTTTTCATACTCCCCCGGATAAACTTTGGCAAAGTCTTCTACGAGAGATGGGAGGGAAATATGCCTCGCTTTCTATGATTCCTGACGATCTATCGGTTAACTAATAAGAAATTAAGAAGAAAGGTTGTGATGTTTAAAGTTTTAACTCCATTACTTTGCTTGTTCTTATGCACATTTGCAAGGGCAGCAGAGACTCCTACACTTAGCCTTAAAGGACAAGCTGTTTTACATAAGCAAGCAGATCAGATTAGTCTAATCATTGGTATCACTAACTTGGGAGCAGAAGCCGATAATGTATTAGCGGAGAATTCAAAAAAAATGCAAACTATCATTGGAGAGCTAAACAAAAAAGGTTTTGATAAGTCTGAATACCAAACAGGTCAATTTAGTATCCAACCTACCTATACTCTCCCCCCTCAAAACCCGCCTGTGGGCTGGCGCCCTACTATCAATGGTTATGAAGTCTCTAATACCCTTAAGATAAAGACAGATAAAATCAAAGAGATTGGCGCTCTTATTGACACTGCTCATCAAGCAGGAGCCAATAAAATTGATCACATCTATGCTAGTTTAAAAGATGAAAGAGTTTATTGGGAAGAAGCCGTCGCCAAAGCCACTAAGAATGCTATTGCAGATGCTAAAATTATGGCTGAGGCTGCCCAGGTAAAATTAAACCGCCTCTTATCCATCTCCCTCAACGATACTCTTGCTAGATCTCCGCAATCTTTAACTCCTATGTTTCTTAAAACTATGGCTTCGGAGCTGACGCCTATAGAACCAGGTGATATTGAAATCAAAGCAAATATTAACGTTGTTTATGAAATAGATAAGCTAGAGTAATGGACTAATAGACATAAGAACAAAAGCCAAGGGATAAACGACACGATAAACCTATCCCTACCTTTTTAGAGGCTAACTAGACCAAGTCTTTCATTTCTACCCCTTCAATTAAATAACTTTAATGCCATTAAAAGGCATTAAATGTATCCCAAATCGCTAGTTATCGTAAGGGGTCGCCCGTCCTCGGAAAAAAGGGATGGGATAGCGCTACTTAAATTGTTGATACTAAAGAAAAAATGTAAATCAAAAAGCGCAGCAAATAGAAAAAACAGGTTATTGGCGAGCATTCTTGGCCTTGGAGAGGCCGGCGGAATTGCAGCTGAAGCTCTATACACCCCGTGACCGCTTAATAATTATCTAAGCTGAATGCCAAAAAAAACTATTTTTAAAACAAGTATTTCCTTGACGAAATAAAGAAACCTCATTTAAAAGCTTAGATTGCTTTTTAAATAAAACTATAGATATTTACCCCGCTTCAGCTTAAGGAATGAAAATTTATGCAGCTTTCTTCTTCACTAGACTACGATCCTTCCCGTCCAATCATCCACTGTGATGCTTCTTTAAATCAAATCAGTAGTGAGATGGCAAGAATTGAAAGAGAAGTTTATCGGTTAAGAGGAATTATAGGAGCTTTTGATGAAACTATGCAGGAAAATGCTGCTTTGACAACAGATATCATGGATGCTTATTTAAAAGAGCTTATGTCACCTCTTGATCAAAGAGAAATCTCAGTCATTCGACAGCAAATCGATACAAGAATAGGAAGCATTAAAGAAAACTGCTTAGAAAACTACCGAGGATTGTTAGACGCAAGAGAGCTAATTGTAATAGAAGGCCAGACAATCCAGCTGAATGCTCAAACAAAAGTTACCTTAGAGCATGCCTACCAACAAAGGCTAGAGGAAAATATCTATCAGCTTAAAGAAGAATTTTCTCTAGGGGAAGCAACCGATTTAGAGCAGATGCAAGCCCAGCTTAAAGAGAAGTTTGAAAGGTATCAAGATATCTTTGAAAAGCTTTTTGAGTGCAAGCAACAGCTGACAGATCAAGGCTATGAGCTGCAAGAAGCCATGGAGCCAGAACTAGCCAAACTAAGAGCCAAAAAGCAAGAGCTACAAAAGGATCTAAAAGTCACCGATCTTTTTATAGCCAGCCAGCTAGGAGCAATCGATTATCTTAAGCAAGAAATTAGCAAAAAATGGAGATGGGGTCGTAAAGATTTCGTTAATACACCTTCTCAGGTAGGCTTTGCTCCTTTACATTACGCCGCTTATCATAATCAAAGAGAAGCCATGCAGCTTTTAATTGATAAGGGTGCCGACCTAACTTTAAAGGATAGTGAAGGCTATTTACCTCTTCATTGGGCGGCCGAAAAAGGTCATGATGAGATCGTTCAGTTACTTATTCATCATAAGCCCTCTACTATTAATGCCAAAGGCAGACTGAATCGCACTCCCTTACATCGTGCAGTTTTTTGCGGCAAAGTAGAAACCACTCATCTTTTGCTTAAGAATGGGGCCCATATCAATGCACAAACTAATGAAAAAAACCACTGCCAAACGCCCCTTCATTTTGCTGTCCTACAAGGAAATATAAGCATGGTATTAGCATTGACTCGCTATCCAGAACTGGATATCCTTCAACAGGATAGCCAAGGCCAGGCACCTTTGCATTATGCTATTGAAGAGGGATTAATCGATATCCTCAATATCTTGCTTAAGCATCCTAGCTGGCAAAAAGCAACTGTTTCTACCCATGCTAAGCTCTTAGAGAGCCTTTTAAGTATAGTCCCTAAGCGGCAGGCTAAAGAAATTAAAGCTCAACTGCTTTTGAATTTTCCTAAGTAAACATTGATAGATTCGACAAGTAATCAAAAAACTAAAGAATTGATATGCAAATTACCCCTGCTCTAGGCTCTCCTACTCGTATTTTATATCAAGAGGATGAATTAGAAGCATAAGGCGCTGTAAACTTTATCTCTAATTCTTCGATTGCCGGAGAAAATATAACGGAAGTTCCATTTTTTTAGAAACAATCAATAGCAAATAAGTTATTGATTATTAATAGATTATGCGTATTATCGGCGCTTTTTCTTGGTGACTAAAGGCGCATGATTCTTTGGTAAAACTTTTGGTAACTCTGCTTTTAAGGCTTCAAGCATCTGTCTGTTTTGGTGACGTGGTTCTGGGATTTGCTGAAAGCTTAAGCCCTCACTTGCTGTCCATTCTATTGATGTTAAAGTAGATAAGCTACGTAAGTCCTCTTCTACTGTTAGATAAAGGTCTTTCCAGGCTTTAACAAGCTCACTGATAATTATGTAGGCTAACATTACAATCAAAACATGGCCCTTTGCACTTTCTTCTGAACGTACATAGACTGGCCGTATCTCAAGATCACTTTCGTCGTTTTTAATTTCATGCTGTAATTTATGTTAATATGGGAGATAGGCATAGAAGAAGGTAAAAACTGACTTTCAGCAGAACAAGCTAGACTAAAAAAATAAAAAAGGAGCCGGCAGGCTCCTTTGGGAAATAGTAAAATCTGTAAAAGGATAAGATTAACGCTTAGAGAACTGGAATCTCTTACGGGCTTTTGCATGGCCGTATTTTTTACGTTCTTTCTTACGTGCATCTCGTGTTAAAAATCCTTGGGATTTAAACTCTTGATGTAAGCCCTCTTCAATGAGCAATAGAGCACGAGCAACGCCTAGACGAGAAGCAATCACTTGACCTTCCACGCCTCCTCCTTTTACACGAATAATCATATCATGGCGACCATTACCATTCAGCTTTTCAAAGGGTGCCAAAATCGTGCGTCGTTGGATTTCTAAAGGAAAATATTCCTCAAAAGTACGGCCATTAATGTCGATATTGCCGGAACCTGGCCTAATCCTGACTGAAGATACGGCTGTTTTACGACGACCGGTTGCTACAAATTCTTCCATAGTGTCTACTTATCTTAAATGTTTGCTTTGATTGGTTTTTGAGCTTCTAGATTATGTTCTTTTCCGGTGGCATAGACGCGTAAACGCTTAAGCTGCGCGTTAGCTAGACGGGAATGCGGCATCATGCCTTTTACAGCATGCTCAATGATATATTCAGGCTTACGAGCTTTCATGACACGATAGGGTGTTCGACGAAGGCCACTCATATATCCTGTATAGGAAATATATTCTTTTTGAGCTTCTTTGTTACCAGTCACCCGAATTTTATCAGCATTCAGAACGATAACACCGTCCCCTGCATCAGAATAAGTAGTAAAGGAGGGCTTATGCTTACCTCTAAGTATTTTAGCAATCTCGGCAGCAAAGCGTCCTAGAGTTTTACCTGTAGCATCTAGAATAAACCATGTGGGTCGGCTATCTTCTTTACGATGCATGATTGTCTTATTTGTATATTGAGTCATGTTTAGAACCTAAAAATTCTATGTTTATTCAGAATGAAGATACATCTTACCCATTATCTGCCATTTTTGCCAATGTTTTTATTCATCTTTGTAAGTTTATTCCATAAAATTTCTTTAGTTTTTAAGCCGTATCCTCACTTCAGCAGGATGAAAACTTGAAAAAAGATTTCGTTTGCCCTACAATAACTCCTTCTTTTCTTAAAAACAGGTAAGTGGATTTATTATGCGTAAACTTCAAAGCTTTTTCGTGAGAACCTATGGATGTCAAATGAATGAACTTGACTCAGAAATTATGGTAGGCCTCCTTGAAGGGCGTGGCCTTGTGCGCACGGAAGATGAAAATCAGGCAGATCTATTACTCTTTAATACCTGTTCGATTAGAGATTTAGCAGAAAGGAAAGTCATGGGGAAGCTAGGAAAGTTAGGGCATTCCCTGCAGAACAACCCTATCATTGGTGTCACCGGCTGCATGGCCAACGCTAAAAAAGAGTCTCTTTTTCAAAAACTTCCGCATATCGACTTTGTGCTCGGTACGAATAACATCCATGAACTCAATCATGTGCTCGATGAAGTCTTAGCTAGCGATAAGCAAATTGTGCGCACGGACGAGCAATTTCAATTTGAACTAGATTATCTAAGCGCCAAACGAGACGATAAAGTTAAAGCTTATATTTCCATTATCCGCGGTTGTGATAAATTTTGTACCTATTGTGTGGTCCCTTATACACGCGGCCCTGAAGTCTCACGCTCACCGGAAAACATTTTAGAGGAATGCCGTCAATTAGTGAGTAAAGGATATAAAGAACTTATCCTTTTAGGTCAAAATGTTAATAGCTATGGAAAAGACCAGCCAGAATGGCAGTGCCGCTTTCATGATTTACTTTATCAAATAGATAAAATCCCAGGTCTTCAACGTGTACGTTTCATGACAAGCCATCCTGTGGATATCACTAAAGAGTTGATGGAAGCCATCCGTGATCTGAAAACACTTTGCGAGTTTGTGCATTTCCCTATGCAAGCAGGTTCTAACCGCATCCTAAAAAAAATGCATCGGATTTATACGATTGAGCAATATCTTGAGAAAGTCCACATGCTGCGAGAAATTGTGCCTAATGTAACTCTAGGCACAGATATTATTGTGGGCTTTCCTACCGAAACAGCAGAAGATTTTCAGCAAACTTATGATTTAATGAAGCAAATTGAGTTTTCGGTGGCTTTTCTTTTTTCCTATAGCCCACGAAAAGGAACGCCGGCAATGCGATGGAAAGATGATATTAGCGAAGAAGTCAAGCAAGAACGCTTACAGCAACTTCTCAAATTGCATGATGAGATAGCAGCTAAACAAAGACAACTCCTGCTAAATACAGAAGTCGAGGTATTGGTGGAAAAGCATAGTTCTAAAGATAAGACTTTACTGAAAGGGCGTACACGTTGCTGGAAAAACGTAGTTTTTGCTGGTAACGACGCTCTGATTGGCAGCCTACAAAAAGTGCGCATTCACGGATTTAATCATCAAACTTTAATGGGTACACTGACAGCTAGCCCAGAAGAAAATCTTACTAATATTTCTAAAGCTACTGAAATTAACAAGTTGCGAATAATCTAATTTTAACACTTCCCTCTTCTGCTAGATTTAAAGGATTAGAGCGTTTGTCTAGTAATCTCTCTATGTTTAGAAACAATTTCTTTGACATAGTTTTTAAGCAACTCTTGCTGTAGCCAGGCAACTTAATAAGGCTACACCTCTAAAGTAGGGGGTTGCGGATAAAAAGTTAACCTCTTTTTTAAACCTAGCATTTTAATTTTAGAGGTAAAACGCCCTGTCATAAAAGGCTCTCAAATTGATCTTCATTAAGGATAGTGATGTTAAGCTTTTGAGCCTTTTCTAGCTTAGAACCGGCACTCTCTCCGGCTAAGACATAATTAGTTTTTTTACTGACGCTATCTGTCACTTTTCCACCCCTTTCTTTAATGATGTAGGCAGCTTCGTGGCGCGAGTATTTTTCTAAGGTGCCTGTTAAGACAAATGTTTTACCATTAAACACATGTCCTTTAAAAGCAGCAGATTGCATCGGTTGCAGCTCTAGACCATTAGCTAGAAGCCTTTCTATTTCTAGGCGATTTTTAGGATCATTAAAATACTCAACAACCGCAGCAGCAACTTTTTCTCCCACTCCTTCTATTTTTAATAGATCCTCAACAGACATATGCATAAGATGATAGATATCTCCTGCTCTAATAGCTAAAGCTTCAGCAGTGCCACTCCCTACATATTTGATACCTAAGGCCATGATGAAGCGCGCTAAGCTTACCTTACGCGCTTTTTCAATACTGGTCAAAAGATTGTAGATAGATTTGGATTTAAAATTATCCAGCTGAGAAAGCTGCTCGGCGGTTAAGCAAAAAATGTCGGAAGGATTACGGACAAATCCTTTATTAAACAGCTGCTCAACCACCTTTTCTCCCAGATTTTCAATATCTAGGGCTTCCTTGCCGGCAAAGTAAATGAGCTTTTTTAATTGTTGCTCCGCACATTGAGAGGTGTTAGGGCATCGTACAGCTACCTCTCCATCTACATAAACAACTTTACTTCCACAACTAGGACAGGAAGAGGGCATTGCCCAGGGAAAGGCCCCTTCTACACGCTTGGATAAATCAATCTTTACTACTTTAGGGATAACATCACCCCCCTTTTCGATAATAGCAAGATCTCCAACGCGAATGTCTTTACGTTTGACTTCTTCTTGATTATGCAGCGTAGCACGGGCAATCCTACTCCCAGCTAAAAAAACAGGCTCTAGCTCAGCTACAGGCGTTAAAACTCCTGTGCGGCCGACTTGTACAGTAATAGCATGGATACGGGTAGCTACTTGCTCAGCTGCAAATTTATAGGCGATGGCCCAGCGAGGATTTTTGTCGGTACTTCCTAAAAAGTCCCATTCGCGAAGGGAATCTAATTTAATGACCACCCCATCAATATCAAAGGGAAGCTGTTTACGTAAAACCTGAACTTTTTCTGTATAATCCCAGATCTCTTCAATGTTATGGCATTTAGCATAGGCGTATAGGGCAGGTAGACCCAATTCTTTTATATAATGATGAAGCTCATATTGGCTGGTTAAACCATGAAGATGAGCGTTAGCAATGCCATAAAATACAATGTCCAATTTTCTTCTAGAAGACTCACGTGGATCCAACAATTTTAAGGAACCGGCAGCTGCATTACGCGGATTGGCCCATATAGGCTCTCCCGCTTTTACACGTTCCTCATTTAAACGCCTAAAAGCTTGATGAGGCATAAATACTTCTCCTCGCACTTCCAATACCTCGGGGATGTTCTCCCCATACAAACGCAAAGGCAAACGAGCAATCGTTCTAATATTATTGGTAATCACCTCTCCTTTACGCCCATCTCCCCGCGTTAAACCACGCACAAAGACACCTTTTTCATAACGCACCGATACAGCAATACCATCCATTTTTAGCTCAGTGCAAAAAGCTGAGTCCTGCTCACCTAACAGCTTTTGAATGCGTTTAATAAAATCCACGATTTCATCTTTGCTGTAGGTATTAGCTAAAGAAAGCATAGGAATTTCATGAGTAGCTGTCTCGAATCCTCCGCTAAGCATTTCTCCCACACGCTGTGTAGGAGAACTAGAAGTCACCCATTCAGGATGAAGGCGCTCAGCTTCTTCCAATTCCTTTAACAATAAATCAAATTCTTCATCGGAAATGACTGGATTATGCTCAATATAGTAATGTCTATTATGCTGCCAAATCTCTTTGCACAGCTCTTCGTATTCGTGCTTATTCATGTAAAAACTACCAAAAATTAACTCTTAAGATCATGGTGGATAAAGGAGCAAGATGGATTTTTAAGGCAGAGGCTTTTCCGTGAGAATCTGTCAGGACCTCGGGATAGGAATTAAGTTTTCCAGAGCCGCCATACTTTACATCATCCGTATTAAAAACCTCTTTCACCGAAGCTAAATTTTTTAAATTTACTCTATAGTCAGAGTAATAATTAGGTGTGAAATTATGTACGCAAAGTAGAATATCATGCAAGCTTTTACGAAGATAGCAAATCACACTATTGTGGCGATCTTCAAAATCTACCCATTCAAAGCCTGCTGGATCATTATCTCTTTCCCATAAACTGCGATTTTGCAAGTAAAAGTGATTGAGATCTCTGTTCATCTCTTTTAAGCCTTGATGAAGAGGAAATTGCAGCAATGGCCATTCAATTTGCCCTGTACTAGACCATTCATTCCACTGGCCAATCTCACCTCCCATGAAAAGCAATTTTTTGCCTGGCTGGCACATCATGTAACTCAGCAATAAGCGTAAATTAGCAAACTGCTGCCACATGTCTCCTGGCATCTTACTTAGCAGGCTTCTCTTTCCATGGACCACCTCATCATGCGATAAAACTAAAATAAATTTTTCGCTGAAAGCATAGAGCAATCCAAAAGTCAGATTATGATGATGATGCTGGCGATAAATAGAATCTTTAGCAATATAATCTAAGGTATCATTCATCCATCCCATATTCCATTTTATATCAAATCCTAAGCCTCCATCTTCCACAGGATGAGTAACTTTTGGAAAGGAGGTAGACTCCTCAGCAATCATCAGCACACCTGGATGGTTCTTATGGACGATGGAATTAAGATGTTTCATAAATTCAATCGCTTCTAAATTTTCATTTCCGCCAAACTGATTGGCAATCCACTGCCCCTCTTCACGACCATAGTCAAGGTAGAGCATAGACGCTACGGCGTCTACTCTTAAACCATCCACGTGCATCTTATCAAACCAGAAAAGAGCGTTAGCAATCAGAAAGTTTACAACTTCCTTGCGTCCAAAGTTAAAGATGTAGGTATTCCAATGGGGATGATAGCCTTGTTTGTAATCTTCATGCTCGTAAAGAGCTGTGCCATCAAACCGTCCTAAAGAAAAATTATCTGTGGGAAAATGCCCGGGTACCCAATCTAAGATAACGCCAATATCATTCTCGTGCATATGATTGACAAACCATTGGAAATCTTCAGGGCTTCCAAAGCGACTAGTGACTGCATAATATCCGGATACTTGATATCCCCACGATTCATCTAATGGATGCTCTTGGATAGGAAGAAGCTCCACATGCGTATAGCCCATATCCAGGCAATAAGGTGCAAGCTCTCGGGCTATCTCCCGATAATTCATAAAACGCCACCCCTCTTTTTTCTTCCAGGAGCCCAGATGAACTTCATAGATATGAATAGGTTTAGGCTGAGCGGCCTCTGCCTGGCGTTTCTCCATCCATTTAGCATCTTCCCATATAAATTCATCGACATTGGCTATAATTGAAGCATTAGCGGGCCGCATTTCACCGCATAGAGCCAAAGGATCCGCTTTGAGATGTAAATCATCTCCTTGAGAGCGGATTTCAAACTTGTACTTTAAACCTTCTTTTAATCCTGGCACAAATAATTCCCATATACCCGAGCTACCTAAAGAACGCATAAGGTTGCAGCGGCCATCCCAATGGTTAAAATCTCCTACCACCGCTACACTTTTGGCATTAGGAGCCCACACGCAAAAACGAACACCTTCCATCCCCTGATGGTTAATAAGCCTCCCTCCCATCATATTGTAAAGCTGATAATGCACGCCCCTACTAAAAAGATAGAGATCTAAATCTCCAAGCGAGGGGAAACAGGAATAAGGGTCATAATTTAATAGTCCATTATGATGATAAACTTTGTAATCTTTAAAAGAAGTATTGGCAGGAACTCGATATTCAAAGAGCCCGGTCGGATGGATGCATTTAGCTTTAACAATTTTATCAAATAGTTGTAAGTAAGCTTCGCTTGCGCCCGGCCGCCATAGACGTACAACTTTTTGCCCTCGTTTATTTTTATGTAAACCTAAAAAATGATGAGGATTGTATTCGTCAAAATGCATAAAAGCCTTTAAAAAATGGATCTGTTTATGTGCTGCTATTGTCATAAGAAATGCTCAAATAAAAAATTGCATCATATAAATTTCTTATTTCGTTTGCAAACGAGAAAACAGAATAAATTTCCTACTTAAACTTTTTATGCTGCCATTTATATTACCCTTTCATTTTTCTCTCTTTATTCCTTTGCAGTATCGCAAGTAGCCTGCCCATTCACCTTCAAAAGCTCTCTTTCAAAATCAATTTTTAAGCCATGAACTTTTTTAAAAAGCTTTTTTCAAAAAAATTTATCGTTTGTTCAAAGAAGGTTGCGATTAATCCAATGAGCAACTTTAAACATTAGCCTACCTACATGCTACCTTGGTAATTGCCCATCTATCCTTCTTTGTCTTAGCCTTTGATAATGGCATTGACAGGCTTTTCCTAAATGGTTTAAATCGCCCAATAAGAAACTATCTTAACCTTCTTATTCTGCTCTAAAGTAAATTTTAGCATCTTCTCCTTCAAGCTCAGATAAATTAATAAGTTAGCTACTCTCTCTACCTCCATTCCTTCCTAAAATCAACTAACGCAAACTACTCTATACTAAATACTTAGATAAATATTAGGCATATCCAGAAAGCAAGCTTATCTCATCGATTACCCTGCAATTTAATGTCTAGCTCTTCTGCTAAACTTTCTGTTAAACCTCCAATTTTTTTTAACCCATTGATGGCTAGACGCCAAGTAATAGGCCAGGTTTACTCTCTAATGATACGAACTTTTGCTCCTCTTTTCGTCGATAGGGGCAGAGTTGCTTTTTTTTTAAGATTTGCAAGATTTGATCTTGCCTTTCCTATTTTATTGATTACCTGTGTCCACGAAGGACTTAGTTCAGTCTAGGAAAGAGCGATACGTAAATCTTATAGCTTTTTCGAAAATGCAAGCCTCCTAAATCAAAACGAAAAGATTAGCTAACGAGACTGAGGCTACTCTTCCTCTCTAATCACCCTAACACCATTGCTTTTATCTTTCTGTTATCGGTAACCAATAACACGCTTTTTTCCATATTGGCATAGGAATTGCAAGAAAACAATGAGTTTAAGAACAGCTAATAATTTAGGGAGAGTAAGATTATGCAACCAGATTATGCTTCAAAAGCTAAACAAGATTTAACAAACCAATTGAGGGTTTTTACGCCTGTAATGAATGATCGTGCAGGAGAAAGCTTGCCTTCTACTTCTCTACCCGAGCAGGTAATAGAAGCTAAAGTTATCATGATTGGCGAAACTCATGGAGAAGCAGCGGAAGAGATTGGTAAGCTCGTAAATGCTTTAGCTTCTCAATACTTGAGTGAAAAAGAGGGGAAAATTAAGCTTTTAGTAGAAGGTGATGTAGAAAAAAGAGCAGAATATATTGCCTCATTACCTAATGCCTACCGAGACCATATCCAAATTTCATCATGGGATACAGATCTGTCCAAAGAAGTACTAGACTCTTTCTTCAATAAGGTTGTTAGTCGTTTTCATGTAAGGGTTTGCCAAGCCTTTATGAACTATTTATCCAACCCTTCTACAGAAAACAGAAAAACAATAATGGATATTTTGCAGCATTTAACATTTGCCCAGATACCAGGATGGATGGAAAAAGAGAGCCCCCCATCATTACGTCCAAATATAGAAGGGTACTTAGATGATTTAAAGCCCCATCTAATAGATCTTCAATCTCACGCTGATCAAAAAGAAGAAACTCTAGGCTTTTTATCATCTTTGAATTTTTATATAGAAACCTTTCATACAATGGTAAAAGAGATAGTGATACAAGCGACTCCTCAACGCAACATGAAAATGGTGGAAAATATTCAGACAAGTCTAAGCTCTGCTGACAAAGTCATAGTTATTGCAGGAAAAAGTCATCTTTTCGGCCCTGATACTTTTTCCGAAAGAGAAAGGCTTTCTATCAAGGAGGGTATCCAAATTATGGAGGAAAGTTTGTCACAACAACAGACTTCCTACATAATCCTTAATGCACCTTCTCCATTTGATACTACTGCGGAAACAGACGATCTTATTAAACCCCAATCTATTCCTCCAGAATGGCTAGAGGAACCTATAGTGTCCGAGAAAGGGAAGCAAAAGGAGCAAGAGAAGGATAAACCCAAGCCTCAACCCAGCAGTGTTTCTGGTGCATCTAGCCCTTCGCTATCTCCGACAGGTGATGTATCTTGGAGAGAAAAATTGCAGGCTAGCAAAGCTAAAGCTTCAGCAACAAGCAGTCAAGATGCAATCCGACAAGCCTTAATATTTAATATTGAAAAATTAAGAACGGTAAATACTAGAGAATCTCTTACTTTACAGTTCACAGGAAGTTTTAATGCAATATGGGGGGAAATAACGAGGAAAAATTTTATAGCTACGGAAGATGACGTCATATTGGCTAAGCTCCTAACAATTACTGTAAGAAAATTGATTGAATTGAAAAGTAGTTAAGCTCTTCAAGATGGGGGAAGGAGAAACTAAAGCAAACCTTTCTAATAATATTTTTATTTTACTTGTTTAGATTTTAGCAGTCTAAAATCTTTGAAAAAGGAACGCCTAAGAGGTACAAAACATCTGGAAAGGAGGAGAGAAGATTAAGGATGAATTTTTTATATCTTTGTTTGTTTTTTTATATCCACAAGTTTAAAGGCTGCTTTACGAGCCCTTGGCATTTCTAGACCAATCGGCGCCGCAATTGCTTTTAACTGTTTCCTTGGTATGTCCATTGTGGCTCTATTACCTAAAAAGATGGCCTTTTAGATGAATGCTTCTTATAGCGAAGGTGCTCATCCACTTTTTTTCAGAGCATTTGCTCCAGCATTTTGCCAATGAGGCGCTAGGACATAAAATTTTTTGCCTAAGTTGCCAACATTTTTACGTTTAGCAGGTTCAAAATGTTAATTAAATTCCTCAGAGATTGGCATAGTCTCTGCCTCTATGCGTATAAACTATTAGCTGTTGCCAAACTTCGCTTGCAGCTTGATTTACTTTTGAAGGTAAGATAAAAAGCTTACTTTCCTCATCATTTATTAACACATCTTTTTGGCAGACTTACCAACCGCATGCACATCTCCTGGAGAAATGAAGCAACCTTGTTTCTTAAGCTCTTTACATACTCTTAATTGCTCAGGAGCAGGCTTTTGAAAAGCAAAAATCAATACATCCTTTTCAATGAACTTATCTACTCTTTTTTAGAGGGTTTTTTTACGCGTTATCCTCTGAAAGGGCTGCTTCTCCACCTATTTCATTTGCCAAACCAAAAAATCTTAAAGCCTCATCGGGTCTAAGATCACCATGTTCTAAGGAGCTCAACAATTTATCTACTTTTCTCCATTGATGGTCAGCTTCAGATAGACTAAAATAGCTTTCTTTGTAAGTTTCCTCCACAGGCTCAATAACTTTAAAATACCGTTGATAAAGACTTTTCCATAAAGTCTCCTCCTCTGCCAAATTTTTCCATTGATGGCATGTCAGTTCAACTTCAAGGAGATCGGAAGCTTGCAAAAAAGAAAAAATATGTAATAGCAACTCATCGGGAAGCTGCTCTATAGAGCTAACAGCAAGCTGAGGGGGAAAAGAAGAAACCGCATTTTTATTGTTATCATTATTTGCTAATGTATTTACCATCCCATTCCCCTAATTCATACGCTTTAAAGCCCTTAAACAATTCATCTATTTTTCTCCAATCATGGTCAGCTTCAGATAGACGAAAATAGCTTTCTTTGTAAGTTTCAACCACAGGCTCAATAACTTTAAAATACCGTACATAAAGGCTTTTCCATAAAGTCTCCTCCTTGGCCAAATTTTTCCATTGATGGCATGTCAGTTCAACTTCAAGGAGATCGGAAGCTTGCAAAAAAGAAAAAACATGTAATAGCAACTCATCGGGAAGCTGTTCTATAGAGCAAACAGCAAGCTGAGTGAGGGAAGAAGCAGTCACATTCTTATTGTTATCATTATTTGCTAATATATTTACCATCTCATTTCCTTAATTAACACATTTTAAAGCTTTCAAACAATTCATCTATTTTTCTCCAGTGATGGTTAGCTTCAGATAGACGAAAATAGCTTTCTTTGTAAGTTTCACCCACAGGCTCAATCATTTTAAAATACCGTTGATAAAGGTTTTTCCATAAAGTCTCCTCCTTGGCCAAATTTTTCCATTGATGGCATGTCAGTCCAACTTCAAGGAGGTCGGAAGGTTGCAAAAAAGAAAAAATATGTAATAGCAACTCATCGAGAAGCTGTCCTATAGAGCAAGCAGTAAGCTAAGTGAGGGAAGAAGAAGCCACATTTTTATGGTTCTCATTATTAACAAGTGTAATTACCATCCCATTCCCCTACTTCATACACTTTAAAGCCCTTAAACAATTCATCTATTTTTCTCCATTGATGTTCGGCTTTAGACATACGAAAATAGCTTTCTTTGTAAGTTTTACCCACAGGCTCAATAACTTTAAAATACCGTACGTAAAGACTTTTCCATACAGTCTCCTCCTCTGCCAAATTTTTCCATTGATGGCATGTCAGTTCAACTTCAAGGAGATCGGAAGCTTGCAAAAAAGAAAAAATATGTAATAGCAACTCATCCGGAAGCTGCTCTATAGAGCTAACAGCAAGCTGAGGGGAAAAAGAAGAAACCGCATTTTTATTGTTATCATTATTTGCTAATGTATTTACCATCTCATTTCCTTAATTAAACCAATTAATATTTGTGATTTTTGTTTTTTAAAGCAAGCTTTTTTTGTTTAATAATCATATAAATGCATCAATTTAGTGAGCGGTCACAGAACAGGATATAAATGGTTCTGCCGATAATAAAAGTTATGGGTTACCTAGTATGATACATATAGAGCAACTGTCAAAAAACCTGCAATAGATTTTCCTTGGCCATAAAGAGTTCTAATGCAGCAGTATAACACTTTCCTCTTACATGCCATAACTACGTTTCTTAAACCTTCTGCTGCAACGCTATTGGCCTTAGCAATCACAGGATCCTTTAAGTAAGCGCGAAAATATTAATCTGCTTTGAAGTAAGGCAAAATCCTCTCCACTTTTTACTGCTACCCAGTACTTAAGCTCTTGCAATCTGCAAGATATGCCATTTAAGATTACCCCTACTATCGTCCAAGTAAACTGGCTGATTTATCTTCTTTCTTAGGGTATGTTTAATCCCTAATAAGCTTTTGCCAATTGTCATATCCAACTTTTTAAGCGTTATGGATCGCCTAAAGATACATTAGAATGTTCTAATTGCCCCTAATATTACGGATAGATGAGCTAAACAGTATTAAAGTTCCTCTCTTATGCTATGCAGAGAGGTTTATTGGCTGGCAAGCTTATTTTTACCTTTTATGCTTTTATGAACAACTTTTTTAAGGATTTTTCAAAAAGAAAAGAACTTAATTGCAGAAGAGAATTTTAACTAGCCAAGGTGAATAGCCTTAGAAATTTCAGGCACAATAAAGTCCAAGTGAGACTCACTTGCACTTTCTTAATTAAAAAGCTAATTGTACCAAAAGAGAGGTAAAAAATAATTTATCAATGCTGAAAATTATCAAAGGTATAAACTTTTCCCTTACTTATCTGGATAGGCTTTTCCACTAGCTGGAATTGTCCATTTAGACGGTAACGCTTGACATTTTTAGGAAAATGAAACTGAACCAGATCATCACTTTCAGCATGAAAAATCATACGCCGCATAAAATGCTTGGTCCATTCTAGATCTAGCAGGCCCAAGGAAGTACACTGAATATGAAGGAAACGTCCACAATGAAATTGTGCAGGAAGAGAGGGTAAAACAAAAATTTCATTAAGTTGGGTGCGGATAAACAAGGATCGAATGATGCGTGCCCCCTCGGTCAACAAAATAAGAGGCGATAAAGTGGATGGAGCAGCCTCCAGAGCAAATCCTTGATGTTGCTCGTCGTTCAAGCGGGGAGAAAGAATACCTTCAAAAGCTACTTTAAATAAATTGATAAAAGCATCATAAACATCTTCTTTAGAAGCTGAGAGGCAATCTTTAAACAAGGTTGCCGTCCCCACATAGGCAACCTCTGAAGGGGAAGTTAAAAGCTGCCCTAAACGTAGCCAGATGGGAAAGATTTCTGTTAAATTTTCTCTTATCGCTACCCTATCCCACTCTTGGCTTTTATGGCTACCTAGCGATAAACGCTCTGCTGAAAAATAGGAGCCCACCTCGTGATTTAAAATCAACTGCTCGGGTTTCCAAGCTGCCAATCCTTTATCAATGTAAAGAGCAAATTGTTTAGGTTGCTGGGTTGCAAGAATACGATAACGAAAATAAGCGTGTAAATCAAAGCCCCATACATCAATAGCTCCCTTTTCCAGATCAAGCTGTACCGTGAATTCTTTCACAGGTCCCTTCACAGGCACAGGAATTTCTTGGATTAATTTAGGAGTAGCATGAGAGAGATCATGCACACGTAAAAGGGCTGGAAATATTTGAAAACGCAAAAGTGAGCCTGGCAGCACACAATAGGTTCCGGCTGTATGCGAAAAAGGGCGAAGCCGTTCGGCAATGGTAATATGCATAGGGTTATCCGCAACTAGCCTGTCTGCTGCTCAAATGTCCGATCAGACCCTCAGGAGTATTAGCTATTAATTCTACTTCTAGGATCGCGTTTGGCGCATGGTTTGATCGAGGCACCCAAACCATCAAAAAATTTTCCGTATGGCCGCAAATTTCTTCAGGGCGCGAGGGATCGATATTTTCAGTCAAAATTTTCATGCGACGGCCGATAAATTGCTCTCGCAGCTCAAAGCTTATTTGCTCGGCAGTTCGTAAGACTTCATGCTTTCTCTTTTTGATAATTTCTTGAGGAATTTTATTAGGCATAAGAGCAGCTCTTGTACGAGCTCTCTCGCTATAGGGAAACATATGGACTTTAGCAAATTTTACTTGTTTCATAACCTCTAAGGTCTCAGCAAAATCACTCTCTGTTTCACCTGGAAAGCCTACAATCACGTCTGTGGTAAAGGTAAAGTCAGCACTTGCATTCTTTAATCTTTCTACCGTATTAAGGAAAATTTGGCGGGTGTATTTGCGGTTCATACGTTTTAAAATCACATTCGAGCCAGCTTGAAGAACGATATGCATAGAATGACAGGTATGCATCCCATTCAAGATCGCATCCGCAAGATCATCATCAACTTCGTCAGGATCAATCGAAGAGACTCTCAAACGCTCAAGCCCTGGCAGCCTATCTACTGCGCGCACTAAATCAGCTAAGCGATCAGGGTTTTCATTTTCGGGCTTGGCACCATCAAAATCCCCAATATTAATTCCCGTTAAAACAATTTCTTTATATCCATTAGCAATTAATCCTTTCGCTTCTTTAACTATTTCATCTAAAGAGCGAGAACGCGAGCGACCACGCACATAAGGAATGATGCAATAGGTACAAAAAGAATTACAGCCGTCCTGTACTTTAACAAAAGCACGGGTATGAGCTTCAAAGCGTTTAATGGAAAATTCAGGCAACTCTGCAGCAGGGAAGACAGATTCTAAAAGCTTTTCTTTATCTTTATTGGGAACCACATGAGTGACTCCTTGCAGGGATCCTACTAACTCAGGTTGCCTTTCTGCAAAACACCCTGTGATGATAAGCTTACTGCCAGGGTTATCTCTAGCCACCTGTCGAATTTCATGCCGGCTACTAGAATCAGCGGACTCAGTGACCGTACAGGTGTTAATAATACAGATCTCTGCTTGCTCATGCTTTGCGGCTTCTGAATATCCCATCGCCTGCAATTGATCATGATAAGCTTGAGACTCATACTGATTAGTTCTGCACCCTAACGTGACAATCTTGAATTTTTTTTCTACCATGCAAAGTATGATAAACGAAAAATAGATATAAAATAAAGCAGATAGAAGTGAAAAATTAGATCCCCTAAAAAAGAAGGAAGAGACTATTGAATGCTTAAATAGGTAGACTGGCCTTTCTACTTTTTCAAAGGATATCCCATAAGTTTTTATGGTTCTGCCTTAAAGAAACATAGCGGCCTAGTCCTATAATGAGATGATCATTGATAGCTATATCGACCAGACGTGCAGCTTGGATGAGGGATTGAGTTACCTCAAGATCTTCTGGAGAAGGAGTAGGATCGCCACTAGGATGATTATGCACTAAGATTAAGCTGGCAGCTTGATGACGGATCACAGGATGAAAAACATCTCTAGGATGAATAGGGGCATGCGAGAGAGTTCCTAAGGCTACAAGATGATGAGAGAGCACATAACCTTTTCTATCCTGTAGGATAACCACAATATGCTCAACTTTGGCATATTCTAATTCATCTTTAATGTAGTTATAAGCGTGCAAAGGTGTAACAATTCTAAATCTTTGGTCAATCGCCTGTTTTGAGGCTCGTAAACCTAAATTTAAGGCGGCTTTTAATTGAATAGCTTTAGCAAGTCCTAAGCCTTTGACTTGCTGGAGTTCTTCAATGGAAGCCTCAGCAAACTTTTGCAAGGTACCAAAGCGCATCAGTAGTTCTTGTCCTATGCGTAAAACCGAGCAACCTTTAGTCCCACTTCCTAAGACAATTGCTATTAATTCTGCTGATGATATAGCTTCAGGCCCATGCTGAAGAAGCCTTTCTCGCGGCCTTTCTTCTATAGGCATCTGCTGAATGGTATATCCTTCTAGCGGCTTATTCATCGATTACTAGTTTTTTAACTTGATGACGATCACAGTATTATTATCTTCACTTAACATTTTATAGCTTCCTTAACAAGCTTATCTGCAAGCTCTTCTTCATTTTGAAGTAGAGGAATTATCTCTTGTGAACCGAGCACCTCCATAGTCGCGTCAGTAGCTAGAACTAACACAACAGGCTCTTTAAATGGAGATAAATTTATCCTTTGAATTGCAGGACACGAAAAAAATCCTTTTATATCCTGATGGCCAATGCCGCGTAAAGGTTGAAGGATTCCTGCTAAACGATGAATGTTTTGCTCATCTTTATCTACCCATCCCTCTCTTAAGTGAATGGATGTTAAAAACTGCTTATTACCCACATTAAGATCTCCCTTTTCATTTCTATAACGAGCATCTGTGGTAAGCTGCTGGCAATCAGGGTCTATTCCTAATATAGCCCACGAATTTCCTAGGTTGCCAATCCAAACTTCTTCATTTTGGGTATAAGGATTATCAAATATTAAAGCAAAAGAAACCGTCGTTCCTGAAGTTGGCGCTTTTTCATCCATAAATCATTAACCTTTACCGATGCCAATTTCAGGGCATTCCATAGATCTAGTTCCCCTAAAGATTTTTTACTACTTAATCTAAATATGCCCACCGTGCGTGATTAAGGGTTCAATAAATAACAACAGGAGTAAAAAACGAAAGAGAAGCCATATTTATATCCTTGCTGATACCTTTAAAATATACGTAATTGGCTTAAATTAAAGAAATTCAATAATGGCTTTAAGACAAAAATCAAGAACAAACATTAACTATTTCGCTTATTTTCGATTAGCTTGGCATCAAAATTGCTTTGTGATCCAGTATTAACCCTAGGAGGTTTATATGGCCACTACAAATAATGCCAATAATAAAGCTAACTCTTTCTCCATCCCTTCCCTGCTTAAGTCAGAGCTCCCATCCCCTCTTGCTCCAGAAGAAAATCACGTTTCATCTTCCCCTGTAACTAAAAGTATATCTTCTACAGTAGAAGCTAAGCAAATGCTGCCCTCTGCCTCTAATCAAAAGATTTTAACAGCAGAAGGATGGAAAAGAATGATGTTACGTGATAAAAAACTTTAAAGAGCAAATAACACTTGATTTAGAATGTTAACGTACTTTAGCTTTAGCTCATGAAAAATCCAAAAATTAACATTATCATCCAGGCGCGCATGGGATCTACCCGCCTGCCTGGCAAGGTCTTGCAACCTATCATGCAGCGCCCTCTCTTAGGTTATCTCATCGAAAGAGTGCGGCGCATCCAAACCATGCACACTCTCATCATTGCCACAACTACTCATTCTCAAGATGATGTAATTGCCTCTTTTTGTGAGAAAGAAAAAGTTAATATTTATAGAGGTCATGAACATAATGTTCTTGATCGTTACTATAAAACTTGCTGTGAATATCCTGCAGATATTATTGTACGGCTGACAGGCGACTGTCCTTTAATCGATCCTGCGATCGTCGATCAAGCCCTTAATCTCCTTCTTAAAAAAAGCGCTAGTCTTGACTATGTGTCTAACACGCAACTGCGCACTTTTCCTAGAGGCATGGATGTAGAAGCTTTCAATTTCTCTACCTTAGAAAGCGCTCATCATAAAGCTACCAGTAAATTCGATCTTGAACATGTCACTCCTTTCATTTATAAGCATCCTGATCTTTTCCATCTAGCCAATTTTGTACACATGCGCAGCGCTGCCAACTATCGATTAACTGTTGATACTCCAGAAGATTTTTTGCTAGTCAGCAAAATCTTTGAAACTATATACCCTACTAATAGAAACTTTACTCTAGCGGATATTTTGAATGTCTTCAAAACCCATCCGCAATGGAAAAAGATTAATGCGCATGTGAAACAAAAAAAGGTCTGAGAATGGAAGCTGATAAAATAGGATTCGAAATTGTAAAACCTACTAAAGAAGATGCTTTCCAGATCCTGCAATGGCGTAATGATGCTGAGACTTTGCGTATGTCTATCCACTCGCAAGCTAAAAAATGGGATAGCTTTTATAAAGAATTTATTAACGATTATTTTTTATCTCCAGCGCTGCCCCCTTTATTTATCCTGCTTGATGGCCAGCGCGTTGCTTTCTTTTTATTCAAGCCCATTTCCCACCCTGAGCATGCCCATAAGCGCCGTTGTATAGAAGTTTCATTAAACGTGGCGCCGGAGCACCGTAATAAAGGGATAGGCACAGCTGCTTTGATTGCCACTAAGAAATGGGTGCAACATCAAGGATTCGATGATATTTTTGCAAAAATTAAAATCGAGAATATAGCTTCTCAAAAAGCTTTTATTTCTGCTGGCTATGAACTGCTTGAGCAGGCGGTCTTTCATGCAGAAGATACTCAAGAAAACATACCTATTTGCCGTTATATGGCCCGCTTGACTCCCTTCATGGAGAATAAGTCTATTTTTATTATCGCCGAAGCTGGCTCCAACTGGCGCATGGGAACTCTAGATAGAGACTTGAATATGGCTAAAACGCTTATCGATAGCGCAGCCGAAGCAGGAGCTGATGCGGTTAAATTTCAAATTTATCGCCCTGAGACTATATACGTAGCTAACGCCGGTATAAGTAATTATTTAGCTGCCACAGGAATTAAGAAGGAGATGCAAGAAATTTTTGCTGACTTGGCGATGCCTTATGAAATGATTCCTCAGCTAGCCGAATATTGCCAAGCAAGTGGCATTGAATTTATGGCCACAGCTTTTTCAATAAAAGATTTTCTTTCTATTGATCCCTATGTTAGAAGGCATAAAATTGCTTCTTATGAAATTGGGCATATACGTTTGCTTGAGTCAATCGCTCAAAGTGCTAAACCGACATTTATTTCAACAGGGGCTGCTACTGAAAATGAAATAGCTTGGGCAGTGGAAGCTTTTTTTGCCTATGGGGGAAAAGAACTGACCTTATTGCAATGCACAGCTAAATATCCCGCTGAAGCAGATAGCATGAACCTACGCTCAATCCTCTGGCTAAAAGAACGTTTTAAATGTTCTGTAGGCCTTTCAGATCATAGCCGGGATGCTATGGTAGCTCCTATTGAGGCAGTGGCGTTAGGGGCTAAAGCTATAGAAAAGCACTTTACCCTTGATCGACGCTTACCAGGCCCTGACCATGCTTTTGCTTTAAATCCTCAAGAATTAAAAGAGATGGTGCGTGCTGTACGACTGGCCGAGCAAATGCAAGGATCATGGGTTAAAACAATTCATCCCTCCGAACAAGAATTGCGTGATTTTGCTCGTAGAGGAGTGCAAGCTTTATGCCCCATCTCCGTAGGACAAGTTTTACAAGAAGGAGTCAATGTAGATATTCTACGTCCTGGAAAGCAAACCCTAGGTATCCATCCTAAATATCTTCAGCAAATAGAAGGTAAAAAAGCAGCTCGCTTTATTCCTTTAGGAGACGGTATTCAATGGGGAGATTGGGAATGAGATTATCTATGGATTTTCAACACTTGAAAGGAGTGTTGATTGATTTTGATGGTACGTTAGTCGACACCATTCCTTTCCTTTTTAAGCACTATCTTTCCTTTTTAAAAACATTTGGCCAGGAAGGCTCCCTTGAAGAGTTTAAAACTCTCATGGGTCCCTCTCTTGAAGAGTTTGTGCCTATTTTAATCGAACGCTATCGATTGCCGGAAAAAAAACATGTATTAATTTCTCTTTATCATCAGGGCTTGGCAGATACTTATAAACGCGAAGGCAAGCTTATTGCAGGAGCAAGAGAATTTTTGGACTTTTGCCAGCATAAAAAGATTAAAATGGGCTTAGTAACTTCATCGGCTCATTTATTAATTGCCAGCTGTATAGAGGCACTAAAAATAAAGGACTACTTTGATTTCATCGTTACCAAAGAGAATGTAAAAAAAACTAAGCCAGATCCAGAAATCTATTTACACGCTTTAAAAACGAGTTCTCTTCTAGCAGACCAAGTGGTAGCTATTGAAGATTCTAGGGCAGGCATTTTAGCCGCTTTAAATGCTCACATCCCCACTATAGCTATACGCAATCCTTATCTTATTTCCATTCCTTCGGGTGCTATGACTACAAATAGCTGGAAAGACCTTACCCTTTGTTTTGAGGAAGCTTATGCAAGACTTTGATATCTTTCCACTCTCCCCCTCTTTTAAAGTTCACATCAGCCGTATCCAACCTCCAAAAAGAGTGAGCCAGGCTACCCTCCTCTCTATTGAAGAAATTTGGAAAGAAGAGCTTCTCCGTACCCAAGGAAAACTTTTTAATGGAAAAATCCTTTGTGCAGATCATTTTGACGGAAAACATCTTTACGGGCGTTTTGTAGAGTATAAACTTTATCTTGCTCAAGTACGCGATCCTACTCTAATCCATGAACTTCATCTTAAGCCCATTTGTGTGTGTGGTTATACTTTAGCAGGCAATGAAATTCTCATGGGTAAGCGCGCAGAGCATGTTACCGATTATCCAAATTATCTTGAGCTAATGCCCGCTGGAGGGATAGACCCCTCCGCCTTAAACGAAGGGCATGTCGATATTATTAAACAACTAAAAACTGAACTTAAGGAAGAAGCAGGAATTGAAGAAGCAATGATTCATCATATTCTTCCCTCTTATTTAATTGTAGATACTCACTCTCATGCTTATGAAATCTGTGCAAAAATCCTCTTAGATCCTGCGGTACCTAAGAAAGAACTTAGCCATGATGATGAACATACAGAAGTATTTTGGATAAAACAAGATCATTTATCCACCTTTGTTCACCAAAATCGTCCTCTCATTAATCCCTTATCTATGCAGCTGCTACAGCTTTTTCTAAATAAATAGGCTTAAATTTTGGTTATCTATACAAACCTTTTTTAGCTTTTTCCTTCTCTTCTTTTCCATAAGCCAATAAAAAATTCAGCTTTCACCTTTTTAGCCTTTTTAGAAGGTAAATTAAAATTTTATTGATACCAAACGACTTCCTTTGTATAAGAAAATTTTTATCTTTTGGAAAAATAGCATGCGAAATTTTCTTTTTATTCTTTTCTTATACAGTGTTTGCTTACCTCTTCAAGCTACTGAGGAACCCCTTGGCTTGGCAAACTTTAATTCGCCCCAAGAAGCCCTTATAGGAGAGCAAAATATCGCCACTTTAGGTGGAGAGCCTTCAGCTATAGTAGACGGATGCGTTAACGTCATCACGGGCACCTTTATCGATAGTGCTATTGATGTATGGAGTCCAGGTCCAGATCCTCTCTATATAGAGCGTATTTACACCCATACCAGCGGCTGGAGTATTAACGAGCCAGAAAATGTAGAAATGCTTGGCGGCAGCTTAAACAGAGTTGTTCACGAAGAAAAAGGCATGAAGACTTTATATACCAATACCTTAATTGGGCGCACCCTTTTCATCAATGCAACCAATTACAGTCAGGGGTTGACCAATTGCTCTAAAGGATTCATCAGCGGAAAAAGCAATCCTCATAATCTTCAGATGCAAATTATATCTCCTAAACCAGGTACTTTCGCCGTGTACTTAAGAGATGGTTCAAAAAGCCTTAAATATTTTGGTTCTAGTCATCGCACGCCACTTTCTCTGACTGAGATTCGCTATCAAGATGGGCTTACTTATGAACAAAAACCTTATGGAATTAAGACGCAGTATACCTATCAAAAATCCCCTTTAGGGTGGAAAATTTATGAGATAAGTAATACCAATAGCCTCCAGCAAGATTTAGGAAAGATTCACTTTGAATATGATAATTTTAAGCTTAATCCCCGCATGGTAGCCTATGCTAATAAAGATAAAAGCGGAAGCTGCGAATATCTTTTCAGCAATTATCCGGCCAGACATGACCTCCATCAAGTGATTTCTACTAACGCCCCTAAAATCTGCTATTCTTACGATGATACTACCCACCGCATGAAACAAAAAGCCCTACCCAATGGTCGCTGCAAGCAAATTGAATATTATGATGAAACCAACCCTTACGCTTATACTAAAAAACCTTTAACTTTTTACGATGGATGTACTTCCCCTTATGAACGTGTATCTTGTTTAAAAGCTGCTGTAGGCACCGATCAAACCCTGCACCCTACCCATCGCTTTTACTATGAGGTAAACTTTATCAACCGTAAAAGTCGTATTTATAGCTATCCAGGTGGGACGACCCGCGTGCTCGATCTTCATAACCAAGAAACTCGCTATCATTATGACTCAAAAAGACGCTTAACAGGCATCGATAAGCTGTTAGACGCTAATCTTTATCGCACGCAAAGTTTTTTTTGGAGCTCTTTGCCAAATTTAGAGGGATGTTTAACAACTAAAACCCTACAAGATGGCCAGGGTAACTTACTAAGCAGCCGCTATTACGATTATGACAAAAATGGAAATATAAAACATGAATGGCTGCTTGGAAATCTTACAGGGAATGCAAAGGGCCCTGTGCTAAATAAAGAGGGCATTCCTATAGCAGGACAATATGACAGCTACATTCGCACTTATGAGTATAGTGATGATGGATACAACCATTTATTACGCGAGCAAGATGGATGTAAAGAGATCGTTTACGTCTATTACCCTAAATCTGCTTTACTCCATAAAAAATTCATGCGCGTGAATAACAAAATTATCTATCGCGAATTTTATGCTTATAACAGCAATGGTTCAATCACTCGCTATGTTTATGATGATGGGCATACTTTAGAAGAAGAGGATCTGGCAGGTGTTACAGAGCGCCATAGTGTGTATACAAGCTATCGCGATCAATTTCCTGTAGGTTTACCTGAAATTATCGAAGAAAAGTATTTAGACCTTGCCCTTAAAGAAGAGATTTTACTGCAAAAAACGCAAAATTTCCATGATCATCAAGGGCGTATAACCCAGCAAACACATTTTGATAGTAACGGGCAACCTCGCTTTACCTTGCATTGGGATTACGATGCCCATGGAAATATCCTTAAAGAGACCAATGCTTTAGGGCATACCTCTTTCTATCAATACGATGAAAACGACAACCTTATTTTTGAGCAATACCCTGGCAAAGATTATCATACTGTGCATGAATATGACTTTTCTAATCGACGCATTTGTTCTAAAGATATTCATGCTGATCAGACATTAGTGACGCATTATGCTTATAATGGCCTTAGCCAAAAAGTAGCGATGACCAATTGGCAGGGAGAGACCACTCAATACACTTACGATCATTGTGGACGTTTAATTAAAACAATTTATCCACGTTTATTAGATTCCGACGGTAATTCTTATCAGCCTTTTGAATGTATTGAGTATGATATTGCCGATAACCCTATCTGTAAAACTGATCGTCGAGGTTTTAAAACAACTTTTAATTATAATATTCGAGGCCAGCCCTCCTTCATCCAATATCCTGACGGATCTACCGAAAAAAATGCATATACCCTTGAGGGATATCTGGCTAAAAGCATCGCTTTAAATGGAAAGATTACCCAGACAGATTATGATTATTTAGGAAGAGCTTGTCGACAAATGACTTTTGCTCCTACAGGGGAAAAGCTTAGTGAAACCACTACTCATTACAACCATTTTCATAAGATAGCCGAAGTGGATGCTGGAGGGCAGTTTACTTATTATCAATACGATGCTGCTGGCCGCCTGGCCAGCATCACGAAAAATGAGGCAAAAACTGTTTATCAATATGATGCCTGCCAACGGCTCGCTAAGACTTTGGAATATTTTGGTCCCGAGGAAAAGGACTATATTGCCAACGTTAAAGAGTATGATGCTAAGGATCGCCTTATCGAAGAGCGGACTGAGGATGCTGAAGGACAGGTTTTAACTAAAATAGGCTATCTTTACAACGAGCAAGACCAGCCCATCCAAACAATTTCTTATCATCAATCAAAGCCTGTTATCACCTTTACCCACTATAATGCCTATGGAGATGTTGAAAGTATTGTTGATCCTCAAGGACATACCACACGCACCCTCTTTTACTATCTTCATCTTAATCAAGAGGGCCAATATGTATATGCTAAAGAAACCATCGATGCCATCGGCCAATCTTTTTTTCAGGAGCATGATAGCTGCGGGCATGTTCGCTTTGCAATTCGTCGCGACCCTATGGGCGTTATCCTGCAAAAACGTGAGTTTTTTTATGATGCAGAAGGGCTTTGCTGTAAACAAATTGAGCATGTTTTAACTCCTCATCAACCTGATCGCCTGGTCACCACTCATTTTGAGTATGACTTTGCCAAAAATCTGATCAGTTGTACGGAAGCCGTAGGAAGTCCTGAACAAAAGCAAACAAAGTATGTCTATAATGCTTATAGGCAAAAAGAAAAAGTTATCAAGCCCGATGGAATAGAACTTCACTACGCCTATGACTGGCTAGGTCGCCTTACCTCTTTTTCCTCTAACGATAACTCTTTGCATTACCACTATACTTATGATGCTAATTCTAATGTTGTGGGTGTGGAGGATAAGCATACAGGAAAGTCTACCACGCGTATTTTCGATAAAAATAAACGTTTGGTCCAAGAAACTTTATCCCATGGGTTAACTCAACAATATAGTTACGATAATTTAGATAGGCTCCAGGAAATTATACTTCCAGACCATTCTTCTATTCAATACTCTTACAAATCACTTTACCTTCATCAAATTAGCCGAGGCCCTTATCGACACACCTATCAACATTACAACCTTTCCGGGGCATTAGAAGAGGCTAAATTGATGGCTGAAGCAGGCTTAATTCAATACGCTTACGATGCCTATTCTCGTCTGATTAACATTTCGTCTAAGTCCTTAAAAGAAGATATTCCTGAGAACGGTTTTGATCAAGTGGGCAATCTTTTAAAAAGAACAACCCTCGACCCAGTAGGCAAAGTAAACAGTACCTATACATACGATGCTTTATATCAGCTTCAATCCGAAAAAGGCCTAGTGGATGATATTTATCGCTACGACTCCCTCAATAATATGGTGGAGAAAAATAAACGTCCCCATACCGTTAATGCTCTCAATCAGCTCCTCCATGATGGCTTAGATCCACATGCCTATGACCTAAATGGAAACCTTATCCGTAAAGGCTCTTTAAACTTATCTTACGATGCATTAGATCGCTTGATTGCCATTCATACTTCTACTCAGCAGGTCGCCTATGCCTATGATGAGCTTAACCGCCGTTTAAGCAGCACCTTCTATTCCCGCTCTAAAGTTGAAAACAAATGGATACCTGAGAAAGAAATTCGTTACCTGTACCACGGACTCAACGAAATTGGCGCCTGTGACTCTAAAGGTAACATTCAGCAATTGCGTATATTAGGTAAAGGTAAAGGAGCTGAAATAGAGGCTGCGGTTTTGCTAGAACTCCAAGGTAAGGCTTACATACCCATCCATGACACGTTAGGCAATATCCGCCTACTGATTAACGCCAAGACCCATACCATAGAAGAAACTTATCGATATACCGCTTATGGGCAAGAGTCTATCTATGGCAAAAATAATAAGCTTATCAAGCAATCGATCAACCCTTGGCGTTTTTCTTCTAAACGCGTAGACGCTGAAACCCAGTTTGTTTACTTTGGACGCCGCTATTACAACCCCACTACTACACGCTGGGTAACTGCCGATCCTTTAAGCTTTGAGGCGGGCCCTAATCTATATGCCTATCTTTTAAACAATCCTTTAAATGATAGAGACCTGTATGGATTAAGGGGTTCCAGTCCTAGCCGTGGGGAGAAACACCGCGAAAGTGTGATCATGTATGGCAAAGAGCGCGCCTCTTATAGAATCGAAAAAACACCCATTAGAGAAAGAGGTGAAAACACAAGAAGTCTGCCTAGAGTTAGCTTTACAGATAGATTTGAAAGAAGCTTTGTTCGTAGCGAAAGCTCCTCATTAGCCGTATTGCTAGGGAGTAAATCAGAAAATTTTCGTCTGGGTGTTCATAATGGCATTATGACAACCCAAATAGAGGCTATTAATAATGCCATCCACCTTAGAGAATTAGGGTGGGAATATTCAATAGATGTCATCCATAATGCTACGCACAATTTGCTTAACGATTGTGTTGAATCAGGCTTAGGTTTATGTTATATAGCTACTACTCCAGTACGCGTTAATCATGAAACATGGAATAGATTCTTTGACGAATATCCACGCGGAGAGTATTTTCAAATTTGCCATAGTCAAGGGGCTATAAATGTCAGAAATGCTCTTTTAAGTTATGATGAAAAGTTACGCAAGCAAATTACTGTGTTAGCCATTGCTCCAGCAGCTTATATATATGCTGACTCCTGTAGAAAAGCTTATCATTATCGAGCACAAGCTTGGCGCGATCCTATCCCTTATATTGATGTGGGAGGCTTAATACGGAGTAAACGCGACACAGTGACCTTAAATTCTTGCCCAGGGGCCGCTTTTCATGATCATTCCTTCCAAAGCCCTACGTATGAAGAAGTATTTAGATACCATTTTAAAGAAATTAAAAAAGCTAGGTAATTTATGAACAAAACTTATTTTCTATTTTTCTTCATTTTAATGTTTACTTTATCTAGCTGTATACTAAGCGTATTGGATAGTTACGAAGAACCTGAACAGGCGGTATTTGTTAGCGACATTTTAAATAAAACCTCTAAAAAACTTCAAAAAAAATATAGCATGCGTACTATTGGTACAGGTATAGGTATGCCTGACGGAGTGGTGACTATGCTAGCCTTAAGTTTTGAAAAAACGGGTCCCTTAAGCCGAGAAGAAGGGCGTAGAATCATTGTAGATTGTGTGCAAGAAATGCTTCAAATTATCAATACTCATGAAAGGATTAGACCCCATTTAAAAAATTATCCCTTTACCCCAAGTGATATCGAAATTGCAATTTTTTTAAAGGATCCATTAGGCTACAATATTTTTTATCCCCATTTCGGGGCTCTTTCTTCTACAAATGCACAAATAGATTATATGTTTACAGCTTCAGAAAACCCCAAAAGGTACTTGAAAATAGAGGAAGAAAAGTTTGAGGAAGCTTTGAAAATGGTTCAAAATGAAAGTAAGAAATAAATTTATATTCGCAATTTTATCGCTTTAAGCCGTCTATCTGGTGCTGTACTAAGCTTGCTAGATAGCTATGAATCACCTAAGCAGGCTAAATTTGTAGGCGAAATTTTAAGTAATACGCTTATAAAGGTAGGCTTGCATACACAATCCTTTCAAGCTACCAATCGACTTCAGGGGATGATTTTATAAAGTAGGGAGGTGCATGAGGGGCAGCTTAAAGGTGTATGAGACTTTTCCAAACTTTCCAGGCAAACTCTAACGTGCGTACCAGGGGGTATAGGGATGAGCATGCCTGGCGGAGTGGTAACAATGTTGATCCAAATTTTATATTTCTTATTATACGCTTAAAAAAAACTTAACCTGTCTACCCAACCCTCTGAAAGATGACTCTCTACTCAACGAGAGGGCTTTTATAAAGTAACTGGCTGCATAAGGATTAGCTCAAAATCATATTGCTAACCTGAGTTGCGAGGTTTTTTAGGAGTTAATCAGATTTTTTATAAAATCCTTTCAGACGACCTGTTGTTGAGATTTTTCTGCAATAAATCTACTCCTCATTCTTTCTTATTTCTTTGATAGATAAATCATTATGAACGTAATAATAGGGCATTACTTAAGAGAGAATTTACCCTTTTGCTGCTACAAATCCATGGGCCCTTAAGATGCATGCGTCGCACTGCCCACAAGGCTTTTGTTGCGGCGTCGGATCGTAACAGCTAAAAGTCATATGCATAGGCACGTCTAAAGCGATGCCCTGACGGATAATTTCGGCTTTATCCCAATGGATTAAAGGTGTTAAAAGCTGAGGCGCATTTCCTTCAGCAGCTTGCTTAGTGCCCACATTTAAAACCTGCTGAAAAGCTTGAATGTAGCTAAGTGTACAGTCGGGATAGGAGGGAGCATCTAACGCATTAGCTCCTAAATAAATCTCCTGGGCATCTAGTATTTCAGCTTGCCCCATAGCATAAGCTAGAAAGAGAGTGTTACGTGCTGGCACATAGGTATTGGGAGTTTTCCCTGAGCCTATATCTTCTTTTGATCGATTTTTTGGTACCGCTAGATCTGACACTAAAGAGGAAGATTTAAATACCCTTGAGTCAATTTGGACAATACAATGTTTAACCTGGTAGTATGTAGCAATTTTGCTGGCGTGCGTAAGCTCAATACGATGCCTTTGACCATAGTCGAAACTCAGAGCATAGCATTCTCTCCCTTGAGCTAGAGCAAGAGCTAATATAACTGTTGAGTCTAATCCCCCACTCAATAAAACGATAGCTCTTTTCATATCTAAACGCCTCTGGTATGGGGAGGCCATATAAATTTATGAATTTGCAAATTTAAGCGTACTGCTAGCTGATCTTCTAATATCCAATTGACCAAGGTGTGGGAAGGCAACACCTCAAATACAGGCGAAAACAATATCTCACTGACTTTCTTAAATAATTGGTATTGACTGCAGACCATCTTAGCATAATCGTAATCTTCCCGATTGCTGATCACAAATTTTATCTGATCATGAAAGCGCAAATGGTTAAGGTTATCCCAAAGGTTTTTATTGCTCATCTGGCTTCCCGGGCATTTAATGTCTAAAATAATGCGTACGTTTGCATTCACCTTTTGGGTAGACAAAGAACCGCCAGTTTCTAGACTGACAATATATCCTGCCTGGCATAATTGCTCCATTAAAGGGATGACGTTAGCCTGCAAAAGTGGCTCCCCTCCCGTCACACACACATATTGACAGCCAAAAGAAGCTACCTTTGAAAAAATATTTTCTAAGGTATAAGAGGCCCCTCGTCCAAATGAATAGGTGGTATCACACCATGAGCAGCGAAGATTACAGGCCGCCAGGCGTATGAAAGTTGTGGGTAGCCCGGCTAAGCTTGTTTCCCCTTGAATGCTACGAAAAATTTCAATAATATTAAGAGAATTCATTTATTTACAAAGAGTAATTTTTTATCAGAAATAATTTGACAATCGATAAGTTATAAGGAAAAAAACAATTTCAAGCCCCCCTAAGCATTTAGCACTTAAGAAAAAGATGCGGGTAGCTAAACACTTAATTTATATAGGCAATAAATATTTTTTGTCTAGATGAGATATCTCATCATATTAAGTAGGCTTTACTCTCTTTTAGAGTTTTACATGCATTAAAGCCATAATTTCCCTCCTCTTAAGAATTTAATATAAGAAAACAATAAAATTATATATAATTAGCAGTAAAATTATAGAGAGATTGTTAGCAATGAAAATATCAAATTTTTTTTCCTTAATTAACCCTTGTTCTTCTCAGCATCATGCTCTTCGAGATTTTAGCATTCTTAGTAGTAAATCAAAGCTATGGGTGGGTAGCCTTACTGCCTTAATTACCTTAGTGGCCCTCCCTCTTTTACCCTTAGCTGTGCCCATCGCTGTCTTCTCTTTTCGCACGTTAGTGAAAAAATTTTCTGCTGCTAAAATATCTACAAAACCTAGGCTTCAAGACCAGGCTAATGCGGTGCAATACACTGCCCGCCAAATTGCTTTTAAGCGGATAAATGTTGAGCATGTTAATAGAGCTGTCGCCGAGGATCTAGACAGCCCTAAGAAAGAAGTGACTTCTACAAGCAAGAATGAGATTTCCTTGACGGTTAGCTCTTCAAGCAATATAGATAGCATCTTGTTGCCAGAAACGGAGGAAATTAATTTAAATGAAGAGAAGCTCCCTCTTTTACACTTGGCAGCAAAAAGAGGAAAGCTAGATGAAGTCGAAAGACTTCTTCTCATTCATCCCATTAATGAAAAAAGCCCCAAGTCTCAGCGCACGGCTTTAAGTGTAGCCGCTGAAGCTGGGAAACTACACATTGTCAAATATTTATTGCAAAAAGGTGCTAATCCACAACTAAAAGATCAACATTTTCATCGTGCTTTGGAGCTAGCAGCTCAAGCAGGGCATTTAGATATTGTTAAAGCTTTGCACCAGCAGGACACCAATCCATTCAGAGAGCTTTTAAGCGAAGCGTTGCTTTTATCTGCCAGAACTGGAAAAAAAGATGTGGTTAGCTATTTACTAGAACAAAAGGCAGATGCAAATAGTACCGATAGAGAGGGCAATCTGCCCCTGCACCTTGCTGCCCAAGCTGGACATTTACAGGTTGTTGAGATCCTAGTAGGCCTTACTAAAAATATTGATGCTTTAAATCATGACAAGCGCACCCCTTTAAGTTGTGCAGCAGAATCAGGAGAAGTAGCAGTTGTAGAGTATTTATTAAATCAAAATTCTAACCCTGCCATTAAGGACAAAAATAATGAGCTGCCTATCATTTGGGCAGCTAAGAAAGGACATGTAGCTATTGTTGAAATCTTACTCTCAAAAATTGATAAGGCCTACGAGCGGGAAAAAGTCTTAACTTTAGCATTGAGATTTGCTTGCCATTATGGAAAGAAAAAAGATATTAAAACCTTACTCACCCTAGGGGGGGATGTTAACAAAGAAGATGATGATGGAAAGCTACCTTTACACCATGCTGCTGAGAAAGGCTCTTTATCTACTGTTAAAATTTTGCTTCCACTAACTCAAAATGTGAACGCCAAAGAAGGGGATAAGGATCAGACGGCTTTAAGCTTGGCAGCTGAAAGCGGAAAAATTGAGATAGTTAATTACTTATTAGAGCACGGTGCGGATGCTAATGAAGCTGACCAATCTAAAGCTTTACCTTTACATTATGCCGCTCTGGCAGGGCATTTGCCAGTTATTAGAGCTTTGATAAAAGCGACCCCTCATATTAATGAAAGAGATGATAGCGAAAGCACCGCTTTAAGTTATGCTGTACAAGGAAATCATCGAGAAATTGCCCAATTTTTATTAAAACACCACGCGGATGCAAACATCTCTGATAAAAACTTAAGGTTGCCCTTGCATTATGCTGCAAAGCATGGGAATGTAGAGTTAGTAAAAATTTTGGTAGATAAAACGACAGATATCAATGCCAAAGATTACCGGGGCATTACAGCTTTACGCTGGGCAAAAGAGCATCTTTCCGAAAAAAATCGGATGAACTACGAACAGATAATCCAACTTTTAGAGACTAAAGGCGCCTTAGAATAGCTGCATGGCAAAACTAAATATATAAAGGCATAGACACCATCTTTTAAAAGAAAACATAATATCTTTAATGATTGATGGATTGACTGCTGGAGATTTGCAAGATTTTTTACTCTCTATAAAAAATTTCTTTCAAAATATTGAGTGCATCCATGAAAATCTTAGAGGGAAAAAGCCATTATAGATTGTACCTTATAGAGGGAAATGACAGCTTCGCAACTATCTTTAGCCCCAAAAGAGTAACAAAGATAAAATTTTTCTTAAATTATGTAGGTAAGCTTCCAACCCTAGGTTCTTAAAGCTCCCTTGGCTCTATAAGTTTAGCTTAGCCAAAATTGAGCTTTACTTTTAGAATCCCCTTATTCTTTAATAGCAAAAAAGAAGAATTTTTATGCCTCAACCTCTGAAACGTATCGCTGTCACAGGCGGAGCAGGGCAAATCGCTTATAGCCTCTTATTCCGTCTAGCCAATGGCGACTTATTAGGCGCTACTCAGCCCATAGGATTGCATCTTTTAGAAATCCCAGAAGCCATGCCTATTCTCCAGAGTGTAGCTATGGAGCTTGAAGATTGTGCTTTCCCCCTTTTAAGAGAAATAATCATTGGAAGCAACGCTGATGAGGTCTTTAAAGAGATAGATTATGCCTTCTTAGTAGGTGCCAAGCCACGGGGCCCTGCCATGGAAAGAAAGGATTTGCTCAATGAAAATGGCAAAATTTTTGTTGAGCAAGGTCAAGCATTAAATAAGTCCGCTAACCCACATGTCATTGTGCTGGTCGTGGGAAATCCCTGTAATACTAATTGTTTAATTGCCCTCAGCCATGCTCCGCGGATTCCTCAACAAAATTTTCATGCGATGATGCGTTTGGATCAAAATCGTGCCGTAAGCTTATTAGCAAAAAAAGCAAATGTTAATAGCAATGAGGTGACAAGAGCCGTGATATGGGGCAACCATTCTTCTACGCAAGTACCAGACTTTACCCATGTGCATATAAAAAATAAGCCTTTGATAGATTTTCCGATAAGCCAGCATTGGCTGGAAAATGATTTCATGAGTGGAGTACGAGAAAGAGGGTCTGAAATTATTGCAGCCAGAGGAAAATCATCCGCAGCTTCAGCAGCCAGCGCAGCTATTGATGCTATGAAAGCCATTATTAACCCAACTCCCCTAGGAGAGTGGTATTCTTCAGGAGTAATTAGCAACAATAACCCTTATGGGATTCAAGAAAATCTAGTTTTTTCCTTTCCCTGTCGTACTAAGGAAGATAAAACATATGAGATCGTAAAAGATCTTTCTTGGCATAAGTGGATAAGAAATAAGATTATGGCCTCTGAAAGCGAGCTAATTGAAGAGCGCACTTTTGTGAAAGATAAGCTAGGTGCACGTTTACACATAATCTAGCAGCCTAGAAGATGAGTGAATTTTTATTTGGAATAACTTAAGGTCCCTTTAGAGATTAGCTTATACAGCTATCCATATAAATGAGGCCCTCTTGAGTTGATTTCTTCTGGAGTACTAGCTATTTTGATAAGTATGTGAATAAAATTACATTTGAGCTCTAACCTTTTATGAATACTGAGAAGGCCATAAAAGCAAAGATATCCCTATCATAGGAACTAAATATTTTTTACAAACCTCGAAATGAGATAAAAAACAATTATGACATTCGATGACTTACAATTAATGTTTAATAGAGCGTTAGCCCTCTCTCTTAATAAGAAAAAATTTTTGCTAGTCTTTACCATTTTAGCATTATGTGGTGTCTTGGTAGTGTTTTTTCGTGGCCTAGCTCTAGGAGCTAATGAATGGCTGATGATGAGTCTAACTTTTTTACCTATTTTTCTTTGTGCAGGATTTTTGCTTTCCACAGGGATTGTTCTTATTCGTATTTATCATGATGAAATAAAAAAAAAGCAGACCAGCTATACAGAGATATTAGCTAAATCGTGGGAAATCATGATTGGAGCTTCTTATTTTTGCATCCCTATTATTTTAAGCTACCTATTACTGTGGATGCTTTTGGGGCTCTTTTTCTTACTAGAAGAGATTCCTGCAGTAGGCCCCTTCTTCAGTGCTATTTTGGCTTTTGGTCCCTTTTTAATTAATCTAGGTACTCTGCTTTTATGCATATTAAGCCTGGCCATTCTCTTTTTTGTTACACCCGTGATTGCTTTGAAAGGCTTAAATCGCATACAAGTTGCTGACATATTATCTAAAAGAATGAGAGGGGATATATTTAGTAATATTATCTTGTCCCTAATAGCTACCTTTCCTCTATGGTGTCTTGCGGGCTTGCTAATTTTAGCCGCTTGGATAACAGGATCAGTATGTTTTTCGTGCCACAACCCTTTACATGCAATCCTTCAATGGTTTTTTACGATGATACCTTTCACTGCCGTCCTTACACCTGCTGTGATTTTTTTCTTTAACTTTGCGGCTGAAGCCCATGTTTTAATGATAAGAGGCCCCCAAAAAACTTCTCTATAAGTGCCTAACTTCGTATTAAGCTACAAATGAAGAGTTTTAAAATATGCATAAAAAACTGGTAGAGAATTAGCCGAGCCTGCAAGAGTAGGTTTATAAACCCATTCAAGCATCATCGAGCAATTTGAAAGAAGCCAGCAATATATAACATTTTGATAATTAAAAAGAATGGCATGATTGCCTTTCTTTCATCATATCGACTAGCTTTTCAGCATATAAAGCATGATATAGAAGGCCCTTGGATCCCATGCCGGTAATTACCCAAACGTTTACTCCTATTTTTTGTATGATAGGCATATGACCAGGAGTAGAAGCACGCACCCCTGCTCTGCAGTTTAACACTGTCGCACCTTCTAATGCAGGCAATAAAGCCAGGGCTTTAGGCATAATTTCTTCTGAAGCCATTTTCAAATTAGCTTGCGCTGATTGAAAGCCACGTTCATAAGTCGCCCCTAATATGCAGCTATTTTTTCCCTTATTCATAATTAGGTAGGCTTGTGAGCTTAAAGGACAGGGTAAAGGTTCCAAACTGTTAGGCCACACAATATCAATAACCTGGCCTTTTACTTCGGTCACAGGCAGCTTTTGCGATGTTAGCAACCTATTAACGAAGGCACCCGTAGCTAACACGATATGGTCAAAAGCTTTCAATTCATCCAATGTTTCTATTTCCTGTCTTTCAAGCACAGCTCCTTTTTCATTGCAGGCTTTCCATAGTCCCTCCAAATAAAGAGAGCAATCTACTGCCATGCATTTTTTAATAAAGAGTGCTGGATGAAAAGACAGTCCTGAAATTTTTTGCTTGGCCTCCTTTGCTTCTAGCCATAGCAAATCATCATACTGAAAAGCTGAGCGCTGAAAATCCTTTTTTTGTTGAAGTGAAAGAGCTACCCGCAAAAATCCGTTATAGCTCGCCACTGGCATGCCCATTTTTTCAGAGGCAAGGTTTAGCAGCTTCTCTGTGGCCTCAAAACCTTCTAGCCCATAACGATTAAGCTTAGCGGTAGCACCCACATAAGGGTGCAGCAGTCCGGCAGCTACTCCGGAGGCCCCTCCTCCCACCCCTAAATGGTCAAAGAAAGTGATACTAGGTCTTTGCTTGCAGGAAAATTTTTTTAGCAAAAACCACCCTGTGGCTAATCCTGATAGACCTGTTCCTATAATAGCTATACGCATAAGCACAACAGCTTATTTGATTTATAGTTAAAATACAATAAGCCATCTTGCATTATTCCTCATACACTGTATAATAAGAACTTTTATATTTAAAGCTGAGTAGAATTTTAACCATAATTCTTTCGCTCATAAAGCAAATAATAAAATTTTTAAACAAATCTGAGCAGGATGGCTACATGCATTCTTACTTGATCACTATAGATAAATAGCCTAACTATGCAAAAGCCTATGCACGCTGTTATTCTTAAAAGCCGCGAAATCTTTCCTCAAGCTAGTGCAAAATTTCTAGCAAACGATAAAGAGAGTACAGCCTATATTCATTCAATAATAAGCACAAACTTTTCCCTGGGAACTTTTAATAAAGGCAAAACTTATAATTTTTCTATGAGTGTTTTTTCATGAAAATTGCAGGCAAATTTTTATTCTTTGGAACAGGCAGTTCATTGGGAGTACCGGTAATTGGTTGTGAATGTGCAGTTTGCCGTTCAGAATCCCCTTACAATAAACGCTTACGCTCCTCTGGGCTGATTAAAATCCATGATAAACAAATTGTCATCGACTGCGGTCCTGATTTTCGCACTCAGATGCTTCACCATCATATTAAACAGATTGATGGCTTAATCTTAACGCATGCTCATTATGATCATACAGGAGGATTTGACGAGCTTAGGATCCTTAATGCTCGTTCCAAGCAGCCTATCCCTTGCCTACTGGCTGAAGCTACAGCAGAGGAGCTAAAAATGCGTTTTCCCTATGCTTTTGATAAAACTTCTTCCACAGAAAAATTAACGACTCAATCTGTCTTGCATTATCTGAAGTCTGAAAGAGGAAAAGTAAATTTTTTAGGATTACCTATTCATTATGTAACCTACCAGCAAGGTGGCATGTTAGTTAATGGCTTTAAAGTAGGCAATTTTGCCTACATTTCTGATATCCGCCATTACCCTCAAACTATTTTTGAAGATTTGCAAGGAGTAGAGACTTTAGTGGTAAGCTGTCTGCGTCAGCAGTCCTCCCCTTTACACTTCAATGTTCAAGAAGCGATAGATTTTGCTTCCAAAGTGGGTGCTGACCAAGCATGGTTTACTCACATCGCTCATGAGCTGGAGCATGATTATACTAATTCCAAGCTTCCACCAAACTATCAATTAGCTTACGATGGCTTAGAGATTGATTTTGAAATCCCCTTAACCTCCTCAATATAAAGAGTAAATGTATGCCCTCTATTAAACCAAAAATCCTAGAATCCTCGGAAGACGAATTTCAGCAGCCTAAAAAAGCTTTACTTGTTTCTGTTTATAAAGGATCTAACTTTCGCACAATCTGCGAAGAGCATCTGGATGAACTAGCCTTACTAGCTGAAACTTATGGCATTCATGTTAACTCTAAAGTTCCTTGTATGGTGCGTAAATATGATGCCTCTACTTTTGTCACGGAAGGTAAATTACAAGAACTTTTGCGGATGGCACAAGAGCAAAAAGTAGATTTAGTCATTTTTGATGATGAAATCTCACCAGGCCAGCAACGCAATTTGGAAAATATTTTTAAAATGCCTGTTATAGACCGTACGGGAGTTATTTTAGAAGTTTTTGCTCAACGAGCACACACTAAAGAAGCGCGTCTACAAATTGAACTAGCTAAAATTAAATATCAAGCACCGCGTTTAAAACGCTTATGGTCTCATCTATCGCGCCAAGCGGGTACAGGAGGTAAAAGCGGAGGAGCCTATCTCAAGGGGGAAGGTGAAAAGCAAATCGAAATTGATAAGCGAATTTTAAAAAAACAGATGGATAGCCTTCAAAATGAAATTCATGAAGTACGAGCTAATCGCCTCACACAGCGTACTCTTCGCACTCGATTAGAAATTCCGGTTTTCGCCATTATAGGTTATACAAATGCGGGTAAATCTACGCTTCTTAATGCTTTAACTGATGCTAAAGTTTTTGTCGAAGACAAACTTTTTGCTACTCTTGATACCACTACACGTAAATATTTATTACCTAATAATCAAGAAATTTTATTGATTGACACGGTGGGCTTTATACGCAAACTCCCTCACTTACTTGTTGCTGCATTTAAAAGCACATTAGAAGAAGCTTTGCAAGCAGATATTCTCCTTCATTTAGTAGATATTAGCCACCCTATGGCTGAAGAGCAAGCCGCCACCACTTACGAGGTATTAAAAGAACTGAACGCTGAAAATAAACCCATCATTACCGTACTTAATAAGATGGATGTATGTAATGATCCCCAGAAAATTACACGCCTACGCATTCTTTATCCCAAATCTGTTTGCATCTCTGCCCTTAATAAAATCGGCTTTGAAGATTTATTAGAGCAGATGATTCAAGAGCTCAATCGAAGACGTACTTCAGTCACCTTAAAAATCCCCCAGCTTGAATACCATAAAGTGAGTGAAGTCATGCGTTTAGGCAATATTATCCATCAAGATTATGAAGAAAATGATGTTTTAATTAGGGTAGATTTACCATGCGCATTAGCTGGCAAACTAAAAAATTATATTATCGAAGGCTCGGCATAATATCGCCTCATTAAGACTTCCATTGATCTATCTATTTAAATTTTTTGTAAAGTATGCTTGAAAAAAATTTTTATCGAATGGTCTCCAAGTTAAGAGGTAGCCTATAAAAAAAGAGGACGGTAAAGATAAAGTTAGAAGGACTTACAAAAAAATTTATGAGAGAGAAAAGGGTGAAAAAAAGTTTACAAAGAAAAATTGAAACCAATTTTTCAGAGAAGGAAGGAGAGGAAAATTTTATAGAAAGCCTCACAAGCAACTTGAGAAGCTATCCGCCCCAGTATTTTTTAGCTCAATTTTTTGCAGAAAGAAAGTCGATTAATAATCGCACCCCAAACCCTGTAGCATACTTTGGATGGTAGCGTTTTTTCTCACTGAAAAATGCCGTGCTTGCAATATCCAAATGAGCCCAAGGAGTTTTCTCCACAAATTCTTGTAAAAACATAGCTGCGGTAATAGAGCTAGCAGAACGGCCGGAACTATTTTTCATATCCGCAATATCTGATTTTAGATAAGTGTGGTATTCCTCGTACAAAGGTAAACGCCAGACTCTTTCAAACGTTTTTGAGCCTGAGCGCATTAAAGCATTTGCAAGGTCATCATTATTGGAAAACACGCCGCAAGCTTCGGGACCAAGAGCCACATCAATGCCTCCCGTCAAGGTAGCAACATCGATAAGACGAGTGGGTTTTAAATACTTAATGGCATAAGTGATTGCATCTGCAAGGACTAAGCGACCTTCAGCATCAGGGTTATTAACTTCAATTGTTAATCCCTTGCAACTCTTGTAGACATCCCCTGGTTTAAAGCTATTAGAGTCAATACTATTTTCTGTGGCTGGCACTACTACCGTTAGATTAACCTCAAGCCCTAAAGAAGCTGCGGCATAGAGAGCGCCTAGTACGGCCGCACCTCCTGCCATATCAGCTTTCATCGTTTCCATTGAGCCTACAGGTTTTAAATTAAGGCCCCCGGTATCGTAGGTGATCCCTTTACCAATTAATACTGTATGTTCTTTAGATAGGGGATGGCCTTGGTAGGACAAAATAATCATGGCAGGATCGCTGGTTGAGCCCCTATTCACAGCTAAAAGCAATTCTAATTTCTCTTTTTCTATCTGCTTTTTATTAAGGATAGTCGCTTTCACATGAGGAAGCTTACTTTCAAGAGCTTTTGCAAAGCTAGATAAGTATTGAGGGGTAACCTCATCGGCATTCCTATTTACCAAGTCGCGTGCCATGTAAACACCTTCAGCAATTTTACCACAGCGTTGCGCAATCGCTAGCTCTTGCTTAGATAGATTGATAAAGGTCACTTGCTGCAATAATACAGAATGCTCAGCTTTGGTGACTTGCTTAAGTTCATCAAAATTATAATTAGCTAATAAAATTCCTTCCGCTATACCAGTAAGAAGGGCATCTTTTGCTAAAGTATCTACCTGGGGGCAGAAGAGGCAAATATTTTTGATATTTTTTTGATGGCATAAGTGGGTTAACTTAGCATATATACGGCGCAATTTTTCTGTATCAATTTTTTCTTTAGCTCCTAACCCTATCAAAGCAAGCCTTTTGCCCTCTTTGGTGCTGGTATCATAGACTACCAGAATTTCACCTTCTTTTGCGGAAAAATCTTGCATCATAAGGGGAGCAAAATGAGAAGCATATCGATCGATTTGAGCCGCCTTTTCTGCTTGCTTTTTCCCTTGCCAAAAAGGTAAAACAAGCAGCTCAAATTTTTTGCTATCTTCATTAGAGGAGGAAAAAAAACGCATTCACGCCATCCTTAGTTGGATCAAAAGGGAATATTATCATCATCGGGTACATTAGGAGCCGGCTTATAACTTGATTGATTGCCAGGGTAGGAAGAATAGCCTGTATTCCCTGTCGATTGAGAAGTATAAGAGGGTTCAGAATAAGCACTCGGGCTATTGTAGGAAGAAGGAGTAGAAGCTTGGCCATAAGAGGCTTGACCAGAGGGCTCTTGACCAGCTCGGTCTGCTTTACCAAAGGGGCTAAAGCGAATCATTTCTGCTGTTAAATCAAGAGATACTTGAGGACGTCCTTCTTTATCTGTATAGATTTCAGGCTTGCCCATTTCGCCAATTACAATAAGTGCACTACCCTTTTTTATATAAGGCATCATCTTATCAAAACGCTCTCCCCAAATGGTCACACGCCACCAAACTGTTTCATCTTTCCCACTTTTACGAGTATTCGTTGCCAAGCGTAACACAGTAACTTTTTGGCCACCTGGTGTAAAACGAACTTCGGGATCTGTCCCTAAATGGCCTGCGATTTCAATGATAATCATTTTATTAAACCTCGCTAATTTTGTTCATATTGTACCTTTTCAAGGATACTTTTATTTTAATCTATACAATAGAGTATCAATCGAGCAAAAATCAAGGCAAAAATTAAGGACTGCTCCAAAGAGTCCCAATATAAAGTAAAACTTTTTTGACCTGAGCTGTTGTAAATCAAAAACAGCTTTTCAATTAAGTGTCCCCTTAAATAGTTTTTCAAAAATCAACAAAAATGCACCTTCTTTTAAGAGGGAAAGAAAATATATTTCTAATAATTTTTACAAGGAAGCTTGCTAATAAGGAGCTGAAGCTAAGAAAGCTTTAACATTAAAAGGAATGCTTTTAGAGAATAGAGAAAATTAACAGACATTTATAAAGCACCTAAAAACAGGTATACGCAAGACACCTACATGCCTTGCGATATATCTAGGATTAGATTTTGATAAATCCTGGAGTTTTCCCGCCGGGTCCCATGGAAGGTCCATCTGATAGATCTCCTAATAAAGAAGGTGAATCAGGCTGAGGTGCTTCATCGCGTCCGTCGCATACTTCTTGGCATGTCTTGCGCCATTTTTCAACAGTTTCAACATATAAAGGAGCAAAAGCGCGCAATCTATTGCCTTCAGCATGCTCCATTTCGATGGTGCAGTGAATCAAAATGAGTTCTTCTTTAACAGCTACTCCAACTCCGCCTCCAGCCATTTGGCCACCAAGCATCGAGCCCTCAAGCAAACGCTCATAGAGACGTAGCTTGGTTTTATTATCTTTTGGAAGGCCATCCAGTAGAGGTGAGTACAAATATAGCCTTTTTGAATTAGGCTCATAGGTAAGATGCAATGAAAATTCGTCATCTATCCCTAATATACACGTATTGTTTTCATCGAATTCAAGCCCTTCAAGGCCTAACTCTTTACCAAATTCTTTGAGATTTTCCTTCGCATTTTCAAAAGACATGTTAAAACCTCCTCAGGACATTTCTGCGAATTTTTTATTTATCCTATCATTAAACCAAGGTGGCATCACTTATTAAGCAAAGACCTTTTGAGAGATTACTACTCTCCTGATCTAACTTTAAGCTTCATTAACTCAATTATATTCTTGTTTAGCAATAAGAATCAATTAATTTTAGCAAGCAGAAAAAACCCTTGAAGCTATAGAACATCTAACAAGCCTAGAGAATTATTTAAGCTTCTTAAAATCAGGTGCTTAGTAAAAAAATTGGTTATTTACACCTCTCTATGTTTCTAAGGCAGTTTACAATTCATCACCCCTTATTTTTTTTATAAATTCAAACAATAAAGCCTAAAAAAGGCTAAGTTTTTACTTTTCCAGGCTCTAGCATCCTATCTTCTCTATAAGGCTTTACTCCCCTTGGACCCCCAAGCTAGGTTTTCTTTACCCTTAAACCTTTGGATTTTAAAAAAATCATTTTATAAAATTACCTTTATATTTATAAAATGCAGGAATGAATACTTTTAATTATAAAGTTGGAGCTGGGAGCCCTTTTCCCTTGGGAGTTACTTGGCAACAAGATGGAATTAACTTTTCTTTAGTCTCATCGAAAGCTTCATCGGTCATTTTAGCTTTATTCGATTCTCCCACTAATCAACCCTTTATAGAACTCTCTTTGGATCCTCTTCTAAATAAAACGGGCGATATCTGGCACCTTTTTCTGGCGACTACTCTTAGCAAGCCGTTAGGTTATGCTTATAAGATAGGAGGCCCTGATAAATATTTTGACGCCTTCAGCTATCTATTAGATCCGTATGCTAAAGCTGTTATTTCTCCTAAAATTTGGGGAGCTAGGCGCCAGGCGCCTAACAAAGATCATCCTCTTTTTTTAGGGCTGCTTTATCCTGAAGAAGAATTTGACTGGGAAGATGATAAAAAACCCCAAATCTCGCATAAAAGCTTGATTATTTATGAAATGCATGTGAGAGGGTTTACTCAACATCCCTCCAGCCAAGTCAAGGCACCCGGAACATATTTAGGAATGATAGAAAAAATTCCTTATTTACAACAGCTAGGCATTAATGCTGTTGAATTACTTCCCATTCAAGAATTCAATGAGTGTGAATACCCATTCCCTCATCTTTCTCTTCAAAAAAATTTATTTCAATATTGGGGATACTCCTCTATCAACTTTTTTGCTCCTATGAATCGTTATGCATTCAGCCTTGCTCCATGGGCAGCTCTACAGGAGTTTAAAAAAATGGTAAAAGCTTTTCACAAAGCAGGCATAGCAGTGATCCTGGATATTGTTCTTAATCACACGAATGAAGGGAATGAAGATGGCCCCCTTACCTCTTTTAAAGGTATTGATTGTAACACCTATTATTTGAAAGATAAAGAAAACAGATTCATGAATTTTACAGGTTGTGGGAATACTTTCAACACTAATCATCCTATTCTTCAGCATTTTATTCTGGATGTTTTACGGTACTGGGTTGTAGAAATGCGCGTAGATGGTTTTCGCTTTGATCTGGCTTCTATATTTAACCGTGGTATGCAAGGGGAAGTTCTTGAAACAGCTCCTATTGTCGAAGCGATTTCTTATGATCCTGTCCTTTCGCAAACAATTTTAATTGCTGAACCTTGGGATGCTGCTGGCCTCTATCAAGTAGGAACATTTTCCCCTAAAAAAAACCGATGGAGTGAATGGAATGCCCTTTATCGAGATACTGTTCGGCGCTTTATTAAAGGAACGCCTTACACAAAAGATCTGTTCGCCTCTCGCCTAGCAGGTTCTCAAGATATTTATAGCTTTCATTCACCTTTAAGCAGCATCAATTTTATAACGGCCCACGATGGATTTACTCTCTACGATTTAGTCGCCTACAATCATAAGCATAACCTAGAAAATGGAGAAAACAACCAGGATGGTACCAACCAGAATGAAAGCTGGAACTGTGGTCTAGAAGGGCCCACAGAAGATTTGCATATTAACGATCTAAGGGAACGGCAGCTGCGTAATTTTCATTTAGCTTTAATGATGTCCCAAGGAATTCCCATGTTACAAATGGGGGATGAATATGCTCATACAAAAAAGGGTAATAATAATACATGGTGCCAAGATAATGAGCTTAATTGGTTCCTGTGGGATAAACTTCAAGAGAATTCAGCATTTTACCGTTTTTATCGCTTAATGATTAAATTTAGAAAGCAAACCCCCGCTCTGCAACAAGGAAGATTTTTAAACGAACAGGATATTTTCTGGAGAGGAACTGACGGAAAAAAAATAGAGTGGGATAAAGAAACACAATTTTTAGCTTTTACTTTACTTGCTAGAGAAGAAAACGCAATTCTTTATTGTGCTTTTAATGCACAAAATATTCCTCAAACAATTTTCATCCCTATGCTTGAGAAGGCTGAATGCTGGCAATTAATCATCAACACGGCTAACCCCTCTCCCTATGATTTTTATGAGGAGGGACAAGAGCCGCGGATTGAACAGCCATTATTACAGATGCCAGCTTTTTCAGCTGTTCTACTCAAAAAAAAGCTTAACTAACTCATTAATAGCTAAATATTTGCTTTTTCTTCAAAAACCTTGATGGGCCAATTTTTTTATCCACCTTATCTAATAATTTTTTTTTCTTGTTTAGCAACAGTTTTCTCTCCCTGTATTTCGTTGGCCTTTTATTTCCAAGCTTTTCTAAAGCACAAGCACACTTTTGCCCCCTTGCTTATCCTAGGATGTATATCCATAGCTTTTAAAGAAACTCTATCTGTATAACGAAAAAGTCAACCTTTCTCTTAAGTGGGCTCTCCTCGTAAAAAACAAGCTCTTTATTAGGTATAGGATGCATAAAGAGCGACTCCAAGAAACCCTAGCACGCATTAACTCTTAAAAGTTAAAAGGAAAGAAAACTTTGTTCTAAAAATCTAAATTTTTTCATCCATACACTTAAACCCCACTAAATTAAAAATACTTTTGGCAAAGCTTAATTTGTACACGTGGGAGCCAATCTTTATACAATCATACCCTTAGCAAAATCTTAATTTTAAGTAGAAAAATAAGAGGTGGAAAATTATATGCTCAACTAGTTTTTTTTAAAGCCAATCCACTGATTATCTTATGGCAGCTAGCTAGCTTTTTAGCTATTGCTCTCCTAGCAGATAAAATTGGTTTCCTTTGATTTTTTAATATCCCTAGGCATTTAAAGTTCATGCTATTTTAGCCTCCCACTACCAGAAAAAAACCAACCTGCTAACTTTACCTTTATAGTTATTTCCTCTCTAGAGTTTTCCTAATTACGTTCTTTTAGCTTGCAAAGAACATAAGGCTGTATGCTTTAGGCAAAGCTAAATAAATTTATTCATTAAAAGGTTTTTTATGTATATTTAATTTACTTTTTAAAAATCGCCTGCTATACTAATTGTAAACCTAGCAGTGGTATCTCTTATGAATAAAGATTTTCCTTCCCTTCCTCCGGTGGCTCCTCCTCTTTTTGTCAACCCTATTTCTAACACGGAAGAGAGGAAAGTGCCGAATCAACAAGCTCAAAGAGTAGATAAAATTGCTTTACCAAAAATAAAGGAAATTACTTTATGGGAAAAGCTTTGCCACAAGCTCAATGTAATAGTTACCTGGCTGAAATCTATACCAAGCAAAATTTTTAACGTTTTTAGGTGCTGCTTTAAAGATTCTCATGAAGATTTCGATGAATTCGTGGAAGATGATGACGAAGAATATATTGGAAGACGCGTAAGCCAAGAAATGCAAATCTTTCCTCATCCTACGAATTCTACCTTAATAGGTAAGGAAGCACCACCTATAATAGAAAATCCTCTTGCTCAAAGATCTTTTCTAGATGAGCTGGAGGCAAATGTTTCCCAACTGAGGTTAAAGGTCGAGCTGCTAGAGACTGAATCCATGGTAGATAAAGAAACTTTAAAAAAGACAAACTCTAAGATTAATAACCTCTTAGATAAAATTTCTAATCTACCTGCTTCCTTAAAAGAAGGCGAGACTGACAACAAAATAAATGCATGGAAAAACACTTTAAAGACCGCCCAGAAAAAGTTAGAACTTATAAGATCTCCTCAGCAGGTGGTTCTCCCAGTAAAAATAGAAAGCGAATTTGCTGACTTCCTACAAGAGGTAAAAAATAGCCTAGAAACAGCTAAGAGCCAAAGAGTTCAAAAAACATCGAACATGCCCCCAGTTTTTAAGAATAAAAAAAATAATTGCTGGTTTCATGCTGCTATCCAGCTAGTATGGGCGATGGGCGATTCATTTCATCAGTTGGTAGCAGAAAAATACCAAGAACGCTCTATATTAGTAGACACCTACAATAAGGAAATGGATGAATATAATGAGTGCTTGTTAAATTACCCGACTAAATGTGAGCAACGCAAACAACTGCTGCTCGACCAACTTAAAGCTTTGAAAAACTTTAGAAAAGAACTTAAAGCCTATTCATTAGCTCAAAAAAGAGCTGAAGCTGAATATCGAAGAACTTTTCAACGCTATGAAGTAGAAAAAGAAGCTTGGGATATTTATTTGGAAGAAAAAAAGAGATGGCAGGCCGCGGACCATGCCACTGCACCACCTGTAAAACCTCAAGACAATGAGCCTATGCCACCTGTTATGGAAAACCTTGCTTTTCCTAAGGCTCCTGAGGTTGAAATAGAAGAGATAATTCAAAAGCCTAAGCTGCCCTCAGAGCCTATTGATCCAACACTTTTACTTGATTCCATTCATCTGCTAAGTGAAGCGTTGCAATTAGGCAATCAAGATGCTATCACTTCAGCAGCAAAATGCCTAGAAAAAGCTACTCCCTTGCTGGATGCTGAGTTCGTAAATAGAGGCGCGCAATACGATGCTGATGTTTTTATAACAGCACTCTTTTCCTATCTTTCCTCACCTTTTTTTAAAGTTGAAAAAGAAATCAAAGGTTTACCGGGGACCATTTTTAAGGATATATCCCATTTCCGAGAAGATAGTACATCAATTTTAAGGCTTTTAATTCCTACGGGCCACACAAATTTTCAAGAAGTTTTAAATGAAGCTTATAGCCCACAAGTATTTGATAAAGAGGCCGGGTGCTCTTTTGATCGAGAAGAAAATGGAGAGGTGAGAAGAGTAACCCAATATAGTGAGCAAGAGAAATTAGTAGAAATTAAAGAATGTGGGTTTATTCTTGTGCATGTAAAACGTTATAAATATTTTGTGTCCACCCAGAGAAAAGATAAATATGAACAACTTATTAATAACAGGGCCAAACAATTAATTAAAAAGGATAGAGCAAGCTCCATCAGTAAAGAAGAGGCAAAGAAAGCAGCGCTGGAAATGCTAAAAGAGGAAAAACTCATCCCTCCTTCCTATCCCCAAACGCGTTACGAATCTAGAAAAATTTCCACCCCTCTAAACTTCCCTAACAACCATCGCATTAACTTCTCCCAAGCTTTTAAAGAGCAAACGGATAAAGATTACGTATATGAATTAGTAGGAGCTGTCTTACAAGAAGGAACTTTAAATGCAGGTCATTACAAGGCAAATGTTATGGGAGTTAATCCCCATAGTGGAGAATCTCAATGGTATCATGCTGATGATTTGAAAGATCATATAGCTTCATTTACCCTCTCGGAAGCGCAGGCCTCGAATAGAAATGGCTACATCTATTTATTTAAAAAAGTAGCTAGGGCAAAAGATCCTTCCCCTCAAGCACCTGGATAAAAAAGCTTATCTTCTGATAAAAAACTGTTTTCAAAAAAGTCAGTTTTTAAAAGATAATGCTCTTTTCAACCGTACAGGGGTGATTTCTTAAGCCTAAAATGATAAGAGTAGGCATGGGCTTAATGCTTTTGCCGCCCATAAGAGTTTTTTAGCTGCTAGTTATAGCATTGCTTTTGAGATATGTGTGCATACAGGTTTAGCTTCTTGCATAGTGTATTTCATTAGATTAAACTCCTTCTTTGTAGAAACTTATCTTAACAACGCTTAAGAAGCTTTTATTTTGCAGGTCCTGCTGCTTTCGTCGCAGTTAATCTAGAGCCTAATCCCTTCAAAGCTTAGGTGGCCTTACCTGTCATTCGTGCAAGTTCTTGCTTGCGGGTAGAAGCATCTAATAAATTAACAAAAGTTACTGTCCGATCCCCTACCACCTTTTTAGAGATTTGAAGGTGATAATCAGCATGTTGAGCGACCTGAGGAAAATGAGTAATGCATAATACCTGCAGGTCTTTGCCAATGGCTTTAAGTTTTTCTCCCACGATTGCTGCTGTTGCGCCTCCAATGTTTGAATCCACTTCATCAAATATCAACGTAGGGATACGTTGTTTATCACTTAAAACAGTTTGCAAAGAGAGCATGACCCGAGATAGCTCTCCGCCGCTTGCACAGTCCTTGATAGGAATACGACGTTCTCCAAGATTCGGAAGCAGGAAAAATTCTATTTTATCATCTCCATAACGGTTTCTCTTAGAAGGATGAATATCTATTTGAAAATCTACCTTTGGCATATTCAAAGAACATAACTCCTTTTTCAAAGCAGCAGCTAACCTTACCGCAGCTTTTCGACGGCTATCCGATAATTGTGAAGCTCTCTGATTATTTTTCGTTTTAGCAAGTTCAAGTTTGTCTTTTAGCTCTTCAATTCTATTATCCGCATTTTCTAAAACTTGCAATTTTTTTTTACTTTCCTCTGCAAAGCTTTGCATATCTTCTACAGTAGGCCCGTATTTCTTCTTCAAACGGGTAATTAATTTTAAGCGTTCATTTATCTCGGAGGTACGCACAGGGTTATATTCTAAGCGCGATTGGTAAAGAGTTAATGCGCTTGCTACTTCTTGGAGCTCTAAAACGGCATTATGGAAAGCTTCAGAAAGGTCTTTTAAGGCAGGATCAAGGCTTGCTAAATAGCCTACAACATGCTGTTGACGATTCAAATGAGGGAGTAGGGCCGCTTTTTCACCATCCAATACTTGGCAGACCTCCTGCACTTTTGTACCCAATTCTTCTGCATGCGTTAAAAGGGTGTATTCGCTAAAGAGTTCCTCCTCTTCTCCTACCTTCAAATGAGCTTCTTCTAATTCTTCAAGTACCATATGGCAGACTTCCATTTCGCGCAATCTTTGAGCTTCGTTATTTATTAATTGCTCCAATTCATTTTGCAAGGCATTTTCTTCTTCCCAGCTAGTTGAAAAGGCTGCCACTTCCTCTTTAATATTACCGAAAAGGTCGAGTAGCTCACGATGGCGATCTAAAGAAAGTAAATCTTGATTAGCATGTTGCCCAACGAGATGAATCAAATGGGTAGATAGAGCACGTAGCAAGCTTAACTGCGCTAGCTGATGGTTAATGAAAGCACGACTTTTACCGGTAGCAAAAATCTCGCGACGTATATAAAGCTCTGCACCCTCTTCTCTATCAATTCCGCTTAATTCCAGTAAATTCTCTACTTCTACCAAGCCTTTTATATCAAAAACAGCCTCCACAACACCTTTATCAGCGCCTTTACGAATTATCCCTGTTTCTGCTCGCTCTCCCGCAGTTAAGCGAATAGCGTTCATGATCGCAGACTTTCCTGATCCCGTTTCGCCCGATAAAACGTTAAAGCCCTCGGCAAAATCTATTTCTGCAGATTCAATAAGTATGATATTTTTAATGCGTAATTGCTTTAGCATAGGTGATATCCTGCGGATAAAGAAATAAATCCACATACGTTTAGACTACCCATCATTTCTTTTTTAGCTCTCCCCGATTTTTTAATTTTTATTAGACTTAATTGAAATTAATTTTTAAAAACACTTTTTTAGTGCCGGCTTACTCTTTCCGTATCAAAAAAAGCCTACTTTCATCATCTGGAGTAAGAGATACCTATGATAAAAAACAGGGCTTATTTTCTTTATCTAAAACCATCTTCTATAAAGAATTGTCTACCCTTTAGATTTAACACCTTTTATACATTCTTTAAAGCTTAGAAGCTATCCCTTTTTACCTTTTAATTTTTTGGGCAAAAAGAAATCGATAAGCAAAAGTTAGGGCATTAACAAATATATTTATTTCTGTAGTGAAAAAAGATCCCCGTCTTCGTAGCCTTTAGCTTTTTTAACTTTTCTATGGCTTACTTAATTTTTCATAATAGCATCTAGCGTCTTAAAGTGTAATTTAGCCACATGTTCTAACACTTCGCTGCCGTAAGTTTGTACAAGCTTTTTTCCTATCTCAATTGTTTTCATAGATGCTCCTTTAGGAATCTCTATCTTATATTTTTCAGATAATTGATCAAGAGCTTCCACAAATGTTTGGCGGGCAAGTATGGAAGCAGCAGCCACTACTAAATCTTCTTCTCCTCGGTACCTTTGTGTGAGGTTAATCTCCATTTTTTTTCGCTGTAAGGCTCTAATGACCACTCGTTCATCTGCAAACTGATCGATAATTACATTTTGACAACCGGTCCTATTTGCAAGCTGTTCAATAGAGGTAGCGTGTCCCCAAGCTAAAAGATGATTGAGGTTTTTAAACTGGATCATCAATTCATTATATTTAGCCGGGTTTATCCTCACTATATGATGCGCATATTCGGCGCGAATCTTATTGCCAATTTTTATAATGGATTGATCGCTTAAAGACTTAGAATCTTTAACCCCTAAGGTTTTTAGATGATGGATAGCGTGGCCTTCAGCTTGCACTCCAGCGATACATAAAGGTCCAAAAAAATCTCCCTTACCTGATTCATCAATTCCTATACGAGCCGTTATATCGATCTCTAGATGCGCGTAACTAAACTTAAAATTCCCCAGAATGTGAGGCTCTAGATAAAATTCCATAAAAGAGGCCATTTCTTTCCCTTGAACCATTAATTTGCCTGATTGGTAAAGGGTGCAACTGATCCCTTTCTTTTTGGCAGAAAATAGAGTATAAAGAGGTTTTGTTATCTCAAAACCCTGATTTATAAGATCTTGCATTAGCTTATCGGCTATTTTTATGTCTAATTGGGTGACAAAGGTAGTGGACTTGCCAGAGGGAGATGAATCGGTCATGCATTAACTTGAGTTATTATTAATTTTATAGTATAAAAGGTAGTTTTGATAACTGTCAACATAAGGAGAAGGTTGATCTTGTAAAGATCGTTACCTAACATATGAAAATCCGAGAAGAATCTATTCAAATGGGTGAAATTTTTAAGCAGCGCCGTAAGGAGCTTAACCTCTCTCTCAAAGAAATTGAGAATGCGACCTCTATTCGCATATCCCATCTTCAAGCTATTGAAGAGGGGGAAATTGATAAACTTAATTCCCCTGTTTATGCTCAAGGATTCATTCGTCAATATGCAGCTTTTCTAGGCATCGATGGAGAAAAAATTGTTCGAGAGAATCCAGCCATCTTTTCACGTCCAGAAGCGCAAGAATTTGCTTATGGAATAGGAACGCTTGAAGTCCGTGGAAATCCGGGAGCGGGAGTCAAATGGTTTCCTAATGCCATCTGGATAAGTGCTTTTATTTTGCTCATCATTACGGCTTGGTTCACGGCACGGTACTTTGGAGTCATCTAATCATGTCCATATTGCTGCTTAAGCCTTCTCATAAGCTGCCTTTAGCAGCAGCAAGAGGTTGGCTATGCTTAATTTGCTTGGGCCTATGCATGGGAACAGCAGACATTATTCCTGGCATTTCTGGAGGTACCATTGCCTTCATCATGGGTTTCTACGAAGATTTCCTTTATAGTTTAAAAACTCTTAATCGCTCAGCATTTAAAACGTTATTAAAAGGTCATTTTCGAAAATTTTTTAATCTTATTGCTTGGAAATTTTTGTTAGGATTGTTAATAGGCATTATCCTAGCTATGCTCTGCTTAGCGCACCTAGTTTCCTACCTTTTAAATCATGAAACTTATCGTTCCTTACTCTATGCCACTTTTTTTGGATTGATTATTGCTGCCACCTTACTATGTATGGGTCAAGTCAAGCATTGGACCCTGCTATCAATCTTCTTATTTGCAAGCAGTGCTAGCCTAGCTTTTTTTCTAACTCAATCATCTTCCATGATATCTTCATCAAATGCTGATGATCTTTATGATATCAAAATTGATAATATCGTTTCTGATAAGCCTTTGCGCAATTATGATTTTTCTACCCACACGTTAAAAGCAGTTCCCGCCTCAATGCTCTCCGCCATGCTAGCTAAAGAAGCGATTCCACCTACAACGCTTGCCTACAGCTATAAGCTTGCCAATTGGGGGCCCGTAGAATTTTTTCTCCCCAACAGTAAGAGTAAAAGTTTGGACCCATGGATTATCTTCTGCGGAGCTCTGGCTGTGTGTGCCATGATTCTCCCGGGAATATCAGGAAGCTATCTTTTATCTATTCTAGGCATGTATACCATTGCGGTAGGAGCTTTAGCAGATTTTTCTAGTAGCTTAAAAAATGGGCATTTTGATCATCCCTCATTTCTTATTTTAGCCAACTTATTATTAGGGATTTTTTTAGGGGCCCTTTTTTTCTCACGCTTTATAAGCTGGATTTTAGATAAGCACCATGATTTAGCTATCGCTTCCTTAACAGGCTTTATGATTGGCGCCATAAAAGCAGTATGGCCTTTTTGGAGTTATCAATATGCTCTTTTACCTCTTCATCTTGAAAAAGGTGCTCAGCTAGAGACCCTTGAGCCAATCCTACCCTCATGGACTTCTTATGAAACATGGCTGGCCTTAGGACTTACTGTCTGCGGAGCCCTCTTAGTTTTTGGCCTGCATATTGCAGCCAAAAGTTTACAAAAAAGGCCTGCTTGATTAGCTGAGATATAAAGCTTGCGAGAAGGTGAATAGACAATTTTAAGTAAACAAGCCGTTTTAAGTAGATGAATAGTCTCCCGCTTTTTTCACAAGCAGTTATGTAAGATAGGACGGTAAAGAAGCAAAAGTCTGTCCTTCAAAAGGAAATTATTCCTTCAGCAAACTACCCCTCCTTAAAGGTCTATTTTTTTTAAATATGATCCTATAAGACACGGCCTGAAAAGCCTAGAAATATCTTTAATCTCTATGCAGGCTAATATTTGACTTGGTGGAGGCAAAGACCATGAGCCGGGGCAGTAATGCCAGCTAGTTTTCGATCACGATTTGCTAATATAGCAGGTATCTGTGACCCTAGCATTTTTCCCATGCCTACATAGGCTAAGGTGCCTACTATATTGCGTACCATTTTATATAAAAAGCTTTGACCTGCTACCTTAAATAGCAGCCGATCAGGAAATATTTCCTGAATCTCTATCCTATCCACCTGGCGCACAAAGCTAGCATAATGTACATGCTTTTTAAAGTTACAAAACGCGGAAAAATCTTTTTTTCCTACCAATAATCTTGCAGCCGCTTTCATTTCAGCAAGCTTAGACAAACGAGGGCAATGCCAAGAGTAAAGCCTATTTTGAGGCATTTGCACGGCTCCCTTGCAGATAAAATAGTGATATTCTTTCTGAATACAATCTAAAGTAGGATGAAAATTTTGGGGTGCTTCTTGAGCTTCTAGGACTACAAGGGAGGGCGGTAAAAGCTGATTTAAGCTAATCTTAAAGCTTTCGTAATTTAAAAGCTCTTTGGTGGTAAAAAAATTGATGACTTGCCTATGAGCATGAACACCTGCATCCGTACGGCTAGCAGCTTGCAAAGTGACGGGATGCTAAAGAACTCTTTCTAGGGCTTTTTCTAAAGAAGCTTCAATAGTGGGACCTAGAGAGGTTTTTTGCCATCCTAAATAGCTTGTGCCATCATAAGCAATTTGTAGCTTAATATTTTTCATTAAACCTCTCGGCTTATTGCTATGCTTCTAAGAAAAAAGAGCTATAAATTCTTGAATTCCTTCTAGGCATCTTTGCACAGCTAACATGACGAGCAGCATTCCAGTCAACCTCTCAGCTGCCATTAATCCATTATATCCTAAAGCACGCTGCAATTGGCGAGCGAATAGCAAAACAAAGGTGGAAACTACCCAGGCTATTAATATGGCAATTAGCATCTTGGGTTGACTAGACTCTAGATGAGCTAGCATAAGGATAGTAGCTAGCAATGAAGGTCCAGCAATTAGAGGAACAGCTAAAGGTATGACAAAGGGTTCACCTTTGGGCCAATTTGCCCGCAAACTATTGGAGGCAGGAAATAAAATTTTAATCGCTGTTAAAAATAAAATGATGGATGAGGCCATTTGAACAGTCGGATTATCCAGCTGTAGAATGTGAAGAATAAATTCTCCTAAAAAATTAAACACGAGCATAAATGCTAGAGCAATCAGCATTTCTCTAGCCACTAACCATCTTACTCTTTTAGATGGCAGCTCATCTACCATCTGTAAAAATGTAGAAATATTGCCGATAGGATCCATGATCAAAAAAAGAATCATTGTCATCGTAAACAAAGGAATTTCTATCATATTTCACTTCTTATGAATGTCTATAGTGTTCTATAAATAATTTAAGGCCCGTAAGTACCATACCCGCAGACATCATGGCTAAAAGCATACCCATTAACTGCTCTAAAGCCACCAGCCCCCTTTTACCTAAAAGCTTGTGTAAGTAAGGAGCTACTGCAATAATAAGGAGTACAAAGATCCAAGCTAAAAGAAGCGCTAGTGTTATCTTTATATTATTACCTTCTTGCCGAGAAAATAGCATGATAATCGCCATCAATCCAGGCCCCGATAATATAGGGGTAGCGATAGGCACAATAAAAGGTTCTTGCTTTTGTTGATTTGCAGATTTAGTGGAAGGCGCTGTGGAAAAGATCATTCGTAATGCAACTAAAAACAGCAAAATGCCTCCGGTTATGCTAACAGCAAAATCATGCACAAAAAGGACACCTAAAAAAATTTCTCCTAAATACTGAAAGAATATAGCAATAAGAAAAGCTATTAGGCCTTCGCGCATTAATATTTTTTTTTGATGCTCGAATTCAAAATCCTTAACTAGCGCTAGAATAGTTGGCGAATTTCCAATAGGATTGGTAACTAAAAAAAAAGTTAAAGCTATTTGAAATAAAGACACAGGATGAACCTATCATTTAACAAACGTGCTATAATAGTGTTTTAGGAAATTAAATACAACTTGCTCATTTTCATTCAGCTTTTTTAGTTCTTATCTAAATGAGTTTAAATAATTAGATCCCGAGAGAGTTACGTGCAAGTTAATTATTTTCTCTTCAAACTAAATTTTAATGCTATGCAAGGTTAATCTTTAAATTTTCTTTCTCAGGCCTACTTTACCCAGAAATTTATAGTCTATGGTTTCTGCTTTATAATTCGCTGAAAGGCTGCAAATAAAATAAAAACCCTCTTATCTTTTAATATTTTTTTATCCTTTAAAAATGCTTAAACCTCTAATACCTGCCTACCTACTCAACGCGGTAGTCTTGCTATGTATATCGATAAAGGATAAACAGCGACTTAAAAAAAATATAAAAATTAAAAATTTTACATAGACTTACTCTTGAAAAGGCGCTTTATAGTTTATCGGCTCTTTTAAATTAAGATCGGCTCTATAGAAGCTTCAAAACGATCAAAATTGGTCGAGACAATGAAAGCTTTTCTTATCCTACGCTTGGCTAGACCCAATAATATATCAAAGGGAAAAATTAAATTTTTTTAGATTTAATTATTTATGAGCATTTAACTTCTAGACAATTCGATAAGCTCCATATCCTTTTGAAGCTTATGGCTAGCATACTTAATAGACTGGCTAGAATGCTTAACGGCAGCAAGAACAACCTCCTTATCGCTCCTAAGAGCGGGGCTAGCATATTGAAGAGCCCAGCCAAATTTCTGGACGATAAGGAGTACTAATTCTTTATTATTTTGAAGCTCTGGACTAGCATACTTAAGTGCTAATCCATTTTGCATAGCGGCAGCCAAGATAACGTCCGCATCGTTTCTCAGCTCTTCGCTGGCAAACTCAAGTGCTAATCCATTTCTGTGTACAACACCCTGTACTAATTCTTTATCGTTTTGGAGTTCTTGGCTTGCATACTTAAGCGCCAAACCATTCTGTAAAGCAGCTGCCAATACTAGGCTCTTATCATTCTGAAAATCTTCACTGAGATACTCTAGCATCAAGCCATTATGTTGAAGAGTAGCAAGAATGAAATCTTTATCTTTTTGTAGCTTTTGGCTAGCAAATTTAAGCGCTGCGCCATCATTCCTCGCCGCCACAAACACCACTTCTTTATCATTTTTAAGCTTTTGACTAGCATATTCAAGAGCCAAGCCATTTTGCTCAACAGCAAGAAGAACTATTTCTTTATTGTTTTTAAGTTCGGCGCTAGCATGCTCAAGAGCCCAGCCATCTTGCAAAACAGCCGCCTCCACCACTGCCTTGTCATTCTGGAGTTTTCTGCTTGCAAACCTTAGCACCCAGCCATTTTTCTGGACAAGTGCATGGATTAGGCCCTTATTACTTTTAAGCTCTTTGCTAGCATATTTAAGCGCCCAGCCATTTTGCTCTACAGCAGCTACCATAATTTCATGATCTTTTTTTAATTCTTTGCTAGCACTTGCGAATGCTAAACCATCTTTCTTAACAGCAGAAAGCACGACCTCTTGATCATTTTTTAGCTGTGGGCTAGCATACTTAAGAGCCAGGCCATTGCGTTGGACAGCGGCAAGAACAATTTCTCTATTGTTTCTAAGCTCTTGGGAGGCATATTTAAGGGCTAAGCCATCCTGCCTGACAGCTTCAAGGACTACCTCTTTATCATTTTTAAGCCGTTCGCTAGCAAAATAAAGTTTACGGCCTTTTTTGCGCACTGAGGCAAGGATAAACTTTTTATCATGGAAAGATCGAGGCGTAAAGTCTTCCATCCCAATGAAAATATTTCCTAAGATGGGAATCAGTAAGATCAGACAACGTCTAAAGCTTTTCTTGTTAAGATGGGTATAATAGCGGCTTTTTGATATACTTTCTTTGTTTTTAAAAGGTAAGCAAACACATTTTTGAAAAATATCCATTAAATTAGTTAAAGTACTAATTAAGGGTAGATAGTCTGCTGTATTATCTATGAAAACACCTACGTTTGAAAATGTATCTATTTTCATAGCAAACCTTAAAATTTAGTCTATCTAAGACTATAGAATAAATTCATTTTTTGATCTTTAGAAAAAGCTATTTACGCAAAAAACATCCCATTCAGTTAGGAGGTATAATTGCATGAGAAGTTCCCCCCTTGGAAAACAGAAAGAAAGAGAGAGTCAATTCAAAATCCCTCTTTCCTTTAATGCGTTTTATTAAACATGAAAAAATTCTTTTATTTTCTTCGACTAGAGCAAACACTTTAATGAATAAAGTTCGGAAGATTGATGAACAAGGCCTAGCAAGGATTTGCAAGCCCAAGCAAGGTTGTTCATGATAGAAGAAAAGTCATTTATCATTCTTATGTAATAATGACAAATGACTTGGAAAAAAACTAAAAGGCATTAAACTAGGCTATTTTTTTACTTTAATATATTTTTTGAAAACTCCTGACATTTCTTTACCAAGGGCTTTGACGGTAGATTTTTTCAACTTCTCTTGAAGAGGATTTTGTAAGCAGAGTTGGGTAATCGACTTCTTCTTTAATTTTCCCTTTTTGATATAACCTGAGTGAATGATTTTACTCGCGTATCCTGCAATATCGCGACGATTTAAGGAGACTAATACGCAATTATTTTTACATTTTGCAGCTATTTCTGATTGGCGTCTATTTAACTTAGGAAAATCAGGCTGCCCAGAATTAAAGTAAATATGAAAGGCTAGCATATGGTCAGGAACATCTGCATTTAACTGGTCTGGAGTTATTTTATGGATCATGACCCGACCTAATTGCTTTTTCATCTCCTTTTCAATTTTTCTTACCCTTTCGTGAAGAGCTTTTTCCCGAATAATAACAATCGTATACTCTACGCGATTTTTTTCTTTTATTTTAGTCTCTTTAGATTGCTCAGCAGATTCAATAGAAGAAGCTTGGTACTCGGCAGATGAGGGGTCATTGTTAAGCTTAATCTTTTCCTTCTTTTTCGCTTGTTTAGTGCTTTCAAGCTCTTTCTGCACCAGAGCAAGCGAATTGCCGTTTTCTGGACCATTAATTTTAAGGCCTAAGTTATTTATAACTAGCTGCTTTTTCTTATTTTTGCGTGGTTTACCCCTAACTGCAAAAATTGCTGCTTCTACAAAACCTACAGCACTTCCTACGGCTGGCACAAACTGGGCAGCTGCCATTAAATTATGAAACCGAATAGCAGATTTCATTTTTTTCTTTTCGTTTAACTCATTTTTATCTAAACGTTTAATCTTACTAAGAAGCTGCCTGGATTTAAGGTAATGCAACACTCCCCCTACTAGAGGAATAACCCTTATAAATTCACTACCGACAGCACCGCAAATGCGAGGAATATATATTCTTTCGTAATCTATCCGTTTTTCTAAACATGTAACATTGTTGCCTATTGACATAGCTACTCCTTAAAGGTTGTTATAAATAATTTTCTTTATAAAAAAATTTGATTTATATCAAACACTTTTTAAGTTGTAGCTAGATAAAATTATAAAACAAAATTTACGAGCTGAAAAAAATTTAAAAATTTTATTTCTTTAGACTAGAGTGTATATTAGAAAGAGAAACCTTTTTATAAGGTCCCTCAAATTAATCTGCGCGAGCATTAAGCTAGATAAAGATCCACGGATAAAAAAAAGAAATTAGCAAGAAACGGTGCTTTTGCAGCACCGTTAGCAAGATTAAACAGCTGCAGCTCTCTTAACTGATTCAGTATGAGTACGTGCTAGCTCATTCATAATCGCAAATAATTGCTGACTAGATTGATGAATTTTTTCTATGCTTCGATCGCGATCATGGCGAGTTTGTTTTAGTTTCTCCCCTTCATGATCATGTTCGGTACGAGCAGCCATTTTTTTCTCAGATTCAATGTCCCCAATTTTGCTAGTAGCATGTCCAAATGAACTTATTCCTTGCGAAGTTTGTCCTAAATTTGTTAAGACTTTACCAAGCATGGAAGTGTCCCCTAGAATTTGGCCACCTAAAGGAGCAAAGGAAAGAGCAGCTCCCGTCCCTTGTAGAAACACGGAAACATAGGTCCAAGCACGTCCACCTTCAAATGTTTTCACTCTTTTTTTCACATTTACTTCTAGATGCTTAAATAAATCATCGATCTCTTTCTTGTTGTAACGATGGCCAAGCGATCCTAACAAAATGGAAATTTTGCACATCATTTCCATCATGGCTTTCATATTGCCGCCATTAGCATTTTGTAGCTCTAGTTCATAAGCAACAAGCGTATCTTCAATTTCTTTAATACGTTGAGCTTCGATATCCTCTTTTTTGTTAATTTTAGCAGGAGCTAGCTCACCACCAGTCGGCTCGATTGTCAAGGGGGCTGTTATCGAGGCGTTTTTACTGCTAGCTAGTTTGTTTTTTCCAAAAAGGCTAAATGCCTTATCTTTCCAGCTAACTAAGGTTTCTTTATTAAAAATTTGCCAAAAACTTTTTTTATTTCTTTTTAAAATTGCTTCCTTTTGCATAGCTTTTTGCATTTCAGCTATTTTTGGATTAGCTTCTTGTTCTGATTCAATAAAAAAATCTTTAGCAGCGTAAATAGGGAGGGGGAAATCTTTGCAAGATGCGACTGAGCTAGAATAACGCTCGGTAGCTTGAATGGCATCGCTAGCTTTAAAATCTAACGGATAGTCTTCACTTAATGGGCCGCGAGGCGCATAAGAGGAATAGTTTTCTTTTATTGCATCTTCACGCATAATTAATTCTCCTCAAAAATTATTATTTATTTACCATACTGGGCAGAAAGAAGTCCACTTCCCATTTCCGCATGGCTTATCAAAGAAACCAGCGCTTTTTTAATCTCTTGAACATCCACTTTAAGTTGAAATTGGTATTCATCGCGTTGGGATGATTTTGCTAGCATCTCACCTTGAAGTTTATTTAGTTTATTTTTAGTGTCACCTTTTAACCAAGTATTAAATGTTTGGCCTACTCCTGCCATGCCATTGAAAACTCCTGTTACAATTAAAAGGGGCAGGGCAACACCACCTGTAGCTATTGTAGCTGCAGCTGACACTACCATAGCAGCCGAGGCTATCCCCCCTAGGGCTTGCGTGACCGTTAATCCCACGCTGACTTTTTCTAAAACACCAGCGCGTTTACCTATCAGAGCAAGTTCAGCTTGAATTTGCATACGTTCGGCGTGCAGCGCTTTTAAGTCTTGCTGCCTGTGAAGAATTTGCTGATTGATTAGCGTAGCCTGCTCTTGGCGCAGCTCCCCTTGCTTAACTAATATGGCTAACATAGCTTTTAGAGGATCCATAGCGGTGATATCTAAATATTTAAAATCTTCATCAATCTCTTTAGGAGAACGGTGTGCTAGAGGCTTAGCTTGTGAAGAATACTCACGTTCAATGATCTTTTCAGCAGGCTTACTGCCTTTTGAGCTTCCGCTAAAAAAACTCCATTTTTCTTTAATCCAGTCACCTAGCTGGTATAGAAAACCTTTCTTTTGTTTTCCTAAAGCTTCTATTTTAATCGTTTCAGGTTGCTTATGAATAGCGGATGATCTATTTTTTAATTCCTCAAGTGCACAGGCTTGGGTAGTCGACTCAAGTGAAATCTTCATTTTTTGCTGAGCTTCTAATGCAGGCACAGAAGCCTTTTTTTGCTGAGCTCCTAGATAACTCATTAAAGTATTTCGCAGATTCTCCATCCAGGCAAAGGCACTTTTATTTTTCTTTCCGTGAAGTTGTTCATTTTGCACCGCTTGAGTAGCAACTTCAATAGGTTTTAAAGAAGTAATCGAACTTGCATACAGAGAAGGCTGGACCTCAGCAGGTGCAGAACCTTGCTTTTTCAAGTAACTGCTGCCATGCGTTTCGGCATTTGTATTTAATTCCCAAGTCCTTTCCAAACTTGAGTTAAGTTTATCTAACGGCATATGCTCCTCCTCAATTAACGGCCCATGATAGCACGCGCTTTGCTCATCTTATCGTCATGGATAGGCTTTAAGATAGCGCGAGCCATTTGGTAAGATTCATAACGTTCATTAATTAGTCGATTGACAGTCTGCATTTGCATATCATTTTTAGTATTATAATCGTCAATGGTCATCCGGATATTATCAATTAACCTATCGCGTTGATCTTTCGTATAGATCATTTTACCATTTTTAATAGAGCCTTCCTGAATATCAATCCCTAATTTTTCTCTAGCGTCTTTCAAATGGTGAGTTAAGTCATGCGAGGTATCAAAAGATAATTCACTGCGATCAGTAGTCTGGCTGTTAATCAGCTTTAATACTTTATGCATCTGTACCACTTCTTCCTGGCGTTTTTTCAATTCTTGAAATTCATCATTGCTTTTTTGCTGGAGTTGATTAAGTCGTTCGGTGAGCAGAAGAAACACGAGCTGTTCTAGTTCCATTTCTGTCGTCTCTTTGGAATCTTCGCTTTTAACTGCATTTAAAGCCTTCGTCCTCGACACTTCACTATTAAAACTTGTCATCACTTTTCTCCTTGAAAGATATGCCTAAACAAAACCTGCCCTAAATAAACCGGTTAATGTTTAATATTACATTTTAATTAAAAACAAAAACGTCATAAATTCCGATTGTATCATCAAACTCCCAATTAAAGCAATTTTTTTTAACTTATGCAGTTATTCTTTTTACTGCCGCTATCTAAAATCATCCCCTCTACCATTAGAAAATGACAGGCAAGATAATAAAAAGCTTAAAGTGTTCAAAAGGAAAAACTTTTTTAATATCTAAAGTTAACTGTAGCTTGCCAATCTCTTAGAATGGTTTATTACATCCCATCTGCTTTGAACTTACCAGCTATCGAATAGATTTTATAATGCAAATATTTAAAGACTTCGCTACACTTTTGGCAACCCTAAAAAAATACACCGCGCCTTTTAGATTATAAGCGGCCAAATTGCCAAGCTGAATAGATGATCAATGCCGGTTAACAAACAGGAACACTGAATGACAAGACCTTTATGGGGTTCTCGCCTTGGCTTTATCTTTGCCGTGGCAGGATCAGCGGTTGGACTCGCTAATATCTGGCGCTTTCCTTACATTGTGGGGCAATATGGAGGCTCTGCTTTTATTATCGTTTACTTACTGTGCTTATTCCTGATTGGATTTCCAGTCTTTATGGCAGAGATGTTAATCGGTCGAACAGCGCAAACAAGTCCCAGCGGAGCTTTCCGCCTTTTAGGAGGCAAATTAGCATGGTCCTGGGCAGGAAAGCTAACCATTCTTACAGGATTTATTGTTAGTTCTTTCTATAGTGCAGTCGCTGGGTGGGTGCTGGGATATCTAGTAGAGGCAGTCCAAGGAAATCTTTCGAATTTTACCTCGGCTGCTCAAGTGGCTGATCATCATCGCAACCTTATGAATAACCCACTATGGGGGATAGGCTTTCATTTTTGTTTTCTCCTTATCTGTATTGGCATTCTATATCTTGGAGTGCGTAACGGCATCGAGCGAGGTAACAAAATCATGATGCCCTTACTATTTTTAGTCCTTCTTTATTTAGTGGGCACCGGCTTAAAGATGCCAAATGCTCAGCGAGGGCTAGAATTTTTACTCAAACCAGATTGGAGCCTTATCACTCCCGCTGCTATCTTAGCCGCGCTAGGTCAATCATTTTTTACCCTTAGCATAGGGCAGGGCACTATAGTAACTTATGGAAGTTATTTAAAGCCTGATGAAAATTTAGTAAAAAGTAGCTATCCTGTTGTGCTTATGGATACACTAGTCTCCTTACTTTCAGCGGTCGCTGTCTTCACCATTGTTTTTTCTGTAGATTTAAAACCTGATCAAGGTTCGGGCCTTATTTTTCATACCCTCCCTTGGGTATTCAGTCATCTTCCTGGTGGGCATTTTCTAGCAAGCATGTTCTTTTTGCTCGTAGTTTTAGCAGCAACTACCTCAGAAATATCTGCAATGGAGCCTACAATCGCTTATTTAATGGACGAATGGGGATGGAAACGTCGGCAAGCCGTACTCATTTGTGGCTTAGGCGCTTTCTTAATAGGTATTCCTAGTGCTCTTTCAAGCAGTATCCTAGCTGATATACGCTGGCATGGGATGACTTTTCTTGCTCTTACTGATTTTCTTGCTAACGCTATCCTTATTCCGGTAGGAGGCTTTTTAGCCGTAATCCTTGTAGGATGGATATGGGGCACTACACATAGCTTAAATAGTTTAAAATTAGGCTCTTCTCATTTTTTTGACAATCATCCTTGGCTCTTGCATTATTTTAGGTTTTGCTTTAAAATTATGTCTCCTATCTTAATAATATTTGTTTTCCTAAACGCCTTAGGGTTCTTTTCCTAAAGATAAATTATGGAATCAAAAAATTACATTGAATCTACTCTAAGTCAAGAAGATGTTACTTTTGAAGTCCCCTTACGCCCTCAATCATTGGCTGATTTTATCGGCCAAGATCAGCTACGTGAACGGCTAACTGTTCTTATAGAAGCTGCCAAGCAACGTAAAGAAGCATTAGGGCATTGCCTTTTTTCTGGGCCACCAGGTTTAGGAAAAACAACGCTTGCTAATATTCTTGCTAAGGTAATGGGTACTAATATAGTGATAACCTCAGGCCCAGTCATTGAGAAACCTGGCGATCTTGCTGGCTTGCTCACTAACCTCAAAGATGGCGATATCCTCTTTATCGATGAAATTCATCGCCTCAACCGCACCATCGAAGAATATCTTTATCCTGCTATGGAAGACTTTGTGCTCGATCTTATGATCGATAGTGGACCCAATGCTCGTAGCGTTCAAGTTAAATTAAGCAAATTCACTTTAGCAGGCGCAACTACCCGCTCAGGACTGCTTTCTAGCCCTTTAAGATCTCGTTTTGCGCTTAATTGTCGCTTGGAACTTTATCCTCCGGAGATCTTGGTGCAAATCTTAATGCGTACAGGGCGCATTTTAAACTTAAATATTACGCCTGAAGCGGCTTTAGAAATTGCCCGCCGTGCACGCGGAACCCCACGAATTGCTAATAACCTTTTGCGCTGGGTCCGTGATTACGCTCAAATCCGTGCAAATAATAAAATTAACCCAGAAGTTGTTTCAAAAGCGCTAGAAATGCTCTCCATCGACCATAAAGGTCTGGATGAAATGGATATTAAGATTTTAGAAACGATGATTCATCATTATAAGGGTGGCCCGGTGGGGCTCAATACTATTGCTGTTGCTATTGGAGAAGAAGCTCATACGATTGAAGAAGTGTACGAACCTTACCTTATCATGCAAGGTTTTATTAAAAGAACTCCGCGCGGTCGTGAAGTCACATCTCTTGCCTACCAACATTTAAAATTAACGATCAATAATTAGGAGAACGACTATGATCAAAAAAATGTTCATCGCTTTCTTGGGTTTCATTCTACTGTCTAATGCAGCCCATGCAGGCATAGCAGATTCTTTATCTACATTTTTTAATAAGCCCTTGCCCGCAGCAAAGGACACCTTAAAAATTCTAATTACGCATAATAAACCAGGAGCTATGTTAGAGGTTAAAGGTAAATACAAAATCTATGATCCTCATACCAACAAGCATATAAGCACACGTTTTATCGGTAAAAAAAAATATATTCAGCCCTTAAGCGAAGGATTAAAATGGCAGGAAGAGTTTCCAGGCCTTTACCAGCTCATGATTCTGCCTGATGACAAAGCTACTACCATAATAGTCGACGGTATTGAATATAAAGGACGTATTTACATCTATGATATTGGGGGTACGATTAGCATTGTTAATGAGATTCCTTTTGATGAATATGTGAAAACAATCTTAGCAGCAAGATTACAAGCACCTCTGCCAGGAGAGGCTTTAGCTGCAGTAGCCATTGCGGCACGCACAAATGCCTATTATCTAAAGCAAAAAGCTCCTAGTGATTATTGGGACGTGGAAGCTAAACAAATAGGCTATCAGGGATATGCTCTTTCTCCTCCTTCTAAGCTTATCGAGCAAGCTGTTAAAGCAACTCACCATATGGTAATGACTTTCTCTTCAAGCCCGTTGATGGCTAAGTGGGATAGTATAGAAGCAATAGATGGAGGACATGCACAAGTTATCCATTCTAAAATTTCTTTAGATCAAGCTGCCATGCTTGCACATCAAGGTGAACATGCCGCTCAAATTCTTAAGAAAGCTTTTCCTGGTGCACAAATAGATTTAATCGCGAATTAATTAACATAGTAAAGCTCATTTAATAACCTTGCCTATAAAAGCTAGACAGAGATAGAAATAGAAAGCCAAGCTAGAAAAAGTAAAGATATAGAAAGCCTACGATTAAGAGACATTTTAAAGCTGAGTTAAAAGGGGATGGATATTCTCAACAAATTTTCATTCCTAGTAAACTTTTTAAATTTTTTCGATCCATCCTATAATGGTTTCTTGCTCTATTCCCTGTCACCTTTAAGGGCCTCATATCTAACCTTTTATGAAAGATTGGCATTCGCTAAATAATTATCTATATGATTTACCCGAGGAGTTGATCGCTCAATACCCGTGCGAGCCTCGCGATACCACAAGGCTACTTGTAGTCGACCGCGCTTCAGGAAATATGCATGAAATGGTTTTTCATGAATTAGCTGACTTCTTAGGTAAAGGAGATAGCCTAGTATTCAATAATACCAAGGTTCTTCCCTCTCGCCTTATCGGTTCCCGTTCTAGCGGTGGTAAAGCAGAGATATTTTTGATTAAAAGGCTTCCAACAGGCGATTGGGAAGCTCTAGTAAAACCAGGCAAAAAATTAGGCAAGGGAAGCAATGTGACCTTTAAAGAAGGTTTTTCCTGCAAAATTATAGACGTTTTAGCCGATGGCAAGCGTGTGGTCAATTTCGATTATGAAGGAGATATAGCGCAAGCTTTAGAAAAATTTGGCCATATCCCTCTTCCTCCTTATATGCGCCGCACAGCTATTCCTGCCCTAGATAAGGAGCGCTATCAAACCGTCTATGCGCAACATCCTGGCTCTGTAGCAGCACCTACGGCAGGCTTGCACTTTACAGATAATTTGCTACAAAAACTTGAAGAAAAAAGTGTTCAAGTAGATAAACTTACATTGCATATTGGTTTAGGAACTTTTCTGCCCGTTAAGGTAGAGGATATACGTGAACACCAAATGCACGCTGAATCCTTTGAGATTAGCCAAGAAACAGCCGAGCGCCTTAATAAAAGACCTATCAATAAACGACAAATTTGCGTAGGAACCACTTCTTGCCGTGCTCTGGAGGCCGCAGCTTCGGCTTCTGGGATGATAACTGGAGGAAAATATAACACCAACATCTTTATTCATCCGGGCTACCAATTTAAGTACGTGCAACATCTACTCACCAACTTTCATCAACCCGGTTCAAGTTTACTCATGTTAGTCAGTGCCTTTGCTTCACCAGAATTAATTAAAGAAGCTTATAATAAAGCTATTAAAGAACGTTACCGCTTTCTTTCTTACGGCGATGCCATGTTAATTTTATAGCAATCCTCCTTTAGAGCTCATCTTTTTGATCCCTAATGATAAATGCTGGCAGTTAAGTTGAAGCAAAGCATCAAGCTTTTAGGTCTATTTTTATGACAATTCTAGTAAAAGATTTTTTAGTTATAAATGGTGGGTAGGTAGCTTTTTTAATCCATGCCAAGATAGCCTTAGATTTATAAACACTCTCGTTGGTAGAATGATTTTAACGCGGGATGCGTTGTATAGCCTAAAATTATATTTTTTGCCATCACAGAAGGAGCAACCACCCTTTTGCTCTTTTTAGGCTACACTTTGGCTGCTTAGCAGGCTAGCAAAATAATCTTCTATACATTCCTATATAGCACTAATCTATTCAGCAAAGTAAGCTTGGCCATGCTCTTACCTTTACAAATATTAAGTTTTTTCACCTAAAATAGCAAACTCACTAGGAAGCTAACCTAGTAAAGTTAAGAAACTTATCTCCTTTAGCTTAACTATTTGAAATTCGAGAGAAGTTATGCTAGACTAACCCCCTAATTTTCAAAACCAAGGACCTTATTATGAAGGTAGCCATCAGCCCTTTCACCGCTGCCCCTTCTGCTCCCTTTTCTTCTGTAGGTTCGTCTCCCCCAGCTATTGAAAAACGTTTTCCCACTCCTAAAGCCCAGCAGCCTTTTTGGAGTTCCCTAGGTAAAAAGCTATTGAAGTGGATAAGAAAGGAAGAAACTCCTTTGATAAAAAACATCAACGCTCTTGCAAAACAAACGGGTATAATAAAAGAGAGCAGTCAAAAAGTTTCTCTTTTTTTAGAAGCCTTAAATTCTAAGCATTTATGTAGGCTCAAAAAAAATCTAAGGATCATTATAAAAAACATGTCCGACCTAGAGAGAAAATTGCTTTTAGAAGAAGCATTGAAAACAGATTTTGAGAAAGGTCAACGTTTTCGAGGGAATCAGTGTATTCAATGGATGTCTCTTAAGCACTTGCACTCTTTAATCTCGTTACCCTCAGGTGAAGGAGAAGAATCCCCTCCAATAGATCAAAAAGCTCTCGATGCTCACCTAATAGCTAAACATGTTTATACTGTTAGGCAAATTATCAAAAAATATGAAGGGGAGGATGCACGCATAAAACTCCTGCATACCTCTAAACAATTCTTTCTTTTTAGAATCTTTAATAATCTTATTCGTACACTTATTGTAGCTTTTAATTTATTAGAATTAGGCAAAGAACCCAATACCTATTTTGAAACCAAATATATGTTGGATATTTACTGGAGGCTTCTTGAAATTCCTCTTCATATTATCAAATTTGTTCTTCATCTAATCGTTAATCCCCTTATCTCTATAGCAATTATTGCCGGAGGGACGGTAGCAAGTGGAATTGCCAGTCTCTTCTTTAAACGATGGCTAAATAGATGTCCTAATCAGCTTCCTTATTGCATAAATCTAACCCAACAGATTAAAAATGGCTTGATTAAACCTATCTATGGAAGAGAGCAAGAACTTGATGAAATCATTCAAGCTCTAGCCTGCAACAATGAAACAGGCCGTAAACATCCGCTGCTTATTGGTAAATCAGGAATTGGAAAAACCGAGCTTATGAAAGGCTTAGGCTGGCGTTTAGCTACTGGAGAAGTTCCTGCCATCCTTAAAAACAAAAAGCTTTTTTATGTAAATAGTGGGGAATTAGCTCGAAATGGAAATCTATTTGATTTTAAATCTCCTCTAAAACAGCTTATAGACAAGATTGGAGAACATAGAAAAGATATTATTCTTGTGGTTGAAGAAGCTCATAACTTAAGTGATATTTCAGGCCAACGCTTCAATAGTGTGATAGACACTTCCCCCGACAGTTTATTTTATGTAGTAGGGATTACCACTCCTGAAGAATACGAAGCGAAAATTGAAACGACCACTTTAGACAGACGTTTTAAGAAAACACCTATTCAGGAAGCTTCATTAGAGCAGACTCGCACCATTCTAAGGCATATGAACCGCCAAGAAGCTAAGGATATCAAAATTTCTAAAAAGGTTTTAAATCATATCTATGAACAAACGAGTAGTAAAATTGTTAAACGTCACCAACCTGACAAATCGATTTTCGTACTATCCGAAGGCATAAAAAATGTGCGCTCTTTACAAGAAGGTGGTAGCTTTAAAGATAAATTGAACCAGCTAATGGCTAAAAAAGAAGATTTAGCTTCTAAACTTTCTCAAAAAAAATTGCATGGACTTGCTTTACAAGCTCCTCATCTTCGTAAAATTTCTCTTGATTTGCAAACAGTTGAAAGAAAAATTGAAAAGTGTCTTAAAAAGATAGAGGTAAAACAGAAAGCTTTTCAGACTTTTTTAGATTTAAAAAAACAACAAGAGTGGCATGAAAAATGGTTTTATAATACGAGCGAAGTCCTAGTTGATCAAGCCACAAAAGGAGTAAAAACTCCTAAAATTTTAGAAAAATTATATCTTTTTAATGCCTATTTTTTGCTTCCGCAACTTGATCAGCATCTTTCTAATTTTGTAGCTAAGCATCAAATGGAAGTGGAAGTAACTAAAGAAATCATCACTACAATTGTCAATCGTCTAGCTAAACAAGAAAAGATTGAGCCTACAAAGGTTTCTTAAAAGGTCAAAGGCATGTGCATTAGTAAAAAGCCTTTGAAAGTTAATCACTTAAAGATAAAAAGTTTTTTTATAAAAAATTTTACCTTGATTATTAATAACCCAAAAGTTTGTTGCTTGCTAAAAGTAAAAGGTATGTAGAAAGCTTATCCTTATTTTTTAAGCCCTTCTTCTTGAAAATGTTTTAATGCTGGCCAGACCTCTCTTTAGAAAATCAGGGAAATTAAGAAAAATTTTTCCATATTTAAAACAAATAACTTCAAAACCGTTTAAGAATTTATTCTTTCCTGTAGAATATAACCACTAGAAATTGCGTACAATTTAAAGAGGTAATAAAATGAGCCCTAACTCCACCCATCTTGAACACCTACCTAATGAAATACTCACCCCTATTTTAAAGGCCTGCGCTAGCCCTTCTTTATCTAGCGTTTGTATAAAATGGCATCATCTACTTGCTACGGAGGTAATGCCCTCTCTTTATGAGCAAATAGGTAAAATTCACTTTCCTAAAGGGAGTGCTACTGAACAAGCTCGTATTTTAGATAAGCTTTATAAGCTAGAAGCTAAGCTCTCTAAGCTAGAAAAGATAAATAAAATCTTTAAAAAAATCTTTACTCAGGTTAGCACTCTTTCTCCTCTAGATTTCAAAGGAATACCAGAAGAAAAGAAATATTTTACTTTGGCTAATTACTCCTTTTATCTCGTAAATATTAATCGCCTCTTAATTTGGAAAAAATTTCCAGGGGGAAAGGAATACTTAGAACAAGAAAAAATTAAGCATTTGCCTTTAGTAAAAAAAGGAGAGCTTTTTAGAGATTGGATTGAAAGTTGTAGCAAAAATATTATCCTGTTAGATTTAGAAAGAAGTGGCGTGACCTTTTTACCTTTAGAAATAGGACAGCTTTCTAAGTTACAAGAGCTTTTCTTACAGAATAACCAGCTTACCTCCCTTCCTGAAGAAATAGGGCAGCTTTCTCAGCTACAAGAGCTCGACTTAAGCAACAACCAGCTTACCACTCTTCCTGCAAAGATAGGACAGCTAACACAACTACAACACCTTGGCTTAAGCAACAACCAGCTCACCACTCTTCCTGCCGAAATAGGACAGCTTTCTCAGCTAGGGAGCCTTAACTTAATTAATAATCAGATTCTCACTTTTCCCAGCGCAATAGGAAGGCTATCTCAGCTACAAGAGCTTTACTTAAATAACAACCAACTCACCTCCCTTCCTAAAGAAATAGGGCATTTGATTCAGCTAAGGAGTCTTTACTTAAACAGCAACCAGCTTACTACCCTACCTGCTGAGATAGGGGAACTTGTGGGACTAGACGAACTTTACTTAAATGACAACCACCTCGCCTCCCTACCAGCAGAGATAAGGCAGTTATCACAACTCCAAACACTATGCTTAGATAAAAACCAGCTAGCTTCCCTTCCAGCAAAGATAGAGCAGCTTTCTCAGCTGCAAACGCTTTCCATAAATAACAACCAGCTAACTTCCCTTCCTATAGAAATAAGGCAGCTTTCTCAGCTGCGAGCACTTTTCTTAAATAACAACCAGCTAACTTCCCTTCCTATAGAAATTGGCCAGCTTTCTCAGCTGCGAACGCTTTCCTTAAATAACAACCAGCTTACCACTCTTCCTGCAGAAATAGGGCAGCTTTCTCACCTGCAAATACTTTACTTAAACAACAACCAACTTACCTCCCTTTTCCCCGCAATAGGACAGTTATTTTCATTGGAATACCTTGAGTTAAATTACAACCAGCTCACTGCCCTTCCGATAGAAATAGGGCAGCTCTCTCAGCTGCGAACGCTTTCCTTAAATAACAACCAGCTTACCGCTCTTCCTGCAGAAATAGGGCAAATATTCCAGCTAGAAGACCTTAACTTAGAGCACAATCAACTCGCCTCCCTTCCTATAGAGATCACACGGTTATCTAGATGGTTAACTCTTAATTTAGATGAAAATCTACTCCAAGATATTTCAGGGGAAATAAAACAGCATTTTAGGTTGTAGCTGCCAAAGCTTGTTTCTCCATTACTTAATATGTTAAAGACAGGCAGAGCTATTTAGAAAAATATAAAATATAGATAACCTTTAGCTTGCTATAAAGTCATTTAGCTTGCGAAGGTTCTAATTTTATTTCGGTGAGAGTCAAAAAGGTTTTGACTTACAGGAGATGATTTTGCTGGAGAAATGCCCTTTTTTTTAAGTCATTCTTGCTAAAAACAACTCAAACAATAAGAAAAAAACATGTCTGAATTGGAGATAAGTTAACTTCAGATCTAATTTACTCAGCACTTTACTGATAAAACCAGCTCTAGCAGGGTAAGGTTTTATCGAAAAGACTCTTCAACAAGCAATAAAGATTTTTATTTTTAAAACTCGCTTTTTCTGATATGGATTTCTCAATGTCGTTAGCAAAAAAAGCATCTTACATGCTAAAGTCAAACCTTTAAAGAATTTAAAGTAGGAACTATGGCATCTGTTCAAGCACAAAAAGATTATGAAGCCTTGCATGAAAAATCCCGTTATAGTCGAATTTTAAGTGGAATAACATCTATATTAGACTGGGATCAAGAGACTTATATGCCCCATGCCGCCTCCGCTATTCGCTCCGAGCAGCTAAAAGTACTTGCAGGAATTATTCACAAATCCAAAACCTCTCCTGCATTTGCCAAATCTCTTGCAAAGCTTATCGACCTTGAGACGGGTAAAACAATTGCTAAAGGATTAAGTGCTCAGCAAAAGGCTGCTTTGCAAGTTTGGAGAAGAGACTACCAACAAGAAAAATGTCTTAGTGCCAATTTTGTAGAAGAGTTTACTGCTACTACGTCTCAAGCCATCATGGCATGGCGTACCGCTAAACAGCAGAACAACTTTTCTATTTTAGCCCCTTATTTAGAAAAAATCATTTACATGAATCGCAAAAAAGCAGATTTACTAGGCTATCAAGATCACCCTTATGATGCCTTATTAGACCTTTACGAACCTCATACCTCTACCGCTGAAGTGGCTACTATCTTTGCAAATTTACAGAACTCTCTCACAAATCTTCTAAAAAAAATTAAAAGTTCTAAAAAAATAGACAACAGTTTCCTATTCGGAAGCTTTGATCCAAAAAAACAGCTAGAATTTGGACATCAGCTGATGAACGCGATGGGCTATGATCAGAGTAAAGGGCGACTGGATATATCTTCTCATCCCTTCTCTTCTGCTAGCCATCCTACGGACAGCCGTATCACCACTCGCCTACACCCTCATTCATTAATGAGCAGCATTTCTGCTATTATGCACGAGGCGGGCCATGGATTATATGAAATGGGATTACTTCCAGAACATTATGGAAGTCCGTTAGGAGAAGCTGTTTCTTTAGGGCTCCATGAAAGTCAATCAAGATGGTGGGAAACTCGTATTGGACAGAGCAAGCCTTTTTGGAAGCATTTCTTTCCATTATTACAAAAAATGTTTCCTCAACAATTAGAAAAAATTTCAATACCTTCATTTTATAAAGCGATTAATAAGGTGGAACCCTCATTGATTCGTGTAGAAGCTGATGAAGTTACCTATAGCTTACATATCATTTTGCGCTTTGAGCTAGAAAAAGCGCTGATTGAAGGCTCTTTATCAGTCGATGAAATCCCTGAGGCATGGAATGCTAAGATGCAAGAGCTCTTGAATTTAACCCCCTCCAATCCTGCGGAAGGATGCCTTCAAGATATTCATTGGTCAACGGGTTCTTTTGGCTATTTTCCTACCTATACCTTAGGTAATCTATTCGCCTCTCATCTTTTTTCCGCTTTTGAAAAACAACACCCTGATTGGCAAGAACAGGTTTCCAGAGGAGACTTACTATTTATAAAAGAATGGCTTAATCTGCATGTTCATCGTTATGGCAGACAATATGATAGCAAAAAGTTGCTAAAGCTTGTAACAAAAAAAGAGTTTAACGAGGAGGCCTATATGGATTATTTGTACAACAAATATAAAAGCATTTATAACCTCTAAAATAGATCTATAAAAGCAATTGTAGCAAATCTTAACCCGCGATTTAACTAAAACTTGCGCTTCTCATAAGCTCACGTGGGAGCTATCTTAGGATTTAACTTTTAGTGTCTAAAAGAGAAGATGAGAAGAAACGTCAAATAGCCTATAAGATAACTATAAAAAAGTTAAAGATCTGCAGATAACCTTAAAGACATGATGAAATGAATTCAATTTTTTCTAGCCCCATTGAAAGGCTTCCTAATGAAGTACTAATTCCTATTTTAGAGCATTGTGCTACACCCTCTTTGTTTAGTGTTTGTAGACGCTGGCAGCATCTTTTAACTACTGAAGTCATGCCCTCTTTATACAAAGGAATAATTAAGCTACATTTTCCTTCAAGTTCAAGGTATGATAGTATCCCCACTTGTATCCTCAATAAGCTTTACCACATAGAAGAAAATCTTCCTATAGTAAAAAAGGTAAGCTCAATTTTTCATCAAATTTTTATCTTAGCTACTTCTCTCTCCCCTTTTGAGTTTAAAGAGAAAACTGAAGAAAAAAGAACTTTCACTTTGAGTAATTATTTTTCTTACCTTTTAAATATTAATCGCCTTTTAATTTGGAAAGAAATCCCTGGTGGGGAGGAATTCTTAAGCCAGAAAAAAATCAAGCATTTACCTCTAAAAGAAAAGGGAGAGCTTTTTAGAAAATGGATTAAAAATCATAAAAAAAATATTAAGCATTTAGATTTAAATCTCAGCAGATTGACCTATTTACCTCCCGAAATAGGACAGCTGTCTCAGCTTCATATTCTTTACCTAAGCGAAAACCAACTGACCACCCTCCCGGTAGAGATAAGCAAGCTATTTAAACTTCAAAATCTTAACTTAAGCAGCAATCATCTTAGCACCCTTCCTACTGCTTTAGGACAGCTGCCTCACCTGAAATGGCTTAACTTAAATGATAACAAGCTTACCTCCCTTCCAGCAGAGATAACCCAGCTCTCTTGCCTACAGTGGCTTTGCCTAAACAGCAATCAATTAACTTCTCTCTCAATTAAGATAGAACAGCTACCTCAACTGCACACTCTTTATTTAATGGACAATCAGCTAAATACACTTCCTGGATCGGTGGGGCAGCTCTCTCAGCTGCAATGGCTCGATTTGGAGAGAAATGATCTCGCCTCTCTTCCGCCTGAGATAGGACAGCTCTCAAATCTACAGGATTTAAATATAAGCAATAACAAGCTTACTTTCCTTTCTTCCACGATCGGACAGCTTACTCAACTGCGCTGGCTTCGCTTAAACAACAACCAGCTCTCATTCCTTCCTTCAGCAGTAGGTCATCTCTCTCAGCTATACACCCTTTATTTAAGCCACAACCAGCTCACTTCTCTGCCCGAAGAAATAGGACAACTTTCTAAGTTACAAGAGCTTTACTTAGGCAATAATCAACTTACCCGCCTTCCTATTTCAATAGGCAGCCTACCTCAGCTACGGATCCTCTATTTAAACGACAACCAACTGAAGGTTCTTCCGGAAGAGATAGGCCAGCTCCCCGAGCTAAAAGAGCTTTACTTAGACAACAACCCCCTTATCCTTCTTCCACCCTCAATAAGTAGCCTACTACCTCAGCTGCAAAACTTTGAGATAAGCGAAAACTTATTAAAAGGTGTTCCCAAGGAATAAAATAGCATTTTTAACTTTAAAGAGACAAAAGCAGTCTCCATTTAATTAGAATCTGTTTCCGTTAAAGCAAAAAGGATTTAAGCCAGCTATATATTGTTAATAAATAAGGAAGAAAATTCCTGTAAGGCCATGCTTTAATTGATTGATTTTAGGTTAAGAAAAAATCAACGCTGAAAATAAGAGGGAGAGAAAATTTTAAAATTAAAGGGTAAAGCTTGCCAGCAGGTATCGATAAGCTCCCCCTTTAGCAAAACAGCTTTTTTTAAATCTAATAAAATCCATCTCCATAAAAGCGTATCCCTACTTAAATTTAGAATCGCTAATCTTCAAATATTTAGCTTGCACAAATAACTTTCTATCAGCTATAAGATACCATTCAGATTTTAAGGAAGAGTGGCAGAGTGGCCGATTGCGTCTGTCTTGAAAACAGAAGGCCCTTCACGGGGTCCGTGGGTTCGAATCCTACCTCTTCCGACCTTGGGATGATCAATCACTGCAATAAGCTTATCAAAGGGCTCAAGCAGTGTTGTGATCGCCTTTTTATCTTTCAATCCCACGCTCGAAAATAATACCTTCTAAAGAAACTTCCTCCCCATAACCAAAAAAGAAATTCACCTATTTCCAGGTTGGCTCTATCCGTAAAAGTAAACTTTTTATTAAGTATATGATTATATAAAGCGTTGCTCGAAAGCGTATAAGGATATCTTAAACCCTTTCTTTTGCCTTATTAATCCGATTTACCATCCGCTTAATCATGGATAAATAGATCCAATTCTCCCTTACAGGGGTTAAGCTACGGACTTTAGAATTTCTTTAATAATGTGCAAAAGGATAAGGGTAAAACAAGGGTTTTAAGATATTCTCTTATGCAATCTTAAGAGTGCCACAAACGCTTCAGAAAAAAAATAAACATGGACATAAAAAATTAACTTGCCATGCCATTCAGATAAGGATCCAAAGAGATCTGATGAAAGCGAGTCGAATTACATAATTAGAAAAAAAGAGCAGGGAAATTTCAAAGAAGCTTCGCTGACATTGGCAACTCTAACAAAATTGATACTTAGCTCACCTAAGACGTCATTGAAAATCCGCATAAATTTTTGTAGCTTCTTCAAGAATTGCCAGTATCTCTATAGCACAATAAATTTTATCGCGTCTAGTACTGTTGATCTGTTTGATAATTTTCGCTTCCTCAAGCTTTTGTATACCCCTTTGAGCTGTACTATAAGCGATTTTAAGTTCTTCTGCTATTCTGTTCGTGGTAAGATAGGGGTTCACTGCAAAGTGTTCTACAATCAGTACAGGAACATTAGATGTGCTGCTTGCAACCTGCATTTTCCATTTATTCAACAAGTCATTGATTCTCTCTACCCGCGACAACACATCTTCGGTTTGCACCGCAATGCCATTCAAAAAATAAATCAGCCATTCATGCCATGTGCCTCTAGCACTCACGTTATAAAGCTGCTTATAATACTCATCACGTGTAGCTTCAAAAAAGGCACTTAAGTACAAGATCGGAGTTGGCAACATTTTTTGCTCGATCAACAATAATATAATTAGCAGCCGGCCAATGCGTCCATTTCCATCCAAAAATGGATGAATGGCTTCAAACTGATAATGGCATAGGGCAGTATGAATTAAAGGCGGAAGCTGCCTTTCATGTAGAAATTTTTCAAATTCACCTAAGCAATCCATCAAGTGATCTGGTGGAGGAGGAACAAATTTGGCCGTATTGAGCGTACAACCTGGTGTTTCTATCCAGTTTTGGCTACGCCTAAATCCTCCAGGGGTTGCATGTGACCCTCTAACACCTTGCATTAAATGGTGATGAATTTCTTTAATGAGCCTCAATGACAAAGGAAGATCGCCTAATCGTTTTATCCCGTAATCGAGGGCTACAATAGACCTCTTTCGAAACTCACGTATTTAATTCCCAGTTATAGATTGCTGCAATCAAGTTGAAGCGAATTGCAAATCTTTTACGTCTATTTCTGTAGCGATCGGCTATAATTTTAAATCACTTAAGGAGGCCAATGACGTTTTCATTGACAACTCTTTCTCTGGATAAACTTTGGTTTGTTCTTTTATCCTCTTGAGTTAAAGGCTTTTTCTTACTTTTTTTCTTAGGTCTTGGGTTTGGGCATGTAGCTTTGTTAATCCTTGATATCCTGAATCGGTTAACACTCTTATTTGTGGATTGATTTTAACTTGGGATTCTTTGAATAGCCTAAAATCATGCTTTTTGCCATTACCCTATGAAGTACAAATTACTTTTTTACTCTTCTTATCGACTACAACTTGGGTCTTTAGGGTATGTTTTTTCTTTTTCCCTGAATAATAGCGCTTTTGTTTTTTTTAGGGCGCTCAATAGGCGTTTCTGTAGCATCAATTAAAATAACCTCATATTCCGTATCGCTTTTCAAAAGCTCTTTACGTCCCGGTAAAGCAAAATCTGGATGCTTGATTAACGTATCTTCAATCCATTTCACCGCTTTATAAGCTGAACTTTCACTGATTCCATAGCTTTGGCTAATATGGAAATAGGTCCTATATTCTCGCATATATTCCAAGGTCATTAGCAGCATGTCTTCTAAACGTAGTTTATATTTACGCCCGCCTTTAATCTTCTTGGCCGCATCGGCTTGCTGTAAAATTTGCACCATCTTATCAAAGGTACCACGCTTTACCCCTGTCAATCTGCGAAAGCGTTCATCATCTAATTTCTCTATCTTATCAAATTTCATGGTGCCTCCTTTAAATGTTGAGTCACCATTTTACTAAAGTTTACATTTTATTCCAGTTTCGAAAGAGGTCTAATATAATTTTGCACTTCCCGAAGATCATCGGGGTTTCGTTGTACACTAATCCCGACGCTAGCTGCTAGTATTTCTCCAATAGTTGCTTGAGTACCTTCGATTTTGCTCGAAAGAACAGCTTCACGGGTAATAAAGGGTCTCATTAATAGATGAGGATTGGGCAATTTGCCTCCTTCTCGAGCCAATTTACCTAATAAAAAATCTGCTCGTGACAAAGCACTTACTATTTGGGTGGTCCACTTGAATGGGGGTGGTAGTGGATTTGGTACGAAAGCTTTATATCCACTTAAAGATTTTATAATTTGTCCGGCAGGTGATTGTAGTATGTCCATTCATTCCTCTGTGGCTATAGGGATACCCTAGCACTTATTATCGAAAATGTCAATATTCGCTAATAACAAAGATCTTTATAATCACCTTTGGGAATGAGACTGCTTGTTATTCTCGAATTATTTAATGTTCGATAATAAGGTCGATTCTTTTCATCGCTAGTACAAATAAGACCGTTTTCTGTTACCAAAATTTGTGGTAAGCTGCAACAGGAAGCAATTCCTTTTGGAGAGTGCCGAATTCACGCCAGGAAAAAGTGCGAAGACCGCGCCCATCTTCTCCGCCACTTAGGAGTTTATCAGACAGGGCAATAAACCTATTTTGCCAGCACTGCTACTGCAAACACATTTATTTTTCTTGCTATCGCCTATAATTTACCCATCTAGGAGCCACATTCATTACCCCCTTAAAAATTTTCCCCTCTATCGTGCCTTAAGCTTGAGTAGCATCTTCACTAAAATTTTAGGCTTAATTAAAAGGGTTTCCAAGGACATGCCATTAAATACAACGATCTAAGAGCATTAGATTGCTTTAATCGCCTTTAAATATTTTTTTTCAACTTAGCTGTACATAACCTAAGCCCAGCATTCATATCGCCATCACTCTTTGGGTGTTTTTTCTTCTAGTGATCATTCCCCCTTAGAAGATCCACAATCTTCTGTAGATTCAACTATTTAGGCTAAAAAAAGAAATAATTCCTGCAGCAAATCGGCAAATTCTCACCATGAAAAGTGCGGAGAGGGCTCCCTGCCTTCATTCTTTCTCCACAAATAAAGCCGTATTGGTACTTCTAGATATTCATCCCTCTATAAAGCCAAAGTGCTTGTCGTGTGTACGTACCGCATCTCCATGCTCCAAGGCCTGCGAGGCAATCCACATATCATGTGTTGGGATAGGTCCACCCTTGCTTTTAAGAGTACAATAGATTTGCGAAAAAAAGGAGGGGTATCAGGTGTAATAGGATACACTCTTATTTTGGAAGATTCTAATAATCTCTGTAATTCCATCTTATTTTCGTTGGCTCTGCTATCTCCATCAAATCCTGCTATCACCTCTCCAATCACGATAAGACTTATGGCTATCCCTTCGACATGCTGGACAATTTCAATTATTGCTGCCTCATTTCTTTTAAAGGATGCTTAAGTATGGGTATCAAACAGAATAGGTGGAGGGCTAACGCTCTTTATAAAACTTTTCAAAAGATTTTATATGCTCATCAAATGCTTACTTAACGGCTCCATGTGCCGGCAAGATGATCTAGATCATGAAAAATAACCTTTTTCGTGGGGAGGGCAATACTGGGACCTTGTGCGATGATCTGCAAAATTAACGAATTGATACTGATTTTTTGTTTTTGTTGCTTCTCTTTTCAGCAACGCCACAACTGCAGAAGCAATATTTCTACGGTTGAAATTCGATGACGACATACGCTACCTTCAGGCAATATCGTCATCCTACCAATTGTAATATCGCCTAAATTTTTATCTCAACCTACCATTCCTTCTTTAAAACAGTGATCCTAAAATAACTTTTTTATTCTCTAAGAGAAAAAAAGGAATAATTTTTTCAGCTTATCTTCGCAGGTTCCTTATATAAAAGTGTGAAGATCGTTGTATGTTTTACGCCTTATCTTGTGCATTTGTCCAGCTATTCCTTACTCTTTAAGCAGGATCTCCCTAATGCTTGCTCTCTTCACTGTTTTTAACTTACTCATCTGTTACTAAAAATCTTATTTAAAAGGTGTTAGGAAAGCAAGTGCGCACGGATTGATTGTGCTCTAACACATCTATTTTTAAATCCACATATTGATCTTTACGTTTAATCAATAACCAATTTTTATCTTTCTCTTTTTTCCATTGCTGCAAGACAAAACCGCCTTTTAATTTATGGCCATACAACTCTATCTCTAAGTGGCCCTTTTCTAAACCTTTTAAGCAAGCATTCTCAATATCCTTTTTGGCCTTTAATCCCGCTAAAGTGTAAATCCCTTCATCCCAAAGAACCACTTCTCCTGCTCCATAATTCCCTGGAGGGATAACTCCTTCAAAATGACGATAAGCTAAGGGGTGGTCTTCTACACGAATAGCTAAGCGTTTGTTGTAAGGATTAAGGGAAGGGCCCTTGGGGATAGCCCAACTTATAAGCACGCCTTGACATTCGACTCTAAAATCATAATGTAAATGAGAAGCGGCATGTTTTTGTATACAAAAAATGGGCAAACCGCAAGAAGGGTCTAGAGATAGCTCTGGCACAGGGGCAAGAGGTTTTTTTAATGTCTTTTTTTGCTGATAAGCTTTTAATATCATTCTATTCTCGCTTAACGATTAAACTTTTTCGGCCAATTACCTGAGTTTATTTTTAATTAATCCTCATTAAGTGATTAAAAAGGTAAAGCTCATTAGCTTTAATTAAACCTTTTTTCTGTGGACTTTTGCTCATTATTTCTCCCTCTCTCTTAATATGTGTGTAGCCGTTTAAATATTATTAAGGCTGTAAAATCAAAGAATGAGCCATAAGTTTAAGAGCTTTAAATTTTTTAAAGGGAATATATCAAGTTAGAGGTGGAGAAATTAAGGATAATCACAAGATAGGCAGCTGCAGCTATTTCTTAAAAAACTTTTAAGAGCACTAATGCCTAAAGCCCTAAATAAATCTTTCTTTATCCCTTAAATTTTAATTTTTAGATAAATCATTTATCATTAATTAAGATTTTACCGAGATATTAAAAGTCGGTATTTTTTAAAACATTTTTCCGCGCCTAACATGTCGTACTCCCGAAAGCATGCTAAGCATGCTTTCGGAATAACCTCTTGATTGGTTATTTGGAGGCCTGCTTATTTATCCCTGAAGTAAACATGGAACCTTCAGCAAGCTTGGTCAGCTTTTTGTCGGTACTGGCCTCTTCTTGCAAGGTCTCATCCAAAAGGTTTACTACCTCGTCTAAACTCAGCCATGCCGCATGGGCTTTTGCCGTCCCGTAACCAGCAATTTCATAGTGCTCGATTTTTTGGGCTGCACCGATCAGACCAGCATCTTTTAGATCGTCAGGAGCATGAATTTTCATAATCTCCTCGCCCTCTGCAATCATACCTTTCATAGCCTTGCAAACGGTAGTATAACTAGCTTCTGCATCTAAGTAGGATAAAGCAATTTCTAATCGCTTAACCTGCTGTTTAGTTTCCTGCAAATGCTTTTCAAAAGCTGCTTTTAGCTCAGGATGAGAAGCGGCTTTTTGCATGAGGGGCAAGGCTTCCACCATCTGCATTTCCCCACTTAAAAGGTCTTGTAACTCATAGACAAGTAGATCTTCCATACTAGTAAGCTTCATATTTACCTCCCTAAGTGTGTGCTTTCATTTTTCCATTTACTTAATTCTTTTTCTGCTTGGTCTTTTTTATAACCATAGTTTTTTTCCAAGCTACCTAACATTTGCTCCCAGCTTCCATCAATCCTCAAAAGATCATCATCAGTCAATTTGCCCCATTTTTCCTTAATTTTCCCTTTGAGCTCATGCCAACTACCCTCGAAAAATTCTTTATTCATTTTTTCTCCTGTATAGTTAAAGGTTTAATCAGATTTTATTAAGTTAGGCTGGATTTACGGCTTTTATCCGTAATTACTTTTAGAAGAATTTTTTTTGCTAGTGAACGATGTGTTGCAGATTTACGTGCTGTATTTTTCTTTTGCGCTTTCATGAGACTCCTTTTATTAACCTTATAGAGGTTAATTTTAATAGTTTTCTTATGTTTCGAATATTTTCATCCGAAAGGCGACAAAATTTTAAGCCCTACTTAAGTGTACTCAAATAGGGTAGACGTAATTTAAATATGGCAAATGTGATCTTGAAGGTCAACATTATTTTAAGCAATTTTACGAATTTTTTAAAGCATGACAGCTTTTCTAGGAAAAAAGGTAAAAATATACTGCTCACTTTAGTGAAAGTGAAGAATCATTAGACCTCTTTCGAAACTCACGTATTTAATTCCCAGTTATAGATCGCTGCAATCAAGTTGAAGCGAAGTGCAAATCTTTTACGTCTATTTCTGTAGCGATCGGCTATAATTTTAAATCGCTTAAGGAGGCCAATGACGTTTTCATTGGCAACTCTTTCTCTGGATAAACTTTGGTTTGTTCTTTTATCCTCTTGAGTTAAAGGCTTCTTCTTACTTTTTTTCTTGGGCATCTGGGTTTGGGCATGTAGCTTTGTTAATCCTTGATATCCTGAATCGGTTAACACTCTTATTTGTGGATTAATTTTAACCTGAGATTCTTTGAATAGCCTAAAATCATGCTTTTTGCCATTGCCAAATGTGGTACAAATTACTTTTTTACTCTTCTTATCGACTACAACTTGGGTCTTTAGGGTATGTTTTTTCTTTTTCCCTGAATAATAGCGCTTTTGTTTTTTTTAGGGCGCTCAATAGGCGTTTCTGTAGCATCAATTAAAATAACCTCATATTCCGTATCGCTTTTCAAAAGCTCTTTACGTCCCGGTAAAGCAAAATCTGGATGCTTGATTAACGTATCTTCAATCCATTTCACCGCTTTATAAGCTGAACTTTCACTGATTCCATAGCTTTGGCTAATATGGAAATAGGTCCTATATTCTCGCATATATTCCAAGGTCATTAGCAGCATGTCTTCTAAACGTAGTTTATATTTACGCCCGCCTTTAATCTTCTTGGCCGCATCGGCTTGCTGTAAAATTTGCACCATCTTATCAAAGGTACCACGCTTTACCCCTGTCAATCTGCGAAATCGTTCATCATCTAATTTCTCTATCTTATCAAATTTCATGGTGCCTCCTTTAAATGTTGAGTCACCATTTTACTAAAATTTACATTTTATTCCAGTTTCGAAAGAGGTCTATTTTTATTTATTCTTTCCCTTTTTTTGAAAAAAGATTGTGTTTTGAATCTGTTTTTGGCAAGATATTTGCTCCAGGAAGAGTGGCAGAGTGGCTGAATGCGTCTGTCTCGAAAACAGATTTACTCGTAAGGGTAACGGGGGTTCAAATCCCTCCTCTTCCGATTTATTTTTTAACCCCCTACAAGTGATTATTTGTGATAGCAATCATTTTTTCCATCCATCGTTTTTTGAAAAAGATTTTTTAGATTCCCGCGCACGATAGAATCAATGGGCTGCCCCTCTTCAGGAGTATCAATATACAAATGATTAAGGGTCGCCTTAAAAAAAGTTGAAAAGTATAACACGGCCGGCTCTAAGCATTTTTAAATGGGATAGAAAAATAAGAGATGAATAAGGCCACCTTTTGGCTTACTCTTAGCTTTCTTGTCTGTTTATCAAAACCCAGATAAATTTAGAGCTTATAGTCATTAAAAATTGTATTCCTTGACAATTTTTGCTTATTAATTAATAGGGTTTTCTCTCCTTTTGATACAAAGGAAGAAGCGCTATTTTAGCCTGACGGATTTATATAAATAAAGGAAAGGTGTTGGCCCGAGTTTAGCCTCATTTCTTTGGAAAAGCCGTTTATTGAATATAAAGATAAAGCTGGCGATAAAAAGAGTTTAAATCAATAAGAGCATACTCTTTTTGTTTGATGTGTATTTCCATTTTTTTACATATTTCACAAGCCATGAAGCGACCATAAAAGCCTGCACTGCCTGCTATTTTGTGGACAATGAATTGTAATTCTTCCCAAGCAGGCTGATGGGAATTATTTTTGATTAGCTTTTCTATTATGCCTAATTTTTCATAGCTAGAGATCTCATAGGCCTTCATTAGCTGCTCTGGAATTTCTGCTACCCAGTCGCCTTTAAGTTTCTCGTAAGCTTCAAGCTGGCATAACTGAGCTAAGAGATAACGAGCTTCTTCAGAACTCATCATCTTTCCTGCTATATAACGTACTTTTTGAGTTGCTTTAAGCTCCTGCAATAATGAAACAGTAGGCAAATCATCATATGCTAAAGAAAAGGAAAGTTGATCAACCGTAGCTAGGTGATCGCAGTGAGAGGAATTGAAAATACAGGCATACGAGCTTTGATCCCTCATTCTTTCTTGTGCCTGGTCAAACGTCATTACTCCACTTACGCGCACCCCTAAAGCTTCCCCCTCTCTTTTTATAAAATTACAAAAGTTTTTATCTTGATCGACACATAAAACCTGCATGAATACTTTCCTTACAATTTAGCTTATATATTGTGTTAAAAGAAAGATTAGTTTGAGCTTTATCTTTTCTATTTTTAAAGCTTGCTCGCTGGCTCCCCTGCAGCTTATATGGCCGCTCAATCCGCCACTAATTGGCTGCTTGAATGATGGTTTTAAGCTTCATGCTAAAACTGAGGTTTTCTTGACAGCCTCTCTCCCCAAACAAGCTCTATAACTTTGGGGTGGGCTGCGGCAGTAAAGCACAAGATCTATTTGACAATTAACATTCTTATAACATAAAATGCATCTATTAATTTTTTGATTTAAGTATTATGTATGAAAGCCTCATTGAATAAACCTGTTTTCCCACTGATTCCAGGTTATTCTTCATTCTTTTCCTCCCTTTTTCTTAGCTTGTTACGCTAAAAAACTTAATTTTTCTTGCCAATGGTATGAAATTAAGGAAAATCATTTAAAAGATTAGAAAATTTGCTGACCAAGGAACTTTTTATATGTCGCAACCGCAAACAACCACCTGGAAAAGTCAGTCGGGATACGTATGGTCCTTAATAGGATCAGCGGTAGGCTTTGCCAATATTTTAAGCTTTAGTGCCCAAGTTTACAAAAATGGAGGAGGCGCATTTTTAGTCCCCTACGTCCTTGCTGTTTTTATATTAGGCGTTCCCATGCTCATGCTAGAAGGCCTTATTGGTTATACTTGGAAGCTGCCTATTGTCTCTGCTTATAATAAAGTATTAGGGAAAAAAGGAAAAGTGCTCGGCTGGCTCTCTGTGGTTGCTTGCTTAACAATAGGCGCCTTTTATATTGTCTTAACGGCTTATTCTGCAGCCTATACCTATTTTGCTGCCTCTAAACAGATCCCTTCTGACTCTAAGTCATTTTTTTTTCAAGAATTCTTAAAGACGACTGAAAGCATTCATCAATTAGGGCCTTTATCTTTTCCTGTCTTAATCGCTACAGTATCCATGTGCCTATTAACTTATCTTGTTATGATAAGAAATGTTAGAGATGGGATTGAAAAAATATGTACCTTATTCATGCCTTTACTAGCTTTTATCATGACAGCATTTGCCATTACTACTATGTTTCTTCCAGGAGGATTAGATGCTTTAAGACATTATCTATCCCCTGATTTCTCTCGATTAAATGACCCTACGCTTTGGCGTGATGTGTTTGGCCAGCTGTTTTTTAGCCTTTCTTTAGGTCTAGGAATTATTGTAGGCTACTCCCGTCATACTGATCAAAAAACGAATATAGCCCAGGCAATGTTTTGGGTAACCTTAGGAGACTTTGCTGTCTCATTCATTTCCGGCTTAGCAATTTTTGGATGCCTAGCCCACATCAGCCATATACAAAAGGTTCCATTTGAGCAAATTCTTTCCTCAGAGTCTACCTTTGAAATTGGTTTTATCTTATTTCCAAAAATCTTGCAATCTTTTGGTGAACATTGGGCTCAGATAGTAGGTACAATCTTTTTCTTCTGCATTTTCATAGCTGGCATTACGGGAGTATTTTCTATAGCAGAAAGCATTGTAGGCAATGTAGAAAAAGAATTTACGCTATCACGTAAAAAAGCTGTCACTGTCACTATGTCGGCACTTCTTGGCATGGCGGTCCTCTTTTGTTTTGGTAATGCCTCGCATATTATCGATGCCCTTGCCCCCATGGTTTTAGGCATCAATATGTTGATTGGAGGGATAGCCCTCATTATTACTTTCCAATATGCTTGCCCTGCTTTGCGAGAAGATGCTATTTGGTATAATGGCTCTCAAGCTAACTTCTTTTCTGTATCACTACGCTATGTAGGCCCTCTGCTGCTCACTATCATTTTACTTAGCAATCTATGGCATGAATTCCATACTCTTGACTTATCATCTTGCATTCGCTGGCTCTGGTTCACGATTGCCTTGATAGGCTCTGTGCTTATGGCTTATCAAAAGAAATATCAGCCTACACATGCATAAAGGGAATAAGCATAGAAGAAACCCAGGGCTTTACATTCCGTGCTAAGAGCAACATCTTTAACCTATCGCCTTTGCATGAAACTCTAACAGGTGTTGAATCGTTTAGGCTATTTGGAAAAAACGCTTACTATGCCAGCTTACACAGCTTTGTCTAAGTAAGTTATTCAGATACATAGTTGCTAACGTAAGAGCCATTAGGCAAAAATATTTTTCCTTAGGACTCTTACATTGAAATGCTTCTAGGATAGCTGCTACTAAGATATAAGCGGCATAACAATTTTTAGGAAGTTTATCCTCGCTTTGGATTTCTTACGTGAGGAGTCTAATAGTATTAATGTGATTTAGAGTTCTTTATTGAGTATATGATTACGTAAAGAGCTGCTCAAAAGTATAAGATTACTCTTTTGGGACTGCTTAGTGTTACACCCGCCCGATTATAGCTTGAAAAGTATCGTAAAACTGATTGGCTTAAATAAAAAAAATTGGGTAGCAGGATGGAGTTATCCACAGAAAAATGAAATGATTGTCACTTTTTAAACAAATATATTTTAAAAAGGGACAAAAAGCCTGGAAATTGAAGTTGCCCACCCATTATTAGAAGACTTTTAATCCAGAAATATCTGCCATCGAATAAATAAATTAAAAGATTTTCCAAGCCCTTGTCATTTAAATTTAACGTACAATAGGAAAACCTACAACAGCAAGTCTTAAGTTAAATTAATTCCTATTGTACGATGGCAAAGGAGCTTAGCTAAATTATTTTTCAATAGGCTAGCTTACTTAGAAGTCTTCTTTCCCTTAGGGGCTTCTTCAACCGATGGATTTAAATAATCTACATCCGTGGGAAATTCGTCATAATTCACATCAGTCACGTATTTACTATAATTTTGCGTAAGCTTACGAGTAGTCTGCGAAGAACTTTCTTGAAGAACAAGCTTTAATGCTTGCAGGTTGTTAACTTTACGATTAGTAACAGCTAAAGGGGCATAACGCTCTACAACACGAGAGGCAGCTCCTCGAGATTCTATAGCAGTACTACGGAATACGGACCCTGTTATGCTAGTCATACATTTTCTCCTTAGAAAACATGTTTTTAATATAAATTATTAATTCCTTATTTGGCTGTCTTTTATCCAGAAGAGAGATTTATCTTTTTAGCTTAAGGAATTAAAAAGCATAAGTATTTAAACTTTTTGCTTAATTTAACCATAAGTCATTGTTATCAAAAAATCAACTTTATTCTCTTCTCTGCATCATTTACAATAAATTCAAAACAGAACAATTTTTAAAAAATCAATCTTAATAAATGCCTTGCTAAACATTAGCGCAGCTGTAAACGAGCACGGGGTATACCAAGCTTTGGATGCGATTCTGCAGGCATCTACAAAGTCAAAAATGCTTGCAAATAGCTTTCATTTCAATTTAGCGTACTTTTTGATTTTCATTAAATCCTTAACTTCAAAAGATTAAGAAGCCCTACCCGTGACCGCTTACGATAGCTTTAATTCTTTTTAGTGCTTTACTGAAGCTACAACTATTCTTGCATAAGGGTCAAATTCTCTCCTTACTCCTGCAATATTTTTATCTACCTGAATTACATCCATACGCTTGAGGCCATGCATACTCATTAAATTATCAATTTGTACAGAAGTAAAAGCTGTTTGGACATGGTGGCCCTCTTTACGTTTCACTACCGTTAAAAACATATCTCCTACTTTTTCTTTAGCCAGAGAAAAGCTTTTACTTCCTGCCATTCTCTTTATATTTTCATCATATGTTGTATAATTGAATATAAATAAATCATTTTCTTTCATCAATCGAGAAGTGGATTTAAAGAATGCAAGCATATCTTGAGGCTCAATAGCAGATAAAAACCTTATGGCTATTATAGCTTTGTTTCTTTCATGGGAACATTCAAATAGTTTTTTTAAAGCAAGATCTGCTTTTTCATGCATAAATTTTATATGATCTGCTTGCACCACATAGCGATTAAAAAGGTTTGCTAGCTGGATTCCTGGGTGAATATCTATTCCCGTATAATCATGTATGTTTACACCTTCTTTAGCTAAGTGAAGATTGAAGAGAAAAGCATCATTATGACACATGCCTCCTACTTCGATAATGGAGGGAGGCATAGGGTATTTCATGTGCAGAATAGCTTTAGAGAGCTGATCTGCAATATAGGCAGCTGAAGGAGAAGAATATGTATGACTAGAACCTGTCAATGCTTCAAACTGGACAATTTTATAATTAGCCCAACGATTTTTTTCACCTGGCTGAGGTTGCACGGGCTCAGGAAAAAAATATTTTAATAATTCTAGTACATACTCAACATCCTCTTGACTATTTTTAAAGATAGGAAGACCCTTTTTTTCAAAAAAATCTAATCGATCTTTGTCCTCTAAATTTTTTAGAAGAATTCCCGTTAAGTCTTCATAATAATTTTCTGGTTTTTTGTCTTCTTTATAATAATTAATAAGCCGCTCTTGCCACCTTCCAGGTAGCCGTGTCGTAAAAGAGCGAGTATATGAATAGCTCATAGATATTTTACGCCTTAGAAATGAAGAGTAAGAAAAATCACTAAGTAAACTAGTACTAGAGGGCCCTATAATTTTTAAATATGAAGAAGGAACGGTTATATTCCCTTTTTTTAATGAATCAGGCTTTATTAAACTTAACGGTAAAGCTCGATTGCTTAATGAGCGAATTGGATAATGACTAGGAAAAGAAACTGTATTCATTTGTATTTTACGCCTTTAAAATTATTAGTTGAAAACTACCCTTGTAACTTTCTTTTTTAGATCTAAACTTTTAAGAAAAGAAGAAGAAATGATGTAATTTAATTAAATCGCTATATTTTTCTGCTTAACTTTAAAATTTGATTTATTTTTAAAATTAAATGATAGATAATACCTTCTTTATAATATATAATCAACCATAATTTTTCTTACTGTCTTATGTGGCTATTTATATTTGACTGGATATCAAATGGATAGAGAAAGTTAAGGACAAAAAAGTCTTTATTGTTTTTTAACCACATTCCGCAAGTTAATTTCCCTTGTCATCTAATTTCTGCCAAAGAGAACTAAAACAAGTAAAACATGTCTCATGGTAGGGTCTAAACTAAGGATTAATTCTTGTATGCTTTCATGTAAAAGACCTAAGGTAAAAGCCAATCCATTAATTATCATTAACTTGACGTTTTTCCTCTGATCATAATCGCTCTGGGATTTGAAGAGACCATATGGACTATCATCCTCCTTCATGTAATTTTGTTACCTATTGCAAAAACAATTTTAAGATGATCAAGACCCGTGCTACTCTACTTTTCCATCGTGTATGTTCTTACTTTCTTTGCTTTGAAAAGAACAAAATTAGCCTTTTCTAAAAAAATTTGAAGCAATTTCCAGTCTCAATAAAATAATATCAGGGAAGCGCTACAACCTGCCGAATGTGGGATTGCGGCCATATCCGTAGTATAAAAAGACTTTTTAAATAAAGCAGAATCTTTGAAAAAGAGGCGCACGGTGCTTAAAAAGTCCCGGCGCCTAGGTTTATTCACGATCTGAATTTGAGTTCTACATGATTAATAAGGAAAAGACAAAAGCAAAAAGAGAAACCGATTCGATAATACCGATAGCGGCAAAGCATTTACCAAATAAGGAAGGCTCTTTTAAAGTAGCTTGAATGCCTGTCGCGCAAACTTTACCTTGATAAATAGCGGAAAGCATGATGGCACCACCAGCACTTAGTCCAATAAATACCGCTGATAAGGGAGAAAGTGTCCCTTCTTGAATAGCTCTGCTCATTAGCAGCATCTCCAAAAAACCGTAGATACATTGAGAGGAAGGAGCAGCAGACATACCAATAAACTTACCGTGTCCTTCTTCTGTTCGGCTCATCGCCGCATGAGAAGCAGCGCCTGCAATATAACAGCCAATACAACTGCCAATCAAACTAAGTCCAAGAGCTATTGCAGGTCCTGCCATGCTAAAATCCATGATAATTCTCCTAATTGATGATTGAAAATGTTAATCTTTATCTTTGCTTATAAGGCGTAAAGGATTGAATTTTTTGCCGCCACCCTCGAATGAATAGTGATACCACTCAAGAAAATTAAGACGTAAGCCATGAATGACACCTCCCATAATGCTTAAAACAATATTAGTCGCATGTCCGAGTATAAAGAGAACTGCACCTATGGCAAAGAAAGTAGCACTGGCAAATTCATTAATGGTAGAGCTAACCATTGCTCCTGCTAAGCCAAGAGCGTAAATACGTAAATAAGACATCGCATCGGCAAAAATTTGGATAACGGTCATAGGCTCAAGAAAACCTTTCCAACGATGTTGGCATAGGCCTAAAATAAAGGCTACCAATACTCCTCCGCCGACAAGATAGAGTCCTCCTTCTCCCACTAATTTGGGCACGCCAAATGCAAAATGAATAATTGAGGTAGCATTCAGGTAATGAGGAATATACAGATAAGCGCCAAGCATAAATATTACCCATCCTATAGCACTCCAATTACGATCTAGATATCTAAGGAGGGAAAGAATGATATGAATGACTCCGACCATTAAAGCCATCTCGAAAAGAATATTATCGTAGAATCTAAAATACATCGGGTGCTCAACTTTTCCTTTCTTGATTACCGTGGCATTATCAAAAAATTCTGTGGGTGTTTTAGATTCTTTTAATTTAGGAATTTCTTGGACAAATTCTTCATATACATCATCTTTATGATAAAAATGATACTCCCCTTTTTTTTCTACCAGCCGATGGATTAAAGATATCTTTCTGATAGGACTGTTAATATCTAGATGAATGCCAAAATATGAAGCCGTCAAGGCACCCCAAGCCATACATGCTACACTTAGGATGAGAGCAAGCTTCCATATGCGATGCCCTAAGCCTTTCAAATTGGCATATTTATAACGGATGAATAAGGCCATCAGTAAAAAGATCAAACCATACCCCGCATCGCCTACAATCATCGCAAAAAAGACGGTAAATGATGTTAAAACCCACCAAGAGGGATCTTTGTCAGTAGAGGAAGGTGTGTCATAAATATCAACTAGATCTTCTCCAATCTTTTCATACCCTGTATTCTCAAGGTAGGTGGGAATAATTTCGCCTGGCTCTATAGCGACTTGTTCGATATGCACATCCGTTGTTTCGGCCAATAGCCTTAAATCAGCTCTTTTATCTACAGGAATCCATCCTGTAACAGCAAATAAAAAGCCTTCCAAAGGCTCCGAGGAATAGCTTGCCGCCGCCTGAAGATGATAGCTATTAAATCTGAATAGTAGAACGCGATGTAAAAAACTGTTATATTTAGCATAATCCTTGAGGCGATGTTCAACGTTGCGGATCTCTTTTTTAAGGAAAACTAAACGTTTTTTTAATTGGCTTGCCGTATGAGGAATCTGCATCTCACTCAAACCGTCATACTGAAGCGGCTCTTTGCTGATAGAGATAAAGTAATCTAGGCCATGATGATTACTATTAATAACAATCAGCTCTTGCGGAAGATCCTCGCGTTCTGCGGTTCCAGTTTTAGCAGCGAAAAATTGTATAGTTCGTTTTCCTTCTCTTTCAATAAAAGCTATATCCTCATGGGAAAAATCTCCAAACGCTTCAACACGTATAATTTCAAGATGGGTCAGCCTTTCCTCTTCAGTAAGCTTAATTAATTCCTGATTTAACTGAAGGATCTCGTTAACCCAATTATCAGCAAGCTCATATTCTTCTACTTCCTCCTGTTCCATTAAAGGCAAGCCGCGTAAGATCTTTATAGCAGCTAGCGTCTCTTGAATAGAAGAGGGAAGCTCTTGTGTGCCTGAAGGATGAGGATTAATAAAATGAATAAGCCCAGCTTTTTGAGCTTCCTCAAAAAAATAAGCCCGCTGCTCTTCTAGACCGACAATAAGAAACTTTTCTAGGTCAACTCTCATAGCTGTTCTCCTGCTTGAAGAGCTCTTTGTTCTAATAAATGCTTTTTATGGCCCTCAATTTTAGATTTAGCCACTTTAGCACGCGATACGGCAGCAAGCAGTTGATCTCCCAGAAATACTTTGATTTTTTTGATATTACTAAGAGCTCGTGGGATAAGGATTTTTTCAAAAAGGTTTACACGAATAGCGACTTCACGTAATTCATTTTCTAAGGCGGCTTTCTTTTCCTGGGCAATATCAATTTTTACCTGAGCCTCTGCTAAGCCGCGCACACCGAGCACTACTCCATCTAACCAAGGTGGGGTGTCAAATAAAGAGTAATGAAAATCAGCAAAATCAATCCTTTCAAAATAAGGGACTTCCACTCCAGCAATATTTTCATAATGCTTATGGATGGCCAGTATATTTGCAGCACCCATTGGGTCAATTTCTGACTTATCAGACAAGAGCTCTGCATAGCTTTTAACTTCGAGGCGCAATGAATGATAGTGATGTTCTAATTTCAAAATTTCAGAACGCGCTTCATTGACTTCAATTTGTAGCATGGCTTTTTTAAGCTGGAGCGTAGGCAAGTATTTTTGTAACTGCGCTAGCTTATTTTGCTGCATTCTAAGTTCGTTTTTCGTTAACTTAAATTCGGCCAACTTTCACTCCTACATTATTTAAGCATCTATCCCAGCAGATTCGATAGCCCACAATCCAAACACGTTAATAAATTAACGAGCAAAAAAAGAAGGTCACAACATTTTTAACCGTTTAAGTTGCATTGTTGTAAATAATTTTGCCAGCTAATTTTACTCCCTTCTTTCTGCCTTTATCCTACCTCTGTCCCTACATTAGAAGGCCAATATTTGGTCACTAAAGCTTGTTTAATACCGATTTCCTCGGATTTGAAACATTCAGCTAGAATACGCCATCCTAAGTCCAAAGCTTCTTCGATAGTAAGATTAACTTCTAATTTCATCATACGCTCTTCAAATAACTGCGCATAATGAATCAGCTGCTCATCCCAATGAGAGAGCTTAAAACCCATGCCTTGACGCTCTTTAGCTTTCTTAGATTCTGCGTAAAGCCGAATCATGCCATTGGCTAGATCCCCATGATCTTCTCGAGTCACATGGCCAATCACTAGCTGCTTTAAGCGAGAGAGTGAGCCAAAGGGATCAATTTGACGATTATGAAGATAAAACTGGCCTTCAGTAATATAGCCCGTATTGTCAGGTACTGGATGAGTCACATCATCTCCAGGCATTGTGGTAACTCCTACAATAGTGATAGAGCCACTCCCTTCAATTAAGACAGCTTTTTCATATCGAGAAGCTAAATCAGAATATAAGGAGCCTGGGTAGCCTCTATTTGAAGGAACTTGGTCCATGGTGATGGCTATTTCTTTAATCGAATCTGCAAAAGAAGTCATGTCTGTTAGCAAAACTAGAACATGTTTGCCCTCAATAGCAAACCTTTCAGCGCAAGCGAGAGCCATATCTGGTACAAGCAAACACTCTACCGCCGGATCTGTAGCCCGATGGATAAACATAACGGTTTTATTTAACGAACCTGAAGCCTCAGCATTATCAATAAAGGCTTGATAATCTTTAAATGTAAGCCCCATGCCCCCTAAAATCACGACGTCTGCATCGGTTTGATTAGCAATGCGCATTAAAAGAGGATTATAAGGTTCGCCTGCCACTGAAAAAATGGGTATTTTTTGGGATTTAACTAAGCAGTTAAAGACGTCGATCATGGGGATGTTAGTACGTACCATTTGACGAGGGACGATTCTCTTGACAGGATTAAATGAGGGAGTACCAATGTTGATACTTTCACCAAAAATTTCTGGGCCTCCATCAATGGGAAGGCCAGAACCACCTAATCGACGTCCTAAAAGAGCATCACCAAAAGCTGCTTGCATCTGACGTTTTAAAAAAATCACTTTATCCTGAGTAGAAATACCGCGCGTATTTTGGAAGACTTGTAAGGTCACCCGCTCTCCCTCAATCCTTAAGACGGAAGCATAGACGCTACGCCCATCTTGCAAGTCAATTCGGGCTAACTCTCCTAAGCTGACATCCGTCGCGATAAGAGTAATCAGATTTCCCCGCATGTCATTAATTCTTTCATAGACTTTTTTCATCTCAGCTGACCTTTTAGTTTGCTTTTTCAATAAGTTGCTCAATACGGGCAAATGTTTCACGATAGTGGCTTGAAGTTGTCGACATAAAATTCATATTTTTTATCTGGTTCTGAAGGCTGATAAAATATTGGCGTGCCTCATGATGAGTAGTAAATCTAAAGGGCTTGCCAAAAATTTTGTTGATTAATTTAAAAGTAGCAATCTGCCTTTTGAGAGGAGAATAAGCATCTTCTTTATCAAAAGCATTTTGTTGTAAATAAGCAAAATCATAAAGTTCGGCCTTAAGGAAGATTACCATGTCTTCAATCGCGGTGCCCTCCTCGCCGACTACTTCCATACGCTTACCAATTTCATAGCCTTTGCGTAAGATCATCTCCGCTGTCTGGACCATCTCTCCCCACCCTTCACATTCCTCGTCAAGTTCCTGACTTACTTGATCGATATACTTAGACCAAGAGATCAAAGGATCAATCGCTGGATATCTTCGAGAATCAGAACGTTCCCTTGAGAGACCTAAAAACGCTCCTACAACCGCTAAAGTTGCTTGGGTTACAGGTTCTTCAAAGTTACCTCCTGCGGGTGATACAGCTCCTCCAATAGTGACTGAACCTTGCTTTCCATTTTTTAAAGAGACAGCTCCTGAGCGCTCATAAAAATCAGCAATACGAGAGGCTAAATAGGCAGGGAAGGCCTCTTCGCCAGGAATCTCTTCAAGCCGTCCAGACATCTCTCTTAGAGCTTGCGCCCAGCGAGAAGTAGAATCAGCTAACAGAAGAATATCTAAGCCCATTTGACGATAATATTCAGCAATGGTAATACCCATATAGATTGATGATTCGCGTGCCGCAACAGGCATGGAAGAAGTATTACATATAATTACTGTACGAGTCATTAAAGTTTGATCGGTATGGGGATCGATTAAATGAGGAAACTCTCGCAAAATTTCTACCACTTCGCCTGCACGTTCCCCGCAGGCTACCAAAACAACGATGTCTACGGAAGAAAATTTTGAAAGGTGATGCTGAAGTACTGTCTTACCTGCTCCAAATGGCCCTGGGCTGCAAAAAGTGCCTCCTTTCATCAAAGGAAATTGTGTATCAATAATTCTTAAGCCCGTGTCCATCATTTTAGAAGGTTTAATCTTTTCACCCTCAAACAGTGAATTTTTAATCGGCCATTTTTGTACCATTGTAAACTGATGCTCATGGCCGTTTTCATCCGTTGCCTTAGCTACTACAGTATCAATACAGTAAGTCCCTGGCTTAATGACCCAAGTGATTTTATATTTTCCAAAATGGGAAAAAGGTAACATGATATGATGCTTGAAACGCTCTTCAATAGTGGTGCCTAGGGTATCTCCTCTTGTTAGAACATCGCCTATCTTAGCTACAGGTAGATATTCCCAATGACGTTGCCTATCCAAGGCAGGAAGATAGACTCCCCTTGATAAAAAAAAGCCTGCTACATCTGCCACATTTTCCAAAGGATTTTGAAGACCATCTAAAATAGAGGTTAACAGGCCAGGGCCCAACTCAGCTTCAAGCAGCTCTCCCATGAATCTAACAGGAGTGCCATATTCAATTCCCATCGTATCTTCATACACTTGAACTTTAGCTTCGTTTCCAATAATTTCAATTACCTCTGCCTTAAGCTCAATGCCCTGCACCTGAACCATAGCTATCTCGCCCTGACGAATATGACCTTCAAATTGCACCTGCAGTAAGTTGCCAAATGCTTTAACAACTTTTCCTTTACTCGAGCTTATTTTTTCTTGTTCTACTGTTGTATTAGCGGTCATAGTTTTCCTTTAATGATAGTATCCACAATTTGTAATCCCTGTTCTTTGTCTAAAGCACTCCACTTCTCAACGAGAATAAAGCTAGCTAGATAAGCTAATATGCTATCAAAGGAAAAGACATTTAAGCTTCTTATCTTTTCAAGGGTTTTTAAACGATATTCATTTAATGCTTTTTGTAAAGCTAAAGGAGTATTATATTTCTCATCCAGAATGGCTTTTAATTCCTCAAAACCCGCTGGAGGCTCAAATGTTTTAGAATCTTTTTGAGAAATTAATTGCACCACTATATCTTCCTCGAGATTTTCAAATTGAAGCTCTTTAGCCATATCGCGTTCTAATCTTTTTGCTCTATAGGCGGTTAGAATGAGTCGTAAGTTTCTCTCAAAACTAAGGTAACTTTTTAGAAAGCCTTGAGTGCTTGCCACCTCTTCTCTGAAAAAAGCTGCCATAAGCTGCGGAAAATGATCAATACGAGCTTCTTTGCTCTCATAGCGCTCTAAATATTCCATCATATAAGAAGGAAATAAAGCCGCCTCATCTACTATGGTTTCTTCTAGCTCGTTCAAGTCTAGGTTACCATATTTATCGATAGGTTCTTTTTTTAGATAAGAACGAATATTAAGGAGATCATAATAACGCCTTAAAACTTGGGTTTGGGCATAGTCAGCTTCAGACAGATTATCCACTAGTAATCTTTGCAAATCTCTCCAACTTATGTCAGGCTTTTCACCTAAATGAAGAGGAGGTAATAAAGTTCCTACAAAATAGTATTGACGATTCATAGCGCTTAACTACCAAAAAAGAATTTGCGAAAGTCTTTACGTACATAACGTGAGATTAAATCTTTCAAAGTTTCATCACTCATATCGATTGTTAAGCTTTTGTCAATGAATTTTATTCTTACTCCGCCTTTAAAGTCTCCTACCACCACACTTTGATCTTTCAAGCGCTTAAGGATACCATCAGCTAGTAAATCATTGACTTCTTGAGTAGAGACAGTATGCGGCACAACGACCGACAAATCTCCGGCTAGTCCTTCCTTCTCTATGGCTTTTATCAAAGCAGCAATTAGATCAGCGATCACTCGGGGGTTAATCGTTGACTGATTAAGTAGCGTATTGAGTTGATCATTAAAAAGATTATGCTCGATTGCTTGCTTGAGGGCTTCTAAAGATTGCTTAGAGGCTTGTTGTAGAGATGAATGGAATACATGGCGTTCTTGTTCAAGAGTTTTACGTCCAGCCTGAATTAAAGTTTCCACATGTTTTTCGGCTTCTTCAATGATATGATCAGCTTTTTGCTCAGCTTCTTGGATGATTTTTTTAGCTTCTTCTTTTGCAGGTTCTAAAATCTCGCTTCTTAATTGCTCGGAAATTTTTTTTATTTTATCTTGACCTTTTTCTAGTGTCTTCATTGTACTCATCCTCTAGCGGTGTTATCTCTCATTATATAAATCTGACAGCTTTAAAAAATAAAGATGCCAAAGGGGAAAAGAGCCATTGTTATTCGGAATGTTATTTTGCTTACTTAGATTTTTTCAAGACATTTTGCTCGCTAAAAATATATCTGCCATGGTAATAAATTATCTAGTTTCTCCTACTTAAGGACCTATGAAAAAATTATATAAATTTTTACACTCTATTTCTTTAATAGGTTTGAGTCTAACTTTACTTAGCCGATTAGAGGCCGTTGAAGAATTGGTCTCTTCAAGAATAGGCCGCAGTTCTGACTCCCCTAGTATAGCTATTTTCATTCCACCCAAGGGATGGCTGACAGCGGACCAAGAGGCTTTATCTTCGCATATCAAATATATGGTAGTTGGGCCTAAAGTGCAAAATGAAATGCCTCCAACCATGAATTTAATGATTGAACCTTATAATGGCACACTTAAGGATTACTTGAAAAGTGTAAAGAGAATTAATGAGGCGCATGGAGATAGTTGGAAAGACTTGGGGATGTTAAAAACAAAAGCAGGCGAGGCTAGTTTATCGCAAGTCGAAATGCGCTCAAAATGGGGCGGAGAAAAACTTATGCATGCTATTATTGTCAGAAACAAGTGCGCTTATGTCCTGACTGCGACTGCAGCTAAAAATGAATTCGGCAGGTTTTATCAGGAGTTTTACAAAGCCTTACGCTCCTTACAGATCTATGATGACATTTTAGATGTTGTAAAAGATCCTATGAAAAAAGCCCATCTTGAAAGTACTTTTGCAAAAATTCAAAAGGCTTTCGATGCGGCTTTAGCTAAGGCACAGGCTACACCCTCTTTTCTCTCTCAAGCTAACTGGAATGAGCAAATTTTTCACAACCCTGAGTTTCAGAGCAATCATTGGAGCCCATTTAAAACCATGCTAAAAAGCAATTATAATGAGCTCAGCAATGAAGAACAAAACGCTTTAATTGCAAACTATTACACTAAGCTACTGAATTAGAAGGAAAACAGCAAAAGAAAAAGAAGATTTTTAACTTTATATCTCTCTGATACACAAGGAGAAAAAAAATTTTTCCTCAAAAGCTAATATTAAAGGAAAGAAAAAAAATTGCAGAAAATGATTTTATATGCCATAACAGCATTGACGCATATATTTATAATTTTTAACACCAACACCAGGTACCAAAGGAGTACGTAAACATGAAAAAATTCAAAAAGATGATTGCCTTGACAACTCTGTTAGCGATATGTGGTTCTACTGTAGATATCAATGCTCAAGAATATGTTAGCAACGTGGGTGGAATTTGCTATGAAGAATCTCGCCAAGCCCATAGCTTAGCTCCAGCGATTGCACTTGGAACCATTGCAGCTGTTGCTATTATTGCTGTAGCAGTACAGAATAGAAGCCACGGACATGGACACGGCCACGCGCATTAATTTACATCGTAATGCATGAAATAATACGACCATGCAAAAAGATTACAAAGAAAGGGGCCCGTCTAGCCCTTTTCTTGCTCGTTTTACTCTCCTCCTGTTCAACATCTATGAGGAAGTGGAAGCTTAAATGCAATAAAGCCTCCTCTTGCGAATTTACAGGATCACGTTTATACCTTCCTCCTGAGAACGAATTTTCTGAAGTAGAGGTAGATATCATTAAAACCTCTCGGGAAAAGTTAATCTACCTTAATGCTAAAGGTTTAGAATTTCAAGCTGAACAAAAAGACTCGTCTGAACACGCTATTCTTCCCGTCGCTATTCATGTGGATGATCAAGAGCACTGCTATTCGGCCTTTCTTCTCCAAGGTAACCAGCGTATTTTATTACCAGAAAAGGCCTGTTCATTAATCATCTCCTCACTTCTTGATCATAAAAAAGTAACAATATTTGTATCCAATCGATCGACCGTACTTACCAACGAGCATTTTATAGCCCATTACAGCAAGCTAACTTAGTTCAACATGATTTAAAGGGTGTTTCTTGCTTAAACAAGATTTTGAGAGCCTTTTTTCTCCTAGTTAATATGATTTCTTTACGCATAAATCATTGTAAAGCTGTTAATTTCTTGCAAAGTTTGCTATGAAACCAATCAAGCTAGATAACCAACAAGGCCGTCTTTTTAAATCCCGCTTTAGTGATGAACTTAATCCAGATCATCCTCTTATCCAGCTATCCAAATTGATTGGATGGAAGCAGCTAAAAGAGAAGAAAAAAGGCTGAATAACTATTTAGGAAGGCTAATACGCGATTTTGAAAGAAAGACAGAAGAGCAAACCTTTGAGCCAGAAAGTTTTTTTTAGAAACTATCAGGCGTATTTATGCTCAACAAAGAAATGATTCTCGTAAAGTGTACAGCCTGCATGAGCCTCATGTAGAATGTATTGCTAAAGGCAAAGTGGAAAAAAATATGAATTTGGCTGCAAAGCTTTGCTAGTCATTACTCATCAAGAAGGGCTAGCTTTAGATGTTAGAACCATCCATGGCAACCCATACAATGGGCACACCCTTGAAGAAGCCATTAAAAAAGCTTACAACAACAACGGCAACTCCTCTTTGATCAGAACTCTATTTTTTGCTTTGCTTTAGAAACAATTAAATAAATCCTTCAATTTTCCTTGTTCACTTTTTTCATCTAGCTAGTGTCGTAGTTGATCCAAGTAAAAGTTCATTTAGCAATTTTCTTTCAAAAGAAAACACTTTCTATATTTTTTACTCCACATACTTAAAGCTCCGAGGCTTCCCAGGGAAATACAAAGGATCTACAGAGTACGTTTTCTTGCATGAGACCTCTAATTCTACCAAGAGCACAAATAGTATTTAGACAATTTTTCTTTCCATAAATTATTATAATAAAAGTTTCACAATTTCTGTAAATTTGCTTCCTTTCAAACTCTAACTAGCTAATTTAGATAATCCTAGCAAGTATTTCTAGTTTAGCCCCTCAAAATGACTAAAAAAGTTTGCTCTATTCCTAGGTAAGCTGTAAAATTGTGAAAAAAAGGAACAATTATGCAAAAAGGACATATTCTTCAGTTTGATTGCCAACAATGTCAGCAACAAGTCTCATTCTCGATCTTTGAACTTGATCAGCTTAGTCATAGCATCCAATGCCCTAGCTGCCATAAAAAATATGTTTTCCAAGATGAAACACTGATTAGGCAACTTAAAAAATTTGCTTTACTGTGCCGCCAAATTATCGATTCAGAAGAGATTTTAGGCAATACGGTAGTAGGTATTGATCTTTTAGATAAACATGTCAAAATTCCTTATAAATTGCTACTCACGCGCTTTACTTCTAGTTTAGACTTGCTAATAGGTGATCAACCTGTTAGCATCCGGTTTCGTATAGAACCTCTTAAAGATACTCCCTTAGAAAAGGAAATTCATCATGTCTAGTCAACTTGAACAGCTTAAACAAATAACTACTATTGTGGTAGATACGGGCGACATTGAGACTATAAAAAAGTTTACCCCTACAGATGCTACAACTAATCCCTCCTTAATTTTGGCTGCTACCCAGCAATCGCAGTATAAACATTTGCTTGATGACGCTGTCCAATACGCTAAAAAGAAAGCTGCCAATTCTAAAGAAATGCGTACTTTGATGATGGACAAGTTATTCGTTAACTTTGGGGTAGAAATTTTACGACTTGTTCCCGGACGAGTTTCAACGGAAGTGGATGCCCGCCTTTCATTTGATAGGGATGAGAGCATTCGTAGAGCACATACTCTTATAAAATTATATGAAGAAGCAGGGATCAAAAAGGAACGCGTGCTTATCAAATTAGCTTCTACCTGGGAAAGCACACGAGCAGCGCAAGAACTTGAAAATGAAGGCATTCATTGTAATATGACTTTATTATTCAGCTTACCACAAGCAATAGCTTGTGCGGACGTTAAAGCTACCCTTATCTCTCCTTTTGTAGGGCGCATTTTAGACTGGTATAAAAAGAATGAAAATGCAAGTAGTTATGCACCTTCAGAAGATCCAGGTGTGCAATCCGTTACCCAAATTTACAACTACTTGAAAAAATTTGGATACAAAACGCAAGTGATGGGTGCAAGTTTCCGCAATGTCGATGAAATTCTTGAACTTGCCGGCTGCGATCTGCTAACAATAGCCCCTTCTCTTTTAGAAAAGCTTAAAAATACTCAAGGCCCTGTTCCTCGTAAGCTTAATGCTGATCAAGCTCGTCATTTGAACTTAGAAAAAATTAATCTGGATGAGAAAAGTTTTCGTTTAATGTTAAATGACAATGCGATGGCTACAGAAAAATTAGCTGAGGGTATACGCAAATTTGCTGAAGATTTGGTTAAACTCGAGCAATATATGGCTGATAGCTATAGCTTATCTTTCTAAGTAGCTACTAACACTAGTCAATCGAGGTAGGAAGTTTAAAGTCTTTTTCAAATTCTATCTAAAAACTTTATAAACTTTCTACCTATAAGCTTTTCATAGGTGGGTAAAGCTTGTTTTTCTCTTTAGTGTCTATCTTTTTTGTCTATCTTTCCGCACAACTTTCCTGGATTAAAAGAGCAGTAGCAAAACGATAAGCCTGGTTAGGACCTACAAGGCAAAGGAGCAGCAAAAAAATTTTGCTTAAAAAGCTTGGAAATATTTGTTTACATTTGCAAAATTAAAAATAGAATCGTGCCATAAAAAACCCATCCCTCTACTACAAAAATCAGTCCATTTTATTTCTCATTCCTATTAGCGGCAACTTTCCAAACTCTATGGCGGCGCATCAAGCTATTTAAAAGTTTATGATTAAGAATAGTTTGGGATAAACTTTAAGCTAATGAGGATAAAACGAATACTCTTTGAAATACACACTTTAAATTAGACCTAGTAGCCATGACTTTAAAAAAGAGAGTTATCTAAGCTGTCGTGGTATTAAGGCGACTAGAAAGAAAGATAAGCTTTTTAACTTCTTGCTAAATAAAAAAACTATCCATCAAGTATAGACTCTTGATGGATAGTTAATACGCTTGGCAGAGGGTAGAGAATCACTCCCTCTTTTTAAAGGCAGTGAAGGTAGAAGCTTTATTATTTTACACAGAAACTTCTACAGGTTCATCTTCAAAGTCAAACAACAACTCTTCCTCGTGCTCTTTGTCGACAAACTTTTTAACTCGCTTATGATAGGCAAAGCCTGTTCCGCCCGGGATAATGTGTCCCATAATGACGTTTTCTTTAAAGCCCATCAAATAGTCAGTCTTGCCTGCACAAGCAGCTTCTGTCAATACACGGGTAGTATCTTGGAAAGAAGCAGCTGAAATAAAGGATTCGGTGCTCAATGAAGCTTTTGTAATACCCAACAGGACAGGAACTCCTTGCCCGGCTTTACCGCCTTCTTTAATCACCTTATTATTTTCTTGCTCAAATTCTCGTTTGTCTACCTCTTCACCAAACAACATACTTGTATCGCCTGGATCCAGCACACGCACTTTTTTGAGCATCTGGCGTACAATAATCTCAATATGTTTATCATTGATATCCACACCTTGGAGACGGTAAACCTCTTGTACTTGATTAACAAGATATTTCTGTAGTTCCCGTACCCCACACACTTCAAGAATTTCATGAGGGATGACTATGCCATCAGTCAGCTGTTGGCCTTTGATAACATGGTCGCCACGCTGAACGATTAAGTGCTTAGTGTGAGAAATGAGATGTTCTTCTTCCATTCCTGATACTTCATCACGCACTACGACTATTCGCTTGTTCTTTTGTACACCACGAAAATCTACCACCCCGTCAATTTTAGCTATTTCCGCAGAATCTTTCGGCTTGCGAGCTTCAAAGAGCTCAGCCACACGAGGAAGACCCCCTGTAATATCTTTCGTTTTCAAGGCTCCACGAGGCAATCTAGCAAGAAGCTTACCACCACTAGAATATTGTCCTTCAGCTACGGAAATAATAGCTCCAGAAGGAATAGGATAAGTACCTACAAGCTCTGTACATTCTTTATCGGCGTAGATTACAATTTGAGGATGAAGCTCACCACGGTGCTGCTTGACAACCAATTCCGTCTGACCCGTTTGCTTATTAACATCTCGTTCGGTAGAGATACCTTCCACAAGATCTTCATATTTAACGTAGCCCGGGCGATCGCAAATAATTGGAATATTATGTTGCTCCCACTCAGCAATTTTCTTACCTAGTTTCACTTTTGATCCATCGGGCACTAAAATTTTTGTACCCAATTCTACCGTGAAAGTTTGAAGAGCTTCAATTGATTTTGTGCTAAGCAATTTTTTATATTCTTCAATCGTTCGTCCTTCATCTCGGACAATGTTTAAAGACCCATTTTTGTTCAAAGCAATCCACAATCCCTCATCATTTTGTACAACGCGAAGATCCGTATAGATGACTATTCCTTCTTGTTCGGTAATAATCTCAGGGCTTACACTTGCTGAGGCGATACCACCTAAGTGGAAAGTACGCATGGTCAACTGTGTACCAGGCTCACCAATAGACTGCGCGGCAATAATACCTACTGCTTCACCCTGCCCAACAGTTCGCCCATTTGCCAAGTTAAGGCCGTAGCATTTTGAACATACTCCCCGGCGTGTTTCGCAGGTTAACACCGAACGAATCCTAATATGCTCAATACCTGAGTCATCAATAGCCTCAGCTTGTAGAATAGTCAAAATATCGCCTGCTTTAGCCAGTAATTTTGTGCTATCCCCGGGCAGATAAATTTCATCAGAGACAGTACGGCCGAAAATACGATCTTTTAAAGGCAATAACTCTTCCTGCCCTTGCTTAATAGCCGATACTTCAATACCATTTAAAGTTCCGCAATCCTCTTCGGTGATGATCACATCTTGGGCCACATCAACTAAACGACGAGTAAGATAGCCGGAGTCAGCAGTTTTTAAAGCTGTATCTGCCAGACCTTTACGGGCACCGTGAGAAGAGATCGAATATTCAAGAACAGTTAACCCTTCGCGGAAGTTTGAGGTAATAGGCGATTCGATAATTGCGCCTGACGGCTTTGCCATCAAACCACGCAACGCACCTAACTGCCTAATCTGTGACTTGTTACCACGTGCGCCGGAATCTAACATCATATACAAAGGGTTACGTTTGGAGTCTTTGACTTCTCCTACAAGTTTAAATAATTCTTCAGAAACTTGTTCAGAGACTTCTGTCCAAATACTGATAGTTTTAGAGTGTCGCTCTCCATCGGTGATAATCCCTTCTTCATACTGCTTTTTAACTTGGGCTACACGCTCATGAGCTTCTTGTAAAATTTTACCTTTAATCTCAGGAATGCGTACATCGCATACTCCCATCGATAAAGCAGCTTTGGTGGCTTCAGAAAAACCTAAGGATTTTAGATTGTCAAGAAAACGTACTGTGGCTTCCAACCCAGCTTTTTTATAACAATCCATGACTAGCTCTGACATCTTTTTCTTAGGCAAGCTATAATTTTGAAAACCCATTTCTTTAGGTACAATCATATTGAAAAGTACCCGTCCAGGTGTAGTTTCAATAATACCTGCTTCTGTTCTAACTTTGATTAACTCATGAATACGAACGCCACGGCTGTAATGCACTTTATTAGTGGCTTCATTATCAATACGCTTGCCACCTTTTTCGTCTTCATACCAGTTATAACTTCCGCTAGCATTTAAAGCCATTAACACTTCCTGAGCGTCTCGGAAGATACGTATTTTCTGTCCATGCTCTTCAGGGAAATAAAGAGGATCATGCATTAAATAATAAAGGCCGAGGGTCATATCTTGCGAAGGGACAGCTACGGGTTTACCCGAGGAAGGCAAGAAGATATTATCCGGAGCCATCATCAAAAGCTTAGCTTCCAATTGTGCTTCAATGGATAAAGGCACATAAACGGCCATTTGGTCTCCATCAAAGTCAGCATTAAATGCAGCGCAAACTAGAGGATGGATGCGGATAGCTTTTCCTTCTATGAGTACCGGTTCGAAAGCTTGAATACCTAGGCGGTGCAAGGTAGGTGCCCGGTTGAGTAGAACAGGATGCCCTTTAATGATATCTTCCAACACGTCCCACACCTCGGGTGCATGACGTTGAATCATCTTTTTAGCAGAGCGTATGGTATAAACATAGCCTAAATCTTTCAAGCGTTTCACAATAAAGGGCTCGAATAATTCAAGAGCCATTAGCTTGGGTAAACCGCATTGGTTAAACTTTAGCTCAGGGCCCACAATAATCACTGAACGTCCCGAGTAGTCTACCCTTTTACCCAAAAGATTTTGGCGGAAACGTCCTTGTTTACCTTTAAGCATTTCTGATAAGGATTTGAGAGGGCGGTTACCAGCTCCCATCACTGGATGTCCGTGACGGCCATTATCAAACAAAGCATCTACAGCTTCTTGCAGCATACGTTTTTCGTTACGGATAATCACTTCAGGGGTCTTTAGCTTAAGAATAGCTTTAAGACGATTATTGCGATTGATTACGCGACGGTAAAGATCGTTAAGATCAGAGGTCGCAAATCTACCACCATCTAAAGGAACAAGGGGTCTTAAATCAGGTGGAATGACAGGTACACATGCCATGACCATCCATTCAGGTTTATTAGTAGAGGAAACAAAGCTTTCTACAATTTTAAGACGCTTAGCTAACTTCATGCGCGCTTGCATGGATTTAGTTTTACGTAGTTTTTCTTTCAACTCAACTAAAACAGATTGTAAATCCTCTGTAGCCAGCAAATCGGCAACAGCTTCAGCACCCATTTTAGCTTTAAAAGAATCTCGGCCATATTGTTCTTGAGCTTCTCGGTATTCGACATCGTTGAGCAATTGTTTTTTCTCAAGGTCTGTATTACCTGGATCTGTAACTACATACTCTTCATAATAAATGACTCTTTCTAAATCGGTGGAAGACATACCTAAAACATTTCCAATACGCGAAGGCATAGTTTTGAAAAACCAAATATGCACGACTGGTACAGCTAATTCAATATGGGCCATTCTTTCGCGACGTACTTTGGAGAGAGTAACCTCGACACCACACCGATCGCAAACAATACCCTTATGCTTGATTTTTTTATATTTTCCGCAAGCGCATTCCCAATCGCGTGTAGGACCGAAAATCTTTTCACAAAACAAACCACCTTTTTCAGGCTTAAAAGTTCGATAATTAATCGTCTCAGGCTTTTTAATTTCTCCACGCGACCATTGATTTCTGATGATATCATCAGATGCAATTTTGATCGTGAGCTTATCAAATTGCTGCTCATCTCTTTGATTGTCTGTCATGCTTGTATCCTCTTAATAAATCTATTCAGTTATCACGGATTCTGTGCGAACATCAAGGCCTAAGCCTTGCATCTCTTTTATCAAAACGTTAAAGGATTCGGGTGTTCCTGCTTTAAGCAAATTATCACCTTTAACAATCGATTCGTATATACTTGTACGTCCCGACACGTCATCCGATTTAACCGTAAGTAACTCTTGCAACACATGTGCTGCACCGTAAGCTTCAGCCGCCCAAACTTCCATCTCACCAAAGCGCTGCCCTCCCATTTGTGCCTTACCACCCAACGGCTGTTGTGTAACCAACGAATAAGGTCCTACGGCGCGTGCGTGAATTTTATCAGCCACTAAGTGAGAGAGCTTTAAGATGTAAATGTAACCTACTACTACAGAGTTATCAAAACGTTCGCCTGTACATCCATCGTAGAGATAAAATTTCCCATCTCCTGGCATTCCTTGTGCTCTCATCATTTCCCAGATTTTTTCTTCTGGAAAACCTTCGAAAACAGGACTTTGCACCCAGATTCCTGCAGCACGAGCCGCAAAACCTAAGTGAGTTTCAAAAAGCTGACCCATGTTCATACGAGAAGGCACTCCAAGAGGATTGAGGATGACTTCAATGGGCCGGCCATCTTCCATATAAGGCATATCAGCTTCCCGCACAATTCTTGAGACCACCCCTTTGTTACCGTGGCGGCCTGCCATTTTATCTCCCACTTGTAATTTACGCTTAGAAGCTACGTAAACTTTAACTTGGCGTATAATACCGGGGTCTAAATCAGTATCCCCCTTCCTCATATGCTCTACTTCAGTTTTATACTGAGTGTCCAAGGTTTGCATGGCGATCGTGTAATCATGCAGAATTTGCTTAAGCGTTTGGAAAAGTTCATTATCAGGCGTCAGAAGATCTTCAATGTTCTCTTTTTCAATTGCTTCAATCATCTCTTGATTAATTAAAGAACCTTCTTCGAGAACAACTTCCGCAGTCTTGCGATGAACAATAGTACCTGGAGACATTTCATTTAATAGCAAGGCCCCTAAACGTTCGCGCCTTTCTATACGAATTTCATTAAGCTTAGCTTTGTATTCTTTTTGAATATCTTTCAAACGAGAAGCTTCTTCAACTAATTCATCATCGGTTTTAGATAAACGATCTCGCCTGCTGAAGACTTTTACATCCATGACTACGCCTTCAGTGCCGGGAGGCACTGTCAATGAAGCGTCTTTTACATCGGCCGCTTTCTCGCCAAAAATCGCGCGTAATAATCTTTCTTCGGGAGCAAGTTCAGTTTCAGACTTAGGTGTAATTTTACCAACGAGAATATCGCCTGGCTTTACCTCAGCACCTATGCGTATAATACCATCATCTCCTAAATTAAGTAAAGCCTCTTCTGATACGTTAGGAATGTCGCGTGTGATCTCTTCCTTACCCAATTTCGTATCGCGAGCTGTTAATTCAAACTCTTCGATATAAATTGAAGTGAAAGCATCCTCACGTAATAATTTTTCAGAAATGATAATGGCATCTTCAAAGTTATAGCCAAACCAAGGCATAAAGGCTACCAGTACGTTACGCCCAAGTGCAGCTTCACCTTTGTCTGTGGCAGGTCCGTCGGCAATTACATCGCCAGCTTTTATTTTATCTCCTACTTCTACAAGCGGTTGCTGATTAATACAGGTACCGGAGTTAGAACGTAAAAATTTCTTCAACAGATAAACTTTTTTCTCCATCCGATTATCCAAAGGAGAAATGACAATTTTTGTACCGTCCACATACTCCACAACCCCTTCTTCTTGCGCTATTACCACGGCGCCAGAATCCCTTGCAGCTCTTGCTTCTAATCCTGTTCCTACCAAAGGCGCTTCAGGTTTTAACAAAGGTACACCTTGACGTTGCATGTTAGAGCCCATCAAAGCCCGGTTAGCATCGTCATGTTCAAGAAAAGGAATTAATCCTGTCACAATAGAGACTAACTGTTTGGGGGAAACATCCATATGAGTAACTCGGGATGATTCAATTTCTAGCGGTTCACTGCGATAACGTGCCCATACGATTGAATCAGCAAACATATTATGTTCATCCAGGGTAGCAGAAGCCTGGGCAATTACACAGCGCTCTTCTTGATCTGCAGTCATGTACTCGATCTCTTCTGTGACTATGCCATTTCGCACAATTAGATAAGGGGTTTCAATAAAACCAAACTCATTAATCTTAGCAAAAGAAGATAAAGAGGTAATTAGACCAATATTCGGGCCTTCAGGAGTTTCAATGGGGCAAATTCTTCCATAGTGGCTTGTATGCACGTCGCGAACTTCAAAGCCAGCGCGGTCTCGATTCAGGCCGCCAGGTCCAAGCGAAGAAAGACGACGTTTGTGGGTAAGCTCAGCAATGGGGTTAGTTTGATCCATAAACTGAGACAATTGTGAGCGACCAAAGAAGTCTTTAAGCACACCCGAAAGGCCTTTTGCGGAAACAATTTTGCCAGGAGTCAAGGTATCCGAAGACAGATCAAAAAGATTCATTCTTTCTCGAATAATTTTCTCCATACGAGCCAAGCCAATACGACATTGGTTTTGAATTAATTCGCCCACAGAACGTACGCGACGATTACCTAAATGGTCAATATCATCAATATTAACATCATCGCGACCTTGCTTAAGACGAATTAAATACTTTAAAGCACCAATCACATCTTCTTTCGTCAGAGTGACTGTTTGGAGCTGTTCATCAGTAAGCTCCAGGCCCAATTTTGAGTTAAGCTTATAACGACCTACACGGCCTAAATTATAGCGCTTGGGATCAAAGAATAAACGCATAATAGCAGAACGGGCGTTCGACAAAGTAGCAGGTTCACCAGGACGAATTTTGCGATAAAAATCTTTCAGAGCTGATTCATAGGAATCTGTAGAATCCTTTGCTAACATTTTAATGATAGGGCTTGTTTCATCGGCATCTTCAGCAATACGAATAACTTCAATACCTGAGTCTATCATTCGCTTTAACATGGCTGTAGTTAATTTTTCTGCTGCTTTACCAAATATTAAACCACTATCTTCATCGATAACGTCTTGCGCAAGGATTTTACCTACATATTTAACAAATTCTTTTTCGTTTTTAATCTTAACTTTGCGGGTGCTAAAAAATTCTTCAATAATATCTGTATTGGTCGAGTATCCCAAAGCACGAATAAAAGTTGTGGCCAAAATCTTACGACGTCTTTTCTTACGATCGATGTAGATATGGATAAGATCATTGCTATCGAATGCGCCTTCTAGCCAGCTTCCCCTATAAGGAATAATGCGGAAAGAATAGATAACATTTCCTCTTGTATGCCGCTCCTGCTCAAAGCTAATTCCAGGAGAGCGATGCAACTGAGAAACAACTACGCGCTCAGCACCATTAATAATAAAGGTACCTTTATCCGTCATTACAGGGATAGTGCCCATGTACACTTCTTCTTCCTTGATCCCTGTCTCGTCTGTTAAACGGAACTTAACCTTTAGCGTGACGTTATAAGAAATTCCTCGGCGAATACACTCCTCGGGAGTATACTTAGGAACACCAAGGCTATAAGAGATGTATTCTAAAATAGTCTTTTCGTCATAAGACTTAATAGGAAACAGCTCGCTAAACACCTCCTGCAAACCGATATTTTCGCGCTCATCCGCGAACTTATTAGCTTGAAGGAACTGATTGTAAGATTTTATTTGGATTTCAATAAGGTTCGGAAGATCAATAATTTCTTTTTTATTGATAAAACTCATGCGTTGCGGCGGCCTTTTCAACATTCTGAAGGTCTCCCTGTGTAACTTAACTTAATTGTTTGGATGATAGGTATGGAATTAAAGATAGACTGATATTTACTCATAGTATCTACCACTAGCCATAAAGGACGGATATATCGACTATATTTTTCAAGAACCAAAATATCAATTCCTAATTTACAGTTTTAATTCTATACCAAAAAGCCAAACTTAAAAATAGATGAGCCCAGGTAGGGGAATATTAATTCCACTACCTGGGTGATAAAACTCAAAAAAACTTTCTTAGAGTCCTTTGAGTGTAACCTTAGCACCTGCAGTTTCTAGCTTCTTCTTAATATCTTCAGCTTCTGCCTTTGGGGCTGTTTCTTTGACCACTTTTGGAGCACCGTCTACTAGTTCTTTAGCTTCTTTTAAGCCAAGACCTGTAATCTCGCGTACAACCTTAATGACACCGATTTTTTTATCAGCTGGGGATTCAACCAAAGTCACTTGAAAATCAGTTGCTTCTGGAGCAGCAGGCGCAGCAGCTGCAGGTGCAGCAACTGCCACAGCAGCAGCAGCGGCCTTAACGCCCCACTTGTCTTCAAGCATAGTTTTCAACTCAGACATCTCTAATACGCTCAATTCGCTGAGGGTATTGACTAAATCTTCTGTTTTTTTACTCACAGTACTACCTCTTTAATTTCTAAAAACTTTATGTTAATGGGTTAATTATTATCTTCGCCGGCTTGCTTACATTTATTGTCCAAACAGTAAACCACGCTTGACAACACTGCATCCATGACTGCCAATGTCTCAGACATCGGTGCTTGAAGAACGCCAAGTAGCTGCGCACGCATTTCATCTTTATTGGGCAGCTTAGCTAAGGCCTCCATTTCAGCTGCATTGTACAGTTGGCCTTCAAAACGGCCACCAATCACTTCAACAACTTTACCATTGTCCTGGCTAAACTTATATACATACTTTGCTGTATCAAGCGGCTCATGCCCTGCCAAAACAATTCCTATATGCCCTTCTAGTGAGTCTATATCTATATCAAGCCCTGCTGCTTTAGCTGCTTTCACTAAAATACGCTTACGCACAACTTCAATGAAGCCACCCTGCTTAGCTAGGTCGCCACGAAATTCGTTAGCTTTATTAGCTGTAAAGCCTCTGTAGCGCATGATCAAAAAAGAATCATTTTTCTGAATATGATCTTGTACTTCATCTAAAAGGAGCTGCTTTTCTTCTCTCATAAAATAACTCCTTTAAGCTTGCTCAATTGCACGCAGGTCGATTTTTAAGCCGGGCCCCATCGTAGAGGAGAGGTACGCAGACTTCATAAATTGTCCCTTCGCTGCAGCTGGTTTGGACTTCTGCACAGCATGCAAAAATGCCATTATGTTTTCTTCAAGTTTATCATGCGCAAAAGACAGCTTACCCAATCCATTGTTAATCATTCCATGGCGATCCACTTTGAACTCAATTTTACCGGCTTTGAGCTCATGAATAGCTTTAACGATATCAGTGGTTACGGTGCCAGCTTTGGGTGTTGGCATGAGTCCTCGAGGGCCAAGAACTTTACCTAACTTACCTACTTCACGCATCATATCTGGGGTGGCAATAACGGCATCAAAGCCGCTCCATCCCCCGCTAACTTTTTCTAAAAGTTCATCGTCACCTGCGTAGTCGGCTCCAGCTGCTAAGGCTTCTTTAACCTTTTCACCTCTGGCAAAAACGAGTATTGAAATCGTTTTTCCTGTACCATTCGGTAGTGATACAGTTCCGCGGACATGTTGATCCGTTCTACGAGGGTCCACGCCCATTTTTAAAGCCACGTCAAGCGTCTGATCAAATTTAACAGGCGGACATTTCTTTAAAATTTCGACAGCTTCTTTAACAGTGTATGTCTTAGTCACATCCACTTGTTTTGCTGCCTCCCGAATTCTTTTGCTTTGGCGACCCATATTCTCTTTTTGTTTATAAGTTTATTCAGCGACTAACTCTAAGCCCATGGAACGTGCCGTTCCTAGAACGATATGTGTAGCAGCTTCTAAATCGCGTGCATTCATGTCTTGAATTTTTTCTTCAGCCACTTTTAACGCTTGCGCCTTAGTAATTTTGCCCACTTTGTCTCGATTAGGTACGGCCGACCCTTTTGCTACGCCTGTTGCTTTTTTCAATAGTTCTGCTACAGGGGGCTTTTTTGTAATAAATGTGAAGCTTTTATCAGCATACACAGTGATGACGACGGGCAAAATATCTCCTGCCATCGCCTGAGTTTTAGCATTATATTCCTTGCAAAATGCCATAATATTCACACCGGCAGAACCGAGTGCTGGACCAATAGGTGGAGCTGGATTAGCTTTCCCTGCTGGAATTTGCAACTTAATAATTTTAACAACTTTTTTTGCCATAATTTCCTTCTATCCACCATTCATCTTAACATGTGACACCCCGAGGCAGGGAACTGAAGCAGCTAAAGCATCAAAGCTGAGTTTTCTGTCACACTCATTTTATATTATCTTATTGACATCTTCATGATAGTGCTATTTAAAACCCTATCTCTTTATGATCTCTAGCTTGATTCTGCTTCTTCGTTAATTTCTTCCACTTGTACAAATTCTAGATCATCCACACGTGTATCACGCCCGAAAATAGAAACTAATACACTCAAACGGCCTTTATCATGGAAGACTTCAGAGACGGTTCCAATAAAGTTAACGAATACGCCATCGATAATTTTAACTTTGTCGCCTATTTCAAATTTGTGGCGCTGAGTAACTTTTTGTTTTTTATCTTCCAAATCTCTAAGAATTTCTTCAACCTCAGCATCAGATAAGGCTGTAGGTTTGTCTCCACCTAAAAACTCAATGACTCCTGCAGTCTGCTTAACATAATGCCAAGATTCATCCGTTAGAGTCATTTTTACAAGGAGATAACCCGGCCATAAACGTCTTTCAATAATTTTCTGTTGTCCTTTTTTGACCTCAGAAACATTTTCAATGGGCAGCAATATTTTTTCGATAAGCTCGCTCATGCCTTTGAGGTCTCGGTGCTCCTCTAATGCTTTCTTGACTTTTTTTTCATGTGTAGAGAAAACCTGTACGACATACCATTTGTGCATTTACCACCGCCGTTATTAATCTTAAACTACTAAACGCAAAGCCGACTCTAAAAACCAAAGGCACGCTTGAATGAGTAAATCCATAAAATATATACCCATCCCACAAAAAAATGTGGCACCGACCACAATAAGAGTATAAGTTTTTAATTCTTCCGGATTCGTCCAGTTAATACGTTTAAGTTCAGCTTTAATTTCACTAATAAAGTCGGCTACTTGTATTTTTTTATTAGCCGTCACAGTTTCTTTATTTTTAGAGGTATTAAGGGCAGGCTGTTGTTTTTTCTTTGCTTCCATTGATTTTACTTCGACTACCATATTTTACCTCCAATATACTCTCGTTGTGATTACTTCACTACGAGTGCGGAGGGATTCGAACCCCCGACCGGCGGCTTTGGAGACCGCTGCTCTACCAGCTGAGCTACACACCCTCATCATTAAGGTAAGTGTGTAGAAAATTGTAGGCTACCCACCTATTTCTCTACACACTCACACTAACACTTACTTGATAATCTCTGATACTGTACCAGCACCGATAGTATGTCCGCCTTCACGAATAGCAAAGCGCATACCTTTTTCCATGGCCACTGGAGCAATTAATTTAACGATAATTTCCACGTTATCACCAGGCATCACCATTTCTACACCTGCTGGCAATTCAATGGTACCGGTTACGTCTGTCGTACGGAAGTAAAATTGAGGACGATAACCTGTAAAGAAAGGTTTCTTACGGCCACCTTCTTCTTTAGTCAACACGTATACAGGCGCTTTGAACTCAGTATGAGGAGTGCAAGTACCCGGAGCTGCTAACACCATTCCACGCTCGATATCCGTCTTTTCAAGACCGCGAAGAAGAAGACCGACGTTTTCACCGGCACGTGCTTCATCCATAGACTTGTTAAACATCTCTACCCCTGTCGCTACAGTATCGCGTGTTTCACCTAGCCCGACCAACTGTAACTTATCGTTTAATTTGACTATTCCTCGCTCTACACGACCAGTAGCTACTGTACCACGTCCAGAAATTGAGAACACATCTTCAACAGGCATTAAGAAAGGCTTATCAATTTCTCGTGTAGGTGTAGGAATTTGCTGATCAACAGTACGCATTAACTGCTTAACTGCTTCCACATATTTTTCATCCCCTTCGAGAGCTTTTAAGGCAGATCCTCTAACAATAGGCACATCTTTATAGCCTTTAGATTCGAGTAACTCATGTAATTCTAATTCCACCAAGTCAAGTAACTCTTGATCGCTTTCACCTAGCATATCTACTTTGTTAAGAAAGACAACAATCGCAGGAACTTGCATCTGACGAGCCAATAAGATATGCTCGCGCGTTTGAGGCATGGCACCGTCTGTGGCAGCTACCACAAGTATAGCACCATCCATTTGTGCAGCACCAGTAATCATGTTTTTTACATAATCAGCGTGGCCTGGGCAGTCAACGTGTGCATAGTGACGAGCATCTGTTTCATATTCCACGTGAGTGGAGTTGATAGTGATACCACGTGCTTTTTCTTCAGGTGTATTATCGATTGAAGCATAGTCTCTAAAAGTTGCCCCGCCTGCTTCAGCCAATACTTTTGTTATAGCGGCTGTTAAGGTTGTTTTGCCATGGTCGACGTGGCCAATAGTGCCCACGTTTACGTGAGGCTTATTACGTTGAAATGATTGTTTTGCCATTATATCCTCCGTTAAACTCCAGTAAGGACGTTAATATATTTATTATTTTCTTTTTTGCCCAGAAAAGGAATTGAACCTTCGACCGCTTGCTTACCATGCAAGTGCTCTACCACTGAGCTATCTGGGCAAGCAATTTTTGTCTGCAAACTCAAAAGCATAAAAGTTTAGCTTTTTTTATATAAAAGATCAACAATTATCAGGATCTTCCATATTCTTAACGTTGGCGGAAAATTATCCGAGCTTTCGTTAAATCATAAGGAGACATCTCTACAGTCACCACATCTCCTACTAAAACACGAATATTTTTCATTCGCATTTTTCCACATAGATGGGCTATAACCTTTAAGCCATTTTGTAAGGACACTCTAAAGGTCATATTTGGAAGCAGCTCTTCTACAGTGCCGTCCAATTTAATAGTATCTTCTTTTGCCATGCTATATTTGGGTTTATGTCTTTGAAGAAATAGAAACGATTTATTTAGTGTAGAATAAATTAACACAAATTTGTTAAATGTCAAGCATAAATGTATAATCCATGGAAATTATTTTACTTTGGGGGGATATCACTTGGCTAATCTCCTTCTAGCTTTTCTGCTATATTGCAAACACCTTCTTGTAAGGACGAGTTTTTATATTTATCTTAAGGCTTAAGGACTCAACGTCTACCTTTTGTTAAGAATTTTTGATTGCACTTCTCTTTGCCTAACATCCTTACATGACCTAATGAATATTTAAAACCAGGCTTCTGCAAGCTCTTTCTGCAGGTAACTTACCAGTACTTTTATCTTCACTAGTCCCTTTAAGCTATTCCTATTTCCCTTTGCGAATAAGGATAAAAAAACATTCCTCTTTTTAATTTTTCAGTTTAGGAGAACAGAAGTTAAACATTATTCTAGAGGATTAAAGGCTGACCTATGAAATCTACAAAGCTAGAGAAAAATTTAATATGGTAAATAAACGATAGGAGAGCTATTATTTCCTTAGGATAGTCAATCACTTTACGCAGGCTCTTTATTCAAAGAATGCAGGCTCTTTATTCAAAGAATAAGGGGCGATAAATTAAAAGCTTTTATTTTTTGCAAAAACTTGCTAGCTGCAGTTTATTTAAACTTGGTTAGGTTTGCTATTTCTTAAATTTTTTAGCTTTAAGATAAAGTAGATAGTAGAGCTATATATTAAATTTGATAAAATGTTGTTTCCTTATGTCACCAACCTTTGAAAGAAAGCAAAACGAATTAAAAGCTCTTTTTGCAGCTTGTCCTGATGAAGAGTCTAAATACAAAAAGATCATTGAAATGGGTCGAACACTAACAAAGCTGGAACTCCATCGTAAAACCTCTGAGAATATTGTTAAAGGCTGCCAAAGTGCCATGTATTTACACTCTTTTTTAAAAGAAGGAAACGTCTATTTTGAAGTGGAGTCTGAAGCTTTAATTTCTGCCGGGCTAGCAGCTCTTCTTGTGTATGTCTATAATGGAGAGACACCAGAATCTATTTTAACCTGTGCACCCACATTCTTAGAAGACTTGGGTATTCGGGCTAGCCTAACACCTAGCCGTGCCAACGGCCTCTACAGTGTACATCTACGCATGAAACAAGATGCCCTCCGATTATTAACAGCTAAGTAAATAGCTTATTGCCCGCTAACCTAAATATTAAATTTTCTTAACCCAAGCCTCTACCCGCTTCTTGCAGGGCTTTTGCAATTTTACAGGTAGAGCCAGCCTTAAGCTACCTACAAGAAGATAAGCGTAAAAATTAAGATACAAAGCACTTAAGACAGGATGAAAAAACTAAAACTTCAGGTCACTTAAAGAAAAGGCCCCTCAATCTTTTTTATTGGCTGGCAGCTAACTACTTCATCAAGACGGATTTATTTCCTTACGTGTTTCAAATTCCAGCTTCCATTGACGTCCATCTGCTGATACACACCATAGCTCCAGTACACCCAATTCTGTCATCCGAGACTTTAACTTAACATTAATCACTTTTCCATCTCCTTCCATACGGTCTAGGCAGGCTTCCATGCTAGGTAACTCGGTCAGCTCCTGTTTCCAATTTTTAACTACGGTTCCTACGGAAGGTTCTATACCACTGGACAACGTTTTAGTTGCATGGCTAAAAAAGCGAAAGGTAGCTGTCTGTCCTACTACGAGGGCAAATTCCTGATCCGGTAAATCTTGTTCTGAGCCTTCTTCCATGCCAAAAGGTACTACACACACAGCTTTAAGAGGGGGTGTAATACCGGGCACGGCCAAGGTAGCCTCTTCTACGCCCACATAAAAGCTGCGGCTTGTACCGCTTTTAATTCTTATGGTCTGCCCTCGACAAGCAAGCCCATAGCTAACAGCTCCATAGCTCACAGCATAATCCAGATCGCCGTCTGCCAATACTTTTACCGTTTCTCTATGCATTTTTGTAGCCCAATAATTAAGTTGCTCTACCACTCTTTGGCAAAACGCTTCTGCTTTCATGGTTCCCCCGTTAAAGAGGACAGCGGTAGGCATTAGAAAATTATCCATGCTTGAGCTTTCACTTTCACCGGTCATAGACAAAAATTTAGCTAATTGACAGGTTATACGCGCATCTTGCGCATAAGGTAAGCCGATCTGCTGCAAGCCTAAACGTTTTTCATGATGAGCACGCTCTTCGAGAGGTACTATAGGCATAAAACCTTGCAAAATTAATTCTTGGGCTTCTGGCAAGGTTATAAATGTTTTTAAAGAATTGGCTATTAGTTTACGTCCTCTCCCCATGATAGTGATATCCACTTGCTGAGAGGGCTCTGCCGAAAACAGTTGTTCCTTTGCTTGCCGGCAAGCATGTGTTAAAGCTTTAAGCTGCCACCCATCAATAGAATGGCCTTGCTCTTCTAATTTAGATTTTGCAAGGTAAGCTAACGCTAGATCCATATTGTCTCCACCCAGTAATAGATGAGATCCTACGGCAATGCGGTTTAATCCTACCTCTCCTTCTTGGTCAATTACGGAGATGACACTAAAATCGGTAGTTCCTCCCCCAATATCTACTACTAAAATATGATCTCCCACTTTAAGGATTTTACGCCATTTTTGGGCATGCCTATGCAACCATGCATAAAAGGCTGCCTGAGGTTCTTCCAGAAGAATAATAGCGGGATATTCTGCTAAAGCTGCAGCTTCTTCGACAAGTTGGCGAGCTCGCGGATCAAAAGAGGCAGGAACCGTAATTAGGATCTGCTGCTCTTTAAATGGAACTTGCGGCATATTTTTTTCCCATGCTAAGCGCATGTGCCGCAATAATTCCGAACAAGCCTGCAAAGGACTTATTTTTGAGCTCTCTTCGTCCAAATCTGTAGGAAGGAGGGGGGCATGGGGATTGATGCCAGGATGACAAAGCCAGGATTTTGCTGATGAAATGAGCCGAGCAGGCAGCTCAGCCCCTCTATTACGAGCATACGATCCTACACACTTATTAGAGCTAAAAAAATCTGCTAGCTCTAGAGGAATTGCAGAAAGCTCCTCTGATAAGGGAAAATATAAAAAAGAGGGAAGAGCTTTACTCTCACCTAAGGTTGTAGCCTCCATGACCTGTGGAATAGAAAATTGATGAATGACGGAGCTATTATCATCAGCTTGCGTATAAGCTAAAGTACAATTAGTCGTTCCAAGATCAATACCGATAATATAATGGCTAGAAGAGACCATGATTAAAATACCTTATATACAATATATAGAGAGAAAAATAGTTTCTTTAATTATCCTTTAACTTCAATTTCTGCAGGGCAAATAATTTCGGAGGCTTGTTCTGCCATTTTCATAGGCAAAGATCGTTTATGAGCTTTCCAGCCTTGGTGAACAATAGTCCCTAGGTAGGGAGGCTCTCCCTTAACTTGGCCCGATACTTTTATAGCTGTAGTATCATATCCTTTGGGTACTGTAACCATTGCTCCCTCTTTTTCTAGCATGATAGGACGTATGGTTACCAGTTCTTCCAAGTTCTTACTACATTCTTGATGTATTTGGCGTACAGCCGCACCTACCTGAGCATCAGTAAAAGCATGAATATCTTCTTTTAAAAAATCAATAAGCCGCCCTGACTGTTGCAATAAAGCAAGCAAGCGCAAATGTGAATAGTCTTGCTTGATACTTTCTAAATTTTTCACCGAATCGTCTAAAAAAACTAGAGCCTTAGTGGGCTCCTTCCAAGCTTTAATAAATGCTTTTATAGCTAATAAAAAACGCATGACAATTTCTCCTAAATGTCGATTCTTTTTTCGATTAGTTCGTAGGCTTCATACACAGAAGATAAATACCCGGTGTGTACAAAAATCTCAAGCAATAAACATAGAAGAAAAAATATAAATACTACGCTTAGTAGTAATTTTCCTCCCGGCACGCGAAAATAAGCTGGATATCCTTTAGAATACCGCCCTACCCAAACCATTAAAACAGGAATAAAGCCATTTAAGATTGTATCCCCATAACCGCCCGACGAATCTAAAGCGACGACAAACACTCTTTCAAATTGAGTAGCAAAAACAAGGGTAGGCATGATGATTAAGATGCCTAATATTACGTTTCCCATTCCTATTTTTTTAATCTTTAATCCATCGGAAAGGAAATCAAATAACCCTAAAGCAATTCCCAAAAAAGAAGTGACAACGGCAAAAAAAGCAAAAAAATGGGCAATACTTGCTACATACTTTCCATGCACATGTTCATTTAAAAAAAGGGTGGCAGGCTTGCCATCTATCAAGGCTTGAGCCAAGCCATGGGTTCCTTCTACAGGCACAATCCCAAGCATCATACATTGCCATAAAGCATAGATCATAAAGGTGATAGAGGTCCCTCCAATAATTGCTAAACGTAAGCCCTTTAAATTCTTTTTTAAATAAGGGGTCAAACTTGGGACCATTGTTTGATAGCTGAAAGAGGCCAACATTAAAGGAATAGCTAATAGAAAACCTGTCCAATGACTATATTTCAAATAAGTAACTTGCACTTCAGGCATCCCTATGCTAATTAAGGCTACATAGGAAGCAAGCATAGCCATAAATAAAATTGCATTGACTCGGCCTACAATGGCACTCCCTAAATAGAGGACGAGTCCAAAAGTTAAGATATAAATCGTACACCCTAGTTCTTTAGTCAAGGGAATATTGAAAACGCTGTCGAAAGCTATAGCTAGCTGATGGCCTCCTGCTGCCGTATAGGCAACAAGCGAGGCATAACAAATAAAGAGATAAAGAATCCAGCTAATCCAACGTCCAACATTTCCTAAAAGGCGGTGTGTCATGGTATCAACATGGACACCTTCTTCCATCCACAGGCTAACTTCCAATAAAAGTAGACCTGTAATTGTCATCATTATCCAACAAATAACCATGACGACTAAAGAAGGTATAAAACCATTTACACCCGTGGCAACAGGCAAAGCAAGCATTCCTCCACCAATACAACAACCCGCTACAAGAAACATAGCTGACAAAACGGTTCCTTTAGAAGGAACGTGACTTTTTTCCACAACTCTCCTTAATGAATTTTAAAATTAGTGAAATGATCATAGATAATTTAGTGATAGTCATCAAGAGGAAACACCTATAGAACTAATAGTAGGGCACCATACAATCTAATTTATCTTTTATCTCCTTAAAAGTTAGCCAAACTCTCTACTTTTTTTCCTTTCCAGGAAGATACTTTCAAGACGCCAAAGGAGATGGAGATAAAAAATTTTCTAAGCTTTCCCCTAGAGATTGTTATAATAACACTCTTCATCTACAATCCATCTATTCATTCAATGTTCTTGAAAGACAGTTTATACATCTTTAAGCTTGTGTTTCATTCAATCCTCTCTTTTATTAAGATAAAAAAGACTCAACGAGTGAATATGCCAACATTCTTATTAAAAATTCAAAATCTCTCTTTTTCTTTTGGAGAAAAAAAGATACTAAAAAATCTTTCGTTAGATATATCACCTAACGAAGTTATTTCTTTAGTAGGATGGTCAGGATCAGGGAAAACGACTCTCTTTAAACTCCTCGCAGGCATATTACCGCTCGAAACAGGAGTTATTAGCGTGGCCACAGGTCAACCTGCAGAATCCATTGCTTTTATGGCGCAAGAAGATCTATTACTTCCTTGGAGAACCATTCTAGAAAACTTACTCCTCCCTACAGAATTAGGGAAAAAGCCTTCTTCTAGCTTATCTCTCCAGCAAAAAGCATTAAGCCTGCTTTCAGAAATGGGCCTCAAAGAAAGTGCTAACCTATATCCTGAGCAACTTTCTGGAGGAATGCGCCAAAGGGCTTCTCTCGCTCGTGCTCTTTTGCAACAACGCCCTCTTCTACTGCTAGACGAACCTTTTAACAAGCTAGATGTAGTGCTTCGTGAGCAGATTTATGAACTATTACGCAAAATCAAAGAAAAATTAAATTGTACGATTTTAATGAATACCCATGATTTCCGTGATGCTATTTATCTGGCAGACCGTATCTTATTGCTGCATGATGGGAGTATTCATAAGATATGGAAAATAGAAAATAAGCTGCGTCGTGATCCGCTCCACTATGCAACCCTTTCAGAGGAAATCCGGCAGGCCCTCTTTAATTTGATAGATTAAGCTTGATAAGTATGAACTTTTAATTTTCCTCCTCTAAAGGGCCTTGTTAAGTAAATAATCTAGTAGGTCGTTTGTTTTAAGGCCCTGCCTTATGCTACTAAATTAGCACCCATTGTCTTTTAGATATTCCAATTCTTCCATCTATTTCGTAGAGCAGCATTTAAATTATAAAGCATGCTTGCTGATAGGCCACTTTCCTAAAGAAAAAATTCCCTGCCAAGCTCTAAATGACTTTCAAAGTATTATTTCTTTTTTCTCCATCCAAGTCTTGCCAGTCTTTGGCTTAAGGTTCCTTCTCCTCGCGGAGAGGCTGAAGGATCTATACTCCGAATATAAGATGATGGGTAGAAAGATTATCTATCATAAGCTTCCTGTCTATAAGAAATTTTTAGGTTCTTTGGCAACTTAAAGGATCATCGATTTTGTTATTAATTCATCCGCTTTATTGCTCTTTGTCAAATCCCTCAAAATAATCTCCTATAGATTTGAACAAATGCTTAAGTGAATCTTTCTTCAAATTCTCCGCTTGTCATTCCCATGCTGGCAAACTTTGCATTCTCCTTCGCCTTACAGAGCTTCATCCCACAAAAATCAAAGGCTATGTCTGTTATGGAAGGGTATGGCTTAACTTCTTCACGTTCTTGCCCAAGCTCTTTAGTGCATCTACAGATGCATATCTAATTAAGATGGACGAATAGTAAGCAACCTTGAGTATTAACCCGCATAGAATATGCCTCTGCTAACTTTATTAAGCATTATAATTATTTAACTCTCTGCTAGATAATGAATTAAAAAGCTACATCCCATCTAAAACTTAAATTAAAAATATATTTTCCTATTTTAATTAATGGAGTTATAGCTTATGTTTAACTGCGGTTAAATTTTTGAATTAAAGCTTGAAAAGCAAGGATAACCTATAAACGCTTTCCTATAGCTACTTGCTAAAAATAAATCATCAATATTTTCTAGGATTGATTAGATTGTTAAATAATGAAAGCTTTGCTATTAGCCTTATAAAACATTAAAGAAAGGGCTTAACCTCATGCAAGTTCAAAATCTCTCCCCCGCTCCTCTATCAAAGACTTCACCTGCAACTCCTGTGTCTGCTATTTCTCCCGATGTCCATAAGATGTTACAAAATCCTGAGCTTTACGCTATGGTAGAGGGTACTCTATGTGGCCGGCTGGTTAAATTGCTTCTAGCACGCTGTAATACTACTCTAGAAAAGCATTTATATGCATACAAAGCTAAAGGAGTTGTGCTCTCAGAAAGTTTACAGATTATATTGGGAATAGCCCAAGCCACAGATAATCAAGAAGCCCTTGATATACTCTATAAGTATAATCCTAACTTAGCTTCCATTTGTCATATTAAACTTATGGCTCATCGATTTAGTATTGTCGGTAAAAGCCAAATAAATGGGCAGTTTTTTGAGTTAGAAGGTTCTGATCATCGCATTACTTTTCAAGCTCTTTATAATTCGCTTAAACAGCATCTAGATCTTCCTGAGCAAGAAATTATTCTTCCTATTATTGAAATGATCTTAAAAGTTGAAAAAGATCCCACTATAATGCCAGAAATTCTTTTAGACGCGTATCATCAAGGCAAAACAATTTTTTTGCCTTTGGTATTTAAGTTAATTACAGCCAGCCACATCTATGGTTTTCTCATTAAAGGCAACCGGCTAATCAAGCTGAATAAAGGACTTCATGCAGACCTACCCACCGGTTTGCATATTTATAAAATAGCTGATCCTTCTAAGATTAATATTGAATACATTCATAGATTACTGAACACGAATGTATTGAGGACATATTTTGAAAAAGGTGTGGATAAAGAACTTGGCCTTGTTCACGACCACTATATTCCTACTACCCTTCAAAAAGCAGGAGTTTGTTCTTGGTCTATAGCCAAACTAGCTTTACGAGGAGGATTTATTTTAGAAGGAATTGAAAATGGAAAAATAAAATATAAAAAATGGAGCCAAGCCGATCGTTTTGCAACAGTCATTGATTATCTAAAGCAAGAAAATGTAGATCCCCACTTAATCGCTTCTTTGTGGTGTAGAACTAAAGACCAAAAAATTAAAGAAGCTTTGGAAGATAGATTAACAACTACGCATATAGCTAATGAAAACTCTACCTCCCTTCATTTAGCAGCAGAAAGCAATAACTTTTCAGTAGTAGAAAAGCTATTGATGGAGGGAGAAAATATCAATAGTGAAGACGCTGAAGGCTGGACACCCTTAATTGCCGCAGCTTGCCAGGGCCATGTTGAAATGGTGGAATACCTGTTGGAAAGAGGAGCCTACGTTAATAAAACGGGCAAAACAGGCCTTAATGCTTATTGGCATCTATTATCTCAACAAGGTGAATGCTCTAAAAACCCTAAAATGGAAAACCATATTAAAAAGGTCAAGCAATTATTAATAGAGAAAGGAATTGACACCGACCTTTCCAATGGTTTTAGATTGATGGCCCAACGCCATGCGAAAGGATTTTAAAAATTTTGCTTTTGCATACGCTCCAGCCTTTCCACCACTTCATCAATCGTTGGCCTTGTTCTTGGGTCAGGGTTGCACATTTCTATGATGAGCCTTTCTAAATCACTCTCCGCTTTTTGTTTTAGTTCTTCTAGTTCCTTCTTATACCCTGCATCTGTTAAGTATAAGGTAATTTGAATAGCTTCCCTACCTACTTTCCAGGGAGCAGATCCATGGCTGATAAACATTTCTAGCAAACTGACCCCTAACGCATAAACATCAGCAGGCCTAGCATCCTCGACATGCTCTTCCTCTGAATATTCTGGTGGGATATAACCTGGCGTGCCTAGGGAATCTCTTCTCTTGCTGGCATCGCTATTCTTATGGACAGTATCAAAATCCCCTACCACAGCCTCTACTGTTTCCGGATTGGAGGGATCCCATTGCAAGAAGATGTTTTCAGGCTTAAGATCCCGATGAACCCATCCTTTCTCATGCATTCTTTGGATTCCTTGTGCAAGTTGAAGGGCTATTGGAATATGCAGTGGCTGGGAAGACTGATTGCTTTTAGCAAAAGAGAACATCTTTTCACCAGAAAAGGGGTAATACTTAGAGATAAAAGCCTCCTTGCGTCCCCCTGTTTTTTGCCCACTCCAGATAGAAACAGGGTTTTTAGGTATTGATTCCCAAACCACATGCTCCATTTGGCAAATATATGGTTGGTCTTTTACCTCCTCCATAAATTGAAATATAGCCTTTCGCTGCTTCTGATCAAGAGGTTTGAATAAGACTCCTCTGACTTTAATTTCTTCAGTGTCTATATCTTGCATTAACTTAGCTCTTTTATATCCCCCTTTGCCTAGCAAACCTGTTTTTATTTCATCTCCAACGCGAATCCATTCTTCTTTTTTCAGGTGAACTGAAATCTTTCCATTAGAATAAACAGTATATGAATGCGTCAACCCTTCTACTTTCTTAGCGCTAATTTTCGTAAGAGAATTAATGGGCTTTCCTCTTAAAATTTCCTTCAATATAGCAATATCTTGTTCAATAGCCTTAAAGTCAAATTGCTTTGATTTCTCACCCATCATTTTTAATGGCTGGCTAATTTGCCCTTCTACTGTAGCAAGCTGTGCAGAGTGAGTGGATTCTACCTCTACATCTACCACTAGGTTTTCTAATATTTTATCTAATTCCTCACTAAGCTGCTCTAAGTTGCTTTGAGGTAAGCTTATTTTCGGTATTAGCCGGCTTAATTGAAATTTCTCTAATTCTGAAGCACTCTTTCTAGCCTCATTGAGCTTTTTCCCTAAGTTGCCAACCTGTAAACAGAGGTCATCTCGCTCTGGCGATAGTTTGAATTTTTCTTCGCTTAATATTTTCTCAAGATCGCTAAGTTCCTCTCTAATTGCATTTAAATCTTCTAAGCTTGGTTTTTCATCTAGCCTTTTTTCATCTAGCCTTTGATTTAAACGATATAACTCCTCCTCAATTTCACTAAGAGCGGCTGCTTCCTTGGTAAGGTCTAAATTTGCTATAGATACTTCAGCTACAGCTTCTGTTTCCTTCTCTTTACCTTTCATCTTTCTTCTTATTTCTTTTTCTTCAGGTGTCATAAAGGCTAGAGGAATGGCTATTTTTCCAGGGGCAGCTTTACCAGCTTGGGACTGTTGTCCTTCATGGTTTTTTTCAAAAACCCTTCTCAATTTTTCAAGCTTTAGCGACCTTTCACGCCCTTTGACCTCCTCACTCGCTGGAGTAATTTCTTCCGAGGAAAACTTTCCTTCGAGTTGTGGAGGCTTATTTGATTTCTGTTCTGGCTTTGTTCTTTGAAGGAGACCTCTTTCGGAGGGCCTGTTTAAGAGATAATCGGTTTTCGCCATGATTTCTTTAACTTTTTCGCTTACCTTTACTTGCCCCGGCATCTTTCTCTCGCTGGATACTTGCTCTCTAGGAGTGACAGGTAGAGATTCTTTTTCTTTCCAAAAATTTAAAACTTTACCATAGTCATTATTCATAACTATCCTTTATTAATTATTATTAAACAAACAAATTTACCAATAATTTAATTATAAATTATAAATATAATTGTTAAAACAATTTATTTATTAAAATTAAAAGTAAATAATTGTAAGTTATTAAAAATTAACAATCACTTCATTATGTATTAAAAAAAACAATCAGTTTGTAATAAAAAAAACGTTATTAATTTTTATAAAAAAACTCAACTAATAAACAGTTAATTTATTAACAAGCAATATTTTTTAAACATATATTTGCGTAATAAGCTGATTTAAAACGCATGATTATTCAAATTAACTACTTCTTATTTATATGTAGCAACTGACAATTAAACTTCTCGAAAAGAAAATTTTAAGCTAAAACGACAATTTAAACAGAATTTCAGAAAGGATGTGAAATTAACCAATGATCCAAAAATGCTAGCTGGATATGCTAAACTAGATGGTTGCTATATGATCAAAAAAGGCTTTACTTGCCAAGAAGTGAACAAGCAAGAAGCGTATAACTGGCATAAAGATTTAGCTAAAATAAGATTAGCTTTTAAAATGGTAAAAGGAGACCTGGAAATACAGCAATCTACTTTCATAAGGAGCTGAAACAACAAACGAAGATGGATTTAGAAAGACTCTTCATAAAAATGTGCGACCCTGACCCATTATTATTAACGATTGATGAAGTGGTAGAAAGGCTGCAGAGAATGCAAAAGCAAAATTTTTAAAATCCTTTCGCATGGCGTTGAGCCATCAATCTAAAACCATTGGAAAGGTCGGTGTCAATTCCTTTCTCTATTAATAATTGCTTGACCTTTTTAATACGGTTTTCCATTTTAGGGTTTTTAGAGCATTCACCTTGTTGAGATAATAGATGCCAATAAGCATTAAGGCCTGTCTTGCCCGTTTTATTAACGTGGGCTCCTCTTTCCAACAGGTATTCCACCATTTCAACATGGCCCTGGCAAGCTGCGGCAATTAAGGGTGTCCAGCCTTCAGCGTCTTCTCTATGGATATTTTCTCCATCCATCAATAGCTTTTCTACCACTGAAAAGTTATTGCTTTCTGCTGCTAAATGAAGGGGCGTGGATTTTTCATTGGCTATATGCGTGGTTGTTAATCTATCTTCCAAAACTTCTTTAATTTTTTGGTCTTTAGTTCTGCACCATAGAGAAGCGATTAAGTGAGGATCTACATTTTCTTGCTTTAGATAATCAATGACTGTGGCAAAACGATCGGCTTGACTCCATTTTTTATATTTTATTTCTTCATTTTCAATCCCTTCTAAAATAAAGCTTCCGCGTAAAGCCATTTTGGCTAAAGACCAAGAACAGAATCCTCCTCTTTGAAGGGTAGTAGGAATATAGCGGTCGTGAATAAGACCCAGTTCTTTATCCACACCTTTTTCAAAATAAGTTATTAATGCATTCGTGTTCAATAATCTATGAATGTATTCAATATTAATCTTAGAAGGGTCAGCTATTCTATAAACATGTAAGCCAGTGGGTAGGTCTTCATGAAGTCCTTTATTCAGCTTGATTAACCGGTTGCCTTTAATGAGAAAACCATAGATGTGGCCGGCTGTGGCTAGCTTAAATATTAAAGGTAAAAAAATTGTTTTGCCTTGATGATAGGCGTCTATAAGAATTTGATCCTTTGTATGAGGATCTTTTTCAACTTTTAGGATCATTTCAATAATAGGAAGAATGAGCTCTTGCTCAGTAACATCTAGATGCTGTTTAAGGGAAGTATAAAGAGCGTGAAAGGTAATGCGGTGATCAGAACCTTCCAAGTCAAAAGACTGCCCATTTATTTGGCTTTTACCCACAATACCAAATCGATGAGCCATAAGTTTAATATGGCAGATGGAAGCTAAGTTAGGATTATACCTATAAAGTATATCGAGGGCTTCTTGATTATCTGTGGCTTGGGCTATTCCCCATACGGTTCCTAGCCTTTTTGAGAGTATAATTCCCTTAGCTTTGTATGCATATAAATGTTTTTCTAGAGTGGTATTACAGCGTGCTAGGAGCAATTTAATCAATCGGCCACATAGAGTACCCTGTACCATGTCGTAAAGTTCAGGATTTTGTAACATCTTGTGGACCTCGGGGGAAATCTCAGATACAGGAATTTCAGGTGAAATATTTGATAGAGGATGGGGAGAGAGATTTTGAACTTGCATAAGGTTAAACCCTTTCTTTAATGTTTTATAAGGCTAATAGCAAAGCTTTCATTATTTAACAATCTAATCAATCTAGGAAATATCGAGGATTTATTTTTAGCAAGAAGCTATAGGCAAGCGTTTATAAGCTATCCTTGCTTTTCAAGCTTTAATTCAAAAATTCATCCGCGGCTAACTATAAGCCCTATATTTATTAATTAAAATAAAAATATATGTTTTTTAGTTTGATTTTTCTATAAAAATTTACTTTTCTGATTCCTTATCTAGTAGAGGGCCCAGCCTTGTTAAGTAAATGATCTATTATTTTGTTTGGTTAAATTATAGGGGTTATATCAGGCTTTACCCCCTTTAAGTTAATGCCTATTGTCTTTTTAAGAATTTTGAGCTTCTTCATCCTTTTCCTAGCTAAAAGCCTTAACATAAAGTCCTGCTCGCTGAAAAGCTAGCTTCATAGAACGCCAACCTCTTCCAAAGTTTTTTTAAAACGATACATTACCGTTTCGGTAAGCATCTTCTAGGTACCCTCAAAGTTCTTCCAAAGCTGCCTGGCAGGGATCCTTTTGCCAAAACTTTGAATGGCTTTCAAAGTAGTCATTTCTTCTCGCTTGCCCATCTCGTAACCTAGCTTTCCTCTTCATGATAGAGATTCTAAAAGATTTACACCTCGAATATGAGTTGAGCAGTAGAAAGCTTATCTATCATAAACGCCATCTCTATAAGCAGTCTTTACACTTTTTGTTAGCTCAATAATCATAAGATTGGCCACTAAAGCACTCAACTGACGTGCAGAGGCGTTGGAAAAATTATTCGGTAGACGTACTATTTTTGAAAATAGAATAAAGAAATGAAGCCAAATCATCTTGGACATTTATAACGATTGCCTTGACCAACTGAAACTCATAAGCGACAGCTAGAACACTATCTAGCTTTTTAGGTGTTTCGGCTCCCTGCTTTCTTAATAGCGACCCTTAGGGATTAAAAGAACTATAGCAAGTTGTTATAAAGCAAGCACGCCATCTAGAACAAGACAAAGAGGGAGCATTGATGATAAATATAGAAGTAAAGCCTCCCTATAGATGGAAGCGATATCCTCGAAGAGCAAACGAAAGGTATTAGTTCGCTTTCAAGCCTTATTGGCTATGAGGACCATACTTTTCCGATAGAATGGGAAGAAGTCGGAAAAGGCATGCATTCTTAAAACCTGAAAATTAAAAAAGGAGAAAAGGTAGCCTTCTCTCACTAAAGATCAACAATTTAAGGTACTTATTCGACGAGTAGCTACCCATCAAGCGAAGTTTAAATAGCTATTAGCTGATAATCGGTTTGGCACTAAAGATAATATGTAATTTAAAATAGCTTGTAATGATGAAAGTTTGCTAAAGTAATAAACAAAACAAGGAGGTAAAACATGAAAAAAATATTAGCGTCTCTATCTATATTTTTAAATTGCTCACTGTTAGTCGCGGCTCCTAGTTCTGTTAGACATGGAGTCTCCCAACCGTCTCAAGTAAGACAAAGCAGACCTGCTTCATCGATTATCTACTTAAACGCCGATAATTTTCACCAAATTCTTAACAATCCTTTGCCTATCATTCTAGATGTTTATACTGATTGGTGTGGCCCCTGTAAGCAACTGGCTCCTATTTTTGAGGAATTGAACAAGGAATTAGGTAACCGTTATCTATTTGCTAAACTCAATGCTGATGAGCAAAAAAATTTATCCGATCATTTCAATGTTCAAGCTCTTCCTACGCTTATTTTTATCAAGGACGGCAAAGAGCTTGGTCGATCTTCTGGATTTGTGAATAAAAGCCAGCTAACTTCAATGATTAAAAGCTATTTTGGTCATTAAAACAGCTCATAAGTTGTCCGGTCATTCTTTTTATTAGGAATGCCGGGGGACTTAAAAAAGCTTCTAAATAAACAAAACTTCGCTTTTAGATAAATGAGCTGGAGAAGTATCAAGAAGAATAGCTTAATTAAAAACTTTTTATTAAATTATTTTTATAGCTTTAAAAAAATTAGCATAAATATTTAGCCCTCTGCAAGCTGTCCTTTTCTTCAACGAAAGGACTTTTATAAAGTAGGGGGTTGCATAAGAAGTAGTTCAAAAGCGTATTATAACTCTTCCATCCACCTTTTTAGATAAACCCACTCTTGCCTTGGAATCTGCTGCGATTCTGCCAAGGTTGGAACTGTGTTTAGCCACGCCTGTTTTTCCCATCTAAAGGTCGCAGCGCTTTTTTCAGGGTGATGATGAGCATACAGTTCAAAAGCTTCTTCAGGATAAGCTTTACAGTAATCAATGCTTTCCTGCATTGCTAGTTTAAAAGCCTCTAACCTATTAAAGTCATGTCGGCTGATAAAAATCAATTCGCTGTAAACAGGGTGACCCAATTGCGTTACTTTAAAATAAGAGTTTTTTATATTTAACGCTTTAAGATGTTCACCTTCAATATTCCAAAAAGCTCCATAAATGACATCGACTTGCCGATTGGCTAAGAGCGTGACAAGATCGAAATTTACATTGATAAGTTTCTTAGGAAGTAGATGATTAGCATGCAATAAGCGCTGTAATACTTTTAGATTGTTACCCCCTAAGCTATAACCAATGATTTTGCCGGACAAATCCTTAGGAGAGCTTATTCCCTCTCCTTGGCGGAAAATAAAACTATTCAATGGCTGGCCTACTAAAACGCCTGCTAATTTCACACCAGCACCTTTTTGCTGAGCCTGAATAAGGTCGGGTAGATAGTAAAGAGCTAAATCTGCTTTTCCCGATGTAAGATAGGGTACGCTATCCGAAGGATCATTAAGTTCTATGATCTGTAATTGAATACCATGCTTAGCAAAAATTTTTCTTTGTACGCCTGCATAAATAGGCACATGATTGCTATTGGGAAACCAGTCTAGTAATAAACGTAGGACTTGCTTTTTAGGCAATACAGTTTGCATGGAAGAAGGAAAAGCTCCTATTATTCCTATGAAAGTTAAGAGTAGCCCTATTACCCATCCCTTCATCGTTTGATGTTTATTATAACGGTATTCCGTGTAAGCAATGACACTATAAAGCAAGAGGCTAACCATAATCAGGCAAAGAAGGGCTCCGAATGTGATTTCAAGTTCTGTAGCCCTTCGGCTTTTTAGCATGAGTACCCCTAGGCCTGACTGTGCACCAGCCCATTCCCCTGCTATGGCACCAATTCCAGCACCGGCTGCCGCGATCCGAAATCCCGCAAAAATATGGGGCAAGGAATAAGGTAGCTGTAATTTGGAAAATGTTTGCCATCTTGTAGCCTGATTGATATGAAAGTAATCAAGTAAATCCTGTGGAGTGCTCATTAACCCCTGATAGATATTGAGGGTAAGAGGAAAAAAAATCATCAGGGCCGTAGGTAAGATAATGGACATATCAGACCATCCAAACCATACGATCATAATAGGGGCTAAAGTAAACATTGGAATTGATTGAAGCCCTACAAAAAAGGGCTGCAGAACTGTCCTAGCAGACTTATAAAGATACATGATCCAAGCTAAAGGAAAGGCCATAATTAAAGCCAATAAAAAGCCCCCTGCCATTTCTCGCAAGGTGACCTTGCTATTCATAATAAAAAGATCTGAGCTTTGCCACATCTGAACGACGATCGAGGATAAGGAAGGTAAAACGAATTGATATTGAATAAAATACTGACTCGTTAACTCCCACAAACAACAGAGGATGATAAAAGATAGGCATGCCACAAGAAAATTTTTTTTCATAATTTTTTGCTAATAAAAAAAGCCTTTTTTATCATCCTATAAGTAAGCTTAATTTTTTTTAGGATCCTTACTACTCCATTCAACTAAGCATCAGAGGTTAAAATTTTTAATGATATAAACACATAATAAGCCCTGCGGCAGCAATCACCCTTAACGATTGATAAGGATCTTGTAAGCAATCAAGAAGGAACGGTATTGACTGGGGCGAAGATACATGCATGATACCTTCTAAGATATGCTCTTTCATTTCTCTATCCACTCCAGGAAAAGCTTTTGATAAAGTTTCCAAAGCTGTCTCACTTTTGCCCCACCTTGCCATTATTAAAGCAGCTTGCACACGCACTTGTACATCCTCGTCATTCAAAAGATCTTGCACTAGGTCTAAGGCCATTTGATCGCCTTCAGACAGCAAAGTTGCTGAGGCCATAGCGGTAATACCCCATGTTTTTTCTTCCAGAAAAGATTTAATGGCTTGCTGGGCTTGCGGATATCTCATGATAGCCAAAATATTCAGAATCTCAAGTCGAGTGATTTGATCTATAATAGCAGGAGAAATATCAGGGTCATCTGAATGCTTCAGGCGATTAGGTATAAGAGCACGCACATGACTTTTTTCATCCCATGACCATTTTTCTTTAAGATGGGCAAGGCCCTGATATAAAGCCTGGCATGCTTTTTGAATTTCTACACGCTGACTAATTAGCCCTAAAGCTAAGTTTATCCTTACATAAGGATCTGTTGATTTCTTAAATTGCTCCTCGATTAAAGGAAAGCCATATTTTCCGCAAGCCGCCAAGTTTGCCGCTGCTACAATACGTACATCTCTACTAGAGCTTTCTAACCATTTTGTAAAAGCTTCTTGGCCTTTTAGAGAATTATTTAATGTCAGTAGCCAAGCGGCTTTTATGCCAACTAGAGGGTCAATATCTTCCAATTTTTTTTCTGCTATCAGCAGTAATGACTCTCCTTTAACTTCTTGAATGCGTAGATAACCACTCACCCACAAGGCCGCCTGGCGCACTTGCGCATGAGAATCATTGATTAAAGGTATAATTAAATCGATAGCATCTTTCATATCACAATGCGCGACCACTTCGCAGGCTAACAAGCGCAAAGCCGCACGTTTATTTTTTGCTAAACGAGAAATATCTTCTCGGGTAGCAACGCCCCATAAATTGACTAGAGATTCAATAACTACTCTGGTTTCTTCCGCCGGGGTGGTAGTTTTTTGTAATAAAGCCAACAATTCTTGCTTGGCTTCTTTCATTTTCATTAAACCAAGCGTACGAATCACTTGCAGTCTTACATTCCAAACTGTTTCTTCACGGAATAAGCGAAGGATTTCCTCTTTAATCTCTTGGTCACGGCAATGCGCACTCATTTGAGCAGAAGCACTCCTCAAAGCAGAATTTTTATCTTTAAGTCCTTTTAATAAAATTTTAATACCTTTTACATCTTGAGAAAAAAAGGCAGAAAGGATGGACATGAATCGAATGGTAGGTAAAGAAGAAAAAGTAGCATGCTCGATCACTCCCCAAGCTAAAGTTTCTATTAAAGCTCGATTATTTTTCTCCTCAGGAAAAATTTCTATATAATTTTTCCATGTAGCCAGCATCTCTTTTTCATTACCCTGCTTAGCAAGGGCTTTAATATAGGCTGCCCATAATTGTTTACTATAAGGAAATAAATAAAGGCCTTCTTTAGCTTCTTGGCTAGCCGATCCAAAGTCTTTAATGCGTAAATGGGCATGGACCGCTTGGACATATGTTTCTTCATTTCCATAGCCAGCTGCTGGGCAGAGGAAGGCAAGGGTACATCCTATCCAAAAAATTATTTCTCGCATAAATAAAATCTAGCTACTTACTTTATAATTTAATTAAAAAATCATTTTTATAAACATCCACTTTGGCATCTTTTATACGCGTTAAAACGCCATTACTGTGTAGTCTTAAGGCTTGCTTTACAGCAACCATTTTTCACTTTAGCGCCTAAAAAGCTGCGCATGAAGGGCATAAATTTTAAAGATAATCATTACAAACTATAATTTCTTTACGATAGCAAAGAAATTTTTTAAGGGTAGGTAGAATATCCTGGTGAATTTCTATAGAAATAAAGCAAACAGCTTTATTTAAAAACCGCTTTTTCTTTCACTAGAATAGCTTTTAAGTAAGAAAGCAACGTTTTGACTATAAATTCTGTACTCTCTATTAATAAAATTTTAATTTTTCCCAGAGGATAAACTCGAACGAGTAGAAGGCAACTCCAGCATCGCTGGGCTGTTCAATCTTTTATGTGATAAAGTTTATATTCTGCCCGCGGCTCTATCAAGTAAGCTAAAAGCTTAATGTATTTATCCATTTTAAAACTTTTTTCATTGAGTAAAAAATTATTGCTATCCTAGCGTTTCTAGCTTACGTCCTCCTATCAAATGAAAATGTAAGTGAAAAACCGTTTGTCCTGCTAAGGCCCCATTATTAGTTAATAACCGATAACCTTCAGTAATATGGTGTGTTTTTGCTAAGAGCTGAGCTACTTGTACAATCTCGCTAATTAAAGGCAAATCCTCTACTTGGACGGATTGAAGGTCAGCAATTTCCTTTTTTGGAATAATTAAAATATGCACGGGTGCTACGGGATGAATATCTTTAAAAGCCAGAATGCGTTCATTCTCAAATACTTTGTCTACCGCAATTTTACCCGCTATAATTTGTGCAAAAACATTGGTTGTCATAATTTTATTGTCTACTTTTTAAGTACATAATTTAAAGCTTTTAATGCATCGTTGTAAGTTTCCCATACAGAGATAAATCTTCCTTTATGACAAAAAATGGCTCCTTTTATCCCGCTCACCTCTTTCAATTCCTCTTCTAAGAGCCCGGCCCATTCACTAGGAAGAGGAGAGCGTACCTTCATTTTATCTTCATAGGTAGGAGGAATGCCGCGCAATTTCCAATGCGGTCCTGCGGGCATAATCACAAATTTTGCCGGATGATTAACTCCCCCTAATTCAAAAAACAATTCCAACCAAGGAATATTTTTCTCAAAAATTAGACAATCGTCTTTCTTTTCCATCGCTCTAGAAACAATTTCTCGGCAAGAAAGAATATAATTAAATCGATTAAGTATACGATTAAGATATTGATAAGCAAAATCAAGAGCCTCAAAAAAAGCTTTATCTTGTGTGGCCTCATCGGCATCCTGCTTAATGGGGGTAAAGCTAGAAATAATGGTAGAATAAGTACACAGGCCATAAATTTGCGGATCTCTACCATTATCATGAGCATCCACTCCCAAAACTAGATTTGCATTAAAGCAATCATACTCTTTAGGGGTGATAATATGTTGGTCTTTAAGATAAAGAAGAACCATTCCTGCGCTACTCATGGCTCCTTGATAATCTGCTTGATGATGATCAAACAATTTATTCTCAGGGTCATAGCATCCACCCACATCACATACGTATTCGCATTGACTTAAAAGCTGAGGATCTCTTGTGCGTATAATTTGCTCACGGTCGATTAAATTATAGAGAAGTAAAAGAGCACAAGCAGTCACCTCATCAGCATGAAAAGTCCCGCTATGGGTTCCTACGCTTCTGGGAAGCTTTTGATTATTCATAAATTAAATTTGCTATCTTGATCTGGTGTAAGGAAAAAATTATGTCACAAGCAAAATTTTTATTAAAACAAAATCCGAAGGCTTGTTTAAACTTTAGCTCAAATAAACTAGGGGTGATTTTTTTTTCGCTATTTTAAAAGACACGATAACTTATAAACAAAACTATTCTCTATTAAAGTTGTCTTTTTGCTTTGAAAAAGCTTTCTGTACGCTGGAGTACTGCTTGTACTTGTAAATTTAATCCATTAAATATGAGAGATTTAATTTAAAAGAAGAAAGAAAAAGCTGCCATTGAAGATAAAAGGCTAGCATTTTTTTCTCTTTGCTTCTTACTTTATTGACAGGCTATAAACACAATATTCACAAAAAATGGATCTAAAAGTAAAGCATTTATGTAAATTGGCGTACAAAGAACGTACTTAAAAATCTGTGCCTCCTTTTTGCTCTATAAGATTTTTAAGCGTTTGCTCACATTTTTTTACATAAGCAGTGACATTGACTAATTTTAGACAGGTTCATATGATCAGCCTTCTGCTAGGAGGTGTATGAATAGCCAATTATTTCTTGAAACAAAGTATTTAGATTTAGTCACTCCCGACGGTATAATTACACATTTAGGGCCTATCAATGAAAACACTAGAGTGGCAACAGTTTTTATTAATCAAATACCTTCACTCTTTGTTGGATTCGAGATAGATTTAAATCATATCTTCTTTAATATCAAAAGCACGCTTGCGCAATTAGGGGTAAATGGTATAGGCATTGAATATCAATTGGATAAGCAAAATGGCTGTGCTGAAGTTAAAGTTCATCTTTCCGCCCTCGGAAAGATAGGCGCGGAAATGCTTAAACAAATTGAAGTGGGAGCAACCATTGGTCGCCTCTTTGCTGCGGATGAGCGTCGTCGTGTGCGTGATCCTGATTATTTATTGCGCATGTTTGGGCGCTCTGATCGATGGGGAAGGCCTCTACTTTCATTAGGAGGATTACATGGAAGTGATCATTTAATCCTAGATAAAGTGGATGGGCGGACGGTAGCCTACCTATCCTTACTAAAAGGGCGGGGTGAATATGCCTCGACCATTCATGGTTTCCTTCCTACCGTCGCAAAAGCATTAAAATCCTCTCTTAGTATGCGGGAAATCTTAAAACTTCACCAAGAATGGGAGCTAGATCAGCCCCGAGAGGTAAACAAAGATGAGCTTTTACTTGTCCGCACTTTACCCTTACATATTAGAACGGTTTTTGGCCATGTAGCCCAAGAACTTCTTTCTACCGAAGTCCAGCACACAACAGCATCGGTTCTCCAGCCTGATACCTATGCTTCAGGTGACGTTTATGAATTGTATGGCAATAGTCAAAGAGAAATTACCGATATTCCTTTAGAATTTTATACTTTAGAACCTTACCGCGAACATGTGTATTTTTCTGATCGTGATCAGCTACAGTCTTGTCTAGAAGATACTCATGTACTTTTTGAAGCTTTTAAAACTGCACCTAAGCCTATAGAAAATCGTGCGGCAGTATTTGTGGTAAAAGGAGAGCAATTTCTCAATCTTAAACCAGAAACCTGGATTACACGCACGTCACGTTTTCAAGAATTTCCCAAATGGGGCCATGGAGCTAGGCAAGCACTCATGGTCGAACGTTTCATTGAGCAACAGCCCTCTTATCCCTTTTTAAAAGCTATCGATGATTCAAGTATTACGAGCCAAGGTATCCTCCTTACTCGTTATTTTCCCTCTCCTTTCATGAAACGTATGTTATTAAGCGATCAAGTGCAAAGATGTCTTAAAGGAATATATTTTCAATATGCCTCCCAATCCCATCTAGAGTTTTTTTCTGCAGAAGATCGTGCTCTTTTACACGATCTTAATAAGTTTGCCATCCCCGTGTTTTGGGTAGATGAAACTAGCCATAAGGTTCTACAATTTGTGCAAAAGCCCGGCTATGACTCAGGGCTCTTCGTTCCTCTTGGAAAAATCGAAACTTTTCTAAACTCTACAGTATTCGGTATTTATGGCTCTAACTTACTTGAAGGAAATTTTGAAACTGAGCTAAGGAAACTTCTAAAAGGCGTCATAGAAATGCGCCAAGAAATGAATCATCCTTTGCTAAAAAAAGATACACCTCTTGCTTTAATTACGGGCGGTGGGCCTGGGGCTATGGAGGTAGGAAATCGGGTCGCACAAGAATACCAGATGCTTTCTTGCGCTAATATAGTAGATTTTAGAGCAGGTCCTCAGACGGTGGTCAATGAACAGCGGCAAAATCCTTATATAGACGCTAAAATGACTTATCGCTTAGATAAACTTGTAGAGCGCCAAGCAGAGTTTAATCTCGATTTTCCTATCTTTTTAGAAGGTGGAATTGGCACAGATTTTGAATATTCCTTAGAGGAAGTGCGCCGGAAAGTCGGTTCAGTTCCTTCAAATCCTGTGTTGTTATTTGGAGAACCCGCTTATTGGAGACAAAAAATTACCAGCCGCTTCCAGTTAAATTATACCACCGGCACGATCAAAGGCTCGGAGTGGATTACTAATTGCTTTTACTGCATCCAGAATGCCCAACAAGGACTGAAAGTTTATCGCGAATTTTTTCAGAATAAATTAAAAATTGGTAAAACTGGCCCTATTTATGAAGAAGGCTTTTGTATCGTCGAATAAAGGCCTTTCCTCCCAAGAATGATGGATTTGCCTAGATTTTTTTAAACAGCATTATTTTAGCTCATCTTCTGACTAGCTTAAAGAAGCAGCTTTACAAATCAAAGCAAAGTTTTTAAGAAAACCTGAAAGAAAATAAGAGGAGTAAACAGCTTATTTTCACTATTTTTTACTCATAAGCTTGCGTTTAACCTCTTCTTATTTTTATTTTTTAAACTTTAATGGTTAAGTTCCTTTTTGTTCATCTGAAAAGATAGAAGGGTAAAGTGCTATAAGCTCTTCAGGAGGCCTTCTTAATAGCCCTTTTTGACGTAATTCTTTGATACATTCCATTGAAGGATTAGAAATAGTGCCCATTTCTATGAGCCTTGAGTCAAGATTTTCTTGCACAGTGATATTAGGAAAATTTTTCATGTATTCTTCCTTTTCTCTCGCAGGCATTCCTGCGGTGACTTTATCTATACAAGTTGCAAAAGGTTGTAAAGAAAATTCAGACGACCAAGATGCAAAGAAGATACTAGCAAATCGTCTCTGGCGTGCATATTTACCCCCTGGATTAACGACCTGGTGACGAGTGGCACGTATTAATCCTGCCGTTTTAAGTTGAAGTTGCTCTCCAGTGTTTACAATAAGATAGCCCTGAGGGATATTTACCGCTTTCCATTCTCCTTCTTTGGTCATTAATTGTAACCCAGGGACTGTAGAAGGAGGAAGCAAAGTCAATGCATTCAAGTCTTCATGTGCACTTGCCCAAACAGCTTGAGGCTCATCTTCAGGCCTGGGCGATGGGTAATGCGCTAAACGAAGCAAATTAAAAGCATCGTTAATACTCTTAGAGATATCTTCAGTTGGTTCTTCTAAATATTCAGCCAGATATCCCATAAATAAAGCGGCTAGTTTTGTAAGTTCCTTATGATAACCAGACATGATTTCTTTAAATTTTGGCGGGTTTTGGGGCCAATTCTCAGGCCAGGTATCATAATTAGGCGGAATGAAATAGGTCTCTTTAAGATCTGCTACCTTGGCTCCTGCGGCAGTTTCTCTCCCACGTTCAGAAAAACCGGTAACGTGACTGGCACGACGGTCTTTTAATTTTTCTTCTAAAGGTTGAGAAAAATATTTTTCCATCTCAATGTGGGCAGCTTCAATCAAAGGAATTAATGATTCGGCTTTAATGGCCACAAATCCTACGTCTTTAAGTCCATCACCAAATTGCTTGATAATTGCTTTTCTTTGCTCTCCTTGTGCTCGCTCTAATTCAATAAGATCAAATAAAGGAACAGGAGCATTATCAATAATTAAAGTTGGTAGATTCACAACTACAGAAGAAGGAAAGAGTTCATCTCTTTTTTCTGCTTTAGCTATAGAATCGGTAGGACTACTTCTTGGTGTTGCATTTGGCAAGGCTAAAGAAGAATTATATAAATCAGTCTGAAATTGTGTAGAGGCCTGATAATTGATCGGGGTGCTCATGTTATTCACCTAGTATGTTTAAAAGTTTATAAGTATTCCAAAGCTCGATAACAAGCTAATAATTTCTTGAACACTTTGTCAAGTTATTTCTCCTAAGCTCATAACTTTACTCTCACCTTTAGAATCCCGCTATTAAATGAAATATTCTTAAAATTCTTTTTAAGACGTCTTAAACCTACTCCAACAATTGATCTATCTAAGAAGCTATTAAACTAAGGGTAAGAAATATTTGCCAATCTTCTACTTTTCTTTCGATCTAGCTATGATTTGTCGAAATTTTCTTTACAGCTTTTTCGTTTAGATTAAAGCTAACATTCTGTAGCCGTTTTTTTCAGGCTTTTTTCTTCTATAGATCCAAGAAAAAATTTCCCGTATTAACAAGCCTATCTCTTAAGTATTCAGCATTCTCCTCTCTATCTGCTTACGCTAGATGAAAAAGCTCCCACAAATCTTTTTTTTATCGATGCGCTGCTGGGCTTGATTAATTAAGAGTTCCACCATTTGGCGTTCATCTCCATTGGCAGCAAGATTCTCAAAAACTACAGGCAAGCTTTTTCCTTTATATCCCTAATCGATCTCTTGTCCCTCTCTTTTTACACAAGAAAGATGAATAAACATGGCTAATTATAGAACGTTCATTAATGAGATAAATTCTTAGTCACACTATGTGAAATCGCTTTCCGCTTATTACCATCCCATTATCGTTCTTTTTCTCTAAAAATTAATTATTTTTTCCCCTTTTTTATGCAGAAGAGAAAAAATTGAAACCATGCACATCACACATTAAGGGTCAAATCCTATGTTTTACAAAAGATCCTATTCTCATATTCCTAAAAATAGCCTTATTGTCTATAATCTCCCCTATTCACTTTAGGGAAACTTGTATGAAAAAGATTCCTGTAGGCATTTTAGGTGCAACAGGTATGGTTGGCCAGCAATATCTACAATTACTGTCTAAGCACCCCTGGTTTGAAGTGGTTTTCCTAGCCTCATCAAAGCAATCAGCTGGTAAAAGCTATGTAGAAGCAGTTCAGAACCGCTGGCTTCCTAATACGCCTCTTAGCGAAACACACGGAAAACTTCCTGTTTATTCCATAGAAAATATTGAGCAATGCAAACGAGATTGTAGCCTCGTTTTTTCAGCTGTGGACTCCCCTATTGCTAAGCTATATGAAGAAAGTTATGCGGCTGCTGGCTTACCCGTTATGTCTAATGCTTCTTATCACCGTAACACTCCTGATGTTCCCCTCCTAATCCCTGAAATTAATGCTCATCATCTGAGCATGATTAAAGAACAACAAAAAAATCGGGGTTGGGCGCAAGGCTGCATTGTTGTCAAGCCGAATTGCTCCCTTCAAAGCTATATGATTCCTTTACAACCTTTGCATCAAAAGTTTCAGGTTAAAAAACTAATGGTGACTACCCTGCAAGCAGTAAGCGGGGCTGGATATCCAGGGGTTTCATCTTACGCTATCCAAGACAATATTATTCCCTACATTGAGGGCGAAGAACAAAAATCTGAAAGTGAGCCTTTAAAAATCTGGGGAAACATTCAAGAGGATAGGATTGTCAATGCTTCAGGTATTTCGCTCTCTGTAACCTGTAATCGCGTTCCAGTACTAGATGGCCATATGGCATGCGTTTCAGTAGAATTTGTTACTAAACCTTCCTTAGAAGATATTTTGCAAGCCTGGCAGACTTTTAAAGGAGTCCCTCAAGACCTTCATCTACCCTCTGCTCCCCTTTGCCCTCTTGTTTATCATGACGAAAAAGATCGGCCTCAGCCTCGTTTAGATAGGCTTGAAGGCAATGGAATGTCTATAGTAGCAGGACGCTTAAGAGAATGCCCTCTTTTTCATTACCGTTTTACAGCTCTTTCTCATAATACGATTCGAGGAGCAGCTGGAGGTGGGATCTTAACTGCTGAGCTAGTCTACCAACAAGGTTATATAAAAAACTAACGATATGATAAAAAGAAACGCTAATTTTGCAAAGCTTAGTAACGGATATTTATTTCCTGAAATCCATAAGCGTAAGCTTAAATTTATTTCTGATCATCCTCAAGCTGAGGTGATCAGTCTAGGAATTGGTGATACAACAGAACCCATTCCTTCTTCTATTGCTCATGCCATGTCACAAGAAGCTATGAAATTGGGAACCATCCAAGGTTATAGTGGCTATGGACCTGAACAAGGGCTTAATGAGCTTCGCGAGCGTATCGCTTCTCAACTTTATTTTAATCGCATTTCCTCCTCGGAAGTATTTGTTTCTGATGGCGCCAAGTGCGATATAGGCCGCCTTCAGATGCTTTTGGGAAAGCATGTATCGGTAGCTATTCAAGATCCAGCTTACCCTGTTTATGTAGATGGCAGTATTATCCAAGGAGTAAGCAATATTGTTTACATGCCTTGTACTCCTGAAAATAATTTTTTCCCCGATCTAGAAAGAACACCTCGCACAGATATCATTTACTTTTGTTCCCCTAATAACCCTACAGGAGCTGTAGCTACAAAAGATCAATTAACCAAATTAGTTGACTTTGCTAAAAGCAATCAAACGATTATCTTATTTGACTCTGCCTATGCCAACTTTATACAAGACCCTTCTTTACCCAAATCTATTTTTGAAATCCCAGGCGCCAAAGAAGTGGCCATCGAAGTAAGCTCTTTTTCTAAGCTTGCAGGCTTCACCGGAGTACGCCTTGGCTGGACAATCATCCCTCAAGCCTTAAAATATGAAGATGGAACTCCAGTAAATGCAGATTGGCAACGTCTGACTACTACTATTTTTAATGGGGCCTCCAATATAGCTCAGCAAGGTGGGATGGCCGTTCTTGAAGATAGAGGCCTCCAGGAAGTGAAAAAAACCTGCCAGCTCTATCTGGAAAATGCCCAACTAATCAAAGTAGCTCTTGAACAACAGGGCTGGGAAGTGTATGGCGGAACTAATGCCCCTTACCTGTGGGTACGGTTTAAAAATCGCAAATCTTGGGAGGTTTTTCAAGCTTTACTGGAAAACTATCACATCATTACCACACCTGGCTCAGGTTTTGGCCCCTCAGGAGAAGGATTTATACGTTTTACAGCTTTTGGAACACGTAATAATATTATGCTAGCTATAAATAGATTAAAAAAGCCGTTTGTATGTTAAATGAGACCCCTTTGTGCCTTTAAAATTAGCACAACATCTCCCACCTTTATTAATAGGTAGATTGATCAGCTTATTTAAGAGAAGAGATGGCCAAATCGTATGCTAGCCTTCTAATGCAATAGAAATAAAATATTTCTTTATATTATTACTCTCTTTGCCTTGAGTTTGAAGCAAGCTATCCTTGCTTTTTTATTTAATATTTTTTAGCAAATAAATTATAAATAATGTTTTATTTTTCCTTAACTTTTTCACCATCCATGTTCTCAGGTTAGCCCTTCTTTCCCTTAGTTTCCTTCCAGCATTTGCACTCTCGATGGCTCTCATCCCAATCAAACTTAAGAAAATCCGAGCCTACATTTTACTACCCTCTTATACAATCCTTTAGATAGCACAGTTGTAGTATAAAAAAGCCAATAACAGAGAACAAATATTGCTTGACTTAATAGCTTATTAACAACTATTATTATTCTTATGAAAAATCTTATTTTACCTTATTTGGTTTCCAGTAAACTATTCTTATTGAGTGTCCTAGTGGTGCGCTACGCGCACATCTAACGTTTCTTATCTATCTTTATTATCGAGCGAAAAAATAATAAAAAATCACCTCCCTTTAATTATTTCATAGAGGGACCATTTTATAGGGAGCTAAAACGGTGAAAATATCTCTTCATCTTAAAACTATAGCGACAGGCCTTGCGATGTTTTCCATGTTTTTCGGGGCAGGAAATGTGATCTTTCCTCTTGTTATCGGGCATTATGCTCAAGACAAAACATTTTTTGCTATTTTAGGTTTGCTGATTACGGCTGTGCTTGTACCTTTTGGGGGATTATTCGCCATGCTCCTTTTCGAGGGAGATCACAAACGCTATTTTGCGGTGTTAGGAAAGTTTCCAGGGTTTTTAATAGCTTTGTTTATCATTACCTTGTTAGGACCCTTAGGTTCACTGCCCCGTTGCATCGCTCTAGCCTCCTCTACAGTAAAAATGTCTGTAGGGGATTTCTCTCCGGTAGCATTTAACGCTCTTGCCTGCGGGCTTATCTTCTTCTTTACCTATCAGAAAAGATATATTATGGAATGGTTGGGATATATTTTAACGCCTCTATTGTTAGGATCTTTAGCCTATATTATTACTAAAGGGCTGCTAACAGCCGAAGTATCTTCCTTTTCCCCTCAACAGCAACCTTCTTTAACAGTGTTTTTAGAAGGGCTAAAAGAAGGCTATAATACTATGGATTTGTTAGCAGCTTTGTTCTTTTCCTCCATCATTTTTAATTCCTTAAAAAACACCCTTGCTTTATATCCTCAAGAAAGTCTAGTGAAAATCGGCTTAAAATCTTGTGCGCTAGGTGCTTTTCTCTTAGCCCTTACTTATATAGGCTTTAGTTATGTTGCCTCTTTTCATAGCGCCAAATTAAAAGTAGAAAGCGTCGAGCAGTTATTAGGAGCAATTACGATGGAGATAATAGGCCCTTCGGCAGGCATTTGGGTATGTTCGACCATTGCGCTAGCTTGCCTGACTACCGCCATCGCTCTTTCTAATGTATTTGCAGACTTTATTAGCCATACAGTTTTTCAAAATAAAATTAGCTACAAAGCAGCATTAATAGGTACCCTTCTTGCTACATTCATTGTAGCCAATCTACAATTTGCAGGCATTTCTGCTTTTCTAATCCCTATTTTAAAGGTGTGTTATCCTTTTCTTATGCTTTTAACGGTCTATAATATTGTAACACAAATATTTGCAAGAAAGACGCTAAGTATAGCTCAAGCAAAAGATTAGTCTTTATTAAAGGGAGTGATTGGATAGGAAGACAACCTAACACCGCTTCACGTTCTACTCTAAGCTTGCAAGTCAACCCATCATTTTTTTTGGCGAATAAACTAAGCTGAGGGCTTCCAGGAATCATAAGCACATGTTATTATTCCATCGATTAAATCTGAGAAAAACTCCAGGGAACGATTCGTAAGCCGTCTTTGTAAAGCTTTATAAGCCATGGCCTTGATAAATAATCTGTAGGCTTTTTTTTGTAAGCGGTCACGGGGTATGCCCAGCTTTAGACGCGATTCTGCGGGCATCTGCAAAACAAAAAATGCTTGTAAATAGCTGTTTTTCCTATTTACTACATTTCCTAATTTACATTGTTTTCTGAGCATCAATATTTTAAGCATTTTTGCCCCCCATGACCACTTACGCAATAACACCTAAGGTAGTCTACTATTTTTTATTTATTTAAAAATAATGAATGTAACATATATAAATTAATTATTTATTAAAAAGGTTAATTATCATATTATTTTTAATAGACAATAATTTAACGCTTAAATAACAGGAAAACAATAAATGGCTAGTACAACTTTAGCAAATTTTCAATTAATTAATGGATGGAAACCAGCCCTTGATAGCGCAAAATGGAGCGATGGGAGTCCGAAATATTTAATTGATACAAGTACAGGTAGAAAATATTGGAATGAGCCTAAAAACAGTGTTAGATTTAAATGTTTCCTACTTATTCTGGGTACACCTATCGTTCATTCACTTGCTTCTTTGGTAAATACAGCTTATCGAATTATGAAATTAGCTTCTTTTTCCCACTTCTGGACAGGTAAAGCAACAGAAAACTCCTATTCCTTTACAGGAAGGTTGAAAGATGCTGGGCAAGATTTATTAAGAGTTGTAACGCCCCCTGTTGCTTTGGTTGGCCTTGAATTAGCAGCTATATATGGAATATTTACTCCTTATAACGGTAGAAAACTATATGCAAGTATTGAAAGGGCACAGTATGGAAAATTCACACTAGCTCGGTGCTTTCAGCCCGGGCCTACTTGCCATGCTTCTAGAGGCGATCTTCAAAAGCGAGACGCGTTATAAATTTGTAGATAGAGAGATAGGCACATCCTAGTAGCAATTTCCTGCATACTGGGATGTAACTTTAGTTACCTGAGCAGCCCATTTTAAGGCGCCCTTTTCTTTTAGGAAATAAAGCCTTCTTTATTTTAACTAGCGCCTCTACAGCTTTAGAGAACCTTTTGCTGCTAGAAATCCTAGGTTAAAACCAAGGGCTAGCCCTCAGCCTGTTTGGATACCTTCAATAATATGCTTAAGAGCCTACCTTACCTCCCCCTTAGTTAGTCTTACTAACCTGTCTTATCAAGGATCTATAAGGTTGGTATGAAACAAATTATTTAAGATAATTCAGAGAAGAAAAGGAGGGTTAAGCACAAGAGATACCCCCTCTAGCCATTCATTAGGTTTTTGAATGGAAAAACTATAAAAGTTCCTGAGGAAGTCGCTTACAATAAAGGAGTCAATTCTTTTGGACATACAAAACGAAAAGATGACAAGCTATCCTTATAGGGTTGGGAAGCGCTTATCACGGGTACTACCATCTATCCTAAGGATTTCTTCCTTAGAAAGCATTTACGATTTATTGATAAGAGGAAATATCTCCCCTTGTTTGAGAAAAATTTCCTCTTTATTTAAGAAGAAGCTTTCAGAAGAAGCTACTCAGAAAAAACCCTGATTTTACGGCTACCTGTAGACATAGCCATTCTGTTAAAATATTCGAAAGCAGGAGGCTCTAAAGTTATGACGAAACCAACAAGGGCAAAGAACGTAATTGTCAGGGATACTTTTTTAAGATTCCCTTGCGTAGAGGCTATCTCTCATTAATAACCAATCTTCAATATTGCCTGGATAAATCCATAGAATTATTAATCAAAAGGCCTATAAGCTAGATGAGGAAGGGTAATTCCATAGGCATGCTAGCTCTTGAGGAGCCTCAAAATGAACAGGTTGTTCAGGAATGGCAGGAGGGGTAGACATCATTAAATTTGCTTTGTCTATAGCTGCTATAAATAAATTTTGAAGAAAAGCAAAGACTTTATCGGCCCAAGAAACTAACGTTTGGAATGCTTCAGGAAAGTATAAAGCGATGACGTAAAACAATAAACCAAAGAAAATAAAATATAAAATAAATTTCATGTACTCGCTCCCTACTTGATCCTATAAACGCTTCTCGAAAAACTAATTATAAGGTGACTTTTAATTATAAAACAACCTAAAAGCCTATCCCCTAACCATTATTTTAATACAGGCAGCAAGCTTAGCGGCCTGCATAGACAGCTTCTAATTAATTTTTCTACCCCCATTAAATTTTAAAGCCTACTCCAGCAATTAAAATTCATCGACTTTTAAAAAGAAATAAACTTAAATTGTTGGTAGCCCACTTGCTATTTACCATTCTATCTAAGGAGGCTACATGCTAAAAAAAAAGCTAATCATCCTTCTACTTTTCTTTGTAGCTTTTAACAAGCTAACCATTCAAGCCGAAGAGATCCCTTCAAAATTTTTTATTAGACAGCATTGGATTTCTCTTACCCATACTTTCGATATTCTTTCTAAAGATCAGCCCATGGGAACTGTGCATCGTAAGCATATTAAGGAAGGAGCTTCCCATTATTTGTTTTATGATGCCCATAATAAATTACAAGCAAAAGCTTATATGAGTTTTTTTGATTGGGGAGCCAGCCTTGACATTTATGATGGAGACGAACAATTATTAGGAAAAGTAGAAGAAAAAATTGTTCACTTTTTCCCCATTTTCGATCTATATCGTGCAGATGGCTATCATGCTGCTTCAGCAAAGATAAATCTTTGCGGCACTAAATATACCGTTATCGACCCTGCTTCCCATCAAGTGTTTGCCTACCTATGGAGGCATTTTTTTAGCTTAAAAGATGATTGGACGGTGGAGATCCTAGATCCTACTTTGTTCCGCGAACAGGCTATCGATTATCGTCTGCTTATACTGATGCTAACTTTCCAGATTGATCATTATCATTGGCAAAACATGAATCCCAATAGCTCTTTATAAAAGGCTTTGTTGCCCCTCGACCTTCTTACTTACATTCCTCAGCAAAAAAAATAATTAGGAATTTTGAAGACTAATCGAGTAAGATGTTTTCTTTAAGGGATTAAACTAAACGACTAAAAGTTATGCAGATAGATACGCAAAACGTCGATCATTTAGGATTGGTAGCTGGAATGTGTGAGGAGATAGGGTTAGTTGACCTTATTGATCAAGCAGTAGGTAACCAGGCGAAGAATAAGCATTTAACCTATGGGCAAGCTGTTAAATGCATGATCTTAAATGGATTGGGATTTGTAAGTCGGACGCTTTACATGTATTCTGAGTACTTTGAAGATAAACCCATCGATCATTTGCTAGGTACGCCAGTCATTCCCGAGCAGATTGATGATAATGTTTTGGGGAGAGCGCTGGATAAGTTATTTGAGTTGGGAGTGACCGAGCTTTTTACTAAAATAGCTTTACATACAATCAAAGTGCTTGGCATCCAAGTAAAAAGTTTACATTTAGATGCCACAAGCTTTCACGTAGATGGAAACTATGAGAGCCTATTAGAACAAGGAGAAGCATGCATTCGCCTAGTGCAAGGCTACAGTAGAGACCATAGGCCTGATTTAAATCAAGCCGTCTTGCAGCTTATCACCTCCAATGAAGGCAATATTCCTTTATACATGCAAGCGGCTGATGGCAATAGCAGTGATAAGGCCGCCTTTACGCAAATTGTTGGCGAACATCTTAAAAGCTTTCGGCAAGCGGTAGAGAATCGTTATATAGTAGGAGACAGTGCTCTTTATACGCCAGCTACCTTACAAGTTCTTAAAGAAGAACAAAGCTTATTTGTCACGCGTGTACCCATGCAAATCAAAGAGGCTAAAGAGCTCATATTTGAAGTGCCTTACGACAAGACGGTAGAAATAACAGAAGGCTATCGAGCTTTTGAAAGTACCTCTTGCTATGCCGGTGTTGAACAAAGATGGGTAGTTATCTTTAGCCAAGCGGCCTATCAAAGAGAATGCCGCACTTTAGCCAAGCATTATCTTAAGGGCAGTGAGAAAGAATCCAAAGCTTTCTTTAAGTTTATAAAGCAAGAGTTTTCATGCCCCAATGATGCTAAGCGCCAATTAGATAAGTTTGCAAAAAAGCTTAAATATATACAAATTATAGAACCTCAAGTTATAGCAACTCAAAAGCATACTACATCTGGTCGACCAAAAGCTGGGCAAGCACCTTCTATACTTAGCTATCACCTAGAAGGCACAGTAGCCTGCTCTTTGCTTAACAAAGCAGAGTTAGAGAGGAGTAAAGGGTTTTTCATCTTAGCAACTAATGATATGGATGTAATCGCTTTTCCTGCTCAGGAAGTTTTGAAAACATATAAAGCACAGCAAAGTGTAGAAAGAGGATTTAGATTCTTGAAAAGTCCCGATTTCCTAGTCTCTTCTTTCTTTCTAAAAAAGCCAGAAAGAATAGAAGCTCTTTTAATGGTAATGACTCTATGCCTTTTAGTCTATTCTGCGCTTGAATATAAAATTCGAGAAAAATTGCGAGAAAATGGTGAGAACTTCTTAAATCAGCTTAAGAAACCTACGCAAAAGCCAACCACACGCTGGGTGTTTTTCTGTTTCCTAGGCCTGCATATGGTCTTTATTGACCATAAAAAATTGCAAATTACCAATTTGAAAGAACGCCATAGAATTATCCTTAGATGCTTAGGGCCTCCTTACCAAAAATTCTATTATTCTGAAATGTGGTGAGAAATCACGGTTCTTAAGTTTTTTTCTCCACTTTTCTGCTTGATTAAGCCTACCTTAAGAATTATCAAGCCGAAGGGGGAGAAAGAGTGTAGATTGAATATTAGATCCCCTAACATAAAAGCTTATGGTTTAAAAGACACCTTCGCATGATCTTTAAATGATTACCTACGTGGCAATAAAAAATATATAGAGGCACAACTTTGGTTAGCTTCTCTTATGAATTAGCAATTTAAATCACTTTCACGCACGCCAAAGAGAAATTTTTCTGCTATTCTTTCATGACTTATTGCCAGCTATTTCTTAATTTGAATATAAACGTCCGCCTTCCCCCAGGTAAAAGGTGCTGAAAAACGTTTCATAATTTCGAAGGTAGGCTCTTCGGTATAGTCAGTTAGAGGATAGCTGACCGTGATGATGCGTGTACCTGCTGCTAACTGTTTTAACTGTTCAATTAACCTTTTGATGGTTTGAGCTTCTAAACAAGTACCATACAAATAGATGACAGAAGCTTTAGTAAGATCTGCTAATAAAAAATTTTCTTGCTTAAATTCTAAATGGGTAATTTTTAATTTATGCTGAATACGCTTAGCACGAAGAATAAAATCTGGAACCATATCCAAACCTACCACACGGCAGCCTGTAAACTTTTGTAGCCAAAAGCAGGTACGGCCACGCCCACACCCTAGTTCAATGACAAGATCCTGGGAATGAATACGCGCTTCTTTAGAAATTTTTTCTAATGTGGTTAAAGGTGTTTCTCCATAAATGTATTCTTCGCTATCTGAACGGCAAGAAAAATAGCGACGGCTGACTGTAAAGGGATTATCAAAAAGATACATAAGAAGAAGTGAGCTATCCACTACCGCGTAGGAAAGCTTGCGATAATAACGATAGATAACCTTTACATATTCTCGAAGATTTTTTACCTTTACTACTAAATTGACGCTAAGCAAAGTAAGATACTCTTTCACATCTTTTCCTGCAATTTTAGGCATAATTTTCCTTCCTTAAGGCCTCTTAAGCTTGTAAATTTAAAAACTGTGAGCGCTTATCAAAGTTTGCTTTTTCCTTTAAGTAATGAAAGCATAAACTAAGCGAGCAAAGAGAAAAAAGATCAAAGTGGATAATACATCATTGAAAGCTGTGACGATAGGTCCAGAAGCAACCGCAGGATCGATACCAAACCGCACAAAAAAGAAGGGCGAAAAAGAGCCTAGCATTGTTGCCGCTAAGCAGGCCCCAAACACTCCGCAAGAAACTGTAATCCCTAAGGATAAAGGATCAGCCTGAAGATGATGCACTCCAAAGTAATTAAGCAGATAGACTACAGTTCCACAAATTAAACCAAATACTAATCCAATCAGTAAGCCTATAGCAAGCTCACGGCTAATAGCCTCACTTTTATATCCGGGAGAAATATCCCCTGTTGACAATCCTCGTACGAGGATAGTGCTACACTGAATCCCTACATTACCCGACATACCCGTAATGAGAGGCACAAAAAAAGGTAGTAAAGCAAACCAAGAACGATCATAAAAATGAGACATGACCCCGGTAGAAACTAAGCCTGCACATAGAGTCACCATCAGCCAAGGAGCTCTTCCTAAAAATCTTTTTAAAATAGGTTCGTACTCCCTATAATCTTCGGCAGTACCAGCAATATTAGCAATCGTTTCATCGGCAATATCTTCCATGGCCTCTACTACACTTTCATAGGTAATTACTCCTCTTAAATGCTCATTTTCATCCACAACAGGCAAGGCAGGAATTTTATAACGCTCCACGACATCTACCACTTCATCACGAGAAACATCTACAGTGACTTTCTGCAAAATTGGACGCATGATTTGGCGCAAAGGCAGATAATGAGGATTTACAATAAGATTTCGACCCGGTACATAACCCACCAGCTGGCCCTCATCATTCAAAACAAAAATTCGACGTGTTAACTCTATCCCGGGATTATCCCGAATATAAGCGGACACTTCCCCAATTGTAGTATTCATATGAAAAGCAAAAAACTCGTCTGTCATTAAGCGACCTGCACTATGGCGGTCATGCTTTTGAAGCTCTTTAATACGTTGTGCTTTTTTGGGTTCTAAAAGATCAAAGACTCTTCTCATTCTTCGATCAGACATATCGTCTAAGATCCAGACTGCTTCATCAGGAGGCATTTTTTCTATCAAACTTTTAATTTCGCTATCATCAATCTGCCGAAAGATTGCAGAACGGGTAGAGCTGCTCGTATTGATCATAAAGATAATTTTGGCATTCAAATCCGGAAGATTTTCATAGACAATTACACGCGCCTGAGGAGGCAAACGGGTTACGGCGTGGGCCATATCAATGGGATCATGCTGGCTAGCAATTTTAGCTACATCATGCAAAAGAATATCAGAGGTATGCTGATGAAAAGCATCTTCAAGCTTTTCATTTAATACATCATCGAGATGGCTTCTTTTTGAATCTAATAAGCTAAAAGTATAGCCATGTTCTTCGTCATTATCTTCTTTTTTATTATGAATTGTAGCTTCCAAGACGCCTCCACATCGAATCTCCGAGAGAAGTTATTAGCTTTAGGGTTATTCAGTTTAAAGGCTAGATAGTAATTTAAACAACATAAAACGCTCTCTAGTTTTGCAAAAAATACTTTAAGCATTGAAATGTATACTTAAAGCGTGTTAGCATTAATAAGTTTCATATTAATAATTCACAAAAGTATACCTTTATGATGCCATCAAAGAATAAGATTCGTAATATAGCCATTATCGCTCACATTGACCATGGAAAAACCACTCTATTGGATGCCTTACTTAAGCAGTCCAATATTTTCCGAGATAATCAACAAATACCCGAACGTATCATGGATTCCTATGATCAAGAGAAAGAGCGGGGAATTACAATCTTTGCTAAACACACTGCCGTTCAATTTGAGGATTTCAAAATCAATATTATCGATACGCCTGGACACGCGGATTTTTCTGGGGAAGTGGAACGAATTCTTGGAATGGTTAACTCCGTATTATTGCTAGTCGATGCACAAGAAGGCCCTATGCCCCAAACGCGTTTTGTGTTATCTAAATCTCTTAAAATGGGTCTAAAACCTATTGTCGTTCTTAACAAGATCGATCGTCCCCATGCCAATCCCGACAAAGTTTTAGATCTTACCTTTGATCTTTTTAATGAGCTAGGGGCCACTGACGAACAATTAGATTTCCGCTATTGCTATGCCTCAGGGTTATCAGGATTTGCTACCCAACATGTTAATGATCCTCGAGAGGATATGCGTCCTCTTTTTGAATTGATTATCGATGCAGTTCCTGAACCTAAAGGGGACCTTGAGAATCCCTTTCTTATGCAAGTTTCTACCATCTATTATGATGACTTCCTAGGCCGCCAAGCTTCAGGACGTATTTTAGAAGGCTCACTTAAAAAAGGCCAACAGGTCATCCATATTGATGCTTCTGGCAAGCAGACAAAATCAACGATTTCCCGCATAGAAGGCTTTCGTGGCCTAGAAAGAATTGAACTCGAAGAAGCTTCTGTAGGCGATATTGTAATTTTATCCGGAATCCCTTCGATCATGATCGGCGATACCCTTACCGATCCAAGTAAAATTGTTCACCTTCCTCCTATCAAACTGGATGAGCCTACCGTCTCTATTGACTTTACAGTCAACAACAGCCCCTTTGTAGGTCGTAGTGGTAAGCATGTAACTATGAACAAACTCCGTGAGCGGCTAGAAAAAGAGAAAAAAGCAAATATTTCCTTACGTATTGACGCCACCGATGAAAAAGTTTCTGTCGCTGGAAGAGGTGAATTGCATTTGGCCGTACTTATTGAAGCAATGCGCCGCGAAAGCTTTGAATTTAGTATCTCTAAGCCTACCGTCGTGATTAAAGAAATCGAGGGTGAAAAGCATGAACCGATGGAACGTGTGCATATTGAAGTACCTGAGGAATATGCTGGTACAGTGATCGAAGAGTTATCCCGCCGTAAAGGGGAAATGCAGCATCTGGATACCGATGAGCATAAAATCACCCGTATGGAATTCTTAATGCCTACACGGGGATTAATGGGCTACCGTAATGAATTTTTAACCCAAACACGCGGCTTAGGGATTCTTACCTCTATCTTTGAAAACTTCTCCCCATGGAAAGGTGTAATTCCTGGTCGTCTGCGTGGAGTATTAGTCTCTATGGCTCCAGGAAAAGCCACAGGATACTCGCTTTTCAACTTACAAGATCGAGGCACCATGTTTGTCTCACCAGGTGATGATATTTATGAGGGGATGATCGTCGGCGAAAATAGCCGCGATAATGACTTGATGGTCAACGTTTCTAAAGGCAAACAGCTAACGAATATGCGTGCCTCCGGCAGTGACGAGAACGTTATTCTAGTGCCTGCCCGTAGATTTACTCTCGAGCAAGCAATCGACTATATTCAAGACGATGAACTGATCGAAGTTACCCCTGATGCTATTCGTATGCGTAAACGTTTTCTTACCGAACAAGAACGTAAACGTAAGTAAACTTATAAAAAGAAAGGCAGAGAAAGTATCTCCTGAATACTTTTTCTGCCTATGCTAAGCAGGCGATTTATTGATGCCTTTTCTTTTTCCTAGTCCCTTCTTTATTTACTCACCTTCCGCAACAACGCCATTTATCTGTAAAGTTTATAGTTCTTGATAAACCATCTGATTGGCTTTAAGGATTATTTTGTATTTTAAAGCAAAGTGATTGAGGGAGATTTTAATTTTAAGAAATTCAAGCTTGCCTGGCAATGGCTGAAAAAATAGCATCACATCCCTATTTGTAGCAGCGGTCTAGAGCTCTACCTAAACGATCATCAGATACATTTCCAGACTTACATGGCCTCCCTACTAATCGCTCCATAAATTGACTTGCACAAAATTGTGCTCTAGAGCTAAAGGAGGCAAAGTAAAACCTAATCCATTGATGACCATTAATTTGGCACCTTCTCCTGTTGCTATAATAGCTCGGAGAACAGGAGGAATTAGCTGATCTATCATGCTCACTCAATTAATTTTGTCACCCATGGCAGAAACAATTCCTAAGTGGTCCAGATCTTTGCTACTATACTCTTGCATTGTTTATATCCTCTTTTTCTTTGCTTTAAGAGGAACAAAGGTAGTTTTTTCTTAAAAAGGACTTCAGCCAATCCTTAAGAATTATTAGAAAAATAATATCACGCTATTATTTTGACCTGCGGAATGTAGGTTAAATGTTTCGAATGTATGCAACTGTCAAAGTCGGGATTCGCATATTGCAAAAGGGCTTTACAATCTAGGGGAAATTTGCCAAAGACAAGGAAGTCTCGAGAAAACAGAAAAATATTTCGCTAGCACGCAGAAATGGGCTTAAACTTGTAGGATTAAACAGCATAGCCGTCTTTCTAGTAGAACATTATAGATGATCTCTACCCTTCCACTGAGAAATTTTAAAAAGGCAATTGAATCTATCAATAAAGCGACCCACGGAATGCTCAACTTAAAGATCAAAGAACCAGATTAAGGCTTTGCTAAATCGGCAACCAATAAGGGCTTGCACGTCTTATATTTCGACCACCTTTTTACCGGCTAGTGCAAAGATGCGATTGTCTGCATTCTTAGAGACAGTAGAACCTCCTACAAAATCGCTGAAGGCTGGCAAAACAGCTAGAGAGTCGGAAATTTGGAAGCAGCGCAAATTTAGCTGATCGTGCCTACTTTTGAGTAAAATTTGAGGGTGAAGGTGCCCTGACCAAACAAAGTGGTTCTCTATGGTTATAGGAAAATGGTTAAAGTAAAAAGGCTTGATCGCCAAGTATTCTTGATGGACCTGTAATTTCCAGCTTGCCGGCATATAATTTTTTAACGCTTGATCGTGGTTGCCCAGGATAAGATCTACTGAGCAATTGATGATAGAAAGCCACTCGCCAAATTTTGATTGCACGCCTTCAGAGAGGCCATTTTGGGCATGAATAAGATCGCCTACCACGATACAGCGTTGAGCGCCTGTATGTTCGATTATATTTTTAAGGTTGATCAAGTCTTGATCCATAGCCCCTTCAGGTACAGCAATTCCCGCTCTTTGCATAGTGGCTGCTTTTCCGAGGTGAATATCAGCGACTATCAAAGCTTTATTCTCTTCCCAATAAGCAGCCCTTTGCGGTAACAAATGAATAGTCTGCCCACGGATTTTTATCGTTATCATTTTCTTTTCCAGCTACTTTTAATTTTCTCAATACGCTCTTCTAAAGTTTCATTGGTAAGATGACCACTCACTCTTTCTATATAAAGAGGCAGAGCCAATGGACTTAATTTGGGGGGGTGCGTAAGAATGATAAGGGAGGTGGATAATCTTTTCAATACTTGCAAAATTCTATTTAACTCAAACTGCTGATGGATTACCTCACTTTTTGCCTGTTGTATTAATAAATTCGAGGGGTCATATTTACTAAAAACTTCATAGAGCAAGCTACTACTCACCTGCACTTGACGATGAGTTTTATGTTTACCTGGATAGCCTTGAAAAATAAGCCCTGAAATGCGGGCGATGTCTCGAAAAGAAGAGCGCGCTAGCTCATGAAGATTGATAAGCGAGGTGATCTCTTCTTCCAGCTTATCGAAAGCAAATAAAGCATTATTTAAAATTTCTTCGTGGAAAGGCGCGCAGCTAAGAATTTCAAGGCCGTAATCGTTAGAACTTAAGGTAAATGTACCATGGTTACTTTTAGATAAGCGGGAAGCAATAATATAAGCAAGTCCCTGATGGACAGCTTTGCCTTCAAAAGGATAAAAAAAAAGATGCCAGCCCTCTCGTGATTTTAAACTCTCGATAAGCATCTCATTTTCGTGGGGAATAGAGGAAAGCTTTTTTTGTATGGCAAGAATTTGCTCTAAAAAAGCATTTTCCGGGTAGATCTCTGGAGAGGGATTTAAAGATTCTCTTAACATTTTTCCTAAAGGAGCTGAAAATGGAAGCCTGCCACCGCGCCATACGGCGGCAGTTTTAGGCACCCCTTTACTAAGGCGCACATAAGCTGTTAGGTCACGAAATTGAATAAGTTCTAAGAGACGTCCCCCAAACAAAAAACGATCGCCTTTTTTCAAGCTGGATAAAAAATTTTCTTCAATGATCCCTAAGGATTTTCCATTAGCCATCTTCACAGGAATATGAGGCTCAGAGGTGATCGTACCGATATTTAGGCGATGAAACTGAATGATTTTTTTATCGACAACTTTATAAAGATTTTCTTCTATCACAAGCTTTTTATATTCAGGATAGGCCGTTAAAGCTTTCCCTCCATGAATTAAAAATTCTAGGCAGCTATCAAATTCTTCTAGTGTTAAATCTTTAAAGGCATAGGTCGTTTTAATCTCTTTAAACATTTCATCTTTATTAAATCCTCCACCAATCGCACAAGTCACTAAGTGCTGGATAAGAACATCGAATGTATGCGTCAAGGGCATACGATTTTCGATCAACTGCTGCTGTAAGGCCTTACGATAGCTTTTCAATTCAGCAATCTCTAAAGCATGGGTAGGAACAATAAACAAGCGGCAAGGAGTAAGAGGACGGTGAGAGGAACGACCTGCTCTTTGCAATAAACGGGCAATACTTTTGGGCGATCCTACTTGAATCACTTGCTCTACAGGAGAAAAATCAATTCCTAAATCCAGCGAAGAAGTACACACTACGCATTTCAGGATCCCCTCTTTCAGACGTTGTTCAATGAGTTCTCTTTCTTTTTTGTCGATAGAGCTATGGTGCAAACCTATTAAATTTTTCCACTCAGGTTTAGCCTCTTCTATTGCTTGATACCAGCGCTCGGCTTGCGAGCGAGTATTGGTAAATATCAAGGTCGATTGGTGAGGAGAGAGCTTAGCAAGGACATAGGGAAGCATGCCTAGACCCGATTTTCCTGCCCACGGCAGCTTTTCTACGCTACTCGGTAATAAAGTCTCTAGGATAACTTCCCTTGGCATCTTAGTCACAATCAAAGAAGCTTTACGATCTATGCCTACACAAACCTGAGCGGCTTCCTCCAGATTGCCAAGCGTCGCTGTCAGCCCCCATATCCTTACACTTTTACTCCAGCTTTTTAAACGCGCTATACAAAGTTCTAGTAAGACACCACGTTTTGTTCCCAAAAGTTCATGCCACTCATCGATAATAATGGCCTGTAAGTGGGCAAGCTGCTCCTTGGCTCCTGCATTGCTTATCACTAGCGCCAAACTTTCAGGGGTAATCAGCAAAATCTCCGGAGGATTTTTAGCTTGTTTAACTCTTCGGCTTGTCGTGGTGTCTCCTGTTCTTTTTTCTACTCGATAGGGAAGCTTAAGATCAAGAATAGGTTGTTGAAGAGCTAGTTGAATGTCACTAGCCAAGGCTCTTAAAGGGGTAATATAAAGGATTTGCACACCTTTAGCTCGATGATGATGGAGGTGGGATAAAGCGGCAAGGTAAGCTGCGTAGGTCTTACCTGCCCCCGTAGGGACGGAAATTAACCCATCCTTTGCTTCAAAAAATGCTTTCCAAGCTTCTTGCTGAAAGGCAAGAGGGCTCCATTCTTTTATTTTTAACCAATCCAGAATGAAAGCTAATTCTTTATTGCTCATTCAAAAATTCTAGCTTAATTTGTTGTAGGGTGTCGCATTCAGTAAAAGGTTTATCATTTCTCCAGCGAGCAATGCGAGGGAAACGTAGAGCAATCCCCGATTTATGCCTTTTAGAACTTTGGATGCCTTCGAAAGCTATTTCAAAAACTTGTTCAGCTTTCACTTTACGCACAGGGCCAAATTTTTCTTCGGTGTTACGCCTAATCCATCGATCGAGCTTATCAATTTCTTGCTGAGATAATCCCGAATAGGCTTTAGTGATAGGAATGAGTTCCTGCTGATGCCACACTCCAAAAGTATAATCTGTATATAAATTTGCTCTTCTACCTGTACCCGCTTGAGCATAAAGAAGGACGGCATCGATGGTCATAGGATCTATTTTATATTTCCACCAATTTCCTCTTTGCCTCCCTGTACCATAGGGAGAGTTCAAGCGTTTAAGCATAATCCCTTCGGTTAAAGTATGCTTAGCCATTAAGCGTTTTTCATGGATCTGCTCCCACGCGTTAAAAGCAATGAGAGGAGAGATTAGAAATTTCGGATGAATTTCTGCTAATTCTTCTAAAATCTTACGCCGATTGATTAAAGCTTCTTTTCGAAGGTCTACATTGTTATATTCTAAAAGATCATAAATCATAAATACGACAGGAGCTTCTTTTTGGATAGCTTTGGAAGGGGCTTTTCTTCCTAGCCTTTTTTGTAATACCCCGAAGGATAAAGGGGTTTCATTCTCATAAGCAAGGATTTCGCCATCTAGCACTGTTCCATGGGGAAATTTTTGTATTCCTTCTAGGATCTCAGGAAATTGATCAGAGATAAGCTCATTACCACGCGACCAAATAGCTGCTGCTTTTTCTCTAAAAACAACTTGCGCGCGGATACCATCCCATTTCCATTCTGCCTGCCATTCATGGGGATGGATCAAAGCTTCCAAGTTACCTTCCAAAGGCGAAGCTAGGTAAAAAGGGTAAGGGTTTAAATAGTTATTTTTTTCTTCAACAACCCTTAAGCTATCAAAAAAATTGGCAGTAGGCTGCCAATGACCCATGACGCGTTGACTTAGCACTTCTTTCGGTACCTGAAGAGCTTGGCTTACAGCTTTAATAGCCGATAGCTGGGAAACACCGATGCGAAAGCCGCCTGTAAGAATTTTATTAAAGATAAAAATCTCTTTTTTACTGAGGCTCTTCCAAATTTCTACAACCGCACTTTTTTGCTCTTCCTCTTTCTTGGACTTTAAAGGTAGAATAAGGTTTTCCATCCAGGCAGACAAAGGCAAATCAATCAAATGATTTTTACTACAAGATTGCTCTAACAATAAAGATATTGTTTCGGCAGTATCCCCTACTGAAGCATAGGATTCTTCAATCAGCCAGGCTGGCAACTGGGTAATTTCTCCACACCAGGAGAGTAAAGTCTTAGAGCCTATTAACCTTTTTAACCTATGTCCACTTAAGAAAAATAATGCCCAGGCGCCATCTTCGGAAGGAACTTTTTTAAAGTATTCTTCCATATAGCGTAGCTTTTCATTAGTTGATGAAGTTTGATCAATCAGATCAAACAATTCCGTAAAATTTTTCAATCGATCTCTTCCTCTAACACATCTAATCCTCTTAATTCCCTAGCATCCACATGCAGCTGCTCACGCAAATATTTTGCTAGTACATCAGTGTTCCCATGAGTAGTTAACACAACTTTAGCTTGGCTCTGCTTAATCGTTTGTATTAATCCTTCCCAATCCGCATGATCGGATAGCACAAATCCTTGGTCCATGCCTTTCCTTTTACGGGCTCCCCTTACCAGCATCCATCCAGAAGCTGCAGCTGCACGAAAGTGAGGAAAACGTTTTAACCAAGGTGAGCCTGCGGCAGAAGGAGGCGCTAAAATCAGATCTTTTGAGAATGTATAGCCTTTTGGTTGTTCACTACAGGCAATAAAGGGCAGCATTTCAATCCCCTTTTCTGCATAGATTTTCGTCAATGGCATCATAGCTCCATGCAAATAGGCGGGCTGGTCTGTAAAAGACTTTAATAAAGAGAGAATACGTTGGGCTTTTCCTAATGAATAGGAATAAATAATGGAAGGGTGATTGTGGGCTTTGTTTTGTTCCCACCACTCAAACATCTCCTTAGCTATCTCCAAACTATCTTGCCAGCGATAGATAGGCAAGCCAAAGGTAGATTCGGTGACAAATATATCGCATTCTAATGTTTCAAAAGGCTGACAAGTGGGATCTAAAGCTCTTTTATAATCGCCGGAGATAACGGTAACGGTGTTACTTGTTTCTATACGTATTTGCGAAGAGCCTAAAATATGACCTGCCGGATGAAGCGATACCCAACAATCTTTTATTTTTATCTTTTCACCATAGGAAAGCACCTGTAACGAAATATGACTTCCTAATCTATGTAGCAGTAAATCTTTAGAATCTTTTGAAGCGATATAATGTTGATGGCCGCGATAGGCATGATCTCCATGGGCATGGGTAATGATAGATAAGGGCACGGGTTTCCATGCATCAATATAAAATTGCCCAGGGCAACAATATAATCCCTCCCGTCTCACTTCTAAGGGAATTCTCATTTAGACCTTTGCCAGTAAATAAATTTAACGTGCAAAAGCTTCTTTGCTGGCATCTACGGTTTTCTTATCTAGCCCCACAATCCTTAAAGGAATTAAATAAATTAACCAACCGCAAATCCCTTGCTAAAGCTATCTTTTTCTCTCCTTAAATGGACCAATAGTTAAGCTAAGTATCCAAGCAAAGGAGAATATTTAGAAATTACTTAAGTAAAAATTCTAAATTAGGCAGTTCTTTGGCTAGCTAGCATCTTACCTTTATTCATCTTACAGCTTTTTTAGTTTCTTTATCTCCTCGTGAGGGCCTTCAATCTTCTAGATGGTTTTGTTTAGAGGCAATGTGAGAGATAAATTGCCTAAAAGCAGGCGTGTCAATTAGATTTTCTAACCATTCATCATTAAGCATATCTTCTAAGGCTGGCAGCGTTCCCGCCTGCTCAGCTCGCTCTAAATAATGCATAGCCGAAGGATAGTTCTGTAATAAAGAATGCATACAAGCTAAATTATAAAACGTGTGGGCACAGCCTAGCGCCAACGCATGCATAAATTTCTGCTCGGCTTCCTGATAATAAGTTTTACTGCGCTCTGGACGAATTTCTTCATGCACTAATTCTGCTATATTTAAAAAAGCTAATCCGCAATCATTCCAAGCCATTTCATCTTCGATATCTATATTCAAGACCACTCGAAAATGTTCAATAGCGCTGTGCAAAATATCTACATCTGAGGTCGCTTCCCCTAGATGGGATAAAGTTACGGCTAAATTATAGCGAGCATTCGTAAAATTGGGATCCATTTCTAAAGCTTTATTTAAAACAGTGATGGCTTTTTCATAATGAGAAACCTCTTCTGAAAAATCCCCTAAAAAATCAAGGGCACAGCCATAATTATAAAGCCATTCAGGTTCATAATGCCGATGATAAAAAATTTCTTCCTGTAGATTAATCACCTTCTCAAATTTTTGGATGGCTGCTTCCAAATAATTTTTGTCATTTGTAAGCTCCGAAAGCTTCATTAAAGCTAAGCCCCAATCATTCCAAAACTGAAAAGAAGATTGTCCTCCTAAATCGCAAGCTTTTTGAAAGCAGTTAACAGCATTTTCCACTTGCTGAGAATCATTCCAATATTCACCAATATAAAAATACGAGGTGGCCAGGCCATACCATAATGCAGGATCTTGCTTTTGAAGAGTAAGCCCATGCTGGAATTTATCTACCGCTTGCACATAATAGCTTTCCTCACTAAAGTAGCGCCCGAGCTCATTTAAGCAAGCACCATATAAGGCCCAAATGTGTGGATTTTTAGGAATTAATTTAAGGCTACGCGTAATCTTGTGCTCTGCTGAATGCAAAAGAGCAAGAGACTCAGTATGTATGCCGAAAATCATTTCAGCCTCACCTCCGAAAGCAAGAAGTAAGGGATGATCGGGGTCAATTTCGGCAGCTTTAGTAAATTTCTCAATGCAAGCAACATTATAAGTAGGGTTTTTTTGTAGCTTACAAGCATTTAAATAGAGTTTCCCCCAACGCAGCCATAAGAAAAAGTTAGCTTCCTGCCCCTTGGAAGCCTCCTCAAAAGCAGTTTGAGCAAGTTCGAAATGCTGCAAATCACCCTTAAGTTCGTAGAGCTTCTCATAGCAAAGAGCAAGCTTAAGCCATCGATCGGAGCTTTCAGGCTCTTCACAAACAGCTAAATGATAGTACTCCACCGCCTCTTCGCAATATTTATGCTGTTTGATAAGCTCGCTGAGTTCCACTAAGGCTTCTGCCATATCCTGCCAAAAATCTGCACATTGGTGGCCTAATTGCTGGGCTTGTCGATATCTTTGGATAGCTTGATGAAAGTCTATAGGCTCTTCAGAAGAAAGGCCCATAAGGTAGCAACTTAATCCCCATTTCCAAAAAAAATGTGATTTAACTTCTACGGGCTGGTTTTCTAACAGGGCATACCCTGCCTGAAACTTATACTGAGCTTTTTGAAAATAATAAGGATTTTGATGAAATAAACCACTTAAGATTAAAGTTTCCGCCCTCATTAAGTAGGCTTCAAAAAAGTTAGCATCGATAGCAATAGCTTGGGCAAAAGCTTCTATGGCAGCAGCAAGACAGCGAGCATTTTCTTTTTGAGAAGCAAAAACCTTTCCTTTAAGGAAATAAATAGTAGCATTAGAAGGAGCGAGGCTTTCAGCCAAGGCAAAACTCTCATGGAAATTTACACTTCCTCTTTTAAGTTCTAACTCACCTTTTTTAATGAATAATTTAGCTAAAAGAATTTTTTCCTCATTCCTTAAAGAATGGAGGTTATAGGAAGCGGTGAAGCTATCTAATAAATCGAAAGCTTCTTTTTCTATAATTTCTTGCAGCTTTTTAGAAATTGAAATGTCATTATCCATAAACGACCATCTTATTATTCATAAAATGTTATACTTTTTTAAGATAATTTACAATCTTTACCTAGATGGGCCTTCTTTAGGCTCATCTTATTGATATACAAGATCCTTTATTATGTCTACCTCAACTTTTTTGTATACAGCCCTCGCTGCTTATCTTACTTTCTAAAAGCTGTTAGCAGCATCAATAAATTCACCTTACTATCAAGCACTTAAATCACTAAAACCCTTAAATAATTATTGGAAATTATTTATGACTTTTGATCAGTGGATTCTTTGTTAAAAAATTTTCATCGGCCTCTTATCCAACATACAAGCTATTTTACGTCTACAAACAGCTTATTCCCTGTAAAAAACAAAATAAATTTTATAGCTTATTCCCTTTCGCTGCATAGCCATTCGGTAGGTTGAGAGGAAATAAAATGCTACCTACCCAGAGATTCATTGGCCTATCTTAGGCATAATGCTTTTTATCATTTAAAGCTAGTCCTATCACCAAGACTGTTAGAACAAGCGCGCTAGACCTTGATATCCCTTTAATAATAAGTCCTAAAAAATAAAGATATAAAATATTTAATTAGCGCTTTAAAATATTTTTTAACAACCTTACGATGGCTCATCCTGTGGAATAGCTAAAGTAAATATTTGCCCTATTGTCATGAGCTAAAAAAAATCCACTCCCATTAAAACTAAGCTTGCCTTAGCATTTTAGAGGTTATCTTTATCTATTAAAAGCTTACGGCAGCTGTTATATTCTATATTCGTCAAGCCTCGGCTGGTTAGCGGCTAAGCCTATAATTGAGTACTTGCTAAGTTAGTTTCCTACAAATTCCTTAACAATGTTTATCCCATCCATGCTTTTGCTCTTCCCTTTATAATCAAATAAGCATCAAGTACTTTGCCTGGCGAAGCCTTTTTATTCCACAAAAGTGAGGGCAGTTAATCCAATATCAAAACATTTTGGATTATTTTCCAGGCTGTAAAGCCAAGGCCTTTTACTTAAAAATTCTTTATAATTCGCCCACACCTATCCCTAGCAAAACCATTAAGGTCTAAGAATTATCCCAAGCCGCTCGCCTTCTTCGCTTGACAAATCTACATACACCTCCGACTTGTAAGCTAAGTCTCTACTCCCACCATAAAGTGGGCTTATAGGAAAATGGATTATTTAAAGGAATTTTTTCTCTTATATTCAGAAGTAGGGTTAGACTGTTTGCCCATTTCAATCTGCAATCGTAATTAAAGCTATCCATTTGTTGTGATTAGGGCAAACAGAATTCTATCGCTTAGAGCACACTAAATACAGTACCAGCAATTTGTGCTGCACCACTTATTATTGATGCCGTGTCGCTCAAGTTACATTGACTGTCAGTGGCTTGTGTTGTCGTGGTCGGCCCCTCCTGGGGGAGGTAAGCAGATGGACGTGGCGCTTGCAATGCTTTCCATTGAGCGATGGCATATTTTATACTTTGCTTGACTTCACTGAGTTCAAACCCACTGCTAAATAATAAATCCAATTCTTTCTTAATCTCCTCAGCAAGCTTATTTCTAGAATTAGTTTTTTCATAGTCTTCCCCCACTAACGAAGCAAAAAAGTCACTAGAACCTAACTGATCAATAATAATGTTAAAAATTTCCTTACGTTCTTGGCTTGATATATTTTTGCCCGTCGTTATAAGCATTCTAACTGATCTACTTGCTACTTGAGTAGCACATTCTTTAGTTGCTTCATTATAGGCTTTACGTACAAAAATGGGGCGATTATGGCTCATGTGAACCGGTTGAGGATTTGAACTTAAATAAGCAACGCAAGCTGAAACCTTACATGACTTAGCTACTCCTAATGCTGTAATACCTTCACGATTAACATGATTGAGGTTGGCGCCTGCTTCAACTAATCTATGCACAATTTTCATATCAACATTTCCTCGACCTCGACATGCAAAAATAAGCGCAGTGTCAGAATTTACCTCATTTGCTATATTAATATCAGCACCTGCGTCTATCAATAAATCTACAATATTAGCATTCCTCTCAGTCTTATGTAAAAAGCAAGCTTCCATTAAGGGAGTCGAGCCTCCTTCATTCAAAGCCACAAGATTTACATCAGCACCATATTCAAGTAGAAGCCTAACAATTGATTCCTGCCTCAATATACAAGCCTTATGCAGGATTGAGTAGCCTTCTTCATCATATGTATCAAGATCTTTTGTTATGGGAATAAGATAATGAACGGCTGCAAAATTAGAATGTTTGTAAGCAAACATTAGAGGAGTCTTGTTAGCGTTATCTTTCTGATTGGGGTCAGCACCAGCGTTAACTAAATACTCGATAATCTTTAGGCTCTGATTACCATTAACGCAGCAGGCGTAATGAAGTGCAGATCGACCCGTTTTATCCAAAACATGTACATCTATTCCCTGCTGGATTAGAAGGTTTACAACTTCCACATTACCTTTTTCGGAAGCAGTATGCAAGCATGTTTGGTTATCGTCGGTAGTTTGATGAAGATTAGCCCCTGCACTTATAAGGCTGTGAATGATGTCAAAATGAATTTGTGCTTCATTACAGGCATGATAAAGGGGGGATTGATTAGATTGATCTACTGTATTTACATTCGCCCCTTGCTCTATCAAATAGTTAACAAGGCTAAGATCGCCCACGCTGCAGGCTGCAGTTAAGGGAGTATGGCTTCCGCTAAAATCTAATTCAGACCCTGCTGCAATTAAAATTTTTATTATTTCTAGATTAGTTTTTTTGCTAGCACAGGCTAAGACTAGAGCGGTATTATTTTTTTCATCTACTACATCAATGGAATAACGATTCTTTTTTTTAATTTCAATTTCAATAATTTTCTTTAGCTGCTTTACATTTCCCTTTTTGACTGCTTTATGGATAGCCCTTGCTTTCCCTCCCCCCAATCCCCTTGCATAAGATTCCAATTTGTAATCTCCGCTACTTAATTGATGAAGTTTGAAAAAATGATTTTCTACATACGATTTAGCCCCGTTTGTTGCCATTAAAGAAGGTATATTACTAAAATAGGAGGAAAGTTCTACTTGCTCGCCTTCTGATTTTATAAGAAGAATTTTTTTATCGGCAAAAATTTGAATTTTAGAAATCCTATTTTTCTCCTCAATGCCTGCCTGACATAAGTGCCTGGGGCCAAGCTCGACTAAGAATAGATTCTCGTATGGTCTTCTATCTTGCCTTTTTTCGACAAAAGACATGCGATTCTTGCATGCTTCAGGTTGATCTTTTTCATAAAAAAATTTATTTAAAAAATGGTTTACTATAGGCTCCATAAGGTTTACTCCCCGGCTAAATTTTTTATTAATTTTTGCCTAGAAAATATGATAGGCAAACTTTATTATTTACAAAATAGCACTAATTAAATTGATATAATTTTTATACAAGCTTTATTTTTTCGCAAGCAAATTGTAAATATTTGGAACTGAGTGGGTAGCAGGGCATTTTAATTAAATTTTTTTACAGATCACCCTAACTATTATTGACAAAAACCTTAGGGTCCAAGAATCATCCCGAACAGCCTGTCTTCTTCGCTTGGCAGTTCCACGCATACCTCCCAAAGTCTATTCTAATCAGGGTGCTTGCTAATCTTCTAAGAATGACTAGATTTTCAGCTGCATGATCTGTGGCTGGCAAGCTACTATCTTCTTTAAAATTCACATCACTATTTCCATGCAAATAATTTTTTACGGTCCAATAGCTCTTAGCATTCTTTCCTGCCTCTTTTGACGTAAGCACAATATTTACAGATATAATAGCTTTTGCTTCCGTTGTTTTTCCTTAGATTGTTAGCGTAGAGGTCACTTCTATTAGGAAGCTATAGGTCCTTCCAATCTTTTTTGCAATCTAACCATGCAAAGTCATTGTTAGCTACGCTCCACGTTCTTTTATTCTCCCATGCCTTTTCTCGCCATTGAATACTGTTTTGCACTCCGCTTCTTTATAGCCGATCGTTCTTGCTTGCTCAAAAAAACTTTCAGCTTTTAGACAGTAACTTTTCTTGATTACCTTATAGAGCAATTTACCGCAACCCTCCCTACCCCTCTCATAGTGATCGTAACATTAATATCCATAACCTCAAGCAATTCAGGGATCACCATAATCTCATTTGATTTTTCATCTGCTTTTATCAGCCTCAGCAATAAACTACGCCGACTATTCTAAGCAGAAACTAAGGATATTTTTTTGCTTCTTGCAGATCCTTTAAGATGTTTACCATCAATGGCAATCAGTTTGCTTTTTTCCATCTTCTGGTAAGGATAGCATCCATTTTACAAAATACTTCTCGATATGGTATGGATCTAATAGCTTGGTTCTTTATCTATCCCTCACAAACGCTTAAACATTTTTTATTTAATCTCTGCTAGGCGTGGATCTCAACTAGCATGTTGGCTCCTGCAAGGATTGCACCCAAAGTCGTGATTAAGGGGTTGCCAAGAGAATATGTCAGATTGTCGTTCGCATAAAGATTGTTAATCTCTCTAAAACCTTGGCAAATCGTTTCAATAAAGTTTTGGCTGTCGGCAAGTGGCTCTACACTCCTATGAGTTCTTTAGCCTCTTTGATTTGCATGGGCACACGCGTGATAAATAAGCTTTGTTCTCTTTTAAAGACTTGTAAGGTAGCTGGCGTATAAAGAGCACTATCTCCTACTATATAGTACTACCTCGTTAAGTAGGTTTCTAATATTAATGTAAGTAAGTTTTGTTAATTAAGGAGGGGGCAATGGATCTAGATCAATTAAATTCCATTCGCGAGCAACTTAATGAATGGATCAACGTTTTTAAAGTCTACTTAGGAAGATCAGAAAGAGTCCACTGGTGCAGATTATACATTTCAGGACTAATATTAGATGGAGAAAGAAAATCTATCGAACCCATGGCAAAAAGACTTCCTTATTGCATCCATTTTAGAAAGAAAAATTGTGAACTATTTGTTAGTGCTGATCTAAAAAAGCAAAAATTCAAGAAATTTTGTTGCTGAAGATGAAAATTGATTAAAAATTAAGAGTTTTGGAGCAGGGGGTAGCCTTCAAGATAGGGTTTTAATGCAATTAAAAGAGAAAATGAACTTTTGTAGCCTGAATAAAGACGCTTGGGAAAATTTTGAGCGACTAGCCAGTTGTAAATTAAACGCATATTATGACCAATTCCACATAAAATGGGTTTAAAACAATCTCCCAATCGGCTTTTAAGATAATTGCGTCCCAGTTTGCCATCATTTTTCATGTGGCCGATATGAGGTTCTATCGCTTGGCGTCTTTTGATTTGAGTTTTGATCCAATAATTTAAGCCTTTTCTTTGCCCAGAAATAAATATGTTTTTGCCTTCTAACGTATGACCTCGATAACCTTTATCTACAAAAGCTATTTCGATGTCCTTGCCGCTATTATATTGAGCATTTTTAAGGGCTTCTTCAAGCATGTGCCCATCGTACGGATTGCCATGGATGAATCTGCTATCTAACGCTAACCCTTCTTGATGAGTAATCACTCGCGAAGCTTTGCAGCCAAATTCATATTTTTTCTCAACTTTACCTTTAGCAATACATTCCACATGGAGCTCATGCAGGCTATACACTTTAGGTGAATCGTTTCTTTTTTGGTTAAAAATACATGTGATAGTTTCTAAAAAAGAGCTTTCTGGCTCAAAGGCTTGCTCTTCTGTCTTTCTTTCAAAATCGCGTATTAACCTTCCTAAATAGCCATTCAGCCTTTTTTCTTCTCTTTTAGCTCTTTTCATTTGGCGAGCGCATAGCCAGCACGCATGCACAAAGCTGTTTTAGCTAGCTTCTCGTAAGTTTGTCGCAGAGTGATTTGGTAATTATCAGCCATTTTTACAAGTGCCTGAATAGACTTAAAGTAAAGCTTGGCATCGGTAGGAAAAGCGATAGCTTTAGGCATCATTGTTGTATCGGCAATGACTTTTTTAAGGCTTTTTTTTCACTGCGCCTGTCAAAACAGCTGCTGCTATCGTTCCTTGTAAAATCTTGCTAAATCTAGCTTCTCCTAACCTAGACCTCCATTTAATTAAAAAAGTAGGGTGGATAGGCAGCTCATGCTGGAAATGATGATATCCACAAAAACATTGCCGATAAAGATTTTCTACCCATCGATACACCACATTTTCATCCGAAAGTCCATCCATGTGTTGCAAGATAAAAAGCTCTACAACTAGCCTTACAGGCTTAGCTGGTTGGCCTACATTTTCTACAAATAGCTTATCAAACTCTTCTTCCAGCTGCTTCCATTCAATCAACTTGGATAGCTGGACAAGAGGATGATTCTAGTTAATTCCATTGCTAAAGCGGGATTTAAAAAGGCGGCCTTGTTGGTTATTTGGCTTGTTTGGTTTCATAGTAAACTTTGCAAGAAATTAGGGGGTTTGGTAATGATTTACTTGTAAAAAAAATATAGAATTTTTGAGAAAAATGCTCCTAAAATCTTGCCTCAGGGAGAAAATGCTTTAAATCATGTCGAACTAAATATAGTCAAAATCATTAGCTTAAAACTCAATTTTATGAAATTATTTCCTTTAGACCTCTTCATACATTATAGAGGTAGGAGCATGTCGCCCGAAAGTGAAGTAGACGTAGAGAGTTTTTACGTGGGAGAAGATAATTATTTCTTACCCCTCAACGCTAAGAACTACTCAAAAATTATCAAAAAATAGGGTTCAAAAGCTTTCACGTTAATATTTTTAGGATTAACTTTTATTCCCCAAACAAGCAATTATTTAATTGGATAGAAATTGTTTTATTAGCAACCCCTTATTTTTTAACTTTCCTCTTAAAAATTCTCAAGAAGGTCTATCCTTTTAAGTAAGCAAAAAGAAGGGAAAAGAAACTCTTGACTAAACATTTTAGCGAGTTGTTCTTATCTTTTCGAGGACGTTTGTTACATACTCCTTAGAAGGCGGCTCTAATCCTTCGGCTGTGTAGTAAGCAAAAGCTGCTACTCCTGCAACAATAAATACAATAGGAGCCCAAGTGATAGTAAAGAAGGCTGTTACTATCCCCGCTATAAGTGCCACAGAAGCTATCTTTGCTATCAATATTTCTCGAATCTCTGAAGTGTTATTAAAGCGAAAATTGTTAAGGCAATCTCCACTGATTAGCCGAGTACTATAAAACTGAATTTGATCGATCAATCCCATACATCCTCTTTTATTTAATATTAATTTAAAAAACAAGTATAAAAAATGTTATTAATAGTGGCAATAATTATTATTAATATATTAAAAATCTACTCAGGAGGCAAATCATTTGTTAAGTTTCCCAATTTATCAAAATTGAAGCAAAAGGAACAAGAAAAATACTAGTCTTCTAAATGTAAAGGGGTGTATTCATCAATTAATAAAGAGTGACAAAGAGTAAAATGAATTTCTTTAGGATCTATCGCTTGAGGCATTTGAAATCCTTCTACAATTTTTTTAGAATCCCATTTCCATAGATAATGATTAGACAAAAGAATAATCCAATAATCGTGACTACACCTCCACAACTTTGCCCTTTTTTGCTTAATCTGAGAGGCAGCTGTAACTTCATCTAAAGAAAAGCCTTCTCTACATATACTTTTTATCTGCTGTAAAGCTAAGTTTAAAGTAGAATTAATTTGTTTATCATCCACATGAAATTGAACGGTTATCCACGGATATTCTAAAGAAGGATATAAGGGCAGCTCATACCTTACATCCATTCCCCTACTCTCCGAAGAATGGTTTTTTATATGGTTTCTTAAACGAGTTTCTATCATCTGGCAAGCAAGCTCCAAGTGTTCTAAGCGGGTAGGATCCAAGCAGAGATGGAGAGGCAAAGACAAATAAACTAAACTTTCTTGGTTATGGGGAAGATGGTGAATTTTAGTCACCCTAACTTTAGGAGCTTTCTTATAATGAGGAAGGATAAATTTCTGGTCTATCTTTTGGACATCCAAAGCAGAAAAACTGTCACTACAAAGTTTTTTTATTTTTTCGGGATTAACTTTACCTACAATGATGCAGACAAAGTCTGCAGGATTAGAAAAAGCTGCACGAAAAAACCTTTCAGACTGACTCACCCTAGCTTTTTTAAGATCTGTAAAACTTAAAGGGTTTAAAGCATGCTGCTCGTGCACCGCAATAACTTTTAAAAGCCTATCGCTATCTACTTCTCTGCCTCTTCGTGTCAATTCATCCTTTTTACTTTTTAGCACGTGATTGAAAGCTTCAGGAGTACATCTGGGCTGTTGAAAAATCTTCTTAACTAACGTAAAAAATATTTCCAGACTTTCAGGGGGGAAAGAAGCGTCAATGGATCGAACGAAAGGTTCTATTTTAATATTCAATTCTATGGATTGATCATATAAGAGCACCGCTAACTTGTCAGGGCACCATTCCCCTATTCCGGATTCCATAGCTACGCTAGCTGCCAATTCAGCTGAAGCACGATCTTCAGGTTCCACAGATCCATACCCCCCTAGGGCCACCAAACGCACAGAGATTTCATTTTCCTCATCATTTGTTTGCTTCAATATGACTTTCATACCATTCTTCAAGCGCCATTCACTTATAGGAAGAGTAGAAGCTTTCTTTTCATCAAAAACTACCTCTCGGACAAGATTCTCGGGATCGAAGGATAAAGATTTAGCGTTTTCTAAGCCCTCAAGAGAAAAGAAAGGCAAGATGTAGAGAAAAGAAAGATAAATTTTACCAAGCATGAATCGTTGTTTTTTAAAAAATTAAATATTATTTCGGAGTATATCAAGGGATTGTTAAGAAATATTAAAGAAACTTCTTCTCCTTTTGCTGATTTTAAGTAATACACATTGACAAGAAGGGTGGAAATTGCTTAACCTAGCCGCATATTTGTAATATTTGAGCCCAAGTGGTGAAATTGGTAGACACGCCAGATTTAGGTTCTGGTGCCGTAAGGTGTGTAGGTTCGAGTCCTATCTTGGGCAAATTTCCAGAAATAGTAATATTTCTGGTTTTTTCATTTTGTAGCTCGTTGTTTTTCTGCAAGATAAGAGATAAGGTTGGGTTCATTCCCTCGGCTCGATAATTTCCCTATTGAAAAACTAATTTTCCACCCTACATAAAAACAAGCATTTGCCGTTTCATATCCCAAGGCGCCATTTGGTGGTAAGCATCCCTATGTGTCAAAAGATTAATGCCATATACCTGCTCTATATTTCAAAGGCTGTATCATTAAACCTTTAGTGCTTCCCTATCAAGCTTTAATTTCTCCATTTGACTCCGACTATGAAGTTTGAGACGGTTATAAGAGTCAGCTTCCAGCTCGCCTGTTATAAATCCTTGTTAATCAAATTTAGGTACGCTAGCTTCATGGTTAGTTAGCTGGCTCTTGAATTTGCTGAGCTGCAGCTCTCTATCACCTTCTTTAGCTTTAAAGGTAGCTTCCATCATGACTAAATATAGCTCTACATCTTCTGGATTAGGACAAAGGCCTTTCAAATAAATATCGAGCTTATCATTAATCTCTAAGGCACTCACTTCCCTTCTACATCCTCTGGGATAGTGGATAACAAACCTATTTGCTGTCATAGCCGGAAGACTGACTTTCGGTGAAGTTTCGACCGCAATCCGAGACCTTAAGATGACAGTATATTGGATATATCTCACAATTTTCTCTCGATTTCGCCCACAAAGACTCTCATTCGAGGGTAAGCATTAAGTTACATGTGATACATGGCTCAGAAAAGAGCTTATCTAGGAAAAGCTTCAGCATAGGTCCGAGAAACCCGTGCAATATCCTCAGAATTCATATCTCTAATTTGTAGTCGAGTAGCGCGAGGGAATCACACCCTCACGCTCTCACAGTTCCGTACGTGAGCCTCTCAGCTCATACGGCTCCTATTGTCTAGTCGCAGGTAATACGACTTTGCTGTATTCATCGATTCCTCCTGTTTCCAGTTGTTCGATTAATCTTAAGCTAAACAATATAGTCCCCTTCGCTCCACCTTCATTACAAAGGCTTCTTCGCTACTACGGGCTATTCCGCCCCTGTTCCTTGCATCGGTACTCTGGTTCTTATGGGGCTTCCATTTGAACTTCTCCCTTTTCATCAAGGCGACAGGTTCCCACGTTCCGTATAAGAGCCTGTAGTTAAGTTCACGCCACCTTTATGCCGGATGCCATCTAAGCAGTTAATATTAGGTTTCCCTTAGATTTGTCCTGGGTTAACGACTACCCCCCAGTTTTGACATCATCCTTACCCTTTCGACACGTCATCAGTGATTCATTTGCATTCGTCTCCTTAACTCTCACCTGATATAGTCTTGCTATACCTTTTCCTTAACGCTCACCACATGGACTCTTTATCCATGCAGCTTAAGGTGGTTTGTAACCTATGCCTAAATCATCGGTTACTAGGGGCCTTCCCTAATCTCTTATACAGCATCTTTAACCCGCCATTGGCTTGTCAAAGTTCGTGGCGCACAATCATCTAGGGTTTAAGCCATTCCTCTTATTTTCCTAAGGCAGCAATAGGTTTATTCGAATGGGATTCACTAATCCAAGTGTGACCGCGTGATGCGGATTTGGCAGGACTAATCATAATGCTAACATCTTGGCCTAATTCGTTGAGGAAGCGGATAAGTCGTTCAAGTGAAAAGCTACGCAATCTTCCGCGAATTAAAGCAGAGATTTTTGGTTGGTCTATTCCTAAAATTTTCGATTAGGTCATCTGTCTTTTTATAGATTTTTTTCAAATTGAAAATCTATAAAAAAACTGGCGTTCACCTTTATAATGTTTAATTAAAGAAAAAAACAAAAACATCCATAAAAGGAACGCCATGAAAAATGTTACTATAAATTCTAAAGAAGATCAAGAAAGACGACTGCAAATCAAAAACATCCATCAGCAGATGAAAAATTTGGCTGTTCAAGGAACGGGAATTAGTCCTTGGGAAGCTCAAATTTTAGTGGGTCTGATTGAGGAAGTGTACTTTTCCGAACTTAACCAAAGCCATTTAAAACCAGGGCAAATTAAATATCATTGTGTAGCAGCTGAAGAAGGAGCTGGCAAATCTTTAAAAGAGTGCAAGATGTTACCTGTGGTTTTGACGTTGTTTGACCAAAGAGACAAAGGAAATTTTTCCCAAGATAATAATAAAGATAGAAGTGTTGAGCTAAGAAGGAGAAGACTTGTGCGTATAGCTGAAGAAGCTAAAGAGCAAGGAGGATACTTAACGCAAGAAGACCTAGCAGAATTGTTAATGTGCGATATAAGAACCATTCGAAGAGATATTAAAGAGCTTAAAGCAATAGGCATCTTATTACCCACCCGAGGTCAACAAAAAGATATAGGCCCTGGTGTCAGCCATAGAGCTATTGCCATACGGCTTTGGTTGGAGGGCAAAGAGCCTGTGGCTATTGCCCAACATATTAAGCATAGCATAGAAGCTGTGGAAAACTATCTACAGAAGTTTAAAAGAGTAGCCTTTCTTAAAAGCAAACATTTCAATGAGTTTGAAATAGCCTTAACGGTAGGGATTTCCATCTATGCTACTAAAACCTTTTCTCTGCTATATGAAGAGTTTAAAGATAAAGCCTTTTTTAAACAAAGATTGGAGGAAGTTCATATAGTCGGTGCCCAATATTATCATGCGCAAGATGAAAAAAAAAGAATGATGTCGTCGAACGACTCTATCAGGAACGAGCGGAGGCTGCCATGAAGAAGAACATCGATGCAAACCATGCTACATTTTGCCCTCAAGCATTTAAATGCTTTGAAGGTGCTTTGGAAGCATTTTTTTCGCATGAGTGCCCGCAGCTAGGAGGAACAAGGACAAGGCAAGTACTGGTTAAATCAATAGCGGATATGGTGCGTCAATTTTATCCGCAGACCTCTCATATGCAGCCGGGACAAGTTACATGGCCGACAGTCCACCGCAACGAGTTTTCATCTTATGGAAAATCTATTCAAAATACACGTTTAACAACGGTAATTTTAGATTTGGTAAGCTCGCAAGATGCTATGGAAAGAGCTAAGGGGAAAAAATTAAGGGTTATAAAAAAAGAAGCTGTGGCACGGATGTGTAAGCAAGCTTTTGATCAAGAAGGTTGCTTAACCCACGCGGAATTAGCTATTTTGTTAAAGATATCACCCCACAGTGTGGGCAAATATATTAAGGAGTGGGAATTAGAAAACCGTGAGGTTCTTCCAAGAAGAGGATCTATCCATGATATAGGCCCTACTTTAACTCACAAAACAATGATTATTGAAAAGCTCTTTATCGAGCAAAAAACTGTTCAGCAAGTGAGCAGAGAAACAAAACACTCTTTACCAGCGATACAAAGGTATATATCCACTTTCAAGCAAATATTGCTATGCAAACAAAAAGGTATGTCTACAGAAGAAGCAGCTTTTTCGGTGGGTAGGACATTACGCTTAGTCCATGAATATGAAAAGATTATTGAACAATATAAGGAGAAAAATTATGTTATAGCCGCGTTATTGAAAAGTGAAATTGGAATTGAAACAAGAACCCAGATAACAATAAATGAAGGTGTTGATAAAAAATATTAATCAGAAAAAAGATTAGGTTAAATGCCAGTTAATGACAAGTGTCCTTATTTCGGCAGCTTGCTTTTGTTTGAGTTTTTTCTTTTTAATAAGTTTAGCAATCTGACGAGCAAGCTCAGCTTTAGCTAAAGCTTCCTCAGGATTTTCAATGCCTAGATCAGCAAATACATTCCCTGAACTTTCTTCGTACTTAATCACTTTTTTCATAACCGTCTTCCTTTCTCTTTTAATTCCTTATATAGAAATTTTGCATCTTTTAAGCGACGTTTGACTGGCTTTTCAATCTTTTTTTAAGCTGTTGCTTTCTATCTTTTTTAGATTTAAAAGTAGTCGTTCATGGCTTGTAAACAAGAGAGAACTCTTTTTCTCAGCTTATCCTCATTCTCTTTCTTCCATCCATTATCTTCAAACTGTTCGTTAAGAAAACAAACGAATGCTTTGCTGTCGGTTTTCTGAAATTTTTTAATTAAATACATTTACAAGCCTACTAATCTGTTGGCTCATAGGCATTGGCAATAAGAGCCTAGCGTGTACTTCTTACACCCATGACCCTAAGAAGTCATCCTTGCATTAAAGAGAAGAGAGCTTTAAATCGCTGACGGTTATTCGATTGAATATCAAAGGAGCATTAAAATTAAAAACCTACGACTTTAGCGCAGGTATTCGAGGAATCGGCTGATGGTTTTGCCTTGCAAACCAAAGGTCATATCCATTTTGAAGATTAAGCCAAAATTCAGGCGAAGTCCCTAAGGCATCCGCAAAATCTAGAGCTATTGCCTCCGTTACGCCTCGTTTTTTGTTGATGATTTCACTAATTTTAGGTTGAGTCCAAGTCCCTCCCAGGTAACTAGCAAATTGCGCTTGCGAAAGCTTAAGAGGTTTAAGAAATTCTTCTAACAACACCTCTCCAGGATGTATGGGTGATCTATTTTTTGGAAGCACGATTTCCTCTTTTCTTGCCTAATGATCATCTATAATTTCAACTTGCTCTGGCCCTCGGATACCCCAAGTGAATACAACCGGATATTGATCATTAATACGAATGCTGTACTTACCTTTAAAGCTTCCTTTTAAAACCCCCAGCCTATTTGCTGGCTACCTTTTAAGATCCATCCAATTAATCGAGGCATTTAGCATATCTAACTTTCTACAAGCAATTGAGTATAATGGGGAATCTAATCTTTTTCTAGCACGCTTAGAATTTATTCCGTGCAAAATGTCTGAGGTGGGCTTCAACAAACAATTGAATTAAGCTTTTTATCTCATTTTTATTCCATTATATCGAATCTCGATATAGTGTAGTATAAAAAATCCAGTTACCTTAAAACAGAGTAGGCCTCTTGCAAGGCCTACATATTTAATTCCAAGTTATAGATTTTGCGATTAAGTTGAAGCGAAGTGTAAATCTTTTACGTCTATTTCTGAAGCGATCTGCTAGGATTTTAAATCGTTTGAAAAGCTCAATCATATTTTCATCGCAGGAAAGCGTTTTTAAGCGGACCTTAAGTTCCTGAGTTGTTGCCAGCAGCTCTTAAATTGGACTTATCAGTAACTATATCTGCTTCTCAAGAAGCTGAACATACGTTTAAACTTCTTGAAGAAGTGGGTGTAAAACACCCTCTCTAACTGTAAGTAATTTTTTTAATTTTAAGGTATTATCCAACCTAGCAAAATTCTTACGTAGAGGAAAAAACCGGAAGAATTACCTTTTCAATAACTATTTCTTCTGCGCTAAACATATATAAGCTCTTTTATTCAGCTTTATTCTTAATTGAAGTGTGATTTTTTAATTTACACTTCTTTTTCAATGAAAGCAAGCTTTTGGCTTGCCAATTGCTTTACAACTGGATCCGAAGAATGAAATGCTGCCTGACTATACCAATAGCGAGCTGATTCTCCATTTTTTTCTATTCCTTCTCCATTTTCATAGCAGTAAGCCAACATCAATACCGCTTTTGCATGGTTCGCTAGATTTATAGCTCGTCTGTAATATTCTAAAGCGTATTTCATATTTACTTCTACACTGTTTCCCTGGTAATAACAATTTCCTAGCTGAAATAAACATTCTGCCCTAACACTTTCTTCTAAAAGAGGATCATTAGCAAATAAGTAATTCCAATAAAGAGGAGATTCTAAATCTTTTTTGGTAAACAAAGGCTGAAGCTCTTGTTTATGGGAATTGAGGTAATAATAATAAATATTCTTAATTTTTGCTTGTGTGGACGGACTATATATTCCATCAACTTCTTGAAGGAAGCGGGTAAATTGGCACCCATCATAAAATGTAGTCTGATTGTTTTCATCTACCACTGCTGCTAAAATGTAATCTAAATTTTTTTTAGCATTTTCGTCCGCAAGTTCTACAAAACGTTTATTTCTGCACCACTCAATTTTTTCAAGGAGTCTAGAAAGTTCAAAACTAATCTTTGAGTTTTTTACTTCGTGCCCCTTAACTAAGGGAGGATTATAATTACTACTTATATTTGAATCATTTATAAACATAATCAACCTTATCATTTATTTTATTTATTATAATATTTTATTTGGAGAATTTATGTCTAGCCCGATACAACCTCCACGTCCTAGCTCTAATACTTCATATCTTCAAAAAGAACACAAGAAAAGAAAAGAAAAGAAAAAGAGAAGCGCCAGCCCCTTCGAGCGAAGAATCAAGCCAGGCTTCCCTTTTCCCACATGCTTCTCATGCAGAAAAAATACAAGCTGTAAAGGTTGGAAGAAATCAATCGTGCAAAGAAAATCAGACACACGCTTTCCCAAGAGTTAGTCGAGTAGCGCGAGGGGATCACACCCTCACGCTCTCACAGTTCCGTACGTGAGCCTCTCAGCTCATACGGCTCCTATTGTCTAGTCGCAGGTATGGCGCCCATTTTCCAGTGAGCAAATAGCTGAGGTTCTCGTTTTGCGATCCCTCCCAACCAATGCATTGCCCTTCTGCTGTGGCCTCTTAACTTCTTGTATTTCCTTTCCGCCCACCTTGCTAATGTACGGTTTGCAACATTGAAAATTTGATAGAGTTCTGATTTGTAATATTTACCATAGTAGTTGATCCAACCTCTTATCATGGGGTTAAACATTCTTGATAAATCTACAATCTTCTTGTCACTGCGCAGATGCATTTTCCAACTTCTCATCGTACTCGTTATTGCTTTCTTTGCTTTATTGCTTACTGCGGGACTAAAGTTGATGAAGAGCTTTCCATACCGATTCTTTGATCTTCTGGCTCTAAAAGTATATCCCAAAAAATCAAATTTCTCGTTTAGGTATCTTTTTCTTCGTTCATCATCTTTGCAATAGACGATTTTTGTCTTTGCAGGATGCAACTCCAGTTTGCATTGAGCTAAGCGTTCTGCAATAGCTTTCTTTATTTCGTTGGCTTGCGCTTCCGTTTGACAGTGAACCACTATATCATCAGCATAACGCTCGAATGGATTACCTGGATAGCATTTCCTCATCCATTCGTCTAAGGCATAATGAAGAAATAGATTGGCTAGTAAAGGGCTGATTACACCCCCTTGTGGAGTCCCTCTATCTCTTTTTATAAGTTTCCCGTCTGCATCTTGCTCTGGCGCTTTTAGCCAGCGTTCTATATACAGAAGAATCCATTGGCTTTCGGTGTGTTTCCTTACGGCTCTCATCACGAGCTCGTGGTCTAAATTATCGAAAAATCCTTTGATATCAAGGTCAATAACATAGTCGTTGCGCCAACATCTCTGTCTAGCGACTCCTACGGCTTCTAACGCTGATTTTCCAGGTCTGTACCCATAAGAATCAGGATGAAAATGTGGGTCAATCTCTGGCTCTAGATACAGCTTAACGACCATCTGTGCGATTCTGTCTGATACTGTGGGTATTCCCAGCTTTCTCAGCTTTCCATCACTTTTTGGTATGGCAACTATCTTTACGGGAGGCGGAAAGTAGCTCCCCGACGATAGGCGATTCCAAAGTTTATACAGATTGTCTTTAAGATTCTTTTCAAATTCTTCTATAGACTCTTCGTCAACACCTGCTGCTCCTTTGTTAGCTTTTACTCTCTTGTATGCTTCCCATACAATGGATTTAGAAATACAATACGACTTTGCTGTATTCATCGATTCCTCCTGTTTCCAGTTGTTCGATTAATCTTAAGCTAAACAATATAGTCCCCTTCGCTCCACCTCCATTACAGAGGTCTCCTCACTACTACGGGCTATTCCGCCCCTGTTCCTTGCATCGGTACTCTGGTTCTTATGGGGCTTCCATTTGAACTTCTCCCTTTTCATCAAGGCGACAGGTTCCCACGTTCCGTATAAGAGCCTGTAGTTAAGTTCACGTCACCTTTATGCCGGATGCCATCTAAGCAGTTAATATTAGGTTTCCCTTAGATTTGTCCTGGGTTAACTAAGACCCCCCAGTTTTGACATCATCCCTATGCTTTCGACACGTCATCAGTGATTCATTTGCATTCGTCTCCTTAACTCTCACCTGATATAGTCTTGCTATACCTTTTCCTTAACGCTCACCACATGGGCTCTTTACCCATGCAGCTTAAGGTGGTTTGTAACCTATGCCTAAGTCATCGGTTACTAGGGGCCTTCCCTAATCTCTTGTACAGCATCTTTGACCCGCCGTTGGCTTGTCAAAGTTCGTGGCGCACCAAAATCAGCAAAACGAAGAATCTGCTGCCGTCTCTTCTACTTTACCCTCACCTCCTCCTCAGCCTACTTACATACAACCTCCTCCTCCTCCTCCACAACCTCACTATTACTCTCAAGGTATATTACCCCTCCCTTCCTATCCATCACCTCTTTTTCCTCTTTGGCATACACAGATGCATCCTTCGCAACCGTTTAATATTTATCCTCAACGGAGGACATAGTGGATGAAGTGATTAACGAAATCGATGCTGAAGAAGAAGTAGAAGGAAGAACACTGGCTCTCAATTTACTAAGCCAGGTGGCAGAAGGAACACTAACCCCTTTTGAAGCAACCAGCCATTTAAAAGATCATATTTTAAAGATTTTTGAAAGAATAAAAAACGACCAATTTAAATGGAAGGCTGGATTAAAGAAGCAAATATTGCTAAACGGCGTGATAGAAGCGATGGGTGGGACCCAAAAAAGCAACAAGCCAAAGCCATTCAGATTGTTAAAGATTTTCTGGAATGAGGGTACGCTAAATCCTTATAAACCTGACTTAAAGTGCAATTAAAGGACTGGCATTACTATCATTAACTATACCTTCAAAAAATCTAGGAGTTTGATTTTCTATGTTATGCACTTTTGAGCAGCTCTTTATGCAAGCCTATGCTTAATAAAACTGTGTTTTTAAGGAGAAAGCCAGCTTAAAGGGTTAATTCTCTTTTTAGCTATACAAATAAAGTTTCTTCAAGAGGTATTATAAGCTTCATTAACAGTCTTGGGATAGTCTAAAGGAAATGTTTGCTTTGAGAGTGCTCGTATCAAGCCCAAGCTTGTTTGCATCCCTATCATGACAGAGTAATAAGCTGCTCCCCAGAAATATAGCAATCTTAACTAAGGTCCATCCTTAAAATCTTCCGCTAGCAAGAAAAAGTGCTTTAAATCAGCTCACCCTACTTTAACATTTTCTGCGTGATTCAAACTCAACTCGTAGTTTTACTTACTTAATTTTGTTAACCACCTTCCCCTTCAAATTTTTTTATCGTTCAAATGTTAGGGGAAACTTAAGCTAATTGAGTGCGAAGAAGAGAAACCATCTTTTCGGCAGCAGCTTCCTCATCCCACACCATGGGTACTTCTGCAAATTTAAGAAATTGATGATCTACTTTATAATGGGAGCGTGCAATAATTTTAATATAGGGGTTAATATGATAGGCCACTTGAATAATCGATTGAGTTATATGCAAATCGGGCGTAGTGACTACCATTAGCTGAAGGTTAGTAAGATCAGCTTTTTCCATGATCTGAAACTGGGTGGCATCGCCAAATATGGCTTCAATCCCCTTTTCTTTCATGGCAGCTACAGTATCGATATTCCTATCTATCACGAGAGGATGGAAGTTGCTTTCCTTAAGATAATGGGTGACTGCCCGGCCGACAGGACCATAACCGATGACTAAAGCTCGGGGCAGAAAAGATTGTTGAAGATCCACATTTTTATATAAGGCTTCTAAGGATTGATCCGCCTCCTTATTTTCAGGAAAAAGTTTTTTTGTTTTTTTGGAAGCTAAAGGTCTAAATAGCTGAAATAAAAGAGGATTTAACATAATACTAATAAAGGCGCAGGCTACTAAAATATCATAGGCGTTGTCTGACAATATCTTCAGCTGGTTTCCTTCTTCGGCTAAGATAAAGGAATATTCACCTATTTGGCTGATGGCCACTGCTACTGAAATCGCTATACTTTGCGGATACTTGGCTAACTTAATGATTAAAAATGCCATCATCGGTCTTAAAGCCAGAATGATAAAAAGCAAGCCGAAAAAAAGAGGCAAATTATTTTTAACTACTGCAGGATTAAAAAGCATTCCTACGGATAGAAAGAAAATAACCGCAAAAGCATCGCGCATAGGTAAGGCATTAGCAGCAGCTTGATGGCTCACTTCTGTTTTTCCTACGACAGTTCCGGCAATAAAAGCGCCCAATGCTAAAGACACTCCAAATAGATAAGCACTACCAATAGCAATAAAAAAGACACAAGACAAAATTGCTAAAGTAAACAATTCATGCGAGCGGGTCCGAGCGACGACAGTTAAAACTTCTTTGACCAGCTTTTCTCCCACATAATAAATGATGACCCCTAAGGCGATGATTTTTAAAATTAAAGTTCCTAGTGAGTACATAAATTCTACACCAGAATTTTCGCCACCTAAATTAGATTGCACCAACGTAGGCAATAAAATAAGTCCTAAGACGGAAATGATATCTTCTACGATCGTCCATCCTAATACTGTGTGACCTTGAGGAGTCTGAAGTAAATTTTGGTCTACTAAGCCCCGTACAATAACTACTGTACTAGAGACACAAATGGCCAAGCCAATCACAAATCCAGCTTGCATGGTTTGACCCAGATAAACGCTTAAAAATATGCCAGCTCCAATAGAGAGAAGGGAAAGAATGAGGGCGCCAGGCAATACAATCTTTTTTACAGCTGCCAAATCATTCCACTTAAAATTAAGGCCTACGGCGAACATCAGCAGAGTTACCCCGATGTTAGCTAATTGTTCTGATAAACGAGGATCGGCAACAAAACCGGGAAAATTAGGTCCAATCAAATATCCAGCAATTACATACCCTAGGATAGGCGATAATTTCATGCGATGAGCAGAATATCCCAAAAGGCACGCTAGCCCAAACCCTATAGCTAAAATCCAGATAATCTTTAACTCTTCTGACATATCTTCCCCAATTTCTTTAAGATTAAAAACTCTTAAGAACAAAATAAGTTCCAAATTTTTCTAGTAAGCAGGCAAAAAAACAGTAAAATTATTTATTCGCATACACAAGAATAAAGATCAATCATAAAGAGAGGATGGCTATAAAGCCTATCCATGAGCTCTAGGAAAAATTTCAAAATAATAACCAGTAAAAATTTTCTGAAAACCAGAATAGAGCTTCTTTGTCCGGCGGCGTCTTTTCCTATTTACTGGCTCAATTGAGCAACTTCGAGAAGAGGTTTGTAATAATCAAGCAAAACTTGCTTAAGCTTATAAATTAAATTTAAACATAAGGAGATTCTATTAAGAGAAAAAAGAAATATTTATTAGCAAAGAAAACACACAAAATGTAGGCATATAATTCTCATTTTATGTAAGATAACGCTTTTAATCAGAGGGTTGTATGTTCAGTATTCAATTCGCTTACCTTGCCATGATTGCTATCGTTACCAGCTGCAATTTTTTGGTTCAATTTCCTATTAATGATTGGCTTACATGGGGATCTTTTACTTATCCACTATCATTTTTGGTCACTGAAGTTAATAATTGCTTGCATGGCCCTAGAGTTGCTAAACGCGTCGTCTATGTAGGCTTTATGCTGGCATTTTTATTATCTATTTGGTTGTCTACACCTAAGATAGCTTGTGCTTCAGGGCTAGCTTTTTTGATCTCTCAGCTATTAGATATCAGCATTTTTGCTTCTATGCGAAAAAGGACATGGTGGTTTGCCCCTTTATTTGCTTCAATAGGAGCATCTTTTGTAGATACTTGCATCTTTTGGAGTCTAGCGTTTTGGGGAGAGCCTGTTCCGCTGATGAATTGGGCTCTTAGTGACTTAAGTATTAAAATACTTTTTGATTTTGTATTATTAATTCCTTTTCGCCTAGCTATCCAGAAAGCCACTAATCCCCTCCGAGAGTCTCTTCAAGCTTAAAATAAGAAGTGATTTATGGTAGGGGCGCAATAGTAGCGCGGATAGAAAAAACACGGTAGTTTTCCTTTGCCTTTCTTAAAAACATATCCGCTTCTATCTAGGAAAATCCAAACTAGCTTTCTTACAAAATCAGCATAGAAATGCTTGAAGAAAGACTATTTATTTTAATGGCTTCCAAAAAACTTAATGTCTTTTTCTAAAGGTGATCAAACGTTCTTTTCCAAAAAGTTTTTAGAATGCAGAGGATGAGGCAAACCTTATCTTTTTAAATAAAATAATTCATAGTAGACAAAGCAAAAGTAATGAAAATAGGTGCTTTTCGTGTTCTAATCTCGTATAACTTATTGATGATATTTGAAATGCTTAACACGATTAGGCTAGGACATAAGATATTAAGCAAAGGGGCAAGCATGCTTGCAATTCCACTAAAGCCTAAATTAGCAATTCCTAATGAGATACCTAATGTAATGCCCAAAGGTAATAAAGGACCTTTGTCGACAGGCAAAAGGTCATTCTGGATGTAATCGGCACAGATACTTACCAGCGGAATTGCCGTGGTCAAGCAAGCCATGGCTACCGCTAAACATGCCACAAAAGCGCCTTGAGGGCCTAATAAATGCATCGCAATAGCTGACAAGCGCTCCTCAGGTAAATGGTTGGCAGGCAATACATGAGTATAAAAGGAAGCCACCGAGGTCAGGCCAATATACATTGCAGAGAGTAGGCCTGCAGCTAAAAGGCTTGCTTTAAGCATTTTATTAAAAATCTCATGTCGTTTCTCCCCGCTGCTAGCCTCTTCATGGTCAGTCATAAAATGGCTTAAAACTAAAGGAGCAAAAATGAAAGCTGCAATTAAATCTAAAGTATTATAACCCACATGTAAACCCTGATTAAATGCTTCTACGGGTGCCCAGGAAACCAGATGGGCTTCAGGTGGATTAATAAAACCTACAACAAGAATACATCCTAGACAAAGTAATAGAAGAGGAGTCAAAACTAATCCCAAAAAATTAATCACTTTATTTTTTCTTAGAGTAAAGCCCAAAACGAGTAGAGAGGATAAAATGCTAAAGGTAAAAAGAGTCACATTTCCGGGCATATAAGGCTTTAAAGTAGCAAAGGAAAGTGTAATTAAGCGCGGAATAGAGCCAATGGGGCCCAAAATTGCCTGTATGATAAATACTAGGATAAGACCTGGCCATTTACCTGTTTGGCCAAAAAATTGTCGATAGTCACCTCGAAACATCATCATGGCTATCAAGCCTAGTAAAGGTAGGCTTACACCTGTTACTAGCAAGCCCAGCATAGCAAAAAAGTTTTTATCGCCAGCGTTTCCTCCTAAGATTAAGGGCCAAATGAGATCCCCGGCACCGAAAAACATGGAAAATAATGCTAACCCTGCTGCCATTACACTGGATGACTTTTTAAGAGACATGTTTTTCTCCATTCAAATAATAAGCAAAGCTACAAATAATACAATTAAACTCTTCAAAAAGGCAATAAACTTTTTCAAAAGGCGCGTGCATTAAGAGCCTTAGAGATTCAAAAGGATAAGATGAACTAAAAAAGAAAAAATTGATGAGTTAAAGAGAAAAATAGTGAACAACACTCCCTTCCTTGTTTTTTTCTTCAAGCATTCCTTTAAGAGCTCCTACAAAGAATGCTTAAAAAAAACTTTAGCTAATTAATTATCTGTTCAATATCAAGCCTCAAAGAGAGCTTAGCAGACTAATTATATAGAAAACGCTATTCTATGTCAATTAACAATAATGGCAGCAAAATATAAAGAATAAGCTAGTTATAACTGTTAAAAATACTTCATTTGCTTCTTATGATTCTATGCTTTACACTATTCGTTTAACTGCCTCTGGGACCTCTATTTATATGAGAAAAAATGCTGCTATAGGTGTGATTTTTAATTCCAATAAATCTCAAGTTTTGCTAGTCAAACGTCAAGATATTCCTCTTTGGGTCCTACCTGGTGGGGGCGTTGAAGAGAATGAAAACTCTTGTCAAGCTGTTATTAGAGAAGTGCTAGAAGAAACGGGTCTCACCGTAAAAGTCCTAAGAAAAGTAGCCGAATATACTCCTATCAATAAACTCTCGCGCTTTACTGAAATATATGAATGTTCCCCTTTAAAGGGAGAACTACAAAAAGGCGCTGAAACAAGAGAGATTGATTTTTTCCCCCTTCAACAACTCCCTAGCCACTTTTTTTTCCTACATAAGGAATGGCTTCAAGATGCACTTAGAAACGAGCCTCACGTTATTTATCGATCATTAAATCATGTAACCTATATAAATCTAATAAAATATTTTTTTAAGCATCCCACATGGGTTTTACGCTTTTTAATGACTTTGATGAAAAACAAGGAATAAGCTGCATAAAATCTGCTTTCAAGCTAAACCATCATTTGCGTACCTTTTAAATAATCCTTCTCAATAAAAACTCCCGAGAAAAAAATTTAAGCAGAACCCGGAAGAGCAAATAAAAAGCGCCCCCCTTATCTTTCTTATCCTTTAGGAAAAGGTGTGGCACTTTCCTAAAGGATAAGAAACTTGAAAAGGGCAGAAAAGCAGATTTAAATTTTTCTAGAGTGAGGAGTTTAAAACATTTATATCCATTATTTCCAAGCTCATCCACTCTCTTTAATATCTGCCTAGACCAAGCTTTTAAAAAAATAAGCTCTTATTCTTAATGAGTATGCTCATGATCATCTGAAGAATGCTCATGGTGCTCATTGGAAGTAGGATTTTCCGCAGAGGGAAGCTTGTCATTCAGCTTCTGCTGATCTTTAAGTTGGAAATCTCTCTCTCGTTTTCTGCGCTTAATGAGATCAATCTGGCATTCATAATTAATCACGTGAAACATCTGTTTAAAATTTTCCCACTCGTCAGCAAAGGTTTCTATCATCTTTATATTTACGTTCTGCTTAATAGCGGTAAGCTCAAATAACATTTTATGAGCACTTATTAAACGTTTAGGAGTGTCAGCCTCGGCCGGCTTTATCTTTTGCTGAAGAAAGTATGCCGTAATAAGATTGGCAATTTCATCCGAAGCTGAATCTTTAAGTTTTACCCATCGGATGAAGTTATTGCGTTCAAAGGGAGTAGAAAACTTACTATTATTAAGCTCGGTGATCCCTTTATACATAGTTTCGATATATTGATCGATCTGATTGAACACCAGCTCATCATGATAAATTCCACAAGGCATTTGACAGTGGGCCATTAAAGATCCTGTATGGCAGAGTAAGGCTATTATCCCCTGTACCAGAATAGTTTTTTTCATCGATTCTCCTTTTTTTAATCATCCCTTAAGTGTTGTATGTGTTAAACGAAAACTTAAGAAAAATTTATGGGTTTTAGCAAAGTAATAAGCAGGATAGGCTTTTATCTCATCTAAAAATATTTGACAAGTGCTTGCTTACTTTAATAGTTTAGAAAATGCTAGAAAAACATAGCATTTGCCTTGTTAACGATAAAAAATTATAGAGCTTAAAGGGCATGTCTAAAGCCTAATTTCTGTAATAAATAAAGAAAATAGAAAGAGATAAAAAACCTTATCTATAGACAAAAAAGCTGGCTGCAGGGCGGCAGTAAAAGTCAATCCTGCTTCCACTTAAATAGCGATTTATTCAGTTAAATCTTCTTTAAGATTTACCACTTTTATTTTTAGGCATTTTTTCTTAGAAATGAAAGCTAGGCTCTCCTCTATAGAAAAAAAATAAAGGGCCTTTAAAAAAGTTTTAATAAATATAATTGGTACTTAAAATGAGTTATAAAAGCTCTGCGATTAGGCAGAAAAATGGCCTAAGGGTTGAATTTTAATTTGAAAGAGTTAGGCTTAGCTTAAGCCAAATAGATTCTAAAAAACAAAGAAGACTTTCATCTAAGATTGTGCCCTTGAAAAATCCAATAAAAAATCGTTCTTGTGCTTTTTCTTATCAAATAAGAAACAGGTATTAGTCCATCTATCTAGATATTTTTCATGCTCCCTCAGATTGATAAGCTACTAGATGGTTAACTTGTGTTAAAACGCTGGATAGAAAAACAGTAAAAGAATATAAATTTGATGTATGCAGCTCTTTCTTCTTAAAATTAATCGATACGTAGAACAGTTTTTTTTTCAAGCTTGGTGGGTCATTCTGTTTGGCCTTTTTATCTATATGCTATTGGAACAGGGTATGAAAGTACGGGATAAAGAATATGCTACCCTTCAAGAGCATTACCAAGAGCTAGAAAAACAAAAGAAAGAAGCGTATGCTTTGCAAGAAAAGCTTTTAATTGAAATTAATAGCCAAAGCGATCCGGCATGGGTCGAGCAAGTTCTTATGAAAGGTTTAGGTCTTGTGCCCGAGGGACAAATTAAAGTCTTTTTTGATAAATCGATGGCAAGCAAGCCATGATAAGTAGTTTAATTTTAATTGTAGTTATCTTATTGCTCACACTTGCTTCTGGTTGGTGCTCTGCTTCAGAAGCAGCGCTTTTTTCTCTTTCTTCTACAAGAATTAAAAGCTTTAAAAACAGTGAAGATTCACGCGAACGCTTGATCTCTAGGCTGCTTGCACAGCCGCGTGAGTTGCTAATTACCGTTTTTCTTCTTAATACGATCGTCAATATTCTCCTGCAAAACGTTATCTCACATGCTTTTACAAACGCTGGTGGGTGGCTAATGGCCGTAGGCTTACCTTTTGTACTTTTATTAGTTTTTGGCGAGATTGTACCTAAGTACCTGGGGATACAAAACAATGTTAAACTTTCTAAGCATACCGCACCTGCTTTAGCTTCTCTACAACGCCTGCTATACCCGATCAAAACGTTTATCATCTACATTCTCTCCCCCATTTCGCGTGTATTTTTTTTCTTTCTAAAAAAAGATGCCGTTATATCGCGCGAAGAACTTCATCACGTGCTAAAAAAATCTGAGGAAGCGGGAATTCTTAACCATGAAGAACGAGAATTAATTGGAGGATATTTAAATCTGCAGGATACAAATGTAAGAGAAATCATGCGTCCGCGCCAAGAAATCCTATTTTATAATAAAGAAGATCCTTTAACAAAATTAATTCATCTTTTCGTGGATAAGCAATGCACTCGTCTCCCCGTCTGTGAAAACGGCATTGAAAATGTTTTGGGGATCATTGATGCCAAGCAGTATTTTCTCCATCGGCAAGCCATCCACACCTCCCAAGATTTAAAAAATTTCTTATGGCGCCCCTATTATATTCCAGAGACCACCCCTTCGCGTACTTTATTAAGGCGATTCGAGGAAAGTGGCCAAGAAATAGCTCTGGTGGTAGATGAATATGGCTCTATTTCTGGCTTAGTTACCTATGAAGATATCGTCGAAGTTGTCGTAGGGAAAATTAAAGATTTACGCGATCAAAAAGTTATCTTTACCCAAGCAGGAAAAGACGAGATTATTGCGAGTGGGAAAATGGAATTAGATGAATTCAATAACTATTTTGAAACGGATTTAAAAAGTGAAAGTATGGTTACCTTAGGGGGATGGCTAACAGAACAGCTGGGAGATATCCCTAAAAGTGGCACTAAATTTGAGAACCACACCTTTCTCTTTCAAGTTTTATCGGCTGATCCAAACAGGATAAGAAGAATATACGTTCGAAGGCTTAAAAGCAGGTAGCATTAAATGAATCTTTCGGCAGGCTGGTGGCTATTTTTTAATATTTTTTCTATTTTCGTTTTAGCTTTTTTCTCTATGGCAGAAATGGCTTGTGTCTCTTTTAATAAGATAAGACTGCAATATTACTATAGCAAAGGTCATACACGAGCAATTTGGCTTAACGATCTTCTTCATAACCCCTCGCGATTATTTGGGACCACCTTAATTATCGTTAATTTAGCCATGGTGATTGGATCGGAATGTGCTCGAGTTTTTCATCAAAGTATAGGCCTTGATCCTGATCTTGCCCCTTTATCGCAGGTTATCCTAGTCGTAATTTTTGGCGAGTTAGCTCCTATCTTGGCAGCTAGGCGCTATCCTGAGCATATTGCCATGATGGGAGTACCGATTGTTTATTTTACTGCCAAATTGATGGCTCCCATTTTATGGGTGATTAGCGGACTTTCAAAATTAGCCAATTATTTAATTGGAGGACGAGAATCTAATGCCAACTTCTATCTTAGTCAAAAAGAGCTTCAGAAGCTTTTAGAAGAGCAAGATGACATTAAACTCCACAGCTCGGAAAACAAGGAATTTGAAACGATTACTGCCAATATCTTTAAGATGAATAATAAGGAAGCACGCCAGCTCATGATCCCTATTGGCCAAATTCCTACCATAGGTGCTACTGCTACGATCTTAGATGCTAAACGTTTAATGGCTAAAACAAAAGAGCGTTTCTTAACCGTTCACCTTGGGGAAATGCATCATATTATAGGAATAGCTTTCCCTCGGCTATTGATTCGCGCTGCCGATAATAAACGGCTACGTGACTATTGCCTTCCTCCTTGGTTTATCACCCAAAATACTAACATCATGCAGATCCTCAAACAATTTAAAAGCAATAATCAGAGTGTAGCCGTTGTCTTAGATGTCAATGGACAAGCCTCCGGCATCCTTAGCCTAGACTGCATTATGCAAGCCATCTTTGGATCTCACCCTCACCCTATCCACAAGCAAGACACTTTACCTAATCAATTAATCATCGATAGAACCCTACCTGGTGATATGACGATTGAAGAGTTTTATAAACAATTTGATGTAAAACTAGCTGATGAGAAAAAATTAAAGCTATCAGAACTAGTCCTTTCTAAGCTAGGGCACATGCCTGAGGAGGGAGAATCGATTTATATCGAGCCCTTCGTTATTACAGTCAACGAAGCGACCCTACTAGAAATCAAAAGCGTGATGATTACCACTCTTCAAATTTGAAAACTAGAAAAAGCATAAAAATTTTCCTCTCTTGAAATTAAATTTATTATTTTATCAATTTTCTTTTACCTATTTAGGCTAGCTTCTTAAGTTTTTTGCTCACAAATCTTTCATTTTATCGCCTGCATAACATACTAAAAAGCTTAAAAGGAAAAGTTTTGCCAATTGTAGGCTACCTATCTGAAAACTTTGCTCAAAGGCTAGGGAAGGTAAATTCCTCTTTATTCACCATAGTAAATTAAAGAAATACATCAAAGACAAGCCTTTCTTCATAAGACCTTCTAAAGATGATTACCCTCCATATTAAGCCTCCCTACCTTAGGAAGGTGAGGAATAATGGTTAGCTGGTTATAGCTTAAGTCAAGCTCTTGCAGATGAGAAAGCTGCCCGATGGCTGCAGGAATAACGGTTAGCTGGTTGTTACTTAAAGCAAGCTTTTGTAGCTGAGAAAGTTGCCCTATCTGAGCAGGAAGAGTTGTTAGCTGATTATTACTTAAGTCAAGCTCTAGCAGCTGAGAAAGCTGCCTGATGGCTGTAGGAATAGCAGTTAGCTGATTATTACTTAAGTCAAGTTTTTGCAGCTGAGAAAGCTGCCCTATCTCAGCAGGAATAACGGTTAGCTGGTTGCTGCTTAGCCAAAGCTTATTCAGCTGAGAAAGTTGCCCTATCTCAGCAGGAATAGCATTTAGCTGATTACTGCTTACGGCAAGTATTTTCAGCTGAGAAAGCTGCCCTATCTCTAAAGGAATAACGGCTAGCTGGTTCATATGTAAACCAAGCTCTTGCAGTTGGGATAACTGCCCTATCTCAGCAGGAAGAGTGGTTAGCCGGTTAAAATTTATATTGAGCGCCGCCAACTCAGCAATCTGCCCTATCTCTGCAGGCAGGGCAATTAATTGGTTGAAGCTTAAATCAAGCCGTTCCAGCTGAAAAAGTTGCCCTATCCATGCAGGCAGAGCAGTTAACTGGTTATCGCCTAAGTTAAGCGCTTCTAGCTTAGTAAGCTGCCCTATCTCAGCAGGAAGAGTGGTTAGCCGGTTGTCTCTTAGCAAAAGCAGTTCTAGCTGAGAAAGCTGCCCGATAGCCGCAGGAATAACGATTAGATAGTTAAAGCTTAAGTTAAGGAGTTGCAGCTGCGATAACTGCCCTATCTCTGCAGGCAGAGCAACTAGCCGGTTGTAACTTAAGTCAAGAGCTTGCAGCTGAGAAAGCTGCCCTATCTCAGCAGGAAGAGTGGTTAGCCGGTTGTCTCTTAACAAAAGCAGTTCTAGCTGAGAAAGCCGCCCTATTTCTGCAGGAATAGCAATTATCTGATTATTGTCTAAGTTAAGAGTTCGTAACTGCGATAGCTGCCCTATCTCTGCAGGGAGAGCAGTTAGCTGGTTGTTACTTAAGCCAAGCGCTTGAAGATGAGAAAGCTGCCCGATTTCAGGAGGAATGATGGTTAGATGGTTATCGCCTAAGCCTAGAGCTATCAGCTGGGAAAGCTGCCCGATCTCTGGTGGTAAAAAGGTCAAGCCTACCCCATCTAAGTTCAAGTTAATAATATTTTTACTATGCTCTTTTATCCACTGCGTTAAAAGCTCTCCTTTTTTCTTTAAAGATAAAGCTATTATCTGGGGCTGGCTGAGGTAATCGGTTCCTCCCGGTAGCTTTTGCCAGAACAAGAGGCGGTTAATATTGAGCAGATAGGAGGAATAATTAGAAAGGGTAAAGGCCTGGCTTTCCTTAATATTCCCTTCAAATTCTGTAGGAGAAAGAGAAGCGGCTAAGGTAAAAAGCTTTTGAAAGATATAAGGTACTTTTTCTTCAATGGAAAGATTAGGCTTAATTTCATAAATCTTATCTAAAATGCCAGCTTGTGCTATGAAATCCCCGTTCCTCTCAGGAAAATGAAAATGAATCTGGAGGATTGCTTTATAAAGCGAGGTCATAGAAATAGGAGTAGTAGATGGAGGAGAAAGAGGCTGAATCCCTTTAGACGAGATAGTAGATGAAGAAGAAATAGAAGATTGGGAAGCAGCTGGGTAAAGAGAGGAAGAGCCCTGGTGGATTTGCCGCAGCTTTTCAACCACAAATTGCCTAACCTTTTTATTTTCTCCTAGTAATTTTTCTGTCCATTTATAGCTTACTTTTTCTTTCTCATTTAGCTCTTCACTCTCCTGGCTCATCAACTCTTCGACTTGATTCTCTAATATCTTCTTTAATATAGAGTTTTCTTGAATAGAAGGCTCTTCTAGCAAATTAAATAAGAGTTCGGTATAGCGCTCTTTAGAAGACTCTGTAGAAGAAAGGCTTTTCTCTTTGTCTTTACCTTTATCCTGAAAAGAAAGAGGAAGTGGTTGTGAGGGTAAAGAAGCTTCGGAAGAGCGCTTAAGGCAAAATTCAAGGTAGGCTTGGGCTTTTTCATACGTAGGAGTTAATTGCAAAGCTTGGAGTAAAGCTTCTATAGCAGTTGCATGCTCTCCTTTCTCAGAAAGTTCTTTACCCCTTAAGAAATGTCCTACAGCTTCTTCACTAGGCTCATGCTTAAGTTCTTCTAATGGATGGGAATCAGCTGTTTCAGCTAGGTGCCTCACGGTATAGTTAGGAGCATGCCTTTCAATAAGCCTTCTATCTAGGGGACAAAGTTTATTGTGCGCTAAGCATTGGATAACGGTATCTTCATTAAAGGTATGGCCACAAGGAAACAAAGTAACTGCCCGAATCATCAGATCTCCTGAGACCGCATCTTCTATATTCTCTGAAACTGTAGTGCGGAAAGTTACCTGGGTGCTAGAAGTAGAAGATGAAGGAATCATAATAAGCTCCTTAAAGTTTTTAGGATAAGTGATTGCCTTAAATGCTGATGTAACCTGCTTTTTAAGGTCTTGTCTTATCTTTTCGCCATTAACTTATTCTTTTCACCTTTATTCATCAATTTTTATTTTAAGAGAAATAAGAAGAGCTTTGCCCGTAATTAAACATCTTTACCTTAGAAAGGTGAGGAATAACGGTTAGCGGGTTGTTGCTTAAATGAAGCTCTTTCAAGCGAAGAAGCTGCCCTATTTCCGCAGGAATAGCTGTTAATTGATTATTACTTAAGCCAAGCACTTGAAGATGAGAAAGCTGTCCAATTTCTGAAGGAATAACAGTTAGCTGGTTGTTACTTAAGCCAAGCACTTGAAGATGAGAAAGCTGTCCAATTTCTTGAGAAATAACAGTTAGCTGGTTGTTGTTTAACCGAAGTATTCTCAGCCGAGAAAGCTGCCCAATTTCCGCAGGAATAGCAGTTAGCCGGTTTATATTTAAGTCAAGTTTTCGCAGCTTAGAAAGCTGCCAGATTTCTGGCGGTAAATAAGTCAAGCCTACATCATTTAAGTTCAGAATGGTAATGTTTTTACCCAGCTCTTCTATCCACTTCGTTAACAGCTCTCCTTTTTTCTTTAAAGGTAAAGCTTTAATATGCGCTTGGTTTAAATACTCCGTTCCCCCGGGTAGCTTTTGCCAGAGTAAGAGGCGGTTAATATTGAGAAAATAGGAGGAATAATTAGAAAGAGTAAAATCCTTACTTTCCTTAGTACTTCCTTTAAATTCTGTAGGAGAAAAAGAAGCCGCTAAGGTAAAAAGCTTTTGAAAAATATAAGAAACTTTTTCTTCAATAGAAAGAGTAGATTCAATTTCGTAAATTTTATCTAAAATGCCAGCTTGTGCTATGAAATCCCCTCTTCTCTCAGGAAAATGAACCTGCATAATAGCGTTGTAAAGCGAGGCCATGGAAATAGGAATAGTAGATGGAGGAGCAAGAGGTTGAATATCTTTAGACGAGATAGTAGATGAAGAAGAAACAGAAGATGGAGGAGTAGCGCTAAACACAAAAGAGAAAGAGGGGTTGGAAATAGAAGACTGAGGGGTAGCGCTAAACAAAAAGGTGTTAGTAGTAGCAGGTTGAGAGTTAGCGCTAAACAAAGAAGAGTTGAAAACAGAAGGTTGAGGAGTAGTACTAAACCAAGAAGGGAAAGAAGCGTTAGGAGTAGCAGGTTGAGAAGTAGGGCTAAACAATGAAGAGTTGGAAATAGAAGACTGAGGAGCGACTGGAGCAAGAGAGAAAGAGTCTGAGTAAATTTGGCGCAGTTTTTCAACCACAAACTGCCTAACCTTTTTATTTTCTCCTAGTAATTTTTCTGTCCATTTATAGCTTACTTTTTCTTTCTCATTTAGCTCTTCACTCTCATGGCTCATCAGCCCTTCGACTTGATTCTCTAATATCTTCTTTAAGATGGAGTTTTCATGAATGGAAGGCTCTTCTAACAAATTGAATAGAAGTTCAGTATAGCGTTCTTTAGAAGACTCTGTAGAAGATAGGCTTTTTTCTTTAACTTTATCTTTACTACGAAAAGAAGGCGGAAAAGGAGGGAGCGGCTGTGAAGGTAAAGATGCTTCTGAGGAACGCTTAAGGCAAAATTCAAGATAGGCTTGAGCTTTTTCATACGTAGGAGTTAATTGCAAAGCTTGTAGTAAAGCTTCTATAGCAGTTGTATGCTCTCCTTTTTCAGCAAGTTCTTTACCTCGTAGGAAATGTCCTACAGCTTCTTGGCTAGGCTCATGCTTAAGTTCTTCTAATGGATGAGATTCAGCTGTTTCGGCTAGGTGCCTCACCGTGTAGTTAGGTGCATGCCTTTCAATAAGCCTTCTATCTAGAGGACAAAGTTTATTACGTGCTAAACATTGGATGACGGTATCTTCGTTAAAGGTATGACCACAAGGAAACAAAGTAACTGCCCGAGTCATCAGCTCACCTGAGACCGCATCTTCTATATTCTCTGAGACTGTACTGCGGAAAGTTAACTGGGTGCTAGAATTAGAAGATGAAGGAATCATAATAAGCTCCTTAAAATTTTATGATAAGAGATTAACTTAAAAGCTGGTCAGACTTGCTTTCTAAGGTCTTGCCCTAACTTTTCGCCATTAACTTATTCTTTTCATCTTTATTGATCAATTTTTATTTTAAAGAAAAAAGAGAGAATCTTTGCTAGCATTTGGTAGAATGCTATAGCAGCTGTTATTACCTCTTATCAACTTTTATCTCATCTCTTTGGATTAGCCTCTCATAATTTTTGCTCTCAACTCTTTCATTTTATCCCGTACATAACCTGCTAAAAGGCTTAAAAAGGGAAATTTTTGCCAATTGTAGGCTACTTATCTGAAAAATTAGCTTAAAGGCTAGGGAAGGTAGATTCACCTTTATTCATCAAAGTAAAGAAGTGCACAAAAGACAGATCTGCTTTCATAATACCATCTAAACGGTATCACCCTCAATATTAAGCATCCTTACCTTAGGAAGGTGTGGAATAACGGTTAGCTGGTTGCGGATTAAGTCAAGCCAATCTAGCTGGGAAAGCTGCCCGATTTCCGCAGGAATAGAGGTTAGCTGGTTGTTATGTAAGCTAAGCATTTGTAGCTGAGAAAGCTGCCCTATCTCAGCAGGAATAGCGGTTAGCTGGTTGCAACCTAATTCAAGCCTTTGTAGCTGAGAAAGCTGCCCAATGGCTGCAGGAATAGCCGTTAACTGGTTGGAGCTTAAGTCAAGCCAATTTAGCTCAGAAAGCTGCCCTATCTCAGCAGGAAGAGCTGTTAGCTGGTTGCTATCTAAACAAAGCCTTTGTAGCTGAGAAAGCTGCCCTATCTCTGCAGGAAGAGTGGTTAGCTTGTTTTCGCTTAGCCAAAGCTCTTGCAGCTGGGAAAGCTGCCCTGTCTCTGCAGGAAGAGCCGTTAGCTGATTATTACTTAAGTTAAGAGTTTTCAGCTGAGGAAGCTGCCATATCTCAGCAGGAAGAGCGGTTAGATGGTTGTTACTTATGCCAAGCGCTCTCAGCTGAGAAAGCTGCCCTATCTCTGCAGGAACAGCGGTTAGCAGGTTGCTATCTAACCTAAACGTTTGCAGCCGAGAAAGCTGCCCGATTTCCGCAGGAAGAGCAGTTAACTGGTTGTTATGTAAACAAAGCATTTGCAGCTGAGAAAGCTGCCCAATAGATGTAGGAATAGCCGTTAACTGGTTGCCGTCTAAGCCAAGGCTTTGCAGCTGAGAAAGCTGCCCCATTTCCGCAGGGATGGTGTTTAGCCAGTTGTTGCTTAATAAAAGCAGTTGTAGCTGAGAAAGCTGCCCTACCTCTATAGGAATAGTGGTGAGTTGGTTGTTGCATAACCAAAGTTCTCTCAGCTGAGAAAGCTGCCCAATGGCTGCAGGAACAGCGGTTAGCAGGTTGCTATCTAGCCTAAACATTTGCAGCTGAGAAAGCTGCCCTACCTCTGCAGGAATAGCAGTTAAGTGGTTGAAGTTTAAGTAAAGCGTTTGCAGCTGAGAAAGGTGTCCAATAGATGAAGGAATAACAGTTAGCTGGTTGTTACTTAAGTTAAGCGCTTGAAGATGAGAAAGCTGCCAGATTTCTGGCGGTAAATAAGTCAAGCCTACATAATCTAAGTCCAGAATGGTAATGTTTTTACCATGCTGTTTTATCCACTGCGTTAACAGCTCTCCTTTTTTCTTTAAAGATAAAGCTTTTATCTGGGGCTGGTTGAGATAGTCGGTTCCTCCCGGTAGCTTTTGCCAAATTAAGAGGCGGTTAATATTTAGTAGAAAGGAGGAATAATTAGAGAGGGTAAAAGCTTTGCTTTCCTTGATATTTCCATCAAATTCTGTAGGAGAAAGAGAAGCAGCTAAGGCAAAAAGCTTTTGAAAAATATAAGGGACTTTTTCTCCAATAGAAAGATTAGGCTTAATTCCATAAATCCTATCTAAAATACCAGCTTGTGCTATGAGATTCCCATTCCCTTTAGGAAAATGAACCTGGAGGATTGCATTGTAGAGCGAGGTCATGGAAATAGGAATGATAGATGGAGAAGCAAGAGCTTGAATTTCATTAGTCGAGGTGGTAGATGACGAAGAAATAGAAGATTGAGGAGCGACCGAGGCAAGACAGGAGGACTGCTGGTGAATTTGCCGCAGTTTTTCAACCACAAATTGCCTAACCTTTTTATTTTCTCCTAGTAATTTTTCTGTCCATTTATAGCTTACTTTTTCTTTCTCATTTAGCTCTTCGCCTTCCTGGCTCATCAATTCTTCAACTTGATTTTCTAGTATCTTCTTTAATATAGAGTTTTCTTGAATGGAAGGCTCTTCTAACAGATTGAATAAAAGTTCAGTATAGCCTTCTTTAGAAGCTTCTGTAGAAGATAGGCTTTTCTCTTTACCTTTATCTTTACTATGAAAAGAAGGCGGAAGAGGAGGGAGCGGCTGCGAAGATAAAGAAGTTTCGGAAGAGCGTTTAAGGCAAAATTCAAGATAGGCTTGGGCTTTTTCATAAGTAGGAGTTAATTGCAAAGCTTGCAGTAAAGCTTCTATAGCAGTTGCATGCTCTCCTTGTTCAGCAAGTTCTTTACCCCGTAAGAAATGTCCTATAGCTTCTTCGCTAAGCTCATGCTTGAGTTCTTCTAAGGGATGAGATTCAGCTGTTTCGGCTAGGTGCCTCACCGTGTAGTTGGGTGCATGCCTTTCAATAAGCCTTCTATCTAGAGGACAAAGTTTATTGCGCGCTAAGCATTGGATGACGGTATCCTCGTTAAAGGTATGACCACAAGGAAACAAAGTAACTGCCCGAGTCATCAGCTCTCCTGAGACCGCATCTTCTATATTCTCTGAGACTGTAGTACGAAAAGTTAACTGGGTGCTAGAATTAGAAGATGGAGGGATCATAATAAGCTCCTTAATGTTTTATAATAAGTAATTGCCTTAAATGCCGGTCCAACCTGCTTTCTAAGGTCTTGCCCTAACTTTTCGCCATTAACTTATTCTTTTCATCTTTATTGATCAATTTTTATTTTAAAGAAAAAAGAGAGAATCTTTGCTAGCATTTGGTAGAAGCTATAGCAGCTGTTATTACCTCTTATCAACTTTTATCTCATCTCTTTGGATTAGCCTCTCAAAGTTTTTGCTCTCAAACCTTTCATTTCATAGCCTGAATAACCTGCTAAAAGGCTTAAAAAGGGAAATTTTTGCCAATTGTAGGCTACCTATCTGAAACCTTGGCCCAAAGGCTAGGAAAGATAGATTCCCGCTTATTCACCAAAGTAAACAAGCGTACAAAAGATAGGATTGACTTCATAATGCCATCTAAAGGAGATTACCATCAATCTTGAGTAATCTTAGCTTAGGAAGATGAGGAATAAAGATTAGCCGGTTGTTGCTTAAGTCAAGCGTTTGTAGCTGAGAAAGCTGCCCTATCTCTGCAAGAATAGCCGTTAGCTGATTATTACTTAAGTCAAGAGTTTTTAGCTGCGATAGCTGCCATATCTCTATAGGCAGAGCGGTTAGCTGATTATTACTTAAGTCAAGCTCTTGTAGCCTAGTAAGCTGCCCTACCTCTGCAGGAATAGCGGTTAACTGGTTGGAGCTTAAGTCAAGCCAATCCAGCTCAGAAAGCCGCCCTATCTCTGCAGGAATAGCGGTTAGATGGTTGTTATGTAAGGAAAGCGCTCTCAGCTGAGAAAGCCGCCCTATCTCTGCAGGAACAGCGGTTAATTGGTTGCTATCCAACCTAAACGTTTGCAGCCGAGAAAGCTGCCCTATCTCTGCTGGAATAGCGGTTAGATGGTTGTTATGTAATAAAAGTTTTCTCAGCTGAGAAAGCTGCCCAATGGCTGCAGGAACAGCGGTTAGCAGGTTGCTATCTAACCTAAACGTTTGCAGCCGAGAAAGCTGCCCGATTTCCGCAGGAAGAGCAGTTAACTGGTTGTTATGTAAACAAAGCATTTGCAGCTGAGGAAGCTGCCCTACCTCTGCAGGAATAGCCGTTAGCTGGTTGCGATCTAAGGCAAGGCTTTGCAGCTGAGGAAGCTGCCCAATAGGTGTAGGAATAGCCGTTAACTGGTTGCGGTCTAATGCAAGGGTTTGCAGCTGAGAAAGCTGTCCCATTTCCGCAGGGATGGTGGTTAGCCAGTTGTTGCTTAATAAAAGCAGTTGTAGCTGAGAAAGCTGCCCTACCTCTGCAGGAATATTGGTGAGTTGGTTGTTTGTTAAGTCAAGCGTTTGCAGTTGAGAAAGCTGCCCTACCTCTATAGGAATAGTGGTGAGTTGGTTGTTGCTTAACCAAAGCTCTCTCAGCTGAGAAAGCTGCCCAATGGCTGCAGGAAGAGTGGTTAGCAGGTTGCTATCTAGCCTAAACATTTGCAGCTGAGAAAGATGCCCTACCTCTGCAGGAATAGCAGTTAACTGGTTGAAGTTTAAGTAAAGCGTTTGCAGCTGAGAAAGGTGTCCAATTGATGTAGGAATAGCCCTTAACTGGTTGGAGTCTAAGAGGAGACATCTCAGCTTAGAAAGATGCCACATTTCGGGAGGAATAACAGTTAGCTGGTTGTTACTTAAGCCAAGCGCTTGAAGTTGAGAAAGCTGCCCTATCTCTGGCGGTAAATAAGTCAAGCCTACATTATCTAAGTCCAGAATGGTAATGTTTTTACCCAGCTCTTCTATCCACCGCGTTAGCAGCTCTCCTTTTTTCTTTAAAGATAAAGCTTTTATTTGTGGTTGGTTGAGATAATCGTTTCCTCCCGGTAGCTTTTGCCAAATTAAGAGGCGGTTAATATTGAGCAGATAGGAGGAATAATTAGAGAGGGTAAAAGATTGGCTTCCCCTAGTATTCCCTTCAAATTCTGTAGGAGAAAGAGAAGCAGCTAAGGTAAAAAGCTTTTGAAAAATATAAGGGACTTTTTCTTCAATAGAAAGATTAGGTTTAATTTCGTAAATTTTATCTAAAATACCAGCTTGTGCTATGAAATCCCTTTTTCCCTCAGGAAAATGAACCTGGAGAATTGCATTGTAAAGCGAAACCATGGAAATAGGTGTAGTAGATGGAGGAGCAAGAGCTTGAATCTCTTTAGACGAGATAGTAGATGAAGAAGAAATAGAAGGTTGAGGAGCGACCGAGGCAAGGCAAAGGGACTGATGGTGGATTTGCCGCAGTTTTTCAACCACAAACTGCCTAACCTTTTTATTTTCTCCTAGTAATTTTTCTGTCCATTTATAGTTTACTTTTTCTTTCTCATTTAGCTCTTCACCCTCTAGGCTCATCAGCCTTTCGACTTGATTCTCTAATATCTTCTTTAATATAGAGTTTTCTTGAATGGAAGGCTCTTCTAACAGATTGAATAAGAGTTTAGTGTAGCCTTCTTTAGGAGAGTCTGTAGAAGAAAGGCTTTTTTCTTTGCCTTTTTCTGATAAAGAAGGGGAGAGCGGCTGTGAAGATGAAGAAGTTTCTGAGGAGCGTTTAAGGCAAAATTCAAGATAAGCTTGGGCTTTTTCATAACTAGGAGTTAATTGCAAAGCTTGCAGTAAAGCTTCTATAGCAGTTGCATGATCTCCTTTCTCAGCAAGTTCTTTACCTCGTAAGAAATGTCCTACAGCTTCTTCACTAGGCTCATGCTTAGGTTCTTCTAATGGATGAGATCCAGCTGTTTCGGCTAGGTACCTCACCGTGTAGTTAGGCGCATGTCTTTCAATAAGCCTTCTATCTAGAGGGCAAAGCTTATTGCGCGCTAAGCACTCGATGACGGTATCTTCGTTAAAGGTATGACCACAAGGAAACAAAGTAACTGCCCGAGTCATCAGCTTACCTGAGACCGCATCTTCTATCTTCTCTGAAAGTGTTGTGCGGAAAGTTGTCTGGGTGCTAGAAGTTGAAGATGAAGGGATCATAATAACCTCCTAAAAGTTTTAGGATAAGTGATTGCCTTAAATGCTGGTGTAACCTGCTTTTTAAGATCTTATCTTACCTTATTGCCCTTAACTTATTCTTTTTATCTTTATTGATCAATTTTTATTTTAAGAGAAAAAAATATTCGTACTTGGTAGAGGCTATAGCCGCTGTTCATACCGCTTATTTTTTTTATACTTTCTATAAAGAAAGACATGGAGAAAAATTTCTTAGAAAGTAAGATATAAATCTATCTTGAAAAAAGAAACTTCTTGTTTTTCAGTAAGGGAAAACACAGGTATTCTTGGATGACCATGGAAATTTAAGCGAAATAAGGCAAAGATTTAATGCAAAGAGAAATTTTACGCTTTTTAGAATGCCTAAAATATTTTAAAAAGCTTTAAGATTTAAAGAGAAATTTTTATAAGACAGAATACCTGGCAACATTGTATACGCTATAATGGGATTATCAATTGACGTCTTTTAGAAAAAACGCCAGCAATTTTTTAGTCCCCTGTATGTCTGGCTTATTTGCAAGCCTCTATTCTTAAAGATAGCTTATAAAGCCTTTAGTTTGGCTACCAAATTCACAATTATATTAATCGCCCGATCTATTTCTTGTTGAGTGACATACCGGCTTAAAGAAAAGCGAATAGACTCTCTTACCCTTTTTAAAGGAATCCCCATGTTAAGAAGAATACGTGAAGGCTCCATGGCTCCTGAGGCACAGGCAGATCCGTGGCTAGCAGCTATTCCTGCCATATCTAAAGCTGCTAACAATGTTTCTCCATCTACCTCGTCGAAACTTAGGTTGATTGTATTGCAAACTCTGTCACCCTCTCCATTCACGTGCACTGCCTCGCCTAAATGCTTTTTTAAAGACTCTTCGAAATAGACCCTTAACTTTAACATCTTTTCAGAAGCTTCCGGTAAAGTTTGGGCCAGTATTTGTATGGCTGCAGCCATTCCAGCAATATCGGCCAGATTTTCAGTCCCTCCGCGGCGGTTATATTCTTGCAGCCCTCCGTGCAATAAAGGAAGTAATTTTTGGGAAGATTTTAGATAAATAAATCCACAGCCTTTAGGAGCATGAATTTTGTGTCCACTGAAAGACATTGCTGACACACCCGCAGGGATTTCCAATGGCTCTTTACCAAGCAAAGCTACGCCGTCTACAAAAAAAGGAACATTTTCCTCTTCTGCTATCTTGGCGATCGCTTTGATATCTGTTTTTACTCCTGTTTCATTATTTGCTCCTATTAAAGCAATCAATCGGGTATGGGGACGAATAGCAGCAGCTACATCTTTTGGCAGAACAGCTCCATGCAAACCTGCCGCAAGAGATGTAACCTCAATTCCTTGATGCTGCAATAAATCCATCACGCTATGCACACAAGCATGTTCAACATTAGAGGTCACTATATGCCCTTGAGTTAACGCACCTAGGATACCGCGAATGGCCATATTCGCCCCTTCTGTACCTCCAGAAGTAAAAATAATCTCTTGAGGACGTACTTTAAGATAGCTAGCAATAGCCTGGCGTGCCTGACTTAAAACCTGGCGGGCTTCACGGCCAAAAGAATGAGGGCTAGAAGGATTTCCCGGATAGGTGCGTAAGACTTCGGTCATTACCTGGATGACGTGAGGATCCACACAAGTGCTGGCGTTGTTATCTAAATAAATTCTATTCACGAGTTTCATCAATTTTAACAATCACTAAAGTGATATTATCATGCCCGCCTTTTTCATTAGCTTTGGCAACTAGAATGTGAGCAGCGACTTCAATATTTTGAATGCTGTTGAGCACGGATTCAATTTCTTTTGTGCTCAGCATATCGGTAAGGCCATCTGAGCACATTAGGTAAATGTCATTTTTAGCTACGTCGCTAATATGCACAGAAGGCTCCACCGATTTTTCTGTGCCTACCGCTTTAGTGATAATGTTTTTATAGATAAATTTATCTTTACTTCGTTCATTCACTTGACCTAAGTCCACTAATTCCCTTAGCAAAGAATGATCTTTAGTTAATTGTCGAAGACGAGCGTTATGTAAACGATAAATTCTACTGTCCCCTACGTGAGCATAAATAATACCCTGAGGATGGCAGAGTAAGCAGCATAGGGTGGTTCCCATTCCCCGCCACTCCTTTTCAGCTTTACTCAGCTCATAGACAGTATGATTGGCATGTTCGATAGATAGCTGAATAAGGCCATGAGCTTCATCAATTGAGAGCGAAGGGCCTGCGATAGCAAGTGTTTGCTGCAAGTGCTCACAAAGAGCTTTAGCTGCCTCACGAGCAGCTACTTCCCCTGCACGATGCCCCCCCATTCCATCTGTTAAAACCACAAAGTCCAACTCATGCACATGCGTCCAAAAATCTTCATTATTTGAGCGTACAAGGCCTTTGTCTGAGATACCGTAAACAGAGACCTTATAATACTTTAGGTTCATAAACATACAATTTTTGAGGAAAGGACTTACTAATCAGGTGCAGTTTAATGAAGGAATCATAATCCATTACAGAATTTTTTACTAGATGGGAGTAGAGAGAAAGAAAACAAGCCAAATTTGTGAGTCTTACCCTCTATCAAAATTGATTAGGCGCTTGATAGAGGATAAGTTTTTTTACAAGTTAGTAGCTAACTTTTATTAGGGTCGGTTACCCTTCCCATAAAGAGGATAGTACCTGTCTTTTTCTCATAAATCATATAAATAAAAGGATGGTCTACTTGAAAAACCATAGGAGCTTTCGGCTCCAAAATTGAGGTAACATTCATGCTAATGGAGGTGGCTGCTGCAGCTTCGCTACCATTCTCATCCATAGATAGATAGACTTTATGTAAAACATTTCCAATCTTTAACCCTTTAAATTCAGTTATCTTTGAAAAATTAGCTTGCTCACTAAAAGGCGTGTGCATTCCCATCTTTTCTAAGATATCTTTTAGATTGCTAGATTGGAGAACTTTAAATTTAGGAATCGTTATAAGGACCTTAGTATTTTCTAAATTTTTTCTCCATTCCTCTAGCTTTCTTGCCGTTAACCCTTTTTCTACTTCCCTCAAGGCCTCTTTTTGATGAGGTAAAATAATCATCATAGAAAATTCAGGACCTTCTTTTCGCGAGAGAATGTAAGGAAGTTCCACAACGGCTGCTTCCGGGGTATCTAAATAAGGAAGATAAGCTGTTTGAGTCATGGATAAAGCTGTCTGAACGACCCCATCCTCTGTAAAGAAAGGTTGTTGAGTAGTTAAATGGGGATCAAAGGGGTTTTTCCATTTTGCTTTCAAATAGAGAGCACTCACTAGGACCATGCGGGTTGATGAGTCTATGGCTTGGGAATGCAAAATATCAATGATCTTGCCAAAGGTATGATGCTTAACCCAAGCATTAATGGTAGCCCGTGCAGTTTCAGGTTGTCCTTTAAAGTCGATGACTCTAAATGTGCCATTAAAATATTTTTTCATACTTTCTTTGTAAGAAGGCAGTAACGGGAAATTGGTTTGAATCCACAAAGAATTGGCTACTCTAACGCGTATTTCATCAGAAGCACTGCTTGGATAAAAAGTAAAGAAATGGTTTAGCTCTGCTAAGCCTTTTCCCAATTTATCAACAGAGGGAGGATAGTGAAAAGCAGTAGAGATTTCTTTATGAGTATTTTCATCAGCTCCGGTATAAGCCATGGCAAAAGAAGAAAAAATACTATAGGGGGAAAAGCAAAGGTTATTCGTGGGGGGCAGCTGATTGTACATATCTACAGCAAACGCATTTGCACCTTGAGAGACTAAAAGTCTTTCATTCAGCTCATCATGAGAGGTTTTTTCTTCCTCCGATTGTATAGGTAGGGAGAATAGACTTATCCATCCTAATATCACTAATTTAAACCAAGTTTTTGTAAAGATGTGCTTCATTAAACCCCTCTTTTTGTATAAAAAATTAGCATAATATTAACCGCATTGAAAATAGCATGTAAGCTAACAGATGCCCAAATCGATTGCTGCCGCTCGTAAATGAATCCTAGAAAGCAAGACAAGACAAAAAGCGAAGCGATTAATTCAACATTTCCCCAGCCCTGCAGGGAAGAAAAATGTAAGAGGGCAAAGATTAAGGAAGTCAATCCAATCGCTTGCTTGGAGGTCATATATTTCTTTAATCCATTTTGTAAAAAACCTCTAAAAAGCAATTCTTCGATGATAGGGACGATAAATATAATGCATACACTTAAAGTCATTAGCAGAGGTAGAGAAGAGGTTGCCATCCTAATCTGCTGCACAGCTACTTGCTCAATTTCAACATTTTGGTAGGTGAGCATTAACAAAAGAGCAATAAATTGACCTGTTGCGATGACTAAAGGATAACTTAACACCCCACTTAGGCAAGCAATAAAAAAATCTTGTAGTTTATAAAGGCTGCCCTTTGAAGCACATACTCCTAGAATTATCTCTTGGTTTCCTTTAGATAAAGAAAAGTAATAGACACCTATTCCTATGCCTGTTACAAAAATAGCGTAGATGGTGTACCACCCTTGTATTTCTGGAGTAAGAGATGAAGGAGAAAAGGGCTCTTCGTGAGGATAAAAAAAAGCCCACAACTTAAAAGAGGCGGGAACGAGTAGAATTTGCAAAAGAAAAAAAATAGCAAAAGGGCAACTCCATACCTTTACAGCTAGCGCTTGCTTGGATTCAGGCAATCTTCTACTGGAGCTAAAATAATCATTTTTCCAGGCCACTAACAAAAATATTATAAATATAAAGCTTGCGCTAGTGAAAATCTGTAACCGCTCAACCATCAATGTTTGCATGTTTTCCATTGCTTAAACTTAAGTTTATAAATTAAAAAGAGTAAGGCTTGCTTGATCCTCCCTCTCTCCTCTTTCATCTACAGAACGTGTAATGCTACATTTTCTAAGCGTATGACAAGATCTCTAACTAAACGCTCGCTCAATTTTTTGAGGTAATACTTTTCTTTATCATTGTCCCAGGCTGTAGGAGGGAGCAAAAGTTGCTCTGTCATAATCTCTTGCAGGACCACTGTCGGTTGCTCTCCACGTAGATCAATCATACGCACCTTTAGCTTCATAGTTAATAGATTTTTATTATGCAGATGAGGAGGCATGCACTTCACTTCTACCTCTCCATACCTATCTTTTCGATATTCTACAAGTTCGGTAGCTACTATTACATCAGCTCCCCCAAAATTCTTCACAAAAGAAAAATCGGGATCAAAAAAGGAAACTTTTTTTATCTTTTCTAATTGTTTTTCAACGCACTCTTGAGGATAAAGATATAAGCTTCCCCTTTCTCTTAATTGATAACGCGTTTGCTTTATAAGATAATCGACACTAGAGGACCTCTCCGTAGCATCCACGGTAGGCAATAATACCACGCGCGGTTTGGCTTTACCATCGTCATGCATAGGATAAAAATCTCCATAGCGTGAACCACAAGAAATAGTAAGTAAACAGATTATTAAAAATAATACAATTTTATTCATTAAATTCACCTCAAATAGTACATAAAAATCTGTTATTAATAAGGAAATGATTTTATAGCTTTTAATTTTAACAAAAAGATTATTATCTTTCTACAAAAATTTTGACATCAAAGCGCTAGCAGCCAAGCATGAGAAGAATAAATAAAGAAATATATTTTTCCCACCTCATTCTCTAGAATGAAGAAAGGTAAAAAGATAATGACCTTATACGCTACAAGAAAAAAGGTGTTAGAAAGATAGCTTACTTGGAAGGCATACTATCGTTTAACTTTAAGAAGAATTTAATTAGAAAGAGTGCCGGAGATTATCTCAAGGCATAAACATTATCCTTAAGGCTGCTACATTCCTGTCCTGACCTGGTTCGAACTATTTCATTCCACAAGGTCCCCGGCAGCTATAAGAATAGCTTATTCCTCGTTATTTATAAATGCTTTTTTTTCAAAAAGTTGAAAATCTTTTTCTAAATGAGCGAGAGTTTTTCTTAAAGCATGCTCAGCATCTAGACCCTGTTTTTGAGCTACTCCTACCAAGAAAAGAAGATGCTTACCTAATTCATTTTCATTATGGATACAAGAAAGATCACCAGCCGGTAAATCTTTTAAATATCCGAAATTTTTTATTTTTTTAAGAACTTTTTGAGCGCGTGATAAAGCAGGCAAACACTTAGAAATGCCATCCAGGACACTTTTGCGCGTATCTTTACCTTTTTCACGCTTTTTTATTTCTTCCCACTGATGGGAAAGCTCTTGAGAAGTATTTATCTTTTTTCCCTCGCCAAAAACATGCGGGTGGCGTCGGATTAATTTCTCATTAAGCTCGTTAAGCACAGCACCAAAAGTAAAACGCTTCTCTTTTTCTGCTATCTTACACAGAAAAACAGCATTAAAAAAAAGATCCCCTAGCTCTTCTTGAATATGGCTATTGTGGCCTAAATCTATCGCTTCAATGACTTCACAGCATTCTTCTAAAAGCGAAGATCTTAGCGAATGTAACGTTTGCGCTTGGTCCCAAGGGCAGCCTTCAGGCGCTAGCAAACGCTCAATAATTTCTATCAGTTGATTAAATTCTTGCATAGCCACTTTTAAGTTTAGAGGATTAAATTAATAATCGAGGATTACAGGTCATGGAAGCCTTATTAAGGAATTTTAGCTTTTATCCTATGGCTCATTCCTGCTAAACACAGCTTAAAAGCCAGCCATTCACTAGACAAGATAGGACAAAACACAAGTAAACATTCCTTTAGCTACCCTATAAATAAAATTCCACCTTTAGGTTTATAGCTTTAATAGGCCTCTTCATTTATAAACTAAGGCGATGTAAAAAAACTAGAATAATCCTTCCTTAAGTGATAGGGTAGGAGGTTAAAATTTTAGATAAGGTTATATGGAAAAACAATGCACCGCCACCGCTTATATTTTTGATAATGAAAAAGTCTTACTCATTTTTCACCGGAAATTAAGTAAATGGTTGCCGCCTGGAGGGCATATGTATCCTCACGAAACTCCCCCTATGGCAGCCAAACGAGAGGCTAAAGAAGAAACGGGTCTTGAGGTTGAGATTATTCTTCAAGAAAATATATGGATTGAGCGGTGGAATGCGCATAGTTTTGAACGTCCCTATCTATGCTTGTTAGAAGAGATTCCTCCTTTCGGAGATCAACCTGCCCATCAACATGTTGATTTTATTTATATTACCCGCCCCATAGGAGGCGAGATCAAAGAAAATCCTTGCGAGACTAATGGGATACGCTGGTTTACCCTAGAAGAAATAGAAGCTTTAAACCCTGACGGAGAGATTTTTGTGGAAACCCAGCAAACGCTTCGCCATCTTTTCTTAAGAGGCTTTTAAAAAATGTGGCCCCTAAGAAAGTATACGAAAAAAGTAATACGCTTTCGAGCAGCCCTTTATATAATCCTATTTCCTTCTTATTACCTGCTCGCTTCCACAGAAAGTCTTAACAACACCCACTCTTAAAAAACATAAAAAAATTTATAAAGGGAAGGTAAAGATATCCAAAGAAGGATTCATTCATGCCAATCAGCCCCGCTATTGGCCGCCCTAGACCTTTCAACGAAATGCATAAAGTTCATATTTGGCTCTCTGTCCCACATATGAAGATAAGCCCCTGGAGCTAAGCACTCATTTTATTGCAAAAATCAGTGCTAAGGGTACTTTATTAAGGTGAGAAAGCTAGCAAGCTGGTAGAAGTAAATCTTAAGGAAACTTAAAATCTATAGAGATAGGGCTTTAAGATGACAAGCTTAAAAAGCTAGAGACCTAGCTCCCACTAAGAGAGAGTAATAGGCTTCTAGCTTTGTATCAGTTCTCATACTTTTTAGCTAAGCTTTATCCATGGATTTCTTCTTTTAAAAATCCACCAAAAACAGGCTAACAGCCATTGGCCAATTTTAATCAAAGGAGCCGCTAAATACTTGAAAAGCCTTGTGACTAGTGATTCTTGCTTAACTTCAGCCATTTTCCCCTTATCCCTTACCTTTTGAGCTGGTTCTAGTTTTGCTTCTACCCTTTCTTCAAGAGCAGCTCTTAAGGGGGAAGCCTGAACAGATGGCCTTGCTCCTGCTCTACCCTTTTGAGAAGTTATGTCAGGTGCTGTAAAAGCCTCTTTTAACGCTCCTTTCTCTCCTTTAATAGTGCCAGGGGCAGAAGGAGGAATGTTAGAGGTAGCTGGCTGAATCCCCTCTTTACCTTTTTTTTCTGTTAGTTGCATGCGTTCAAGCAGAGATAAAGGGCCTCTGCCAAAGTTTTTAGCTGCCTTTTGCTCTCCTTCATTTTTTTTAGGTGGGTTTAATTTTTTAAACTCCTCTAAGCTTGCAGCTAATGCTTCTGCTAGGGCTTTTTCTTCATCATAGCTTTCAGGGGTAAGATGATTTTCTTCCCGGGTGGGTGCCCTTTCCACACTAGGCTCTTCTCTAGCCCTTTCTTCTTCGGCATCCATTGCTGCTATTACAGCTAATAAGTCTGCTAGGTCTTTTTCTTCTTTTTGATGAATGCTATCTTGCAAGGGAGGAGTAGCTTGTCCTTCGTTTATGTTAGAAGGAGGGAGTGTACTTTGAATAGACAGTTGATGTTGCTCGCCATATAATCGATCAAACTCTCTTTCTTTATCAGCAATCTCTTCCTCAAGCGCTAAAATTTTATAGGCATTTTCATTCAAAGTTTTTTTCACCTCTGAGGCTAGCAGTTGATTGCCTGCAGGCAAATCACTTAGCATTTCAATATTATGAATATTGGCTTGGTGAAGGTAAGAAATGTTTTCAGGCTCGAAAATCCCCCAGTCCACCCCGGCGAGAAATTCGCGCATGCTAGCTTGCTCGGCTGCGGAAAGGTTTTTTTTATTGAGATCGTTGAGGGTGCGCAAAATTTTAATTATATGCGCTTGATGCTGCCAAAGAAGAGGATTCTCCTCTTTCAAAATGAATGCATCAAGTTTCTCAATCAAAGGCGATAAGTAGATAAAGGAAGGGCCTTCTATATCCTCAAGAATTGCTTGATTAGCTTTTAATAGGGCAAAACGCTCATTTTTGCTTTGAGCTATTTTCTCTTGTAGCCATTGCTTTTCATAAGCGGGGCTTTTTTTAAAGGCTTTTTCTTCCCCGCTGATAAAAGCTTCCCGCTCGGAATGATTGATCTTATCAAATAATTTTTCTAATCGCTTAGTTGTATCCTGATTTTTATCATCTATTTTAGAAGCTAGATAAGCGACCGACTGCTCAACTTTTATCTCTCTATCTGAGCAATTTCTATCGAGTAAGCGCTGTATAGCCTCTCGTAAGCGCCCTTCAGGGGTAAGCGTCTTATCAATTTTAAGGCGATTAAAGATTGCAATAGCATTTCTTAGCTTTGCTCGCCCTCCATTAGGCCGAGTATCTTTATAAAAGCTATATAAAAGCTCTCTTCCCTTTTCCGCCCCTTTGTCTACATTAAAGCTCATCAAGCCCCTCCTAAAATTATCTATGAATTAATCTGATGAATAGACAATAGCAATCTTTCTTAAAGATTTTATTAAAGCTTAAAATGGCCCTTTTAATTTTTTAACTGCGAATAAAAATGGGCAAACTGCTGAAACAAATACTTTCCTGATAATCCGCGAATACACAATCCCGTAGGACAAGACCTTAATACAGGGCAGCGCCTTTCAAAAGTCCGTCCATAAGGGCACTCCCCTTGTATAGCTTCATGTAGGCTACCTTTAGGCTTATATTTACGAGCAGAAGAAGCTCCGAACACACTAAAAGAAGGTGTCCCCGACATTCCAGCTAGATGTAAAGGCAAGGAATCCATCGCAATAACAGCATCCATCCGACTCATTAAATTTTGTAAAACCGCAAGAGAAACTTTGTCCAAAAGGCTTACGTTTGTCGCCAGGGCAGACTGAAGCTTTTGTGCTATGGCTAATTCCTCGGCATTTCCCCATACTAAAATAAGAGAAACTTTCAGGTTGCTAGAAATTTCATATAAAAAGCTTTCCAGGGCTTCATAAGAAAGCCTTTTATTTCTCCAAGCAGAGCCTGCACAGACTAAAATCTTTTGTCCAGGTAGCTCTTTTATCTTGGCCCAAAGAAGATCAAAAACGCCTTTTTGTTCCTTACTTAAATTTAAAATTAATTTTTCTTCTTTTAAGGGAGAATAGCATTGAAAATAGTGCTGAGCCAGATATACATTTTCATCTCGCACATTTAGCTCTTTGGGAGGATCGAAATGATGATGGGTTACCCACCGGTTAGGCCACTCATGGAGAGATTTAGCTCCAAACCCTACTTTATGAGCACTTCTTGCTAAAAAAGTAGCAATGGCAGACTTAGTGTTACCTTGCAGGTCAATCACAGCAGCATATTCTTGCTGTTGTAGGGCTGAGCGAAAGCTTAATATGCTGCTCCATGTTTTTAAGCTAAAAAGCTTTTTTCGCCAACTTTTTGTATCTATTTCAATGGCGCGTTCAACTAAGGGATGGCTTTTAACAATTTCGGCAAAGCTCTTTTCCACTACCCAATCCACTTTAATCTCCGGAAATTGTTGATGGAGAAAAGCAAGAACCGGAAAACCATGGATAATATCCCCTAGTGAAGAAGTTTTAACGATCAATATTCTCATAACACCTGCGCCATGGCTTGCTGAAAATCTAAAGGAATAGGGGCTTGAAAGTGCATTTTGCGTAGAAGAGTGGGATGAATAAAGGATAGCTCATAAGCATGTAAAAGACAACGTGGGCTATAATAAGAACAATGAAAGAGCTTCCCATACTGCCGATCCCCCAAAATAGGGTGTCCCATTTCACTCATGTGCACGCGGATTTGGTGAGTGCGGCCTGTGCGCGGGTAGCAGTGCACTAAAGAGGCTTTGGGGCCTTTTTTCTGAACTTTCCACGCCGTAAGGGCATGATGGCCCTCAGCGGAAGGGACAGCTCCCCATAATGACTGTCCAAGATAATCATGAAGTTTACCTAAATAGTTATTAATACTTCCTGATTCTTGCCTAGGAACTCCATCAATAAGAGCTAAGTAAACTTTATCGATCTCCTGCTTTTTAAAAGCAGCCACCATTTTCTCGCGAAACGCCTTACCTTGAGTGAACATCAACAGTCCGGTCGTATCCCGATCTAGCCGATGTAAAAGCTCCCACCTCATATTATAAGCTTTTAAAGCTTCTATCAATACTTGACCATCCGAGGTTACCCCTGCAGGCTTATTGTAAATAAGTAATTCTTTATCCTCATAAATAATCTGACTAAGTAAGAATTGGAAAGAAACAAGAGGTTTATTCTCTAGAATTCCTGCTGGCAAGGAAACTTTATCTCCTTTAGCGAGAACTGTGGAAGCAAAATGCTCTAGGTGATGATTCACATAACATCCATTATATTCAATACTGCTCTTAATTTGGCGAGCAGAATAGCGTGAACCTAGCTTGCCTTTAAGAAAATTGACCAGCTTTTGGCCACTTTCTGCTGTCTCCACCATCCATTGCATAATTAAACCTTAAAAAAAAGTCAAAAATAGGCTGAAAAATTTGCTTTTAGCGTTTTTCTACAACTTCTTAAGCATCCTTTGTTAGAGAGGATTAAAAATGGGTGAATTGCTCTAAAAAACGTAGATCATTTTCTGTAAATAGACGAATATCTTTTACTCCATGTTTTAGTAATACCATTCTTTCTACGCCTATTCCCCAAGCATATCCAGAATACACTTCCGGGTCAATTCCTCCATTTTTTAATACTTCGGGATGTACCATTCCAGCCCCTGCAACTTCGAGCCATCCGGAGTGCTTACAGAGCTGACATCCTTTTCCCTTGCAAGAAAGGCAGGAGATATCTACCTCTAAGCCTGGTTCAACAAAAGGAAAGTAACTTGGGCGATAACGAGTCTCAATTTCTCGTCGAAATAGTTTTTTAAAAAACTCTTGCATGGTAGCTAAAAGATCGGCAAAGGTCACTCCTTTGTCGATATATAGACCTTCTACCTGATGGAAGAAAACATGAGAACGAGCTGTAATGGTTTCATTGCGATAAGCTTTACCAGGAGTAATGATACGAATAGGAGGCTGATGGGCCTCCATGACGCGCACTTGCACATTACTGGTATGAGTGCGTAAAAGAACATCAGGAGTGATATAAAAAGTATCTTGCATATCACGTGCTGGATGATCGGAGGAAAAATTAAGGGCTTCAAAGTTGTAATAATCGGTATCAATGTCAGGGCCATATTGTACAGAGAAGCCCATGCCTACTAAAATATCTAGGATACTATCTAAGGCTTGTGTAATTATATGCTTGCGTCCAAGAGGAGGTCGCCTGCCAGGTAAAGTAATGTCGATTTTTTCTTGAGCCAATTGCTGATCTTCTTCTTTAGCTATCAGCTGCTTTTCATGTTCCTCAATTTGATGCAACACTTCTTCTTTAAGTTCATTAATTTCCTTGCCAAAGGCGGGCCGCTGTTCAGGATTAACCTCTTTTAAGAGTTTCATCAAATTTTGGATAAGGCCCTTTTTCCCTAAATATTTTATTTTCAAATTTTCTATCTCTGCCGTGGTTTTTACGGCAGTTATATCGGCAGTAAAGTCGCTATGAATGGCTTGAATGGAGCTATGCACAATCTTCCTCAAAAAAATAAAATAAAAAAAATAGCAGAGTCACACTCGGCGGCTCTGCTAAAAATGTAGGAAATCAATACCTTGTTATACAAGGGCTTGTTTTGCATGACTCACCACGGCAGCAAAGCCTTGGGGATCACGAATAGCCATATCGGCTAACATTTTTCTATCTAAATCACATCGCGCTTTTTGCAAACCATGAATAAACTTGCTATAAGAAATTCCATGGATTTTCGCAGCGGCTCCAATTCGCATGATCCATAAGCTACGGAACTCGCGTTTTTTCTCTTTGCGATGGCGGTAATTATAGGCCAACGCTTTATTAACCGCATCACTTGTAAGACGCAAGTGGTTTTTTCGATCACCGAAAAACCCTTTAGCTCTCTTAAGTAGTCTTTTTTTGCGACGATGTGAAGCAACAGCATTGGTTACTCTAACCATAGCTTATCTCCACTGTTATTTGTCTAATTCTTTAATTATTAAAATATTAGATCGTTTCATTCATTTTTCTGACTTTTAGCTAGTCAGATCTATATTTTATACGCACATTAATCGTTTGTACGTTTTCAAGTGCGCATCATTAACTAACGCCGGTTTGGATAGCTGGCGTTTACGCTTAGGTGTTTTTTTATTCAAAATATGCCGCTTACCTGGACGCCCTCTTTTGAGCTTACCAGTTGCCGTCAATTTGAATCTGGCCGCAACAGCCTTTTTTGTTTTCATCTTAGGCACGTGAACTTCTCCCTACATATCTTTTCATTTTGCCTATGCGCTTTCTTCTTCCCTGGTAGGCTGGCTCTCATTCGAGAGGCCTTTCGCGCCTTCTTTTTTCTTCTTTCCACCAGGTGCTAATATGACAATGAGCATTCTTCCAAATAGCTTAGAAGGAGACTCTACAGTAGCGATTTCTTCTAGATCTTCGCACACTTTACGAAGAACCTTTTCTCCAATCTCTGGATGAGCCATCTCTCGCCCTCTAAACATGCATGTTAACTTGACTTTATTGCCTTTAGCGATAAAATCTCGAGCATGTCTAATCTTTGTCTCTAGGTCATGGATATCAATATTCGGCTTGACCTTAATTTCTTTTACTTTAACTTGATGTTGAGCTTTCTTACTCTCTTTTTCCCGTTTCGTTTGATCGTAACGAAATTTGCCGTAGTTGATAATCTTACATACGGGTGGATTAGAGCCTGCTGATATTTCTACCAAATCTAATCCATTTTCTTCAGCTCTAGCTAAGGCCTCATGCAAAGGGACTACACCAATTTGCTCACCAGTTTGCGTAATCAAACGAACGCGCGGAGCACGTATTTCTCTGTTAACTTTCAACCGAAATTCCACCTTCGTTATAGAAGCACAAAGATGTTACCTTGCACTTCTTAGTTTTTATTAGACCTCTTTCTTAAAGAGGTAGACTTCATTTAAGCTTTTAATTCGTTTTCTAATTTCAATTGCTCAAGAAATTTATTTAAAACTTCCTCTTGCACGCTTTCTTGCTGATATTTCTTAAATATAACGGTGCGATTTTCCTCTTCTTTATCCCCTATTCTTACAAGATAAGGAATTTTCTCCTGGTGAGCGGCCTGGATTTTTAGCGCAGCACTGTGAGTAGAATCATCCATGCTCACACGGAAACCAGCTCTTCTTATCTCCTCAAATACCTGAAGAGCATAATCGAGGTTTTTATTCATCTCCGGAATCACGCGTATCTGTTCAGGAGCAAGCCATAAAGGCAGGTTCCCGGCATAGTGTTCAAGGAGAATAGCTGTTAAACGTTCAATTGAACCTAGTACTGCTTGACCTACCATGACCGGCACATGCATTTTGTCATCTTGCCCTGGATAGGACAAGCCCATCTTATCGGGATGATACAAATCAATATAAATGCAAGAGCTTTTCCAATCGCGCCCCAGGATATCGGTGAATCGCGCCTCTATAGCAGGACCATAATAATCTTGCGGCTCTTTGTCAATCACATATTTAAAGCCGCTTACATCCAAGGCTCTGACTAAATTAGTTTGAGATTCCTCCCACTTTTTAGGAGCTTTCTTATACTTTGTGCTTTTAGCAATCAGATGCCATTGGATCTCAAATCCCATTATCTTAATAGTTTTATTAATGAATTGCAAGGAAGAAATGAGCACATCTAAAAGTTGCTCAGCAGAACAGAAAATATGAGACTGATCGGCATAAAAGGAACGCGACCTTAACATTCCCCACTGGTGGATCTCTTTCCCCTGATTGTAAAATTCAGCGTATTCTGCGTAAGAGAGGGGCAGTTCTTGGTAAGAATGTGGCTTAGATTTGTAAAGAGAGGCGTGCAAAGATGCTTTAGTCGCACATAAAGCATAAGCTGCTCCTTCAGACTCAAAACGTAAAGCCAAAGGCTCTGTTGAATCGGCAAAAGGCTGCTTTAGCAACGCGGGAGTGGTTATCCATTGACATCCCTGCTGTCGATACTCGGCTTTCAACCAATTTAGTAGTATTTCGCGAAGAAGAACTCCTTTAGGGTACCAGGTCCAGCAGCCCGGGCACGTCTCGTCCAAGATAGTAAATAGGTTCATCTGCTTGCCCAGTTGCCGATGATCGCATTGCTTGGCAATCTCTCTTTTCTTCAGGAATTGCTTAAGGCTATAGCTTTCAGGAAATACGGCCCCTTGGATGCGTGTTAAGGAAAGATTAGGCCTACCCGCCAAGGAAACTTTAAAAGAGCTTATCTCTAATAATTTAAAGACCCCCACCTGCTTAGTCGTCTCAACAAAAGGAGGCGCCACCCAATCGTAAAACTCACCCACTTGACAAACATGCACTAAGGTCTCTGCACAAGCTTTTAATAAAATAACTTTAAGGGATTGCCCCTGATGTTTAAACAGCTCGATAGCATTTTTGCGCATCATTTCCATGGGCTTGAACGAAAGGCTTTGCCGCATAAAGTCACGCATGCGCTCTTCGATATACAAGAATTGCTCGTGAGTAATAGCTTCGGGAAGAAAAAAATCGTAGTAGAAGCCCACATCTGTGGCCTCCCCTTGGAATAGCTGTGCTTTTGGAAAAAGGCTACACATAGCAAGCGCTAATAACTCTGCAGCAGATTGTCTTAGAGTTTTTAGCGAATTAGTCATAACCATAAAATGGTGGGATATAGCTGACTCGAACAGCTGACCTCCACGATGTCAACGTGGCGCTCTAACCAACTGAGCTAATATCCCATCGGGATTAGTGAAGAAGGCATGTTAACGGAGAGCGCTGAATTTATTCAATCAAAAAAGAATAATCTCTTAATTTTTACTATTTAAGCAGTCCCATCATTTAGCATTTTTTTAAATATTCGGTTAAAGCTTTTATATCTTTTTGGGTAAGGCGAGGAAGTTGAGAGATCTCTTCTAGGGAAGCTTCCCTTAATTTTTTAACGCTACCGAAATGCTTTAGGAGCAAGGAACGTTTTTTAGGGCCTATCCCTGGGATATCATCAAGGGAACTTTTAATTGTTTTTTTTGTTCTTAAATGGCGATGGTAGGTGATAGCAGTACGGTGCGCTTCATCACGAATTTGCTGGAGTAAAAACAAAACAGGTGAGGTCTTATGCAATAAAAGAGGATCTTTAACACCTGGCAAGAAGACCTGCTCTTCTGTCATGCCGCGATCGTGTCGTCCCCTTTCTTTTGCTAAGCCGATCACATCGACCGTGGCGATATCTAAATCTGCTAGGAGCTTTAAAGCCATGTTAAGATGTCCTTTTCCTCCATCCACAATCAGCAAATCAGGTAAATCATTTTCTTCTTTAGCTCTTAGATAACGTCTGCTTAAAGCCTCTTGCATAGAAGCATAGTCATTCGATTGGTCGATCGTACGAATCTTATACTTTCGATAACGATTTGAGTCTTTTTGACCGTTAGTAAAAGCAACCATCGTAGCAACAATAGAGGTGCCTGCAATATTAGAAATATCAAAACATTCAATACGCTCAGGATACCTATTCAAATGGAATTTTTCTTCCATTTCTAATAAGGTTCGCTCCCTTACAGCCTGTAAATCTTTTTCTTGATGAAAAGAAGCTTTGGCATTAGCGATAGCCATTTCAACCATCGCTAATTTGTTACCCCTCTGAGGATGATAGATGCGTACTCCTCTTTTTCTTTGGCTAGAGAGAATTTCAGCAATAGCCGAAGAATTATCAACGGGCGCGGAAAGTAAAATTTCATGAGGCAATTCAGCTTGCTCATCATAATTTTGTAATAGGAAAGATTCGAGCAGCTCATGATCATTTTGAGCGATCTGACTAAAGTTATGACGCCTTGATCCTACAAGCTTGCCTGCCCTAAATAAAAGCTGGCAAAGAATAGCTTCATCGCCTTGACGGAAAATTCCAAAAGCATCCGCATCCTCCCCGAGAGGTTTATCTACTTTTTGCGTTTCAATCGTTTTCTCAATCTGACGAATGGTCTGTAAAATCTCTCCTGCCCTTTCAAACTCTAAAGCTTCCGACTGGCGCTCCATTTCAGCTTTTAAATCTTGCAAAACTTCCTTATCTTGCCCCCTTAAAAACTTGATAGCCCCATCCATGTAATGATCATACTCTTCTTTTGTACATTTATTGACACAAGGGGCTATGCAACGTTTGATATCATAAAGAATGCAGGGGCGATGACGACGGACTAGCTCCTGATCAGAACATTGCCTTAAGGGAAAAATGCGTTGGATTAAATCTAAAGTATGGCGAGCAGCTAGAGCACTTGTATAAGGTCCAAAATAGTAACCATCGGATTTAGGTTTACCTCGATACCGTATAAGACTGACCATAGGCCAGGGATGTCGATTGTTAATTTTTAAAGCAATATAACTTTTATCATCTTTGAGTAAAGCATTATACCTAGGCTGGTATTGCTTAATCAGATTATTTTCTAGTAACAAAGCTTCTTTTTCTGAATTAACAATAATCGTATCAATCTCCTCAACCTTTGCAATTAAAAAAGGGACCATTATACGCCCATCTCTACCTGCAGCAAAATATTGCTTGACCCGTTGACGCAAATTGTTAGCTTTGCCTACGTAAAGAATCTCATTTTGCTCCCCCTTCATCAAGTAAACGCCAGGCTGGGTAGGAAAAAGATCGAGTTTTTTGAGATCAAAAGACATAAATACCTTTTATTTCAGAGCATAATTTTAAAGGGAGCTTCTTATCTTAAGCAACCTAATAAATAAAAACGCTTTTCTCTTCCTCCCTAGAAGGCCAGAAAAAAATCTTTTCTTTAAAGCTTTTCCTCCCTTTTAAATGTAGCCGTCTAGGAAGAGAAAGCTTAAATAGGTCCTCCCTAAAAAGCTTTACTGCCAGGTAGTTAGATCCTACCACTGCCTATTTTATCCATCAACCGCTTGTTAAGCCAATTTCTTAAAAGTTTAACAATTTTTTCTTGTTATTTTTTTCCATACGATCCTGCTAGAGATTCATGGAGTAATTTCTGGTTTAACTGGATCCACAAGACTGGCCGATAGGCAAAAATGAGAGAAGGGTAGCTTTGACTTATTCTTTAGAGAGTAATAGTTGTGAATAGCCTTTATGCTTAAGGCTTAGCTCCCCTTTTAGGAGAGTGACGATTTTTCTTTCGCTCAGAGCTGGGCTCTTTAGAGCTATTGATTGGAGGAAGATTTAGCATTTTTTCAAGCTCTAGAATGCGCTTTTCAAGGCGCTTAATCGTCTGCTCCTGCTCAAAAACCATTTGGCTCTGATGCTGGACAAGTATGAAAAGATCTTCATAGGTGGGCTTCATCATTAAAAACCTACTACTTAAGCTTTTTTTTAGCAAGAGTGCTGAAAGCGTACTTCTCGATTAGCAGTTGCGTAAGGCATTCCCCTCAATTGATTAAAAAGTAGATCACTTATGTTTACTCTGGCATCATCGCTAAGGCAGGCTTTTGTAAATTTTGCTGCTGCATTGCCAATTGCCCACAGGCTGCTGCAATGTCATCACCTTTGGTGTAACGGCAAGTGTTAACGATCTTGCATCCAAACAAAACGCTTCTAAATTCTTTAATCGCTTTTCTATCAGGCCTCTGCAGCCTCACATTTGGAATAGGATTATAGGGAATTAAATTAACTGTACATTGTTTGCCTTTTAATAGATGAGCCAATTCATGCGCATGATCAGGATGATCATTGATGCCCGCAATCAGAGTATATTCATAGGTAATATCGCGCTTCGTTTTCATGCTATATTCATCCATAGCAGCTAAAATATCTTCTAAAGGATATTTGCGTGCATACGGAATAATTTTTTTGCGAATATTTTGATTAGGAGCATGAAGAGAAAGAACCAAATTAACTTTAAGATTTTCTGTGCTTAAACGCTTGATTCCATCCACAATTCCTACCGTAGAGACTGTAATTCTTCTTTGAGAGATGTTAAGAGTTTCCTCATCAATGATCAAATGAATGGATTTCATCACGGCCTCATAGTTTTTAAGGGGCTCACCCATTCCCATGTAAACCACATGACAAACACGTTCTTCTTTTTGCTTTAACCAATGGTTAATTTGCACGATCTGCTCTACAATTTCCCCAGGTCGGAGATTACGAAAAAAACCTTGTTTTCCTGAAGCGCAAAAGGCGCAGTTAGCAGGACATCCTACTTGCGAGGAAACACAAACTGTACGACGATCACCAGAGCAAATCAGTACAGATTCGACCAGATTACCATCCCTTAACTTCCAGAGAAATTTATAAGTTTCTAAGTCTGTGGAAGGGGTAACTTTTACCAATTGCAAGGTAGGCAGCAACAAGCCTTTTTTTAGCTTTTCACGCAGAGGCTTACTCAGGTTAGACATCAAATCCCAATCCAGGATCGATTTTTTATACACCCATTCAAAAAGCTGGCGTGCATGAAACTTTTTTTCCTCATAAGTTTCTAGCCAATCTACAAGTTCTGAATAGGTTAGGTCACAAAAATTTGTCATTATTTTCTCAATCAATAATTTTATTTATAGTGCAGCATACCATATGTATTAAATAACTACTAGTTAATTCCTTACTAATTATTTTAGATGATGTTAGAAAAACAAGCCTACTAAAGATCTGTAAAGCCTGCTTAAGACTTGCTCATTAGGGTAAGGCAAGCTGCCTTACCTCTTATATTCTTTATTAAAGGCCATTTTCTCTGGTAAGGATAAAAAAGTTATACATCCATCTAAAGACGTAGAGAGCTATTTATTGAATAGTTAGAGGGTTTTCCCTTAGATTTTTATGATTTCCTAGCTAGAGATGGTTCAGTTTAAGCTATTTAAAAAATGAAAAGCGCAAGTAGAGAACTTTTGGGCTATATAATAAAAAATAAAAGGGAAAGGAATAGGAGAGAAGTGAAGGTGATGAAAATGTAGCGTTATTTTTCTTAAATAAGATAACATCATGCCTTTCATAAAAAATGAGTATCTACATGATTACCTTTCAGGAAGTTTTAAGACGTCTCTCGCTTTTTTGGGAACAGCAAGGGTGTATTATCCATCAAGGATATGATCTTGAAGTAGGAGCAGGGACCTTTAACCCTGCCACCTTTCTACGCTGCCTGGGTCCCGAGCCTTATCGTGCAGCTTACATTGAGCCCTCACGCCGCCCTGCAGATGGACGTTATGGAACCAATCCCAACCGGCTTCAACACTATTTTCAATACCAGGTGATTCTCAAGCCCTCACCCTCGCATATTCAGGATCTTTATCTAAAATCCTTAGAAGCTATTGGCTTTAACCTGAGTGAGCATGATATCCGCTTTGTTCATGATGATTGGGAGGCCCCTACACTTGGAGCTTGGGGATTAGGATGGGAAGTCTGGATGGATGGGATGGAAGTTACCCAATTTACTTATTTTCAATGCGTAGGAGGCCTCAATTTAAAGCCTATCACCGGTGAGATTACCTATGGCATTGAACGTTTGGCCATGTATCTACAAAAAGTCAATAACATCTTTGATTTACAATGGAATGAAGAGATTACCTATAAAGATATTTATCACCGTAATGAAGTCGAATGGAGCCATTATAATTTCGAAAATGCTTCAACCGAAATGTGGTTTCGACACTTTAATGATTTTGAAAAAGAGGCTCAAGCATTAATGGCTGCAAGCTTGCCGCTGCCCGCCTATGATTTTGTCATGAAAGCTTCGCATGCTTTTAATATTCTGGATGCACGTGGCGCCATTTCTGTTACTGAGCGAACAGGTTATATTGCACGTATACGTAATCTTACTAAGCAAATTGCAGAAAGTTATACAAAGAGCCGCGAACAGCTTAACTACCCGTTACTAGGCAAATTCAACTCTGCGCCTCTATCCGGAAATGAAGAGATTATAGCTCCTACTCTTTCTAAAGAAGAAGAAATCGAGATGTTTGATCCTAATAAAAAAGAGACTTTTCTTTTAGAAATTGGCTCCGAAGAGCTCCCCGCTTCATTTGTCAGCTTAGGCTGTCAAAATTTAGAGAAAACATTTAAAGCTTTTTTAAATAAAGAAGGTATCGCTCACGGAGATATTAAAACTTATGGGACTCCTCGTCGCCTGACCTTGTATGTTGAAGATCTTCCTTATCTTAAGCCCCCCCAAATCCTAGAAAAAAAAGGGCCCTCTTTAGAACAAGCCTATAGCATTGATGGGCAATTAAAACCAGCGGGTGAAGGTTTCTTTCGCTCTCTTGGCATTCCCCCTATTTCCTTGGCTACTATCCGTGAAGCTCCCTGCGGCTCCGTGCGCATTCAGCAAATCAAAGGAATCGATTATCTATTTGCCTCTATGGAAACACCAGGAATACCGACAACACAAATCTTAGCTAAAAACTTACCCAATCTCATTTTAAGTCTCGATTTTCCTAAAAAAATGCGCTGGGGTTCTCTTGAAATTTCTTACGCACGTCCTCTGCGCTGGATCACCTGCCTTCATGGCACTCACATCATTCCCTTTAGCGTAGGCAATATTCAGGCCGGTCGAAAATCCTTTGGGCATCGTCAGCTGTGCCCGGGGGCTTTTGCTCTTGATAAAGCCCAAGAGTATGTGGAAATTTTAAAGAAACATCAGGTGATGGTAGACATGGCGGAAAGAGAACATACTATCATTACTGCCCTAAATAAGCTAGAACAGTCCTTACAAGCAAAGATTATCTGCCGAGAGGCTGTCATCCCGCAAGTCTTGAACTTGGTGGAGTGGCCCCAAGTAACTTATGCCTACTTCAATGCCTCTTTTCTTAATGTTCCTAAAGAAGTGTTAATTTCTGAGATGGTGGAACATCAAAAATATTTTCCTGTTGCCGATGCTCACGGTCAACTGCAAAACATCTTTATTATCACCGCTGACAACAATCCTTCGGATTACATACGGGCCGGTAATGAGCGTGTCTTATCAGCTAGGCTCTCTGATGGAGCTTTTTTATATGAGCAAGGCTTGAAAGTCTCATTAGATTTTTACAATGAGAAGCTTAAACAAGTGACTTTCCAAGCCCACTTAGGGAGCGTATGGGATAAGGTTAAACGAATTGTTTCCCATGTAGAAATTCTACAAAAATTGCTTAACAGAGGCAGCTTGGAAAAAGCTAAACGAGCTGCTTGGTTATGTAAAGCCGATTTAGCCTCAGAAATGGTTTATGAATTTCCTAACCTACAAGGTACGATAGGAAAATATTATGCGCTAGCTTCAGGCGAGGATCCCGAGGTAGCCGAAGCCCTGGATGAACATTGGATGCCGCGAGGAGAACATGCTCCTTTACCCCAAACCCTTACAGGCACCTTAGTAAGCCTTGCTGACAAAATCGATAATTTAATTGGTTGCTACTGTGTAAATCTTAAGCCTACCTCTTCTAGTGATCCTTATGCGCTAAGGCGCCAGGCTCTCGGCGTGATTAAAATGCTTATTAATGGGCGCTACCGCTTACCCTTAATGGAGGTCTTCCGGCAATGTTTAAATCATTTCCCTGAAGCTCTAATAAAAGATAAAGAGCATTTATTACAAGAGATAGAAGCTTTTATTACCAATCGTATTAAATCAGTTTTCCAAGAATATGAACTTTTTAAAGATGAAATTGAAGCTTCTCTTTCTTCTAACTTTAGTGATATCTACGATACTTTTTGCAAAGCTAAATCCCTTCATCATTTCAGACAAACAAACAAAAAGTTCCCTCTTCTCTTTGAAGTCTATAAAAGAGCTAAAGGTCAGTTAGCAAACATCCCAAGTACAGCTTTTTCAAAAGAATCACTTAAAGAAAATGCTGAGAAAAACTTGAATGCTTTACTAGACCAAAAGCAAATACAACTCACTCAGGCAATTACCTCGCATGATTATGATAAAGCTTACGAATTAATTGCAGATATCCAACCAGCTTTAGCCCAGCTTTTTGATGAAGTTAAAATCTTGGCGGATGATCTAAAATTGCGAGACAACCGTATAGCTTTGCTGCAGCGCGTTTTTGACATGTTCTCTCAATTGCTAGACTTTAGTAAAATTAGTGAGAAATAGTTATTAACTCTCTAGAAAGCTTTGAATAGGCTGATGAAAAAGGTTTAATAATCTACACCTTTAAAAAAGCAAGGAGATAAACATAAAATCGAAGATGAATTTTTTTTAGCTATTTCTTTGTCTTTTAACATTAATGGATTCTTTTATAGTTTTTTAGGCATGGACCTTAAAATAAAATCTTAGTTGCTGTTAGTACTGTCTATCTATCCTTGCTATTTGCTAGCGAAAAATGCTGTGGAAATTGTTATCTTGATTCTTAAACTCTTTTACAAGACAGCCAACCAGGGGCATTAGGCTGATTAGCCAGCCATCGATTTCTCTTAAACCCTATCGATAGCCATCATGAAACATTCGACCATAATCACTACGATAGAAAATAAAAACATTTGGCGGGCCCATTGCTTGTCATTATCACTTTTAAAACCTTTTAAACATAACACATACCACATTAACCCCATCAGAACAGCCACAGTCAAATAGGCATAGCCAGTATACCCCATGAACGTTAACATCACAGTCGCCACGATAAAAGCCATGATATATAGCCACATTTGTATTTTGGTTGCGTATATACCCTTTTCAAGCGGTAAAACTGGAATGGAGGCGGCAGCATAATCCTCTAGGCGATAGAGGGTAATTGCAAAGAAATGGGGCATTTGCCATAGGACCATAATGGTAAATAGGAGGAAAGCACCTAAGTCTAATTGATTGCTGGCCGCGCAATAACCCACCACGGGAGGGACGCCTCCTGCTAGGCTTCCTATCACCGTGCCATAAGAAGATCTATATTTCCATAGGCCATATACGACGACATAAAATAAAAAACCTGCTAGAGCTATCATAGCTGTCAAAAAATTAGCATACAAAGCTAACACGCCCATTCCTAACAAACCCAGAAAAGTACCATATATGAGCGCGTTTTTTTCAGAGACCAGACCCTTAACAAGCGCTCGATCTTTAGTCCTCGCCATTTTCTTATCTATCTCTCGATCCATATAGTTGTTAAATACGCATGCCGAGGCTATCACTAAAGATAGACCCAGCAGAGTCAAACAAAACAACCAGAAGTTAAAAGGCCCTTTTGAAGCAAGCATAAAGCCGCCAAAAGTTGTTACCGCATTACCTGCTATGATGCCAGGTTTAGTCAACATATAATAAGTTTTAATGATCATCGTCTTAAATAGCCTTATGATTTAATCCTTGAGAGGGTAGCAATATTTCCTATTCGCTGGGGTGAAACATCTCTTGCATAGACATCAGCCTTTCATCTAAATCATTCATAATCCATAGAGAGCCGACTACTAAAATGGCAATCACAGCTATCATAAAAGTTAAAGCCACTAGGTTCCAGCGGGGCTTATCTTCTTCTTTAAGATGAAGAAAAAATAAAAGCTGAATTAAAGCTTGCATGATCCCTAAGCTAACTAGAGCAGCAACTAAAACCTTACCGGTAAATAAATGTTCCTGGACAATTATATAGGCGGCTAAAGTCAACACGATGGATAAAGCAAAGCCCAGCCCATAGGATTTAAAGCATCCATGCCTAGAAGCTTGCGGAGTCTTTATAGGATAAAGATTATCTTTCATGTTAGTGGGCTCCCATTAAGTAGACAAAGGTGAAGATAAAAATCCATATAATATCTAAAAAATGCCAAAACATGCTAAAGCAAGCTAATCGTCTAAGCGTATTTGCGCTCAAGCCCCGTGACAAAATTTGCATTCCAAGGACTCCTATCCATAGTAAGCCTGCTAGAATATGCAAGCCATGCGTGCTAACTAAGGTGAAGTAGGCCGATAGAAAAGCACTTTTTTGCCAGCTATTTCCCTCCTGGATAAGATAGTTAAATTCCATTATTTCCAGGGTTAAAAAGGAAAGCCCTAATAAAAATGTTAAGCTTAAATAGCTTAACGCCTTATTTTTTTCTTGGCGATGAGCCGCTAACATAACCAATCCGCAGGTAAAGCTGCTCGTTAATAAGATAAGAGTTTCTATCAAAGCAAAGGTAGGGCTAAACAATTGGCCAGCAGAAGGCCCGCCATACGTACTATTGTGCAGCACTGCATACGTGGCAAAAAAGGTGGCAAACAAAATGCAGTCGGTCATTAAGTAAATCCAAAAGCCAAACAGCGTTTTAGCAGAGGTGGCTGGAGAAGAGTCCGCATGATTGATGGATGAAAGCGTAGTTAAATCTGTCATGGTTATCCCCTACTCCTGGCATGTTCTGCCTCTATTTTTTCTACCTCTGCGGCTGATAGGTAGTAGTCGGTATTATCATCTAAGAGACGTATAATGGTGACTATTATAGTACCTAGCAAGCTCAAGAGAGCAAGCCACCAAATATGCCAAATAACCGCAAAGCCAAAGAGGAGGCTAAAGCTAGCCACATAGATACCCATAGCAGAGTTTTTAGGCAGATGAATAACTTGATAACAAGGCTTCTTTGCATCCAGCACATGGGCCTGTTTTTTAGCCCAATAAGGATCGCGCTCGTTCACCTCAGGGATCATAGCAAAATTATAAATGGGTGGAGGAGAGGAAGTGGACCATTCTAGTGTCCTACCATTCCAAGGATCGTTACCTACCCTATTTTGTTTACGCTGGATCACACCTACAATAAGTTGTAAAAACTGGAGGAAAGCCCCACCAATAATGATGCAAACGCCTACCCCGGCAAGCACAAATAAGGGATGCCAGCCAGTGGCCTCCTCATAATGATTTAAACGCCGCGTGGCCCCCATTAAGCCAATGAGATAGAGTGGCATGAAGGCTAGGAAAAAACCTATAATCCAACACCAAAAGGCATATCTTCCCAGCTTTTCATGCAATTTGAATCCTAAAAACTTAGGAAGCCAATAAGCAAGGCCGGCAAAAAAAGCAAATAAGACGCCTCCAATGACCATGGAATGAAAATGAGCTACCAAAAACAAGCTATTATGCACTTGGAAATCAGCGGCAGGCACAGACATTAACACCCCTGTCATGCCTCCACTCGTAAAAACGACTACGAAACCTAAAAACCAAAGCATAGGCCGTGAAAATTGAATACGTCCTCTACACATAGTAAATAGCCAGTTAAAGATTTTTACGCCCGTGGGAATGGCAACAAGCATGGTCATAATACCAAAGAAAGCATTAACATTGGCTCCTGCTCCCATCGTAAAAAAATGATGCAGCCATACGATAAAAGACAGAAAAGTAATTGAAGCTAGCGCCCATACCATGGAGGTATAGCCGAATAAGCGCTTATGTGAAAAAGTTGCCACAACTTCTGAAAAAATCCCAAAACCTGGCAGCATGAGAATATAAACTTCGGGATGTCCCCAGGCCCAGATGAGGTTGATATACATCATAGGATTGCCTCCAAAATCTGCCGTGAAAAAATGGGTTCCTAAGGTACGATCTAGGCTCAACATGACCAGGGTGGCTGTTAAAATAGGAAAAGCGAAAATGACTAAAACCATGCTATTTAAAGCACTCCAGGTAAATAAAGGCATTTTCATCAGCGTCATGCCAGGACAACGCATCTTTAAAATGGTCACTAAGAAATTAATTCCTGAGAGCAAGCTGCCCATACCAGCAATCTGTATACTCCATATCCAGTAATCCACGCCTACATCAGGGCTGTATTGTAGACTTGAAAGAGGCGGATAAGCTAACCACCCTGTCGCAGAGAAATTTCCTATAACAAGGGAAAGATTGACCAAAAATGCACCCGCTGCAAACAGCCAAAAGCTCAAGGAATTCATAAAAGGAAAAGCCACATCCCGAGCGCCTATCTGTAAAGGCACGATTAAGTTCAACAAGCCGAACACTGCGCCCATGCTCACAAAGAAAATCATGGTGGTACCGTGAGCAGAGAATACTTGCTGAAAATGGGAAGAGGTCAATCGGGTCGCCCAAGGGAACTTCCCCCTTAGGCTCCCACAGACACGTACGTGAAACTCTCGCTTCATACGGCTCCTATTGTTCTTCAAGCTTTCCAGCCTTTTCCCCACCCCCATAAGTTCCTCGTATTTCTACTTGACTTATTGAGGTGGATTGAACAATTCAACCCCTTCGCTCCCCCTTCATTACAAAGGCTTCCTCACTACTACGAGTTGATCTGCCCCTCATACATGCTTCGATATTTCCCACTTTGTGTTCTTCACTTATATAGTTTTCTCTTAACATCATCTATGAGGTTCCCACGTTCCATACAAAAGCCTAGACTAAGTTCACGCTATCTTTATGCCGGACGCCATTTAGGCAGTAAACAGGTTGCCCCTAAATTTATCCTGGAAGAGCTTTTAACCCCCAGTTTTGACATCATCTTTACGCTTTCGACACTTGGACCGATAGTTCACTTTCGTTCGTCTCCTTAGCCCTCACCTGATATGTTTATCACACCTTTTCCTTAACGCTCACTACCTTGGCTTTTGACCAAAGCAGCTTAAGGTGGTTTGAAATCTCTTCCTGCAAAGCGACTTCGAGGAGCCATTTTCCTCATCTTTCGTATAGTTACGCACATCTATAATGTGCTCGTGGCACACAAAAGCCCTGCGATTCGCCTACCGCGAGTATCTGTTGAGCCCGTAACATCAAAGCATCTACCACGCCTTTGAATAACATTAAAAGAGAAACGATGATATACATCATGCCAATTTTCTTATGGTCCAGCGATGTTAACCATTCATTCCAGAGCCATTTCCACCTGCGGAAATAAAATAAGAGAGCAACAATCATTAAGCCAGCTATAGCCATGCCTATACCCGCACCACTTTCAATGGGGTCGTGCTTGAAAGCTTCAAGGTTTAATTTTCCAAACATGTCATTTCCCTATATGGATTAAGATCAAATACTTACTAATTATTCTAAAGAGGCGTCGCTTTTGCTTGAATGTGAGTCCATGGGCATCATGTAGCTCATAATAATCCAATCAAACAAATTTTCTTTTTGCAAGGTATAGGTATCTGCGGAGGAATCTTGAGTGGGCAGGATTAAGTTTTTATACTCGTTTAAGCTAAGCTGCTTAGGTGATTGCTTTACTTTTTCTACCCATTGCTCAAAATCTTCGGATGAAGTGGCTTCAGCCGTAAATTTCATGCCAGCAAACCCTTCTCCACTAAAGTTCGCAGAAGAGCCTCTAAAGCTCCCTAGTTCATGCGCTATAAGATGTAGCTTTGCTTTCATGCCGGGCATCGCATACACTTGCCCGCCCAGTTGCGGAATCCAAAATGAATTCATAGGAGCGTCGGCAGTGACTTCAAAATTAAGGGGTGTGTCTTTGGGAAACTGAAGAAAATTTACCGTAGCAATTTTTTGCTCGGGATAGATAAATAACCATTTCCACTGTAGAGCTACCGCTTGTATAGTCAGAGGCTTAGTGCTGGCCTGTAGCGGCTTGAAAGGATCTAATTCAAAACTGCTTTTCCAAGTGATAACCGAAAGGACCAGAACAATTACAAAAGGAATTGCCCACCAGATAAACTCAACAAGATGGCTATGATCCCAATCGGGTGCATATTTTGCTTTTGAGTTGCTCGCTCTATAGCGGCAAGCAATAGCAATCATCAAGATAAATACTGGAATAACCACAATCAACATCAGAAGAGTAGCTTGAATGATTAAGTCCAGTTCTCTTTGAGCGATCGCTCCTTTGGGATTGAGCACAGCGATATCGCTATTGTGCACAAACCATCCTACTACGAGGAAGAGGGCAAGAAGAGAAACAATAAAAAAGGCTAATTTGTAGATTTTGCTCATCTTTTTTAATCCCTAAAAAGATAATAGACACCAGCTACTTTTGCTGGCACCCCTATCTATTTATTCAAATTTTTCTTTATCCTTTTATCTGAGACGGGTCACTTTGTCTAGATAAATGAAAGAATGAACAATAAATCTTTTATTTCCGAATTCAAATCAACTTTTTTTTATGGTTTGCAATGAATAGATTAAGGAAATCCAGACAGCTGAAACTTTTTTATCCCCTTTAAGCCTTACTCATTATTTTCCACCTTAAGTTAGGAGCTTATTCCTGTAATCTTCAAAAGGCTTTTCCTTACCTTCTAAGATTTCCTATGCAAAAAAACTAGCTAACTTTAAATCCTTTTTTAAGAAGAAAGCACCAAAGCCAAGAAATGAAGCTTTTTTGGAGATCTAAGCCAATAACTCCCCCAAGTTTACGGTATTTTAAGCCCTGAGCAACCAAGGATTTAGCTTTGCTGCGTTTCGAAAAGAAACCAGGCTCGCCGCTCAGCCTCGTCGATATAAACTTCAAGAATACTAGTTGTAGCTACATCCTGATACTCTTGGCAAACTTTATGGGCAGCAAGCATACGAGCAGCTAAGTTTCTATTTTCCTCTTCTAAACGCTTAAGCATCTGGATGGCTTCAATGCATGGCTCGTCATCATCTTGCACATTTTGCAATTGGCTAATCTGTTTGATAGAGTGAATGGTAAGAGCTCCAAGCTTACGTACCCTTTCTGCAAGCACATCGATCATCGCAAAGATTTGCTCGGCTTGCTCATCCATTAAGAGATGATAATCGCGAAAGTGGGGGCCAGACAGATGCCAATGATAGCTTTTTGTTTTTACATATAAAGCAAAAGCATCCGCAATTAAGGGATTGAGAACGTGAGAAATTTTATGACTTGCTTCCGCTTGGAGATGAATGGGTACTGCCAGGGTGGAGGGGACAGGGTTGGATGCATTTTTCATAGAGGCTCCTTTAGTAAGCTTTCTGTATTCTTCAAGTTAACGCAAAAAAAATTTGTAGAATCTTTATCTTTTTAGCAGATATGGTTGCTTTTTATCCTGAACAGACCTTATCAACATCTTTACATTTTTGCAAGGTTACCTATAAATTTTATGTACATAAAATATTTTAAAACACATATTAAGCTTCAAAGATGGCACCTATAAGTCGCCTGGAGAATCCTTTAAACAAAGAAGGTTAAAAAGCTAATAAACTATTTTATTGGTGCGAGTTAAAGTTAAAAACCTTTCTGTAATAAGGAATTTCATGCAGGGCCTAATACAATTTTAAGCTAACATGCTATCATACAATATGAAGAGGAAATAAATGAGAGTCAGCCCACTAGCCGGAAAAATCAGTCCTTCTGATAAACTTGTAAATATACCCCAACTTATTACAGCTTATTACGCTGAAAAGCCCGATCCCCTAGACACAGCTCAACAGGTAGCTTTTGGAACATCGGGCCATCGTGGTTCTGCATTACAAAAAAGCTTCAATGAACATCATATCCTAGCTATTAGCCAAGCGATTTGCCAGTATCGTAAACAACAAGGGATTGATGGTCCTCTATTTCTGGGTATGGATACGCATGCGCTTTCTAAGCCAGCTTTAATGAGTGCTCTAGAAGTATTAGCAGCCAATGGAATAGAAATTTTGTTAGCCGAAGGAGAAGAGTATACACCTACGCCCGTTATCTCCCATGCTATAGTGTCTTATAACCGCCATCGCACCAAAAATTTAGCTGATGGTATCGTCATTACCCCTTCCCATAATCCCCCTAGTCAAGGTGGCATCAAATATAATCCCCCTAGCGGAGGACCCGCTGACCTCCATATTACCCAATGGATTGAAACAAAAGCCAATGAGCTAATGCGCCATGAGCTAAGAGACCTTAAAAGAATTCCCTATGAAAAAGCCTTAAACTTGTCTACCACTAAGCGCTATAACTATCTTGAAGCCTACGTTAGCGATCTTAAGAATGTAATCAATATGGAGATTATTCAAAAATCCCAAATAAAATTGGGAGTAGATCCGCTAGGTGGAGCGGGAATTCATTATTGGGAACCTATAGCCGAACGCTACAAGCTAAACCTTACCCTAGTCAACAAAGCTATTGATCCAACCTTCCAATTTATGACTCTAGACTGGGACGGTCAAATTCGTATGGATCCCTCTTCAGCCTATGCTATGCAAGGGCTAATCAATCTAAAAAATCGCTTTGATATTGCTTTTGCCTGCGATACAGATCACGATAGACATGGCATTGTCACTAAAAGTTCAGGCTTACTTCCCCCTAATCATTACCTCTCTGCCGCCATCTTTTATCTTTTTCAACATCGGCCTTTATGGAATCCCGGGACGGCAATAGGCAAAACGCTCGTCAGCAGCCAAATGATTGATCGTGTGGCCACTCAATTAAATCGAAAAATTTATGAGGTACCGGTAGGGTTTAAATGGTTTGTCGATGGGCTTCTTAATGAATCTTTAAGCTTTTGTGGCGAAGAAAGTGCTGGCGCCTCTTTTGCTCGTTTAGATGGTAAAGCCTGGACGACGGATAAAGATGGGATTATCCTGTCCTTATTAGCTGCTGAAATGACAGCCCAACAAGGCAAAGACCCAGGCGAAATTTATCAGGATCTAACCCGAGAATTTGGCAACCCTGCTTATGATAGAGTAGAAGCACCTGCCAGTCTTAAGCAAAGACAAATATTAAAAAACTTTTCTGCCTTGCAGATACAAGCAAAGGAAATAGCAGGCGAGACTATCCAGGGTATCTTTACCCATGCAGCAGGAAACAGTGCTGCCATAGGAGGAGTAAAGGTCGTCACCGAAAATGGGTGGTTTGCTGCTCGCCCTTCAGGAACAGAAGATATTTACAAGATTTATGGAGAAAGTTTTCGAGGTCAAGAGCATCTAGAACAAATATTAGATGAAGCCCAATCGATTGTGGGAAAAGCATTTGAAGAGGCTTATTTGCTCAAAACTCCCTAAGAATAAAAGCCAGTTAAGAGGGCCTCCATGAATATGGCTAGCTTATTGCTTATGCGGATAGGATCAATTAAAAAGTTTTCCTATTTTTTGCAATTTTCCATCCAGAGACAGCAACTTAAATTCTTTTCATGAAGAAAAGCGTAAAAGAATAGCAATTTGGATTATCCTATTGAATACAAGCTAGGCTTTAAGGTATTCCTTAAAGAAAGGCTCAAAGATAAGGACTTTAAAGAGGGAATTAAAGATATTATAAAAAACACTCCTTTCTTAAGCTTCACATTATCGCGAGCATGTTTAGGTTTTAACCCTCCCAACGAGCTTGCTGCTTGTAGGCGCGCTAATTACCAAGCAAATGCTTGAAGGCCCGATCACCGCAAACATGATTAATATTTTTACTTGATAATTTTTTCCTCATGAAACACATTTGTTAATATTAAAATTATGTTGAGGTAGCTAGCTCGTAGAGCTTTGTTAGCTAGTTCCTAGAGCTTTATTTTGTCTTTCTTAATCGATGAATGTAAAAAAAGCAGTATGGATAAACATTTAATCTTTTATGATGGCACCTGTGGCCTCTGCAGCCATGTTGTATATTTTCTTATAAAACATGATACAAAGCAGCAACTCCTCTTTGCACCTTTACAAGGCTTAACGGCAAAAAAGCTGCTAGGAAATCTGCCTAGAAAGGTTCAAACAGCAAATTCTTTAATTCTTCTTAAAAATTACACTTCCTCTCAAAAAGAAGTTTATTTATTGGGGCAAGCTGCTTTGCAAGTTTTGTGGTTATTAGGGGGAAGATGGAAGCTTATTGGCTGGATTTCCTTTCTTCCTTCTTTTTTATATAACTGGGTGTATCGATTAATAGCTCAAAATCGCCAACGTTTTTTCTTGCAAAATAGCTGTTTGCTTCCAAAAGAACAGGATAAAAATCGTTTTCTTCCCTAAATTATTTATTAAGAAAATAGCACTTCACGCTAATCTTAAAGCTAAGAAAGCAAATAAAGCAAATCAACCTTCATCTCCCTCTTTATCAATTTTTTCTTGAGATAAATTTAAAAAAAATCTATCAGTGAGTTTTTCCATTATCAACCCGCATAGGACATGCATATGAAAAATAATTTAAAAACCCTTTTAACAATTTGCTTGAGTAGTTGTACTTTAGTTTGCCCTTTGGGCAATTTAATGAGTGCCTCATTTTCTACTTCTACCTACAATGAGAGACATGTTGCTCAGCAATGGAGCTCTACTAGTATAGTATCTGCCGATGAAGCGCTGGTAATTGATAACCTCTCTGCTCTTCCTTCTAAAGAACAAAGGGAAGCTCTCAATGATTTCTCAGGCGAGCAATATGCTAATTTAATCCAGCCCAATCAAACAGCTTCCCAGACATTTATTCGTAGGATGTACCAGCCTATCCTCAATGATAGCCTAGGCTTACAATGTGGAGAGAACTGTGATGAATATAGAGCGTGGGGAGCTGTAGGAGGAGGACAGAGCCGTCTACGCAACTCTCATGGGGCTAAAGGCTATAGAATGGATAATTTCAATATTACCTTTGGTGCTCAAAAGCCATTGAATCTTAATTTTTTAAACTCTTGGTTAACTGTTGGTATTGCCGGTTCTTATGAAAAAGACCATATTCATTTTAAGCAAAATGGGCATGGTAAAGGTAATAATTGGCAAGGAGCTATTTATTACATGTGGAATAATCCCCACTTCTATTCTTTTTCGGGAACCATTCTTGGTGCCGACTGTGTAAGAGTCAAACGCTCTATTGATGTGGGTAACCTTACTAGAAAAGCTAAAGGAAAAGCTAGAGTCAGCGAATGGACCTCTTTTACAGAACTTGGCTTAAATTTAGGTTACGAGAACTTCTATGTACAGCCTTTCGCACGGCTAGAACATGCTTCTTACCGTCGCCATGCTCTCAGCGAACATGGTGCTCAATCACTCAACTTACATGTGCGCGGCAAAAACATCAGTGCCTCTGTAGGTTATTTAGGAACACACTTAAGTACTAATCTTCCTTGGTGGGAGCTTCATTTAAATGCTGATGCAGCCTGGAAATATCGCTTTAACTTGTTACAAGAACGTTTTCAAGCCCATTTTAAAAACCTAGGCTCACAATTTAGAATCAAAGGCGTGCACCAAAAAACTAGTGGTTTTGAAGGTTCCGTTAATATTGCTAAAACCTTTTATAACTGCTGGCAAGGCTATGTTGAGTTTTCTGGCGAAGTGTGGGATCGTTTTTCTGCCTGGAACCTTGCTGGAGGCGTAACAGTTACCTGGTAATAGCTACTCATTGATGATAGATAATAGGTAGCTAAAATCCGAGAGATCTAAGGGCCATTTCCTTAGATCTCTTGTTTTTTTTAGGAAATAAAAAAACTTTCTCAACCAACAATTTAAGATTTATTCTAAGCTTAAGTTACCTTTTTACAATTGACTATTCTAATGATGGGTCTTGAAGGACTCATTAAAATTAAAAAACTTTACATTCACTTACTCACTTTAAAATCATTTGTTACTGGCAAGAAAAGGTGGCCGCTATAAACTCAGCTTTCTTCCCAGATTTTTTTTGCTACAGATGCCCTTACCAATTCTAAGCTCTTTTAAGAGTTTAATAATCTTGTTTTATTTTTTAATTAAAGTTTAAATCGCTTCTTTATTTCATCAGGGATAGTTTGCAGAGGATTTCCTCTTACCGTAAAAGCCCTTAACCAAGGAAGATTTCTTATCTCTAGGGGAAGGGAGTTTAATTTGTTTTCCTTTACATCCAGTTCTTGCAGCCAAAACAGATATCCTATCTCTTTAGGAAGCGAGGTAAGCTGGTTATGACTCACTTCAAAAGTTTGCAGCCTAGCCAGCCTTCCAATCTCTTTAGGAAGAGAGGCAAGATTATTTCGCTGCAACTTCAGCTGCTTTAGTTGAGATAGCTTTCCTATCTCTAGCGGAAGTGAGTTTAATTCATTTTCCTTTACATTCAGTTCTTGCAGCCAAGACAAAGTTCCTATCTCTTTAGGAAGCAAGGTAAGCTGATTATGGCTTACTTCAAAAGTTCGCAGCCCAGCTAAGCTTCCAATCTCTGAAGGAAGATTGGTAAGATTATTTCGCTGCAACTTCAGCTGCTTTAACTGAGACAACCTCCCTATCTCTAGCGGAAGCGAGTTTAATATGTTTTCTTTTACATCCAATTCTTCTAGCCTAAGTAGATCTCCTATCTCTTTAGGAAGCAAGGTAAGCTGATTATCACTCAACCCCAAAGTTTGCAACCGAGCTAGCTTTCCGATCTCTGCAGGAAGAGAGATAAGCTTGTTGTGAGATACATACAACATTTTTAGCTTAGTTAGCTTTCCTATCTCTACAGGAAGAGAAGCAAGGTGGTTGCTAGTTAAGTAAAGCTCTCTTAAGTTAGACAATTGCCCTATTTCTGCAGCAAGAGAGGTAAGATTATTCTGCTGCAACTTCAGCTGCTCTAGCTGAGATAGCTTTCCTATTTCGGCTGGAAGAGTAGTAAAGTAATTTTTGCCTAACTCGAGTAATCGCAAGTTAGATAACTGTCCAATCTTTTGAGGGAAAATGATAAGCGCGTTATCGCCTAAAAAAAGCGCTTGTAGCCGAGAGCATTTCTCTATCTCTGGGGGAAGGGAGGTAAGCTGGTTCTGATATAGATCAAGCTTTTTCAACTTAGATAGATGCCCTATCTCTGCAGGAAGTGTAGTAAGCTGATTGCTTTTTAGTTGTAGCTGGGTAAGTTGAGACAATAAACCTATTTCTGGGCATAGATAGCTTAGATGAATTTCTGATAGCTTTAATTCTATAAGAGAGGCACAATGGTTTTTAAGCCACACTTTAAAAATCTTCCCTTTTACTTCTAAAGGTAAATGCTTGATATCTTTACGCTGTAAATATTTACAGCCATCGCCCACCTTTTCCCACAACAAAAGGCGATTAACATTTACAAAATAAAAAAAATAATTAGAAAGATTAAAGTATTTATTTTTATTGGCTTGCCCTTTAAATTCTGAAGGTGAAAAGGTTTTGGCCACAGTAAAGAGTTGTCTAAAAATTTCATTTACCTTCTTTATGAGAGGAAGGCTACCTTTCAACTTGTAAATCTTATCTATAACCAGCGCTTGCTCAGTAATATGCCCTGTAGGACAATGAAATTTACCTATCTTTTTATACAGCGATGGCATTACTTCAGTAGCCAGAAGATGACGCCATCTGGTACAAACCTTAGATAAGGAAGGAGTTACACATAACTCTAAGATATTTATGAGAACATCATTGGGCAGGTGGGCTACGGAGGTAGAAGAATGCATTTACGGCAAGCTCCATTAAAATTGATTTAATTTTTTTAAAGCTTCTATCCTACTCTATGTTTCTTCAAAAAAAGGCATTTTTAAAAAGAAACATTCACTTTAGGAAGGCTTTTTCTAAGCGTATTATATTCTTTGACTAATTCCAAAACTTCATCATCCGTACATTGGCCACTTTGAATTTTCATTTTAATAAGTTCACAAGTACCCATCCAATTTCGCGTTAAAATCTTTTGCAGAGTTTCCACAAAATTAGATTCGGCTTTCTCCTTATTAATCTTCTTTTCAAGCAGATCAGAGATTATCAATTGACTTTCCAAATCATCTGTTTTTAAAACAAGAGAAATGACATCAATAAATTCATTCTTTTGGCATGCATCCAACAAGGCTAAATACATTTTTTGACAGATAGGTACACGAAAATCTGAGGGTTTTAGATTCTCTTGGGCAAGTTTTAAAAGACGGGTGCGCTCCTCTGGCATCATGAGCAGCCAACGCAGCAAATCCATTTCTAGAATACGATCCGGATCAATAGTTTGTAATCCAATATTTGCTGCTTTTTTAATATACAAATTAGGTGTATGAATTTGTTCAAGCAAGAGTGTATTTTCAGGAACTTGCATCAAATAAGCTAACTTACGTAAGCTTTCTTGCACTAATACAGGTTGATCCCATTGGCGAATCTGCTTGGCAATTCTCTCGATACACTGATGCTTGGCAGCAGGTGAACGTAAATCATACTGCTGGGAGTAATGCTTAACAAGAAAATCTAGATAATCTGAACTTGTTTCCAGTAGCTTCAAAAAAGCTTCAGGCCCTTTTTCTCTTAGAAAAACATCGGGATCTAATCCTTTAGGCATCTGAGCAATTCGGACTTCTATCCCTTCGCGCTGGAAAAGATCTCCAATTTTTACACTCGCCTCTTGTCCTGCACTATCTCCATCCAATGCTAAGTAAACTAAATTTATGCCTAGCATCAATAGTTCTTTGGCATGTCCCTCTCCAAAAGCGGTACCTTGTCCTGCAACTGTAAAGTTAAAGCCTTCTTGGATCAGGCGCAATGCATCAATTTGGCCTTCTACAATAATTACTCGCCCTTCTTTAGCAAGACGTCTACGACAATAATTTAATCCAAAAAGAACGCGAGATTTTTTAAAAAGGCTAGTTTCAGGGGTATTAATATATTTACCTCCAAAAGTTTGCTCCTTATATTTTCGGGCAGAGAATCCAATCACTGCTCCTGCCGCATCACGAATAGGGAAAGTAATTCTATCCGAAAAAAAATCACGCCAACGGCCTTCCTTACCCTCTGCTATCAATCCTACCGTGCGTAAAATCTCATCCTTGATAAACTTTGCATGCATAACTTGGCGAAAATATCCAGGAACTTTGGGAGCTAACCCAATCTGAAAGCGTCTAATAAAATCAAGGTCCAGTCCCCTTTTATATAAGTAATGTAACACTTCATGGCCTTCCGGAGTATGAAGAAGATAGAAATGATAAAAATGACAAGCCTGCTCAAGGGCTTCTTTTAAGAGAGTCTTACTAGGGCCTTTATTAGATTCGGCCTCCTCCATAATTTCTAAAGGCACATGAAAACGCTCTGCTAAGCTTTCAACGGCTTCAGAAAAACTCATTTTAAGATGCGCCATTAAGAACTGGATGGCGTCGCCATGCGCTCCACATCCAAAGCAATGATAATGGGTGTCTCCCCGCTGAATCATAAAGGAAGGTGTTTTTTCATCGTGAAAGGGACATAGCCCTTTATAGGCGGCCCCGGCACGCTTAAGATCAAGATGGGCATTCAAAACATCGACAATGTCTATTCTTTGACGGAGATTTTCAAGGCTTTCTTTAGTGAAGAGTGGCATGAATAATATATTAAGAACAAGGGTTGATAACGATTTTACTCCATAAATTTTTCTCTAGCAAGCAAATAAGATATTAGAGAAGTAGGATGAACAAATAAATTTTGTTTCTTAAATTATGAGTGATAGCAAAAAAATCCTGCATCAATGGGAGTAGCTTAATGATTGTAAATTTTACTAAAATCTTCCTTTTCACCAGGGTGGGGTGCCTGTGTTATTCATAATGAAATTCAGCTAAACGGCAAAATTTATTTAACTTGTACTAAATTTGAAGCATAGGCAGATCAAGCTTGCTTAAAAAATCAAGACTCTTTATGGGTTAACTTAGAGTATTTACCTATGGCTATGGTGTTATTTAAAATGCCAGAAAGATGGTAAGAAAGATATCCTAGCTATAAAATAGGGTAAGGGGGCAGATTATTTTCCGTTTAACCCACATATACATTCTCAATCAGATGAAGTTCTTGCGGCTTAAGCAGTTGGCAAAAGTTATCTAAGCTGCTTGTGGCTAGAATAATAAATTCTACTTCTTGTAAAGAAGCTAAAATATGGATAAAGTCCTCTGAAGGCTTTTCATCACGGATATAGACAAGCAACTTCAGGTGATCCTGCTGAGCAATCTTCCTAATCGCCTGGAAGATAGTAGAAGTTAAGCCCTCCGCGCCAGAGACATTGATAATCGTAATTTTTTGCCCTTTTAGAGCTTGCTGTAATGCAAAGATATGTTCTTCATCGAACACCTTATTTTCTCCATCATATTTTAGCAGACGGCTAGCTAACTGCTTGAGTGTCACGCGCGCACATCCTAAATGTTCGATAGCAATTCCAGCTGCTACGTTCGCTAATTGAGCAGCTTCTGCTAAGGGAAGCTTGTTTCCAATTGCATAGGCCAACATAGCTAAAACGGTATCACCTGCACCCGTCACATCTTTGACTTCATGCACGCGCACAGGGAAATCTTGGCGCTCTCCTTTTCTCTCAAAAATGGAAATTCCTGCCTCAGAGCGAGTAATGAGGAGCACCTCTGCTTCTACTTGATGGAGAATCTTTTCAGCAACTTTTTCAAGAGCAGTGGCTAAGGATAAATTTGCAGCAGAATAGGCTTCTGTTAGATTCGGCTTAATTATGGTCGTGCCTATATACTTAGTAAAATCCGTTCCTTTAGGGTCTGTGATCACTGGTATACCCAGCCGCTTGGCATATTCAATGATAGCGTTAAGTAAAGTGTTAGTTAAAAATCCTTTTCCATAATCCGATAAGGCCACCACCTGAACCCCTTGAAAAAGAACCGGTAGATGATCAATAATTTGTTGCTCAAGCTGCTCTTCCAAATTCATGAACTTTTCATGGTCCACGCGCACCACTTGCTGATTTTCAGCAATGATACGATTTTTAACAGGGGTAAAGTAGCTCGATTGCGTAACAATCCCTTTAACATCGATTTTCTCGTGGGAAAGCAGCTCTTTTAAAGCTTGCCCATAAACGTCATTACCGACCCGGCCAACAGCTACTACCTCCGCCCCTAAAGATATCAGGTTGAGCATGACATTTCCTGCTCCCCCTGGACGGTTGTCCTCGTGCTGCACATGGATAATAGCTACAGGAGCTTCAGGAGAAATACGCAGGGCCTTCCCTATCGTATAAGTATCTAACATGAGGTCACCGGCTACCAGGATTTTACACACCCCTAGCCTGCTAAAAGGACCTGTCAACCTTACCATGTTTTACCGGGAAGTAAGTAGTTACAGATGTAATCTTCCACAGCAGCCTCTAAAGGTAGGGAAGTGGCCTGCTCCTGAAGAGCTTGGCGGGTTTTAGTCATATCAGCACATGTATAATTCTGGTATTTACCTACCAGCTCAGCAGGCATATTTACATAATCTATCTTAACAGGTTTATGAATAGCTTTAAAAACAGAAGAAGCTAAATCATTCCAAGTACTAGCATTTCCTGAACCGATATTATAAATTCCATTGACTTTGTTAAAAAGAAAAGCGCAAGTCATGCGAGCCACATCTTTAATGTAGACAAAATCACGTTTTTGTCCCCCATCAGGATATTTACTTGGCTCAGAAGATTTGAAAAGCCGGACGACATTTTCATGTTGGGCTGCGGGCAACATGCGCACAATGGCTGAAGCCATCTGGCCTTTGTGATTTTCATTGGGTCCAAAAACATTAAAATACTTTAGACCTACCACTTTATTCAAAACTCTTTGATTTTTTAACCATAAATCAAAAAGATGCTTAGAATAACCATACATATTAAGCGGTTGCAGGCTCTCTAATTGATTCTCATTATCTAAGAATCCTTGCGTGCCATCCCCATAAGTTGCACCCGAAGAAGCATAGATAAAGCGTTGGCCATGGGTGAATGCATATTCAGCTAGCTTAACACTATAACGGTAATTATTTTCCAAAAGATAGCTGGCATTTCTTTCCAAGGTGCTACTGCAGGCCCCTAAGTGAATAAAAGCTTTAATGGCATCTTCGCGTCCTACCATCCATGTTAACAGCTGACTTTTATCTAAAATGTCTATAAAACATTTGCCCACTAAATTTTTCCATTTCTCAGAGGCCCCTAGATCATCTACGAGAATCAAATTAGAGATTCCTCGATCATTTAAATAGCGCACTACGCCCGAGCCAATAAATCCAGCTCCTCCTGTTATGATAATGTACTGATCACTAAATGCTTTCATAAGAAATCTTATTTAAAGGATTAAAAATTTTACCCAAATGGTTCTCTCTGTCCAAGCTAAATTTACTCCTTCCCTACCTCTTTAGTGGACCTTTTATAAGGATAGAATTTAATTATTTTCTTAAAATTCAAATAGGCAAATATTAGCAAAGCTAGGAATAGATTGAAACACCCTCACTCATTTAATTAAAGACCCAAGGGACCCGCCTTCTATCAATAGCTTTAAATAGCATTTAATCGCGCGCAGAGTCAAAAGGGTACCATCTCTCTGCAGGACGATTGATGAAAGTTGCAGGATAAAAGGTAACTTGAGGAATGATAGGAGGAGCCACACGGCCCAAACAATAAAAAGCTGTTCCGCTGCCAGTCATTGAGACGGTCTCATATCCACTTTTTAGCAGCTCTTCTTTAACTGTTTTCAAATAAGGTTTTAATTCAAAAGCAGGCTCTTCTAAATCGTTAAAATAAAAAGGCTGATTAGAAAAAAAGCTTTGTAGTGCTAATTCGGGATCGTAGGAAGATATTTTAGTTAAATCGAGTTGCTTAAATACAAGAGGAGTAGATAGCCCCTCATAAGGTTTGGCTATCCACAAGCGCTGAATAGGTAAAGGATTTAAGCAACGAACTACTTCACCCCTTCCTGTACAGTAAGCTGTTCCTTGAGATAGAAAAAAGGGAACATCTGATCCTATTTCACTCGACCATTCTATTAGCTGCTCTAGGGGAACAGGAAATCCATGCAATTGGTTAAGAGCCCATAGTGTGGTTGCGGCATTGCTACTGCCGCCTCCTAGTCCTGATTGCATAGGAATATTTTTTTCTAGAACGACCTTTAAACCAAAATTTAAGCCCGTTTTTTTTCTAAAAAGATGTGTAGCTGCTGTAATTAAATTGGAAGAATCTTTAGGAAGGCTAGGATGTTCACACATGAGCACATCTTGGCTTCCTAGAGCGAAATGAAGGGTATCATGAAGGTTAATAGTTTGGATAAGGGAAGCCAGATTATGGTATCCATCTGAGCGACGGTTTAGAACCCTTAAAAAAAGATTAATTTTAGCTGGCGCTAAAAGAGTGAGCATAGGAGTAATGTTTTAAGGCTTATTGCTATTTTAAAATAGATATTTAATAGAGCAAAAAGTCTCTTGTAAAAACAGCTTACAAGAGACCTTAAATTTTACTTGGATTTTGTAACGCTTTCTTCCTTAGGAAGAGCAGCTTTACCTTCAGGTTCAATGGTTAAACTAAAGGAAGCTTGAACGCCTTCTTTAAGTTTTACGCTAATTTTATGCACGCCTATTACCTTAATGGCATGCTTGAGTTGAAGGGTACGTTTGTCCAAAGTAATGGACATCTGCTGTTCTAAAAGCTCAGCAATATCTCCAGTACTTACAGAACCATACATATGTCCTTCATGATCTACCTTAACGATGGTGGTAATATTTTGGCCTTCCAGCTTAGCAGCAAGCTCATCGGATTCTTGGCGATCAAGAGCCGCTTTTTTCTGACGTTCCTCCTGCAGACGAGCTTGCATACGCAAAGCCTTCTTATCTGCAACAACTGCCATTCCTTGAGGCAGTAGGAAATTACGTGCGTAGCCTGGTTTAACCCCAACAATATCTCCACTACGCCCCAGCGTTTCGATGTCCTTGAGCAACAGCAATTTATTTGCCATATTTAGTTCTCCTCAATTTTAAACTTCTGCCACAAAAGGCAACAGGGCCATGTGACGGGCTCTTTTAATCGCGTTTGTCAGATGTTTCTGATAATATGCAGAAACGCCTGTAATGCGCCTTGGCAGTATTTTACCTCTTTCGGTAATAAAGCGAGAGAGAGTATTAATATCTTTATAGTCGATATGTTTAACACCAGCAGCTATAAATGGACAACGTTTACGTTTCTTCGAACGAAAATCGCCTGGCTCAGAGAACCTTTGACCCATATTTCTCATAATCTGTGCTCCTTATGCGCTTTCTTCCAATAAAGGTTTAAATTCAATTTTTTCCATAACTTTATCCGCTTGGAGTGTGATAAAGCGAACAAGATCTTCGTTAAGATGATATTCCTGCCAAAGCTCAGAAATAGCTGCTGGAATTACTTCAAAATAAATAACGAAATAGTGCCCTTCACGATGTCCATCAATTTCATAGGCCAACCGGCGGCGACCTTGATCGTGAATTTTTAAAATTGACCCTTCACGCTCTGTAATTCCTTTTTGGATTCTATCGAGCGCTTTGTGACGGGCATCATCACTTAAGGTAGCGCTGATGATATACATTCCTTCGTAAAGGTTCTTAGGTTTTTGACTCATTGTTTTCTCCTGACCAGTATAAATTTAGGTCTTCCAAGCCTCTATTGAGGCTGTTTATTAACTGTTTTCATCACCTCAGTGATGCTTTCATTCACTAGCTGCTTAAGCACATCAACAGCTTGCTTGACATAAGAGGGAAGAACTTTTTGCTCTTCAGGGGTGAAATTATCCAGCACATAGTCAGCTAGGCTACCCATTCCATGGTACCCTATCCCCATCCTTAACCTAGCATACCGTTGCGTACCTAGATAAGCTTCTATGCTTTTTAAGCCATTGTGTCCGCCAGCTCCCCCTTCTGTCCTTAGGCGCATGTGCCCATACGGTAATGCCACATCATCCACAATGACAACAAGGTTATCTGGTACTAACTTCACATAATCCATATATCGACGCACTGCTTGGCCACTTCCATTCATATAAGTGGTGGGCATCAATAGATGTATTGTCGTTTCCTTCCAAGCAGTTTTAGCTATCCACCCCTGCACCTGGGGCTTTTCTTTAAATTGCACTCCCAGCGTTAAAGCCAACTCTTGTAAAACCATAAATCCAATATTGTGCCGTGTCAGCTCATATTTTTTACCTGGATTCCCTAGTCCTACAAAGAGGCGATGCATGTTGGATGACTTACTATCCCTATCTGTTAAGGCTTATTAACGTTTAACTATAGCTACTGCTACTTCGTTAAGATCAGCCAAAGGTCTAATGCTTTCAGGGATATTCAAATCGGCCAAACGACGAGTTTCTCGCTGATTCATATTCTTTATATCTAAAACAAAAGCAGAGGGTATATCTTTGGGCAAGCAGCGTACTTTTAAGTAGCGAATGACTTGACGTAAGACGCCCCCTAATTTAATACCTACACAATCCACTACACCTGTGCACTCAATAGGCACTTTTACATTGACCTGTACATCGTCTACCAATTCTTCAAAATCCAGATGAAGTACATCATATCTGGTTACATGATATTGGATCTCTTTGAGCAATGCACGTCGTTCTTGGCCGTTTTCATCTACCAAGGTAAAAACATTTGTTGATAGCCGTCCTGGTTGAACTTGTCGACCGAGAGCATTAAACTCGCTGATGTTCAGCGCTATATTGTCTGCTTGTTCATTTCCACGCTTATAAATAATAGCAGGAACTTGACCTGCGCGGCGAAGTTGCTTGGAGCTACTCTTCTTTCCTGCAGTTCTTTTAGTAACGTTTAGCTTCATGTAGCCTCCGATAGAATAAGAGTATTAAATTCAAAAGCATACTCTTTTTAAATATTGATTAACTTTTATGGATGTCTTCTTAAGTAGCGAGATTTAGTATAGCTCGAGCAAAGAGAGGCGCTGCAGAGGCAACATGCACATTTTTTGTGGTTTTTTCTGCAAGACCCTTGAAGGGGACAGTATTTGTCGTTATCAGTGCTTCAATGCAACTTTGGTTGATAAGCGGTAGAGCTTCCCCTACAAACAAACCATGCGTCATAGACGCCCAAATTCTTTTAGCACCCTTCTCTCGGCACGCTTTCGCAGCTGATGTTAATGTTTCTCCCGTGGAGCACATATCATCAGCGAGAAGTACATCTTTTCCTTTAACATCACCTATCACTTGTAAAGCTTCCACTTCACCAGCTTTAAGTCTTTGTTTATTAACAACAGCAAACCCAACATTTAGATGATTAGCATAATCACGCCCTAATTTGATGCTACCTACATCGGGTGTCACAACAACTAGCTCATCAGTCTCAAATTTCCTGAAAACTTTTGCTAAGAGAGGCATGCACTGGAGGTTGATCACAGGGATATCAAAAAACCCCTGGACTTGACCTGCATGCAAATCTGCAGCAATTATGCAAGCAACACCCGCTTTTTGCAAAAGATCGGCAACAAGCTTAGCAGTAATAGGCACCTGCGGCTTATCTTGACGATCTTGCCGGCAATACCCATAATAAGGAATAACGGCTGTGATGCGGCGTGCTGAAGCTCTTTTCAGCGCGTCTACCATAATCAAAAGCTCCATTAAATACTCATTGGGCGCAAAAGCTAATGATTGGATGACATACACATCTTTATTGCTAACATCTTCCAAAACTTCCAGAAAAATTTCCTGGTCAGGAAAACGTTGAATGCTAATCTTACCTAGCTTAACTTTTAAGTCTTTTGCTACTTCTTTGGATAGTTCAGGATGAGAAGTACCGGCAAAGACTACAAAGTTAGGGGCGGTGGGTATCATTTAACCTATTTATCTACTTACTAGATTTGGGGTGGAAGGATTCGAACCTCCGCATGGCGGTACCAAAAACCGCTGCCTTACCGCTTGGCGACACCCCAGTACAATTACTGTTTAGCGCGATAATCAAGTTTGATATGCTACAGGAATGGAAGATTTTTAGCAAACACCTTTTATTTTTTTTGTTTATTTGTTAGCTTCAATGCCCTAGAACAGGTTCTCTTAAATTTTTATTTCCTGGTTCTAAAGTTTAAATAGCCCTCTACAAGCTACCTTGCCCTTACGTTACATGAGTGAGCAAGAATGATTATTCTCGTTCCTCTTACTGAAAAAGCCCACCCCAAGCTTTATTTAATCTATAAAAATGCCTAGACTTTTTTTATTTACTTCCCTAGCCTTCTGGCGATTGGGGATTTGCCTACCTCTAGAAAAAAAACTATAGTAGAATCTACAAAAAAAAATTCTATAGCCCGCGCCTTCATTTGAAAGCGCCAAGATGTAAAAAACTTTACAAGATAATGCTTTAACGATGAGATACAAAGGCTATATAAAAAGCTTTCAAGAGATTTTCTGTATTTTTTTTAGGCTTGCCCCTATGATGAGGAAAAAAATTTTAACTAGATAAAACGAGCCCTTATACATTTATGCATATTATCAATATTGCTTCTGAACTAGCTCCAATTGCCAAAGTTGGCGGGTTAGGAGATGTCTTACTAGGTTTAAGCAGAGAACTTTCATGCAAGGGACATGATATTGACCTTATTATTCCCAAATATGATTGCATGGATACAGAAAGCATCCGCGATTTTGCTATCTATAATGATTCTCTTCCCTCTTTCTATAAAGGAACTTGGCATCGCAATACCATCTGGAAAGGCTGGGTAGAGAATCTTAAAGTCTATTTCATTGAGCCTCATCATCCCGCCCATTTCTTTCACCGCGGTTGTTTTTATGGCTGCGCAGATGATATGGAGCGCTATCTTTATTTCTCGCGAGCGGCTTTAGAATTTATAGAAAAAGAAGGGTTATCTCCTCATATTATACACTTGCATGATTGGCAAACAGCTGTGATTGCCCCTCTCTATCATGAGCTTTATCGACCCCAATGCGTTAAAGAGGCTAAAATCGTTTTTACTATCCACAATATCGAATATCAAGGACATTGCTCAAGTAGTGATCTTGATAATATAGGATTAAATGGCTCGCATTATCTTCTGCCAGATAATATGCAAGATGCTCAATACAAAGAGGCTATCAACCTATTAAAAGGAGCGATTATTTATGCAGATCATATCACCACCGTCTCACCTAATTATGCAAAAGAAGTGCTCACTCCTCTAGGAGGCCGCGGTTTAGATAAAACATTATACAAATACAAAAACAAATTTAAAGGGATTTTGAATGGGATTGATTATTCCTTTTGGAATCCTGAGATCGATCGTTATCTTCCCACACATTATTCTCCTCGAGAAGCACCGGAAAGCAAAAAAGATCGTCATACGCTAGATAAAAAAGCTTACATAAAAAATTTCTTAAGAGAACGCTTATTTTTAGCCGAAGAACATCGCCCGATTATAGGCTGCATTGCGCGTTTGGTTCCTCAAAAAGGCATCGAGCTTATTAAACACGCTCTTCATTATACTTTAGAGAAAAAAGGGCAATTTTTATTGCTAGGATCTAGCCCTATCGAGGGTATCAACGCCGAATTTCAACAGCTTAATCGCCATTTTCATGAGCACCCTCACGTGCGCCTAATTTTACATCATAGCGAAGAATTGGCTCATCTGATCTATGCGGCTTCAGATATGTTTATCGTACCTTCTTTATTCGAACCTTGTGGCTTAACCCAGATGATTGCTCTTAAATATGGAACTATCCCTATTGTGCGTAAGACGGGAGGGTTAGCAGATACGATTTGTGATGTAGACTATTCAGGAAAACCTATTGAAAAAACAAATGGATATGTTTTCGAATACCCTGATGCTAAAGGAATTGAGTCAGCTTTAGATAGAGCTTTTGAATGTTGGTTCCATTATCCTGACCGCTGGCGTCAGCTTATCATTCGTGCAATGAAGACAGATTTCAGCTGGAATACTCCTTCTGATGAATATTTAAACATCTATCAGAGCATCCTAGCCACCGAAAAAGAGGCTAAAAAATCCCCTTTATAGAGGGAAATTTACAAGTTGATCTTTTTTTAGAGAAAATAAATCTAAAGTTTTGTAAAAGTTAAGCTAAAATCCTTCAAATTATAGGTCACTTCTTGAGTATAGCTAATTACTTTACCTTTATTCGCATTTTTATCAGCCCCATTTTTCTTTTAGTCTATCTTCACCATGATTATTTAGAAATTAATCCATCTCTTCTACCCTATGTTTTACTTTTTTTACTTGGGGTTAGTGAATTATCAGATGCCTTTGATGGCTATTTGGCACGCAAATATAACCAAGTAACAGATTTTGGAAAAATACTAGATCCTATGGCTGATAGCATTGCGCGTCTCTCTTATTTTCTAACATTTACCGCAGAGCCTGTCAGGTTGCCCTTAGCTTTAATTTTTATCTTTGTCTATCGCGATTCTGTCGTTAGTACACTTCGAACCATTTGTGCGCTTAAAGGGTTTGCTTTAGCAGCGCGTACCAGCGGGAAAATTAAAGCAGGAATTCAAGCGATGGCTGCTTTAACTGTATTAATCCTGATGATTCCTCATTCCTTAGGTTATTTATCCAGCCATGATCTACAATACATAAGCACATGGGTTGTAGGTATAGCAGGAATTTATACTGCTTATTCTGGAGTAGACTATGTGTATGCCAATAGACAATACATTGCCAAGCTATTGTCTTTGCATCCAGCTAAACCCTAAGCCCTCATAAATTTTTAGGTGATTACCCCTTTGTTAGTAGGCCATGCCTAAAGGAGATTACCAAAGAGCCTTATGGTTAATTTCGAAGATGGATACCACAAGATAGTCTTATCTTAAAGAGCTAGCCTTCCTCCAGCTTCAATTACAAAGATCTTCAAAAAAAAAGAAGGTTTTACCGACATTTTCTCCTTGCGATTAGAGGTCTAAATCATGAGGTCGACTAAAAAGGGTGGAAGATAGGAAAGTATCGCCAATTAATAAAGCAAAATACTCACCTTGAGAGGTGGCCCAGCAAATTGCCCGCTCTCACAGGAATCATATTTTTTGCCCCTCTTATCGCTTACTACAAGATGGAGTTTCTTGCAATCTAACTCTCACTTAAATCAATTTGCTATAAATCTCAGAGTCCTATACTTTGGGACAACTTTTTACACAATTATACAGCTAATAAAAACTTCTTTTTTAAAAGAGAGCTGCTAGGAAGATGATTCTCCTTTTAGGCTCGGTAGACGTTGTTTCTTTAAGCGATATGATCCTTAAAATCAAGTAGATAATCTATCATGAATTATAAAATTTCAGGGAAACTTTATACAGACGTAAGATGACTCATAATTTCAATTGCTATGTACTAGCCAAAAACTCCATCTTCTAGTTTTTACTGAGCCCCTACCAAACCGAGAAACTTGTGATCACGAATATAAGGTGCATGGCCCCTTCTTTCCCCGTTGCAGCGCTCCATGATCGGAATATTGATAGCAGAGCTTCCACTAGGAAAGGGTAAGCAAATGAATTCTGAAAACCGAATATCTAGATGAGTTGTAGCTCCAATTAGGATATCAAGCAGAAGCATTTATTGAAGGTAAAAAAGAATTTCTAGCAAGCCCAAAGAGCCACTTAATGGCCTTATTAACAAACGCAAAAAACAAGTGTAATCGCGGTAGAAGGAGAGGATTCTTGAAAAAAAATTTAATTTTCGCATCATTAAATTATACGTTTAAAAAAACTCCGTCTACATATCCAACCCTCTGAAAGCTGTCTTTCTACTTACACAAGGGATTCTATAAAGTATGGGGTTGTATAAGAGGTAGCTCAAAAAGGCATTGTAGACTTTTTAGAAGTTCTTTATACCGTCCTCTAGTTAATGAAATTCGTTTCTTAAGGAAAGAGACCGGCTTTTAAAGGCTTTGTTTTTTTTGGGTTATAGAAACGTAGTCCCTTCAATGATATAAGGTTATCCTTCGCAAGGAACTAGGCGTCTAGCAATAGATGCCAAATCTCTATTAAGCAGGGTTAGAGCCCTATGTTAGTGTCTTAAGTGACGTTGAAAACATCCAGGGAGTACCCATTTCTATTATCACCCTAGATCCGCTGATACGGCTATAGAACGTCCTTCGGTTTTCTCAGTTTGAAGAAAATTGAAATTATAAGAGATTTCATGCCGTAATTTAAAAATTCCATAACAGTTCAGAACGAGTAAAAGTCCTCCAGCAATCGTCATGACAGTCTGTGCTTGTGCTGTATCTACCAAAGCAAACGCACCTAAAGTAATTACGGCATAGATATAATAGAGTTTACGACCTTTTCTAGGGTGCAAATATTCAGCGCACTTAAGACCTACGCAAAAATAAGCATTGATAGTGGAATATCCCAGCAAAAACAAAAACAAAGGCATAAACCATTCCATGTAAGGAAAATATTGAGCTAAAGCTGTTTGAATGAGCAGGCTAGAATTAATGGGCTGATGCCATAGATCTGTCACTAAAATGATAAGGACGCTAGTGGTACAAATCATGAAAGTGTCCACAAAAATATCAAAAATCACCAAGGAAGCCTGTTTTTCTGGTATTTTAACAAAGCTTTCACTATGAATAACAGAAGCATAGCCTACCCCTAGGTCACCTGTATAGCATCCTCGGCGAACTCCTTGCGATATAGTTCCCATTGCTGAGCTGCCAATAAAACCTCCCACGGCGGCATGGCCTGTAAAAGCTGTATTAAAAACTGCTTTTAAAACCTCGGGAATCCTATCGATATTTTGGATAAGTACCCAACATCCCATGCCTAGATAAACAAACACAAAAAGAGGAATAGAAATTCCTGAGATATTGCCTACTCGGCGCACGCCTCCCTGTCCTGCAAAAATCACTAAAGCTAGCAAGATAGCCAGAACAAGGTAAGGAGAAAGATTTACATTGGCTGTCACACTCTTTACAATCACATTAAATTGATAAACTTCCACTCCGTAAATGCACAAAAGACCACCTACAATAGTGGGAACAAAAGAGCCTTTGAACACTCTTTGCAAAAAATACATGGGACCCCCATTATACCCTCCGTGGGCATTGGGCACGCGGTAACGAATCCCTAGATATACCTCACTATATTTAATCATCATACCAGCAATAGCAGTGAGCCAAATCCACAATAAAGCACCGGGGCCCCCAATTTGCACAGCTGTAGTAATTCCCACAATATTCCCAATGCCTACGCATCCACCTACACAAGCAAAGAAGGCTTGTAAAGGATGGACACCACTTTTATCTTTATCTGGCACAAATAAAAAGCCAAAAAATGTCTTTACCACACGAGGAAACTGAACGATTTGCACCCAACGAGCTTGAAAGCTTAAAAAAACCCCCAATAGAAGAATGGTGGGAACGGCTACATATCCCCATAGAATATTTTCCACCTGTTCCAGGTGGATAAAAAAATTGTCTAGCATTAGATATTAAACTATAAAGATTTACAAAAATTATTTGAGCAATAATATATTATATTCTTACTATCTTGTATTAGTCAACAATTTCCCGCAGTTTACTCAGTATTGTTATCTTAATAAAATTTTCTTTGGCAAGCTGAGAGCTTTAATATAAAAAATTAAGATTTTTATGGGTTTTTTCTCTTGTATCTGCCGGCCGGTTTCCCTCACTAAATAGATAATTAACTAGGACAAGAGAGCTGAAATTTATTTAATCGCAAACCTTTTACTCATGGCAGCTACAAGCATTCTTGTTATTCTAAACTTTTTAACTTCTCAATTTTAAAGCTCAGATCAGGCTTACGATGGATGAAAGTCAAGTAAATTCAAGTAAATTGAAGTTTATAAATAAAATTATACCTTTTAAAGCCCCCCCCCCCTTTAAAGAAACCCCGTCTGTATAAACAAAAAAGAAGTTAACCTTTTTCCAAGCTAGCTCTCTCCGTAGCAACAATCTTTTTATTAAAGCTATGATTACATAAAAAGCTGCTCAAAAGCGTATCATAAAGTTTTTAAAAAATTTTAGAATAGAAAATCTAACCCTTCTTTTCAAATCCATTGATTTTCAAAAAATCTTCCTTCCAATGATAGTGGCTTAACACTTGAGTAGTATCACGGCCTAGGAGCGTATAAGCAACATAAATAGCCTCTATAGAGGCTAATCCCCGTGCTGGATCTATGCAATCTTCTTGACGCCGAGGATAAGCGGTGCGAAAATGAGAAGGCAGACTCCTTTTTGGTAGTTCGGCATGCCTTTCTACAAATTTTAGCATTTTTTCTGCATAGCGCCAGGTACTATCTAAAATAAACAGGCCCTGCCCTGCATCTTCTAAAGATAAAACCGGAGCCTCCAACGTTAACATGGTATATCCTACCAAGGAAGGTAAAATGCTTTTAGGATAGGTATAAAAATGGAAATCTTTAGCCCCTTCTAGACCCCTTAAACTACATTTTTTAAGGTTTTCTTTATGGTGCCGTAAAATTACAGTAGGAGGAAAGGATTGCATGATATAAATTAATTAGTTAATATGCATTAAAAAAAAGTATAGTAACATGAGTTTAAATTCATTTTCAAGAGGGAAAAATATATGAGGCCAGTGCTAACCTATATGTGTAGTATGATGGTGGGAGTGACCTTTTTTATTACTCCTGCTAAAGGTATCTCTACTGATTCCCTCCAGTGGATGACCAATTATGAGGAAGCAGAAAACCTTTCGCGCGCAACTTTTAAGCCCATTATTTTATTTTTTACTGGCTCAGACTGGTGTAATTGGTGCTCTAAGCTTGAGCAAGAAAGCTTAGATACACCAGAATTTGCACAAGCGGTAGGCGATAAATTTATTTTTATGAGGCTAGATTTTCCAGTAAATTCTACCCTACCAACTCCCTTAGCTGTCCAAAACAAACAACTCCAAAAAAAATATAATATACGAAGTTTTCCTACTTTAATCATTTTAGATGGTCAGCAACAAAAGCAGATCGGTATCACCGGATATCGCGCCGGAGGCGGAAAGATGTATGCCGCCCACCTTTCAAAAATTGTCGCGGACTATTTCGACTATCAAAAAAAGTTAGAGGCTATAAACAAACAAAAGTATTCGGGCGCCGAACTTAAAAAACTTTATGCAGTAGCCCAAAATTTTGGATATGAGAGTGATATTAACCAAATTATTAAAGTAGGCGTTAATTCGGAAGATAGCCATTTCTTCATGATTGAACGCTATCGCAAAATGACTCAAGAAGGCCTGTCGGGGCTTGCTGAAGCTACGGCATTAAAGAAAGAGTTGCAGCTAATGGATCCTAACAACGAAAAGATGACTCACTATCATCTGGCTCTTATCGATTTTGAAGGATATACAGAGGCGGGCGATAAACGCTCAGCTGATCTAGCTGTAGCTTCTCTTGTCAATTATATTCAGAAGTTTGGCCCTAAAGATAAAGAACATCTGTGGCGCCTGCAGATGATTATTTCACAAATTTATTTTGACCGAAATAATCTTGCAGAGGCCCTAAATTTCGCCGAAAGCTCTTTTACGTCTGCCCCTCCTACTGCAAAAATTGAGATCTCAACTGCTATTAAGAATATTAAATCTCAAATGGCTACTGAAACGGCGGTGGTCAGGCATTAATTAACAATGGAAGTTTAGCTTAAGTTATAATTGAAGCAGCGGTTTAGAATATTCTATCCCTTTAAATTATTCTTTATGCCCCCTATCCTTGTAAAACCCTTTCTTTAAATAGAGAGGCAACTTTTAAACAATGGGTTACGGGGAGTTAGTTTTTTAAAACGTATTACACCCTCATCTCCCCACAAAATTGTAGACTAGCCAGTTATCTGCCACCTCTTTTTAGGAATATTTGTTTAAACCGGGGGCAAGACAACCCTTAAGGACTTGCTATTTTACCCACCCCACTCCGTGACTCTCAAGAGCTCTTTGGGGATCTCATAGAGAAAACGTGAAGGCTTACAAGAGACTTTTTTTCCCATTTTATGGCGAGAGCAAGCCATGCTAATCACTAAATTTTGCATCGCCCGCGTCATCGCTACATACATTAAACGCCGCTCTTCCTCTACTCCTGTTTCTTTTAGGCTTTTCTCATGAGGAATAATATGATCCTCTATTCCTACTAAGAAACATACCGGAAATTCCAATCCTTTAGCACTATGGAAAGTCATTAAATTGACTTTATCTTCTCCTGTTTGCTGCTGACGAGCCATACGCTCCCAATCATTTTCTAAGCAAACGGTGCCTAAAAAATCATAGAGCCGGGGTTGCTTATGAAGCTTTTCTTTCACCTTACATGCATAATCTCTCAACGTCTCTACAAACTCCAGGCAATTTTCCCATTTAAATTCCCGCATCTGAGAACTTTTAACCTCTTCCTCGATAGCTTTACGGTAATCAATTTTTTCAATTAGCCATTCAAAAGTTTCTGCTAAAGGCATGTTTTCAAAGCGCTCTTGAGCTTCCTCAATAAGAGCTACAAACTCACGGATAGCTTTCAAAGTCTTTGCAGGTAAGGAACTCTTAATCTCTTCCTCTTTAAGCTGGTCATCACCTACCATTTTTAAAACTTCCCAAAGAGAAATATTCTGCTGGCGATTATAGGCCGTAAGAGCATCTAAAGAAACTCCACCTATATTACGTCGAGGTTGATTAATAATACGTAGTAAAGCTTCCTGATCTCTATTATTGACTATCACACGTAAATAAGCACATAAATCTTTTACTTCACGCCTTTCATAAAATTCTATGCCCCCGTAAATTTGATAAGGTATCCCTTTCATCCATTGCCCATTCTCTACCCACGTATATTTTAATAAAGCCGTTTCAAAAGCACGAGAAAGAGCATTAGAACGGTATAAAATAGCAAAATCATTCCAACGCAGGCCTTTTTCTTCCTTCATTTTTACCATTCTATACACGACAGCTTCAGCTTCATCACTCTCTTGAGGAGCATAAAAAATCTCAATGGGATCACCCTCTCCCTTGGTGCTCCATAAGGCCTTAGGATAACGAGACTGATTTTTGCTGATCACCGCATTAGCGGCTTTAAGAATACTATTGGTGGAGCGATAATTTTGTTCCAGCTTAATCACTACTGCTTGCTCAAAATCTAAAATGTTGCGTACTTCCGCTCCTCGCCAGCCATAAATAGACTGATCATCATCACCTACTACACACAAATTATTATATTTAGCAGAAAGCAATTTTGCTAAGCGATACTGAATAGGGTTGGTATCTTGATACTCATCGATCATGATATAACGATACTGTTCCTGATAGCGATTAAGGACGTCGGGATACTTTTCTAAAAGCTGGACCGTAAGCACCAATAAATCATCAAAATCAACAGCATTATAGGCACGCATACTTTCTTGCAAGCGACGATAAAGAGTGCTTGAAAATTGATCATGCCAGGCAGATCCTGTATTTTGAATCTGCTCTGCACAAAGCCCTTTATTCTTAGCCTGCGTGATCACCGCTAACGTAGCGGCTAATGAAGGCAGATCTTTTTCTCTTTCTAGCATATCACGTGCAAGAGTAGAAATGAGACGTTGCACATCCGACTCACGATAAATAGTAAATTCTTTGGTGTAACCCAAACGTACGATCTCTTCTCTTAGTATTTGAATGCAAAAACTATGAAATGTACATAAGGTAACCAGCTTGGCTATCTTATGAGGGACGAGTGAGACCATTCGATGATACATCTCGGCTGCAGCTTTATTGGTAAAAGTGAGGCCGAGAATATGGCTAGGATGAACGCCTAGGTTATTGATTAGATGGCCCATACGCATCGTAAGAACGCGCGTTTTGCCCGTACCAGCTCCAGCCAAGATTAAGACACGGCCTGTAATGGTATCCACAGCTTGCTTCTGCTGAGTATTAAGTCCCGCGCTCATGATGATTGGTACTTAAGAGCTTTATTAAATCCATATAAATGTCTAAAGACGTTGCCTGTTTAGCATTAACGCGCGGCTTTACATTAAGGTCTTGCCCTAATGGAAGACTTGACTGGCAATAGCGAAAAGCCTCACGCGTAATTCTTTTAAACCGATTACGATCATGAGCTTTACCATAGCGTTTGGTGACGGTAATCCCTAATCGGGTCATTTGCAAAGGATTAGGAACGATTTCTATGGTAATCCATCGCCCGATTAAACGTTTACTGCTGTGAGTAAACTTCTGAAATTGATAACGCTTGCGTAATCTAAAAAGCTTGGAAAAGCTGTATCTCACGCCCTTGTTAAAGCCTTACGACCTCGGCGACGACGGGAATTGATGATTTTACGTCCATCAGCAGTTTTCATTCTTTTACGAAAGCCATGCTCGGATTTACGACGACGTTTACTAGGTTGGTATGTGCGCTTCACATTAACTTCCTTGATTAAAATTTTCGACAATTAAATAAATATGAACAGCAGAATACAAAACAGGTAAAATAAATGCAAGAAAAGAAGTAGAGGAAACTGATCAGAAGGCAGCTAAAAAAATGAAAGAGAACAGTGGTATTTTAACTTAAGCTTACCTATCTACTCTTCATCAATGAGCCCCTCTCATCCCTACCTAGTATTTAAGGCTCCTTGAGAACTCTTCTCTTTACCTTTACAAGAAAAGGATTGAAAGGAAATTAAGGTTTAGGATATAAGAATCGCTTAACTTACAAATTATTGTAACATGCAGGAATAGATATGAAAGTAAAAGCATCCGTTAAAGCCGATCCATCGAAGGGTGATATCCTCGTACGTCGCCAAGGACGTCTTTATGTGATTAATAAGAAAGACCCGAATCGTAAACAGCGGCAAAAAGGCCCTGCTCGTAAAAAATAGGAAGATTATAATCATATGGCAAAAAGGTCCTCAATAGAAAAAGCAAAACGTCGTGAAAAAGTTGTTAAGCTGAAATGGGAAAAAAGACAAGCTCTTAAAAAAACAGCAGCTGACATCAACATTTCAGAAGAAGAACGCCATGAAGCTCGTGTAGCGCTTAACAAAATGCCACGTGACTCATCCCCTACTCGTCTACGTAATCGCTGCCTTTTAACAGGACGTGCAAGAGGATTTATTAGACAGTTTAAACTCTCCCGCCTTACCTTTAGAGAAATGGCTTTGCATGGATTAATCCCTGGGGTGACTAAGTCGAGTTGGTAAAAGCAAAAAAATCATAAGATGTAAGTTTAGGGTTGAAAGAATAAAACGCACGATTCTACAAAGCCTTAAGCTTACTATCCTCCTTTTTAGTTTGACCTCAATCGTTAGCTAATCTTTAAAGTTCGTAATCCTTCAGCTCATCATTTTTTTATAAAATTGGGAAGCTCGTTGATACGCTGCCAATCAGCCATCCCTTCTGACCATACATAAGTTAAGGGGGTTATTTTGTTATCTAGCCACAAGGTGTATAGCTCTCTAAAATAGATAGGGCCTTGTTGGTGGTGTGCCTGGTCCAAATAAAACCATTCTTTATTCTCATAAGAAACTTCTCCTATTTCTTCCGCTAAAGCCCCATATTTAGGAGTCAGATTCTCTTCTATCTTATTTTTTTGTTCTAGGTGATCACCTTCAAAAGGTTTTAAAACAAAAAGCAAAATAAGAGAAAAAATTCCTAAAAGTATGCCTAGCATAAACCATACTAATGGGTCCCGTCCCCTTTGTTTAGCCACATAAGCAGAAAAGGCAGCCAGAAAAAAAAGTAAAAAAAGACTAACCATCATACGCTTCTCTTCACATCCTGCTATCTTTAAGTATAAATTTCGATTTAATAGAGCAGCATCAACTATTTCAGTTAGCATTTTATTATATTCTTATTTATGATGCTGTCAACTATTATAAGGACAATTTAGCATGGGGGAGAAGAAAATGCCTATTGATGTGAAAAAAGTGGATACAAAAGAATTTGAGCTACCTGAAACGCTGTTTATTCGTGACGTTGACAACAAAGTCTTCCAAGGAATTGTTCTTGAATGCCTGAATCGCATTGAAGGCGTTACTTTGGTAGAAAGCACTTTCATCGACAGTATTTTTGGACGCAATACTACCGAAGGAGCACGTGGAATCATAGCAGAGCAAGATAATAAGAACCATTCTGTGGGTATAAAAATTGAGGTAAATGTCTTTTATGGAATTTCTATCCCTGAAAAAGCTGAAGAAATACAAACGCTTGTTTCTGAGGAAATTACCCATCTTACCGGTTTACACGTCTCCTATGTCCATGTGGTCTTTAAAAATGTAGTAACTGCCGATTCCAAGAAATCTCTTTCTCCCGTCACAAACCCTGTAAACTTGGTTAGCACCCAAGAAGACTATAGCGATGAGTTCTAAATTATGAACCAATTTTTTTATCCCTTGCTTACCTTTGTTATCTCTCTATTCTTTATGGTGCTTGGCTTACTAAGTATTTTGGTGCAAGCCTCCCCACATGTTCGTGCAGAGTTTGCAGCCTTTATTGAGAAAGATCAGCTTTTTCTTTCATTATTTGGGATAGGATGTTTGGCGATTGGAGTGGCTATCATTTTTTACTTACGGACTAATTTAAAAAAAAGTTATCTAAAAATTAATTCCAAAAATAATCATGCTTATTTTTTAGACGAAAACATTTTCCAAGAATATATGCATGATTATTGGAAACAGCTCTTTCCTAAAGAAGAGGTTCCTAGCTCCATTCTTATCAAAAAAAATAAAATAGTAATTACTGCCGATCTTCCTTATATTCCTTCTGCCAAACAAAAAGCATTGTTGGCACGCATAAATGATGACGTGAAAAAGATGTTAGCTCGTTTGCTAGGCTATCAGCAGGAATATGTCCTTGCTTTAAGCTTTCAAAAAGAAACCTCCTAATAATTTTTTAATACTTTTTAAAAATTCTATGCGAGCTCAATTTCCTCTTTTTAATTCCCATCTAGAACTTGCCCACCTATATTGGGAAAAATTAGTTCATAAAGGTGACCTTGTTATTGACGCTACATGTGGGAATGGCCAAGACACGTTAATATTGGCCCAATTATGCGCGGACCTTAAAGGAGGGTTAATCTATGCCTTAGACATTTTGCCAAGAGCAATAGAGCTTACTCAAAAATATTTACATGAAAAATTACCCTCTGTTCATTTTCAACGAGTGCGATTTATTTTAGGATGTCATTCTACCTTTCCTGAGGAAATCTTTCCTGAAAGTGTTAAATTGATTACTTATAATCTAGGATATCTACCAGGAGGTGGTGATAAAACGCTAACCACTACCGCAAAAACTACTATAGAAAGTATAAAAAAAGCGATGCTGCTGCTTCAACCGGGTGGAGCGATAAGCATTACCCTTTATCCAGGCCATCCTGCAGGGCAGTGTGAGGAGCAGAGTGTGCTATCTCTCGTAGAAAAACTGAACCCCTTAGAATGGAGCTGCAGTCATCATCAATGGATCAATCGACATAAAAAAAGCCCCCATCTACTCTTTATTCAAAAGCGTCTAGTCATATAAAAGCCTTCTCTTTAACTTATTAAAACATCTATAAATCAAAAACCGCTTACTTTTAAAACAATTATTAACCTAGGCACCATAAGCTATATCTAACTGATAAAAGAGCTTTTCTTTAGGTTCTAAGATTTTTTAGATAGGAAATGGCCAGGTGGGCAAAGAAGAAGAAAAGCGTAAAAGCTAAAAGGCAAGCGTTGATTGGTAGTAAAAAAAACAATCCGCGAGAGCTTAAAGCATGCTTTACCCCTTTGAGGAAAAGTGATGTTTAGGCTCTCATTCCGACGAGAAAAAGTGGCCTCATGTGCATCTTACTTTGCAAATAACCTAAAATTATATATTGCGAATTTTTTCTCCGCCTGGTTAAATAGGAGGTCAGTCATTCAAAATGAGCGGAAAGTGGGCAAATGTATAGCAGCACTTTCTGTTGTTAAAAAAACTTTTTTATTTTCTATACCAGATGAAAATGTTTAACTTTATCTATCGTATCTTACGACGATTCCGTTATCCCGTATCCTTGCCAGAAGATATCGCCCATGCTTTAGGGGTAGAGTTTTCGTATGGCTTGACTTTCGAGGAGTTTGTTGCTCAACTGCAATGCCCTCAGCTAAGATCTACTCGCTTAAAAAAATATATGCCCCGCCAACAAGCCGAGGAGGCATTCAAATCTGCTCTTCGTATCGATCGTTTCTCTCAAAAAAGCTTATTTTCCTATTACTTTAATGAAGGCTGGATGGAGTTTATTTTACAATTTGATGAGCAGGGATGCTTACGCCGAGTTTACCTTCAACACAAGTATATACCCGAAGAAATGGGATTAGAAATTCTTCTCAGCGCCCAAAATTGAATTCTTTATTTCACGCCTAGAACGCCTTCTCCCTAAAGGGAGGAACCCAGCCAAAGAAGCTACTGTGCTCCTTAAAGGATATCTAAATGGATGGCCTTAAAAAATTATTTATTATCTTAAAGGGTTGATTGGCTAAGGTTTCTCTTGAGGCTGATTGTCTATGCATGCGTATGTTTCTGCCTTCTATCACCCAGGCCAAGCAACCCTTCATCATTTCCTACCCAGCTCATAATAATGATTATCGCTATAGATAGAATAATTTCAGTTCAATCCTCACTTTGTTTTACGTTGATCCTTCTGAATCCCCTTCTTTATTTCTAAACGCGTATTTTTTAATGAAAAGATTCATGCCTTTAGGCCGGGATAAATTGGTTGCTTGCTAGTTAGTAGGTTTTCTGCCTTGGTTAGATGGAGTAGAAGATTCGACTTGCAGCTGATCATTAATATCAATCACCCCTTGAATCGCACGGACTCTACTCTCGACCTGTTGCCTATCATCTTCTGTTTCTACCGTACCAGACAGAGTGGCCATGCCCTGATAAAAGCGTATATTCACCAAAGGGTAATTTTTCTTTAAACGGTTATTTTTTAAAGTTTCTTCAATCTGGTAGTAAATTACGCTATCGGACCCCTTATTTTGATAGCTACTTATCTGCTTACTGTTTATCTCTCTTTGATCAGGATTTCCCTCTCGATTAAAGCCTCGCTGCACACTGCTTTCCCCGCCATTCTTCTTTTTACTCTCTGCCTTTAAGCTATTTTGCGAGCTAAAATCTTGGCTCTCTTGCGAAGTTTGAAGAGGGTAACTAGATGGAGAAGAAGCAGGATGATCAAAATAAGAATTAAAAATCGGACAATCCTCCCCTGTGCATTGCCCATAAGCCGAGCTCATTGTTGCAAGGATGATCCCCGTGCATGTATAAGAAAAAATAGAGAGAGAAATCTTCATAGCATCTCCTTTAAGATATAGATAAATGATTGTTTTTTGCTAATCCCCTAGCCAATTTAGTGGAAGAGCTGCGAAGTCGAGCATTAAAAAATGAGGCAGAAAGGCGCCTAGTTTAAAAATCTCTTTTTCTTTCCTGCCTTACCTAGCTATTTAGGCTGCTAGTTCACCCTTTAATTCGCACTTATTTCAAAACAAGGTGCTGAGTAAAAGGCACCTATAAAGGTGAATAAAACCAACTTTAAGTAGCAGCGCTCATTTAGGGATAAAGGAGGCATTATTTTGTAATATACCTTATCTAAAAAAATTGTAAATTATATTTTTTAATCATCCATTGTAAAAGCTTAGACTTTTAATCTATTCGATTCTTATTCAAATATTTATAGGAGAGGGATAGGACAACCTAAAGGAAAATTGAAAAAGAAGAAAGAAAAAAGCTAAAGTTAACTTCTATAAGCTTTTTAATAGCGTCCATCTTTTGAAATAGGTAAGGAGAGATTGACTTAATTTTTCTTTAAACGGGAAGTTCCATTTCTTTAGAAATAATCAGTAGCAATCAACTTATTGATTATTAAAAAGTTACGCGTATTATCGGCGCTTTTTCCTGATGACTACAGGCGCATAATTCTTTGGTAAAACTTTTGGTAACTCTATCTTTAAAGCCTCAAGCATTTGTCTATTTTGATGGCGTGGTTCTGGAATTTGCTGAAAACCAGCCTAAATAATTTTTTGGCGACTACAATTTTTAATAAAAAAACCTAAGTATTTAATAACCGTGATTTCTCACCACATTTCAGAATAATAGAATTTTTGGTAAGGAGGCCCTAAGCATCTAAGGATAATTCTATGGCGTTCTTTCAAATTGGTAATTTGCAATTTTTTATGGTCAATAAAGACCATATGCAGGCCTAGGAAACAGAAAAACACCCAGCGTGTGGTTGGCTTTTGAGTAGGTTTCTTAAGCTGATTTAAGAAGTTCTCACCATTTTCTCGTAATTTTTCTCGAATCTTATATTCAAGCGCAGAATAGACCAAAAGGCATAGAGTCATTACCATTAAAAGAGCTTCTATTCTTTCTGGCTTTTTTAGAAAGAAAGAAGAGACTAGGAAATCGGGACTTTTCAAGAATCTAAATCCTCTTTCTACACTTTGCTGTGCTTTATATGTTTTCAAAACTTCCTGAGCAGGAAAAACGATTACATCCATATCATTAGTTGCTAAGATGAAAAACCCTTTACTCCTCTCTAACTCTGCTTTGTTAAGCAAAGAGCAGGCTACTGTACCTTCTAGGTGATAGCTAAGTATAGAAGGTGCTTGCCCAGCTTTTGGTCGACCAGATGTAGTATGCTTTTGAGTTGCTATAACTTGAGGTTCTATAATTTGTATATATTTAAGCTTTTTTGCAAACTTATCTAATTGGCGCTTAGCATCATTGGGGCATGAAAACTCTTGCTTTATAAACTTAAAGAAAGCTTTGGATTCTTTCTCACTGCCCTTAAGATAATGCTTGGCTAAAGTGCGGCATTCTCTTTGATAGGCCGCTTGGCTAAAGATAACTACCCATCTTTGTTCAACACCGGCATAGCAAGAGGTACTTTCAAAAGCTCGATAGCCTTCTGTTATTTCTACCGTCTTGTCGTAAGGCACTTCAAATATGAGCTCTTTAGCCTCTTTGATTTGCATGGGTACACGCGTGACAAATAAGCTTTGTTCTTCTTTAAGAACTTGTAAGGTAGCTGGCGTATAAAGAGCACTGTCTCCTACTATATAACGATTCTCTACCGCTTGCCGAAAGCTTTTAAGATGTTCGCCAACAATTTGCGTAAAGGCGGCCTTATCACTGCTATTGCCATCAGCCGCTTGCATGTATAAAGGAATATTGCCTTCATTGGAGGTGATAAGCTGCAAGACGGCTTGATTTAAATCAGGCCTATGGTCTCTACTGTAGCCTTGCACTAGGCGAATGCATGCTTCTCCTTGTTCTAATAGGCTCTCATAGTTTCCATCTACGTGAAAGCTTGTGGCATCTAAATGTAAACTTTTTACTTGGATGCCAAGCACTTTGATTGTATGTAAAGCTATTTTAGTAAAAAGCTCGGTCACTCCCAACTCAAATAACTTATCCAGCGCTCTCCCCAAAACATTATCATCAATCTGCTCGGGAATGACTGGCGTACCTAGCAAATGATCGATGGGTTTATCTTCAAAGTACTCAGAATACATGTAAAGCGTCCGACTTACAAATCCCAATCCATTTAAGATCATGCATTTAACAGCTTGCCCATAGGTTAAATGCTTATTCTTCGCCTGGTTACCTACTGCTTGATCAATAAGGTCAACTAACCCTATTTCCTCACACATTCCAGCTACCAATCCTAAATGATCGACGTTTTGTGTATCTATCTGCATAACTTTTAGTCGTTTAGTTTAATCCCTTAAAGAAAACATCTTACTCGATTAGTCTTCAAAATTCCTAATTATTTTTTTTGCTGAGGAATGTAAGTAATAATAAACCAATTACTCACTTTAACCTTATAAAAAAATGGAACTACCGCTAAAAGTTTTTTATTTCATTTAGCTCACCACAATCTAAAAAGTACTTACGACCATTCTACAATTGAAAAACGCTGCCTTATTTTTTCAGCGATATCTTTCAAAGGATTTTCCGCTAATTCAAGCGTTTGCAGCTGAGACAACTGCCCTATCTCTGCAGGAAGACTGGTGAGCTGGTTTTGATTTAAGCAAAGCTCTTGCAGCTGAGACAATTGACCTATTTCTGCAGGAAGGCTGATGAGCTGGTTTTGATTTAAGTAAAGCTCTCGCAGCTGAGACAATTGCCCGATTTCTTCAGAAAGAGCGGCGAGCTGGTTTTGATTTAAGTAAAGCTCTTGCAGCTGAGACAATTGACCTATTTCTGCAGGAAGGCTGATGAGCTGGTTTTGATTTAAGTAAAGCTCTTACAGCCGAGACAGCTGTCCAATTTCTGCAGGAAGGCTGGCGAGCTGGTTTTGATTTAAGTAAAGCTCTCGCAGCTGAGACAATTGCCCGATTTCTTCAGAAAGAGCGGCGAGCTGGTTTTGATTTAAGCACAGCTGCATCAACTTAGACAGCTGCCCGATTTGTACAGGCAGGCTGGTGAGCTGATTTTGATTTAAGTAAAGCCTTTGCAGCTTAGACAGCTGCCCGATCTCTGCAGGAAGACTGGTGAGCTGGTTTTGGCTTGAATCAAGCCATCCCAGCTTAGACAGCCGCCCGATTTCTGCAGGAAGGCTGGTGAGCTGGTTTTGATTTAATTCAAGCCTTTTCAGCCGAGACAGCTGCCCGATTTCTGTAGGCAGAGTGATGAGCTGGTTTTGATTTAAGTAAAGCTCTTGCAGCTGAGACAATTGACCTATTTCTGCAGGAAGGCTGGCGAGCTGGTTTTGATTTAAGTAAAGCTCTTGCAGCTGAGACAATTGCCCGATTTCTTCAGGAAGAGCGGTGAGCTGGTTTTGATTTACGTAAAGCCATCGCAACTGAGACAGCTGCCCAATTTCTGCAGGCAGAGCGGTGAGCTGGTTTTGATTTAAGTCAAGCGTTTGCAGCTGAGATAACTGGCATATTTCTGGGGGTAAATAAATCAAGCCTGCTTCAGATAAATTTAGCAAAGTTAAGTCTTTACAATTTTCTTCAATCCAATCTCTAAGTAGCTCTCCTTTTTTTCCTAGAGGCAAGTGCTTAATTTCTTCTCGGCTCAAGTATTCTTCCCCCCCAGGAAGTTTTTTCCAAAGTAAAAGGCGGTTAATATTTAAGAGATAAGAAGAGTAATTAGCCAGCGTTAAGCCTCTTTTTTCTTCTGTTTTCCATTTAAATTCCAAAGGAGAAATAGATTTAGCTAAGGTAAAAACTTGCTTAAAAACTTGATAAACTTTTTCGGTAGAGGTAAGTCCAGGATCGAGTTGATAAACTTTAGCTAACATAAGAGTTCGCTGGGTAGTGGCATTCCTCTTGAGGAAATGAAGCTGTGCTATTTTTTTATAAAGAGAAGGTATCGCTTCAGAAGCCAGCAGATGATGCCATCTTTTACAGACGCTAAATAAGGAAGGAACTACGCAAGCCTCTAAGATAGGGAGCAGCAATTCATTGGGCAAGCTTTCAATAGATGTCGATGAGATAGGATGCATTTTATTTCCTTGAGTAGTGATAATTTTTCAGCATTTTTATTTTTTAAAAATAATATAAAAAATTAAAAAAGCAAGTCAAACGAATTCGTGTTCTTATCAATGAAAAGCAACTCACAGATAATCTACCTCGCTTTTTTTTCAGATAGATTCACGGAAAGGAGGGAGACCTTCCAAGCATTTAGGAGCAGCCACAGGTTTTGGCGATTAAGTGACGCGGCAATTTTGATTTGGCTAAAAGAATGAGATTGATTCTTTGCCTTATTTGAGAAAAACGGCTCTTTTTGGCGCAATGTTTTGATTCTTCTAACGAATGATGGAATACAATACGCCTAGCTTCTTCCTGCCAAAAAAGGTTGTCCTTCCAGCCATAACACTCTGCAGAAAAAGAGAAAAATTTCTTGGCGTTATAAATGTGTAGGTCAGTTTAAGCTTGCTTAGTTGCGGGAAGAAAAGCAGATTACTTGTTTAAAGATAAGATGGCTAAAAGCTTTTTTTTCATTATAGCTCATTCAATTTAAAAAGTATTTACGGCCATTCTACAACTGAAAACGCTGCCTTATCTTTTCTGCAATATCTTTCACTTTCAAAGGGTTTTCCGTTAATACAAGCATGTTAAGATAAGGCACCTGTCCGATTTCTGCAGGAAGGCTGGTGAGCTGGTTTTGTTTTAAGTAAAGCTGTTTCAGCTGAGACAGCTGCCCGATTTCTTTAGGAAGACTGGTGAGCTGGTTTTGATTTAAGTAAAGCTGTAGCAGCTGAGACAATTGACCTATTTCTGCAGGCAGGCTGGTGAGCTGGTTTTGATTTAAGTCAAGCACTTGCAGCTGAGGCAATTGACCTATTTCTGTAGGCAGAGCGGTGATCTGGTTTTCTCTTAAGCCAAGCGATTTCAGCTGAGACAGCTGCCCGATTTCTGCAGGCAGAGCGGTGAGCTGGTTTTGATTTAAGCCAAGCCGTGTCAGCTTAGACAGCTGCCCGATTTCTCCAGGCAGAGTGGTGAGCTGGTTTTGATTTAAGTAAAGCCATCGCAGCTGAGACAGTTGCCCGATTTCTGCAGGCAGAGTCGTGAGCTGGTTTTGATTTAAGTAAAGCCTTTGCAGCTGAGACAGTTGCCCGATTTTTGTAGGCAGAGCAATGAGGCGGTTATAATCTAAGTTAAACTCTTGCAGCTGAGACAACTGCCCGATTTCTCCAGGCAGACTGGTGAGCTGGTTTTGATTTAAGTTAAGTGCTTGCAGCTTAGATAACTGGCATATCTCTGGGGGTAAACAAGTCAAGCCTACTCCAGATAAACCTAAAGCCGTGGTATTTTTATAATTTTCTTCAATCCAATCTCTAAGTAGCTCCCCTTTTTTTTCTAGAGGCAAGTGCTTAATTTCTTCTCGGCTCAAGTATTCTTCCCCTCCAGGAAATTTTTTCCAAAGTAAAAGGCGATTAATGTTTAAGAGATAAGAAGAGTGATTAGCCAGCGTTAAGCCTCTTTTTTCTTCCGTTTTCTCTTTAAATTCCAAAGGAGAAAAAGACTTGGCTAAAGTAAAGATTTGCTTAAAGATTGCATTTACCTTTGCTGCTTCAGAAAGCTTTTCTTCTAGCTTATAAATCTTATCTACAATAAGAGCCTGCTCCTTAACATTTCCTTGAGGAACATGCACTTTACCTATTTGCTTATAAAGAGGGGGCATGACTTCAGTAGCCAGCAGATGATGCCATCTTTTACAGACGCTAAATAAGGAAGGAACTACGCAAGCCTCTAAGATAGGGAGTAGCAATTCATTGGGTAAGCTTTCAATAGATGTCGATGAGATAGGATGCATTTTATTTCCTTGGGTAGTAATGACCTTTTATCATTTTTATTTCTTTAAGACAGAATAAAAAAAATTAAAAAAGCAAGTCAAACGAATTCGTATAGATTTAAGGAAAGGGTGGAGACCTTTCAAGCATTTAGGAGCAGCCACAGGTTTTGGAAATTAATTGACGCGGCAATTTTGATTTGACTAAAAGAATGAGATTGATTCTTTGCCTTATTTGAGAAAATGGCTCTTTTTTGGTGCAATGTTTTAATTCTTCTATCGAAGGATGGAATACAATACGCCAGTTTCTTGCTGTCAAGGAAAGTTGTTCTCCCAGTATATCAATCTGCAGCAAAAGAGAGAAATCTCTTGTCATTATAAATGCGTAGGTTAGCTTAAGCTTACTTAGTTGTGGGAAGGAAAGCGGATGACTTGTTTAAAGATAAGATAGCTAAAAGTTTTTTATTTCATTTTAGCTCACCCCAATTTAAAAAGTACTTAAGCCATTCTACAATTGAAAACGCTGCCTTATTTTTTCGGGGATATCTTTCAAAGGATTTTCCGCTAATTCAAGCTTGGTAAGTTGAGACAGCTGCCCAATTTCTGTAGGTAGAGCGGTGAGCTGGTTTTGATTTAATTCAAGCCCTTGCAGCTGAAACAATTGCCAGATTTCTGCAGGAAGGCTGGTGAGCTGGTTTTGATTTAATTTAAGCCATTGCAGCTGAAACAGTTGCCCGATTTCTTCAGGCAGACTGGTGAGCTGGTTTTGATTTAAGTAAAGCTCCTGCAGCTGAGACAGCCGCCCAATTTCTATAGGCAGAGCGGGGAGCTGGTTTTGATTTAAGTAAAGCTGTAGCAGCTGAGACAATTGACCTATTTCTGCAGGAAGGCTGGTGAGCTGGTTTTGATTTAAGTAAAGCTTTTGCAACTGAGACAATTGACCTATTTCTGCAGGAAGGCTGGTGAGCTGGTTTTGATCTAGGTAAAGCTTTTGCAGCTGAGACAATTGCCCGATTTCTGTAGGAAGACTGGTGAGCTGGTTTTGATTTAAGAGAAGGGTTTGCAGCTCAGACAGCTGCCCAATTTCTGCAAGAAGGCTGGTGAGCTGGTTTTGATCTAAGTAAAGCTTTTGCAGCTGAGACAATTGCCCGATTTTTGTAGGAAGACTGGTGATCTGGTTTTTGCTTAACTGAAGCTCTTGCAGCTGAGATAACTGGCATATTTCTGGGGGTAAATAAGTCAAGCCTACTCTAGATAAATTTAAAGCCATGATGTTTCTACAATTTTCTTCAATCCACTCCCTAAGAAGCTCTCCTTTTTTCTCTAGAGGCAAATGCTTAGTTTCTTCTCGTCTCAAGTATTCTTCCCCACCAGGAAGTTTTTTCCAAAGCAAAAGGCGATTAATATTTAAGAGATAAGAAGAGTAATTAGCCAGAGTTAAGCCTCTTTTTTCTTCTGTTTTCTCTTTAACTTCTAAAGGAGAAAAAGACTTGGCTAAAGTAAAGATTTGCCTAAAGATTGCATTTACTTTTGCTGTTTCAGAAAATCTACTTTCTAGCTTATAAATCCTATCTAAAATAAAAGCCTGCTTGTTAATATCCCCTTGGGAAACATGTACTTTACCTATTTGTTTATAAAGAGAAGGCATCACTTCAGAAGCCAGCAGCTGATGCCATCTTTTACAGACGCTAAATAAGGAAGGAACTGCGCAAGCCTCTAAGATAGGGAGTAGCAATTCATTGGGCAAGCTTTCAATAGAGGCTGAAGAGATAGGATACATCTTATTTCCTTGGGTAGTGATAACTTCTCAGCATTTTTATTTTTTAAAGGCAATATAAAAAAATTAAAAAAGCAAGTCAAGCGAATTTGTATCCTTACCAAGGAAAAACAACTCACAGATAATCTACCACGCTTTTATTTTAGATAGATTTAAGGAAAGGGGAAGCCTTCCAAGCATTCAGGAGCAGCCACAGGTTTTGGGGATTAAGTGACGCGGCAATTTTGGTTTGGCTAAAAGAATGAGATTGATTCTTTGCCTTATTTGAGAAAAACGGCTCTTTTGGGCGCAATGTTTTAATTCTTCTATTGAATGATGGAATACAATACGCCTAGCTTCTTCCTGTCAAGAAAGGCTGTTCTCCCAGCCTAGCAATCTGCAGAAAAAGAGAGAAATTTCTTGTCATTATAAATGCGTAGGTTAGCTTAAGCTTGCTTAGTTGTGGGAAGAAAAGCAATTACTTCTTTAAACATAAGGTGGCTAAAAGTTTTTTATTTCATTTTAGCTCACCCCAATTTAAAAAGTACTTAAGCCATTCTACAATTGAAAATGCTGCCTTATTTTTTCTGCAATATCTTTCAAAGGATTTTCCGCTAATTCAAGTATGAGAAGCTGAGACAATTGCCCGATCTCTACAGGAAGACTGGTGAGCTGGTTTTGGCCTAAGTAAAGGATTTGCAGCCGAGACAATTGCCCGATTTCTGCAGGAAGGCTGGTGAGCTGGTTTTGGCTTAAGTAAAGGATTTGCAGCCGAGACAATTGCCCGATTTCTGCAGGAAGGCTGGTGAGCTGGTTTTGATTTAATTCAAGCCTTTGCAGCTGAGATAATTGCCCGATTTCTCCAGGCAGAGCGGTTAGCTGATTTTGGTCTAAGTAAAGCCCTTGTAGCTGAGACAATTGCCCGATTTCTCCAGGCAGACTGACGAGCTGGTTTTGGCTTAAATCAAGCCATTGTAGCTGAGGCAGCTGCCCAATTTCTGTAGGCAGGCTGGTGAGCTGGTTTTGGCTTAAATCAAGCCCTTGCAGCTGAGACAATTGCCCGATTTCCCCAGGCAGGCTGGTGAGCTGGTTTTGATTTAATTTAAGCATTTGCAGCTTAGACAATTGCCCGATTTCTCCAGGCAGAGCGGTGAGCTGGTTTTGGCTTAAATCAAGCCCTTGCAGCTGAGACAATTGCCCGATTTCCCCAGGCAGGCTGGTGAGCTGGTTTTGGCTTAAATCAAGCCGTTGTAGCTGAGGCAGCTGCCCAATTTCTGTAGGCAGGCTGGTGAGCTGGTTTTGGCTTAAATCAAGCCCTTGCAGCTGAGACAATTGCCCGATTTCTGTAGGCAGGCTGGTGAGCTGGTTTTGATTTAATTTAAGCATTTGCAGTTTAGACAATTGCCCGATTTCTCCAGGCAGACTGGTGAGCTGGTTTTGATTTAAGTTAAGCGTTTGCAGCTGAGACAGCTGGCATATTTCTGGGGGTAAATAAGTCAAGCCTACTCCAGATAAATCCAAAGACGTGATGTTTTTACAATTTTCTTCAATCCAACCTCTAAAAAGCTCTCCTTTTTTCTCTAGAGGCAAGTGCTTAATTTCTTCTCGGCTCAAGTATTCTTCCCCACCAGAAAGTTTTTTCCAAAGTAAAAGACGATTAATATTTAAGAGACAAGAAGAGTAATTAGCTAGCGTTAAGCCTCTTTTTTCTTCTGTTTTCTCTTTAAATTCCAAAGGAGAAATAGATTTACCTAAGGTAAAAACTTGTTTAAAAGATAGATAAATTTTTTCAGTAGAGGTAGGTACATGATTGAGTTGATAAACTTTAGCTAACATAAGAGTTCGCTGGGTAGCGGCATTCCCTCCTGGGAAATGAAGCTGGGCTATTTTTTTATAAAGAGAAGACATCACTTCAGTAGCCAGCAGATGATGCCATCTTTTACAGACGCTAAATGAGGAAGGAACTGCGCAAGCCTCTAAGATAGGGAGCAGCAATTCATTGGGTAAGCTTTCGATAGATGCCGAAGAGATAGGATGCATTTTATTTTCTTGGGTAGTGATAAATTTTCAGCATTTTATTTATTAAAGAATATATAAAAAAATTAAAAAAGCAAGTCAAGCCAATTCGTATCCTTATCAATGAAAAACAACTCGCAGATGATCTAGTCGCGCTTTTTTTCCAGATAGATCCAAGGCAAGGGTGGAGACCCTACAAGCATTTAGGAGCAGCCACAGGTTTTGGCGATTAAGTGACGCGGTAATTTTGATTTAGCTAAAAGAATGAGATGGATTCTTTGCCTTATTTGAGAAAAATGGCTCTTTTTGGTGCAATGTTTTAATTCTCCTATCGAATGATGGAATACAATACGCCTAGCTTCTTCCTGTCAAGAAAGGTTGTTCTCCCAGTATATCAATCTGCAGAAAAAGAGAGAAATTTCTTGTCATTATAAATAAGGACACTTGTCATTAACTGGCATTTAACCTAATCTTTTTTCTGATTAATATTTTTTATCAACACCTTCATTTATTGTTATCTGGGTTCTTGTTTCAATTCCAATTTCACTTTTCAATAACGCGGCTATAACATAATTTTTCTCCTTATATTGTTCAATAATCTTTTCATATTCATTGACTAAGCGCGATGTCCTACCCACCGAAAAAGCTGCTTCTTCTGTAGACATACCTTTTTGTTTGCATAGCAATATTTGCTTGAAAGTGGATATATACCTTTGTATCGCCGGCAAAGAGTGTTTTGTTTCTCTGCTCACCTGCTGAACAGTTTTTTGCTCAATAAAGAGCTTTTCAATGATCATTGTTTTGTGAGTTAAAGTAGGGCCTATATCATGGATAGATCCTCTTCTGGGAAGAACCTCACGGTTTTCTAATTCCCACTCCTTGATATATTTGCCTACGCTGTGGGGTGATATCTTTAACAAAATAGCTAATTCTGCGTGGGTTAAGCAACCTTCTTGATCAAAAGCTTGCTTACACATCCGCGCCACAGCTTCTTTTTTTATAACCCTTAATTTTTTCCCTTTGGCTCTTTCTATAGCATCTTGCGAGCTTACCAAATCTAAAATCACCGTTGTTAAACGTGTATTTTGAATAGATTTTCCATAAGATGAAAATTCGTTGCGGTGGACTGTCGGCCATGTAACTTGTCCCGGCTGCATATGAGAGGTCTGCGGATAAAATTGATGCACCATATCCGCTATTGATTTAACCAGTACTTGCCTTGTCCTTGTTCCTCCTAGCTGCGGGCACTCATGAGAAAAAAATGCTTCCAAAGCACCTTCAAAGCATTTAAATGCTTGAGGGCAAAATGTAGCATGGTTAGCATCGATGTTTTTCTTCATGGCAGCCTCCGCTCGTTCCTGATAGAGTCGTTCGACGACATCATTCTTTTTTTTTCATCTTGAGCGTGATAATATTGGGCACCAACTATATGAACTTCCTCCAATCTTTGTTTAAAAAAGGCTTTATCTTTAAACTCTTCATATAGCAGAGAAAAGGTTTTGGTAGCATAGATGGAAATTCCCACCGTTAAGGCTATTTCAAACTCATTGAAATGTTTGCTTTTAAGAAAGGCTACTCTTTTAAACTTCTGTAGATAGTTTTCCACAGCTTCTATGCTATGCTTAATATGCTGGGCAATAGCCACAGGCTCTTTGCCCTCCAGCCAAAGCCGTATGGCAATAGCTCTATGGCTGACACCAGGGCCTATATCTTTTTGTTGACCTCGGGTGGGTAATAAGATGCCTATTGTTCTAAGCTCTTTAATATCTCTTCGAATGGTTCTTATATCGCACATTAATAATTCTGCTAGGTCCTCTTGCGTTAAGTATCCTCCTTGCTCTTTAGCTTCTTCAGCTATACGCACAAGTCTTCTCCTTCTTAGCTCAACACTTCTATCTTTATTATTATCTTGGGAAAAATTTCCTTTGTCTCGTTGGTCAAACAACGTCAAAACTACAGGTAACATCTTGCACTCTTTTAAAGATTTGCCAGCTCCTTCTTCAGCTGCTACACAATGATATTTAATTTGCCCTGGTTTTAAATGGCTTTGGTTAAGTTCGGAAAAGTACACTTCCTCAATCAGACCTACTAAAATTTGAGCTTCCCAAGGACTAATTCCTGTTCCTTGAACAGCCAAATTTTTCATCTGCTGATGGATGTTTTTGATTTGAAATCGTCTTTCTTGATCTTCTTTAGAATTTATAGTAACATTTTTCATGGCGTTCCTTTTATGGATGTTTTTGTTTTTTTCTTTAATTAAACATTATAAAGGTGAACGCCAGTTTTTTTAATAGATTTTCCGTTTAAAAAAAAAATTATAAAATAGACAGATGACCTAATCGAAAATGTGTAGGTTAGCTTAAGCTTGCTTAGTTGTGGGAAGGAAAGCGAATGACTTGTTTAAAGATAAGATGGCTAAAAGTTTTTATTTCATTTTAGCTCAACCCAATTTAAAAATCACTTACGGCTATTCTACAATAGAAAACGCTGCCTTATTCTTTCTGCAATATCTTTCAAAGGATTTTCTGCTAGTTCAAGCTTGGTAAGCTGAGACATTTGTCCGATTTCTGCAGGCAGGCTGGCGATCTGGTTTTGATTTAAGTAAAGATATTGCAGCTGAGACAGCTGCCCGATTTCTGCAGGCAGACTGGTGAGCTGGTTTTGGCTTAAGTAAAACCTTCGCAGCTGAGACAATTGCCCGATTTCTGCAGGCAGAGCGGTGAGCTGGTTTTGATTTAAGTGAAGCATTCGCAGCTTAGACAGCTGCCCGATTTCTGTAGGAAGGCTGGTGAGCTGGTTTTGATTTAAGTCAAGCCGCCACAGTTTAGACAGCTGCCCGATTTCTGTAGGAAGGCTGGTGAGCTGGTTTTGATTTAAGAGAAGGGTTTGCAGCTCAGACAGTTGCCCGATTTCTCCAGGCAGACTGGTGAGCTGATTTTGATTTAAGTTAAGCGTTCCCAGCTGAGACAGCTGCTCGATTTCTACGGGAAGGCTGGTGAGCTGGTTTTGATGTAAGTAAAGCGTTTGCAGCTGAGACAGCTGCCCGATTTCTGCAGGAAGGTTGGTGAGCTGGTTTTGATTTAAGTAAAGCTCTTGCAGCTGAGACAATTGATCTATTTCTGCGGGAAGGCTGGTGAGCTGGTTTTGATTTAAGTAAAGCCATTCCAACTGAGACAATTGACCTATTTCTACAGGCAGGCTGGTGAGCTGGTTTTGATTTAAGTAAAGCCCTTTCAGCTGAGACAATTGGCCTATTTCTGGGGGTAAATAAGTCAAGCCTGCGTTAGATAAATCTAAAGCCGTGATGTTTTTACAATTTTCTTCAATCCAATCTCTAAAAAGCTCTCCTTTTTTTTCTAGAGGCAAGTGCTTAATTTCTTCTCGCCTCAAGTATTCTTCCCCACCAGGAAGTCTTTTCCAAAGTAAAAGGCGATTTATATTTAAGAGATAAGAAGAGTAATTGGCCAGAGTTAAGCCTCTTTTTTCTTCTGTTTTCTCTTTAAATTCCAAAGGAAAAATAGATTTAACTAAGGTAAAAACTTGTTTAAAAACTTGATAAACTTTTTCAGTAGAGGTAAGTCCAGGATCGAGTTGATAAACTTTAGCTAACATAAGAGTTCTCTGGGTAATAGCATTCTTCCTGGGGAAATGAAGCCGTTCTATTTTTCTATAAAGAGAAGGCATCGCTTCAGAAGCCAGCAGATGATGCCATCTTTTACAGACGCTAAATAAGGAAGGAACTACGCAAGCCTCTAAGATAGGGAGCAGCAATTCATTGGGCAAGCTTTCAATAGATGTCGATGAGATAGGATGCATTTTATTTTCTTGGGTAGTGATAACTTTTCAGCATTTTTATTTTTTAAAGCAATATAAAAAAATTAAAGAAGCAAGTCAAACCAATTCGTATCCTTATCAAGGAAAAACAACTCGCAGATAATCTACCACGCTTTTATTTCAGATAGATTTAACGAAAAGGGGGGGCCTTCCAAGCATTTAGGAGCAGCCACAGGTTTTGGGGATTAAGTAACGCGGCAATTTTGATTTGGTTATAAGAATGAGATTGATCCTTTGCCTTATTTGAGAAAAACGGCTCTTTTTGGCGCAATGTTTTAATTCTTCTACCGTATGATGGAATACAATACGCCTAGCTTCTTCCTGTCAAGAAAAGTTGTCCTCCCAGCCATAGCAATCTGCAGAAAAAGAGAGAAGCTTCTTGTCATTATAAATGTGTAGGTTAGTTTAAGCTTGCTTAGTTGCGGGAAGGAAAGCGGATGACTTGTTTAAAGATAAGATGGCTAAAAGTTTTTATTTCATTTTAGCTCAACCCAATTTAAAAAGTTCTTAAGCCATTCTACAATTGAAAACGCTGCCTTATTTTTTCTGCAATATCTTTCAAAGGATTTTCCGCTAATTCAAGTATGAGAAGCTGAGACAATTGCCCGATCTCTACAGGAAGACTGGTGAGCTGGTTTTGATTTAAGTCAAGCACTCGTAGCTTAGACAGCTGCCCGATTTCTGCAGGAAGGAATGTAAGCTGATTATTGTTTAAGTGAAGCTCTTGTAGATGGGATAGCTGCCCTATCTCTCTAGGAAGAGAAGTGAGCTGGTTGCCGTCTAAGTAAAGCTCTAGCAGGCGAGACAATTGCCCAATTTCTTCAGGCAGAGCGGTGAGCTGGTTTTGATTTAAGTAAAGGGTTCGCAGCTCAGGCAGCTGCCCGATTTCTGTAGGCAGGCTGGTGAGCTGGTTTTGATTTAAGTTAAGCCATTGCAGCTGAGATAACTGGCATATTTCTGCGGGTAAACAAGTCAAACCTACTCTAGATAAACCTAAATCCACGATGTTTCCACAATTTTCTGCAATCTAATCTCTAAGAAGCTCTCCTTTTTTTTCTAGAGGCAAGTACTTAATTTCTTCTCGGCTCAAGTATTCTTCCCCACCAGGAAGCTTTTTCCAAAGTAAAAGACGATTAATATTTAAGAGATAAGAAGAGTAATTAGCCAGAGTTAAGCCTCTTTTTTCTTCTGTTTTCCATTTAAATTCTAAAGGAGAAAGAGAACTAGCTAAAGTGAAGATTTGCCTAAAAATTGCATTTAACTTTGCTGTTTCAGAAAGTCTACTTTCTAGCTTATAAATCCTATCTAAGATAAAAGCCTGCTTATTAATATTCTCTTGGAAAACATGTACTTTACTTATTTGTTTATAAAGAGAAGGCATCACCTCAGAAGCCAGCAGATGATGCCATCTTTTACAGACGCTAAATAAGGAAGGAACTGCGCAAGTCTCTAAGATAGGGAGCAGCAATTCATTAGGCAAGCTTTCAATAGAGGCCGAAGAGATAGGATGCATTTTATTTCCTTGGGTAGTGATGAATTTTCAGCATTTTTATTTATTAAAGGCAATATAGAAAAAATTGAAAAAGCAAGTCAAACCAATTCGTATCCTTATCAATGAAAAATAACTCGTAGATAATCTACCACGCTTTTATTTCAGATAGATTTAAGGAAAGGGGGGGCCTCCCAAGCATTTAGGAGCAGCCACAGGTTTTGGCGATTAAGTGACACAGCAATTTTGGTTTAGCTAAAAGAAGGAGATTGATTCTTTGCCTTATTTGAGAAAAACGGCTCTTTTTGGTGCCTTGTTTTAATTCTTCTACCGAGGGGTGGAATACAATACGCCAGTTTCTTGCTGTCAAGGAAAGCTGTTCTCCCAGTTATAACACTCTGCAGAAAAAGAGAGAAACTTCTTGTCATTATAGATGTGTAGGTTAGCTTAAGCTTACTTAAGTTGCGGGAAGGAAAGCGGATGACTTGCTTAAAGATAAGATGGCTAAAAGTTTTTATTTCATTTTAGCTCACCCCAATTTAAAGATCACTTACGGCTATTCTAAATAGAAAAAGCTGCCATATTCTGTCTGCAATATCTTCCAAAGGATTTTCTGCTAGTTCAAGCTTGGTAAGCCGAGACAGCTGCCCGATTTCTACAGGCAGGCTGGTGAGCTGGTTTTGATGCAAGTAAAGCTCTTCCAGCCGAGACAACCGTCCTATTTTTGCAGGCAGAGCGGTGATCTGGTTTTCTCTTAAGCCAAGCGATATCAGCTGAGACAGCTGCCCGATTTCTGCAGGCAGGGTGGTGAGCTGGTTTTCTCTTAAGTGAAGCCTTTGCAGCTGAGACAATTGCCCGATTTCTGCAGGAAGGCTGATGAGCTGGTTTTGGCTTAAATCAATCTCTTGCAGCTGAGACAGCTGCCCGATTTCTGCAGGCAGACTGGTGAGCTGGTTTTGATTTAAGTAAAGCCTTTGCAGCTGAGACAATTGCCCGATTTCTGCAGGAAGGCTGATGAGCTGGTTTTGGCTTAAATCAATCTCTTGCAGCTGAGACAGCTGCCCGATTTCTGCAGGCAGACTGGTGAGCTGGTTTTGGCTTGAATCAAGCCATAGCAGCTGAGACAATTGGCCTGTTTCTGCAGGCAGAGCGGTGAGCTGGTTTTCACTTAAGTCAAGCGTTTGCAGCTTAAACAGCTGCCCGATTTCTGCAGGAAGGCTGGTGAGCTGGTTTTCTCTTAAGTGAAGCTCTTGCAGCTCATACAGCTGCCCGATTTCTGCAGGCAGGGCGGTGAGCTGGTTTTCTCTTAAGTGAAGCTCTTGCAGCTGAGACAGCTGTCCAATTTCTGCAGGCAGGGTGGTGAGCTGGTTTTGATATAAGTCAAGGGTTTGCAGCTGAGATAACTGGCATATTTCTGGGGGTAAATAAGTCAAGCCTACTCCAGATAAATCTAAATCTGTGAAGTTATTACAATTTTCTTCAATCCAACCTCTAAGAAGCTCCCCTTGTTTTTCTAAAGGTAAATACTTGATTTTTTCTTGACTTAAGTATTCCGCTCCCCCAGGAAGTTTTTTCCAAAGTAAAAGGCGATTAATATTTAAGAGATAAGAAGAGTAATTAGCCAGAGTAAAACACCTTTTTTCCTGGGTTTTCCATTTAAATTCTAGCTCCGCAGGAGCAAGGGATTTAGCTAGAGTAAAGGCCTCCTTAAAGATTGCCTTAGCTTTTTCTCCTTCAGAAAGCCTATCATCCAGCTCATAAATCCTATCTAAAATAAAAGCCTGCTTGTTAATATCCCCTTGGGAAACATGTACTTTACCTATTTGTTTATAAAGAGAAGGCATCACTTCAGAAGCCAACAGATGTTGCCATCTTTTACAGACGCTAAATAAGGAAGGAACTGCGCAGGCCTCTAAGATAGGGAGCAGCAATTCATTGGGCAAGCTTTCGATAGATGTCAATGAGATAGGATACATCTTATTTCCTTGGGTAGTGATGACTTTTCAGCATTTTTATTTTTTAAAGCAATATAAAAAAATTAAAAAAGCAAGTCAAAACAATTCGTATCCTTATCAAGGAAAAATAACTCGCAGATAATCTACCACGCTTTTATTTCAGATAGATTTAAGGAAAGGGGGGGCCTTCCAAGCATTTAGGAGCAGCCACAGGTTTTGAGGATTAAGTGACGCGGCAATTTTGATTTGGTTATAAGAAGGAGATTGATCCTTTGCCTTATTTGAGAAAAACGGCTCTTTTTGGCGCAATGTTTTAATTCTTCTACCGTATGATGGAATACAATACGCCTAGCTTCTTCCTGTCAAGAAAGGTTGTTCTCCCAGCCTAGCAATCTGCAGAAAAAGAGAGAAACTTCTTGCCATTATAACGAAAGTTCCATTTTTTTAGAGACCAACGGTAGTAAACAATTTATTGATTGTTAACAGCTTATATTTGTTACCGGCATTTTTTCCTAGTGACTACATGCGCCTGATTTTTTGGCAAAACTTTTGGTAACTCTATCTTTAAGGCCTCAAGCATTTGTCTATTTTGGGGACGTGGTTCTGGAATTTGCTGAAAACCAGCCTAAGTAATTTTTTGGCGACTACAATTTTTAATAAAGAAAATCTTAAGGGTTTAATAATAAGCCAATTACTCACTTTAACTTTATAAAAAAATGGAACTTCCGTTTAAACTTTTATTCATCCAAGCGAATGATCCTCTTGCCAAATGGCAGATGTGCCTAAAGATTAAAATTCTCCGTAGGCTTTAAAAATAATTTCTTCAAATGACTTTACATATCTTTTAACATCAGCAAATTGCTCATATTGCTTTTTTGCATGATGAGACCACTCTTTATGCATGGCTGGATTGGTTAGCAAATGGCAAGCAAGCTGAATATATTCCTCTTTCTTTCCCGTAGTTACAGCCCGATCGATTCCCATAAAAATCCCCCCATAGCGAGCTTGCTGAGGACCCTTAACATCAAACATAGTGACTACAGGACAACCCGAAGCCATTGCATCTAAAATAGCCAAACAACTTCCAAAAGGAAACTCATTTAAATATAGATGCATAGAGCGTGCATATTGACTGGGATTAGCCAGGGGCCCTAGATAATAGAAACGATTATCTACCCCATATTCTCTAAATATTTTTCTTATTCTTTCCAAATTGCTAATAGCTCCTATAGGGGCATAGACAGCCTGAGGGACTTTTTGAAGAATTTCAGCGATGGCATAACATAGCTCATTTGTCAGCCGTGTATCTAATTTAGTGGATATAGTAGTCATCACCAGGCTATCCTCAGGTAACCCTAAAGATTTTTTTTCATAAGGCTGAGGAAGCCAGTTTTTTCGGACATCCAAAGCAAAAGGCAACGCAACAACTTGCGTACGAATTTTTTTGTACAAGTCTTGGTAAACTTCTACAGCTGTATCTGTACTAACAATAGCTAGGTCAAAGCCGGGATAAGTAGGCTGACTACCATGCTCTAATAAAACCCTTAGCGGCACATCTACCATCTGCGCCGCCAGCGTATTAACCGTATCGGGACCATGGAAAACTGCTACATCTATTTTAGCCTCTTTGAGTAAAGAGCTTAAATGATGAGCTCTATGCAAATAAGTCGTCGGCTTTTCATGGATAAGAGTAGAAACCCCTAAAGTTTGGAATTGGTAGATTAGCGGCTCCCCTCTTTGCAAAGAAGATGAAGAGGTATAAAAATTGTAGGGATATTCTAAAAGATTTTCAGTTAATATTTCTGTACTTATTACCATGGGTTCAATATTTAAAGAATTATGATGAAGCACTAAATTCTGTAATAAGCGCGTGGGAGCATGGCCTCCACAGGCAATTTGAGGAACAATATGCGCTACTTTTATTTTATCTTTCGCTAGGCGAGCTCTTACAGTTCTTTTTTTAGCTAGATCGGAGAGCAAAACCTGCATCTTATCCGGGGCTTCTGGGCCCAGGAATTGGCTAGAAGAAGGCAAGCCCTTGTGGGTATCATACCACTTAAGCTGTCCCTCTCGCATATATAAAGCAGGCAGGCGACTAAAGCCTAAACGGTCTTGTTGAATAGAGAACCGTAGGCGTTTGGCAATTTCGTATAGCCCATTGCCTAGCGGGGTATCCACATTAAATTCAGAATAAGGTTGGGAAAAACAAGCTTGTAAAGCCTGCATCAGCGCGGGAGCATACACACGCAAATGAGAAGTAGGAATAAAAAAAATGGGGTAAAATTCTTTGCCTAAGAAATCTTTAAAATTTTGAAAGCTTATTTGTGCATGAGGGTAAAACTCTAAAATATAAATAAGATGATGAGCTTCCCCTGCCGCTTGCACAAAAGCTGGAAACTGCAGCATTTGAAAAAAAATAGCTAGGGAAGTAAAAGCAAAAACCGCTGGGCATTCTTTAAACTTTTCCAAAAAATTTGTTAAATCTTCCTTTAATGGCTCAAAAAAAATTACAGGAATTCTATCTAAAGGCAGCTCTTCCAAAGAGGGAGGAAATAAAGAATATTGTAAAGGATACCAAGGATGAGCCTCCCCATATTGGCAATTAAGACTTAAAAGATAAGAAGATTTACATTGAAGAAGGTGTTGCCATCCAGCGGCCATACGTAGATGAAATTCAAATAGGGTTTTAAAATTGTTGGGGACTAAAACTAAAATTTCTTTGATAGCTTCAGGGGATAAAGGTATCCTTCCTTGTTCAGCTTGAAAAATTTTTTCAAGGAAAGGAGGAGCATTTTTACCAAGACCAGAAGGTTCTTTTTCCTGGCAAGCAAAAGAGAGAAGAAACAATAAGAAACTTTCTTCCACTTTTAAATCATTAATAGCTTTCTCATACAGGGGAGGATGATCTTGCTTCAAATGATTTATAAGCATTAATTGATATCTAGCTTCTAGACTTTTGCCAAAAACTGCCGCATCTACAAAATTGATTACCTGCTTTACCCATTCGTTAGCAGGTTGAAGGGTATCATAGGTAGGCTCCGGAGAGTAGATAATCTGGCTTACAGCAGCTACTAGGTCTCCCCGGCTATAAAATTCAAAAAAGTTTTTTAGATATTCCTGCATTTTATCCAAACCATCGCTTGTTAGAAAAAATTTTTATATAACATGTAAAGGGCTTTATTAAAAAACTTAAATAGTAAGTTAGCTTTTTGAAGAGAGACTTTACTTGAAGGAGCTAATGAAGCGATAATAACTTTCTGGAGAGAGAATACGTAAGGGTGAAAGAGCCATTTGACAAAAAGATTGTCTTGCAACAGAGCGCTTAGGAGTAGCAAATAAGACAAACATTACAGCGCTTAGGATGACTAGAGGATAAAATAAAATGGCCATCACACCTATCACAGTATCGCGCTGTTTATTAATTTTTTTATCAGCATCATACCAGATTAATAAGGCTTCTTTAGATAAGAATCGCACTTTTTGCTTGGGCACATATTTAATGACTTCTCTTGGTTGATTGGAAAAGAAAGTTTTGATAAACACTTCCTCCATCTCCCCCCATTGAGAAGGAAGCAAATTTTTTAAAGCCTTGAGCAAATCTTTAGGTCGCAAGGTTTTCCTACTTAAAAAACTTTGTATTTGAAGAGAGGTAAGCTTCTTAAAAGTCTCTACCGTCATTCCTTGAGCCTCTCCTATTACTAAAGGATTTACACTTCTTAAAGCCTCAAGATTTAGATAAGGAAGGAAAAGTATAAGCTGCAAAGGAGCCACTCCCTGTACTTGGGTTTCATCTAATGCATTAATAATTTCTTGATCTAAAGCATGTTCAGGCTGTAATAAAGCAATTTGCTTGGCTAAAAGATAGGGATAAAATTTTTTATTTAGACGCAATAATGTCTCGCGACAAGAAATTTTCTTTACTTGCTCGACTGAAAGTTCTGCCAGGCCCTCTTTAGACAGGTGGCAAATTTGCTCTACATCTATTAAAGTTTGAATTAAGTGACGATGGGAGGCCGATAATTTAGCAATCTGGAATAAGTCAAGATAGGAGGCCAACGATGCATCCAGTAATTCTAGTTGGTCAATGTCTAAATAGGGCAAAGGGCAAGGTTGATTAATTTGTAACACTTGCTCATTAGAAAAATAAGAGGCTAACCGAGGGTCTACTTCATTCACCCAGGTAGGATTCATAGCTTGAATAAACGTTTGGGCCTCAGGGAAAATTTTTTCTTCCAAAGAATATTTTTTATAATCCTCAATTTTTAACAAATGCCAAGAATTAGAAGGCAATAAATGAAACTGCGAGGCCTTCAAGAGATAATATTTAACAGGCGCAACTTGTTGCAACTGTTCTAACTGAGTTAGATTGGCTAGACACTCATCAGGGATCAGTTTTATACATTCTGGCAGAAGAGCTGGGGCCATACAGGGACGGACGGTTTTAGCAAAACCTTCTAATCCTAACAGATCAATTTTTAATATTTGATAAGATCTTTGTCGATCTTTACTTAAGTTTACGAGTTCCTCGGGATTAATACGTCCCAGATGCTCCTTAGGCAAGTAATTTAAAGCCTCTCCTTTTAACCAATAGACTTTTTCTGCAGGCACTTGGGCAATTTGCTCAAGCAAACTCAGATGCCGCAAACGATAATTAGGGACTAGCTTTACCTGTTCAGGGGTGACATGTTCAAACTCTTCGGCAGGCAGATAATCAAAAAAGCTAGCACGTTCAAGCATCGCCACTTGCTTACTAGAAAAGAAACGAGCAAAGTGCCAGGGCACTTGATTTAACGCCTCTTGGTTTAAATTTGCAATTTCTTGATTCAACCACTCCGTTTCCTCAACTTTATTGCTAAAATGAAAAACGGGCGCCTCTGCAGGCTTTTGAGCTAAAATAGGATCTACAGCAAGTATCTGAGCTTGAATAGGATCTTTTGCTGCTTGTATGCTTAAGAAACGATACTTTAGCTCATAATTTTCCTTCTTTAGCTCATCTTCTACTAAGCGTGGATAAGCACGCAGGTAACACGCATTTCCATTAAAAAAATGGCCCCACCAAAGAGCTCGTTTGGTGATAGGTAGGCATTCTTGGGGAAGTATACTTTCTTCGTTTAATAAGTGTCCTTCTAAGTTCAGTAGCCAGCAATCCTTCAGCCGATAGTACTTGATTTGCTCCCGCCAAAAAGCCGCTTCTTTAAGATCAATAAATAAGGGAAAAAAGTGAGTGCCTTGTTGAATTAAAAGAAGATGAGCTGCCTTTTTCTGAGCTTTATGAAAAACTGGGAGGTCTATCTCATGAGAGCGAGCCAAATTTTCTGTCAAAAAAAGATCGGAGGGAAAAATTTGATAATAAGAAACTTCATAAGGAAGACGTTTAAGCAATTTGCGGAAAGTCGTTAAAGGAGGAAACTTGTAATCTAAGCAGTTCTCAGGGTTTTCCTTCAATTTTAACCAGGGAAATGACTCAGCGGCTGGCGCATCTACACGAACCGCATACTTTTGCACTTCCCTTAAAGATTCTTTTTGAATTTCCACATTAACTTCTAGCTGAATTTCCTTATGCTTTTGGACAAAAACTTGTGTCTCCCTATTAGAGGAAAAACCTTTAAAAATATGCCACGTTAAAGTATTTTTGGCCCATTCGACAATTTTTTCGGCTTTTTCTTCCAAGTTTTGTAATTCTATGGCCTCAAAATAAGGAAAACCCACTTTTTGGAAACGACTATTGGTAGCATTAAAATATTCTTGGACGACTTTATAGGCAGGCACCCTTTCTTTTAAATCTAGAAAAAGATTAGCAGGGTCTTCTTTAAAAGAGGTGTAAAAGAGCCACTCCATCGCTTGAAAAATTTCAAGGCCTTCCAACTGTGGGGTAGAAGTCATTAATTCTTGCATCATTTTTTGAATGACAGCTGCACAATAAATTTCTCGCACTTGCTGAAGAGCTGATTGCAATAATTGACTTTTTTTTCCCTCACTTTGATTGCGCAAGGCACAAGTGAAAAGCCTTTCTATTTCAGAAAGAGCAGGCTTGGACAAATTTTTAACGTTTTTAGTTAACACTTCTCCCGCCATTTTGTGGAAAATAATGTCCACGTTTTGGGCATAAAAAAAATTGCGCGCACGTAAAGTTCCTTGTAAGATAGTGCGTAAGGTAGTGGATAAAGGATCAAAAGTCATCGCCACCAGAGCATTGGCTTTAAAAGGAATATCAGAGCCTATCGCTCTTAGCTCATCAAAATAGATAAAGACCCGTTCTAAACGTACTCCTTGCTTTTCAAACTCTTCTCGACGGGTCATCGCTAGAGCGATAGGTTCCTTAAGTTCTCTTTTTAAGAGAAAAAATTTTTCCTGGGTCCCCCTCTTGCATAAAAATACTACGCCATCTATTTCCTCTTTTAAAGGCTGAAAATTTAAAATCTCTTCGGCTACTGCTTGATTAGTATAGCGTTTTAGCATCCCACTCGCATCAATTAAGGCTCTAAGACGGCTAGCAGCATCAGGCGTCCGTTTAATTAAAATAGCATTTAATATCTCCTGAGGGGTTGCTTTCTCAATTTCTGAAAGAAAACTTTTTTGGCTAGCGATATCCTGAGTAAGCTTGACTAAAATACGCCCTTCGATCCCTTGCTCAAGAATACAGCTGTCTGCTATTTCTTTAGGGAAGGAATCTTTATTGCCTAATGTTCCTGAGCAACCAATAAACTGTGCTCCCATGTGGCTAAGCGCAGCGGGCCCACAACTTAATAAAGAGCTATGATAGCGCAAGAATTGGTCAGAAAACTCGGCATAAAAATCTATACATCGCTGCGGGCTTGCATTTATTTCTTGAAGGGTTGCCTGTAGATGTTCTGGTGACCATTCCTGATGTAATGCTAATCCAATGAGTGCTTTAAAATGCTGAGCTTCAGCAGATTCTTCTGGTGAACAGTGGTAGATCTCAGAATAGTATAGAGAAGCTTCCCTCATTTGATCCCGGTATTTCATGAGGCGCTCTGGATGCACGCCCGCATTAATAGCTCCTTGAAAATAACAACAAGCGGCCACATAGATATTAGCAAATTCCGTATGGTTAGGAGCATCTACCCCTAAGTAAGGAATAATTTTGCCCTCCTCTGTAAAACCATATCTTTGTTTAAATCCTTTAGCAAGAGCGAGCGGCAAAATTTCATTACATAATTCTTTTATTAAAGCAACTGTTCCTAAGGCCTGTTGAATGGAACGTTGTGGCTGCATTTTTAAAGCTTCTAGGCTTCTCAAAAATTTAAGATGGCGCTTAGCCTGTTTACGCTTCTTTTCTTCTCTAATTCCTAACTTATCTAAAAATTCTACATCATCGGTAGCATTAATCCCTTTTAGCAGGCGTGTATCTATTTTCTCCAAAATGTAATCTTGCAAGGATACTTTGAAAGAGGCGTAGTTTTTGGGAGAAATTAAAGGAAAAAGAGGCGGATATTCACTTATAAGCACTTTTACGAGCCTAGGAAAGACCTGCTCTTGTAGTGTTTGCCTGGCCACGCAGGCTTGATTGTCTTCTAAAAGATTCAATAAAGGGGCAATTTTTGCATCGGTTGAAAGAACAACATAAATGTATTTAATGACTTCTAGGCTATCTTTTGAAATAGCAACTTCTAATCCAGCAGGAAAATTAATCTCTTCTAAGATGTTTAATAGGGAATCTACCTCATCGGCTAAAAAAAGACAGTGAGTTTTTATAAAATAAAGGATATGGGCTAGCTCTACAGCCCGTTTTAAGGTTAAAGGATCACAGTTGTCTGGCTCTTTAAATGCTTTAATTTGATCAATTAATTCCTGTCGGAGAATAAGCAAAAAACTAGCTTTCATTAATATTAAATAATTTTTGTCTTTGGCATGATGGAGTTGAGCTTTAAGGTAGTAAAGAATTTTAAGAGAAGCTAAATCTTCGCGATTAAAATCTAGATCTATCACATCTTGATGCAACCGTTTAAATTGTGTATTCATTAGATTGGACTTAAGAGAAGGATATTGGGAAGGGTGAGCTAAAAAAAGAGGCACGCGTGCGTTTTTTGAGGCTAACCTAGCAAGCTTTGCTAAGATCACACTTGTTTTTCCTCCCCCCATCATCATTTGAAAAACGACTGCAGGGCAATAGTCTCCTAGATTCTCTGTAAAAATCTTTCCTATCAGGAGATGCAATAATTGAGCTTGATCTTTGCGCATACGAAAACCCGCAATATGCTCAAAAAGCAAGGTTTCCAAATAGCTTTGGCTATCTGGGGAATAATTTTCGAAAGGATTTAAGAGCTCTCCAATCGCTTGCCATGCCTCCTGGGCAGCAGGCTCATCCTCCCAAGTTAGAGGGTGATGGCTTTGAATATGAATAATAGAGAGTAGATGACTTTTAACCGTTGCTATAATTTTGTTGCTAATGTGCCATTCTAAATATTCCTGCATACATCTTTGTAAAGATACTAGATCTTCTTCTAAAAAATAGGGATTGCGTCGTTGCAAAAAGGCTAGCTTTTGAGAGGATGTAGGGAGAAAAATGGTTTTAAGGCCATCTTCTAGCTCCATTTGAATTTTATCTTCTTTAACCTCTTTTAATTTTGCGAAAATTAGAGCGTTTATTTCCGTAGGCCTTCGATTTAAAATTCGCACAATGTTGTTGATCATCCCCACATCATTGCTTTCATAAGCATAGGTAGTGAGAATTTTATCAAGCTGCAAAATTGCTGGGAAAGTAGGAAGTAAGTAGTCTTGAGCGCCTTTTTGAAGCTCGATCCCTTTGTACCATTCCTTTCGATAGAAATCTAAATCATTTTTAAAAAAATCTTCTTCGTTACCTTCTATTTTAAAAGGACACGGTTCTTCATCGGATAAAGAAGGATAAACAGTGTAGTTAGCAAAATCCTCTTTGATTGCTTGAATGATCTGAAAAGGAGAAATGCTTTTACAATTTGCAAGTAGCAGGTTCATGTTGTAGGTAAAATCTAAGTCATGAAAGATTCTTCCCTTTTTTATTTCCTCTTTTTTTTCCTGTCTAGATTGCTGTTGGATAAGATTGGATTCTAGTTGAAAGGTGGGTAGAGTAGCTAGCAGTTGCTCAAACCACACCTGCACTTGCAAAGAATTTTCCGCATATCTCTTGGAATTTAAAGAGGGCAAAAGAGGGGCTCGATCTTCTTTTTGCAAGGCTACCTTAAGAGAAAGCTCGATAAAAGGGGGGATTTTTAGAGTCTCTAACGTATAGACTAATTCCCACTTTTCTAATGGAGAAGTATAGAGGGAGGAAAGCTTAAGATAATGATAGGCAAAAGCTTTTACAGGATAAGGTTGGCCCGGTAATAAGACCATTCCTAGGGGTCTTTCTATTCCTTCTATAAGCTCTAAAGTGAGATCTATAGGCTCTTTCCCACCGCTTAGGCCAGGATTTTTCCAACGAGCCAACAGGGACTTTTCCAAAATTTTGGCTGGCTTTTGGGTCATCACTATTTTCTGTCCTATTCTTAGCTCCTGTTTACGATTTTCCCATAAAGCTTTGTTCTTTTGGCCTGAATAAATTTTTAAATGCTCTGTGTTCTCAGATATCCAAAGCTCTATTTCTAAACTTAATCTAAGCGCTGGGGGGACTGAAGAGAGATGGCTTAAATAATGCTCGTATATTTCATCAATAAAGGTTAAAGGACTATGAAGAGGATCCCATCGACCTTTCAAATCGATTCCTTGATCAATTAAAACCTTATAAGCGATTAATTTTACTGAGGCTGCGGTAGCCGAGTGATCACACCCATCTGCTTGGCTATCAATAAGCCATTTTAGGATCAACTTTTCCGGCTGGTTTAAGCGATGGTGCGGTCTAATAGAATGCAAAAATTTAAAAGCTTGATAATAATCTTTACCGAGAAGAGATAAATAGGCGGCAAACAAATTTTCTTGGGGGGTCTCAGGACAAAAGCCATATAAGTTTACTTTAATTTCTATTCCTTCTATGGAAAGCAATTGAGAAGGAGTTTCTATTCCTCTTTTTTCTACCATAGGATAGACAATAGAGGAATGCCTATCTGCAACATGGCGTTGGAAGGGTAAGATTAGAGAAGTTTCTTCGTCTTCACTCAAGGGGTCCCCCCTTTTTCTCTTTATTTCGATCCCGTAAATTTTAAGAGGAGTGGATTTAAGTTTTATCCCATTTTCTATATGAAAGACTGAAGGTGCATAAAAACAAGCGCCTAATTGACGATCAAGGCTTCCTTTTTCATAAAAGTCTGTGTCCTGGCGTTCAAAAACAAGAGGTCTTCCGTGCGGCATACGTATATGGGGAAAAATCAATCGATCTCGATAATCGAAGAGGATCCCATGAATATAACGAGCAGCGTAAGTGTAATAATGCTGGCCAAACGCCCCCGTACACTTCTCCAGATTAGATAAAGATTCTTCCTCATTTTCTACCAGTTCAAGCCTCATGCCTTTTTCCGGGCCCTCTTGAAAGACAACAGCCCCTTGGTCATTTCTTAATAACCAAAGCTTATCTGGTTGAAAGTGATAATAGCCTCTAGCGGATAAATTTTCACAATTGAGCCACCATATACTGTCTTGACAAAGAGATGTAGGTAAATGCAAACATTTAGCCACTTGAAGAGGTGGCAGATAAAAATACCATTGCCCTTCGATCAAGCGTTGTAAAGAAAAAGGGAAGCTTTTATCACTGCTTAACCGATAAGTTCCGGTCAAAGAATCTGAAAGAATAATATAAGGATGGGATTTATCTACTTGCCAGACCCGCACACGATTAGAAAATAAACGTCTAAAGTCTACAGATTTAAGAATAGGGGCAGGAATAGGTAAATATTGACCTTTACTCGAAGATAAGCTGAGAAAGTCAAAATTTTTATTTTTTTGGATTTCTTGAATGAAGGCCGGCTGAGTCTTGTTTAGTTCAATATAGTGGCGCCACAGGCGGTAACGCATATTATACCACCAGGCCCCTGTCGCGGTATCCATAGAAACTAGTTTCTGCTCCAAATGCTTATGGAGTTCTGCGCCCTCATCTAAATAATCGTTCCAAACCTGTAAGGACAAATTTTTTCTTTCTTCTAATCCTATCAGCTTAAGTAAAAGGATTTTTATATCTGCAGCTTGCTGATCAAACGTTTTGGTTTTCTGCAGACATGCTTTTAAGTCTAGTATCCACTGCGCATGGAACATTTTTAAGGTATAACTAACGCTTTTGCAACCCACAGATGAAGATAGATCAGCTAAACGAATGGTAAGATTTAAAAGACATTTGCACTCTTCGCTAAGAATACCTTTATTTAAATTCTTAGCAAAAATGGCGGTAGAGTCTAAAAAACCTTTAAGAACAGTATTTAAAACTTGAGGGTAGAGCTTAAATTCCTCTAGTAAAGGAAATATTTCTGTCCCCTCTTTATTTATCACAATTTTAAAAAGATAACTTTCCAAAAAAAACCTAAAGCGCTCGATTTTGAAATTTGAAATTTGGTACTTTAATTTACTTAGTAGTTCTACAATCGTTAAAGTAGGTTCAGCAGCAGCTTCTTCAAATGTAAGGCTAAGATGGCTCATCTCTTCCTCTACACCTACAAAACGCTTTAAAGTTTTATTTTGATTTTCTCTCCACTTCTCTTTGGAAAGTAAATTTCTTTGATTAACATCTAGTCTTATTTTTTTATCCCTACCCTCCAAGAAGAAATCGAAGCGCTGCTGGTGATTCTTAGCATAGGTCAGGCTAAAGCCTAAGCCTTTATGGAAAGTGACAATATTTTCATGGCCTACATGATATCTAGATCTTTGATCGCTTAGAAGGTGAACATGCATAGCTATATTTACAAGTTTAGACAAAGCGTTAATCCAAGGATCGGCAAGGTCTAGCTTATATGGCAAATGGTTTTGAATTTTTACATTTACTAATTCGGCTAATAATAATTGCCCTGGAGTAACGGCTTGTAGGCTATCTAAGCGTGTCCTTCTTTTTAGATGGTAATAATGCTGGTTAATCTCATTTTTGATCGTAGGGTAAGCCTGTAAAATTTCTTCAGCAAAACGACCGTCGGCTGTATCGTCAAAACTTTCCTTGCCTTTTTCATGGAATAAAAAAGCAGGCTTTACCTCTGGGGTATGCCACCCTTTGATAAAACTTAGTGTATCTAACCTATCACTCCAGGAAGAATAGGACTCGCACTGAAAATAGGGACTAGTAGTTAAAGCTAGATAGCCCTTAAAAGCCGGTTTAAATTGATTTAATACCTTTTGATCATCCAGCTTTTCACAGAGAGCATAAGCAATTGCTAATAAGCGCACTCCACTATTTTGCAGAGAAGATAAAAAACGCCACTGTTGGTGAAATGCATGCTTAGCAAGCCTTTCTGAAAAAATAGATAATAGATGTAAAGCCTTCCTAGATTCCTGAATGGATAATTTCATCCAATCACTTTCAAGATGAGGTAATGATAAATTCATCACTTCTGAAGTTAAATAAGGTATCACCCATTCATAATCATAAGATTCAAAAAAATTTATTTTATCTTTTATATTTGATAGTTTATCAATGACCCCTTCATTAGCTATAGGCCCCTCTCTACTTACATCTAACTCCTTTACCGCAGGAGGGGTTAGAGGAGAATGCAATGTAGATTCAATAGAACTAAGATACTGTAAGCATTGTTGTGTACTTTTTTTAATAAGAAAAGATTGATTTACTGCCAACTTACAGGACTTAAATCTATCATCGGCAGGAATAAACTCGCGCAGCCATTGTTCGGATTCTTGCTTTAATTGTTCTAAAGTACCGACAGCAGCTTCATACAATTCATATAGGGCTATAGAAATTCTATCTTTACGCTTGAATAGATGGCGAGCCGAAGTAATTAAAGCCTTATTAAGGAGCCCTAATCTAGCATTTAAATTTTCGCTCCTACAAGAAAGAATAGATTTTCTAATCGCTAAGACTAAAACTAAACCGGCTATCACCATAAAGGCTTTATAGAGCTCTAAGGAGAACGGTGACGTCGTGTGAGCTTCTATCCATCGATGAATGAATGCTGTCATTGCTTTTAGCTTATGGGCATGCTGTAATTGGATTAGACGACTCTTAGACTGGGGATCAATCAAATAGGCACGCAAAGGCTCAAAAGCTATTAGGCAAGCATGCCCGGCAACATCGAGGGCCTGTGAAGTTTTCCATAAGATGTCTGCATGAATAGCTAGAGGTTGTTGAAAATTAGGTCCTAACAGATCATCGCTAGGAACAGCGGCGTAATATCTTAAGGGATAGGCTTTCTCATCGCCGAAAGCATATTCTCCGAAGAATTTTCTACTATTTTTCTCTACCGTAAAAAGTTCTATATCGAATGTATTGCCTACATTTTTGCGATAAAGAACGACATTTTCTAAACTTTGCCCCCACGCGGTTTGATGAGTTAAAGGAAGTATAAAAATTTTATTTTCCTCTAAATGAAAAAGACGAGAAGTAATTTCTGCAGGGGTAAGGGCTAAATTATCTAGCAAGCTTTGAAAAACATATAATAAATCTTCACCCATTTCTGCACCCAAAGCAGGTGCCAATTGAGGTAGACCAGCTGCCAGGGCTATCCATATTTTTAATAGACTTTGAGGATCAATTTTGTTAGGATTTTCTTCTGTTAACAAGGCTTCGGCTACTTCTTCAAAATTAGCTATTTTACTAATTTGCTCTGCCAGTTGATCATAAGCCTCATTTAAAAGGGGAGCTTTAGGATGGGTTTGAAGAAAAAGTTTAGAAATTTCGTTATCAAAAATTTTCTGTTCTTTTAAAAAACTTTTAAGCGCATGCGTAGCATTCATCCGTTAGTAAATACTTTCCTTCATTATAAATTAATAATAAAAGTTGGAATAGCTTATAATAAAAATTATTGACTCTACCCTAATGTGCGTTAGGCCTCGCTATATACAATCTTATGAATAGCACTAATATAAGTTTCTAATTGATCAAAATAGGGGCTAAAATCTAAATAAAAATCAATATCACAAACGGTAGGCTGACGATTTTTAAAAAATTCGCTTCTCTTCAGCTGTCTCACAAAGCTAAAAAATTTTGAATCATAAAATTTTGCATTTATCAAAGGTTCAATATCTACAAGCTTGCTTATAGAATCTCTAAAAATTGCTTGCTTACTATAAAATGATAACCGCTTAAATGCATGGAGGGTAGGAGCTGCCTTTAATAGCTTTTTAGCTTCTTGGTTTTTGGCTTTTTGCTTAGCAATTTCATGCAGGCAAGCATTCTCAGCAGCTCTCCTTGTATCCTTATCCTTTAACAGCCTTTTTAAGGCCTCTAAGGTTTCTTTAGTTTTTGTAAAGAAAAACAACCTAATGAAAGTATATCCTACCTCATTGGAATGAATGGCTGCCTCTAGCTCTTCTGTATACCCTTTTTCTACCAAGATATCTTTTAGAAATATACCGAGAGTATAGTAAACTTCGTAGGTAGGCCCTTGTATGTCTGCAGCTAGGTTTCTCTCTAGCTGCTCTTGAATGCAGGCAAAGTCTTGATACATTTGCCAGATGCTGGTTTTGAGGTCTTCATCAGCCGCTATTTCTTCCTGCATGGAGGCTAAACATTCGCTATAAATTTTTTCTTTAGCCTTGTATAAAGCTTGGAACTGCGGAGAATAATACTCCCCTAAAGCCAGCATTTCCTGAGCAAAATTAAATAAATCAGCTTTTCCACAAATCGAAATTAACCATTCTGCGGGAGAAGAAAGATCCGCGTAAGATTGTTGGAATTCCTCAAATTTTTCATGGTAAATTGTTCTTTGCTCAGGTAAAGTGTTTTTAGCATTCTCAATAGCTCTTTGGAAAGCAGCCATTAAATGAGCATCTTCTAAGAAAGGGGAAAGAAGTCGGATAAATTGGCAACAATCCTGCTGCTCTGTATATAAATTTAAAAACTTTTCTAGGGCAATAGCTATCTCTTTGCTCTCTTCATACAAATGATCTAAAAGACACGCTCGCTTACGTTTAATTAATTCCTCAACCCCTTGCTGCAGATGTCTATACTCTTTTGCCTGGTCTATTAAATTTTTATAAATTTTTTCTAAAGGAATAACTTGATTATCCGCTATATCGCTAGCAGAAGATTTGCTTCTTAAAGGAGACTCTCTAAATTCGAGGGCTGGAGCAAGGTCAAATAAAGGCTGCGGGGGTAAAGGATTTTTTTCATTAATTTCTAAGCTACTTTTTTTATAATAATGAATAAATTTTCTTTTCTTTAGATTAGCAAAATCAATCTGCGCCTCTCGGTTACATTTATAACAAAAAAGATACCCGCCCAAAGTATAGATAATTTTTATAGCTATTTGGGCAGCAATTTTTATCAACTGCCAGCGGGTCATGTCACTTTCGTACTTAAAATAGCGGTCATCTTCTGATGCTATTAACGTCCCCTTATCATTGCCTAAAGTTGAATCTGGATGATAGTACACCGTTAAAGACATCTATCACCTAAACCCAAGCAGACGGGGGAAAAGAAGCTTAACATTGCCTTTATTTATCATTATAAAGCCCCTCAAGCACTTAAAAAATTAGCTTAGCAAACTGTATGTTTTTTCCTTGAGTACTCAATAGATTGATCTTTACAGGATTAGCCTCACAGATAGCAAGAAGAAAACTACACGCCTTAATATGTAAAAGATTGCCGCTCCTGAGATCTATGGCGCATCATCATGCCTCTTACTACAAGCTTTTCTTAAACAAATGTTTTTTAGAAAATAAGCTGTCTGTCGCTCTATTCTCTTTTTTCCCATTAACTTATAAAAAATTGCAGGTAGCAAAGCGGATAAATTTTAGCAACAAAAGGAAGGGGTTTCAGAGCGCATATTTCTTTCCTTATAAACTTTAAGCCTTGCATATTTGCTAATATATGCTTACGCTAATAAGTATTTTCTGTTAGTTGGAAGCGATTTTGCGCACTAAAATTTATTATCCTATAAGTATAAGCTGCTGCCTTTCTCTTTAAAGAAAGCGCCAAAAACAAGTAAAAAATGCTTTTACTTAGCTTAACAAGTCGATCTTTCTCATCAATCAGGCGCACTCCCAGGAGCTGTTTTCTTTAGATAAATTTGAGGTGTATAACATTGAGGTGAATAGAGACACCAATCATCTTCCTCTAAGCTATCATTAATAGAGTTGGCTTTTAAAGCGTCTAACTTCTTCAAGATATCAGGAATTTTTTCCCTGGCAGCGCGCCTTCCTGCTTCATAAATCTGGTCTCTTAAATGATCACTAAAAGTACCAATATCACAAGTTTTAGGACGGATAATTACATCCGCATGATGACAGCAGGTCTCATTTTGCCACATAAAGGCTATCTCTGCACTACGGGTGGCTACTTCAAAAAGATTGGTGGGAAAAGTACGTGGTAAAAGTTCACAAAGATCTACCGCGATAATAAGCTCAGCTCCTATATCAAACGCCACCTCTACAGGAACTGGATTGACCACTCCCCCGTCCACTAGTATACGTCCTAGGTGTTCTTGAGGTACAAATATAAAAGGAATCGAGCAAGAGGCCTGGACGGCTTTTTCCACATCTCCTGACCCTATGGGAATCAATTCTCCTGAATTTAAGTCACTAGCCACTATCACTAAAGGAATTTTTAGCTCTTCAAAAGTTTCGGATTTTAAATATTTATTTAAAACTTTACTTAACGAGCGACCCTGACAAAGACCATAACGACACTGCCATAAATCAAAATCTAACAAAGAAGCTGCCTTTAAGTTCCAAACAGCTTCTTTAATATATTTAGCACAAGGGTTATCTGCATATAAAGCGCCTACAATACTGCCTGCACTACATCCAACTATTAAATCCACCGATATTCCTGCAGCTTCAAGTTCTTCAATAACTCCTACATGGGCCATACCACGCACGCCACCACTCCCTAGGACTAATGCGACACGAATCTTTTTAGGGACGTAAAATGAAGGCACAGAAGGAGGATTTACAGTCGGCACGAGACGATGAGAGTAACGACACCCACTCACAGAGAAGAGCAATAAAAGGAACATTAAAGCAGTAAAGAATCTAATTTTTTTTTCAACTGTAAGAAGTGTTTTATTAATAGGGAATCTCATTATTTCTCATCTGCAGGGATTTATATGGCTCTATTTTGCCTAGCACAGCGTATAAATAGTAAAAGAAAAATTTTATAGTCAACAAAAAAAAAATCATCTCTCAAAAAAAGCCATTTAACTCATGCATTCTTCCTGAAATATTAGTGAAATGTTTAGTGGGCCACTTAAGCTTGCCTAGACATAAAAAAGTTGCGATTTCATTTAAGAGCTTAAGTAAGTAGGTAGATCTCTCTCGGACTTTAAGACTTTAAAAAACAAGGCATTTAGCTTAAGCTAGCAGTTAATTCCTTGCTAGATTTTTTTAATATTCAGGGATAAAAAGAAATTAATACCCTTTAAAAAAGCTAAGTCTGCATACCTAACCTTATGAAAGTTGCCTCTCTACTTAATGAGAGGAATTTTATAAAGTACGGGATTACATAAGAAGTAGCTTGAAAGCATATAACTTTAAAGATAGCCTCTGTTATTCAACGACTTAAAGCTATAGGGAAGGAGAAGTAAGCAGATCCAAGTTAGATAAATTTTGTTTAAGTTACGAAACTTAACAAAGCTATAAATTTATCCAACAACATTGACTAGCATTTAGCCATAGTTCCAGCAACATCCTAATGGATGAATAGCAGCAACAGCTTTCAATCAGATAGGCAAATGCTAAAGGTTGTTGAAAAATTAGGCATTTCTTGCCTCTCTCGTAAGCTAGAACTTATCAATCAAGGCCCTAGAGCTAGGCGAAAAATGAACATACCACCGATTGGAGGTTGTATAGACTGTAAAGCTGCTTTAAAGCAGTAAATTGACCTTTAGATTCTTTCATCTTTTTTAACAATATAAAGTAAAATATCTCCTTGCTGTAAAATAGTAGGAGAAAGAGGATTTAAAATATGCTTCCCGTTCCTTTCTAAACCTACAATAAGCCCTTTTATATGCTGCTTAACAATGGCACTTGAGATAGGCACATGAAGAAGGCAAGGGTTTGCATCGACATACATTTTTTGAATCTCCATAGCTGGAGACTCCTCTAAATCCACAACCTCTTTAATACGTTGTATCGATAAATTGAATCGGTTAATTTCCTCATTTTCTCCCAAAACGACCAATTCATCCTCCGGCAAAATTCGCTCTTGAGCATTAGGTAACCAAATTGTCTTTAGATGCCTTTGGATGGCCACGATATTAATTCCAAAAGATGGACGTAAGCGACACTCCTCTAAACTTTGGCCAATAAAAGGAAAATGCTCTTTAACTTTGATTTTTACCAAGGTACTATCCCAAGGAGCTAAGCCTTGTAAGAGAGTCTCATCTAGCTCATGTTTGCAAGTCAAATTATTAATCAGGCGATTTTCCAACCATGTGTAACACCTCTTAAGCGGCCGAAAAAATAGGGTAAAGTAAATAGAGAGAACAATGCTTAGCGGAATTGCTACCCAGGGAAAGGAAAGGTATAGACAAGATAACATGCTCAATTCAGCGGCGGTGATGACCCAGAGCAATATCTGTAACATGCAGGCTTTTTTGTTGGCTTTTGAAGAAGGATAGGTAAATAACATTGCCCAAATAAAAGGAGAGGCTAGTATGTAGAGCATTAACCAAAAGATAAACTGAAATGGCCATTGTTGATCTACTATAGGAAGAAAGCGAGGAATAATCACTTGGGCACTTATTGTCGCTAAGATAGCCATAATGATAGCATTGACAATGAAGCGCACGATCTTTTTTTCTTCCATCCCCTTGGGCCCCAAGTGGCCCCTCACAATAGGAAGTATCCAAGCATGATATTTTTTCAATAGCATGGCCCCCTTCTGAGGCATAGAGTTTTCAATACGATAGCTAATCTGCAGGCTAAGTTTTATCAAATAAGGGGTAGCAAAAGTGGTAATTGCTGAAATAGCGACCACGATAGGATACAAGGATCCATCGGTAGCTACCAATGAACTTCCTAATCCAACAATGATAAATGAAAACTCTCCTATTTGAGCCATGCTAAAACCGATCCTTATTGAATCAGAAACCCTTTGTCCTGCTAATAACGCTCCTAAGCCGCTAGTTAAAAACTTGCCGGTAATAGTTACTAAAGAAAGGATGAGAATAGAAGGCCAATATTTTATAATTAGTAGCGGATCAATTAACATTCCTACCGATACAAAAAATACTGCAGCAAATATATCCCGGATGGGCAAAGTTAATTTTTCGATTTTATGGACTAAAGGTGTTTCGGCTAGAATAGAGCCCATAATAAAGGCACCTAATGCAGCCGAATAGTTAAAGTAAACGGCTACAGAGCTAAGGAAAAGGCATAATCCTACAGAGATAATAGTCAAAGTCTCGGCAGTAATATAATTTTGTATTTTCCGCATAATATAGGGCAAAGCAAAATAGCCTACAAGAAACCAGCTGGTAATTACCTGCAAAAGCTTTAAAGAGGTTGATACGATTCGGGTGGAGAGAACTTCTCCAGGAGCCCCCAAGGTTGAAACATATACTAGCAATAAGATAGCTAGCAAATCTTCCATTAGAAGTACCCCAACCATTAGCTCAGCAAATGAGAACCTTTTTAGATTAAATTCTTCCAAGGCTTTAACAATAATAGTAGTGGAAGAGATCGATAAAGCGGCGCCTAACAAAAGGCATTCATAGGGAGACCAGCCGAGTATTTTGCCCGCAAAAAAACCGATGATAACCATTAAGGCAACTTCGAATAAACCTATAATAATCGCCGATAGCCCTAGTCTTCTTAATTTACCGAAAGTAAATTCTAAGCCTAATGAAAACATTAAGAAAATTATCCCAAGTTCAGCGAGTAATTTAATTTCAAATTCATCATCGATTAAGGAAAAAGGAGGAGTGTAAGGGCCGATAATAATACCTGCTATCAGATAACCTAGGACAGTAGGCTGCTTAATCTTTTGAAAAAGTACAGTCATTATGGCCGCTATGCATAATACTACTGCTAGATCTTCTATAAGAGGTGGTTGATGCATAGTCACCTAATTTAATACTCTATTGGCCATTCTACCTATTTCATAAGAGTAATCAAATGAAAAACATTATTTTTTTTCATTGATGTATAAAGCTTTTCTATTCATCGATTATACATTTTGCTTTCATAGATAAATGAGGTTAGAGTCGGTTGTTGCTAAGCTTTTCAAACCTTTAATTCATAAAAGATTAGAGAAGATAGAATCAAAAAAAGACGAGGAAGACACTAGCTGTAGGCTTAATAAAAATTTAAAGAATGAAGCAAAAATTTTAAAAAAAACTGACTTGCAAAGATTTTATAAAAAGTTAAAGCGAAAAGATATCAAGGCTTTTGAACTATTTCTAGGCAAGATTAACTTATACCTATATGAAAGATAGCTGTCCTTTCTCTAATGATTAAATAAGCCATGCATGGAGTAAAAGTTAATAAAGGATATTAGAGACTTAAACGATAACTTATAAAAAATGAATGGAACAAGCAGACTGAAAAAATACCCCACTCCCTTTATGAAATTTATCCATGAAACGATCTCTTTTTAAAACGAGCCTAAAAAAATTTATCTTAAATATTAACTTTATTTTTTACTTCCCTACCCTTGTTCTGTATGCTTTTAAGCAGCTAACATTTTTATGGATGAGTAATCTTAAAAGCTGGGCTTATCAAACACTTGCCTTAGCCAAGAAAAAAAGCATACTAAGCGATTAGCTTTATTTAAGAACTCACTCATTGTAAAATGAGGTTCTTAAAGTTTATGCTTCATTAGTAGCCGGCTATATAAGATTCCCGCTAGAAGTCCACCTATGATAGGCCCTATCCAGTAGACATATTGATAAGCCCACTCGCCTGCCACAAGAGCAGGGCCAAAAGCTCTAGCAGGATTCATGGCAGCCCCGGTTAGTCCCCCTCCCATTAATATGCCACATAAGATAAAACCCCCGATCGCAAATCCGCCGATGCCTTTAGAATCCCCTCGTGTGTCTATAACCGTTCCATAAACCACTAGCACGAGTAAAAAAGTCAAGGTAGCTTCAGTAAAAATTCCTACGGAACTAGATAAGCTAGACTCTATCATAGGAGTTCCTAACTTAGCTAGAGAAAGAGTAGCAGCAGGAAATATCCCTTGTAAAGCAAAAGCTCCTACAATAGCGCCTAAAAGTTGAGCGACTATTTCAGTAAAGGTAAGAATCGTACTTTGCTGGCCACCAGCCCACACTGCCAAACTCACTGCGGGATTAAACTTTCCTCCCGAAATGTGTGCCAACGCTGATACCATTACTGCAAGGGCAAGGCCATGAGCAACAGCGATTCCTAACAACCCCACTCCCCCATGGGTCATCTCATTTAAGCAAATGGATCCTGCACCAATAAAGATGAGAGTAAATGTGCCAATAAATTCTGCTAACAACCAAGCTATATTCATATAAACCCCCTTTCCCCTCTATTTGTAAAAAAAAGACCGCTACATTTTGCTAACAAACAAGTAAATTTTATAAATTTTTATCATAAAACACTTCTATACATAATAAAATTAGCAAATAATCTCAAGACTTTTAGAAAAGAAAATATTTGAGGAATGTTTTTTATAAAATATTATTTACAAAAAATTGAGAGAAAAAGAGTAAGCGTTCGCGAGGGATAAAACTACTTAAGTTTCTAAAGATAAAGAAGTAATGTAAACCGGAAAGTGCAATAAATAGAAAAGACAGCTATTTGCAAGCATTTTTGACTTTGCAGATACCCTCAAAATCACCTTTAAAGCTGGGCCTACCTTGTGACCGCTTACAAAAAAGAGGGTTTTCTGCCTTTACCAGCAACTAAAAAGTTTTTTCTTAATATTTTTCTTTCAGGCTCTGGTGTTTAGCGGTTTAAGAAAAGGTATAGAGCTATTGTTAAAATTTGATGTTAAATAGACGAGGTTAATTGAATATCTAATTGATCTATCTCAAAAGTTTCTCCTATTAATTTCAGATCGAAAACCATTTCTTGCAAGGTTTCATGGTTTTCAAAGACTTTTTGAGGACAAGAAAAATAAAGATGTATCCCTGAGAAAAAAATCTCCAGCTCGGTATGGATAAGTTGGTGGGGATAAGGTAATTTAAAAGAATAAAGCTGAGTTAGTATGGCTTCTTTTTCAACAAGCCCATCCCTCCTTAAATATTTAAATTCACACGCCTGCTCGTTAAAAATAACATAAATTTGATTTTTTTCTTCCTTGGTAGAGAGCCTAGGGGTTTTAAGAGAAAGATTTTTTTGACGGAATTTGCTTCGTCTGGTGTTTAACATCGCATTACTAATTAAATAAACAAGGTTTTGCTGAAGAAAGTTATAACTTATTTTTAAATAAATTAAAGCTTGATCGAGAGAAATTTTTTTACTAAAGTTTTTTTCTACCTCTTCATTTAGCCTTTCCCTATCGATAAGATGGAAATTTATAAGCATCTCATATCCTTTTTGTAGGTCGGAAATTACTTTTTTTTCCTCGGGATAAAAGTTTTTTAATTTATCGATAAGAAATTTAAATAAGTGAGGGCTCCCAAAGAAGCGTGCACTAAAGATTTCTAATAAAGAATAAAAACGCTCGTCCGCTGTCTTTCCTGATATAGCGAGGGTTTGGCCTTCCTCATATAAATGGATAATATTATCCTCCTCTACTAAAATGCGTTCAATATCACTAAAATTCTCTAAAGGATTTTTTATTAAATTATCTATTACTTTCTCTTTTAAATCTTGCTTAGAAGAAATTTCACTTTCTCTTAATTTTAAATTTTCAAGCAATTTTAAATGAATAAATTCTAATTGGGGATTTAGCTGCCTCTCTAGGTGATCTTCAATCAAGCTAAGAGTTTTGACTAATATTTTTCCAATCAATTTTAAAGGTGTAGTATTGATGGTGGACAAAAGTGACGTTGCATTTTCATTTATTAAATAGACAATTTTTTCCACAAGTGTTCCCTTAAAACAATCTTGCATTCCTAACTTGGGATCAAAAGACTTAATATGTTGGCTAAACTTTAGCAAACTAACTTTATGGGCCTCTACGATAGATTTTAATTGCTTTAAGTAAAGATAATCATTGGAAATTTTGGCATATTCTAACGTTTCAATTGATTCTATGCTTATCTCCTCTTTTTTCCTCAAGGTAATATTTAATGAGGAAAGGGAAGAGAAAGAAGTACTTTGTTTTACCCCTGGTGAAAATGAGACATTTCTGCGAGGAGACGAAGAATTATTTATCTTTGAAGCCCCCCCTGCCATAAATAATTGTATTTTATCCTGCAATAAATAATTTCTTTTTTCAAGTCGACCGATATTATTAAATAATTCTGCTGTATGAGGAGCATACTTTTTAATAATTTTTTTATTACGTTCAGTCATCAACTCTGCATCCAAAAAGATTTTATCCTTTAAGAATTTTTGAACTAAATCTAAAAGCCTCGTTTCATGCTGGGCATCCCAGATTGGAGAAACCTTATCTAACGACGATTCGGAAAACTTTTCCGATTCCTCAAAAAACTTCTCTAAAGCTAGCTTTAAAGCCTTTTCCGCTTCCTTTAAGCCTTCCGAAAGATATATTTTTTCTTCAGAGGCTTTAATAACCTCGTAGCCTAGTAAACGTAAAGATAGTAAAACAGCATGCAAAGGGAGATTTCTAGCTTCTTTTAGAGAAATTACCCCTTCCTCGCTTTTAAAAAAATCGTAAATATTTATCTCCCTAGGAGTAGGTGAAAAAATTTTTATACAATCGCTACAACCAAAAGAGTTACTTTGAGAATAGGTACTCAGCTCAAAACTCGTGGAAGAGTTTAACCGATGCATGGAAAGTGATGAATCAGCACAATTGTTATTCAGGAGCGGGCGAGAAAAGAGTGAATTTTTTAAAGTAAGCTTCTCTCCCATTTCTTCCTCTTTAGCAGCTAAGCGTTCTTTTTCTAAGTTACGTTTCCGTACACTAGCTGTTATTTTTTTCTTAGTGGCCCCTTGTTCGGGTTCTTGAGGCGGCGTAAAGAGGGTAATAAGATCTTGTACTGAATGATGTTTTCCTTTGGTAGAACCACGAGCATCAAAATCTTTGCTATTGAGATTATTTTCTTGGCTTTTATGTATAGAATTAGGAATAGTATTCATCTGGCGCCCTCTTTTTTAAATTTATTTTATATATGCTTAATTTTCATGTTATATACAAGTATTTTATTCTTATAACAAAATGGATACCTAAGAATAAAACATTTAAAGAACTTTTTACCCCCTAGATTTAAATGAAAAAAAATTTAACTAACCTGCAGGAACGCCCACGATGTGCTTGGGTGCCAAAAGATCATCAACTTTATGAAGCATATCATGATAACGAATGGGGTGTCGCCGTCCATGACGATCTTAAGCACTTTGAGTTCTTAATTTTAGAAAGCGCTCAAGCTGGCCTCAGTTGGGAGACAATCCTTAAGCGCCGTCTACATTATGCCGAAGCTTTTGCTAATTTTAATTGGATAGAGATAGCTAAATTTAATCAGCAGAGAGTAGAAAATTTAATGAAAAATTCGGGGATTATCAAAAATCGTTTAAAAATCCAAGCGGCTATTAACAACGCTCAAAGATTCATGGAAGTCCGTGAAGAATTTGGCACTTTTGATGCCTACGTTTGGCAATTTATAGGAGGGAAAACTAAAAATAATTATCGGAAAAGTATCAAAGAAGTTCCCTCTGAAACAGAAGAATCGCGAGCCTTGAGTAAGGATTTACGACGTCGAAATTTCAAATTTGTAGGCCCTACTATCATGTATGCTTATATGCAAGCAGTGGGTATGGTTAATGACCATACACAAGACTGCTTCTGCTATGTCCAAGAAAGCTAAATATTGAATATTAATAGGTTAGAGATAAAAACCCTTGCTTACTATCCCTTGTTTTTTGGCTTTTTCTTTGCCATGGCAGTTTCTTAAGCTAATCCTTATGAAGCCTTCCATTTAGTTAATAATAGATCAGGATTATATGCATTTTTAGCTTGCCTAAGGGCAGGAATTCCTAAATCTTGCTCTAGGTTGATCCACTGCACACTATCAGGTAGGCTTAAAGCAAAATCTCGATAAAGAAAGGGTGTCGCTCCTTTAATAGAAGTTAAAGCTTTGGTAAAATGCAATAGAGCTGTTTTTGGAGTCAGGAGTTCACCCAGAGTAAATCCGAAGGCTTGGCCGTCAGCATAGGCAATTCTTCCAAAGAGATGTAATTTGGAAATGTATGTTAATGCTTCTAAACAAGAGTAGTAATCGGTTATTTCTTTAGAGTCTTCCTTTTGAGATTGCCATCTCTCCAGTAGCTTAAAAGCCTCCTGTATATTTTCCTCTTTAATTTCTTTGGACTCAAGAAAATATTTTCTTTCTAACTGATTTAATAAATTTCTTCGGCTGCTTAATTCTCTACCTTGTAAAGTTTGCAATTTGGACTTGCGAAAAAGATAGTCTGTATCGGCTCGGCAAGAGATCAAAGACATATTCATTTTTTGACAATCTTCTACCCAAGCATCTGGAAGAGGAAAAAAACAGCAGGTACAGCCTGGCAAAAGCTCGGAAAGCTTAAATTTTATTTGCTTAGGGGGCACGCTAGGAATGACAAAACAATCATTATTCTGCCATCTTCCTTGAAGGCAAGGAGTTGAGCATTCCACAAACTGGTAAGCATACTTTTTTCGAAATAAAAAAGCATTGGCAAAACTATACTCGGCAAAATGCAAGTCATAAGTTACACAAAGATCTCGCCAGGCCGGCGAAAGAAGAGGTTGATGCTCCAATGTAAGGGGCTTTATAATCATTCGGCAGACTGGGGTTGAAATTGATACATTCTAAGGCTTAAAATTTTCCATTGCTCTTTATTCTTTATTAAAATATACACAGCATGCTGCAAAAGGGAGTTAAGAGGATCATCTTTAACCCCCTTATCCAATCTGACTGTGCTATCCACTATTACAAGCTCAGGATTTAATAAACGAGCTGCATCTAAAGATTGACTGATTGTACTTTTTCCATAAAAGCCAAGTTTTCCTGATTTAAAGTGCTTCTCAAGTTGAGTTGGATTCATGATCCAGCGTCCCTGAGGAGTCATAAAATCTCCTTGTGGACTCCATAAAGAAATTAAAGCTTTTGTGTTATGTGTATTCCAAGCAGCATCAAAGGATTGTAAAAAATTGTTTATTTCCATAGAAGCAAGAGGCAATTCATTCTGGGCAAATAAAGAGGCACTCGCCCATAGGAATAAGCTAAATAAAAAGCGTGTCATCAGTTCCTCCTTTTTTTTGTTTAACTTATCTTTTAAAATTTATATTCGCAATCAGAAAGATATTGATAGTAAATTTTTTATTACTTTAGCTATTTTATGCTCTCTCCTTACAGGAGATATTTAAGCCTAAATCACATGCAAATTTAAAAGTCGTACACTTTTATATTTAACGCGAGTTAAAGGTCTTTTTTCAACTATTTCCTTATCCAATGACTCGTGTTAATTAAAGAAGTAAGATGGGTGGCGCCTGGTGCCAAAAGTCATACCCACAAAAATATTGCCAGTAAGCATTTTCTACCCATCGATACATTACATTTTCATCAGAAATCCCCCACATGTGTTACAAGGCCAGGAGCCCTACAACAAGGGCAGTGAAAAAGGAAGCCAAAGCCTTTATTAAGCTCATGCATCAAGAGTTTTCATGTCCAAACGATGCTAAACGCCAATTAGATAAGTTTGTAAAAAAATTTAAATATATACAGATTGTAGAACCTCAATTTATTGCAACTCAAAAGCATACTATGTCTAGTCGGCCCAAGGCTGAGCAAAAACCTTCTATATCTAGCTATCGCCTACAAAGCATATTAGCTTGCTCTTTGCTTAACAAGTTAGCCGATACCCTCTTGGTGATTAAGGATACAAATTCGTTTGACTTACTTTTTTAATTTTTTTATATTGCCTTTAAAAATAAAAATGATAAAAGGTCATTACTACCCAAGGAAATAAAATGCATCCTACCTCTTCGGCATCTATTGAAAGCTTGCCCAATGAATTGCTGCTCCCTATCTTAGAGGCTTGCGCAGTTTCTTCCTTATTTAGCGTCTGTAAAAGATGGCATCATCTGCTAGATTCTGAAGCGATGCCTTCTCTTTATAAAAAAATAGCCCAGCTTCATTTCCCCGGGAAGAATACCACTACCAAGCGAACTCTTATGTTAGCTAAAGTTTATCAACTTAATCCTGGACTTACCTCTACCGAAAAAGTTTATCAAGTTTTTAAACAAGTTTTTACCTTAGCTAAATTTATTTCTCCTCTGGAATTTATAGAGAAAACAGAAGAAAAAAGAGGCTTAACTCTGGCTAATTACTCCTCTTATCTCTTAAATATTAATCGCCTTTTACTTTGGAAAAAACTTCCTGGTGGGGAAGGATACTTGAGCCGAGAAGAAATTAAGCACTTACCTCTAGAGAAAAAAGGAGAGCTTCTTAGAGATTGGATTGAAGAAAATTGTAAAAACATCACGGCTTTAAATTTATCTAAAGTAGGCTTGACTTATTTACCCTCAGAAATATACCAGTTGTCTCAGCTGCAAGGGCTTGAATTAAATCAAAACCAGCTCTCCAGCCTTCCTGCAGAAATCGGGCAGCTGTCTCAGCTGCGAAACCTTGGCTTAATTCGAAACCAATTCACCAGTCTGCCTGCAGAAATCGGGCAGCTATCTCAGCTGCGATGGCTTTACTTAAATCAAAACCAGCTCTCCAGCCTTCCTGCAGAAATTGGGCAATTGTCTCAGCTACAAAGGCTTGAATTAAATCAAAACAAGCTCGCCAGTCTGCCTGCAGAAACCGGGCAGCTATCTCAGCTGCGATGGCTTTACTTAAATCAAAACCAGCTCTCCAGCCTTCCTGCAGAAATCGGACAATTGTCTCAGCTGGCATGGCTTAACTTAAATCAAAACCAGCTCACCAGTCTGCCTGCAGAAATCGGGCAGCTGTTTCAGCTGCAAAGGCTTGAATTAAATCAAAACCAGCTTGCCAATCTTCCCACAGAAATCGGGCAACTGCCTGAGCTGCGAGCGCTTCTCTTAAATCAAAACCAGCTCACCGCTCTGCCTACAGAAATCGGGCAGCTGTCCAAGCTGCGAACGCTTGAATTAAATCAAAACCAGCTCACCAGCCTGCCTACAGCAATCGGGCAATTGTCTCAGCTTACCATACTTAAATTAGCGGAAAATCCTTTGAAAGATATTGCAGAAAAAATAAGGCAGCGTTTTCAATTGTAGAATGGCCTTAAGCACTTTTTAAATTGGGGTGAGCTAAAATGAAATAAAAACTTTTAGCCATCTTATCTTTAAACAAGTAATCTCCTTTCCTTCCCGCAACTAAGTAAGCTTAAGCTAACCTACACATTTATAATGACAAGAAGCTTTTCTCTTTTTCTGCAGATTACTATGCGGAGAGAACAACCTTTCTTGACAGGAAGAAGCTAGGCGTATTATATTCCATCATGCGGTGGAAGAATTAAAACATCGCGCCAAAAAGAGCCGTTTTTCTCAAATAAGGCAAAGAATCAATCTCATTCTTTTAGCCACACCAAAATTGCCGCGTCACTGAATCCCCAAAGCCTGGGGCTGTTCCTAAATGCTTGGAAGCCCCCCCTTTCCTTAAATCTCTCTAAAATAAAAGCGTGGTAGATTACCTGTGAGTTGTTTTTCATTGATAAGGATACGAATTGGTTTGACTTGCTTTTTTAATTTTTTTATATTGCCTTTAAAAATAAAAATGATAAAAGTTCATCACTACCTAAGGAAATAAAATGCATCCTATCTCTTCGGCGTCTATTGAAAGCTTGCCCAATGAATTGCTGCTCCCTATCTTAGAGGCTTGCGTAGTTCCTTCCTTATTTAGCGTCTGTAAAAGATGGCATCATCTGCTGGCTTCTGAAGTGATGCCTTCTCTTTATAAGAAAATAGCCCAGCTTCACTTCCCCAGGAAGAATATCACTACCCAGCGAACTCTTTTGTTAGCTAAAGTTTATCAACTCAATCCTGCACTTACCTCTACCGAGAAAGTTTATCAAGTTTTTAAACAAGTTTTTACCTTAGCTAAATCTATTTCTCCTTTGGAATTTAAAGAGAAAACAGAAGAAAAAAGAGGCTTAACACTGGCCAATTACTCTTCTTATCTCTTAAATATAAATCGCCTTTTACTTTGGGAAAGACTTCCGGGTGGGAAAAAATACTTGGGCCGAGAAGAAATTAAGCACTTGCCTCTAGAGAAAAAAGGAGAGTTTTTTAGAAATTGGATTGAAGAAAATTGTAAAAACATCATGGCTTTAGATTTATCTAAAGCAGGCTTGACTTATTTACCCTCAGAAATAGGCCAATTGTCTCAACTGCAAGTGCTTAACTTAAGAGAAAACCAGCTCACCACTCTGCCTGCAGAAATCGGGCAGCTGTCTCAACTACTAGTGCTTGATTTAAATCAAAGCCAGCTCACCGCTTTGCCTGCAGAAATAGGTCAATTGTCTCAGCTGCAATATCTTTACTTAAATCAAAACCAGCTCACCGCTCTGCCTGCAGAGCTATGGCAGCTATCACAGCTGCGGGGGCTCGGCTTAAACAACAACCAGCTTACCAATCTTCCTAATGAGATAGGGCATTTATCTCAGCTGCAAACGTTTGGCTTAAGCCAAAACCAGCTCACCAGCCTTCCTGCAGAAATTGGGCAGCTGTCTCAGCTGCATGGGCTGGAATTAGCAGAAAATCCTTTGAAAGATATTCCAGAAAAAATAAGGCAGCGTTTTCAATTGTAGAATAGCCGTAAGTAATTTTTAAATTGGGAGGGGCTAAAATGAAGTAAAAACTTTTAGCCATCTTATCTTTAAACAAGTAATCCGCTTTCCTTCCCGCAACTAAGTAAGCTTAAGCTAACCTACACATTTATAACGACAAGAAGTTTCTCTCTTTTTCTGCAGATTGCTAGGCTGGGAGAACAACTTTTCTTGATAGGAAGAAACTGGCGTATTGTATTTCATCATTCAGTAGAAGCATTAAAACATTGCATCAAAAAGAGCCGTTTTTCTCAAACTCATTCTTTTATCCAAACTAATATTGCCGCGTCACTTAATCCCCAAAACCTGTGGCTGCTCCTAAATGCTTGGAAGGTCTCCCCTCTTTCCTTGAATTTATCTGAAAAAAAGAGCCGGTAGATCATCTGCGAATTGTTTTTCATTGATAAGGATACGAATTCGTTTGACTTGCCTTTTTAATTTTTTTATATTATCTTTAAAAAATAAAAGTACTGAAAAGTCATCACTACCTAAGGAAATAAAATGCATCCTATCTCTTCGGCCTCTATTGAAAGCTTGCCCAATGAATTGTTGCTCCCTATCTTAGAGGCTTGCGCAGTTCCTTCCTTATTTAGCGTCTGTAAAAGATGGTATCATCTGCTGGCTTCTGAAGTGATGCCTTCTCTTTATAAACAAATAGGTAAAGTACATGTTTCCCAAGGGGATATTAACAGGCAGGCTTTTATTTTAGATAGGATTTATAAGCTAGAAAGTAGACTTTCTGAAACAGCAAAGGTAAATGCAATTTTTAGGCAAATCTTTACTTTAGCTAGTTCTCTTTCCCCTCTAGAATTTAAATGGAAGACTGAAGAAAAAAAATATTTTACTTTAGCTAACTACTCCTCAAAAGTTTATCAAGTTTTTAAACAAGTTTTTACCTTAGCTCAATCTATTTCTCCTTTGGAATTTAAAGAGAAGACAGAAGAAAAAAGAGACTTAACTCTGGCTAATTACTCTTCTTGTCTCTTAAATATTAATCGCCTTTTAGTTTGGAAAAAACTTCCTGGGGGGAAGAATACTTGAGCCGAGAAAAAATTAAGCACTTGCCTCTAGGAAAAAAAGGAGAGCTTCTTAGAGATTGGATTGAAGGAAATTGTAAAGACTTAACTTCGCTAAATTTATCTGAAGTAGGCTTGACTTATTTACCCCCAGAAATATGCCAGTTATCTAAGCTGCAAATGCTTAACTTAAATCAAAACCAGCTCACCAGTCTTCCTGCAGAAATTGGGCAGATGTCTGAGCTGCAATATCTTTACTTAAATCAAAACCAGCTCGCCAGTCTGCCTGTAGAAATCTGGCAGCTGCCTCAGCTGCAAGGGCTTTACTTAAATCAAAACCAGCTCACCAGCCTGCCTGTAGAAACAGGTCAATTGTCTCACCTACAATTGCTTTACTTAAATCAAAACCAGCTCACCGCTCTGCCTGCAGAAATCGGGCAGCTGTCTCAGCTGCAAAGGCTTGACTTAAATCAAAACCAGCTCACCAGTCTTCCTGTAGAAATTGGGCGGCTGTCTCAGCTGGCATGGCTTCACTTAAATCAAAATCAGCTCACCAGCCTACCTGCAGAAATAAGTCAATTGTCTCAGCTGCAAGTGCTTGAATTAAATCAAAACCAGCTCATAGCTCTGCCTGCAGAAATTGGGCAGCTGTCTCGGCTGCAATGGCTTTACTTAAAGCAAAACCAGCTCACCAGTCTGCCTGCAGAAATCGGACAATTGTCTAAGCTTACCAAGCTTGAATTAGCGAAAAATCCGTTGAAAGATATTGCAGAAAAAATAAGGCAGCGTTTTCAATTGTAGAATAGCCGTAAGTAATTTTTAAATTGGGAGGGGCTAAAATGAAGTAAAAACTTTTAGCCATCTTATCTTTAAACAAGTAATCCGCTTTCCTTCCCGCAACTAAGTAAGCTTAAGCTAACCTACACATTTATAACGACAAGAAGTTTCTCTCTTTTTCTGCAGATTGCTAGGCTGGGAGAACAACTTTTCTTGATAGGAAGAAACTGGCGTATTGTATTCCATCATTCGATAGAAGAATTAAAACATCGCGCCAAAAAGAGCCGTTTTTCTCAAATAAGGCAAAGAATCAATCTCATTCTCTTAGCCACACCAAAATTGTCGCGTCACTTAATCCCCAAAACCTGTGGCTGCTCTTAAATGCTTGGAAGGCTTCCTCTTTCCTTGAATTTATTTGAAATAAAAACACTCATAGGACGTCTGTGAGTGGTTTTTTATTGATAATACGCTTTTAAATTACTCCTTACACAATTAGGCATACGATACAGCACATAAACTTTTCATTCTTTTTTCTTGCAGACATACCTTTCTCCAAGAAGCTATTGCCATCTTTTCTAGTTCTTTATAACCCCGATAAATACGATTAGACCAAAAATGGCTACGCAAGTAATGCCATAAGTTTTCAACAGGATTAAGTTCAGGACTATAAGGAGGTAGAAAGAGCAGGTGAATATTGGAAGGAACTTTAAGCGTTTTACTAGTATGATAGCTAGCTCGGTCTAAAATTAGCAAAGCATGGGAAGAAGCAGGCAGCGATTGACTAACTTGCTTAAGAAGAATTTCCACTCCTTGGCTATTTAAGAAAGGTAAAATCATCCCTTCTGCTTGCCCTGAACGTGGGCAAACAGCTGTAGCTACATACAGATTTTTATATTCTGTCTGCCTAGGAGCTTTTGGCCGCGTTCCTTTTTTTGCCCATACCTTAGTAGAGGTGCTTTGTTGCCCAAGCCGTGCCTCATCTTCAAACCAAATTTCGATGTTTTTCTTGGGAAATTGTTTGTTTAAGCTGGTGATGACTTCTGGAATTTTTTTTTAAAGGCTTCTTGGTCCCTTAGGTTAGCTTTATAATGCTGAGGACGAGGAACCAAAGGCGTATAGCGGCTGCGACGTAAGATTGTCCAAATTCCTTGCAAGGTTAAGTTTTTACCAAACTCTTTTTTTAGAATAGCTTGTAGATCAACTAGGTGGAAAACATTGATGCTTTCGTCAGGTTCAGGCCCTTTTTCTACCCTCTCTAAGAAAGCTTTTTCTTGCTCAAACGTTAAAGCTCTTTTTCTTCCTGTTATTACAGGCCTCCTATCTTTCAGGCCCTCTAAATTTTGAGCATTATACCTTCGGATCCATTTTTGAATAGCGCTTGTACAATAACCTAGCGCTTTTCCTATCTGATATGCGCTTTCTCCTTCCATCGCCATCACCACTGCTCTTAGTTTACAACTGTAACTGCCATAGGCTTTCTTTTTTGCCATGGCGTTTAATTCCTCTATTGTATGATAAAAAGCTACAAACATGGTTTCCTCCTTTCCAAACCTTTTCTCTCCCTAAATTATCCTCCTTATTTGAATTTAGAAAAAGACTGTTTGCAATTCTCAATAGCTGCTACTTACGGAGTTCGTTTAAATGGTATAAGGATACGAATTCGTTTGACTTGCTTTTTTAATTTTTTTATATTGTCTTTAAAAATAAAAATTAATAAAAGGTCATCACTAACAAAGGAAATAAAATGCATCCTATCTCTTCGGCATCTATTGAAAGCTTGCCCAATGAATTGCTGCTCCCTATCCTAGAGGCTTGCGTAGTTCCTTCCTTATTTAGCGTCTGTAAAAGATGGCATCATCTGCTAGCTTCTGAAGTCATGCTCCCTCTTTATAAGCAAATAGGTAAAGTGCATGTTCCTCAAGGAAATGTTAAGGAGCAGGCTCTTATTGTAGATAGGATTTATAAGCTAGAAGAAAAGCTTTCTGAAGCAGCAAAGGTAAATGCAATCTTTAGGCAAATCTTTACTTTAGCCAAGTCTCTTTCAACTTTAGAATTTAAATGGAAAACAGAAGAAAAAAGAGGCTTAACGCTGGCTAATTACTCTTCCTATCTTGTAAATGTTAATCGCCTTTTACTTTGGAAAAAACTTCCTGGCGGGGAAGAATACTTGAACCGAGAAGAAATTAAGTACTTGCCTCTAGGAAAAAAAGGAGAGCTTCTTAGAGATTGGATTGAAGAAAATTGTAAAAACATCACGACTTTAGATTTATCTAGATTAAACTTGACTTATTTACCCCCAGAAATAGGCCAGCTATCTCAGCTGCAAACGCTTGACTTAAGAGAAAACCAGCTCGCCAGTCTGCCTGCAGAAATCGTTCAGCTGTCTCAACTACGAGAGCTTTACTTAAATCACAACCAACTCACCAGTCTGCCTATAGAAATCGGGCAGCTGTCTCAGCTGCAAGGGCTTTTCTTAATCCAAAACCAACTCACCAGCCTGTCTGCAGTAATAAGCCAATTGTCTCAGCTACAATTGCTTGACTTAAATCAAAACCAGCTCACCAGCCTGCCTGAAAAAATCTGGCAACTGTTTCAACTACGAGGGCTTAACTTAAATCAAAACAAGCTCACCAGCCTGCCTGCAGAAATTGGGCAGCTGTCTCAGCTACGATTGCTTTACTTAAATCAAAACAAGCTCACTAGCCTGCCTGCAGAAATCGGGCAGCTATCTCAGCTGCAAAGGCTTGAATTAAATCAAAACAAGCTCACCAGCCTACCTGCAGAAATCGGGCAATTGTCTCAGCTGCAAACGCTTTACTTAGATCAAAACAAGCTCACCAGCCTGTCTGCAGAAATTGGGCAGCTGCCTCAGCTGCAAGCGCTTCAATTAAATCAAAACAAGCTCACCAGTCTGCCTGCAGAGATAGGGCAACTATCTCAGCTGCGAGTGCTTAAGGTAAGCCAAAATCGGCTCACCGCTCTGCCTACAGAAATCGGGCAGCTGTTTCAGCTTACCAAGCTTGAATTAGCAGCAAATCCTTTGAAAGATATTGCAGAAGAAATAAGGCAGCGTTTTCAATTGTAGAATGACCGTAAGTACTTTTTAAATTGGGGTGAGCTAAAATGAAATAAAAAACTTTTAGCCATCTTATCTTTAAAGAAGTAATCAGCTTTTCTTCCGGCAACTAAGCAAATTTAAACTAACCTACACATTTATAACGACAAGAAGTTTCTCTCTTTTTCTGCAGATTGCTATGGTTGAGAGAACAACCTTTCTTGACAGGAAGAAACTGGCGTATTGTATTCAATCATGCGGAAGAAGAATTAAAACAAGGCACCAAAAAGAGCCGTTTTTCTCAAATAAGGCAAAGAATCAATCTTATTCTTTTTAACCAAATCCAAATTGCCGCGTCACTTAATCCCCAAAACCTGTGGCTGCTCCTAAATGCTTGGAAGGTCTCCCCCCTTTCCTTGAATCTATCTAAAAAAATGTGCTGGTAGGTCATCTGTGAGTTGCTTTTCATTGATAAGAGCACGAATTCGCTTGACTTGCTTTTTTAATTTTTTTATATTGCCTTTAAAAATAAAAATGATAAAAAGTCATTACTACCCAAGGAAATAAAATGCATCCTATCTCTTCGGCCTCTATTGAAAGCTTGCCCAATGAATTGCTGCTCCCTATCTTAGAGGCTTGCGTAGTTCCTTCCTTATTTAGCGTCTGTAAAAGATGGCATCATCTGCTGGCTTCTGAAGCGATGCCTTCTCTTTATAAGCAAATAGGTAAAGTGCATGTTCCTCAAGGAAATGTTAAGGAGCAGGCTCTTATTGTAGATAAGATTTATAACCTAGCAGAAAAGCTTTCTGAAGCAGCAAAGGTAAATGCAATCTTTAGGCAAATCTTTACTTTAGCCAAGTCTTTTTCAGCTTTAGAATTTAAAGTGCAAATAGAAGAAAAGAGGTATCTTACTCTGGCTAATTACTCTTCTTATCTCTTAAATATTAATCGCCTTTTACTTTGGAAAAAACTTCCTGGTGGGGAAGAATACTTGAGCCGAGAAGAAATTAAGCACTTGCCTCTAGAGAAAAAAGGAGAGCTTCTTAGAGATTGGATTGAAGAAAATTGTAAAAACATCACGACTTTAGATTTATGGGAAGTAGGCTTGACTTATTTACCCCCAGAAATATGCCAGTTATCTCAGCTGCAATCGCTTAACTTAAATCAAAACCAGCTCACCAGCCTGCCTGCAGAAATAGGTCAATTGTCTCAGCTGCAAATGCTTAAATTAAATCAAAACAAGCTCACCAATCTGCCTACAGAAATCGGGCAGCTGTCTCAACTAGGGGTGCTTTACTTAAAGCAAAACAAGCTCGACCGCCTTCCTACAGAAATAGGTCAATTGTCTCAGCTACAATTGCTTGACTTAAATCAAAACCAGCTCACCGACCTTCCTCCAGAAATAGGTCAATTGTCTCAGCTGCAAACGCTTGACTTAAATAAAAACCAGCTCGACCGCCTTCCTGCAGAAATAGGTCAATTGTCTCAGCTGCAAGGGCTTTACTTAGATCAAAACCAGCTCACCGTTCTGCCTGCAGAAATAGGTCAATTGTCTCAGCTGCAAGAGTTTTACTTAAATCAAAACCAGCTCACCAACCTGCCTGTAGAAATTGGGCGGTTGTCTCGGCTGCAAACGCTTGACTTAAATCAAAACCAGCTCACCAGCCTGCCTGTAGAAATCGGGCAGCTGTCTCAGCTGCACACGCTTGACTTAAATCAAAACCAGCTCACCGCTCTGCCTGCAGAAATAGGGCAGCTGTCTCAGCTTCAATGGCTTCACTTAAATCAAAACCAGCTCACCGCTCTGCCTACAGAAATCGGGCAGCTGTCTCAGCTTACCAAGCTTGAATTAGCGGAAAATCCTTTGAAAGATATCGACGAAAAAATAAGGCAGCGTTTTCAATTGTAGAATGGCCGTAAGTACTTTTTAAATTGGGGTAAGCTAAAATGAATAACAAACTTTTAGCCATCTTATCTTTAAACAAGTCATCCGCTTTCTTTCCCGCAACTAAGTAAGCTTAAGCTAACCTACACATTTATAATGACAAGAAGTTTCTCTCTTTTTCTGCAGATTGCTATGCTGGGAGAACAACCTTTCTTGACAGGAAGAAGCTAGGCGTATTGTATTCCATCATTCGTTAGAAGAATTAAAACAAGGCACCAAAAAGAGCCGTTTTTCTCAAATAAGGCAAAGAATCAATCTCATTCTTTTATCCAAACTAATATTGCCGCGTCACTTAATCCCCAAAACCTGTGGCTGCTCCTAAATGCTTGGAAGGTCTCCCCTCTTTCCTTGAATTTATCTGAAAAAAAGAGCCGGTAGATCATCTGCGAATTGTTTTTCATTGATAAGGATACGAATTCGTTTGACTTGCCTTTTTAATTTTTTTATATTATCTTTAAAAAATAAAAGTACTGAAAAGTCATCACTACCTAAGGAAATAAAATGCATCCTATCTCTTCGGCCTCTATTGAAAGCTTGCCCAATGAATTGTTGCTCCCTATCTTAGAGGCTTGCGCAGTTCCTTCCTTATTTAGCGTCTGTAAAAGATGGTATCATCTGCTGGCTTCTGAAGTGATGCCTTCTCTTTATAAACAAATAGGTAAAGTACATGTTTCCCAAGGGGATATTAACAGGCAGGCTTTTATTTTAGATAGGATTTATAAGCTAGAAAGTAGACTTTCTGAAACAGCAAAGGTAAATGCAATTTTTAGGCAAATCTTTACTTTAGCTAGTTCTCTTTCCCCTCTAGAATTTAAATGGAAGACTGAAGAAAAAAAATATTTTACTTTAGCTAACTACTCCTCAAAAGTTTATCAAGTTTTTAAACAAGTTTTTACCTTAGCTCAATCTATTTCTCCTTTGGAATTTAAAGAGAAGACAGAAGAAAAAAGAGACTTAACTCTGGCTAATTACTCTTCTTGTCTCTTAAATATTAATCGCCTTTTAGTTTGGAAAAAACTTCCTGGGGGGGAAGAATACTTGAGCCGAGAAAAAATTAAGCACTTGCCTCTAGGAAAAAAAGGAGAGCTTCTTAGAGATTGGATTGAAGGAAATTGTAAAGACTTAACTTCGCTAAATTTATCTGAAGTAGGCTTGACTTATTTACCCCCAGAAATAGGCCAATTGTCTCAACTGCAAATGCTTAACTTAAATCAAAACCAGCTCACCAGTCTTCCTGCAGAAATTGGGCAGATGTCTGAGCTGGAATATCTTTACTTAAATCAAAACCAGCTCGCCAGTCTGCCTGTAGAAATCTGGCAGCTGCCTCAGCTGCAAGGGCTTTACTTAAATCAAAACCAGCTCACCAGCCTGCCTGTAGAAACAGGTCAATTGTCTCACCTACAATTGCTTTACTTAAATCAAAACCAGCTCACCGCTCTGCCTGCAGAAATCGGGCAGCTGTCTCAGCTGCAAAGGCTTGACTTAAATCAAAACCAGCTCACCAGTCTTCCTGTAGAAATTGGGCGGCTGTCTCAGCTGGCATGGCTTCACTTAAATCAAAATCAGCTCACCAGCCTACCTGCAGAAATAAGTCAATTGTCTCAGCTGCAAGTGCTTGAATTAAATCAAAACCAGCTCATAGCTCTGCCTGCAGAAATTGGGCAGCTGTCTCGGCTGCAATGGCTTTACTTAAAGCAAAACCAGCTCACCAGTCTGCCTGCAGAAATCGGACAATTGTCTAAGCTTACCAAGCTTGAATTAGCGAAAAATCCGTTGAAAGATATTGCAGAAAAAATAAGGCAGCGTTTTCAATTGTAGAATAGCCGTAAGTAATTTTTAAATTGGGAGGGGCTAAAATGAAGTAAAAACTTTTAGCCATCTTATCTTTAAACAAGTAATCAGCTTTTCTTCCGGCAACTAAGTGAGCTTAAGCTAACCTACACATTTATAATGCAAGAAGTTTTTCTCTTTTTTCTGCAGATTGCTATGGCTGGGAGAACAACCTTTCTTGACAGGAATCGGGTCGCCCAAGGGAACTTCCCCCTTAGGCTCCCACAGACACGTACGTGAAACTCTCGCTTCATACGGCTCCTATTGTTCTTCAAGCTTTCCAGCCTTTTCCCCACCCCCATAAGTTCCTCGTATTTCTACTTGACTTATTGAGGTGGATTGAACAATTCAACCCCTTCGCTCCCCCTTCATTACAAAGGCTTCCTCACTACTACGAGTTGATCTGCCCCTCATACATGCTTCGATATTTCCCACTTTGTGTTCTTCACTTATATGGTTTTCTCTTAACATCATCTATGAGGTTCCCACGTTCCATACAAAAGCCTAGACTAAGTTCACGCTATCTTTATGCCGGACGCCATTTAGGCAGTAAACAGGTTGCCCCTAAATTTATCCTGGAAGAGCTTTTAACCCCCAGTTTTGACATCATCTTTACGCTTTCGACACTTGGACCGATAGTTCACTTTCGTTCGTCTCCTTAGCCCTCACCTGATATGTTTATCACACCTTTTCCTTAACGCTCACTACCTTGGCTTTTGACCAAAGCAGCTTAAGGTGGTTTGAAATCTCTTCCTGCAAAGCGACTTCGAGGAGCCATTTTCCTCATCTTTCGTATAGTTACGCACATCTATAATGTGCTCGTGGCACACAAAAGCTAGGCGTATTGTATTCCATCATTCAATAGAAGAATTAAAACATTGCGCCAAAAAGAGCCGTTTTTCTCAAATATGGCAAAGAATCAATCTCATTCTTGTAGCCAAACTAAAATTGCCGCGTCACTTAATCGCCAAAACCTGTGGCTGCTCCTGAATGCTTGGAAGGTCTCCAATCTTTCCTTGAATCTATCTGAAAAAAAAAGCGCTGGTAGATCATCTTTGAGGTTTTTTACCCTTGATAAGGATTCGAATTCGTTTGACTTGCTTTTTTAATTTTTATATTGTTTTTAAAAATGGAAATGTTGAAAAGTTATCCCTACCAAAGGAAATAAAATGCATCCTATCTCTTCGGCACCTATTGAAAGCTTGCCCAATGAATTGCTACTCCCTATCTTAGAGGCTTGCGTAGTTCCTTCCTTATTTAGCGTCTGTAAAAGATGGCATCATCTGCTAGCTTCTGAAGCGATGCCTTCTCTTTATAAAAAAATAGCACAGCTTCATTTTCCCAGGAAGAATACCACTACCCAGCGAACTCTTATGTTAGCTAAAGTTTATCAACTCAATCCTGGACTTACCTCTACCGAAAAAGTTTATCAAGTTTTTAAACAAGTTTTTACCCTAGCTAAATCTATTTCTCCTTTGGAATTTAAATGGAAAACAGAAGAAAAAAGAGGCTTAACGTTGGCTAATTACTCTTCTTATCTCTTAAATATTAATCGCCTTTTACTTTGGAAAAAACTTCCTGGTGGGGAAGAATACTTGAGCCGAGAAGAAATTAAGCACTTGCCTCTAGAAAAAAAAGGACAGCTTCTTAGAGATTGGATTGCAGAAAATTGTGGAAACATCACGGCTTTAGATTTATATAAAGTAGGCTTGACTTATTTACCCCCAGAAATAGGCCAGTTATCTCAGCTGCAAACGCTTGACTTAAGAGAAAACGAGCTCACCAGCCTTCCGGCAGAAATAGGCCAGTTATCTCAGCTGCAAACGCTTGACTTAGGAGAAAACCAACTCACCGCTCTGCCTGCAGAAATTGGACAGCTGTCTCAGCTGCAAGAGCTTTACTTAAATCAAAACCAGCTCACCAGCCTGCCTGTAGAAATCAGGCAATTGTCTAAACTGCAAGGGCTTTACTTAGATCAAAACCAGCTCACTAGCCTGCCTGCAGGAATAGGTCAATTGTCTCAGCTGCAAACGCTTGACTTAAATCAGAACCAGCTCACCGCTCTGCCTGCAGAAATCGGGCAGCTGTCTCAGCTAGAATGGCTTCAATTAGATCAAAACCAGCTCACCAGCCTTCCTGCAGAAATCGGGCGGCTGTCTCAGCTGCAAGAGCTTTACTTAGATCAAAACCAGCTCACCTACCTTCCTGCAGAAATATGCCAGTTATCTCAACTGCAAACGCTTTCCTTAAATCGAAACCAGCTCACTGCTCTGCCCATAGAAATTGGGCAGTTATGGCGGATGTACAAGCTTGAATTAGAGGAAAATCCTTTGAATGATATTGCAGAAAAAATAAGGCAGCGTTTTCAATTGTAGAATAGTAAGTACTTTTTAAATTGGGGTGGGCTAAAATGAAATAAAAAAACTTTTAGCCATCTTATCTTTAAACAAGTAATCCGCACTTAAATCAAAACCAGCTCACCAGCCTTCCTGTAGGAATAGGTTAGCTATCCAAGCTGCAAAAGCTCCACTTAAGTGGCAACCTGCTAACCATCCTTCCTATAGAAATAGATTAGCTATCTCAGGTTAAACACCTTCATTTAAATAGCAGCTAATCGGGTCGCCCAAGGGGACTTCCCCCCTTAGGCTCCCACAGACACGTACGTGAAACTCTCGCTTCATACGGCTCCTATTGTTCTTCAAGCTTTCCAGCCTTTTCTCCATCCCCATAAGTTCCTCGTATTTCTACTTGACTTATTGAGTTGGATTGAACAATTCAACCCCTTCGCTCCCTCTTCATTACAAAGACTTCCTCACTACTACGAGTTGATCTGCCCCTCATGCATGCTTCGATATTTCCCACTTTGTGTTCTTCACTATATGGTTTTCTCTTAACATCCTCTATGAGGTTCCCACGTTCCATATAAAAGCCTAGACTAAGTTCACGCTATCTTTATGCCGGACGCCATTTAGGCAGTAAACAGGTTTCCCCTAAATTTATCTTGGAAGAGTACGCAGCCCCCAGTTTTGACGTCATTGAGAAAGCTTTCGACACTTGGGTCAATAGTTCACTTTCGTTCGTCTCCTTAGCCCTCACCTGATATGTTTATCATACCTTTTCCTTAACGCTCACTACCTTAGCTTTTGACCAAAGCAGCTTAATGTGGTTTGAAATCTCTTCCTGCAAAGTGACTTCGAGGAGCCATTTTCCCCCATCTTTCATATAGTTACGCACATCTATAATGTGCTCATGGCACACGCTTACCATTCTTTCTATAGAAATAAGCCAGCTATCGCAACTGCAATTGCTCTTCTTGCAGAACAATCAGCTCACCTCCGTTCCTACAGAGATTGGACAGCTATCGAAGCTGCAATGCCTTAACTCAGATAATAAACATCTTACCAATATTCCCCCAGAGAAAGGGCAAATTTTTCAGCTTAATAGACTTTCCTTAAGATACAACCAACGCAGAAGATTTTCTTCTAAAAAAAGATTTAACCTTTCAGGAAATTGTCTTATCTCTGCAGGAACGGAAGCAAGCTAGCTGTTTTCTAAACTAGACACTTGTAGTTGAGAAAGCTGCTTTATCTTAGAGTAAAAGTAAGATATAAAAACTCTTACGAGGGTAATCTCTGCAATAAAGCTCTTAAACTAGCACAGAAAAAGCTCCCCTCCCCCGGAATAAAAAAGCTCCTTCCTCTTATGAGTTAAATGAAATACTTATGTAAGATGAGGCAATGAGATAATGCTGCTTCCCCTAGTTTTTGTGGTAACGTTAGAGTTTTTTCATCCATCGGCTTATATCCTCCTTCATTTTAATCAAAGAAGATTTTTGAACATACATCATATGCCCTGCCGGGTAATAATGTATATTGGCCCGGCCCTGTAAGTCCGAGGCAAGCCGTAGATGATTAAAAGTATAGTCAGTAGCAAAAAAGGGGGTAGCTAAGTCGTAGTAGCCGCTTCCTACGAATACTTTTAAAGCCTTATTTTGAGTCATTACGTTACGCAACGCCGTTGACATATTTAAAAATTGATTGGTATATTTACTATAATTCCAAGTTGAGTGAAGATTTGCTAAAATCTTATATTCTTGATCATTTTTAATTTTGAGCTCTTTTCTAATGTACTGATTGAAGGCAGCTGTAAAAGTTCCTGCAATTGCATCAAAGCTCGGATCGTAGCTAGGATAATCGTTACATGGATTTAATGCTTCCCCTTTAAAGCGAGAATCAAAACGCCCTACAATCAAATCTTGAGCCCTTAATAATTCTTTGGAAAAACGTTGCGGGCTAATCCGCAAATTAGCCTTTTTGATAAATTCAGGTGACAATCCTGTATAATCAGCCAATTGGGCTACAATCTTAGCATATTCATGGGCACTTAAACTATCTCCTTTCATTAAAGCAGATGTATAATCTGTTAAAGCAAAGTCTTTAACGATTTCCAATGTTTTATCTAAGTCTCCTTGTAAATTTTCCCCTAGCTTTTTATGGTACCAGGCGGTAGCTGTATAAGTAGGTAAATAAAGAGGGTAAGGAAGATCATTACCTTCATTATAATCATTGAGCGTTTGAAAGTTTAATACAGAGGAGATAAGAATCATCCCATTTAGATAAATATTTAGCTCATCATGCAAATAACCTGCTAATCCTGCTGCACGCGTCGTTCCATAGCTTTCGCCTGCTAACAGCTTGGGAGAATTCCATCTTTCATACTGCGTAATAAATTGACGGACGAACTCACCCAGTGACTCAATATCTTCGTCCACCCCATGAAATTGTTTAGCATCTTCTCCCGAGGCCACACGGCTATAGCCTGTAGAGATTGGATCAATAAATACCAGATCAGCTAAATCTAAGAGAGAATGAGGATTATCAATCACTTGATAAGGAAAAAGCCCCTCTCCTTCATCGCTTAGAAGGACACGGCGAGGTCCAAAAACACCTACATGTAACCATATAGACGAAGACCCTGGGCCTCCATTAAAACAAAAAATAAGAGGGCGTGCAGCTGGTTCTAAAACCTCTTCTTTAAAATAAGCAATATAAGAAATACTAGCTTTTGGCTTCGATTGATCATTTCTAAGCAGGATATTACCAGCAATTGCTTTATAAGGTATTTCTATATTATTAATTATTATTTGATGCTTAGTCTCAGAAATTATTTCTTTAAGGCAAAAGGTTATGGATCCTTCCTCTTTTTTATCTGCCTTTTCTTCTGCAAAAAGATGAAGATGAGCTGTGCCAGATATTATTCCAATCACTGCCCATAAAAAAATTTTATACATACTCGCCTTTCCGTTTTTATTAAGCATTTTATAGCATGGAGAAAAATGAAGGGCAAGTTCTAATAAAAATAAGAAAGGAATGAACAATTGAAAGATAAAGCTAAAAATAAAGGCTTAACAGGAGGCCTTATATTTCACAAGAAAGCTGTAGGCTTCTAGGAATAGATTTTCTTTGAGAATAAAGGAGCTTAACTAGAATAAAGTAAATCATTCTTTTCTTCTAGGCATCGCAATCGCATGGGCTATCTATTCTCTAAGGACCATAAATATATTATATTTTTCATCTTTCCAAATTACTTTTCTGCAAATGAGTAGAACAGTCTAATCCCTGGCAATAGGGCAGCCTTGCCTTAGAGCTAACAGCTTTTTTTTTACCTCTTCTGCAAGACTTGCAAGCTAATTTATATGCTTTTGAGCCGCTCTTTATACAAATATATGCTCAATAAAATTCATATTTTGATAAAAAAATCAGCTTTTAAGAGATAATTTTTTTAGATTGGGCAAAGAGAGCTTGTCTAAACGCCATTATTTACTTTAGTAATTTTTGATAAGCGATCATAGACGTCAGAGCTGCTTAAACTCTTAATCCACAAAAGATAATGTAAAGCAGAAAGTGCAGTAAATAGAGAAAACAGCTATTTACAAGCATTTTTGGCTTTGCAGAGGCCCACATAATCACATCTAAAGCTAGGCTTACCTGTAACCGCTTAAAATTTCTGACTGTTTTTTCTTTTTTAGCCCTCTTTTCTATTAAATAAGTGATAAGCCTCTACTCTTTCAAATTAATTTGAATTTGATGCCTATCATTTTGGCTAACAACATCGCGATACTTTTCTTTATACTTATTAGCTCTTAGCTTGGCTTTTACCAAGTGTGCTTTCAACGTCACAACTTTTCTTTTTCTTTTAGCCTCTTTTTCACTTAAAGTACCAAAAACCTCCCAAAGCTTATGCTCCTCAAATTGCTGCTTAAGATGCATAGCTTGATAGTGCTCTTCTTGATAATTAATCCCATTCACTCCAAGGTATGTCTCTCTAATGCGTGTCTTATTAAACCTGTATCTAGCAGCTACCTTTTTAAAGACTTTTTTACTTTGTCTTACTAGTTTTTCTAGCTCTTTAAATGTAAACTCTGTGGTTGAAAGACGTCCATCCATATACTCAGCATTAGCATTCCTCATACGCTCATGGCCCTTGAAAATTATCTGAGCAGAATTTATATCTTCGTTCTCAGGTATAATAATAGTAACATCTGCATAGTTTTTATCAGGTCGAATGGCTTTGTTATCTATAGGCAAATTGCTTTCATGACCTTCAGGCAAGTCTACTCTTTTTATCCACTGTTTAAATAGTACCCTTTTACCATCTGACCTTTCATGCATCCTTTTCATAATTTTATGAAAAGCTTGTCCGCGTCTATTTTCTAAGAGGGAAAAATTTTTATTATACTTCCTTAACCATAGCTGCTCATAAAGTCTAGGAACTTCAATTTTCTCATAATGTTTTTTTAATATCTCTCTATCTTGACTAGATAGTGACTGGGCATTACTTTGAGCTAATCTACTTTCAACCTGGCACTCTACAGCATTTTTTGCTGACTCCATAATCGCCTGGTCGATTGTTTTATCGTTCTTTAGGTCATACGCTGTGTTTTTAAAAGAAGAGCTGGTGAATAGACGGTTTAATTGCCTTGTAACTATATCTTTTAATTTAGAAAAATGCTCAATGGAAGAAAAATCTTTTCGGTCTTTCGCCCTTCTCAGACGCTTTACTACTTCTGCAGTTGCAGCAGTCATTCTTTGCTTAAGATGATGGCTTGCCTGCAAAGCAAAATCTTCCAATTCTTTGCGCGCAGCCTCATTAAACTCGTAAGCTTGATTCTCGATAATGTAGTGAATCTTAGCCATGGATAAATTCTGATTAACACGGGCCGCCTCTAGAAGCGTCTCTTGTGCTTTAATAAATGCTTTTATTTCTTGATCTATTGCCTCAATTTCGCCTGCAGATAAAATTTTTCGTTGTTCTTTTGCTTTTGCTTGTAAAGCTTTCTCAATTCTTCGATCATAATCGATACACTTCTGCTCTTTCAAGACGGTATGAAAATATAAAGCATAGTAAGTGTCTCGGGTAGCTTCTATCCTAGCCTTTTTCTTCTCTCGAGGTAAAATAATTGAGCTTATAGTTTGACTAACTTCTTCAGGAGTAAGATTCCAGCGATAATAGCAAGCCATATAAGCGTGATAAAGGCTAAGGGACTTAAAAGCGAAAGGTTGATTTTTTACTATCCCCTCACTTCTCCAATTAAAGTAGTAAGTTAAAAATGGGTGAAAATCTGGCTCTAATTCCTTTTTAAATACGAACGGATCGGTTAAGTTCTTCCAATATTTAGCTTTAATTAAATCCCATTCAGCTGAACCTAACGCTCGACCCCGTTGCTTTTCGTAATTAATTTTAGCTTCTTCACGTTTCTTTTTTGTAGCTTCCTCGATAGCTAAGCATAGCCGACTTTTACCTAGTAGCCCCTCTTTTATAGCGGATGAAGGAGCTAATAAATGCTCTCTTAGCTTCTCTTCCGTATGCTCATCAATCCTTTTCCTAATTCTTTTTCTATAAGGCTTTGTACATTCTATCTTTTTTAGATGCATGATAGCTTTACTTTTGCGCTTTTGCTTTGCAAGCTCTGGATTACAAATCAAGCCTAACTGATGATGAATCCATAGATTGGCCTTAACCGAAATAAAACCTACAATCAAAGAAGAAAAAAAGCCCAGGCTATAATTAACTATCTTTAGAATGCTTTTTCCTAGGTCTCTAGCAGTGGGACAATGAGACACAACAATAGGTAAAACTTGCATACATTTGCGTCGAAATGTAGCAGCTGGGCGATCTACCCTTGTTAAAGATATTACTCTCCGCGCAAGAGAGGCTCCGGTGGATACCATAGAAGAAGCAGGTAAGATGAGAGCTATCAGAGGGAACCGTAAAGTATTACAAAAAACTCCTTGGAGATCCAGCGCAAGCACCCCCAAATTAGCAACGCGCGCTCTTCCAGCTGCCCCCTTCTTCTCCCATTTAGAGATTTTATTCATAAGGCTATCGAGAGGATGGGAATGAAACCAACTGCTAAATGTAGAACCTGTCATATTTTCTATAGTCATACTCCCTCAACCTATAAATTTAGCTAGAAACTTTTAATAATAAGATTTAATATATTTAATTATTAGAAAAAAATCAATCGATAGATAGAGTGCTTTATAAAATATTAGTAATTATCCTTTTCCGCTTTAATCACGGATGCTTGCAGTCTTTAATTAATGTTTTATTACTTATTTCTGATAGCTCAAGGTTAAACTTTTAATAACCTCTTTTGCCTCAATAAGAGAGCCGCCCGCTTGCAGAATTTCATTTAAGTGTTTTTCTTCAGCTGCCGGCAATGAGTTAACAGGTTTACAGGCATCAATAATTACATACACCTGATAATTTAAGTTTAAAGCATCAAGAGCAGAGTATTTCACACAATACTCGGTAGCCAACCCTCCTAAAAAGATCTTTTTAATTCCCTTACTTTGTAAAAAGTTATGTAATTCTGTAGCTTTGCTTCTTCCATTATCAAAAAAAGCACTATAGCTATCCATTCTTTTATCCGTGCCCTTATAAATCACTTTTTGCACTCTATGAGAATCCCAGCCTGCAGAAAATTGCGCTCCTACTGAATCTTGCACACAATGTATAGGCCATAAAACTTGCTCTAAGCCACCTAAATGGATCACCTCTCCTACCTCTTTTCCATGGGAAGAGGCAAAGCTCACATGACCGAGAGGATGCCAATCTTTTGTAGCTACAATCACCTCAAAAGGATGGCGTATAATTTTATTAAGATTAGGGAGAATCTTTTCAGCATCTTTAATGGCTAAAGCTCCTGGAGGAAAAAAATCGTTCTGAACATCGATAATCAGCAAAGCGGTCATAAATTATTCTTCCTTCATACCCTTTTTAGTAAAGAAAGAGCTTGGGCAAATTTGGGGGCGTATGTGATTAACTACTTGGCTTTTGTAAGCATGTAGAGATTTCTCCATGCCTACCAGGTAAGGACAAGGGTGTTTTAAAAGCTTAGAATTTTTAGGAAACTTTTCGAGTTCTTTAAGAGTTCTTTCACGAATTTTCTCTAGATTAGGCAATGGATATACACATTTTCCTTGGCGGAAAATAGGGACTAACAGCTCTTCACTTTGCAATTCCTTTTTTAGAACAATTTGTTCGGTCGAATCATTAAGGTTAATAAGGCAAGGTTCAGGGCTCACAGGCATATTTATATCATAAATCATATCAGCAATAGGAGAAGAACTTGTATTGCGAAAACGGCGCACTTGCAAAATCCCAGGATTAGAAATTTTTATCATCTGTTCGGATAATTTTAATTTATATTTCCAAGGCCCCTCAGGATCGCGCAAAGCCGACAGCTTATAAACACCATCTAGCGCCGGGCAATCGTGAGAAGTAACTAATTTGGTGCCTACTCCCCATACCCCTATGGGAGCTTTTTGATATTTAAGCTCACTAATCTGGGTTTCATCTAATTCATTACTTGCTACAATGACTGCCTGAGGGAACCCGGCTTCATCTAGCATTTTTCGGCTTGTATGACTTAAATAAGCTAAATCGCCTGAATCCAGGCGTATGCCATGAAAGATTTTACCTTGGCTCTTTAGCCACTGACCTACTTGTATAGCTTTTTTTACTCCTTCAACGCTATCATAAGTATCTACAAGAAAAAGGCTATTAGCGGGCATAGTTTGGGCAAGAGTCTTAAAAGATTCTAATTCATCATCAAATACCATTACCCAGCTATGAGAATGAGTGCCTTTAACCGGTATGCCAAATAATTTTCCTGCTAAAACATTGGAAGTTGCATTACATCCCCCTATATAAGCTGCTCGGCTAGCTGTAAGGCTGCCATCAAAGCCTTGAGCTCGCCTTAAGCCAAATTCTAACACTTGGTCACTTTGCGCAGCAACACGCACTCGAGCGGCCTTAGTTGCTATTAAAGTAGGAAAATTAATTAAATTTAGTAAGGGACTTTCTAAGATTTGGCATTGAATTAAAGGGCCTTGAATGCGCAATAAAGGCTCATAGGGAAAAACAATAGTCCCTTCTGGTATTGCATCTAAATGACAAGAAAACTTCATATTAGATAAATACTCTAGAAAGTCATTTGGAAAAGCAGGCGTTCCCTCAGGGTTTTCTAAGCTTGCTAAATAGCTTAGATCGCTAGAATCAAAGTGAAAATTTTCTATAAAATTAATGGCGGCTTCAAGCCCTGCTGTAATAGTAAATCCCCCCTGGAAAGGAGCACGGCGAAAAAACAGTTGAAATACGGCTTCTTTATGCTCCAAACCCGCTTTCCAATATCCATAAGACATAGATAGCTGATATAGATCTGTGAATAAGCCAACAGATTGATTATACAATTGCAAACCTATTTTTCCTCCATTTAACGGGCTTTCAAATAAACAGCTTTAGCATACAAATTTTAAGATGTTTTATTCTACCGTTAAAAATTAAAGAAAGATAAGATATTCTAGGATAGGTTGATCAATTAGGAAGCGTATGCATAAAAATTTTTACATTTTTTTAATCGCCTTCTTTTGCTGCCATTTTTTTCAGTTAAATGGGCAAGAGCTTTATTTAAAAGATAAATTGAGAAAAGCAACCCCAGGGGATTATATTGTTACTTTACAAAATAAAACTTATACTTTTTTGCTTATCGACACTTTTGCCTCCCCTGAAATCTCTTTAGAAGAAATTACAGTTCCTAGCCAAAGTATTCAATTAGAGGGATTTTCGTGGAAAAAGTGGGTTGAACAGAATGCTCCTGGGCATACCTCTTGGGTGCGGTATGTAATCGATACTGCTTCGGGGCATCTAGGTGATTATTTTTCTTATACAAAAAATGGATGGTATACAATCCCAGAGGGAGAAAATTTCTTATCCACTTTATTAAATTTAAAATTCTATAACATTCCTATCAAAGAACGAAGGAAAGTAGGCCCCCCTCCTCCTTCACAAGCTAGCGACAGAAGACCCTACTGGCAACCTAAATTAATTTTCGAAGGAAAGGTAATCCCAGGGATAAGTTTTGAAGCATGGCGCACTTTTTGGCCGAAAGATGGGAGTGAACTATCGGGCAAAATCATTGAAATCTATTTACCCCAAACGGCGGGTCTTTATCCTTCTTATTTTCCTTATTGGTTGCAAGTCAGCGGAATTGTTGGGAAAGCCAAAATTCACATGATTGATAGCGGCAAAGGAGCGCGCGGTAGAGGAGCTCCTGCTAAAGAGAGCCCTCTAAGGAAAGCTGGCTAAGTTATCAACAAAAACTTAGCATTTTCCACTTTTTATTTTTAAATTTTTTTTCTCGCTAACAATCCACTAAGATTTCTTCTTATTTTGTTTATAGTTAAGCGTTTACTTATCTTTTCTTGTATTTTTTAGCCTGATATTTTTTCCAAAATTTTGTTTCATTTTTCGTTATAAGAAACTTTTTACACACACCTTCTAAACAAAATTTCCACAGAATTAGTCCTCCTAGCTCTCCATTTTTAGGGCATAAAGCGTACAAAAAGCGCACAAAAAAAGGAGGCTTACTAGCTGTTTGCAAAATTTAGAAGTGTTCTTATTTTTATATTTGCTTTTGGTAAGCGTTTTATTTACGATGCTAATCTTTAAAAAATTAGGGATTCCATGAAAATTTATACTCTTAGCAAATCCCGCTCCATTCTTGTGGCCGGCTGTAAACGCTATAAAAGAAAATATAAGGCCTTAGCTTTAGAGCAAAAAGCTACTCTAGAAAACCTTTTAGAGAATTTGGATCAAGCCATTCTTCAAAAAAATAAAGAAGAAGCTAGTAAATTAGCACGTATCCTAGAAACGTATAACCAAGTAACTTTAAAAAAATCCTTATTTGAATACCTCCGAGAATTTGGCGTAGTTATCATCATCGCCCTATTTATGGCAACCCTTTTACGTCAGCTAGTATTTGAAGCCTATGAAATACCCACAGGTTCGATGAGACCTACTTTCCGAGAACAAGATAACGTGTTAGTTAGCAAAACAAGTTTTGGTATTAACACCCCTTTTACGACAGGTCACCTCTATTTTGATCCTTCTCTTGTACAAAGAACCGGGATTGTAATTTTTTCAGGGGATAATATTGATTTGCCGGATACTGACTCTCACTACTTATGGCTTTTTCCTTATAAAAAACGCTATATTAAACGCTGTATGGCTAAGCCTGGAGATACGGTTTATTTTTATGGCGGTAAGATTTACGGAATGGATAAGAATAAAGAAGATCAGGCCGAGCTACGTAATAGCCCTTGGATAAAAGATTTAAGTTATATTCCTTTTTTTTACCTAGAAGGTCTAGTAACGCGTCCGAGAAAAAATCAATTCGTTTTTAATCAAATGCACCAATCCATTGGCCGTATGACTATCATCCCTTCCAATCAGGTAATGGGTGAAATATACAATGGCAAGGAATGGATTAAAGATGAGCCCCTGGCTTCTGTCATACCTCATCAGGAGATCAAAACCTACAGTGATTTTTGGGGGTTTCGCAATTTTGCGCTTTCTCGTCTTCTAAATCAACAGCAGCTAGCAGATCAAAAGTTGTTTAATCAAGATGAAGTTAGCCCAGGCCTTCTTTATTTAGAAATGCGGCATACTCCTTGCCTTAATTACCCAGAAACGCTTTTCCAGCAAAGTCGATTGGGTATTAAGCCACTGGTAGGTGCTTTTACCACACTCATTCCTTTATCTCAAAACCATATCGATACCTTAATGAACACTATGTATACGGCTCGTTTTGTGGTGCGGGAAGGACGTGCTTCACGCTATAGCTACAATTCTTCTAGCTTAGCCAAGGATAGTCCTTTAATGCCGACAATCCCCGACGGCACTTATGAATTCTACAATGGTATCGCCTATCAAATAGGCCTTGCAAGTCTGGCTTGGGAACTTCCTAGAAACCACCCTATTTATAGTCGGAATCCTGCTCATGTTCAGCTGCTATACAATCTTGGCATGGAAATGAGCACTCATTATGAACCTACAGCTGCTAACCAATTTTTATATCCTGCACGTTATGCCTATTTTAGGGACGGAGCATTATGCACCTTAGGCGCGCCAATTTTTATGCCAGAAGATCCTTATCTTCTTGACTTTAACGAAAATGAGAAGAGGCGAGAAGAGAAAGCTCCAAAAAATGCACCCTATATTGCTTTTAAGGACCATGGAGCTCCTTTAAAAGAAGATGGCTCTTTAGATAAAGATTTTATTGAAACTTTTGGCCTAAAAATTCCTGAAGGATACTATCTAACTTTAGGAGACAATCATGCAATGAGCGCAGATAGCCGTGTTTTTGGCTTTGTACCAGAAGCTAATTTACAAGGCGCCCCTGATTGGATTATATGGCCGCCAGGACCTCGGTGGGGTACGCCTCCTCAGAAGCCCTATCCTTGGTTCAATATTCCTCGCTTGATCGTGTGGACAGTTCTTAGCCTAATTAGTATCATTTGGTATATGCTACGCTCCTATCGCTTGAAGAGACCTCTTTTTAAAAGATTATAAGAAAACTAAGCTGTTTTTTAATAATGCGTTCTTGAGCAACCCTTTATGCAATCATATACTTAATAAAAAGCTTGTTTTTAAGGAGAGAGTCAGCTTGGGGAAAGGTTAATTTCTTTTTTGGTAAGGTATAAGTTAAGGATTGGGCTTTTGTAACTAACCGGACGCTTTTGAGCAGCACTTTATGCAAACATCTATTCAATAAAGACTCATTTTAAAGAAAGAGTGAAGCTTTTAAAAGATTAATTCTCTTTTTTAGATTCTATCAAGGTATTTTAAACGGAATAATAGGCTTAAAAAAAAACTTAACCTACATATTCAACCCTCTGGAAGCTGTCTTTCTACTTAACGATAGGGGCTTTATAAAGTACGGACTGCATAAGAAGTAGCTTAAAAGCGTATAGTTAGAAGAGCGTCTTGCAGCTTTTAACTGCCTAGGCATAATGAAGCTGCTTTTTGGCTAACCTCGCAAAAGAAAATTTAAAAGATAATAAACCAATATTCTTTAAACAGCCGAAAGATATCTCTTGGTTTTAGTTTAGCAAGCTCTCCAGCTAACTTAAAAACACGTGATATTTCTTGAACTTTTTAAATAAAGCCTAGGATTTAATAGACTTCCACTAAGCTAGAGTTTAGGAAAGCCAAAGATTCAAATTTATATCCTGCGCTTAATGTAGTGTTTGGTTTTTTCTATGAAACCCTCCCAATGAATCTTTCCTTCAACAATTTTCAAATTCATCTTTAACCAACCGATTGGCTGGCCAGATAGAGCTAATTCATCAAGTTTTACCCTATCTTTTTCCGTGCATAAGATCCACTCCGCTCCCTTTGCCTTAGCTCTTTCACAAAATTGGATTAAACTTTCCGTAGTAAAAGTTAAATGATCTAACATGAATTCGGTATCCACCGGCTCTGCCCCTAATTGTTTCACAGTTTGATAAAAATAATCAGGATGAGCGATTGCGCAAAAGATTCCTACTTTTTTTCCTACTAACTCCGCTAAGGGCTGTCCTTGTAAATCCAATACCTCTGCTACTTCCATTTTTGTGGCTATCAGCGGAGCTTCTGAAAACTTGCGAATCTCTTTTGTTATTGACTGAAACTGCTCTTTATCTTGTATATGATTAAGGACAATCAAATCTGCACGAGAAAGAGAAGAAACAGCTTCCCGCAGAAAGCCACGTGGTAGAAAGTACCCCTGGCCAAAGGGATCTAAAGCATTAACAACCACAATCTCATAATCGCGAGCTAATTTACGATGCTGCATCCCATCATCTAGTAAAATTAGCTGGGCTCCTGCCCTAACCGCCATCTTGGAAGATTGCTGGCGGTTTTTACCTACAATGATATGAGCTTTTGGTAAATTCTGTGCTAAAAGGTAAGGTTCATCCCCACAATAAGCTGCAGGATGTACAGGTCCGTTGCCATAGCTTAAAATCACAGGTAAAGGAAGATGCTCGGCTTTAGAACGATAACCACGCGATAAAATAGCAAGAGTAAAGTCATTGGAAAAAGCTTGTGCCACCATCAAGGTAACAGGAGTCTTGCCAGTACCTCCAACCACAATATTGCCAATGCTAATCACCACGGGCACAGGTGCATGATACTGCTTACAACAACCTTGATCAAACGCCCAATTGCGGCCAGCTATAATCAGTTGATAAATCCAGCTAAGAAATCTAAGTAAAGTTTTGGCTATATGAGCCAAAGCCCCTTGCTTTTTACCTTGAATAAGATCAACCAAATAAAGTTCTAGCTTTTTTAACATACAAGTTTAAGTCATAGATTACAGGGTTATGAAGAGCCAAAACTTTTATTTACCTAAAGCGGATGCTGAAGAATAAAAAAGCCTATTTTCTACCAGTTCAATGATGATATGGATAGCAGCCATGTGTGCCTCTTGAATTCTATCAGAGGTTTCAAATCCATCAATAACTATTTCTAAATCTGCCATGCCTTTTAGCCGCCCACCGGTCTTTCCTAAGAATGCGATTATTTGCATTTGATAAAGACGAGCAGCTTCAAAAGCTTTAACAATATTCAAAGAATTTCCACTAGTGGTCAAGCCAACAAAGATATCGCCAGGCTTTCCCAGCGCCTCTATCCCTCGAGAAAAAATATTTTCATAGCCTAAATCATTCCCCACGCAAGTAAGATGACCAGGTTCTGACAAAACAAGAGCGGGTAAAGCAGGTCGTGTCTGCCGAAAAACTCCTGTAAGCTCCTCTGCAAAGTGTGCGGCATCACATAAACTACCACCATTGCCGGCAATAATCAATTTATTTCCCCGACTAAAGCACTCTGCAATCAAAGAAGCTGCCTGCTGCAGGAAAGCTTGATTATGGGGCAATAAAAGCTTTTCAACGGCTTGAATGCTTTGCCGAATGGCCGTAAGGACCTTAGAATTAGACATTATTATTCTCAATTTTTAATAACATTCATTAAATGCTAGCAAGCTTGCCTATTTCAAATCAAGAAAGGAAAAAGCAACGCTGTAATTCCTGCAAATAAAAATTTTAATATTATGAGGTAAACAATCTGCAGAAAGTTTTTTTATAAGTAAAAGTTTCCCCCGCGATTTTGCTACAGGGTGTTTTCTATATTACATAAAACCTTTGAAATCAGAGGGTTAGGTTTCATTTTAAAATTTTTATATCAATAAGTACCAGAGGGTTATTAGCCGTGCATATATGCTATCGACAAATTAGGGAACAAGAAATGTGGCAAAAAATTTCGCAAACCGTTTTTAGACGAGCTAAATTGAATAAAGAAAAGATTTTACGCCCACCGAAAGAAGATTTTAGGTCCTCCAAGCAAGCCCTGTTATGTTTTTTTAAGATAAGTATCCTTTGGCCCTTTTAAGATCTTAAGTAGGCCCTTATTTGAAGGCTCAGGATTGAAGAGGAAAATCATTCGGCCAAGTTAACCGCTATTGAACCGTAACAGGATATCAGCAAATAAGGTCATCTTTGGCTTAAAAAAAACTTTAAATTTGTATACCCGCTCCTTTAAAACCTGCCGCTCTACTTACAAAATGACTTTATAAAGTAGGGGGTTACATAAGAAGCAGCTTAAAAAACATATCAATAACGCTTCTTAGTCGTAAGGATTACACATTTATTAACGCTATTTAGAATAAAATCCTCATCGAGTAGCTTTAACAATTGCAATAACCACATTGATGGCAATATCCACAAGGCGTTTCCTCTTCAAAGTTTGAAAGGATCCCCGAACTTTCTTTGCTCAAAATCGTAGATATAATATCCATAATTAGACAAATTAAACCCCCAAGGACAGGAATACTTTCAAAAACTCCTCTTGCCATCCATTTAAAGCTTCGGGTGGTTAGTGAATGCAAGTGTATACTATTAAAAAAACGATACTCTTGAATCCCTTTATAAATTCGAAAAATCCCCATAGCAGTCCCAATGACAGGGACATAGCCTAAAACTTTAGAGGAGCGTGTAGTAGTAAAGCTAATTGTAAGTTTAGCGCCCGAAGGAAAAAGCTGGATCAGTTTGTTTAAGGAGTAGCTTTCCGATTTCCAAGCAAACGGACACTCCATTTCTGATGTTAGAGGCATTGGTTTTATCTCGGAGAACAGTTGAGATATTGGCCCTGCCTTCAAGAGGGGTTGAGATATTAGCTCTGCCTTCCAGAGGGATTGAGATATTGGCTCTGCCTTTGGTAACAGCCGGGATATTAGCTCTGCATTCGGTAAGCTGTGAGATATCAGTTCTGTTTTCGGAAACGTTTGAAATACTAGGGGCGTATTTGATAACGTTTGAACCATTGGCTGTGCCATTGGTAACGTTTGAAATATCGGTTGTGTTGAGAAAATCGACATTTAATCACCTTAGTTAACCTTATTGAATAAGTTATAATTATAGCTATCAAAAACAATAAAAACCAGCAATTTAATTTCCAGCCCAAACAAAATAATTATTAAACTTTCCCAAGGATGTATTAGTGCTAGCACCTGTAATTTATACTCATTAGGGATTCTAACGCCAGAATATGAGAGAGGCTCTCCCCGTCCCGTCCTTCCTCTAAAATTGCTTTTTCTCCATCAATCTCCTTGTAAACCACTAGATTATATGTTGTAAAAGGAAATGTCTTTATAAGTTACTGTGAATGAAATCACATTTAGAGCTTGTCAAGCGTCACTGTTCATGCTAAAAAAGGCAATAAATTCATTAAGTTTTGGAAGTGGCTTACTATAAAAGGCGATTCGAAACTAAAAGCCTGCTAAAAAGAAGAAGCTATCCATCCATTTTTTTGAGAATAGATACACAAAAATTAAGTTTATGATAACCTTCGCTTAAATTTATAAAGGTATCCAATGATTGGAATTTTTCTTTCTGCACTCGCCGCCCTCTTTATACTTTTTACTCCTTTTACGCTAGTTAGCCTGCCGAATGAAAATTTACTAGGCTGCCTCTTATTGATAACAGGCACGACTTTCTTTGTCCTCTTTTGTTTGACAATTGCTGGCAGTTTAATACCTCTGCAAAAAGCTGGGCAAAACTCTACTCCCTATTTATTAAGCTTATTTAAGAGAGATAAATATTTTTTAGGGATTTATAGCTGGATAGTGCTCTTCGCCCTGCTAAGCTACATGCTTGCCTTGGATACCCTCTGGCTAAATTACCTGCAAAAGAGCCACCGATTAGCTCTCTGGGTTTTTAGCATAGGAATTACCCTGGATATTTATTATACGCTTTTAAAAAGACTTATCACTTATTTAAATCCTTTGGATCAGGTGCTTTTATTCACCCAAATAGCCAAAGAGAGCATTCAAAATGATAAAAAATCAGAGCTTTGTGAAGCTGTGGAGGCGCTTACCGAAACAGCTTTAATATCTACTCATCATATGAACCCCACTCTTTGCAACCAAGCTTTACAAGCAATGCCAAACATTATAAGAAACTTCCTATCTTCCTCTAAAAGGATAGCACAGATCGCGGCAGAGGCGCGGGATAAAAATTCAGATATTCATGATCACACAAGTTATATATTGTATTATATATATGAACGTATCTCACTCATTAATGAAAAAGCCTTAGCAAAAAAGCTTGTGCAAGTGGCTGCTACACTTGTAGCAGTATGGGGAAAGATAGTCCTTCATTGCGCAAAATTTGATTTAACCTTGGTCAACTATCCTCTTCACCTCCTAAGCTGCCATGCGAAGGCAGCGATAATTCAAGGCTTACCTGATATAGGTGTTAAAGCCAGCTTGACCCTTTTAGAAATAAGTAAAACCATTTTAGAAGAGATTGATTACACCTCTTTGAATTTAAAAGATCCTTTTTTTAGCCTTATCAATGGATTGGAAGAAATTACTCACTCTACTTTCCTTCAAGATAAAAGCATTAACCTGAAGATTCTAATGCAGCCTTTTCAGGATTTGAAAGATTTATTTAACAATCCTAAAGTAGCCGCCCACAGGGATACCTCTCTTATTATAAAGAATATTGACCGCGTGTTAGGAGAATATGAAGCCTTAGAGCTCGTCATGAAAACTATCCCGCCACTTCCAGACATTCCTGAAGAAAAAAGTAAAATCTAAGATTTTAGGTTAATCTACATGCCCTTCTGCAACTTTCGCCTGCTATCTGTTGCTTTTTTCTTCTTAAAGATAGCTTGCAGCTGATGATGATGCTTGGTTATAAAAGCTTAAGCATCCCTTCGGGCAAGGTAGCATGCAGGGTAATAGACTTTCCTAAAGTAGGATGAGGAAACATTAACTCCGAATGATGTAAAGCAATACCTGGAGAAAAACAAGGTTTTTGACTTCCATACTTAGCATCCCCCACAATAGGTTTTCCAATGGCAGCTAGCTGAGCACGAATCTGGTGATAGCGGCCCGTCTCCAAAATAACCTCCACTAAAGAAGTCTGGTTAGCATGCTTAAGAACTTGATAATGTAAGCGGCATAATTTTGCGCCAGGTCTATTGCATGAAACTACTAGACTTTGATAGGCATCATGCAAAAGATAATGCTCTAAAGTATCTACCGACTTTTCAGGAAGACCTTCGACGATTGCCAAATATACTTTACGAAATTGTTGCTGGCGTAGCGCAGCATTTAATCGGCTAAGAGCTTTACTCGTGCGTGCAAAAACTACAATGCCGCTTACAGATTTATCTAAACGATGAACCGCTTCTAGAAATATATTGCCCGGCTTATTATAAGTTTTTTTAAGCCAGGCTTTACAAATATCTTCTAAATTTTTTTGCTGAGTGCCACTAGGTTGCGTTAAAATTCCTGCAGGCTTGCAAACGACAAAAAGATGATTATCTTCATAGAGAATTTGGGGGTCCATATGACTTACCCTCGTCGTTGACGTAAAGCTTCATATAAAAGTAAGGTAGTGGCCATAGCCACATTTAGTGAATCGGCTACCCCAAGCATAGGAATTTTTACCTGGATATTAGCCTGCTGCATCCATGCCTCCGATAGCCCCAGCTGCTCGGTGCCAACAGCAATAGCTACCGGTTGCTTTAAGTCTGCTTGCGTATATTCTAACTTAGCGCTAGGAGTAGCAGCAACAATAGAGATGTTATGCTTTTTTAACCAGTGAATGGTTTCATGGCCTTTGCTTTCTATCACGGGAACAGTAAACAAAGTCCCTACACTAGCACGTACTACATTAGGATTATAAATATCTGTACATTTATCGCAAACAATCAAGGCATCAAGGTGAACAGCATCGGATGAACGTAAAATGGTACCTAGATTGCCAGGTTTTTCAATAGCTTCTGCCACCACTAAAAGAGGAGAATGAGTATTTTTTTTAATTAAGCTTGGTAACTGATCTAGCCCTCGCCGCTGTTGAGCAGCTATAGCAATTAATCCGTCGGGACGATCACGATACGACATTTTTCGAAAAATATTTTCCCGACAAAGAAAAAGTTGAGCTCCTTTACTACTTAAAGATTGGATCAAAGGCTTTTCATTTTCCCCTAAGAACAGTTCCAGGCAATAAAAGAGACTATCAATTTTATATCCTGCTTCATAAGCACGTAAAATTTCTCGATATCCCTCTATAATGAATTGCTCGGACTTATCACGTACCCGGCGCTCACGAAGGTCAATCACTTGCTTAACACGAGAATTTTGTAAGCTGGTTAACGCAATGACTTTACCCTGCATATTGCCACCTTGCAAAAGTTCCACTAGGAATAGGAAAGGTTTCAGTAGAACCTTCTAATAACATTTCTCCTTCATCAATCGTTCCGGAAAGTCCATCTAAGTTTTGATGGAGAAGATGCTTCATCACTAAAGGAGAAAAGCCAGGAGTATGGCAAGAAAACAATATGAATAAAGGTTTGGGGGTCAGCAGCTCTCGACAACTTCTTAAAAGCTTGTTGATCTCCTCCTCAATTTTAAAAACCTCTCCATTAGCCCCCCTGCCGAAGCTAGGAGGGTCGAGAATGATGGCATCATAGCGAGACCCACGTCTTAATTCCCGCCCCAAAAACTTGAAAACATCATCAATAATCCAACGAATAGGAGCCTTTTCAAGATGATTTAAAGCTGCATTTTCACGGGCCCAGGCTACCATTCCTTTGGAAGCATCTAAATGGCACACTTCTGCTCCAGCTTGTGCGGCTGCAAGAGTTGAACCACCTGAGTAGGCAAATAAATTTAACACACGCTTGCCTTTAATAGGCGTGCTTTGAATCCACTTCCAAAAAGCTCTTTGCTCGGGAAAGATGCCTAGATGGCCAAAATCTGTTGGAGAAATTTTGAAGGCTATATCTGCCACTTTGATCTGCCACATATCTGGAAGCTTTTCTTTCCGAAAAGTCCATTTATTTTGTCCTTCTCGAGAAAAAAAAGCATGAGCATGATCCCAGCTTTCTTGAGAAAGGCGTGGCTCCCATACTGCTTGTGAGCATGGTCTTGATATTGTATAAGGACCAAATTGTTCTAATTTGTAACCGTTTCCACTATCTATTAAAGAATAAGTATGCATGCAATTTTTCATGGTTTCTAATATACACTACCAAGCAATAAATTATCTATAGTGACCTCTACTTCCGATCTGCTTAAAAAGCTTCTTTTTCATTAATTTTCAGCCCCTCTGCCAGCTTATGAAAGCTTATTTTAAGCCCTGGCTATTTAGCAAAAGATCTTCTTATGCTAGCCTTTTAAAAAGTGGCTTTTATCCGGCTTTTCTATTCAGGGATTGAAGATTTCGTAGGGTGAGGAATTTGGACTTGCAAACCTCTATTTTCTAGCTGCGGATGTTGATTAATCCATGAAAAACACTTTTTTCCTAAGCGCATAGGCACATTTATCAATTTATTTTTAATTAAGAAAGGGGTGGGTACAGTATATTTTCTTTGCCATTGTTGAATCAATCGAAACAAAGCTGTATTAACATAAGCTTCTCCTACTTTATACACGGCATGTGTTTGAGGATCTTGATAAAGTTGGGGATATGAAAACTGCAGCCCCCACGAGACGGGATCTTTTCCTAACACCATCGAACGAAATTTGTTGTCAGCTACCGAATAATCGAGAGTGTGCAGCTGCAGCTGCACGACCGGTTTTGCAATGCGTATGAGTTGGCGATCGTTGCCTATTGACAAAGCATATAAATGATCTGCAGAAGAAGTCAGCACAGAAGTAAAGAATGTACGAAAATATTCCATTTCATAAGTTCGTCTACTTTTTAGTGATTGAATGTATTGAGTATAATTAGCTAGAAAAACTTCATGAGAAATTTGTCCTTCTCCGCTTTTTTCTACCCTTCCTATGGAAAAAATTTTAAAATCTCCTAGGGCTTGAAAAAGAGTCTGTATTTCATCTTCATCAATCAACATAGCTAACGAAAGCCATTTGGAGGCTTGATAAGGAACAGGAGTAGATTTTACATTTAGCATAGCAGCAGGTTATATGGTGGACTTTTCTTTTTCAAAAAGGGAGCTAATTAATAGCCAGGCTACTCCCACTGTGATACAAGAGTCGGCTACATTAAAGACAGGAAAATCATACCCCCAGAGAACAAAATGAAACATATCTATTACATGCCCATAAAGGAAGGTATCGATAATATTTCCTGCCGCCCCTACGATAATTAATAGAAGAGGTAGCTGCCAGCTTTTATTTCGATTATAAAAAAGAAAATAACCTATCAATCCCCCCATCATGAAGAGGCGCAAGACTAGCAAAAAGTCCTTTAATTCAGCAAACATTCCCCATGCAGCCCCATGATTAATGGCATGATTGATAGAAAACTCCACTCCCAGAAAGTTTTTAAACAGTCCAATTCCTCCATAAGGATACCATAGGAACAAATGATTGGAAATAGGTAGGTAATAATGAGTAAGGTATTTTGTAACAATGTCTACCATTAAAGCGCTACATCCAATGAAAGCTAGCATCTGACATGATAAACAAAGGGTAAAACACTTCATCATGATCAAAGCAAACCTTTTTCCAGCTGCTCCTGGGCTTTTACAGTCATAGTAGCATAAGGAACTGCTTCCAAGCGAGCTAGCGGGATATCTTCACCGGTAAGATCGCAAATTCCATAAGTATTTTCATCAATTTTCTCCAATGCTCTTTCGATCTGTCGAAGAATATGGTATTCACGGCTAGTCACTTCAAGGCTAATGGTTCTATCAAAATCATCCGTGCCTTGATCTGCTTGATGCTGAGAATAACCTGTAGCTTCATCAGGAGTTTTAACTTCAGCAGTCGAACCTTTTAAGATATGGGTTAGCTGGGCGCGCATTTCTTCTAGCTTCTTTTTAAATTGGGCAACCTCATTTTTCTTTAATCCCATGGGGACCTCCTATTAAAATATAACTTTTTAATTTTTTAGACTTTCCGCTAAAGGCTTTTCCGTGGGACAAGCCTGGGAACTTTTATTTAAACTTTCTTTAGGTTGAATGGTTTTAATTGCTTGCATAAGTTCTTCAATATCTTTGAATCGCTTATACACGCAAGCAAACCGAATATAAGCAATCTCATCTAATGCTTGTAAATGCTTCATGGCTATTTCGCCAAGTTCCTTAGTACTGACCACATGAACTTGGCGTTGTGAGAGCTCCTCACTAATTTCGGCAGCCAAAGCAATGACATGGTCATGACTAATAGTTGTATGGCGGCATGCCGCCTCTAAACCATTCACCAGTTTTTGCTGTTGAAAATCTTCATAATGTCCATCACGTTTATGCACTTGTACCGTAAGTTCTACTGTCTCAAAAGTAGTAAACCTTCTTAAGCATCCTAAGCATTCTCTTCTACGCCGAATAGCATTTAGTTCAGCAGCATCGCGCGAATCGATAACCTTAAGCTCACGATGATGGCAAAAAGGACATTTCATTAAACACTCTTTTGTTACAGTTGTGCGTTCATATACATGATTTTTAACTCACATTGCAAGTATAAAATAATATACTTTGAAGCAAATTTTAATCTGTATTTATCGACGTTTTAAGGATCCATAAAAAACACCCATTTTACTCAACTTTTAGAGTATAAGTATACATTTTTATTCAATCCTTCCTTACATTTATTTCATTCCCTTTTTCTATCTCTCAAATGCCCTACATTTATCTTTTAACTTTCTAATGAAAGAATTAAGAAACTACCCTTCAAAAATTTCAAAAATAAATTAAATCATTAAAGTCTTGAGAAGGGATTATCTTTTAGGATAGCTTAAGCCAAGTAGCTTTCTTGGCAAAAGTCTTCCCTAGCATTTTGCTCTTCTAATTATCTTTACTCAATAAACATTAAGATAAAAGGAGGGTCTGTAAGAAGAAAAACTTATAAGGTCGAAAAAGATTCAATAACAGCAACAGCCGCGACTTAAAAAAAAGACCTCCTTCTAAACCCTTAATTTATAATCAAAGGCCAGCAGCCAAGCAAGCAAGAGCATTTAAGACAAAAGACTCTATAGCTACATGGCTCCTCAGTCTATCTGGAAGCCTGTTGCTTATTAGGCTATTACTTTTCCAAGCTGTTCCTCCATTTGTTGGGCATCTCTTTCAGTACTTCTTAAAAGATTAGCTTAAAAAAATATAGCAAATTTGAATGTGATCGCATTAATTGAGAATGGCCGCCAATTTTGCTTTTGCATTTTTTATCAAAAACTAGAAGACCTGGTAATAAACGTGAAAGAGTATCGCTAAGCTTATAGGAAGCTATCCATTCTTCTTTAACTTTCTTTAGCTTTTTGTGCAAACTAAGTTTTATCTTTAGGAGCAAACAAACGCTCCCCTGTAAGCCAGGAAGAAAAATGGATATCTCCGTAATCTTATAACCTGTTAAAGGAGGGATCTACAAAGCTAGGGAAGCCAGTTTAAGAGAGCATAAAAATTAATTTAACCTCTTCTTTTTTTTATTTATAAATGGCTTATGAAGCTAATGAGAAAAGGCTACAGGCTCAAAAGTATAATATTTAAAGATGTTTAATCCATGCTTATCATATTTTTTGGCTCTAGGCTCGCTTAAAAAGCAGGCTTATATGCATATTTAAACGAGCAAATTTTAATGTCTGTAAAAAAAATCATTTTTTTGTTTAAGCTTAAGTAATTGATTTTAAAGGGCTAACGCTTTAACTTTTTTCTTTTTTTAGCTTTTTGCAATATAAAGATGAAATTCCTGCTTGTCAGCAAATTCTTATCTTTTCATAATTCAAGTCATAAGGTGATACTACAAACTCTATTCTATCGTAGTGAATAGGAGAACTGAAAATTACACCTGAAATTATCGCATTACGAACTTTCAAACTAGCAAGCTAGCAAGCGCCTAATATCTCTTATCACCTGTCAGTGTCCTTTTACTAACATTTGAAGGAGGTTATTTATGCCTACTAGAAAATCGTCTGGAGCGACTCGCCAAGAAGCAGGCCAAAAAGGAGCTGAAGCTCGTTCAGGTAGAAGTTCTTCTGATCGTGGTGGACGCGGTGGCCGTGGACATCAAGAGCCTATGAGCCGTCAAGAAGCAGGCCAAAGAGGCGGCAGAGCTGTCTCGGAAAAATATGGGCCAGAATTTTACCAAGAAATTGGACATAAAGGTGGCCAAGCTGTGGCTTCCAAATATGGTCCTGACTTTTATCGCGACATTGGCCACAGAGGAGGAGAAAAGGTAGCTTCCGAACGTGGACATGAATACTATCAAGATATTGGTCATCGAGGCGGACAAAGAGTCGCCGAAGAGTATGGTCCTGACTTTTATCGCGACATTGGCCGAAAAGGTGGCCGTGCCGTCGCTTCTAAATATGGTCCTGACTTTTATCGTGAAATTGGCCACAAAGGAGGAGAAAAAGTAGCTTCCGAACGTGGACATGAGTTCTATCAAGACATTGGTCATAAAGGCGGACAAAGGGTCGCTGAAGAGTATGGCCCTGATTTTTATCGCGAAATTGGCCGAAAAGGCGGTCGTGCCGTCGCTTCTAAATATGGTCCTGACTTCTATCGTGAAATTGGCCACAAAGGAGGAGAAAAAGTAGCCTCCGAACGTGGACATGAGTTCTATCAAGACATTGGTCATAAAGGTGGACAAAGGGTCGCCGAAGAGTATGGCCCTGACTTTTATCGCGAAATTGGCCGAAAAGGTGGTCGTGCCGTCTCTTCTAAATATGGCCCTGACTTCTATCGTGAAATTGGCCACAAAGGAGGAGAAAAAGTAGCCTCCGAACGTGGACCTGAGTTCTATCATGATATTGGTCATAAAGGCGGACAAAGGGTCGCCGAAGAGTATGGTCCTGACTTTTATCGCGAAATTGGCCGAAAAGGTGGCCGTGCCGTCTCTTCTAAATATGGTCCTGAATATTACCGTGAAATAGGCAGCAAAGGAGGCCATGCACGCGGGGGCTATGAGGAAGGTCATGAATCTGATGAAGATTATGAAGAGGAGGATGAAGGTTATAGAGGCCACCGAGGTGAAAGCCATGGCCGCTATCAAAGAGCTGGCTATCACAGCGAGGAGCCTCATCACGGCCATGAATCCGATGAGGATTATGAAGACGAAGATGAAGGCTATAGAAGCCATGGTGGCTACCAAAGTGGCCGTCACGGCGAGGAATCTCATCAAGGCTATGAATCCGATGAGGATTATGAAGATGAAGATGAAGGCCATAGAAGCCAAAGGGGTGCAAGCCATGGCTATAGCCAAAGAAGCCAGCACCAAGGTGCGGAAGCGCATCACGACGAAAGTGATGAAGAAGAAGGCGATGAAGAGTATAGCCACCAAGGTAGTGGCAAGATGAGCCGCCAGGAAGCTGGTCGTAAAGGCGGCCTAGCTACAGCCTCTCATCGTTCTCGCGAAGAGTATAGGGAAATGGGCCGTAAAGGCGGCCTAGCTCGCCGAGAAAATAGATAATAAAATTATTTACTTTCTCAAACAGCAGAAGAAGGGGTTGTTTTTAACAACCCCTTCTCTTTTTCTTCAAAAAAGATTGAGTGTATCAATCATTGCTCGCAAGATTCCAAAATCACGATGGGTATGCTGAAAAACCAGACGTGGTAAATTTAAATGGTCGATTTCCTGGGGTAATGGTCCGCTTTTCTCTATCTTTCCTTCAACAACAAGAAGTTGATAATGCTTATTTAGATACTCTACTTCTCGATCTGTTAGCTCCCTATTTAGACGGATGACAAGCTGTGAACCTACATAGCGACTAGAATGATAATGACGGTAAAACTGTTGGACATGTAAAACGGCATCTTCAACCGAGCGAGCAATGTAAAAAAGATTAAGATCTTCAGGACTAATCCAGCCATTAGCTAACAAATGCTCATCGATATTCATTTTCCAATGAGGCCAATAGACTCCATTTTTACTTTCAACTAGGACTAAAGGCATTAAATTTGCTTTTCCTGTTTGCATAAGAGTTAGCAATTCAAACAATTCGTCCATCGTCCCAAATCCCCCAGGAAAAACAGCTACTGCATCTGAATGAGTTAAGAACATTAACTTGCGTATGAAGAAATAACGAAAAACAATTAATTTAGGGTCGCCTGCAATAACTGTATTAGTGGGTGCCTCAAAAGGCAAACGAATAGAAAGGCCAAAGCTTGATTTTTTCTGAGAACCTTCTAAGCCTGCTTTCATAATTCCATCAGCTCCTCCTGTAATGCACATCCAGCCTAGCTCTGCAATTTGAGTGCTAAAGCTTTTGGCTGCAAAGTAATCAGGATGATTTTCGGGAGTGCGTGCTGATCCAAAAATACTGATACAACGCGACTGCTTAAATTTACTAAAGATGCGATAAGCATGCCGCATCTCTTTTAAGGAGCGATTAATAAGTTTTAATTGTCCGGTATCATTATTCTCGATAAGCAACTTAAGGCTCGTTTCAATCATCTGCGTGACTAGCTCTGCTTCGAACGTATCAGAAGGTTTTCCACACATTTCTATAAGATTTTTAATCGCCAGCTGAGCCTTCTCATCCTTAAGCTCTACCATAAACCTAGCTCCTTTTTTTTCAGTGGCAAACCTATTCTTTTTTTAAGCAGAAAGCCCCTCAATTATCAAGCTAATAACCGCAAAAGAAAATAGCCATGCATAGCAAAATAAGCATTTATGAATCTACAGCAAATATAGCAATCTGCTAAAGAAGCAGGAAAAATATTTGTCTATTTTATAGCTAGCTGCTTGCTTTTTTCTTCCCTACTTATGCACTATAGATGATTAAACGCTCGATAAAATGTTTTATGATTTTCTTATTACCTTTGCTACTCCTTCTTTTCATTTTAATTATTGTCTGGTCCATAAAAAATGGTATCGGTCCTATGCCTACTTCCCCTGCTGTAAAACAGATCTTAATGGACAAGCTGCCATTGCAGGAAAAAGGTCTTATTTATGAGCTAGGCGCAGGATGGGGAACTCTAGCATTCTTGCTTGCTCACAAATATCCTCAATGTACGATTCTAGCTTACGAAAGCTCTCCTATCCCTTATTTTTTTTGCCGCATACGCCATTTCTTTTCGCGTTCACCTCATTTGCATCTTCAGTACCATGATTTTTTTAAAGCTAACCTTACAGACGCCAAGATGATTATCTGCTATCTCTATCCTTTAGCCATGCAGAAATTAAAAAAGAAATTTGAGGAAGAATTACCTAAAGGGGCATGGATAGTCACCCATACCTTCGCTGTTCCTTCTTGGAAAGCTGAGCAAATTATAGAGGTTCCCGACCTTTATTCCACTAAAATCTATATTTATAGATACACCTGATTCATTTTACTCCCTTCTACAACCTAGTAAACAAACTTTTTAGAGCGCTCTGAGGATAAATTTTAGGTAAACTTCAGCTTACCTTAAATAAAAAAACACGCCACTATTTTGATAACTAACTATTTATAATAGAACCCATATTCTCCACGTTTTTTTGTAAGCATCTGAAGCTGAGAGAATTATATAATTTAAATTTAAGAACTAACTTTTATAACACCTTAGAAATCAGCATTTTAAATTTCGGGTGAGGAATATGGGATAGAATATACACGTAGCCTATGCACTTTTCGAAATAATTACCTAGAGGTCGGGATTTTAAAAGATTTAAATAAACTTCGGCGACTCCTTAAATGCTAAAATAAGTTTTCGCTGAGCGAGGAATAGGGATTTTTATGCAAGCATACACCTTAAGCTCTTGCCAATCTCTGTTCTTAAAAATAAAAATATTTCTCTTGCTTCTTCATTACTTTGGCAACATTTCCTATTATTAATGTAGGCAAAAACCACTCTTTTCCATTAATGTATGTAAAAAATAGGCCTTGTTGCGTAAATGATTTAATAGCTCGTATCCCTAAGTTAGCACCCATTGCCCTTTGGGCATTCCAAGCTTTATCATCTTATTCATAACCAAGGATTTGGCATATAATTCTGTTTGTTGATAGGCTAATTTCCTAGAGGGAAAGCCTCCTCCAAAGCTTCTTTTAAAGCGGTACATCGCCGTTTCGGCAAGCGATCTTCTGTGCTAGCCGCAAAGCTTCTTCCAGAGCTACCTGGCCTCCTCATCTTCTCCAAAGCCTTGAATGATTTTTAAAGCATCCTTTCTTTTTTTTTATCCAGGGCTTGTCCTCCTCTTGGCTTAGCCTTCCTCCTCTTTTGGGAGGTACCAAAGGATCTATACCCCGCACATAAGATGATCAACAGAAAGCTTGTCTATCATAAGCGCCATCTCCATAAGCAGTTTGTACACTCTTTGGTAGCTCAAAGATCATTTGGCTTGCCATTGAATCATCGGCTTTATTGCTCTTCGTTAATTCTCTTAAAATAATCTCACTCTAATCTGGGCAAATGGCTAAATGAATTTTTCTCCAAATTCTTCACTTGGTTTTGCCATGTTGGCGCACTTTCCACTCTCCTTCGCCATAGACCTTTACCCCAGTGGAATCAAAGACTCTGTCTGTTGGACGCTTTAAGGCTTAGCTTCTTAAGCTCTTGTCCAAGCTTCTTAGCACGCCTGCAAATGCGGGTATAACAAGGAATAGGCAAACCCAAAGCCAGCAAAGTAATCCGCGATAGCAAAAATCCTCGCAAGGCTTAGGAGGGGCAAATGATAAACCGCTCTAATCATCAGCGCGGATAGGATAGCATCAGCGGAGTAAATTCTTGGGTGTCTCTTCTTACCCGTGCTTTTATTTTCCCTCCATCCTTTAATGGTTTCATCCGAAAGCCATAAAGTTATGCTTCCTCTTTGCACTAAAGCTTTGTGATACTCGGGGCCAATTACGTATGCGGTAGTTAAGCTTTTTTTCCATAGCTTGCTTATATTTTTGTTTTTGTAAACTAATTTTATAGCTCTTAGGCGTTAAAGAGCAATCTTATCGCATACACTTCTTATCATTTACGCAACAACGCCACTTTAAGGCGAAAATGCTTTAAATCATGTTGGACTATATAGTAGGAGATAGCGCTCTCTATACGCAAACTACCTTACAAGTCTTTAAAAGAGAACAAAGCTTATTTGCCACACGTGTGCCCATGCAAATCAAAGAGGCCAAAGAACTTATATGTGAAGCGCCTTACGACAAAACGGTAGAGATAGTAGAGGGCTATCGAGCTCTTAAGAATACCCCTTGCCATGCAGGCGTTGAACTAAAGATGGGCAACCATCTTCAGCTAAGTGGCCTATCTAAGAGAATGCCGTACTTTAGCCAAGCATTACCTTAAGGACAATGAAAAAGAAGCCGAAGCCTTTATTAAGCTCATGCGGTAAGAGTTTTCATGTCCAAACGATGCTAAGCGCCAATTAGATAAGTTTGTAAAAAAACTTAAATATATACAAATTATAGAACCTCGATTTATTGCAACTCAAAAGCATACTACGTCTGGTCGGCCCGAAGCTGCGCAAAAACCTTCTATTATCGCCTACAAGACATAGTAGCTTGCTCTTCGCTTAACAAGTTAGCTAATGCCCTCCTGGTGATAAGGATACGAATTCGTTTGACTTTCTTTTTTAATTTTTTTTATATTGCCTCTAATAAATAAAATGCTGAAAAGTCATCACTACCCAAGGAAATAAAATGCATCCTATCTCTTCGGCCTCCATTGAAAGCTTGCCCAATGAATTGCTACTCCCTATCTTAGAGGCTTGCGTAGTTCCTCCCTTATTTAGCGTCTGTAAAAGATGGCATCATCTGCTGGCTACTGAAGTCATGCCTTCTCTTTATAAAAAAATCGGTAAAGTACATGTTTCCCAAGGGGATATTAGCAAGCAGGCTTTTATTGTAGATAGGATTTATAAGCTGGATGATAGGCTTTCTGAAACAGCAAAGGTAAATGCAATCTTTAAGCAAATCTTTACTTTAGCTAAGTCTTTTTCTTCTTTAGAATTTAAAGAGAAAACAGAAGAAAAAAGAGGCTTAACTCTGGCTAACTATGTCTCTTATCTTATAAATATTAATCGTCTGTTAATGTGGAAAGCACTGCCTGGTGGAGCGGAATACTTAATTCAAGAAAAAATCAAGTATTTACCTTTAGAAAAACAAGGGGAGCTTCTTAGAGGTTGGATTAAAGAAAATTGTAAAAACTTCACGGAATTAGATTTATCTGGAGTAGGCTTGACTTATTTACCCCCAGAAATATGCCAGTTATCTAACCTGCAAACCCTTTCCTTAAATCAAAACCTGCTCACCAGTCTGCCTACAGAAATCAGGCAGCTGTCTCAGCTGAAAGAGCTTGATTTAAACCAAAACCAGCTCACCAGCCTACCTATAGAAATCGGGCAGCTGTCTCAGCTGGAATGGTTTTACTTAGATCAAAACCAGCTCACGAGCCTTCCTGCAGAAATCGGGCAATTGTCTCAGCTGCAAAGGCTTTCCTTGAATCAAAACCAGCTCACGAGCCTACCTATAGAAATCGGGCAGCTGTCTCAGCTGGAATGGTTTTACTTAGATCAAAACCAGCTCACGAGCCTTCCTGCAGAAATCGGGCAATTGTCTCAGCTGCAAAGGCTTTCCTTGAATCAAAACCAGCTCACGAGCCTACCTATAGAAATCGGGCAGCTGTCTCAGCTGGAATGGTTTTACTTAGATCAAAACCAGCTCACGAGCCTTCCTGCAGAAATCGGGCAATTGTCTCAGCTGCAAAGGCTTTCCTTGAATCAAAACCAGCTCACGAGCCTACCTATAGAAATCAGGCAGCTGTCTCAGCTGGAATGGTTTTACTTAGATCAAAACCAGCTCACGAGCCTTCCTGCAGAAATCGGGCAATTGTCTCAGCTGGAATGGTTTTACTTAGATCAAAACCAGCTCACGAGCCTTCCTGCAGAAATCGGGCAATTGTCTCAGCTGCAATATCTTTACTTAACTCAAAACCAGCTCACCAGTCTGCCTGCAGAAATCGGGCAATTGTCTCAGCTGCAATATCTTTACTTAACTCAAAACCAGCTCACGAGCCTTCCTGCAGAAATCGGGCAATTGTCTCAGCTGCAAAGGCTTTCCTTGAATCAAAACCAGCTCACCAGCCTACCTATAGAAATCGGGCAATTGTCTCAGCTGGAATGGTTTTACTTAGATCAAAACCAGCTCACGAGCCTTCCTGCAGAAATCGGGCAATTGTCTCAGCTGCAAAGGCTTGAATTAAATCATAACCAGCTCACCAGCCTGCCTACAGAAATCGGGCAATTGTCTCAGCTGCTAAGGCTTTCCTTGAATCAAAACCAGCTCTCCAGCCTTCCTGCAGAAATCGGGCAGCTGCCTCAGCTTACCGAGCTTGAATTAGCGGAAAATCCTTTGAAAAATATTCCAGAAAAAATAAGGCAGCGTTTTCAATTGTAGAGTGGCCATAAGTACTTTTAAATTGGGAGGGGCTAAAATGAAATAAAAACTTTTAGCCATTTTATCTTTAAACAAATAATCCGCACTTACATCAAAACCAGCTCTCCATTCTGACAGCAGAAATCGGGCAGATATCCAAGCTGCAAAAGCTCCACTTAAGAGGCAACCTGCTTACCATCCTTCCTATCATCTTATGTGCGGGTATAGATCCTTTGGTACCTCCAAGAAGAGGAGGAAGGCTAAGTCAAGAGGCGGACAAACCCTGGATGAAAAAAAAGAAAGGATGCTTTAAAATCATTCAAGGCTTTGGAAGAGATGAGGAGGCCAGGCAGCTCTGGAAGAAGCTTTGCGGCTATCACAGAAGATCGCTTGCCGAAACGGCGATGTATCGCTTTATAAGAAGCTTTGGAGGAGACTTTCCCTCTAGGAAATTAGCCTATCAACAAGCAGAATTATATGCCAAATCCTTGGCTATGAACAAGAGGACAAAACTTGAAATGCCCAAGGCAATGGGTGCTAACTTATGTGATATATCTTTAGAGGAGCTATTAGATCATTTACGCAACAAGGCCTAAAAAATACCAAGCTCTTTTTTGAAAGCTAATAAAAAAACTATGACTTTATATGCATAATGAATACTCCAGCAATAAACACTCCTCTTTAATCCATTTTCTTAAAAACTTAAGAGATGAGATTATCATCGCTTTTGAAACATTTGAAAATAGCAATCGTTTTACAAGGAAACCATGGCAACATTCCACAGGGGGAGGGGGTGAAATCTCTATTTTACGAGGAGAAGTTTTTGAAAAAGCAGCAGTTAATTGGTCGGGAGTCTATGGGCCTCATTTTCCTATGAGTGAGAGCTCCGGGCCTTTTTTTGCTACGGGAGTAAGCTTGATTACTCACATGGTCAACCCTCACGCACCAACCGTCCATATGAACATTCGCTACATCGAAACGCAAGAACGCTCATGGTTTGGAGGAGGCTTTGATTTAACTCCCATGGGCTTTAGCTATGCCGAGGATACTGCTCACTTTCATCAAACAACTCAAGAGTTTCTAAACTCTATCGATCCTACTCTATATCCTAACTTTTCGCAAAATGCTCGTGAGTACTTTTATATCCCCCATCGTCATAAAGAACGGGGGGTGGGAGGCATTTTTTTTGACCATTATAACAGCGGCGATTATGAAAAAGATCTACACCTATGGCAAATGGTAGGAAAGCAATTTTTAGCAGCAATCCTTCCTATCTACATAAAACGCGTACCTCTTCCTTATTCTGCTCAAGAGAAAGAAAAGCAGCTAGAAGCTCGAGCTCATTATGTAGAATTTAATTTAATGTATGACCGAGGAACAAAATTCGGATTTCAATCTGGAGGCAATCCTGAAGCCATTTTATGCTCGCTGCCCCCATTAGCCAAGTGGTAGCTTGATTGTCACCTCTTAAGCCTATTTCTTTACAGCCAGGGTGGATATTTTTTTTCCTTAAGCGATTGAGAAATCGACAAAAAAGCTAAGTTTCAAGATATAAGCACTTAAGAGGAATATGCATAAAATCTAATCCTTCGCCATCGCCTGGCCAGCAATCCAACCCGTTGTCCAAGCATTCTGAAAGTTAAAGCCACCTGTGACTCCATCAATATCCAGTACTTCGCCAGCAAAAAATAAGCCAGGGCATTTTTTACTTTCCATAGTTTTGAAATTAACATCATCGAGATGCACTCCCCCGCAAGTCACAAACTCCTCTTTAAAAATTGTTTTCCCTTGAATGTTAAAAGTAGAATTCTGTAACAATTCTAGTAGCGCATTTAAATGAACTTTTGATAGATAGGAACAGCGCATGTCATACGGGATGCCAGCCATGATAGTAAGCTTTTTCCAAAGATTTTTTGGAAGAGCTACAGGACTGTCTGAAGAAATTAATTTGACAGGATTTTTTACTTTATAATTGCCTAAGCATGCTGCTAGGGTCTCTTTATTCATCTCTGGCAACCAGTTAACTACTAAGGTAGCTTGATAATTCATGCCATGCAAGATTCTTGCACCCCAAGCTGATAGCTTTAATACTGCTGGTCCACTAAATCCCCAATGAGTAAGCAAGAGAGGACCTGTTTGCTTAAGATCAGTGTGCTGAATACGTAAGCCCACATTAGAAATCGACATGCCGGCAAGGTCTAGCAAGGGAGAATTAGGAACATTAAAAGTAAATAATGAGGGCACCGGAGGCACAATCTGATGTCCTAAAGCGGCTAATAATTCATACATTTTAGAGTTACTCCCTGTGGCAAACAGTAACTTTTTACACTCTACCACTGAGCCATTCGTAAGGTGAATAACAAACCCCGCCGATTGGACCTCAATTTTTTCAATTCCACTCTCTGTACGAACCTCTACATGGGCAGCTTTGGCAGCACGCATTAAACAGTCTATAATGGTAGCAGAATCATCCGTAAGGGGAAATAGGCGCCCATCTTCTTCTACCTTTAACTCCACGTGACGCTCTTTAAACCACTGAATAGTATCTCGAGGTTGAAAACGAGTGAAAGGACCAAGTAAAGCTTGGCTTCCGCGTGGATAATTTTTTACTAAAGCTACTGGGTCAAAGCAAGCATGCGTGACATTGCAGCGCCCGCCCCCTGAAATGCGCACTTTAGATAAAAGCTGTCTATTCTTTTCTAAAAGAATCACTTTTTTGGCTATACAAGCTTGCGCGCATGCAATGGCTCCGAAAAAGCCTGCAGCTCCCCCACCTACTACCACAAGATAATCTTTTATATGATTGGCATTTAAATTTTTAGGCATTTGAGAAGCGTGTTGTAGGTATGCTTATGTGAACCATTTGAAAAGAGGTTTAAGCACAACTTATATTTTTGTAAAGCGTCGTTTATAAGTTAGCCCGCAAAGGCAATTTTCTTATAAAGGAAATAATTGCCTGCATGCTGCTCGAAGGTTGTAACTTACTTTTGACAAGCCAGTTTACCCGAGCATTCATTTGTTTTTCAAGAAAGCCTAACATTTAGGAAAAATTCTTGTTAAACTTTACATTGCAAGCTTGACCAGCTAACCAAGAAAAGGCTTTTTAAATTAAAGGAGATGCGAGGGATAAAAGAGCAAGGGTATTTAACAGAGGATAAACATTCCTATAGGCTAAAAAACTTTACTTCTTATGTTCTTAAAAATGATCAGTTGTCCGATATTGATAACATTAAGTCTTTTTCATACACTCATTAAGCTTAAAAAAATTTCACAAGGCCCCCTTCATGCTCTTTACTTTAGAAAAAGTTGTACAGCAATATATCAAACTTGATTTTCCTTTACACTCAAGAATTCATAAACTTAAAAGCTATAGCTCTTCCCACCTTCATTGTTATATTAAGCGAGATGATGAGCTAGGGCTCATGGGCTCTAAAACAAGAAAATTTAGCTCGTTAATGACCTTTTTGATTCATCAAAAAGCTAAGACAGCAATTGTCATTGGAGGTATTAACTCAAATCATGTATTAGGCATTTCTCAGCTCTTAATTGAAAATCAAATCCAGCCTTTTCTTTTCCTATGCAAAAGCCATCAACAGAGGCTAAAAGGTAACGCTCTTCTCACCCAGCTACTCGTTCCCAAGCATCAAATTCATTGGATAGAAAGACAAGATTGGCCAACGGTCTATAAAGCTGCCTTGGATTTTGCAGATCTGCAAGGCAATCAAAGCACCTACATCATTCCTGAAGGAGGATGCATGCCAGAATCTTTTCCAGGAGCGCTTACACTTCCTATGGATATCCTTTATAATGAGTTCCAAGAACAGATCCTTTTTAATCATATTTTTGTGGATAGCGGAACAGGCCTTACCGCAATTGCCTTAATAGTAGGCCTGGCTTTTTTACAGCATTCAGCACATGTACATGTGGTTTTAATGGCGGGCAAGGAAGACGAATTTCTAGATAATTTAAAATGTTACCATCAACATTTTGAAAAACTTGTTAAATTACCTTGTCGGATGCCTACTCATTTCTCTTTATGTCGCCCCCATCAAGCAAAATCTTTTGGTGCGACCTCGGCAAAAACCTTTAAAGACATTCATGAGATAGCCCAAACAGAAGGAGTTCTTTGTGATCCTATCTATAACGTCAAACTTTTTAAAGAAGCCCAACGGATCATTCAACAAAAAAATTTAAAAGGAAAAGCCTTGGTAATACAGTCAGGTGGAACTTTATCGTTGCTGGGTTTTTTATAATTTCTATGCTATGACTTTTTAAGTTAAAGAAAATTAGCATCTTTACTTTAGGGCTCCTTTCCTACCAATTATTCTGGTTATTCTGGTTATACCGAAAAGGCAAACTTTACCCCTCCATGAAATTATATGCTTATACTACTCACTCGGCCTCTTTTCTTTAAATCAATAGGTATACTTTTGATTAACACTTAACTAAATTCCCCTAATTTTCATCAGTTTTCTACAGGCACACAAAGCAATTCTTATAGCCTCACATATCAACCCGAGTGTTGAGAGAGTGGTAACCTGTATGAAAAACAGTGAAAAAATTACTTTGCCAATAATAAATTTTTCCTAAGGTAAGCAAGAAGTAGATGTACTGAGTCTATATACATTTAGATTGACTTATCAATAAATGCTACTCCCTTATACTCCTAATGATCCTATTAGATAGCCTTGAAAGTAAGGAGTTTATAGGATAGTTAAGCGACAGGAACAACCAACAGCCTTTTTGGCAACAGTATCCCCACCCTCCTTTCTCCTAGCTCTTTTATCTCTTTATATCTAAATTTTCAAAAAGGATTTGAAAATAAAATATTATTATAGAATATTGGAGCGAGGATTCCTTAAACTTTATTCCAAAGGAGAACAATTATATGGAACTTACTAACGTAAATATTTGGGTAGTACTAGTATGCACGATGATTAACAACTTTTTAGCCTCTATTTGGTATTCCCGTAAAGTTTTAGGCGATGCTTGGGCCAAAGAACACGGCTTTAATGTGGAGCTATTGAAACCAACTCCTTGGCATTTTGCAGGCGCTTTTCTGGATGCTTTTATTTTATGTTTTGTCTTGAATATGTTCTTCAATAATTTTGCCATCCATGGCATGGGAAATGGCATGACTATAGGCTTTCTTATCTGGCTAGGTTTTATTGCAACGACTCATTTCTCTGGCGTCATATGGGCTAAGAAGCCTTTTAAGGCTTATTTGATAGATTCAGGATATTTACTCTTGAATTTGATTTTGATTGGTGCAATCATGGGTACCTGGCAGTAATTTAGCAAATTAAAATGCATGAGGTTGATTGTGAAAAATAAGACACTTACTTTAATCCTAGGAATGATAGCTATTTGTGGGTCTATGGATGCACATAGCGAAGAGGCTGTTTGTCATAAATGTGAAAAAGTTCGGGAGTATAATGCTGCCCATCCTGAAAATAATTATTATTGGTATGACGATTACTTAAAAGAGAAGAAAGAAGAGAGTCAGGGAGCTAAACCTCAAAAGGAACCTACCTCGACCTCTAAATTATAGCGGACTTATCCATAGCTATATTTAGCTTAATCATAAGGGCGAAAAGTTAAAAAAACCTTTCCTTTATTAGATAAAAAAGCTTTTTAACGTCAATCTAAAAAGCTTTTTTATCTATGAACCTATCCCGCTTACCAGCCTATCCAACACATTATAAGACTAAAATTTAATAATCCTTTCCACCATTTCACTTGTCTTTCCCATCGCACAACGGTTCTTCTAAACTTCCGTTGTAGCCAAGATATTGCCCTTTCAACTTGCCATCTCCATTTCTTAAGGTGGCAGATAACTATCTCAGCTTTCTTGATAGCCCCCATCCTTTGCCTAGGTATAAACAAATATATTTTTCTTTTTAGCAACTATCCTCAATTTCCTCAGAGTTGTATCCTTTATCAGCTTCTAAAATAAGGATGAGTTAACGGAATTCTTAGAGTCTCCGTAGCTTATCCCCCGGATCAATCAGCTTTTCCACCTGTTTCCTTTCATCCTTCAGCACTGGTTACTTCAAAACTTAAAGGGCTGCCATTATCGTCTACTAAAAGATGGGTAGGCTTGTCTTTACCCTTGTGACCATAGTCTACTAGCTTACCGCCTCCTTTTCCCCCTGAAAAAAAACCATCAATGGCTAGTCTCTCCCCATTAATCATTCTTCGCTACTAAGCTATTTGCTGAGCTGCTATACGTTGAATGTCTTTATCTTTTTTGAGCTCTTCGCTCGCTGAATGAATTGCCCTGCCATTTTGCCGTACTGCTGCAAGTACAATTTCTTTATCATTTTTAAGCTTTTCGCTAGCAAATTGAAGTGCCGAGCCTTCTTGCTGAACTGCTGCAAGTACAATCTCTTTATCATTTTTAAGCTCCTCACTAGCAAATTGAAGCGCCGAGCCTTTTTGTTGAACTGCTGCAAGTACAATATGCTTATCATTTTTAAGCTCTTCGCTAGCAAATTGAAGTGCCCAGCCTTCTTGCTGAACTGCTGCAAGCACGATCTCTTTATCATTTTTAAGCTCTTCACTCGCATATTTTAACATGCCACCTTCTACCTTGACAATAGCATGTACACAGCTTTTGTTCTTCATAAAGATATCTATAATTTCATCTTCATTATTTTTTCTAAACTCTTGTCCAACATACTGAAGGGCTAACTTATTTTCTATAAAAGCAGCAACTATAACGTCTTCATCGTTTTTAAGATCCTCACTAGCGTATTGAAGCGCTAAACCATTCTGCTTAACAGCAACAAGTACGACTTCCTTATCCTGCTTTAATTCTGGGCTAGCATATTGAAGCGCTAAACCATTTTGCTTAACAGCAATAAGTACGACTTCCTTATCTTGCTTTAATTCTGAGCTAGCGTACTTAAGTCCTAAGCCTTTTTGAGAAAGCCTCCTAAGCATGTAGCTTTTATCCCTCATGCTATAGCGATAGAAGTCATATACCCCTACAATAATATTTCCTAAAACAGGAATTAATAAAACTACACACCGCTTAAAACTTTTTCGATCCAGATAATCATAGTAATGACTTAGAGTAACATTTTTTTTAAAATTTAAAAGAACGCATTTTTGAAAAATATTTACTAAATTAGTTATGCTACTTACTACAGGCACATAGTCCAACTTATTATCCATAGTCGCACATAGCTTAGATAAAAAATTTATTTCCACACCGACCTCAAAATTAGATTTAAATTTAATTCTTTATCCCTTAAGAGAAGGGAAGATTAATAATAAGCTATTTCTATATAAAACGAAAATATTTAATTTAAAGATTAAAATTCAATAAAAACAAATCCATCTCCTAATAAGAAACTTGGGCCAGGCGTTTATAATTTTTGGCAATCTTTTAGTAAGGCAGCATTACTTTCTAAAAAAATTTACATGCTAGGAGCATAAGTTATCTGCCTTGCTTAATTTTGAGCAATCTCTCTTCTATAATATGAGGTTTTTAAGACAAATTACTTTCTTAAACAAACCTGGCCTATAGAGAAAAAAGCGCCTCCTTCCAGAGGAGGGCACTTTGGCAAAAAAATTACTCTTCAGGAACAGCAGCGTCGGGCTTTAAACTAGGCGAAGGCAGCTGATCATTAAGATTGAATGGAGCATTTTCTTCTTCTTTATTTTCTAAAGAAGGAGATGGCTCCTGAGGAATAAGCGAAGGGACGTTATCTTCGGTAATAGGCGGTATAATAACAGAGGGAGGAAGTTCTTCCTCTACAGTAGGAATTTCAGGTTTCTGTAAGCTTTTCTTAAGCTTTTCCCATGCCTCTTTCACTTGGTCTAGCGAACTGCTTCCAATTTTAACATGGTCTTTTTCCATAAAATTAATAGTCACTGAGAGAGCTGCACTTTCCTTTGAAGCTTCATTTGCTAAGCTCAGAAAAAAATCTATAATTTTTTCTTCCTTATCCTCATCTATGATGCTTAGGGATAAAGGTTGCTTGTTAAATTCAGCGATTTTTTCCAAAACAGGATGAATACGATTAAAATAAGCAACTAGGTCATGAATCATTTGTTTGTAATTTTTCCATTCAAACTCATACTTACCCTGAGGGTGGTTTTCAATAAACTCGGCTTGACCATAAGATTTAATTCCATAAGGCTGTGTAATCAAATCAAAATTATGGATAATTATTTGATGAAGAGAGGGTTTTTTTGCCACATCTCTAATCTTCACATCTGTATCAAAGATAAAGCTCTTTTTACCCAGTTTGGTGTAATCGGGTATGATGTCTTGTAATCTATCTTTACAGCATTTTAATAGCTCATCTAATAGCTGACTCTCTTGCTCTGAAGCAGAGGAAGCAGACTCTGAGGCTTTCAACTTAAGCCCTTCCATAAATTGCCGGTGTATAGCTTCTATGCCTTGGGGTGTTAAGGTAGAGTCTGTACGAAATTCAAGATGAAGGTTTCTGTGATCATTCTCTTCCTGTGTATGAGCGATTTTGAAGGTAGCCGAAACTTGGCCATATAGATTTTTTATATTCAACTTATGAAGGGTGATGTCGAAATTCTCAGCACTTAAAAAATTCCATAGCGCAAGATGAGGAGGTAAGCTAGCTTCAAACTCTAAATTAATCGTATTTTTCCCCGAGCTTAGAAGGTAAGAAATATCTACAGCTATATCTGGATTAAGCTCCATAATTTTCTTGAAATGTCCTAGCAGAGCTTTACCTTGTTTTGCTGCCTCAGCATCTTCTATGCCCAAGTTAAATAAAAATTTATTTTCTTTATTTTTATGGGGATGATGCTTCCAACATAGCGCTCCTTTAGAAAAGCTTAGCCATTGTTTTTGATCCTCACCATTTTTTTCAAATAAAACAAAATCGTGGTCTTCATAGCTTACCATTTTCGATTCTCTTAAAATCTCGTAAATAGAAAAATTTTCTGCATTGAAGCCTTTGGGTAGCTCTGTAAAGGGATGTATAAAAGCATAAGAATAGTGGGGATGAGCTGTCTCTAACCTAATTTCTCTATTGCCCTTGCATATGTATTCTTTGGCATTTGCCTGACTAGAATTTGGAACTATATACTTCAGATCGCCTTCCTGTTTTAGCCAGTAAGATTTTCCTAAAATATCCATTCCTATTTTCAAAGACCCCTCGATGCCCAAAGTCGGAGAGAGCAGGGATTTTTCCCCTTCTTGAAGTAAAGTATAGCGAGGTTTACTTAATTTAACCTCGTAGCTAAAAGGAAATCCTTGCACTGATACATCCTCAGTTTCTAAACGATAGAAGCCCGACGATCGTTTTTCATAATTTTTAAGGTGAGCCAGAACAAATTTTTTTGCTTGATGGGCGCGGTAGAACCAATGGCCTACATAGAGAAGAGCAAAAATGGCAACAATAGAAACTGTAAGACGATTGATAATTTTCATGGTTTCCTCAAAATGTTTATTAGGCTTTTGCCACAAATCTCTTAATGCTTAGCCTAGTTTAGAGCTTGTGTTTTTCTTTCACTCTAGGAAAAGAGAAATCATTTATTTACACGTCATATCCTGGAGTTAATCTTACTTGTATATTAACGCTTTCCCTATAATAAACAAATATTTTAGTAAGAAAAATTATGGAAAATTAGTGGAAAAGCTTATTTGCTTCTTAGAAGAGAATATTTATCCTTATTGACAAACATGATAATTGCCTTGGACAAGCCTCTTATAGCTCATCAATTCTTTTAAGGCGAGAGGGCCTGGAATGCGGAGCTTATGGAGATTAATTAATGTTTCTGGCTCTCCACCCCTGGAGGCTCCATCTAGAAAACGAAGAGAGGAATTAATCATAATAACTTCAGAGCTTACTAAAGAGGAAAATTGCATGGCATGTACAGGGTGATCAGAAAGAATGCCATCACAGCTTCCTGATCCATGCAGATGGATATGTTCGATAGCCTCCTCCATGTCTTTAACCAACTTAATATTTAAGACATTTGAATGCCAAGCTGTATCCCAATCTTGTAGTACAGCCAACTGAGCATTTCCAAGATTTAAATAACAAGAGACAAACAGATTCCAACATCTATCATCCAAACGCAAAGAAATGCCTTTGTCAAGTAATGTTTTAAAAAGGAAAGGAAGAAAAGAATCTGCTAAAGCTTCATGGACAAGCAAAGTGCTGAGGGAATAGGTAGTCTCTGCCTCGTGCATTTTAGCATTATGGATGACTTCAAGCGCTTTCTCACTATTGATCAATTGATCAATATAAAGATGGCAGACACTTTTATTCTCATAAATAAGAGGAATGAGGCTATTTTTTTGGCAAAAAGATGTAAGAGAGGCACTTCCTGCTAAAAGAACGAGATCCACGCTTTTTTTACATTGAACAAAATCTTTTAATTGCTCTTCGTCATGAGAGTGAAGAAGCTGAACGCTCTCGATAGGTAAATCAGCTGCCTCCAACCCCATTTGAATTATCTTAACTAGAAAATAACAAGTGTTTTTGGTCTCTTTTCCTGCCCAAATGATTAAAGGATTTCCTGATTTGATAGCTAGAGCTGCCACCCTTATAAGCGCAGCGGGATTAGTATCTAAAACATATCCTAGGACACCTATAGGAACACGATATTTTGCTAATCTCAAACCATTGGAAAGTGTTTGATCATCAAAAATTTCTCCATTCAGATCAGGCATTCTTCTAATATCAGATATATATTCTATCACCTGATCTAAGCAACCAAGTTCTATTAATTTCTTTTTATCCTCACCTGACGGAGAAAGATCCTGTAGATTAGCCTGCTTTATTTGTTCTAGGGAAGCTGATAAAGCTTTGGATATTTCACTTAAAGCCAGGTTTTTTTGGCTTTCGGAGGCGTTAGAAAGGATTAAAAACGCGTTTTTGGCTTTGCTTGCTTTTTTATCTAAATCCGACATCGTCCTATCCATAAGTTCTACTCTCCTTAAGCATAATTTGCATGCTATTAAGTGAAAAGGTGCCCTGTCAAGTAAAAAAGCCTTTAAGGAGCAATACCTCCTCCCCTTGTGAGATAAGCGAGCAAAGAAATGAGCAGTAAGCCCTGTCTGGCTCTATGTTTGTTTGACTTACAAGCTCATTGCATAGTTAAAATACCTGGCATAATTTTTAAACTTTTTGCCAATTTTTTAAGATGATACCTATTATCATACGAATTATCATACAAAAGCTGGTAACTTAAAATTTTGATAGTCGGCAGGATTTTTTCTCAATTTTTATGAGTTTTCCCTTGAAAACAGCTTAAAAGCTAGCTATTTCCAAGGGAAAAAAATCCGCAAAATAAGAGCTAAAACTCTTAGAGGATTTTCAGAAAACCCCGCTCTTTTTAAATTTTATAAAAAAAGGATGGCAATGCAAGTTTCTTTGGCTATTCTTTTTAATATCAAGCTAGCATTATCTAAAAATCTTAATCTTTGTTTAACTTAAGCGCTGCATGCTAGGCATTCTTCTTTATTATTTGCACTACAAGCCACAAAAGGCTTGGCTTCTAAAGTAAATTTAATTGCATCCACAGCAGCTTGCGTTCTTAAATAATACATGCCCGTCTTTAAGCCACATTTCCATCCATAAAAATGCATAGAAGTCAGTTTGGCAAAGGTAGGATTTTGTACAAATAAGTTTAGCGACTGAGATTGGCAAATAAAGGGTCCACGCTCTGCCGCCATCTCCACTAATGTTTTTTGCTTGATCTCCCAAGCTGTCTTATAAAGCTCCTTAATATTTTCAGGAATTTCTTTAATGGCTTGCACGGAACCATTAGCAGCGATCAGCTGATTTTTAAGCTCTTCACTCCATAAACCTAGATGGATCAAATCTTTTAACAGATGCTTGTTCACTACGATGAATTCCCCCGATAGCACACGGCGTGTATACAAATTTGAAGTATAGGGTTCAAAGCATTCATTATTTCCCAGGATTTGGGAAGTAGAAGCTGTGGGCATAGGGGCTACTAAAAGTGAGTTTCTTACTCCATATAAAGCTACTTCAGCTTTAAGAGAGGGCCAATCCCAGCGCTTCCCTGGCACCACATTCCACATATCATATTGAAAGATTCCTTTAGACATAGGAGAGCCTTCATAAGTTGAATAAGGGCCATGAATTTTAGCCAGCTCTTTTGAAGCTGTTAAGGCAGCAAAATAGATTGTCTCAAAAATCTCGCGATTTAATTGCTTAGCCTCCTGAGACTCAAAAGGCATTTTTAATATCAGAAACACATCTGCCAAGCCCTGCACCCCAATGCCAATAGGGCGATGACGCAGATTAGAATATTCCGCTTCCGCCACAGGATAATAGTTGACATCAATAATTTTGTTTAGATTCCGCGTGACCACTTGAGTAACCTCAAATAGCTTAGGATAATCAAACTGTCCATCTTTGATAAAACGTGGTAAAGCTAAAGAAGCCAGATTACACACGGCTACTTCTCCTGGAGCTGTGTACTCTACAATTTCGGTACATAGGTTACTCGATTGAATAGTCCCTAGATGTTGCTGATTCGATTTTCTATTACAAGCATCCTTATAAACCATGTAAGGACTGCCTGTCTCAATTTGTGCCTCCAAAATTTTAAACCAGAGCTCTTGAGCTTTAATTACTCTACGGGCACGTCCCTCTTTTTCATACTGTTTATAGAGTTTTTCAAACTCATCTCCCCAGCAGGCATCTAAGCCTGCCGCTTCATTAGGACAAAACAAAGACCAATCTTGGTTAGCCTCCACCCGCTGCATAAAAAGATCTGGAATCCAAAGCGCTGTAAAAAGATCACGCGCACGCATTTCGTCCTTCCCTTGATTTTTTCTTAAATCTAAAAATTCAAAAATATCAGCGTGCCAAGGTTCTAGATAAACAGCAAAAGATCCTTTACGCTTTCCTCCTCCCTGATCTACATAGCGAGCAGTATCATTAAATACTTTAAGCATAGGGATAACTCCATTGGAGATACCCCCTGTTCCACGGATGTAAGAACCTGTCGCACGGATACCATGGATACTTAAGCCTATGCCTCCTGCAGCTCGAGAGATTTTAGCACATTGTTTAAGGGTATCAAAAATACCGTCGATGCTGTCTTCTTTCATTTGTAGTAAAAAACAAGAAGAAAGCTGAGGAGTTGGTGTACCAGCATTGAAAAGGGTAGGAGTAGCCTGAGTAAACCATCGATCGCTCATCAGATGATAGGTTTCCATGGCAGACTCAATATCTCCTTTATGAATGCCTATCGATACCCGCATTAACATATGCTGAGGCCTTTCCACTACTTTACCTTGCATTTTTAGTAAATAAGCTTTTTCTAAAGTTTTAAATCCAAAGTAATCGTACAAAAAATCTCGATCATAGATGAGAGTAGAGTCTAGAAGCTCTGCATGTTGTTGGATAATCTCATAAACATCTTCAGCAATGAGAGGCGCATGTTTCCCGCTTTTAGGATCCACATAAAGATAGAGGGCTTTAATGGTCTCAGAAAACGATTTATTGGTATTTTTATGCAAATTAGAAATCGAAATTCTAGCCGCTAAAATCGCATAATCAGGATGGTTAGCCGTTAGCGTTGCCGCTACCTCAGCAGCTAGGTTGTCTAGCTCACTGGTAGTCACCCCATCAAAAACACCTTCGATGACACGCCTAGCTACTAGCACAGGGTTAATATGCTTAGCATCTAGGGCGTAGCATAACTTTTGAAGCCGAGCTGTAATTTTATCAAACTTCATCGCCTCTTTTCTTCCGTCGCGCTTAATTACAAACATACCACCTCCTTTAAAATTCTTCATTTAGAGTAAATTCGTGATTCCTTTGAGTAGACATCACACCTGGTTTTTGATATTCAGAGACTCTTTTTTCAAAGAAATTAGTTTTACCCTGCAGCGATATAAGTTCCATGAAATCAAAAGGATTATTCACGTGATATAATTTAGAATACCCCAGCGCATTTAATAATCGATCGGCTACAAATTCGATATACTGGCACATCAAATCTCCGTTCATGCCAATCAATTTGACGGGTAAAGCCTCCATGACAAATTCCTTCTCAATCTTGACTGCATCTCCAATAATCTCTTTAACAAGTTCTTCGGATAGTTTATGAGCAAGTTGCGAATAGATTAAACAAGCAAAATCACAATGCAAGCCTTCGTCTCTAGAAATTAATTCGTTGGCAAAACTTAAGCCTGGCATAAGGCCCCGTTTTTTAAGCCAAAAAATTGAGCAAAAGCTTCCTGAAAAGAAAATACCTTCGACGGCAGCAAAAGCTACTAAACGTTCAGCAAATCCCCCTTTAGAAATCCACTTTAAGGCCCATTCTCCTTTTTTAGCTACACAAGGAAGGGTATCTAAGGCATGAAAAAGCATGCTTTTTTCTTGCGAATCTTTGATATATGTCTCAATTAATAAAGAATAAGTTTCAGAATGAATGTTTTCGATCATGATTTGAAATCCATAAAAACATCTTGCTTCAGGGTATTGAACCTCGTTAAGGAAATTCACAGCCAGGTTTTCATTTACAATACCGTCACTAGCAGCAAAAAAAGCTAGAATATGCTTGATAAAGTGTCTTTCATTTTCATTAAGTTTTTTCTCCCAGTGCTGTACATCCGTAGACAGATCGATCTCTTCAGCTGTCCAAAAGCTAGCTTCAGCTTTTTTATACATCTGCCAAATATCTTGGTGATTGATAGGAAATAAAACAAAGCGTTCTTTGTTTTCTAGTAAAATTGGTTCATGCAAGGCCTGCATAAGAAACTCCCAAAAAAAATAAGCTTAAGGTCTACCATCCTATCTAGAATGATAAGCCCACGATTTAATAATTAAAGAAAGGGAGAAAATAGACCGAGCAGATTGGCCAAAAAGAGAAAGAATATCACTCTTTATTTTCCCCATCCTGTCTTTAACGAGACAGTTCACCTTTTATAAAAAAGATGCGATGAGCAAAGATAAGCAGGTCTTCTGACTCTGAGATCATCCTACTTGCCAGCCTTCCCACTAATAAAAGCAGTGGCATTTTAGCTTTCGTCACTCATTACAGCGGCGTTACCGCACAGGATTTACACCTGTTTCCCTATTCTCTTCTAGCCTTAACTAAAAGCACTTATCTTAAATCCAATGAATTTCTCATTGTGCTAGTAAATATATACGTTGCCAAGATTTTGTCAATAGGAATCAAGAATCTGAACAGTTTTCTTAAATTTTTCATGCCATTAAAAAAATTTTTGAGGAGGATACAATCTGCCCCTCTCTATTTTAGCTAGATAGTCAAAAGCTTATATTGCTGGAGAGAAAAAAGAAAAAAGTGTATCAATTTGCAAGCAGTTAATCTTAATGCTTTTTTAGAGAGTGCATCAGGAAAGTCCGCTTCCCACTAAATTTCTTGAAGAATAAAAAAGCAAGCCGATAGCTTTAATATTTTTTAACAATCATTCATTTTATTTTAAGGAGTAGCGATGAGTTCCCTTACGATTTCTTCAGAGAGGTCCCCTTTCATTCCCTCTTCCCTTAACCAAGAAAAAACTACACGCTTTCCAAGGGAGAGTTTGCAGAGATTTTCCCCAGAGGTTATCCTTGGCCTTATGCAAAGACGAGGAGATTTGGACAATCCTCTTTCTTCTTATAAAATTAAAGGAACACCATCCCAAGGAGAATGGCATTACTTTAAGTCTCCTAGAAGAAACTTTCCTTCTTCTAGCTTATCCTCTAAAGCCCCTGTACTTTCTTCTGAGCGCGCCAGAAGGGAAAAAATTAATTTTTTTTCTAAGGAAGCAATTAAAGAAATTGGTTGTGAGACAGTTATATTAACAATTGCTCATCTTTTAAAAGCGCTAAATTCTTCAGGCTTTCAAGAAATAAAAATAGGAGGCATCACAGCTACAGCTTTGCTACCTATCCTGATGATTAACTTTAATAGATTGGCCCCTCAATTTCCTACAGAGAAAGTTCAGTTATATGGCCTGGGGTATTCTGCTGAACAAAAAGAATTTCTAAATTTAAGTATCGAGGCTCTCTTAAAAACCAGAGGGAAAAAGAACATTACCATTACTGGCTTTAGTGAGGCTAATCTTCTTCAAAACATAAACTTGCAAGAAAAGTATGAACGTCACATTGGCACATTTGACATTATTTATACTAATCTCTCTTTAGATAAGCTGTCAGAGCTTAAGGCTCTTTTAAAAGTAGGAGGGGCCCTAATTTTTAAAGAAACTCTTATTATACAAAAAAGAGCAAAATCGCATAAAAATTTGCTTTCTGAAGAAGAAAATAATTATTATAAAAAGTTTCAAGAAGTTTTCGACAGCATCCATGCTCCTGTGGAACATCATCTTCCCCTCTATGCAATATGTAAAAAAATCCTCCAAAGTGGTTTTCATTTCCACAAAAGAAATATTAGCTCCTCTTATCAACCTACTTATGTTTTTCTTTTAATAAATAAATAGCTTGATTAAGGAAAGAGTCTAGTGTACTTATTCAATAGCAAGAAAACCTAAAGATAAGCTGAGGATAGGAATGAAATCGCCCAACTTTCGTAATCAATTATATAACAATGCGGTAGCTATCATTAGTTTAATAGTGGCCGTTATCGCTTTAGCTGTAAACACCTGGCGCTTAGAGCAAACGGAAAGAAACCGAAACATCCGCCAAGCAGGTTTTGAAATGCTTAAAAACTTAGGAGGATTGCAAGCGGTTGTTAACACCACTCTATATAAAGACACGCATTCAAAAATAGAGGCTATTGAGGGATGGAATTATATTGCCATGATGAGTGACATTGTTATTCTTCTCCCCTCCCCTGTCCCAGAAAATCTTAAACAGCTGGCTAAAATATGGAGTGTGCATTGGAAAAACTTAGCTACAAACCATAATAGTGTCTCTCAGGTTAATCATCAAATAGATACAACAAGAGAAGCCGTTATGCATGCTTTAAATCAATTACATTAAAATTAAGGTTAATTTCCAAAAAAAGTAAAGGGTTCCTAGGATAAAAGCCTAGCTATAGGGGATCAAGCTAAAAGATTCAAATGCTTTGAAGAAGTAGGAAAGACTAAGAAAGTTTTTTCCTATTCTTCGTAAGAGGGTTTCTATATAATATTTTCTACATTTAACTTTTCTAGCTAAAGTGTGAAGAGAAAAGTAATAAATTTACTCCTTTAGCTGAGCTAAGGAGGCGTTTATCAAAATGGTTACATTTATTGCCCAGGAAATTTAGAAGATTTAACTTTAACTTTGAGGATCTTAAAGGAATTTAGCTTATGCGCAAAACGATAATACAATTATCAGAAATTAAACTGGTAGGCATTACAAGCCGTACTAACAATTCATTAGAGAAGGACCCCTCCTCTGCTAAAATTAGCCCAACGATCCAAAGGTATTTTCAAGGTGCATGTTCAGAAAAAATTCTTTATCGCGCAAAGCCAGGTACAACCTATTGCGTTTATACCGATTATGAATCTGATTTTAATGGAGATTATACTTATTTTATTGGTGAAGAAGTAAGTAAATTCGATGCAATGGCTGAAGGATTTTCCGCCCTTGTTATACCTGCTCAAAATTACGTAAAATTCATAAGCAATCCAGGTACTCTACCTTCCCTATGCATTAATATGTGGCAAAAAATTTGGTCGATGTCCGCCCAGGATTTGGGTGGTGAAAGAGAATATTTGGCTGATTTTGAGATTTACGATGATCGTGCAAGCGATCACCAGAATGCAATACTTGATATTTACATTGGCATTAAAAGCGAAAATCAAAGGCTTCATTACGCTTAAGAGGTAAAGTTTAAAAAGTGGCGATTTTCCTCTCAGGTTTTCCTACTATAAGCCATAGCCCCTTACCCCCGATAAGGAGCTAGAAAGATCCTGTGGATACGCATAGAAGTTGCTCTATTGGGCTTGCCTATTGGAATTAGCAAGCCCTCACTCATCTAAACTTAAAGCAAGATTGTATTTCTCTTGAGGCAATGTCCAGATTCATCGGGCAAGCCTTATAATTATTAGTATAGCTCTTATATTTTGATAAAGGATTTGTCTAGAACAGAGTATGGTAGAGGTTCTAAAATAGCGTTTTGCATGCTTAAAAAAGTGTTAACTTTTAAGTTGGGTAAACTTAAAAAATTAATACTTTTTACTAAGTGTTGTGGAAGGTGAAAGAAGGACAAAGTGTGGAAAAACTTAAGCCCAATAAAAAGAGAAAGCAAAGCAGATCTAGGGTGTAAAATTTATGTCCTCTTCTGAAAAGCCCGCCAAATGCAAGGCTTTAAAGCTTTATCTGCCTTTTGCTGAAGTAAAAGAGAAAAATTCACTCAGGTAAATAGGACGGAGAGGGTGGGATTCGAACCCACGGTACGTTTAAAAGCGTACACACGCTTTCCAAGCGTGCTCCTTAAGCCACTCGGACACCTCTCCAAGATTAAGGAATCTGCAGTAGATTAATTCATCTTTAAAATAAGTTGCAAGGATAAAAAAATTTTAATCGTTTGGTCTTTTGTTTTTTTATATTAGCAAATTGCATTCATTACTACATGAGAAGACGTTCATGAGTTTTTTTTCAAGATCTTTATTGATAGTTTAATTACTTGCTTTAATTCTTAATTCTCAGCATAGTGGATGTAAATTATTCTATCTTATAACCTTTATTTATGATGATAAGCTTTAAAAAACGTTTAATATTTTTTACTATTTTCCTCTCTTTTTTTTCGCTATCCCATCAGATATTTTCTCGGGAAAATTCAGTCCACTCTCATTATGTGCTAGTCAGTGTAGCTCCTCATAAATTTTTTGTAGAAAAGCTTGCTGGGTCTACTCTTCAAGTAGGAGTTATGGTGCCTGCGGGCGCTAGCGCTCATACTTATGAGCCGACGCCTAAACAGATGTTAGAGGCTACTCAAGCTGATCTTTGGTTTTATGTAGGAGAAGGATTTGAGCCAAAAGTTAAGTCAGCCTTAAAAAGCTATAATCCACGCATGCAATTGATCGATTTAAGGCAAAATCTTGATCTTATTTCTTATGAGAGCAAACACCCTCACCATTGCTGTCACTCCCAGGAAAACAGCTATGACCTTCATTATTGGCTAAGTCCCATTCAAGCTAAAATTCAAGCTACCACTATTGCAGAAGCTTTAATTAAAACTTATCCAGAAAATGCATTGCTCTATCAAAGCAATTTAGCTCATTTTCATCAAGAGCTCGATCACCTCCATCAGGAGATTCATACTCTTTTAAGTAAGCCTCATAATCCTGTTTTAATGGTCTCTCATCCAGCTTATGCTTATTTTTGCCGTGAATATAATTGTCGACAGCTTTCTATTGAGTTTGAGGGCAAAGATCCTACCCCTCAACAGCTTACTCGATTGATTAAAGAGGCGCAGAGTAATCACATAAAAACTATTTTCGTGCAAGTTCAATACAGTAGTAAAGGGGCCAAATTAATTGCTGCCCAATTAGATGCTCGCCTAGTTAATCTAAATCCGTATGCTGAAAATTATTTGGAAAGTATGCGGGAGATTGCTAAAGCTTTTGGGGCCTCCTAAAATAATTTGACCCCATTTTTCCTATGCTTAAGAGAGGTCTTTGCCAAATATTCTTTATCTTAAAGCTTACCCCCTGTTTTTTTTAGTGTATGCGCAGCAAAGCTTTTACCTTACTTTTTCTTCTACCAAACAGCCTACGAGAAGAAAGTACATCAAACTTTCCCGCCCTGCAATTGGTCTCCTAATAGAAAGCTTGCCTGCACACCTAAAGCTGGGTGTGTGTACCTAATTTCCTGAAGATTTTTGCCCCTTATCATTTACGCCCTTCCTTCTTAAATTTTGCTGATAGCCTATCTATTTAAAAGCCATCCTATATGAGCAAAAAAAAACTACTCGTGGTAATCAAATCAAGAAATCCAGGACTTAACATTTACCAAGCTGTTTAATTTTCTGATCGTGCAAATTCAAAAATATGGGTTAATTTTCAGGACTTCAGAGATAGATGGACAAATTAATTCTAAAGACTTTAATATAAAAAACCATTAAATTTAGTCTAAAGGCTTTTCTTGATGCCTCCTGTTATCCATATAGATCATCTCAATTTCGCCTATGCCGAAACGCCCGTTCTTACTGACATCCATTTAACTATTGAGTCGAATGATTTCATTGGTATTATAGGACCTAACGGCGGGGGTAAAACCACCCTTCTTAAGCTGTTGATGGGATTTTTAAAACCCTCTTCTGGTAAAATAGAAATTTTAGGATCACCTCCTCAATCCTCTCGCCATCAAATTGCCTATGTTCCTCAAACACACCGTTATGATCGTGAGTTTCCCATTTCAGTTTTAGAAGTGGTGTTAGCCGGGCGCCTTTCTAAACTTCCCTGGTATGGAAAGTTCTCTTCAGCTGATAAAGAAGCTGCTAAAGAAGCTTTAAACCGCGTAAAGCTGCCTAACTTTTATAACAAACCTTTTGGTACATTATCAGGTGGGCAAGCTCAGCGAGCATTGATTGCTAGAGCTTTAATCTCCGATCCGCAGCTACTGCTGTTAGACGAACCGACAGCTCATGTGGATTCACAAGCAGAAGCTGATATTTATGATATCTTATACAGCCTTCGCCAAAAAATGGCTATTCTTATGGTAACCCATGATTTAAACACTGCGATCGAACAAGTAAAACAGGTTCTTCTCGTCCAAAACACAGCTTTATTGTTAAAGCCAGAAGAAGTTTGTGAACATTTCGCTATGGGTCTTTACCATTCACCTTTGATTCAGTTAAAGCGAGAAATTCAATGACCTCTTTTTTTGACGCCTTACATACCAATCCACTTTTATTAGCAGCTATATTAGCGGGGATAGCAGCTTCATTTGTAAGCGGAATTATAGGCTCTTATGTGGTAGTAAAAAGGATTATTTTTATTTGTGGCAGCATCTCTCATGCAGTTCTTAGTGGAATAGGCATTTGCTTATGGTTAGAAAGGGCTAAGGGCTTTGTAGGGGTCTCGCCTTTGCTAGGTGCTCTTATTGCAGCCATAGTTTCTTCTTTGCTCATCGGATGGATTCATCTTCATTATCGCCAGCGTGAGGATACTGTCATTGCTGCCATTTGGTCAATAGGTATGGCAGTAGGGATTCTATTTATTTCGCAAACCCCTGGTTTTAACGTTGAACTCACCAATTTTCTTATTGGAAATATCTTATGGGTCACTCCTACTGATCTAAAAATTTTACTTACCTTAGATATCGTCATCTTTTTAACCGTGCTTTGTCTCCATAAACGCTTTTTAGCCATTTGTTTTGATGAAGAACAAGCTCAGCTCCAAGGCATCTCTGTTAATTCACTTTATCTTTTATTGCTGGTGTTAACGGCTGTTTCTATTGTGCTTTTGATTCAAGTGGTGGGTATTATCTTAGTGATGACCATGCTTACCATCCCCGCTGCGATTGCCAATCTATTCACAACCAGGCTTTCTCAAATGATGGCCATTGCTATTTGTATCAGCGCAGGATTTTGCTTTTTCGGAATGCAAGCAGCTTTTTATATGGATTGGCCCGGTGGAGCAACGATTGCGCTAGTAGCAGGCTTAACTTATGTGCTCACCTTACTAGGAAAATATGGGATAAAAAGAGCTCGGAAGACTAGCTTAGCTATCCCTTCCGATAAATAAAATAAGAGTAAGATCTATCACAAGTTTTGTTAACTTGCATAGCCTTAAGTTAACTACGGAAAGAGAGGGATTCGAACCCTCGATACCCTTGAGAGGTATGCGTCCTTAGCAGGGACGTGCTTTCGGCCACTCAGCCATCTTTCCATAAATACGCTGATTAAACAGATATCCTAGCGTGCAGACTGTTTTTACGCAACCCTTTATATAGAAAAAGAGAAGTTTTTAAGAAGAAAACTGATTTAAGACCCTCGAACATTCCTAAGCTTTATAATTTCTTCCTATAATTTAAAATCATAAACAAAAGGTAGGGCTGTGCTTAAAGCTTTTAAGAATAGTCTTGTAGCCATCTTTGGCCTGGCTAATCTGCAACTTTTTATGGTGATTAGCCATTCTATGAAGAGGTAATGAAAAGGTATGCAATTTAAAGTAAAGGCTATATTTTTTTACTTCTTTAAGAAAATCCCGCTTTTTTTGCCTTCTGCCTTAAATTCTATAATTACGACATTTTCTTCGCCTCTAGCCCTTTTCCCTTTAATAAACTAGTCTTGAAGATACAAACTTTTTCAGCCACAGCCTAAAAACTGGCTAGTTTACCTGAATTATATTCCAACGGATTTCCTTCCAACTCTATGTATAGCCGTTCATATGATGGCTTTATTTCTGAAGGAAGAGAGGTGAGTTGGTTAAAGCGTACATAAAGTCTTCGCAGACTAGACAACCGCCCTAACTCTGCTGGAAGGGAGGTAAGCTGGTTATCGTTTAAATAAAGCGCTCTCAAATGAAATAAATGCCCTATCTCGGGAGGAAGGTCAGTAAGATGGTTATCGTCTAAAGAAAGTAATTCCAGATGAAATAAATGCCCTATCTCGGGGGGAAGGCCAGCGAGAAGGTTGTTGCTTAGCTCAAGATTTTTTAGCTGGAAAAGCTCCGTGATCTCTAAAGGAAAAATGGTGAGCTGGTTATCATTTAAGTCAAGTGTTTCCAACTGGGATAGCTGCCCAATCTCTGCTGGAAGAGTAGTCAGATGGTTGTCAGTTAATTTTAACCAACCTAATTGCGATAAATGCCCTATCTCTGCTGGGAGAGTAGTGAGTTGGTTTTTATCTAAGTGGAGTCTTACTAGCTGAGATAGCTGTCCTATCTCTGATGGAAGAGCAGTGAGTTGGTTTTTATCTAAGTGGAGTCTTACTAGCTGAGATAGCTGTCCTATCTCTGGTGGAAGAGCAGTGAGTTGGTTTTTATCTAAGTGAAGTCTTACTAGCTGGGATAGCTGCCCTATCTCTGCTGGAAGAGTAGTAAGATGGTTGTCAGTTAATTCTAACCATCTCAATTGCGATAATTGCCCTATCTCTGCTGGGAGAGTAGTAAGATAGTTATCATTTAACATAAAATATTTCAGTTGCGATAAATGGCCTATCTCTGCAGGAAGAATAGTGAGTTGGTTATTAATTAAATGAAGCCTTGTTAGTTGGGATAGCTGCCCTATCTCTTTAGATAAAAAAGTCAAGCCAATGCTTATTAAGCCTAGGCACTTAATATCTTTATTATACTTTTCAATCCACTCTTTAAAAATCTCTCCCCTACTTGCTAAAGGCAGGGCTTCGATTTCCTCTTGATTTAAATAGTGCTGCCCACCAGGAAGATTTTTCCAAAATAAAAGGCGATTAATATTTATAAGATAAGAGAAGTAGTTATCCAGGGTAAGATATCTTGTTTCCATAGGCTTATCTTCAAGTTCTAAAGGAGAAAAAGACTTAGCTAAGATAAAGAGATGTCTAAAAATTGTAGTTATTTTTATGGCTTCAGGAAGATTGGCTTCTAGCTTATAAATCTTATCTATAATAAAAGCCCGCTCGGTTACATCTAACTGAAGAGCATGTATTTGACCTATTTGCTTATAAAGAGAGGGCATTATTTCAGTATCCAATAAGTGTCGCCATCTTGTACAAACCCTAGATAAGGAAGGGCTAGCGCAAGCCTTTAAAATAGGGACTAATATTTCATTAGGTAGATGTTTAATAGAGATGAAAGAGCTAGGATTCATTATACGGCCTCTTTAAGATAGATATATATATTTTGAGGTTATTTTTGGCCCGATCTATATACAAAAAAAAACACAATAGCTAGGCACAGCTTAGGAAAGCTTAAGCAAGTTATTAATATAAAAACCATGAGAAATTCTTTTTAACTTTTAACCAGAAAAGCCCACCCTCGGAGAGTAATGATTCTTTAATGAGTCTGAAGGTGATCTGTATTCTCAATACCTTTCTGTCTAACAAGCTAGGTGATGCAAATGCAAGCTTTTTCAGCTATAACCTAAAAGGTGGCTTATCTCATCTGGAATACTTTTCAGCTAATTTTCTTTAAACTCGAGATTTGACTTTTCATGCAGCTCTCTATCTCAGCAGGAATAGATGGAGAAATACAGGCCGACATTTATCACCTAAAAAATTTAACTTCCAGGTTATACGCTTTTGAGCTAGTCTTTATGCCATTTCATATTTTATAAAATCATCTTCTTACATAGAGGAAGCAGGTTTAAGAAGATTGGGTATATAGTAGTTTGCTTAAAGAGTAGTATTAAGGAATGGTAAATATTAAATCGTGGACTTTAATTTTTTACCTCATTCTTTACCGCGCTTGTTTCTCTTTAAGAAATTGCTAATTAGCTCATAATTTTTTAATGAATCTCTATCTTAAATTAAAGCATTCTTTAGCAATTAACCACTCTTCACGCACATGCACGACAAAAACCTTTACTTTAGAAGCGGCTGGTGATATCTCTCCATCATTTTTCCATGTGCCGTTTAAACTAGAATCTACTTTAACACCCAAATATTCAAGGCCCTCTATAACCTTTTGTCTTACTGTGGCAGCATTCTCTCCAATTCCTCCTGTAAAACATAGAATATCTAGACCATTTAAGGTAGCTGCTAAGGCCCCCACCGCTTTTTTCAAACAATGTACATATAGCTCTAAAGCTAAAATTGCTCGCGAATCTTTCATCTCTGCAGCTTTTAAAATCTTACGCATGTCGAAGCTACCCCCAATGCCTAATAAACCTGATTTTTTATTTAAGCAATGGTCCACTTCCTCAACAGTCATGTTTTTCTGCTTTTGGAGATAAAGAATAATACCAGGATCGATAGAACCACTGCGTGTCCCCATCATTAATCCTTCCAAGGGAGTAAATCCCATGGTCGTATCTATCCCTTTTCCATTTAAAATAGCTGTACAAGAAGAACCATTTCCTAAATGACACGTTATCAATTTATGGTTATCCGAACCTAACCTCTCTTGAATGGTTTCCATGCAATACTGATGGCTAATTCCATGAAACCCATAACGACGAATTCCCTCTTTAGTCCATTCACTAGGAACAGGATAAGTCCATGCTACTTCGGGCATGCTAGTGTAGAAGGCCGTATCAAATACTCCTATTTGTGTGGCAGAGGGAAAATAATGCTCAGCTTCCTGTATTCCTTCCAAATTTATAGGATTATGTAAAGGAGCTAAATGAGAGAGCTTTTGAAGAAGCTTTATAGTTTCAGGAGTAATAAAAGTAGGCTTTTGAAAGAGAGAGCCTCCATGGACGATACGATGGCCCACTCTATCAATGGGCGTTGGAACTTCCTCGAATGCTCTCTTAATAGCTGCTCGGCGATCTTCCCAGCTATTTTCAAATTCTATACTCTTTTGCCATAAGGGCTCAAGATCGCGCAAAAAAACGCTTTCTGCTTCAAATAAAGCAAATTTAAAAGAGCTTGACCCCCCATTAACCACTAAAATTTTCATGCAAGCCTTTGCTCTGTTAAGTCCCAGTGAAGAAGTAATAATTAAAAATAAAAATTGAAAGGCATAATCATTATCTAAAATGCTTTATACATTATTCTATAAAAACAAAAAAACTTTTTTTAGAATTCTTATTCGGCAGGTAAGCCTTTTCCTATTTTATAATGCCCTAGGTCTGCCACATTATTTCCTATTTAATTTTTCCTCTATCTTTTGCTACTTTGAATTCATCTTTGGAGTCTGGATTCTTTAAAAGCTAAAATAAGCCATCTAAATAATGAGGGCTTTTTTAATATATGTTGTGTGTGTTAGCTACCTATCTTCATTATGCTTTGCTTTAAGCTCAACATAATGTAAATCTACTTGATCTATTTTTTCATAAAGAAAGCAAAAAACCTCTTTTACTTTTGCTCTACTATTAGTCGAATCCTTTAGGCTGAAAAAAGATAGTACGCCTACTTACCCACACCATTAAGCTATTAAGGATAGATACAGAACACGAGAGAAAGAGTAGATAAGAGCCAAGCGGTAAAAGCCAATGATAATAATTTTTTGCTGGCCTATCCTCATAGTGCTAATTATACCAAAACCTTTTTCTCATTATTTAAAAAATTGAGGTTTTTTGATTGTATCAAAACCTGCGCCTTCTTAAGATAATTTATCATTCTCATCCCTAAAGGTAAATTTATGCAAGTCCTTGGAACATCTATACCTGAAGTCAAAATTATAGAACCCCAGATTTTCGGGGATGCCCGCGGCTTTTTTTTTGAAAGCTTTAACCTGACGATGTTTCGCGAAAAAGCCCATATTCATGATGTTTTTGTCCAAGACAATCACTCTCATTCTCCTAAACATGTCTTACGTGGACTCCACTATCAGATTCATCAGCCCCAAGGAAAGCTTGTTCGGGTTGTTAGCGGTGAAGTTTATGATGTTGCTGTGGACTTACGCAAACATTCGCCTACCTTTGGTCAATGGGTAGGATTAATATTATCCGCGCAGAATAAACGGATGTTATGGATTCCTAAAGGCTTCGCCCATGGTTTTCTAGTATTGTCAGACCAGGCTGATTTCCTATATAAAGCATCGGATTTTTACGATCCTACGTCGGAGCGTACAATTATTTGGAATGATCCCGATTTAGCCATCGAATGGCCCCTTCAGGGAGATGTACCTATTCTTTCGGCTAAAGATCAAAAGGGAAATTTATTCAGACATGCCGAGGTATTCCTATGAAAAAAATTCTTATCCTAGGCAAACAAGGACAAGTAGGCTGGGAACTCTGTCGCACTCTTTCACCTCTGGGGCAGCTTGTCACCTATGATCGGAAAGCCTTAGATCTTGCTTCTCCCCGCTCTATTCGCGAGCTTTTAAACGGATTAAAGCCCCATATGATCGTTAATGCGGCGGCCTATACAGCGGTTGATAAAGCTGAAGCTGAGAAGGAAGCTTGTATGGCCATCAACGCACGCGCTCCTCAAATTCTTGCTGAGGAGGCTAAAAAGCTTAATGCGCTTCTCGTTCACTATTCCAGTGATTATGTCTTTGATGGATGCTCGCCCAATCCTTCTACCGAAGATACTGTTCCTAATCCTCAAAATTTTTACGGCTACTCTAAACTTGAAGGAGATCGTGCTATTCAGGCCTCAGGCTGCGCTCATCTAATCTTACGTACTAGTTGGGTTTATGGAAACCGAGGCCGCAATTTTTTGCTAACTATGCTAAAATTAGGGTTAGAGAAAGATACATTAAAGATTGTAGACGATCAAATGGGTGCTCCTACCTGGAGCCGTTTAATTGCAGAAGCTACAGCACAGGTGATGGCCCGTTATGAAGGGCAGGATGGCATCTACAATCTTACCTGCCGCGGAAAAACCTCGTGGTTCGGCTTTGCTAAAGCCATCTTTGATTACTATAGGCTTAAAAAAGGAGTAAAGATGCCTACACTTGTAAACATTCCCTCATCAGCCTATCCAGTAGCTGCCCAACGCCCTCATAATTCTTTACTAAGTCACGAAAAAACAGAAAAAACATTTGGCATTCAACTCCCTGATTGGAATGAAACACTGCAGATGTGCCTCGAGGAGGTATAATTTATAGAAGTTGTTAGTGCACAAGCTAGAAAAGTACGCTAGAGCGCTAATTCTTAAGTTTTTTAGAGGCAGCTATTTGTACCCTCTGCCTTAAATCCTTTTAAGAATCATTTAATTACACTTGCTGTTGAATATTTAAACGAATAGCTTCACGTAATTCAGGCAGGCCATTACCCAGCATAGCTGAAATTTGGAAAATCTTCTCCTTAGCAGCAAACTTATTCTTTAAAAAGACTTTAATATGCTGAGAAGCTTCCTCAGTATCTACTTTATTTAACACGATAAGATAAGGACGTTCAAGCATTTCAGGATTATAAGCCTGGATTTCATGACGTAATACTTCAAAGTCTGAGCTGGGATCTCGTCCATCGATACCTGAGGCATCTAAGACAAATAATAAAAGTTTTGTACGTTCTATGTGTCTTAAAAATTCAAAGCCTAATCCTCGATTACAATGAGCGCCTTTGATAATACCGGGAATATCAGCAATAAAAATGCGTTGGTGTTCTTTATAAGTAATAAAACCAAGGTTAGGTCGTAAGGTAGTAAAAGGATAGGGAGCTATTTTTACTTTGACAGAAGCCAAAGAGGAAAACAGTGTGGATTTTCCAGCGTTAGGAAAGCCTACCAATCCTACGTCAGCAATTAATTTTAGCTCTAATTCGATGCTACAGGCTTGGCCTTCGGTGCCTTCTGTGCGCGTATTGGGTGCACGATTAGTAGGAGACTTAAAGCTATCATTACCACGTCCACCTCGGCCACCTTTACAAATTTCCCACTTTTCTCCATCCTGGGTAAAGTCATGAAGAATTTCACCCGTATGAATATTCTTTACTAAGGTGCCACAAGGAACTTTCAGAATAAGATCTTTCCCATTACGCCCCTGCTGGCAATTGGGACCTCCTTCACGGCCATTTTCTGCTTTTAAAATACGGCGATTGCGAAACCACTCTAAAGAAAAAACCTGTGCATCGGCTTGAAGGATAAGCGAACCGCCTTTACCTCCATTGCCACCACACGGCCCTCCCTTAGGGATATACTTTTCCCGCCGCCAAGCAATAACACCATTTCCGCCTTTACCGGCAGCTAGATCTATAGTCACACGATCAACAAACATATTTTTATATAAAAAGGGAAAGTTAAAAGAGAATAATAATTGACAAAGAAGAATGAAGAGAAGAACTAGTGCTCATCATTCCTCTTTCTGTGCTCTAAAATGGTTAGGCTCCAGCTTCGATAGAGATGTAAGTGCGATCGGATTTACGAAAAGAAACGCATCCATCAGCAAGAGCGAAAAGCGTATCATCGCTACCACGGCCTACATTTTTACCTGGGTGCCATTTTGTGCCCCTTTGTCTAACCAAGACGCTACCTGTCTTGACGATTTCACCCATACCTACTTTAATTCCCAGACGCTTTGAGTGAGAGTCGCGTCCGTTACGGGTTGAACCCTGTCCTTTCTTATGTGCCATAATTCTCCTTCCTTATGCTTTGGCAATCTCAGTAATTTTTACACGTGCATAATGTTGACGGTGGCCAAACTTCCTGTAATTATTATGACTCGGTTTATATTTTAAGCTTACAACCTTAGGACCTGCTACAATATCTAGCAGCTCACCCATAACTTTGAAGCCTTCTAAAGCTTGGGCACTAACATGGGAAGAGTTTTCTTCACCGACAAAAAGCACTTCAGCAAATTCAACTTTTTCTCCTGGTTCTGCGTCAAGCATTTCTACTTGGATGATGTCATCTTTAGCTACACGATACTGTTTTCCGCCAGTTTTGATAATCGCGTATGATTTGTTGGAACTCATTCTAGCCCCCTTAGGCATTGTAAAACGATAAAGTTTTTTTAAGGAAATCAATAAACTGTATGCAGTATAGCGCATTAGTGGTTTCCAATCAATCGAAATCTAAAGCCATCCAATGAGTCGATCTCTTGTCAATAAAAAAGTGCATCTTAAAATTAGCCAAATACTCTTTTGGGGCAACCTGCTGCCAATGTTCTTCATAAAAATTACCCAACACCTATTTTTTTATATACTTAATAATCGCTAGCCCTTTTATGCCTTGTTTGATAACGCGTGAAGTTACAAACTTGTACTACTCCTTCTCTCATAAATTCTTACGCCCTTTAAGCTAAGTTATAAATATATTGAAAATATCCGCGCTAACTCTTAGTATGGATTCATTAAATAAAAAAACTGATTTATAGTTATGCAGGCATTTGCAATCATCCCCTCACTTTTCTACTTACCTTCTTCCCAGCATGCTGGTCGCGAGAAGTTAGCTAAAGCGGAAAGACTGCTGGCTCAAGGCCAGCTCGAAAAAGCGCAAACATTTTTAAAAGAAATTCTTGATGACACTCATCTCAACCCAGAAACAATCATTAAAGCTAAGCTAAACAGCCAAATTATCCTTGCATATAATAATGAGGCCAAGTTTAACGAGGGTTTATTCTTAGAACTATTTGATACACTCCGACATTCCAGCTGGCTGGAAGAAGAAGAGAAACACAAAACTTTATTGAGTATAGAGCTTATCGGGCTTTATAATCCTAGCTTAGCAAATGCTTCATCTATAGAAAACATCATCGATAATTATCCAGAAAGCCATCCTCTTGCAATTTTAGGGAGATTTTGCCTAGCTGAACGCTTACGTACACAATCTACTAATGATGATGAGCAAAAAATATTAAGCTTGTATAAAAGTGTTCATACACAGCAAGTCAGCTCTATATTTACCTACATACGAGGAATAGCCGCCCTGCAAGCCGCAGAGATTATATCCTCTAGCACTTACTCTGGCGAGCAAAGTTGGTTAGATGCCGATGAGTTATACAGTGCAGCCCTAGCAGATTTTTCTCCTCAAGCGCTCACAGACTTTGATGAGAAAAAATGGGATCTTTTTTTTGAATTTTCTCGCCTTATTTTAGAAAAGATCTATCCTTGCCCCTATCTCACACATCTAGCTTACGTAGGAAAAGCCTATATGTATGGCATGGGCAGCAAAGACTTAAAACCTTCAGTAGAAAAAGCCATTTTTTACTATGAAAAGTCTTTAGAGACTAATATCGCCCTCGAAGGGCAAATAGAGCCTAAGTTCTGCTTAGCAGAGTTGTATTTTTCTCATGGCGAAGCTTCTAAAGCTCTTTCACTTTTTGATGAAGTCATCGATTCTTCTACTCATGATAGCCATATAGCCTATTCTTTTATGTCCAAATGCTCTAAAGCTGATATTTTGCGTCAGGATTTTCCTGATATAACTAAAAATTTGGCACTTTCACAAAGTTTATACCAAGAAGTATTGGAAAGTTCTTATAAAAATGATCTTCTTTTGGCTAAAGCTGGGCTAGGATTAGCCATTATTTTTCGCGATGGAGATGACCGAAATATTCTCAATTGGCCCGATGCTATCTTTTTATTTAAGCAAATCATCGAAGCTAAAGATTATTTAAAAGAAGCTCCCCAACTTGTCAGCCAAGCCCAGTTAAATTACGCAGAAATGTTATATAAAGGGGGTAATGAGATTGAACAATGCTTACCTGAGGCGATGCAATTGTTTACTTGTCTTTTGCTGGATGAAAAGCAGGAAGAAGCAATAATAGCTAAAGGCTTAAATAGCTTGACCCAATTAATAGAAAAAGAGCCTCAGGCTGGACAGATCCAAAAAGTTTTAGATCTATTTGAACAAGTTATCCAGCAGAAACACTTATCCAAAGCCTTAGTTGCTCAGACCTATTATTGCAAAGCTAAAATCTATAGGCTCCAAAATCGGCTAGAAGATGAGCTCTATCATCTTTTTGGGGCCCATATATTTGGTGACTTCATCATGCAACAAACGATTAGCGAAGAAGTTCAGCGAAGTCCTTGCACTGCAATTTCCAAAATAGTTGCTTACCATTCAATACTAAAAAATGTAGAAGCAAGCCTTGCACCCGCACCCGATTTTTGGATTCCTCCTTTAGGCCCTCTTTCCCAATTTCTTGAAAGCTTTTTAATTGCTAAGGACCTAAACACCTATGCTATTAAAAAAAGCATTCTTATTGGTTTAATAAAGCATGAGTATCAAATCACCAGCTACATTGATCCCCTCCTGCCTGAACCCATAAAAAATGAATTATATGATGTTTTAGGTAACTTTTGTCTTTCGGCTGCGGATGAACATCCCCACTTAGCTATCAAACTCTTAAGAAATGTGAGCGAAAAAGCCTCATGTTATCCTGCTTCTTTAGGTAAATTAATTAATTTAGTTTATACCTCTAAACTTGAAAGTTTAAGATCTGAATGGAAAGCTTATGAGGCTATAACCTCTTATTTAGAAAAAGCAAAAAAAGCAAATCGGCTTTCCCCCACCCCTCTCCTTGACCTTCAACATACTGAAAAATGGGAGTTGGCTGCTAGGAAAGAAAAACTTAAGTTTATTCAACAGCATCCCATCGATCGCCTTATTAGCTGCCCCATTAATAGATTCAGCATTTAACATAATGCTCTGGGAAGTTTAGTTGAATCCTATAGGTAGTTTATAGGGGGTTAAGATTTGCTATTCTGTGAAATCTTACCCATTTAATTTTTCAAAAAATTTTTAAACATAATCGCTTATTCAAAATCATGTCTTTTATACCTTAGGTCGCTTGGATTGCGTATTGGCTTAAGTGCAGATAGCTATTTTTGAGGATAGGCTAACAAAAAGAAAAAGAATCCTGCTGCTACTCATTTCTGAAAAATCTCTATTTAATTTATAGGGTTCGTATTGTCATTTCAAGAAGACTAGATCTTTGATGAACTTCAATTCTAAAGTCTCTAAGGCGCCTCAGTCGAAGGAAGCTTATGCATTTGATAATGAAAATATTTAGAGAAAAAAGAGAAGCACAAGTTTCCAAAAACATACTTTCTCTTATCAATCTTTTGCCAGGCAGAGCGGGAATTTTTAAGTGGGGTAGAGTTGCTCTAACGCCGGCAAAAATAACTTTTCCCGTAAAAAAAAGTCTTCTGCTAGCTGCTTCCATGGTTTGCTAACTAAAGCTGCCCTGCCTCAATCTTCTTCTGGCAACAAACTAAAGATAGCTACTTGTAGCTCATTAGGTAGATAATTAAAGTTAGGATAGAAATCTATTCTTATCGCTTTTTTTCAAGGCTCTGCTTGTTCGATTATAAGTTGGGCAAGAAATCTAAACTATAGCTAGCTTTTTAAAGCCCATCTAAATTTTTTAGAATTAAACTGCGATGCCTCTAAGCGAAGTCTAATAAGAATAGGACAAAAAAAAGCCGGATTAATAGGATTAATCCGGCTAAAGTGGCCAGAACTGGAATCGAACCAGCGACACAAGGATTTTCAGTCCTCTGCTCTACCGACTGAGCTATCTGGCCAGAGATAAGTAAGCAAGATAGACTATCATCCCTTTTTTATGCAATCCTTAATTTGCTGTAGCAGCTTAAAGAGGAGCAATACCGCCTTTAACCTCTTGATTCTGACGTTTTTTGCTATGCAAATAAATCATATCTTTGAGTACATTTATAGTCTCTTGCATCTGTAGATCTTCTTTGCCGTAATTGTTTGATTCCTTGCCAAGCTCATCTTCGGTAGGCGATCCAAAAAGCTTTATGTCATCTGTATTTCCTGCTTTTTTTTGCTTTAAAAACATTTGATAATTTTTATTGTTTTCGATGCGATAAGCACTATTTTTCTTTAAATAAGGCAGTATTTCTTGCCAGGTTGAGACCTTGGCTTGAAGAGTAGGCGTATAGTATTTCATATACCAAGACTTTACACTAGGCTCAATATCTTGAAGACTATCTTCAAAATCTGCCTTAATAAGATCGGGCTTCCACGGTTGCTCTAGATATTCCTCTCCGATAGGCTCATTATGATAAGGGCCAGGCACTACGATATCAGCTTTTACTCCCTCCAATTGAGGAGTTTTCCCTGAGACCGTGTAATATTTGCCCACGGTCACCTTAAAAAAAGAAGTGGTTTCCCCCTCATTGCCCGTCACCGTTTGACTTTGAATAGTGCCCTTTCCATAGGTATGTTCGTCTCCAACAATTAAGCCTACCCCATAATCTTGTAAAGCTTGTGCCACAATTTCAGCAGCAGAAGCAGTAGCTTTTGAAGTCAAAATAATAAGAGGTCCCTGATAAGCAGTCCTAACATCTATATCGCGATAAATACGCTTTTCTCCGTCAGAATATTTAGAAATTACAATGATACCGTTGGAAATAAATAGACCAGCTACCTTTACAGCTTGGCTAAGAAAGCCCCCACTATTTTCCCGTAAATCTAAAATTAGCCCTCGCAAATTACCTTTTCGATCTAACTCTTTTAAGGCTTTTTGCATATCACTGTCGCTACCCGTTCCATCTTCACCCTGGTAAAAAGAGTGAAGGGTGATAATGCCAATAATGCCGTTGCCCACTTTTTCCTGTTTTACATCTATTCGCTCACCTTTAATAGGAATAGATTCTTTTTTAAGAATGACCGTTTCCTGCTTTTCCATCTGCTCTCCATTTTCTTCTTGGAAAGATCTACTGATGACCAGCTCTATAGAAGGCTCTTTTGAGGCTCTTATTGTGTTCATCACCTCAGGCAACGTTTGGCCGGACGTGGCCTTACCATTGATTTGAAGAAGGTAATCATTAGCAAAAATTTTGCCACTTTTGGCAGCCGCTCCTCCTTCGATTAGGGAAGAAATAATTATTCCTTGAGGAGTAGACTGTAAAACCACCCCTATACCATCAAACTCTTTTTCAAGGCGTACTTTCATATCATAGGCTTCTGCATCACTGTAGAAAGCCGTATGAGCGTCTAAAGAACTAGCTAAAGCTTTTAAAATATGTAAAGCTAAAGCACTTTCTTTTTTACCTTCACTATACGCCTTACCCTCACTCGTTTGATAGAGATATCCCTCTTCAATATTTTTCAATGCCTGATCAAACATGACAAGGAGTTTGGATTTGTAGTTAGAGACCTGAGCTTTTCCATATCTTTTCTGCTCAGCCTGAATGAAAGTTATCATTTGCTCTTTGGTACGTCTTTTAAGCTGCTCAAAATTAGAAGCAAATGAACCATTTAAATTAAGCTCTAATCCCTCTGTATTTTTATTGCTTGAACGACGCTCATCTGCTGCTTTGAAAAGCTCTGCGGTATTTTTTATAAGATCTTGGCGATATTGACGTGCCCGCACGATAGATCTTTGAATGATCGCATTAAGCTTTTCAAAAGAAGAAAAGTCTTCATTTTTGTAGGCGGTAATGTAGATTTCCATTTGCTCAGAAGATAATCCCAGGAAAGGCTCTACCTCTGCTTGGGTTAAATAGGTACGATCAGGATCGAACTGGTCGATATAATTTTTAAAAGCATTTTTTAAGATTTTCTCGTCAATCGTTTTCTGACCTAAATGCTCAGCAAAAATCTGTCGCATAATTTTGCTAATATCTTGCCTCTTAAGCTGCTCGGGTTCCTGGCCTAAAAGAAAAGAATTAACTAGAAAAATAAAGATGATAAATAAACTAAAACGATTAAGCAAGCGCATATCTTCAACCCTAATTTGCTAATAATGAACTACTTGTGAAATAAAAACTCTTCACCTCTTTCTGGATTATAGAGAGCACCAGGTTTAACAACAACATTTTTGAAAAATTATAAAATTACTTTTATCAACAATTTATTCTTATCTCGATAGCTGATTTTAATGGATTTTTTCTTAAAGGTAAGATTTTTATATTTATAGAGAATTCTTGCTCTAGTAGACTTATTGATATGAAAAACTTATATAGTGAAGATGTATTTGCTCTAGAAAACTTTGAAGGATCGCTGGATTTTTTGCTCCATCTTGTTCAAAAGCATGAGATTGATCCCGTCGAAATTTCTTTAAAAAAAATTACCGAGCAGTATATCCAAAAGCTAAAAGAATGGCAGGCCTCCTCTGTGGATTCAGGGGCTGAATTTATTGCTTCAGCATCCTTTCTTTTATGGCTTAAAAGCCGTATGCTTCTGCCTACGCATGAACAGCCTCTCTCTTTGGGAGAGGAAGAGCATGATCCCCGTTTTGATATTATTCATCAATTACTTGACTATTGTCGTTTTAAGGAAGCAGCTAAAAACCTTACCCAACTGGAGATGTCTCAAAGTGCTTATTATTTACGTGAGCCAGAGCCCCTAGGAGAAAATAACAAACCGTTGGGTATCGAGCATTTGACTTTAGAAGACTTAGCGGATCTCTTTAAGCAAGCTTTAGCTAAAGCACCGATCAAAACGGCAAAATTTATTCAAGAAGAAGAGTGGAAAGTTGCTGATAAAATTAAAGCTATTCGTCAATATTTAAAGGTCAATCATCAGCTTGAAATCGAACAACTTTTTTTAAATGCTACAAGCAAGCTAGAAATTATTGTTATCTTCCTGGCTGTACTTGAACTGATGAAAATTGGTGAGAGCTATTTAATCAAGGATGTTGCCTCTCAGAAAATACTATTATGCGTGAACTTATAAATATTTATGGCTAAAGAAATTAACTTTTTCGAACAACAAATGGAAACGACGGCAAGCGAATTAATTCCTGTGCTTCCTTCTGAGGATCTTCCTCCTTCTCCTCCAGAAAAGCTTACAGCTCCTAAAGCCTTCTCTCCTAAAAAGCAATATGTCCAAGGCTCTCTTCCAGGCATTCCCGTTAATAATCAGGCTATAGAACAAAAAGCCACTGAAAAAACTACAAGAACACGCCTTAAAAGAATCATAGAAGCCCTGCTTTTTGTCAGCCGTGAGCCGCTTAGCTTTAATAAAATCCGGGAAGTGCTGGATGCTGTTGAGCCTCTTAAACCCCGTCAAATTCAAGACTTATTGCAAGAGCTAGCGGAAGAATTTATCTTGCAACAGCGCGCCTTTAGATTAGAAGAAATTGCCCAAGGTTATATTTTACGTACCTGTAAAGAATATAGCCCTTACCTAGATTTACTTTTTCGTAATAAGCGAACGGAGAAGCTTTCCCCCGCTGCTGCTGAAGTGTTGGCCATTATTGCTTATCGGCAACCTATCACCCGTCCTCAAATTGATGCTATCCGCGGTGTAGATAGCTCGGGTACCCTTCAAAGTTTGTTGGAGAGGCAACTTGTCGAATCTGTAGGCCGCTTAGAGGCACCTGGCCGCCCTACTCTCTACGGGATCACCCCCTACTTCCTTAAGCACTTTGGACTCCGGGATTTAAAAGAACTGCCTGGTTGGCAGCCTCCTGTAGAAAGTTAAAATACAATTAAAATCCTCACTTCCCTAATAACTAACACCTATGAATGCCAAAAATACGATCCCGTATGGCGTTAATTATCAAAGTTTAATAGCATGATAATTGGCCTACTTCTTCGTAGCTCACCCTCTTCAAAATCAAATGAAGTTTGCTCTAGTTTTTCGATTGTAGGAAAATTGGGTTTCAGAATTTTAGCAACTTCTAACTCCTTATTGCTTCTATTACACTATCCCTTTTCAAGGCTAAGGGATTGCATAAAGCCTATTGACAGATCCTTTTGCAACTTAAATAAGGACACTTGTCATTAACTGGCATTTAACCTAATCTTTTTTGTAACAGTTCAGATACCCCCCAACCAATGCCTGTTCACCTCAACGAAATGGCATCAATAAATATTGATTCCCTTTAGTATGAGAGATTTGCTATTCTATAGACATGAATGCAGATAACCCAAATTTTATGCCCTCTATTTCCGGTAAAGATTTTGATGCTCTTCCAGCTTTCATTCGCACTTATATTCGCTATCTTGAAAAGATCATCGAACAGCAGCAATCTCAGATCCAACAGCAACAGGCCCAGATTCAACAGCTGCAAGCTCATATCCAACAGCAGCAAGATCGTATTAGTAGCTTAGAGGATCAACTTACAAAGAACAGTTCTAATAGCAGCAAACCTCCTAGCAGTGATGGCTTGAAGCGGAAGCCAAAAAGCCAACGTCGCCCATCAGGCAAAAAACCAGGTGCTCAACAAGGACATGTTGGAAAAGGTCTTTTGCAGGTCGAAGAACCCGATTTCTTGGTGATTCATACACCCACAATGTGTCAAACATGCCAAACAACCCTTAGTGAAATCAAAGGTGCTTGTGTAGAAAGACGTCAGGTTTTTGAAATTCCTCCTTCTAAGTGTGAGGTGACAGAACATCGGGTGGAGGAGAAAAAATGCCCTTGCTGTGGAAAAAATAGTAAAGGAATATTTCCTGAAAACGTTAGAGGGCCTGTGCAATATGGCGAGAGAGTTCAAGCCCTGGCAGCTTACTTTGCCGATCAACATTTTATACCCGTGGACCGCGTCTGCGAAATTTTTGAGGATGTGTTTGATGTAACTCTTTCACCTGGCACTTGTGTAAATATCGACAAAAAACTCTTTGAGAAACTTGAAACCTTTGAAAATAGTCTGAAAACATACTTGCTAGCCACACGCGTTTTACACTTTGATGAGACAGGCATCCGCTGTGAAAAAAAACTATCGTGGGTGCATGTAGCCTCTTCACCAAGGGCTACTTTATACACCCTGCATGCTAAGCGCGGGCAACAAGCCATGGATGAGGCAAACATTTTACCTCAATTTAAAAGTATAGCCATTCATGACCATTGGTTTCCTTACTTTTCTTATGAACAAATGTTGCATGGATTGTGCAATGCGCATCATTTGAGAGAATTGACGTTTATGCATGAGGAAAAACAGGAAATGTGGGCAAAACAAATGAAAGAATTACTGCTTTTTGCCCAGCAAGAAGTAGAAAAACATGTAAATCAAGAAGCTCTACCTCCAAAGCTTTTACAAGACATTGAGCAGGCTTATAAACAGAAAATTGTTGATGGGCTTACCTATCATTCTAGCCTGCCTCCATTGCCAAAAGGTAAAAGAGGTAAGCAAAGGCAACGGGAAGGTAAAAACCTTCTGGACCGTCTAAAAGAAAAGCGAGAGTGCGTGTTGCGGTTCATGTACGATTTTGCCGTACCCTTTACCAATAACCAAGGCGAACAAGACATTCGTATGGTTAAGTTAAAGCAAAAGATATCGGGTTGTTTCCGTAAGCCTAAAGGAGGGCAGATTTTTTGCCGCATCCGCAGCTACATTTCTACGGCACGCAAACAAGGCTGGAATGTCTGGGATGCCTTGGCAGATGCCATCCGAGGCAGCCCTCGTCTATTAGCCATAGATCGACAGGCCAACTTGCAAGAAGCCATTACCTAACTTCTATTCCATTCAAACGTTCCTGAATAAAAAAAGGGGTATCTGAACTGTTACGAAATAAGAAGAGTAATTAGCCAGCGTTAAGCCTCTTTTTTCTTCTGTTTTCCATTTAAATTCCAAAGGAGAAATAGATTTAGCTAAGGTAAAAACTTGTTTAAAAACTTGATAAACTTTTTCAGTAGAGGTAAGTACAGGATTGAGTTGATACACTTTAGCTAACATAAGAGTTCGCTGGGTAGTGGTATTCTTCTGGGGGAAATGAAGCTGGGCTATTTTTTTATAAAGAGAAGGCATCGCTTCAGAAGCCAGCAGATGATGCCATCTTTTACAGACGCTAAATAAGGAAGGAACTACACAAGTCTCTAAGATAGGGAGCAGCAATTCATTAGGCAAGCTTTCAATAGATGCCGGAGAGATAGGATGCATTTTATTTCCTTCGGTAGGGATAACCTTTTATCATTTTTATTTCTTAAAGACAGAATATAAAAATTAAAAAAAGCAAGTCAAACGAATTTGTATCTTTAACAAGGAAAAACCACTCACAGATGATCTAATAGCGCTTTCTTTTCAGATAGATTCCAAGGAAAAGGGGTAGACCTTCCAAGCATTTAGGAGCAGACACAAGTGTTAGCGATTAAGTGACGCGGCAATTTTGGTTTAGCTAAAAGAATGAGATTGATTCTTTGCCTTATTTGAGAAAAACGGCTCTTTTTGGTGCCTTGTTTTAATTCTTCTACTGAATGATGAAATATAATACGCCAGTTTCTTCCTATCAAGAAAGGTTGTTCTCACAGCCTAGCAATCTGCAGAAAAAGAGAGAAACTTCTTGTCGTTATAAATGTGTAGATAAGTTTAAGCTTGCTTAGTTGCCGGAAGAAAAGCGGATTGCTTCTTTAAAGATAAGATGGCTAAAAGTTTTTTATTTCATTGTAGCCCACGCCGATTTAAAAAGTACTTACGGCCCTTCTACAAATAGAAACGCTGCCTTATTTTTTCAGCGATATCTTTCAAAGGATTTTCTGCTAGTTCAAGCTTGATAAGCTGAGAGAGCTGCCCGATTTCTGTAGGCAGACTGGTGAGTTGGTTTTGATTTAAGTAAAGCGATTGCAGCTGAGACAATTGACCTATTTCTGCAGGCAGAGCGGTGAGCTGATTCTGGTTTAAGATAAGCCCTTGCAGCTGAGACAATTGACGTATTTCTGCAGGCAGGCTGGTGAGCTGGTTGTGGTGTAAGCTAAGCACTTGCAGCTGAGAAAGCTGCCCGATTTCTGCAGGCAGAGCGGTGAGCTGGTTTTGATTTAAGTAAAGCGCTTGCAGCTCAGACAGCTGTCCGATTTCTGTAGGCAGAGCGGTGAGTTGGTTTTGATTTAAGCCAAGCATTTGCAGCTTAGACAGCTGCTCAATTTCTGCAGGAAGACTAGTGAGCTGGTTTTGATTTAAGAAAAGCCCTTTCAGCTCAGATAGCTGCCCGATTTCTGCAGGAAGACTGGTGAGCTGGTTTTGTCCTAAGTTAAGACTTTTCAGCTGAAGTAGCTGCCCTATCTCTGCAGGAAGGCTGGTGAGCTGGTTTTGATTTAAGTAAAGCCGTGTCAGCTGAGACAATTGACCTATTTCTGCAGGCAGAGCGGTGAGCTGGTTTTGATTTAAGTCAAGCGTTTGTAGCTTAGACAGCCGCCCTATTTCTTCAGGCAGGTTGGTGAGCTGGTTTTGATTTAAGTAAAGATGTTGCAGCTCAGATAGCTGCCCAACTTCTGCAGGAAGGCTGGTGAGCTGGTTTTGATTTAAGTAAAGCCGTGTCAGCTGAGACAATTGACCTATTTCTGCAGGCAGAGCGGTGAGCTGGTTTTCTCTTAAGTCAAGCGTTTGCAGCTGAGACAATTGACCTATTTCTACAGGAAGGCTGGTGAGCTGGTTTTGATTTAAGTGAAGCGTTTGCAGCTGAAACAATTGGCATATTTCTGGGGGTAAATAAGTCAAGCCTGCTTTAGATAAATCCAAAGCCGTGATGTTTTTACAATTTTCTTCAATCCAAGCTTTAAATAGCTCTCCTTTTTTTTCTAGAGGCAAGTGCTTAATTTCTTCTCGGCTCAAGTATTCTTCCCCACCAGGAAGTTTTTTCCAAAATAAAAGGCGATTAATATTTAAGAGATAAGAAGAGTAATTAGCCAGCGTTAAGCCTCTTTTTTCTTCTGTTTTCCATTTAAATTCCAAAGGAGAAAAAGACTTGGCTAAAGTAAAGATTCGCCTAAAGATTGCATTTACCTTTGCTGTTTCAGAAAGCCTACTTTCTAGCTTATAAATCCTATCTAAGATAAAAGCCTGCTGGTTAATATCCCCTTGGGAAACATGTACTTTACCTATTTGTTTATAAAGAGAAGGCATCACTTCAGAAGCCAGCAGATGATGCCATCTTTTAGAGACGCTAAATAAGGAAGGAACTGCGCAAGCCTCTAAGATAGGGAGCAGCAATTCATTGGGCAAGCTTTCAATAGATGCCGAAGAGATAGGATGCATTTTATTTCCTTGGGTAGTGATGACTTTTCAGCATTTTTATTTTTTAAAGACAGAATATAAAAATTAAAAAAAGCAAGTCAACCGAATTCGTATCCTTATCAATGAGAAAAAACTCACAGATAATCTACCTCGCTTTTTTTTCAGATAGATTCAAGGAAAGGTTGGAGGCCTTCCAAGCATTTAGAAGCAGCCACAGGTTTTGGCGATTAAGTGATGCGGCAATTTTGGTTTGGCTAAAAGAATGAAATTGATTCTTTGCCTTATTTGAGAAAAACGGCTCTTTTTAGCGCAATGTTTTAATTTTTCTACCGCATGATGGAATACAATACGCCTAGCTTCTTCCTGCCAAGAAAGGTTGCTCTCCCAGCCTAGCAATCTGCAGAAAAAGAGAGAAGCTTCTTGTTATTATAAATCTGTAGGCTAGTTTAAGCTTGCTTAGTTGCTGGAAGGAAAGCGGATTACTTGTTTAAAGATAAGATGGCTAAAAGTTTTTTATTTCATTTTAGCTCACCCCCAATTTAAAAAGTACTTAAGGCCATTCTACAATCGAAAACGCTGCCTTATTTTTTCTGCAATATCTTTCAAAGGATTTTCCGCTAATTCAAGCTTGGTAAGCTTAGACAGCTGCCCGATCTCTGCAGGTAGAGCGGTGAGCTGGTTTTGATTTAATTCAAGCCATTGTAGCTGAGACAATTGACCTATTTCTGTAGGCAGGCTGGTGAGCTGGTTTTGACTTAAGTAAAGCCATTGCAGCTGAGACAGTTGCCCGATTTCTGCAGGCAGAGCGGTGAGCTGGTTTTGGCTTAAACCAAGCCATTGCAGCTTAGACAACCGCCCGATTTCTGCAGGCAGACTGGTGAGCTGGTTTTGATTTAATTCAAGCGCTCGCAGCTGAGACAATTGACCTATTTCTATAGGCAGAGCGGTGAGCTGGTTTTGATTTAAGTCAAGGGTTTGCAGCTGAGACAGCTGCCCGATTTCTGTAGGCAGAGCGGTGAGCTGGTTTTGGCCTAAGTGAAGCTGTAGCAGATTAGACAGCTGCCTGATTTCTGCAGGTAGACTGGTGAGTTGGTTTTGATTTAAGAAAAGATATTGCAGCTGAGACAATTGACCTGTTTCTGGAGGAAGGCTGGTGAGCTGGTTTTGAGTTAAGAAAAGCCGTGTCAGCTCAGACAGCTGCCCGATTTCTGTAGGCAGAGCGGTGAGTTGGTTTTGATTTAAGTAAAGCACTTGCAACTTAGACAGCTGCCCGATTTCTGCAGGAAGACTGGTGAGCTGGTTTTGATTTAAGTAAAACCATTGCAGCTGAGGCAGCCACCCGATTTCTGCAGGCAGGCTGGTGAGCTGGTTTTGATTTAAGTCAAGCCATTCCAGCTGGGACAGCCGCCCAATTTCTGCAGGCAGAGCGGTGAGCTGGTTTTGATTTAAGTAAAGATATTGTAGCTCAGACAGCTGCCCAATTTCTGTAGGCAGAGCAGTGAGCTGGTTTTCTCTTAAGTCAAGCTCTTGCAGCTGAGATAACTGGCATATTTCTGGGGGTAAATAAGTCAAACCTGCTTTAGATAAATTTAAAAAAGTTAAGTCTTTACAATTTTCTTCAATCCAACCTCTAAATAGCTCTCCTTTTTTTTCTACAGGCAAGTGCTTAATTTCTTCTCGGCTCAAATATTCTTCCCCACCAGGAAGTATTTTCCAAAATAAAAGGCGATTAATATTTACAAGATAGGAAGAGTAATTAGCCAGCGTTAAGCCTCTTTTTTCTTCTGTTTTCTCTTTGAATTCTAAAGGAGAAATAGATTTAGCTAAGGTAAAAACTTGTTTAAAAACTTGATAACCCGCATTCCGCAAGTTAATTTCCCTCGTCATCTAATTTCTGCCAAGGAGGCCTAAAACCAGTAAAACATGCCTCATGTCAGGGTTTAAATTAAGGATTAATTCTTTTATGCTTTCATGTATAGGGCCTAGAGTAAAATCTAATCCATTAACTATCATTCACTCGACGCTTCTCCTGTGATCATAATCGCTCTAGGATCTGAAGAGACCACCTGGACTATCATCATCCCTTGGGTAATTTTGTCACTCATTGCAAAACCAATTTTAAGGTGATCAAGTCGCGTGCTATTATACTTTTCCATCGTTTATATTCTCACTTTCTTGGCTTTAAAAAGAACAAGATTAGCCTTTTCTAAAAAAACTTAAGGCAATTTCCAGTCTCAATAAAAATAATATCCGGGAATCGCTACAACCCGCGGAATGTGGGTGATAAGCTTTTTCAGTAGAGGTAAGTACAGGATTGAGTTGATACACTTTAGCTAACATAAGAGTTCGCTGGGTAGTGGTATTCTTCTGGGGGAAATGAAGCTGGGCTATTTTTTTATAAAGAGAAGGCATCGCTTCAGAAGCCAGCAAATGATGCCATCTTTTACAGACGCTAAATAAGGAAGGAACTACACAAGTCTCTAAGATAGGGAGCAGCAATTCATTAGGCAAGCTTTCAATAGATGCCGGAGAGATAGGATGCATTTTATTTCCTTCGGTAGGGATAACCTTTTATCATTTTTATTTCTTAAACTCGATGATATACTTTTTTCTTGTTGACTAATTTTTAATGAAATATTGTTATACCTTATCAATTAATTAAGAATAATTTTTTGTCTATGTTTTCCCAACCGCTTCCCTTTATTAAAGAATATTTAAATCAACTTGAAGTTGCTCTCAAGCAAGAAAATCCTCATAATAATTTATCCAAAATTCAATGGTGTTGGCTAGCCTTTTGTTTGATGGGAATATTAGTTACTAATTCAATCTGTTGGGCAAAATTTGAAAGGGCTGGGCTTAAAAGTTATAAAAAGATGGCTTTATCGGCCATGTTTAGACGTGCTAAGATTGCTTGGAATAGGCTGCTAATTTGTAGTGTTCGCGCGGTCTTGCGTAAACATGGCATCACAGAAGGGGTTCTTGTTATCGATGATAAAGATCACAGTCGATCAAAAAATGCTGAGAAGTTGCATCATTTACATAAAATCCGTGATAAAAAAACTAGTGGTTATTTTTGTGGTCAAAATATAGTATTTCTTCAGCTAGTGACTAAAAAATTTTGCATTCCCGTCTCCTTTGCCTTTTATTCTCCCGATCCCGTACTCACAAGATGGCAACAGGAAGTGAGGAAACTAAAAAAGTTGGGAATTTCTAAAAAAGACCGCCCAAAAGAGCCTAAAAGGTCAATAGAATATCCAAAAAAGTATACACTAGCTTTACAATTACTTAAAAATTTTGCTTGTGAATTTCCTGCTTTTAAGGTCACTTGTGTACTGGCTGATGCTCTTTACGGCAACAGCTTGTTTGTAGATGGAGTAGAAGGTATTTGGCCTGGAGTGCAAATCATTACTCAACTTAGAAAGAATCAAAAAGTCATGCGGGGTAAAAAGTCTCTCTCATGCCAAGAATTCTTTGAAGCCTACAAAGGCTGGAATCAGGAAATTTTCATTCGCGGTGATAAAAAAAATGTGGTGCAAGCCGGGGGAGCAAGATTGTATGTTCCTTCTCACCACAAAAAACGATTTGTAATAGCCCTTAAATATGAGGGCGAAAATGAGTATCGCTATCTTATGGCTGCAAATCTTTCATGGAATATGAAAGATGTGATGCAAGGATATACTTTAAGATGGTTAGTAGAGGTTTTTATTGAGGATTGGAGTAGTCATTGTGGGTTTTGCAGTTTGGCCAAACAGTGCGGCGTTGAGGGATCAGAGCGACCTTTGATTCTAAGCCTGCTGTTTGACCACTGCTTTCTTTTTCATTTGTCTCAAACAAATTTCATTAAGAACAAACTCCCTTTAGCAACCTTGGGGAGCCTAGTAGAAAAGTCTAGAGTGGATGCTTTGTGTCAAGTTGTAAGAGAAATTGTTGAGCATGAAAATTCAAGAGAACTCTTCAGTAATTTTGAAAAGACGCTAGATGAAATCTTTGTTTTAAGGCCTTCTCGTAAACATTTAAATGCAGTACAGGAAAATGTAACTTTTGAGTCATCAAGAAAAGTTGCCTAACTGTCAAGAATAAAAATGTATATCATCGAGTTAAAGACAGAATATAAAAATTAAAAAAAGCAAGTCAAACGAATTTGTATCTTTAACAAGGAAAAACCACTCACAGATGATCTAATAGCGCTTTCTTTTCAGATAGATTCCAAGGAAAAGGGGTAGACCTTCCAAGCATTTAGGAGCAGACACAAGTGTTAGCGATTAAGTGACGCGGCGATTTTGGTTTAGCTAAAAGAATGAGATTGATTCTTTGCCTTATTTGAGAAAAACGGCTCTTTTTGGTGCCTTGTTTTAATTCTTCTACTGAATGATGAAATATAATACGCCAGTTTCTTCCTATCAAGAAAGGTTGTTCTCACAGCCTAGCAATCTGCAGAAAAAGAGAGAAACTTCTTGTCGTTATAAATGTGTAGATAAGTTTAAGCTTGCTTAGTTGCCGGAAGAAAAGCGGATTGCTTCTTTAAAGATAAGATGGCTAAAAGTTTTTTATTTCATTGTAGCCCACGCCGATTTAAAAAGTACTTACGGCCCTTCTACAAATAGAAACGCTGCCTTATTTTTTCAGCGATATCTTTCAAAGGATTTTCCGCTAATTCAAGCTGTAGCAGCGGAGACAGCTGCCCAATTTCTATAGGCAGACTAGTGAGCTGGTTTTGATCTAAGTCAAGCCATTTCAGCTGAGACAATTGCCCGATTTCTGTAGGCAGAGCGGTGAGTTGGTTGTGATTTAATTCAAGCCTTCGTAGTTGAGACAGCTGCCCGATTTCTACAGGCAGAGCGGTGAGCTGGTTTTGATTTAAGTAAAGATATTGCAGCTGAGACAGCCGGCCGATTTCTACAGGAAGGCTGGTGAGCTGGTTTTTATCTAAGTGAAGCAGCCCTAGTTGAGACAATTGACCTATTACTGCAGGCAGAGCGGTGAGCTGGTTTTGATTTAAGTAAAGATATTGCAGCTGAGATAGCTGTCGGATTTCTGCAGGAAGGCTGGTAAGCTGGTTTTGGCTTAACTTAAGCTCTTGCAGCTGAGACAGCTGCCCGATTTCTACAGGCAGAATGGTGAGCTGGTTCTGATTTAAGTAAAGGTTTTGCAGCTGAGACAATTGACCTATTTCTGCAGGCAGGCTGGTGAGCTGGTTTTGATTTAAGTAAAGATATTGCAGCTGAGACAATTGGCCTATTTCTGTAGGCAGAGCGGTGAGCTGGTTTTGATTTAAGTAAAGATATTGCAGCTGAGACAATTGCCCAATTTCTGCGGGCAGGCTGGTGAGCTGGTTTTGATCTAAGTCAAGCCATGCCAGCTGAGACAATTGCCCGATTTCTGTAGGCAGAGCGGTGAGCTGGTTTTGATTTAAGTTAAACATTAGCAGCTGAGACAGCTGCCCGATTTCTGCAGGCAGAGCGGTGAGCTGGTTTTGATTTAAGTCAAGCCGTGTCAGCTTAGACAGCTGCCCGATTTCTGCAGGCAGAGTGGCGAGCTGGTTTTGGCTTAAGTTAAGCTCTTGCAGCTGAGATAACCGGCCTATTTCTGGGGGTAAATAAGTCAAGCCTACTCTACATAAATCTAGAGCCTTGATGTTTTTACAATTTTCTTCAATCCAATCTCTAAGAAGCTCTCCTTTTTTCCCTAGAGGCAAGTGCTTAATTTCTTCTCGGCTCAAGTATTCTTCCCCACTAGGAAGTTTCTTCCAAAGTAAAAGACGATTAATATTTACAAGATAGGAAGAGTAGTTAGCCAGAGTTAAGCCTCTTTTTTCTTCTGTTTTCCATTTAAATTCTACTAGAGGCAAGTGCTTAATTTCTTCTCGGCTCAAGTATTCTTCCCCACCAGGAAGTTTTTTCCAAAGCAAAAGGCGATTAATATTTAAGAGATAAGAAGCGTAATTAGCCAGAGTTAAGCCTCTTTTTTCTTCTGTTTTCTCTTTAGATTCTAAAGTTGAAAGAGACTTGGCTAAAGTAAAGATTTGCCTAAAGATTGCATTTATCTTTGCTGCTTCAGTAAGCTTTTCTTCTAGCTTATAAATTTTATCTATAAGAAGAGCTTGCTCCTTAACATTTCCTTGAGGAACATGCACTTTACCTATTTGCTTATAAAGAGAAGGCATTACTTCAGAAGCCAGCAGATGATGCCATCTTTTACAAACGCTAAATAAGGAAGGAGCTGCGCAAGCCTCTAAGATAGGGAGCAGCAATTCATTGGGTAAGCTTTCAATAGATGCCGAAGAGATAGAATGCATTTTATTTCCTTGGGTAGTGATGGCTTTTCAGCATTTTATTTATTAAAGGCAATGTAAATAAATTAAAAAAGCAAGTCAAACGAATTCGTATTGATTTAAAGAAAGGGGGGCTTCTAAGCATTTAGGAGCAGCCACAGGTTTTGGCGATTAAGCGACGCAGCAATTTTGATTTGGCTAAAAGAATGAGATTGATTCTTTGCCTCATTTGAGAAAAACGGCTCTTTTTGGCGCAATGTTTTAATTCTTCTATCGAATGATGGAATACAATATGCCTAGCTTCTTCCTGTCAAGAAAGGTTGTTCTCCCATACATAACACTCTGCAGAAAAAGAGAGAAACTTCTTGTCGTTATAAATGTTTAGGTTAGTTTAAGCTTGCCTAGTTGCGGGAGCGGGAAGGAAAGCGAATTACTTGTTTAAAGATAAGATGGCTAAAAGTTTTTTATTTCATTTTAGCTCACTCCAACTTAAAAAGTACTTATGGCCATTCTACAATTGAAAACGCTGCCTTATTTTTTCCGGAATATCTTCCAAAGGATTTCCCGCTAATTCAAGCTTGTGAAGCCGAGAAGACAATCGCCAGATCTCTACAGGAAGGCCGGTGAGCTGGTTGTGATATAAGTAAAGCGATTGCAGCTGAGACAATTGCCCGATTTCTGCAGGCAGGCTGGTGAGCCGGTTTTGGCTTAAACCAAGCCTTTGCAGCTGAGACAGCTGCCCGATTTCTGCAGGAAGGCTGGTGAGCTGGTTTTGATTTAAGTTAAGCCATTCTAGCTGAAACAATTGCCCGATTTCTGCTGGCAGAGCGGTGAGCTGGTTTTGATTTAAGTTAAGCCATTCTAGCTGAAACAATTGCCCGATTTCTGCTGGCAGAGCGGTGAGCTGGTTTTGATTTAAGTAAAGGTTTTGCAGCTGAGACAGCTGGCCGATTTCTGCAGGAAGGCTGGTGAGCTGGTTTTGGCTTAAGTGAAGCTGTAGCAGATTAGGCAGCTGCCCAATTTCTGCAGGAAGACTAGTGAGTTGGTTTTGATTTAAAAGAAGCTTTTGCAGATGAGACAGCTGCCCGATTTCTACAGGCAGATTGGTGAGCTGGTTTTCATTTAAGTAAAGCTTTTGCAGCCGAGGCAGTTGCCCGATTTCTCCAGGCAGACTGGTGAGCTGATTTTGGCTTAAATCAAGCCTTTGCAGCTGAGACAGCTGCCCGATTTCTACAGGCAGGCTGGTGAGCTGATTTTGATTTAAGTAAAGCCCGTGCAGCTGAGATAGCTGCCCTATTCCTGCAGGAAGGCTGGTGAGCTGGTTTTTATTTAAGTTAAGCTGTACCAGCTGAGACAGTTGTCCTATTTCTACAGGAAGGCTGGTGAGCTGGTTTCCTCTTAAGTCAAGCCTTTGCAGCTTAGATAACTGGCATATTTCTGGGGGTAAATAAGTCAAGCCTGCTTTAGATAAATATAGCAAAGTTAAGTCTTTACAATTTTCTTCAATCCAACCTCTAAGAAGCTCTCCTTTTTTTTCTAGAGGCAAGTGCTTAATTTCTTCTCGGCTCAAGTATTTTTCCCCACCAGGAAGTTTTTTCCAAAGTAAAAGGCGATTAATGTTTAAGAGATAAGAAGCGTAATTAGCCAGCGTTAAGCCTCTTTTTTCTTCTGTTTTCTCTTTAAATTCTATTAGAGGCAAGTGCTTAATTTCTTCTCGGCTCAAGTATTTTTCCCTACCAGGAAGCTTTTTCCAAAGTAAAAGACGATTAATATTTAAGTGATAAGAAGCGTAATTAGCCAGCCTTAAGCCTCTTTTTTCTTCTGTTTTCTCTTTAGATTCTAAGGTTGAAAGAGACTTGGCTAAAGTAAAGATTTGCCTAAAGATTGCATTTACCTTTGCTGCTTCAGTAAGCTTTTCTTCTAGCTTATAAATCCTATCTACAATAAGAGCCTGCTCCTTAACATTTCCTTGAGGAACATGCACTTTACCTATTTGCTTATAAAGAGTGGACATGACTTCAGTAGCCAGCAGATGATGCCATCTTTTACAGACGCTAAATAAGGAAGGAACTGCGCAAGCCTCTAAGATAGGGAGTAGCAATTCATTGGGCAAGCTTTCAATAGAGGCCGAAGAGATAGGATGCATTTTATTTCCTTGAGTAGTGATAAATTTTCAGCATTTTATTTATTAAAGAATATATAAAAAAATTAAAAAAGCAAGTCAAGCCAATTCGTATCCTTATCAATGAAAAACAACTCGCAGATGATCTAGTCGCGCTTTTTTTCCAGATAGATCCAAGGCAAGGGTGGAGACCCTACAAGCATTTAGGAGCAGCCACATGTTTTGGCGATTAAGTGACACGGCAATTTTGATTTGGCTAAAAGAATGAGATTGATTCTTTGCCTTGTTTAAGAAAAACGGCTCTTTTTGGCGCGATGTTTTAATTCTTCTATCGAATGATGGAATACAATACGCCAGTTTCTTCCTGTCAAGAAAAGTTGTTCTCCCAGCTATAACACTCTGTAGAAAAAGAGAAAAACTTTTTGTCCTTATAAATGTGTAGGTTAGTTTAAGCTTGCTTAGTTGCGGGAAGAGAAGCCGATGACTTGTTTAAAGTAGATGGCTAAAAGTTTTTTATTTCATTTTAGCTCACCCCAATTTAAAAAGTACTTAAGCCATTCTACAATTGAAAACGCTGCCTTATTTTTTTCTACAATATCTTTCAAAGGATTTTTCGCTAATTCAAGCTGGGTAAGCTGAGGCAATTGACCTATTTCTACAGGTAGAGCGGTGAGCTGGTTTTGATTTAATTTAAGCGTTTGCAGCTCAGACAGTTGCCCGATTTCTTCAGGCAGACTGGTGAGCTGGTTTTGATTTAATTTAAGCGTTTGCAGCTCAGACAGTTGTCCTATCTCTGCAGGTAGAGCGGTGAGCTGGTTGTGATTTAAGTTAAGCACTCGCAGCTGAGACAGTTGCCCAATTTCTGCAGGCAGACCGGTGAGCTGGTTTTGATTTAATTCAAGCCATTGCAGCTGAGACAACTGCCCGATTTCTCCAGGCAGGCTGGTGAGCTGGTTTTGATTTAAGTAAAGCGTTTGCAGCTGAGACAACTGCCCGATTTCTGCAGGCAGAGCGGTGAGCTGGTTCTGATTTAAAGCAACGCCTTGTAGCTGAGACAGCTGCCCTATTTCTGCAGGAAGACTAATGAGCTGGTTTTGATTTAAGAAAAGCGTTTGCAGCTCAGACAGCTGCCCGATTTCTACAGGAAGAGCGGTGAGTTGGTTTTGATTTAAGCAAAGCCGTTGTAGCTGAGACAGCCGCCCTATTTCTGTAGGAAGACTGGTGAGCTGGTTTTGATATAAGAAAAGGTATTCCAGTTGAGACAAATGCCCGATTTCTGCAGGTAGGCTGGTAAGCTGGTTTTGATTTAAGTCAAGCCATGCCAGCTGAGACAATTGCCCGATTTCTGTAGGCAGAGCGGTGAGCTGGTTTTCTCTTAAGTCAAGCGCTTGCAACTGAGACAGCTGCCCGATTTCTACAGGAAGAGCGGTGAGCTCGTTTCCTCTTAAGTCAAGCGTTTGCAGCTGAGATAACTGGCATATTTCTGAGGGTAAATAAGTCAAGCCTGCTTTATATAAATCTAAATCCACGATGTTTTTACAATTTTCTGCAATCCAATCTCTAAGAAACTCTCCTTTTTTTTCTAGAGGCAAGTGATTAATTTCTTCTCGGCTCAAGTATTCTTCCCCCCCTGGAAGTTTTTTCCAAAGTAAAAGGCGATTAATGTTTAAGAGATAAGAAGCGTAATTAGCCAGCGTTAAGCCTCTTTTTTCTTCTGTTTTCCATTTAAATTCTACTAGAGGCAAGTGCTTAATTTCTTCTCGGCTCAAGTATTCTTCCCCACCAGGAAGTTTTTTCCAAAGCAAAAAACGATTAATATTTAAGAGATAAGAAGCGTAATTAGCCAGCCTTAAGCCTCTTTTTTCTTCTGTTTTCTCTTTAGATTCTAAAGTTGAAAGAGACTTGGCTAAAGTAAAGATTTGCCTAAAGATTGCATTTACCTTTTCTGCTTCAGAAAGCTTTTCTTCTAGCTTATAAATCCTATCTACAATAAGAGCCTGCTCCTTAACATTTCCTTGAGGAACATGCACTTTACCTATTTGCTTATAAAGAGAAGGCATCACTTCAGAAGCCAGCAGATGATGCCATCTTTTACAGACGCTAAATAAGGAAGGAGCTGCGCAAGCCTCTAAGATAGGGAGCAGCAATTCATTGGGTAAGCTTTCAATAGATGCCGAAGAGATAGGATGCATTTTATTTCCTTGGGTAGTGATGACTTTTCAGCATCTTATTTATTAAAGGCAATATAGAAAAAATTAAAAAAGCAAGTCAAATCAATTCGTATCCTTATCAATGAAAAATAACTCATAGAGAGATTTAAGGAAAGAGCGGAGGCCTTCCAAGCATTTAAGAGCAGCAACAGGTTTTGGGGATTAAGTGATGCGGCAATTTTGGTGTGGCTAAAAGAATGAGATTGATTCTTTGCCTTATTTGAGAAAAATGGCTCTTTTTGGCGCAATGTTTTATTTCTTCTATCGAATGATGAACTACAATACGCCAGTTTCTTCCTATCAAGAAAAGTTATTCTCTCAGCAATAACACTCTGTAGAAAGAGAGAAAAACTTCTTGTCGTTATAATGTGTAAGCTAGTTTAAGCTTGCTTAGTTGTGGGAAGATAAGCGAATTGCTTCTTTAAAGATAAGATGGCTAAAAGTTTTTTATTTCATTTTAGCCCCCCAATTTAAAAAGCACTTACGACCATTCTACAATCGAAAACGCTGCTTTATTTTCTCTGCAATATCTTTCAAAGGATTTTCTGCTAAATCGAGCTCAGTAAGCTGAAACAGTTGTTCTATTTCTACAGGAAGGCTGGTGAGCTGGTTTTGGTTTAAGTAAAGCTTTTGCAGCTGAGGCAGTTGCCCGATTTCTCCAGGCAGACTGGTGAGCTGGTTTTGGTTTAAGTAAAGCTTTTGCAGCTGAGATAATTGCCCAATTTCTGCAGGCAGACTGGTGAGCTGGTTTTGATTTAAGTAAAGCTTTTGCAGCTGAGATAATTGCTCAATTTCTGCAGGCAGACTGGTGAGCTGGTTTTGATTTAAGTAAAGCTTTTGCAGCTGAGACAGCTGCCCGATTTCTATAGAAAGACTGGTGAGCTGGTTTTGGCTTAAATCAAGCCATAGCAGCTCAGGCAGCTGCCCGATTTCTAAAGGCAGACTGGTGAGTTGGTTTTGATTTATGTAAAGCACTTGCAACTGAGACAGCTGCCCAAATTCTGCAGGTAGGCTGGTGAGTTGGTTTTGATTTAAGTAAAGCAAGTGCAGCTGAGATAATTGCCCGATTTCTGCAGGTAGGCTGGTGAGTTGGTTTTGATTTAAGTAAAGCCCCTGTAACCGAAACAATTGACCTATTTCTGCAGGTAGACTGGTGAGCTGGTTTTGGCTTAAGTTAAGCCATTGCAGCTTAGACAGCTGCCCAATTTCTACAGGTAGACTGGTGAGCTGGTTTTGATTTAATTTAAGCGTTTGCAACTGAGATATTTGGCTTATTTCTGAGGGTAAACAAGTCAAGCCTATTCTAGATAAATCTAAAGCCGTGGTATTTTTACAATTTTCTTCAATCCAATCTCTAAGTAGCTCTCCTTTTTTCTCTAGAGGCAAGTGCTTAATTTCTTCTCGGCTCAAGTATTCTTCCCCACCAGGAAGTCTTTTCCAAAGTAAAAGGCGATTAATATTTAAGAGATAAGAAGAGTAGTTAGCTAAAGTAAAATATTTTTTTTCTTCAGTCTTCCTTTTAAATTCTAGAGGAGGAAGAGAACTATCTAAAGTAAAGATTTGTCTAAAAATTGCATTTACCTTTGAGGAGTAGTTAGCTAAAGTAAAATGTTTTTTTTCTTCAGTCTTCCATTTAAATTCTAGAGGAGAAAGAGAACTAGCTAAAGTAAAGATTTGCCTAAAAATTGCATTTACCTTTGCTGTTTCAGAGAGTCTACTGTCTAGCTTATAAATCCTATCTAAGATAAAAGCCTGCTTGTTAATATCTCCTTGGAAAACATGTACTTTACCTATTTGTTTATAAAGAGAAGGCATGACTTCCGTAGCCAGCAGATGATGCCATCTTTTACAGACGCTAAATAAGGAAGGAACTGCACAAGCCTCTAAGATAGGGAGTAGCAATTCATTGGGCAAGCTTTCAATAGAGGCCGAAGAGATAGGATGCATTTTATTTCCTTGGGTAGTGATGACTTTTCAGCATTTTATTTATTAAAGGCAATGTAAATAAATTAAAAAAGCAAGTCAAACTAATTCGTATCCTTATCACCAGGGGGGGGGATCGGCTAACTTGTTAAGCAAAGAGCAAGCTACTATGCCTTGTAGGCGATAGCTAGATATAGAAGGTTTTTGCTCAGCTTTGGGTCCACCAGATGTAGTATGCTTTTGAGTTGCTATAAGTTGAGGTCCTATAATCTGTATATATTAAACTTTTTTACAAGCTTATCTAATTGGCGCTTAGCATCGTTTGGACATGAAAATTCTTGCTGCATGAACCTAATAAAGACTTTGGCTTCTTTTTCACTGCCCTTCAGGTAATGCTTGGCTAAAGTGCAGTATTCTCTTTGATAGACCGCTTGGCTAAAAGATGACTGCCCATCTTTGTTCAACGCCTGCATAGCAAGAAGTGCTCTCAAAAGCTCGATAGCCTTCTGCTAGCTCTACCGTCTTGTCGTAAGGTACTTCAAATATGAGTTCTTTGGCCTCTTTGATCTGCATGGGAACACGATTCACAAATAAGCGTTGTTCTTCTTTGGAAACTTGTAAGGTAGCTGACGTACAAAGAGCACTGTCTCCTACTATATAACAATCCTCTACGGCTTGCCGAAAGCTTTTAAGATGCTTTAGCAACAATTTGCGTAAAGGCGGTTTTATCGCTGCTATTGCTATCGGCCGCTTGCAAAGGGATATTGCCTTGATTAGAGGTGATAAGCTGCAAGACGGCTTGATTTAAATCAGGCCTGTGGTCTCTACTGTAGCCTTGTAATAGACGAATGCACGCTTCTCCTTGTTCTAATAGACTCTCATAAGTTTCCATCTACATGAAAACTTGTCGTATCTAAATGTAAGCTTTTTACTTAGATACCCAGCACTTTGATTATAAGCAGGGCTATCTTAGTAAAAAGCTCAGTCACGCCCATTTCAAATAACTTATCCAGTGTTCTGCCTAAAACATTATCATCAATTTGCTTTAGTGTAACTGGCGTACCTAGCAAATGATCGATGAGTTTGCCTTCAAGGTACTCAGAATACATGTAAAGCGTCCGGCTTATAAATCCCAATCCATTTAAGATCATGCATTTAACAGCTTGAACATATGTTAGATGCTTGTTCTTCGCCTGGTTGCTACTGCTTGATCAATAAGGTCAACTAACCCTATCTCCTCACACATTCTAAGCTACCAACCTTAAATGATCGACGTTTTGCGTATCTATTTACATAACTTTTAGTCATTTAATGTAAACCTTTAAAGAAAACATCTTACTCAATTAGCCTTCAGAATTCCTAATTATTTTTTTGCTGAGGAATGCAAGTTATAGCTTTAAATATAGGGCAATATTTCTTTAGAAAAATTTCCCCACCGACTTCTATTTAGCTCTAGATTTAACTCGTTTAGCAGATGCTCTATTTCTGCCGGAAGAGTGGTAAGCGGGTTATTTTTTAAATAAAGCTCTTGCAACTGCCGTAGCTGTCCTATTTCGGCAGGAACAGTGGCAAGGTTGTTATTGCTTAAATCAAGATTTTGTAGCTGAGATAGCTGTCCTATTTCTGCCGGAAGAGTGGTAAGTTCATTATTGCTTAAACCAAGTCTTTGCAGCTGAGATAGCTGCCCTATTTCTGCCGGAAGAGTGGTAAGCTGGTTATTTTCTAAGCTAAGCCCTTGCAGCTGCAATAGCTGCCCTATCTCTGCAGGAAGAGTGATGAGCCGGTTGTTATGTAGGAAAAAGAATTGCAGCTGAGACAGCTGCCCTATCTCGGCAGGAAGTGTTGTAAGCTGGCTGTCTGCTAAGAAAAGCCATTGCAGCTGAGATAGCTGCCCTATTTCTGCCGGAAGAGAGGTGAGTGGGTTGTTTTCTAAGAAAAGGCTTTTCAGCTGTACTAGCTGCCCTATCTCGGCAGGAAGAGTTGTAAGCTCGTTATTTTTTAGACTAAGCACCTCGAGATTTGATAGCTGTCCTATCTCTGCAGGTAATAAGGTTAAGCCAATTTTTTCTAAATGCAATTCCGTAATATCTTTGCTATAATTTTCAACCCATTCCTTAAAAAGCTTGCCTTTTTCTTCTAAAGATAAAGCTTTAATTTCTTCTCTTTCTAAATATTCTCCCCCTCCGCCAAGTTCTTTCCACATTAAGAGGCGGTTGATATCTACAAGATAAGAGCAGTAATTAGTGAGGGTAAAATATCTTTTTTCCTCGGTTTTCCACTTAAATTCTAAAGGAGAAAGAGAGGTAACTTGAGTAAAGATTTGGCTGAAGATTGCATAGACTTTTTCTGTCTCTGAAAGCTTTTCTTCTAGCTTATAAATCCTATCTAAAATAAAAGCCTGCTTATTAACATCTCTATGAGGAGCATGCATCTTACCTATTTGCTTATAAAGGGAAGGCATGATTTCCGTAACCAGCAAATGACGCCATCTTGTACAAACGCTAGATAAGGAAGGGTTAACGCAAGCTTCTAAAATAGGGGCTAGTATCTCATTAGGTAATTGTTCTAAGGTGATGGAAGAAATAGGATTCATTATACCGCCTGTTGTAATAAGTTTTATGTATGCTTTTATTATCTAATAATCTAGAAATATATCTAAAAGAAAACAAATTTACAAGAAAATAAGGAAGTAATTTATTTAGATTATCAAGTGTAAAAGTTTTACATGAACCTATCCCGATAATATTGAAAAATTTAAACTTGTGATGTAAGGTCTTCTTTTTTAGAAAGGAAAAGACTTATGCTAGGAGGATTTGAAGGATTTACAGATATTCAATGGATAATCTTAAAACAGTTTTTGGCACAGAGCCCTCCAAAAAATTTAAAGGGAAAGCCTTATACTCCATGAAGAAAGATTTGTAATAGCTTATTTTGGATTTTGACTACCGGCTCGCGTGATTGTGATCTTCCTAAAAGCCCGAACTGAGGGTCAAAACCTGCCACTCATCGATAGTTAGATCCGTGATTTCTCACCACATTTCAGAATAATAGAATTTTTGGTAAGGAGGCCCTAAGCATCTAAGGATAATTCTATGGCGTTCTTTCAAATTGGTAATTTGCAATTTTTTATGGTCAATAAAGACCATATGTAGGCCTAGGAAACAGAAAAACACCCAGCGTGTGGTTGGCTTTTGCGTAGGTTTCTTAAGCTGATTTAAGAAGTACTCACCATTTTCTCGCAATTTTTCTCGAATTTTATATTCAAGGGCAGAATAGACCAAAAGGCATAGAGTCATTACCATTAAAAGCGCTTCTATTCTTTCTGGCTTTTTTAGAAAGAAAGAAGAGACTAGGAAATCGGGACTTTTCAAGAACCTAAATCCTCTTTCTACACTTTGCTGTGCTTTATATGTTTTCAAAACTTCCTGAGCAGGAAAAGCGATTACATCCATATCATTAGTTGCTAAGATGAAAAGCCCTTTACTCCTCTCTAACTCTGCTTTGTTAAGCAAAGAGCAGGCTACTGTACCTTCTAGGTGATAGCTAAGTATAGAAGGTGCTTGCCCAGCTTTTGGTCGACCAGATGTAGTATGCTTTTGAGTTGCTATAACTTGAGGTTCTATAATTTGTATATATTTAAGCTTTTTTGCAAACTTATCTAATTGGCGCTTAGCATCGTTGGGGCATGAAAACTCTTGCTTTATAAACTTAAAGAAAGCTTTGGATTCTTTCTCACTGCCCTTAAGATAATGCTTGGCTAAAGTGCGGCATTCTCTTTGATAGGCCGCTTGGCTAAAGATAACTACCCATCTTTGTTCAACACCGGCATAGCAAGAGGTACTTTCAAAAGCTCGATAGCCTTCTGTTATTTCTACCGTCTTGTCGTAAGTCACTTCAAATATGAGCTCTTTAGCCTCTTTGATTTGCATGGGCACACGCGTGACAAATAAGCTTTGTTCCTCTTTAAGAACTTGTAAGGTAGCTGGCGTATAAAGAGCACTGTCTCCTACTATATAACGATTCTCTACCGCTTGCTGAAAGCTTTTAAGATGTTCGCCAACAATTTGCGTAAAGGCGGCCTTATCACTGCTATTGCCATCAGCCGCTTGCATGTATAAAGGAATATTGCCTTCATTGGAGGTGATAAGCTGCAAGACGGCTTGATTTAAATCAGGCCTATGGTCTCTACTGTAGCCTTGTACTAGGCGAATGCATGCTTCTCCCTGTTCTAATAGGCTCTCATAGTTTCCATCTACGTGAAAACTTGTTGCATCCAAATGCAAACTTTTTACTTGGATGCCAAGCACTTTGATCGTATGCAAAGCTATTTTAGTAAAAAGCTCGGTTACTCCCAATTCAAATAACTTATCCAGCGCTCTGCCTAAAACATTATCATCAATTTGCTCAGGGATAACTGGCGTACCTAGCAAATGATCGATGGGTTTGTCTTCAAAGTACTCAGAATACATGTAAAGCGTCCGACTTACAAATCCCAACCCGTTCAAGATCATACATTTAACAGCTTGCCCATAGGTTAGATGCTTATTCTTCGCCTGATTACCTACTGCTTGATCAATAAGGTCAACTAACCCTATCTCCTCGCACATTCCAGCTACCAATCCTAAATGATCAACGTTTTGCGTATCTATTTGCATAACTTTCAGTCGTTTAGTTTAAACCTTTAAAGAAAACATCTTACTCGATTAGCCTTCAAAATTCCTAATTATTTTTTTTGCTGAGGAATGTAAGTTAGATAGATGGCAAGAAGATGGCACGTTAAATAGAATCCTACAAGACTTGCTTGATACAGCCGACCTTGCCGGAAAGTTAGATTGGCAACTTCTAGCAGCCGACGGTTTTTTTCAGCGCGGAAGGGAGGGGGCGAGAGATTGATTTAAGGATATAAAGGAAAAGGAGCGACCACTTATTGATTAGTAGAAGGAAAGGACTGGCCTGTAGCTTTTAAGAACAGGGCTGCCAATGGAGATAAACGCCAAATGGTGGAACCTTTAATTAATCAAATTTAGCATCGCAAAGATAAGATAAAAGATGGATTAGAGCTTTTTCCTATAGTTGAAGCAGATAAAAGAGATGATGCTGAGTACTTAAGGGATAGACTATTAATACGAAAAAATTTTCCTTGGATTTATAGGCGGAAAAAGCCTGGGAAAATGGCTAAAGAAGGCTAGCTTTACTTTAAAAAGAGTGAGATAGCAAGTTGAACGAGCAATATCTTGGCTGCAAAGAAAATTTCGGCGTCTCATAGCTAAAGGGGAAAGAAAAGTAAAATATGGGCAAGCATTCTTACCATTTACTTAATAGGTTTTTGGATGGATCAATTAGTGAGCTAGGCTCATGCTATCTAGGCTTGTCACCACCTCAAGAAAATGATTTGAATGAGGCTCATTGACTGGCTGCTACCTATTCTTTCCATGGAGAAGTTAGTGATATTAGAGACAACAGTCCTAAAAAGATTCCCATCCCATTTGACTTACTATCTTTTTACTAGTTTCTTTGATGATTTACACTAGGGTTAGCTTATGAAGAGTCCTCAAAAAGGGGAGCTTCTAAAGCCTTTTCTAGCAAGCATGCAGATAAATTTTCCCGCTTGTATTAGATCCTTAGTAAGCAATACTTTTAAAAGTTAACAGGAAACACCTGCTAATCTTTAAATCTTTAGCCTTTCCCCTCTTCTCTTCTTTACAAATAAAGATTGCGTGGAGCCTTACTAAAAATGTTTATGAGCGACTTAAGAGTTAGTAGAGTATTTTAAAAATAGAAGCACGAAGTGCTCTTCCTTATAGATGAAAACTCTTTGAAAAAATAAAACCCTTACTTAAAATAAGTCTTGATTGTTACCTTAACAATCAATATTTATATCTAATCTTTACTTTGAAAATAATGAATAAATGTACGGACAAAGACCCTTTTTTAAATAGCCAAGCTTTAAGCCTTAATAATATGATGGTAGCAGAGAGAGGGGCAGGCAAATGGAGACGAATCATTATAAAATGGAACCAAATCTGTCCTCACGATTCTACAGCAAGAATCCAGCATTGTTATGCCGCGGTTATTCATACCAAAAATATGAATATTTATGGGGATGATGAAAAATCACTTTTAGCTTGGAAATTTGGGGCACTCACTCTCTTCAGCCCAATTTTTTATATAACCAAAACTATTTTTCATCTTTTTTTTCCGTTATCTATTTACAAGTATTACACTCTTGAAAAAAAGAACTGGGAAGCACTAAAGGTAAGGGCTAAACACCATCCATTAAACCTTTCGCCTTCTCTTCACCAAAAACAACCAAAGATAATAAAAATCATTTTAAAAAACTGCTTAGATATTTGTAGAACTCCTCTTTATGCTTTGACTATTTCTATTGCATCTTTAGGAACCCTTATTTTATCCCTTTTTAATTCGAACTACTTATATGAAGGGCGAGAAATTCTAGGAAATTTACAGTTATCTCTTAATTGGGAACAGCGAAAACCTTATTATTTTGAAACCATAGCTCCATGTATGCTCCCTATTGATAACCTGCAAGATGTTGCCTCTAGACGCTCCTACACACAACGTGATACGGATTATGAAGGCCCACCAGGTACTCTTGTGCATGGGCTTAATAATTTGGCGCGCTGCCATGTTCTTTATTGGAAAAGTTTTAACAAGAAAGAAAAAACTATTAAGCCTTATAGGAGCAGCTTCTTAGAGAAAAAATCTTTATAAATTCAATAAAGTCTTAAAAAATAGGAAGGACTAGATCTCTCGACTTAAGCAGTTTTACTTTTATTGTTTTAACAATCAAAGTAAAGCCAAACAAGGTAGTAATAGTGCAAACCACTAAACCTGAAGTAGAAAGAGGTATGTGATAGACAGTTAAAATATGGCGTGCCAGGGCTACACCTATAACTGAGGCTAGACTACCTAAAGCAGCAGCTAAAAATAACAACATTTTAAGATTGTGAGTTATAAGCCTAGCTGTTAATACAGGCCCCGTAATAAAAGCCAATACCATTAAAACCCCCACCGCTCTAAAAGCTCCCATCGTAGTGGCAGCCACCTGAACCATGAGTAAATAATTAAAGAACACCGTCGATATTCCTAAAGCTTTGGATAGATAGGGATCAAAGGTAGTAATCTTAAATTCTTTAATAAACAAAATGATTGAAAGAACATTTAAAAACACAATAACCCATACAAATTTACAATCTTCCTTTTGCAAAGCATCTACATTTCCCATTACGACTTCTATACCTACATGGGCATTACGTGTCAACAAGGTAACTAACACGATTCCTAAGGCGAATAAGCTGGTAAATACAATGCCCATGCTGGCGTCTTCTTGTAGGCGGGCAATTTTAGTCAGGCAGTCAGTTAATAAAGCAGTCAATAAGCCTACAGCCAATGAAGCCAAAAGCATGATTTTAATATCAATAGGAGAATAATAAGCCTCATTTTCTAATAAACTGTTTTGCGTCAATACAAAAGTAATCACAATCCCTAATAATATTGTATGAGATAAAGAATTGGCTAGCATTGTCATTTTACGCAAAACCAGAAAAGTTCCTACTAAAGCTGCTGAAATGGCCACGCCTATTAACACAACCATTTGAATTTCATCCGAAACCATTTCACTTAAAGAAATTTTACCAACAATAAAACTGTATAGACGCACGAACAGCTGCAGAAAAAAGCCAAAAAAGTTTTGGTTGGTATAGGGATTGAAATAGGTAGAGTTTATACTATTCATAAGTTAATTTGGGCAGGAATAAGTTGATGATGCGGGTCTTGCTTGGGATCATTTAATAATATGATTAATTTATCTTCCAACTCAGGAGTGATAACATGCTCCATCTCTTCAGCATTCAAGTGTACTTTTTCTGCCCCTATTCCTAGATAATCTACCAGATAAACCTCCCAAAGGCGATGCAAGCGAACAATTTTAGCCGCCCAAACATTTCCTTCTTTGGTTAGCTGATAAGCTTTCTTGCCAGCTTTTACCATCCAGCCATTGCGTACAAGCCGCCAGAGAGCAAAACGCAAATATAGCTTGGAAGCACTTTGATGCTTGGCAATTTGCTCAAAAGATACAGGATGGGGCCCTTGAATACGCCAAATAGCTTTAAGAAGATTTTCACACATGCAGCGGTGGCGGAATTTGGCTATGCGTAGTACCCGTAAAAGCACACCTCGCTCAGGAGCTAATAGAAGGGAAAGCAAGCAAATACAAGAGGAGACTAAAACAACCATAGGACCTGTAGGAAGCGCTAACCGAGCTGAAGGATAAAGAGAAGCTAAATAGTTAGAAATTTCTATGGAAAGATAGTTGCCCAAATACCCACTAATCAACCCAAAACAGGCTGCCCAAACAAACATTATTGAAAGCCTGTTCGTGTATTGCCGAGCTGCCGCTGCAGGGCTAATCAACATAGCAGACATTAATACTACCCCTACTGAACGAATGCCAATTACCACGGCTAAAACGATCAAGACAAAAATAATAGCATCGATTCCTGAGACATTTATTCCTAGACTTTTGGCATAATCTTTATTAAATAAAATAGTTTGTATCTCTTTATAAAGAAATATAAGGGTTAAAGTAATCAATAATGCCAAAGTCCCATAAACGAATATATGGATATCTGTCATGGTAGCAGCTTGGCCGTAAAGATAGACTTGCGCCTGTCGATAAAGAGTGGAAAAAGAAAATTGAACTTGGCTAGCCAACGTTAGGCCTATCCCAAAAAAAGCCGCTAAAATAAAACACAATGCTGAATCGCTAGGGACCTTTAGAGAGTTTTCTAACCAGCGGATAGCCCACAGGCCTCCTAACGCTGTCAGTCCAGCGGCTACCATAATCAGGCTGGCCACCACCATCTCTTGATCTTCACCTAGGTGAAGTATTCCTGCCAAAATAACACCTATCATCACACCTGGGTAGGCTGCATGTGAAAGACTCTCTCCTAGTAAAGACTCTTTACGTAAAAAAACTAATACACCTACTAGAGAAGCTCCTAAACACATCAGCATCGAACCAATTGTAGGAGCTCTAAGAACAGCGTCGGTAAAATAATAGTAAGGGGAGTTAGCAAATAACATATGTTTATGAAGCAGCTCCCTTGATTTTATCTTGGGATAATTTCACTGCTTCATCAAATAAAGAAAAGCTTTTGCCATAGGTAGCTTGTAAATTATCAGCTTTGAATATTTTTTCCACAGGACCACATGCGACTAAACGCATATTAAGTAATATGGCCCAATCAAAGTAATTTTCAACATTGTTTAAATCATGATGGACAATAAAAACACTTTTTCCTTGAGCTTTCAGTTGAATTAGAATTTTCATAATAATTTTTTCTGTTGCTATATCTATGCCAGCAAAAGGTTCATCCATAAAATATAAATCTGCTTCTTGCAACATAGCACGAGCAATGAATACCCGTTGTTGCTGCCCACCTGATAGCTGGCTAATTTGCCGATCGGCATAAGCTCCCATTCCAACCATTTCTAGATAGCGATTGGCAGCCATTCGATCTGCTTTACGCGGCCATCTCAATAAGCCTAGCCTTCCATAACATCCCATTAAAACCAAATCGCGCACTGTAATAGGAAAATCCCAATCTACACTTTGACGCTGGGGAATATAAGCAATCCTTTTACGGGCTTCTTTTAAAGGCAAACCAAAAAATTCAATTTTTCCTGAAATAGGTTTTATGAGCCCTAGAGCAGATTTTATAAGAGTACTTTTGCCAGCGCCGTTAGGACCTAGAATACCTACAAGCAAACCTGGAGGCACTTTAAAATTAATATCCCATAGTACAGGTGTTTTGTCATAGTTAACGGTAAGCTGATGAGCTTCTAGTACGGAAGGTTGTGTCTGCGGTTTTTTCATCCATCAACCTTTAAGCATTTTTTAATCCAATCGGCATCATGTTGAATCATTTTCTGATAAGTTTCCCCGCTAGAACCAGCAGCACCCATAGCATCAGCATAGAGACAACAAGGAGCAATAGTGATGTTTAATCCTTTTTCCTTACCTGCTGAAATGATTTTACGAAGAGAATCCTTGCTAACATTAGATTCTGGAAAAATAACCTGTATTCTATGTTTAGAAAGATAATCTATAATCTCTTGGATATGGCTGGTACTCAATTGACTCTCAGGTGCTAAACCTTCTGGGGACGCAACCCTTTGAACCCATTTCCCATTTATTCTCTCTTCTTGTGTAGCTAGATAAGCTCTGGCAAAATAGTTAAATGCATCATGACTGGTTACTAAGTAACGCTTCTCAGAAGGAATTAACCCTAGCTCGTATTTAATCTCTTGATCACTCTGAAGTAAATCCTGCATAAGTTTTTCACCATTAGCATGAAATACCTCAGCGTGCATGGGATCATTAATGCTTAATACTTCAACAATATAGGGAATGATTTTTGCCCATATAGCCATGTCCATCCAGATATGAGGATCAATCTGCCCTTGACTATAAATAACTAAAGAAGGGTAATCTTTAATTATCTTATTTCCTAAACCCACTGCCTTTTTATTACTCTCTAAGAATCTTTGTAAGCTGGGTCCATGTTCTAAACCTAATCCATTGTAAAACACCACATCCGCATAAGCTAACTTCTCATCATCCCCTTTCACAAGCTGATAAGTATGTGGATCTAGATCTCCTCTCATTAGGGTTAAATTATCGACATGTTCTCCCCCTACTTGTTGCACGATATCGCCAATCATGGCAATGGTCGACAAAGCTTTAATTTTACCATTCTTTAGACCAAAGCCCTCTCTTTCTATACGACGATGCTGGTCCTCAGAGGTACAAGCTACCATCAGAAACACGCTCATCCATATACCCATTTGTAGCCACGATTTCATGAATTTTGCTCCTGAGCCATTTGACGCAAAAAACTAAAGGTATAGATGCCTTGATTGCAACCAGACGTAAAATAAATGCGTAAAGCATAATGCCCTACCCTTTCAATAGTAGAGACCCGCAGCTCGTCGCGATTAGTTTTTTTATCCCCTGCTTTGTTTTCTACGCTTTTTTCTATACATCCAGCACAAGGACAACGACGTTGCAAATCAGACAAATAGAAGTCTGCCATTAAGCCATCGCTCCATTGCAAAGTAAAGGTAGCGGGATCTTTTTGAAAAAACTTTTCCACTTCCGCAGTTTCACGCTTTTTTATTTCTACTAATTGTTCCATTACTTTCTTTGCTAAATTTATAAAAATCTTACTAATCGCTTGGGCGTCTGGGGTCTTTTCCTCAAAAAGTGAGTTCCCCTTATCGCCACTATGGGAAATTTCAGAGCTTATCGGGATTTGGCCTAGAAGAGAAAAGCCTGCTTCTTTAGCTAAACGCCCCCCTCCCCCTTGGCCCAAAGGATAAACACGTTTTAAATTTGGGGAGATCTGATAATAACTCATGTTTTCTATAACACCTATGATAGGAATTTTCATTTGATAAAACAGGTCCATGGCTTTTCTTACATCCATTAACGCAACTTCTTGGGGAGTTGTCACCAAGATGGCAGCATTCAATTGAGCATTTTGGCTCAAGGTTAGTTGAATGTCACCCGTTCCCGGTGGAAAATCAATTAATAAAAAATCTATTTCTCCCCAATCTACATTTTTAATGAATTGTTGAACAATAGTGTTAGCTATGGGAGCACGAATGGCTGCAGCTTCATCTTCGCGCCTAAAATAAGCCATGGATATAACCTTAACTCCTTGGCATATAGCTGGTAGAATACGTTCATTGCATTGCTCAGGCATTTTATCTTCAGGTAACATGCGACGGATGGAAGGACCGTAAATATCAGCATCCAGTATTCCCACCTTAAAGCCTAAATCCTTTAAAGCTCTTGCAAGGTTAACTGTGACGCATGATTTTCCAACTCCGCCTTTCCCAGCAGCAATACCAATAATAGCATGCACAAAATTTGCTGAAGCCTTAGAAATAGCTGGAAACATAGGTAGTGGCATGATGCACCTAGCATATAAGGTTTTACAGACAAAGGAAGTCGCTAGCCATTCTTTAAAAGCCTATAGTACTAAATGAACAGATTACCTTCAAACTTTTAAAAAAACATATTCTTACTCTACTATTATTTGTACGGGTAGTAATGAGGCAGAAATTATATGTTTATGAATAAATTTTAGGTTGCACAAAATTCATATAAATCTATAATTTTCATTAGTAAATAAAGAAATCAAAACTTTTCCTCTTCCCGCTCCCCTATAAACAAAGTTTAGGAAAAATCAAGGTTTCGGAACGCAATAAAAACCAGCGTTATTTATAACTCTAACGAAAAATAAAAATTAAGTAGGTATATCAATGAGTACAAACTCAAAATCCGATTCAAAACAATTGGAAAGTCTTATTCAAACGGCTGTTAAGAAGTTAGGTGCCAAAAAGGAAAATGATATTTGTCGCTACATTCCTTCTTCAACAGGTGGCTACATCCATCATTTTACCATGCGTAAAATGAAAACAGAAGATCCTGAACAGCTCACTGATATGATTTTAAAATACATTATCAATGTCGACAAACCCTCTCCTGTAACACCCAAGCAACGAGCTGCTAGAGGCTCACGCAAGCGTAGAGACCAGATTCTATTTTCCAAACAGGACATTGAACGCATGTTAAACATGGCCCGCTTAGCAGGTGATAAAGAAATGATTCGTAAACTAACTCCAAAAAAAGACTTACGTTCTATTAAGAGAGAGCTCATTGCATCAATCAGGCACGGTAAAGTTGAACAAGACCTTTGGACATCTTATGTTGAAGCCATCAGCTTAAACAATAATCTTGCTGCCTCTGCCAACTCCTTGGCCCCTCAATATAGCTAAATCATTAGGCCTTCGAAATGTACATGATTACTTATGCTTCGAAGGCTTTTCATCCACTTATCTTCTCTTTTATATTTTTAGCTTTTAAACCTAGCCCTGCTCAATCACAAAATTAAACATATTTTGTCTCTTTTCTAGGTTTTCTTTTAAACACCTTAGCAAAGCTCCTTTCCGCTTCTAAGAGCTTTGCATTTACTCCTAACAAAAGTTCAAAAGGTTGCTATATAGTGAAAGATAGACTCAACCCTGTTTTCAAACAATTCTTCAACCTATCATAGGTTAACAAGGCCATATTTTTAGATAGATAAACCCGCATTGTCTAAATGCTTTTTAAAGCCTACGGATTGCAGAATTTCAGCGTAAATTATAAACCTAACAAAAAAGCCTGCCCATAGCCTATTATTTAAGGTTTAGCAAAAGCTTTTTTACTCTAATCTACTTTGTGAAGCCACGTTGATGTAAGCTATTTTAACAAAATGAAAGTAAGTTGTGGATCATAGCCCTCTTTCCAACCCCTTATCCTTTCCCTTCTTTACTCTTGCCTATTAATTAAAAATGTTTTACATTGTGCATTCTCATTATAAACAAAAGTGTTTTTTATTAAATTCTTAAGTGTTACAAGTGGATGCTAATTAAGCACATATAACGCTTATTTTACAATCAGAGGTTTTGATATATGGCACAAAATGCTGGACAAGAATTTAGTAAGGCGCGGTCATTTTTTTGGCCCGTCCATAACTATGAGCTTAAAAAGCTTTTACCTATGTTCTTGATGTTTTTCTTTATTTCTTTTAACTATACTATCCTGCGTGATACAAAAGATACGCTAATTGTAACAGCTTCTGGAGCTGAAACCCTCCCTTTCTTAAAAGTATGGGGTGTGGTTCCTGGTGCAATTATTTTCATGCTCTTGTATGCTAAACTAAGCAATATTCTTAGCAAAGAGGCCCTTTTTTATACGGTCCTTGCACCATTCTTGGTCTTTTTCGCTCTTTTTGCTTTTGTTCTCTATCCCAATAGAGAGCTTCTTCATCCCACGACCTCAGCAGATTATTTGCGGTCAATCCTACCTGCAGGTTTAAGCGGCTTAGTCGCTTGCTATAGAGATTGGACATTTTCTCTGTTTTATATCTTAGCAGAACTATGGGGAAGCGCCGTTTTATCTTTGATGTTTTGGGGCTTTGCCAATGATATCATGCGTGTAACTGAAGCGAAGCGTTTTTATACTCTACTTGGCCTTGGAGCAAACGTTGCTTTGCTTGTTTCTGGCCCTACGATTGTCTATTTTTCTAACATCCAGAGCCGCATTCCCGCTGGTGTAGATCCATGGCAAGTTTCTCTTAACTATCTAATGACTTTTGTTGTTTTAGCTGGTGTATCGGTGCTTGCTATTTACTATTGGATGAATAGAAACGTTTTGACAGATCCACGCTTCTACAACCCAGAAGAAGAAAAGAAAGGAAAAAAATCTAAACCTAAAATGGGTATTTTAGAAAGTTTTGCTTTCCTAGCTAAATCCAAGTACATCCTCTGCATTGCTTTGCTTGTCATTTCTTATGGTATTTGCATTAATTTAGTTGAAGTAACTTGGAAAGGACAACTTAAGCTACAATACAAAAATCCTAATGATTATAATGCTTTTATGGGCATATTTTCTACCATCACAGGATTGGTGACAATTATAATGATGTTCTTAGGCGGTTGGATTACCCGCAAAAAAGGCTGGGGCTTTGCCGCTATGGCAACACCTCTTGTTTTATTAATAACAGGGATCGGTTTCTTTTCTTTTGTTATATTTAAGGACCACCTTGCCGGCTTCATTAGCTACTTTGGCACTACCCCGCTCATGCTAGCAGTAATCTTTGGCATGATACAAAATATTATGAGTAAATCGACGAAATACTCTTTATTTGATCCTACCAAGGAGATGGCTTACATTCCTCTTGACCAAGAATCTAAGGTCAAAGGCAAGGCTGCTATTGATGTGGTTGGTGCACGTCTTGGTAAATCTGGAGGTTCTTTTATTCAACAAGGTCTGCTTGTTGCCTTAGGATCGCTAGCCGCCATTACTCCTTATGTAGCTATCATTATGACCTTCTTTATCCTTATTTGGATAGCGGCAGTAAGATCGCTAAACCGCCAATTTATAGCTTTAACTCATGAAAAAACTGATACTTCTGAAGGGTCTACTCTGGTAGAAACAGAGGGAACTGCAAAAATATCGGGTTAATTTAAAACTTGGCCTTAATGCAAGCCACCTGCTTGAACCTCTGTTCAAGCAGGTGGCTTTCTTATTTATGGAAGATTTAAAAGAAATCAATATCTATCATTTGTTTATCTAGCCACTTTTCTTAGGCCATGCATCCTATAAACACAGCTAGCACTAGGTAAGTTAGATAATAACAATAGATTTATTGATTAGAGTTTACTTATGCAACAACTGCTCTAGCCTTTTTGGACTTCAAGGGTAGCCGCATAGACCAAACCCGGGTTAAGCGACAACTTGGAGTTCTCTTTCAATTTTATAGACAGAATGACCTTTTCTTTGTTATCCTATTTGCTTACCCTTTTCTATCAAATGAAAGCTTTAAATAAGGAAACGAATTGTCATGGAAAAACAAAAGCGCTGGCAATTATATCTGATATTAGCGGTCATCATTTTGACGCTATTCAACATTTTGCCAACAATTTTTTACTATACTAAACCTCTTAAATCCCCTATCGACGCAACTCGTGCCCAAAAAATTGCTGTTGCTATCGCCAATAGGACGAATGAACTTGAGCAGGATGCTACTGATTGGCTGCATTCGTTTGCTAAGCTACTAGGTGTAAAGCCTCGATCTATCGAGCTACAAAAAAACAATCCTCAATATGTTGAAGTAAATTTTAGTAATGTGCAAGACGCTTCTCTTTTCAGGCGTTTTTTACCTAGAGCTGGAGCATTAATCCCGTTTGTTCCTGCTCAACTCGAGCTGTATCCTCAGGTAGATGAGCAAGACACACAAGTCATCGTTTCTCGAAAAGTAAACATTCATTTTAATCCTCAAGATTTACAAGAATTTTTTCAGTATGCTTACAAACAAAATGCCGAGGGACAAATTACTGACTTTTATCGTCAATTAGTTGAAGACCGCGTGGCCCAGTTAGCTCTAGCTTTTGGCAGCACAAGCAAACCAGCCACTCTTTTGCAAGCAATTAAAGATAATCCTACTAGCTCTTACGATGATCTTGTGCTCAACCTTGCCACTGAAATTGTAGAAGCAAATAAAGCCTTACAAGCTAATCAGGCAATGGCTAAACGTTATTTTGCTAGCTTTACACAGATGGGTTCTCCCTCTAAGGATAATCTAGTTAGCAAATTTTTATCTCGCGCAGAAGCTCTGAAGGTAGGCTTAGGAGCTAAGAAAGAAACCTTGACTCAAGAAATAAAAAAAGCTGAGGAGAGCAAGCAAACAGTTGATTCTAGCCAACGCCAAGCTTTAACTCTTTTAGAAGGACAACGCCATACTTTAAGCCAAGCCATTTCTATCCTTCACCAGCGGGCAGCTGATTTTAAAGTTAGCCAACAAGCTTTAACGCCAGAAAAAGTTAAAGATTTAATCCAAACTAGCCAAAAAGCCTCTAAAGCTAATGATAAGTTACAAATAGTCTCTCTAGATGGAAGTAATCCTTTTGTCCAAGGGCTGGTTATTGATTGGTCAAATGAGAAAATCTTTCTTCAACTTTATCCAGATATTCAAGCCATCCGCCAAGCTCCTAGCAGAGATGAAGAAGCTGATGTCCAGCGAGATAAAATAAACAATTTAATAATCAACGATATAGCACGTGCAAGCCGTTTAACGGATGAAAATTTAATACCTTGGGAAGAGACTTTTGGTGTTAATCTTTCCCAATTAACCAATCCTCGCAGTTTTTTAGCGTTAAATTTAACAGCCGTTGCTAAAAAACAAATCCAGCAACTGCTGAATCAGTTAGAAGAAATATGGCTACCAAAACATGCTGAGCTAACCCGTGAAGCCTATCCTCTGAGAGACTATGCTTCGTATACAAAATCAAAGCCTGAAGAGCAAAAGCTAGGCTTACTCGTATACGCACCTTCTGCACAGCAGAGCCCTACCTTACCAGGTTTTAACAATGGCTCTATCTATGTGATTGCTAGAGGAATGGATAGCATCATGCAAAAATATCGCCAAATGCCCGATTCTCCTGAAAAACAAGAGTTTCTTCATGATATCGAGCAGCTACATTATACCTTGCAAGCAAATGGTTTCGTAGGCTATTCAGGGGCCACCTTCGGATTGCCTGCCGAATTTAGCAAAGATTATATTTTTGAGCTCAATGATTACTATGATACCTTGCTTAAAGCTACACGCGAAAATTTCTATGCTAAAGGCAGCAAGCGTCACGCTTTGCTAGACTTTACAGATGTCGAGCAGCGCATGCTAGCTATAAACGCTATCGAAGATCATCAGCAAGAAGACTTACTTAAATGGGAAGAAGAATATCGCTCTGCTCAGGTAGACTTGGATATTACTAACCATTATCTAGTTCCTGCCCCTACCAAAAACCCCTACTGGCAAAATTTCAAGCTTAGCATCGCAAAATTTTTCCGCGGTGATGATCGCAAGATTCTTAAGCTTGGCCTAGATCTTTCTGGGGGTAAAACAGTGCGCATAGGCCTCAGAGACCAAAATGGGCGAGAAGTCACCAATCCTGAAGATTTAAAGCAAGCTGTTAATGAATTATATACACGTATTAACAAAATGGGGGTCTCGGAACGTACCATTCACCTAGAAGGCAATAACATTGTTTTAGACTTTCCTGGCTCGCAGAATATGTCAGCTACGGATCTTGTTAAAGCTTCTGCCATGTATTTTCATGTAGTCAACGAGAAATTTACTCCTAACAATCCTGCTTTAAAAGAAGCTGTCAACCAGTTTTTACAAAATGTATGGAATGAAGCGGTAGTTACTAATCGTACAGACATTGATAGTGTGAATGAAATTGCCTGGCATCATTTAGGAGGTGACTTGGCTACAGGTGAGCTGACAGGCCCACGTTCAGAATATGCTACCCTGCTTTATGAAAGCGGCTTGCGCCTAGCTGATCCTAAGCATAAGGAAGTAAGCAATACTTACAACGATACGCTTTCTTCAGTAGCCATTTTACGTGGTAAGGATTTTTCAGAATGGAATAACCAAGCCCATCCCTTGCTAATAGTTTTCCACCATTATGCATTAGAAGGTTCTAGCCTAACAAACATTCAAGTGGGCTATGATTCTTCTGAAGGAAATACACTTTCCTTCAGTGTAAAAAGCTCATATGATGGTTCACGCATAGGCAGCCCACGAGATGACTTTTATACCTGGACCTCACAATTTGCCGAAGATAAAATTGTCGGCACTCCCAAAGAAAGTTATTCTCGAGGAAAAGGGTGGCGTATGGCAGTGGTTTTAAATGGGACGATCATAAGCTCGCCCAGCCTTCGTGCCGCTCTAAAAGATTCTGCGCAGATTACTGGTCGCTTCACCCAACGTGAAGTTAATCAACTAGCTGCCGACTTAAAAGCTGGATCATTAAGCTTTACACCAAAAATTCTTTCAGAAGAAAATGTAAGCCCTGAACTAGGTCAAGAAGAACGCACTCGAGGAGTAGTAGCCTCTGTTGTAGCACTTACCTTGGTGGTTATCGCTATGATTGGCTATTATCACTTCGCTGGAGTAGTCGCTTCTACAGCTGTTCTTTTTAACATCCTCATCCTTTGGGGAGTAATGCAAAATATCGGCCAACCCTTAACATTGCCAGGACTGGCGGGTATTGTCCTCACTATTGGTATGGCAGTCGATGCAAATGTGCTAGTTTTTGAAAGAATTCGTGAAGAGTTTAAGCAATCCGGACGTTTAGCTTCAGCTATTCAAGCCGGCTATCGTAAAGCTTTTAGTGCTATTGTTGATTCTAATATCACTACCATCATTGCTGCCCTCATTCTTATTCAATTTGATTCTGGACCAGTCAAAGGTTTTGCTGTAACTTTAATCATTGGGATTATCTCCTCTATGTTCACGGCCCTGTTCATGACGCGTTACTTTTTTGCTGGGTGGGTACAAAATCCTAAGCATAAATCCTTGTCTATGTCCCAGCTAATCGGCAATACTCACTTTGATTTCTTAAAGCATGCTAGAAAAGCTATAATAATCTCTTTAGCTATGATAGCAATAGGAGGCTATTTTTTCTCTGTGCAATATAAAACAATGTTGGGTATGGACTTTACGGGCGGTTATTCATTAAATGTTGAACTTGAAGAAAAGCCGGAGGAAGTAAACTATCGTCAGTTGGCAGCAGAAGCTTTACTCGCCCATGGAGCCACTGCTAATGATTTCCAGTTGCGCACCTTAAGTAAGCCTAATCAATTACGTATTCAATTAGCCACAAGCATGGAACAAAAAGGCCATCCTTTTTATCAATTGCCCGAAACCTTCGTGGAAGACAAGTTTGCTCATGAATACCAAAAAAATCCTCGAATTGTTTGGCTGGTTAATACTTTGACAGATGCAGGATTAAATGTAGCTTCTTCACAATTGGACCAGTTGCATACTCATTGGACAGTCATTAGTGGTCAGTTTTCCGAGGCCATGCGTAACAATGCGGTCATCGGTTTAACCATTGCTTTAGCAAGTATTTTGCTATACATTACCTTCCGCTTTGAATTTAAATTTGCCTTAGGAGCTGTAGCAGGGCTAACCCATGATGTGATTATTACTCTAGGTATTTTGGCAATCTTTCAAGCAATGGGCTTTGCCGTCCAGATTGATTTGCAGGTTGTAGGAGCCATTATGACAATTATTGGTTACTCTTTAAATGATACAATCATTGTATTTGATAGAATTCGTGAAGATATGAGGCTTATGCGTAAAATGAAGTTTAAGGATATTGTCAATCATGCTTTAAACATTACTTTGAGCCGTACGCTCATGACTTCGGGTACTACTCTACTAGTCTTGCTATCATTAGTATTGCTAGGAGGCCATTCTATCTTTGCCTTCTCACTAGTTATGACGATTGGTGTCATAGTTGGTACACTCTCTTCACTATTTATCGCATCCCCCGTAATGCTTTATATTCACAATCGTGAAATAAAAAAATTAGAAGAGGAAATGCATCCTACCAGAAGACTATCTTCTTAGAAAGAAGGCTCTTTTAAGAGCCGTTTATTGCTTAAACAACTCCCTAAAATCACTTGGCTAAAGGGATCTTTTTGGAGTTGTTTAAGATTCTAAGGGTCTAGTATATGGCCTTCTTTTTTATAGCAAAATTCCTTCAAGTAAATAAGCCTACCGCCGATAACTTCATAGACGCCCATGGAATATTTGCAAAAGAGTTCGAAATTATGGTTTTTAATAATTCCTTTGGTCTGAGAGTTAAAAAAACTCTTAGTTTTTAAATTTACCCATCGATTAGCTAAGAGCTTTTTCCCTTTCTTTCATAATTTTTTATGCAAAAACAACCTCTTTAGTAATTATTAAGAAAAGGGCAAAAGATGAAAGCGGCAACCTTTTGAATATGAGGCCAATAAACTCAAACTTCTTAGGTTGAAATGAAGCTGTCCCTGCTGCATAGAGAATCGATAGAAAATGCTCAAACTTTTTCTTTTCTGCTTAGTCATACGCTGCTTGTATAGATTTCTTGACAAGAGCTTTTTATAAAGCTAGAATGAAGATTATCATCACCAGGACCATAACTGAATGCATTCCATTTTCCACCATCAAGAAGCACCTGTTTGGATTTATCCGAAAATCGACAACGAGTGGAAAGAACTTATTACTAAAGAATTTAAGATACATCCTGTCACCGCTCAAATCCTCATTGCTAGAGGCTTTACCACGTTAGAGCAAATTCATGATTATCTTTATTCTAAACTCCCTGATCTATACGATCCTTTTTTGATGCCAGAAATGCAACAAGCTGTGGATCGCATTAGCCAAGCCATTAAAAATAAAGAAAATATCCTTATTTATGGGGATAATGATGTGGATGGGATGACAGGCACAGCTTTGCTGACTGAATTTCTACAGTTTGTGGGGGCTAATGTATTCTTCTATGTCTCTAATCGGGGCACTAACCGCCAAAGCTTGATAGTAGAAGCCTTAGAATATGCGCTGAAAAATGAATGTAAACTATTGATTACCGTAGACTGTGGAATTACAGCAGCTACAGAGATTGCCAAAGTCGTGGAAAGGAATGTCGATGTAATCATCACTGACCACCATGAGCCTACCGATAAAATACCCCATTGCGTGGCTACCCTTAATCCTAAGTTACTCAATAGCTCCTATCCTAATCGAGACCTAACAGGTGTAGGTGTGGCTTTTAAGCTAGCACATGCAGTCACTCTCCAAATGGTAGCCGAAGGGCTTATCTCCCCTAAAAAAATTGATCTTAAACGTTATCTGGACCTGGTTGCTCTGGGAACGGTGTCTGATATGGGCTCTCTGCTTGGCGAAAATCGCATTCTTGTAAGTTATGGTTTACGTCAGCTTAAGAAGAATAAACGCATTGGCCTAGCTAAACTCATTTCTATATCCGATGCAGATCTGAACGAACTTTCCACTTTTATGATAGCTTCCAAGCTAGCTCCTCGCTTAAACAGCTTAGGGCGTATTGCTGACCCCCAGAAAGGCGTTCAGATGCTTTTGGCACGTAACGTTATTGCAGCTGAGAAACTTGCTGTAGAACTCGATCTTAACAATATGGAACGCCAAAAAATTGAACGTACCATGTCTTTAGATATTGAAAATACGGTAGCCATACATCCTGAAATTTTCAAAAATAAAGCTATTGTTTTACATTCTGATAAATGGCATCCAGGAGTAATCGCTATCCTATCTACACGTATTTCAAAGCAATACAATCGCCCAACTGTCATGATTGCCATTGACCATGGGGTCGGTAAAGGTTCTTTGCGCTCTATTCACGAATTCCCTCTTCTTAATGTATTAAAAGATTGTTCAGATATTCTTGTCAATTTTGGAGGACATGATTTTGCGGCAGGCTTAACAATTAAAGAGCAACATATCGAAGAGTTTAAAAGACGTTTTATCAAGGCAGCCGATGAGAAACTACGTGATCATGATGTAATGGCCAAACTGATGTTGGATGCAGAAGTTAACTTTCATGAGCTTACCTTTGATTTTATGGAATCCATTCGCCTACTTGAGCCTTATGGCAATGAAAACCCTCAGCCTATCCTTTATACCATCGCCAAGCAAGCTTGGCCTCCCAAAGTGGTAGGTAAAACACATCTGAAGCTCTATCTAGAGCAAGATGATCGTATGTTAGAGGGAATCGCTTTTGGACAAGCTGCACAAAGTCCTCTCCTGCGTAAAAAGAATTTAAAGCTACGTATAGCTTTTACTCCACAGATTAATAATTTTCAAGGCCCCAGCATCCAACTGCTAATCCGCGATTTCCAGATTATTGATGAAAACAAGCCCTATGTCTGAGATTCTCGTTGGCAAGGTGATTGCTCTTAACTCTGAGGGGCAGGGAATCGTTCGTGAAGACAGCTTGGTTGTTTTTATCCCTTTTACTACTCCCGGCGACACGATTCGCTATCATATTGTAAAGCGTAAAAAAAACTTTGCGACGGGAAAATTACTAGCCGTAATTAAACCAAGCTTGCAACGAGTAAAACCCCTTTGCCGTTACTATGGCGAGTGCGGTGGATGTCAATTGCAGCATCTAACTTATGAAGCTCAGTTAGAAAACAAACGCCAGATTATTGAAAATGCTTTAATACGCATTGGAAAATTTTCAAAGCTTGCGGTTTTACCTGTGGTTGCTGCTCAGATGAACTGGATGTATAGACGTCATATCACCCTCAAAATTATTCCCCATCAAGGGGTTTTTAGGGCAGGCTATATAGCTATTGATAACCAAACTCTGCTAACCATTCAGCATTGCCCTTTATTCCTTGCCGAAGATAATGTGGCTCTTGCCGAAGTGCAGACCTTGCTAGGGAAGATATCTTCTCAACAAGCTACTGAAGGAAGAGCAACTCTTTTTAAAACGGAAGTAAACCAATTAATTTTAAGTTTAAATTTTGAGAAGCTAAATAAGATAGAAGCAGAGATTATCGAAGAATTTTTAAAACAATTTCCCCGCTGGAAAGGAGTAATAGTAAAGGGAGGATCAAAAAAATGGGTGTGGGGTGATCCCACCAACTTTCTCGAGATCGGACACTTAAAATTTCTTTGCTCCCCTGAAGTCTTCATACAAAATCATGCAGAGCAAAGCTTAAAGATCTATCAGCAAATCATTGATTTGCTTTCTAAGAAGAAGCAAGCTACCATTCTTGATCTTTATTGTGGCATTGGTATCTCCTCTTTACTTTTAAGTCAACAAGGCCATCGGGTCATTGGAATAGAATGCAATCCTTTATCAATCGCTATGGCCAAAGAAAATGCCTGCCTTAACAGATTAACGACCCCTCAATTTATTGAAGGAGATGTGGAAAAAGTCTTACAAAAAGAACTGCAAGAGCAGCAAGCCGATCTTATTATTCTCAATCCTCCTCGCCAGGGAATCACACCCGCCGTCGGAGTAGAAATTTTACGACGTTGCCCACAAGAAATTATTTATGTTTCCTGTATGCCTTCTACTCTTGCTAGAGACCTCTCCCTTATCTGCGTTAAAGGTTATAGAATCTCCCTTATCCAGCCTTACGACATGTTTCCCCAGACAAGCCATGTTGAAACTCTTGTACATTTGATACGTAGCTAAAAATAAGATTAACAATGTTAACATACAGGCTCTTGTGATGCCCCTCCCATTGAAGCATGAGGGAAAAATTTATGGTAGACCTATTAAACGATTTTAATGGGGAAAGCTGTCAAAAAAGAGTTAGGAGCTCAGCTAAAAGGGTGCCTGTTTGATCTAGATACTTGCAAGAGGCAAAGTAACATCTTTAGAAAAACAAAGTCCTATCTCGTTTCAAATTAATAACAGCACTTCTTGAGCATTCCACCCTTTGGCAAAAATACGATTAAATCATTTACTTGCTAGATAGCTCAAGAAGCTCTTCATCTTTCTGCAATTTCTCACTAGCATACTGAAGCGCCCAGCCATCTTGCTTAACAGCCTCAAGAACGACTCTCCTATCGTTCTGAAGCTTTTGGCTAGCATACTCAAGCGCCAAACCGTCTTGCTGGACAGCAATAATTGCAACTTCTCTATTATTTCGGAGCCCCAGGCTAGCATGTTGAAGGGCCCGGCCATTACACTGGACTGCAGCACCTACAACTTCTCTATCGTTTTGAAGCTTTTGGCTAGCATATTGAAGAGCCCAGCCGTTTTGCTGCACAGCAGCAAGAATAATTTTTTTATCATGCCGAAATTCTTGGTTAGCATACTGAAGCGCCCAACCGAATTGCCTAACAGCAGCAAAAACAACTTTTCTGCTATTTCGAAGCTCGGGACTAGCATACTGAAGCGCCCAGCCGAATTGCCTAACGGCAGCAAGAACGACTTCTTTATCATTTTGTAGCTCTTGGCTAGCATACTGAAGCACCAAACCCTTATGCTGAACAGCAGCAAGGACAAATTCTCTATTATCTCGAAGTTCAGGACTAGCGTACTGAAACCCTAAATCGTCTTGCTGAATAGCAGCAAGAACGACTTCTCTATCATTTTGAAGCTTTAGGCTAGCATGCTGAAGCGCCAAACCACTATGCTGGACAGCAGCAAGAACGATTTCTTTATCATTTGAAAGTTCTTGGCTAGCATACTGAAGCGCCAAGCCATTTTTCTGAACAGCAGTAAGAACGATTTCTCTATCGTTTTGAAGCTCTGCGGGAGCAAATTGAAGGGCCAGGCCATTTTTCTGAACAGCAGCAAGAAGGGCTTCCCTATCGCTTTGAAGCCCTTGGAGGGCAGATCGAAGCGTTAAGCCATCTTTCTGAACAGCCACAAGAGGGGCTTTCCTATCTCTTTGAAACTCTTTGGTAGTAGGCTGAAGGGTCAAGCTATTTATCTGAACAGCAGCAAGAGGGGCTTCCCTATCCCTTCGAAGCTGTTTGGTAGTAGGCTGAAGCGTCAAATCACTTTGCTGAACAGCGGTAAGCACGAATTCTCTATCATTCGAGGACGGGGGGACAGCCTTCTTAGAAGCTTTGTTATTCTTTTGAGCAGCAGTATGCCCAATCTTTTTATCAATTTCTTTCTTATGAGCAACGTCCCAAATCCCCACCAGTATATTTCCTAATACAGGAATTAACAAAACTACACATCGTCTAAAACTTTTTTGATTAAGATGAGCATAGTAAGGATCTTTGGTCTCTTTTTGCTTAAAAAGCAAAATAACAGCTTTTTGAAAGATATCGATTAAATTAGTCACCGTGCTAAAGATAGGTACGTAGTCAGCCTTATGATCTATAAATAGGCAGACTCTAGATAAAGAATTCATTCGCATAGCACCTTATATTGTTTATTAACCTAATGTAGAGGTTATCTTATTTCCAATAAATAGTTAAATTTGAGACACACACTTCTAATCTATTTGAAAACATTTATTTCCTAAATAACCTCTGACTACAAAAAATTAAAAATGCACTCTCCAATTATAGGCTACTCTGTAATTGTTGGAAATCTTTTAGCAAAGAATGGGATAAACATTTTATTAATTTAAGCCACATTTAAATATATTCCTAATGGGCATTGTTGCATAAGTAAGAAGCGTAGGCGATAAGATTGCTCTTTAACGCTTAAAAGCAATAAAATTTAGTTTGCAAAAACAAAAATATAGGCAACCTATCAAAAAAAAGCTCTCTTCCCTTAACCGCCTAAGTAATTGGTCCGATTATAACAAAGCTTTAGTACAAAGAGGAAGCATTACTTTATGGTTTTCGGATGGAGGCATTAAAGGATGGAGAGAAAATAAAAGTTTAAGGGAAGAAAGAATACCCAAAAATCTATTCTGCTGCCGCAATCCTATGCATGCTGATGATTAAAGCCGTTTATCATTTTCCCCTCCTGGCCCTTCTAAGGATTTTTTTGACGTTGATTATCTTGCTGGCCTCCAAGGCTGCCTTTTCCTTGCTATACCCGCATCTATAGGCGCGCTAAAAAGCTTAGACAGGAATTTGAAGGAGCCAAGCCTTAAAGTGTCTGACAAACGCAGCCTTTACTTCCTCTCGGATGAAGGCCTATGGTAAAGGAGAGTGGAAAATGCGCCAGCCTGGCAAAGCAAAGCGGAGGACTTGGAGAAAGATTTACTTAAGCATTTGTCCAGATTCGCATGAAATTATTTTTAAGTAAATTGGCATAAAGTAATAAAACTGTTGATTTAGTGGCGAGCCAAATGATCCCCAATCTGCCTAAGAGCACAAAAGCCGCTTATGGAGATAGTGCTTACGATAAGCGAGCTTTCTATCGATCATCTTATGTTCAAAATATAGATCCTTTAGTACCTCCAAGAAGAGAAGAAAGATTTAAAGCCAAGAGACAGACAAGCTGTGAAAGAAAGAAATGATGCCTTAAAACCCCTTAAAGATTTAGGAGAAGACAATGAGGCCAGGCATGTTGAAACTTTGCGGCTATCATCGAAGATCGCTTGCCAAAAGAGCGATATACCGCTTTAAAAGAAACTTTAGAGGAGATTTTCGCTCTAGGAAGCTAGCCTAACAGCGAGAAAAATCGTAACTTTAAAAAACTTATGTTTATATAAATAAAAAAGAAATCAACCTTCCCCCAAGCTAGCTCTCATCGTAAAAGCAAGCTTTTTATTAAGTATATGACTGCATAAAAAGTTGTCCGAAAGCGTATTATATACTACATCTTTGGCGATGAATAAGATGGCACAGCTTGTCATGCTCGAGAAGCAATGTCCAAAGAGCAGTGGATGCTAACTTTGGTGATAAGCTTAGTGCAAGACTCCTCTTTAAGCAGGCAAGCTATTAGACCATTTACATAGCAAGGCCCCTTACGCCTATAAAACAAAAATTCTTTCTCTATATCCTTAAAACTTTCTAGGTCAGCAATTTGCCCTTTTAATATTATAGGTGAGGAAGCAGATATTTTTTCAGCTACCGCTAAAAACGTTGTTTTAATTCCTCTGGTATGTTTTCCAGCAGATTTCCGTCTAACTTAAAATCTAAATCTTCAAAGCACAGTGCTATCTCTGCAGAAAGGACAGTGAGATGGTTATCATTTAAGAGAAGCCATTGCAGCCGCGAAAGCTACCCTATCTCGGAAGGGAGGGTGGTAAGTTAGTTATGATTTAAGCAAAGTAGATAGATATGAGAAAGCTGCCCACTCTCTGCCAAAAGAGACGTAAACTGGTTACACGGTAAGTGAAGCTCTTCTAGCTGAGAAAGGTGCTGAATCTCTGCCGGAAGGGAGGTGAGCTGATTATCGAATAATTCAAGCCTTTTCAGCTGAGAAAGCAGCCCTATTTCAGCAGGAAGAGAGGTAAGTTGGTTATCCTTTAAGCAAAGGTACTCCAGCTGAGAAAGCTGCCCTATCTCTGCAGGAAGAAAGATGAGCTGATTATCGAATAAGTAAAGCCTTTTCAGCTGAGAAAGCAGCCCTATCTCTGGAGGAAGGACAGTGAGATGGTTGTGGCTTAAGTCAAGGTTTCCCAGCTGTGAAAGCTGCCCTATCTGTGCAGAAAGAGCGGTGAGTTGGTTGCTGCTTAGGTTAAGCTCATACAGCATAGAAAGCTGCCATATCTCTGATGGAAGAGAGGTAAACTGCGTATTCGCTAAGTGAAGGCTTCGCAGCTGGGCAAGCTGCCCAATCTCTGGAGGAAGGGCAGTGAGATGGTTGTGGCTTAAGTCAAGGTATTGCAATCGCGAGAGCTGGCAAATTTCTTTAGGGATCATGGTAAGCTGGTTGTTGCTTAAGTGAAGCCCTCCCAGCTGGGATAATTGCCCTATCTCAGCAGGAAGGGAAGTAAGCTGGTTACCGTTTAAGTAAAGCTCTTGTAGCTGAGAAAGCAGCCCTATATTAGCAGGAAGAGTGGTAAGTTGGTTATCCTCTAAGCAAAGGTATTCCAGCTGAGAAAGCTGCCCTATCTCTGCAGAAAGGGAGATAAGCTGGTTGCCCTTCAGGAAAAGGTTTTTTAACTGGACTAACTGCCCTATCTCAGCAGGAAGAGAGGTAAGTTGGTTATCCTCTAAGCAAAGATATTCCAGCTGAGAAAGCTGCCCTATCTCTGCCGGAAGGAAGGTAAGCTGGTTGTTGTTTAAGTCAAGCCGCCACAGCTGAGAGAGCTGCCATATCTCTGGAGGTAAAAAGGTCAGGCTAATCTCGTTTAAATATAACTCTTCAATATCTTGGCCATATCTTTCAATCCACTCTCTGAAAAGCTCTCCTTTTTTTGCTAGAGGCAAATACCTAATTTTTTCTTGCTCTAAGTATTTTGTGCCATCAGAAAGGTTTTTCCACATTAAGAGGCGGTTAATATTTATAAGATAAGAAGAATAATTAGCCAGGTTAAAATACCTTTTTTCCTCAGTTTTCCACTTAAATTCTAACTCTGCAGGAGAAAGTGAGTTAGCTAAAGTAAAGATCTGCTTGAAGATAGCATTTACCTTTCCTGTTTCAGTAAGCTCTTCTTCTAGCTTATAAATCCTATCTAAAATAAAAGTCTGTTCGCTAATATCTTGTTGAGGAAAATGTATCTTACCTATTTGCTTATAAAGAGAGGGCATTATTTCTGCGTTCACCAGATGTCGCCATCTTGTACAAACGCTAACTAAGGCAGGCGAGGTGCAAACCGTTAAAATGGGAGTTAGTATTTCATTAGGTAAATGTTCAATGGTAATAGAAGAGTTAGGATTCATGGTATGGCCTCTTTTAAGCTTTATGCCTATTTTATTTACTTTTTAGGCACTTTTATATATATAAAAAAAGCAAGATAGGCAAGAAAATGTAAGAAGGTGCTCGGAAACCTATTTTTGAATTTGCTTTCATTTTATCAAAAAGCGAAAGTTTCGAGACACCTTCTTAAAAGCATATTAGATAGCTCATATGAGGAAGACAGAAACCAGGCTTGAGGGCCTCAGCCGTATAAATTTATCTGTTTTAAAAGGCGTACAATGAATCTATTAAAAGCTGGTGCAAAAACAAAAGCAGAAATTAAGGGAAAAAAATAAATCCTCATGGAATCGAGATTACATGAGGAAAATGTAAAACGGTAAGTAAAATCTTTATGCAATTTCCCTGCAGAACAGAAGTCTCCTTTGCTTTAAATTAATAATAGCATTTCTGTTGAGTACTCCCTCTCTAGCAAAAGCACAATTAATCATTTACTTATTACATAGCTTAAGGAACTCTTTATCTTTCTGAAGTTGCTCACTAGCATAACGAAGTGCCATGCCATTTTGCTTAGCAGCGGCCATGACGACTTTCCTATCGTTTCGCAGTGCTTGACTAGCATATTGAAGGGAGCAACCCTGTTGCTGAACTGCGGCAAGTACCACCTCTTTATCATTCTTCAGATCTTCTCCAGCATACTGAAGTGCCAGGCCGTTTTGCTGGACGGCCGCAAGCACAACATCTTTATCATTTCTAAGTGCTTGACTAGCATACTGAAGAGCCTGGCCGTTTTGCTGAACTGCGGCAAGTACCACCTCTTTATCATTCTTCAGATCTTCTCCAGCATACTGAAGTACCAGACCGTTTTGCTGGACGGCCGCAAGCACAACATCTTTATCATTTCTAAGCGCTTGGCTAGCATACTGAAGAGCCTTACCATTTTGCTGAACTGCGGCAAGTACCACCTCTTTATCATTCTTCAGAGCTTCTCCAGCATACTCAAGTGCCTGGCCGTCTTGCCGAACGGCCGCAAGCACAATATCTTTATCATTTTTAAGTGCTTGACTAGCATACTGAAGAGCCTTGCCTTTTTGCTGGACTGCGGCAAGTACTACCTCTTTATCATTCTTCAGATCTTCTCCAGCATACTCAAGTGCCCGAACGTCTTGCTGGACGGCCGCAAGCACAATATCTTTATCATTTCTAAGCTCTTGACTAGCATACTGAAGAGCCTGGCCGTTTTGCTGAACTGCAGCAAGTACCACCTCTTTATCATTCTTCAGATCTTCTCCAGCATGCCGAAGTGCCAGACCATCTTGCTGGACCGCCGCAAGCACAATATCTTTATTACTTTTAATCCATGGGCTGGCATAAAAGAGTAGGCTGCCAGCTTGCCGAACAGCGATAAGTAGCAGATATTTATCATCCCTTAGGGGCTTGGAGGCATACTCAAGTGCCCATACATTTTGCTGAATGGCAGCAAGCACGACTTTTCTATTGTCTTTAATTTCTTCACTGGCATATTTAAGGGCTAAGCCATCCTGCTGAACAGCAGCAAGCATGACCTCTTCGTCGTTCTTAATTTTTTTGCCCCCATACTGGATAGTCAAGCACCGATGCTTAAAATCAACAAGCACAAATCTCTCATTATTTATCACCGTTTTATCAAGGTACTGGAGGGCCGGATCTTGGTGATGAATAGCAGCAAGCACGACCTCCCTGTCGTTTTTAAGCGCTTGGCTAGCATATTTAAGAGATGCGCCATTTTGTTTAACAGCAGCAAGCACCACCTCTTTATTATTTTTAAGCTCTTGGCTAGCATACTCAAGAGCTAAGCTATCTTGCTGGACGGCGGCAAGTACGACTTCCTTATCATTCCTAAGTTCTTGGCTAGCATATTTAAGGGCTAGACCATCTTGGCTAACAGCGGCAAGTACGATATTTTTATTATTTTGTAATTCTGGATGAGCATACTTAAGAACTAAGCCGCTTTGCTTAACAGCAGCCAATACGATATCTTGATCTTTTTTAAAATCTTCTCTAGCTTGAGAAAGCTCCCATCCATTTTTCTGCATCTCAGCAAGGGAGGTAGCCTTATCTTTTTTAAACTCCTCGCTGAGATTGTCAAGCGTTAACTCACCTTTTTGAACAATAACCAATGGAGCCGGTTCATTATTAATTTCTTTCACGGCATCTTGGGGCAAGTTAATCGTCTGGTCTGCTCTTAGCGGTTTTGGGTTCTTATTATTGAGTCTATAACGATGAATATCCCAAACTCCAACCCATATATTTCCTAAGATGGGGATTAATAAAACAATGCACCTGCCAAAACTTTTTTTATTAAGATAGCGGTAATAACTTTTGCTTACAGATAAGTTTTTTTCTTGCAGGGTCGGTATATAAACACATTTTTGGAAAATATTGACTAGGTTAGTCACTGTACTGATTAAAGGCACGTAGTCAGCCTTACGATCAATCCATATGCATAATTGAGGAAAACCGCTTAGTTTCATTTTGACCCTATTTATTCTTTAAGTTCAATAAATTTTAACAACTATGGCTTATAAAATCAACAGAATTTATTTTAAAAGCTAATCTTCTATACAACTAAAAAACATCGTATAAATTAATATATTAGTACTCTCTTTCTCACTCTAAGACGCACCCTACTAACAAGAGCAAGAGGTAGTTGGTGTTTGGCAAACTTTTATCCTACCTTTTATAGAAGCTATGTCTGCATAACCCAAAAAGAAATTAGCCTTGTTCCAAAGTGGCTTTCTCCTTAAAAGCAAGCTTTTTATTAAGCATATGATTACATAAAGAGCAGCTCAAAAAACGTCTAACCTTTAATTTGATAGATCCATACCCTCATATAAAGCTGCTTACATTTTCATCTTTTCTTGGCTATAGTCTGCATGTGCAACTATTCCTTACCCCTTTAAGCTTTTGCAGGAAAGAAATAAAACAGGACTCTTAGCCTATCCTTTTCGCTGCAAACTACTCTCTGCTTATCAACATTGCTATTAACAATCCCTCCTAGTTCATCCATTCATGCCTTTTCCTACTTTTAACTTTCTTGCCTAAAGTCATACCTGCAAAGCCTTTTTTCTCTAGCTATTTTGATACTTTGGCTATCGGCTATATTTGAGCTTAAATTATGCTAGCTTAACCCAGCTTCGGCGCATCGATCGGCATAAATAAGTATTAATTTGTTCGAATAAATTACTTTATTTTACTTTAAATTAATGAATCCATCCATTTCCCCCCAAAAAAAGGGGATCACGAAGAAGATAGGCTTCTTGATATTCTCTCTTTAAAATGTAAAAGATAGCATTAGCAGCTGCTACCTAGAGTGCTCGGATAGCTTACCTGCCTTTTTCTTACCTACAATAGGTGCACACACCTGCCATTCTCGATTATTTAACTTTTTAGGATAAAGTTAGTTTATCCTCATTACGTTCTTAAGCTAAACAGCTTAAATTTTAAATGATTTTGTAAGGGATCATGGGGGTCATATCTACTTAAGCTATTGATGCTAGGGACTTACTATAAATCAAAAAAGGCAGTAAATAGGAAAAAACAGCTATTTGCGAGCATTTTTGACATTGCAGATGCCCGCAGAATCGTGTCTAAAGCTGGGCATACCCCGTGAACGCTTACATGATTTTGATAATTTAAAAATGCTTATCAAGAAATAATCTTTTTATAAATTTAGAGAAATCTAGGTCTATCCATAAAATAAAGAGGAGTTAAAAAAAGAAGCTAAAAAAATTAAAAAGCTTATTGTGCTTTTTCCCTCTATAAAATTTGTCATTCCTTTTGAGCTTTATCCCATGCATCTAAAGCTAAATTAAGTTTTAGCACGTTAATATAAGATGTGCCTAGGAAGCCCCAGCGCGGCAATTCTATGGATGCTTCGATGAGTCGAAAAATAGCCTCTTTATTATTTTCATTCCAACCTCTTGCTTTGATTACCCGTTCTACCTGGAAGTAGGCGGTTTGCGGAGAAATATGTGGATCTAATCCGCTGGCAGAAGCAAAAAGTAACTCACTAGGAATTAAGCGATCACTTTTCTCCTCGTAGGTTGTTTTTATCTTTACTTTGCGTTTTTCAATAACCTTTTTTAAAGCCTCGCTGGTAGGGCCTAAATTACTTCCCCCTGATGCTAAAGGATTATAATTATTTATCGATGGACGTCCCCAAAAATAGCGATTGCTTTCAAAGTTTTGCCCGATCAGGGCAGCCCCTATCCACTTTCCATTAAAAGAAATAAAATCCCCTTCCGCTTTATTTTTGATAGTTAAATACGCTATAAGAGTAATGAAGAGAGGGTAGATAATCCCTGTTAAAGCTGTTAACCACAGAAACATCTTGAAGCTAGTCCAAATTCTTAACATATAAACTCTCTTACTCTACAAAGCCAAAAAAGGTGATTAAAATATCGATAAGTTTTATTCCTACAAAAGGAGCCACAAGACCTCCCAATCCATAGATGAGGAGATTATTTCTTAACAAAGCCTGTGCCGACTGAGCATTATATTGGATCCCTCTTAAAGCTAGAGGTATTAAAGCCACAATGATTAAGGCATTAAAGATAATAGCACTTAAAACAGCACTCTGTGGTGAATTTAAGCCCATAATATTAAGTACAGACAGAGGACCAGAGCCTCCTTCATCTCCTATATACAGTGCTCCAAAGATCGCTGGAATGATGGCAAAATATTTAGCCACATCATTCGCTATACTAAAAGTTGTTAAAGCACCCCTTGTCATCAACATCTGCTTGCCAATTTCTACAATGTCTATTAACTTGGTAGGATTGCTATCTAAATCTACCATATTGCCAGCTTCTCTAGATGCCTGTGTACCTGTATTCATTGCTACACCTACATCCGCCTGAGCTAAAGCAGGTGCATCATTGGTGCCATCGCCTGTCATAGCCACTAGCCTTCCATTTTCTTGCTCGCTTTTAATTTTTTCTAGTTTTATTTCGGGTGTAGCCTCAGCAATAAATTCATCTACTCCAGCTTCTGCTGCAATAGCTGCAGCGGTCAATTGATTGTCACCAGTAACCATTACGGTACGAATACCCATGCGCCGCATCTGCGCAAATCTTTCTTGGATGCCTCCTTTAATGATATCTTTAAGGTGAATGATCCCTACAATTTTATCCTCATCGCTGACCAATAAAGGTGTTCCTCCTTTACTTGCTATAGCTTGTATAGCAGCATCTAGCTGATCAAGATAATGTCCTCCTAAACTTGTTAGATGCTTTTTAATGGCTTCTGTAGAGCCTTTGCGTATGCGCCGTATAACCTTTCCTAAACCGTCTACGAAATCGATACCGCTCATGCGTGTAGTGGCCGAGAAAGGAACAACGATAGAGTTTCTTGTATCCAAAGATTCAGCCCTTAAGCCAAATAATTTTTTAGCAAGAACTACAATAGAACGGCCTTCTGGAGTCTCATCAGATAGAGAAGCTAACTGAGCAATTTCTGCAAAAGCTTTTTCATCCATGCCTACAGCAGGTAAAAAAGCTGTAGCCATTCTATTGCCGATAGTAATCGTGCCTGTTTTATCGAGTATCAACAAATCTATATCTCCTGCGGCTTCCACCGAGCGGCCGCTTAAAGCTATCACGTTGCGCCTAAATAAACGATCCATCCCTGCAATTCCTACCGCACTTAGCAATGCGCTAATGGTCGTAGGGATTAAGCAAATTAGCAGAGCCACTAAAATAGGAAAGGTTAGGAGTTGGGAAATATCTTGCTTAGAAGCATGGGCACTATATTCTCCAAAAGCTTTCAAAGAAGCGATGGTGATAAGAAAAATAATGCTTAAAGCCGAAAGCACGATATGCAAGGCAATTTCATTAGGTGTCTTCTGCCGTTTGGCGCCTTCAATTAAGCGTATCATGCGGTCTAAAAAATTATTTCCGGGCTCTGCAGTCACTTGAATACGCAGGCGATCGCTCAGCACCCTAGTTCCTGCCGTTACAGCGCTTCTATCTCCTCCACTTTCTCTAATGACAGGTGCCGATTCACCTGTTATAGCTGATTCATCAATTGTAGCAGCCCCTTCCACGACATCCCCGTCGGTAGGAATAATATCCCCTGCTTCGCAAATTATTACATCCCCTTTTTTTAACTGGTCTGCAGGAATTTTTATCTCTATTCCATTGATCTCCTGACGAGCATTAGCTTGAACTTTTGTTTTTCTTAAACTTGCCGCTTGTGCTTTTCCTCTACTTTCGGCAATAGATTGAGCAAAATTAGCAAAAAGGATGGTAAACCATAACCAAACGGCAATTTGCAAATTAATCCACGCTAACTGCTGATAAAAAATCTCCTGGATGACATAACTTGTGGTAGCCAGGGCTCCAAGATAAGTCACAAACATGACAGGATTTTTAAATTGATCCTGGGGAGCCAGCATCCGGATTGCTTCTTTAAGAGCCTCTGCAGCAATTTTCAAAGTTAACAAGCTCTTTTGGTTGGACTGCATTCGATCTCCTTTATCCCTAAAGTTTTGATCCCTTATTGGACATTATTTTCATCTATCAATTTTTCTGAATTTAAAATGTCTGTCCTTTAAGCATTAAAAGATGCTCCGCTAAGGGACCTAACGACCATGCAGGAAAAAATGTTAAAGCTCCTACGATAAGGATCACGCATAAAAGTAAAAAAGCGAACAAAGGAGAGCTAATGGAAAAGTCCCCTGAAGAAAGAGGAGAAGCCCTTTTAGAGGCAAGTAAACCCGCTATAGCAAGGCTAGACAAAATTATTGAACTCCTACTTATTAACATGACTATTCCCAGGAAGAGATTGTAATAAAGTGTATTAGCATTTATTCCAGCAAACGCACTACCATTATTACCTGCAGCCGATGAAAAAGCATATAAAATTTCTGATAAACCATGAGGACCCTGGCTTCCTAAGCTAGCAAGGGCTTCTGGCAGTATGCAAGAAAGTCCACTCCCTATGAGGATGAGAAAGCTAGGCATTAAAATAGCTAGCATTAGCCATTGCATTTCTTTTCTCTCAATTTTTTTACCTAAGTACACTGGCGTCCTTCCTACCATAAGACCTGCAAGAAAAACTGTAAGGATGGCAAACATGATCATCGAGCATAGCCCTACCCCTATCCCTCCAAAAACTATCTCTCCTAGCATCATGTTAAGCATAGCCATTCCTCCGCTTAGAGGGGATAGACTAGAAAGCATAGCATTAACTGAGCCATTTGACGTAGCTGAGGTTGACATAGCCCATACAAGACTAAGGTTAGTTCCTAGCCGGGTCTCTTTTCCTTCGAGGAAAGGAGAGGCATCCATAGCAAGATCCATGAGTTTTTCCGCATAGAAGGAAATACTTAAGCCGACCACCCAAAGAGCTATCATAACAGCGAAAAGATTCCATGCATGCTTTTTAGAATCGATTAAGATTCCATAGGCATATACGGAAGCTGTTGGTATTAGCAAAATAGCAAGCATTTCAAAAAGATTGGTAACAGGGGAAGGATTTTCAAAAGGATGTGCACTATTAGCATTAAAAAAGCCTCCACCATTTGTTCCCAGCTGTTTGATAGCTACCTGTGAGGCTACTGGCCCTAGAGGAATGATTTGCTGAGAATTTTCCAAAGTAGTCACTTCACTATAAGGAGAAAAGGTTTGAACGACCCCTTCGCTAACCAATAATAAGGCTAGTAGTATAGAAAGAGGTAACAGTATATAAACGATAGAACGGATAAGATCGCTCCAAAAATTGCCTATGTGTTTAGTATTTTTGCTCACAAGGCCCCGAATTAAAGCTAATAAGGTAGCCAATCCAGTGGCTGCGCTCAAAAAATTGTGCACGGCCAGCCCAAGCATTTGCGTCAGATAGCTCATCGTGGTTTCGCCTGCATAGGCTTGCCAATTAGTATTAGTAATAAAGCTTATCGCAGTATTAAAGGCTAATGGCCATGGAACTGATGGAAAATGCTGAGGATTAAGAGGAAGGAGGTGCTGTAAAAGCTGCAGAAAAAAAAGGCCTAAAAAGCTTATGATATTAAAAATAAAAAGAGCTGTCGCATATTCAAGCCAGCTCATCTCTTTTTTTGCATCTACGCTACTGACGCGATAAGATAAATGCTCTAAGCCTCCTAAGAGAAAATGCACGGCAGTTTTTTGACCGGTAAATATTTTAGCCATATATCTACCTAGAACAGGTGTTAACACCATGAGAAGAGCAGGAAAGAAAAGGAGTGTAGCCCAATCGGCATAGGACATAAGTACTCTTCTCTTAGAATTTTTCAGGGTGAAGTAGGGTATATATCAAATAAGCTAAAACGGCAAATGTTAAGGCTCCCGCTAAAATAAAATCCATCGGCATACTCATCCTGCACAATTAAAAGCTATCCTATAAATTGTACATTAGCTATCTCAAAAAAATTTTACAAATAAAATAAGCAAAATAGCAATAGAAAAGTGATCCAGAAAAAAAGCCATTCTTAATTTTTTGTTAAATTTAGGATAGCTATTTTTACAATAAAGGAGCTGGATTTTTGATAAGATGAGCATAATAATGAGAAAAGGCTGCCGCTTGATCGCCATCTATGATCCTATGGTCAAAGCTCCATGATAAATTGAGAACATCCCTGAGCACTACTTGATCATTACAAGCCCATGGCTGTTTTTGAATACGATTAACGGCTAAGATAGCTACTTCAGGATAATTGATGATAGGCGTTGCCCATAGCCCCCCATCCCCTAAGACTCCAAAGTTACTGATAGTAATAGTCCCTTCTTTCATCTCACTCGGCTGAAGCTTATTGGTATTAGCTTTGTTTTTAAGTTCTTCATAAGCATAAATCAAATCGATTAAAGAAAGAGCTTGAACATTTTTAAGTACCGGTACAATTAATCCCAAGGGCGATGCCATGGCAATGCCTATATGATGATGCTGATGAATGATCAGCTTATGTTGATCCACCGAACTATTAAACTGAGGAAATTTATTTAAAGTTAAACTTAAAGCTTTAAGCAGAAAAGGCATATAAGTGACTTGAATATTCTTCTTAGCCCCCTCTTCTTTAAATTTTTGGCGTAAACGCACAAGCCTTGTCGCCTCAGCTTTTTCAAAATAAGAAAAATGAGGAATTTTACGTTTAGATTCTACCATTTTCTGGTACATTAAATTTTTAATACCTATGATAGGAAGCTCTTTATCTCCTTCAAGACGAAGAACATTGGTATCTAAATTTTCCTTGAGCGAGGGTCGAACATATTGACGTAAATCTTCTGGTCTTACGCGGCCTGCTTTGCCCGTTCCCTGAATCTGAGAGATATCAATTCCCATTTCTTGAGCTAATTTCCTTGTAGAAGGCAGAGCTAAAACATCTGACGATTCAGGTGCAAGAGCAGAGGCAGCGGTATGGCTAGGAGCAAGTGGGGACAAAGGACAAGGCTTAGGGAGAGAATTTTCTTTAAGCCTAGACTGAGGCGGGGGCACTGCTGTATGCCCTTCAAGTAATTCTATATCGTAAAGAGGTTTTCCTTTAATCGATATCTCTCCAGGCTTATAGTAATGTTTGACGACTTTTCCAGGATAAGGGGAAGGAAGTTCTACAGTAGCTTTATCAGTCATTACAATTACGACAGCTTCATCTTGCAGGACGGTATCCTGGATATCTTTAAGCCATTCAACCACTTCTCCTTCGATAACCCCTTCCCCAATATCAGGCAAGGTTACGGTATGAATTTTAGCCATGGAGTCTTCCGTTTAGTAATCAAGGGTTTCTAAAATTGCCTTTTTAACGCGAGGAGTATCAGGCAGATATTCTTTCTCTAAAGTATGAGGAAAAGGCGTATCTAAGCCGCAGCAACGTTTAACAGGTGCTTGAAGTTTTAGTAAGCAACGCTCATGAATCAACGCCGAGAGCTCGGCACCAAAACCTTGAGTTAAAGGCGCTTCATGACAAACAACGCAGCGACCTGTCTTATTGACTGATGCTACCAAGGTGTGAATATCTAAAGGATTTAAAGTACGTAGGTTTATAACTTCTACCTCAATGTTTTCTTGCTGGGCCAGCTCCTCTGCCGCCTGCTTATTTTGATGATGCTGTGCTCCCCAGCCAATCAAGGTTATGTCCCTACCTGTACGTTCCACATGGGCTTGGCCAAAAGGAATTAAATATTCTTCTTCGGGTACTTCTTGCTTTAAAGAGCGGTAAATCCTTTTGGGTTCTAATAAAAGGACAGGATCATTGGAGCGAATAGCAGAAGCAAGCAATCCTTTAGCATCATAAGGAGAAGAAACTACTGCTACCACCAGGCCAGGAATATGGAGGAAGAAAGCCTCTGGCGATTGAGAGTGGTAATGTCCTCCATGAATCCCTCCTCCATAAGGAGTGCGTATAACCATTGCGCTGCTGTACTGGTTACCCGTGCGATAGCGCATCTTAGCCATCTCGTTGACAATCTGGTCAAAAGCTGGATAGATATAATCGGCAAATTGAATTTCGCAGATAGGCTTAAGGCCTTTTTGTGCAATGCCTATGCCAAAACCTATGATGCCAGCCTCTGCCAAAGGAGTATCAAAGCAACGCTCTTCTCCAAATTTTTCTTGCAAGCCTGTGGTTACGCGAAAGACCCCTCCGAAGGCACCTACATCCTCGCCAAAAGTTAGCAAACGTGAGTCACGTGCAAACTCTTGATGAAGAGTGTGATTTAAAGATTGGATAATATTCATGATTGCCATGTTAACCTACTAAACAAATATGGGGTGGTTTATTCATGATAAAGAGATTGGATGTCTTCGTACTGAGCTGCAAGGCTAGCTGGCACTTCAAAATATACATCTTCTATAAGAGAATGTAAAGCAGGCCTACCGGTCTCTTTGGCCACCTGGATGGCTTCTGTAATTTCTTTATTAATAGAGTCTAAGTAACTTTTTTCTTGTTGCGCATCCCATAAACCTTTCTTTTCCAAAAAATTCTTTAAGCGAGTGATAGGACAAGCTAGTTGCTTTTCTAAAACTTCTTTCTCTTGACGATAAACCGAAGGATCATCCGAAGTAGAATGAGCTCCTAAGCGATAGGTCATGGCTTCAATGAAAACGGGGCCTTGACCTTCTATGCATGCCTGTCTAGCTTGGGACACCGCTTCATAAATAGCAAAAAAATCGTTACCATCGACGCGATAAGTCGTTACATTTCTTCCTATCACTTGGGGTGCCACTCCATCGCTAGTAAACTGGCATGAGGCTGGCGTAGAAATGGCATATCCATTATTTCGACAAAAGAAAATCGCAGGAGCTTTTCTTACCGCCGCAAAATTCAAGCCTACATGAAAGTCCCCTTCGGAAGTGGCTCCTTCACCAAAATAAGCTACAGCCACTGTATTTTCTTTTTGAATTTTCATGGCATAAGCACAGCCAGCAGCATGAGGAATTTGCGTACCAATAGGGGAAGATACTTGTACAACATTTAAAGCACGAGATCCAAAATGATTGGGCATTTGCCTTCCCAAAATAAGATCTTCTTTATTACAAAACATATGGTGAATATATTGCTGGGGAGTGAATCCGCGCCAAAGGATAATACCACTTTCCCTATATTGAGGATAAAGCCAATCTTCAAATGAAAGAGCAGCAGCACTTGCAACAGAGCAGGCTTCCTCCCCCAAAGAGCTTAAAGCAAAGGAAATCATTCCTTGCCGTTGAAGGGTTATCATTCTTTCATCTAAGCGGCGTGTTAAAACCATTGTTTGATAAGCTTTAACTAAAACCTCGTCCGCAATATTTACCTTACAATCCGGAGAAAGTTCACCTTGGGCATTTAAATAGGTACGCGTTGGAATGGCCATTTTTATTTATTCTCCCATCAAGCTTGATCGTATTAAGGCGAGCTAAATTCTCCACAATTTTAAATGGCTAGCAAACTCAGTCGTACATTTTAACATAAAAAAATTTATGAAGCTGCTTATTTTATTCTTTCTATTGATTTTGGCCAATTACTGTTCGCGTTAAGAGGGAAATGGATGAGGAGAAGTTTAAAGAGTAAGAGAGTTTTTTTAGGCGATTAAAATCGGTTAAAATATAATCATTTAACCTTAAGCCTCCTTTCGCAGAAAAAGCTTCTCCTAAAAACCTAAATAATACTACTACGTGTCAGCCCCCTATGTTGTGTCTGAATTTTTGAATGTAATCCTTTAATAATTAATTACTTAGAAAATAACTTCAAAGTCGGGATTACCATTTACCCTTTTTGCCAAGCTATTCACGACTCATCTAAAACGCTATTTTTTGATTCCTCTTAAATTTAACGTAGTAGTAATAAGGCGACAGGGGCTTAGAATCAACGGTATGCAAAAAAAAGCTGGTTAATTCCCTAGGTGCTCTAGAGGAAAAAGGGTTGAATATCATCTTTTAAGTTTTAAGGGTAAGTTGCCAGCCAACCGACCCTCCTCAGGATCTTCCACCTTGGAAATTAGCCTATCCTTCGGTTTTAAGACGACAATGAAAGCATTAATCCGGACAAATTAGCTTTTTTTCAAAGTAATCCCCTCTACTAAGCTTTAAGTACAGCCATAGTCGATAGCCAAACTGCCTAGGCAACTAAAAACACTTTATAACCAAGCAAGGGTAAAGAGTTAAAGATAGCAAAAGCCTTCAAGAGTATATGCGTTCACCAGCTTCCCCACCTATTAAATGCTTATTTATCGCCCAATTGCCTGCTACTGATCAATAAGGTTAATTCTCGCTAAATCGGTAAAGAAATGGATTATATTCGGGAGAGGCATGCCAAGAGGCAACCACTAGCTTAGCTTTCCGGTCTATTAATTCCCAGCGGCTATAAAAAAGATAACTATTCCTAAAAGTTCGAGCTTTTTTTGGACAAAAGCTAATATGTAAGGGTTCGTCTTTGAAATGCTGTTGATGATGTGTTTTCCACAATGTCTCTTCATCTCCTATTCTTTTCCAGTGTTTACATACCTGCTGAGCATTCACAAGCTCTTGGGGGGAGAGAAAAGAAAAAATATGCACAATCAATTCTTCTGGTATCGTTTTTATTGAGGGAGGGGCCTCAGTAATAAGACGCCAAGGGTGCAGATCTATACAATTAAAAGGATTAAAGTTAAAAAAAAAGCATCCCATTATAATGACTCCTTGATTAATAGAGTTAAAAAATTCCCAAAACAAATTGTTTTTTTAAATTAAAAAAAATTTAGCAAACAACAATATTACCTAATTTTCTCTATTCTTCTTTTTGCCCGCCTCCCTTCACAACCTTAAGCTCTTTTGATGATTAAAGCTTTGACTTTGATTCATCCATAACAGCCTCTCGGAAAAAATTGGATTATATGCGGGAGAGTCACGCAAAGCGGCAGCCTCTAGCTTAGCTTTCCGGTCTATTAATTCCCAGCGGCTATAAAAAAGATAACTATTCCTAAAAGTTCGAGCTTTTCTTAGAAACAAGCTAATATATAAGGGTTTGTCTTTGAAATGCTGGTGATGATGTCTTTTCCACAATGTCTCTTCATCTCCTATTCTTTTCCAGCGTTTACATACTTGCTGAGCATCCACAAGCTCTTGGGGGGAGAGAAAAGAAAAAATATGCACAATCAATTCTTCTGGTATCGTTTTTATTGAGGGAGGGGCCTCAGTAATAAGACGCCAAGGGTGCAGATCTATACAATTAAAAGGATTAAAGTTAAAAAAAAAGCATCCCATTATAATGACTCCTTAATTAATAGAGTTAAAAACATTCTCAACGCAAATTGTCTTTTTAAGTTACTCACCTTACGCACAGATGAGCTGAATAAATTATTCTAAGAATATATTTTTTTCTTTGAAAAGAGGAGAAAAAAATGAAACTTGATCTTCTTGATATTTATATAGATTATCTTATCAGCATTATTCTCTTTGCCCGTCTCCCCTCACAACCTTAAGCTCTTTTGATGATCAAAGCTTTGACTTTAATTCATCAATACCAGCATCTCGGAAAAATCTCTTCCCTTATAATCGGGATGGGCGCGCAAAGCGGCATCCTCTAGCTTAACTTCCCGTCTTATTGATTCGTACAGGCTATAAAAAAGATAACTATTCCTAAAAGTTCGAGCTTTTTTTGGACAAAAGCTAATATGTAAAGGTTCGTCTTTGAAATGCTGTTGATGATGTCTTTTCCACAATGTCTCTTCATCTCCTATTCTTTTCCAGTGTTTACATACCTGCTGAGCATTCACAAGCTCTTGGGGGGAGAGAAAAGAAAAAATATGCACAATCAATTCTTCTGGTATCGTTTTTATTGAGGGAGGGGCCTCAGTAATAAGACGCCAAGGGTGCAGATCTATACAATTAAAAGGATTAAAGTTAAAAAAAAAGCATCCCATTATAATGAATCCTTGATTAATAGAGTTAAAAAATTCCCAAAACAAATTGTCTTTTTAATTTAAAAAAATTTAGCAAACAACAATATTACCTATCTACTATAATTATTCATGCCAACATGGTAAGCGATCGCAGGATAGATAGGGCTTTAGAGGAGATTTTATGGAGCACCTACACCGCCAAAAATACTCCCAAATAGCTATTTTTTCTATTTGCTAAGCTTTTTGATTTGCATTTGTTGCTTAGCATCAAAGGCTTAGTTAGCCTGCACGATTGGCCGCTTACCATTTTATACCTTTTGCCTTTCAATAGTTTATGCAAGATGTTATGAAGAATGGACTTAATGACTACTTAGCGAATAATCATCTAAAAATTTATCAGAAGACCTTAAGGACATAACATGTTTATCAGTTATAACAAAGTAAGAATGCATGACACGGATATGGCAGGTATCCTTTATTTCGCTAAGCAATTTCGCTTTGTACATGACGCGCTAGAAGATCTAATGGACCAGGAAGGAATTACTTTGGATCACCTTTTCCACCATTCCTCGTTCGCCTTCGTAGTTGTACATGCTGAAGCAGACTACCTAAAGCCGGTTAAAGTAGGAGATGCATTAGAGGTGCATGTTGAAGTTGCTCATTTAGGAACAACCTCCTTTTCTTTTGCTTACAAAATTTTCAGAAAAGTAGACCATCTGCTGATCGGTAAAGCCAAAACTGTACACGTTTGCCTGGATACTCAGACCCGCTCAAAAATAACACTTCCCGACGAACTAAAAAATATATTTAAGAAATATCAGCCTATTCAGCAAAAAACTTAGCTTTTCTCTTTTAAAAAGTTGTATGAGCGCCTGAATAATAGCCTTAATTTCCAACCTCTCCTTATTTTGGAGGAGGCAAAAATGAAAATTTTTTTGGCGTATTTTTTAGCTTATACGCTTTAAAGAAACCTAGTCTACATATCCAACCCTCTGAAAGCTTTCTTGCTAGTTAAAAAGAGGACTTTTATAAAGTATGGGGCTGCATAATAAATAACTCAAAAGCGTCTTCCTATAAATTTGTTTGTTCTTGCCTAACCATAGGTTTTAAATCTTTTTGAAGCTTGTGGCTAGCATACCTAAGTGCCCGGCTGTCTTGCTGGACGGCCGCAAGAACAATTTCCTCATGGTTCCGCAGTTCTTCACTAGCATACTGAAGCGCCAAATCGTTTTACTTAAATAGCGCTAAGAACGATTTCCCTATTATTCTGTAGTGCTGCGCTAGCATAATAAAGCGCCGAGCCGTTTTGCTGGACAGCCGCAAGAACGATTTCTCTATTCTTCTGAAGTGCTGCGCTGCTATACCGAAGCGCCAAACCATTTTAAGGAAAGCAAGGCTGATTATTGTGGGAACCAATAGACAGGTAGGGTAGACAGGTAGGGGGGAAAACATTAATATTTTAACCTTAGCTATGGCTTATAAAGGAAAAGCCTTTCCTTTGGCGTGGTTTGCAATGAATAAAGCTGGTAATCCTTAGCAGATTAAAATTGAACAGCAGATACATAGGCGAAATTAGAGGATTTCAATCTTTTAAAAGGACTACTTAAAGCCTCTACTCAGATTTCCTAGGCAGGTATTCAATATTTCCTGCGTTAAGTAAATACTTAATGATGCTAAGCATGCGATAAACATGCTCGAGACAACTTTAAAGAATAAAAATCTAGGCTGCTAAAAAGGACGAGCACATTTAAGGCTAGAAACTTTTTGCCTTTTATGTTAAAAGTTTACTTTTTAATAGGATGTATTGATGAAAAACTTATTCTCACTTTTAAGCTTTTGCTTATCTATAGTTGCTTTTCCTTGTTTACATGGAGATTGCCGAGGCAAGATTGATGTTGCTCCTACTTTCGTCCATCTAGATATTGTGAACTTTGGAAAAACTGTTAAAACCATGGACCTCCCTACTATAAAAATCGACGCTAATGCTCTTGTCTATAAAGGGTTATGCATTAGGCCTGGTTTTATGTATGGATCCAATCGAGGCACCTTGTTAACCACAGGTTGTGGCTTAGGCTTTACTATTCCTTCTAAAAGGTGGTGTTTTACTCCTGCGATCGGTGCTAACTACACTCAGCTTAAGACTAAGATTCCCTTAAAAATCGCAGATTTTAAGTTAATAGCTAAAGAAAAATTTCGCTCTTGGTCCCCCTATATTTCTATCGAAGTTTTTTATAGAATTGCAAAGGGCTGCCGAGTAGGCTTAATGGTACAATATGCCTGGAGTCGCAGTCATACGACCATTAAAAGCATGGGCACAGACAAAAGCAAGAGCAACGCTAAAGGTCCTAGCTATGCACTCCTGATAGAAAAAGACCTTCATGAACAATGGTCACTTAATCTAGGTTTTGCTTACAACATTAGCTTAACACGCGAGAAGCATGGCCTTAGAGGCTATGGCATGAAAACAGGCTTAGCCTACTGGTTTTAGAAGGTAGATTCTAATAAACTTGCTTACTTTAGAAAGTCGGGCGAAACCAAACAGCTCACCCGGCTTATAAAGAAATATGCTTAGGTAAGGCTTTATTCTGATGATAATAGGATACTCCTGCCGACTGAATGATTGCTCCTCCTAGGCATTTTTCGCCTTCATAGAATACAATTGACTGCCGAGGGGTGACGGCACGTTGAGGAACATCAAAGACAACCTTTAACTGCCCGTCTGTTTCTGTCATAATGGTGCAGGCTTGATCTGTCTGCCGATAGCGCACTTTGGCTCTGCAAGCCAAGGGTAAGGTTGGCCTTCCATGAGGAGAGACCCAGCTGGCTTCACAAGCGACTAATTCATCACAAAAAAGGGCGGGATGATGAGCCCCCCGTTCAATATAAACCACATTACGCTCTAGATCTTTACCAACAACAAACCAGGGCTCTCCTTGTCCTCCAATCCCCATTCCCCTGCGTTGACCTATGGTATAATAGGCCACTCCATCATGTATACCTATGACTTGCCCTTCAAGAGTTTCAAAGTTTCCAGGCCGATAAGCAATATATTGACTTAAAAATTGTTTAAAATTGCGCTCACCAATAAAGCAGATGCCTGTACTATCTTTTTTAGCAGAAGTAGCTAAACAATGCTCCTGTGCAATTTTTCGAACCTCCGGCTTGTGAAGGTTGCCAACAGGAAAAAGAACTTTAGAAAGCACGTGGGATTTAATGGTATATAAAAAATAGCTTTGATCTTTACCAGAGTCTATCCCTTTTCCCAGAATGCTTTCCTTATCATGGGTAAAAGATTGGCAATAATGTCCGGTAGCTAAATAATCAGCGCCTAATGCCAATGCCTTTTCAAACATGACTTTAAACTTGATCTCGCGATTGCATAAAATGTCAGGATTGGGTGTATATCCCTGCTTAAACTCTTCTAAAAACTGATTGAAAACATTTTCTTTATATTCTTTGACAAAATTAACCGCATAATAAGGAATGCCTATTTGCTCACAAACGCGTACAACATCTTCATATTCATAAGAAGCTTTACAGGTTCCATGCTCATCGGTTTCTTCCCAATTTTTCATAAACATTCCAATTACATGATACCCTTGCTGCTTTAGTAGCAGCGCCGCTACAGACGAGTCTACGCCCCCAGACATTCCTACAACAACAGTTTTTTGCCTATTTGGTATCATCATAGCCTTATCTTATTAATTTTTATGCTTTGCCGGAAAGAGATGTTAAAGTGTTTTTTTCTTTTTCAGACCGGGCAACTAGCACGGCACAGCAAGAAGTCCCAAAAACGTTAACTACTGCTCTACACATATCTAAAAGGCGTTCTACTGCTAATACTAAACCAATAGCATCTACAGGCAATCCTATCGTATGTAAAACCAAGATAGCTCCTACAAGACAAGCTGAAGGTATTCCTGCCATGCCTATAGAAGAGAAAATAATTAAAAGAAAAATAGTCGCAATCGAGCCGAGACTCCAAGTCACACTATAAACCTGGGCGATAAAAAAAACGGTCACACAAATAAATAAGGCCGAAGCTGTAAGATTTAATGAGGTACCTAGCGGCACGGTAAAGCTGCAAATCCTATTCGACACATGGGCACGTTTTTCTAAGCATTCTAAGGTTAAAGGCAGGGTAGCTGCAGAAGAACTAGTAGAAAAAGCTGTTAACAAAGCAGGAGCCATTGCGCGCACATGAGCAAGAGGGCTAACTTTAGCGACAAACTTTAATAGTAGCGGCAAAACAATCCCCGCATAAATAAATAAAGCAATAAAAAATGTTAAAGTAAACCAAGCTACTGAGCGAAAAGTTTCTATTCCTGTAGTAGCTACTACTTTAGCTACAAGACCAAAAACACCGATCGGCAAAGCACGCATAACCAAATGAGTAATTTTCATCATCACCTGAAAGATAGCATTCCAAAAGCCTAGTATAATCTGACTGGGGTAGGGGTCTATAGTAGAGGTAAAATATCCAAACAATAAACTAAAAAAGATGAGCCCTAGCATCTGCCCTTGGGAGGCAGCAGCTAAGATATTAGAAGGCACAAGCTTCAAAAGGAGCTGTTCAATTTTTTGAAAACTTCCGCTTTGCCCTTGAGCATGAAGTTCTACTAATCTACTTGCTTGTGGATGGCTACTTTTTAACTCTTCTACTGGCTGGCCTATGCCTGGCTTAATGAGCATAACGCAAACCAATCCCACCACTACAGCTAGCACCATAGTCAAAATAAAATAACTAAAAGTTTTATAGCCTAAGGTCCCTAATGCCCCTTCACTTCCCATACGAGCAGCCCCTACAATGATTGAAGAAGACACTAGAGGTACAACCACTAATGTTAGAGCATTCAGAAATAATTGACCTATTAAGTTATATAGCTGAACGAAAGGCACTCCCCCCAACGCTTTATCTGCTCCCGACCAAAGACCGGCCCCCACAGCTAAAAAAATGGAGGCAAAAACTTTAATCAAAACTTTATTTTTCATATAACTACCCAAGTAAAATAAGGAAATTATAAAGAAAAATTTCTTTTTTCAAAATGAAATAATATAAAGACCGCCTGAATCGGGTGTAATTAAAAGTGTTGGCAAGATAAGGAAGGATTAATACATACTGAAAATGTAGCAAAAGGAGGTTCATATGTTTAACGAAGAAGAAGTTAATAAAGTATTTAATCGCTTAAAGAATCATCCCAACTTATTAGAATCCATTAGAGAATTATTAGATATTACCGAAGGAGTTAAAGGGATTGAAGTGGCGGATGATGCGGAATTTGCTCTTATTCCCGAAGTTAGAGGCTTAGGAAAAAAATGCCTTGAGGATTGGGCAAAGCATCAAGTAAATGAACAAGAAGCTAAGGCTCGGGAAATGAAATTAAGACGGCACTCAAAAAAAAACTAAATTGGCATACAACATTTGGGATAGTAGGCATGGAAGAGAGATGCTTCCTACAAGCAGGAAAATTGATTAGACCCTTTTCCTTGTCTTCCAAGGTTAGATGTAGAGGGTATTCTTTACCGTTAGAGCGAGCAATAACCGACTTTGGAGCAGATATTGCGTTTGGAAAAGTAGGGGAAAAGATGAAGGAGCATTATGGAATTGAAGCTCCCTCTTCCATGGTTAGATTGATTACCCAAAAGCATGCAAGCAAAATAGCTAAGCTAAAAAAAGAAACGTCGAGCCAAGAAGCAATTATTATCAGTGAAACAGATGGGAGTATGGTACCCATTGTGGAGATAGATGAGGCCGACAAACAAGCAAAAAAAGATGCAAGAAAAGCACGGAAAGTATGTTGGAAAGAAGCCAAACTAAGTTTGGCAAGAGGCAAGGATAGAGCCAACCGCTTTTATGCTGGTAGTATTGGAACGGCAGAACAAGCGGGTCAACAGATGCTAGAATGTGCTTCTTTAGCGGGTCTGAAAGAAGGCAGCTATGTGCATGTCGTAAGTGATGGTGCTCCGTGGATAGCTGAACAAGTAAAGCTAAAATTTTGCAATCGAAGCGGTCACTTAATTGATTTTTATCATCTGTGTGAATATTTATCCGAGGCTGCGATTTGGTGCAATATTTTTGAGCCAAAAAAGTGGTTAGAAGAAAGTAAAGAGAAGTTAAAAGCTGGAAAAAGCCGAGAAGTTTTCAAAGAGATTGAAATTAAGTTCAAGGGGCTAGATCATCCTGAGCAGGAGAATGGCTTAGTGAGATGTTATAGATATATGGAAAAAAGACTGGATATGATGAATTATAAAAGCGCTTTAGATAAAGGCTTACCGATTGGTTCAGGCGAAATAGAGAGTAGCCATAGGCATGTGGTGCAAAAGAGGCTGAAAATAGCGGGAGCTTGGTGGAAGGCAGAAAATGCTAATGCGATACTGAACTTAAGAATAGGTAGATTAAATGGCCACTGGGAAGCTTACTGGAGTTCCTACAAAACTGCTGCTTAAAAAGAATTGCCAACACTTTTGTTTACACCCGCCTGAATCCAAACCTTTAAAGTCAACCACAAGTTAGCTAAAGATAGAAGCTTTATGCCCACACGCTAAGATATCTACTTCTGCAGGCAAATTAAAAGATTGCGCCCTCATCCCTAGAGAAACAGGAAGATAAGCCTAACCTTTAATAAAAGAGAAGAAAAGTCACTTCTTTACTTTTTAAGAATAGAGTGGCTAGCTTAATTGAGAAAAATAGCTTTTTATTAGCTCATCCTTTTCTTTTTAAGCCATCTTACTTGCCTTTATACTTTTTAGGTTAAAGGAATTACCATCCTCCCTTGTAATCAATCATAATGAGGCTTTTATAAAAGATAAGCTCAATTCCTGCGGTTAGGCGTTTTTAAGTTCCATCCAAGAGTTTAAATTGTTAAACCAAGAGATTTAGTTTCTTGATAGATTTCTACATAGCTGCAAGGATTGCAAGCTTACTCTTGCTATAGATAGTTAGAAAATTTTAACCAGCAAGTTAGGCATATAAGTGTAGAGAAAAGGCCTTGCATTGGATAATCTACGAGGTTAAATGCTAAATCTTTTCCAAAAATTTTTCTAATTTTTCATGCTCTCTTATCAAAGGAGAGATTAACATCAAAAGAGGGAGGTTGATTAATTGTAGAAAAAGCTCTTATAATTTACTCCTATGTTTACCCATATTTTTTTCTTAATTTTAGCTCTCCTGCTAATGAATAGCTTACCAGAGACTTCAGCGCCAGCAGTTCACTCTGCCTGGAGTGCTTTTGGCATATCCTTGCTTCTTTATATAGGATTATGCAGTACCTTCTTTTTCCAATACCCTCTTTTAAAGAAGCTGTTTAAAAGAAAGCCGAGTTTTATTCTCTTCATTATAAATATAGAATTGTTAGCCTACCTTAGCGTTTATCAATATCTCTTAGATGCTGGCCGTCTATTTCATAGAATTCCCTTCATGCAAAACATGCATTTTCCTAACATTCTGTGGGAACTTAGCCTATATTTAGGAGGGCTAGGACTTTTTTATGCTCTTTCATTTGTAAAGTTTTATTCTTACAGCATTTCGGAGACACGCTTTTATTATGCTCAACGGCAGCTACAGCTATTGATTCCCTTTTTCCTTCCCTTTGTTATTATCACCCTGGTTTTAGACATTTTTAACGCCCTGGTAAGCTCGCAGGTTTCTGCAAAAACTCTTGAATGGATGTCTGCCTCTTTCAGTCTCTTCATCGCTATCTTGCTATTCATTTTTCTTCCCTTTTTCCTTCAAAAAATTTGGAAATGCAAACCCTTACCTGCAGGAACGTTAAATAATCGCTTAACAATGATTTGTCAAAAGTCGGGATTTAAACATGCAGGCATGAAAACATGGACGGTAATGCACGATCAACTGACCGCGGGTATTATGGGAGTCATATCTCCTTTTCGATATGTGATGTTCACAGAGCGACTTTTAAAAGAACTTTCAACGGAAAGTATTGAAGCCATCCTGGCCCATGAAATCGGCCATAATACTCATCGTCATTTATTGCTTTATCCCTTTATTTTAGGTGGTATCATTCCACTTACCGGTATATTTTTTTATTTTTTTTCTGCCCCGTTGTCCTACATTCTAGCTCAAGAAAAGGCTTGGCCTCTTTCCGTGGCAGGAAATTTTTTCCATACACTCAAGATTTTTTCTTTTTATGCTCTTATTACCTTAGGCTATTTTCGCGGCATGTTTGGCTTCTTCTCTAGGCTTTTTGAAAGACAGGCAGACTTGCATGTCTTTAAAGTCGGTTTACCTTTGGAATCTATGATTAATGCTTTAGAAGCTGTAGCCTATGCTAATGGAGACTATGCCACTCCTAACTGGCATCATTACAGTATCAAAGAAAGAGTAGAGTTTTTAAAGTCTTGCCTGCTAAACCCTCTATTAATCGAGCATCATCATCGTAAAGTAAAAAAAGCTCTTCTGATCTATTTTGCCCTTTTCGCCACTGCTTTAACCTTTCTGCTTTATCTCATGATTAGCTTATAGAACCATTCACTAAGCCGCAATTTATACCTCAGCGGGAACTTTTATTGAGAGAAAAACATAAGCAATGGTATAGATCTTTTTAAGTTTCATTCAACGTTTATCCAGAGGTCAATTGATGCCAAACTCTTTCCCTTCCCTGCATATTTTGCAGGACTATTATAAAAAGCAGGAAAAAAATGCTTTGGAAGAATATTTTACTTTTTTACGTTTTCAAAGTATTAGCTCAGAGATAGGCTATAAATCCCAGATGGAAGCCTGTGCCCAATGGGTGATGAGCTATCTTAAAAGGATGGGTTTTGAGGCTGAAATTTGGCCTACTAAAGGGCATCCTGTCATCTTTGCCTCTTACATGAGGGCCGGCCCCTCTCAGCCCACCTTATTAATTTACAATCATTATGATGTTCAACCTGTTGATCCCCTAGAGGCATGGCACACTCCCCCTTTTGAGCCTACTATTCGCCACGGAGAGGTCTATGCACGTGGCGCCCAAGACAATAAAGGACAATGTTTTTACACACTTTTTGCCCTCAAAGCTCTCATGAATATTGATGGAAAATTACCAATTAATGTTAAATTTTGCATCGAAGGAGAAGAAGAATGTGGCAGCTTAGGCCTTTCAGAACTATTGGCACATAAAAAGAAAGAACTTGAAGCAGACTATCTTGCCATTGTTGACTTAGGACTTCGCCATCCTACAGCTCCTGCAGTTACCTTAGGGGTTAGAGGAATTGTAACCATGGATGTGGAAGTTAAAGGTACTAAGACAGATTTACATTCAGGTTCATATGGAGGAATAGCTTATAATCCCCTGCATGCGCTTGTAGATATTTTATCACAGCTAAGAGATTCAACAGGCCGTATAAAAATTCCTGACTTTTACAAAGATGTGCAGGAGCTTAGCCCAGAGGAAAAACAAAGAATTACTTTTGATTTTGACGAGCAAGAGTATTTCTCTACATTTGGAGCTAAGCCTACGGGAGGAGAAAAAAACTATACACCCCTAGAAAGAAGCTGGCTTAGACCGACAATAGAAATTAACGGAATCTCAGGAGGATATGTAGGAGAAGGCTTTAAAACTGTCATTCCTTCTCAAGCTATAGCTAAGTTATCGTGTCGGTTAGTCCCTCACCAATCTCCTGAGGAGGTTGCTAGGAAAATAGCTAACTTTATTGAACAAAAAGCTCCCGAGGGCGTGGAAGTGAAAGTTCATATCCATGCAGGCGGAGGCAAGGCATTAAGAGTAGAGCCTTCATCTAAATGTGTACAAGCTTTCGCTAAAGCTTATGAGGAGGTGTATAAGACTTCATGTGCTTTTACATATTCTGGGGGATCGATACCGATCGTCCAGCAGCTTTCTGAAGCCAGCCAAAGCGAGGTTGTTCTCATGGGATTGGGCTTGCCTGATGATCAGATTCATGCTCCTAACGAGCATTTTGGAATCGATCGATTAGAAAAAGGTTATTTAATTATTGCACGAACTCTTGAATTTTTAGCCAATTAGGAAGGTAATTATGCATCTAATTAAACGTAATTTATGGACCCTGGTATGGTTTTCCTTAGTTTTTAGCCAAGGTTCTCTTTTAAGTTCTAAAGAAATCAGTTCAAATGTTCTTTTACAAGACTTTACACAAATTGCTGACCAAGCAATTCCTGCTGTCGTTTCCATTCAAGTTAAAACAAAAAGCTTTTTTCCTCCGCGCAGCAATTTCTTTAATGATGAGTTTTTTCAACCTTTTCAGCCTTTTTTTGGTGCTCCTCTTTATCCTGAGCCCTTGCCTGAACTAGAAATCAATCAAGGTTCTGGATTTATTGTCTCCTCTGACGGTTATATTATTACTAATAGCCATGTTGTCAACAAAGCTACTGAAATAGAGATCATCCTCAATGATAAAAGAAGCTTTACTGCTACTATTATTGGACAAGATCCTAGCACCGATGTAGCAGTGTTAAAAATTGATGCGCAAGGTTTACCTTACCTTAAGCTAGCTAACTCGGATGAGATTAAAGTAGGCCAATGGGCTGTGGCTATTGGCGCTCCCCTAGGCTTAGAGGCCAGTTTAACCGTCGGCGTGGTGAGCGCTAAAGGCCGGAATAACCTAGATATTGCTCAAATTGAAGATTTTATTCAAATAGATGCTGCGGTTAATCGGGGTAATTCGGGAGGTCCTCTTCTGAATTTAAAGAGTGAGGTGATTGGCATGAATACAGCCATTATATCAAGAAATGGTAGCGGCCATATGGGTATTGGCTTTGCAATCCCTAGCAATATCATTAAAAATGATTTTGAACAAATTTTAGAAAGCGGAACCATCTCCAATGGTTTTATAGGGGTTGCTTTGCAGATAGTCGACAAAGACCTTGCCAAAGCGTTAGGCTTAGAAAAACCTCAAGGAGCCCTTGTAGCAGAGGTAAGTAAAGATTCACCCGCAGAAAAAGCTGGCATTAAACAAGGTGATGTCATTCTCCAATATAATGATCGTTCATTTAACACTATTGGAGAGCTAAGGAATGCGATTGGCTTGATGAAGCCAGGCAGCAAATTAACCCTTACCATTCAGCGCAAAGATATACCACCTTTTACCCTCACTCTAGAAGTTGGCAGGATGCCTAGCTTAGGAGAAAGAACTTCTAGCTTGACGCAAAAAGAAAACAAATTAGGTCTTGAAATACAGGAACTTACACCTGAACTTTCCCGCTCTTTAGGATATGGTGATCAAAAGGGCGTAGTGATCTCAAAGATTTTACCTAATAGCGCCGCTGCATGGACGGGTCTAAAAAAAGGAACCTTAATCTTAAGCCTTGATCAACAGCCTGTTAGCAGCGTGGATCAGTTTAATAAGCTTTTGGATACCCATGATAGCAATAAGCCAGTCCTTCTGCTGGTTAAGCAAGGAAATACCACACGTTTTATTTCTTTATGGGTAAAATAAGGGAGATAATTAAGTGCGAAGCTATATTTAGCTTCGCACTTCTTCTAAAGACTTAATTTTGCTTTACATCGTATTTTTGAAGTTCTTGTAGTTCTTCTTCTTCCCCATCTAGCTCTGCTTCGCTAGAGTCTAAAGGAATAGCAAAAACATCTGTTGTATCCGGATTGCTATGTAGATTGAAAGGAACTTTTTCCTCTGTAACAGCTGATTGATCGGCTGCAGGTGCTGCTGTAACTAACATAGGTATCATCGTATACAATAAGATAGAAACTAATTTTAATTTCATCGGTTCTTCTCCACAGGGTTTAATTTAGAAACAGCACTTTTATAGCAAATTCTTTCAATTTCGGTAAAGGAAAGCTCTATTTCCTAAAAAAATAGAACTTAAAAAAAACTGAAAAGGTAGGAAAAAACCTCCTGGCTATCAGATAAATAACCTCCACAGTGGGCTAAATAGCTTACCTAAATTAAAGGCAGGCTGATCATCTAAGAAAAGATAAGAGTTGGCAAGCAATTGCAGATAAAGAGCTAAGAAGCTAAACCTCTTAGGCCAAAGAGGGAGCTATTTCTTAGGAAAACAGAAAAGCTGCAAGCTAAATTTGATTATTTTCAGACACGGTCACTTTGCAAGCGTTATTTTTTTCTTTTTCTCTTGCTTCCTTTTCCTCTTTAGCTTTTTTCTCGATAAGGAGATTAGCCACTCCCCCCGACCAATAAAGAGTTTTGTCATCAATTTTTTTGATAAGAAAGCCTATTCCTACAATAGCTAGAGGAGTAGCTACTAATAAAGCAACTCCTAGAGGAGAAGCTAAGGTGAGACCAGCTACGATTGAACCTACCACAGAAAGAAGCGTTAAAGATAAGGTTCCAATCACAATTGCCAAGGCAATAATTTTTTTTTGCTTAAAGTCGGTAGGATATTTTTCTTTGCATATTTGTATGGCTCTAACTGTGGGGTTCTCTTGTTCCTCTATTTTAATAGAGGGAGGTACCCGGGAGGTTGTCCTTACAGAAGGGTGGATCATGGCTCATCCAAATTTTATTACTCAAAAGTAATTATAGTTAATACCTTTAAATAAAACAAGTCATATAAACTAAAAAAAACTCTTTTTTATATTACTTGCTATAAACAAAAAAACTTAATTTAATTCATTAAGGCAATTTTTTAACAAATTTTGGAAAGCTGAGCTAGAGCGGATAGAATCAAACTCAACTTTAGAAAGAATAGGGGCGGTATAAGGCATCCCGTGCCTAATTGCAGATTCTAACCACCTTACAGCAGGTTTAGCTGCACCTAACTGAGCATAGCTGAGGGCATTGGTAAGAGCTGCTTGGTAGCTAGGGGCCTCGCTAAATATTCGATCACCTAATTGAATGGCTTCTTTCCACTCTTGATTATGATAAGCTAAATCTTGTAATAGCTGCCAAATTGGCAGATGAAATTTATTTTTAAGAGGGTAAAGAATTTCATAGGCCGCTTTATACTCTCCTTTTTCACTTAATAAAAGAGCTTCATGATAGGTGGCCTGCCTATATATCACACCTGATTGCGTCAGGTTTCGAATATTTCTAAATTTCTCGGAGGCCTCTTGCTTTCTGCCTTCCTCTAGGTCTTCTTCTGCAGCTTTTAATAAATTTTTAATCGCATCGTTTTGATCCTGCTCCTGCATAGAGGAAGTACTTTGCCAGGAGCGATAGCTTTCAAAAGCTAAAATTAAAAACATAGATCCTGCCAAAGTGGCCTGGAAAGCAAAAAAGAATAAACCTACACCTGTAGCAATAAGAATACTTAAAAGAGAGGCAATTTTAATTCCTCGTAAGCCTAATAAACCTTCCAAAGCTATACTTAAAAGGCGCCCTCCATCCAAAGGCTGTACAGGCAGCAGATTAATGATTGTCCAAAAGGTATTGACATAGAAACAGATTTCCAAAGCAAAAATTCCTAGATTGGAAGAATGTTCACCCCATCTGTTTAAAAATAGATAAGTGCCCCATGCCAGTGCAAAGCCAAAAAGAGGACCCGCAAGGACAATGATAAATTCTTGCCATAGCTTAAGCTTAGGGCCTGTTCGATAGGTTGCTCCTCCTAAGCCAGCAAGCTCTATAGTAGAACTTTGGCCAAAAGCAAGCGCGGATAAAGCATGCCCATATTCATGCACAATTATGGAAAACGTAATAACGATTACCCAAAGAACAGTCTTAATCAAAGCAGCATGGATAGAAGTTATCTCTGAAAAACTGTTTAACCAGCCGATAATCAAAGTTAAAATCCAAAAAAAAGGATAGATACGCAGAGGGATTTTTCCAGGAATAGTAACCATTATTTCTTTTATGCCTTTTGCTTCTTTTTAAGACAGCTTGTTATATTATATTTTTTGAGCTTTCCATCTGTTTTATCTTATCAGCAGCTCTTCCTTTTGTGCCACTAGAATTGCAGTCACCTATTTCTCCTAGGAGGAGGCCTAATGGGCCAAAAGTTATGGCTACAAATTTGTTTTCCTAAATTTTCATTTATTAGGCAGCCTTTCCCTCGCCATCCCTGCTCCTTTCTCGCTTATTATTGGGTAGATCCCTTCTTTCTGACTTTTTTCTAAATAAACCTATAAATTTATAAAAGAGAAAGTAGCAAGAGAAAATGCTTCAGCAGCGATGGCTTAAGTTCAGCAAAGAAGGGATATAATTCTTTAAATGTTAAATAAACCGGCAACAAAACTCTGTTCCCTAAGATGGGACTCTTCCTACTTTTCTTGCTCTAATCCTTAAGCTTGCCCTTGCCTCATTTCATCTATTTTACGATCATATCGCCCGTTCTTCCCTTTGCTTAATTAAAGGCAATTACAAAAACACCTAAGCTAGCCGATATTTTTTAAGACTGAAAGGCATGAAGATCCATCATCAGTCTCCTCAACCTCAAATCACTTAACCCATTTTTTCTTTTTATTCTTCAAGCCCTATGTGGTATACTTTCTTTTTACTTAACCTAATTTACGAAAAAACTTTTTATGATTTTAGATTTTTTAAAAGGCAGCTATACTAGATTAAAAAAAGCCTTATCCAAAACAAGTGCTGTATTAGGACATAAGCTTAAGGCCCTTTTTACCAAACCCCTCAATGAGGAAACTTTAGAGCAAATAGAACGTACTTTATATGAAGCGGATTTAGGGGTTAAAATGTCCGCAACTTTAACGGAGAAAATTCGCCAGTTACACATCAGCCATCCTCTTTTAAAACCGGAAGATTTAGTCAAAGAAATCCAACAAGAGATTATCCAAAGTCTTAAGAGCCCTTCCCTTTCTGTCCCAGCTATGGACTCCTCTATCCCTCATGTTATTTTAGTTGTGGGAGTTAATGGGAATGGTAAAACCACTTCAGCTGCTAAGCTCGCCAAGTTCTACCATAGCCAAGGTAAAAAAGTCTTACTCGCCGCAGCTGATACCTTTCGCGCTGCTGCCGTCGAACAGTTGGAGCGCTGGGCGCAGCTCTTAAATATTCACATTGTTAAAGGAGCTGCCAAAAGTGACCCTGCCTCAGTTGCTTTTGATGCGGTAACCTCAGCCAAAGCAAGGGGAGCAGATATATTAATCATTGATACTGCTGGAAGGCTACATACCAAAGCTAATCTTATGCAAGAGCTTGAAAAGATCAAAAGATCCTGTCATAAAGTGCAAAATAGTACACCTCAAGAAATTCTTTTGGTGCTTGATGCAACCACAGGACAAAATGCAATCGATCAGGCCACTATTTTTCATAAACATACCCCTATTACTGGTTTAATTCTTACTAAGGTTGATGGAACAGCAAGAGGAGGAATTGCTATTAGCATTCAACAACAGCTGGGCATTCCTATCAAATATATTGGTTTTGGTGAGGGGGTAGAAGATTTTGAGCCTTTTAATGCTGAACGCTTTGTAAAAGCGCTGTTTGATGAATAAAAAGTTATAAACTCCAATTTTTATATTAAAGTCATTCGATTGGAAATATCATCCTTACCTAAGCAAGATTTAAACTTACCAAATCTTTAAGAAAATTAATTTTTTTTCTCTAGCTTTTCATAATTTCTGAAAAGCAGGCCTCTTATATTCTATATGTTTGAAAGCAAGCATAATAAAATATTTTTACATTCTCCTCCATTACCTTCTTGTTCAAAACTCATAAAATCGTTAAAAGAAATTATAAGTTAAAATGGAGATTAATCATGAAAAAAATCTTAATTCGCGTCACAATTTGGAGCGCCACGCTTGCTATTTCATCTCTTAGATTGTTTGCACACGGTGGAGGTGATCATGGAAGCGTTAAGGGAGAAGGGCATCCTTCTTATGAAGGCTTTCATGGAAAACACGATCATGGTTGGGAACATCATCATGAAGATCATCAGTGGCATCATGACCATGGGCATAGCAATGTGTATGTGGTAGATCCCTGGTATAATCCAAGCTTCGTCTATAGTGATACTTCTGTCACCTATCCCTATTATTACAATGGTTATCCTTATTACTACTATCATCCTAATTATTACTGGGATAATGGGATTAATGTTAACTTAAATATAGGTAGTTAATCTTTTTTACATGACTGGGCTTAATTATTATAAACTCTTGCTAGGTAATTTTTAAAATTATTAGAAGAAGATTCCTGCTCATTTATTAAGGGAGAAGCAGCTGAAAAGAGCGGGTAGAAATTAAGTTTCTTATAACCAAGCATTTATACTAATCAGTATTAGAACATGAATGCAATTTTTAAAAGTTATTTAGTACTCTTTAAACCACAACGGTAAATTAGATAGGAAAAGATTGAATATCTGGATAATGAGTTTAAAGTTAAATTTAATTACTTCAAGAAGTTAGTAGGGAAAATCACACACTTTAAAATAAATGAAACAGTTAGCTAAATTTTTCTCCTCATTAAAAAAGCTTCAAATAAATACGAATGAAAGAGCGTGGCATCAGCCAGAAAAGTGGGGGCCATTTTAAGCCTTTAAAATTTAGTGAGTAGGATTGATTAGCGGTTGAATTTAAATGTGTATGTTCGATAGCTTGGAAGGTTTTTTTCTTCCCTTTAAGGACTGTTCTATTGAGGAAAAGGCCTGCTTAAAACCTTTTTTTTAAGAAGTAAAGCTCAGTGGATAGATGAAGCTAGCAAAATATTAAGTAAATGTCCCCTAACTTAGAGGTTAGTAAAAAGATCTAAATTTTTGACTAGTAAGAAAAATTTTGCGGTTATGGCTATCTATAAAAGTACTTGCAAGGTGCAAGGTTATCTAACACAAAGACAGCTTTAGCAGTAAAATAGGAAGCATAGGTTGATTTGATTAACAATCTAGATATTAATTATAAAAAAATTTTAGTTCGTGTCTTAAGAGCTTGAATGGCTACTATTAATATAACCCTGGAGACTCTATGTACAAAAGATATGGCTTTTTTATCGCTTTTTCCTTTCTATCTATGGGAATTTTTTCCTCACTTACTTTGCAAGCTGATGAGAATCAAAAAATTAAAGGTAATCTACTGATAGCTCAAGGAAAGGGACATCATGGGGGTAGGAATGGATACCATAAAGGCGGACATCATGATAGGGATGAAAAACATCATGATCATAGGCATGGAGGAGGAAGTAATTATTATTACTATGGTGGATTAGGAATTGGCCTAGGCTTTGGAGCCTCCTACCCCTATTACTATGACTCTTATAGAGGACCTTCCTCATCCTATTATTATCCCTCTAGCTATTCGATTTATCTCAATCCAAGCTATCCTGCTCCCTATGAAAGACGCCTTGAAAGCCGTTTTCCCTATTAAAAAGAGGGATAATCGTCTTTCTTGATTGAATAAAAGAAGCGGATATCAATTAAGAAGTAATCTTAACTTTTAAAAAGGGCTCGATGAAACATAGAAGATTGATTTATTTATTATCCCTCCTTTCTTTTTTTATTCCCTACACTTTGGAAGCGTATGACCGTATAGGCAAAAATTTAAAAATCTATTCCTACACTCAACCACGGCGCCCGAGGCGCCATGGGCGCCAGCCTACTTCTCGTGCTAATTCTCCTTATCCCTCTAAATTTACTCCTCAGCGCTCTTATCGCTATCCCCCTCAAAGCGTTCATCCATCTTCTAAATATCCTTAAAAATTAAGGAAAACATTTTTAAAAAAGTAAGTAGCTATCTTTATTTTATAAACTTAATGTAGCTTTCACAAGCTAGCTCAAAGATTACAAATAAAGAGAGAAAAATTAAAGATATACGCCCACCCGGAAAAGTATACTCACCTTTAAATCCATGCACATACCGTCCTGTCCATACCATTAAGACAGGCAATAAGCCTAATAAAAGAGCACAGCCATACCCACCGGCATAATCTAAGGCTTCTAGAAAAATATGAGGATGACTATAGGAAATTAATAAAGGAGGCACAAAAATAGCTAAGCAAATAAAGAACTTATTTGCGCTACTTTTTTTCAATTGTAATCCATCGGCAAGAAAATCTAGCAGTCCTAACGTCACTCCAAAAAATGAGGTCACTAAAGCAAAAAAAGCAAAAAATTGGCCAATAATATAGATAACAGGAGTGCCTAAAAAATGCTTTAGCGGCACTACAGCATTCTCTCCTTTTTGCAGGGTCTCTATTAATCCTCCTGCACCAAAAGTTGGCACTATGCCTTGAATTAACCATTGCCAAATCATATAGGTTACCAAAGGAATAAAACTACCTATCAAAATAGCTAAGCGTGTTAAACGTAGATCGCTACGCATATAGTGCACTAAAGTGGGGATAATTCCTTGGTAGGCAAAGGCAGTAAAAGCAATAGGTAATCCTACCATTGCTAAAGACCAGTTTTGATACAATAGATGTTGGGAATTTACATGGGGAGCTCCTAAAATCACAAAAGCTGCATAAAAAACAGCTAATCCACCCATGAGCATGACATTCAAATGGCTAATCACTTGAGCGCCAGCATAAACAAAAGGACTAAATAAAAGCACGAACAACAAAGAGCCATAGTGAGCAGGAACAATATTGACTAAGAACTGGGAAACCAGATTTCCACACCCTACTATATAAGCCAAATTGAGGCAGTAAAATAAAAATAGATAAATGATCCATGCTGCCCATTTGCCTAAACTTCCCAAAGTAGTGTAGGCCATCGTTACAATATTAGCTTCGCCCTTCATCCAAGTAGAAACTTCTAGAAATAATAAGCCTGTGGAGGCCATGAAAACCCAACAAAAAAAATAAGTGAGTAAAGAGGGAACAAAGCCGCCTAAGCTTGTGGCTACGGGTAGAGCAAGCATTCCACCTCCAATAGAGGTTCCTGCTACTAATAAGGCGCCTTTAAGTAAACTTGCAGTATTATTCATGGGATCATCTTCTTAAATAAGTTAAATTAGGTGCGAGTATAGGGAGGAAGTTTCAAAAATTCAAGATAGAAGCCATAAAAGCAATAATTCCTGAGGAATATACAATTGGATGAAATTTTATACTTTTAGAAATTATTTCATATGAACGTTAGGAAATTTTTTTTCATTTAACGGATTGAAAGCATAGCGGAGGCTATAAAAAAAGTTAATGCTAAATAACGAAACGCTATATGTGGATACCAGCTTGTGTAGCTTGTCGCCTTCTAGCCCTCCCTGCCCAAAATTTTCTTTAGAACGGAAGTTCCACTTTTTTAGAAACAATCGGTAGCAATCAAGTTATTGATTACTAATAATTTAAGTGAATTATCGGCGCTTCTTCCTAGTGACTACATGCGCATGATTCTTTGGTAAAACTTTTGGTAACTCTACTTTTAAGGCTTCAAGCATTTGTCTGTTTTGATGGCGTGGTTCGGGGATTTGCTGAAAACTTAAGCCATTATTTACTGTCCATTCTATTAGCGTTAAAGTAGATAAACTGCGCAAGCCCTCTTCTACTGTTAAATAAAGGTCCTTCCAGGCTTTATCAAGCTCTCTGATAATCATGTAGGCTAACATTACAATTAAAACATGGCCCCTTGTGCTTTCTTCTGAACGTACATAAACTGGCCGTATCTCAAGATCGCTTTTTACTGTTCTAAAAGCTGATTCTACTCTAGCTAAATCTTTATAACGATCATGTACTTCTTGCATGCTCACTTCTTCGCAAGCAAGATCGGTTTTAATCACATAGCAACCATCTAGCTTAGCATCCTCAGCTAGTATTTCTTGATTGAGGCATACAGATAAGCTTTTATCTTGTGCGCTAACTGTCACGCAAGTTTTAAGCGTTAAACGCTCGATTTTAGCTTTAATTTTTTTCAGCGCTACTTCTACCTGTGCTTTGGGATGTGCATGTAGATAGGCATTTTGCATAGCGACCAATTTTTCTATGCTAGCTAGCTTGCTGAGACGAGAATGGGCGATTTCCTGGGCGCGCACAGGATTGCGCTTAAGAATATATCTTATCCCATCTTCTTTAACTTCAGCCAAGTTATTATCAAATAGCGTATATTCGATCACACCTTTTTTCATTAAGGTCTCTATTTGAGCTTTTGTCATAGCGGTAATATAATGAAAACCCTGCTCTTGTAAATTTTCGATCTGCCCGCTTTTAATCATCCCTCTATCGCCTACAAAAGTGACTTTCTCGCATTTAAAGCGTTCTTTAGCTTTTTTGATCTGAGCATGGAAGGTAGAAGTATCTTGGGTATTGCCTTTAAACACTTCGGTTGATACGGGTGTGCCATCGGCTGAACTTAGCAAGCCTATCACAATTAGCTTCTTACCTTTCTTTTTGTCTCGGTTGTAACCCCAATCGGCAAGCTCGTTTTTCTCGCCTTCTAAATACGAGCTAGTGACATCATACAAAAATAAGTGAGGAGGTTTCTTGCAAAAACTTTTAGTAAACAATCGATCTTCGATAGAGGCTTGGCTTTGGCATAACCACAAAAGATTCTTATAAAGATCTTCTTCGTTAAAGCCTTTTTGCAAGTCAATTACAGGAGCAATGGCATATGTTTCTGCCAGCCTGACGGCAGAAAGTCTTGAGCCTTGCTCCAATACGCGTGCTACCACTTGCCACAACGCGAGCTGACCTTCTCGGCTATTGCCAAGTGCATCCACAATTCCTAAACGTTTAGCCATTTGGTAGATCACCCATACACCACCGACAGATAATCCCTCTTGCATTGTGGCTCCACTGCATGAGGTTAAAGCTTGGAGATTACCTTTGTATTTTAAAGCTAACTCGATAGCAGCAATTTCTTCAGGCGTGCAATTGGATAGATTACCCACCGTGCGTTTTTTGACGGTTTTGCCTTCTCTATAGGATTCTCGCAGCAAAATTGTTTCATAAACTTTGCCGGCGGCTGATTTGAATTTTGATCTTACTATATGCATACCTACAAAATACACTAATAACGGCATTTATGTAAATCTTAAAGACAAGTTTAAGTGATATTTTGGTGACTACAAATTTTTATAAAAAAGCCATAAAGCTTTAATAATAAAACAATTAGTCACTTTAACCTTATAAAAAAAATGGAACTTCCGTTAGAAACTCTAAAGCATTCCTCTCTTGTCCGGACGTTGCCCGCAGCTTTGACCCTATCCTATAGAATGGCCTCACCAGGACAACAAGCTATATCACAAGTGCCTTTTATGCTCCGTTTTACAAAAAGCCAATGTCCCCACCGATTATCTTAAGTTTATTTTTCATCAGTCTCTCTTATGATACTGTTCACCTTTTATCCTTTTTCCTTTGATAAACTCTATTCCTTTAGCGTTAAAATCAACAACCAAGCTAGAGAAAATAAAGAAAACAAGCCTGGCACATTCCATCTATTTTTCCTCCTTAAAACCTAAAGGTTACTCTATTAATTCCTTAAATAAGTAAAGTGCTTCTTTTGCTTTCCTTCAATATAGATCCTAAAAATACATTTTTTCTTAGATTATTTTATCACTCCGCCTAAGATCTTTGCATGCGCTAGAATCTTCCAGTGGCTACTCGCCTCATAAGACGTGATTAAATTGGCTAATAAGGTAGCTAGATAAATATTTAAGCCCTCCTTAAGCTCTTTTTCCTACTCCTCATTAAAACAATCTTTTTCTCCTTTAAAGCATGGAAGCTTAAGGGGAATTGATCATCTTTAGACCTCTTTTAACCTTCTCCTTTTGAAGAGCATTTTCTCTCTCCTCAAGCAATTGGCATGAAAACTGCATTACCTACAGCGAATTACTAAAAATCTAATTCCATATAGGAAAAAGGAGCGTCTTATGAGTAGTCCTATACGTCCTAATTCTTCTTCGTCTTCTGAGTTTTTACAGATAAAGAGCTTAAAAAGGCCTAGAGAAGATGAAGAGAAAGGAAAAGAGAAACAATTAGACGAAAGAGTAACTACACTTTTTGTAAATCGAGTTAAGGAAGAAATTGAAGCAAATCCGCAGTTTAAAGCTCATCTTTATACCTACCTGAGAATGGAAGAAGGAGATAATGATTCTTTGGCAATATTTCAATTTGCTAAAGAAATTTTTTCTTTGAAACTCAGGCCTGCAGGTCCTTTAGATAGCAACCCTGCCACTAACCGTCAAGTTGTCCTCAATGTCCATGAACTCATTCCTAGCTTAACCAGGACGGCTGAACAAGAGGATTGGCTTAAATTTTCTCACCTTCAGCAGGTGATAGGCAAAATGGATAAATACAACAATACGAAAGATGGCATCCCAGGTAGCGAATTATCCTCCCCTGTGAAGCTACATGCTGAAGCACGCTTATTGCTTTTTTTTCATCTATCAGTGGCTTTCTTTAAATCCGAAAGTAAAATTGAGCCACGTGGAGCAAAGTTCCAACTTCATCAGGGTTCTGAAGCGCAGGGTACGGAGGCTTGCCATCATTCATTATTTCCAGAAATTAGAGACGATTATTTAGAAAAATTAAAGCAAGAAGTTTTTAAAGCTGTGCGAAAGGAAAGAAAGGAAGGAAAGGAAAAAGAAGACATTCCACCCACTTTGATTTTAAAATTATTGGCTCTTGGTATACCTGGAGAAGCTCTTCAAGAAACTTTAAAGCAAATTATAGATAAAAGGGTAGGAGCTGAAGAAGGCATTAACAGATTATGGAATAATTTTTTTCCTGCTTCCCGTTCCCGTTCCTTATTTAATGAACAAAGTAAGTTTTACTATTTAAATAATCATACCATAATAGCTCCTGCCACCCTTAACAGAGTGGATGATATCATTGAAAGAAATGTTCGTAAGTTTGCCATAGATCAATTAGAAAACGTTTCATCGGGAAGAAGCTGGACGCCGATAGCGGCTACAGTGCGTGTAAGTAAAGAAATTGAAAAAGTATTGGGTCAAAGCTTACTGCAGACCGATGAAAAACTCAACATGCTTAAAGATTTAGAACAAAGCGTGCGAGCGCTTGATAAGCATCTTTTTAAAAACAACCAACATTTGACTACTCAAATTTCTGCTTCTTTTGATGAAAAGTTTGAAAATCTTGAAAACATAAATAATTTGATTCTACGTATCCCTGAGTTATTAGATAGCATTTCTAGCTTAAATGATTCTCACTCTCTTCCCCTTATCATTCCTAATTTAGGAGACACGAAAGGATTGCTTGCAAGTTTACCGCAGGGTTTCCAAGCATTCAAAAATAAATATGAAGTTTATCAACAGCAACAAAAAGAAATTTATGGCCCGATAGACGAAAAAATTCAGCGTCTTGAAAGCGCAATACATCAGAAAGAAGAGGTCACTAGAAAATTTGTTAACAAGCTGAAGGAATATAAACTTACCGCGCAGGAGGATTGGATTCTTTCACTGGACCAAACTTCACCACATTTTCCGGGAATAGAAAAAAAGCATAAAAGCTATCAAAAAATGTCTGAGGATCTGAGGAAAGTTCAGGAAAAATTAAAAAAAGATAAGGAAAGCCTTTCAGCTTTGCAGGAGAAAAGAGCTACACTAAGAGCTCCGGACGATCGACTCTTACAAGCAGAATTTAAAAAACGTTTAGCTTACATAAAAACATATTTTGGCTCTTCAATTTCTTCCCCCATTGACCCCTCTTCTTTTGCTAGGCTCGAAGAATCTAGACATTTTATAGATGATCAGCTTCAAGCAACTTCTCAGCTCACCGAGAAGCTTAGCGAAGAAGTAATGCAAAGAAAATATTCCTCTTATCGCTCTTATGAACAGTTGCAATCTATTTTAATTAGCCAAACGCTTCAGGTAAACAAATAGCTTTCCTAAGCATCGCGAGGAGCGACTAAAATAGGCTCCTTTCCTTGTAAATGAGCAAAGTCCCATAGATGCAGCCATCCATGTTCATCACAAAAGACTAGTTTGCGGCCATCGTAGCTAGCATGGATAGTATTAGAATCTACCAATGGATATTCTCTAGGCGGCAAAGGCCACAATGCTCCACAACACTCTATAATAGGAGTATGTTGATAAAGATTGAAGCTTTTGAATTCAGGATGAAAAGTAGAGGCGAGGAAATAGTTTTCATCTAAGGCAAGAAAACGCACAGGCGTTAAGCAGCCTAGATTTGATTGAGTTAAAAAATTTCCCTCATCAAAATTATAAGTTAAAACAAAACCTATACTTAGTCCTACTGCTAAGCGCTTGCCATCATAACTAGAGGTTGTTAGAATTGACTTCGTGTCCCAACGTTTTTCCATAGGTCGAGGTTCCAAGGTAAACTCTATCTTTTTTTTTCCGTTAGAAGCATCCCATACATGGCATCTTCTTTGTAAATCATCCTCGCATAAAATAATGACTCGCTCTTCATCAAACTGACAGAGTTCTTGATTAAGAGGAATTTTAAGAATGCCTTCCAAGGCTATCAAGTTCATAGAAAAAGAGTTTTCTATATCATTAATAAAATAAAGGCTGCCATCTAGACAGTGGATTAAGGCTTGATTATTTCGGCAGAGGATAAAACTAATCGGTGCACAGGTGTTTTTATGGTAGCTTAATCCTGTGCGTACATCCACAATTTTAAATTGCATGCGATGAGGATTAACTAAAAATAAATGGTTTTGAGCCAAGTAAGCATTTTCAAAGTTTCCAAGGTGACAGAGAGAAGTTTGGGGGAAAGCCTCATTAACTTTCCAACGGTAAAGATAACCTTCCTGTGTTACTTGAATAATATGGCCTTCTTGATAATGAATCAGACGAGAATTTTTATCTTCCACATTATCATACACTAACTGACAACTTTTTTCGCCCAAGTGATAGATTTGCGCTGTACCTGCTGTAGCTTTTATAAAAGCAAATTGTTTTTCTCTTTTAAGCGCAAGAATTTTTCCTGAGAAATTAGGTAATTTGTAGATAGTCTGTTTACATTCATTTTTTGAATGCTCGCCTTTCGTTAGCCTCATCGTTTTTGACATCTGCACTTGTTTCTTACAGATTTTTTGCCAGTTCTTTCCTGGGGAAGAAGAGTGGCTAAGGTTTTTCCAGCGTCGTTGGCAAATAGGCCGCCATAAAGAAGGATCCTGCGCCATTCGCTGCCAATGTTTGTTAACAAGGCCTGCAATCGGTAACTCTTTTTCATCTAAAAGGCTAAGAATCTTTAATTGCACTTCTTCAGGTATTCTTATACTAGGGATTAAGGAAAATGGTGTCATGTTATTTACCATAAATTTAGATTTGTTTTTATTTATTATGAGATATTAGTGTTTTACTAATTAAAATCCAATAGAATATTTCAAATATTAAATAACCTAGGGCCCGTAAAGAAATTGAATAAAATTTATCTTTCACCTATGAACGATTTATCTTAAGCAAGTTTTTCCAGAAGTTATTATATAGATTCTGGCTCATTAATCGATTTTTATAGTAGCAAGCTTAGCTAAGCTTGAAAGCCACAAAACATCTTTTGACTTTTCAATTTCTTTATCGGTTAATCCCTCTTCTTTCACTAGTCTGGAAGAATCTAGACATTTTATAGATGATCAGCTTCAAGCAACTTCTCAACTCACCAAGAAGCTTAGCCAGGAAGTAATGCAAAGAAAATATTCCTCTTATCGCTCTTAAGAACAGTTGCAATCTATTTTAATTAGCCAAACGCTTCAGGTAAACAAATAGCTTTCCTAAGCATCGGGAGGAGCGACTAAAATAGGCTCCTTTCCTTGTAAATGAGCAAAGTCCCATAGATGCAGCCATCCATGTTCATCACAAAAGACTAGTTTGCGGCCATCGTAGCTAGCATGAATATGATAAGAATTTACCCATGGATATGTGTCAGGTAGGAAGGGCAATATTATTCCACAACCTTTTATAGCAGGAGTATGTTGATAAAGTTTAAAGATTTTGAAGTCAGGATGAAAAGTAGAGGCAATATAATAGTTATCCTCTAAAGCAAGAAAGCGCACAGGCTCTACGCCGCCTATGTTTGATTGAGTTAAAAAAGCTCCCTCATCCACATTATAAATTAAAATGAAACCTATACTTAGTCCTACTGCTAAACGCTTGCCATCATAACTAGAGGTTGTTAGAATTGACTTCTTGTCCCACAATTTTTCAACACGTCGAGGTTCCAAGGTAAATTCTACCTTTTTTTTCCCATTAGAAGCATCCCATACATGGCATCTTCTTTGTAAATCATCCTCGCATAAAATAATGACTCGCTCTTCATCAAACTGGCAGAGTTCTTGATTAAGAGGAATTTTAAGAGTGCCTTCCAAGGCTATCAAGTTCATAGAAAAAGAGTTTTCTATATCATTAATAAAATAAAGGCTGCCATCTAGACAGTGGATTAAGGCTTGATTATTTCGGCAGAGGATAAAACTAATCGGTGCACAGGTGTTTTTATGGTAGCTTAATCCTGTGCGTACATCCACAATTTTAAATTGCATGCGATGAGGATTAACTAAAAATAAATGGTTTTGAGCCAAGTAAGCATTTTCAAAGTTTCCAAGGTGACAGAGAGAAGTTTGGGGGAAAGCCTCATTAACTTTCCAACGGTAAAGATAACCTTCCTGTGTTACTTGAATAATATGGCCTTCTTGATAATGAATCAGACGAGAACTTTCCTCTTTCACATTATCATACACTAGCTGACAACTTTTTTCGCCCAAATGATAGATTTGTGCTGTACCTGCTGTTGCTTTTATAAAAGCAAATTGTTTTTCTCTTTTAAGAGCAAGAATTTTTCCTGAGAAATTAGGTAATTTGTAGATAGTCTCTTTACATTCATTTTTCGAATACTCGCCTTTCGTTAGCCTCATCGTTTTTGACATCTGCACTTGTTTCTTACAGATTTTTCGCCAGTTCTTTCCTGGGGAAGAAGAGTGGCTAAGGTTTTTCCAGCGTCGTTGGCAAATAGGCCGCCATAAAGAAGGATCCTGCGCCATTCGCTGCCAATGTTTGTTAACAAGGCCTGCAATCGGTAACTCTTTTTCATCTAAAAGGCTAAGAATTTTTAATTGTACTTCTTCAGGTATTCTTATACTAGGGATTAAGGAAAATGGTGTCATGTTATTTACCATAAATTTAGATTTGTTTTGATTTATTGTAGAATTTTAGGGCTTTATTATTTAAAATTTAATAGCGTATTTTAAATATCAAATGATTCATGCCCAATCCATTGCCTTTTTGAAGGAAAATTATTTATACCAATGAACGATTATTTTAGACACACTTTGCCAAAATTTGCTTTATAAGTTCTGACCAATTAATCGATTTTTATAGTAGCAATCTTAGCCAAGCGCGAAAAAAACAAAAACATATTTTGGCTTTTCAATTTCTTTATCGGTTGCCCCCTCTTCTTCCACTAGGGTTGAAGGATTCAGGCATTTTATAGCCAATCAACTTCAAGCAACTTCGCAACCTCCCGAGGTGCTTAGCCAAGAAGTAATGCAAAGAAAATATTCCTCTTATCGTTCTTATGAGCGGTTGCAATCTATTTTAATTAGCCAAACGCTTCAGGTAAACAAATAGCTTTCCTAAGCATCGGGAGGAGCGACTAAAATACGCTCCTTTCCTTGTAAATGAGCAAAGTCCCACAGATGCAGCCAACCATGTTCATCACAAAAGACTAGTTTGCGGCCATCGTAGCTAGCATGAATATGATGAGAATCTACCACTGGATATTCCCTAGGCGGCCAAGGCCATAAAGCTCCACAGTATTTTGTAACAGGAGTATGTTGACAAAGGTTAAATTTCTTAAATTCAGGATGGAAACGAGAGGCTAGGAAATAGCCTTCGTCTAAAACAAGAAAACGCACAGGCGCTACGCCGCCTATGTTTGATTCAGTTAAAAAAGCTCCATCATTCACATTATAAGTTAAAACAAAACCTATACTTAGTCCCACTGCTAAGCGCTTGCCATCATAGCTAGAGATAGTTAAGATCGACTTCTTGTCCCACAATTTTTCAACACGTCGAGCTTCCAAGGTAAATTCTATCTTTTTTTTTCCGTTAGAAGCATCCCATACATGGCATCTTCTTTGTAAATCATCCTCGCATAAAATAATGACTCGTGCTTCGTCAAACTGGCATAATTCTTGATTAAGAGTAATTTTAAGAGTGCCTTCCAATGCTATCAAGTTCATAGAAAAAGAGTTTTCTATATCATTAATAAAATAAAGGCTGCCATCTAGACAGTGGATTAAAGCTTGATTATTTCGGCAGAGGATAAAATTGATGGCTGCAGAGGTAGTCTTGTAGCAGCTTAATCCTGTGCGTACATCCACAATTTTAAATTGCGTGTGATGAGGATTAACTAAAAATAAATGATTTTGAGCCAAGTAAGCATTTTCAAAGTTTCCAAGGTAACAGAGAGAAGTTTGGGGAAAAGCCTCATTAACTTTCCAACGATAGAGCTGCCCTTCTTGCGTCACTTGAATAATATGGCCTTCTTGATAATGAATCAGACGAGAACTTTCCTCTTTCACATTATCATACACTAGCTGGCAACTTTTTTCGCCCAAATGATAAATTTGTGCTGTACCTGCTGTTGCTTTTATAAAAGCAAATTGTTTTTCTCTTTTAAGAGCAAGAATTTTTCCTGAGAAATTAGGTAATTTGTAGATAGTCTCTTTACATTCATTTTTCGAATACTCGCCTTTCGTTAGCCTCATCGTTTGCGACATCTGCACTCTTTTCTTACAGATTTTTCGCCAGTTTTTTCCTGGAGAAGAAGAGTGGCTAAGGTTTTTCCAGCGTCGTTGGCAAATAGGCCGCCATAAAGAAGGATCTTGGGCCATTCGCTGCCAATGTTTGTTAACAAGGCCTGCAATCGGTAACTCTTTTTCATCTAGAAGACTAAGAATCTTTAATTGCACTTCTTCAGGTATTCTTATACTAGGGATTAAGGAAAATGGTGTCATGTTATTTACCATAAATTTAGAGTTGTTTGATTTATTGTAGAATTTTAGGGCTTTATTATTTAAAATTTAATAGCGTATTTTAAATATCAACTGATTCATGCCCAATCCATTGCCTTTTTGAAGGAAAATTATTTATACCACTGAACGATTATTTTAAACACACTTTGCCAAAATGTGCTTTATAAGTTCTGACCAATTAATCGATTTTTATAGTAGCAAGCTTAGCCAAGCGCGAAAAAAACAAAAACATATTTTGGCTTTTCAATTTCTTTATGGGTTGCCCCCTCTTCTTCCACTAGGCTTGAAGGATTCAGGCAGTTTATAGCCAATCAACTTCAAGCAACTTCGCAACCTCCCGAGGTGCTTAGCCAAGAAGTAATGCAACCAAAATATTCCTCTTATCGTTCTTATGAACAGTTGCAATCTATTTTAATTAGCCAAACGCTCCAGGTAAACAAATAGCTTTCCTAAGCATGGGGAGGAGCGACCAAAATACGCTCCTTTCCTTGCAAATGAGCAAAGTCCCACAGATGCAGCCAACCATGTTCATCACAAAAGGCTAGTTCACGGCCATCATAGCTAGCATGGATATGATGAAAATCTAACCATGGATATGGGTCAGGCAAGAATGGAAATATTGTTCCGCAACATTTTATAGCAGGAGTATGTTGATAAAGGTCAAAGCCCTTGAATTCAGGATGGAAATGAGAGGCAAGAAAATAGTTATCATCTAAAACAAGAAAACGCACAGGCGCTAATAAGCCTATGTTTGCTTCAGTCAAAAAATTTCCATCATCAGGATTATAAGTTATAATGAGGCTCGTACTTAGGCCCACTGCTAAGCGCTTGCCATCATAACTAGAGATAGTTAAGATCGACTTCTTGTTCCAACATTTTTCAACAGGCCGAGGTGTCATGGTAAATTCTATCTTTTTTTCCCCATTAGAAGCATCCCATACATGGCATCTTCTGTGTAAATCATCCTCGCATAAAATAATGACTCGTGCTTCGTCAAACTGGCATAATTCTTGATTAAGAGGAATTTTAAGAGTGCCTTTCAATGGCATCAAGGTCGTAGCAAAAGAGTTTTCTATATCATTAATAAAATAAAGGCTGCCATCTAGACAATGAATTAAGGCTTGATTATTTCGGCAGAGAATAAAATTGATGGCTGCAGAGGTAGTCCTGTAGCAGCTTAATCCTGTGCGTACATCCACAATTTTAAATTGTGTTTGGGATAGATCAGTTAAAAATAAATAATTTGGAGCCAAGTAAGCATTTTCAAAGTTCCCAAGGTAACATAGAGAAGTTTGGGGAAAAGCCTCATTAACTTTCCAACGGTAAAGATAGCCTTCCTGTGTTACTTGAATAATATGGCCTTCTTGATAATGAATCAGACGAGAATTTTCCTCTTTCACATTATCATACACTAACTGACAACTTTTTTCGCCCAAATGATAGATTTGCGCTGTACCTGCTGTTGCTTTTATAAAAGCAAATTGTTTTTCTCTTTTAAGAGCAAGAATTTTTCCTGAGAAATTAGGTAATTTGTAGATAGTTTGTTTACATTTGTTTTTTGAATATTCGTCTTTCGTTAGCCTCATCGTTTTTGACATCTGCACTTGTTTCTTACAGATTTTTCGCCAGTTCTTTCCTGGGGAAGAAGAGTGGCTAAGGTTTTTCCAGCGTCGTTGGCAAATAGGCCGCCATAAAGAAGGATCCTGCGCCATTCGCTGCCAATGTTTGTTAACAAGGCCTGCAATCGGTAACTCTTTTTCATCTAAAAGGCTAAGAATCTTTAATTGCACTTCTTCAGGTATTCTTATACTAGGGATTAGGGAAAATGGGGCCATGCTATTTACCATAAATTCAAATTAGTTTTATCTACCATGAAATACTAATACTCGATGATGTACTTTTTTCTTGTTGACTAATTTTTAATAAAATATTGTTATACCTTATCAACTCATTAAAAATAATTTTTCGTCTATGTTTTCCCAACCGCTTCCCTTTATTAAAGAATATCTAAATCAACTTGAAGTTGCTCTCAAACAAGAAAATCCTCATAATAATTTATCCAAAATTCAATGGTGTTGGCTAGCCTTTTGTTTGATGGGAATATTAGTTACTAATTCAATCTGTTGGGCAAAATTTGAAAGGGCTGGGCTTAAAAGCTATAAAAAGATGGCTTTATCGGCCATGTTTAGACGTGCTAAGATTGCTTGGAATAGGCTGCTAATTTGTAGTGTTCGCGCGGTCCTGCGTAAACATGGCATCACAGAAGGTGTTCTTGTTATCGATGATAAAGATCACAGTCGATCAAAAAATGCTGAGAAGTTGCATCATTTACATAAAATCCGTGATAAAAAAACTAGTGGTTATTTTTGTGGTCAAAATATAGTATTTCTTCAGCTAGTTACTAAAAAATTTTGCATTCCCGTCTCCTTTGCCTTTTATTCTCCTGATCCCGTACTCACAAGATGGCAACAGGAAGTGAGGAAGCTAAAAAAGTTGGGAATTTCTAAAAAAGACCGTCCAAAAGAGCCTAAAAGGTCAATAGAATATCCAAAAAAGTATACACTAGCTTTACAATTACTTAAAAATTTTGCCTGTGAATTTCCTGCTTTTAAGGTCACTTGTGTACTGGCTGATGCTCTTTACGGCAACAGCTTGTTTGTAGATGGAGTAGAAGGTATTTGGCCTGGAGTGCAAATCATTACTCAACTTAGAAAGAATCAAAAAGTCATGCGAGGTAAAAAGTCTCTCTCATGCCAAGAATTCTTTGAAGCCTACAAAGGCTGGAATCAGGAAATTTTCATTCGCGGTGATAAAAAAAATGTGGTGCAAGCCGGGGGAGCAAGGTTATATGTTCCTTCTCATCATAAAAAACGATTGGTAATAGCCCTTAAATATGAGGGCGAAAATGAGTATCGCTATCTTATGGCTGCAAATCTTTCATGGAATATGAAAGATGTGATGCAAGGATATACTTTGAGATGGTTAGTAGAGGTTTTTATTGAAGATTGGAGTAGTCATTGTGGGTTTTGCAGTTTGGCCAAACAGTGCGGCGTTGAGGGATCAGAGCGACCTTTGATTCTAAGCCTGCTGTTTGACCACTGCTTTCTTTTTCATTTGTCTCAAACAAATTTCATTAAGAACAAACTCCCTTTAGCAACCTTGGGGAGCCTAGTAGAAAAGTCTAGAGTGGATGCTTTGTGTCAAGTTGTAAGAGAAATTGTTGAGCATGAAAATTCAAAAGAACTCTTCCGTGATTTCGAAAAGACGCTAGATGAAATCTTTGTTTTAAGGCCTTCTCGTAAACATTTAAATGCAGTACAAGAAAATGTAACTTTTGAGTCATCAAGAAAAGTTGCCTAACTGTCAAGAATAAAAAAGTATATCATCGAGTAATAATTTATTAATTAGTAACCAATAAAAAAATTTTAAACCTTAGCTAATACGCTTTTAAAAATGTTAATTTGCTTTCCTAATCCTCTGAGAGACATCTCTCTTCTTGAGAAAGATATTTTTCATAAAGTAAGCAATCATATAAAGAGCAGCTCAAAACTATATAATTGCTGCCCAATCCCTTGCTTTTTTGAGGAAAAATCATTTATACCCCGTAACGCTTACAACTCAACATTGTGTGATTTTATCTTAAAGCTTTAAATTATAAGCTATTCAGCAGGTTTTTTATGCAATCTCTTACTTAATAATGCGCTTTTGAGCAGCTTTTTATGCAATCCTATGCTTAATAGAAACATGTTTTTAAGGAGAAGGCTAGCTTTTAAGGGGCTAATCCCTTCTTTGACTATGCAGACGTATTTTCTTTAAATTGGACTATTTATTATACTCCCACACTTTTTAAATTAAGGTCGGCAAAAAGTAAAATAAAAGTGAAAAATAATTAATTTTTAAGATTTAAAATAGTCTAATGCTAGTTTAAAATAAGCTTTTAAGAAGGCAGCCGCAAAGGCTTTCGATTATTCAACAGTAACTGATTTAGCTAGATTACGAGGCTGATCAATATCTGTCCCTCTTTCTCGTGCAATATAATAAGCTAGTAATTGATTAACTACAGTAACCGGAATGCTCGCTAGCTCATCCAGCGTAGGGGGGATGCGTATAATATCATCCGCTACTCCTTTCAAGCTATCTTCCCCTTCTTCAGCAATAGCTATGATAGGGCCTTTACGCGCCTTCACTTCCATCAAATTGCTCAATAGCTTACCGTAGGTAGTTTTATTAGGACAAAGAGCTACGGTAGGACAATGGCCATTAATTAAAGCAATAGGCCCATGCTTTATTTCTCCTGCTGGATAACCATTGGCATTAATGTAGGAAATTTCTTTCAGCTTAAGAGCTCCTTCTAAAGCTGTAGGATACATATAGCGCCGCCCTAGAAAGAAAAAGTTTTCATACTGGGCATATTTTTTAGCTACGTTTTCTATATAATAAGCATTATCCAATACTAACTGAATTTGCTCGGGTAAAACCCGCAAAGCTTTTAAAAACTCTTGCCCCTCACTCTTGCCTAAGTGTCGCATTCTAGCCATCCTTAAGGTCAATAAAGCAAGAACAACTAATTGGCTTGTGAAGGCTTTAGTTGAACATACACCGATTTCAGGACCACACTTTAAAAAAAGAGTTGCATCTGCCTCTCGCGCCAATGTTGAACCAACAACATTACAGAGTGCAATTACTTTTCCACCTTTAGCTTTAATCTCTCTGACGGCTGCTATAGTATCTGCTGTTTCTCCAGATTGGCTGATGGCAATTACTAAAGTATGCGGAAGAATAATAGGATTTTTATAACGAAATTCAGATGAAATTTCTACTTCGACAGGTATACGTGCTTTTTCTTCGATCATGTAAGAAGCCACGTAGCCTGCATTCCAGGAGGTCCCACAGCCCAAAATTAAAATACGCTGGGCTGCTAAAAGCTCTGTCAGATCCAGCTCTAACTCCTCAAAAACTGCTGTGCCATATTCTTCGGAAAAACGTCCTTCCAAGGCGTTGAAGATAGCCTGAGGCTGCTCGTTAATTTCCTTAAGGGTATAATGTTCAAAATGACCTTTATGGGCATCATTAGCTGTTACAGGTAAGCATTCAATCTTTTTTTCAATCTCATCCCCTGCAGAATTGTATATCCTTACCTCTTTATGGCTAACCACAGCGATTTCAGAGTTAGTTAGATAAACCACATTCTGAGTAAAATTTAAAAAAGCATTCGAGTCTGAAGAAATAAAAACTTCATTGTCGCCTATACCCATCACTAAAGGGCATTCTTGAGCGATAGCAATGATTTGATCAGGATGATCTTTATGAATAACTGCAAGAGCAAAAGCTCCTTTTAGCAAATGTGAAGCTTGTTGAACAGCTTGTAGAAAATTCCCTTGGTAAAAGCTACCAATTAGATGGGCCACGACTTCGGTATCTGTATCAGAAACAAAGCTGATCCCTTTTTTAATCAAATCTTGCTTTAAGCTCTCATGATTTTCAATAATTCCATTATGCACAACAGCCAAGGAATGTGGCGTATCAAAATGGGGATGAGCATTAATCTTGCTAGGCACCCCATGCGTAGCCCAGCGTGTTTGCGCAATGGCAGCATCGGCTAAACAAAAATTACAAGCTTGCAGCTCTTTCTCCAAAGCCGATATTTTGCCTAGCTCTTTGCAATACGCAATTTGTCCTTCTTTGATGCCAGCCACGCCCGCGGAGTCATAGCCACGATATTCAATTTTCTTTAGTCCCGCTAAAGCTATTTCAAGCGAGTTTCTAAAGCCTATATAAGCAAATATTCCGCACATAAATCATTCCTTTGAAGTCGGCTAATAAGATCCTATTTCTTCTTTAACGCTGTTGCTGATCGTAAGCGCCATTTGCTGCACTTGTTTTAACTTAGGACCTTCTACCATTACTCGGCAAATATTTTCCGTGCCTGAATAGCGTACTAACACGCGACCTGCATCGCCCAGCATTTTTTCCACATTAGCGATAGCTTCTTGCACATTTTTAAGTTCATTTAAAGGGGGTTTGGACTGAATGCTTACATTGATGCAAGACTGAGGGTAACGTTGTACGATTAAAGCTAAATCTGACAGCTTAGAATCGGTCTCTATCATAATACGCAAAACTTGTAGGGCACAAACTAGCCCATCACCGGTAGTATTATGGTCCAAGAAAATCATATGTCCACTTTGCTCACCACCTAGATTAGCCTCATGCTTCAACATATCTTGAAGGACATAACGATCTCCCACTTGCGAGCAAACCACTTCTATCTGTTCAGCTCTCATAGCCTTGACAAAGCCAAAATTTGACATCACAGTCGCTATCACTTTGTTATTCTTGAGAAGACCTTGTTTTTTTAAGTCCCGTGCACAAATTGCCAATATAGTATCTCCATCTACAATCTGCGCATTCTCATCTACCATAATCACGCGATCTGCATCCCCGTCTAAGGCTATCCCTACATCTGCCCGGTGATCGATCACAGCTTTTTGCACAGTCTCAGGATGTAAAGAACCGCAATCATCATTGATATTTAGACCATTCGGGCTATTACCATACACAAATACTTGGGCATCAAGCTCCCTAAATACTAAAGGTGCCACTTTATAACCTGCCCCATTAGCACAATCTAAAGCGATCTTTAAATTTTTAAGAGATAAACGACGAGGAAAAGTGGCTTTTACAAATTCTATATACCGTCCATCCGCATCGTTAATTTTGCTATTTTTTCCTATATCAAACTCAAGAGGGAGGCTATCTTCAAAGCTATTCGTAGTGATCAACTCTTCCATTTCAGCTTCCCAAGCATCTGGTAATTTAAAGCCTTCGGAAGAGAAAAACTTAATTCCATTATCATAATAAGCATTATGAGAAGCTGAAATAACAATACCAGCATCTGCACGGTAAGCTCTTGTAATAAAAGCTACCCCTGGAGTAGGGAGAGGCCCTACCATCAAAGTATCTACTCCCATGGAGCATAAACCAGCTATTAAAGCATTTTCAAACATATAACAAGATAGACGTGTATCTTTGCCAATGACTACCCTATGTTTACCATTGTGACGTCGAAAAATCTTACCTGCCGCTCGGCCCAAAGCTAAGGCAATCTCTACTGTCATAGGAGTATAATTTGCACGTCCCCGCACACCGTCTGTTCCAAAGACTTTTGTCCTTTTCTTTGTCATCAACCTCTCCCTAAAACTATAAATTAATCAAAAATCTAGACGGCAATCAAGAAAAATGATAGGTGAGTATATACAATTTTCCATTTATCCTACACTTTCTTTATAATAAAACTCATGGAGAAAAAAAATGATTTTGAAAATGGGCAGTAAAGAAGCTGGTTTATTTTTGAGTTTTTATTAAACTAAGGGTTTGAAGTTGACTTTTGCGCATGGCTTGCTTAAAATATCATCTCATTGATTGAATAAGTTTTTTTATTACCTTAAGACCTTGCATAAAAGAGCGTGACAAAAGAAAGAAACTTGACAACCTCATTATTTATAAACAGTCGATTAAGGAGAGCTAAAGTCTTTGCAAGCTAAAATTTTTCATGCGACAGACCATGAGATCGAGCATCACTTGATTGATAAAGATGCCCTTTATGTAATCAACCGATTGAAAGAAGCTGGCTTTAAAGCTTATTTAGTAGGTGGGGGTGTCCGTGACCTTCTTATCAAGAAAACTCCGAAAGATTTTGATATCTCTACCTCGGCCAAGCCCGAACAAATTAAGCAACTTTTCGGTAGAAGCTGTCTTTTAATTGGTCGCCGTTTCCGATTGGCGCATGTACGATTTGGGCCTAAAATCTTAGAGGTAGCCACTTTTCGATCAGGAGAAAATGATAGTGATCTAATCATTCAAGACAACGTATGGGGCACACCCGAAGAAGATGTCTTGCGCCGCGACTTTACTATTAACGGCTTATTTTATGATCCTACTAATCATAGTGTAATTGATTATGTGGGTGGATGGGAAGATATTCATCAAAGAATTTTAAGAACGATTGGAGAGCCTTCTACCCGTTTCAAGCAGGACCCTGTGCGCATGATCCGCTTATTGAAATTTCAAGCGCGCTACAACTTTACCGTCGTTCCCGAAGTACAAACAGCCCTACTTGAATGCAAAAAGGAGTTAATTAAAAGTTCACCTGCAAGGATTTTGGAAGAGATATTTCGCATGCTAGAATCAGGTTATTCCTCGTCTTTTTTTCACCTGATGTCCCAAGTTGGTCTATTAGAGCTTATTTTTCCCTGCCTAGCTCATTTTATTCAAAGCCATCAAGGAAACGAGATTTACCGCTATCTAACAACTGCTGACCAAATCAATCTTTATAGCAAAAAGACTCTAGATCGTTCTCTCCTAACCAGCAATATGCTTTTCCCCATCTTAGAGCAAGAAATTAAAACCCAATACCTTGACAAAGGGCGTCACCCTCATATGGGTGAGATCACGATGCTCACATCCTCTCTCATTAAGGGATTTGTCACCTCCTCGTTTTCTCATTTTCCTCGCCGCCATAGCGCCGTGATGAATTTTATCCTGTCCACGCAATACCGTCTCACTCCTTTTTCTGGCAAGCGGCATTTACGGACAAAATTAGTTCACAATAAAGAATTTGAAGCCTCTCTTATTTTTCTAAAAATTCGTGCAAGCATACAGCCCCACCTGCAAGAAGCGTACATATATTGGCGAGACCAATACAAAAATGCAGGCGGCTCTTCTCAGGTTAATCGTTATTCGCATCCTCCAAAAAAGAGGCGATACGGCCGCCCTCCTCAACCTCAAAAAAAAGATGTCAAAGCTTAAGAAAATGAGGAACAGAATCCATGAAGCGCAAAGAGGTTATAGCTTCTCCTACAACTTTACCCATCTATATGCAAGGAGAACCTCTTGCTGCCGGTCCTTTACCCGCTTTTTTTTATTTTGCTCTTTCAGCGGAAGAGAGTCTTTATCAAGAGCCTTACAATCAGCCTATACTTTTTCTAGAAAAATTTCCTATACGCTGCTATTCGTTTACGCTTCCTTTTCATGGTCAAGGGTATGATTCTAATCAGGCGCTAGCCCTATGGATGCAGGAATTTGCAACTCATCCGCATTCTTTTTCTCATTTCCTACAAAGCTGTATAAAAAATATAGAGTATCTTATTCAACAAGGTTTCGTAGATGAAGAAAGGATAGCTGTAGGGGGGCTCTCGCGTGGAGCATTTATAGCCACCCATTTAGCTGCCCGAGAACCGCGCCTCAAATATGTCCTAGGTTTTGCTCCTATGACTAAACTTTCATCTTTAGAAAAAACAAACCACTTAGAGAAAGAATGGGACTTACATGGCCTTATCTATCAGCTAGTGAATAAACAATTTCGCTTTTATATAGGCAACCGTGACAACCGAGTTGGCACCTACGCCTGCTTTGATTTTATCCACCAGCTAGCTGAGGCCGCTTACCAGCAAGGGCACCGCTCTCCTGCTATAGAACTAATCATTTCTGCTTCTATAGGTTACAAAGGCCATGGAACTTTACCTCCTATCTTTAAAGAGGGAGCCGAGTGGGTTAAACATAAATTAATTTAGCAAAAATTTTAGCTTTATAACTGCAATTTAAGCTTTTTTACAGGATGCCAAGTAGGAAGAGGAAGATAAATTTAAGGCCAGCATTTTTTATTCCTCTTTTGCTTAATTTCGCAAAGTTTGCCTAACTTTAGATTCCTATTAAAAAACTTCTTGTCTAGGTAAACCTTAAGATGATATGATGCTTTCTTATTCATTAAAAGCCTAAGCTATCCATGACCATTCAATACTCAGTCGTTATCCCTCTTAAAAATGAGGAGGACAATATTGTTGAGCTCATTGAAGAACTTGAGCCCATCATGCTCAGTTTAAAAAAACCTTGGGAGCTTATTTGTGTAGATGATGGATCTACAGATCAAACGCTGGCTCTTTTAACTCACTTATTGCATAAAAAAAATTATCTAAAGCTGCTAATTTTTAAAGAAAACTATGGACAATCTAGCGCCTTTGCCGCAGGTTTTAAAGCCGCTAAAGGAGAATTTGTAATCACCTTAGACGGAGATCGACAAAATGATCCTGCAGATATTCCTAAACTCGTGGAAGCAATCAACAATTGTGACTTGGTATGTGGAGTACGCGTCAATCGTAAAGACCCTTTGTCAAAAAAGCTTATCTCCACAGTAGCTAACTTGATTCGGCGTTCAATTTGTGAAGATGGCGTAAGCGATACAGGTTGCTCTTTAAAGATCTATCGCACCTCTGCTTTGCATAAAATCAAAATGTATAATGGCATGCACCGTTTTCTTCCGGCCCTTTTTAAAATTGAAGGATTGGAAGTACAAGAAGTTGCTGTTAACCACCGCGAGCGTATAAAAGGCAAAACTAAATATAATTTTTTTAATCGATCTTTTAATACGATTGCAGATCTTGCAGCTGTACGCTGGATGAAAAAACGTCAGCTAAAATATCAGATTAATAAAGAATTACCATGAACGAGCAGTGGCGTGAAATCTTTTATCCCTTAGGATTTATAGCCTCCTTAGCTTTTGGAGCACGCTTTATCATTCAATGGCTTAGAAGCGAAATTAGCAGAAAAAGTGTAGTTACGCCTCTTTTTTGGAAGCTATCCCTGCTGGGAAATCTCCTTTTACTTATTCATTCCTTTATCCAGATGCAATTTCATGTAGGCATTGTTCAAGTCATAAATGCTGTTATCTCCTGGCGTAATCTTAATCTCATGAAAGAAACTTCACAGAGCATGCCCACAGTAAGGGTGATAGAAATCATGCTAAGCTTTCTGGTACTAACGACTTTAGCTTTTTATTTTCAGCACCTTTACTTAGCCGAGAATAAATCTGCCTGGTTACGTTTACCTAGTCATGCATGGAGTTCTAATAGCTTGCCTATCCATAATTCATGGCATATTGTTGGCTTTATAGGCCTCCTTCTATTCAATTGTCGTTTTTGGATACAATGGTGGCAAGTTGAAAAGACGCATACAAGTCAACTCGGCGCTTCATTTTGGTGGATTAGCCTTTTAGGAGCCTCTTTTTCAATCGTTTACTTTATTCGGATCTATGATCCGGTTAATATTATAGGCCCTGCTCTAGGCATTGTCCCTTATATTCGTAATCTTATGCTTCTTTCTAAAAATCCTACGTATGAAACGTGTGGGGAGGCTTATGAAAAGTAATGACAATCTCCATCCACATCTTTTTATTTTTGCTGGAGAGCCTAGTGGAGATTTACATGGCGCTCACTTAGTGAAAGCTTTTAAGGAGCTATATCCTAGCTGCTGGTTCAGTGGCGTGGCTGGCCCTGCTCTGCGAGAAGAAGGGATTGTCAACATTATGCCCATGGAAAAATTTGCTGTCATGGGTTTCTCAGATGTCATTAAAGCTTTGCCTAGTCTTTATAAACAATTTTATTATATACGCGACTATGTGTTAAGCACTTGTCCTGAATTAGTAATTTTCATTGACTATCCAGGCTTTAATTTACGCATGGCTCGTGCTCTGCGAAAAGCAGGATATAAAGGTAAGCTCGTCCATTACATCTGCCCTTCTGTATGGGCGTGGGGCAAAAAGCGTATCCAACATATGGCTAAAACATTGGATATGTTACTCACCATTTATCCTTTTGAAAACATAAGCTTTAAGCCTACTTCCCTTAAAGTCCAATATGTGGGTAATCCCCTTCAAGAGTATATTTCCCAACATCTTTACGCCCCTTCTTGGAAAAGTCACTTTTGTCCACCCGAGCATTTATTGATTTCCATCTTTCCTGGCAGCCGAGAAGCTGAAATCAAAAATAATCTTTCTAAGCAATTAGAGGCAGCTCTCCTTTTTCAAAAAGAAAATCCTTCTACAACTTTTGGCATCTCTTGTTCTAACGCATCCCTTAAACCGCTTATTGAAAAGATCCTTAAAAAGCATCGCTTGCTTCATGCTTTTATTGTGGATAAAGCACACACCTACGATTTGATGCGTAATAGTCATAGTGCCATAGCCAAATCAGGAACAGTTACCCTTGAATTAGCACTCCACTGCTGCCCTACAGTGGTTGTCTATCAGCTCTCTACCCTTAATTGGTTGATTGCTAAATTTATAATTAAATTGAATCTACCTTACTATTGTATCGTTAATATACTCAGTGGCCAGCGCTTATTTCCCGAGCTTATAGCAGAGGGTTTTACCCCTAAAAAGGTCGCAAAAGAGCTAGAAGACATTCATGCAGGCTCTTCAAGAGCACGTTGCCTAGAAGGCTGCCAGCAAATTGTTGAGCTTTTCCAAGGAACCCATGCCAGCCAGAATGCCGCGCAAGCTATACATTCTTTATTATCATGAAAGCTATTAAACGCTATTTTTCTCATTATTTGGTCCCTCGTGTACTTGCTTATGCCGGTAAAGCTTTTTTAAAACTTTTACTGATGACCTGTCGCATTCAATTGGAAGGACTGGAGGAATTTTGTAAACATGTTAAGCAGGGAAATTGTATTCTTATGCTTTGGCATAATCGCTTGATGTTGGTAGCGACTATTTTTCAGAGCTATACCCCGCAATTTAATTATACGGCTTTTATTAGCCAAAGTCGTGATGGGGAACCCTTAGCATTATTCGCGAATAGTTTTAAAAATGGACGTACTATACGTGTTAAGCACAATGCAAAGCATGAAGCTTTAAAGGAAATGATCAACAGATTAAAAAATAGTTTAGATATAGTTTTAATTACTCCGGATGGCCCACGCGGACCACGTTATCAAGTTAAGCCCGGTCTTGCTTTAGCAGCTAAACAGACAGCTGCTACCGTATTCCCTTTCAGCTGGTCAGCTAACCGCTTATGGCAATTAAAAAGTTGGGATAAAATGATGCTTCCTCAGCCTTTTTCAAAGATTTATATGAAGATTGGCTCCCCTATATCCTATCCTGCTCACATTAATCTAGACCATTATTCTCATATGCTCGAAAATGCTCTTATAGATACCGATCAATCAGCTTATCTACATTTTAGCAATAAGCCTTTATAAATAATGATGAAACATTTTGATTCTTAGGGTGCCAGGCAACTAAAATCTATTGACAACAAGGTAATGATAAGTCATAACCATTCATTAAAACAGTTATTTTTTTTAAGAGTAGAAGATTTATGGAAGAGACTAAAGCTATTCAAGTGCCAGCAAGTGAGATTCAAAATATTTTAAAATTTATACAAAATAAATTTTATCGTATACCTCTTTACCAATATCGCATTAATGCTGGATTTCCCTCCTTCGGTGAAGGAGATATCGAAAAAAGAATTGATTTAAATGAACTTTTGATTAAAGAACCGGATGTCACTTTTCTTTTAAAGGTGTGTGGAGACTCGATGATCAATGCAGGGATTCATCATAATGATATTATAGTCGTTGATCGAAGCATAGAGCCCTCGGAAGGAAAAATTGTTATCGCTTCTTTGAATGGTGAATTAACTGTCAAACGTCTACGTCGCGTAGCGGATAGGCTGATGCTAGTCGCTGAAAACAAAGCTTATGCCCCTATTGAAATCACTGAGGATACAGAATTACGCATCTGGGGAGTGGCAATAAGCGTTATTCACGCTCTTTAAGAGCTACGTTAAAGAAAATAAAGCTTAACTAAAGACATGATCGGTAAGATGTTCAAGCTTTTCTTAAGCTCTTAATTTCATGGCTTTTAAGAGCTTTATCAAGAAAAAGTGTTTCCTTGTTTTAAATGGATTAGAAAAATGCTCAATTTAAAGCATCCCTGATTTGCATTAAAAGATTATTTTTAATCATATGGCTAACACCTTTAATGCTATTAAAAAAAGCTTTAGTATTAGAATGTCCATGGCATTTAATAACAAGGCCTTCTACCCCACATAAAAGAGCTCCTTGGTATTCGGCATAATAGAAAAGAGCTTGTAAATACTCTAAAGGCTCTTGTAAAAAGTTTAGAGGATGATCCTGCCGAGTTTCCCTCAGATATTCAAAAATAAAATCCGCAAGTCCTTCGCTCGTTTTAACAAGAATATTACCTGTAAATCCATCCGTCACTAATACATCTACCTTTCCATAGAAAACTTCCCGTCCCTCTATATTGCCATGAAATTCCATGTAAGGAACCCCATCTATAGAGTGCTGGCAGACATCTTTTAAAAGCTGATAAGCTTTACGAACGACAGAAGTCCCTTTTTTAGATTCCGACCCAATATTCAGCAGCCCAATTTTAGGTATTTTTATGCCGCTCGTGCATTTTTGATAGGCAGCTCCCATGTAAGCATACTTTACCAAATGCTCTGCTTTACAGGAGACATTGCCTCCTACATCCACAATAGCTAAGGAGCCATTTTTTGTCGGCAAAGTTGCTAATAGAGCAGGTCGTGTGATACCAGGCAGTTTGGGCAAAGAAAGAGTAGCACTAGCAACTAAAGCGCCTGTATTACCAGCAGAAACTAAGGCATCTATCTGCTTTTTTTTGAGAAGCTTGATTCCTACAGCGGTCGATGATCTTTTTTTCTGGCGTAGAGCAATCAGGGGGTCTTCCCCCATTTCTATGAAATTAGCCACAGGTAAAAAAGTTAAGCGATTGAACTTTTCTGCAGGCAGGCTTGTTTTTGCTTTAGCCCTATGCTCGTTGATAACGGATTGAGTAGCTAACGCTATAAGCCTAAGAGAGGGATCTAATTGATCAAGCGCTTGAATAAGAGCATCAAAAATTATCGTTGGCGAGCTATCGCTCCCCATTAAATCAATCCCGATGCGCAATATTCAAGTTCTCCTTTAAACTAAGCTTTTCGAGCCATGACAACACGCCCATTATATTGTCCACAAGAAGGACAAACTACATGCGGCAGCTTAGGAGATTGACAGTTAGAGCAATTAGCTAATTGTTTAGGCTTTTTTGCATGGTGTGCGCGCTTAGAATTTTTGCGGGCATTAGAGTGACGGTTACGTGGTACTGCCATGGGGTGTTAACTCCTCATCAAATTATAAAGTTTATAAGTGGGCAAAGGGACGGTACCCTTCATCTTCTGAATTACCGTCGGGAGAATCGCTATCTCGAAAAAATTTATTAAGCTCGCCCCGATAAGGGCATTGGCCGTTATTGCATTCCGCAAAAAAAGGAGCGGTCAGCAAAATGTTTTCTCTTAGCATCTCCTGAAAGTTGTAAATTCCCGATTTTATTTCTTCTGCCGGCACGGTATGATAAAAATTTTCTAATTTTATCGGTGTTTTTACCGCTTCATTGCAGATCACACACGGGAGAGTGGCAAACGTTTGAATGTCAAAATGTAAGACCAAATCGTTTTCTGCTAAATAAGCTTCCCCTTCTACGACCACTGGGTCAACAAAGCTTAACTCTTTTTCATGAATATCTAAAAACTCAGGGCCAAGCTTTTCAACAATAGCTTCTGCATGGCCATCTCTAAGTTGTTCAACATATATTTTAAATGCTTCGTTCATTCTTAAAATTCTACTCAAAGAGTTGATTTTTATCCAGTAAAAAAGCAAGCCTAGCTTTCCTAAGCTTGCTAAAGTCTGCCAAAGTCATCCACTTCTACTCATCTTGGTCTAAAAATTAACCTTATAGTCTAAGCAATTAATTTTTTAAAAATTAGAGAGTTGCTTTTCTATTATCCATTTTCTAAAGAAGCTTATTGGAATGATCGACCTTACTCTTTTTTCTAGCTAATAACAGGTTTATCGGCTATGATAGCTCTTTAAATCACGAAAGGTGTAAGGGCTTTTTCAATAGCCTAAATGCTAGGATGTTAATACCATAAAAGTTCAACATGTATCCAGGCATTTATTGTCTTTGGTAGATCACTTGAGTAAGCTTTTGGCCAGGCAAGGACGCTCCTACAGTTTTGCAAAGCTATCATGTTTTTCATACATAATCATGAAAGACGCTTAAGATAAAATGATCCTAGCCTATTGATCTCTAGACATCCCACGACTTAGCTCAAACACTTTTCGTCCAAAATTAGGTAATTACAATGGACGAAATCCTTTTAAATATTGAATCCAAAGAAATCCGCTATGCTCATCTGCGCCATGGCCAACTACATGACTTAATCGTAGAAAGAAAAAAAGAAAGACAGTTAACGGGCAACATCTACCGGGGCCAAGTTACTAATATTCTTCATAACATTCAATCTGCTTTTATTGATATTAATGAAGGAGAAAATGGTTTTATTCACATCTCTGACATCATTGAAAACACGAAAAAATTCGAGCAAGTTTATGAGATGGATTTTGATCTAGATTATGACATCAAAACTCTAGATGATAAGCAGCAGCAAAATTTAGATATCGAGCAGGTCATGAAAATTGACCAGGATGTTCTAGTACAAGTGGTCAAAGAGCCTATTGGTTCAAAAGGTGCACGTTTAACCTCTAACATTTCCATCGCCGGGCGCTATTTAGTCCTGCTTCCCAACTCCATTCACCGGGGTGTTTCTCGTAAAATTGAGGATCGCAATGTGCGTGAAAGATTAAAAAAGTTAATTCGCGCTTTTGAAATGCCCAAAGATATGGGCTTAATCTGTCGAACGGCTAGCGCGATTGCCACTCCTGAGATGTTGATTGAAGAAGCTAATGATTTGCTCAACACCTGGAATAATATCATGGAGAATTTCAAGAAATCCAGTGAACCCACTCTTCTATTTGCTGAATCCGATATTATCAAGCGTGCAGTGATCCATGCGGTCGATAAACGTTATGAAAGAATATTGGTAGATGACTATAACGTTTATCAAACATGCAAGCGCTTATACAGCCGCTACGCCAATGAGCATGCTTTATGCATCGAATATTATCGAGATAAAGTTCCTATGTTTGAACGCTTTAATGTAGAGAGGGAAATAGAAAAAACTTTACGCCGTAAAATTTGGCTACCTAGCGGTGGTTACCTCTATTTTGATCGTACTGAAGCCATGCATACGATCGATGTCAATTCTGGGAGAAGTTCTAGTAACAAGACAGACGTAGAAGAATCGTTAGTAAGGATTAACTTAGAAGCTACGGAAGAAATTGCGCGGCAATTACGTTTGCGCAACGTGGGAGGGTTAGTCATTTGCGATTTTATCGATATGCGTTTACGTAAAAATCAACGCCGAGTTTTAGAACGCCTCAAAGAATTTATGAAAGAGGATTCGGCAAAATGCACAATTTTAGGAATGAGCGAATTTGGCTTAGTTGAAATGACACGCCAACGTAATCGAGGTTCTCTACACCAGACTATTTTCTGCAGCTGTCCTTATTGCGGAGGCAGTGGCCTTGTTAAAACGCACGAAAGCATCTCTATCGAGATTGAAAGGGCCCTTAAAAAAGTAATTGGATGCCATCAGCAGTTTGCTTTAAAACTGATCATTCATCCTGAACTAGAAAAATACTTAAAAGTTATTGACCAACAGTATTTATTTAAGCTGGCCGAAGAATTAAATGCGCACCTTCAAATTGCTACTGATGACAATATGCACATCAATGATTATCATTTCCTATCCACGATAAATAATAAAAAAATAGATGTCTGAGGTTTGGCATGGGCTACATGAAACTATTGAAGAGCCTAAAAAGTGAGGAAGCCCTTAACTCCAAACAATATGAAATTCTTGAAGGCTTTTACCTAAGTTTTACTCAAGCTGTCACTGAAAATAATAAGCCTATGTCAGCTTATGAACCTATTATCACCCAATATCTACAATTTGTCATTCAGGAAAACCAACAACCTTATGCATTTGAGCCTTATCATCGTGCCATTCGCACTCCCTATGACTACTACCGTCTGGGATTAGAAATGATGCGCCCTCTTATTGCTTTTGCTTATTCTAAAATCCACCACGCTCGATATATTGAAGAAATTGAAACGCATTTAGCTAATCAAGAAAATGTTATATTATTAGCTAATCACCAAATTGAACCTGATCCTCAAGTTATTTGTCTAATGCTAGAAAAAGACCATACTCGTTTAGCGGAGGAAATGATTTTTGTAGCGGGACATCGAGTCATTACTGATCCTCTAGCCATTCCGTTTAGTAAAGGATGTAATTTATTATGTATTTTTTCTAAAAAACATGTAGAAAATCCTCCCGAAAAGAAACAAGAAAAGCTTCTTTATAATCAACGTGTCATGCATCAAATGAGCCAACTGCTTGCTGAAGGCGGCAAATGCATTTATGTCGCCCCCAGTGGCGGCAGGGACCGTGCCAATATAAATACCGGCCAAGTAGAAATAGCTCCTTTTGATGCTCATAGTATTGAGATGTTTTGGTTAATGGCTCAGCATTCTGGGAAAAAAGCCCATTTTTATCCTTTAAGCTTGTCCACATACGATTTATTACCGCCTCCTCAAAGTGTCGAGAAAGAATTAGGAGAAAGGCGCCAGGCAAAATGCGCTCCAGTACATTTATCTTTTGGACAGGAAATAGATATGATTAATTTTCCTGGGAGCCAACACTTAGATAAAAAAACTAGGCGCATAGCTCGTGCTCAATACATCTGGGAGCTTGTTATACAGCAGTACTGTCTTACCAGAAGCTGTGCATCCTTTTCCAGCCCCCAACAATAAGCTTATCGAAAGCATCTGGTCGGTTTCCTCTCTACAATCTATAGCTAACGGTGAGCTGATTGTGGCTCTAAATATTTAAGACTTTTTTATGTCCTACAAGCTTATAAGCTTTTAAACAGGTCCATATGCAACTATATGCTTTAAAAAAACTTACCTTAATTTGAGAGGGGGCTGAGGAAATATTGATTCTCTTTTTAAACCATAGATGAAGTTTTATGAGCATATTATATAAAAAGTCACTAATTTTACTTGAGATTATTCAAATGATCGAGGAAGCTATTTTACCTCTTATCAAGAAAGGGTAGAAAATCAAATCAACATGGAACAGGCTTTCATTCTTAAGCTGCTGCCAGAAATATATTTAAAAATTTTTTACTTAGAAGGATTCAGATGGTTAATAAAGTTTCTTCATTTCCTTATCAAATTGAAAAGGAAAATCTAATTCATGAGGAACACCCCTTTCGTTCTGATATCCCCTCAGAAATATGGATAAAAATTTTCCTCAGCCTATCGGTTAGAGACTTAGTTACCTGCCAACAGGTATGCAGAGGGTGGCATCAATTAGCTACCGACCCTTTCTTATGGCATTCTTTTGTTTGTCAAAAGTTTCCTTCTTTACCTCATTTGAGCCAAGGAAAATATACTCAAGATATGTACATCACCCAAGTTGTTATCTCAACAAATATTAAAGAAAAGCGGTGGTCGCAAACATTTGAGCTAGACTATGAAGAAGGCGAGGGTAAGGCAACATTTTCTCCTGATGGTCAATGGATTGTTACCTGCTCGCAAGACCACGTAGCTTGCGTGTGGAATGCTCTTACGGGTAAACCTCTACTCACCTTGTCGGGACATACAGCGCACATTAACAGTGTAGCGTTTGCATCGGATGGAAACTCGATAATCACAAGTTCTAATGACAGTACCGCTCGCGTCTGGGGTTGGGAGGTAGACAGATGGATATGTAAATACATATTAGAAGGCCATCTTAAATCGATTGTATGTGCTGCTTTTTCTCCGGACGGAAAATGGATTGCTACAGGGTCTTCTGATAGTGATGTTCGACTATGGGATGCCGAAACTGGGGAATACAAGCATACTTTAAATGCTGGAAATGAGTCTGCCATCAAAAAATTAGCTTTTTCTCCTGAAGGCCCATGGATTATCATGGAATCTTGCAATAATACCGTGCAGCTATTTGACTTCCAAACACAAAAATGTTTATTTTTTTCTCAGTCTACTACGTTCTATAGCTGGGCTTTTTTCTTGGATACAAAGATGATAATCTTGTCCCAAGGTAAATTTATGGTTTGGTATGAACTTTCTAAGGCTATGCGACTTATATATACAGCGACGCAATATAAAGACCCTCCTCTATGTGCAGCCTTTTCCCCTCACGAATCTTTGCTTGCTATTGGATTTGAAAAAGGCATTGTTCGCCTTTGGAACTTATATTCAATGGAAGAATGCCTATCGGACTCAGTAAGGGAAAACGCTGGCATCAAAAAAATAGTTTTTTCTCCAAACGGACAATGGATGGTTACAGGCTCTTTGACCCATTGTGATCTATGGGAGGTACAGACATGGGAGCATTTATATTCTATACCTCTACCTTATCATAATGAGCTAAGTTTTTCTCCTCATGGTGGTCAATTAATTATAGGCAAGGTAGTTATCAATTTTTATCCAGCGAACAAGCAATTAATAATTAGCCATCCAGTCTCAGACAAATGAAATATTATAATTAGTGTAAAAGTGGTCAGTGTGTGTGTAGCGCTACCTAAGCTTTTGATGCTAAGGTGTAAATGTAAATCGAAAAACGTAGTAAATAGAAAAAAACAGCTATTTGCGAGCTTTTTTGACTTTGCAGATGCCCGCAGAACCGCATCTGAAGCTCTGTATACCCTGTGACCGCTTACTAATTATACGCTTAAAAAAAACTAAGTCTGCATATTCAATCCTCTAAAAACTACCTCTCTACTTAAGGAAATGGTTTCATAAAGTATAGGGCTGCATAAGGAGCTGCTCAAAAGCTTATTATTTAATTTTTCTGAAGATCTATGTACAATCAAATTGACATGATGCATTCATCAGGTTTAAGAAAAAGCTTGAGATTATCTAGAAAATATCGCCTTAAAGACAACAGCTAGGCGTAGGGATGTGAACCATAAAAGATTGCATATTACCATGCTTAAGACCTCTTTACCAAACATTCTATTTTTCTGAAATGAAGGAAAAATTATAATTCAAAACATAGACGTAGTTTTTAAAACCTATTGCTCTCATTTTCTTCTTTTTCCTCACTAGAAGAAAATGTACTTCTTTGCTTAAGTTGCTCAGGCGTATTGATCAGAGTGTAATAAAGCCCCTTGGCTTTATCCATATGCCCTTTTATAAGCAAGCCTAGACGGCGTTTATTGTCTTTGCCTATACAGGCATGCGCAAAGCTTAGCAACTCACCATGCGTGAGTGTTCTAAGCGCTTGAATTCGTTTATCTATCCAATCAAAACGTCCCTCATACTTGAAGGCTAAGCTATGTAAAAGAGCTCCCAAGGATTCCATATTATGGGGAGGTTTCTCCAGCTCTTCTAAAAGAGAATTTTTAATTATTTCAAAATTTTTGGGAGTCAAATAGTTTTTTTCAATTCCCTGCAAAAAGCTTTCAATAAACAGTTCAAAGCGCGCTAAAAGATCACGAGAATCATGAGTATTAGATTGTACAACAAATGCTAGAAATAGTTTACGTTCAATTTCTTCGGCTGCGCTAGAAATAAGATAACCTGTCTGCTGCCGAGTGCGTAACTCAGCAAAAAAGGGCTCCTTCATCGCTTTCATCAATATCTGCTGAGCAGCACGTTCTTTAAGTGTAAAGCTAGAATTTTCGATAGCTAATAAAGTGGCACTGCCTTGGACGGGAATTTTCATTTCCAAGAGAAAAGGGCCTTCAGCTGAAGATAAATCAATGATTTCAGCGTGTTTGTGCATTTGCTTTGGATAAGGAGCGCTATCTAAAGTTTTGATTAAGTTATCTGCATATTCTTTAGCCTGATTTTCAGTGACGTTTCCATAAATCAATCCTTCGACAAAAGACTGCCTAAATAACGACTGGACATCTTCCTGGAACTTAGCAAAGGAAAGTTTACGTATTGCGCTTATTTTCTGATCCACTGCGGCATATTTTTTATAGATCGTTTGTTGAAAGAGCTCTTTAGCTCTTTTTAAAGGGGCTCTCTTATTAAAGTTTTGATAACGCCTTAGCAGTGATTGTTTAATTATCTTAAACGTTTGTTCTGAAAGCTTTAGATCTTTTAGCTGTTTAAGAATTTCTTCAAATAAAAGAAAAGCATGGTCATTATAACCGGTGATTTTGAAAGCTAGCCCATACTCGGTACGTGCCACACTAAAATTTAAACCTGCCACAGTGGCCGCATAGCTAAATTTGCTAAGATTTTCTTCCACTGCTTTAATGTAGATATCGCCCATCACAATTTTATTAGCATCCCCTATATCTATCGCAGGAGTTCTAATATTAAAATTCAAATAAAGTTGAGGAATGAGGAAATGCTGATCTTTTGCATAGTAAATCGTACCATGTTCTGAGTCTTCAATGAGGTGAGGGTGAGGCAGAGGGGAAAGGTGTGTCTCCTTGCTAGGTAAGGCATGAAGCAAATCCAAAGATTTAGGTAAAAAAGGATTGGGAGGAGGCAAAGTAATCTCAGCAATAGGGGTAGCAGATGCCCATTCTTGCATTTTAAAAGGCTCTATAGCTTTCATTGCATAAGCCACCTGTAGCCACTCTTCTTGATGGGTAGATTCTACTCCGGTCAAGGAAGAGGGTGCTTGAATCAAAAAACGACAGTTGGAGGGAGTTAAATAGTCCAATAAATTCTGTACATCTGCCTGGCTAAATTTTTGAATCACTTTAGTTTGCTCAGGATAAGTGGCTATATTTTCTCTAACTAAAAGGTCGGCATTTTTCATAGCCGCTGTAAACACCTCCTCTCGTTGTTGATATTCATAGTTGAGTAAGTTAATTTGTCTAACCTCATCATAGATATAACGAGGAAAAGGCTTTTCTTTCATCAGCGCTAGAGTTTGAAAACAACGTAAGATTATACGATCAATAGATTGAACTCCTTTATCGGTAAGATCCATTTGCACAAACAAAACTAAATTTTTTTCTCCTAGATTAAAAGTGCTGCATCCTAAATTTTCTGCTAATTTTTCACGTTTCAATTGCGCTAATAAGCTCTCCTTACCTTCATGTCCTAATACCTGGCAAATCAAACGATCAGGGTAGGTATCTTTCATTTCAGCAAATTCTTGGGGTAAATCCCACACTAACGTCAATTTGCGTATATTTTGGATAGGGGTGATATAAAAAAGTTTAGCTTCCATGTCAGGATTGTTTAGATCCATAGGAGGAACATAACAATCCTTATGTTTATCAGAGATATCACCAAATTCATCAACCGTTAACCGTGTCATTTCTTCTAAAGGTAAGTTAGATACAAGTAATAAACGCATAATATTAGAGCTATAATACTCGTTATACCATGCTTTTAAGATCTCTTGCGAAGCGGCTTTTAAAGTAGTGGAATTTCCTATGTTAAAACGGTAATTAGGATGTCGAGGATTCTGTATATGCTTCATGACCATCACCTCGCGAACGTCATCGTTTTCATAGTTTTTAGCATATTCCTGATCAATAGCGTTCAATTCTCGCACAATCCCTGACACGTTAAATAAAGGCTCTTTAAAAAAGCTGGCAAAGCGATCTAGCGCTTGAGGAAAAGCTTCATTATCGATGGAAAACATATAAGCGGTGTGATCATTAGCAGTAAAAGCATTAGAAAATCCGCCATGTTCTGTAATAAAACGTTGAAATTCTGATTCGTTGGGATACTTCTTTGTCCCTAGAAAAAGCATATGTTCCACAAAATGAGCAAGGCCAGGATATGGGTCGGGATCTTGCCAACTACCTGCTCCTACAACCAGAGTTGCAGAGGATTGATTTGTTTGAGGATCGGAAATCAAAACGGCTTGTAGTCCATTGTTAAGTTTGATTTTAAGTACTTGTGTTTGAGAAAAGGTAGGAGTTTTGACCTTCAGTAAAGCTTTATCTTCAATCAAGGTATAGCCCTTATTTTCCAGCGCTGGTAAAAGGGGGAAACCCAATAAAGAGCCCATACATCCTAAGGTAATTATTAGATAATTGATCTTCATAGCTTTGATGGTAGAAGGTTTAAAAAAAATCGAATATAGAAGATCTGCCAAAGAGACTCAAGAAAAAATTGAGAAAATAGAAGAGTAGAAAATAGAATTAAAAAAGTTTAAGTTTAAGAGAGGCGACGGCTGTCCTAGCTAAAACAAGTCTCGCTTGCTTCTTCTCTCCTCTCCTTGCCTTTTAAAGGTTTTACATTTTATAATAAACGAAAAAAAATAATCGAGGATGTTATCCCTTATGCTGGACATTAAGCTACTACGCAAAGATGCTAAAGGAATAGAAGCAAAACTAAAAACAAAAGATCCTAGCATCAATTTAACTATTGTGATGGATCTGGATACGCAATTGCGTACTCTAAAAACACAATTAGAGGCTTTAAAGGCCACACGCAATGAATTTTCTCAAAAAATTGGAGAGATGCGTCGCTTCAACCAAGATGCCAGTGAAATGGTTAAAGAAGTGGCTTCAATGGCTGATGAGATCCATTCGCTTGAGCATCAATGCCAGCAAGTAGAATATTCTTTTAATTACGAAATTTCTAAACTTCCTAACGTTCCCATGGAGGACATTAAGATTTCTGCTGATCCTAAGGAGAATGTTATCTTTAAAGAGGTGGGAAATAAAAGAGATTTTGATTTTGCTTTCAAAAATCATGTCGAACTTAATGAAAAATTAAAGTTATTTGATTTTGAACGCGGCGCCAAAATCTCTGGCTCCGGATGGCCTGTGTATCGAGGCTTAGGAGCACGTTTAGAGTGGGCACTTATTCAATATATGCTTAGTGTTCAAATCAAAAATGGTTTTGAACAATGGATACCCCCTCTTTTGGTAAGAAAGGAAATTGCGTATGGATCCGGGCAACTGCCTAAGTTTGAAAATCAACAATTTAAAATTCATGATGAAGATTATAATCTTTATTTGATACCTACCGCAGAAGTCCCTTTAAATGGACTTCATGCTCAAGAAATTTTAAATCCAGAAGAGCTTCCTCTGAAATATACTGCTTACACGCCATGCTTTCGCCGAGAGGCCGGAGCTGCAGGCTCTAACGAGAGAGGCTTAATTCGCGTCCATCAATTCAACAAAGTAGAAATGTTTTGCTTTTGCTCCCCTGAGCAAAGTTCTCTTCTTTTTGAAGAAATGTTAAATAACGCAGAAGAAATTTTGCAAGGACTAGAACTTCACTATCGCATGGCCTTGCTAGTAACAGGAGACATGTCCTATGCTTCGGCTCGTACTGTGGATATTGAAGCTTGGCTGCCAGGACAGAATCGGTATTATGAGGTCTCTTCTGTCTCCAATTGCACGGATTTTCAGGCCAGACGTTCAAATATCCGCTTTCGCCGGGAAAAAGAAGGAAAACCTGAATTTGTTCATACACTCAACGGTTCTGGCTTAGCTACCTCACGTTTAATGGTTTCTTTGCTTGAAAACAATCAAAATGCGGATGGCTCCGTTACTATCCCTAAAGTATTGCAAAGCTATCTAGGAGTAGAAAAGTTAGTCCCTCATTAAGATGGCAAACTACTTAAAACCCAAGCTTAATAAATATGATCTAACCTTTGTTAAGAAGATGAAAATTAAAAGCCACATCTCTTCATGTTTTTTTCACTGGGTTACAGGTAGGCTTCTAAGGTTTAAAGCCTTCCAGCAGACGCTAAAAATATTTGGGTGGTAGCTTTGTCTTAACCTCCTTGAATGAGACTGGATAGGATAACCAAGAATGAAAAATTTAGGTAAATAATAAAAACAGATCAGAAAGTTATAAAATAAAATTTTTATGTTTACTTCTTATTTTTTACCCACACCAATAGGCAAAAAGAATAAATATTCTAAAAAACCCATTTTTCCCTAACTTATATAAAAAACGGACTCCCCTCATGTCTCATTCGCTTATTGACGATTTAATGCTTTTACTCGATCAAGCTCCTACAGCTTGGCATGCAGTAGATTATATAGGCAGATCTCTCCATGCTGAAGGATTTACTGAACTGGAAGAAGCCCAAGAATGGGAACTAGAAAAAGGCAAAGGCTATTTTCTTAAACGTAATGGGTCTTCAATTTGTGCTTTTATCACTCCTCAAGAATCGTTCAAAAAAGCCCACCTTATTGCCTCACATACAGACAGCCCTGGCTTCAAATTAAAGCCTAACCCTGAATTTCGCCGCGATAATATGACTATGCTTGCTACCGAAATTTATGGAGCGCCTCTTCTCACCTCCTGGTTTAACCGAGACTTAGGCCTAGCGGGAAGGGTCTTTTTAGCTGGCTCTAACAATGAAATTAAACAGGCGTTAGTTAATATTGATAGCCATCCATTAATCATTCCTCAACTTGCTATCCACCTTGACCGTGAAGCTAATGAAAGAGGCCCCTATTTTAACAAACAAGAGCATTTTTCAGCCTTGGCCGCTTTAGATGCAGATCCTCAGCAATCATACCTTTTGAAAATATTGGAAGATAATATAAAAGATTCTTTCGAGTATATCTTGAGCCATGATTTATTCTTATATCCTTTAGAGAAAGCTAAACTTATAGGCCCTGAAATGCTGAGCGGTTATCGCCTAGATAGCTTGGCCAGCGTTCATGCAGGTTTGACAGCCCTTAAAACCAGCCATCCGCAAAAAAATATTCTGAATTTAGCTGTTTTTTGGAACAATGAAGAAATAGGCTCAAAAACAGCCCAGGGAGCTGACTCCCCTTTTCTTTTACAGGTTTTAGAACGTATAGCCATAGCTTTAAAGCTTTCTAGAGAACAATTTTTGGCTCTTTTACCTCAATCTTTATGCTTATCTGTAGATTTAGCCCATGCCTTGCATCCCAATTACATGGAAAAACACGATCCGCGTCATGCTCCTTTAATGAATAAAGGCCTTGTAATTAAATACAATGCAAATCAACGCTATGCCAGCGATGCTCAATCTTCAGCTAGCATCGTCCATTTATGCGAAAAGCATGTCATTCCTTATCAATTCTTTTCATGTCGCAATGATATTCCTTGTGGTTCTACCATTGGTCCCCTCCAAGCTTCTCAAACAGGCATTACAACAGTTGATATAGGCTCACCCCAGCTAAGTATGCACTCTGCTCGTGAGCTTATTGCTACCCAGGATCATCTAGAAATGTGTCGCTTGCTAGCAGCTTTTTTGCAAAGTTAATTTAAATGAGTAGAATGAAGAGATAAGAATAAAAGGGTGTTAACATTATCATTTTGCTGATACCCTTAATTTTAATGAATAGACCAAAAAATCTATAGTCTTTGCCTTCCTGCAAAATCTTCATTGTGCGACCTATTGCCACCCGTAGAAAGACTTCAACTTACATTCCTCAGCAAAAAAAATAATTAGGAATTTTGAAGGCTAATCGAGTAAGATGTTTTCTTTAAAGGTTTAAACTAAACGACTGAAAGCTATGCAAATAGATACGCAAAACGTCGATCATTTAGGATTGGTAGCTTAGAATGTGTGAGGAGATAGGATTAGTTGACCTTATTGATCAAGCAGCAGGTAACCAGGCGAAGAATAAGCATCTAACCTATGGGCAAGCTGTTAAATGCATGATCTTAAACGGATTGGGATTTGTAAGTCGGAGGCTTTACATGTATTCTGAATACTTTGAAGATAAACCCATCGATCATTTATTAGGTAAGCCAGAGTTACCCCTGAGCAAATTGATGATAATGTTTTAGGCAGAACGCTGGATAAGTTATTTGAAGTGGGCGTGACTGAGCTTTTTACTAAAATAGCTTTACATACGATCATAATGCTTGGTATCCAAGTAAAAAGTTTGCATTTAGAGGCAACAAGTTTTCATGTAGATGGAAACTATGAGAGCCTATTAGAACAAGGAGAAGCGTGCATTCGTCTAGTACAAGGCTACAGTAGAGACCATAGGCCCGATTTAAACCAAGCTGTCTTGCAACTCATCACCTCTAATGAAGGCAATATCCCTTTATACATGCAAGCTGCTGATGGCAATAGTAGTGATAAAACCGCCTTTACGCAAATTGTTGGCGAACATCTTAAAAGCTTTCGGCAAGCCGTAGAGAATCGTTATATAGTAGGAGACAGTGCTCTTTATACGCCAGCCACCTTGCAAGTTTTTAAAGAAGAACAAAGCTTATTTGTCAAGCGTGTGCCCATGCAAATCAAAGAAGCTAAAGAGCTCATATTTGAAGTGCCTTACGACAAGACGGTAGAGATAGCAGAAGGCTATCGAGCTTTTGAGAGTACCTCTTGCTATGCCGGTGTTGAACAAAGATGGGTAGTTATTTTTAGCCAAGCATTATCTTAAGGGCAGTGAAAAAGAATCCAAAGCTTTCTTTAAGTTTATAAAGCAAGAGTTTTTTGTCCAAATGATGCTAAGCGCCAATTAGATAAGTTTGCAAAAAAGCTTAAATATATACAAATTATAGAACCTCAAGTTATAGCAACTCAAAAGCATACTACATCTGGTCGACCAAAAGCTGGGCAAAAAGTCTCTATATCTAGCTATTACCTAGAAGGAACAGTAGCTTGCTCTTTGCTTAACAAGGTAGATTTGGAGAGGAGTAAAGGGTTTTTCATCTTAGCGACTAATGACATGGATGTAACCTCTTTTCCTGCACAAGAGTTGTTGAAAACATATAAGGCTTGAGCAAAGTGTAGAAAGAGGATTTAGATTCTTGAAAAACCCCGATTTCCTTGTCTCTTCTTTCTTTTTAAAAAAGCCAGAAAGAATTGAAGCTCTTTTAATGGTAATGACTCTATGCCTTTTAGTCTATTCTGCGCTTGAATATAAAATTCGAGAAAAATTGCGAGAAAATGGTGAGAACTTCATAAATCAGCTTAAGAAACCTACGCAAAAGCCAATAACCCGCTGGGTGTTTTTCTGTTTCCTAGGCCTCCATATGGTCTTTATTGACCATAAAAAATTGCAAATTACCAATCTGAAAGAACGCCATAGAATTATCCTTAGATGCTTAGGGCCTCCTTACCAAAAATTCTATTATTCTGAAATGCGGTGAGAAATCACGGCTTTAAGTACCCCTTAGGTAGATGTTCAATGGTGCTAGAAGAGATAAGATTCATTGTATGGCCTCTTTTTAAGTTTTATGCATGCTTCTTGGTGGCTCGTTAGAGGTATTTATATACATGGAGAATAAGACAAAACAGGCAAATAACATCTAAAAGCAGCTTAGCGGCATGCTTAGGCAAGCTAGCACCATAAAAACCATTAAAAATTCTTCTTATCCTTTATCAGAGAAGCATTAACTTCGGATGCTAATGGTTCTATAATAAGTCGGAAGGCTATCTATATTCTCAAAACCTTCTGGACCTATAGATATCTTCATTTTAACAAGCTAAATGCTGCAAATACATACTCTCCATTTATAATCTAAAACGTTGCTTTATTTTGTTAGGAATACTTTCCAGTGGATTTCGATCTAGATAAAGATTTAACTCGTTTGGCAGATGGCCTATTTCTGCTGGAAGGGAGGTAAGCTGGTTGCTGCTTAATTTAAGTTTTTCTAGCCGAGTAAGCTGCCCTATTTTTGTTGGAAGAGTAGTAAGCTGATTATTGTCTAATTTAAGCCTTTGCAGCTGCGATAACTGCCATATCTCTGCCGGAAGGGTGGTGAGTTGGTTCTTGTTTAAGTAAAGCCTTTGCAGCTGCGATAGCTGTCTTATCTCTGCAGGAAGGTTGGTAAGCTGGTTGTTTTCTAAGTGAAGTCTTTGTAGCTGAGATAGCTGCCCTATTTCTGCTGGAAGGGTGGTAAGATAGTTGTTTTCTAAGTAAAGGCATTGCAGCTGAGACAGCTGCCTTATCTCTGCAGGAAGGGTGGTAAGCTGGTTGTTGCTTAATTCAAGCGTTTGCAGCTGAGATAACTGCCCTATCTCTGAAGGTAATAAGGTTAAGCCTATCCTTGCTACATTTAACTTCCTAATATCTTTGCTATAGCTTTCAATCCACTCCTTAAAAAGCCTGCCTCTTTCTTTTAAAGGTAAATTTTTAATTTCTTCTTTCCCTAAATATTCTTCTCCTCCCCGAAGTTCTTTCCATATTAAAAGTCGATTAATGTTTACAAGATAAGAGTGGTAATTAGTGAGGGTAAAATCTCTTTTTTCTTCGATGCTTCCCTTAAATTCTAAAGGAGAAATAGACGTAGCTTGGGTAAAGGTTTGCCTGAAAATTGCATTTACCTTTGCTGCCTTTGAAAGCTCTTCTTCTAGCTTATAAATCCTATCTAAAACAAAAGTCTGCTTGTTAACGTCTCCTGCAGGAAAATGCATCTTACTTATTTGCTTATAGAGGGAAGGCATGACTTCTGTAGCCAGCAAATGTCGCCATCTCGTACAAACACTAGACAAGGAAGGTGCGGCGCAAACCTTTAAAATAGGAACTAATATTTCATTAGGTAGATGTTCAATGGTAATAGAAGAGCAAGGATTCATAGCATGGTCTCCTTCTAAGCTTTATGCTTATTTTTATTTATCTTTTAGGGACATTCATATACATGGAAAAAGCAAAATAGGCAAGCTAGATTTAAAAACAGTTTAGCGGCTTGCTTAGGCAGGCTAGCAATGCAAAAGACCATTAGAAATTGTTTCTATCTTTTAGCAGAGTGACATCCTCTCCACCTCGGGATGCTATCGGAAGGTTAGCTATATTCTTAACATTTTCCAAATGCATTAATTTATTTAGTACATTAAGTGATGCAGATACAACCTTTTCCAGTTATAGACTAAAAATCTGCTTTATTTCCTCAGGAATACTCTCTAAAGGATTCCCATTTACCTGAAGCTTTTTTAAAGCAGTTAGCTCTTTTATTTCGGGAGGGAGGGAGGTGAGCTGGTTATTATTAAGGTCAAGCTCTTCTAGCTGAAATAGCTGCCCTATCTCTGCCGGAAGAGTGGTAAGCTGGTTATTGTCTAAGTCAAGGTGATGTAGCTGTGATAACTGTCCTATGGCTGCTGGAAGAGTAGTGAGCTGATTGTTTTCTAAGTAAAGCCATTGCAGCTGGGATAGCTGTCCTATCTGTGAAGGAAGAGTGGTAAGCTGATTGTTATTTAAGCAAAGTGCTTTGAGCTGAGATAGCTGCCCTATCTCTGCAGGAAGAGTGGCTAGTTGGCTTTGGCTTAATTCAAGCCTTTGCAGCTGTGAAAGCTGCCCTATTGCTTTAGGAAGGATGGTAAGCTGGTTGTCGCTTAAGTAAAACCATCGCAGCTGCGAAAGCTGCCCTATCTCTGCAGGAAGGGTGCCTAGTTGGTTGCTGTTTAGCCAAAGATATTGCAGCTGAGACAGCTGCTCTATCTCTGCCGGAAGAGTGGTAAGCTGGTTGGTGTTTAAGCCAAGCATTTGCAGCTGCGAAAGCTGGCCTATCTCGGTAGGAATGGAGGTGAGCTGGTTATTGTCTAAGTTAAGCGTTTCTAACTGAGAAAGCTGCCGGATTTCCGCAGGAATAGCGGTTAGCTGGTTATTATTTAAGAAAAGGTATTGCAGCTGCACTAAATACCCTATCTCTGCAGGAAGGGTCGTAAGCTGGTTATTATTTAAGCGTAGCTCTCGTAGCCGCGGTAGTTGCCTTATTTCTGCAGGAAGAGTGGTAAGGTGGTTATTATTTAAGTAAAGGATGTAGAGATTTGGTAGCTGTCCTATCTCTGTAGGAAGGGAGGTGAGCTGGTTGCTATCTAAGTAAAGACCTTCTAGCTGCGATAACTGCCCTATCTCTGCCGGAAGGGTGGTAAGTTGGTTGTTATTTAAGTAAAGGAATTGCAGCTGCGATAGATACCCTATCTCTGGGGGTATAAGGGTCAATCCACATTCAGTTAAGTCTAAGCTTCTAATATTTTTGCTATAGTTTTTTATCCAATCTCTAAGTAGCTTTCCTTTTACTTGTAAAGGCAAATATTTGATAGCTTCTTGGTCTAAGTATTCCTCTCCACCAGGGATTTTTTTCCATGTTAAGAGGCGGTTAATATTTACAAGATATGAGGAGTAATTAATCAGCGTAAAATATCTTTTTTCCTCGGTTATCCATTTAAATTCTAACTCTAAAGGTGAAAGCGAGCTAGCTAAAACAAAGGTTTGTCTAAAGATTGCATTTACCTTTTTTGTTACAGAAAGATCTTCTTCTAGCTTATAAATCCTATCTATAATAAAAGCCTGCTTGTAAACATCACCATGGGGAACATGCATCTTACCTATTTGCTTATAAAGGGTGGGCATGACTTCTGTAGCTAGTAAATGTCGCCATCTTGTACAAACGCTAAATAAGGAAGGTGTGACACAAGCTCCTAAAATAGGAGCAAGTATTTCATTAGGTAGATGTTCAAGGGTGATAGATGAGCTAGGATTCATGGTAGGGTCTCCTTTAAGCTTTATGCCTATTTTTAGTTGCTTTTTAGAGAAATTCGTATATATGGAAAAAGTAAAATAGGCAAGCTAGATTTAGAAACAACTTAGCGCATGCTTAGGCAGGCTAGCAATGCAAACGACCATTAGAAATTGTTTCTATCTTTTAGCAGAATGACATCCTCTCTACCTCGGATGCTATTGGAAGGTTGTCTATATTCTCAACATCTTCTAAGCTCATCAATTTATTTCTTTACTACATAAGTTGTTGCAAATACAAATTTTTCCAGTTATAGCCTAAAACGTTGCTTTATTTTCTCCGGAATATTTTCCAGTGGATTTCCATTTAGATTAACATTTAACCAGTCTGGCAGGTAACCTATTTCCGCTGGAAGAGAGCTAAGTCGATTATTATTCAAGTTAAGGTCTAACAGCTGGGATAGCTGCCTTATCTCTGCTGGAAAAGCCGTGAGCTGGTTGTTGTGTAAGTGAAGCCATAGCAGCCGTGATAACTGCCCTATCTCTGCCGGAAGAGTGGTGAGCCGGTTATTGTGTAAGTAAAGCCATTGCAACTGAGATAATTGCCCTATCTCTACTGGAAGAGTGGTAAGTTGATTGTTATTTAAGAAAAGGTATTGCAGCTGCGATAGATACCCTATCTCTGCCGGAAGAGCCGTAAGCTGGTTGCTGTTTAATTCAAGTCTTTGCAGTTGAGACAGCTGCCCTATCTCTGCCGGAAGAGTGCTAAGTTGGTTGTTTTGTAAATGAAGGCTGTGCAGCTGTGATACCTGCCCTATCTCTACTGGAAGAGTGGTAAGTTGGTTATTATTTAATCGTAACTCTCGTAGCCGCGGTAGTTGCCTTATTTCTGCAGGAAGAGTGGCAAGGTGGTTATTATTTAAGTAAAGGATGTAGAGATTTGGTAGCTGTCCTATCTCTGCAGGAAGGGAGGTAAGATGGTTGCTGTCTAAGTAAAGCCCTTCTAGCTGCGATAGCTTCCCTATCTCTACTGGAAGAATGGCAAGTTGGTTATTATTTAAGTAAAGGTATTGCAGCTGTGATAGATACCCTATCTCTGCAGGAAGAGTGATAAGCTTGTTGCTATCTAAGTAAAATCCTTTTAGCTGCGATAGCTGCCCTATCGCTGAGGGAAGAGTGGTAAGCTGGTTGTTTTTTAAGTAAAGCCATTGCAGCTGAGGAAGCTGCCCTCTCTCTACCGGAAAAATGGTCAGTTGGTTATTATCTAAGTAAAGCTCTTCTAGCTGAAATAGCTGCCCTATCTCTGCCGGAAGAGTGGCAAGCTGGTTGCCTCCTAAGTTAAGACTTTTCAGCTGAAGTAGCTGCCCTGTCTCGGCAGGAAGAGTGGCAAGCTGGTTATTTTCTAAGTTAAGCGCTTTCAGACGCGATAGCTGTCCTATCTCTATGGGAAGAGTGGTAAGTTGGTTTTGTTCTAAGTTAAGACTTTTCAGCTGAAGTAGCTGCCCTATCTCTGCAGGTAATAAAGTCAAGCCCATTCTTGTTAAATCTAAGTCTTTAATATCTTTGCCATATCTTTCAATCCAATCTCTAAATAGCTTTCCTTTTACTTGCAAAGGCAAATATTTGATTGCTTCTTGGTCTAAGTATTCCTCTCCACCAGGAATTTTTTTCCACATTAAAAGTCGATTAATATTTATCAGATAAGAAGAGTAATTATTCAGAGTAAAATATCTTTTTTCCTCGGTTATCCATTTAAATTCTAATTCTGAAGGTGAAAGAGAGCTAGCTAAAGCAAAGATTTGCTTAAAGATCGCGTTGACTTTTGTAGCTTCGGGAAGTTCAGCTTCTAATTTATAAATCTTATCCAAAATAAAAGCCTGCTTGTTGACATCTCCTTGAGGAACATGCATCTTGCCTATTTGCTTATAAAGAGAAGGCATGACTTCAGTAACCAGCAAATGTCGCCATCTTGTACAGACGCTATATAAAGAAGGCGCAGCGCATACCTTTAAAATAGGAGCCAGTATTTCATTAGGCAGATGTTCAAGGGTGATAGATGAGCTAGTATTCATAGTAGGGTCTCCTTTAAGCTTTATGCCTATTTTTAGTTACTTTTTAGAGAAATTTGTATATATGGAAAAAGCAAAATAGGCAAGCTAGATTTAAAAGCAACTTAGCGCATGCTTAGGCAGGCTAGGAATGCAAAAGACCATTAGAAATTGTTTCTATCTTTTAGCAGAGTGACATCCTCTCCACCTCGGATGCTATCGGAAGGTTAGCTATATTCTCAACATCTTTCCAATGCATTAATGTATTTTTCTTTAGTACATTAGATAGCAAAGATCCAAACTTTGCCAGTTATAGACTAAAACGTTGCTTTATTTCCTCAGGAATACTTTCCAACGGATTTCCATCGAGTTGAAGAGCTAACCCCTGCGATAGCTGCCCTATTTCTGTAGGAAGAGCGGTGAGCTGGTTGTTACCTAAGTAAAGCCCTTCCAGCTGCGATAAATGACCTATCTCTGTCGGAAGAGTGGTAAGCTGGTTGTTTTTTAAGTAAAGCCATTGCAGCTGAGAAAGCTGCCCTATCTCTATCGGAAGAGTGGTGAGCTGGTTGCTGTTTAAGTCAAGTGCTTCCAGCTCAGAAAGCAGCCCTATCTTTGCCGGAAGAGCGGTAAGCTGGTTGTTTTTTAAGTAAAGCCATTGCAGCTGGGCGAGCTGCCCTATCTCTACCGGAAGAATGGTCAGTTGGTTATTATCTAAGTAAAGCTCTTCTAGCTGAAATAGCTGCCCTATCTCTGCCGGAAGAGTGGCAAGCTGGTTATTACCTAAGTGAAGTAATTTAAGCTGAGACAGCTGCCCTATCTCTACCGGAAGAGTGGTAATCTGATTATTGTTTAAATTAAGCTTTTTCAGCTGCGATAAACACTCTATCTCTGGGGGTAGAAAGGTCAAGCCAGATTCAGTTAAATCTAAGCTTTTAATATCTTTGCCATGATTTTCAATCCACTCTCTGAAAAGCTCTCCTTTTTTTGTTAAAGGTAAAGCTTTGATTTCTTCTCTCCCTAAATATTCTTCTCCTCCAGCAAGTTTTTTCCACATTAAAAGGCGGTTAATGTTTACAAGATAAGAGCAGTAATTAGTTAGAGTAAAATATCTTTTTTCATTAGGTTTATCTTTAAGCTCTAAATCTAAAGGTGAAAGAGGGCTAGCTAAAGCAAAGATTTGCTTAAAGATTGCATTTACCTTTTCTGCTACAGAAAGATCTTCTTCTAGCTTATAAATCCTATCTATAATAAGAGCCTGCTTGTAAACATCATCATGGGGAACATGCATCTTGCCTATTTGCTTATAAAGGGAAGGCATGACTTCAGTAGCCAGCAAATGTCGCCATTTTGTACAGACGCTATATAAAGAAGGCGCAGCGCATGCCTTTAAAATAGGAGTCAGTATTTCATTAGGTAGATGTTCAATGGTGAGAGAAGAGCTAGGATTCATGGTATAGCCTCTTTGAAGCTTTATGTCTATTTTTAGCTGCTTTTTAGAGGTATTCATATACATGGAAAAAGCAAAATAGGCAAGCTAGATATAAAAACAGTCTAGCGGCTTGCTTAGGCAAACTAGTACTATAAAAGCCATTAGAAATTCTTCTTATCCTTTAACAGAAAAGCATTATCTTCGGATGCTAGCGTTTCTATAATAAGTCGAAAGGTTATCGATATTCTAAACACCCTACAAACGCATCCATTTATCTCTTTAGTAGATTAGGTGCTACAAATACAAACTTCTCCATTTATAGCCTAAAACGTTGCTTTATCTCCTCAGGAATACTTTCCAGTGGATTTTCTTTTAGATTAAGATTTAACCCTTCCGCCAAATAAGCTATTTCTGCTGGAAAGGAGCTAAGCTGATTATTACATAAATTAAGCACTTTCAGCTGAGATAACTGCCCTATCTCGGCACGAAGAGAAGTAAGCTGATTATTGCTTAAATAAAGCTCTAACAGCCGTGAGAGCTGCCCTATCTCTGCAGGAAGTGTGGTGAGTTGGTTATTATTTAAGTGAAACCTTTGCAACCGCGATAATTGTCCTATCTCTGTAGGAAGATTTGTAAGCTGGTTATTGCTTAAGGAAAGCCATGCCAGCTGAGATAGTTGCCCTATCTCTGCAGGAAGGGTGGCAAGCTGGTTGCCGCTTAAGTAGAGGATGGATAGCTGAGAAAGCTGCCCTATCTCTGCAGAAAGAGTGGCAAGCTGATTATTGATTAAGTAAAGCCTTTGCAGCTGCGATAGCTGTCCTATCTCTGAAGGAAGGAAAGTAAGCTGATTATTGGTTAAGTAAAGCCATTGCAGCTGAGAAAGTTGCCCGATTTCCATAGGAAGAGCGGTTAGCTGGTTCTTATCTAAGTTAAATCTTCGCAGCTGCGATAGCTGCCCTATCTCGGTGGGAAGAGACGTGAGCTGGTTGCTGCTTAACCAAATCTCTTGCAGCTGTGCCAACTGCCCTATTTCTGCAGGAAGAGTGGTAAGCCGGTTGCTGCTTAATTTAAGCCTTTGCAGCTGAGACATCTGCCCAATCTCTGCAGGAAGGGCGGTAAGCTCGTTGCTGCTTAATTCAAGCGTTTGCAGCTGAGAAAGCTGCCCAATCTCTGCAGGAAGGGCGATAAGTTCGTTGCTGCTTAATTCAAGCGTTTGCAGCTGAGAAAGCTGTCCTATTTCTGCTGGAAAGGAGGTAAGCTCGTTGCTGCTTAAGCAAAGTTGAGAAAGCCGCGATAGCTGACCTATCTGTGCTGGAAGAGAGGTAAGCTGGTTATTCTCTAAGTAAAGGTGTTGTAAACCAACCAGCTGCCATATTTCTGCTGGAAGGTTGGTGAACTGGTTATTGTTTAAATAAAGTTTATTGAGCTCCCATAGTTGCCTTATCTCTACAGGGAGAATGATAAGTTCGTTGCAGTTTAATTTAAGCTCTTGGAGCTGAGAAAGCTGCCCTATCTGTGCCGGAAGGGAGGTAAGTTGGTTTCTATCTAAGTTTAAGATCGCTAGCTGAGAAAGTTGCCCTATTTCTGTAGGCAAAAACGTTAAGCCAACTCCCTGTAAATCTAATTCCTTAATATCTTTGGCATGATTTTCAATCCACTCTCTGAAAAGCTCTCCTTTTTTTGTTAAAGGCAAATACTTGATTTTCTCTTGCTCTAAGTACTTCCTTCCACTAGGGAGGTTTTTCCACATTAACAGGCGATTAATATTTACAAGATAAGAGGTATAGTTAGTCAGGGTAAAATACCTTTTTTTCTCAGCTTTACATTTAAATTCCAACTCCATAGGAGACAGTGAGCTAGCTAAAGCAAAGATTTGCTTAAAGATTGCATTTACCTTTGCTGTCTCTGAAAGCTCTTCTTCTAGCCTATAAATCCTACCTAAAATAAGAGTCTGCTCGTTAACATCTCTATGAGGAGCATGCATCTTACTTATTTGCTTATAAAGGGAAGGCATAACTTCTGTAGCCAGCAAATGTCGCCATCTCGTACAAACGCTAAATAAGGAAGGTGTGACGCAAACCTTTAAAATAGGAGCTAGTATTTCATTAGGTAGATGTTCAAGGGTGATAGATGAGCTAGTATTCATTGTAGGGTCTCCTTTAAGCTTTATGCCTAATTTTTAGTTACTTTTAGAGAAATTCGTATATATGGAGAAAGCAAAATAGGCAAGCTAGATTTAAAAACAACTTAGCGGCATGTTTAGGCAAGCTAACAATATAAAAAAACATTAGAAATTCTTTCTATCTTTTAGCAGAGCCAGCCTTCCCTGCTTCCGATGCTATCCAAAGATTATCTATATTCTTACACATCTTTCCAAGGCATCAATGTATTTTTCTTTATTACATTAGATAGCAAAGATCCAAACTTTGCCAGTTATAGATTAAAGCGTTGCTTTATGCCCTCAGGAATACTTTCCAAAGGATTTCCATTTAGATCAAGGCCTAGCTCCTGCGATAACTGTCCTATCTCTATCGGAAGAGTGGTGAGCTGGCTGCTGCTTAAATCAAGCTCCTGCAACTGAGATAGCTGTCCAAGTTCAGCAGGAAGGATGGTGAGCTGGTTTTGTCTTAAGTTAAGACTTTTCAGCTGGAGCAGCTGTCCTATCTCTGCAGGAAGAGTGGTAAGCTGGTTTTGTCCTAAGTTAAGACTTTTCAGCTGAAGTAGCTGCCCTATCTCTGCGGGAAGAGTGGTGAGCCGGTTATTATTTAAGTTAAGCTCTCTGAGTTGCGATAGCCGCCCTATCTCTTTAGGAAGAGAGGTGAGCTGGTTGTTGTCTAAGCAAAGCGTTATCAGCTGCGATAAACGACCTATCTCTACCGGAAGAGTGGTAAGCTGGTTATTGTTTAAATTAAGCTTTTTCAGCTGCGATAAATACCCTATCTCTGGGGGTAGAAAGGTCAAGCCAGATGCAGTTAAATCTAAGCTTTTAATATCTTTGCCATGATTTTCAATCCATTCCTTAAAAAGCCTGCCTTTTTCTTTTAAAGGCAAATACTTGATTTTCTCTTGCTCTAAGTACTCCCTTCCACTAGGAAGGTTTTTCCACATTAACAGGCGATTAATGTTTACAAGATAAGAGGAGTAATTAGCCAAAGTAAAATATCTTTTTTCCAGAGTTTTGGATTTAAATTCTAAAGGAGAAAGAGATTTAGCTAGGGTAAAGGTTTGCTTAAAGATTGCATAGACCTTTGCTATTTCAGGAAGTTCAGCTTCTAATTTATAAATCCTATCTATAATAAGAGTCTGCTTGTGAACATCACCATGGGGAACATGCATCTTGCCTATTTGCTTATAAAGGGTAGGCATGACTTCTGTAGCCAGCAAATGTCGCCATTTTGTACAGACGCTATATAAAGAAGGCGCAGCGCATGCCTTTAAAATAGGAGTCAGTATTTCATTAGGTAGATGTTCAATGGTAAGAGAAGAGCAAGGATTCATGGTAGGGTCTCCTTCTAAGCTTTATGCCTATTTATATTTATTTTTTAGGGATATTCATATACATGGAAAAAGCAAAATTAGGCAAGCTAGATTTAAAAACAGTTTAGCGGCTTGCTTAGGTAAGCTAGTACTATAAAAAGCCATTAGAAAAGGCTATGAGGTGCTTTTTTATAGAACATACCAGCTTTTTCACTGGATATCTATAGGCCATGGAGATGGGAGCTATAGAAAAAGGTTACAGCAGATCACAAAAACTATCCACCCTGGCACCAGCTATAATTGATGATAGTTCCATCCTAAGATAAAAAATTTAATGAATGAGCATCGATCAGCCAATAGCAAAGGTGGGACTGTTTAAGCTTACCTAACAGCAATCTTAAATAAAAGCATTTAGCTTTTCTGTATCAATGAATTTTGATTGAGGTGGAGTTGTTGTTCAATTTTTTCATAAGGAACAAGGGCAGCTTCCTCATGGATGCCTTCGCAATATTGTGCCGCTGCTTTCCAACTTTCTTCCGAAGCCAGATTCTCTTTCCACCACGGAAAGGTGCGACATTGTCGTGGGCGTTCTTGATAGATAGAACATTTTTTATCTTTTAAAAAAATACAATCATATTCATTGTTAAAATTTTTCTTTTCAATCAGTGAGTATCGATTCTCGCGCTGACGGGTGTATTTTTTCTTAAACATCTCTAAAGACATCTTTAACAGCTTAGCAACTGCTTGCATCTCTAGTTCTGTTATCCATACGTATCCTGGCGAGCCTGTGCAGCATTTTCCACATTCAGTACATTGAAAACGTAAGCCTTCTTTATACCAAGGTAAAGCTTTAGAAGTTTGGGTATTATCATTATTTTTATCCATCACGTCCTCCTGCAACAGCCTTAAACAAATTTAAGCCCTATAAAACATAATAAGGTCTACCTATCAATGGCCAAACAATAGATCTAGCGGCAATTTCTTAAGCTGTAGCCCAAGCAAAGGGAATGACCTCGGCAATCGTAGAAGCCTGGTGACGTAGCATCATCAAGCGATCAAAACCTATTGCAACGCCACAAGCATCAGGAAAACCTTTTTTTAAGGCTTCCAAAAAAGCTTCATCAATGGGTAGCTGATTTTTGCCTAAACTATCCCTTATTTGATTTGCTTCCATCAAACGCTTACGCTGCTCACCTACATCTCCCAGCTCATGATAGCCGTTAGCAAGTTCTAAGCCGGCGTAATAAATCTCAAACCGTTCCGCGATCTGCTCGTCATTTTGCCATTTTGTCTGAGCGAGAGCCGCTTGGGTGGCAGGATAGTCAGTCAAAACACAAAGCTTATCTTTTCCTAATTGCGGTTCAACCACCATAGCTAAAATAAGATTTAAAAGAGCATCTTTCCCTTCTTTTTCAATCTGAACGTAGGGTTGAATACCTCTATTCTGCAAATATTCTATCAAATCAGGAATAGAAGCTTTAACATAATCTAAATTAGCGTATTCCTGCAGAGCTTCACGATAACTTATGGTGTAAGCAGGCAAGGGACCCAAGAACAGACGAACAAAATCTAAAGCTTCTGCAATCATAAATTCATAAGAGACACCTAAACGATACCACTCGGCCATCATAAATTCAGGATTATGCTTACAACTAAATTCAGCGTCACGAAAAACATGTGATAGCTGATAAATATCACTCATTCCTTCTGCAAGAAGCCTTTTCATCCCATATTCTGGGGAAGAATGCATATAGCGTATTTCAAGGTTTGCATAGCGGGCAGGAATTAAATCGATATTAGCATCAATAGAAGCCCCTTGAGTAAGAATAGGACAATCCACTTCTAGGATTTGTTGCTTGGCAAAAAACTCTCGTGCTTGGGCTAGCATGTAGGCCCGATCCCTAAGGATCTTGACTCTATTTAACTGGGCAGCCATCTATGAAACGCGAGAAACATATTCGCCAGTGCGCGTATCAACTTTAACTTTTTCACCCTGTTCCACAAAGATAGGCACCTGAATTTTAGCGCCACTTTCTACCACAGCAGGCTTCAACACACGACCCGAAGCTGTATTTCCTCGCGCTCCTGGAGAGGTTTCAGTTACAATCATGTCGATGAAAGTAGGAGGTTCTAGTGTAACGGGCTGCCCTTTGTAAAATACTATAAAATACAAATGGTCTTCCATTAACCACTGAGCATTATCGCCTATGCTTACAAAAGGGATTTTAACCTGGTCAAATGTTTTATCATCCATAAAGACTACCCCATCGGCCTCTTTGTAAAGCATGCGCATTTCAGCTTCAACTACATCGGCCACATCTGCTTTATCTCCTGATTTAAAAGTCTGCTCAATGGTACGGCCTGTAGTAAGATGCTTTAATTTCACACGATTAAAAGCTTGTCCTTTGCCGGGCTTAACAAATTCATTGCTTACAATTGTATAAGGTTGTCCATCCACTTCCACTTTTATTCCAGCTTTGAACTCATTTGTACTAATTTGTGCCATAAAAATTCCTTAAACTCTGCTTTTTTTTTTAAATAATAGATAACAATTTACCATAAGTGAGATAGATTTGTCCAGTTGTACAAACAATAGATTACTTAAGTAGACGCTGTTACATTTTCTTACTCCTGACAAATGGCTATATGGCCAACGAAGGCAAAAATCAATCTACCAGGCGATTAACTCCTAAACTTTAAGCCTCTTAATGTTATATTTACGCCTGTACAAATTTAAGCTAATGATTAACAGCTAGAAGCTTTCCCCAATATATTGGGGGGCATGAGTACCTCTACTATGCTAGGTCGGGCTTTTTCCAACCTTCATCAATCTTTTAAGTACTTACTCTACCATCCTTCTGGCCAATTTGATAGCAAGTGTTCTGAAGCTAAAGGATAAACATCTTATCGACACCAAACTTCTGCTACGAAAAAAATGTATGATTAAAATAGTGAACGAGCTAGGGAAAAAACATATCTCTAATGAAATCCCCCTTTTCTTAAAAAGTGGGGGTCTAGCAAAAATCTATGCAGAGCCTACCCAAGAAGGCGAACTATGGAAGAAAATCGAAAATTTACAAAAGAAACCTTGGCTTACGTAAAGGAGGATAATAAAATGAAGCGAAAATTTATCTTAAATGAGAGTATTCTTATTCCTTAATAATAAGGAGGTTAGGGATTTTATGACCTCCGCATCACTCACCAAATTGTGCGAAATATCGACATGAGTGAGCGACCTATTGCTTTCCACAAGGTTAGCTAAAGCAGTAACACCCTTGTCGCATATCAGGTTAATCTTAAGAATAAGCTCGCTGATTGAAGGATTGTATTTTAAGGCTTTAGATAAAGCTAGAGCACCTTCATCCTCTATGCGATTATTTTCGAGAACAAGCTTAGTAATTGAGGTCTTGCCCTTTAGGGATTTAGCTAAAGCAATAGCGCCTACATCTGCCAGTTGATTATTAGAGAAGTTTAGCTCAGTGAGCGAATAGTTTCTTTCTAAGCTTTTAGCAAAAACGATAGATCCTTCTTCATTTAGTTGATTATCACTAAGTTCAAGAATGGCAAGCGAGGAATTACTTTTTATCCCCTCAGCAAAAGCCATGATACTTTGAGAGTCTAACGGTATATCATAGAGTCTTAAATGGGTAATTGAAGGTGTACCCTTTAGAGCTTTTGCTAAAGGGATTGCTGCCGGATAAGCTATCTCATTACCCCAGAAGCTCAGCCGATTGAGCGTCTGGTTATTTTCTATGACCTGTGCTAAAGCCGTAGCAAATGGATAAGCTATTGGAAAGCCGGAAAGGTCTACCTCTTGAAGCGAAGAATTTAGCCTAAGACCCTCTTTTAAAGCTTTACATTCTTCTTCTGAGAGAAGCTCTTGGGTAATCTGAAGAGTGCGAAGAGTATTCTCAAATAAGGCTCTAACTTGCAAGGTAATCGCTAAAGAAGAAGGAGGGAGATTGTACCGCATTAGCAAGGAAGGATCGCGGTGAGGTAACGTTAAACTTCTAAGACGTGGATAGGTCTCGATGAGCAATGCAACCTGATGGGCAGGAAGATTTACGCATCCTTCTAAATCAAGCTCTTCTAGAGAAGGAGCTTCTAGCTGTAGAGAGGTTAATGCTGCATTATTTTTTAAAGCAAGAAAACGCAAGTTGGGAGCTTTTAAAGCCAGCTTAGAAAGACGCTTACAATTAGACAAATCAAGATAATTTAAGCAAGGCAATTCTACGAAAGAAAAAGATTTTAAGGCATCGCAATGACTAGCATCTAACTTGGTAAGAACCTTAGAAGCTTCTAATAACCGTTTTAAAAGAGATCTATCTAAAGATTTACAATTTTTTAAAGACAAGCTGTTGAAAGAAGAAGCAGCCATAGCTTTAAGCAAAGCTAGCTCTTGCTTTTGCTTAGAAATTTTTAAGAAAGCTAGGGCAGCTTCACGTAAGCCATCAGTTAAAAGTTCTTGAAAAGGTTCGATATTTCCTTTTTTTATAGCAGCGGCGACCGCTTGAAGATGGCGAGGACAGCTTTGGCTGATCAGCATCTCTAATTCTTTTAAAGACTCTTGAGGCAAATAGCGCTTTTCATGCCTGGCTAGATCTTTAGCGGGTATATTGCTTGATTTTAAAAGTGAATTGGTAGTGCTACTAGTTACTAAGCATTGCTGAGCTTTATCATAGAAATGTCCTGGCCCCTTCAAAAAGCGCTCGTAAGGAGAAGCTGTTGTATCTTGCAAAAGGTGGGCATAATATTTTCCCAGTGAAGGATCTAAGCGGAAGAGAAGTTCTAGAGGAGTTATCGCGGCGTTGCTTTCTATAGCATGCTGCATACAGGTAAGTTTTTGGTAAAGTCTAACAATAGTTTTTGGAGGCAAAAGAATAGAAATCACAGGTTTTTGCTTGTTATAAGCATACACATAATCACGTTCTTTTTCGTTAAAGAGACTCTCATAGCGCTGCTGCTGCTCATTGAGATTCTTTAGCCAAGTTTGCAATATTTCTAGGGGCTTAATTTTTAGGAAAACTTTTCTCGTTTCAGAATGAAGAGCAGTGTGCATTTGATTTAAGCAAAATAAGATACATTTAACTTTCAGTTTTTCGTCCTTGGAAAAAGAGGGAAGAAAAGCATGGTCGTTATCGATACTTACGATTTGTTCTTTTTTTTCACCTTGATGATTAGTAAAGGATTGCAAGATGTAATTATCGGGTTTACCATCCTCCGGATTAACTAACATAGCTAAGAGCATCATATTGTGCACCCGATGCAAATCTAGATTGGTTAAAGTGCTGCCTGCTTTTAAAACCCCATCTAAATTCTTTCCATCGCTTGTTTCTGAAACTAACAGAGGATAAGGGTGATGACGAATATTGTAGCATTTGAATAATTCAGTCTCGGGAACGCCATGCCCAATAATCAAGCGATGAAGCCTTCCTACCGCATACTCCATTCCTGCCATCTCAGGATAAGGCTTAAAATGAAGCTTACGATGCAGATAGCTAACCGCTACAACAGCACTGCGTCCATATGTACGAGGCAGCTTATAAAATTCTAAGCCTGCATCAAGCGGAAGTTGCTGCACGACGTGGGGATGTAACTTTGCTTTTCCAGAATCGACGCCTTCCCATTCAAATCCTTGACCCGTAGCTTTTGAAGTAAAGACAGCAAGAGAGCGTAGGTAAGCGAAGGCTGGTAATTGAGCTTCAAGGCAGGAAAGAACTTGCTCGAGATGAGGGTCATGGGCATGTTTATTAACAAATTTTAAAATCTTAGAGGGATGGGCTTTAGCACCAGCCCCATTTTTAGCTAGCTCAATGAATATAAAGAGATTGTCTTCAGCCATAGCTTTTTCTAACGGCGTCTCCCCTTGACGAAGAAGATCTGGGTAGTCCAAATCCGCTCCCCTCTTAACTAGCTTGGCTAATAAAACACTAAAGCGACAAGATGCATAAGAGGCACGGTTAATTAAAGGAAAAATAGGAGGAGAGCTCTGTCCGTCTAAAACATTAGGATCAAGCTTTTCGTGTGCCAACAAAAGTTCTGCGATTAAGAAAATTTGCTCTTCTTCCAAGTTAGGTAAGTGATAGATGCGCATAAGCTTATGTAAAGCTGTTTGTCCTGCTTCATCGGCTTGATTGATTTCAGCTCCTAGTTGAAGAGCTAGCTTAACCAAAGAAGCCCTACCTAGGTCGATAGCCGTAAACAACAAATTTTGCTTTTGTGCCAAGGAAAGAGGCAAAGGCGGACAAAACGAAAGATTAGCAACAGCTTTTAGTGGAGTAAGCTGGGTAGGAATACGATTGGACCAATCTAATGAGGATAAAAAAGCACCCACTTCTTCTTCAAGGGAGATCAGATACGGTAAAGCTTTGGGGGAAGATAAATGTGTAGAGCCGACCAGAGCTTCAACAGTTGTGCTTTGATGGTGCAGAGATAGTAAGGCGTCGAGTGGATTGGCATGCGTTTGCATAAGAACTTGGTAGCAGGCAAAGGCGGTCGGCTCTAAAACTTTAAAAAGATCGTGGTGAGTGACTAAATCTTGCTTAAGCTTATCCTGCAATAGCTGCAGTTTTTTAAAAAATATAGTCAATAGTCCCTTCGGCAATAAAAGGGGAATATCCAACTTTTTTTCAGCTGTCTCATCTAAAAAATCTTTGTTTGTTAACTGTTTTTGGAGAATAAGCCTTTTATATTGTTGATTTCTTTGGTCTAGTCGCTTAATCCAGTGCAGCAAAAAATCGAGGGGGTTTAAATTTTTTAGAAATTCTTTGTTTAAGGGGGCAATAGGTTGGTCCATGCATCCTTTCAGCAATAGAGGCAGGCATTTTAAATGAATTCCATGCCCTTTTTCTGCTGGAATAATCGCAGGCTCAAAAGCTTGATCATTATCAATGCAGACAAGCTTTAAGCCTTCCAGCTCTTGATCTTTCCAAATAAGTTCTACAATATAGTTATCGGCTTTGCCATCATTAGGTAGGATAAAGAGACTGGCCAGGATTAAGCTGCTAAAAGCCTCTTTATCAATTTTTTGTAATAAAGGTGGAAGATGACGAAAAAGCTCTTTTATAGATTTTTTAGGAAAAAGCTTAGCGATCCAGCGTAAAGCTAAAGATAGCTCAACTAAAGAAGCTAAAGAAGCATTTGCGGCTAGCTTAGGATGTAACTTTAGTATGGTTAAAAGCTGCCAAAAATTATTTTCTTCCTTATTTTCTAAAAAGTCTTTACGAAAAATGTCCAAGCCTTGCTCGTCAGATTTTAAGCTAAAATCTCCTGTGCAGGAAAATTCTTTTAAACGCAACTCTTCTGGCAGCTGCTCCACCCATGTTTTATAAGCATGGAAAAGCTTTCCAGGAGCAGATGAGTAAGGCTTATGTGCTTCTTCTAAGAAATAAGGCCAGCTTTCAATAAGCTCTTCAGCCGTTAGTTCATCGCATAATAAATCAAAGATTTCCAAGATACTGATGAGGTCTACGAGCAAAATCGCTGGAGGGCGTTCGGCTTCAAGAGAATGACCTATTGTATAGCCTACCTGCACTGTATAAGACTCATAGCCAGTAGCTTTACATAATCTCTCTTTAAGCTGAGGATATTCTTTAAATATCTGAAAAGAGGTTTTGCCTTGCCATAATTGCTCATTAAAGATCTGTTTGGCTTCCTCATCTGGTAAGGCGTGCCAATTGAAAATCCTAATATGTGAAATTTTAAGGAAAGAGGTAGGAGCGGCAATTAGAGATTTTGGCGAAAAAGCTTGGGTTAAAGAAGTAGCAGCATACTCCCAAGCCGGCTTCAAATAATCAGAAATAATTGCCGCTTTAGGATTACCTTTACAATGTAAACCGCCTAAAGAAGCAACTGCATGCCTACCATGCGTATTGGTACGGCAAGGCAGCCCTAGATCATCCATAGAAAGCATAGCAAGAGCTTTATTTATATCGAGGAGAAGAAAACCCACGGAATCTCCACAGACCTGGGCTTTCAAGGCTAGTAAAGCTTCTCGCTTCTCTAAGGCAGAAGCCTCAAGGAGCTGGGTTATAAAGTTAGTATAATAGGTCTCTAAGATTTTTAGCTTATCTTTAAAAGAGGAAGTTGTAATTGAAGTGATAGTATCCACAATAGTAGCTAAGACTCTATGAAAAGGTTGTAAACGTGGGTAGGAAGCCACGCTTATTCCCTGTTCAATTATCTCCTTTCTTTGTTCTTCCGTGACTATAAACCAAGGTAACTTAAGATTAGGCACAAGCTTAGCCAGTTTATTTCTTTCTTTGGCAGTATAAAGAGAAGATTCGGCATGAAGGTGGGCTATGGTTTCTCCTAGGAGATCTTTTTCTTGGCCTAAATAATTTATTAAACGCTCCTTTAAAAGCTTTTCTTCCTGTGTGCTTTTTATAGGCATTTGAGGCCATATTTGGGGGCAAAGAGGAGATAAAGAAGGAGTAGCGCAGTTTTGCTGTGTAAAAGGTGAAAAAGAAACATCGCTGTCAGGGCCTTCTGATTCTATGACGGGCTCTTGATGGAAAACGCGCTGCAAAGGGCCTAGCGGGTGAGTGATTTGCATATAAATTCTTTAACTTCTTTGATTGTTACTAAGAGGTTGTTTTTCCCTGGAGAAGGCACTTTAGCTTATTAAATAAGCATCTATCTTTCTTCATAAAAAACAGTTTAAATCCCTAAAATTTTGCCCCAAATATTAAAATTGAATTTTTAGAGATTTTTTCTTATTTCGTCAAGAAGAGGTTATTTTCACGCACTTATTTTAAATACAAGTCAGCTAAAAAAATCTACTTTACAAAAGATATTTTTTAGCGAAACAGGGAAAAAATTTGATTGAGGATCTTAGGAGTATTTACGCCCACCTACCTTTTAGAGGGTCGGATTAGCTATAGCAACATCACTAATTTCCTTACTATCTAGCTCTTTAAAAACCTAACAACTATGGCAATATGCTAAAAGGCAAGCTTGCCAAATGCAACCAGCTAAAGGTAAAATTATTCATTGAGGATACGACAAAAAAGGATCTTATGTGGATTAAAATAACATCAGTGGTTAGCATTTTTCCTTACCATTAAAGCAAAATTAAGCTAGGAGCCAAGCTTTTTCTTCCACGCACTCTTTGCTATAAATTATGCTTATCTGTAATTTTTATAGGCTGCGGAAAGCTAGTTTTTAGGTAACAGTTCAGATACCCCCCAACCAATGCCTGTTCACCTCAACGAAATGGCCATCAATAAATATTGATTTCCTTTAGTATGAGAGATTTGCTATTCTATAGACATGAATGCAGATAACCCAAATTTTATGCCCTCTATTTCCGGTAAAGATTTTGATGCTCTTCCAGCTGCTATTCGCACTTATATTCGCTATCTTGAAAAGATCATCGAACAGCAGCAATCTCAGATCCAACAGCAACAGGCCCAGATTCAACAGCTGCAAGCTCATATCCAACAGCAGCAAGATCGTATTAGTAGCTTAGAGGATCAACTTACAAAGAACAGTTCTAATAGCAGCAAACCTCCTAGCAGTGATGGCTTGAAGCGGAAGCCAAAAAGCCAACGTCGCCCATCAGGCAAAAAACCAGGTGCTCAACAAGGACATGTGGGAAAAGGCCTTCTTCAGGTGGAAAAACCCGATTTCTTGGTGATTCATACACCCACAATGTGTCAAACATGCCAAACAACCCTTAGTGAAATCAAAGGTGCTTGTGTAGAAAGACGTCAGGTTTTTGAAATTCCTCCTTCTAAGTGTGAGGTGACAGAACATCGGGTGGAGGAGAAAAAATGCCCTTGCTGTGGAAAAAATAGTAAAGGAATATTTCCTGAAAACGTTAGAGGGCCTGTGCAATATGGCGAGAGAGTTCAAGCCCTGGCAGCTTACTTTGCCGATCAACATTTTATACCCGTGGACCGCGTCTGCGAAATTTTTGAGGATGTGTTTGATGTAACTCTTTCACCTGGCACTTGTGTAAATATCGACAAAAAACTCTTTGAGAAACTTGAAACCTTTGAAAATAGTCTGAAAACATACTTGCTAGCCACACGCGTTTTACACTTTGATGAGACAGGCATCCGCTGTGAAAAAAAACTATCGTGGGTGCATGTAGCCTCTTCACCAAGGGCTACTTTATACACCCTGCATGCTAAGCGCGGGCAACAAGCCATGGATGAGGCAAACATTTTACCTCAATTTAAAAGTATAGCCATTCATGACCATTGGTTTCCTTACTTTTCTTATGAACAAATGTTGCATGGATTGTGCAATGCGCATCATTTGAGAGAATTGACGTTTATGCATGAGGAAAAACAGGAAATGTGGGCAAAACAAATGAAAGAATTACTGCTTTTTGCCCAGCAAGAAGTAGAAAAACATGTAAATCAAGAAGCTCTACCTCCAAAGCTTTTACAAGACATTGAGCAGGCTTATAAACAGAAAATTATTGATGGGCTTACCTATCATTCTAGCCTGCCTCCATTGCCAAAAGGTAAAAGAGGTAAGCAAAGGCAACGGGAAGGTAAAAACCTTCTGGACCGTCTAAAAGAAAAGCGAGAGTGCGTGTTGCGGTTCATGTACGATTTTGCCGTACCCTTTACCAATAACCAAGGCGAACAAGACATTCGTATGGTTAAGTTAAAGCAAAAGATATCGGGTTGTTTCCGTAAGCCTAAAGGAGGGCAGATTTTTTGCCGCATCCGCAGCTACATTTCTACGGCACGCAAACAAGGCTGGAATGTCTGGGATGCCTTGGCAGATGCCATCCGAGGCAGCCCTCGTCTATTAGCCATAGATCGACAGGCCAACTTGCAAGAAGCCATTACCTAGCTTCTATTCCATTCAAACGTTCCTGAATAAAAAAAGGGTATCTGAACTGTTACGTTTTTAGGTGGGTAATCTAAAAAAGTCCTTATCAAAATTTAAGGGTATTTAATTTCCAATGGGAAGATAAAAAGATAGTCTTTATCTAAAGACTTAAAAGCCCTTCCCCGTAACTTTATTTCTTCAGTTCCTTAAGAGCCGAGAGGCATTTATAGCCATTCTCTACATTATTACTAAAACATTAAATTCTCATGCAGAAGGCTGCTTCAATCCCCATCAAGCTTAATTGAAGAAGGCTTTGAAATTGGCTAAAGAAGAATAGCATTTATTGCTTGCAAGTTCATTCGTAGCCCTCTTTCAACGTTTCTTGAATCTAAAGTTTTATCTTTAACATCTCCCATGGGAAGAAAATTTCTCTCTTCTAGAAAAGGCTTCTCACTCAGAATTTGAGACCTAAGTTTTTTTTGGTAGGTTTATTTAATATTAAATTGTCTCTAAGCCCTTGCAAGATAGCCACCAAGCAAAGAAGTTCTCGATGACATGCAAAAAGTCTTAATTTTTAGCCTTTAAAAAAATTCAAAGCTAGAAATATATTAAGTAAAGGCCTACGCATTTGAAAATGCTTAAAACAAAAACTGAATTTTTTATATACCATCTTAGGATGATAAAAACTAACAGCGAGGATATATATGTTATATTGGTCATTAACATTTTTGATTATTGCTATCGTGGCAGGTTTAATGGGTTTCAGAGGTATTGAAGGCATAGCCGCTACTATCGCGAAAGTTTTATTCATCGTTTTTCTTATCCTTTTTATTATTACTATGGTATCCGGCTATGGGATGATGGGTACCCCTCAGCCTTAAATTAAAGGATAAGCAGCAATTTTTTCTAAAGAGATACTAAGTTACAGGCTTTTCTAAATTTTTGTAGCTTGGTATCCACTTTAGAAAGCTAATCGCTTGAGGCTTGCTAAACATAGACGCTTTAAGCTTTCAAGTATAAAGAATTTACTGAGAGAGCAAAACTTGCTAGAAAATTAGACATTTTTCTCACAAGTTTTTAAGCGATATAATTCCTAAGATTATTTTCACCTGCCTTATAGATAACCCTAGCATGATTGCATGCTTATAAAAAAATTTGCGACGTAAGATCTTCTTTCTAGGCCAACGGGATTTAGCCTGCCCTGGATTAAAATTATTAGCAACCCTTCAGGATAAAACCTTTAAAAACAAGCTGGAGCACGGTAACCAAGCGGCTAATTATGAAAACCTCACCTGCAAGCAATTTCTTCTTTTTTTATCTCCTCTCTTTATTCTAGCTGCTAAGGCTCTAATCAAGTCAAATCGTATAGACGCAACCTGCCTTATTCACCCTTTTTCTCACCTTTTCTTTCGGTAGCCTATATGATTTTCCCCCTAAAACTATGCAAAAAAACAAGCTTAAATCAAAATATTCTTGAAAGTATTGATAAAATATTATCCAATCAGTCTTAATCAACAAATGTAAACATACTAAAGGTAGATATTTATGCTTCCAGCCTTACCTGCAGAGGAAATGATTTTAAGACTTTTGCTATCAGGCGTGCTGGGTGGTTTAATCGGATTTGAAAGAGAACGATTGAGCTGGGTCGCTGGCCTACGCACGCATATGCTTGTATGCCTAGGATCTACCCTTATCATGCTTGTTTCCCAGTACGCTTTCCATGAAGTCGTGCATGAAGGACTAATTAATCTAGATCCTTCACGCGTAGCTGCCCAGGTGGTTAGCGGAATTGGTTTTCTAGGAGCCGGCACCATCCTTTTTTTAAAAAATGTGATCCGCGGTCTGACAACAGCAGCAAGCTTATGGGCCGTGGCGGCAGTTGGTCTAGCTATTGGAGGAGGGCTTTACTTGGCAGCAGTTAGCACAACCTTGCTTATTCTAGTCATCCTTGCTGGAATAAAACCTCTTGAAAAAAGATTTATCAAAAAAAATCGAGCCGTAGGTCTACGGTTTGGCGCCAAAAATGGTGCTATTCACTTAGCTTCCCTGCAAGAGATTTTAATCACTTTAAATAAACGTTATGATTCTAGCCGCCTACAAATAGAAAAAGTAGGAGATAAAGAAATTTTTCATTTATTGTTCAAGGCTGCTTCCCAAGCTCATTTTATAGAAATAATTGATGAACTACGTAAGCTAGAGGGCATTGAAAATATCGAACTTATTGATGATGCAGGAGCCTTCCCCTAGCTCTCAATAGATCTTTAACCTTTCCTTAACCTTAAAACCTAACTTTTTTATTTTTGGTTATCTCGCCTTTTTGACCAACCTCTTAGATTCAGAGTATAAATCTTTTAATGTCTCCAAAAAGAGGAGAAAGACTAAAGCCGCGAGACGGACAAACCTTAAAGGCACTAAAAAATGATGCTTCAAAATTTATTCAAGGCTAGGGAAAAAATGATAAAGGTAGGCAGCTCTACAAGAAGCTTGAAAGAAGATTTTTTCTCTAGGCAGCTAGCCTATCAGCGAGCAGCGTTGAACCCTAACCCCCTAGAAATGAATAAGATAGCAAAATTTTGAATATCTCAAGAGCCATGTTGATAGCTTAGGGGATAAGAGCTAGTATATGCCCTACTATAGCAAACCAAACGATTAGATCATTTAAGCCACTAAATTCCTAATAGTTAGGGATATCTATAAACAGGTAAGCGATCATAGGGAGGGAACCCGCTTAAGCTCTTGATACTAAGAAGATAATGCAAATCAGATAGTGTGCAAGAAATAGAAAAACAGATATTTGCAAACATTTTGACCTTGCAGATGCTCGCAGAATCCTATCTAAAGCTGAGCTTATCCCGTGATCGCTTGCATAAACCGGAGTAAGTTTATTCGTTTCTCTTATTCGGAAAGAAATAATTCTCTATTATATATTTAAAAGACTATTCATAATAAAATTATATCCTTAATTTATATAAACAAGTATAATAGTGTTTGAATGCTTATTTTTAACTCGTGGAGCTTCTATGGTTAATCCTCTTCATCAAGCTAGCCCAAACCTTATGATTCAACAGCCTGCAGAATCTCAACAAAAGATTTTTCAGGGCTTTAACATATCTTCCGACGGGAAAAGTGCGATAAAAATCCTCCGGGTAGGAGGTAAAGAATTAAAATTTACAGTCTTCTTTCCTAGTAATATGCAGACTGATGGCCGCCGTCATAAATATCTGCAGCATTTTAATGATGATCAATTGAATCGCTTGGGGCAGTATGCGCTTGACTTAGGCCTGGGGCAAGCAAAAAAAGAGGCTCGAGGAAAATTAGAAGCTATTGTTCTAAACACCACCTCTTCTGGTAGCCTTAATGAAATATTAAAAAAATATAGCAAGCTAGAAGCACCTAAGCAGATCTCTGTAGAGTATTATAAAGAGCGCCTTAATATGCTGCAACACAGCGATTCTTTGGCTCAAGATAAAGAATTACAAGATAAACTCAAAAAATATGAGGGAAAGATAGCTGCTCTTCAACAAATTCAGGAGATGTGGAAGAAAAACTTTTCTCCTTCCCAGGAACAGCCAGAAACTGTCACTCCTGACCAAACAGCAGAAGAAGAAACTCTTCAACCAACAAAAACTAGGCCTGCAGATGATCAACATGACGAAGAAAAACTGTTAAGCCAAAGAGATAGAAGAAAAAAAGAAGCTTTGCTGAAAAAAGATAAAAGCACCCCTCCTTTAAGACCTCCCCATAAAGGTAATGTTGAGGAAGAGAAAACGAGCATTGTGCACGAAGAAGCCGCCGCAAGCTAAAAGTCTCTTTAGTGGTTAATCTTTTTCAATAGCCGACAAAACAAATAAGCTTCCTCTTCTCTCATAGTTTTCTATACAAGTCAAAATTTACAAGCGCTTGGCTAGGAATATATGCTACTTTCCTTACATTAAGAAAATAAATAAGACAAATAGATAAGAAAAAAAGGGTTTAAATAAGTTTTATAAATTAAAACAGTTTCTCTCAGGTTTTTAACTATCTTAAAAATGTTAAATTTTACCCTAAGAATTTCCTGATTATTAGATAAATTTGATGTTCTGATAATCATGCATAGCTTTAGGCGTTTGCTTTTTGCCACATCTCCTCTCTGCTTCTTTAATAGGCCGCTACGCTTGAAATCTCTTCCTCCTCGCTTTATGATCTATATACTTACCGTAAATAAGTATCATAAATTTTATCGAATCGCAAATAATATACTTGAATTTTTAATTAACTGCAATTTTTTAAATTATAAGGTCTTATGTTTCTTTTCCTTTCTTAGCTCTATATTCTACATTAACTTTTAATTGATAAGTTTGCAGAAGCAAGAGTGCTACTTTAGCATCTAATTGTTGAGCTTCATCCCTTAGCTGTTCGATTCTTTGGCTTAACTTTATTACTTTAAAATTTAACTGGGTGAATTTAGGATTTAGTTCTTTTTCTTTAAACCCAAAATTTTCTATTTCAGTGTAAAGATCTTCTAGCTCGGCACTTAAATGTGTTTCTTTATGTATTAATTGTTTTTCTTTAAAACTTAAGAGTTTCCTTTCACTCGCTAACTGTACTTTTTTTGCCTCAATGTGTTTAAATTCTTTTTCTTCTTTCTTATAATCTGTTAAATTGTTAACAGCATTTATATGATTAATAGAAGAATCTAAAGGAGCCAAGGGGAATGTCATAAAAAACCTCTTATAGATTAAGGTTAAACCTCTAATATAAAAAGATTAGAGATCAGCCAAAAAATTTTCAAGCTTTTTTAAATAAAAAAATAAGCGCAATTTAGTGACAGATAAGGTGCCTTAAAAGCGAAATGTAAGAAAAGGAAGAGAAGGTATGAAAGATTTTAATAAAAACAACTAGAATGCTCATCGGCCTGCTTCATTAATAAGAAAACACTTCACTAAATATAAATAATCACTCTACAAATCAAGTTACTAAATAAAATAAATATCTTTCTCATCGTAGAGTAACTTCGCATTTTATAAAGATAATATAATTAATAGATAAAAAATTAAGAGCTTCTTTGTTAATTAACTTTACCTCCTAGGGCTTTGCATAAAGTCACATAACTTAAGGCATATTCTTCTTCCGCTACAAGCCATTGCATCCTCCGCCGATGAGCCTCGTCCTCTGCTAGATTAAAGGCAACGAAATCACCTATGCCCTGCTGATAAAGAAGATGCGCTCTCTTTAAAGAACTAGCAGCATATGAATAGATATTTTTATTCTCTGCCAACCGCTTTTCTTCACTTTGCAGCGAATGTAAAGCAAGCTGAACCTCTTCCACAGCATTTAAAAGCTTTTGATGGTAATGGGAAAAAGCTACTTTGGCGCGCGCTTTATAGACATTTACACTGGCTTTATTTTTGCCTGCATCGAATAAAGGAAAAGAGGTTAAAGGCTCGTATAGCCAATACAAATTTTTAAAACTTAAAATATCTGCTAGCTGCTTACTCATTCCCCCAATACTCCCTATTAAGGCAAAATGAGGTAGAGCTTCGGCCATTACTCTTCCAATACGATAAGTCGCAGCAGCTAGCTCGCGATCTGCCTGACGTATGTCGGGGCGCTGATGCAATAAATCAGAAGGCACCCCTAAAGCTACCTGAACCTTAGGTCGAGGCATAGGCGCATAGCATAAAAGATTTTCCTCAAAAGGCCATAGGGTCTCCCCCATCAAAGTAAGTAATCGGTGTTTATATTGCTCGAAATATTTCTTAAACTGTAAGATGGCATTTTTACTTTCACAAATTTTTATTTCAACCTGGGCGATAGAGTCTAAAGTGGAATGATTAAGTACTAATCGTTCCTTTAAAAGATTAGCTCGGGCTTGCAGAATTTGCTGATAGTCTTCCTCTGCTAACAATTGATGTTGAATGCTTCTTAATCGAAGATATGCTTTTGAGACCTCTGCTGTAATTGAAAGTTGAATAGCCATCAAATTCTCATGGGAAGCCCCAAGTTCTGCTTTTCTTGCCAAATTTTCACTGCGAAGCCTTCCAAACAAATCAATTTCCCAGGAAACCATAGGGCCCAGATGAAAGAAATCATAACGTCTTTGGTTTTTGACATTTTGAGTTTTTAAGTAATTGATCAAGCTTGGTTGCTGAAAAAGAATCCCATCTGCTGGAGAGACTGCGTTAGTATGACCCATACCCATATGAACCATAGGGAAATAATCCGCTCTAGATTCTAACAATAAAGCTTGATATTCTTGAAGGCGCTGATAAGCAATATGAACTTCGGGATTATTTTCTAAAGCTCTATTGATCAATCTCTCAAGCACCGCATCGTGAAACGCTGCCCACCAGTTAGGTAACTCATCCTCTTCTTGGACCACTGAAGGCACTTGCTTAAGTAAGATCTGATCCTGCCCTATCTCCCAGTGATCAGGCAGCCTTATTTGAGGATTTTTATAAGCAGGGCCTATCCTCTGGCAGCTAGTATAGATACCACTCATCGCTATTAATGCTAGGCTGAGGTAAAAAAACTTATTCATGGTGGGTGTCATTTCTAGAATCTGGTATAAAAACATCCATTACTTGACCGACAAAAAAACATTTCTGTGAGGTTTTAAAGCGATAAATGAGCTGCACTACTCGCGTGTCTATACGTTCCATAATTGAGCCCGTAAGATTTTTCTTAGGAACCATCAGAGGCTTAATTTTTACAAAACTTAAAGGGATAGGCTTATGATTTTCTCCTCTAAAAAAACCTATTGCCTCTTGGTAAGGCCTAAGATAAGAGATTTCATCTTCATTAACCGACACCTCTACAAAACACTCTTCAATATCCCCTAAAATCATCAAAGGTTCTGCTTTAGAGGCTTGAGCTAACTCACCCGCATGAATGTTAACCTTTAATACCGTGGCCTCTAACGGAGCTCTTATTAAAGTATCATCTAACTTCTGGCGAGAAAGCTCTAAAAGAGCCTTTTGATACGCCACCTCAAAGTTTGCTGCATCCAAATCAGGTTGCCAAGCGCCTGCCTTCAATTGCTGAAGTTGAGCCATTAAATAGTCATATTTGGCTCTTTCTACCTCTACAAGATAATTCTTTTGATTAAGTTCTCCGGGGCTTATCGCCTGCTTAGCTAGGAGATCTTGAGCTAATCGTTGTTGCCTTTCGGCTTCATCTAGTTCTACTTTAGACTGATGGAGAAGAGCTTGCTGAGATGTTAGGTTTTCACTTCTAGGAAGAGCTCGTAAGCGCTCTAATTGCGTCTTTGCCTTTGCTAAAGCTGCTTCGCTTGCTGCCATCTCATGAAGCAATTCTTTATTTTCTAATTGAAGCAGAGGATCACCTAGACTTACTTTATCACCTTCATTAACAAAAACCTTATCAATTCTTCGCTCATTAGAAGCTCGGATAGCGACCTCTTCGCTTCTTGGAATGACTATGCCCATACCAAATATAGCATTTTTTCTGGCAATAAAATGTAAATAAGGATCTTCTAAGTAATGAATATTAGGCTCTTTTTTAAAAAAGACCATCCAGTTAGCTGCTAAAAGCCCTATAAAAGCTAATAAAGCTAAAACTATGAAATATTTTCGTTTTTGGTTCATCCTCTTGCCATGCTTTTAAATAATCTTATTATTTGGCCCTTTTTAAGGTTTATAAAAAAACAGCTCCTTTTTTCTTATTTTCATAGAGGCTATCACCAGTCTTTAAACAACCTTTTTTATTTTTTAGCTCATCTTCTTTGTAAAGCTTCGCAGCTTGCTCGGGAGTGGCTTTTTGCTATAAGTGAGAAGAAATTAAAAAACCTTCTCATTCCCCTTTAAAAAAATCTTAAAAAAATTAATAGATTTTCTCGATTATTCCATCATTCAATTCTATGATGCGATCAGCGTACTCTAATATTCTTTTATCATGGGTAGCTACAATCACTGCATTTTTTGATTTTAAGGCATGCGTCTTTAATAAATTCATCACGATTAATCCGTTTGCATGGTCCAAAGAACTGGTAGGCTCATCGCAAATGATTAATTGAGGCTGATGGATAAGAGCTCTAGCTAAAGCTATCCGCTGCTGTTGACCTCCTGACAGCTCCTGAGGCCATCGATTGGCTAAAGGAGCAATACCTATATCTGCTAGAGCTTCATAGGCACGATTTCTTGCTTCTTGTTTAGACTTATTCTGTAATAAAAGAGGTAATTCAATATTTTCAATGCAAGTTAAAGAGGGCATTAAATAAAAATTTTGAAAAAGAAACCCAATATTTTCGCATCTGAACTTAGTTTTCTCTTCCTCATTCAAATCGCGAGTATTTTTTCCAAAGATTTGGATCCTTCCTTTGTCTTCTTTTAATATGGTGCTTATGATAGAAAGAAAGGTTGTTTTGCCACATCCTGAAGGGCCCATTAAAAAAGCTAACTGGCCACTAAAAAAGTCAACGGTCAAGTATTTTAGGACCATCTGTTGCATCTTAGCAGTGCCATAGCTTTTTACTACATCTTGACATCTAACAGCTATTTCTTGTGCCATATTTTTGTCTATTTGCTCATTACAATTTTAGGATCTTCTTTCAAAACTCTGCGGATACATATCCGGGCTGCCAATAAGTTAATTGAAACGATCGTAAAAGCTGCAAGTAATAAAATTAAGGGGGGAAATAGAAATGCAATCGTACCTTGCGACAAGATAATCATTTGACCTGCTAAAGTTGCAGCCCCTAATCCTAGCCCAAAGCCTATGATTCCTGCGACCAACGCTTGGAAATATATCATCTGAGCTATGGTAAGCGGGGTGGCGCCCAGAGCACGGAGCATGGCAAAAAAGGGCAAAGAGTCAATCGTTAACATATAAAACATAATACCTACAATAGCAATGCCTAGCAAAAAACCTGAAAGGACTGTGGTTCCAAAATTAATCAACACGCCTGTACCTAAGAAATACCAGATGGAACGCCACTTAAATCCTTCTCGAGTGAAAGCTGAAAGCCCAGTTTGATCTTTTATATGTTGAACCACTTTTTCAACATTTTCTCCAGGCTGTACTCTGGCCAATATGAAACCTAAATGACGATTTTTAAAAGGCGTTAGATTTTTATACTGCTGATAGGCCATATACATAATTGGTTGAGGATAAAAGCCTAAGGTTAATTGAGCGATGCCCACAACGACAACGTACTGATCAGCTACTTCCAAACTATCCCCTAGCTTAAGATAAGAAGGTTTACCATCGGCCCCATCAGTCACTAAAGCTTTTTGAACAGCATGTTGGTCTAAAATAATGCCTCCCTCGTGTCGCAGGCTTTCCACCACCCCTTTAACCATGTGTTGAGGAGCACCTAACAGAGAATTTTGATCGATTGCCACCACTTGAGCTTCATGGAACAACCCATTAGAAAGCTTTAAAGGTAAATAGGTCATCGACAACGGGGCTGCCCAAAGGATTCCGGGAACACTTCTAACCTTATCAATTTGGCTGTCAGACATTTCGCGTATTTTATCTATATGCTCAGTTCCTGGATCCATCACCCAAATTTCTGGAGTAGGTATGTCTGTGATGAGTCGATAGGAACGTTCCACTAGCCCTAAAAAAATAGCCGATTGCTGGCAAATCAGAAAACTGGAAAGAAAAATGCCAAATATAAGACCTAAAAATTTAGCTTTATCTCCTATTAGCATTTTAAAAGCTACTACGAGCATGATAAGAATCTCTAAGATATTTTAAAATTAGCGCTTGAAAAAAAAGCACTCGACTTACAGCAAACATAGCAAACTTACCCTATATAAAAAAAATTATAATCTTTAGCAAGCAATCATTTTAAAAAAATCGAAGCTTTGCTCTCTATTGAGGGAAAAGCCTAAAGAGTGATATAAGTTATTATCCTAGTTAATGTGAGGGAATAAAAAAGCTTATATGATTAATGTTCTTTCTGTTCAAAATCTTACAAAGATTTACCCTGGAAAAATTCCTTTTACAGCGATTGATAAAATCTCTTTTGATTTAAAAAAAGGAGAAATTTTAGGGTTGCTAGGACCTAATGGATCAGGCAAGACGACTACAATTCAAATGCTTTTGGGTACACTGGCCTACACTTCGGGAGCTATTTTTTATTTCCAACAAGACTTTGCTCAAACTCGTTCAAAAATCCTTGAGAAGGTTTCGTTTGCCAGCACCTACACCAGTCTTCCTTGGATTCTAACCGTTAAAGAAAACCTAGAAGTCTTTGGTCTACTCTATGGTCTTACCCGAAAGGAAAGTGCTATAAAATTTGATCCCCTCTTAGAACGCTTTGGAATCCTTGGGAAGAGGAATCAGCGGGTAGCTTCATTATCTGCGGGGCAAGTCACTCGTCTCATGCTAGTTAAAGCTTTTTTTACTGATCCTCAGATAGTGCTTTTAGATGAACCTACCGCCTCGTTAGATCCTGATATAGCCAGCGACATCTGTTCTTTTCTTCTTGAACAAAGAGATAAAAAGGGGCTTTCTATCCTTTTTTCCTCTCATAAAATGGAAGAAGTCATGGAAGTTTGTGATCGTACAATTTTCCTTAAAGAGGGTAAAATCATTGCTGACGATCTTCCCGAAAAATTAGCTAAAAGCATTTCAGCCGTTCACGTTAAATTATGCGTACATGCAGGCCTTAATCGTACCATAGCAGTAGCCGCAAATGCTGGTTTTAAATATAGTGTTGATCATCGAAATATCGAAATTCTCATCGAAGAAGATAAAATTCCTGCTTTTCTGCATGCTTTAAGTAAAGAAGGAGTAAACTATGCCACTATTAAAATAAAAGAGCCTTCTCTCGATGATTTCTTTCACCATATAGCCAAGAAGAACAATGAACTTTAGTAGAATCAAAGGCGTTTTCTTTCGTTATTATTATAATGCGATTAAAGGACCCAACCAGCTATCCGATATCTTTTACTGGCCTCTTGTAGATATTCTTCTCTGGGGCTTAACCTCACGGTGGATACAACACCAAAATCATGTAGCCAATCTTCCTTTGGTGCTTATGACAGCTTTAATCTTTTGGCAAGTGACCTGGCGTGGATCGGTGGATATTTCTATAAATATTCTTCAAGAGTTCTGGAATCGCAACTTAGTTAACCTTTTTTCTACTCCCTTAAAGATTTGTGAATGGATAATAGGAACGATATTACTCTGCTTATGCAAGCTAATTTTAACAGTAGCCTTTGGAGCAGTTACAGTCTACTTACTTTATACATTAAACGTATTTACCGTGGGATGGCCATTTCTTCCTTTTGCTATCTTGCTACTTATGTTTGGATGGACCCTCGGCTTTGTTGCCGCCAGTATCATTATTTACTGGGGCCATCAAGTCGAAATGTTGGCTTGGATGATCGGTTTTCTATTTGCGCCTTTCAGTGCTGTATTTTATCCTGTAAATATCTTGCCCGCATGGGCCCAGAAAATCTCCTGGCTCCTGCCCTCCACCTATATTTTCGAGGGCATGCGAAGTATTTTAGATGAAAAACCCTTCCCTTATATCTACCTTTTTTATAGCTTAACTTTGAACGCTATTTACCTAACATTTTCTATTTTTCTTTTTAAATGGATGTTTGAAAAGAGCCGCCAAAAGGGTTTAGGGCGCTTAGAATAAAAGCTTTTACCTTGATCTAACACTGATTTAAAGAGGAAATATGCCTTTTACAATTGAAGGACAATGGGTACCCAGCAAACCAACTTCTTCAAAGCCTTCGAAAGGCGTAAAGATTCGTTTAGTCAAAAGAGGTAAAAATATTTTAACAGCTATTTTAAATTTAAATATGCCTTCTAACGAGCTCATTCATCTAGCCTCTCATCTCAAAAAAAAGCTTGGGTGCGGAGGTGCAATCAAGGATGCAGATATTGAAATCCAAGGAGATAACGTCAGCAAAGTTAGAAAAATTTTAGAGGAATATGGCATTAAATCTTCTTAAAAAATTCTTTTATTCTTTGAATGAAAGAAGTTGCCAAAGCTTACGCTTTAGATAAAAAGAAAGCAAATTTAAAAATAGGAAGAACCTAGGGCTTAAAAAGTTATGCTGATGATTGTGCGCCACGACCTCTGACAAGCCAACGGCGGGTCAAAGATGCTGTATAAGAGATTAGGGAAGGCCCCTAGTAACCGATGACTTAGACATTAGGTTACAAACCACCTTAAGCTGCATGGGTAAAGAGTCCAGGTTGTAGATGCAATATGCTATTGTAGACGTTGATCAAAAGATTTAAAAGGCTGTTTTATAATAGTGGCAATACCACCTATTACCAAAGCTACTGAGCAGACAGCACTTATAACTACGATCCCTTTTGGTATCGCTAAAATTAAGCCGGCTAATTTCATAATTTTAAATGTTGTATAGGTAGCTAAACTATAAGATACAATATTTTTAGCTCCGATAGGGATGGGACCTAAAAGTATCGTAGATCCAGGAATAATACGCTTACTTAATTCATAAACAACCTTTTCTGTTAAAGCAATACCCGCAAAACATATAGCTGCAGTGGAAGGATTAAGAATCTTTGCACCTTTAATGGCATTTACAAGATGAGCTCCAGCAAAGCCTTGAATAGCACAAAAAGCTTCGTCAAGTATTGGATATGAACTTCTAATCATAAAACAACTCCTAAATCAATTCTAAGGGTAAAGCACCGTTAAAGATGATAACTTATCGGGATTAAATAATATTTTCAAGCTTTTTAATTACAATGATGTAGATGTGCTTACTCAAACCGGGAGCTCATAACTTTCTTGGTGTACGTTAATTATCCTGCAATTTTTCCAATACAATAGAATATCCCAACGCAGAAATGATATTTGCAAAGGATATAAGCGTTAGGTTATCCTTTTTGCCTGATCGGATGTCTTGAACGATAGAAGGTGATAAGCCTGCTACTTTGGCAAGCTTTCTAACAGAAATATGATCTTCCTCCATTAAAGCAATGATCAACTCAGATAATAAAAGCTCTTGGTGTTCTTCACCAATCCTTTTCTTATGAGCTGGATCTTGAGCAAGCCTTTCATGGGTAGATAAAACTTTTTTAGCCATAATAATCCTTCCGATTTGACTCTTACCTTATATTAGAGAAGTGTCCTGGGATATGCCCAACACCGGAGCGTTCTTGAACCAATTCATCGAAGGAATGCAACAGCTCTATGAACTTCAAGCCTTCTTAGATGTTCGGCTTCTTCGCCCTGGAGAGGCTCCTTCTAGGGTTAAAGAGGATTTACTAGTATTGCCGGGAACTTAAAGAGAAGTTGCTCTCCTTTATCTCCCTAATATAAATAGAACTAATGTAATACACATTACTCAATAGCAAGACCCTCCCTCACTTAGCGTGGTCCGAAAAAACCAAAAAGCATTACCGTCCAAGACCTTACTGCCAATCTCGTTTCGATTATTTCTTACATTGCGAATATTTCGAATAAGTGCTATTGTAAGAATAGAAGACCATTTAATAGGAGTATCTAGGTTATGCAATCTTTTCACTTACCTGAGCCTATTATGCCTAGCGAAAGCGAGGTAGAATTAGCTCGAGCTTCTAGCCGTATCCTTTCTTCCATGGACTTGCAGAAAGGAAAAACCGTTAAAATCCTACTTGAAACTGATAATTATCAACAGAGTTCGGTTACCTTGCCTTTTTCAGCCTTTAAGCTGTTGATGACAGTGCTCACTCAAATGGCAGAAGGAAATGCAATCACGTTAATTCCTGTGCATGCGGAACTTACAACCCAAGAAGCTGCAGATTTACTTAACGTTTCACGCCCTTATCTGATTCGACTTCTAGAAGAAAAAAAAATTCCCTTTCGTAAGGTAGGGACAAGGCGCCGAATTCTGTTCCAAGATTTAATGGATTATAAGGCTAAAATTGACGCAGCACGTCGTAAAATTCTAGATGAGTTGGCTGAAGAAGCACAAAACCTGGATATGGGATATTAAATGGCTAGCTTTATCGTGATTTATGACTCATGCGTCTTGTATCCAGCTCCTCTAAGAGATCTTCTGATGCGACTCGCATTAACAGAGCTTTATCAAGCGAAATGGACAAAAGATATTCATTGCGAATGGATGCGCAGCCTTTTAAAAAATCGATCGGACTTGACTGAAGAGCGTCTGGAAATGACACGAGCCAAAATGGACTTACATGTCAAAGATTGTTTAGTTTTTGACTATGAAGAGCTGATTGACAATTTGAAGCTACCAGACCCAGATGATCGACATGTATTAAGCAGCCATCAAAGCAAACGCACAAACTATTGTGACCTATAGTTTATCGGATTTTCCTCCATCAGCTGTGGCCAAATATGGGATTGATGCTCAGCACCCTGACGAATTTCTAAGGCATCTAATCGATTTGAGTCCCAGCAAAGTTATGAAAGCAGTGCAAGAAACCAGATTAAGTTTGAAAAAACCTCCAAAAACCTATCATTACGATTTCTCTTCCAAGAAGACTCTTCTATTTTAAAGGAAGTTGATAAACGCAACTCCCAGCATTTGTCAATTGGTATTTCTAGGTTATTTTTGAATAGATTCCCCAAAATGTACTCAATTGACATGAATGAGTGCATTTTGTAGAATCGCTAGTATGAAAAAATACGAAGATAAATTAGAAAAATTGTTAAACAGGCCTTTTTTTACTCTTAAAGAAGCGGAAAATCAAGGCATTCCAAGATGGTCTGTTATCTATTTAACTAAAAATGGTATCTTGGAAAAACTTTGTCCAGGTGTTTACCGATCCTCCACTTATGAACCAAAAGTAGATTTTGACTTGGAAAACCTAGCTTTTACAGCAGCTAGTATTCCAGAAGGAGTGATCTGTCTCATTTCTGCTCTTTGTTATTACGACCTAACAGATCAAATCATGCGTGAAGCTTGGATCGCCATCCCAAATCAAAGACGTTCACCAAAACGTCCTAACGCTCATATTGTGAGAATGCGTAATACTGACCTTGGAAAGGAAACACTCACCATGGGAGAGTACACGGTTCATATTTTTGATAGAGAGCGAACAATTGTAGATGCTTTTCGTTACTTAAGTAAAGAAATCGCTCTTAAGGCATTAAGGCAATATTTTACATTAGCGGATATAAAGCCTGATTCAAAGAAATTAATTGAATACGCGAACATTTTGCGCGTTAATATCAACCCTTATATTTTGTCTTATACCACATGACTGCTGATCTAGAAAAATCTCTTAAAGCTCGTTTGCGAGTGATTGCCAAAGAAACACGTCGGGATCCAGCTGACCTTTGGCAAAACCTTATTTTAGAAAGATTTCTTGTGCGCTTAGCAAAATCGAATCATAGAGAGCGATTTGTTTTAAAAGGCGCCGTATTATTGTCTAAATACATTAATCTAGGCCGAGAAACTAAAGACTTAGATTTTCTTGCCAATGGAGTTAGCAACAGAGTTGATGATCTTTCTCTTATATTTGAAGAAGTCTCAAAGATAGAACTCGATGATGGCTTTACTTTCCAAAATATTAAGGTGGATCAACTTACTCATCCTCATATGCGTTACTCTGGAGCTGAAATCAGCGCAATGGCTTACTTTGGGCAAATTAAGCGCAAGCTTTCAATCGATATTGGTTTTGGAGATATTGTTGAACCAATTCAATATTCGATTCCTTTGCTTAAGGGCGCAAAAGGAGCTATATTTGAATCGAGCGTGAATCTTTCCTGCTATCCTAAAGAATTCATATTTGCAGAAAAATTAGAAACCATCGTTTATCGTGGGTTTTTAAACAGTCGCATGAAAGATTTTCATGATGTGCATTCACTTATCCTCAACGAGTTTTCTACTTCTTTTCGCAATTTAAAATTAATTATAGAATCAGTTTTTGAGCATAGAGGTGCGGCTTTAAAGCTTCCTATCGCATATAAAATAGCCGAATTACCGCAACTTAGGACATTTTGGCAAAGCTACTTGAACGGCTTAAAGATTGATGAGAATACTCTCCCTAAGAATTTTGATGATTTGCTTTCTAGGATCAATGAATGGTTAGTTAGCAAAAACATAAAATAAAAAGTTCGAAAGCTTGCTAAACTGAAGAGTCAACTAACCAGTCACGAAGCCAATCTGCTCAAGTTTGATCAACAGAGATTTATAACTGGTGAATTAGAGGTAGACTCCTATAACCGCCTTAAGTGTCATACTCAAGACCAGATTGAGAAATTAAAGCGCGATATGGAAGATATGAAACTTACTGACACGGCTTTTGAAAAGTATAGCCGCTACGGAATTAACCTTTTGACCCACATGGATATTTACTTCCAAATGGCACCCTTGGACGTGAAACGGAAAATGCTTGGTTCGATATTCCAGGAAAATTGATTTTTGCAGATGGAAAGTATCGAACCGAAGGAATGAATCCAGTTTTGTCGCTTATCCTTCAGAAAACGAGAGAGTTACAAAAAGAAAAAACCGAAAACATTGTCATTTCTGAAAATGTCTCCGGGGATATGCCGATGACCGGACTCGAACCAGCACTTAGTTGCCTAAAGTAGATTTTGAGTCTACCGCGTCTACCATTCCGCCACATCGGCTAAAAAAATTAAAGATGATCATAATTCTTGTTAGCCTAAAACTGCAAGCAAAAAAGGTAAAAACTCCTCTAACAGCAATCCTATTCTTTCGATCGCTACCTAGGCTGGCTAGCCTCTCATTTATTTTTTAGCTTTTTTTTCATGCCGCAGTAGCGGCCTCTTTAGGTTGCAAATACTCACTATTCAATTGCTCTATAGTTAATTGTCTAGTGATTAATTGACGCCAAACCCAACGCAAGGGTCCAAAAACCGAAGCATAGGGCCTAGAATCGTAAAGGCCAAATAGCGCTCGATTAATAAAAAGTAAGGAAATAAAAAAGATAAAGGGAATGATGCCCACAAATCTTTGCATCTTTAAAGATAGGCTTGGTTTAGGATTAGCTTTGCAAAGAATAGCAATTTTTCTGCAAAACAACATTTTATTATGGATAGTATACTGTGCAGTAAAGCGCTGCTTTACAGTTTTTTCTACTGAGCAGATGACTTGATAATTTTTTCCGATATAACGCTGCCCAAACGTAGGAACTTTATCTTCACTATGGTGGAAATTATACATATGCGGACGGCGGTGAGGCAGCCTTGTTTTAAGCTCATCCCATTTTTTCCCATAGGTTGCCGATATGCCTGGAGCATTGAAAGAGAAAACCCCATGAACTAAGCTAGGATTATCTATTGCTGTATAGCGTGCAAGAGCGCCGCCTAGGCTATGGCCGGTTACCAATGCATTCTTATTCTGTTCTAACCATTGAGTGATGTTTTTCTTTCCCCTTGCATAAGCAATATAACCCACCCCACGAGGATCAAAGTCGGCAGCTAATGTGGCTAAAAAACCTCTTTGCGATAATCCAATACGTGTTCCAGAAAAAGCTAAAATAGGCGGCGCCTTTTCATTTTCATCTACCGTTTTGAAACCATAAGCGTACATTCCCATCCATAGACGGATTTCACTTGCTTCATACTCTACCATGCGACCCTCAAAAGGAATTTGGAACCGCTCACCCTCTTTAGGATTAAAGTAGGCTAATTGCTTGCCTACTAATTCTAGGGAAATAAGCTTTTCCAATTCGATATGTGGATCTTTCTTAAAAACCACTTTGTTAATAAGGTTTATTTTGTAAGCTTGATCAAATAGTTTTTGAATGTTAGCTTTTATTTTAGGCTCCCAATGTTTGTTAGCAATACTTGAAGAAAAGATAGAAAGCCAAGTCATTGTTTTAGAACCAACAGGCTTAATGGGTTTCACAAAGCCCAAAGACTCAAATTCGAATCTTATCTTTCCTAAAAGTTCATTATAATTTTCAAACACCTGACAAGCCTTTAGAGAACTTAAATTTTTTTGCTGCCCGCTTTTTATTCCAGCTTTATGAAAAGCATATCTTTTTAAAATTTTAGCAGCAGAGGGAGAAAGCTCGACCTTAAGCTCAGTCTTTAAATAGGCATCCAAACTTTTTGACAGTGTTTTCTTATCTAAAACTGAAGACTTTAATTCACCTTTAAGACAGGTTTCTGAAAATTGCGACCACGAAAAAAGATTTACCATAAAATAGCACTCATTTTATTTTTATATAAATAAATTAAGTGTTATTTTAATTGTTATTATTTAAATTCAGAATAAATTGATATTAATTTAATATTAAGATATTAACTCTTGAATAAAACACTTTTCCAGAAAAGGTTTTATTTCTAAAGTTTTTTTAAATTGATAATATTGCTTTAAAAGCTCAGCGTGACGAGTTTCGCTGCTTGATTGCCGAATCGCACGAATCAATAGATTCTTGGGAGTGTGTTCCATGTCGATGAATTCGATAACTTGAGTCTTGTAACCTAAAATTTCTAATAGCTTGGCGCGCGCTGCCTCAGTCACTAAAGCAGAAAAACGCTCTTTTAATATGCCATGGGATAAAAGAGGCTCTAAGCTTTCACATTGCACCTGTTTATATAGCTCATGTTGACAGCAAGGAACTACCATAATTACTTGCGCCTGCCAGCGCACGGCTTTTTCTAAGGCTGCATCGGTAGCTGTATCGCAAGCATGTAAGGAGACCATTAAATCTATAGGTTCATTTCCCATATAAGCATTGATATCCCCTTGTATGAAATGCAGATGAGTAAAACCTAATTTCTTGGCTAAATTCTGGCATTGGACTACCACATCAGCTTTCAAATCTAATCCTGTAATTTGCACCTTATACTTGAGTTGAAAATGTAAATAGTAATAGAGTGCAAAAGTTAGATAAGCTTTGCCACATCCAAAATCAACGATTTGCAAAGTTTTATCTTTAGCAAAATAAGGAACAATATCCTGGACCATTTCCAAAAAACGATTGATTTGACAAAATTTATCGCGTTTTCCCGGTAAAACTTTTCCCAAATTAGAGCTCACACCTAGCTCTTGCAAGAAAGGAATGGGCTCATTTTCCTTAAGAAGATAATTTTTTGAGCGGTTGTGATTGAGTAAAGGAGTAGCTTTTTTACTAGCAGGCTTATGAATGATAGTTGCCTCACCTTTTTTACTAATAAGTATCTGATAATCTTTAGAGACGGTACAAAAAAGAGCTTGCTTATAATGTTTTAAAGCTTCGAGAATTTTTTCAGTTCCTTCTTCTACAGAATAATTTTTATGGATAACCTTTTGATTTTGCTGATGGCTAAATTGCAATCTCCACTTATTTTTAATAGAAAAAGGGCGAATGGTAATTTTCTGAGAAAGAATTCTATCTCGTGGGGAACTTAATATGGCCTGTAAAAAGCTATTTTCTTGTAAAAGCTCTTGAATCAAAGAATTTATTTTATCTAACTTCATAATGGCTTAAATAATAAAGAATTTAGAATTTGAAAATAAGTCTTTTGTTTGCTTAAATTGTTTTTTTTATTACTCTGCTCTGTTAAATGAGAGGGTTTCCATGACGCAAGAATTTTTAAATAAAATCGATAGCCAAATTCAAGATAAACATTTGCTTAACCATCCTTTCTATCAAGCATGGAGCCGAGGAGAGCTATCTAAAGAGTGTTTAGTAGAATATGCCAAAGAATATTATCAGCATGTAAAAGCATTTCCTTGTTACCTTTCTGCTCTTCATTCTCACACAGAAGATGCCGACACAAGGCGCCATCTTCTTAATAATTTAATTGAAGAAGAAGCAGGTTTACCTAACCATCCTGATTTATGGAAAAGTTTTACGCAACAATTAGGTGCCAGCACTGAAGAAATAGAGGCCCATCGTCCCTCTCCAAGTATGCAAGCAATAATTCATACTTTTATGGAAAGCTGCAAAAACTCTAGCACCGCCGAAGGAATTGCTTCTTTATATGCTTATGAGAGCCAAATACCTTCTATATGCATTTCAAAAATTAAAGGTTTAAAAGAACATTACGGCATGCAAGAACCCAGCCATTGGAAATATTTTTCAGTACACATAGAAGCTGATAAAGAACATGCTGCTGTGGAAAGGAAGCTACTGGAACGCTATGCAAATAAAAGTAATGAAGCTTTAATCGCCGCCTCTGTCGAACGTACTCTCCTTGTTCTATGGAATTTTTTATCTAGTTTATGCACGCGCTACCAGCTGGCTTGTTCAACAAGTGAATCCATTTAAAATTTAAATAAAAATGTTAACAGGAAAAGTTTAATGAAAGACTCTATCATTCAATCAGCACTACGTGCTTTTCTAATTGCTTTATTTACCGTAATAGGAGGCTGCTTAGCCATTTTATTGATTATTTTTGGCATGAGTGCTTTTAATACCTCTACCTCTACTGAACCTACAAAGGATTTTAATATTGAAGTTTTAGCTAACGCTGAAGGAAAAAGAGAAGCGTTCTCTAACCAACCTGTCATCTTAAAAATTAATATTAATGGGATTGTGGGCTTAGATAAATTAGATCAACATCATATTAGTCAAATGTTAATTCAATCACGTGAAGGTATCCTTAAGAATAATCTTGTTAAAGGCATCTTACTGCACATACAAACACCAGGTGGAACTGTAACTGATGCGGATGGTATTTATCGAGCTCTTAAAGCTTATAAACATCAATATAATGTTCCTATCTATGCATTTGTAGATGGCATGTGCGCCTCAGGAGGCATGTATATTGCAGCAGCTGCAGATAGGGTTCTTGCAACTGATACGAGCATTATCGGTAGCATTGGCGTAATAGCCCCTTCCGTCCTTAATATTTCGCAACTTCTGGAAAAGCTAGGTATTCAATCCTTAACTCTTTATGCAGGTAAGGGTAAAGATGGTTTAAATCCTTTACGGCCTTGGCATGCAGGTGAGGAAAACAATTATAAAGAACTTATCGATTACTATTATAACGAATTTGTAAATATTATGACCGCTAACCGTCCTCAGTTGGATAAAACCAAGCTGATTCAGGAGTATGGAGCCAAAATTTTTCCTGCTCAACAAGCTAAGGAATTAGGCTATATCGATGAAAGCGGCGTAACTTTAAACGAAGCTATTTCTCAACTTGCTAGGCAAATGAGTATTGAAGGTCCCAATTATCGTGTAGTTCAGATGCAGAAAGAGACCTGGATTAGCGAAATTTTTAAAACGCAATTAAAAGCTTTGAATGGTTCCATAAAACATGAATTGCAAATTTCACCTGCCTATGATCCTAGGTTATTAGGTCAATTTCAATATATGTTTCGTCCTTAAAGCCCTTATACCTAAGCAATTTAAGTAGCAGTTTGCTTTAGGTAAAATTTAAATGCAAAATTAAGGTGAGGTTAAGGAATCCTCTGAACTCCTCTTAAAGTTTGCATTTAAATTCAAACCCCCTCTCATCTAGAATAGTAGTTAAAGGTCTTAAAAAGGTTTATGATGAATGACATTTATATCATTGATGCATCGGGCTATATCTATCGCTCTTATTTTGCTATTCAAAACATTACGAATCACCAAGGAGAGTCCACGAATGCCTTATTTGGCTTTATCCGTTCGGTCTCAAAACTCATTATTGATTTCCAGCCTTATCATTTAGTGGCGGTCTTTGATGGTCCTCGCAGCATTAATGCACGTACTAGTATCTATGCCGACTATAAAGCCCATCGACCCGATATGCCCCCTGACCTTCTTTATCAAATCCAATGGGCAAGAGAATACTGCGCGCTGCGAGGCATCCCTATTTTAAATATTCCTGAAGTAGAGGCTGATGATACAATGGGAAGTATTGCAGTATGGGCCTCTCAACAGCAACAAGCCAAGGCGTATATTTGCACAAGCGATAAAGATATGTGTCAGCTAGTAAATGATCAAGTCTTTATTCTTAATACTTTTAAAGATAATCTAATCATGGGAGCCCAAGAAATTGAAACAGTTTATGGAGTGCCTCCCCATAAAATTATTGATTTTTTAGCTATAACAGGTGATGCCTCCGATAATATTCCGGGTCTTTCAGGGTTTGGCCCCAAAACTGCTTCCGCACTTTTACAGCAATTTGGCTCGTTGGAATACATCTTGGCCCATCCGGAAGAAATTCCCGGAAAAAAAAAGCAAGAGACCCTCATTCAAGAAGCTGAAAAGGCCCTTCTTAGCAAGCAACTTGTTACTGTCAACACTCATGTAAGTATTCCTCGCGAAGAAAGCTTCTATCGCTTGATTCCCTGCCAGAAAGAGCAGCTAAAAAGCTTTTATATCAGCAAAAACTTTAACTCTTTACTTAAAGAATTAGAAAAAGAGATACCCTCCTCGAATCCACTTGGATTAAGTGCAAGCGACGAACAGGTCGCCTATCAGTGCGTAGATGATGAAGAAAGCTTGAACGCTCTTGTAGGTGAACTCATGCTTCAAAAGGAAATTTGCTTTGACACAGAAACGACCTCGATACATGCCTTAAAAGCAGAACTGATAGGCATAGGCCTATGTTACCAACCTTCTCAAGCATGGTATGTGCCTGTTAATGGTCAGCTGGGCCTTGAAAAAGTAGTTCAGACTTTAAAGCCTCTTTTTGAAAATTCTTCTATTGGCTTTTATGGCCACAATGTTAAATACGACCTCCATGTACTTAGCCTTTACGGCATTCAAGTGGCCAACATTACCTTCGATACTATCTTGGCCTCTTACTTGCTTAACTCGCATAGGCGCCAACATTCTCTCGATACCCTTTCTTTAGAATACTTTGGTAAAGTGAAAATATCCATCCATTCATTGATTGGAAAAGGCAAAAAAGCCATTACCATGCGTGAAGTGCCCCTTGAACAAGTGATGGCCTATTGTTGTGAAGATGTAGATTTCACCTGCCGTCTTAAGAAAGTATTGAAAAAGCAGCTGCAGGAAAGAAAATTATATTCTTTATTAAATAATGTTGAGTTACCTCTTCTTAAAGTTTTGTTAGAGATGGAACGGCAAGGAATTTATTTAGACAAAGAATTTTTAAAGAATTTTTCCATAAAGGTTACTGCCCAAATTAGGGTGCTTGAAAAAGAAATTTATTTAATGGCAGGCGAAGAATTTAATTTAAACTCTCCTAAGCAAATGAGCGATATTCTTTTTAACAAACTAGGCATACAGCCTCCCAAAAAGACTGCCACAGGCAACTCTACCAGTGCCGAAGTTTTAGAATTTCTTCAACATCAATATCCTATTGCTAGTAAATTGATGGAATATCGCATGCTAGAAAAGCTGCGCTCCACCTATGTAGAAACTCTACCCTTAGAAGTTAACCCTAAAACCCATCGCATCCATTGTACCTTTAATCAATCTGTAGCTGCTACAGGCAGGCTATCTTGCCAAGATCCTAACCTACAAAATATTCCTGTGCGCACCCAATGGGGCATTCAAATAAGGCAAGCATTCCGTCCTGAAAAATCAGGGTGGAGCTTCTTGGCTGCAGATTATTCGCAAATTGAACTGCGTCTTCTTGCTCATTTAAGTGAAGATCCTACCCTTTTGGAAGCTTTCCAAAGTAATCAAGATATTCATTTAAGAACCGCTGCAGCAATTTTTAATGTCCCTCTTGAACATGTGACAAAAGAGATGAGATATCAAGCTAAAACGGTAAATTTTGGAGTCATTTACGGCCAAGGCCCTTTTGGGCTTTCCCAAACATTAGGGATTGATGTCAAAGATGCTAAGCTTTTTATTGAGATGTATTTTAAGCAATATAGCAAGGTTAAAGAATACCTAGAATCCGTTAAAGAATCGGTACGTAAGCTAGGAAAAGCAGTCACTCTTACAGGCCGCGAAAGACTTATTCCAGAAATTAATAGCAAAAACATGCAAATCCGGGCAGCAGCAGAAAGGCTCGCTGTCAATGCCCCTATCCAAGGTACGGCAGCCGATCTGATCAAGCTAGCTATGATACAAATTAATGAAAGGCTTCACAAAGAAAGAAAATTAGGTTACATGGTTATACAAATTCATGATGAATTAATTTTTGAGCTTCCTGATTTTGAAATTCTCTCGATAGAGCCCATGGTTCGTGAAATCATGCAAAATGTTTTTAAATTAAAAGTTCCTTTGATTGTAGATATCAGTATTGGCAAAAATTGGAAAGAATGTTAGCATTGTCTAAAGTTGCCGTAACGGGCGGTCTTTCGTGTGGCAAGACATCAGTCTGTCATTTCTTTAAGAGGTTTGGCGCTTACGTAGTAAGTGCAGACGATATTGTACACCGACTGCTTTCCCCTACCACGAATCTCGGTCAGCGCGTTATTCTACTAATTGGCAGCGATATAGTCATAAATAATCAAATCGATCGTTCTAAAATTTCACAAAAGGTATTCAAACAACCCTTATTGCTTAAATCTCTTGAAAGTATCCTACATCCTGCAGTTCAAGATGAAATTAAGAAACACTATGATTTAGCTAATCAACAAAAAAACAGAAAGAAATTATTTGTAGCTGAAATTCCCTTGCTTTTTGAAGCTAGGCTAGAAAATTTTTATGATACAGTGATTAGTGTCGTAGCTGATTCAGACAAAAGTAAAAAGCGTTTTCAAAAAGCTACAGGAAAAAGTATTGAAGAATATGAAAGGCGCTCAGCAAGGCAGCTGTCTATCGATGAAAAAGCTCATAGGGCTGATTATGTTATTGTCAACGATAGCAACCTATACGATTTAGAAATTGAAACAAAAAAGTTAATGAACATTTTAACCCATTAAATTTAGGAGTCTGATTCTTAAATGGATCCAGAAAACACTCATTTAGAGACGCCCTACTCTACCTTTGAAGAGGGCGAAGAGAATCAACAAGAGCACCCATCTATCAACACGACAGCTATTGTTCCCCCTGGCGAAACAATTAAAATCGCTGAAATTCAACGCATGAATATCGATCAATTAAACGCGTTTAGTAAAAAAATTGGCCTTAAACACCTAGGATCTCTTACTAAATCTCAAATGGTTTTTGAAATCGTCAAGGCGCTTTCAGAAAATCCTGCCGAGATTCTGTATGGCGAAGGCGTATTAGAAATTTTGCCTGACGGATTTGGCTTTCTACGCTCCCCCAACTATAACTATTTACCTTCCGCAGAAGATATCTACGTTTCCCCAGCGCAGATTAGGCGTTTTGATCTGAAAAAAGGTGACACCCTTTCTGGGACTATTCGGCCTCCTAAAGATAAAGAAAAATACTTTGCTCTTCTCAAAGTGGATAAAATTAATGGAAAAACTCCAGAAAAAGCCCGCGAGCGAATTCTTTTTGAGAATTTAACAGCTCTGTATCCAAGCAAACGTATGGTCATGGAAACAACAAAAGACAAGCTATCCACGCGTGTTTTGGATCTTGCAGCTCCTATTGGTAAAGGCCAGCGTGGACTAATTGTAGCCCCCCCTCGTACAGGTAAGACGATTATCCTTCAAAATATTGCTAATGCTATAGCTATTAACAATCCAGAAGTCATTGTTATCGTCCTCATGATCGGAGAAAGACCTGAGGAAGTCACAGACATGCAGAGAATTGTTAAAGGAGAAGTCGTTTCCTCAACTTTTGATGAACCCCCTGAAAGACACGTACAAGTAGCAGAAATGGTCATCGAAAAAGCAAGGAGATTAGTCGAGCATGGCAATGATGTCGTTGTTCTGCTAGACTCTATTACAAGATTGGCCCGTGCCTACAATACAATAGAACCCCATTCCGGGAAAATTTTGACAGGCGGTGTAGATGCTAATGCTTTACATAAGCCCAAACGTTTCTTTGGCGCCGCAAGGAATATCGAGCAGGGAGGTTCGCTGACAATTATTGCTACTGCATTAATTGATACAGGGTCTCGTATGGATGAGGTTATTTTTGAAGAATTCAAAGGTACAGGTAATATGGAGCTAGTGCTTGATCGACGTTTAGCTGAGCGGCGTATTTATCCAGCGATTGATATTATTAAGAGTGGAACCCGTAAAGAAGAGCTTCTCTACCATCCTAACGAGCTAGAAAAGGTCTATTTACTACGGCAAGCTGTAGCTGATCTAGCGCCTAACGATGCAATGAATCTAGTTGTAGGCCGCCTGAAAAAAACTAATAGCAATGTGGAATTTTTATTATCTATGAAAGAATAAGTTATTTAAGCTACTTTTTTTTTATTTGATTAATTTAAGTAAGCAAAAATGCCTTTATTTTTTAAGTCGAACACATACAGAAAATAGGATGCAACATGCGCAAAATTCAACTTCTCGTCATTTCTTTAATCCTTCTAGGCGGAGGATGGTGGCTCTGGTCTAATAAGGGAGATGTAAAAAATATAGTGACTCGCTATGTAGAAAATGGTGAATTTCAAACACTAGAAGCGCGCTATACTCCCCAGCAAATTATGGATGCTCATTCTCGTGAGCTTTTAGGAGATACTAGCTATCAATATAAGGAACCCCAGTATAAATATCATCCTTACTTGCTGATGGAAGTTAAATTTACAGCCGATAAAAAAACACGCGAAGGGGTAATTTTATGGAGTTTAACAGATGGAGAAATGGTTCTAAACACTGAAACATGGGAAAGGACCCATGGTTTTGAAGATGCTATTAATGCACAGGCCACACGTGAAGAATTTAAAATACTTAACGCTTTAGCCAAATTTAATGGCATTCGCACGAAAGAAGATTTGCTAGCAGATCTGCAACTAGAAGCTGATGTGGTAAACCCATGGATTGAAAGTGCTCTCCAAAAGCAGCTAATCACTCGTAAGGGCAATCTATTGCAATTACATTTTGAAAACCCTAAAATCCTTGTGACTCCGCAAACAAAGTTTAATAGAATGTTGGTTTCTAAGCCTTACAACTATTCTCAACGTGTTTCTGAAAAGTATACTCCTTCTCAAATCGAAAGGGTTGCTAAATGCGCTTTTGGCCATGATTTCAGCATCCGCCGTATAACTGAAGTATATCTACCTGTTTATGCCATCCACGTAGAAAACCCCGATGGTTCTCTTACCATCACCCATTGGAATGCTGTAACAGGCCAGATGATCAATCCTAAGTACTTTAAAAATGGCCAAGAAAGAATTAAACCAGCCGGGTAACAACAGCAGGCGCGCACTTTGAAAATATACATGGCGTTTTTGATCGTTAAGAAGCCATCTAAACCACGCGAAATATTTTAATAGTTTTTGCCTGATCACTTAAGATATTTAGGTTTATTACAGCCCCTTCATGAGAGAGGATAATATTTGCTTATCACCTCAAATTCTATCCTCTCTTTTTAAGTAACCTTCAATAAAAATAGGCTGAATGTTTAGCTGCTATTCTAGGCTTTCTACCTGCATCGGAAATTTAGAAGCCTAGCGATACTGGCAATTCTCAATTCTTTCTAATGTTTTACTCGCCCTGCCTCACCTTATCACCTGAAGCAAAGCGCAAATCTTTTACCTCTATTTCTCTATCGATCGACTATGATGTTGGATCGTTTGAGAGAGCCAATTACATTTTCATTGCTAAACCTTTTTCTTGTGGGAATGGGATTTACTTTTTCCTCTCTATCGCTAGAGGGTTTTCTTAATCTTTTTCTTAAGCCTTTGTGCTTGGATACGTAGCTTTTTTAATCCTTGATAGCCTTTAAGATCTGTTAGCACTTTTGCTTACACTCGATGATATACTTTTTTATTCTTGACAGTTAGGCAACTTTTCTTGATGACTCAAAGGTTACATTTTCTTGTACTGCATTTAAATGTTTACGAGAAGGCCTTAAAACAAAGATTTCATCTAGCGTCTTTTCGAAATCACGGAAGAGTTCTTTTGAATTTTCATGCTCAACAATTTCTCTTACAACTTGACACAAAGCATCCACTCTAGACTTTTCTACTAGGCTCCCCAAGGTTGCTAAAGGGAGTTTGTTCTTAATGAAATTTGTTTGAGACAAATGAAAAAGAAAGCAGTGGTCAAACAGCAGGCTTAGAATCAAAGGTCGCTCTGATCCCTCAACGCCGCACTGTTTGGCCAAACTGCAAAACCCACAATGACTACTCCAATCTTCAATAAAAACCTCTACTAACCATCTCACAGTATATCCTTGCATCACATCTTTCATATTCCAGGAAAGATTTGCAGCCATAAGATAGCGATACTCATTTTCGCCCTCATATTTAAGGGCTATTACCAATCGTTTTTTATGATGAGAAGGAACATATAACCTTGCTCCCCCGGCTTGCACCACATTTTTTTTATCACCGCGAATGAAAATTTCCTGATTCCAGCCTTTGTAGGCTTCAAAGAATTCTTGGCACGAGAGAGACTTTTTACCTCACATGACTTTTTGATTCTTTCTGAGCTGAGTAATGATTTGCACTCCAGGCCAAATACCTTCTACTCCATCTACAAACAAGCTGTTGCCGTAAAGAGCATCAGCCAGTACACAAGTGACCTTAAAAGCAGGAAATTCACAAGCAAAATTTTTAAGTAATTGTAAAGCTAGTGTATACTTTTTTGGATATTCTATTGACCTTTTAGGCTCTTTTGGACGGTCTTTTTTAGAAACCCCTAACTTTTTTAGCTTCCTCACTTCCTGTTGCCATCTTGTGAGTACGGGATCGGGAGAATAAAAGGCAAAGGAGAAGGGAATGCAAAATTTTTTAGTAACTAGCTGAAGAAATACTATATTTTGACCACAAAAATAACCACTAGTTTTTTTATCACGGATTTTATGTAAATGATGCAACTTCTCAGCATTTTTTGATCGACTGTGATCTTTATCATCGATAACAAGAACCCCTTCTGTGATGCCATGTTTATGCAGGACCGCGCGAACACTACAAATTAGCAGCCTATTCCAAGCAATCTTAGCACGTCTAAACATGGCCGATAAAGCCATCTTTTTATAACTTTTAAGCCCAGCCCTTTCAAATTTTGCCCAACAGATTGAGTTAGTAACTAATATTCCCATCAAACAAAAGGCTAGCCAACACCATTGAATTTTGGATAAGCTATTGAGGGAATTTTCTTGTTTGAGAGCAACTTCAAGTTGATTTAGATATTCTTTAATAAAGGGAAGCGGTTGGGAAAACATAGACAAAAAATTATTTTTAATGAGTTGATAAGCTACCACATTATTTTATTAAAAAATAGTCAACAAGAAAAAAGTACATCATCGAGTTACAGCTTAATTTTAAGGAGGAGATTTTTTGAATAGCCTAAAATTATGCTTTTTACTTTTAAATACAATGAAAGGGATAGACAGCACATTTAAAACAAAGGCCACCAGCCTTGCCATTATTTTCAGAAAAATTCTGGATGAGAGCCTAGCCTAGCCAAATACAGACATTTATAATCCGTCCTATAAATCAGCAAAACGTCAGGTTTAAGATGACACTCGCAATAGCGAATATAGTCTCCGGAAAGAGCATGATCGCAATATTTTTCAGGTAATTTTTTCCCCGCTCAAAGTCGAGTAACAATTTTATCCAACTCGTCGATTATTGCTTGCCTATACTGATATTTTTTATAAGTCTTTTTAAATCGACTATAAGGCTTAAGATCTAGCACTGGGTTTAACTCCCATATTTTCCCAAAAATCATCCATGGATTTATAAACCATTCCGCCCCCCTCATCAAGTTCTTTCATAGCTGCAAGGGTTTCCTTGTTGGGGGTACAAGGGAAATCCTTTCTAAGATAAGAAAGCACTAATTCACTAAGATTCAAATGAGCCTTAGCGGCTAATATCTTGATGTAAACCCTTTCCTCAGGGGTACACTCTATAGTCATTCTGACTTTATCCTGATTGGTATGAGAATGAGCACCCATATACACCTCCTTGGTTAAACCCCTATTTCATCATTTCCCCAGGATTTTTGTAAATGCCATCTACCCAGAGAATCCTCGAAGAATAGAGCCCCCTCATACATGCGAATGAGATCAATAGATGGCCGCCTTGTCTTTTACTAAACGTGGTTATGTTCGCCATTTATCGCTCTACTTTCCTCTTCTCATCTCCTTGTATGTTGTTACTTTACCTGAGGAGAGGTAATAAACTGAGTGTAGGTGGCCTACCTTACATTCCTCAGCATAAAAAATAATTTGGGATTCTAAAAGACTATCAAGTAAAATATTTTCGATTAGGTCATCTGTCTTTTTATAGATTTTTTTCAAATTGAAAATCTATAAAAAAACTGGCGTTCACCTTTATAATGTTTAATTAAAGAAAAAACAAAAACATCCATAAAAGGAACGCCATGAAAAATGTTACTATAAATTCTAGAGAAGATCAAGAAAGACGACTTCAAATCAAAAACATCCATCAGCAGATGAAAAATTTGGCTGTTCAAGGAACGGGAATTAGTCCTTGGGAAGCTCAAATTTTAGTAGGTCTGATTGAGGAAGTGTACTTTTCCGAACTTAACCAAAGCCATTTAAAACCAGGGCAAATTAAATATCATTGTGTAGCAGCTGAAGAAGGAGCTGGCAAATCTTTAAAAGAGTGCAAGATGTTACCTGTGGTTTTGACGTTGTTTGACCAACGAGACAAAGGAAATTTTTCCCAAGATAATAATAAAGATAGAAGTGTTGAGCTAAGAAGGAGAAGACTTGTGCGTATAGCTGAAGAAGCTAAAGAGCAAGGAGGATACTTAACTCAAGAGGACCTAGCAGAATTGTTAATGTGCGATATAAGAACCATTCGAAGAGATATTAAAGAGCTTAGAACAATAGGCATCTTATTACCCACCCGAGGTCAACAAAAAGATATAGGCCCTGGTGTCAGCCATAGAGCTATTGCCATACGGCTTTGGCTGGAGGGCAAAGAGCCTGTGGCTATTGCCCAGCATATTAAGCATAGCATAGAAGCTGTGGAAAACTATCTACAGAAGTTTAAAAGAGTAGCCTTTCTTAAAAGCAAACATTTCAATGAGTTTGAAATAGCCTTAACGGTAGGAATTTCCATCTATGCTACTAAAACCTTTTCTCTGCTATATGAAGAGTTTAAAGATAAAGCCTTTTTTAAACAAAGATTGGAGGAAGTTTATATAGTTGGTGCCCAATATTATCATGCGCAAGACGAAAAAAAAAGAATGATGTCGTCGAACGACTCTATCAGGAACGAGCGGAGGCTGCCATGAAGAAGAATATCGATGCAAACCATGCTACATTTTGCCCTCAAGCATTTAAATGCTTTGAAGGTGCTTTGGAAGCGTTTTTTTCTCATGAGTGCCCGCAGCTAGGAGGAACAAGGACAAGGCAAGTACTGGTTAAATCAATAGCGGATATGGTGCGTCAATTTTATCCGCAGACCTCTCATATGCAGCCGGGGCAAGTTACATGGCCGACAGTCCACCGCAACGAGTTTTCATCTTATGGAAAATCTATTCAAAATACACGTTTAACAACGGTAATTTTAGATTTGGTAAGCTCGCAAGATGCTATAGAAAGAGCCAAGGGGAAAAAATTAAGGGTTATAAAAAAAGAAGCTGTGGCGCGGATGTGCAAGCAAGCTTTTGATCAAGAAGGTTGCTTAACCCATGCGGAATTAGCTATTTTGTTGAAGATATCACCCCACAGCGTAGGCAAATATATCAAGGAGTGGGAATTAGAAAACCGCGAGGTTCTTCCGAGAAGAGGATCTATCCATGATATAGGCCCTACTTTAACTCACAAAACAATGATCATTGAAAAGCTCTTTATCGAGCAAAAAACTGTTCAGCAAGTGAGCAGAGAAACAAAACACTCTTTACCGGCGATACAAAGGTATATATCCACTTTCAAGCAAATATTGCTATGCAAACAAAAAGGTATGTCTACAGAAGAAGCAGCTTTTTCGGTGGGTAGGACATCGCGCTTAGTTAATGAATATGAAAAGATTATCGAACAATATAAGGAGAAAAATTATGTTATAGCCGCATTATTGAAAAGTGAAATTGGAATTGAAACAAGAACCCAGATAACAATAAATGAAGGTGTTGATAAAAAATATTAATCAGAAAAAAGATTAGGTTAAATGCCAGTTAATGACAAGTGTCCTTATTTTCTATAAGCTAAATAATGAGATTAAGAAATGGTTAAATAGATATGCAAAACATTGACCATTCAGGAGGGATAGCTGAGAATATATGAGGATATAGGGGGAGTTGGCTTTATTGATCAGCCAGTAGGCAACAAGGCAAAGAATAAGCATTTAGCCTATGGATAAGCTGTTAAATGCACAATCTTTAGTGAAGAGAACTTTGTAAGCCGCACTCTTTACATGTATTCTGAGTATTTTGAAGACAACCCGATGGGTCATTTATTAGATACGCTCCTAATCCCTAGCCAGATTGGCAAGAATATTTTTAAGGAAAACACTTGATAAGATATTTGGAATGGGAGTGACTAAGCTTTTTACTAGAGTAGCTTCGATTAAAGTGCTTAGCATCCAGGTAAAAGCCTGCATTTAAGGACGATAAGTTTTCCTCCAGATGAAAACTATGAGGGTTTATTTAGCACAAGGGAGAATCGTGCATTCGTCTAGCCAAAGGTTACAGTCGCAATCCTAGACTAGATTTCAATCAAGCTGCCTTGCAAGCTATCAGTTTCAAGGAAGGAAATATCTCTTTATATATGCTGCCAATGGCATTAACAGCAACAAAACAGCGCCGACGTCACTTATTGCCAAGCACTCTACTAAGGAGCTTACCTCAGGCAGAAGAGAATCGCTATACAGTAGTCGACTGCGCTCTTTAGGCCCCGGACACCTTTTACATAAGCCTTAAAGAAAGTACAGAGCTTATTTGCCATGCCTATGCCCATGAAAATTACTATAAGATTTTAAAACAAAATGTTTATAGATTATTTTAATTGCTAAGAGGTTTTAATAATCGGTAGCCCCTGATCCCCTACCTGGCAGTTGTAGCTTAAAGCATTTAGTTAACTAACTGTCAGATATGACTACCTTAGGGGACTCAAAGCGGCGCCTTGCCCCTCGAAAAACACCTTTGGCTTGATGATTTAAAGTCGCATCCAGTTCAAGCATAATTTTCACGCCTTTATCTACATGATCGATCGTATATTCTTGGTAAACTTTTTCAGAGCTTTGTTTAGTTTTCACTCCATCTTTACCTAAAGGCAGATCGGAGATAAGAAGAAGAGCCCCAAGGGGAAGCTTATGGTAATAGCTAGCCATAAAAAGGGTGGCGCATTCCATTTCTATCGCTTGAGGACGTGTTTTTTCTAAACGGCTTTTAAAGTTTTCGTTAAACTCCCAAAAACGCTTGTTCGTGGTGTGCGTAATGCCAATGTGATAAGTGGAATTTTGCCGATCAAGAACATTACTTACACATTTTTGTACAAGAAAATTAGCCATCGAGGGCACCTCCTGCGGAAAATAAAAGTCCGATGTCCCTTCTCCTCTTATACCTGCCACCGGCACAAAGTAATCCCCAATTTTATGATGCTTTCTCAAGCCTCCACACATACCTAACAGCAAGGCGGCACGAATAGGCAAAAAAGCGCACAGATCGATGATAAGGGCTGCTGCTGCAGACCCTATTTTGAAATCCAAGATACTTACTTTTTCCTCTGGAGAGTGGGCTACAGAAAACATAGATCCCTCTAGGATAGGTAGATTACGATCATTAGCAAATTGCCTAACATAGCGAGGGAAATTAGTAAGCAGCAGGTAAGGTTGAAAATCTTGCACGGTCGATCCTGAATAACGCTCTAAAGTATCTGTAGCAATCTTTTCTTCCAGGGGATTCACATTGAAATTATAATTACAATCTTCTTCCATTAAATTTACCTTATTTATTAGTGTCATTTCTCAACTTCTAACGAATCAAAGTTGCGTATAAAAGGCCAAGGAGCAATTTCTCAGCTACTCCAAAAAGAATAGTAACCATTCAAAAAAGACTTTAAAAAAGCAGTCTAGCTCGGGCCTCATTCTTTTCTCAAGCATTCTTTATCTTTTTAAGAAAGGGAGGGATAGAGCCTGTGGCAAGTGATTTGCCTATCTTTTTCTTCTTTTAAGATCTTTTTGGTTCCTCATCCTCTTCTTCGATAAAAAATGCATTTATCATTGTGGGAAAAAAAGCGCTACCTTTTTATACAAAAAGAATATTAATCTCCTCTTAAATTCTTAATTCACAATTCATGAGGGAAGCCCATTATCTGCAGAATTTAAGGTGGAGAAATTCCCTTACTTTTTACTAAGAAGGTTTTGACAAAAGCTCCTTCTCTGCATATTTCTTGCTACTGTAGATCGCACACCCTGTTCCACACAGGCAAAAAAACCCTCCAACTATTAAGGGTAAATAGGAATTAGCAATAAATCCTAGATAACCTCCTAAAAAAGGACCTACACATCCTCTAAGCCCCACCAATACTACATTGATTCCCGTAAAGGCAGCACTATTTTCTTTCCGAGCAAACCTAGGCCCTGATAGATTCCAACACATCTCGCTGCCTGCCTGCATAATTCCATAGACAAAATAAGCCACGTACACCCATATCCAATGTAAGCTAGCTGTTATCAAGAATATAGGAAATAAAGTAGCTAGAAAACAAATCAAAAAAGTTAAAATATAAATGTTTATCTTATTAAAAAATAAAGCCCATATACGGGTAGTCAATGCAAAGCCTATCCCTTTGCAAACAGAGATAGCAATGACTAATTCAGTATAAGAAAGGTGGAGCACTTCTAATGTAAAAACAGGTAACGCTGGCTGCATAATCATAAGCCCTAGCCCTCCACACATAAAGATCAGTTGGAAGTGGGCAAAATCTGGACGCGCTCTCATTAACTTGATAAAATTCCTCCAAGGCTGCACGAGGGTGTCTTTTAAATTCTGCTTATCATTTAGAGGAGGGGGTTCCTCTTTAGGCAAAGGGATAGTAACTAATAAAAAATTGCTCAATAAACTTATTCCTGCTGCTATAAAAAATCCCCACCGCCAAATGCCAGGACTGTTATCCATCCATCGAGAGATAAATAAAGGAAAGAAAAGGCTAGTTAAATAATTAATTGAAGAGCCTACGGAAAAGATTTTACTTCTTGCTTCGGCATGAATTTTAATTTTTAGGATTTCCATCCATGCAGGTATAATGGCTCTGCTGGCCATCATATAAACTGCAAAAGCGAAGATATAAAACCAATTATTATCAATAAAGGGGAAGAAAAAACAGGGCAAAAGTCCTATAACACTTGCACATCCTATGCTCTTCTTTAGCAAGTCATGCCTTTTCTCTACAAAGGAGTTCCAATAGAATGAAGCAATAGCTACAACAGGCTTAGAACTAATGAGCAAAGTGATCTGTAAAGGCGAGGCATGCAAATCTTTATAAAAGATAAAAACTAATAAAGTATACATCGCCCACAGCGGGGCATTTAAGAGATGGCTCCCTATAAAGACATAACGTGTGTTTTGGCAAACTTTCATAGCAGAGAATTGTATAAATTATTTTCTGAAAATACAATATAAAATATGGAGGGCTTTTAATAATTAAGCCTCTAGTAGCTCAATCCTTTATTAAATTATTTTAATTAACAAAAGAAAGCCGTAGCTTCTCTAACATCTACCAAGCTAATTTATCGGAACTTCCTCCTTTAAGATGTTTGGGTTATATTAGCTAAAATGTTACACTACTTTTCATTTTAAACTAAACAATTACTGGAAAGATGTGAGCCCCTTAGAAAATAAAGTAGACCTGCAAGCTGAGATTTTTAAACGCCGGACATTTGCCATTATCAGCCATCCTGATGCGGGCAAAACGACCCTGACAGAAAAGCTGTTGCTTTATTCCGGTATGCTTCATACCGCAGGAATTGTACGGGGGCGTAAAGGACGCAAAGCTGCCGCTTCCGATTGGATGGCTATGGAACAAGAAAGAGGGATTTCTATTACCTCCTCGGCCATGCAGTTTCCTTACAAAGAGACATTGATTAATATTTTAGATACCCCTGGTCACGAAGATTTTTCTGAAGACACCTATAGAACTCTCACAGCTGCTGACTGTGCTATTATGGTTATCGATGCTGCTAAAGGGGTTGAGAAACAAACGCGTAAGCTCTTCGAAGTGTGCCGACTTCGCAAAATCCCAGTCTTGACCTTTATTAATAAAATGGACATGCCTGGACGCGATCCCCTCGACCTTATGAATGAAGTAGAGAATGTGCTCGGCATTCAATCTACAGCTTTTAATTGGCCGATTGGCTGCGGAGCTTCTTTTAAGGGTGTATACGATCGATTAGAAAAGCAGGTGCTTCTTTTTGCAAAAACATCAGTTGGTGGCGCGCAAAAAGCTGAAATCACCCGTTATCCTCTAAATAGCCCTGAAATCGTTCTGCTTATGGGAGAAGAAGCTCACCATCATTTAATGCAAGAGCTAGAATTATTAGAAATGGCGGGTAACCCTTTTGATTATAAGCATTTCTTAGCAGGTAACGTGACTCCCGTATTTTTTGCATCGGCTTTAACCAATTTTGGTGTTGAACCTTTTTTTGATGCCTTTATCCATCTTGCCCCGCCTCCACAACCTCGCCTAGTTAACTTAAACAATGGAGAAGAAAAAACGCTCGACCCTGTAGAAGCACCGTTTAGTGCCTATGTTTTTAAAATACAAGCTAATATGGATAAAAAACATCGTGATAGCATGGCTTTTTTAAGGATTTGCTCAGGTAGATTTGAGCGCGACATGCTTGTTAAGCATCATCGCACGGCTAAAGAAGTACGCCTTTCGCGCCCTCATGGCATGCTGGCTGGAGAACGTACCATTGTGGATACAGGCTATGCTGGCGATGTAATCGGTGTAATCAATCCCGGTGTATTTTCCGTAGGCGATACCATTTCGACTAAAGGCGGTTTCAACTTTAAACCTATTCCGCATTTTCAACCCGAAATTTTTGCGCATGTTTCTCCCAAAGATGTGGGCAAGCGTAAATCCTTTGATAAAGGTGTTTATCAATTAACAGAAGAAGGAGCCATACAGCTTCTTAAACCTTACGAATATGGCGCTGAGCTAATCTTTGCTGCTGTAGGGCAGCTACAGTTCGAAGTGATGCAATACCGCTTAAAAGATGAATATGGTGTCGATACAACCGTTTCTTCCTTACCCTACAAATGCAGTGCTTGGCTACTGGGTGATATTAAAACTTTTCAAAAACCTAGTAACAGCTTAATCGTCCAAGACCGTTACAATCGGCCGATCGCTTTATTTACTGAGACATGGGAAAAGCAGTATGCTGTTAAACAAAACCTTGAGCATCAACTGGTAGATATCCTTTAATAAAAAAGCTTTTTTTAGAATTTTCATTAACTTTTTTGCTAAAGCACCTAACTTTTATCTGTGTTAAAAGCATAACAAGCATAACTTTGCTTAACCTTGTCCCCTCAGCCTTCAAAGGCCAAGCTTTACTACAATAGACTTTAAGTGAGCTAACTTATGGACTGTTTTTTAAAAAATTAAAGACCTATCTAAAAGCTTTAATTTTCTTCGGCCGTTCTTTCTATTGTCTGAAGAATCTGCTTAGGGAGAATAGAACTTTTTTGAGGCTTAACCCTAGCGGCTAGTCGAGGTTTGTATTGATGGGAATAATTTTCGGTATCAGACTCATTTTGCTGATTACCTAAAAGCAGTTTATTATAACTGTTTTGCTTTTCCATCTGCTCTGAAAGAGCTAAAATTTGATCCCGCAGAGTTAACAGCTCAATGTTATCAGCGCCTGCCAATCGAGCTAAATTTTTTAACCTTTCTTGATCGCTTTCAAGATCGGCATGCTCGGGATGAAGGTCTTTTAACTTATTGATTTCCTGCACCATTGCACCTCTGAAAGCTTGCATAGAATTTAGGAGCGGCTCTCTACTATTCATGATCACTTGAAAGGCTGGAGCATTTTGCGCCATAATAGCATACTGCTCTTCTTCCATATTGGCTAACAACTCACGCAAAACATTTACGAGAGCGCTCATGGCAATTTTTAATGCTTCGTCTATCATCTTTACCTCATTAAGCTCATCACGTATAATATCATTTTTTCTATTGGAAAAATGCATATTTTATTAGGTTTTATGTATTCAATTGATTTTAAAAGGCTTAAGGAATGGTTCTTAGCTGAGAAACGCACTCTTCCCTGGCGTCATCATCCATCTCCTTATGCTGTCTGGGTATCGGAAGTCATGTTGCAGCAAACTCAAGTCTCCGTGGTTATTCCTTACTTTCATCGATGGATGCAGCGATTTCCCTCTATAGCTTCCCTTGCTGAGGCAGATCTTGATGAGATCATTAAAATATGGGAAGGTTTAGGATATTATTCAAGAGCAAGAAGCTTACATCAAGCCGCTCAATATGTTGTAACTCATCATCAGGGGCAACTCCCTTCTAATGAAGAGGAATTAAAAAAGATAAAAGGATTAGGCCCTTACACCGTGGGGGCCATTTTAAGTTTTGCTTTTCGTCAACGTGCTGCAGCTGTAGATGGCAATGTTATTCGCGTCTTATCCCGTTATTTTGAGATTAAAGAGGATTTTGCTAAAAATAAAACCGTAAGTAATTTACGTAAAATTGCCCTAGAAATCCTCCCTGAGGATGAGGCTTGGATTCAAAATGAAGCTCTCATTGAACTAGGGGCAACAATATGTAAGAAAAAGCCTAAATGTATGGAGTGTCCTTTAAGATCTAGCTGTAAGGGCTATAGGAATGGTACAGCTCAGCAATTACCCTTTAAATCCACCAAAGTGGAAACAAGCTATCTATATCGAGCAGTTCCTATCATTATATTTGATAATAAATTACTTGTCAAACGAGGACAAAAAGGTGAAATCATGTCCGATTTACATGAATTTCCTTATTTTGAAACTCCTCCCCTGGGCTGGAGCTATCAGCGTCTTCAAGAAGAGATATTTCTGCAATGGTCTTTAGAAACTCAATATATCAAAGAGCTTCCCCAAGTTAAGCACTCTTTTACAAGATATCAAGCTAGTTTAAAGCCCGTACTCTTTCATTCTTTGTATGAAAGGCCTATTACGGATCATACCTGGCTCACTCATGAAACGCTGAGGCAGCTGGCCTTTTCCTCAGGTCATCGTCGTATCTTCATGGGCCTAAATTTAAAAGCATGACTTTAAAGACTTCTTTTTCCCACCTTTCAAATCGAAAGCTTTAAAATTTATCCCTTAAAATGCTAATGATCCTAGCAAAACTCCCCCTTAAAATAGCGGCGCAAGCTTTTGCCTTTATTAAATAACAACTTGCTAAAAAAAAGTATGAGGAGTAAATCTATTAGGTAAAAAGAAGCACCTTCACCTAAACTTGAAGAAGGTGTTAACTTATAAAACTCAAGGAGCCTAAATGATCCCCTCCAATTCAACCTCTAGCATACAGACAGACTTTCGAGCTACAGTTTCAGCGAATATAGAAGATGCTGTCTCAGGGGAGTTGATGAATAAAGCGGTTACCTTAGTCCCTTGTGGCCACACCTTTAATGAAGATACCATCATCCAATGCTTAGCTCGTAATAAGCTCTGCCCCTTAGATAGGCAGCCCATCAAAAATTATGTGCCCAACTATACGATCAGGCATCTGGCTGAAACAGCCACCTCTCATCCTTTAGAAAGAGAGCCTAAACAAGAACCTAGCGAAGAAGCCGAAAAGCATTTCTTAAGAGGTAAAAAACACGTTGAACAAGAAGAGCATGCAGCAGCCATAGGAGCTTTACTGCAGGCTCTACAATTAAGCCCTACTTATGAAAAAGCCCAAGCCTACCTAGAGTTTTGCCTTAAACGCTCCTCAAGCTCTCCTTCGGTTGTATCCCCCTCCTTTTCAAAGCCCAATATTGTCCCTTTAAATAAAAGTAAAGAAAGAACACTTTCCTCTTTAGAGCCTTCTAGGGAAGGTTATACTGAACTTTTGTTCAATCTTCTAGAAGAACCGCAAATCCAAGGCAATCCAACTTTAAAGAAAATGCTAGAAAGCCAATTGGAAGAGTTGATGAGCCAGGAGAGTGAAGAGCTGACCGAGAAAGAAAAAGTAAGTTATAAATGGACAAAAAATTTGCTAGGTGAAAATAAAAAGATAAGGCAAATTGCCCTAGAAAAACTACAGCAAATTCATAGCCCTTCTTCCCCTCTCCCAACAGTTGTTCCTCAACCTCCTGCTTCCTCATCTTCTTTAGCTATTCTCTCAGCTAAAGAAACTCAAGCTGTTTCTCCGCAGCCAATTTCTGCGGTTACTCCTCAATCTCCCCTTTATACACCTCCTTTATCTAGCTTACCTGTTAAAGAAATTCAAGCCCATTCTTCACCCGCTATGAGCACTCTTTACTACGAGATAGTACATTTCCATTTTCCTCACAAAGGGGGAGATTTTACAGAGCAAGCTCGTATTATAGATCAGATTTATAAAATTGAACCTACCCTTGCTGTGGAAGAAAAAGCCCCTTACATCTTTAAGCAAGTCTTAAGCCTAGCCAAAGATCTTTCTCCTATAGATTTTGGAGAAGAAAATACCATCAATGAAGCTCTCACCCTCTCTAATTATTCTTCCTATCTACTCAATATTAATCGCCTCTTACTTTGGCAGAAGCTGCCTGAAGGGAAAGAGAACTTAAGCAAAGAAAGCATTAAAGCTTTACCTTTAAAGCAAAAAGGAGAGCTTCTAAAGGCTTATATAGAAGAACTAAGCAAATGGATGAAAGAGCAAGATAAAAATTTCACTCACCTAGACTTAAGTGAATCAGGCTTAACTTTTTTACCTCCAGAGATAGGGCAGCTGTCTCAGCTGAAAGAGCTTGACCTAAGTAAAAACAACCTCACCACCCTCCCTATCGAAATTGGGCAGCTTTCTCAGCTGCACAAGCTTAACTTGCAGCAAAACCAGCTAAACGCTCTTCCGGCTGCGATTGGACAGCTTCCTAAGCTGAAACGTCTCTGGTTAAGCAACAACCAGCTAAACGCTCTTCCGGCTGCAATTGGACAGCTTTCTCAGTTAGAATGGCTTGACTTGAGCAGCAACAAGCTAAATGCTCTTCCTGCTGAAATTGGACAGCTTTCTCAGTTAGTATTGCTTTACTTGCAGCAAAACCAGCTCACCGCTCTGCCTGCAGAAATTGGGCAACTAGCTCGATTGAGGACGCTTAACTTAAGCCGAAATCAGCTAACCTCCCTCCCTACAGAGATAGGCCAGCTGACTCAGTTATATCGTCTTAACTTGCAACAAAACCAATTAGCCGTTCTTCCTACTGAAATTGGGCAGCTTTCTCAGTTATGAACGCTTGACTTGCAACAAAACCAATTAACCGCTCTTCCTGCTAAAATTGGGCAGCTGTCTCAGCTAAAATTTCTTCAGATAAGCAACAACCAGCTAAACGCTCTTCCTGCTGAGATAGGTCAGCTATAGTGGTTTAAATTTTAAATTTCTATTCATTAACATATACTTAAAAAAGAGTAATCAATGGTTTGAGCAAGAGTCGAGAACTTACTTAAGTTTGCTGCCACAATCTTTTTAAAATTAGCCCAAAAGGTTTCAATAGGGTTTAGATCTGGAGAATAAGGCGGTAAAAATAAAATCTCACACCCTGCCTTTTTAATAAGTTCATCAGTGGCTTGCGATTTATGGAAGGTAGCATTATCCATTATCAGAACTTGTCCTGCTTTAAGTTCAGGTATCAATATTTTTTCTAGCCAAATGTTAAACAGAAGAGAATTACAAGTACCTGTATAACAAAAAGGAGCTAAAATTTTAGACTTGCATTTAGCTGCTATAAAGCTTTCTCTAGCAAATGAACGACCTGCTATAGCACCATAAATCTTTTCTCCTATAGGTGATCTTGCATGCTGGCGCTGTAAGTAGGCATTTATCCCGCTCTCATCTATGTAAATCCTATTTTCTTCCGGAATGTTTTCTAGCTTTTGTCTAAACTCCTCTCGTTTATTCTCATCTCTTTCCTTGTAGAAGGGTGTCTTTTTTTTAAAGTGATTTTCAGTCTTTTACAGGCATAAAAGACTGCAGTTATTGTCACTCCGAATGCCTCAGCTATTTCCCTAAGGTAGGCATCAGGATTTTGTTTTATATATAATTTTAGCTTTTCACTATCTATTTTACTGGGGCTCTGTCGTCTTTTTTTAGGAGCTAGACAACCTTGTTTTTTCCGCTTAATCCAGTTGGTTAACGTGCGAACTGTTACACCAAACACCTCACTAGCTGTGGCCATTGAGCCGCCATTCTCTATATAATTCAAAGCTTTTTTTCTTAAATCGTGTGAATATACCATGCCAATTGATTATACATACATCCTTAGAAAAATAAAATTCAAATAACTATAGCTCAGCTGCACTCACTTAACTTGCAGCAAAACCAGCTTACCTCTCTTCCTGCCGAAATAGGACAGCTTTCTAAGCTGAATGAGCTAGAGTTAAGCAACAACCAGCTAATTGCTCTTCCTGCTGAAATTGGACAACTTTCTGAGCTGGATGTGGTGGCTTCGGTTGTTTAGACAGTTTTTTGCAAAATTAAGTAAGAAACTTTACCTTTTTAAGGTTTGTTCGATACAACATTAATCATCTTCTTCCACAATTTAATTCAAATTTTACGTAGCTTGGAGTTTCAATGACCATGTTGGTTTTGCGCCTATTATTTTATCTTACTTTTTTCATTTTCACCTAATAAATTATTATACCATATGCCTCCGCTGGGGTTTTGTATTTTAAAGACTGATGTGGACGGTTTTTATTATAAAACTCAAAATAGCTGGTAAGTCCTTGATAAACCTCAAGTCCGTTTTGATAATCTTTCAGATATACATCTTCATACTTGACTGACCTCCACAAACGCTCTACAAATATATTATCTGTTGCTCTTCCTTTTCCATCCATGCTAAAAGCAATATTTTTTTCTCTAACAAAATCTACAAACCTGTTGCTTGTAAATTGTGATCCTTGATCTGTATTAAAAATCTCTGGAATACCTTTTAAAAATGCTTCTTTTACAGCTTCAATACAAAAATCAACATCTAGCGTATTTGAAAGGCGCCAAGAAAGAACATATCTACTGTACCAATCCATCACCGCTGTTAAATATAAAAATCCCTTCTTCATTGGTATGTACGTTATGTCCGTACTCCATACTTGATTACACTTATTTATCTGCAAGCCTCTCAATAAATAGGGGTATATATGATGCTCAGCATTAGGTTTACTTAAGTTCGGTTTTTGATAGATGGCTTCAATACCCATTAATTTCATAAGCCCACTAATCCGCCTTCTACCTACTTTTAAACCCTGATTATGCAAACAAATAGTCATCTTTCTAGATCCATAAAAAGGATGCCTGGTATATTCTTCATCTATCAAGCGCATTATCTTAAGGTTGAACTCACTTTCTTCTCTTGGATGGTAATAATAGGTAGATCGCTCTATCCCAAGAAGTACGCATTGTCTTTCTACAGAAATCTCTTTTGATTGGCGGTCAACTAAAGAGCGCTTTTCAAGCCTTGTCAGTATAGTTTTTTTTTAAGCCAATCTAACTCAACCTTTAAACGACCGATCTGTTGATAAAGGTTGTCAACCAACTTTTGATCTGTCTTACTAACTTTATCCATACTGCTAAAAAGTACTGGTAAAGCTTCTATGAGATGCTTTTTCCATTGAGAAATTTGAGTTGGATGCACCGAATATTCTGTAGCAAGCTCATTAATGGTTTTGAACCCTTTAAATGCTTCTAATGCAACTTTTGCTTTGAACTCCGACGAGTGTCTTTTTCTTTTTGTGGACATAGCTTTTCCTCTTTAATATTAAGTTTTTATTTTAAACTGAGGGAAAGTTTTTTACTTAAATTTTGTCCAAAAAAGCGGAGCCACTATAGGAAAAGCTTTTTCTATATGGCAACCAACTTACCTCTCTTTCCGCAAAGGTAAAGCAACTTTCTCAGTGTGCCATTTTTGATCACAGAGCTGGCTTATCTAATAGAAAAAATGTTTAGCTTAGATACAAGTAATAAAGATGCTTCTACCCGCTCCTTCTCTAGCCTAAAGTACACCTTTTCAACCCACATTTTATTCACTCCTATCTTCTACACAGGCAAACTATTCTTTTTTACCTTCACTATCCATTCTTAATCTGCGGGCTTCAAGCCTCGGCAGTCTCTTAATACCATCCTATATATCCATAAAATGGAGAAGAGAAAGAAGAACAGCATGCTTAGCCTCCACTATTAAGGATAGCTAAACAAAATGTGAGAAGACATTTCTCTTCTAAAAAAGCAAAGCCTCTACAGCTGAAAATGCTGCCTAATCTTCTCAGAAATAGTTTTAAAAAGATTTCCCGTTAAATTTAGCTCGTATAAAGATGGAGATAGCTTTTCTATCTCAACAGGAAGGGAGTTGAGCTGATTATGGTCTAAATGAAGCCATTTTAGCTTGGGAAGATTTCCTATATTAGGGGGAAGGCAGATAAGAAGGTTTTGACTTAAATAAAGTTCTTCCAACTGATTCAGTTGATCGATTTCCGCAGGTAGGGAAGTAAGCTTATTTTGACTTACGCGAAGTTCTTCTAGCTGCTTTAGTAGCCATAGCTGCGCAGGAAGAGTAGCAAAATGGTTTTGGCTCAAGTTAAGACCATATAACTGAGTCAGCTGGCCTATCTCTGTAGGGAGGGAGGTTAACTGATTTTGGCTTAAGTTAAGCATCCTCAGCCGAGCTAGTTGTCCTATTTCTGCAGGAAGAGACTTAAGCTGATTTTTGCTTAGATCAAGCCTCTGTAGCTGAGTCAATTGGCCTATTTCTGTAGGAAGGAAATTCAGCCTGTTGTGATGTAAACATAGCCATTCGAGCCCAAAGACCTTCCCTAACTCTACAGGGAGGGAATTAAGCTGGTTTTGATTTAAATCAAGCTTTTGCAAGCGAGACAGCTGAGCTATTTCTTTAGGCAAAGAAGTGAGACAGTTTTGGCTTAGATAAAGCTCTTCTAAATGAGTGAGCAGGCCTATCTCTGCAGGAAGGCTTCTAAGATCATTTCGGCTTAAATTAAAATTTTTTAGTAAAAACAGCTGGCCTATTTCCGAGGGAAGGGAATTAAGCCGGTTTAAGTTTAAATAAAGATTTACTAGTTTAAAAAGCTTTCCTATCTCTAAAGGAAGCCAGCTGATTAGGTTGTCACTTAAGTCAAGCGTCCGTAGATGAGAAAGTTGACCTATTTCTCCTGCTACCAGGGTAAGACGATTACGACTTAAGTAAAACCACTCCAGCTGAGTTAGTTGGCCTATTTCTTTAGGAAGGAACGTCAGCTGATTGGAGCTTAAATTAAGAGAAACAAGAGCAGAAAACAGGCCTATTTCAGGGGGTAAATAAGTTAAACCTAAGCTGGATAAATCTAATAGCCTAACATTTTGGCAACTATTTCTAATCCACTGACTAAAAAGCTTACCTTTTTCTTCCAAAGATAAAAGGTTAACTTCTTCTTGTGCTAAGTATTCCTTTCCTCCAGGGATTCTTTTCCAGATAAGCAGACGATTAATGTTTAAGAGATAGGAAGAATAGTTAGCAAGCGTTAAATATCTTTTTTCTTCCGTTTTATTTTTAAACTCTAAAGGAGAAAGAGATTCAGCTAAGGTAAAAACTTGCTTAAAGATTCGATCCACTTTCTCTGAAGCAGCCAATTTAGAGTCTAATTGATAAATCTTGTCCAAGAGATGAGCTTGCTGCTTTTCGTTTCTATTGATGACATGCATAGCCGCTATTTTTTTATAAAGGGAGGGCAAGATTTCAATAGCCACAAGCTCTTGCCATCTTTTACAGATGCTAAATAAAGGAGGTGTGATACATTCCTTTAAGATAGGCAGCAGCAATTCATTAGGTAGGTTATCAATAGAGGTAGAAGAAAAAGGCTGCATTATATTTCCTTTTAAAGTTTCTTAACAGCTGGAGCGGTATTTCTATAAAAGTCGATCAAAAAAATTAAAAGGCCTGAACTGGTTATGAGTTTTTTAACGATAGGCTAAACCTTTATATATTTCATGAAGAGTAGCAGTAAATATCTTTTACTCTTAAAAAGCTCTTAGCTTTTTCTTTTGCACTTTTTTTCTCAAATTAGCCTTTTTCGAACTTTAAGCCTAGAAATTTTTACTCAGCTAGCTATTTGCCTAAAGACCGACTACCCTCTTTTTTCTTTAAAAATTTTTCAATCTGCTTTAAGCGATAAGTGCTTAATTTTGTCGCCAATCTCCTAAAAGTTAATCTTTTTTAAGACAAGGCCAAATGCCAAATATAAAAATTGATATTTATTAATATAAAAGGCTGCCAGTAATCTCTCCTTCTCTTTAGCTGCCTAATAATCTGAAGGTCCCTGCTGCCAAACTTCTTCTATTTTCATACAGCAGCCAAAGATGCTGCCCTAACTTTTTAGATGCTTTTTATAAAAAACTAGATAATAATTTGAGAAAATTTAAAAAGGAAATACAATGCAGCCTTTTTCTTCTACCCCTATTGATCATCTACCTAATGAATTGCTGATTCCTATCTTAGAGGAATGTGTCACACCTCCTTTATTTAGCATCTGTAAAAGATGGCAAGAGCTTGTGGCTATTGAAATCCTGCCCTCCCTTTATAAAAAAATAGCAGCTATGCATGTCATCAATGGAAATGAAAAGCAGCGAACTCATCTCTTGGACAAGATTTATCAATTAGACTCTAAATTGGCTACTGCAGAAAAAGTGGATCGAATCTTTAAGCAAGTTTTTACCTTAGCTAAATCTCTTTCTCCTTTAGAGTTTAAAAATAAAACGGAAGAAAAAAGATATTTGACGCTTGCTAACTATTCTTCCTATCTCTTAAACATTAATCGCCTGCTTATCTGGGAAAAAATTCCTGAAGGAAAGGAATACTTAGCACAAGAAGAAATTAAGCTTTTATCTTTGGAAGAAAAAGGTAAGCTTTTTAATCAGTGGATTGAAAGCTATGGCAAAGGGATCAAAGTATTAGATTTATCTAGATTAGGTTTAACTTATTTACCCCCTGAAATAGGCATGCTTTCTCCTCTTGTTTCTCTTAATTTAAGCCAAAATCAACTGACCTTTCTTCCAAAAGAAATAGGACAATTGACTCTGCTACAAAACCTTAATTTAAGTCAAAATTATCTTACCTTTCTTCCTAAAGAAATCGGCCTGTTTCTTCAGTTAATTTCCCTTAATTTAAACGAAAACCAACTCACCTGCCTTCCAAAAGAAATAGGTGACTTACATTGGCTGCGACATCTTAACTTAAGTAACAATCATCTCGTCTCTCTTCCAAAAGAAATCCAGCAGCTGTCGCGACTATATTCGCTTAACTTAAACCAAAACCAACTATCTTTTCTTCCAAGGGAAATAGGTTTAATACCTGGGCTAGGGTGGCTTTATCTCAACCATAACCAATTGACCTCTTTTGCTATGGAAAGCGGTCTATTCTCTCAGTTATATTCTCTTAGCTTAAGTCATAACCAGCTCACCTCCTTCGTTATAGCAATGGGGCAGCTTTTTCCGATGCAAAACCTTGATTTAAGCTATAACCACCTTAACACCCTTCCTACATCAATAGACCAATTACCTCAACTTCTCTCCCTTAAAACGCAAGGAAATCCACTCGAAAATATTTCAGAGGAAATAAGGCAGCGTTTTCCACCCATAGAATAATAAACCTTGTTTTAATTTAAAGAAGGGCTAAAAAGAAACAAAAGGCTTTTGCTAGCCATGCTGTAGGCTAATGAAGATAAATTTTTAGCCTCGTATTACTCTTATACGCTTTAAAAAACATAGTCTATATATTTAATCCTCTGCAAGCTGTCGTGCTCCTTAACAAAAGAACGTTTATAAAATATGGGGCTGCATAAGAAGTAGTTCAAAAGCGGTATTCTCGTCTGTCTTAAAGATTAAAAAGTCCAACTCCACCTTTCTATTTTTTTAACCTTGAGAATGGATTTAGCCATCTTTACGATTAGCTTCGTAAAGTTTAAGATATTTATAAAAAGCGGTATGTCCATTATAAGCAGAGATTATAAATCCCTCATATCCCCCCATAAACCCTCTTTTAAGGATATAACTCTTAAGGAAAGAAAAGATACCATGCGTCAAAGCTTTAGATAAGGAGGCAGTTTTTTTACCTTTGTTCTGCTCAGCAAATAATGTCGAATAGGTCTGCATCTTACTTAAAAAGTCAGCGATAGAATTATAAGAATAATGAATAAGAGGGCTGTTTAAAGGTACATGTTGCATATGCTTGACAATGATAGCTTCATGCACTTGAACATTAGTAAAGCCTGTTTCTTTTCTATTATAAAGCCTATATTGACGATCTGGATACCAACCACACCAGCGAATAAACTTATTATTAAAATAATTGTGTCGTGGGAAAGAATAAACTACTTTTTCTTGCAAAGAAGTTGCTAAAATCTCTTGAATCATCGCTGGTGTCACAAGTTCGTCACTATCTAAAGATAAGATCCAATCATGTTTTGCATAAGCAGAAGCCTTGTTATGAGTAGGACCAAATCCTTCAAAAGTAGCTAAGATAACACGCACATTAGAGTAACTTTTTGCTATCTTTATAGTATCATCTACAGATCCCGTATCATAAATTAGGACTTCATCAAAAAGACTTACACTATCTAACACTTGAGCCAGGTATTGGCAGCTATTCTTGGTCAAGATAGTGACTGAAATAGGTATCATGACATCCTCATCGTTTTAATTTTTTAATGTTTTTTATTTTTTCTAGCTCGCCTATCTTCCCTATTCCTATTTTCATCTTAAGATGGCAAAAAATTGTCCTTTTAAAACACCTAAGGCTAAGCCTCTAGAATTTTCCATGCTTCAAGAGTCAATCCTCCCTCCTCTCTTAAAAAAATTTAACCACCAGCCAAGGCAAAAACCTATTCTTTTGAAAACAGTTTTAGATGATTAATCTCTTGATAGGGGTTTTTAGTAGATTAAACAACAACTTGAGGTAGGATCTATCCTTCCTGCTAAAGAAGCAAGCTTTCTATGTAGGGGCTAAGCACTTTATTTCAAAAGTAAAGTAAGAGCCTCTAAGCTTTTTAAAAAATTATCGAAGGATAGCAAACAGGAATATAATGCTTTAATTCTACTAAAAAGATTTATATTTCCCCTCCTTGGAGGTTGTAAGCCTTCACAAATTTCTCATTTGTTTGCTCCATCATAAGATTCTTTAGACTCATTGGTCAAAATAAATTTCATCCATATTGACAGGGATTAGCAGCTTCTATATTTTTTCGTATTATAAAGGTTATAAATGCCTAAAAACATGCCTAATATTAAGGAAAGCTATTTATGCGTCCATTACTCCCAGACTCCCTTATTAGCAGCCATCATGTCGATTTAGCCATTCGCCCTCGCCGCAATCGCAAAAGTCCTGCTATACGCTCTCTTATCCAAGAAAACCATCTCCTTCCCCATCAGCTGGTCGCTCCATTATTTATCATAGAAGGCCATCAACGCCAAGAGATGATTGCCAGCATGCCTGGCATCTCCCGTATCTCTGTGGATCTGCTTGTCAAAGAAGCCATTGAGCTCTATCAACTAGGCATTCGCGCCATTGATCTTTTTCCTGTTATTCCTGAAGAAAAAAAAGATAACTTAGGTAAAGAAGCCATAAATCCTCATAATTTACTCTCTCGAGCTATACAAGCCTTAAAGCAAGCGATCCCTGAGATGTGTGTAATAGTCGATATTGCCTTGGATCCATACACTAGCCATGGTCATGATGGAATTGTAAACGAGTCAGGCCATATCCTCAATGACCCTACCCTTTACATGCTGGGAGAAATGTCTATTCTTGCAGCACAAGCTGGTGCTGACATTGTCGCTCCAAGTGATATGATGGATGGACGTGTAAGATACATTCGTGAAAATTTAGATAAAGCAGGCTTTAAAGAGGTAAATATTTTATCCTACGCAGCCAAATATGCCTCCTCTTTCTATGGCCCCTTTCGTGAAGCACTACATTCGGCTCCTAAATTTGGTGATAAAAAAACTTATCAAATGGATCCTGCCAATAGCCGAGAAGCCATTCTTGAATCTATTTTAGATGAAGCGGAAGGAGCGGACATGCTTTTGATTAAGCCTGCCTTAGCTTACTTAGATATTATCTCTATTATCCGAGAAAAAACTCTTCTGCCTCTTGCTGCCTATCATGTGAGTGGGGAATATGCCATGATCATGGCTGCTGCGGAGAAAGGATGGCTAGATGCAGATAAAGCTTTTATGGAAAGCCTTTTGTCCATCAAACGAGCAGGCGCTGATTTTATTCTTACCTACGCTTCAAAAAGAATCGCTCGCTTAATTAAGATGCAATAGCCTTTTCCTTGTTTTTCTCATTCCCTCCACAATTGGAGATAGGCGATAGGAGATTATACTTCTTTTAACTTTTCCTTAAGCTAGTGCGGGAAAAGAAGTTAATGAGACGAGGTTAGACAGTGGATGGAATACAAAACTACTGAGCTTTAATTCAGCTTCCTACCTTTAAAAGATGCGAAAAAAATAAGCCTACTTGATTAGCTTGACAAATAAATTATAGTAAGAGGTTGTTTAGCAAGGCGATAGCTTATCTTTCTACATAAGGCTCTTTTTATACCCTTCTTCCTTAAGCTTTAAGAGTAATTGTGAAATTTATCCTTTTTTTCTGTTTATTTTTTTAGTTAATGCTCAGTCTATCTTTCCATCCCACGCTTAAATGAAGGGCTTTAATTATTGGCACTACCTTCATTCTCTTTTACCTACATTTACGTTTCATTATTAGTGGCTTAAGTCAAAAAAATTTTTTAGTTATTTTATTCAAACTTTAACTACAGCTTTTCTTTAATCCTCCATTGAATTAAATAAATTACTAGTTGTATGAATAAAATAACTACAGGATTTTTAAGGAGAAAGTATGGTAAGAGAAATTCCTAGTACCATTTGCCAAGGCGGACCCTTAACAGAGGAAGAGCTTTATAAAATGGATGCTTATTGGCGGGCAAGTAATTATCTCTCTGTTGGGCAAATTTATCTCCTTGATAATCCGCTTCTTAAACGTCCTCTTACTATTGAAGATATTAAGCCTCGCCTATTAGGTCACTGGGGAACAACCCCGGGCTTAAATTTTATTTATGTGCACCTAAATCGCCTGATTAAAGCTAGAGATTTAAATATGATCTACTTAGCAGGACCCGGTCATGGCGGTCCAGGTTTGGTAGCCAACGTCTATTTGGAAGGAACCTATAGTGAATATTACCCTAACATTTCTTCTGATGAAGAAGGTTTGAAAAAACTTTTTAAGCAATTTTCTTTTCCTGGTGGAATACCTAGCCATGTAGCCCCCGAAACTCCCGGCTCTATTCATGAAGGAGGAGAATTAGGTTATGTACTTTCTCATGCCTATGGGGCTGTTTTTGATAACCCCGACCTTATTGCGGCATGCGTAGTGGGAGATGGAGAAGCAGAAACAGGACCGCTTGCTGCTTCCTGGCATTCTAACAAATTTCTTAATCCAGCAAAAGATGGTGCTGTTCTTCCTATCCTTCACCTCAACGGATATAAAATAGCTAATCCTACTCTCCTAGCTAGAATCAGTCCTGAAGAGCTAAAGAGCCTTTTCGAAGGATATGGCTACAAACCTTATGTAATCGAAGGTTCCGATCCTTATCAGATGCATCAAAATATGGCTCATACACTTGACAGTGTCATAGCAGAAATTAAGAAAATTCAAGAAGATGCGCGTAAAAACAAACTTATCGAGCGTCCACGTTGGCCTATGATCATTCTTAAAACCCCTAAAGGGTGGACAGGGCCGCAAGAAGTCGATGGCAAAAAAACTGAAGGATTCTGGCGCTCCCACCAGGTCCCTTTATCCAATATGGCTGCTAAACCTGCCCATGTACAGCAATTAGAGAAATGGATGAAAAGCTATCATCCTGAAGAGCTCTTTGATGAAGATGGAAGATTCCTCGCTGAACTTGCTGCTTTAGCTCCTCAAGGGAAACGTCGTATGGGAGATAATCCCCATGCTAATGGAGGTTTACTCCGCAAAGAATTAAAAATGCCTGATTTCCGCGAGTATACCCTTGAAATTGAAAAGCCTGGCCAGATTGAAGCTGAGTCCACCCGTATCATGGGAAAATTCTTACGCGATGTCATGAAAAACAACTTACATAACTTCCGCGTGATGGGTCCTGATGAAACGGCTTCCAACCGCTTAGATGCCATCTATGAAGTCTCAAAAAAAAGTTGGATGGCTAATTATCTTCCCGAAGATGAAGATGGTAGTGAGTTATCTGCCGAGGGGCGCGTGATGGAAATATTAAGCGAACATACATGCATGGGCTGGCTGGAGGGTTATGTTTTAACAGGCAGGCACGGTTTCTTTTCTACTTACGAGGCTTTTGCTCATATTATAGATTCTATGTTTAACCAACATGCTAAGTGGCTACATACCACCACCTCCTCTATCCACTGGCGTGCACCTATTTCATCGATTAACATTTTGCTAAGCTCCCACGTTTGGCGACAAGATCACAATGGTTTTTCCCATCAAGACCCAGGCTTTATTGATCATGTGATGAACAAAAAAGCTGAAGTCGTACGTGTGTACCTTCCACCCGATGCTAATACCTTATTATCTGTTACCAATCACTGTTTACGTAGTAGAAACTATGTGAATGTGATCGTTGCAGGCAAGCAACCAGCATTGCAATACTTAGACATGGAATCTGCTATTAAACATTGTACCGCAGGCATAGGAATTTGGGAATGGGCCAGTAACGATCGCGGACATGTTCCTGATGTAGTGATGGCTTGTGCTGGTGATGTGCCTACTCTAGAGACTCTAGCCGCTGTAGATATTCTTCGCCAACAAATCCCTGAGCTCAAAGTTCGAGTAGTTAATATTGTCAATTTGATGAAGCTCCAAAATCCCACTGAGCATCCGCATGGATTATCTGATAAAGATTTTGATGAATTATTTACCACGGATAAACCTGTCATCTTTGCCTATCATGGTTACCCTTGGCTCATTCATCGACTTACCTACCGCAGAACTAATCATGAAAATATTCATGTACGTGGATATAAAGAAGAAGGCACAACTACAACTCCTTTCGATATGTGTGTGCGCAATCAAATCGATCGCTTTAGCCTTGTAGGAGACGTGATCGATCGAGTACCCAAGTTAGGCTATCTAGCAGCATATATTAAGCAAGATATCCATAATAAGCTTATCGAACATGAAGAATATATCACTAAATATGGAGACGACATGCCGCTTGTTCGTCAATGGAAATGGCCTTACTAATGCAAGCATAAAGATAGAAGAGGGCAGGCACTTTAAAAAGGTATATTGTTACTTAAAAGAGAGTAAGCTGCTTATTACCTTCTTCTTTATTTAAGAACATACTTTTTTAAGTGCATAGATAGGCAAGGAGCCGCTTGAACGAATAAGGCGATAGCATTCATTAGTTCCCTTTATCTTTAAAATTGCTTTTTTATTTAACGCTATCTATCAATTTTTTCAGGCTGTTAGTAAATTGGTAGGTTTTCTTTAAGTACATGGCTCTATTTTCTAAACCTATTCTCCTTAACTCTTTGATAGGTAACTCTTTTAGATTATTAATAACCACCTCAAGCTGTACCGGATCCGCATAATAGTTTGTTCCTAATAATTGTGGGCTACAGTCCTTGAAGGGAACAAGGCAACGTGGATCCTTAATAAATTCATTCATCGGAGGAGCATCTATCGTGACGACTACCGCCCTAGTTGATAGGGCTTCCATAATATAATGACCGAAGCCCTCCGTTTCACTGAGACATAAATGAATTCCGCAGCTATTTTGCAAATCTCTTAGTGTAGGCTCTTCTACTCGGTGAGTAATCCAATGCAAGTTAGCTTGGCGCGGTCTAACAGTGCAAAAATGTTTAAGGATAATTAATAAAGGAAAAGAAGAATTACGTAACCAGCTATCTACTATCGGCTGCGTTCCTTTCTGCTCACTTCCTCCTGCTAAATGAAAAAACAAAGAAAAGTCTTTTTTTATATGGGAGAGATAACAATCATGACTTGTAAAGCCTAAGAAAAAGCATTTTAGCTTTAAGTTTTCAAAAATCCTTTGTGTTTCTTGAGTACGGCACAAAACAAGATCTATTAAGTCTAAAAGCTCTAAATCTTGCGTATACCATTCGGCATTAGGAATAAACCAATTGAGGGAAGCATAAGGAAGCCATGAAGGATTGATAGACTGAAAGAATATATTAATATCTACCTCAGAGGTAGGGGGCTCATCATATATATTTCCTAAGTAAACTTGATGTCCCAGCTCTTTAAGAGCCCTGCTAAGGATTTTTTGGTCTGCTTCCAATCCCTTTCCATTCAACTCACTCAATATATTAAACTTAAGTTCTGCAGTTTGAACTGAAGGGGGCGTTAATAGCCAAAAGCTTATTAAAAGCCCTAGTCCTACCATTATTTGATACATATCCTTTACCCTAAGAAAAGTCTCTTTTTAAAAAAGGAAATAAGGAGACCAAGATTGAGAGGTAGCGATCCTTTTTTCCTTTTTACAAATTTATAGTATATATGAATAATATCGAAATTAAGGAAAAGAGATTTTTTAATTCTTCCCCATTTTTGTTAGGGGATGCCTTAAAATTCTTGTTTTACCTTTATTGGGGTACCCATTATTAAAGAAATTCTAAAATCCGTAGCTTAATCCCTTATAAGGGAGAACTAGATCTATTTGCCGATGATTAAGCTGATGTTAAGCCGGATTAATAAGTTAAAAGAAAGGTTTTGAGATACCCGCTTAGCTTGAAGGAAACTCAACGGCTTGAAATCTCTTAAAAAACTTTTGAATTTTAAGCCATGGGGCAAGCTTCCTATAAAACTAAAATTAAAAGTACTAAAAGTTTAAAAATATTCTCCATCTCTGTTAAAATGCACTATATTTACATGTAATCTAAAAGAAAATTTTATCTTTTAAAGGCTCCTTTTCTGCTTAAAAACAGGTTCTCATATGGATTATGCTTACCTAAAGAGCTGCTTAAGTATGTATTAATTTTTTCTTTCAACAGACGGTTTAAAGTTAGTAAAAAACTGGGGAAGCCATAAAGATATTTTTTATCTTACAAACGCGCCCATTTCTTACCCTGCTAATTTAGGCAACCAAGCTTTACATAAAGCTTCTCTATGTCTGTTTTTTAATTTCTTTCTTTTTATCATGCCATTTGGCTTTAAAAAGCAGAATTGAGAGATATTTACAGAAAGGTTAATAGACCACCTGAGCTATCTATATAGAGATAGTTTTTTTAAGAAAGCTAAAATAAATGACATTTATATTTGCCCTCTTCATCCTTTAGAAAGGACTGCTTTGAGTAGAAATCTTCCAGCGCTCATCTTGGATGAGATCGTAAAGATCTCGGCCAGTGAAAGCTGTCACCCCTACATCTCGTAGCCATGCAGAAAGCCCATAGCGCCAGTAATCACGAGCATAGCAGGTATAGAAGGCATCCAACGGCATAGAAAAAGCTACCCCTTTATCATGATAAACAGAACCGTTAATGACATCATGGCCATTAGTATGAGTATACCAAATAGTGATAGTAAGCCCACTCTTAAATTTGCGAGACACTTCCCCGCGGATGCCCCAGTCGTTAGCAAGAAATTTTCCTGCTTTTAATTTAAGGTTTACATTCGCCCACTCCCAATTATAGTAAAGATTCAGAAAATATTGGGAGCCAATAAATTTTTTATGAGTGAGCGTGTAAGAATGAGGAGTAGAGAACTTTAATTGACGAATTTTATTCGTAAACCAAACACCATTTAATGCACGCTTTCCAACTAAAGCACCTTCTATACCTACAGCCAAGGGCTTGTTAAGTGGGCAATATAAAAATTCTGTCGCTAAACCGCCATATTCCTCTTCAAAGAGTCCCAAGGCTACTCGGCTATACCACCCTTTACCCATATTCCAATTTTTTTGAAGATATGCCTCATCAACAGTTAATCCTTTTTGTTGGAAATAGCGAATCATATCTGTACGCACATGAATAAGATGCGAAGGATTCAACCGATCAACGGGAGAAATATGGTGAAGATTAGAAAAAATATTCCATCCAAGTAATACACTATAATAAACATCTCCTGCCAAGAAACCATTAAAGCCAGCGTTTAATCCTAGCGAGTACTTCATTTTGCCACGAGAACTGCCAAAAAAAGAATGAGTCTTAGGAAGCAGCTCAAAATTAAAGCCAGAGCGAGTATTTTTGAACAGTTGTAAATCTTCTCTTGTCGGTGAGGAGGAAAGCTCTGTTTTATGGGTTAATAAATCTAATTCTTGTGCGCCTCTTTTCCCCTCGCCAAATTGTCTGACCCACTTCATATGATAGTGATATTCTTGCACAGGAAAACCTAAGTCCGATTCCAGGACTATGTTAACTTTTTCTATGTCGCTGGGGATCAGCCCAGCTAGAAGATAAGACAGCTGCTCTTGCACATCATATTCCGAACGAAAAAGACGATTGATTAGATGAATCCGCAAGGCCGTTGAGCGACAGACAGAGATGTTTTGATTAGCAAGCCTAATTTGTAGGATTTCAAAACCTTGCTCTCGAAAAGCATTGATAAGTTCTTGAGCAAGAATAAAAGGAGGCCTTAACTCTCCCATAGGTTCACGGTTAACGGGGGCCTTATAAGGTAGAGGAGTGCCAACTTTAGGAAGAAAACCTTTAGTTGTGCCGAAATTGTAAAAAGTCGATAGGGAAAAGGCTAAAGTATGCCCTTTGATATAGCTAACAGCCAAATCATACTGGTCTGCTAATCGATATTTAAGCCCAAAATTTATAGGGCTTTTTTTTACCCTTCCTCTTGGATGCTTTTCTATTTCTGGATCTTTATACGGGGTAGCGTCATATTCAGCAACCAAAGCAAGATTTTTAAGGTAATTTTGCTGACTTTGCCGAAAAGGCATCCACACAACCCCTCCAAACCATTTTTTTAAGCGCTTAGTGCCATATCCTAAGCTTACTTCCAAGTTTTGGTTAAGTAACACTTGGGTAAAGACTATATAGTTAGCTATAAAATTTTTAGTCCCCATGAAGTCTTGCAAGCCTACAGCTACACCGGGCAGCTTATAGCCACTCTCTTCAGGAAGTAGGAGAGCAAATTTTAAATTGGCCCCTTTGTCGGATAAATCTCCAAAGCCAAGAGGCGTTAAAATGGGATCTGCCACTCCCTTAAAGACCCTATAGCTTCCTGAGACTTCAAGTCTGCTAAATAGTTGAGCTCTTAAGCTAAAGTTTTTGTAAGGATGGACATGGGAATATCCTACACCTATTTCACCTGATTCTCCCATGCGTGCTGAGGGCATATTAAAATAACCACCTTGCTGATAAAAATCGTAGGTAACAGGCATCTTTTCAGAAAGCTTACGGTTAACATATTCAATAACGATAAGATCGTTAAAAAGCCTCTCAGCTTGATCTTCAGCACTTATGCAGATGGACCCTCTCCCTATAAAGGGGAGTACACATGCCAAAAAAAATATGAATCTGTGGAAAAAAGATGCTTTTTTCATGAGCCAAGTTAAGCTTTTATATTGAGAAAAAAGAATAATTCTTCACCAATGAAATTGCAAGAAGGAAAGCTGATCCCTTTCTTCTCTAGCGTTGTTGCATAAATGGGAAAAAGCATCTGCAGTAAGTTGGCTCTTTAACGCTTAAAAGCTATAAAGTTTAGTCTACTAGCTCACAAAACTTAAAGGCTGATAAAGCAAAAAAGCTCACCTACCGCCTATGCAGTTAGCTCAAATATAATACAGCTTTAGCCTAAAAGAAGAAGCATAACTTAATGATCATAGGAATAGAGTTATTAAAGGAGGGTGGGAAAATAAAAGCACAGCAAAGATGAGGTCTATTCTAATAACTCCGTCCTATACGCGTTGATGGATAAGGCTGCTAGCATTTACTTCTTCCAAGCTCAACAAGAATTTTTATTGTTGCTGATTGCCTTGCTGGCTTTATGACTACCTGTTCCCTGTTATCCTTGCATTTACAGGCACGCTAGAGAGCTTGGGCAGTATCTTAAAAAGTTAAGTAGCAAGCGTCCAAAAGAGATAACCTTCGATTCGCGTAGAGTAAAGGTTTAGGGCGAAGGGGAATGGAAAGTGTACCAGCATGCCAACACTAAGCGGAGGACATGAAGTAAGACTCACCTAGACGTCTGCTTAGACATGCATAAAATTATTTTTAAGTGAGCTAATAAAAAAAGCAGTAAAGCCGATGAACTGATACCCAACATAGATGTATCACAAGCTACCAAAAGTTATAAAAACCACTTACAAAGATAGCCGTTATAATAAATAAGCTTTCTACCGATCATTGTACATTCAGGCCATAGATGCTCGAGAGTCCTTTTTAGAAGAGGAAGAAGACTACAAAAAAAGAGGCAAATCATCCTTTAAGAGACGAGTTTATTAAGCGTTTTATAAAAAAAGCACCACATTATTTAAACATTAAACAAAAATATATTGACCTAAAAAATAAAAAACAAAAATAATAATTAGTTTAATTAAAAAACAATAACAGATTTTTACCTGCATATGTTGGCAACCATACAAATAGGCTTATTATTTTCCCTTACTAAATTTACTGTTATCTCTATAAGACAGCTGCCCGATGAGCTGCTATTGCCTATCTTTTCTGCAAGCTTTCGACCTCGAGGAAGTTGAACTGACATGCCATCAATGGAAAAATTTGGCCCATGACGAGACTTTATGGAAGAATCTTTATCAAAAGCATTTTGAAATATATGGGCCCGATGAGGGACCTTTCAAAGAAAGCTATTTTGCAGCTCATCGAGTAAAGCGTGGATATGGAAAAAAACAATGACATTTTTAGGGTCCTTAAAACAGGTGGAGCGAAATGTTGAGTTAGCAAAATATGTGGGTATAGGTCTGCCATAAAACCTGTAAAATACATAATGAAAACAATAAATTCTTAATCTTACCTTTAAAAGCAAGCCAACCTACAAGCAAGAGTAAAGCGGAGTTTGCAACCGCTAATAGTTTATACAAAACGTTCTTTAAACATGATAATCAAGAAGATAAAATGGTAAATACATTGACAAATGCTGATATCAATAAAAATGGGATGACTATTTCCCCCAATGATTCTACTGTTACATCTATAAAACAGCTGCCTGATGAGCTGCTATTGCATATTTTTTCTTTTTTGCAAGCTTTCGACCTCTTAGAAGTTGAACTGATATGCCATCGATGGAAAAATTTGGCCAACGACGAGACTTTATGGAAAAATCTTTATCAAAAGCATTTTGAAATATATGGGCCCGATGAGGGACCTTTCAAAGAAAGCTATTTTGCAGCTCATTGGGAAAAGTGCCTAGACGAAAAAACAATGACATTTTTAGAGTCCTTAAAACAGGTGGAGCGAAATGTTGAGTTAGCAAAATATATGGGTATAGGTCTGCCATGAAACTTGTAAAACACATAATGAAAATAATAAATTCTTAATCTTATTTTTGAAAGCAAATCAACCTACAAGCAAGAGTAAAGCGGAGTTTGCAACCGCTAATAGTTTACACAAAACGTTCTTTAAACATGATAATCAAGGAGAAAAGATGGTAAATACATTGACAAATGCTGATATCAATAAAAATGGGATAACTATGTCCCCAAATGATTCTACTGTTACATTTATAAAACAGCTGCCCGATGAGCTGCTATTGCATATTTTTTCTTTTTTGCAAGCTTTCGACCTCTTAGAAGTTGAACTGACATGCCATCGATGGAAAAATTTGGCCGAGGAGAAGATCTTATGGAAAAACCTATACACAAAGCATCTTAAAATATATTGGCATGAGGGGAAATCTAACAAAAAAAGTTATTTTATTACCCTTCACGGAGAGCGTGAACATGAAAAATTAATGGCATTCTTAGGGTCTATAAAACATGTGCATAACCTTGAATTAGCAAAATGTATAGGTCTGCCATGACATCTGTAAAATGCATGAGGAAAATAATAAATTCTTAATCTTACCTTCAAAAGCAAATCACGGTGCAAAGGCAGTGAAGTAAAGTTTGTCGCTGGTAATATTTTAGTAAGCCGTCACGAGAGTTGGCAGTGCTTAATAGTTTAATTCTAAGGCAATAATGTAAATTAATAAGTGCAGTAAATAGATAAAACAGCTATTTGCGAGCATTTTTGACTTTACAGATGCCCGCAGAATCACATCTAAAGCTAGGTATACCCCTTGACCGCTTACATACTTTACACAAAACGTTCTTTAAACATGATAATCAAGGAGAGAAAATGGTAAATACATTGGCAAGTACTGATAACCATAAAAATGGGCCGGCTATTTCCCCCAATGATTCTACTGTTACATCTATAAAACAGCTGCCCGATGAGCTGCTACTGCATATTTTTTCTTTTTTGCAAGCTTTTGACCTCTTAGAAGTTGAACTAACATGCCATCAATGGAAAAATTTGGCCACCGACGAGACTTTATGGAAAAACCTATACCCGAAGCATCTTAAAATATATTGGCATGAGGGGTGGGAATCTAACAAAAAAAGTTATTTTGCAGCCCATCGAGTAAAGCGCAGATATGAAAAAACAATGGCATTCTTAGGGTCTATAAAACATGTGCATAACCTTGAATTAGCAAAATGTATAGGTCTGCCATGACATCTGTAAAATGCATGAGGAAAATAATAAATTCTTAATCTTACCTTCAAAAGCAAATCACGCTGCAAAGGCAGTGAAGCAGGGGTTACGGCTACTAATAATTTATACAAAACGTTCTTTAAACATGATAATTAAGGAGAAAAGATGGTAAATACATTGACAAATGCTGATAACCATAAAAATGGGACGACTATTTCCCCCAATGATTCTACTGTTACATCTATAAAACAGCTGCCTGATGAGCTGCTATTGCATATTTTTTCTTTTTTGCAAGCTTTCGACCTCTTAGAAGTTGAACTGACATGCCATCAATGGAAAAATTTGGCCACCGACGAGACTTTATGGAAAAACCTATACCCGAAGCATCTTAAAATATATTGGCATGAGGGGTGGGAATCTAACAAAAAAAGTTATTTTATAATCCTTCAAGAAGAGCGTGAATATGAAAAATTAATGGCATTCTTAGGGTCTTTAAAACAGGTGGAGCGAAATTTTGAGTTAGCAAAATATATAGGTCTGCCATGAAACCTGTAAAATACATGAGGAGAATAATAAATTCTTAATCTTACCTTCAAAAATACATCAAATAGCAAAGGCAGTGAAGTAAAGTTTGTCGCTGCTAATAATTTAGTAAGCGGTCACGAGGGTTAGCAGTGATTAAGTGTTTGACGATAAAACAATAATGTAAATTAACAAGTGCAGTAGATAGAAAAACAGCTATTTGCAAGCATTTTTGGCTTTACAGATGCCCGCAGAATCACATCTAAAGCCAGGTATACCCCTTGACCGCTTACATGCTTCACACAAAACGTTCTTTAAACATGATAATCAAGGAGAGAAAATGGTAAATACATTGGCAAGTACTGATAACCATAAAAATGGGCCGGCTATTTCCCCCAATGATTCTACTGTTACATCTATAAAACAACTGCCAAATGAGCTGCTACTGCATATTTTTTCTTTTCTGCAAGCTTTCGACCTCTTAGAAGTTGAACTGACATGCCATCAATGGAAAAATTTGGCCCACGACGAGACTTTATGGAAGGATCTGTATCGAAAGCATTTTGAAATATATTGGCCCGATGAGGGACCTTTCAAAGAAAGCTATTTTGCAGCCTATCGAGAAAAGCGTGGACATGAAAAAATAATGACATTTTTAAGCTCCTTAAAACAGGTGGAGCGAAACTTTGAGCTAGGAAGATATATGGGTATAGGTCTGCCATAAAACCTGTAAAATACATGAAGAGAATAATATATTCTTAATTTTACCTTCAAAAGCAAATCACGCTGCAAAGGCAGTGAAGCAAAGGTTGCGGCTGCTAATAGTTTATACAAAAACGTTCTTTATACATGATATTCAAGGGGATAAGATGGTAAATACATTGGCAAATGCTGATAACCATAAAAATAAGATAGCTCTCTCTTCTACTGAGTCTACTGTTATCTCTATAAAACAGCTTCCTGATGAGCTGCTATTGCATATTTTTTCTTTTTTGCAAGCTTTCGACCTCCTTGCAGTTGAACTGATATGCCACCGATGGAAAAATTTGGCCACGGACGAGATTTTATGGAAGAATCTTTATCAAAAGCATTTTGAAATATATGGGCCCGATGAAGGACCTTACAAAGAAAGCTATTTTGCAGCCCATCGAGTAGAGCAAAGAAATAAAAAAATTGATGAAATTTTTCGGTCCTTAAAGCATGTGCATAACCTTGAATTAGCAAAATATATAGGTCTGCCATGAAATCTGTAAAATGCATGAGGAGAATAATAAATTCTTAATCTTATCTTTGAAAGCAAGTCAACCTACAAAGGCAGTGAAGCAGAGTTTGTAGCTGCTAATAATTTATACAAAATGTCCTGCGCACACCTTAATTAAGGAGATAAAATGGTAAATACATTGATAAATGCTGATAACCATAAAAATAAGATAATTACCTCTTCTACTGAGTCTACTGTTATCTCTATAAAACAGCTGCCCGACGAGCTGCTAGTGCATATTTTTTCTTTTTTGCAAGCTTTCGACCTCTTAGAAGTTGAACTGACATGCCATCAATGGAAAAATTTGGCCAACGACGAGACTTTATGGAAGAATCTTTGTCGAAAGCATCTTAAAAAATATTGGGTTGATAAGGAGCCTTACAAAGAGAGCTATTTTGCAGCCCATCGAGCAAAGCGCAGATATGAAAAAACAATGGCATTCTTAGGGTCTATAAAACATGTGCATAACCTTGAATTAGCAAAATGTATAGGTCTGCCATGACATCTGTAAAATACATGAGGAGAATAATAAGTTCTTAATCTTGTTTTTGAAATCAAGCCAACCTACAAACAAGAGTAAAGCGGAGTTTGCAACCGCTAATAGTTCATACAAAATGTTTTTTAAACATGATAATCAAGGAGAAAAGATGGTAAATACATTGACAAATGCTGATATCAATAAAAATGGGACGGCTATTTCCCCCAATGATTCTACTGTTACATCTATAAAACAGCTGCCCGATGAGCTGCTATTGCATATTTTTTCTTTTCTACAAGCTCTCGACCTTTTAGAAGTTGAACTAACATGCCATCGATGGAAAAATTTGGCCGAGGACAAGACCTTATGGAAAAACCTATACCCAAAGCATCTTAAAATATATTGGCATGAGGGGTGGGAATCTAACAAAAAAAGTTATTTTATAACCCTTCAAGAAGAGCGTGAACATGAAAAATTAATGGCATTCTTAGGGTCCATAAAACATGTGCATAACCTTGAATTAGCAAAATATATAGGTCTGCCATGAAACCTGTAAAATACATGAAGAAAATAATATATTCTTAATTTTACCTTCAAAAGCAAATCACGCTGCAAAGGTAGTGAAGCAGGGGTTACGGCTACTAATAATTTATACAAAACGTTCTTTAAACATGATAATCAAGGAGAGAAGATGGTAAATACATTGACAAATGCTGATAACCATAAAAATGGGACGACTGTTTCCCCCAATGATTCTACCGTTACATCTATAAAACAACTGCCAAATGAGCTGCTACTGCATATTTTTTCTTTTCTGCAAGCTTTCGACCTCTTAGAAGTTGAACTAACATGCCATCAATGGAAAAATTTGGCCCACGACGAGACTTTATGGAAGGATCTTTGTCGAAAGCATTTTGAAAATTGCTGGGTTGATGAGAAGCCTTACAAAGAAAGCTATTTTGTAGCTCATCGAACAAAGCGTGAACACGAAAAATTAATGGCATTCTTAGGGTCTATAAAACATGTGCATAACCTTGAATTAGCAAAATATATAGGTCTGCCATGAAACCTGTAAAACACATAATGAAAATAATAAATTCTTAAGCTTATTTTCGAAAGCAAATCAACCTACGAGCAAGAGTAAAGCGGAGCTTATAGCCGCTTACATACTTTACACAAAACGTTCTTTAAACATGATAATTAAGGAGATAAGATGGTAAATACATTGACAAATGCTGATAACCATAAAAATGGGGCGATTATTTCCCCCAATGATTCTACTGTTACATCTATAAAACAGCTGCCCGATGAGCTGCTATTGCATATTTTTTCTTTTTTGCAAGCTTTCGACCTCTTAGAAGTTGAACTGATATGCCATCAATGGAAAAATTTGGCCCACGACGAGACTTTATGGAAGGATCTTGGTCGAAAGCATTTTGAAAAATGTTGGGTAGATGAGAAGCCTTACAAAGAGAGCTATTTTGTAGCTCATCGAGTAAAGCGCAAATATGAAAAAACAATAACATTCTTAGGGTCTATAAAACATGTGCATAACCTTGAATTAGCAAAATGTATAGGTCTGCCATGAACCCTGTAAAATACATGATGAGAATAATAAATTCTTAATCTTATTTTTGAAAGCAAGCCAACCTACAAACAAGAGTAAAGTGGAGTTTGTCGTTGGTAATAATTTAGTAAGCGGTCACGAGGGTTAGCATTGCTTAATGCTTTTGATGCTAAGGCAATAACGTAAAATAATAAGTGCAGTAAATAGAAAAAACAGCTATTTGCAAGCATTTTTGACTTTACAGATGCCCGCAGGCTCGCATCCAAAGCTAGGTATACCCCTTGGCCGCTTACATACTTTATCCAAAATGTCCTGCGAACACGCTAATTAAGGAGATAAGATGGTAAATACATTGACAAATGCTGATAACCATAAAAATGGGACGACTATTTCCCCTAATGATTCTGCTGCTACATCTATAAAACAGCTGCCCGATGAGCTGCTATTACATATTTTTTCTTTTCTACAAGCTTTCCATCTCCTAGAAGTTGAACTGACATGCCATCAATGGAAAAATTTGGCCCACGACGAGACTTTATGGAAAAATCTATATCAAAAGCATCTTAAAATATATTGACATGAGGGGAAATCTAACAAAAAAAGTTATTTTGCAGCCCATCGAGTAAAGCTCAGATATGAAAAAACAATGACATTTTTAGGGTCCCTAAAACAGGTGGAGAGAAATTTTGAGTTAGCAAAAGTATAGGTCTGCCATGAAACTTGTAAAATACATAATCAAAATAATAAATTCTTAATCTTACCTTTAAAAGCAAATCCCGCTGCAAAGGCAATGAAACAGAGTTTGTCGCTAGTAATATTTTAGTAAGCCGTCACGAGAGTTGGCAGTGCTTAATGGTTTGATGCTAAGGCAATAATGTAAACTAATAAGTGCGGCAAGTAGATAAAACAGCTATTTGCAAGCATCTTTGGCTTTACAGATGCCCGCAGAATCACATCTAAAGCTAGGTATGCCCCTTGGCCGCTTACATACTTTACACAAAACGTTCTTTAAACATGATAATTAAGGAGATAAGATGGTAAATACATTGACAAATACTGATAACCATAAAAATGGGACGACTATTTCCCCCAATGATTCTACTGTTACATCTATAAAACAGCTGCCCAATGAGCTGCTATTGCATATTTTTTCTTTTTTGCAAGCTCTCGACCTTTTAGAAGTTGAACTGACATGCCATCGATGGAAAAATTTGGCCGAGGACAAGATCTTATGGAAAAACCTATACCCAAAGCATCTTAAAATATATTGGCATGAGAGGTGGGAATCTAACAAAAAAAGTTATTTTATCACTCTTCAAGAAGAGCGTGAAGATGAAAAATTAATGGCATTCTTAGGATCCATAAAACATGTGCATAACCTTGAATTAGCAAAATTTATAGGTCTGCCATGAAACCTGTAAAATACATAATCAAACTAATAAATTCTTAATCTTACTTTCGAAAGCAAATCAACCTATAAACAAGAGTAAAGCAGAGTTTGCCGTTGGTAATAATTTAGTAAGCAGTCACGAGGATTAGCATTGCTTAATCTTTTGATGCTAAGGCACCAATGTAAATTAATAAGTGTAGTAAATAGAAAAAACAGCTATTTGCAAGCATTTTTGGCTTTATAAATGCCCGCAGAATCACATCTAAAGCTGGTTATACCCCTTGACCGCTTACATACTTTATACAAAATGTCCTGCGAACACCTTAATTAAGGAGATAAGATGGTAAATACATTGACAAATGCTGATAACCATAAAAATGGGACGACTATTTCCCCCGATGATTTTACTGTTACATCTATAAAACAACTGCCCGATGAGCTGCTATTGCATATTTTTTCTTTTTTGCAAGTTTTCTGCCTTCTTGAAGTTGAACTGATATGCCATCAATGGAAAAATTTGGCCAAAGACAAGGCCTTATGGAAAAACCTATATTAAAAACATTTTGAAATATATTAACCCGATAAGGGACCTTAAGAAAAAAGCTATTTTGCAACCTACCGATTAAGTCGCCGTATCTTGAATAGTTGAAAGAAAGCATCCTATGATAAAAATTTTTGAAAAAGACACAAAATAGTTTATACTCCATCTTCCATTTTACTTTTTCCATATGTTGCAGCATTCAAGCTTTCCTTTTTCAAAAAAATTATCTAGATAGAGTTTAAACAAGTAAGACAAAATGTTATCAAAAGTTTACCTTAATTCCCTCTCCTCTCTTTAAGAGCTTGGCTTTATTTCAATTCGAGCAATTTGTTTATAGTAACAGTTAAAAGTTTAGCCAACATGATGTCATCTTCCGTAGCGATACTTTTTTTCCTTTCTATCTCTCCCCATATTGCATCAAAACTTCCTTTAAATTGTAAAGCTAGATATTCTCTGTTACCTACTGCTTGTATATGCTCAATATTTATGTTAAGTGCTTGATAAATGGCATCCTGGCCGCTTTCTGCTGAAGCTTTGCTAGCTTGTATCTCTTCTTTCTGAGATTCTTCGGACTCTGCAGCAGCTACCGAAGAACTAGAGGCATGAGAAATAATCTCTGTGGGGGAGAGATCTTCTGTTTTATTGCTCGCTTGCGATTCCCCCTTATCAGCATCGGACGGTACAGAATCATTCAGCCATTCAGGAGGAACAGGTTGAGGCTGAATGTGCTCTTCTGTTTCAGTAAAAGTATTTAATGAAGGCGCATCCAGGATTATATAGGGAGTTTCTGGTTGTGATAAGCTTTCCGTCACCATTTGAATGCCCTCTTTGATAAAAACCTTTTCTTTTTCGGAAAAAGTATCATAGTCAAAAAGATGGCTCTTTCCTGCAATAACTATAATTTTGTCAGCAGAGCTTAAACTTTGCTGAATATTTTCTACCATTCCCCTATTACGCTCAGGAATCGGTTGTATCGTTATTTCTCTTAGCATTTCGTGAAACGTTTTTACATATAACTTTAAAGAGTATAAGAAGCTTAAGGATGCTTCCTTTTGATTGACATGAGATTGAAGTTCTTGTAAATGACTTTTTAAGTCATCTAAATTGCTTTCTACACTTGAACGTAATGATGGATGGCTATTGTCTTCTATCCATTCAGGTATCAGTACAAAGGTTAACCTATGTAAGATACCCTCTATTTCTTTCCTGTTGCTTGTAGAAGAGTCAGATAAATAGGCAATAAAGTCATGGCACAATCTCATATGAAAAGGGCTAGCAACCTTATTATAGAAAGACTCTATTACTGCTTTTGAGGCATCTGTATCCCAAGATGATATGTCGATATGCTTCCGATAGGTACCAGGTAATGAAGCTATATACTCTGCTCTTTTGTTTATATCTCCTTCTACTAAAAGCTTAACCTTACCCTTATTTTTGCTTAAATATTGAAAAGCTACCGCATTTACAAGCTTACCTATCTGTTCCGCCCCTTGCCCATGAGTTTCACCAATCATGATGACTTTAGCCTTCATAACTTGAGCCGGGAGAGAACCTGAGGCCTGGCTTCCCTCCGAAAGATTACTTGCTACCGCAGTAAAATTGAGTAAGTGATTGGTTAAATCGTTTCTTGAATTGAAAGAAAGATCTGGTTCCATAATGTTATTCTCCTTGAATGAACATGAATTTAAAGCAGTACCTTTCTTGCAATTCCTATGCCAAGATGGGAAAACCAACTTGTTTGTTGCAAGCAAGAGAAAAAGATAGGGAAGGACATAAAGATGCTGAGGGATAAATTGCTGAAATGTTAGCGAATTAAGCCACCTTCTTAGCTTTAGTCTTAAGATTGTCACATTTAGAAAAAGCGATACGCTTATAAAGAACTCTTACTTAGACTGATAAAAAGCTTTAAGTGAACATAGGCAATCAATGAATGAGGAAAAGAAAAATCTTTTTTTCTAGCCCATTTTTCTTAGTGATTTTTTTAGACCGTCGAATGATAAAAATACGGAAATTAAATTTAAGGAATGTTTTTTATGTTTTTGAAGTTTAAAAGCTTAAGATTAAGTATGGAATGCACGATTTCGTGTTAAAGAAAAGCAATTTTGGCTTTAAAAATTACAAGGAAGGGAGCAAAAACTTGTGCCATTAGAAAGCCCGTTTGACCTATTACCTCAATCCCCCCTCCAACTCTTTAAAAAAAGATCTAGATACTTAAGACTTAAGCTATAGAGGAAGAAATTAGATTATGAAGGTACCGGGCAATCCAGCCCCCTAACCACTTTATAATAATTTTTTAAAGAGAGCGTTTACCTTCTATTTCCGTTGCTTTTTTGCTGCCAAATGACACTACTGATTTAAGTTTAAGATAAACGAAAGAACGCTACCACCATTCCTGGCCCGTCAATTAAAACAATAAGAAGGTAATAGCTTAATAAGATAAAGCAAAAAGGTTGAGAAGCATGAAGGGCATATTTGTGCAGACACTTTAAAGGTTTCTATAAACACGCCATCTGAGAGCTGACACTGAAAAAGGATGCCGAAAGTTTAATAACACGGGTAGAAAAATGCCTAAGCCTATTTTCGGTCCTTACAAAAATCTGCAAGGATCTAAAGTGTAGCTTTTAGGCAGTTTTACGTTAAGCTAAGACCTCGCTTGCATAGCGTTTTAAGCCCTGATCTATAATCTCCCCCATTTCTATTTTAGAAGGGTCTACAAAGGAGGGTAAAGCAAAATCTTCTCCACAGACCTCTAACAACCCTAAAGATTCTGCTAATTCATAATCCTCTGCCATGACTGCCTTTACTAATAGCATAGTGGGTATAGCTAAAGGTTGAACTTGGTCGTAAAGGGTAGAATCAATGAAAGCGCGCTGCTCGCCGTGTTGATTGGTTGTAAAGCTATAGTCTTTCTTAAATCTAGCTAAATGCCCGGAAAGATAACCTTTACTAAAAGAATATTTATTTATCCCTAATCTGAAAAAATGAAGAAACTCTCGCGAGTTATTTTCAGGAAATACACAGCAGGTATAATCTTCGCTGCCTAAAAAATCAGTTTCTTCTACCTTGCGTCCTGTTAAAGGATCTCCTGAAATCAAACGTTGGCAGCCTGGTTGTAGACGTCCGGCTAACAAGGAAGCGATGGGATAGCCTGCTTGCACTTTAAAGTAGCCTGTGCGGTCAGGTAGAATACCGGGACCGGCTATACTGATGACACGTTCGATATGATAATGACCATGGGCTAAAAAATATCCTAAGGCTACCACCTGCTGGGCATTAACTACCCATACAATATCATCGGCCCTCTTGATAGGATCTAAAGCTTGGATATGCACCGACACATTGCCAATAGGGTGAGGCCCTTCAGCCGTATGTTGCTGAACATTTTGTGCTTCTATAAAAGCTTTACATGTAGAGCCTGCGCGATAAATTAAGTGGACTGTACCGGTAGTTAACTTTGCAAGGGCATTTAAGCCTAGCTGAAATTCATCTTTATAGCCTTGCACCTGCATTTCTGCCGGCGGATTATAAGGAGCCGACTCAATTGCTTTGACAAAGATAGAGCGCGGAGCCTTATAAGGATCGGCTAAATTATTAAAAGGCCTAACACGAATATTAGAAAAAAAACCTTTTTCTTTCATTAACTCTATAAGATTTTCTTTAGACATTCCTTCAAGAGGTTTAGCAGGACGCTCGGCAAAAGGTTCGTCTTCCCTTACAGTAATTATAATCTCTTGTAAGATCCTTTTATACCCTCGTCTTATCTCTTTAATAACTCCTGAAGCAGGGGCAACAAACATTCTTCCTGGGCATCCCTTATCTTCTACAAGAGGCTGGCCTATTTTGACAGCTTCATCTTGTTTAATAAGAAGCTTAAATTTCAAGTCGGCAAAAGGTTTTAAATCTAGAGAAACTATAGAGGGAGCATCTAAAGAAATTACTTGGCTTGCGGAGGATAAAGAATGCGCATGCTCATTAGGTTTCCCACCTAAAGGGATATCTAAGCCTCTTGTTATTTTTATATATGCCATGAAGGGATGCCTCGAATAAATATAGCAATTTAATGGAAAATTACTGAAAAGAATAGTTTTTAGCAAGCATTCAAGGAAGCTTAAGAGAATTTTTTAAGGTTAAACAAAACTTTCTCTCTTATCACACTCACCTTATTGATCCCTTATTCGACCTTTACTTTTAATTTAAAAGCAAAAGCTACATGCAGCTCGCTACTCTCTTTAATAAACTTTTAACGCGAACTTTAGCCAATTGGGGAAAAACAAAAAAACCTAAAAACTCATTCTTTATGAAAGTTAAAGCATGAGTTATAGGTTTAATAGGTAATGTGTAGGCTAAAAAATTTAAGCGCTACTAGGGCTAAAAAGATATTTTATAATAACTGCTAATATAGCTCCTACAAAAATCCCTGGAGCAGAAATAAATAGGGCTATAGCTACAACTCCTAGCACAATTCCCCTCACGATTCCTTGCTCATCAATAAACTCATTAAAGTGACTAAAAAGATCTTGAATTTCTACAGAATAATAAAGTCCCGAAATAATCCCTATTAGCATCCCTCCTGAAAATTGCTCAAAAAACAAGAGAATAATGCCTAAAATCATAATAATATAAGCAATGGAATCTTTTGTGTTAGTCTTAGCAAAATCGATCAAACCATGTATTTTCTTCTCTCCCTTCTTAAGATGCTCTGCCTCTACTCCCTGTATACCCTCTTGAGATGGATCTTTATTCTCTTCGCCAGCGTTCATTTAGCCCCCTTATCGGTAGTATTATTACTTGTTTGTCAATATAGATCAGGTTTCAAGAAATATTCAATAAAATAATTGATAAAAGAAAGTGAATTAACCTTTACAATAGGCATGCTTCAAGTCAAATCTTCCTAAGCTTCTAATTGTAAATAGGCTAAAATCTATCTACTAATTTTTATTTCTCTATCCCCTACTAGGAAATTCTTAAACAATATAAAGGAGATATTTTAAGGCTTTTCATTAAAATTTTCTATAAAGCTTTCTTTCACTCATATAACCCACTAAATTTCATAAATCTAATAAAATTCCTCCATCAAAATGAGGAGGATCCGTTATAATTCTTCCTTGGTAACTATAAAGTGTGATATGGAAAAAAAATGGCTTTTTGGCGTTAATTTAGCAATGACTTTTACAGTTATAGCACTCTTGATAAGTGCTTTAGCTTATCGCTGGACTCGTCCTCTTGAAATTCCCGTCAACACGCTTACTGATATAAAAAGAAACTTACCCAGGAGCTGCTACAGTCAACCACAAGAGGCTTACGATGCAATCAGGCATTCCATTCTCCAGCTAAAACACTTTCCTATTACCCTGCAGTTACCCGATCTTCGTAAGCATCTAATTTACTACGGCACAAATGATCGACCCGATGCAAAAGAAGCTCTCCCTTTGCTTCATTTTGCTTTTAATGGAAACCCCTCGGTTTCCTCAATTTCCCCGGCAGAGAAAATGTATATTTCTTATGATCGCCAGGCAAATCCTTCGCAATACATGTTCAATCCCGACAATCTCCCGACCCCTCTTTGGCTTCATGCTGCAGCAAACAATCAAGACGCTAGTATAAAAGTCAATATGATAGATGATAAAGGTCAGATCATTCAGGAACCTTGCTCTTACGCTAAGTTTACTTTGCCTAAAAAAGAATATGTGCGTACGCATGTTCCCTGGGAAATAGGAAAGTGGCGTGTTGACGGTAGCTTATTAGCCCGCCAAAAAGCACGATGGTATGGTATAGATCGCTTTTTAGAAGATCATGGAGGCAGCGAGCATAGCCTAAATATGGGTAAGCAAAGGCTTGATTTTGGCGAAGGCGAAGGGGTTTATTCACTTTTTGTTGGCTTAGGTGATACATTGATATGGAAAGAGGACCAATGGAAACTTGTCAAGCCAGGTATGGATTCTTTAGGTTACCCGTTATTAGTTATCAAAAAAATTGATGATCGTTTAATGCAGCTAGAGCTTTGGGATATAGAGGGGCGTTCCAAGATAGCTCTTAATCTTCTAAAATCTTCTGAACCTTGGATGCCTCAAAATGCCTTACAAAATTTTAAATTTTTAGGATCTCATACCCACTCTCAATTTGTTTTTGAGATTAGTAAGAAAAGGATATTATTAAAGCCTAAAGATTGGTTAATCTTAACCAGTAGCGGATGGAAAAAATTAAGTAAGCCTCAAGAGGTTGATGATTATGTCTCCCGCAAATTGGTGGGCATATTATTCATATTTGGGGGTATCGAACGTAAAAATGAGCAACAATTGTTAGTAGGTACTCTTTATAATTCGTCGCGTTCGGAAGCTAAACCCTTAGAGCTTCCTATTAATTCTGCATTTTTAGGTAGAAGAAAAGCAGAAGGAAAGGAAAAAGATCTACCCTCCAATAACTCTTTGCCGCCAACCTCTTCCCCTGCGGATCTAAATTCTCCCCCACCTCTCCCTATAATATCTAAAAGATTTGAAACTGAAAAAACTCTGGAACCCTTGAATAGCTTATGAACACAACTAAAAATTTCTTTTGCTTTTCCTTATTAAGCATTTTTATTTTCATAACAAGGGTATTATCACCTTTATGGGGGCAAACAATTGCTGAGAAAAAAGCTAGTTTTACGCAAAACAGTAATGATCTCCATCCAGAGATGCAAGAACATTTAAGGGACATCAATCATGAGCTAAAAGAACAACAAAGCCAGCTACGCGATTTATATGCAGAAGTGGAAAAGCTTTATAGCATGAATGCTCCTGAAGAAGCTTACCACAAGCTTTTAACTCAAATTAACACCTTGCGTAAAAGCATTCAAGATGCCCAAAAAGGGTGGCAGCAACTGTCGGCTGAAATGGCGGCTACAGAAGGTTACTCTTTATGGCATCAACCTGACACTAATATTGGGCAACTTGTTATCGACTATGGTTCTCAAAATTATGTTTATTTGCTTTCTCCTGAGATTGCCACGGTAAAATTAAGTGTAGATTCTAATCTCCCTATTCCTCGGGCCTCGTGGGATGAAATGCTGGAATTAATTCTTGTACAAAACGGCATAGGTTTTAAACAGTTAAATGCTTACCTGCGCCAACTCTATTTTCTTAAGCAAGATAGATCGAATCTAAAGATGATTACTAATAAGCGAGAAGAGTTAGACCTTCTACCTGCAGAAGCACGTGTTCTTTTTATGCTTTCCCCTGAAGCTGCCGAAATCAAACGTGTGTGGCATTTTTTAGATAAATTTATCAACCCTACCACTACCGTTCTTCAGTTGATTGGTCGAGACATTTTAGTGGTAGCACCTAAGATAGACCTTCAAGAACTGCTCAAGCTCTATGACTTTATCTCTGCCAACCGGGGAGATAAAGAATATAAACTCATCCCTTTAAAACGTATTGCGGCTGAAGAGATGAGTAAAGTTCTCTCCGCTGTTTTCGAGCAACTCTCAGGAACCTCTCCTTCCCTGGGAAAAATTTCTGAAAGAAATGAAAAAATATCTGCTCCATTAGATTTTGCACACGTAGCCAAAAACTTTTCCTCAGAAAATAACAGCTCGACGGTAGAAGCTAACAGCCTGCGTATTATTCCTCTTAGCAACTTGGCTCCCGCTCTTTTTCTTTATGGAACCAACGAAGAGATTAAAAGAGCGGAAAAAATTATTTGTGAAGTAGAAAGCCATATGGGAGGAGTTAGCGAAAAAGTCATCCATTGGTATACCACGCGCCACTCTGATCCTCTTAAATTAGCCGATATTCTTCTCAAAGTTTATGCGCTGATGGTCCAACAACGTCCAGGCATGCGCACTGATAATCAAGCTTTCTCTGAATCATCTTCTCCTGAGCTTGCTGCTTCCTCGAATGGGAAAAAAGAATTAAATAATGGCTCTCCTTTCAATGCTTTTGAGGGAGGCTACTATTTAAACGACCGTTATATCGTTAATCCGGATCCTTACGAAGAAAACAACCGTGCTATCGATCCTAATGGGGGCCGTACCAACTTTATAGTGGACCCAAAAACAGGAGCCATTGTCATGGTGGTAGAAGCTGAGCTTCTTCCCAAGCTTAAGGAATTAATTAGAAAATTAGACATTCCTAAAAAAATGGTACAGATCGAGATTCTTCTTTTTGAAAAAAGGATTAGCAACCAGGATAATATTGGCTTAAATTTATTAAAGATTGGCTCGGATGCTTTAAATGCCCATGCAACCGGCTTAGACTATAATGTTAACTTTTTCCAGCCCCTCGTTAATAAAATCCTGCCTGATAATAGAGGCATTACCACCTTTTTTATGAATCGAAAAAAATCAAGTAGGATTCCTGCATATGATGCAGTGTATCAATTTTTAATTTCACAAGAAGATATTTCTATCAACGCCAGCCCCTCAGTATTGACTTTAAATCAAACGCAGGCCCACATCGCGATCGAAGATGAGATCACTGTTAATACAGGGGTGATCATTACCCCTGTAACTAATACCACTGCACTTAACAACACCTTCGCTCGTGCACGGTACGGAATTAGAATTGACATCACTCCTATCATCCATACGAGCCACGAAGGGTTAGGGGGAGAGCCTAATAGCAATTTTGACGATCATGAAGAGGAAGGCGATTCTATTACGCTTCAAACAGATCTGGTCTTTGAAACAATTAATGGTGGCCTTAATCCCTCGCAGCCCGATGTAACTAGGCGGGTGATTAACAATGAAGTCCGCATACCTGACGGCCAAACCGTTATTTTAGGGGGATTAAGAAGAAAAATTACCGATGATGCTAAAGATTCTATCCCTTTTTTAGGAGAAATCCCCGGCCTGGGCAAGCTTTTTAGCTCGACTGCAATGACGGATAATAGTGTGGAGATGTTTATCTGTATTACTCCCAAAATTGTTGCTGACCCCAAAGAAGACCTTGAGCTTTATCGCTATAGAGAGCTTACACGCCGTCCAGGAGATATTCCTTCTTTCTTGTATGCCCTTGAAGAAGCAAAGAATGCGGAAAAAGATCGCTTATTACGGGGCACAGTACAGCTTCTCTTTGGAAGAGAACAAGAGCGCTGTGAGCCTTTACCTTTGGGAGAATATGACGGAAGATAAATATATAACCTCAGGCCACCTGCATTCAAAAAAAGAAGCGCCCAAGCAAAATGATGATCATAATCGCCATCTTGCTCTTCAATTCGGCATGGTTATTTATAATGATCTTTCCTCCTTCCGTATCTCTAAAGAACTAATAAAAAAAACCCCCTACACTTTTGCTAAGAAAAATTTTATCCTTCCTCTTCAAGAAGATAAAGAGACGGTGTTAGTCGTTATAGCGGATCCCTTACACCTTGAAGCTTTAGAAGAATTGCGTCTTATCCTCAACAAGACAATTAAAGCCGCTTATTGCCCTAAAGATGTGATCCTTGCTTCGATCAATGATTGCTATAATTTAGAACATGGCGAAGCTTCGGAAATGCTTGCTCACCTCACACGCGGCGATGAACGGGTAGAAGCTGAAATTGAAATATATGACCTTTTAGACAATAGCCAGCATCAAGCCCCTATCGTTAAGGTTATCAACTTAATTTTAACAGAAGCTATCCAACAAGGCGCCTCCGATATCCATTTTGAGCCTTCTGAAAATGGTTTACGCGTAAGATATCGTATCGATGGAGTCTTACAAGCGCGTCATAGTCCTGCTCCTGATCAACAAGCTCAGTTGCTCACCCGTATAAAGGTGATGTCTAGACTCGACATCGCTGAGCATAGGCTTCCTCAGGACGGACGCCTCAAGCTAAAGATGGGACGCCGCGAGATTGACTTTCGCGTCAGCACAGTTCCTGTATCTGGAGGAGAGCGTATTGTCATGCGTATTCTTGATAAAGGCAATGTCATTTTAGGGCTAGATAAAATTGGCATGCCCCCTAACTGTTATAAGGACTTTAAAAAATTAATCGCCGTTCCTGAAGGCATTATTCTTGTGACTGGACCTACCGGAAGTGGTAAAACCACGACATTATATAGCGCTATTTGCGAGATGTACAATGATGAAACCAATATCATGACGATTGAAGATCCGGTAGAGTATAATTTGAAAGGTATTGCTCAAATAGGAGTCCATCCAAAAATCAAGTTAGATTTTGCTACAGGCTTACGGCATATTCTACGGCAAGATCCAGACATCATTATGATTGGCGAAATCCGCGATAAAGAAACAGCAGAGATTGCTATTCAAGCCTCTCTTACCGGCCATCTTGTATTAAGTACTCTTCATACCAATGATGCTCCCTCTGCCATCACCCGTCTTGTGGATATGGGCATAGAGCCCTACCTACTCTCCTCTTGTATTATTGGAGTACTAGCCCAACGTCTTGTACGCAAAATATGTTCCCATTGCAAAACTTTTTATACTCCTACAGACCAAGAAATACAAAATATAGGCTTAAAAAGAGAAAATTTATCGGAAGGGCATCTTTTCCATGGTACAGGCTGCCAGGCATGCTATGGTTCAGGATATAAAGGACGCCACGGTATTTATGAATTAATGCTTGTCAACCATGCCGTCAAGCAGCAAATTGTTAAAAGTCCTGACGCGGTAGAACTGCGAAGAGTGGCTTTACATGCAGGCATGACGAGTCTATTAAGTCATGGCAGCCTTCTAACTAAGCAAGGGATTACTACTGTCGCTGAAGTTTTACGTACCACCCGTGGCATTGAGGAGGGCTAAGACTTTATGCCCTTATATAGTTATGAAGCCCTTGATTCGTGGGGTAAAAAACGCACCGGATTGATTGAAGCGCAAACTGAAAAAGAAGCTAAGGAAAAACTGCGCAGCCAAGGCACCATGTTAAAAAAGCTTGCCTTGCGTACAACTATCTCTAAAAAGCAAAACCTTAAAGGTGATACTCTTTTAGCTTTTACTTTACAGCTCTCTCAGTTAGTCAGCGCAGGAGTCCCTCTTTATGAAAGCTTATTAGCCTTAGAAGAGCAATACCGTACAGATTCCTGCCATCGTGTAATTTTAAGCCTTTGCGAACAGATCAAAGCTGGTCAATCGCTTTCACAAAGCATGGGTAACTTCCCTGATAGCTTTGATAAACTTTATTGTTCAATGATCACCGCTGGCGAAGCTGTAGGAGCGTTAGATATAGTCCTGGACAAACTTAGTCAATTATTGCAAAAGCAAAATAAATTAAAGAAGCAAATCATCACAGCGATGGTCTACCCTGCTGTCCTTGCTGCATTTTCATTTTTAATCATTCTTATGCTGCTAGGGTTTGTTGTTCCTTCAATTGAGGGCATCTTTGTCGATCGCCAATTAAATGGCTTTACAGAATTTGTACTGGGAATGAGCCGAGGGTTTAGGAGTTACTGGTGGATTGCCCTACCTTCAGTTCTAGCGGGGATTATTTATCTTGTTCACTTCTTGCGGAGCCTCCCGGGTAGGCTCTGGCTTGAACGCAACATGATCAAAGTTCCCTTGCTTAAAACGCTTATCATTCAAACTTGTGTAGCGCGCTTTTGCCGCACGATGGGAACTTTGCAGCAAGGAGGGCTGCCCGTCATCAACTCTTTGCGCATTTCGCGTGAAGTGATGCATAATATTGTTTTAGAAGAAGAGGTAAAAAAGGCAGAAGGAAAGATTATTGAAGGAAGTTCTCTAAGTGCTGAACTCATGCACTCTCGTTACATTCCTAAGCTAGTTTCTCGCATGCTAGCAGTAGGTGAAGAATCAGGCAATGCGACTGCCATGTTTAATAAGGTAGCAGATATATATGAAAATGAGATAGAAAAGTCACTAGAACGGGTAATGGCGCTTGCCCAACCTGTAATATTAATTGTGATGGGAACTATTATTGGCATCGTGCTATTAGCTATTTTGCTTCCCTTAACAGACGTAAGTTCATTGACTATGTAATTGCATCCTAAGGAGGTTTCATGAAATTTTATGTGTTAAAAAAAAGATATATTACTCTAATCGAAATTATGATTGTGATGTTTTTGATTGCCTTAATAGCAGGGGTCATTACTTACAACTATCGAGGGAGCTTAGATGAGGGCAAAGCTTTTAAAACGCGAGCAGCAATAGACAAAATTGAAACAATATTAAATTTGAGTGCCGCTGACGATCCTGCGTTATTAGATCACTTAGATTCTGAATGGAAGAAAGTAATTATTGCCTCTCCCCTAGTAAAAAATCCTGACGATCTGATTAAAGATGGCTGGGGGCACGAATTTAGAGTCACTTCTGAAAATAATGCTATCCATGTCTCCTCAGATAAATATAACGAATATAAAATCGGGTCGCCCAAGGGAACTTCCCCCTTAGGCTCCCACAGACACGTACGTGAAACTCTCGCTTCATACGGCTCCTATTGTTCTTCAAGCTTTCCAGCCTTTTCCCCACCCCCATAAGTTCCTCGTATTTCTACTTGACTTATTGAGGTGGATTGAACAATTCAACCCCTTCGCTCCCCCTTCATTACAAAGGCTTCCTCACTACTACGAGTTGATCTGCCCCTCATACATGCTTCGATATTTCCCACTTTGTGTTCTTCACTTATATAGTTTTCTCTTAACATCATCTATGAGGTTCCCACGTTCCATACAAAAGCCTAGACTAAGTTCACGCTATCTTTATGCCGGACGCCATTTAGGCAGTAAACAGGTTGCCCTAATTTATCCTGGAAGAGCTTTTAACCCCCAGTTTTGACATCATCTTTACGCTTTCGACACTTGGACCGATAGTTCACTTTCGTTCGTCTCCTTAGCCCTCACCTGATATGTTTATCACACCTTTTCCTTAACGCTCACTACCTTGGCTTTTGACCAAAGCAGCTTAAGGTGGTTTGAAATCTCTTCCTGCAAAGCGACTTCGAGGAGCCATTTTCCTCATCTTTCGTATAGTTACGCACATCTATAATGTGCTCGTGGCACACAGAAGCCATGCGACCTTATTCAAAAAGTAAGCGAGTCAAAAAGCGTTTCATTACCCTTTTAGAGCTGCTGATGGTGATGGCAATCTTAGCTCTGACCTTGGGAGTAATAGGCTTTAATGTTCATAAAGCTTTACGTGAACAGCGTTTTAAGACCGAAACAGACCTAGTCGTAGATTACTTAAGGCTAGCTCAAAACTTAATGTTGATCATGAATGCTGATGTGCATGTTATTTTTGAAAGCGCTCAAAATAGTCAAGCTAACCTCATGCGCCTTAAAGTAGAGGGTAATCTAGATGATAAGCTATTAGAGCTTGTGACAGATAAAGAAAAACCCTTGCACTACATTCAGCTGATTGAATTTCATGATGAAAATAGAACCCATCATGAATCCAATAAAATAGATGTTAAGTTTTTTTCCAAGGGCTCAGTCATGAGTAAAGGAGTGATGCGGCTGGCCACACATGCGCAAAGCAACACATCAGGCACATTAGAGAGATTTATTTACTTGCCTGGTTATCCTCAGCCAATCGTTAGTACGCTTACTAACAGTCCCGACCTCACCTCTAAGGGAAAGCAAAACGCCGATTTTGAGATAAAACTCATCAATGCCACAGTGCAAGAAATTCAAGAGAAAAGGTTAGCCAAAAGTAATAGCTTATGATTCTCCTTGATTTATAGAAGATATTCTGACAATTTTCAACGTTTGATAGGATAAACGCAAATTCAATACACGGGGAAGATAGCCTAAAAATTATTCTAGTACATTAAGTAATACGGTTTAAAAAAACTCCGTCTACATATCAAATCCTCTAAAAGCTGTCTTTTTACTTAACACAAGGGATTTTATAAAGTACGGGGCTGCATAAGAAGTAGCTTAAAAAGGTATAACAAGATCTTATAGCATAATTTTTAAAGCTAATCAGATGGCGTCCCCTAGGGCTTAAAAGTTACGAAAAAAACTATTTGTGCCTATGCTGTTTTAAATAAGCCTCTAAGAAGAGTACCTGTAGGTTATTGCAAATTGTTATTACATTGGGATGATCTTTTCCATATAAGTGGTAAGCAAGTTCCAAAGCTTTACTGATATGCTTAAATGCTTTTCGTAACTTATCTTGTTTTTGGTAGGTCCTTCCTAAGTTATTGTAACAAATTGCCACCTTGGGGTAGTTTTCCCCAAAAAGCTTAAGGTTAATGGTAAGCGCTTTTTTGCTATACTCTGCCGACTTGTCTAAATTGCCTTGCTCTTGGTAGATCAGTCCTAGGTTATTGTAACAAATGGCAACAAGGGGATAATTTTCACCAAATAGCTTAAGACTGATGACAAGTGATTTTTTTAAATACTCTGCCGCCTTTTTTAAATTGCCTTGTTTTTTATAGATTTGTCCTAGGTTATTATAATAAGTTGCCACACTAGGATGATTTTCACCAAAAAGTTTAAGATTGGTAGCAAGCGCTTTGTTACTATACTCTACCGCTTTGCCTAAATTACCTTGAACGTTGTAGATTTGCCCTAAGTTGTTATAATGAGTTGCCACACTACAATGATTTCCCCCAAAAAGCTTAAGGTCAATAGCAAGCGCTTTGTTGCTATACTCTGCCGCCTTATCTAAATTGCCTTGCGCTTTGTATATTGCTCCTAAGTTGTTGTAATCTCTTGCTATGTTGTGATAATTTTCACCATAAAGCTTAAGGTCAATGGCAAGTGCTTTATTTAGATACTCTGCCGCCTTGTCTAAATTGCCTTGGGCTTTATAAATTTGGCCTAAGTTGTTATAACGAGTTGCCACACTAGAATGATTTTCACCATACAGCTTAAGGTTAATGGCTAGCGCTTTGTTGCTATACTCCAACGCTTTGCATGAATTGCCTTTGTCTTTGTAGATTGCTCCTAAATTATTGTAATCTCTTGCTACGTTGGGATGATTTTCGCCAAATAACTTAAGGTCGATTGCTAGCGCTTTGTTGCTATACTCTCCCGCCTTGGCTAGATTACCCTGGTTTTTGTAGATTGCTCCTAGATTGCTGTAACAAACTGACACAGTAGAATGATTTTCACCATAAAGCTTAAGGTTGATAGCGAGCGCTTTATTGCTACACTCCACCGCCGTGTCTAAATTACCATTGTTTTCGTAGATTGCTCCTAGATTGCTGTAACAAGCTGACACAGTAGAATGATTCTCACCATACAGCTTAAGGTTGATAACTAGCGCTTTGCTATTATACTCTGCTGCCTTGTCTAGTTTGCCTTGGTCTTGGTAGATTGTTTCCAAATTGATGTAATTTGCTGCCACCATAGGATGATTTTCTCCAAAAAGCTTAAGGTCAATAGCAAGCGCTTTGCTGCTATACTCTTCGGCTTTATTTAAATGGCCTTGTGCTTTATAGATTTGTCCTAGATTGCTATAATCGATTGTCACGGCGGGATGATTTTCTCTAAAAAGCTTAAGGTTAATGGCAAGCGCTTTGCTGCTATACTCTTCGGCTTTATTTAAATGGCCTTGCTCTTTGTAGATTTGTCCTAGATTCCTGTAATCTATTGCCACCGTGGAATGATTTTCTCCAAAAAGCTTAAGGTTAATTGTAAAAGCTTTGTTTAAATACTTTAACGTCTTTTTTAAATCGCCTTGTTCTTTATAGATTTGTCCAAGGTTATTATAATGGGTTGCCACACTAGGATGGTTTTCACCATAAAGCTTAAGGTTAATAGCTAGCGCTTTGTTACTATGCTCCAACGCCTTGCATAAATTGCCTTCGTCCTTGTAGATTGCTCCTAAATTATTGTAATCTCTTGCTACCTGGGGATGATTTTCGCCAAACAACTTAAGGTCAATGGTAAGCGCTTTAGTGCTATACTCTGCCGCTTTTTCTAAAGTACCCTGGCCTTGGTAGATCAGTCCTAAGTTGTTGTGACGAATGGCCACGATGGGATGTTTTTCGCCATATAGCTTAAGGTCAATGGCAAGTGCTTTATTTAAATACTCTGCCGCCTTTTTTAAATCACCTTGTTCTTTATAGATTTGTCCTAGGTTGTTATAATCGGTTGCCACCGTAGAATTATTTTCTCCAAAAAGTTTAAGGTTGATAGCAAGCGCTTTGTTACTATACTTTACCGCTTTGTCTAAATTGCCTTGGGCTTTGTAGATTTGCCCTAGGTTGTTATAATGAGTTGCCACTATAGGATGATTTTCTCCCAAAGCCTTAAGGCCAATAGCAAGCGCCTTCTCACTATACTCTACCGCTTTGCCTAAATTGCCTTGCTCTTCGTAGATTGTTCCTAAATTGTTGTAACATATTGCTATCCTGGGATGATTTACACCATACAGCTTAAGTTCAATGGCAAGCGCTTTCTCGCTATACTCTACCGCTTTGCCTAAATTGCCTTTGTATTGGTAAATATTTCCAAGAGTATTTAAAACCTCCGAATCTTGTGGATTTGCTTCTATAGCCCGTAGATACCATTTTTCTGCATTTCTATTTTGAAAAATCCTTCGACATATATGTCCTCGCGTTTTTAGCGAATTATCCTCCAAATCAGAAAATCTAAGTTGCTCTTCATTGCCAGCTAAAAATTCTTTGATAGCTTGATAGAAAGGAATAAAGATATGATAGATTTTTTCTATTTTTTCTAAGGCTTTATGATCTAAAGCAAACTGCTTTTCAATAAGATCTGGATCTTCAAATCCAAAGGGCTTAAGGAGAGGATTCATCATCTCTTTTTGCGCTCGATAATGAGAATAAGTCCTAAGACGCATAAATAAGGCTAGGCTCATCCAATCCTTTAACTTTTCAGTGGCTCCTTGTGTCATAATCCCTAGCTCACTTAACTTGTCAATCCTAGTAAAAGTGTCGGAAACTTCTACTTTTTTAAGAAGCGCTAATCGGTCCAAAGCTAAATGGGGAAACCGATAGAAATCTTTTTTTACTTGAAAAAGCATGCCATGCTTGTCTAAATCACCCATTCCCGGGTCAAAAGCTTCCATATCAGCTAGAACAAGGTGCTGCTTGGCCAAATACTGACGCAAATCAAGGTTTTCTTGATAAGGCATATTAAGCACTTCATGAATTTTCTCATCATAGGCTTTAGTTAACTCTCTACTGCCTAACAAAGGAGTAAAGTTTAGCAATTCCATAGGGAGGTGAGGCTCTTTTTCATGCCACCACTGACCTTCTTCATCTTTACCAATATACTGGGCCATCTGTCCAGGAGTTTGGATAAGCTCAAATGTCTTACCATTGCCTAAAGGGGTTTTACACCCCTTTCCTTCTACTCCTGCCCCATCAAAGGCAAAGCCCCGAGGTGTTAAACCATCAAAAAAATTGATGGCTTTTAAGCAAGGAATGTTTAAAGCAGGAAGAATGGTTTCTCCTAAGTTGATAACCTGCAAGTGAAGGAGGATTGTAAAACACTTGAAATATTCTCTATTTACTGAAGTATCTTGTTCTATAAGAATGCCAAATTCTAGGTCTGAATAAGGAGTCATCTCTTCTCTAGCTAGGGAGCCAAAACCTATCATGGCGTATTCACATGGAGCAGGACCTAAATTGTCAAAAATTTGTATTGCAAGCTGCCCAAAGAAAATTTTTATCTGGCAAGCTATCTCAGCATATAGATCTCTCACCTCTTGGCAAGAAGGAGTTTCCGGTAGCTTTTGAATTTTCTCCCCTATTTCTTCTCTGAATTTTTTCAATACCTTACGATTGTTTTCAAATTGTTTTTCTACTACTACCGGATCAAAAGGTCTGCCTTTACATTGTTTAACAAGTAAATTTTGTACTTGAAAAAGTCTATCTTTAAGAACTTCTTGCCGCTCTTGAGGAGCTAGACGTAAGGCATAATTGTAAAGACCCGCCGCTTGCAGAAGCGTCTCTGTCGTTTCTTTTCTTAAATAAATATCGCCTAATTTTTCTATGCAACAGCTTTCTTGAATAGGGTCTTTCTTTTCAAAAATACTCTTTAAAGCTTGCGTATAGGCTTTTTCGCTTAAAAAACTACCTTCAACTAGCTGCTTCCACTCCTTACAGACTAGTTTGGCTTGACATAGATCTTGTAATCCTAATTCTTTGAATATCTTTAAGCTAATCTCTCTATAGGCAGTAGTATCTCTTGCAGAATAGCTACCATGTGCTTCTTCATTCTTGAAGGCAGGAAATAATACTGAGTGAATACGGTGAGGTTCTGATGAAAGATGATTCATAAGCTTATCCATTTTTTAAGCTAGTCTTAGCTTTTTTAATCAATGCTCTTTATTCATAAAATGAAGCTTTAATTTCAAGCGCTTTCTTAGCATAATTAGCTACCAATTCCACTCTTTTCTGGCATTCTATAAAGTTTTCTTAGTACCTTAAACATCATTACAATAGAAAAATGTTTTTCCTTAAAAAATAGTGCTGTCTTAATGTTAATCGCTTTCTCGGCATATTGGGTTGCCAATTCTAATTTTTCCTGTGCTAAATAAATCGCTCCCAAATTATTGTAAAGGATGGCTACTTTATAATGATTTTCACCAGAATGCATAATCTTAATTTCAAGAGCTTTCTTCATATGTTCAACTGCTTGATCAAGATTTCCTTGCTTTCTATAAATTTGCCCCAGTTGATAATGAAGGACTGATAGTTTATGATGATTTTCATCAAAAAGCAGTGTATTAATTTTAATCTCTTTCTTAAAGCATTTAGCGGCCAATTCTAAATTTCCATGCTTAAGATAAAGCATTCCTAATTTATCATAATCTTTTGCAACTTCTAACTTATTTTCACCAGAATGCGTAATCTTAATCTCAAGCGCTTTCTTAGCATGCTCAGCTGCCCGGCCAAGTTTTCCTTGTTTTCCATAGACTTGCCCCAGTAGGTGGTAAAAATTTGCCAGCCTACAATCATTTTTATCTAAAAGTGGAATCTCAATTTTAAGTGCTTTTTTAATGCATTTACCCGCCCATCTTAATTCATTTTGGGATATATAGATTTCCGCCAAACTATAATAAATTTTTATCCCATTAGGATGCTTTCTACCAAACAGGCCGTGAATGATAAAAAGCGCTTTCTTAGTCCGTTCTACTGCCTGTTTTGACTTTCCTTGTTCTTTATAAATCGCCCCTAAGTTGGTGTAAATGATTGCTACATTTAAATTTTTTTCACCAGATAACCTAAGTTGCATTTCTAAAGCTTTCTCGCAATATTCAGCTGCCTGACTCATATTCCTTTGGTTCATATAAATTACACCTTGCGTATGATAATAAGCTGCTCCGGTAGGATGATTGTCACCAAACAGCTTGAGATTAATGTTGAGGGCTCTCTTGCTATACTCATCTGCCTTTTCTAGCTTTTTTAAGCCAAGGTAGACCCAAGCTAGGTTGTTATAATCTCTTGCCACGGCAGGATGATTTTCGCCATAATGCTCAATGTCAATATTGAGCGCTTTCAAGATGTAAATCTCTGCGAGCACAAAATTTTTTTGTTCTGTGTAGAATACCCCCAAATTGTTATATTCCACTGCTACAGCAGGATGATCTCTACCAAGGAAATTCAAGTGTATAACAAGCGCTTTGTTAGTATATTCTATCGTCAGCTCCAAATTTCTTCGAATAAGATTAATTTGGCTTAGTTTGTTGCACGACATTGCTACAATACCAAGATTTCCCTTCTTAGGATGAAGTCCAATGGCAAGCGCTCTCTTTACAGACTCCTCTGCCTGCTCTAACTTCCCCTGTTGAGTATAGATTTGTGCCAGATTGTTATAAAACTTTGCCATCTTAAAGTAATCTTTTTCCGCATGTTCACACTCCGTAGCAATTGCTTGATTGATACAATCAGCTGCAGTCTTTAAGTCACCTTGCTCTTCGTAGATAAGCCCTAAAATATTTATAATGTCAGGATTTTGTGGAGTAGCCTGTCTTGCTAAGATATACCACTTTTTTGCTTCTTCTTGTTGAAATAATCTTAAAGCTATGTCCCCTTGGATTTGAGGCAAATCACCATTTAAAGTGGAAAACTTAAGAGCCTCCTCATCGCCAGAGAGGAACTTTTGAACAGCTTGATAGAAAGGAATAAAAATACTATAAATTCTTTCTACTTTTTTTAATAATTTCGGATTTAAATCAAACTGTTTTCTAATAAGAGCTGGATCCTCAAATCCGAAGAGTTTAATTAAAGGGTTCATCATCTCTTTCTGAGATTGATAGTAGGAATAGGTTCTAAGTCGCATAAGCAATGCTATGCTCATCCACTCCTCTAGCTTTTCAGCAGCCTCATCCGTTAAAATCCCTTGCTTATTTAACTGAGCGAGCCTGGAAAAGGTATTTGAAGCAGTCACTTTTATAAACAGAGCCAAGCGATCTAAAGCTAGATGAGGAAAACGGTAGAAATCCTCTTTAGCTCTAAAAAGCATACCTTGTCTTCTTAGATCATTCAAATTTGGATTAAAAGATATCATATCCGCTTGGATCAAATGCTTTTTAGCTAAGTATTGACGAAGATCAAAATCTTGTTGATAAGGTGTAGCAAGCTTGCGTTGAACATTTTGTCTATATAGCTCGGTTAGCTCCTCGTTGCCTAACAAGTGAGTGAAGGTTAATAGCTCCATAGGGAGGTGAGGCTCTTTTTCATGCCACCACTCTCCATTTTCATCTTGAGCAATATATTGGGCCATCTTTTCAGGGGTTTGGATAAGCTCAAATGTTTTACCATTGCCTAGAGGAATTTTACACCCTTTTCCTTCTACCCCTGCACCATCAAAAGCAAAGCCGCGTGGCGTAATACCATCAAAAAAATGGATGGCTTTTAAGCAAGGAATGTTCAATGCAGGAAGAATTGTTTCGCCTAAGTTGATAACCTGCAAGTGAAGTAGATTTGTAAGATTCCTAAAATACTTCTTATTTATAGGTACATCTTCTTGTATAAGAACACCAAATTCTAGATCAGAATAAGGAGTCATCTCTTCTCTAGCTAACGAGCCAAAGCCTATCATAGCGTATTCACAAGGTGCATCGCCTAAGACATCAATGGCTTGGTTAGCTAGAATGCTAAAAAAGCTTTTTACACCCTTTGCAATATCTCTATAAAGCTTTCTTACTTCTTGAGGTGAAGGATTTTCGGGCAGTACTTGAATCTTCTTTTCTATTTCTTCTCTAAAATTTTTTAATACTTCGCGATTACCTTCAAATTGTTTTTCTATTAACCCATTGCTTAAAGATTTTCCTCTACAAATTCTAGTAAGTAGGCGCTGCGCATTAAAAAGTTTTTCTTTGATAATCTTTTGTTGATTTTTCGAAGAAATATGTAAGGAGTAATTGTATAGCCCTACGGCTTGAAGCAATGCTTTAGTACTATCTTTGCCTAAATAAATATCGCCTAGTTTTTCTATGCAAAAAGCTTCCTTAATAGAGTTGCCTTTTTGAATAAAAAGTTTTAAAGCTAGAGTATAAGCTTTTATAGCTAAAGAGCCACCTTCAATTAAATGTTTCCATTCCTTACAGACTAATTTGGCTTGACATAGATCTTGTAACCCCAGTTCTTTGAATATCTTAAAGCTAATATCTCTACAGGCTGTGGTATCTCTTGTTGAGTAACTAGAATATTCTTCTTTATTTTCAAAAGCTGGAAAAATTAAGGGATGAATACGGAGAGGATCTGATGAGAACTGATTCATAAGCTTATCCTATTTTAGCTCTTCGAAGACTTGTGTAGTAAAATGTTTATTTAAGGTTGAAATTAGTTAAATAAAATAGCATATATCTCCTATTAAATTTTAAAAAAAAAGAAGAGCGAATAAATAATAAATAGAAATTATCTAACAAAACTTATTAATTTGGAAGAAATAAAATTTAAGGAAATTTACATTTAAGATGGCACGGTTAGAGTTTTAATTACTCGTTTAAATAATGTACTGCTATATCCCCACTGTGGTCAGTCAACGTTTAATTTAGTTGGATATTAAGCCAAAAGTTTATCGTGATGTAGATTTAGCTGGACGAGCTTGTTACATTGAAATCGATTTAAGAAGGTTTGAATGCCAAGAATGTTATTGTACTTAATGGATCTTTAGATTTTGCTTCTCCTTATAAGCACTCTACCAAACGATATGATTAGCAAGTCTATAGATGCTGCCAAAAAACAGCAGCTTCTTCCATAAGCTTAAAATTTGAGATGAGTGATAAAAACGGCTGCAGAGATTTAACAAAAGGAAGCTACGAGCAAACAACACTTACAATCACTTCTACCTACGCAAGTCATCGATATTGATGGAATGGCTATACGCAAAGGGCATAAGGATTTTGCTGTCATGATTACTGACCTAACCAAAAAGCTTTCAGCAAGCCTACGAGAATTGTTATATAGTAGGAGATAGTACTCTTTATACGCCAGCCATCTTACAAGTTTTTAAAGAAGAACAAAGCTTATTTATCACGCGTGTGCCCATGCAAATCAAAGAGGCTAAAGAGCTTATATTTGAAGCACCTCCACGATAAGACGGTAGAAATAGTAGAAGGCTATCGAGCTTTTGAGAGAACCTCCTCTCCTGCTATGCATGTGCTGAACAAAGATTGGCAGTCATCTTTAGCCAAGCGGCCTATCAAAGAGAATGCCCTACTTTAGCCAAGCATTATCTTAAGGGCAGCAAAAAAAATTTAAAGCTTTCTTTAAGTTTATAAAGCAAGAGTTTTCATGCCCCAACGATGCTAAGCGCCAATTAGATAAGTTTGCAAAAAAGCTTAAATATATACAAATTGTAGAACCTCAAGTTATAGCCACTCAAAAGCATGCTATGTCTGGTCGGCCAAAATCTGGGCAAACACCTTCTATACTTAGCTATCGCCTAGAAGGTACAGTAACCTGCTCTTTGCTTAACAAGGCAGAGTTAGAGAGGAGCAAAGGGTTTTTCATCTTAGCGACTAATGACATAGACGTAACTGCTTTTCCTGCTCAGGAAGTGCTAAAAACATATAAAGCACAGCAAAGTGTAGAAAGAGGATTTAGGTTTTTGAAAAGCCCTGGCTTCCTAGTTTCTTCTTTCTTTCTAACAAAGCCAGAAAGAATTGAAGCTCTTTTAATGGTAATAACTCTATGCCTTTTAGTCTATTCTGCGCTTGAATATAAGATTCGAGAAAAATTGCGAGAAAGTGGTGAGAACTTCTTAAATCAACTTAAGAAACCTACGCAAAAGCCAACCACTCGCTGGGTGTTTTTCTGTTTCCTAGGGCTGCATATGGTCTTTATTGACCATAAAAAATTGCAAATTACCAATTTGAAAGAACGTCATAGAATTATCCTTAGATGCTTAGGGCCTCCTTACCAAAAATTCTATTATTCTAAAATGTGATGAGAAGTCACGGGCAAACATGTCAAAAAATTTAATATAAAAAAGTCTTGTTGCATAAAGGTTTAATACAAGCCAGTGCAAATATTGGGGGGCACCTTGCTACAAGATTCTCCCCTCCTAGACTCATTTAAGATCTATTAAGTTAGTATTACTTGCCTTTAAAAAAGTAAAATTTCGCCATATAATGATTTTTCAATCTATGCCATCCAATTAGATTGGAAAATTATACTCTCCTCAGAAAAAGCTACTTTTTCCTAGGGCCTGTTAAATAAGCCTTTAAGAAGAGGTCTAGTAGATTATTGCAAACTGCTAGTACAGTGGGATGATCTTTTCCATATAGGCGGTAGGCAAGTTGTAAAGCTTTGTTGATATGCTCAAATGCTTTTTCTAGCTTACCTTGTCGTTGGTAGACCCCTCCTAAATTACTATAGCAAATTACCGCCGTAGAATGATTTTCTCCAAAAAGCTTTAGGCTAATGGCAAGAGCTTTGGTGATATAATCTGCTGCCTTACCCAAATCGCCTTGGGCTTTATAGATTACTCCTAGATTAATGTAGCAACTTGCCAGTGCGGGATGATTCTCATCAAAAAACTTAAGGTTAATGGCAAGCGCTTTGTTGATATACTCTTCCGCATTGTCTAAATTGCCTTGATCTTGGTAGATTTGCCCTAGGTTATTATAATTACTTGCCACCGTGAGATGATTTTCTCCAAAAGCTTTACGGTTAATGGCAAGCGCTTTATTGAGATACTCTACCGCCTTGTCTAAATTGCCTTGATCTTGGCAGATTTGTCCTAGGTTATTATAATCTCTTGCCACCGTGGGATGATTTTCTCCAAAAAGTTTAAGGTTGGTAGCAAGCGCTTTGTTACTATACTCTACCGCTTTGTCTAAATTGCCTTGGGCTCTATAAATTTGACCTAAATTGTTATAATGAGTTGCCACACTAGAATGATTTTCACCATAAAGCTTAACGCTAATGGTAAGCGCTTTAGTGCTATACTCTGCCGCCTTGCCTAAATTGCCTTGCTCTTTGTAGATTTGTCCTAGATTGCTATAAGCGATTGCCACGTTGGGATGATTTTTACCAAAAGCTTTACGGTTAATGGCAAGCGCTTTGTTGCTATACTCTACCGCCTTGTCTAAATTGCCTTGCGCTTCGTAGATTTGTCCTAGGTTATTATAGCAGATTGCCACCGTGGGATGATTTTCTCCAAAAGCTTTACGGTTAATGGCAAGCGCTTTGTTGCTATACTGTACCGCCTTGTCTAAATTTCCTTGAGCTTGATAGGCTGCTCCTAGGTTATTATAATCTCTTGCCACGGTAGGATGATTTTCACCAAAAAGCTTAAGATCGATAGCAAGGGCTTTGTTACTATACTCTGCCGCCTTATCTAAATTGCCTTGCGCTTCGTAGATTTGTCCTAGGTTATTATAGCAGATTGCCACCGTGGGATGATTTTCTCCAAAAGCTTTACGGTTAATGGCAAGCGCTTTATTGCTATACTCTACCACCTTGTCTAAATTTCCTTGAGCTTGATAGACTGCTCCTAGGTTATTATAATCTCTTGCCACGGTAGGATGATTTTCTCCAAAAAGATTCAGGTTAATGGCAAGCGCTTTGTTGTTATACTCTGCCGCCTTGTCTAAATTGCCTTGGGCTCGGTAGATTTGCCCTAGGTTATTGTAACAGATTGCCATCCTGGGATGATTTTCTCCAAGAAGCTTAAGATTAATGATAAGCGCTTTATTGAGATACTCTGCTGCCTTGTCTAAATTGCCTTGCTCTTGATAGACTGCTCCTAGGTTATTATAATTACTTGCCACCGTGATATGATTTTCTCCAAAAGCTTTACGGTTAATGGCAAGCACTTTATTGAGATACTCTGCCGCCTTGTCTAAATTGCCTTGGGCTTGGTAGATCTGTCCTAGGTTATTATAATCTTTTGTCACGTTGGGATGATTTTCACCAAAAGCTTTACGGTTAATGGCAAGCGCTTTGTTGATATACTCTTCCGCCTTGTCTAAATTGCCTTGGGCTTGGTAGATCTGTCCTAGGTTATTATAATCTTCTGTCACGTTGGGATGATTTTCACCAAAAAACTTAAGGTTAATGGCAAGCGCTTTGTTGATATACTCTTCCGCATTGTCTAAATTGCCTTGCTCTTGGCAGATTTGCCCTAGGTTATTATAATTACTTGCCATCCTGGGATGATTTTCACCAAAAAGCTTAAGGTTAATGGCAAGCGCTTTGTTACTATGCTCTACCGCCTTGTCTAAATTGCCTTGCTCTTTGTAGATTTGTCCTAGATTGCTATAAGCGCTTGCCACGGTAGGATGATTTTCTCCAAAAAGCTTAAGATTGATAGCAAGGACTTTGTTGCTATACTCTGACGCCTTGTCTAAGTTTCCTTGAGCTTGATAGACTGCTCCTAGGTTATTATAATCTCTTGCCACGGTAGGATGATTTTCACCAAAAAGCTTAAGATCGATAGCAAGTGCTTTGTTGCTATACTCTGCCGCCTTGTCTAAATTGCCTTGCTCCTGGTAGATTTGCCCTAGGTTATTATAATCTCTTGCCACGGTAGGATGATTTTCTCCAAAAAGCTTAAGGTCAATAGCAAGGGCTTTGTTACTATACTCTGCCGCCTTATCTAAATTGCCTTGCGCTTCGTAGATTTGTCCTAGGTTATTATAGCAGGTTGCCACCGTGAGATGATTTTCTCCCAAAGCTTTACGGTTAATGGCAAGCGCTTTATTGCTATACTCTACCACCTTGTCTAAATTGCTTTGAGCTTGATAGACTGCTCCTAGGTTATTATAATCTCTTGCCACGGTAGGATGATTTTCTCCAAAAAGCTTAAGGTCAATAGCAAGGGCTTTGTGATTATAGTCTGCCGCCTTATTTAAATTGCCTTGAGCTTGATAGATTTGCCCTAGGTTATTATAATTACTTGCCACCGTGAGATGATTTTCTCCAAAAGCTTTACGGTTAATGGCAAGCGCTTTATTGAGATACTCTACCGCCTTGTCTAAATTGCCTTGCTCCTGGTAGATTTGCCCTAAGTTATTATAATTACTTGCCATCCTGGGATGATTTTCACCAAAAAGCTTAAGGTTAATGGCAAGGGCTTTGTTACTATGCTCTACCGCCTTGTCTAAATTGCCTTGATCTTGGTAGATTTGCCCTAGGTTATTATAATTACTTGCCACGGTAGGATGATTTTCACCAAAAAGCTTAAGGTCAATTGCAAGCGCTTTGTTGCTATACTCTGCCGCCTTATTTAAATTGCCTTGAGCTTGATAGACTACTCCTAGGTTATTATAAATACTTGCCACGGTAGGATGATTTTCACCAAAAAGCTTAAGATCGATAGCAAGCGCTTTGTTACTATGCTCTACCGCTTTGTCTAAATTGCCTTGCTCCTGGTAGATTTGCCCTAGGTTATTATAATTACTTGCCATCCTGGGATGATTTTCACCAAAAAGCTTAAGGTCAACTGCAAGCGCTTTGTTGCTATACTCTACCGCCTTGTCTAAATTGCCTTGCTCTTTGTAGATTTGTCCTAGATTGCTATAAGCGATTGCCACCTTGGGATGATTTTCACCAAAAGCTTTACGGTTAATGGCAAGCGCTTTGTTGCTATACTCTACCGCCTTGTCTAAATGGCCTTGGGCTTGGTAGATTTGTCCTTGGTTATTGTAACAGATTGCCATCCTGGGATGATTTTCTCCAAGAAGCTTAAGGTTAATGGCAAGCGCTTTGTTGCTATACTCTACCGCCTTGTCTAAATTTCCTTGAGCTTGATAGGCTGCTCCTAGGTTATTATAATTACTTGCCACGGTAGGATGATTTTCACCAAAAAGATTAAGGTTAATGGCAAGCGCTTTGTTGCTATACTCTACCGCCTTGTCTAAATGGCCTTGCTCTCGGTAAATGGTACCAAGAGCGCTTAAAACTTCCGAATTTTGTGGACCTGAGTCTTTTGCCCGAAGATACCATTTTTCTGCTTTTTTATTTTGAGAAAGCCTTTGAAGTATATCTCCTCGCGTCTTTGGCGAATTATCCTCCAAATCAGAAGATTTAAGCGCATCTTCATTGCCTGCTAAAAATTCTTGGATACACTGATAAAAAGGAATAAAAGTCTGGTAGATTTTTTTTATTTTTTTTAAGGCTTGATGATCTAAAGCAAACTGCTTTTCAATAAGATCTGGATCCTCAAATCCAAAGGGCTTAAGGAGAGGATTCATCATCTCCTGTTGTGCCTGATAATGGGAATAAGTTTTAAGACGCATGAATAATGCTAGGCTCATCCATTCCCTTAACTTTTCAGTGGCTCCTTTTGTTATGATCCCTAACTCACTTAGCTTATCAAGCCTAGTAAAAGTGTCGAAAGCTGCTACTTTTTTAAGGACAGCTAGTCGATCCAAAGCTAAATGAGGAAAACGATAGAAATCATTTTTAACTTTAAAAAGCATACCCTCTCTATCTAAATCACCCATTCCTGGATTAAAAGCTATCATATCAGCTACCATTAAATGCTGTTTGGCTAAATACTGGCGCAGATCGAGGCTTCCTTGATAGGACATATCAAGCACGTCTCGAATTTTCTCATCATAGGCTTTAGTTAGCCCTCCATTGCCTAATAAATGAGTAAAGTTTAGCAATTCCATCGGAAGATGGGGCTCTTTTTCATGCCACCACTGGCCTTTTCCATCTTTACCAATATATTGAGCCATCTTTTCAGGGGTTTGGATAAGCTCGAATGTCTTGCCGTTACCTAAAGGGGTTTTACAGCCTTTCCCTTCTACCCCTGCCCCATCAAAGGCAAAGCCTCGTGGCGTCATGCCATCAAAAAAATTGATGGCTTTTAAGCAAGGAATATTTAAAGCAGGAAGAATGGTTTCTCCTAAGTTGATAACTTTTAGATGAAGTAGATTTGTAAGATTCCTAAAGTACTTCCTGTTTACTGGAGTATCTTGTTGTATAAGAATGCCAAATTCTAAGTCAGAATAGGGAGTCATCTCTTCTCTAGCTAAAGAACCAAATCCTATCATAGCATATTCACAAGGCTCAGTATCTAATTGATGCAACGCCTGTAGGATAAGCTGCCCAAAGAAAATTTTTATTTGGCGAGCTATCTCACCATAAAGCTGTCTTACTTCTTGAGAAGAAGGATTCTCTGGCAGAATTTGTATTTTCTTCTCTATTTCTTCTCTAAAATTTTTTAAGGTGCTGCGATTGCTATCAAATTGTTTCTTCATCACCTTAGGATCAAAAGGTTTACCGTTACATTGTTTAACAAGTAAATTTTGTACGTGAGAAAGTCTAGTTTTAATGATTTCTTGTCTTTCCTGAGGAGCTAGGCGTAAAGCATAATTGTAAAGGCCCGCCGCTTGCAAAAGCGTTTCTGACGTCTCTTTTCTTAAATAAATATCACCTAATCTTTCTATACAAAGGCTTTCTTGGATAAGGTCTTTCTCTTCAACAGCACGTTTTAAAGCTTGAGTGTAGGCTTCTTCTGCTTCTTTTATTTCCTTGTCAGATAAAAGCTCCTTACTATCAAATGTCTCTAGCGAGCTTTTTAATGCATTTATAGGTAGGGAATTGGAAAGAAAAACAGTAGAAAAGCTTTTCGAATTTAATAAAAGAGGAAGGTCTTGCTTTAAATGCTTCTGCGCATACACAAAGTGGCCTCCTAAGTCCACAATAAAAATGTATTCATTAGGTCTTTCTTTTTGAGGGATAGTTTTCCATTCCTGCGATCTATTCTCCTCGGATAAACTTTGACCTGAAAAGATCAGCCTATCATGTATACCGCAAACCAACTTCTCTTCATTAATCGTTACTAGCCTGATAGGAATAGATAAGGCCGAGGCTAATAGATCACCTTCCCCTAAGCCACTTACCCAAGTAGCTTTTCTTTTTATTTCTTCCGCTCTTTCACTGTCGGTGTGTTTAACGATATCAGCGAGTACTTGCCTTAAATAAGAGATTTTATCTTTACAATCGTCTAATAAAGGAATTTTTCTAGAAAGGCAAGCATAGCTTCCTAAAAAAGCGCTAAAGAAGCAGTCGCCATCACTAGCCACCCCTTTTAATTCAAAGCCTTCTTCTTTTAGGTAAGTAGCCGCGGCCTTTACTTTTGCTTTTATCGAATTACTGATGATAGTAGTAGAATCCTTCCATAGAGCCACCGCTATTTGAGTTTCGTCCCACGGGCAAGAGGAAAGCTCTAAAGATTGTAACTTATCACCAGGTTGCTCTTCTTCTTGCGAACCAGCTTCAAAGCTTGCTGAATAAAGCCTTTTCCATAAATGGGTTTGTTCAACTAATCGCTTCCATTTTTTACAAACTAGGCTTGCCTGGCATAAGTCTCGAACTCCCAACTTTTCGAAGATCTCTAAGCTAATCTCGGCATAGGGCCCTAGTTTCATATCCTGTTTTCTTTTTTCTATTTCCTTAAATTCAGGAAATATAAAAGAGCTAGTGGGTAAATTGTCTAAATTCATTCGCCTATCCGGTTTTTAGCTTTACTTGTATTTCAATGCGCGTGTAGCGTTATACGCTCTTCTTCCTAACTATGGCTCCCTTGCTTATATTAACAAAAAATTAAGGGTTTTTGCTGCTTTTCTTCTATCGCATATCCAAAGCTTTTTAAGCAAAGTTTCTTTCTATCTCACTAGCATCCTGAACAAAAGTTCAATAATCCTGGCTTAATCGCCGTTATGCTGTCTTATCGGTTCAGTGGTTCCAAATGTGTATCAGAGACTTATCTTGACCAAGGTAGCTACCAAATTTCTAGATAATACTAGTGGTGGCACTGCATAGCTTGTTTACTGGCATACTATTATCTTCTTCTCCTACTCCATATTCATATTTAACTTCAAACGATTTGCTACACATTGCTGGCTCTTAGTTTTTATGCCTGCCTCTTGTACGCTAAGTTAACTTTTGGTAGGCAATATGCTTATTATCTTTTGCAATGAGTATGGGCAAGCAGGCCTATAGACAATCTTTTCTTTTTAAATTGCTGAGGTGAGTTTTATGTAAAAACATTAAAATTCATTTTAAGCTAGCAGATTATCTCACCCAAATGCTTAAGCTATTAATCAACTTAAAGTATCTCTAAAAAAGCTTTTACATTTTTTTCCAAGCTTATTCATGTATAAGGACAAGATAATCTTATCGCTAAAATCCCTTTTAATTCCTTGGAATATAATCCATTGATCTTCTCTTATTGTTTACCTTCCTAAGGGAGAAGGATTTCTTTCACGGGAAAAGCGTTGATGCCAGTAAGGATAGGAGGGCATCTTTTCACTCACCTTGTCAAGTTTGGCCACTTGCTCTTGAGTCAAATTCCATCCTATGCTTCCTAAATTTTGCTTAAGCTGTTCTTCGTTGCGTGCTCCTAACACAATGTTAGAGACTGTAGGACGCTGTAATAACCAATTGATGGCCACTTGAGGAATAGTTTTCTCAGTTTCTTGTGCAACTTCCTCTAAAACATCGAGAACATCGTATAAGAATTCATCGTCAACTTGAGGTCCTCCTATATCACCCCCAGATTTAAGCCTTCCTTCGGGTAAGGGCATGCCACGACGAATTTTCCCCGTAAGCCTTCCCCATCCTAAAGGACTCCAAGCCATTAGACCGATGCCTTGATCTAAGCCTAGCGGCATAAGCTCTTCTTCATAATCGCGTCCTACTAAAGAGTAATAGCCTTGGTAAATGACGTAACGAGCTAAGCCATATTTTTCAGAAACGGCTAAAGACTTCATCACATGCCATCCGGAGAAGTTAGAACAGCCGATATAGCGCACCTTACCGCTTTGAATTAAATGGTCTAAAGCTCCTAAAGTTTCTTCAACAGGAGTGAGCGCATCAAAAGCATGCATAAAGTAGATATCAATATGATCGGTATCTAGCCTTTTTAAGCTAGCCTCACAAGCTTTTATGAGATGAAAACGGGAAGATCCCTGGTCATTAGGCCCCTCACCCATTTGGAAGGTGGCTTTAGTAGAAATTAATACCTTTTCTCTTTTACCCTTTAAAGCCTGGCCTAAAATTTCTTCAGATCTGCCTTGCGAATAAACATCCGCCGTATCGAACAAATTAAGTCCCTTATCCAAGCAAAGTTCAACTAGCCTAGTAGCTTCTTTTACATCCGTTTCACCCCAGGGCTTAAAAAATTCGTTAGAACCTCCAAAGGTAGCTGTCCCAAAGCTTAATACAGGAACTTGAAGGCCCGATCTTCCTAATTGACGATACTCCATACTTAAACCCTCGTTATCTTTTGTTACTTTAGAACTTTACCATTAAAAATATTTATTTACGCAATATTCTGCGTTTCTTCTTTAAGAAGAAAAAAGACAATCTTGGCAAAAAACAACTAAACAAAAACTCTTTATCTTTGGATATTAACCTACAAAATGTTCTTTACTCTTTAGTTAAGTGCTGACTTGCTCCCTTCCTATCCAGCTTAATCTTGCATCTGTCCTTAGTCTTATTTAATGTAATTTTTTATAAAAATCTATAGATAACTTAAAACTTCAAATATCTTTAGCCGTTAAGATCGATAGTCTAACGCATTTGGATATACATTAAAAAGTCGGGTAAGATAAAATCAAAACATTTAACTTCTTATATTTAAAGCATGCAAGTTCCCTTTATCTCTTTTTTTGTATGGCTCTCAAAAGTATTATCTCCACGCCACTACCTAAGACGCTCCAGCAGGCCTCATTCTCGAAAGCATGTTTTACTTCTGGAAGTGCTTATCGCTTTTGCTCTTACCGGGTTGTGCATCTTTCCTTTAATCTACCCCCAAGTTGCCATCGCTAAATCCCAACGTGAATTTATCAAGAAAATAGAGCTTGATCGCGTAGTGGCTTTGCTGTTTGCCCAAATTTATCAAGACTTATTTACTAATAAGATTAACTGGGCAGATATTGAAGAAAAAAAAAGTTTTGCTCTCTCTTCGGAAGATCTTAAAGCGCTTAATCAACAGCAAAGTCTGCCTTTTAAAGGCTCCTATCATTTCGAACCGATTATTCATAAACCTAAGAGAAATACTTCTCAGCAAGAGACTACCGCCTATCTTATTCACCTGATCTTTAAATTTACTTCCAACCTTACCCACAAAAATAAAATAAACGCTCAGCAAGCCCTAGTTTATAAGTATAAAATATTCATTTTGCGTGATCTTAGAGGTTCAAAATTAGCTCCTCAGGCTCACGAACAACCTTTTCCCCCTCTATGAAATACAAAAAAAAATTTATTACCTTAATAGAGCTAATGGTTGCTATGGCATTGACCTCATTGCTCCTTATGCTGCTTTTGCATTTTTATCGTGATATGGAGTGGTGGAATCAAGATATCAATAAATCCCAAGTTAAAGCTTTTCAAATATTTTATGTGCAAAATCGTCTTTCTGATATCCTTTCTCATGCGGTCTCTCCCCGTACAGAGGAAAAAGATTTTTTCTTTTATACTAGCCAGGATGTTAACGGCTTATTAAAGCCCAATAATCCTAGCTTAGTTTTTACCTATCATTTTGGACCCAACCGTGATCCCTTATTTGCCAATCATGTACTAGGCCGCCTGTATGTAGATGTTCAGGATAATCTACGTTTAGCCACGCTTCCTTCTCCTAAATTTTGGCCCTCTCTTGCCTCACTGAGAATGAAAAATGAAATCTTGATGGAAGGTATAGAGTCTTTAGCTTTCAATTTTTATATTCCTCCCCAAAAAGATCGTTCTTTAGTTGGCAATAAAGCACCGCAAGGAAGTTCTAATAAAGATAATTATTCATTAGCAGATATTCAGCCTGCAGACAGCTGGGAGCATTCGGAGTGGAAAAGCGAATATAACCAGTTACCTGCCATGATTAAAATTATCCTAAAAGCTAAAGAGAGAAAAGAACCGATTACTTTGGTCTATCCATTCCCATTTTCTGATTTTACCATCATTTATAATAAATAAGATTTAAGGTCTACCCATGAATATCCTTATCTATGTCATGAGCCTTTTAATGATGCTTACTTTATTGACTTATGGACGTTTAGAAATCTATCGTAGTTTTGTAATTACTCAAAAAGAACTGGAGCGTTACAGATCCAGGATTGGCCATAGTGCTATCGATAACGGAGCTAAGCAATGGTATGCATGGACTACTTTTTCAAGTAAAGAGAACAGCAAAAAAAATTCGGCTCCTAAAGAAGCAAGTCCCCTAATTAATCTCTATTGGTTACTTCATCCGGAAGCTAGCAATTTTTATCCTCAAGTTGAGGCTACTTACCGTAACCTATTAAAAAAGATTATCCATCAAGTTTTTGGCGAGCAAACAAATTTTAAAGAAGCCTTAAATATTAATCCTCAGCTGGTCGATGACCTTATTCAGGCAATTGAAGCAGCTGGCCATAAATTAGCGCTTGAAAATAACCCTATAAAAACAAAAAATGGCTTAGAAAACTTAGATTTAGGTCAGCCTTTTCTCCAGGATATTTACTATTCATTGCTTAAAGGATACAACTTGAGCCCGCCTGTAAGCCTAGGGAATAAGGATTTTAATTTGCCTGCCGAAAATATAAATACTCTGGATAGCAGCGAAATTGGGAAATCTTTAGATGAAGGCTTTGAAGAATATAAATATAATGCTCATGCAATTTCCTTATTGGACTTTGTTACTCTTAACCCCCAAAAGACTAAAATAAGAGTGTATTTAGCACCTAAAGCTATTCTATTAGCCATTTTTGGAGATCCTTCTACGGTAGAAGAAATCTTACAACAGCGCATCAGCCTCTACTATCAGGTTAAAAAAGCTGAAGATAATCAGCTAGCCACAGAACAATTTAAACATGCATTTGCGGGGCGTGCTATTAATATGCCAGAAACAATGTTAGATTTTACCGTAACAGCTACAGATCCTCGCCACTATAAGGTACCATGAATCTACCCAACATTTTACAACAAGCTCTCGAACGTGAGGCCCGTACGTTAAGGGGAAGTGCTTTACAACAGGCTACACAAGAACTGAGTGAGCGTTATCGCAATGAGAAGCAACGCCAAAAAATTATGCAAAGCAAGCAACGTTTTGTGAGCAGCCCCGAGCAACGTATAGCCTACCTACTTTCACGTATGCCAGCAACCTTTGAAGCGATAAAATACGTGTTAAATAAATTAAAAGAGCGTTATGAGGGAATCTTCGGCTCTGTACTGGATGTAGGAGCAGGCCCCGGTACTGCCATGTGGGCTGTTTCAGAGCTATTCCCTCATACTTGTAAAATCACTCTCCTTGAGCAGGATAACTTTTTAATTTCTTTAGGCAAAAAATTAACCTTGCAAGCTAAGACTTCTTTATTCAGAGAGGCGCAGTGGGTAGAAGGAGATGTTTTAAAACGAGATTGTTTTCCAGAAAGTGATCTAATCATTGTATCTTATGCCATGGGAGAATGGCCTCAGCCCGTATGGGGAGAGATAATTAAAAAACTATGGAAAAGTACTAGGCAAGCGTTGGTCATCATTGAACCAGGCACGATGCTAGGATTTCAGGTAATTAGACAAATACGCCAGCAGCTCATCGACTTACAGGCACATATTTTAGCCCCATGCCCCCACCAGCATGCATGCCCTATGGCAGCAAAAGATTGGTGCCACTTCAGCGTTCGCTTAGAAAGATCCCCTTTTCACAAGCAAGCCAAAGGCGCCCTTCTCGGCTATGAGGATGAAAAATTCTCTTATATCATTTGCACGAAAGCTGCTACCGCTTTGCCGGAGGCACGTATTTTACGCCACCCCCACAAGCACTCGGGCCATCTAAGTTTTAAGCTCTGCACGCAAAACGAAGGATTGACTGATAGAATAATTTCGCGACGCCATGGAGAGCTCTATAAAAAAGCCCGTAACTTAGAGTGGGGAGATAGTTTGTAACCTACCCCCTAATTTCTTTTTGATAGCTTCTTATTTGAATTCGGCATAACAATCAAACATGCTATTAAAAATAGCTTTAATTTATTAAACCCCTCCCCTTTATTTCATCTTATTAATGAATATTTAGCAATGTTTATATAATACAAACAATTGCTTAGTCAACCTGCCGATTAAGTAGATAATTTTTTTTTCATTCTTACTTGAACAAAAACACAAATATTCATAGGCTGTGGAAAAAAACTTTTGAAGAAAATTGGCATCTGCTATGACAAAAAATTTCTCCTCACTTTGCAGCCTCTCGAATGATGAAGCACTTTATCACCTTTTAAAAAAAGAACATGATTATTATAAAGACATTTTAACTCTTACTCATTATGAGCATGAAAAGTTAATTTCGAAGCATCCTCCTCAGGAAATGCATTCTCTCCTTAGCAAGAAAAAGGCTTTGGTAGCTTGTATACGCGATATTGAAAAAACCTTAACACCTCTTAAAAAGTATTGGATAAATAAATCTTCCCACGATCCTTCTTCTTTGCAAATTAACGAACTGCTGACTTCTTTATGTGATATTCTTAAAGAAATTTTACAGCTCGATCTAGTTAACCAAAAATTGTTAAAAAATCTTCTTTCCCAGCTCCCTCAGGTGGAGATGGATGATAAAAAAATCTAAATTTATTTTATAAAAAATTTTTAATATAAAGTTGAGACAGGTATAACCCATACTTATAACCCCAAAACAATAAACCTTGGCATAGCTTAGGAAAGGATTGGCTTTTTAAATTTTCCTTTCAGCAGGGCTTTAGAAATAAATGCCAGATATTAAACATACATAGAGTTTATACCTACTCCTTTGCCATTCCTCTGAAAGCTCTTTATTTTAATAAGGAATAGATAGAAGCAAGCGCGGAGCTAAATAGATAATGGATTGTTATTATTAAATAGCCCTTAAAAGGCTTTTACAGGAAAGTTAATATGCCTATTGAAAAAGTACTTATCGTCGACGATGAAGCCTTGATAAGGGATTTTTTAGCCGAAACATTAAGAAGAAAATCTTTAGATGTCACTACTGCTGAGGACGGCCTTAAAGCTCTAGCTCTAATTAAGGAACACCTATTTGATATCGTCATTACCGACATGAAAATGCCAGATTTGACAGGAATTGACTTACTTCAAAAAATTAAAGAAATTTCTCCCCAAACAATCATTATTGTGATAACCGCTTATGGAAGCATTGAAAACGCCGTGGAAGCCATGCGTTTAGGAGCCTACAATTATTTAATCAAACCTTTTTCTCCAGATACCTTAGAAGCAGTTTTAGAAAAGGCTCGTGAACATCTAACCCTTATCCACGAAAATCATTATCTTCGTCAGCAAGGCCCAGGTAGTGCCTCCCAATCTCTAGTGATTGGAGATAGCGTAGCTATAAAAAAAATTATGGAGGATGTGATTCAGATTGCTAAAAGTAACGCTAGCGTATTTATCAATGGAGAGTCGGGTACTGGCAAAGAAGTGATTGCGCAAGCCATCCACTTCCATTCTCAACGGTCCCACAAATCCTTTATCAAGGTTAACTGTGCCGCCATTCCTGAAACTTTGGTAGAAGCAGAGTTTTTTGGCCATGAAAAAGGAGCTTTTACAGGAGCAAATGCTAAAAGATTAGGACGATTTGAGCTGGCTAATTCAGGAACCCTTTTACTTGATGAGGTAACAGAAATACCTATAATTCTTCAGGCCAAGCTTTTGCGAGCGATTCAAGAACAAGAATTTGAGCGTATTGGAGGAACAAAAGCGGTTAAAGTGGATGTGAGGATCATCTCGACTTCTAATCGTGATATCAAGGAGGCTATCTTTCATAAACACCTGCGCGAAGATCTTTATTATCGCTTAAATGTCATTCCTATCCATCTGCCGCCTTTAAGAGAGAGAAGAGAGGATATCATTCCATTAGCCAGGCATTTCCTACAAAAATTTTGCAATGAAAACCATAAAGAAAACAAACAACTCTCCTTAGAAGCAGAGAAAAAATTATTAGCTTATCAATGGCCGGGAAACGTACGGGAACTTGCTAATATCATCGAACGAGCGGTAGTAATGGATAGCACCAGCAAAGTTTCGCCTGATCACCTATTCATTGATCCTCAAACAAGTTTTAAGGCAGAAAAATCACCAGCAGAAAATGGAGAATTTCCTACAGGCCTTTCCTTACAAGAGCTTGAAAAGCGCTTAATTATTGAGACTTTCCATCAACAAGATAATAACCAAACCAAAACAGCTAAAATCCTAGGAATAAGCACACGCAAGCTGCGTAATAAGCTCCAAGAGTATAGTCTTTTAGAATCAGCCGAATAAGGGGAAATTTTAGAACATCTTTAGAAAGAGCCAATAGAGACTTTGTAGAAAAGTTGCGTCATCTGGACCTGTGCTTCCCCTCTTTTCTTTTCTCCCGAAGAGATTAATACTTTGATGATTTTTCTACTCTACCTTCTAAAAAAAACTCTGATTGTATAACCAAAAAAGAAATCAACCTTTTCCCAAACTGACTTCCTCCATAAAAACGAGCTTTTTATTAAGTATAGGATTACAGGCTTAAAAAAAACTTACGTCTGCATACCTAACCCTCTAAAAGCTGTTTCTTTAGTTAAGAGAATATTTTTATAGGGTAGATGATTGCATAAAGAGGAGCGTAAAAGCGTCTTGCATAAAGAGTTGCCAAAAAGGGAATTACTTATTTAATTGGAATTTATTAACAGTTATCGATATAATTTGCTGTAGACCCAGCCTCACTTTTGAATTTCTTCCCTATTATTTTATTTAAATAAGGAGATATTTCTACCATGCGAGCTATTTTACTGTCTTTACTAGCAGCCGGGGGTTCAGCCTCATCCAATCTGTTTTTCCGCAAGAACTCTCAAAATTCCTCTGCCTCAAACCCTACCACCTACCTCTTAGCTTTTTATTTAACTTCTTTTCTATTTTCCTTTATTCTTTATCCCACTATTTTTTTCGAAAGCCTTAATTTGAAAATGTTAGGAATTGGAGCTCTTGTAGGGCTTTTAAATATAGCGTTAATGTTTTTTACCTCTTGCGCCTTACATAAAGGGCCTGCTGGATTAACCTTTGCCTTTCAAAATACAAGTGCCGTTTTTCCAGGGATGATTTTATTTGCTTTATTCGGCTCGGAAAATGGTTTCTCCTATTCTTATCAAAAACTATTAGGGATTTTATTAGTCATAGGAGGCCTTTTTTTAGGAGCCAGAGGTGAAGCTAAAGGCAGCCTAAAAAGTTTATATCCTTGGTTAAAATATGCTCTTGCTTGCTTAGCTGTTCAAGTGCTTGCCCTAACATTTATGCAAGCACGTTGTGTAATATGTCCTACAGTAGAAACAGCGACCCCTAGTTATGCTCTTGTCAGCAAAGAGGATGTGAGTTTCATGTTAGGACAATTCGGAGTCGCTTGTTTAATTCAAGCCATTTATTTCCTTCGCCAAATGAATGCATGGACTACCACTACCACAATGTATGGGGTTTTAGCAGGTCTGGCAAATTTTGCTTCCACAGCTTTATTACTCTTAGCCACCAAATGGGCTCTTCCCATAGAGAAAGGTGTTTTATTTCCTTGTTTTGCTGTAGGTACCATCATCGCCTGTAATATATGGGCTAATAGGCTATATGGAGAAAAATTCAATTATACCTCTAATGCCATTTGCGCAGGTGGAATTATACTCAGCCTTCTAGCGTAGTTTTTTCCAAGATGCCAGGCAAAATTTTATAAGTATTCTCATCTTTCTTGCGGTATTAAATTTTGCTATTTCTTCTGCCTTGTTCTCTTTCTTAAAAGGACAATAGGCTGCATTTCGCTCTATTGCTCTTCTTAGCAAAAACATATAATTAAACCTTCTTCAGACAAACTAAAAAAATTTAGATTTGCTGGAAGATAGGAAAAGTATCTGTCTTCTTCACCATGAAGTTCTAAAGGATTATTTAGTTACTCAACAATGAACCACAGCACTTGGGAAAAGAGACTTGATCTTAGCAGGAAGACCGGTTAGCCGGTTTTGTTGCAAGTTAATACAACCCAGCTGAGATAGCTGTCTCATCTCGATAGGGAGAACTGTTAGCCGATTTTGTTGCAAGTCAAGGTATCGCAGACAGGATAGCTGCCCAATTTCGGCAGGAAGAGAGGCTAGTTGGTTCCAGCCTAAGCCAAGCTGTTCCAGCTTAGAAAGTTTCCCAATTTCAGCAGGAAGAGCCGTAAGGTGGTTTTGCTTTAAATTAAGCCATGTCAGCTGAGACAGGAGCCCAATTTCAGCAGGGAGAGCCGTAAGGTGGTTTTGCTCCAATTCCAGCGTTTGCAGCTTAGAAAGTTGCCCTATGGCAGCAGGCAGAGTTGTTAGATGATTCTGCTCCAAACGAAGACGTTTCAACTGAGACAGCTGCCAGGCTTCAACAGGTAGAGCCGTTAGTTGATTTTGTCCCACGTTAAGAAACGCTAGCTTGGAAAGCTGCCCGATTTCTGGGGGTAGAGCTGTAAGGCGGTTTTGCTCTAACTCCAGGTCCCATAAGTTAGAAAGCTGCCTAATTTCCGCAGGGAGAGAGCTTAGATAGTTTTGGTGTAAGAAAAGCTGCTTTAATTGAGATAGCTGCCAGACCTCGGCAGGAACAGCTGTTAGCTGGTTTTGCTGCAAATCAAGGGCTTCTAGCTTGGAAAGCTGCCTAATTTCCGCAGGCATGGTCGTGAAACGGTTTTGCTGCAAATTAAGCCATGTCAGCTCAGAGAGCTGCCCGATTTCTGCAGGGAGAGTCGTGAGATGATTTTGCTGCAAATCAAGGGTTTCTAGCTTAGAAAGCTGCCCAATTTCAGGAGGAAGCACTGTTAGATGATTATGGTTTAGTCTGAGCTGTTGCAAATTAGAGAGCTGCCCAATCTCCGCAGGAACGGTAGTGAGTTGATTGTCGCCTATGAAAAGCCGTTGCAGCTGAGACAGCTGCCCAATTTCTGCAGGCAAAAAAGTTAAAGTTAAGCCTACCTCATCGATAAAGTCTGTTCCAACAATACGAACATTGATCGCATCTTTTCCATGTTCTTTTAGAAGCTCTTCTAGAAGCTCTCCTTTTTTCTTTAAAGGTAAAGCTTTAAATTTTTCTTCACTTAAATAATCTCTGCCCTTGGGTAGATCTTCCCAGAGTAAAAAGCGATTAATATTGAGATGATAAGAAACATAGGTCGAAATATTGAAAATTTCATTGTCTTTATTTTCTCTTTCGAAGTCTACAGGGGAAAGAGATTTAGCCCAGGTTAAAACTTGCTCAAAGATGTGTCTCACCTTTGCTGCAACAGAGAGCTCGGGCTTAATTTTATATACTTGATCCAAAATGCGAGCGCATTCGGTGAGATTTTTATTTTGATGAGGAAAATGGAAATCTATTATTTTTCTGTACAGAATGCCTGGAGGCTCGGGAGAAAGAGCTTGAGTGGTAACAGTTGAAGGTGGAGGAGTCGCTATAGGAGCTAAAGAAGATTGTGGATGGATTTGCTGCAGCTTTTCCAGGGCAAATTGCCTCACCTTTTTATTTTCACCTAATAGATTCTTTGTGCATTGATAGCTTATCTTTTCATTCGCGGTCAGCTCTTCACCCTCCTGGCTCATCAACTCTTCCAATTGGCTTTCTAGCATTTTCTTTAAAGCCGGATGGGCTTGAATTTGGGGTTCTTCTAGAAGGTTAAATAAGAGTTCTATATAGCCTTCTTTAAAGGGGCTTGCAGAGGAGTGTGCTTTTTCTTTGCCTTTTTCGCGACAAAGCGAAAGAGGCTTTGAAGAGGAATCTGAAGAACGTTTAAGGCAAAACTCTAGATAAGCTTGAGCCTTTTCATAAGTAGGACTTAAACGCAGAGATTGCAATAAAGCTTCTACAGCTGCTTCATGATTTCCTTTTTCAGCGTATTACTGAGCGCGTACGAAATGCTTTACAGCTTCATCGCTAGGTTCGTTCTGATGTTCTTCTAAAGGATGGGACTCAGCCGTTTCGGCTAGGTGCCTGATCGCATAGTTGGGTATATATCTTTCAATGAGCTGCCTATCCAAGGGGCAGAGTTTATTACGCGCTAAACATTGAATGGCGGTATCCTTATTAAATGTATGGCCGCAAGGGATCAAGATGACCGCTCGGGTCATCAACTCTCCTGATACAGCGTCTTCTACATTTTCTGAAACTGTGCTTCTAAAGTCTGCCTGCTGCCTAGAAATAGGGTCTGAGGGTATCATATAAGCTCCTTAAGTTTTGCCATCAGCTAGCTTATCAGTCTGGATGTATAATTTTTAGAATTATCTTAATTCACTCATTTTCGATTAGGTCATCTGTCTTTTTTATAGATTTTTTTTTAAATTGAAAATCTATTAAAAAAACTGGCGTTCACCTTTATAATGTTTAATTAAAGAAAAAACAAAAACATCCATAAAAGGAACGCCATGAAAAATGTTACTATAAATTCTAGAGAAGATCAAGAAAGACGACTGCAAATCAAAAACATCCATCAGCAGATGAAAAATTTGGCTGTTCAAGGAACGGGAATTAGTCCTTAGGAAGCTCAAATTTTAGTAGGTCTGATTGAGGAAGTGTACTTTTCCGAACTTAACCAAAGTCACTTAAAACCAGGGCAAATTAAATATCATTGTGTAGCAGCTGAAGAAGGAGCTGGCAAATCTTTAAAAGAGTGCAAGATGTTACCTATGGTTTTGACGCTGTTTGACCAACGAGACAAAGGAAATTTTTCCCAGGATAATAATAAAGATAGAAGTGTTGAGCTAAGAAGGAGAAGACTTGTGCGTATAGCTGAAGAAGCTAAAGAGCAAGGAGGATACTTAACGCAAGAAGACCTAGCAGAATTGTTAATGTGCGATATAACGGAAGTTCCATTTTTTTTATAGGGTTAAAGCGGTTAATTATTTTATTATTAAAGCTTTATGGATTTTTTATAAAAATTTGTAGTCACCAAAATATTAATTAAACTGGTTTTTAGAATTTACATAAATGCCGTTATTAGTGTATTTTGTAGGTATGCATATAGTGAAGTCAAAATTTAAATCAGCTGCCGGCAAAGTTTATGAAACAATTTTGCTGCGAGAATCCTATAGAGAAGGCAAAACCGTCAAAAAACGCACGGTGGGTAATCTATCCAATTGCACACCTGAAGAAATTGCTGCTATCGAGTTAGCTTTAAAACATAAAGGTAATCTCCAAGCTTTAACCTCGTGTAATGGAGCCACAATGCAAGAGGGATTATCTGTCGGTGGTGTATGGGTGATATACCAAATGGCTAAACGTTTAGGAATTGTGGATGCACTTGGCAATAGCCGAGAAGGTCAGCTCGCGTTGTGGCAAGTGGTAGCACGCGTATTGGAGCAAGGCTCAAGACTTTCTGCCGTCAGGCTGGCAGAAACATATGCCATTGCTCCTGTAATTGACTTGCAAAAAGGCTTTAACGAAGAAGATCTTTATAAGAATCTTTTGTGGTTATGCCAAAGCCAAGCCTCTATCGAAGATCGATTGTTTACTAAAAGTTTTTGCAAGAAACCTCCTCACTTATTTTTGTATGATGTCACTAGCTCGTATTTAGAAGGCGAGAAAAACGAGCTTGCCGATTGGGGTTACAACCGAGACAAAAAGAAAGGTAAGAAGCAAATTGTGATAGGCTTGCTAAGTTCAGCCGATGGCACACCCGTATCAACGGAAGTGTTTAAAGGCAATACGCAAGATACTTCTACCTTTCATGCTCAGATCAAAAAAGCTAAAGAGCGCTTTAAATGCGAGAAAGTCACTTTTGTAGGCGATAGAGGGATGATTAAAAGCGGGCAGATCGAAAATTTACAAGAGCATGGTTTTCATTATATTACCGCTATGACAAAAGCTCAAATAGAGACCTTAATGAAAAAAGGTGTGATCGAATATACGCTATTTGATAAAAACTTGGCTGAAGTCAAAGAAGATGGGATAAGATATATTCTTAAACGCAATCCTGTGCGCGCCCAGGAAATCGCCCATTCTCGTCTCAGCAAGCTAGCTAGCATAGAAAAATTGGTCGCTATGCAAAATGCCTATCTACATGCACATCCCAAAGCGCAGGTAGAAGTAGCGCTGAAAAAAATTAAAGCTAAAATCGAGCGTTTAGCGCTTAAGACTTACGTGACAGTTAGCGCACAAGATAGAAGCTTATCTGTATGCCTCAATCAAGAAATGCTAGCTGAGGATGCTAAGCTAGATGGTTGCTATGTGATTAAAACCGATCTTGCTTGCGACGAAGTGAGCATGCAAGAAGTACATGATCGTTATAAAGATTTAGCTAGGGTAGAATCAGCTTTTAGAACAGTAAAAAGCGATCTTGAGATACGGCCAGTCTATGTACGTTCAGAAGAAAGTACAAGGGGCCATGTTTTGGTGGTAATGTTAGCCTACATGATTATCAGAGAGCTTGATAAAGCCTGGAAGGACCTTTATTTAACAGTAGAAGAGGGCTTACGCAGTTTATCTACTTTAACGCTAATAGAATGGACAGTAAATGATGGCTTAAGTTTTCAGCAAATCCCCGAACCACGCCATCAAAACAGACAAATGCTTGAAGCCTTAAAAGTAGAGTTACCAAAAGTTTTACCAAAGAATCATGCGCATGTAGTCACTAGGAAGAAGCGCCGATAATTCACTTAAATGATTAATAATCAATAACTTGATTGCTACCGATTGTTTCTAAAAAAGTGGAACTTCCGTTACAAAAGAAAAAATCTCAACCTAGCCGCCTTATTCATTCGGCAGGCTTTCATCCCCCAAAGGTGCCACGTGAGATTTAAGGGTGCCATCCGGATAAAAAAGCTGTGCTGTTATCAGCTTGCCACCCTCATAGTTTAAGAGCGTTTTAACTGTCCCGGTAGGATAATAAAATTCCTGCTTTCCCTCCCATACCCCCTCTTTAAACACCTGCCTGCTATAGGGTTGGCCATTAGGATAAAAAAACTCTGCCACCCCTTCTTGCAAACCTTTTTCAAAATAAGCGGAAGATAAAATTTGTCCTTGAGCATGAAAGGAGGAGCTTCCTTGGATCACTCCTTGAACTTTTGTTTGCTTGCAGGTAATTTTCCCTGGCTTTGGAAAGGTAGGCGCAGGAAGTGTCACATGCTCATGCATAGCCATCTTGATGAGCTCCAGGTTAACCTTAGCCACATCGCGTAAAAAGACAAAACGTTTGATGAGTAAGTCTAGCTTCTCAAGCGCTTGTTGAACTTCTGAAATAGGGGCATGCTGGATACCTTGTAATTCTCGATTTAAAACGCGCGTATAAGCTTCATTAAAGATATGTAAGACATAGCGATAGCCTATTTCTTCTGCCAAATCGCTCTCATAAAGTGCTGCTTTTCCTGTCTGTTGAGGAAAGCAAACTTTTTGATCTTTTTCCGACCGTATTTGGATGACCCTAGTTTCTTCAATAAGGACTTCGAAATCTTCCACGCAACGCGTTAAGCTTTGTTGCAAATCTTGCATTAAGTAAGATATCTTTTCCTTTTTAACTTGCGGCATCGAGCTGTTAAAAATTTCGCTATGGATCATGCCCTTAAAGTCGTAATCTTCCTTTAAATATTTGTCAGCCACCTCTTGGAGAGTTTTATTGGGTACACCAGGAAATCCTAATCCCCCTTCTGTTGCATTGATTACCCTGATATCCGGATGAGCTTTAGCAAAGTCACCTATCCATTCAGCTTCTGCTATCCATTTCCATAAGGTGTAGATAGGCTTTCCATAAATATCTGTTTTAAGCAGTGCCGCTTGATCGATATTCTGCGTTGTTGTAATGTCGGCCGCCTCGACACGATTATCTTCTATGACGCCTGAAGCATAAGCCTTCATATCGGTATAGGCTAAATCCATGCCTACAAAAATAATGGGATTGCATCCTAAAGCATGCGCAATCTCTAAGCAAAAGTTAACGACATTATGCCCTTCCTCAATAGGTGTACCTTTAATTCCTAACCCTTCTTCAAAAAATGAAGAAATATCATATCCACCACTTCCTGTAACATAAAGGCGTGGACCATGAATAGTGTTAAAAGCCTTATGTAACAAGCGATTGCGATAAAAAAAAGGCGTTTCAAAAGAACTGTTAGTACTTAACCGATCATATTGAGGGACATTGGGATCTATACCTGCACCAAAATGGGGTTGTATATCTCTTTTACTCAAAGCGTTTAGCGCTGATCCGCCTGCAAAAACTAAAGCCTTATTTAAAAGCTTACCTAGCAGGGAAAGATTTTTTTCTAAAGAAGGACCTGCCCCGCAAATGATAGCGGGAATGTTATGAAATTTTCCAAAAAGCTCATCGGCTAAATAAGCACCTTCCAAAGAAAGAATATTAGGGTAAAAATTTTTGAAAAAGCCTACTCCATATTCAAGGTATTCTGTAAGCAGGCTATTTTTAACGGATGCTTCATAAGCAAGCGTATGCTTTAAATGGGCATATTGCTCTGCTTTTAGATCTTGATATAATTTTAAACCTGATACCGTAAGAGTAGTTAAAAAAAAATTCCAGTAAAGAATATGGAACAATTCTTTGCTTTTTTCCAAGTCCTCAAAAAAATGCAGCTGCACTTGAGGATCATGAACTAGCTGAAAGCCCAGATTAGTTTCAAAGAGGCGATGAATGACGGCTAGGTTATCTTCTAGGAAAACAAGGCGGCGTGAAGGATCTTCCTGAAGCCAGCTTTGAGCAGCTTGATAGTAATAACCTAAGCCTACCCCATAGACATATATTAATGGCACCTCAGCTAGCCTAGTCATTTTGAACCACTCTTTTGCTTCATCAAGAGCTCCTTGTTGACAATGAAAAAAGTGAGTTTCTCCCCTATGTTGAAATTTTAAATTTTGTTCTTCTTGCTTAGTTATACAAAATGTCAAGTCCTTACAATCTATATAGGGCAACAAAAGTGCTTTTTGCGGATTAGTACAAGACCATTTTTCGCAATTTTTTTGGAAGACATCGAGGCTATTTTTCATAAAGAATAGGTGGGTAAAAAGATAAAGATATAAAGATTGGCGTTCATCAAAATAGCCAGGGGATCTATCAAGGTATTTTTCCCTTAAAATTAAAAAGCCCTTTCCCTAACGTTTTAAATAAAAATTAAGGTAAGCTTTCATTCAGCTCGACATTCTATTTTGTTATGCTTTTAGTTAGGGAAAAGTTCCACTTCTTTTTGTAAGTTAAGCTTCTCAAATAGACTTTTAAGGCTCGCTTGCGTTTCAATCGTCAATTCAGACAAATTTTTTGTTAAGCCTTCTAGCTGAGCTTTAACTATCCTCTCTGCTTCAGGAGTTTTCCACACAGCTTCTTTGGGGGCCTTGCCTTCTGTCCCTGAAATTTTTAACATTTCATGGCTATATTTATTAAGCTTATCCATCTCTTTTTGCAATTCTAACAAATCATCCTCAATGCTGGTAGATTTATCCTCTTTTTTTACTTCCAAAATAGTGGGAGCAATATTGACAAGAGCCTGATAGAGATTGTGGAGAGAAGTAGTTAATGCAGTAGAGTGATTAGTCACTAAATCAAAATAATCTTTCCCTTGGGTGGTATCTTTTAAATGGGGCGTACCATCTTCATTCCATTTTTTTATTTCAAGCTTGTCCGAGTCATTAGCATAGATAATTTCTTTGCTGAGGTTGCCATTAGAATACCATTCTCGGGCCGTCCCTATAGGCAAATCATTCTCGTAATGAGCTTCTATTAACAGCATGGCGTCTTCATTCCACATCCTTTCCACACCATCTTTTTTTCCTTTTTTGAAATGCATTTGGCGTTTAATTCTACCGCTTGCATGGTACAAAAGGACCTCCCCATCCATTAAACCGTCTTGATAAGGGAGAATAGTTTTAGGAAGGCCATTTAAAAAATAGTATTCTTGACGTCCATGTAAAACACCTTTCCTATAACGCTTGATAGCATACAGCTCGCCTGTAAGGTAATAAAAGAAACCTTTACCTTCCAAAAGACCTTCCACATACCAGTTTTGAGCAAGGAGTTGGCCATTTTCAGCATAGTAGGTCGCGGGACCATATAGCTTGCCTTCATGTAAAAAGTTCTGGCTCTTTAAAGCCCCATTAGCATATAGCTGCTGTTCAACTTGACTTTCACATTTTTTCTTAAAATTTAAATGAAGCTCAGGGTCAATGATTTCCAAATAATTATCTAGAAAAGAGTAATGCTCTTGTTCACTCAAATTTGTACGTTCAATTTGTAACTTTTCTTTAAGAGCGAGAGTTTTTCTGGAAGGCGTAACTTCTGGATTATTACTTTCTTTAACTACCTTGGTAAGAAGAGAGCTAATAATATTTATATTATTTCTTGCCACCGAGGAAAGAAAAGAATATAAGCTTATCTCAAAAACAATTTTCTTCAAAAAAATTTCTTTCTCTGAATAAAGCTGAGAGTCGTATTCTAAATAAACAAGCCGGGGAAAGAAGATCTCTAAAAACCTGTCCTTATAATCACTTAAGATATATTTAAAAGCATCCAACGCTTCAAGCTTGGCTAAGTTCTCTTCAATTGCCGGATTTTTGAGATGAGCGGGTATCTCTTGCCCAGCCTCTACGCTCTGATGAATTTTACTATTTTCAAGAGCGATAATACTACAATAGGTTTCGCAATCGAGTAGACTACGTGCAAATATCTCCAGGCTTTCTAATACTTTATAGGTAGTTAAGCCTTGAGGAACCCCACTGTTTTGAATTTCTCCATGCACCAACGAAGAAAAATCGTAATTTTTCTTTAAATAGATGGAGGTCGCCTCTGCAAGAGTCATATTAGGGACCCGTGTAAAGCCAATCCCTCCTTCGGTACAATTCAATAAAGTGATTTCAGGATATTGGCTGGCAAAATGCGAAAACCACAGAGATTCATTGATCCATTTCCAAAGGGTATTAACAGGCTGGCCATAAATGTCCTCTTTTACCAGGAGCTCTTCATGAGAATATTTGGTTAAAAAAGCATCTTTAGGATCTTGGAGTGCATGACGTACCAAACCGGGAGCGTAGGAGCTATTATTCGAATAGGCTAAATCTACTCCTACTATAATAATAGGGTTACATCCTAATTCTTTAGCGATCGATAAATTGAAATTAATCACATTATGGCCTTCTTCTATAGGGACCACTTCAGGAAGGCCTAGTTGATTTTCAAACCATGCAGGTAGGCGATAACCTCCGGCACCGGCTACTAATAGCCGCTCTCCATGCACCATTTTCAATGCAGGATTGTACATGCGCTGCCGATAAAAGAAAGGCACCTCAAAGGCCGTATTAGATATTAATCGATTATAATGGGAAGGATTGGGATCTATTCCCAGGCCAAAATGGGGGGTAATTCCCGCTCCATTTAAGACGTTCATGGCTGTCCCCCCTGCCATTATTAATGCTTTATCTTTTAGCTCTTTGAGAAGATGAATATTCTTAGCTAATGAAGGCCCTGCCCCACAAATAATAGCAGGGATACCTTTGAACTGATCGAGCATTTTTGATTCAATTTTAGAGGAAGGAATTTCCATTAAATTTTGATAGTAGTTATGAATAAAGCCTTTCTCGCCAGCTAAATTCATAAATTCGGCACTTATGCCGATGCGCATATCATGAAAAAAAGAAAGACGCGCTTGAAACTCCATCGTATGGAGCGTATCGCTCTTTTGATAAAATTTAAGTGCCGAAGCTTTAAAAGAAGCCAAAGAAAAAAGAGAAGTTACAAAGCCAAAGGAAAAATAAGATGTTTCCCATGAAAAATGAAAGAGTTTAGCTTGGGTATCATTTAAGAAAGCTGTGGCTCGCTCTGTTTGAAGAAAAAATTTTATTACTTCCAGGTTATTTTCTAGGAAAACTACATAGCGTTTAGGATCTTCTTTTAACCAATTCTTAATCACATCATAGTAATAACCCAGCCCGATCCCATAAATATACACCACTAAAGTATCTTTTAAATTTAAAGATAAAAACCATTGCTGCGCTTCTCTTTGGGGAGAAAGGGGAGAATGTAAATAGGCAGGCAAATCTTCGGAAATCTTTTGTAAATTCCATTCACCATCTTCATTAGCGATAAGAGCAATCTCTTGGCACTCTAAAACTTTGATTTTTTCTGCTGCATCTTTATTAAGAACAGACCATCTTTGCAAATTATGTGTAAAACGTTCATCATTTCTCATCATTATCTACTTTCATTTATATAGTGTGGTTATTAGGAATGCTACAGAGGAATCCAGCCTTTTTTGCCCCCTACATGATTGAACTTTTCTTTTCTTTTGTCACCCAACTGCTTGTTTTTTCTTTCCTCTTTTTGCTTTTCTGTCGCTGCTTTAAGTACATTTCTACAGCCTTCAAGTTGGCTCTTAAGATATTGTGTTTTCTCTAGAAAGTTTTGCAGATCGGGCGGAAGATGATTTTTTGATTCTAAAATAGTTTTTCTTAGCTCTTCTTGAGAGATTCCCATGCGTGAGGCTTCAGTATCAGTCATATGAGAAATTTCTTGAATCTGCCTGGACAAGCGCTGAATTGCTTCTTTGATTTCCGGGCGTGAATCCATCTCTTTATGCTGATTAGATAATAGATATTGGTATAAAAAGGTAACCTGACTAAGAATCTGCTCAAGAAAGGAAATTGGTTTCATAATAGCCATCAAAATTAAGTTGTTTAAGTTCCAAACTTAACCTAGCACTATTAAAAATTATTTCAAACTATTTTCACTTAAGCACTCATCCTTAAGAGCTTAGATTTATTCAAACTTGCTTTTTGGAGAATCGTAAGGATTTTCTAAATCTTCCCAATCAAAATCTGGCATTTCTTCTTTTGTCCCTATACTCAAGCCTGGATGAAGGACCCCTGCTGCTAAACGGACGATACAAGCCGTATATAAGAGGGGATGCGACCATACAAAATAATGCACATTTTGTCGCACTTTACTCCAAATCCTCTCACGCGTAGCTGTATCAGAAGTGCTACGTGTTTTGAAAAGATTCTTTGTAGCTCGTGCAACAGCCACTGCTTCTACCTTAATAAAACGAGGAACATAAAATGTACAGGACATGACTACACATTTGATGCGTCCTTTTAATGACCAAAACTGTCGTTCTGATTGATCCTCGGTATAAAGAGGAGGCTTACCAATATTTTTGATTTGTAAAACAGGATTGATAAGAGCTGGATCTTTGCCTATCTCTAATCCCCATGCTTTAATTTTTCCCAACATAGCTGACATCGTCTAAATCCTTGATTTATTTAAAATAGTACCATTTTTATATTTTTTCAAAATTATAAATTTAAAAATTTACTTAGTATCGAAATATATAGAGATAAAAAATAGCCAGCAAGAGAAAAAAATTTAGAAGGGTATTCCAATATTATCTTATGATCGCTATAAAGCATAATAAACTCACCAAGGTAAATTTTATGCGTAGCTATTATGCACATCTTGCCAATGCAAGTCCACACTCTACCTTAAAAAATTTTTCCCCTTCCATTTTTCGTTCCTCTGCCATCTTTCCTGTAATCTCTTTACCCGGCATCTCAGCAAGGCTACTGTTTATGGGATATTGGATGTTAAAAAGTCATGTGCAGGAAATTGCAGCTCAGATTTCTCTGCGTTCTAGTGAAGGAGAGCTGCTTTATCGAACCTCCTTGCATATTCGAGAAGCTAAAACTTACCGTATTGAGCTTATCGATCAGCTTATAGCCATAGGTTTCCCCCTTGATCAGCCTTTCATAGGTAGCCTAGAAGTAGAATTTTTTTCTACGCGCCATTTAGTTTTTCCCTATCCAGCTGTTGCTATTAATTACTATGGCCCTGCTTTTAGTACTGTTGTTCATTCGGCTCAGCGCGTTTACAATAACTTTGAGGATATGCGCAATAATTCTCACTCGCATGTTCCTGAAGCAGGCTTTAATATTTATGCGGATGAAGATCATGAACCTTTTATTAGCATTATTAACGGTCCTGAAGCTCTTCACCAGGCTCCCCTTCTTATGGAGTTTTATAATAGCAAAAATGAAAAGCTTACCCATGAAATTTCTTATCCTACCTTACAAGCTTACCAAACCTGTCTTATCTACCCAAGTAGAGAGGTTGAACTTCAAAAATTTTTAGATGGCCAACCTGGGACGGCTAAAATTACATGTAAAGTCAGTTGGATATTCCCTCGTCTGCTAGTAGGAAATATCCAACGCTCCTTACCGGCTATGACAATTACTCATACCTATTATGATTGCTCTAAGGCTAGTTCAGAAAGCGATTACTGGCGTCCAGCCGAGCCTCAGTGGCTTCCTGCTACTCTCATGATCCCTTTAACTTTACAGAGAAATTTATTTACGAAAGCATATTTTTATCCTATCTACCCCCCTAATACCTTAATTATTGATCTTGAAATCTACAATCAGGAAGGAAGACTTTTAGGAAAAAAAGACCAATGCTTGGCTTTGCATTCCCAACAAAGCGGTTATCAATCCGTATCTTTCAAAGATATTTGCAAGAAATTAGACTTAGATACTGAACAAAATCTTGCAGCGCGCTTAATCGCACGCACAGAAGATGGAAGTCGTATTCCTGCTCGTATTAAGCTAGGGTTAGATTTAGGAGTAGAAGGCCAGCAGATGCCTTGTAATATCTGTACAAACCTCCAACCTTTTAATCCTGCCCTTGAGAACAAACCGACTTCTTTTCGGTGGGCCCCTATCCTTGCTGATAGGGAGAAATCTACTGTGTGGCTCATCAACTCATCTTCTCATGTAGACTACACCCGTTCTGCCCAAATAGACTTAACCTTCTTTCGCGAGAAAGATACCGAAACGCTCAAGCGTACGATAATTTTGCCTCCCCATGGCTTTCGGATAATTTATGCCCAGGAAGATCAAGAGCTCTGCCAGTTCTTAGAAAATACTATCGGCTGGTTTACAGCTGTGAGCCCGAATCCCTATACAAGCACCTACTATTTTACAGAAGATTCTTCTGGAGTCGTAGGCGGAGACCATGGATTTTAATAAACAGTTTTTCTAGCAGATGAAGACGGCTTTTTTTCCCCCGGTAAAAAAGAACCTATTTTTCTAGTTCTGCTAATCACCTTCTTACTTAGGTAAGCACGCCTTTTATTGACCTTAGTAGAGGTATGAGCATGGAGTAGGGGATTCATTTGCTCTCCATGCCTGGCTGCATTTTTTGTATTCTTTCTCTCTAAGCGAAACAATTTTTTTCTTACGTGTGAAGAGGGTTTTTTCTTTCTAGCCTTATTAATTACATTTTTGGCTAGATAAGCATGCTTTTTATCAATTTTGGCATGTAAATGGGGATTGAGTAGAGGGCTGATCTGCTCTCCGCGAGCGCCAGAATTTTTTTCCGTATTGTTTTGGCTTACTGAATACTGATGAATAAGCGGTGAAATGAACTTATCAATATACTCTTGGTCTTCTGGCCCAAAAGGTACTCGCCCAAAAATAGCCTGAAAAGCTTTATTCTCTTGGATTTTATCATCTACTCTTCCAGTACGGTCTTCTGCACTCTTGCAAAAAAACTCTACACAATTAGACATCATCGCATGAATTTCTAAGTAATTAACTTGGAAATCAAGCACGGAATTTACTTCTTTATTTTTTTGGTGGTAAAACACATCGGTAGCCAGCTCAAATTTAAGGGTTAAATCGTTGATATGATGGAGTTGTTGTACTTTTGCCAAATCGGAAGGCAGCTGATCAATTTCTCTTTTTAACTGGGATCTAAACTTTTTAAAAAGATTTTTTATTTCTGAGCTCTTTTGTATATAAATTTCAGATTTAAGTCTTAAATAATCTTTATAGTGATTGTAAACCTCTTTCTCATGCTGTTCAATTTTATCTTTTAAGCGAATAATTTCCCGTTTAAGGTCAGGCTTTTCGGGGTGGGAAAGATATTTTTCCATTAATCTATCCAATGAAGCATAAAGAGAAATAATCTCTTTAGCTTTTTCATGTTGAATCGCCTGCATATCCATTTTTGCTTGACGTAAGGAAGGTGCCCCTTTCATCGATTCAATTTCTTGTAAGGTTACCATTAAAGAAGGTGGGAGGATAGACTGTTTTTGGAGGAAATCAAACACTTCTTGTTCAAACTCTATAAATCCTTTAGCATTGTAAGAAGCTAAAGATTCAGCATCTTTTAAATGCTTTCCCATAGAGGTAGAGTTTACAGCCAATTCATTGGCTCCTAAGTTCATAAATGAAATATCAGGCTTAATCCAAACATCTTTTCCTTCTATTCTAACTTTAAGAAGCCGTTGATTATATATTTTTAAAGCTAAAGCGGATTCTTCTAGTTGAGTAGTTTCACTTTCTCCCGACCATTTTCCTGCAATCCCCTTTTTACGATTGCGCATCTTATCTATTTTTTTTGGTGATAATAACATCATCGTGCGTAAAGGAAGGACAAGAGGTCGATTAGGAGTAGTAACTAAAGAAGGATCAGCCTGAATTCTTAAAGCCGCTAAATCAATTAAATTTTGTTTGCAATTTCGGCACCCGATAGCTTGCCTTTGCAGGGTATCTTTAATGGCGATTGGCGGATAGCTAGAATGGCGAATGGCATCAAAGAGTGTTTCTAGAAAATCCTCTCCCTCTCTATAATGAATTTCTCCAAAAGAAGTAGCCACATAGTTAGCTAAACCTTCACGATCTCTAACCGTGCTTGGTAACATCGCTCTTGCCATACGTTCACCTTTCTCATTAATAATAGAAGAAGGCTTTTGCATATGAAAAAATTGTTGATTTGAATCACCTAGGAAGTAGGTGTTGATAATGGTAGGCCTTCCTACTGCCACAATAAAATCTTTTTCTGCTTGAGCTAACTTGTCAATTGTAAACTCCTCCATCTTTAATTCCGCTACTTGATTGAGCTGATTAACAGTAAATTGTATATCTTTAGCTAGCTGAGCGAGCAGCTCTTGGGCAATCCCATGCACCTGCATATAATGGTCTTCGCCAACTTTTTTATCAGGATGCTGGATATATTGGGGGTCTATCAGAAATTTTTCCGAACGTATTTCCTGCATAAAATTTCTTTGAAGGTAGTCAAGAGTTTCTAACATCTTCTCTTGGGCTTTCTGGCCCTCTAGGCTATCTCCTATAGGTAAATTTTTCACATGCCATTTAGCCGCATCTATTAACAGCCGCTGTCTTTCTATAAAACCTTCAGTCTTAGGCCCATGGTAAGCCTGGGGCGCATATTCATTAACCTCATAGGCTTGCCCCTCTCTGGTTATTTTCCACACAGTAATCCCATAATTTTCATAGGAATTAATCTCAAATTCAATTCCCTCCAGCTCTCCTTTCTGGATTTTTATGCCATGCTCCTCTGTCTGCGCATCGATAAGAGCAGGCTCTTCAGCTTGCAGCTTTTCTTTAAGGTCTTTAATGATATTTAAAATTAAGGCCACCTCTGTTGCTGAAGAATCTCCTTCATTTTTTTCTTTAGCTTTTATATCTCGACTACTCTCTGATAGCTTGCTTACTTCTGGGGAAGCCATGATCTCCTTTTCATCCTCATCCCCTGCGGTTTTGTTCAAGATTTTGGCAGATACATTCTTTATTTTATCGGAAGGAAGTTCTTTAATGATTTTGTAATGATGGCGGTAATCGTGAATGGCTTTGCCTATAAGCATTATTAGAGGGATAATAACAGTAAAATAAGAAATTATTTTAGCAGTGTTTTTAAGCAGTTCTTTCATATTTACATGGCTAGCCCCCCATGAATAGCCACTCTCTTGGCTTTCCAATTTTTTAAATCGATGCCCTCCTTCTTTTCGTGAAACATTTTTTAAATGGAAATAGGAATCGAAAACATTTTTATTAGCATGATCAATCGCATCAGAAAATTGAGTTTTGTCTATTGCCATAGTTAACCCCTTATTTAACTAATACTTATTAATATTATAATTTTAAATTAAAATATTAATCAATTAATTAAAGAATTAACTAACTCAGAATAAAAAGGTAAATAATTAACGAATTGATAATCAGATAATTTAGGATCAAACCAGCCTAGCTTGTGCTCAGTTTGATTAATTAACGCTATAAAAGAAGCTTTGATGAACCGGTTATAACCTATGACTTGAAGAATCTCTTTAGAAGAGAGGGGAACTGCCTTACATTCAATAAGTAACAAAGGATGCAGGCTGTTTTCTTTGGGGAGATAACAAATAATATCCGCTCGCCTTTCGGGTAAAAGAGAGGTAAATATTTTCATATGGGGTAAGGATTGCAGCTCTTTCTCTACTGCAATACATGAACGAGGAAATCCTAAATGCTGGATTAAAAGCTGGATCGCTTGCTGGCGAACAAGCTCTTCAGGGGTAGCTATTAACCAGTTTTTACGAATAGCACAATAAATTTTTTGCTTTTCTTCTTTCTCCATAATAAGAAGCTTCAAAAATCCATAAGCTTGAAGTTATGAACTTTTGAAGCAATATTTAATTACCCTTCAGGCATGAGAAGATCATAATCTCCATCCTCTCGGCGATAAATAACGTTTAACTTACGATCCACTTCATTACGAAAAAGGAGAAAAACCTCTCCTGATAGCTCCATTTTCATGATAGCTTCATCTAAAGTTAAATATTTAAGAGGTTTTTTTTCTTGTTTAACAATATGATGAGGACGATATTCTTTATCTCTCTGGGATGCATTTTCAGCTTCAATCTCTTCGTTAATTTCTGCTGCTTCGACTTCCTTTAAAGGACGTAAAACATTAACGGCCATATCCACCACTTCAAGAGGCTTAGCATGATGATCTTTAATTTTTTGCTTATATTTTTTAAGTTGCGTTTGAATTTTATCTACTGCTTTATCAATAGATGCATACATATCATCTGTGACCGCTGAACTTTTAATGAGTATATGGTTCAGCTTAACGAGAAGGTTGACATGATGCTCAAACCTTTGAATATCCATTGTGATCGTTATATCTATAATAGGTATATCGTATTTTTCAATTTTAGAAAGCTTGTCTTTGATATAGCCTTCCATGGCCTCGGTTACTTGTACATTTCGTCCATTAATAGTTAAGCTATAGTCTTCATCAACAAATTCAGCAGCTTTAGATTTGCGGCTCATAGAAACCTCGATTTTATGGAGTTGAGATAGGAATTTTAAGTTCCTATTAGCTCCTATTATACAAAAAAATCTAGTAATGGGTAAAGAGAACAAAGCAGATCTTTTGAAAATAGCATCACCAGAAGATACAAACTCTATTTCTTCAAGCCCTTAGCCTCTCAAGTTTGAGGCTATAATTAGGCCTAAGATCCTATGTAGACCTTTACAAAGAGGATTGCCTTCAAGGATGATACTTTTTAGGCTTTATGAAAAATGCTCTGTTAAAACCCGGTGAGCAGCCAAATTTTAGATACTATTAAAACTTAAATTTTTTAAATTTTTTTTCTTTGGCAGCAGAGAAAAGAATTGCTAAAAAATCTTTTCGTATTTTTTTATGCCTACTTCACCGTTTTTAGAGTCCTACCCGTGGATATAGACTTGCTTTACGCAAAAAAAAGTTCTATTAATCGCTAAAGCTTTTTTAAGCCCTACTCCACAGGTCGAATACGTTTTTGAGCAGCTCTTTATGCAAGCTTATACTTAATAGCAAGCTCTGCCTTTAAGAAAAAGTTTAACTTTTAAGGATAATTTCCTTGCTAGAAGGAGGCCCTAACAAAGCTTATTTACAGGCTATTATTTCCTATTCCATAAGCTTTTCTTCTGGAAAGGAATTTAAAGTCTCTTCTGCTTTCCTCGAAAAATCCCCACAAAATTCGTCATCCTCTCAAATAAACTCCAATAACTTTAGGTTATAAAAAAAACTAGAGGAAGGCCAAAAAAAAATTTAGAGGATCTCTAACCTTAAAAGATAGAGGGAATCATGAGGAGCTAATGACGTAAAAGATGCCATTTATCTAACAGATTTACCGAGTAGAAGTTTTATACTGCCTCTAAATTTTTTTTCAATTGGGCACGGAGCTTTATATTCCCTAGCTGTCCACAGGCTGCCATAATGTCCTTACCCTTTGTTGCTCTAAGGAGAGTTTGATAGCCTTGTAAGCGCAAATGTTGACGAAAAGCTATAACAGCCTCCTCAGTAGGCCGAGCAAAACGATCACCTGTTTGGGGATTATAAGGGATAAGGTTAATTTTAACATGAAGGCCTTTAAGATAATCTGCTAAGCGTTCTGCATGTTCTAAAGAATCATTTACATCCTTAATGAGTACATAAGCGGTAAGGATTTTTAATCCTGTGACTTCATTGTATTCACGCATTGCTTTATAAAGTTGTTGCATATCATGCTTACGGTTGATAGGCATTAAACGCTGGCGAATTTCATCCGTAGGAGCATTGATCGATACGGCCAGATGAGGCTTAGGCCCGGGACTATGGGTGAACTTATTGATCCCTTCGATTACCCCGCTAGTGGAGATAGTCAAATGGTTACGTCCAAATCCTAATCCTTTAGGATCCATTAATATATGGGTAGCTTGCCTAACGTTTTCATAATTATCAAAAGGCTCTCCCATTCCCATAAAGACAATATTACGTATAGGATACCTGAGTACATGACGAACCACAAAAACTTGACCGATAATCTCTTCTACCTTTAAATTACGCAGCAATCCCATCCGGCCAGTCTCACAAAATGTACAACCCCTGCGACATCCCACCTGCGAAGAGATACACAATGTACCCCCCGCCTGCATAGGAATTAACACCGCCTCAACCTCAAGGTTATCCTGGGTTTTAAGAAGAAATTTTTTCGTTTCACCATCATCTTTTTCTACAGGCACTAAAGGCAAAGAAAGGTCGACTCTTAATAGGATTTCTCTTAAAAGCTTAGAGGCATTATGAAAAGCTGGATGGTGGCCAGAGACTGCGCCTGTGCGATAGAATTCTTCATAGACTAAGCCGGCATGTAGATAACCTTTGCCTAATTCTGCTGCGATAAAATTACAAAAAGAGTGATGAGTATAGCTTAAAAGATTAACTGTTGAATTCATACCTTGGAAAAATGTGCACCGAAGAGGGCTCGAACCTCTAACCACCCGGTTCGAAGCCGGGTACTCTATCCATTGAGCTATCGGTGCATTTAGCTTGCAAGATTATAGAAAGAATCACGAAAATAGCATTCTAGCGTAGAAGCTTCTTTTTTTAAACCTAAAATTGGCCGTTGCATGCAAATTTCTCATACGCAAGGTTTGATCCTTAAAGTCATTGACTTTCGCGAATATGACCAAATCATGACTGTTTTTACTCCTGATAAGGGAATAGTAAAATGGATCTTCAAAATAAGAAAACCTTCGAAAACTTCTCCACGGGTTAAAATTTCTCCTCTTATGCAAGGCGAATTTACATACAGCGAAACTAAAGGAGAGATTTGGAAATGTAGGGAACTTATCATCTATAACTATTATTTAAAGTTACGGGGAGATTATAACTTATTAGAAAGTGCTGGACGGATGATTAACACCGTTATAGATTCTCAGCCCTTGCATAAGCCTGCCCCTAAACTTTTTAAGCAATTGATCACCTATCTAGAGAAAATTCCTTTTACAACCAATTTACCAGCTTTAGAGCTAAGCTTTATACTAAAAATTCTTAAAAATGAAGGGGTAGCCAATACCCATTTACAATGCTCTGTTTGTCAAAGTTCCCTTCAATCTCTTTATATTTGGCAAGGAGAACATTTTTGTGCCATGCATACGCCTGCAGGTGCCTTGCTTTTTAATGAAGATGAAACTTTAGCTTGGATGCAGTTGGCTGCTTGTTCTTCTTTTAACCAGCTTAACACTATTTGCATCCCTGTACATTTGCCCTATAAAGCTCATCAGCTATTTAAAATTCTTGTTCAGCATTGATCTTGTTTCCTATTTGCCAGCTTTTTCTTTACTCCTCCCTACGAACGTGCTTTTCCTTTTTAGAATTTCAATTTTATTCTTGCCTATATAAAGGTGAGTTTGTTATATTTTAGCTTCTTCAATTTTTAAGCGAAAGTGGCGGAATTGGTATACGCGCTACTTTGAGGTGGTAGTGAGAGAAATCTCGTAGGGGTTCAAGTCCCCTCTTTCGCAATCAAGCTTTTGGCCCTCCTTTTCAAACGATTTACTAGCAAACTTTTCAGTTATCATATTTCTAAATAAGCTTTTTTTTATCCCCTATTTAATTTAGGATATTTATTCAAAAGCTAGACATTTATGCTTGAATCCTCTATGGTTGGCTTTTTTAATCAACTCTTGATTCTTTCATGGATTGTCGTGCCTATTGCACTGCTGCTTCTTATAAAATAAAGCTTTTTTACGAAATTCTTCGCCAACGTTTTCCTTCTGCCTCTTATCGTGATGCTGTCCACTGCTCGATTCCTCTTCCCCATCTTCCACCCGGAGATGTTTTCTTCTTTTCGTATGGAGCTGTGGTTTGCTGGGGTTTACCCAAGGAAATAGAAAGCGAAATGCTTAAACTTGTGCAACCCTACGAAGAAAAGCATTCTGATGATATTGAGACCGATGAGTTCACTTACCTTTATGGAGAGGCTCCTAGAATTTTAGAAGATGAAATTATTTTACCCAATCAAGAAATGCTTACCAAGCTTGCTATTTCGCATGGATTGGCTCAATCTGTTAAGCTAGGAACTTTTGAAAACGCTATTCAAGCGACTTTTAATCAATCTAAACATATTCCTGAAGACTTAGCTAGCAAAGGAAAAATTTCTTATTCTAAAAAGGCTATACGCAAAAAGATGGGGGAATTATTCATTGCGCGCAACTCTATCAATTTACATGCCGATGTGCTAGACACGCCAGAATTTTTTTGGGAATATCCAGAGCTTGAACCCTTGTATACGATGGTCGCTAACTATTTAGATATTGAAAGCCGCGTGGAAGTTCTTAATCAGCGTTTAGATGTAGTCCATGAGCTTTTCCAAATGCTAGGCTCTGAGCTTAATCACCAACATTCTAGTCGCCTTGAATGGACAATTATCTGGCTCATCATTATCGAAGTAATGCTTAATCTATTAAAAGACGTGTTTAGAATTTTATGAAGGTTTTATTTATTCTAATTATTCGTATTTACCAATGGACCATTAGTCCTCTTCTAGGGCCGATCTGCCGCTTTACACCTTCTTGTTCTAATTATGCCTTACAAGCTATTAAAAAGCATGGCGTATGCCGAGGAACAGGGCTAGCTATCAGACGTATCTGCCGCTGCAATCCTCGCCACTTAGGAGGGAGAGATGAAGTGCCTTAAAAAATTATACTTTTTTATTTTATAAAGTAGAGTACTACCCTTATTCTTACTTAGTTAAAATTTAAGTCTTTTAAAAAAAAGTTTTTAGTTCATTGTGCTAACTTCTCTTACGCCCACAAACTCCTTACATTTAAAGCAGGGAAAAACTTCCTCAATCATTTTACAAAGCCCTCGTAAACATGGAGGTATTTGCCAGAAAAGGAGGCAACCAGATAATCAAAATTTAAGCTAAGTAACCTACCATCAAAGGAAGAAGTTAAGAATCTAAAATCCTTTCTAGCCTTTTATTAACCTTTTATTGTTTAGAGCTGATTCAAAATACACCTTAAGCGGCTAAAACAAAAGCAAGTCGCCTTTAATTATAAATTATTTTACTTCCTACTTTTTCTAATAAACTTTGCACTCAGTGGGACTTTTATCATTCCCCTATGTTCTTAAATTAGAGTGATAATATTTAGCTCTTTCTATCTATAAATTTTCCCCTGCTTTTCGATCCTTAACTTTTTATGCTAAGCGCTAATTTCTTAGCTTGTGCTTACGTAATTAACGCCAGTTTCTTGCTGTCAAGAAAAGTTGTCCTCCCAGCCATAACACTCTTCAGAAAAAGAGAAAAACTTCTTGTCGTTATAATGTGTAGGCTAGTTTAAGCTTGCTTAGTTGCGGGAAGAAAAGCGGATTACTTTCTTAAAGATAAGGTGGTTAAAAGTTTCTTATTTCATTTTAGCCCACCCTAATTTAAAAAGTACTTACGACTATTCTACAATTGAAAACGCTGCCTTATTTTTTTGTTGATATTTTTCAAAGGATTTTCCGCTAATTCAAGGAATCGCAGATCAGACAGCCGTCCTATTTTTGCAGGCAGGCTGATGAGCTGGTTTTTGCTTAAGTCAAGCCCTTGCACCTGAGACAATTGGCATATCTCTGCAGGCAGAGCCGTAAGGTGGTTTTGATTTAAGTAAAGCACTCGTAGTTGAGACAGTTGCCCAATTTCTGCAGGCAGACTGGTGAGCTGGTTTTGATTTAAGTAAAGCACTCGTAGTTGAGACAGTTGCCCAATTTCTACAGGCAGGCTAGCAAGCTGGTTTTGATTTAGTTCAAGCGTTTCCAGCCAAGACAGCCGCCCGATTCCTGCAGGCAGAATGGTGAGCTGGTTTTGATTTAGTTCAAGCGTTTGCAGCTGAGGCAGCTGCCCGATTTCTCCAGGAAGGCTGGTGAGCTGGTTTTGATTTAAGTAAAGCCTTTGCAGATTGGATAGCTGCCCTATTTCTCCAGGCAGAGCGGTGAGCTGGTTTTGGCTTAATTTAAGCGTTTGCAGCTGAGGCAGCTGCCCGATTTCTGCAGGAAGAGTGGTGAGCTGGTTGTAGCTTAAACCAAGCCCTTGCAGTTGAGACAATTGACCTATTTCTGCAGGAAGGCCGGAGAGCTGGTTTTGACTTAAATCAAGCCCTTGCAGCCGAGAAAGCTGCCCAGTTTCTACAGGCAGAGCGGTGAGCTGGTTTTGATTTAAGAAAAGCCATAGCAGTTGAGACAATTGACCTATTTCTGCAGGCAGAGCGGTGAGCTGGTTTTGATTTAAGCCAAGCGTTTGCAGCTTAGACAGCTGCCCAATTTCTGCAGGCAGACTGGTGAGCTGGTTTTGACTTAATTCAAGCTGTAGGAGCTGAGACAGCTGCCCAATTTCTGTAGGCAGGCTGGTGAGCTGGTTTTGATTTAATTCAAGCTGTAGCAGCTGAGATAACTGGCCTATTTCTGGGGGTAAGTAAGTCAAGCCTGCTCTAGATAAATCTAAAGCCGTAATATTTTTACAATTTTCTTCAATCCAATCTCTAAGAAGCTCCCCTTTTTTTTCTAGAGGCAAGTGCTTAATTTCTTCTCGGCTCAAGTATTCTTCCCCACCAGGAAGCTTTTTCCAAAGTAAAAGGCGATTAATATTTAAGAGATAAGAAGAGTAGTTAGCCAGAGTAAAATAACTTTTTTCCTCGGTTTTCCATTTAAATTCCAAAGGAGAAATAGATTTAGCTAAGGTAAAAACTTGTTTAAAAACTTGATAAACTTTTTCAGTAGAGGTAAGTCCAGAATTGAGTTGATAAACTTTAGCTAACATAAGAGTTCGCTGGGTAGTGGTATTCTTCGTGGGAAAATGAAGCTGGGCTATTTTTTTATAAAGAGAAGGCATCGCTTCAGAAGCCAGCAGATGATGCCATCTTTTACAGACGCTAAATAAGGAAGGAACTACGCAAGCCTCTAAGATAGGGAGCAGCAATTCATTAGGCAATCTTTCAATAGATGTCGATGAGATAGGATGCATTTTATTTCCTTGGGTAGTAATGAACTTTTATCATTTTTATTTTTGAAGGCAATATAAAAAAATTAAAAAAGCAAGTCAAACGAATTCGTATCCTTATCAAGGAAAAAACAACCCATAGATAATCTGCCACGCTTTTATTGCAGATAGATTCAGGAAAGGGGGGGGGCCTTCCAAGCATTTAGGAGCAGCCACAGGTTTTGGCGATTAAGTGACGCGGCAATTTTGGTTTGACTAAAAGAATGAGATTGATTCTTTGCTATATTTGAGAAAAACAGCTCTGTTGGGTGCCTTCTTTTAATTTTTCTACCGCATGATGGAATACAATACGCCTAGCTTCTTCCTATCAAAAAAAGTTGTTCTCCCAGCTATAAAACTCTGCAGAAAAAGAGAAAAACTTCTTGTCGTTACAAATGTGTAGGTTAGTTTAAGCTTGCTTAGTTGCGGGAAGAAAAGCGGATTACTTCTTTAAAGATAAGATGGCTAAAAGTTTTTTATTTCATTTTAGCTCACCCCAAATTAAAAAGTACTTACTATTCTACAATTGAAAACGCTGCTTTATTTTTTCGGCGATATTTTTCGAGGGATTTTCCGCTAATTCAAGCGTTTGCAGCTGAGACAATTGAACTATTCCTGCAGGAAGGCTGGTGAGCTGGTTTTGATTTAAGTAAAGCCATTGCTGCAGCTGGGACAATTGACCTATCGTTGCAGGCAGGTTGGTGAGCTGGTTTTGGCTTAAATCAAGCCATTGCAGCTGAGGCAGCTGCAAGATTTCTGCAGGCAGGCTGGTGAGCTGGTTTTGGCTTGAATTAAGCTCTTGCAGCTTAGACAGCTGCCCTATTTCTGCAGGAAGACTGGCGAGCTGGTTTTGGCTTAAGTAAAGCCATTCCAGCTGGGACAGCCGCCCAATTTCTAAAGGAAGGCTGGTGAGCTCGTTTTCACTTAAGTCAAGCGATTGCAGCTCAGACAGCTGCCCGATTTCTTCAGGCAGAGCGGTGAGCTGGTTTTGGCTTAAGTGAAGCTCTCGCAGCTGAGATAACTGGCATATTTCTGAGGGTAAATAAGTCAAGCCTGCTCCAGATAAATTTAGTGAAGTTAAATTTTTACAATTTTCTTCAATCCAATCTCTAAGAAGCTCTCCTTTTTTCTCTAAAGGCAAGTGCTTAATTTCTTCTCGGCTCAAGTATTCTTCCCCACCAGGAATTTTTTTCCAGAGTAAAAGGCGATTGCTATTTAAGAGATAAGAAAAGTAATTAGCCAGCGTTAAGCCTCTTTTTTCTTCTGTTTTCTCTTTAAATTCCAAAGGAGAAATAGATTTAGCTAAGGTAAAAACTTGTTTAAAAACTTCATAAACTTTTTCAGTAGAGGTAAGTCCAGGATTGAGTTGATAGACTTTAGCTAACATAAGAGTTCGCTGGGTAATAGCATTTTCCCTGGGGAAATAAAGCTGGGCTATTTTTTTATAAAGAGAAGGCATCACTTCGAAAGCCAGCAGATGATGCCATCTTTTACAGACGCTAAATAAGGAAGGAACTACGCAAGCCTCTAAGATAGGGAGCAGCAATTCATTGGGCAGGCTTTCAATAGATGCCGAAGAGATAGGATGCATTTTATTTCCTTTAGTAATGATGATTTTTTATCATTTTATTATTAATAATAAAATAGAAAAATTAAAAAAGCAAGTCAAACGAATTCGTATCCTTATCAAGGAAGGACAATTCACAGATAATCTACCACGCTTTTATTTCAGATAGATTAAGGAAAGGGAGGGCCTTCCAAGCATTCAGGAGCAGCCACAGGTTTTGGCGATTAAGTGACGCGGCAATTTTGGTTTGACTAAAAGAATGAGATTGATTCTTTGCCTTATTTGAGGAAAACAACTCTTTTTGGTGCCTTCTTTTAATTTTTCTACCGCATGATGGAATACAATACGCCTAGCTTCTTTCTGTCAAGGAAGGTTGTTCTTCCCACTATAACACTCTGCAGAAAAAAAGAGAACCTTCTCGCCATTATAAATGTGTAAGTCAGTTTAAGCTTGCTTAGTTGCTGGAAGAAAAGCGGGTTACTTGTTTAAAGATAAGATGGCTAAAAGTTTTTTATTCCATTTTAGCCTACCCCAATTTAAAAAGCACTTACAATAATTTTACAATCGAAAACGCTGCCTTATTTTTTCGTCGATATCTTTCAAAAGATTTTCCGCTAATTCAAGAGTTTGCAGATCAGGCAGCCGTCCGATTTCTGCGGGCAGGCTAGTGAGCTGGTTTTGATTTAAGTAAAGTCCTTGTAATCGAAACAATTGACCTATTTCTACAGGCAGACTGGTGAGCTGGTTTTTTCTTAAGTCAAGCGTTTGCAGCTGAGGCAATTGCCCGATTTCTACAGGCAGGCTGGTAAGCTGGTTTTGACTTAAGTAAAGCCCTCGCAGCTGAGGCAGCTGCCCGATTTCTGCAGGCAGAGCGGTTAGCTGGTTACCTCTTAAGTAAAGCTGTTGCAGATTAGACAGCTGCCCGATTTCTTCAGGCAGAGCGGTGAGTTGGTTTTGGCTTAAATCAAGCGCTTGCAGCTGAGATAGCTGGCATATTTCTGGGGGTAGATAAGTCAAGCCTATTCCAGATAAATATAGATCCGTGGCATTTTTACAATTTTCTTCAATCCACTCTCTAAGAAGCTCTCCTTTTTTTTCTAGAAACACGTGCTTAATTTCTTCTCGGCTCAAGTATTCTTCCCCACCAGGAAGCTCTTTCCAAAGTAAAAGGCGATTATTATTAAAGAGATAAGAAGAGTAATTAGCCAGGGTAAGATACCTCTTTTCTTCTATTTGCACTTTAAATTCTAAAGCTGAAAAAGACTTGGCTAAAGTAAAGATTCGCCTAAAGATTGCATTTACCTTTGCTGCCTCAGAAAGCTTTTCTTTTAGCTTATAAATCCTATCTACAATAAGAGCCTGCTCCTTAACATTTCCTTGAGGAACATGCACTTTACCTATTTGCTTATAAAGAGAAGGCATCACTTCAGAAGCTAGCAGATGATGCCATCTTTTACAGACGCCAAATAAGGAAGGAACTGCGCAAGCCTCTAAGATAGGGAGCAGCAATTCATTAGGCAAGCTTTCAATAGATGCCGGAGAGATAGGATGCATTTTATTTCCTTCGGTAGGGATAACCTTTTATCATTTTTATTTCTTAAAGACAGAATATAAAAATTAAAAAAAGCAAGTCAAACGAATTTGTATCTTTAACAAGGAAAAACCACTCACAGATGATCTAATAGCGCTTTCTTTTCAGATAGATTCCAAGGAAAAGGGGTAGACCTTCCAAGCATTTAGGAGCAGACACAAGTGTTAGCGATTAAGTGACGCGGCAATTTTGGTTTAGCTAAAAGAATGAGATTGATTCTTTGCCTTATTTGAGAAAAACGGCTCTTTTTGGTACCTTGTTTTAATTCTTCTACTGAATGATGAAATACAATACGCCAGTTTCTTCCTATCAAGAAAGGTTGTTCTCACAGCCTAGCAATCTGCAGAAAAAGAGAGGAACTTCTTTTCGTTATAAATGTGTAGATAAGTTTAAGCTTGCTTAGTTGCCGGAAGAAAAGCGGATTGCTTCTTTAAAGATAAGATGGCTAAAAGTTTTTTATTTCATTGTAGCCCACGCCGATTTAAAAAGTACTTACGGCCCTTCTACAAATAGAAACGCTGCCTTATTTTTTCAGCGATATCTTTCAAAGGATTTTCTGCTAGTTCAAGCTTGATAAGCTGAGAAAGCTGCCCGATTTCTGTAGGCAGACTGGTGAGTTGGTTTTGATTTAAGTAAAGCCATTGCAGCTGAGACAATTGACCTATTTCTGCAGGCAGACTGGTGAGCTGGTTTTGATTTAAGTAAAGCCATTGCAGCTGAGACAGCCGCGTTATTTCTACGGGCAGAGCGGTGAGCTGGTTTTGATTTAAATTAAGCCCTTGCAGCTGAGGCAGCCGCCCTATTTCTGCAGGCAGAGCGGTGAGCTGGTTTTGATTTAATTCAAGCGATTGCAGCTCAGACAGCTGCCCTATTTCTGCAGGCAGGCTGGCAAGCTGGTTTTGATTTAAGTAAAGCCGTGCCAACTGAGGCAGTTGCCCGATTTCTGCAGGCAGACTGGTGATCTGGTTTTGATTTAAGTAAAGCACTCGTAGTTGAGACAGTTGCCCAATTTCTGCAGGCAGACTGGTGAGCTGGTTTTGATTTAAGTAAAGCACTCGTAGTTGAGACAGTTGCCCAATTTCTACAGGCAGGCTAGCAAGCTGGTTTTGATTTAGTTCAAGCGTTTCCAGCCAAGACAGCCGCCCGATTCCTGCAGGCAGAATGGTGAGCTGGTTTTGATTTAGTTCAAGCGTTTGCAGCTGAGGCAGCTGCCCGATTTCTCCAGGAAGGCTGGTGAGCTGGTTTTGATTTAAGTAAAGCCTTTGCAGATTGGATAGCTGCCCTATTTCTCCAGGCAGACTGGTGAGCTGGTTTTGATTTAAACCAAGCCATTGTAGCTGAGACAGCTGCCGGATTTCTGCAGGAAGACTGGTGAGCTGGTTTTGATTTAAGTCAAGCCATTGCAGCTTAGACAGCTGCCCGATTTCTGTAGGCAGAGCGGTGAGCTGGTTTTGGCTTAATTTAAGCGTTTGCAGCCGAGGCAGCTGCCCGATTTCTGCAGGAAGAGTGGTGAGCTGGTTGTAGCTTAAACCAAGCCCTTGCAGTTGAGATAACTGGCCTATTTCTGGGGGTAAGTAAGTTAAGCCTGCTTTAGATAAACCTAAAGCCGTGATATTTTTACAATTTTCTTCAATCCAATCTCTAAGAAGCTTTCCTTTTTTTTTTAGAGGCAAGTGCTTAATTTCTTCTCGGCTCAAGTATTCTTCCCCACCAGGAAGTTTTTTCCAAAGTAAAAGACGATTAATATTTAAGAGATAAGAAGAGTAATTAGCCAGAGTAAGATACCTCTTTTCTTCTATTTGCACTTTAAATTCTAAAGTTGAAAGAGACTTGGCTAAAGTAAAGATTTGCCTAAAGATTGCATTTACCTTTGCTGTTTCAGAAAGCTTTTCTTCTAGCATATAAATCCTATCTACAATAAGAGCCTGCTCCTTAACATTTCCTTGAGGAACATGCACTTTACCTATTTGCTTATAAAGAGGGGGCATGACTTCCGTAGCTAGCAGATGATGCCATCTTTTACAGACGCTAAATAAGGAA